>CAVRIZ010000001.1:0-3966 GCA_963721445.1 uncultured Chloroflexia bacterium
GCACGATCATCGCCACCATCAACACCAGCAACCCCGCCAGGATGTACCCAAGAATTGCCCAGACAGAGAGACTCTTCTGCGGTTCTAATCCTGAACTTCCCTCTGCCAGGTTTCTTACGGAAATAGCTACACTTTTTGCCATCTCGGTCAGCTTGCCTGGTTGAGGGATCCAGATCCATTGCACGGAAGACTTCGGCAACGAGATGATCTTGCCTGAATAGCCAGCCAGGATGGACTGCCACTTGAGAATCGGGTTGGGTCAGAGCGGACGATGGAATTACGACGGCTTTCGCCGATCCAATGGCTGTTTCCAATCTTCTTCCCGTTCCCAAAAACGGGTGGGGATGGAAGGGCACGTCTGGAAAACGCCAGGGTAAGCTCTTTTCCAAGGATCGAATTTGCTGATGTCGCGATGGCAACGGGATAGGTTGCATGTTTTTCGGCCAAAGTGCGGGTGACCGCTCGGGCGTCCCGTCGCAGGTTCGTCAGATGATAACTGAGGAAAATGGCGAAGACCAGTGACATGACCGAACCCTCGAATGACTTCAGAACTCCGTTCTGTGCCAGATTGTCGCCAAAAATGCTATCGAGCAGAACAAAGAGGGTGGTTCCAAGTGTGACCATCACACCCACGACGCCACCAAATACCACGGTGTATAGATAGATCTTCCGTGTCAGGGACCGTCGGGCATGCTCTGCAAATTCATCCGCGAGTTGGGCCGTCCGGTTCTCGGGGAAAAAGAAAACAGCCAGTAGATCAGACCAACTAACAGGAGCGCCAGGTTTTGGGCGATCTGTTGGGTGTTCGATTGCAGAACGATCAGATGCTGGGAGAAATAATCGACCACAAAGCGCAGCAAACCGATCAGACCGGTGATGGTCGCAGCCAATCCCAGGAATGCCAGGATGTAGCGATAAACCCGGATCATGGCTTGCCGACCGAACACATCCGCCCGGCTCTCGATTTCCCGCCGAAGATGTCTGATGAAATACGCCCATATCACAGAAAGTGGGAGTAGGTATGAGATCGAAGGTCTGAGCTTCCAGACCAGGTCCTGGAAGGTGATCGCTTCACCAAAGACCCAGCGCAAGATCCAACCGAGGATGGTAATTGCTGCCACTGCCGTGCTGATTGCTCCGGCGAGGACCAGGAAATATAGAATCCCTACCCGCCAGGAAGAATTCCTTTCTTCAGCGACGGTAATGGACCTTTGGATGATCATCCAGGTATAGACCCAGATCGGCACCCCCAGGACCAGCAGGGTGATCGGGTTGAGGAGCCCGGCCAGGATATCGGGAGAGATCATCACGGCTTTGCGCAGCATAAACTGGATGAGCTGTTGAATCCCGAGGACGGTCATTCCCAACCCATAGAGCATCCAAAAATACCAATACACTCGCCGCATGTCGATCAGATTGGCCGGATTTGAATTAAACTGCCAATCCTTTTTGAGGACCGAGTAGAAGTATCCGGCAAGAATGAGATTGATACCTATCGCAATCAGATTATCCGTGAGGGTTTGGGACCTGCCAACCAGGGCAGTCATCCGGCTCACACCTGTGGTATCCAACAACAGGCGATTTACAAATGCGAGGACGTTTTGAACAACCGGGACGAGGGTACCCAACAGGATCCCATATAAATACATGGCGCGGATTAGCGAAGTCTGCTCTTCTTCCGACTTATCAGAATCCTTTTGGACGACCAACCAATGGACGATAAAGATCGGAATACTTACCAGGATCTGAGCCAGCCCGATGGAGAGTGATTGAGATTGTCCTCCAGAAAGACCGGTGCGGAAAATGGATCGGAGCAGGTTGACAACACCCCAGGCCAGTAGTTCCACGCTGATAGCGGTAACCAGGTAAAAGTAGATGCGGCGAATGGTTTTCATATCGGTTTGGCCTTGACCTACTTGATTACCTGGTACCAGTCGTAACTCCAGAAGAGGTACGGCATGCCAGTGATCTTCCATGTCCCGTTTTGGTTTTCCAGGACGGCGTTCTCCTTGTTTTCATAACTGCTGGCAAAAATGCCGTCGTTGGATGAATTCATGGTCGAGACTTCCACGATGGCGGTGTTCGAATTGATGCTGGTCTTCCCCAGATCCACCACCGCCACTTTCACCTGCTCTTTATTCATCAGCAATCCCTGCCGGAAGCCGGAAATTGTAGGTTTGGCGGTTTTTTCAGCCAGGTATCCATACGCCTTGGTGTAATCCTCATTTCGGATCGCCAGGATGTAATTGAATACCACGCCCTGAGGCTGGTCTTCCGGCTGGTAGGTCAGAATGGTGGTCTTGCGGCTGAAGAATAATCCCACTGCCACCAGGACGAGTACCACGATCCCGATGATGATTCCGATCAGAAATTTATCCTGCTTCATCGTAAGCCTCCAGATTTATTCATGGCTGGTTTGATTTATCGTACGGTGTGAATATGTGAGATACAAAGAAAGTTGTAAGTAGCTCATCCCGTATTGAATAACACTTGTCGACAAGGTGGGTTTCGTAATATGCATGTTATGCTCAAGGGCATAGACCACGTAAGGTTGAAAAAGTAGCGAAGAAGGCGAAACACAAACTAATGCAGGTTTCTAATCATGGTTTGAGAAATTGTCCAAATTATGCGACAGCACATTTGCATCATATTTCCTCGATTGGGATAGCCTTTGATTTGTTTAGATTTGTGAGGTAGCCAATAATTGATCGGTATAGTTTTTGGATATATTCAAATTCAACAGAGTTAAGTTTTTTTGCCTGATACTCTACTTCATTCCGTAGCTTTAAAAATTCGTGAATCTTGATATATTATTCTTTGGAAATAATTCGGTGGCTATTCAATTCATTCAACATACTACCCAGTCCATCCTTATATTCTATTAACCTATTTTCTTTGGTCATACAATCAAGGTATTTATGAATATTACGTCGCATTCTGCCAATTCGATCAGAATAAGTAAGCTGAATTACTGCCTCTGATTCGTTGAATGCGTAATCAGACGATAAATCAGGTTTCCGATATTGTTCAAAATAGATGTTCTCATAAGCTGTCGAGAGAAAACTTCCTGCTCCGATTTTTGAATAGTCTCCTTCAGAAAATTCTTTGAGCATAATTTTGGTTAGATTACCTAATGGTACGAGGAGATCTGCAGATGAATATTGCTTACTGTAAGTATGTAGCAAGTTCTTATTCACTGAGAAACGAATATCTGTCCAGTTGATCAAGTTTTTATAACTCTCATCGCCCATCGCCTCGATTACTTTAGTGATTTGATTCTTTCTAATGTATTCGATGATTACTGTTGTGAGAAAGTTTAGCTCAATCCAACTTAGCTTTACCTCATTACTATCCTTTATGTTAAAACCATAACTCTGAATCTGCTCAAAAGGCAGTAATGCACCATAAAGTCCAGAGATAATCAGAATATGAATCTTTGCGTTTTCGAATAATGCATATCTGACTTCTGGTGACCCTAATTCGCGGTAGAACCTACCTGAATATCTGACAATGGCAGGTAGATACAAAGCATCTCCCTCAGCATAAGTCGTAATATCCGGGCTGAGAATTAAATCTGAATTCAATGGGAAATTTTCGATGACTTTCCCATCACGTTTAACCAGCGGGCTATGAATTTTATTAAATGCGTATGATCGTTTATTATATAAACCATCCCGATACTCTTGGGATAGACTCATACAAATAGATGAAGTTTTATCGTACCCCCTTATCTCTCCGTCTCTTTGCTTACTATTTGAACAGGTCGTGATTAATAAACCCGGATATTTAACCATACTCCCCTTCTTTCTTAGTTCATCAACAGCTTATCATAATCACAGAGCAAACGATTCTATGTAAATTCTGATTTCAATCCCAACCATATCAAGAACTCAATATTCCCCTTGGGACCCTTCAGAGGCGAGGTGACTAGTCCTTTCACCCCATACCCCAATGCCTCCGCCTCGG
>CAVRIZ010000002.1:0-4511 GCA_963721445.1 uncultured Chloroflexia bacterium
TCTAATTACACCCAGTATCTTTTTCTTGTTTTCCCAAACTTTATCCTGCCCTTTCTGATTGTTCAGCTCGCCAATAGTTTTTATTAAAAATTTTATATTAACAATATGCACCCCTTTGACTGGTGGGTTGAATGGAACAAACATCCGGGTAAATACCAATACGGGAATTACCCAAGGCTTTTTCTGAAGTATCGGTTCCAACTTATCACGCAACCAGAATGCATTTCCAAGAGACTGAGCGATAAAATCCTTTTCCGGTTTGTGATCATTGATTAAAAGTGTATTCCCATCAATTTCGAGATTCCCAATATGAGACTTCGTCTCAATAGCAAAGACATGCCCATTCTTACTTATTATTACATGATCAATATTCCCGAATTCCGTTTGCACATCATGTAAAACAAGAAAATTCGGTCCCAACTTTTCGAGAAGAGAACCGACTTTTTCTTCGGCTCGGGCTCCCCGATTGTATTTATCCATTTTCTCAAAGATTGGATTGAGAATCCACTTACCCCAAAATATTGATGATAAGACAATGAGGAATAATGCCAAAGCGACATAAGGATGAAGGTGAAGGAATTTTTGATATTGGAATAATAAGCCTCCGGCAACAATGAATACCATGATGATTATTGCGACTGTAATACCAATACTTCGCCATTTGTTAGCTTGATCGCGAGTGGAGCCACCCGCATTATTCCTTTCTTCCGGAATCTGCGCGATTACATAAACATCTTCATTTGGAATGGTTAGTGGATGAGTAGGTGTAACCATCCTTGCTTTGGTAGTATTAAGCTTTTCTAGGGCAGCTTTCGCCTTTGTGTGCTCCGGCGCGTATATTAATACACGCTCGAGACAATCGCGTATCTGCTTTTTATCATCTAAGCAGTATGAAAGTCCAAACCATAGGTCTGGATTCTTTTTATCCACTGAGAGAGCTTTGATGATTATGTCTCTTGCGGCTAGCTTATTTCCTGCCTTGAACTGTTCTCGCGCGATATCCAATGGATTTATATCTACCATTTCAACCCCTCCGTTGATATTGTAAACCATTATCAAAGTAAGGTTGTCCTTCGGGTCACCCAGCAATTGTGCACATATGATTAAGTAAAAAAATCTCAGAAAGTTCCCTGTGCTCTCGGTGGTTAAAAACATTCTATAATTAAGGCATCATTCTTCTCCTGGAGGTACCAAACCATGCGCCCGGAATGGGATTCATACTTCATGAAAATTGCCACTGCCGTAGCCGAACGCAGCACCTGTGATCGCGCCATGGTTGGATGTGTCCTCGTGTTGGAGAAACGCATTCTGACTACTGGTTTCAACGGCTCTCCAACCGGTCAACCACATTGTGATGAAGACGGTCACCTGATGGTGGACGGACATTGTGTGCGCACCATCCATGCTGAGACGAATGCCATCATCCAGGCTGCCCTACATGGCGTCTCCACCCGCGGATGCACTTGCTACGTCACCCATTTCCCTTGCATCAACTGCTCAAAAGCGCTGATAAATGCCGGGATTATCCGCCTGGTCTACGATGTGGATTATCGTATGGATCCAAATGCTCTCCAATTTCTGCAAATGGCCAATGTCGAGATTGTTCAGAAGGCTATGAATGGTTCCGCCGCCATCTCAGATTAAGGTACTAATCATCATCTACAACGGCTTATAATTTTCCGGTCTCGGTCTCGGCCGGTCTCCGGTCTCCGGTCTCCGGATCCCTTTTTGTAACCATTCGATTTATTCCGCATCTAATGTCTGAACAGGACGAGATGCGGAGTATCTTTATGGATTTCCAGGTTGATCGCGAAAACGGCAACGACCACTCAGACCCCACAACCTATGACGTTGTCATCATCGGCGGCGGCCCTGCCGGCGCAACGGCAGCCATCTATGCCAGCCGGGCGGGATTATCGACTCTGGTGATCGATAAAGGGCTTACTGCCGGGGCGCTTGGAATTACGAATAAGATCGCCAACTATCCTGGTATCCTGGGAGAGATCAGCGGAGCGGAATTGCTGGATATCATGCGCCAGCAGGCGCAGTCTTTCGGCGCAACCTTTGTCTCAGACAAGGTGATCGGCGTGGATCTGTTACCCGAAGAAAAATCTGTTTTCGCCAATGGCGGCACCTACACCGGACGAGCGGTCATCATTGCCACCGGGTCCATGGGTCGAGGGAAGCGCGTCAAGGGTGAGGATGAGTTACTCGGTAAAGGCGTGTCCTATTGTGCCACCTGTGATGGTGCTTTTTTTCGAGAGCAGGAAGTAGCGGTGGTTGGTAACAGCGATGAAGCGATCGAGGAAGCTCTCTTTCTAACACGTTTCGTGGATCGGGTCCATTTCCTATCACCAACACCTGAGCTAAAAGCTCCCGTAAAAATGGTGGAAGAGTTACAGGATAATCCCAAAGTGACAAGCTATCTTGGCGCTGCTCTTCGTGAGGTGTTCGGGAATACGCAGGTGGAAGGCATTTTGTTTGCCTCACGTGGAGAATCCGAAAGGATGCTACCGGTAACGGGCGCATTCATCTACCTGCAGGGTGGAAAACCAGTCACAGACTATCTGGATGGACAATTGGAATTGAGTGAGACGGGTTACATCCCGATTGATGCTGAATTCCAGACTTCTATTCCTGGTGTGTTTGCAGTAGGCGATTTAGTTCAGGGGCATATCAAGCAAGCTGTTGTTGCTGCTGCGGATGGCGCTGTCGCTGCCATGGCAGTGGAAAAGGTTTTACGCGGTCGCAAACAAATTGTGACTGATTGGTCCAAGTAATCATTTTATTGTTAGGAGAAAAGAGAAAATGACAGAACCCATTCATGTAACGGATGAAAACTTTGAAAAGGTGGTTTTACAATCGCCCATCCCTGTAATTGTAGATTTCTGGGCGCCCTGGTGCGGTCCCTGTAGGATGATTGCCCCGACGCTGGACAAACTGGCAAAAGAACACACCGGCAAGTTGTTAATTGCCAAAATAAATACAGATGAAGATCCTCAATGGGCAATGCATTATGGTGTTCGGGGAATACCCACCATGCTGTTCGTCTCAGGAGGCAAGGTGGTCAAGCAGCAGGTCGGCGCTTTACCCGAGACCGCGCTGCGGGGAGTGGTAACCCAGTTCATGGAGTCAATTGAGGGAGTGAATTAAGGAAGTAATTTTGTCATTGTGAAGAGCGGAATTTGCGACGAAGTAATCAATTTCTTTGAAAATTTTTGATTATGTTGCCAAATTTCTCCTCAAGAGGTCAGCGTATGTCATCTTGATACAGGGAAGGTCATCCTCTGTTCAAAAGCCTGCAGAGTCTGATATAGTTATCTCTCGCTGGCAAGACGCCCCGGCATTTGCCCGGGGTTATTTTATGAAAAGGCAAGAAGAAAAGCATATGCAGGTTGAAAGAAAAGACATTCGTAATATCGCCATCATCGCTCATGTTGACCACGGCAAAACCACCCTGGTGGATGGTCTCCTGCGGCAGGCGCGGGTATTCCGCGAAAACCAGCAGGTCATGGAACGGGTGATGGATTCCAATGATCTGGAACGCGAACGCGGCATCACCATTCTGGCGAAGAATACCGCCATCACCATTCCTGATCCCAAAACCGGCGGGTTGGTCAAGATCAACATCATCGACACACCCGGACACGCCGACTTTGGCGGCGAGGTGGAACGCGTCCTCAATATGGTGGATGGCGTTCTCCTGCTCGTTGACGCAGCCGAAGGTCCGATGGCTCAAACCCGTTTTGTGCTCAAAAAGGCACTTGCCATGGGACTGCGTGCGATCCTGGTTATCAACAAGATGGATCGCAAAGACGCCGAACCAGACCGTACCCTCAACGACACATTTGATCTATTTGTCGAACTGGGCGCAGATGATCACCAGGCTGATTTCCCGATCATTTATGCCAATGGCATCACCGGTCAAGCCGGGTATGGACCCGAAATGAGCCCTAACCTGCAGCCACTCTTCCAGGCGATCCTCGATAAAATTCCCGGCCCATTGGTGGATCCGGATGCACCCCTCCAGTTGCTGGTGACCAATCTCAGTTATGACGATTATCGTGGAACCACCGCCCTCGGGGTAATTCACGCCGGGCATATCATTGCCGGGCAGCCACTCGCTCGAATTACCAATACCGGGCAGGTTCTGAATGAACGCGCCCGTTACCTGTATGTTTTCCAGGGATTGGAAAAGATCGAAGTCGAAAAAGCCAGCGCAGGTGATGTGATCGCCATCGCTGGTTTGGAAGGGATCGCCATCGGAGAAACGCTGGCAGACCCGGAAAACCCCGTTGCCCTCCCGACCATTCAGGTCGAAGAACCTACGGTGAGGATGACATTTGGAGTAAATACCTCCCCGTTCACCGGTAGGGAAGGTAAATGGAGCACCTCCCGCAAACTTCGCGAACGTCTCTTTGATGAACTCAAGAATAATGTGGCTCTGCGAGTTGCTGAAACCGAGTTCGCGGACACGTTTGTCGTTTCCGGGCGCGGTGAGCTGCATCTGG
>CAVRIZ010000003.1:0-124175 GCA_963721445.1 uncultured Chloroflexia bacterium
ATACTATACCGGAACCGTATTCGAAGCGCGGGATAGGGATGGTGAATTCAGGGCCATTCTGGGCGGTGGACGATACAACAACCTGGTTGCGGATGTAGGCGGCCAACCCGTCGGTGGAATGGGTTTCGCCATGGGCGACATGGTCATCCGGTTGGTGCTGGAAAAGTACAAGCTGCCTGCCGGAGCTCAAACTCTTCCCAGCCAGCGTGATGGTGACCATCTTTGATGAGAGTTTCACCCTATCAGTCTGTTCGCCTAGCCGCGGAGCTTCGCAGGGCGAGGCGTGAACGCAACCAACTATCCAGAGATCAGCAAACTGCCGAAGCAATTTAAGTATGCTGACCGCTCGGGTGTACGGTTCATCATCGTTGTTGGACCGGATGAGCAGGCTGCTGGCAATGTCACAGTGAAAGACCTGTCGGATGGATCGCAGGAATTGATAGCAGAGACGAAACTGGCGGTGTACATCAAGTCGAAACTTGCGCAAGGGCAGGCGGTGTGATAGAATTTCAGCCGATCATGGTGGCTGTAGCTCAATGGCAGAGTGCTTGACTGTGGATCAAGTTGTTGTGGGTTCGACCCCCATCAGCCACCCCTTGAATACCCCGGAAATCGGGGTATTTTATTGTCAAGTTGTTGTCCCAAAAAGGGGATAAATATGGTTGCCTATTTACTGGGTGTTATCAATGATCCATGCTTGAAACCCAGAATTGTTTGTGATAAACTAATAAGCATATTACGCAAACGTTTGCAATGCGGGAGGAAGTCAATAGAGTATGGATACGCTTAGTTCTCAATTGCTCGGTTTTTCTCGAGACGCACGATTACTTATCCTCAATATTGACGATTATGGTTTTTGCATGACTGCCAATCTATCGGCAATCGAGACCCTTGAAAAAGGTATGGCCAGCTCTACGACAGTAATGACCCCTCCGGCATGGTCCAAACACGCACTTAGACTGCTTAAGGAAAACAACCATATTCAGCATGGTGTACACCTTACGACCATAAGCGAGCACGAACTTTTTCGTTGGCGTCCTCTAACTTCGCCGCATAAGATATCGAGCCTGGTGGATGGGGAAGGGTTTCTTCCATTGGAATCCGAAAGAAACAACCTGCTCCTGCGTGCGGATCTAATGGAACTAGAGATCGAATGGCGGGCGCAAATTGAACAAGTCTTGGCGACTGGGTTACGGCCTAACCAACTGGATAGTCATTGCAACATTCATGATGCCCGGGAAGATATTTTCTGGATGACAGTCCGGCTTGCCAGGGAATATAGGCTAGCACTGCGAGTCCACCAGCCTGAATACATAAATGCCCTAAAGCGACAGGATTTGACCGTCATCGATCACACTGATCTGGACAGTTTTGATCTGCCAACCAAAGGGAAGTCGGAAACATACCTGAAATTGCTCCATAATCTGCCAACGGGTATTTCGGAATGGGCGATCCATCCTGCTCGTGGCACAAAAGAACTGCGTACCATCAATCCGCGATGGCGTGTCAGGGCTGCCGATTATCAATTCTTCAATTCGGAAGAATGCAGAATGGCAATAAAAAGTGAAGGAATACAGATCATCTCATATAAATCATTACAACCTGCATGGACAAAGTAGAAAGGAAACCACAATGCCCGGACCTGGATATTATTTTTCTGGAGACGAAGAATACAATGAAGTTATCGAAGTTTTGAAGACCGGTCATTTATCCCGCTACGGTAAAGATGACGACCCAAAATTCTTGCATAAAGTGTATACGCTTGAACAGGAATTCATGGCAAAAATGAATTCCAAGCATTGTCTGGCAATGGCAAGTGGCACTACAGCGCTCATGGCCAGCCTTACGGCAATCGGATTACAACCCGGTGATGAGGTTCTTGTACCCGGTTACACCTTTGTCGCGACATTTTCTGCAATTATCGCCGTCGGTGGGAAACCGGTGATGGTGGAGATTGATGATTCCCTCACCATGGATGTGGAAGATGCCCGCCAAAAAATCAATTCTCGGACACGAGCGATCCTTCCGGTCCATATGCTGGGGAATCCGTGCGATATGGACGCGACTACGGCATTTGCAGAAGAGAATCATCTATTCTTAATTGAGGATTGCTGTCAGGCGTTGGGTGGTTCGTATAAAGGCAAGCGTCTGGGCAGCTTTGGACAGTTGGGTGCTTTCTCCTTGAATAACTACAAGATCATCAACGCTGGCGATGGCGGTATTTTAATCACTGATTCTGACGATTATTATGAGAGAGCATTTGCCTATCATGACCAGGGGCACAAACCTTTTCGAAAAGGTGTTGAGATCGGACACCGTTCGCTGATCGGCATTAATTTGCGGATGAATGAATTGACCGGCGCATACGCCCTGGCTCAGTTCCGCAAATTGGATTTGATCCTGGATACGCTCAGGTTTAACAAGTCCCGGTTGAAGAAGAACATTGAATCCGCGTATCTGGAAGGATTATCTTTCCGTACGATCAATGACCCCGGTGAGTGTGCCACCTTGCTGACCATTCAATTGGATGATCAGAAGTCAGCCGAAGCTGTAGCCCAGGCGCTTGGGACAAAGACAATCATTCACTCAGGTTGGCATGTATACGACAATATGGAGCAGATCCTGGCACATCGAGACGAAAACGGAGAGTTACTATATCATCCGCACATGCTACCAAAAACCGATGATATTCTGGCAAGATCCATCAATTTGAGTGTGGGTGTTGTAGATCCAGGCTTGGGAGCTGATTTCGGGATCTATCCGCTTTCGACTGAAGCTGAGATCGATCAGGTGGCCGAGAAATTCATTAGAACGCTGAAGCCCATATTAGGATAATAAGGCGATCAGCTGATCCTTAGGAGCGGCAATCATACATACTGAATTGATAAATAAATGCTATTGCGCATAGTTTATAGAATAACAAATCGGGAATGTTGTGTATTGGCCAACATTCCCGATTTTTAGCGAATAATATTTGGTTAGTGGTCGACTTCAGATAGTTTTACCGGGCGGTTCTCATCGTATGATTTTCGGGCAGCCAGTCCCATGACAACCGGGGGACGACCATCTCGACCGGTAACAAGAGTGGGACGATCTTCCAAAACAGCCTGGGCAAAAGCTTTCATCTCAGCAATGTAGCTTTCTGTATATCTCTCCACAAAGAAATAAAGCGGGAGATCATGTTGGATGGATTGGCTATTACTAAGGATGGCGTTATTCGGGTAGTTGTTTTGAATCTGTACACAGCCTTTGCTGCCAAAGACTTCGACCCGTTGATCGTATCCATAGGTTGCTTTTTCGCTATTATCAATCGTTCCAAGCGTGCCGTCTTCGAATATTAGCATCAGCAGCACGGTGTCAAGATCGCCGACCTTGCCAATTTCAGGATCGATCCGAACTCCGCCACTTGCATATATTTCCGTTACTTCACAACCTACCAGGTAGCGAGCCATGTCGAAATCATGAATGGTCATATCCATGAATATCCCACCTGATGTTTTGCAATACTCGGCGGTAGGAGGTTCAGGATCACGACTGATTATATGAAGCAGGTGTGGTTCGCCAATTTCGCCCTTTATGATCGCATTACGGACGCGGGCGAAATTTGGATCAAAGCGACGATTAAATCCGACCTGTAACTTAACTCCAGATTTGTCCACTAATGCCAGGGCTTCATCTATTTTTTTTAGGTCATACGAGATAGGTTTCTCGCAGAAGATATGCTTTCCTGCCTGGGCTGCCTCGCAGATGATCTGGGCATGCGTGTTTGTAGACGAACAAATGGCGACAGCATCAATCGATGGATCAGTCAGAATTTCATGATAATCAGCAACTGCCTTTGGTACACGGAGCCTTTCTGCCAGGTCAGACGCCGAAGCATAATTCACATCTGCAATAATCGATAATTTTGTTTCAGGAATTCTAAAAGCCAAATTTTCGGCATGTACCTTCCCGATCATTCCTGCGCCGATAACCCCGAGATTCAATTGTCTTTGAGCCATAGTTCTCTCCTAAGTTGATCAAGATGTTTGATCATGGTATCAATTTTGGTGCGGATGTACTCTCTCTAACAACCAGAAATGGATCCAGTAAGGTGTCTTCCACGACTCGACCTGCAAGGCAATCCATCAACATTTTCATGGCGATCTGACCAATTTCTCGTTTGGGTTGGTGGATCGTGGTCAATGCAGGTTGGATGATCTCGGAAATCGTATTGTCGTCAAAGCCTATGATACTCAGGTCATTTGGGATTGAAACACCTGATTTTCGACAGGCGTCGATTACCCCCGCAGCGACCGTATCGCAGTAACAGAAAACTGCCGTAGCTTCCGTCTTCAGAATTTGAACTGCGAGTTCTCTGCCGATAGCGATATCCAATGATAATGCGCCTGGAGATTCATCCAGATTTTTACAAACCCATTCTGTTTGAACGGGAAGTGAGTTCTTTTTCATTGTAGCCAGATACCCATTCAACCGGAGTTCGTTGGAACCAGGTCTATTGCTGACACCCAGGTAACCAATCTTGCGATGACCGATATCGATGAGATATTGGACTGCCTGGCAGGCTCCTAGAAAATCGTTAACAGACACAGAGAACAGGTTATTCTGACCTTCCTGGGCTTCAGTATTTACCACGATCACAGGGATCCGAATCTGACCGAGGCGCTCGGTATAGCCGGGACCAATACGTGAGGATGCGACGATGACGCCATCCACTCTCCGCCTCCCGAATGTCTCAATTATCCGAATTTCTTCCTCCGGGTCATTATTGGATGAAGCGAAGAAGACACTGATGCCTGCCTTCCTGGCTTCATCTTCAACTCCATGGACAATATCTGCGAAAAACGGATCGGCAATCGTCGTTATTACCAATCCGACCGAATTTGTCTGATGTGATTGAAGACTCTGAGCCAATGCATTTGGCGTATATCCCATCGATTTGGCAATCTCATGGATATTATCACGGACATTTTGGCTGATCAGAGGGCTATCATTAAGCGCTCTGGAGACAGTTGAGTATGAAACCCCAGCCGTTTTAGCAATATCCTTGATCGATACCCTGTATGAGATTGCCATCATTAATCCTGTATGGGAAGCATCCAATCAATTGAAGATTTATCATCCACCAGGTAATTGCATTGGATTCAAAGTCCTATTGACGCCAGATACTCTCGATTTCGTTTGGCACTTTCTTTTGGTTGACCCATCCCCGGAAGGACATCCTGTTCAACTAGGACCCAACCTGCATAGTCACGATTACGCAGCCAATCGACTACACCTTTGAAGTCGACGCAACCTTTTCCTAATTCACAGAAAAGGCCCTGGTAAAGTGCCGTAAGATAATCTAATTTCTCTCTTCGTGTTTTTGCGGCAATTTCCTTATGGCAATCCTTAAAATGGATATAGGAAATGCGTTCCGCATAACGATCAAAGACTGGAACAAGATTTCCATCGGAGCCAAGCCCATCAATACCAGCTCCAAAAACATAATGGCCAGTATCAAATACGAGATTGATTAGTTTGCCGTCGGTATGCTCAAGAAATGCATCGATCTCCCAGGGAGTTTCCACGTAACCAGCGCTGTGGTGATGGAATAGGGTAGGCAAACCGTACTCTTCTTGAACCGCTTTGGCCATTGTCTGAACACCCCTGGCGAAAATCTTCCACTCTGCGGCAGATAATCCCATTTCTTTGGTGGCACTGCCGGCATTTTGAGAACGGACCGGTTCGGAGGTGTTGTCATCCGCCAGGATGATATAAGGTTTATTATCGGAAGATTCAGCTAGAAGTTTTGCAATTTTCAAAACCTCAGCCTGTCCAGCGGCATGAGCTTCCTCTTTCTTGAAAGGCACATTGGACATAGGCTCCGAGCATGGTCAATTTGCGGCTTTCTATCTCTTTCCGCAAGTCCGCTGGATTAGTCGGCATGAAACCCCAATCACCCAACTCGGTCGCGGTATAACCAGTTTCTACTAATTCATCAAGCATTTGTGTGTAACCAATTGGATTGACGTCGTACCCCTCAAATTCCAATGTTCCCCAAGAGCATGGTGCATTACCGACTTCGATCTTTTTCATTTTTTCTCCTTCTGGCATGTTTATCTCAATGATTCATTGAATTTGTTACGGAAATCCATTCAACATATCCGGATTATGACCATCCATGAACCGGATATGTATTCTTCGATATCATGATTCTCGATCGCCTGTGATCAAATCTGCTATGTCATCTTCAGATAATTCACCTTTGAAATAGGTGCCAACGGAACGTCCCTGACGAATAACCGTGTAACTATCAGCACTCATGAAGACATGATGAACATTGTGTGTGATGAAAATGACAGCCAAATTCCTCTCGCGCGCATTATCAATATAAGAAAGTACTTTGCGGGTTTCTGCCACCGATAAGGCAGAAGTAGGCTCATCCAGAATAAGGACTTGAGCACCGAAATATACTCCTCGACCAATCGCAATGGATTGGCGTTCACCTCCGGAAAGGCTGCCTACCCTTTCAGCTGACGATCGAATTTCGATTCCTATATCATGAAGAGACGTTCGACATACTTCATCCATTTTCCGAAGATCGAGGAAAGGTACTGGACCTATTTTCTTCTCCATTTCACGACCAAGGAAGAAGTTGCGTGAAATACTCATCAGGTTAACCAGGGCGAGATCCTGATAAACCGCTTCTATCCCTATTTCCCTGGCTTCTTTAGGAGAGCGGATCTGAACCGGTTTTCCTTGAAAGAAAATCTGTCCTGTGGTTGGAGAGTGGACGCCCATTAATATTTTGATTAGTGTAGATTTACCAGCGCCGTTATCACCTAATAATGCCCGCACTTCACCTTTTTCGACTCCAAAATTGATATCCTGCAAAGCAGTGATAGTCCCAAATTTACGGGATATGTTTTCCATCCATACCAGTGAATTGCGACTGTGTTTGATTTTATTTTCAACCATCATTGTTGTCTCCATATTTTTTACCTGCGAAAGCCTTTGATGGATTAATTTCTATTTCGTAAATAATTGTTCATGATTGCGGCCAAAATTATGGTGACGCCTACAATTGCTTCAAAGTTATCCGCAGGAATAAACGAGATATTCATTAACACCACACCTGTACGAAGCATGCTGATTATCAATGCTCCAATTAGAGCTCCCCAGATGCTGCCTGCGCCACCGGTTATGAGAGTTCCGCCAACCACGGCTGCCGCAATTGCCGAAAGATCCATTCCGTCACCGGATGCGACCCGCACTGTATAGTATTGGCTGAATAATAGAATTCCTGAAATACCTGCCAGGGTACCTGAAATTACGAAACTCAATATCTTTACTTTCTTGACATTAACACCCTGACCCAGGGCTGCACCGGCATTCCCACCAACTGCAAAGACATGGTTCCCAAACCGGGTACGTGAGAGGATTAGCTGAAATATTAGGACCAATAGTACCAACCAGATCAACGAATTCCGGAAATTAGCTTCCGGCAAGAATTGGTTCAAGAACGTGAAACGACCATTGAAGAGATTGTATATCGGTAAGCGGTCAACAGTTTGAAGCATTGTGCCCGCAGTAATTACCCATAACAGACCGCGATACAAATATTTCGTACCAAGCGTTACGATGAACGAAGGTATTCCTGTCCAGACCAAAATCAATCCATTTATAGCCCCTAACAGGGCAGGGACCAGGATCGCCAAGAATAATCCGAGTACTGGTTGGCCTGCCATGGATAATCCACCGTAGAGGTAACCTCCTACTGCCATGAGAGATCCCACAGAGAGATCGAACTCACCTGAGATCATCAACATGGCAACCCCAACCGTAAGTGCACCGGTTAGTGTTGCCGCATTAATTATTCCGGTGACCGAGCGGAAGGAAAAGAACTTTGGAACAAAGATTGATAACAGGATAAAAATGACAATTAATACAGCCAACGGACCAGTAACTGTGGATTCTGAAAAGAAATGCCTGATTTTATGATTCCAGGAGCCAGAAGCTCTCATTTGATTTCACCTGTTCGATGTGGATTCTTCAAAAGCGACCGGGTAGAAAGTTGCTTTCTACCCGGTCCATTCTGTGAAATTTTAGCGGTAAGTACCTGCAAGTTTTTCTACAAGTTCAACATTTGATTTATCGACAAAGCCAGGACCAGTTGCGGATATGCCCATGGCTGGGGTTATGTTATACCGATTGTACAGAACCAGGTTCATAACCGTTCCGTAGCCAATCAGGTATGGTTGGGCATCCATGACAAAGTTGGTCACGCCGTCTTTTATGGCTTTTACACCAGAGGCGCTGATATCAAACGACGCATGAATGAAAGAGCCAGGGGTCAGACCGGAAGCTTCTACGAAAGCGTAGAATGGTTCTGAACCACTTGGACCAAGGGTCAGATAGGCATTGACGTCAGGATTTGCCGTATAGTAATCGCTGATGGTTGTCTGAACCTGGGCAGCATCTTCACCTTTTACACCCAAAACTTCGGCAGGAATACCTTTCTCGGTGAATGCATCGACAAATCCTTTGCATCGGGCATCCAAACCAGAATGGCCAACCTGGTGGTTGATACAAACACCTTTTTTAGCACCTTCGTCGACCATTCGAAGACCGCCGTAGTAGCCTTGTACATAGTCTTCTGATCCCCAGAACGTGAGATACGGGATCCCATCTTTTTCTGGGCCAAGACCTGTATCATAAGTTACTACCGGTATGCCAGCTTCGATGGCTTTCATAATGGGTGCTTTGAACAGGACATTATCGGTAACAACCAAGCCGATACCATCTGGTTGTGCAGCAACCGCCTGGTCAATTAAAGCAGCAGTCTTTTCAAGGTCGAATTTATCTGGACCCAAAATGGTTAGGTCTACTCCCATTTGTTGGGCAGCTTCGTCCATACCTTTTTGAACAACGCACCAGTACGGATCGTAGGCGCACATGGCATGCTGCACCATGATCAATTTAAGTGGTTTGTCGGGTTGGATGGGCTTTCCGAGCAAACTGGCATCTATAAATCCAGGGCCCGTAGCTGTAACGGGCAATGCCGGTTTGATACCATATTTTTTGTCTAGAACCAGGTACATTACCGCGCCATATCCCTGCAGGAATGGTTGCTGGTCGACTGCGAACATGGTGGTTCCATCTTTTATTCTAGCTTCCGCTTCCGGGCTTAGATCAAAGGTGCCATGCCATGCCTTGGTGGGTTTCGTTGCTTCCACAAATGCATAGTATGCATTGGCGCCGAGTGGACCGAGGGTCAAGAACGCGTCCACGTCAGGGTTTGCTGTATAGAAATCACCGATGGTTGTTGTAGCCTGAGCAACGTCTTCGCCTTTGACACCCAATACATCGGCTTTCAATCCTTTATCGGTGAATCCCTGCACAAAACCACGACAGCGGGCGTCCAAACCGGTATGTCCGACTTGATGGTTGATGCATACTCCGCGTTTGGCACCAGCTGCGATCATTCTGGCAGCACTCTGGAAACCACCCTGATATTCATCCATGCCCAGATAGGTCAGGTACGGAATTTTATCGACTAAAGGTCCACTACCTGCGTTATACGCAAGTACCGGAATCCCAGCAGCCAGGGCTTTGTTAATTGGTTCCTTGAATAATATTGGGTCACTGACAGTGAGACCTATTCCATCTGGTTGAGCAGCAACTGCCTGGTCAATCAAGGAAGCTGTTTTTTCCAGGTCAAATTTATCTGGCCCGAGAATTTCTATCTCTACACCCATTTGTTTGGCAGCGGTCTTAATGCCATCTTCAACTGTGCACCAGAAAGAATCCCAGGCGCAAAGAGCGTGTTGAATAAAGATCAATTTTAGGGGTTTGGCGGCATCAGTGGTTACCGCCGGTGCGGGTGCAGCAGGAGCTACAGGCGCAGCGGGAGCAGCCGGTGCTGCTGGTGCAGGTGCCTCTGCAGCAGGTGGTGCAGCCGGTTCTGCGGCTGGCGCAGGAGCCGGTTGACAAGCCGCAAGTAATAGTGAGAGTACCATAAATAACGCCAGGAACAGGTTTAACTTCTTCATAATATTTCCTCCTCTGAATATTCGGAAAGGCTTAAGTCAAAATGATCTGGGTCAATACATCTCAGTGATTCTCTGATCGGTTTTCTTATTTGTGCCTCCTTTGATACACCTTTCAAATAGGTTTGAAACCAAAAGGATGAGTTCAACTACTCTTTCCGAGGTATGTGTTACTGATAACAGAAATGATGATGATGAGACCCACACAAGCCTGGAACACTTGAATTGGAATACCCATAAGAACCAATCCTTGATCCAACATTTGAAGAAGGAAAGCCCCCATGACTGCACCGAGTATTGTCCCAAATCCACCAGTTAATCGAATGCCGCCAATGGCACTAGCGGCAACGGCAATCATCTCTATACCGTCACCACGCAATGGATCCACGCTCAGACGATAGGAGAACTGAAGAATGCTTGCAAGGGCAACTAAAAAACCGGTTAAGGTAAAGCACATAATCTTCACAAAATTGACATTGACACCTTGCGCACGAGCGGCGGCAGATAATCCACCTACTGCGAATACCCAGTTTCCGAAACGTGTCCGCATCAAAATGAAAACAAAAATGATGACAAGGAGGACGAACCAGATCATCGACATGCGAAAAGCTTGCACATGGAAAATATTGTTTAACAGAGTGAAATCACCATTGAAGATATTAAATAAGGGAATTTCTGGTCCTCTGTATGATGCAAAACTTCCTTTCCCGATAGCACGAACGATTCCGCGGTAAGCAAGCATCGTACCCAGTGTGGCAATAAACGAAGGAATATTGGTTTTGGTGACGATGATCCCATTGAGCGTTCCCAGGAGGGTGCTGACAGTTATTGCCAGTAAAACAGCTAAAATAACTGGCATTCCGCCATTCAAACTAAGGGCAAGAACGTATGATGCAAGGGCGAAATTTGATCCAACGGATAGATCGAACTCGCCGCTGACCATAAGCATGCCAACACCGATAACAATGACCGCAGTAATGCTTCCGAAAGTAAGAATATTACCAATGGAGAGCGCTGTTAGGAAATGGGGAGCAAAGATACTGAAGAACAAAAAAAGGAGGATAAAACTGATGAGAACAACTGCCTCAGGGATATAGGACAAGCGATGGCGGGCAACGGCGATCCGATCAGACAAAACACTCATGCTGTCTTCACCTCATAAATGGAGTATTGTGTTGGCTATCGAAATGGTAGAGACTATTTTATGCAAATGTTTGCATAAAATAGTCTAGCAACAATCGGTAATGAAGTCAAGACCTAATTTACCTGAATTGGAGCGATGTCAGAAAATGGATGCTACGCATAGATGGGTTATTCGCCAGGGGTATTTTTTAATTGGAAGCAGGGGAGCGACGGAAAAATAATATGTAATAAATCACGAATCTCGAGAAATTTCCTATTGACAGACATCTAGGAATCGGTATACTTGTAAAGTAAGTCCAACAAACTTACAAACTTAATCTTCATTCCCAAATCGATCAACAACAACCGTTCTCCTTTTTTTCTATGGAAAAAGCGACTCGGCAATATACAAAAGAACATAATCGCAACTTAGTTCTTAAGATGATTTTTTCAAACGAAAAAATCAGTCGTGCTGAAATTGCGCGAATCTCTCAATTAACACGGACAACAGTCTCTGATATTGTATTTGACCTACTTCAAGAAGGATTAGTTAGTGAAGTGGGCATAGGCGATTCGCAGGGTGGGAAAAATCCCATCCTATTAAGTCTGGTGGAAGATTCGCGCTGGCTTATCGGTTTGGACCTGGGTCAAAACCAATTTCGGGCAGCGGTTGTGAATTTGCGGGGAAAAATTCGAGACGTAGTCACTGTTCCTGTAAATGATCGTGATGGAATTGAATCACTAGCTCTTGTCTATCAGATGCTAAGTCAGTTAATCAATGGAACAAGCCAGCAGGTATCCGGAATTGGTGTGGGAGCGCCCGGATTAATCAATACAAGCGAAGGTATGGTTGTCAACGCTGTTAATTTGAACTGGAAAAATATTCCGTTGACTAGCTTGTTGCAGGATCGTTTTCACCTCCCGGTTTCCATCATGAATGATTGCCAGGCGGCAGCTCTTGGTGAAAAAACCTATGGTAAGGGTTTCCAAAAAGATGAAAACCTGGTTCTACTCAATATTCATCATGGTATTGGCGCCGGAATAATTATTAATGGCTCCATCTACCAGGGAGATGGAGGCTTTGCCGGCGAAATCGGCCACATTGTCGTAAATAGGGAAGGGGGTGCAGTCTGCCGGTGTGGCAACCGAGGGTGTCTCGAGACCGTCGCCAGCACCCAGGCGATCGTCAGACAAGCCAGTGAAGAAATTTCCCGATATCCGCACTCTCTAATTCCACATAATCCCAAAGAAATTACGCTCGATAGTATAGAGAGTGCATTCAAGGCAGATGATCCGCTAGCTCAAAATCTGGTCATGGAAACAGCCCGTTATATTGGATTAGCTATATCCACCGTGGTAGGAGTATTGAATATTCATAAAATCGTTCTCCACGGGAATATGACTCGTTTTGGCACTCCCTGGTTAAATCGGATTCGGGCGGAGATGTTAAATTACTCATTGGAACGTCCACTACAAAATACCCGAATCGAAATTGGGCAATTGGGTGAGAATGCCACAATTCTGGGCGCAGCAGCTGTTTTTGCAAACAATTATTCCTCCTTGTTTGCCCATTGATTATTTTTGAGAAGAAAATTTAGTACCGGAGATTTTTATCCAATGTCAAATGGTTTTAGTTTGATCCGACCAAAAATCATTCCACCTCTTGACGCCGAATTTCGCCCAGCGGTATTGGCTAATCACGCTTTTCAGAAGCAGATGGAGGGTGTTGGTATACCTCTGGTTATTGGGATTGAACGTGATGCCGGTAAACTCTCTCGTTTTGAAACCTTGGTTTTCCCGGAGGATCACCCTAATTCAGAATCAAACTTACCCTATGTTGAACGACTGGTTAAATTCCTTCTCTGGCAGCGAGGAGGATATCGGTTGTTTATTGGAGGTTCCAGCAAGATCGGAAAACACCTTGCTGAAGCATATTCACAATACGGCGCTCGGAGTTTCGATTATCACTTTATGGGTGAACAAGTTTACGAGCATCCGTTTTCAGTTGAATTATGTAATACAGATGAAGTACCTCCGGAAAGAGAAGGAGGAGAAGCCATCGGTCGCCATTTGGATGGTCACCGAATTGGATTCGACCTGGGAGCATCTGACCGTAAGGTTAGTGCATTAATCGATGGAAAAGTAATATTTAGCGATGAAAAAATTTGGAATCCATCGGCTCATCCTGACCCGGCATATCATTTTTCTGAGATCATCGATTCATTAAAAACTGCTGCCTCAAAATTGGATCATATCGATGCTATTGGAGGAAGTTCTGCAGGTATCTTTATTAATAACCGGCCTATGGTTGCCTCTCTGTTCCGAAGCATACCTCAAGACCGGTTTTCGGAGATTCACAATTTGTTCTTGCGTATACGCCGAGAATTTAATACCCCCCTGGTTGTGATCAATGACGGGGATGTTGCCGCATTAGCCGGCGCCATGTCCCTCGAGGAAAATGGCGTGTTAGGGATAGCTTTAGGATCCAGCGAGGCAGCAGGGTTTGTGGATGTACACGGTCATATCCTTGGTTGGTTGAATGAGCTGAGTTTCGCTCCGATTGATTACAACCCGAAAGCTCCAATTGATGAGTGGTCAGGTGATATTGGATGTGGATCCACCTACTTCTCTCAACAATGTGTTTTTCGGTTAGCCCAGACCGCAGGTATTGAGATTCCTCCGAATATTTCCAATGCAGAAAAATTGGTATTCGTACAGGATAAATTGAAGTCTGGACATGAAGGCGCCGTAAAAATCTGGCAAACCATCGGAGTATATCTGGGCTATGGACTTGCCCATTACGCAGATTTTTACGATATGAAAAATGTGATTATCATGGGCCGCTGCACATCCGGAGATGGCGGAATCATTATGTTGGACGAAGCGAAGAAGGTATTGGCACAGGAATTTCCCCACCTTGAAAAACGAATTAATGTCCAATTACCTGATGAAAAAAGTCGTCGGGTTGGTCAATCGATCGCTGCAGCCAGTTTGCCAAGCATTAATCAGTAGTGGAGTGCATTGTATGAAATTTCATCAAACTACCGCCGAGTTATATATTCCAGATGATCTGTCACCGGAAATCGCTCTTTCCCGAACCACACATCTGGCTATCAGCGCTCATCAGGACGATATAGAAATAATGGCAGCAGAACCCATCCTAAGGTGCTTTCAACAGAAGGATCTATGGTTTAGCGCTATCGTGTTAACTGATGGAAGAGGTTCACCTCGAGCCGGCATTTACGAAAAATATTCCGATGAGGAGATGCGGGTTGTTCGATTTAAAGAACAAAAGAAGGCTGCGCTTTTGGGCGAGTACGCCTCACAAATCTTGTTAGATTATCCCAGTAAAATATATCAAGGACGCAAGAAACGATAACCCGGTAGAAGACCTCATGGTACTTATAAAGGAGATGAAGCCAAAGCATGTTTATACCCATAACCTGGCAGATAAGCATGACACCCATGTCAGCACTGCGTTACGTACCATCGCTGCGATCCGTCGATTACCCAAGGAAGATAGACCTCAGAACCTGTATGGATGCGAAGTGTGGCGCAGCCTGGATTGGCTGATGGATAGCGACAAAATTCCTTTTGACCTGAGTGGACAAGAAAACCTGCAATTAGCCCTTCTCGGGGTATTTGATTCGCAGATCAGCGGTGGCAAACGCTACGATCTTGCTTCAATGGGGCGTCGTAAAGCCAATGCCACCTATTTTGAATCACATGGATTGGACAGTACACAGGGGTTATCTTTTGGAATGGATCTTACTCCATTGGTCGTTGACGACAATTTGTCAATTTCGGAATTCATTCTGGCTCATTTGAATCGATTTTCGGAAGATGTAACCGAACGGATCGCTAAATTTAGCTGAGAACTACTTCTAGGAGGAATGAGATCACATTGAACGCTAGGGTTTTTACTAGATCACAAATGATCGGAACCGACGTCGGCGGTACCAAAATCGCTGTCAGTCTAGTCGATTCAAATGGTAATATCCTTGGCTCAATCCGTCGGCCGACCGATGTAAGTAACCCGGATGCAACACTGGATAGTATTGCCAAAGCAGTCCACGAGTTGGTTGAGTCTCTAAAATTGGATCTGTCAAATTTTGAAGCACTTGGTTTTGGAATTCCTGGATTGGTGGATGCCGACCGGGGTATTGGTATTGCGTCGGTAAACTTGGGATGGCAGAATGTCCCGGTGCAGGCTGGTTTGGAAAGCAGGTTAGGCATCCGTTGCCTAATTGATAATGATGTAAGAATTGGTGCATTAGGTGAAGCCCGGTTTGGTGTTGCAAAGGGACTTCGAAATCTGGTTTATCTAAATATCGGCACCGGAGTCTCGGTTGTGATTCTGATTAATGGAAAATTCCTAATGGGTGTTCACGGATTAGCAGGCGAAATCGGGCATGCTGTACTCATTCCAGATGGACCCATGTGTAAATGCGGAGGGAAAGGCTGTCTGGAAGCGGTAGTCTCAGGTCCAGGCATCGCAGATCGGGCATTGGAGAAAATAAAGTCAGGCCAGTCTTCGATCATGATAAGCACTGAGGCGATAAATTCCTCACTGCAGCTTACGGCTGAACAGGTGTTTGATGCCGCAAGCAAAAATGACGAAGTAGCTCTCACTACCCTGGTTGAAACAAGTGAACTTTTAGCTTATTCGCTTGAATACATTGCGCTTGCTTATGACCCGGACATGATTGTTATAGGTGGTAGTGTGGGTTTAAAAAGCCCATTTCTTTTCTATAAGGTACAACGAAAACTTCAAGAGTTGGCTGATAGCTCATGGGTGTTTGGTAAAGTCTATTCCAAAGATTTGGTAAAGCTTTCCACCCTGGGAAATAATGCCGGGGTACTTGGTGCGGCAGCCCTTGTATCCGCCGAATTTAACTAAAGCCATAACTCTGATCAGATCAGTAAAGGAGGTGATTCTAGGTAACAATAATCGGAAAGTGAGTGCGTTTTGAACCAATTTCAACCAAAAGAGAAAGAGGAGTCTTAAAGATGAAACGTATATTTCATGTAGTCACGGTTATGTTTATCGTATCAATGCTCCTGGCTGCCTGCGCTGCTCCTGCTACACAGGCACCTGCAGCACCTCCCGCCGAGGCACCTGCTGCTCCAGCAGCACCTGCAGCTCCAGCTGCTCCTGCTGCTCCCGCAGCTCCAGCCGCACCAGCCGTTGAGCCAGTTACGATGGATTTTGTCGTCTGGTCCTATGGAATTGAGACCATCAATGACAATATCGCCAAATTCCAGGAACTCAATCCCAATGTAACCATCAACCTGAAGGATTATTCCTGGCTTGAATATCACGACACCATGGTTGGCGCATTCGCAGCCAGCAATCCTCCCTATCTTCTCTACGGATCGGATCACTGGCTCAATGAATGGGCGGCGGCTGGTTGGCTTGCCCCGATGGACAAATATTGTCCAAACGTTAAGGAATATTCCAAGGAAGTAGCCCCTTATGCACTCCAGGGCATGACCTATAACGGCGAAGTATATGGCGTTTCTTACTACGCTGACACGATTGATTTCGTTTACAACGATGGCCTCATCAAGCAGGCTGGGTTTACAGCTGGTCCAGCAAATCTGGATGAGCTCTATAACCAGGCCAAGGAATTGAAAGCCAAAGGCGTAAATGAATTCCCGATCATTCTAGCCTGGTCACAAAAAGAAGGCGCTTTCCCAGAAGCCTGGACTTCATTAGTCTTCGCCCAGCAGGAAGGTGGAAATGCCTTATTTGATGCCGACCTCAACCCGGTATTCAATAAAGAAGGCAGCGCTGCTTTCCAGGTAATGGAATGGCTGCGTAAAGCTTATGCCGATGGTTTGATCGATCCATCCAGCTTATCCATGGCTGAAATTGATCAGGTTAAATCCATGCAGGCAGGCGCCCACGCATTCACAATCGTACCTCAGTACAATATGGCTGAGTTAAACAAACCGGAAAGTGGAACTTTCGCTGGCCAGTTCAAGATCGGTCTAATGCCTGGTCCAAGCCATGCTACCGTTGGCTATGTCCGCTTCTATGCAATGACCCCCAAGGTCGTTGAAGCCGGTCCTGCCTATATCGATGCCGCATGCAAATTCATGGACTACTTTGGCGGTAAAACCGATGGTCAATATAAGGTCGTAAAGCGCTGGGGTGTTGAGAATGGGTTGGGCTTTGCTCAATTACCGTTGTTCGATGATCCGGAAATTATTGCCGCTTTCGGAAAATGGGGTGATGTTCCGACAATCAAAGAACAAGCTACTCTTGCCCGCGCCAAAGAAGGTATGACCCCATGGTACGGTGCCTGGGATGTGTTTGCCCGCGCCGAAATTCACAAAGGAATCCTCGGCCAACAATCTTCACTTGATACGCTGAATAATATGGCGACCAAGTGGAATGAATTGAAGGCAGAAAACTAAGTTGTTTTGAGGGGGTAGGATTATCATTTCCTACCCCCTCAATCTATCGTATCCCCTGTTGTGAGGTGAAAGATGTCTGTTAATCAGACGATACTACCAAAACCCCGCCAAAATCCGAACCGGATCTTCGAGAAATTCTATCCATTCGGTTCAGTACTCCCGGCTCTATTAATAATTGTCTTATTTACGATTTATCCGGTGATTTACGCCGTTCGGATCAGTTTTTATCGTTACGTTCTTACAAAACCAAATTCTCACCCCTTCATTGGTCTTGAGAATTTTAAAGATGTTACTAACCAGTTATTATTTTAAAACTGCTCTACTGAATACAGCGGTTTATACCGTTGCCGCTGTTATCGGTGTGATATTGTTCGGTCTCATTGTCGGTTCATTATTAAATACGAAAATCCGATCCGTTAACGCATTGAAAATAATCATCTCTGTTACCCTGGGCAATACCTGCGGTGGTCGCTGGATTGATGTGGAAATGGGTCTTAAATTCTGATTTCGGTATTTTCAACGGTCTCCTTTATTCGTTAGGAATTATCAAATCCTATATACCTTTTTTGGCTGACCCCTTATTGGCAAAGTTCAGCCTGGTGATGGCACATATATGGAAGGAAGGTCCACTCGCCGCCATATTTATTCTGGCAGGATTGCAACTTATTCCAAAAGAGCTGTACGAAGCAGCGAAAATTGACGGTGGGGGTGGTCTCCGCTTGTTTCGCTATGTGACTTTTCCACTGTTGCGGCCAATTTTGCTGGTTGTCCTTGTATATGAGACGATGACCGCCATCCTGACCTTCGACATCGTATATGTGTTGACCGGAGGAGGGCCAGGAGATTCAACTGCATTGATCAGTTGGTTTGCCTATGCTGAAATTTACAAATTCCTGAATTTGGGTGGAGGGATCGCGCTTTCCATCATCATCGCGCTAATTACACTGGTTCTGATCATTTTGTACATGCGCGCATTGAAATCAGAAGATACGATCACATGAGGATGGGATAATCATGAGAATTAAATCACGTGCCCTCACTAATTCAATATTGTTAAACTTGGCGGTAGTCTTATTAATTGTCTATATTGCCGGTCCCTTTGTCTGGGTGATATCTGCCAGTTTTCAAGGCGAAAATGAATTACTGGCAAAACCACCTTCCATAATCCCAAAGAATCCGACCACTGATAATTATCGTTATGTGTTTACCGGACAGGTTCCAACCTCTTATGCCGTAAAAGGACAACTACGCAGCCGAATTTCTCAGGAAGCCCGGTTGATAGCGCCTGCACTAAAAAATAGCTTCATTATCGCAATTGCCGTGCTTGTGATTAACCTGTTTTTTGCCACCCCAGCTGCATATTCTTTTGCGCGGTTACGATGGAGATTTAGGGGCGGTGTATACAATTTCATTTTGGGCAGTAGGCTAATGCCAGCCATGGCGATCGCCATTCCGTATTATGTGATCATCCAATCACTTAAACTTATGAATACCCAGTTATCGTTGATTCTGGTACATAGTGCTCTGACAATTCCATTTTCAATTTGGTTTCTGACTTTATACATCACCAATATCCCACGTGATATGGAAGAGGCCGGTCTCGTGGATGGATGCAATTATTTCCAGGTGCTCAAAAATATTGTTGTTCCAATGATCATTCCTGGTTTGATCGCGGCTTCCGCTTTCGCTTTTATGACCTCCTACAATGAGTTTCTATTTGCACGGTTTCTAACTACCTCGATAGCTTCTCAAACAGGACCTGTCATTATTTCATCCATATCGGGTAATCCAGATGCGTCCTACTCGCTGATCTCAGTTTGCCTTACCCTGGGCATGATCCCTCCAATCGTTTTAGCTATCACGATGCGTAAATGGCTGACAGAAGGATTGTCCTCGACGATCACTTTCCGATAGGTTTATGTAACTACACCATTAAGGAGTGTATATGCCAGGTGTGACTGAAAAAGTGGTGGTACGGGAAGGGAACATCACTCTCCCAACCTATGACATCAAAAGTGAGAATCGCAATCCTGTTTTTCACTCGCAATATGGGGTGGCACATATCTATCCGTATACTTTGCAGGATGATATTGACTCCCATTCCAAGGATAAGACCTACCACACACTTATTCTGGAAAATAAGTATCTCCTAGTCACCGTGATACCCGACCTTGGTGGACGGGTGTATTCGGTCTATGACAAGATCTCCAAGAGGGAAGTATTTTATAAGAATTCGGTGATTCGTTTCTCTCCGCTGGCTATCAGGGGTGCCTTCTTTTCTGGGGGGGTGGAATTCAGCTTTCCGGTAGCACATGCCCCTACCACATGTGATAAGGTAAATTGGGATATCCGCGAGAATCAGAATGGCTCGGCATCGATTTCAATTGGCGGAATGGAACATATCTCCCGCTTACGTTGGATGATCACTCTCACGCTTTTCCCTGACCGTTGTGCTCTCGCCCAGGATGTTTACTTATTCAACCCTGGCACAATCCCAGGTCGATATCATTATTGGACAAACGCCTCCCTGGATGCAAACGATGGAACGGAGTTTATTTATCCACTGCATCGCGCCCGTTCATACGAGTACGCTGGAACCGCATCCTGGCCTTTTGCCCGGCTGGATTTGATCCTTGATAGACCAGGCCTTCCAGGAATGGAAGGGGTGCCGATGTGGCCAGCCAAACGTCTACAGGCTCCAGTCAATTTCCGATGGCAGAAAAATATGCTCGCCCAGGTATCCATCTTCGGCAGGGATGTGGAATGGGATTATTTCGGAGCATGGCAGCATACAGTCAATCATGGATATGCTCATGTGGCAAAATGCAAGGATGTCTCCGGGATGAAACTCTGGTCATGGGGGAACGCCCCAGTTGGAGTTGTCAACCAGACTGCGCTAACGGACGATGGATCAGTATATGCGGAGACACAATGTGGTGCATTCGAAACACAACTCGATTTTGAATTTCTGCAGCCTGGAAAGATCCGTACTTGGCGAGAATGGTGGCTTCCTTTACGGAATTTGGGTGGATTGACAGCAGCTAGCGAGTCGCTCGCTTCAAGGATCAGCCTCAATCCAAACGAAAATGACGATACGGTTTCCCTTCATCTAGCGCTCTGTCCTGTGATGGATATGCAGCATGCTTCGGTAAAACTTTCGATTCTGGACAATACGCTGCTGGATAAGACTATTTCGATGTCTCCAGAAAAACCATGGTCAGAAACGATCACGATAGATGGAAAAGTTTTGGGTGCTAATCCAATTACCTTACTTGTGAAAGATAGCGATGGCAAGACCACGCTGAAGATCATTCACAATCAGGATGCAGATGAGACACTAATTAAGGAGAAAACCGAAGTACCTGCCAAAGAGTCTGCCGATTGGTGTTATCAACAAGCCCTGACACATGAGAATTTTGATAACCGTGAGCAAGCTAAAGAGGCGTATCGAAAGACTTTGGAAATAAATGATGCTCATAAAGACGCACACCTTCGTTATGGATTGATGTTACTGAGATCTGCCCAATGGAGTGAGGCAGATCTGCAATTTTCCAAAGCAATTGAAGGCGGTCATTCAGAAGGTTATTACTATCGTGGATTGATTTCCTACTTCCAGGGAAATTATGGAAAAGCGGAGGAATTCTTCGGTTTGTCACGCACCACGATCTCGCTGGAAGCTGCAGCATTAATGGGATCAGGGAAGACAGCCATCCGGCAAAAGAAATATGGTCACGCAATTGAAAATTTATTGGAAGCCTGTCGATATGCTGAGGGATCAGTGGCCCCAGAGTTATTATTGGCAATTGCATTGCGCGTAGCTGGAAATTATGATGACGCTCATATCCATTTGCAGAATGTCCTTGCAAGAGACCCTCTGAATTTACCCGCCATACATGAAATCGCTACGGGTAATTTCCCTGAAAGTGAATCTGTTCAGCAAGAATTGTCGCGATTGTTGAAGGATGATGCACACTACTCCACGGATCTGTCATGTTTCTATCTAGATTCTGGCCTTTCGGAAACAGCACTTGTTGTTTTGAAACAACCCTTGAGTCACAATCCCGAGGCGATGACCGTATATCTGGCTGCTTATATTTATCACTTATTGAATAAGGAAACAGAATGTAAGTTGGCATTGGAAAAGGCACAAACACTACCACCTGACTTCGGTTTCCCAAGTAGGTTGGAAGAGGTCCTGGCATTGGAGTATGCGCTGAAGCAAAATCATGATGATTTTAAAGCGATGTATTTCTTGGGAAATTTCTATTACGCGCACGAGCGGTTCGAAGAAGGTATCCAATTCTGGATGAATGCTCTACAGGGGATGGAATCGTACGATGTCTTGCTACGAAATTTGGGTTTGGCATTCTGGCAGCGCAAAGATGATCCACTAGAAGCAGTCCGGTATTTTGAAAAGGCAATCTCAATTAACCCGAGGAACCAAGATCTCTACCTGCATTTGGATGATCTATATAAATTACTTGGGAAGGATAATGAACGATCTCAATTACTAGCCCAAATCAAATCATTGAAAGAGATCCGTGAAGATGTACATAAGCGCAGTATCTCAATGATGGTGGATCTGGGGAAGTATCAGGAAGCCATTCAAATGATGGAAACGGAAAAATTCATTCCTCTTGAGATGGATCAGAGCTTTCCATAATACGTACGTCCGGGCATTGATGCATCGTGCATCTGAAAATCTTCAAGCAGGGCGTCTTGAAGAGAGCATTAAGGATTATCTGAAAATGCTCGATTATCCGGAAAATCTCGGTGTTGGTGCGCCAACCACTCGAACGCAAGCGCAGATCTATTATCAGCTCGGACTTGCGTATGAAAAGGTCGGGAAATACCGCCAGGCAATTCACGCCTGGAGTGAAGCGGCTAGCGAGCATCATCCATTTGGAGATGAGCTTTATCCTTACATACAGAGATCCCTGGATAAGCTGAGTCGCTATAGTGAGCTCGGGCTGGAAGATTAATCGGAAATAGATCCGGTGAATCTGTCATCAGACCCAGATCTGAACAGGTTTATCGGAAAATCATAAAAACAGGAATAGGAGAAAAAACCATGAAAGTTTTATATGCCGGCGATTCTGCTTCTAAGATCGGACCAATTTTTGTTGCTTCCCCATTTAACTTTGAGGTAAAAGGGTTCTCCCACCATATTTGGGGTCAGCCGTTGATCGATGCTCTAAATGAAGGCAATATTGAAGTTAAACATATGTCCTGCGAGGATGCGATTGCCAATTTCCCGCGTACAGTGGAAGAACTTTCAGTTTATGATGTCATCATCCTTTCTGATATTGAATTTGAAGTACTTGCCCTTTATCCATTCTGGGTGGCAGGAACACCATTACCACGTACAAATCGTATAAAAGCGATTCGCGAATGGACCCGCAATGGTGGCGGTTTAATGATGGTAGGTGGATGGACCTCTTTCAGTGGTCGCTTTGGTCATGGTGGTTATTACGATACACCGATCGAACAGGCTTTACCGGTGACCTGTATGAAAGGCTTGGATGACCGAATAGAGACCCCTGAAGGCGTAAATATTAAGGTCCTCCAAGGGGAACACCCGGTAGTGAAGGGAATCCCGTGGCAGGAGTGCCCTGTTTTTGAAGGCTTCAATCGCATCTTCCCGAAACCAGGCGCCGATGTGGTGGCTACCATCGGTGAAGGTGAAGACGAAAACCCGCTGATAGTTACCTGGGAGTTCGGTAAAGGACGCGCCATGGCGTTTGCCACAGATTGTAGTCCACACTGGGCACAGTACTTTCAACCATGGGAGTATTATGGGCAGTTCTGGAGACAGGCTGTAAGGTGGCTGGGTAAAGAACTTTAGACACGAGATGTGATCGGTATTTATTCGACTGGCTGCCTGAGCCCATTTTCAATGATGAATGTGTGGCAGGTAGCCAGTTGTTTATCCGCAACAATATATGTATCATTTTGACCTTCCGAATACAGGAGGTAATTTTATGAAAGATATATCCTTTGCCGTGATTGGATCGGGGTTTATGGGCGGTGTATTGGCAACGGCTGCCAGCGAATTACCTTATGCGAAATGTGTCGGCACAGCCGATGTGGAGTTATCACGAGCAGAAAATCTGGCAGCGAAATATGGCTGCAAGGCTTATTCGGATTTTCATGCGATGTTGGATAAAGAAAAACCAGAAGTCGTATTTATCGCGACACCGGAACCATATCACGTTGAACCAGTCAAAGCGGCGGCTGATCACGGTGCCCAGGTATTTCTTGAAAAACCGATGGCAACCACTCTTGAAGACGCTGATGCCATCAACAAGGCTTGCCTGGATGCTCGGGTCAAATTGATGATCGGATATATTTTACGCTTTGAGATCTCATATTCGCTCATCCATTCTGCAGTCGAGGAAGGCAGTATCGGTAAATTTCTCTCAGCCTATGCGCGAAGGATGGCCACGATCTCTGAGGCACGGCGGTTGGGCGGGCGGGTTAGCCCGTTGACCTATATTGGTGTTCATGACATTGATCAGATCCTCTGGTATCATCCAGTCCCGGTAAAATCGGTTTATGCGAAAGCAACCAAGGGACGTGTCTGGGAAGAACTTGGAACATATGATTCCGCCTGGTTGATGATGGAATTTGAAGATGGCGCCCTGGGAATACATGAAGTAGGCTGGGCATTACCAGAAGAATGGGCAAAGTGGCAAAGCCCGGCATCTTGGAATGGTTTTGGTGACGTACGTATGAACGTCCTCGGCACAAATGGCAATCTGTTTTTAGATTTTACCCCAATGAATCTATATGGAGTGAATCGAGAGGGTTGGAAAATGCCAGACACCCGCCATTGGCCGACGTTGCACGGGAAGATGATCGGTTCGGCCAAATTAGAAGTGGAACACTTCTTTGACTGCGTTCTCAATGACAAAACCCCACTTGTAACAGGAGAAGACGGGAGACGCTCTCTGGAAGTTATGCTCGCAGCAGAGAGGTCGATTGCTGAGGGAATGAAAATTGATCTTCCATTATAATTATTTACAACTATAAAAGAAAATTTCAAAGCCTGCTATTAAGCAGGCTTTGAGTTATATCATGAGGTTGAAAGCAATAAATCAGCCGTTATACCAGTTGTAGTCTATCCGCTTCTGCTGTGAGCATTGTAATCACTTCGGATGTCGATGTCAGTTTCAGAATTCTTTTTGCAAGCCTCCTGCATTCGTTTTGTTCACATTTTCGTATGGCTTGTTTGATGGTTGGGATCAAAGCGGGAGCCATGCTAAATTCATCCAGACCTAGCCCCAGCAAAAGAGGGACAGCCAGAACATCACCAGCCATCTCACCACACATACCTACCCATTTGTGGTTGGCGTGAGCCGCATGAATTGTCATCTGGATTAATTGGATCACAGCCGGGTGAAATGGACTCGCCAGGTTGGCTACTCTTGCATTCGTGCGGTCTGCTGCCAATGTATACTGCGTGAGGTCATTGGTTCCGATACTAAAAAAATCAAGTGAGGAAGCGAGGCGATCTGCGATCAAAGCTGTCGAGGGAATTTCTACCATAATTCCAAACTGAACATTTTGAGCATGCGATAATCCTTCTTTTTGGAGTTGCATGCTGGCTTGATCGACCAATCTTCTGGCGTGTGTAATTTCCTCGCTGTTTGAGACCATAGGGATCATGATTCGCAGGTCTTTTTCGTATCCTGCCTGAAGTAAAGCACGCACCTGGCTGAGGAATACGTCGGGCCGGGTATCATTCATGCGGATAGCCCGCCATCCCAAAAATGGATTAGCCTCTTGCGAGAATCCAAGATAAGGGACCGCTTTATCTCCTCCAATATCCAGCGTACGAACAACAATTGGTTTATCACCAAGGGCATCAAACACTTTACGATATACCTTAACCTGTTCAGCTTCTTCTGGAAGTTGCTGACGGTTGAGGTATAAGAATTCAGTTCGGAAAAGACCTACACCTTCAGCGCCAAACTTAGTAGCGGCTTGAGCGTCTTCCAGGCTGCCAATATTGGCTACAACTTCGATCTGCACCCCATCAGTAGTCGCCGCTGGTAGGGCAGCAGATTCCTGAGCTTCTAGGTTGCTTATTCTCGTTTTAGTAGATAGAGCTTGGAAGGCATCCATTGTTTCGCCATCCGGATCAATGATGATTCGCCCTTGGTCTCCATCCACCAGCACAATAGATCCAGGATTAATGGAGGAAATTGTAGATCCCAAGCCGACCACTGCCGGTATGCCTAGCGCTTTCGCCAGAATGGCAGTATGTGAGGTTGGTCCGCCTTTTTCGAGGCAAAAAGCTAAGACTAGATGATTATTCAGGTTGGCTGTTTGAGATGGCGTGAGGTCGCTGGCAATGATCACCATAGGGCTTTCCAGGTGAAAATCGAATACTGGGACATCCAATAAATGGCTCAATACTCTACGACCGACGTCCCGTATATCAGCCGCTCTGGCCTTTAAAGTCAGGTCTGGTAAACCATCGAGCAGGAGAGCAAAGCTTTCGATGGCATCCATCCAACATGCTTCAGCGTTGAGGCCTGTTAGGAGTAGTTGCTCCACCTTTTTTAATAAGGCAACATCATCCACAAACATTCGATGTGCCATAAAAATATTGGTCTCACCAGTCTTGATGGTTACGCCGATCTTCGCTTCCAATGAAGATATTTCTATTTTTGCCTCAGCCCTCGCATCCTGCAACCGTTTTCGCTCAACTGCAGGGTCATGGCCAGTTTTTCTGGGAAATGACAATTCATCTGTATCCCAAATTACTACAGGACCAGAAGCCAGACCGGGGGCTGCCGGGATACCTTTATAGTGACCCATTGGTGGCTTTTTATAAGAATCCATCGCTAGCACATTCTCAACTATGATCGTCCAAACCTGTGGCAACCAGAGTCGTTAGTTTTTCGATCGCTTCTTGTTCATCCACACCTTCGATCATTAACTCGATCTCATGGTTCATTTCCACCCCAAGGGTGAGGACATTCAGGATGCTCTTAGCATCTACCCATTCGCTTTTTGTCGTCAAATTCCGAACTGAGATTTCAGAGGATAATTGGCTTGTTTGTTCCACGAACAAAGCTGCCGGACGCGCATGTAAGCCGGCGTCTGTATTGATTCGGAGTATCGCTTGTCTCATATACACACCTAAAATTTTGATTATTCAACTGTAACAACTAATTCCACTATTACAAATAAAAAATGTGATCTTTATATTTGTCCAAGAGATGGGCATTGTACTCTTTCCCACCGTCAACGTTTCCTGCCAGATAAATTGGAGGCGTGATGCCACGTCGCAGTAATTCCTGGATCGCAGCAGCAACCATTGCCTGCAATATGGCGATGCTGGTTACACCGGAAGCCGGGCAGAATTTTTGTGGAATTCCCTCTGCTTGAAGGATCGCGTCGCCTTTTGCCACCTTATTGTCAAGTACTACATCAGCAAAATCGTGCATCTTTTTACCAGATGGATGACGCGATTCTACCCCATCCGCGTATTCTCTGGACGTCAATCCGATTACCTTTACTCCGCGCTGTTGTCCTATTTGTGCCATCTCAATGGGGACTGCATTGCGTCCAGACACTGAAACTAAAATCAATACATCTCCAGCTCGGAGAGGGTATGTATCGTAAAGTGCTTGTGCAAAACCAGATAATTTCTCTATCTCTGACGATAATGTAGCCGGACGAGTATCCATCGCGGCGATTCCCGGACCGTAAATTGGATTGATTAGCATCAATCCGCCAGCACGGTAAACCAAATCCTGGATAGGAAGCGATGAATGCGTGCAGCCGAACGCGAAAAGATTATGGCCTCCTTCAATGGCGTCAGCAATCAATGAAGCTGCCTTCTGAACTGAAGGTGCTTCTTCAGTTGCGATCCGCTTCAGTAAATTGATCACCCCGGAAAGATAATCTTGAAAATAATCTGGTTGTGTTTGAGTTGATTCAATCTCATTCATTTGTATTATTCCTTTTCGATTATGAAATCGGTAGATCGGAATACAACTTTTCCACCAATCAATACCGCCTTGATATTCATTTCACTATCCGCAATGAGAATATCCGCATCTGCGCCAGAGCGAATTTCTCCTTTGCTACCTTTCAAACCCAACGCCGAAGCGGGTGTTAGAGTAGCCAATCGAACAGCTTGATTAATAGAGAGACTTGAAAATTGACGCATATTATTTACCGCTTTTTCCAAAGTGAGGGTACTCCCGGCTAAACCGCCTGCTTCTGTTCGTGCAATACCGTTATTAACCGTAATCGACTGACCTACTAATTCGTACACCCCATCTGTCATACCGGCAGCGCGAATGGCATCAGTGACGAGAATGGTATGCTCCATTCCTTTGATCTTGAAAACCATTTGTAAAATTGCAGGATGGACATGAATACCATCGGCAATAATTTCGCAGAAAATCCGATCATCCGCCAACATAGCACCGACTGTTCCGAGATCGCGATGGTGTAAACCAGCCATTCCATTAAATGTATGCGTCGAAAGGTTTAACCCTGCATCGGCTGCAGTATGGATCTGTTGAGGCGTTGCAGCGGTATGTCCTGCTGCAAAATGGATACCATTTCTGACTCCTTGTTTTATCAGAGCAAATGCACCGGGTAATTCTGGCGCAATGGTCATGGAGCGAATTACGCCAGTCTTAAACCAACGGTTATATTCTTTCGGGTTGGGATCCCTCAACCATTTTGAGGGATGTGCCCCTCGATATGTATCGCAGAGGTATGGTCCTTCGAGGTGGATACCGAGAGGTTGAGCGCCCTTGTAGCCTGTTTTGTTCTGGGCAAAATTCTCAACTGCCCTGGATATCGCTTCAAATGATTGGGATCCCGTTGTTGGTAAGAAAGAGGTAACCCCATGCTGAACAAAGAAATTGGACATATTTTTCAGACAGTCCGGGGTCGCATCCATCGTATCACTACCCGCTCCACCATGAACGTGAATATCGATCAGACCGGGCATGACAAAAAGATTCGTCGCATCGATAATTTCAGTTTGATCGGGGAAGTCTGTCAAATGGATACGTGACTCGATTGCCAGTATGCGTTCATCTTCGATAATAACAACCGAATCTGCAATTGATTGATCAGGGGTGATGATTGTGGCGTGCTGTATCCAGGTCCGCATCCGTTTTTACCTCTTGAAAAGAACTCCCTCCTCCTGCTCTTTGATTAACAATGGCTGTTGGAGGGAGTCCTTTTCCTAAATCTACTCGAGAACTGAACTTAGATTTTACTTTTTTACGCCTTCAGTTTCAAGGACTGCCGTGTTCGATTTTGCGCTCTTTCTGGTAAAAAAGAATGCCGCAGCAATTACAAGGGCTACAAGCACCAGTGTCACGAGGGCGATAGCGATCGGGCTTGCATTCGGTAGACCGAATAGATTCATGACAGCCCAAATCACGATCCCGGGAATAATTGCGTCTGGACTGGTGAAGCCGAGAGCTGTTGCACCCAACGCAGTCAGATCCCCGAAAACCTGGAATTTGTAGGTAAAGCTAATCATGAACCAGCCTAGGAATCCCCACAGGAAACCGCCTAAAATTGCACCGCGTTTACCACCAGTTGCATTACCGAAGATGGCGCCAGCGCCGCTGGCAAAGAAGGCGGCAATCATGCTCGGTAGAGGAACAGGCCAGCCAATGAGTGCCAGTAAGATCATGCCGAGAACCTGACCGATTGTTCCAGTGATCAGACCGATAATGAGGGAATTCGGAGCAAACGGGTAGATGACAGGACAATCCAGGGCAGGAATCGCACCTGGGATGACTCGTTCCGCAATTCCTTTGAAAGCGGGGATAATTTCACCAATAAGCATCCGGACACCTTGGAGCAGAACCAACACACCAGCGGTAAAGCCCATCGCCTGAAGTAAGGTGAAGACCAGCCAGTTTTGTCCACCACTAATCTTTTCCTGGAATCCAGCAATGCCTACTTGTGAAACTGCCATTATCGCTGCTACAAGAGATACTATGATCATGATGATGGCGATGGAAATTGCCATATCTCGGAAGAAGTTAAACTTATCGGAGAATTGGATTTTTTCTGCAGAATCGTCTTTATTTCCAAATAATTTGCCAGCCCAGGCACCGACCATATTAAGCATGGTCTGCCCGTGACCAAAAGCGATCGTGTTGCTGCCGGTGATCAAACGCATAACGGGTTGTGCGAGTGCTGGTGCAAGTGTCATATAAACGCCATCAACGATCGAAGCCAGAACCACAGTCCAGAATAGAGATAGACCGAAGGAATGGAAAAGGATCGCGAATGCGCCGGCATGAATCCAGATCATATGACCGGTCAGGTAAATATATTTAAACCGGGTTACACGGGCCATCAGTAAGTGAATGACATACCCGAACAACATCGTCCAGGCGATGGCAGCCCCAAGTTCTGCGATATTTGCGCTTTGAACCGCACCAATCACGCCTTCGTCAAATGTCACGAAGGTGGTAAATCCACCCGCAGGAATACCTGTCTCAAACATGGTTTGGATCGGTATGAGGGCATTAATTAAGGCTCCAATACCGACCGACATAATGAGTAATCCCAGGATGGTTTTAAATGTGCCAGAGATGACTTCGCCTGCATTTTTTCGTTGGACCAGCAATCCAACCAGAGCAATGAGACCTAAAATAACTGCTGGTACTTTAATTAGGTCGATGAGAAATAGTAGAACTTGCATTTTGACACTCTCCTATACATGATTGAATAAATTGAGTGTGGCTGAGCCAGGCATCGCCCTTAAAGATCGATTATTCCATTAGTCAGATCAGGGCATGACCTTCTTTGACCTCTCCCGTTACTATTCTTGTTCCTCTTACACCTCCTATTCATCCCACGATTGGGGTTTCATTTTGATCTTTGTTCAAATTCCTGGATGGCTGCTAATATTTTTTCTTTTATTTCCTGTTTATCGACCAGGTTTCGTATGAGAACCACGATCGTTTCCACATTTTTTAGGTGCATTGCCATATCCGAGGCAGCGACGATTATGTCTGCATTCTGACCTTTGAAACTTCCCAAATCCCAGGGCAACGTTTCAGCTTTGATGTTTTCTGCTTTGAGGATGTCATCAATAAACAACTTCAGCATCATACTTGTTCCAAAACCCATTCCACACAATGTAGCAATACGCATTTGATCTCCTTTAAATATGCCGAAGGTTTGACCTACCGGTTACGGGTTACCATCCCATGATTGGATCACTGTGAATAGTTGATCATCGCTCGTACTGGCTCGCAGCTTAGCCAGGCTCGATGCATCACTCAACAGACCTGCGAGACGTTGTAGTGCCTGGATGTGGCTGTTCTTATCCGTTGCTCCTAACACGAAAACAAGGTCCACTGGATCATTTTGAGAATGCCCAAATGATACAGGGGTCGCCAGGGTGACTAAACCAAAACAAGGCTCATTGACACCATCCTCCGGTCGAGCGTGAAGAAGAACGATTCCCGGTGCAATCACCGCATAGGGACCTAGATCTCGGATCACTTTCTCCATTGCATCAACATAACTTTGCTGGATGCTTCCAATATTAACGAGAAGCTGTCCGGCTACCTGAACTGCTTCCTGCCAATTCCGGGTGGATACCAACGCACGAACCGCATCGCGTTTAAAAATTTTTTTGAATTGGGCAGATACAAGGGGATTTATTGTCTGCTTATCTTTTGTCATTAATTATTGTCCAAATGTACCTTTGATCTTCATACAGCGGTCTGCTAAACCGTATAGTTACTCCCTGAGGTTGTATTACATAAATCAAAGACAAAGCTATTGAATAAAAAGCACAGTACAACGGAAGGTTTTATTACTATAACTTTTTAGTGTGGGGGATTCAATTCAAATCAATCAACAGAATGTATCCAATACATCTTGTCGAATTGCGACAATTTTTTATAAATTAATGGGAAAAAGGAAGTACACCGACCAAATCACTCTTGCCGGGTGATGATAGATATTATCTCCGTAGTCGAAGATGCAGAATCAATTTTCGATAGTCGCTCGCTGTCACCTAATAGATTTGCCAATTCAGCCAGAGCCTTTAAATGGGAGTGATGATCAACCACGCAAATACCGAACGCCAATCGAACTGGATCATTAAGTGGGTGGTGAAACGAGATAGGTGGGTCCAGCGTTACCAGACTCATACATATTCTGTTCACACCATCATCAGGGCGGGCGTGTAACAAAGCAATTCCAGGCGCCAGAACCACATAAGGACCATAGCGATAAACCGCTTCTTTCATCGCCTCAATATAGCGGCTACTTACTGCCTGAACATTCTGAAGCAACTCGCCGACCACATCAATCACACCTTCCCAGTTTTCGACCTTTACACCCAGGCGTACTGTATCTTCAGTAAGTATGGCTGACAAAGATAGACCTTCGTGGTTGTCACTTGATGGTCCTACTATCGTTCGCGCAGGACCATGGTTTAGGATGGCGTGGATTCGGACCTGATCTTCGTGGGTTAATAATGGACTTACCTCCAATGTGAGCACATCTGGAATAATTAATGGGAGCGTTGTCAATACAAGATCGACCTGGCTCGAGCGCGGTGGATTTTGCGTAATTTTAATTACCGAAGTAACTTCGTCAACGATGATTTCCGGGAATTCTGCCTGTAATCTGGCCACTAATAGCCAGGCAGTAGCCGTGCCTTCTCCGCAGACAATCCATACTTTTCGCTTCAATCCCTGGTAAGGGCGCATTCTTTCCATAGCTGCACCGAGATGCATGGCTATATATGCAACCTCTTCTGAAGGAACCTGTTTGTATGTCTCATCGTTCAGTGAGGCAATACTATTTTGGACAACTCTTATGATATGTGGAAATTGAGCTTCCACAGCTTCTTGTAATGGATTATCGATAGGGAGACCGTACCGAAGACGATTTTTTGCGACTTGAATGTGCATGGACAAAGCACGAATTAACTGCTGATCGACTTTCAAGGAAGGATGGAGATAAAGGGAAGCATCATCAATAATATGTTGAACAATCTCATGGGTTTCCATCTGTCCAGAAATAGCATGATGAGGTTGAATCATCTCAGAACGGGAATGCTGAATTTTAGCGCCCAATACCTGCCTACAAAACATCTTGATTTCAGATTCTTGCAGAGAAAATGGTCTAGATAACAAGAGCTCCTTGATGGCTGTGCCTTCTTCATATTCGTCAGGAATTTCCGAAGCCCCACCAATCAGCTCAACGGATTTGTTTTGTCCGCTTCGGAATATCGCTAGTGCGAAATGGCAAACCAACCTTACAAAAGCAACATCCACGAAATGCCTGTGAAGTTTTTCCTCCAATTGCGTGACAAATGAAGATGCGGTTTTAAGGTCAAGTGTCCGCAGTGTTTCAGTCAACATTGTGTTTAATAAATTTAGATGCGAACCAGTTTTAATATCCGGTTGTTTCGTGGGCGAATCCCCCATGGCGAGCAATGAAACCACTCCTATCTTACTCACAAATAGGTTTACCATTGCTTCCCGCCAGTTGGTTTCGCTACCCACCACCTGAAATCCGAAGTGTGGTTTGAAAGCTAAGGCGAGGGAAAACTTATCCAACCATTTTCTTGCTTTATCGACATCTTTATTTAAAGTAGGACGCGAGATTCCCAAAACACGCTCGATCTTCTCAGGTACGACCGGGGATTCTGTTCCTCGCAGCAACATCAAGATCAAAACATCTATCCGTTCAGCGGGAGATAGATAGAGAAAATAATCATTTTGGTTACTTAATTCATTAATTAGTTGAATGATATTGACTGGAGATGTACGTATTTGTATGCCATAATTTGTTTTGCGAATGAGATCAGCATCTCTTTCCCTCAACCAGACCTGAATTGTGTCAAGACTGGCTCTCATCATGCGTGGGGTAATACCCAACTGGTCTGCGATCTGTTTAACCGCAATGGGAGCCCGAGTTTGGAGTAAAACCATCAATACATCACGCGAGCGAGTATCCAGATGGGTCATTGAATTAACAGAGGTAAGAAAAGAAATGGCTAGAATAGTTCATGCAGATCAGGATACCTTATTATCCTTAAAAATTGTACCTTATCTCATGGCAAATATTCTGGTATTGATGAAATGTTCTCATTCTCATGGATTTTCATCCAGAATAAAAACCGCGATTATAATACGGGAATTCGGATTAAGATATTAGGTTTTAAACCTTAAAATTTGAATTTGGATTTTTGGGTACATCTTTATCACATAAAACCACATGTCTAACAAACCATCATTCTTGAGTGAATAAAAAGGTGTCAATGAAAACTTATCACACATATCAGGAAATTAAATCGCAAACAAAAGCGTGGCAAAATGCCCTCGAGATCACCATAGCAACCGCGAATTCGATTAAAAGGCTGACTACCAAATATGACCAGGTTGTTTTCGTTGGCTGCGGATCTACATACTATCTTTCGATTGCTGGTGCGGCACTTTACCAGCAGTTGACTGGTAAATCTGCAAGAGCCATCCCTGGGGGAGAATTACTTCTAAACTCATCTACGATTCTGGATGGTCAGTCGAAATATTTGCTTATCGCGGTCAGTCGCTCAGGTACCACCTCTGAAACGCTAAAAGCTGTTGAGAAATTCTCACAGGAAAGACGCGGAGAGGTGATCGTAGTTAGTAATTACGATAGTGCATTGGCAAAATTGGGCAGCCTATGTCTCATTATTCCTGAAGGACAGGAAGAATCAGTAGCACAAACACGATCTTTTGCCTCAATGTATGTGGCAGTAACCGCATTGTGTACGATCGCGGCTGGACGAAACGATCTGCTTGAATCGATGGCAGCCTTACCCGAAGCGGGGTTGCAATTGATGGACATGAATGAAGGAATGGCAAAAGAGATCGGTGAAAATTTGTCGATTGATCGTTTTTATTTTTTGGGATCGGGGATTTATTACGGCCTGGCTTGCGAAGTCAATTTGAAAATGAAAGAGATGACATTAACACATAGCGAACCATTTCATTTCCTTGAATTCAGGCACGGACCCATGTCAATGGCAGGAGAAAATACGGTTGTGGTTGGGATGTTATCGGAGAAAAATTTCCGGTACGAGCACACAGTCCTGGATGAGATGACAGCAAAAGGTGCTCAGATCCTGGCTCTTTCGGAGTCCCAGAGTGATGTGGTATTTAATTCAAATGTTCCCGAGGAGATTAGGGGAAGTCTTATATCTTCCTGTATTGCAAATGATGGCATTTTATCGATCTCTCGCGAAAGGATTGAATCCTGACAAACCGAAGAACCTGACAGCGGTGGTCACTTTAAACCTATGACAGAGAAGTTCGTTGGTTATAAGCAGACCTGAAAAGAGATATGGGAGCGCTATAATCTAGACAGAATGTCTGCGTTGTTTTTGCAGAAAAATACGATAATCCTATTCGAAGGAATTCTTGATCGATGAGAAACATAACCATTGGCAAGTTACGAGGTCTTCAACAGATATCCTCACATCGCGGCACATTTACCGCGTTGGCACTGGATCATCGGCAGAATCTGCGCAAAGCAAATCCCAAACTCGTACAGGATGACCAACTTTCGGAATTCAAGTTGGATGTCGTGCATGCGCTGGCTCCATATTCAACAGCAGTCCTGTTGGATCCAGAAGTAGCCGCAGCCCAATCGATTGCAGGACAGATCCTGCCAGGTAATCTTGGCCTTGTGGTAGCACTCGAATCCACAGGTTATTCTGGTGATGCAACTGCTCGAAATGCACAAATAATACCTGGCTGGAGTGTAGAAAAAGCGAAACGGATGGGAGCCAGTGCCATTAAGCTACTGGTTTATTACCATCCTGATTCGACTACGGCCAGCATAATTGAAGAGTTTGTTTCATCTGTAGCAGAGGATTGCCAGAAACAGGATCTGGTTTTAATGCTGGAGCCTTTATCATATTCGCTCAATGAAAATGAAAAATTATCATCAGATGAGAAGAGAAGGGTGGTAGTGGAGACGGCCCGCCGATTATCGCCGCTCCATATCGATATTCTAAAATCGGAATTTCCACTGGATATTCATGATCCAGACGAAGCGCAGTGGATGGATGCTTGTACTGAAATTTCGGCAGCAAGTGTTACTCCATGGATCCTTCTCTCTGCTGCCGTTGATTTTGAGACTTTTATCCGTCAGGTAACTATCGCCTGTCAATCAGGAGCATGTGGGATTGCTGTAGGACGCGCAGTCTGGCAAGAAGCGGTTTTGTTGGATGGCGAAAAAAGGTTGGAATTCCTGCAAACGACAGCCAGAGAGCGTTTATCCCGCTTAACTGCATTGTGCACTGCTCTGGCAAGACCATTTTCGTATTATTATTCCGCGAATGCACCATTCGACTGGTACAAATCGTATTAGTCGTCACCTCATCATAAGCAATGTAGTACCATAAATTTATTCGTACTATCGGAGCATTTCTTCACCAAAGAGGGTAATTTACCATGCTTGATCGGATCTTAATAACCGGTGGAATTCCATCGATATGTTCTGCGCATCCGGCTGTCATTAAAGAAGCGCTAATTTCTGCACGAGACCGAATCGTGCTGATCGAATCAACTTGTAACCAGGTAAATCAATACGGCGGATATACCGGAATGGTTCCAGCGAAATTCGTTCAGTACGTTCAAAAAATTGCCGCTGAAAACCAAATTACTCCTACTAAAATTGTATTCGGAGGCGACCATTTGGGACCAAGTGTATGGCAAAATGAGCCTGCCGACGCAGCCATGCAAAAAGCAGTTGGACTTATTCAGAGCTATGTTCAAGCCGGATTTACCAAACTTCATCTGGATTGCAGTATGCGTCTACTTGATGATCCAGCCGGACCAGTTCACCCCGAATTATGTGCCAAGCGGGCTGCCCAATTGGCGTTAGCCGCAGAAGAAATACAAGCCCATCAGATAGATGGAGTAGGAACCACGAAACTCTCTTATGTAATAGGAACAGAAGTACCCGTTCCGGGTGGGGCGATGTCACACGAAGAGGGAGTCCATGTTTCACGGGTTGATGATGTGCGTGAGACTATCGAGATGCATCGACAGGCGTTTCTCGGTCTTGGGTTACACAAAGCCTGGGAACGAGTGATTGCAGTAGTTGTGCAACCCGGTGTTGAATTTGGCGATGATTTTGTTCTAGCTTATGAACCCGATAAGACTATTGAATTATCCCAATATATTGAGAAAAATAAACTCGTTTATGAAGCACATTCGACGGACTATCAGATGAAGGCTGCGTTGCAAAATATGGTGTGTGATCATTTTGCCATTCTCAAAGTTGGTCCGGCTCTGACATTCGCTTATCGTGAGGCAATTTTTGCCCTGGCAATGATGGAAAATGAAATCATCCCTTCAGCTGATTGCTCGAATATCATCCAAATACTTGATTCAGTCATGATTGACCAACCGAATCACTGGAAGAAGTATTACTCTGGAACTGCTGAAGAACAAGCTTACAAACGAAAATACAGTCTTAGCGATCGAATTCGCTATTATTGGCTTCATCCAGATATTCAGAGTGCCCTGGCAATATTGCTGAAAAATTTATCCTTCAAATCTATCCCGTTCGCATTAGCGAGTCAATTCGTCCCTCGGGAAGCGGTAGTCCTCTATGAGAGGAGCGCCACTCTTTCACCAGAAAATATCATATCGACCCATCTCACTCATGTATTACGTAATTATTGGGATGCATGTGAACCAATCTAATTAGCACGAATGTCAAAGATGGATAAGGAGGGGGAGAGCATTATCAAAAAAAGTAATTAATTACATTTATTGCGCATAGTTTATATAGTAAATGATTGTTTCACTATTTTGTCAGGGGCGTTTTTGATACCAGAGTAAAAACATATAGACAGCTTCGTCCAATAAATAAAAATCCTTTACATTTATCGCTGAATTCTTCCACCAGAACCGCCCGAGACTAAGGCTTGAACTTCATCGACGGTGCAATTGTTCATATCGCCTGGAATGGAGTGCTTCAAGCAGGAGGCGGCTGTAGCAAATTCCAATGCATCTTTCTCCGGCATCAAACTTGATAAGGCATAGATCAACCCCGCAGCAAAGGCATCGCCAGTTCCTACACGGTCAACTATATCGGTAACCTCGTAGCGTTTGCTAACCATAAATTCGTCTCGGTTATGCAGACAGGCTGCCCAACTGCTGTGATTCGCGGAATGACTTGCGCGTAATGTTATCGCCTGCATTTTTAAATTCGGAAAGCTGGTCAGAACCCGTTCACACAATACCTTGATATCTGGCTACATCAAGATAACCATCTTCGAGTTCTTCTTCCCAGTGGTTATTTTCCAGGGTAATTCCCAGAGCACGTTGACAATCTTCCTCATTGGCGATACCGATATCAACATGCCGAACCAACTCGGTCATTACCTGCGGCGCTTTCTTTCCATATCGCCATAAGTTCTTTCGGTAGTTATAGTCACAGGATACCGTCAGACCCATCGTATGGGCAGCTTGTACTGCCTGCAAGGCGATCGCTGCTGTACTCTCGCTTATGGCTGGAGTTATGCCGGTAACATGAAACCAACTTGCTCCATCCAGGAGTTTTGGCCAGTCAAATTGCTCAGGTAATGCATCCATAATGGATGAATTCAGACGATCATAGACCACCCGGGATGGACGTTGGTTTGCTCCAGCTTCGAAATAATAGGTCCCAATCCGCTCACCTTGACGACGGATCCCCGACACATCCACTCCACGACCACGTAAAAAGGCAATACATGCGTCCCCAAGCGGATTTTTTGGTAAGGCCGTAATAAATGACACTTGACAGCCAAACATAGCCAGTGAAGACGCTACATTCGCTTCACCACCACCAAAAGTAGCTTCAAGGATTGGGGATTGCAATAATCGTTCATAACCCGGGGATTTTAGCCTGAGCATCACTTCTCCAAATGTGACAATGTGTCTGTCCATGCCAATCCTCCGTCGATAACTGTCCAATTTATATTCAGTACAATCTTGCTGATGATGTCACTTCCAGTTCAGAATCCATCCACCGTATCGCGATGCCACCAAGAAAACAACTGTCCAGATAACCTACCCGGCGTTACTCTTCACTTGAAGAATCATTTCAATTTCAACAGGTATATTTCCTGGTAACACATTTACTCCGATGGATGTCCGTGCATGTTTACCCTGTTCACCAAAGACTTGAACTAACAGGTCCGAAGCGCCATTTATTACTTCAGGCTGACGATTGAATTCAGGCTCGCTGTTTACATAACCATTTAGTTTTACAACACAAATGACACGATCTAGGTCACCCAATTCTGCTTTTGCCACACTCAACAGGTTCAACATTGTTTGACGGGCGGCAGCATACCCATCTTCTACGGATAATTCTTTCCCCAGGCGTCCTGTAAATAATAATCCTTCCCGGGTATAACAAGTTGTACCCGATAGAAAAAGGAGATCACCTGCAAGTCGGGCAGTGAGATATGATCCAACAGGTATTGGTGGTTCCGGGAGGGTCAATCCCAGTCTTTTAAGTCGCGTTTCAATTTCCATAAATAACTTTCTCTTCAAAGTAGGGTTTTCCCAGCAGTTGTAATGGTGCTATGAACACTGGGAAAACCCATATATATTTGGTTACTCTCTCTGGTTTAGATTCAACCTTTAGAATAAGCTGTTTGGATCATAGTACTTGATCACATTATCTTTTGTGATCAATGGGGACGGTAGATAGGTGTTGAGCGGAGGTGTGGCACCGGCTAAAATATTCATCAATCTATTAAATCCTGCCCGTCCAATTTGGTCAGAGTTGTTTAACCCGGTACAACCATAATTGCTGCCGTTTAGGATCTGCTCGAGTGCTTGTTTTTGTCCGTCAACGCCACAGAGGAACATCTCATCTGTCCGGCCGGCATCAGCAATAGCGCGCTGAGCGCCAAGGCACATCGAATCATTTTCACAAAAGACCACATCGATTTTGGCATTGGCTGCCAGCAGATTTTCCATCTGCTTCAATCCACCATCTTCGCTCCAACCACCAAAGTCTGGCGCATTTATTACAGTCATACCCGTGGCTTTGCTGACAATATCGAGCATACCCTTCGTTCGGTTTAACCCAATCGAGTTGTCTGCGGGACCACCTTTTAGAACGACCATAACACCTTTACCACCGAGGCGGTCAACAATGTACTGGCCATCCTGCTGTCCGATCTTGAAGTTGTCAGGACCCACATAGCTGGTATAACCGCTCGTCCATTGGCGATCAACCAATACCACCGGGATGCCGGCTTTATTGATTGAATCCATTGCAGAAGGAAGCTGCTCGAGCCAGGCTCCGCTAATGATTATGCCATCCACTTTTTGGGCAATGAGGTCTTCGATATCGGAGTTAAGTTTAGCCGCATCACCATTGGCATCAGTGCTAATTATCTTCACATTCGGGTAATTGCTGGCTTCACTGATGATGGATTCGTTCATACCAATGAAATAAGCGCAGCATTGGCTGAAATTCGCCACACCAATCGAGATACTCTTCGGTGCGGCTGCTCCACTTGGAGCCGGAGCAGGTGCTGGAGCACATGCTCCCAAAAGAATGACCATAACCAAAACAAGGCTAAGAACAAGTGAACGCTTCATGTTTAATCTCCATCTCTCGCTGAATATGAAAAGGGATACATCTTGACTGCACAAATATCATTCCAATACTTTTTTGTGCTTGATCTGCACCTCCTTTCGGCTTTCCCATCGTAATGGTCAGCCAGGGTGGGACAATTTCTATCCGATGTTACTTTTCCTTACGACGTGCCAAAACTGCGAATAGAATAATCAGTCCTTTGAAAATCTGCTGATAGTAGGACTGAACATTGAACAAATTAAGCAGGTTGTCGATCAACCCCAGGGTAACAATTCCGCCAACGGTTCCCAATACACTTCCACCACCACCTCCAAGGATCGCACCTCCGATCACACACGCGGCAATAGCATCCAATTCAAAGCCGGCGCCCAGACTTGGCTGAGCGATTCCCAACCGTGACGCGAGAAGGACTCCTGCCAGTGCTGCGCACAATCCGGAGATGATATAAGCCAGGAGGATATGCCAGCGTACATTAATACCTGCCAGTCGGACTGCTTCTTCATTGCCGCCAATCGCTACAATGGCACGACCTGCGGTCGTACGATTGATGAAAAACATCATGACAAGGAATGCAACCAACATGATCAATACTGATAGGGTAAAAGGGCCGAGGATTGGTGTCCCAAATATTGTACGGAAACTCGTATCTTCTGGCGTGATCGGTGTCTGGGAGTATACATATACCAATCCTCTGATCGCACCCAGTGTGGCGAGTGTAACAATAAATGGTTGAAGCTTGAAGCGTGAAATCATGAAACCGTTGAAAGCACCAGCCAATCCACCTACACCGAGAGCAATAAGGATGGCAATGGGTAATGGTAAGTGGTTGTTTTGGATCATTCCAGAAACAACGATTGCGGAAAAAGCCACTACCGGTCCCACAGATAGATCAATTCCTCCTGTTAGGATTACGACCAACATTCCCAGGCTGATCAGGCCATTTGTTACTATTTGCCGAAGCAGGTTGCTGATGTTTCGCTGGGTGAAGAACACGTCCGACATGGTAGCGGCAATAAAAAGCAGCAAGACGAACGCCCCAAGAAAGGCATAATCAACCCAACGGCGTTTGCCGCCGACACCTGTTCCTTCAGTGAGGAATACTCGCCTGAGCCCTCGTTTGACAACTGAAATTAAGGATGGTTTTTCAACCTGATGTGTGCTCATTGAACCACTCCTGCTGCACAAGCCAATAATCTTTCTTCACTTGCTTGGGCTCTTGTAAATTCCCCAACCAGATTGCCTTCCCGCATCACCAATGCCCGGTCACTCATACCCAGAATTTCAGGTAACTCAGATGAGATTAGTAAAACACCAACTCCCTGGTCGGCCAGATCATTGATAATTCGATATATTTCCACTTTTGTTGCCACATCGACACCTCGGGTTGGCTCATCCAGAATAAGCACACGCGCTTTTGATAAAAGCCATTTCGCCAGAATGACTTTTTGTTGGTTGCCACCGCTCAATTGACGCACCAGGCGGTTTATCTGAGGCGGGTGGATGTCCAATTCGCTCACTTTCTCCTGTACCCGAGAATCACGTTTTCGCAGATCCAGAATACCCAACAGACTTACCTGGCTCAGAGTCGCCAGACTGGCATTATCTCTGATCGAGCAGCTCATCACCAACCCATCCCTTTTACGATCCTCCGTCAAAAATGCTATCCCCGCGTTCACAGCCTCGCGCGGAGAGTGAGGTTTTACAGGACGGCCATCCAGTCTGAGTTCCCCCGCACTGGTAGGATCTGCACCAAAAATACAGCGAGCTACCTGAGTACGCCCACTTCCTACCAACCCGAACAGCCCGATAATTTCTCCATGCCGTAAAGTAAAGGAAATATTTTTGAATGATCCAATCCGGGAAAAATCCTTTATTGAGAGCGCTTCATCCTGTGGGTTTGAATTACGTTTTGGGAACAATTCAGCCAGATCACGCCCAACCATCATTTTGATGAGCTGGTTCTGATCAGCTTCAGATGGTTTGACTGTGCCAATCAATTCGCCGTCCTTGAGAACTGTGATACGGTCCGCAATCTGATACACTTCTTCCAGCCTATGAGAAATGTATAGAATAAGCGCAGAATCCTGCTTTAATTTTTGGATTAATCCAAATAGTCGTTTTAATTCTTCCTGTGACAACACAGCAGAAGGCTCATCTAAGATCCAAATTCGGGGTTTGGTTACAGCCGCTTTCGCAATTTCGACCATTTGTTGTTGCGATACACTTAAGTGGGAGACTTGCATCCTGACATCCAGACCGCTGAAACCAATCTCCTCTAATTTTTGAGCAGCTTGTTGGTGGGCTACTTTCCAATCCACCAACCACTTCTGTTTGTGGGTGGGCATCTGTCCCAATAAGATATTCTCAGTAATACTCAAATGTCTTACAAGACTAAATTCCTGGTATACGGCCTGGATTCCCAGCTGGTGGGCAGAGAATGGACTATTGATCTCAACCGGAGAACCATTCAGAAAGATCTCCCCGGAATCCCGCCGCAACGCGCCAGCGATGATTTTCATCAGTGTTGATTTACCGGCGCCATTCTCTCCGACAATGGCATGCACTTCCCCCAGACGGGCACTGAAATCCACGCCCTTTAACGCCTGAGTGCCATCAAAATTCTTGCGAATGCCGTGCATAACCAAAAAGTCAGTCTCAGACATGCTCCTGATTATTCCTTATCTACTGGTGGAAAAGCATTATGAACTACGATAGTTTTCTGATCGGTCATCTCATCCAACGTGTCGTGGACTCCTTCACGTCCGTGACCACTCAATTTAATACCACCAAACGGAAGGGTCTCCACCCGGAGTGCCGAAGACCAATTGATGATCACTCCGCCTGCTTCCAGGCGATACGCAATATCAAGTGCCTTATTAATATCCGGGGTAAATACCGCCGATTGCAAGCCATAAGGGGAATCATTTGCCATTCGAACCGCTTCATCAATTGAATTGAAGCTGACTAATGGAACAACCGGACCAAAAACTTCTTCTTTGAACACGGGCATCTCCACACCAACATCTGTCAGGACAGTTGGTTCCATGAATGTGCCTTTTCTCTTCCCACCGAATCGAAGTTTTGCCCCGGCAGAAACAGCACTATTTACAAAGTTTTCTACTTCAACTGCTGCATGTTCATTGATAAGCGGACCAACATCGGTGTCTTCCAATAATTGATCTCCTACCTTGAGCGCCTTCGCTTTTGTCGTCAGCAAGGCAGCGAACTTCTCATAAATTGGAGCTTCCACCAATACCCGCTTCACAGCGCAACATATTTGACCATTCCCCCTTGCAAGCCTTCCCAGGACCACCGCAGTGGCGGCTTTCTCCAGATCTGCATCTGCCAGGATGATGAGCGCATCGTTTCCGCCCAATTCCATATGAACTTTCTTGAGATTTTGTGACGCAAGTTCAGCGATGCGAATACCAACTTCCGTACTACCTGTCACAGTAATTAGCTGAATACCTTTAGACCGAGATAAGTAATCGCCAATTTGGGCACCAGGTCCGGTAATCATCTGATTTGAACCTTTTGGTAAGCCACATTCTTGCATCAATTCGGTTATCTTCAATAAGGTTAGGGGACAGGCGCTAGGTGGTTTTGAGATCAGCGCATTTCCAGCCGCGAGGGCGGCAGCCGCCTTGTGTCCCCATAATTCCACTGGATAATTGAATGGAACAATGGCTGCCACAACTCCCAATGGTTGTCGGATGGTAAAAGCAAAATGCCGTTCATTTCCACTGACCGCATCAACAGGAATCACGCGTCCAAAAATGCGTTTACTTTCTTCGGCAAAGCCGCGGAAAATATTCGCTGTCACCCGTACTTCGGCGCGGGTTTGCTGGATGGGCTTTCCATTCTCTGATGCGAGTAACCTGCCCAAATCCTCGCTGTGTGCTTCAATCGCAAGGGCAATGCGATTGAGGATCTCATATCGCTGATGGGCAGACAGTTTACGCATGGCTTCTTTGCCCTTTTGTGCCACCGTCACACAACGGGCAACATCATCAAGTGTGCCGCGGGGAACCCGATCCAATACTTCGCCAGTACCAGGATTGTGGACATCCATCCAGGCACCATCAGATGAATCAACCCATTGATCATCGATAAACATTTTCATGGTTTCCTCGCTTTCGAATTCTTGGAGAGTGGTATTCCGGCGGCCCGGATTGAACTAGTTAATCGAACTTAATTTAAATTGACCCATTCTTGCCTTTTATTCCCAACACCTGCCCGGAAAATCCCCATCTTCTTGAGACTTGTCGGGTACATTCCCAGAGGTGTGGACCTAACTGTTGAGCGCGCGCTTGGTTCATTCTCTCTCTTGGACCGGAAATACTGATAGCTGCAATCGCTTTCCCCGAGTAGTCAATAATCGGCGCACCCACGCAGCATATCCCCGGTTCGTTTTCTTCATTATCAAGGGCAAATCCTTGAGAAAACACCGAGACCAATTCAGTCTTTAATTCCTCTGGGGAAGTGATCGTCTTGGGGGTTCGAGCTTCCAGTGTCTCAGATAGGACTGAATTCAAGAGGTCAGGCGAACTGAAAGCCAGGATCGCTTTACCTAATGAAGTACAGTACATGGGTAAACGTGTACCTATATGGGAAGACATCCCCAAAGCATGTTTGCTTTCAATCTTGGCAATATATACAATACCAGTCCCGGATGGAACCGCGAGGTGAATGGTCTCACCGGTTTTTTCAGCTAACTCGTCCATCGTAGACTGGCTGGCACTTCGCAGATCGCTGTTGGCAAGGAAGGAACCTGCCAATTCGATCACTTTCGATCCCAGCCTGAACCGATCTTCGCCGTTCTTTTCCGCTAATCCAACTGAAAGGAGAGTGGCCATATAACGGTGGGTTGAGCTTTTTGGCATGCCAATTTTCAGCGAAAGTTCATTCAACCCTATCCCTACTTCCGCCTTGTCTGCAAGGATATCAACGATACTCATTGCTTTGGTCACGGTAGTGGAGAAAGAAGCTCGCTGTTGATTCTCAGATTGAGAATCAACAGCGATTATTTCGGAATCTTGAGAGCTGGCGCTGGCTTTTATAGGGGACATAGCTTCTCAACTTAGACCGAGTGGTTAGTTATGTCAAGCAATTCCAATATATGGAACGACATTCCACATAGTAGCATTTATAAAAATAAATGTCAACTATTTTCGGTGACAAGTTTTGGGGTAAATCGGACTATTATTGACAAAAATTTTTAAAAAGGTAGAGAATGTCTGGTAGCCTGAAAACAAGGGGTGGGCAAAAAGACAAAGTATATTTTCTATATATACAGGATTGTTTGATAAATCAGTGTAAGATGATATTATCTAGATTAATTGTCTAGATGACATCGCAGATTCAGCTAGAATCAAGTGGATGATCAATACATGTATGTTAATAAGAAATCAGGGCAATACATCAACCCTTGAGGGAATATTTCGTTGAACATTGGAAGAATAAAGCATTTATTGTGCTAATTGACTTAATGGTTTAATTTCACTTATTAAGAGGAACCCTTATGGTCTTTCCAAACGAAGGCAATACCGAAGCTGCTCTACGTCACAGCGTGGAAGTCATGCGGTACATAATCAAATATGATCCCGACGCAATCGCTGTGTACGACAAAGACCTGCACTATATTGCAGTCAGCAACAGATATCTGGAAGATTACAATGTCAAGGAAGAAAATGTCCTTGGAAAACACCATTACGAGGTATTTCCTGAAATGCCTCAAAGGTGGAAAGATGTCCATCAACGTGTTTTAGCCGGTGCTATTGAGCGAAATGACGATGATTATTTTGATCGTCCGGATGGTTCAGTCACCTACAATCGCTGGGAGTGCCGTCCATGGTACCAATCAGATGGTTCGATTGGCGGGATGATCACCTATACAGAAGTTACTACCGAACGAAAGTTAGTAGAAAATGCCCTCCGTGAATCTGAAAGAAAGTACCGCGATCTATACGAAAAAATGATGGATGGATTTGCCATCACGGATATGTATGGAAGGATCATTCAATTCAACAAAGCATTCCAGTCTTTACTTGGTTACTCAGAAGAAGAGTTATATAATCTCAACTTTGTGGATATTACTCCGGAAAAATGGCATGTTTTTGAAAATTGGATCATTGATGAGCAAGTATTAAAACGGGGATATTCTGACGTTTATGAAAAAGAGTACCGAAAAAAGGACGGTACAATCTTTCCTATTGAACTTCGTGCGACACTGATAAAAAATGGAAAGAATGAAAACATTGGCATGTGGGCGATAATTCGAGATATCACAGAGCGCAAAAAGACGGAAGCGGAAATTCAACGCCTAAATGAAAACCTGGAAGCAGAAGTCGAAAAGCGAACTTCTGACCTCGCTATTGCCAACAAAGAACTGGAAGCATTCAGTTATTCTGTTAGCCACGACCTGCGGGCGCCATTACGAGCCATGGATGGATTTTCATTGGCCATATTGGAGGATTATGGCGACACATTGGAACCTCAAGGAAGGGATTACTTACAGCGTATTCGGGAGGCAAGCCAAAAAATGGCGGGGCTTATCGATGCGATGCTCACCTTATCCAAAGTCACCCAAGCGGATCTTCACCTAACGGATGTAAATCTTTCAGCTATGGTGGAAAACATCTATCATGACCTTCAGATAGATAAAAAACAACGCAAGGTAGAATTTATAGTTCAATCAGATATTGCAGTCGTCGCAGATCCGGTATTATTGAGAAGTGCACTGGAAAATCTAATTGGAAATTCATTGAAATTTACATCGAAACAACCAACCGCAAGAATCGAGGTTGGAACTATCAACAAAGATGGTGAAGAGGTCTATTTTGTTCGAGATGATGGTGCCGGTTTTGATATGAAATTCGCTTCCAAGTTATTTACAGCTTTCCAACGTATGCACTCGAGCGCAGAATTTGAAGGCACCGGGATTGGACTGGCGACTGTTTATCGAATAATATCCAAACATGGGGGACGTATTTGGGCTGAAGGTAAACCTCAACAAGGCGCTACGTTTTATTTCACATTAAACAGGGCGTAGGAGATTCGTATGGCGGAGAGAAAAATATTGCTCGTCGAAGATCATCAAGACGATGTTGAGTTGACCAGGAGAGCATTCAAGAAAAATCGAATCAAAAATGAAATTATTGTAGTGACCGATGGGGTGGCTGCTCTGGATTACCTGTTTAAAAGGGGTGAGTATTCCAACCTACCTGAACCCCATCTTCCAGCCGTTGTTCTGTTGGATATCCAATTACCAAAAATGGATGGATTTGAAGTCTTGGAGGCTATTCGTGCCAACAGTGAGACAAAATTGCTTCCTGTTGTAATTCTGACTTCTTCCAGTGAAGAACAAGACATTATCAACGGCTACAAATGGGGGGCAAACAGTTATGTACGTAAACCCGTAGTCTTCGAAGAATTCATAGAGGCTGTATCTAAACTCGGAATGTACTGGCTCTTATTAAATGAGTCACCAATCCGTTAACCTGATAACCAGGATTAAGAAGGTTGTCAAGAAAAACGAATCCAAAATAGGTTACCATTAAGAACAATCATATTTGTTTATTCAATAAATTGAAAATTCTTTTAGGAATACTACTAAAAAATCAGGTGGATGCTTCATCCACCTGATTTTAATTGCTATGAAATACTATCAATTATTATTCTGGATGTTTATTTTTTTGCTGCGTTAATATCTGTCAGAACTTTTTGTACCATTTCTTCAGTAATGCCTGCCTGTTTAGCTTGGGGCATTGCAAGAAGGGATCTTAGGCTCATACCGCTGGCTAAAGCGATCATTGGATTCTTCGATACACCGGGGGCGTATTTATCCAAGATTTCGACAGCTTTATAATCTTTTAGTAATTCACCAACTTTTGAATCCAATGTATATGCCATTATTTCCTCCTAATGATTTTCTTGATAAATATGCTTTTTATACTAAATCTATTCTACAGTTTTAATCAAATCAATGGAAGTAACCAGCTCTTTTGTAGAATAGACATATTAGATACCCGGATTTCTTAGAATTATGGTCAGTCAAATTACGGATCCAGACACGACTTATAGGGATCAGAACCAGATTTCAACCTAACTCAATACTCCCCTCAATTCTTACTAAATATAATTTGGAATATTTGTTTGGGCGCCCCGATTGTCATAATGATCGAAATCTTGAAGCAAATCCGTGGTCATTCTTGATTAATTCTTCCGTTCCATGACGCAATCCCAAAGTTATATTTGTTGACAGACGCAGCAGATATTGATTGATCAAGACCGTCTTTGTGCAAAGCATCAAGGTAGAGACCATACCCTGAATTACTTGCCCATTCGTTTGCACTCTCCACTGCGGTACCCTCTCCCCATTCATTAAAAGTTGTGATCAGGTGAAATTTTGTTGAAGAAGCATTCATTTCCTGAATGGCGCTTGACCATCGGTTCAAATCCCTTTGTAAGAATGGTGTTGGTTTCCCAATCATGGAAAAACCCGGGCTGATCGTAAAACTATCCGAATCAACTTGCTTTACTGTCAGGTCTGGTGCATATTGGTGCCAGGCATCAGGTTGATTCTTGCAATCTCGATATCCCGGGAAAACTTTCAATACAAGATAAGCATTAGCCGAATTTGCTTTTGTCCATCGGTCGACCATGCTGCAGGTTTCCGACGGGTCACCATAAACAAATACAACAATTCTCCCGTTAATTTTCAGGTATGCATCGGAGGAACCATAGTTCTGTTGGATATATTTCAAATCGGATTGGATAGATTCAATCGATGGATTACTGTACCCTTCATTTTCGATATAGACCGACCATAAAAATCCTGTTCGAGTTCCAACTTTTAATAATAATGGCAAGCGATCATTCGTATAATGGTGCTGTCCCCACCAGGATGCGATTCCAACTCGAATTTTGGCATATTGCATCGCAGCAATATGTTTTTCAATTATTTTCTCATCATCCTGGCTGTAGTATCCCAGGGAGGGAGTGTAGTGGCTGAAATGTCGATATCCAGCTTGCTCCCAGGATTGAGGAAACCACGGATAGTAGAATGCTGCCCGGATTGGAAATTTTACATCTACTTTGTTGGTTATTTGGTATATATCGGGTGGATTTACCCCAAGATTTTTCGACTTTACAGAATTAAATCTCCCTGGAATGCTGAAGGATAGGATAAGAATTAATAAGAGAGACTGAAATCGGATGCCAGATCTTATCATTTCCAGGGATTCAAGATCACACTGGTTGCTGCCTGACTGGTTTTACCAATATCAGGCAAATCCCAGGCGGTCAATATCGTTTTTAGTAAGCTAAAATGAGAATAAGGCGTATCATCCACAAAACCTGTTTTCGCTTGAGGAGAAATCAACACAGTGAAAACTTGTCCTCCAGCCTCTTTTCCCATTCCGCAGCATGATTCTTTCCGTGTATCTGATGCTTCATCAAAAGTGATGACAATGAGATTTTTCTGACCGAGAACGGATGCTGCCTGAATTTTTGAGACTACCCCTGCCACCCATTGATCAGCCGTCTTTCGTGAACAGTCATGACTTGAATTGCATATATTCGGCATGATGAAAGCAAAATTGGGTAATTGCTTGTTAGCCAGGTCTTCATCCAGCTGGTTCAACGAGACGATACTATTTTTACACCTGGTTGAATTCATTCGAATTGAGTCGAAATAAATAAATGGATTATGTTTTTGATAGTATGGTTTTGCATCACCGATAAAACACGGACTGGGTAAGTCTTCCTGATACGTCTTCCAGGTCCTGCCACTTTTTTCAATCAGGTCAGCCAGATTCGGACCATCAATAAAACAATCATTACAGTTCTTGGTGATGTTTTGAGTACCTCCGCTGATCAATGCGATGTAATTCGGCAAGCTTGGATGCGTGACAGCGAAATAATTTGAAAGTAGCACATTATCCTTTGCCAATTGATTCAAGTAAGGCATCTGTTTAGTTCCCATGACCATTGAATAATCCTTGTTTTCCAACACGATCAAAACGATATGGTCAAAATTAGGAACAGCCGATCCAGTTGCTGACCCTGTATTTGAAACCGGGATAGGACTTGGTTTAACTTGGGCAGTAGGTATCGAAGCAGTTGATTGTGTCTTGATGACAAATGGAGTGGGTTCAGTCTTGCTCTTGACATCATTTTGAGCCTGGACAGGAATCGAACTTAATCCAACCGTGGCTACAACTCGTCAAAATCAATGCGAGGATGGTTATTAGTACCAGTTTTTTCATATTGTCCCCAATATTTACAGTAGATAATTACTAAAGCTCAGTAATCAAGTATAAGCTGAGGGGCGTTCGCGCCAGATTCTCGCGACGCTACACTCATCGCAGTGGAGCTCGGTGTTGTAATACCAAAAGAGTAAGCACCATCTGCCGTGATATAAGAAGTTACGTCAAACGTAACCCAGCTATTCGCGCTGACGGCACCTGAAGACGAGAGCACAGAACCCAATGCCGGCGCATTGGAATAAACCATGGTTTTCTCTCCCCACCCGGTATCGCTGACACCCCATATCTGTATTCCAGGCGTCGAACTGTTATTGGTAAAAACCCGCAATCGAGCTTGAACAACTGGTCGACCATTGGTTCCCTGTACATTGAACCGAATATAACTATGCAGATCTGGTGAAGCATCCAAACGAAGGGTGGTTGTGGTTCCAAAATTGGTAGTCGGACTTGATGCATTGACGTAGGTATCTGCATCGGGTGTGAAGGTCGAGCTTGGTGGGGGTGGACTCTGGGATGTCACATTTACCGCAGTAGACTGGTTCGAGTAATTACCCGCAAGATCAAACGCATCTACGGTATACGCATAAGTCGTTGATGGTGACACAGTAGTATCAGAATACGACTGTGAGCTTCCCGATACCGTTGTCAATTGGGATCCATCTCGATAGATGGTATATCCAGTCACGCCGACATTATCGGTCGATTGGGACCAATTTAAATCAATCTGCGATGGGCTGCTTGATACACCCGCAAGATTCGATGGAACGGTTGGGGGAGCTGTATCAACAAAAGCAGGTGTGGTCACACTGGCAGAAGTAGAAGCCAATGAATGGTTTCCTGCAAGGTCAAATGCATCCACCGTATATTGATAGGTGGTACTTGCTGCGACCGAAAGATCAGAATAGTTCATTACATTACCGGCAACAGTCGCGAGAAGTGTGCTATCTCTATAGATGGTGTAACCTGTAACTCCAACATTATCCGTTGAGGAATTCCAGGTCAGATCCACTTTAGTTGAAACTGTCGAAGTAGCTGTTAAACCAGTTGGCACAGTGGGCGCCTGTGAATCTGGAGCTTGCGTTGGAGTGGGCGTAAAGAATGGTGTTGGAGTCGGTGTCGCTACGGGTGGCGGGGTACCAGTTGGAGTAGGTGTATTTGTAGGTGTGGGGGCACTGCCAAAATTGATAATGAGTTGTGGTACAAAACCAACGGCTTCCTTTGAAGACAAATTAAAAGCTGTCGAACTGGGAGTGTTTACCCCAAAACTATATAATCCATCACCGGAAATCGACCCGGTGATATTCACCGTGATCCAGGTATTTACCGGGATCGAACCGGACGATACCAGAAGTGGTCCAAAAGTTGGGGCATTGTTGTAGTTGGTTGTACTTTCTCCCCAGGTAGTATCAGCCACACTATAAATTCCGAAACCCTGAGATGAAGCGTTATTGGTATAGAGAAGCAAATTTACCTGTGAAATAGTCTTCCCTCCGGTTCCTGATACAACAAACCGAAGATAACTATGGACATCAGGGGAACCATCGAGTCTCAATGATACTGAAGTTCCATAATTCGTTGTGGGACTCGATGCGTTTACCCATGTGTCGGCGACCGGGGAAAATGTCAGACTGGTTGCCTGTGTAGCAGGGGTTGTGATGGAAACGCTGTTTGTCTGGGCTGAATGGTTGCCGGCTAGATCAAATGCGTCTACTGTGTACGAGTACGATGTAGCTGGAACAACCGATGTATCCGAATAGGCGAGGGTACTTCCTGAAACCGTAGTCATGAGTGAACCACCACGATATACAGAATATCCGGTGACTCCAACATTATCCGTAGACGCAGCCCAGCTAAGATCAACCTGAGTGGGACTACTCGCAACAGCAGCCAAATTTGTTGGCACGCTTGGAGCTTGAGAATCAGGGAGGGCTGGCGTAGTGACGCTAGCAGGGGTTGAACCGGCAGAGTGATTTCCTGCCAGGTCGAAAGCATCCACAACATACGAATAGGTTGTTGAAGGGGTTACAGTGATGTCACTATAGGTCAGCGTCGCACCAGACACTGTTCCGACCGAGGAGCCATTTCTGTACACTGTATACCCGGTCACGCCTACATTGTCAGTCGAAGCAGACCAATTAAGGTTTACCTGAGTTGCATTTGCCGGAACCGCTGCTAGGTTGGTAGGAACTGTCGGAGCCTGTGTATCCTGGCTTTGACCCTGGAATTCAAGGACCAATTGGGGTGAATTTGCCGGTAATTCACGAGAAGCAATGCTGATGGCAGATGAGCTTGGTGTTGAAACACCGATGGTATAAAGACCATTGCCAGTTATATACGGACTTATATCAATTGAAACCCAACTATTTCCGGCAACTACTCCAGAGGAAGAGATCACACTTCCTAAGGCTGGAGCATTATTGTAGTTTGTCGTCAATTCTCCCCAGGTCGTATTTGCAACACCCTTTGCCTGGATCCCCAGCGTAGAAGCGGCATTCGTATAGATTAACAGTCGAGCCTTTGTGATCGGAAAACCAGCTGTCCCTTGCACAGAAAACCGGATGTAGCCGTGGATATCTGGAGAATTATCCAATCGGATGCTGGTTGAAGTACCATAATTTGAACCAGGACTGGACGAACTTACGTATGTATCCGCTTCAGGTAGATACGTGATACTCGCCGGCATACCTGGCGTTGTCACCACCACAGGCGAAGATTGCGCTGAATGGTTCCCAGCGGAATCAAATGCATCAATCGTATAGTTATAGGTAGTCGCTGGTAAAGCAGATGAGTCAACATAAGCGTGGGTACTGCCGGATACTGTCCCAAGGGTTGTTCCATTGCGACGAACAGTATAACCTGCAACGCCAACATTATCTGAGGATGCCAACCAGCTTAGGCCCACCTGATAATGGTTGATCGCAGACCCACTCACACCGGTCGGAACACTCGGAGGCGTAGTATCTGTTGCAGTATGGAGACAGGGAATAGTTCCGGAATCCAGAACGGTTCCGCTCGTATTTTTATAATTAAAGGATGCTCCGCCTGAATTTAGGACTAATGAGAGTGCACCAAAGGCAGTTGGATTCGTATCGATAGAATACGCAACCCGATTATCTGTTTTCTTGATGGTTTGTGTGCCATGTCCACTTGCGCCCACTACGAATTCGGTAATCCCTTGAGAGCTCGATTGCCCTGCGCCATCCAAGGGTATCCATCGCTGGTAGGTGTGATCATGTCCGTTAAGGACGATTTCGACTTTATGCTGAACCATCAACGCCCAAATTGGGTTCATCGCAGTTGTTGAACCTTCAGGTCCAATGTTGAAGAGCGGATGATGATAGTAGACTATGGTACAGGCCTGATCATGGGAGGAAAGATCCTGCTGCAGCCATTGATATTGGGCTGATTGCGGATTTACACCGATCTGAGTGTAATTCGAATTCAGGCTGATGAAATGCCAACCACCGGCATTGTAACTATAATAATTGGGCACATTGTTCCAATAATCAAAGTAACCCGGTGCGACCCCATTTTCATACTCATGGTTCCCGATTGTCGGATTGGTGATATTTCGGAAAGTACCAAAATTTATTCCCTGTTTCCCGTACCAGTTGTAGAATTCGACCGGTGTTCCTTTCTCGTACACATCTCCAAGGTAGAGGAACAAATTCGGATTAATGGAAGAAATCAGATTAGTAACTGCCACCGCTTTTGTTTCACCACTGGCACCATCACCGGCGGCGGTTACTGTAAAGGGTTCTGACGGACCAGGGGTCCTCCCATTTGTGGGTTGGAATACATTTGTGTTCACAGGCGGGGTAGTTACGCCATTGTTAAAAGATACTGGCAAAACTGTCTGTTGGGTTACAAATCCATCCCTCATTAATGCATTTACTGCCAGCGAATATGCTCCATCAACAAACTTTGCTGTTGGAAGCGTAAACGTATAACTGGTCTGATAATCCGTGAGCAAGTACGAACCATTCAAATAAAAAATGACTCGTTGGACCCCTGGGTTCGTACCGCCAACAGTGACCAAAACCGTGATCGGTACATCTCCGGTAAGGGTTGCATTTGCAGCGGGCGTTGAATAACAAATCATCACCGCATATGCTGCCGACGCAGGCGAGCTTGAAGAACATACCGATCCTGCCTGGGCGAAAACTGCACTATGATTGAAACTGAAAACAGGAGAGAATAGCAAAGCGAGAATGATCGGAATACTTAGGATCCATTTATGAGTTTTCATCTTACACCTCAATCTACCGATAATTGATACGAATCCCGCTATCCGTACGTTACTTATTTTCAACTACACTGCTCTGGCGTAACGCCAGGGAAACAAAACCGACTATAACTAATACAGCCAAACCACCAATTGCAGCAATCCTTGATCCTGTAAACCCTTCCGGGAAAACACCGGCTGGTTCACTTGAATCAAAATCAGAAATTTGAACCGCTGGGAGCTTATTCATCTCGGTGATGATATTCAGGCTCTGGGTACCATATTGCTCAGAAGGTTCGATCTGGGAGTTCTCACTAAATTCATTCCAACTGATTATCCCCAGCGCATCAGGGGATGAGGTTAGTGCGGTATTGATCTGGGTTCGTAATGTCTCCCCATCTTTTCGATCCACGATACTTGTGCCGCCAACCAGGCGAGCATCAAATCCAGGTGCTGCAGGGGGAATCCATATTCCACCATTTTTGTGGACTTGATCTGATAAACCTACTAATTTATCCTTATACCCGGGAAATGTATCAGGATTAACCGATGACCAATAATAGGCATCACCATCAACAAACTTTGCAATTCGGTTATAGCCAGCCAGGTTTTTTTCTGATGCAAGGAAAAGCAAGGAATTCCGTCTCGTTTCCGTGACAGATGCGATATCCTCTACTGAGAATTTCCATGTTCCTGACCAAATGATCAATGGTTTTGAGAATAGTTGGAAGGACGGGTGATCTGCATAAAGGCGAATAAACTCATCCATATCTGATGCAATACGGCTGACCTGCAGGGGATCGCGGTTAAAATCAAGGCCCTGGTAGATAATGACCAACTTAAAGTCTTCCGCGTCCGCGACTTCAACCAACTGTTTGAGACGTCTATTCAGCGTATCCGTACTTTTCCAACTAACGATAAAACCCTTAATGCCAGCTGCCTTCGCCCAACGAATGTGCTGCACCATGACCGCCCGGTCATCGCTGGTATATTTGCCCAAAACCGGATAATCTGTTTTCGCACGTTCCCAGGAATTACTATCAAACCATATATAGTAATAGGCAAGGACTGGGATCGGATTATTCTCAGCCTTCCAGTTTGCTTTAACTGTTAGCGCGGGCATCAGCAACCCGCACAAGACCAGTAAAGCGATCACACCGTGAAAGATCTCTGTTTTAGTTTTCATGGATGGATTTCCATTGGTGGTCTAAAACTAATCCACGTTTCTTTCTTAATACCGAATTAATTAACCAGGGACGTCCGTATATCAGTAATCCCAACATCAGAAGGATCGCCAATATACCTACAATGGCAATATCAAGATAGGTGATCACTTTAATATTGACAACCTGATCACGGGATAATGCGACCGGAGTTTTAGGGCTAAGCCCATTGATACCTGTGAGTCTAAAGGTATAAAGCCCTCTCGCAAGGGAATGGATCTCTGCATTTCCGGCAGAATCGAGGGGGTAACTCACAATTTTTCCATCAGGATACTCAAGGTTTACGAGCTTCCCTACCGGTGAATCAAATATTCCATCTCTTGCTGAGATCTGCATGGAATAAAGCATCACTGTGGTGTCCCAGGTCCCATTTGGTTCTGTATAAAACCTTTGTTGAGCCTGATTAACCACATTGGATCCATCGACAATTACTTTAATTACCGAATAGAGCAGTTTTGTTTCTTCCAATCCAGTAATCCTGCGAGCTATACGGCTTGCAGGAAGCCAGTGGGGATCAGAATCGGTAAAAGTAAATACATCTCCCTGAGCGCTTTTTATGGTGTATTCCGTTATACGACCTGGCTCAATCGGATATCCTGCGAGATCCACAAAATCCTGCTTAACTTGATGAAAAACATTGATGCCAACCGGAATGACTTCATCGGAAGGTACACGAATGGTCCGATAAGGCTGATAATCTTCTTCAGACCAACGGCCGAATTCAATTTTCATGGACGGATTCTGGTACTCATCGACCAGGACATCCAAACGATACTGACCAACTCTGTTTACGTAAATTTTTGCCAGACCATCTCTGTTTGTAGTGAACTTCCTGCCATCCAACTTAAACGACAAACCAGCTATGGGTGGGACAGCTTGAACCACGACCTCAGTAGGTTTGATGACCAACGCAGTACTGGCCGCAGCTTTTACATAAAGGTGCGAACCATTGTATGACGCGGATAGCGTATGACTCCCGGCTGGAAAATCCTTATTTACCTTCAAACTAAATAAACCTGTAAGCGATGATTCCGCCTGACCAATATACATGCCATCAAGGTAGAAGGCGACGTGCGCTTCGGGAAGGGGATTCCCTCCAGCCACGATTATCCGACCGTTAATCGAAAATGAATCAGCTAACCCGACAGGCGGCACAGAATTCAGCTCGATCGCTGTATTTTTAGGTTTTACCTTTAGATGAGTACTGGCGAACGCTGGAGTTGAAATCAGGCTAAACAAGAAAGAAATTACAAGGGCAATTAGTGGGACAAGTCTCCTGTTATTTTTCACGGAGCACCTCCTCCACTTTTTTATTCAATCCATTTTTTGATCTGTAGGATGCAAAACCGATTGCACCGATGGATAAGAACAACGCCAACCCGTAGCTTAGATAGATCTTTACAGCGGGAGATTTGACTGTTTGGACATCTACATCACGTGATAGAGGAAGGAATTGCGGTTTCCGTGGTGATTGTGTGAAATCAAAAGCTGTTAAGAAATTATTCGCAGTTCTATCACGTTCAGCCAGCGGTGCAAGATTCCAGTTTTCTTCAATGAATTTCAGGATGGACGTAAAATCCAAAACGGTACTATCGATATATCCTTGTTTCGCATACGGGCTCACCAGTAACCCAGGTATGCGAGGACCATATCCATACTCATCCACTTTAGGTGGAGATACATGATCGTACCATCCTCCCCAATCGTCATACACCAGCAAAAATGCAGAACTGTCCCAAGAAGTCGAGCGCATCAGTTCCTGTATCAGTGTTTTTACGAATCGCTGTCCAGATTCTGGATACTGCGGTGGGTGTTCACTGGCTCCAGAAGGAATAATGTATGACACGGAAGGAAGCTCTCCATTCCGTAGGTCGATGTAATATTGTTTTAGATCCACAATATGACTAAACAACTCAGGATCATCCAGGAAACGATCATAATTTAGTAATGGCACCCAAATAACCTGGGAGGCTCGATTGCCGCTTGTCCCTAAATTCCGATATGTAATGGTTGGGTCGTAATTCTGAACGTAAAATTTCCAGGAAACACCCGCTTCCTGAAGCCGATCGAAGATAGTAGGCTTATTGGCTAAATATTCCGCAAGAGTATCGCCTGATTTTGTGCTTGGCTGGATACCTGCGACAGAAAACATGTGATTGGCAAAGCTTCCATCGGATGCTGAGCTAAAAAATCGGTCAAATAACACATAATGATCTGCCAGGTTCCAGTAATAGGGCAGATCGCGGTCATCATAGTAGCCCATCGACAGCTTGCCGTCCTGGTTTCTTTTGTTCAATGCTGAAACAAAACCATCCATTTTTCCGTTGTTATTCTGGTCGCGGTAGGTGGATAAGCTGTGTGCCAAATCTGTAATTGTCGAATCTCCAATGTGCCAAGGCTCGACAAAACCTTTGGAAGGATCATTCGGATCAACCGGCATTTTCAATCCTACAGGAAAGCCATCAGCTCCGGGGTAGGTGCCAAAATAATTATCAAAGGAATGGTTCTCCTGCATGATGACAACAAAATGCTGAATTGGTGTGGTCGGTTGTTTTTCGTCTTTTTTCAATGAGGCTTGAACAGGTTGAAAATACCCTAACAAGATCATTACAGATATAAAAATCGAATAAATGCTTCTGCGGATCATGGATGCACCTCATAAATGATAATCACCGGTTTCAAAACTGGATTACCATTCGAATCTATGACCGAGATATTTTCTGTGTGAACAGCCCGGCCATTGTATTTGTTGACATACCCCAATAACTTATCGGAGAAAAATGGTGATCTGGCTGCAGAGAATGAATCCCACACCAGATAATTCAGGTCAGTTCGCCGAATCTGTAGATCAGGATTGTGGATCGGAGTGTAGGAAGGGTTACGATGAAGCGGATTTGGACTGACCGACAGTCCATACGCTCTTCTTTCTCCATAGAATTGAAGGATATTCGCCATGGAAGGACCGATGGTCATCATTCGGGCGAATGCAGGTATGTTTTCTTTAACCCAGGTACCTGCTTCTCTTCCTCCCGGAACCCCACCTGTCCCAGCTAGAAATGTAGTGGATATTTCAGGTTGGATCCGCTGCCAAGTAGCAAGGCCTAATGAGATGACCGTTACTGCAATCAAAACCCAGCTTATACTCCGGCGAACTGACGAACTTAGAAATGCGGTTGTGAAGGGGAATTCACGGGATTTATTTGCCAATTCACCTAAAGTCCTACCGGCTAATACAGCCAAAGGTGGAACAATCGGTAAGAGGTATTGAAATCCTTTTACCGGCCATATTTGGAAGAAAAGGAATGGCACAAGTGCCCATACCCCGAGTAACTTTTCCCGCCAGGATCGATCTCTCCAGAGGAGAAATACCCCTGCGAGTGCAGCCAGAATCACCATCACTCCAACAAAAGGTGGCAGGGTGGATAAGTAGAAAGACCATTCATGGTTAGGTCGGCGGAATAATTGCCAGGTCAGGTAGTTTAAGCCCGTAGAAGACCCACCCGAAGAGAGCATCAGCGTGATCGGGAAGGATGCAATAATCAGAACCATTGCCAAAATTGCAAGCAATAGATCGCGCATTCGCACCCGTACTTCCGGGGTGACTGCCAAGAAAGCAAAAATAGCGCCCAATAGTACTATGCTCGTTTCCTTTGCCAGGAAAGTTAATCCCATGCTTGCGCCTGAAGCAATTAACCATTCGCTTTTATGGGATTTAGCAAACCTGACCAATAGATATAGCGTTAACGACGCGAAAAAGACCATTGGCCCATCGAGCAACATCTGCCGACTCACGATGACATGATATGGCATCAGTGCGAGGAATAACGCCGCCAGGGCACCCGGGAGTCTTCCATATAGATTTTTACCGATCAGGTAGGTAAGGTAAACGGTACCAAGACCGGTTGCAACCGACAATAATCTTCCAGACAGATCGTTGAAATTAAATTGATACACGATGGACAAAAGAAACTGAATAAGCAATGGATGTGCTCGAAAGATCGGGAATATATCGACTAGTCCGGGTATTCCGGCAATCGCGGCCGCCTGGCCTGAATATACAGCCTCATCTGTGTTATAACCCATCGCGTTTATCTTCCAGATTCGGAAGAAGAAACCGATCGCAAAAGCCGCAATTAAGATCATGCGGCTGATAGCAATGTCTCGCGTAGTTGGTAAGACTCCATCCGCTGTTTGTGGTGCAATGCGTTCTCGAAGATTCAACATAGTATTCCTGTACATTTTCCAGCTTACTTATTCGTTAAACATGTTTGGATTGAAGAAAACACACTTGAATTTCATTTTCTTCAATCCATTCCCTGTTATATAATTTCATTTTTAATTAGACAGATACCGTTTCTCGTCTTGCGGACTGAAGGGACGGTACTTCGTCACAATTACAGGCGCTGGCTACCTGGTCATTTACAAATGCAGGGATCCGGCACCACCAATCGAGGCTGTTTGAGCGAATTAAAGACACTGGAAGGGCACCCAGGGCAGAGTAAATAATCTCTTTTTCTCTTTCTCGCAGATCCACACCATTTCGGATGTAGAGGAATTCTTTTATGTCCTCATAAGGCGGAAAACCATAAGCATCTTCACAATTCTTTAATAACACCCCAAGGGCATCCTCATTTGCCATAGGTGCGATGGCTTCATCACCACGTTCAATAATGAACATTCCAACAAAATTTGCCTTGCGGGCGAATTTCACTTTAGGCACCAATTGGTCTACCCGGTACTTGGGCGGTGGAACCAACATCTGAGTGATCATATTAATGGTTGCAGCGGGCAGATGCGTTTTACTGATCAAGAAAGCTAACTTCCTCCCAGAACGGGAATGAATCCGACTCTGGATTGGCAGGGTGAGCTTTTGGGAATTTGTGAGCGTGTCTGCGTTGACCGCTCTCAGTGTGTGGTAACTGATGGTTAATGGTTTGGGGTAAGTCAGCGCTACACCACTGGGAGAAACGATGGTCATATCATCGGATAAAAACGCAGCCTGATCCACGTTCCGGCGTTGGTGCGCTAGAATTTTCAGAAGGGTTGTTGTCTTGCCTGTATCAGTCCTGGCGGTGATCATGTAGGCATCATCCCCAAAGGCAATCGTTGCGCCATGGACGAGAGCGTACCCTTTTTGAACGAAGGTCCACCGCAGGATTGGCTCTACTACATTGGTATATAAGACATGAGGAGATAAGCGTAGAGATGGGGATGCAACCACCTCAACCCGATCCTCTTTCATTTCAATCCCGACAGAAAAACCAAGATTGCCAAAAATTTCGCGATAGGACAAATACATTCCGTTTTTCTTTTCCTCTTCTGTTTGCTTTCGAGGTTGCCCTATCCTTACATCAATCGTTGGTTGTTGGATATCGGTATTTACTTTAAAAGGTTCCAATTCTGGAAGTTCACCATCGGATCCGACGGTAATGATGTTGTGGATGCTGTAATTAAATTTTGTGTTCATCATATTGCTCCTAAACAATAAGAAAAATTACTTAACTGAAACTGGCTTTCCGGGTTTCGGTTGAGCCCAAATAAAGTTGTCTGCAAGCGCAAACCTTGCGATTGTGAGGACTGCCAATGAAATTAGATTGGATAGAATGTAATACATCCCTAAAACAGTTGTAAACAGGTAAATTAATGGTGTGCGTAATGATAACGCGATCGTGTTGATCAGGAAAAACCACCCCAGCCTTTTTAGACGTCCCGATGCAACACTTTTTTCTCGATATACCAACGATTCCGTCAGGCTGAAATTCCATAACGTGGATGCGATTGTCGCAATCGCTGCAGAGATTAGATAGTAAATACGCATTAAGTCTGTAGCAAGATAGAGAACCAGCGAGTTGACGAGGACACCACTCAGTCCGACCAAAGCAAAACCTATAAAACGAAGAGATCCTTCGCCAAATCGTAAGGTCCACAGTAGGGATAGATATTTAAAAGCTTCTTTAGCTGATGCTTTACTCTGGCCGGCAAACCTTTCGCCAAAATGAAACGGAACTTCCCCTTTCTTTAGATCTGGATTTCGAACCAGGATCTCAAGCAGAATCTTGAATCCCTTTGGTCTGAGCGCGTTGATATCGATGGAATCCACTCGAACCAGGAAGAATCCAGTTAACGGATCACTAACCCCTTTCAACTGGCGGGGAAAGAATACTCTAGCTATGAGATCGAGAGCTTTGGAGATCAAATTTCTAGCAGTGTTTAATCCACTTACTTCACTCGCTTGCGATCGACGTGTGGCAACTACCAGGTCTGCTTTCTCAGATCGGGCAGTATCAAGTAAGACCGGAAGCAGGGAAGGTGGGTGTTGTAGATCGCCATCCATTACGCAAGCATATTCTGCCTGTGCGGCCTGCAAACCTACCACAACAGCGCCTCCTAGTCCGCCGGTTCGTTCAGACGGAATACGATGGAATAAACGCACATGTAGATCGGGATAGTCCTGTATTGCAGCCTTTATGACTGCGGGGGTATTATCGGTGGAATCATCCACGAAAATGACTTCAGTCCGCGTATCCAGTAACGACTGCTGAATACTTTTTAATAGCATATCCACATTATCGACTTCATTTCTAGTTGGAACGATGACAGAAAGTGCGAGGTTTTCCACATTCGTACGAATTTCTGATGAAACGTTTGTCTTGAGTGCCTGGTTTACTAAATCCATTTACGTACCCTCTTTGAATCGCGTGATTTGTTTTTAACTGCAATATTTCCCCTACCAGTTGCGTCTAACTAAATAGATGAAGAATTCTCTTTATCTATTGGTAGACCTTCGTGGGATATATGTCACGACTTATTTATTTTGTATCCCGGTGAATTTCGGGACAGGTGATAGATATTGTTTTGTAAAAAAATTGTTAATTGCTCGTTAATTTATGATAAATATAGTCCGATTAGGGTCATTAATCAACCTTGCCTTAAAAATGTATAAGGTTGTCTGTAATTAATAGAGAATTCACGAGCCATATTTATTTGGTTACTATGCAATTTTCACTATTTCATAATAGGTAGTACAAGGGGTGCTATTAAGCATCTTCAATTGTTAGCCGAATGTAAGGATTTATTAAGCTTCCCGCTCTTTTTATAAAGTAAGATGGCGCTAGTCCATTCTATTACTACGTTCTTCGATCCGTCGGATATCGAATGGTATTAGAACCAGAAACGATCTGGAAAAAGGCATGGATTGATCGGCCACAACCTACCCAATACCAATCCTACCTTTGTAAAATCCACAAAATTGAAAATCATCCGATTCATTCTCACAAAAAATGCCAGAAAATTATTGTTTTGTGCTATGTCTGGCTCACAGATGAAAAGTTAGGAGCAACAATGTATAAAAAATATTGGTTTAAGAAATTCCCAATCCATCTTGTCGTTCTTTTCACCATATTATCCTTATTAATACCTATGCAAGCAAAAGCCTCGACTTCAGAGATTGTGGTGAATCCGTCAGCGGATGCGTATGTAATAAGTACCTCACCTGATGCTAATTATGGGTCAAAAATCTCCATCCGGGTCGATAATTCCCCAACCACAAGGAGCTATATACGGTTTGAAGTCACTGGATTAAATGGGAATTCGGTTGGATCTGCCAAATTAAGAGTTTTCGCCAATAGTGCAAACTCTACCGGGTATGATGTGAACATTGTGGATGATTCCTCCTGGCAGGAAAAAACAATCACATACAAAAACTCTCCAGCAATTGGAGATGTCGTCAATAAAACTGGGAAAATCAAGGCAGGAACCTGGACTGAGGTCGATGTTAGCAGTCTTATTGTTGCCGATGGAACATACAACCTTGCCATCACCTCGAAGAGCAATACGGCAACTAACCTGGCTTCCCGCGAGGCATCCGGAAAGTCTCCTCAATTGGTACTGTACTTTGGCGATGGCGCTCTTCCCAGCAATACACCAGAACCAACCAGTGTTCCAACTCAGGAGTCAAATCCAACCAGTGTGCCTACATTACCCGTTGAACCAACTGCTGGTCCATCCCCAACCTCTGCCCCAACCACGGTGCCAACTGTTGGACCAACACCGACCCTCATACCAACATCCATTCCCACAGCAGGACCAACACCAACCGCGCTACCAACGAATCCCCCCGGAACTGATTGGCAACCATCGTTCCCGATCCGTGCTGCTTTTTACTATCCCTGGTTCCCGGAGGCCTGGAATCAGCAAAGCACCTACCCCTATACCAACTTCACTCCTACCCTGGGTTATTACAATAACTCCGACCAAACCATCCTAAAGCAGCATATTGATATGATGCAATATGGCAATATCCAGGCTGGGATTGCTTCCTGGTGGGGACAAGGTTCACGCTCAGACAACCGTGTTGCAGATCTATTAAAATCAGCACAAAACACGAATTTCCGTTGGTCACTTTACTATGAAAATGAAAGCCTTGGAAATCCATCCTCGAGCCAGGTGAATGCTGATTTGCAATACCTGAGCGATAAATATGGAAAAGACCCCAGCTATTTACGTGTAGATGGAAAATTCGTAGTTTTTGTTTACGCGGATGCGACCGATGGCTGTGCCATGGCTGATCGCTGGAAAACCGGAAACACAGTCGGCGCATACATTGTCTTGAAAGTATTTGCCGGATATAAGACATGCGCAAGTCAACCCGATGGTTGGCATCAATATTCACCAGCAGTACCAACCGATCAGCAGGGAAGCGAAAGTTTCAGCGTCAGCCCCGGTTTCTGGCTCAAAGGTCAACCGGTCAGATTGGCAAGGGATTTAACCCGTTGGAACCAAAACGTCAAGGATATGGCTGCATCCAACGCCAAATGGCAGCTCGTAACCACTTTCAGCGAATGGGGCGAAGGCACCATAGTGGAGCCCGCCACTGAATGGGCAAGCGCATCGGGTTATGGACAGTATTTGGATGTCTTGCACGAAAATGGCACTGGTTCAGTACCACAACCCACCCAAACCGTGGTCCCAACCAGTACTCCACTTCCCGGTCCAAGCGCAACACCCACAGCTGCCCCAACCGCAGGACCGACAACTCCTCCTGTGATCGGACAAAGCAATACCCTTCTACTGGCCGGAGATATCTGCAAATATAATGTCGGCTCCACAAATTACACTGGTAACTGCAAGAAAACAGGCGATCTCATTCGATCTATCTTGAGTTCCAATCCGGGTGCAACAGTCCAGACACTTGGGGACAACGTCAATAATGACGGTGGAAGCACTTCCTATGATGCGGAATATACAGACCTCTATGATCCGAATTGGGGCAGTTTTAAGAGTGTTACCCGATCTGTAATGGGTAATCATGATACCTACGCTCCTGGTGGAACTACGCCCTATTTTGACTACTTTGGATCAGCAGCCGGATCAAGTCCTGCAGGTTACTATAGCTATGATATCGGTTCCAACTGGCATGTGATTGCTCTAAACGCGCAATGCAGCCAGGCGGGTGGATGTGGTACGTCCAGTCCACAATACAAATGGCTACAATCTGATCTTGCCGCGAATACCAAGAAATGCGTTCTCGCTGTCTGGCATCAACCACGTTGGACTTCCGGACGACACTCCGATGATGCCACGTCTGCAGCCTGGTGGGACATTCTATACCAATACAAAGTGGACATTGTGGCAAATGGTCACAACCACAACTATGAACGGTTCAATTTGATCGACCCCAATCAGAACGCTGCTGCAGATGGTATCCGAGAATTTATCGTTGGCACCGGGGGAGCGCCATCCGATGGATACTCCTATGCATCCAAACCACTCGATCCGAATGAAGCGATTCGAAACCAAACCGGCGTCTTCGGAGTTCTTAAGCTGACACTTGGAGATGGCGCCTATAGTTGGGACTTTGTTCCTGTTCCTGGCTCTACTTTCACCGATTCTGGAACGACCCTTTGTCACTAGATCTACCGAAGGTAAATAAATAGTACTAAAGGAGGCATACATCCAAACGATATATGCCTCCTTTTTATATTTTCCCTTATTTCGTATAGTTTACAATTATCTTGTGGTAAAGAATTGAATGGATTATTCCCGCCTGAGAATATTCTCCACCTCGGCAGCAGTTCCCATCCATGGACCAGGTTTTTCTTGTTTGAGGGAAGTAACAACTCCAGCCCAACTACAGGCTACATCTGGAGAATTATCTAACCTCTTGGCTATGTACGTGGAAAAACAGGTATCACCCCTTCCGGTTCTACCAACCAGCGATTTGGGCACGAATGGTGTCTCGTAAAATTTACCGTCGGCATATACCGTGACTCCGGATGATTGAGTCAACACGATCTCTTTTGGTCCCATATCCGACAAGTATTTTGCAGCGGAATATAGATCATCCCGTCCAGTTAAGAATTCTGCTTCAGCCCGGTCAACTTTCAAGTAGGTCACAGAACGCAACCCTTCAACAAGATCGTCCCAAGGACGGAATTCAAGCCCATCAGCCACCGGCACCCTAACAAAGCCCTGAATATCAAGGGCTATTGGTTTTCGTGCCGCCAATACTTGTAATAAAGCGAGGTCTACCTCACCAGCGAAAAGTGGCGTAAGCATGATCACTTTACAGATAAGGTGGAGGAATATTATATGAAACGTATTTACCCCCAAATCCGATCGGCTTGCAGATTCTGACGTTCCATATCTGCCGATTGGTAATAATTAGCTATTCCGGAAGTGCCATTCGATTCATTCGGATAAACATCTACACCTTGATCGATCAATTCCTCTAAGCGGGAGTAATCGTTGATATGGAGGCGTGTGGCTACTGCAACACGATACCCAAGCCGTTTGATCGCAATACTTCCATAGTAAACACCACCGCCAGAAGTGATCTCTTCCACACCGTCTACGATCAATTTATCTTTGGCAAAATTGCCAACCATGAGAATATCTACTTCATTCATGGTCAATCTCGGCAGGCAAAACCTGGATACAATCTTCCGCGAAACTCACAGATACCGAGTTCGCCCACCTGGAAAAGAACCATCTGATTCGGATCTGTTTCCACTCCGGTTATAGTCTGCCCGGATATATTAACCTCATATTCGATCACATCCCCAAGATAGATAGCCCGCTTCACATCACCTGAATATGTACCACCCGTTTTCTTTACGGTAACCATTTCAGGTCGGACAATTAATGTGACCTTGTCATTGATCTTAAAATCTTGTTTTACCTTTTTTATTTCGAGTGTCTTTCCGAGTGAGCTGATCTGATAGCCATCTTTCTGGTGATTCTCCACCCTACCATCTAGAAAATTTGCCCGCCCAATAAAATTGGCAACGAACCGGCTGTTTGGATACCGGTATACTTCGACGGGTGTCCCGATCTGTTCAATGATTCCCTGGTTCATCACTACAATTTTATCGGAAAGAGTCATCGCCTCGATCTGATCATGGGTTACATAAACACTGGTGATATTTAACGTTTGCTGGATCCTGCGTATTTCAGTACGCATTTCCTCGCGCAGCTTGGCATCCAAATTGGATAGTGGCTCATCCATCAAAAGGACTTTCGGCTCCATGATCAACGCTCGCGCCAGAGCAACCCGCTGTTGCTGCCCACCCGATAGTTGATTGGGCGCCCGATGTCCATATCCTTCCAGATGTACCAGATCAAGTACCTTATCCACCCTTTTAGTAATGACTTCCTTTGGTAATTTCTGTACGTTCAAGCCATACGCGATGTTTTCGAACACGGTGAGATGAGGAAAAATCGCATAACTTTGGAATACCATGGACATATCCCGTTTATGGGGCGGAAGTGAGTTTATCGACACACCATCCAGAATGATATTTCCTGTTGTCGGAAACTCAAAACCGGCGATCATTCGGAGGGTGGTCGTCTTTCCACACCCAGATGGACCAAGCAAGGTCACCAATTCCCCTTTTTGTATTTCAAGAGAAATATCATTTACAGCCGTAACTTCAGTCACTCCTCCGCGAGGAGGAAATTTCTTTGTAATATTCTCTAATGTCAAATACATTGTCTGGTTCTCCAATTCAATTTTTTCGTTACATACCCTGACTTAGATCGATTCCGTCACGACCGCGGAACATGCGTTTGGTTATGATGTTTAACACTCCGATGGCCAACATAACAAGAATGATGATCACAGTCGAATAAGCTGCAGCAATACTCACCCCTCCCTGTTCCCATTCGCTCAGGATGGACGCGGTAACGATTCGCCATTTTGCATTCACCAGGAAGATGATAGCCGAAAGGCTGGTCATGTGCCTGGTAAAGCTGAATATCAATCCTGCCAGCAGGGCAGGCAAAATCAGAGGTAAGGTAACCTTCCGGAATGTGTATTGCGCATCTGCCCCGAGGCTGTTGGACGCCTCCTCGATGGACGGGTCGATCTGCTGAAGCGATGCCACCCCAGCCCGGACGGATGCTGGCAAACTGCGTACAATATAGGCGGCCATTATGATGTATGCTCCACCCACCAGTGCGAAAGGAATTCCTGTAAAAGATAAAGCGCACGGAACACTTAATCCTAGAATGCCCAGGATCATTCTATAGTATCTGCCTTTCAAACCCATCAAGAGGATGACACTTATTACAAAAATGGCGATGGCTAATAACGAGGGAGCAGGTTGGAGTAAAGTCTTAATATATTCCGCGAATTGGAATATGGCATTACTCCAAAATCCACGACCCAATGTCCTGCTAAAATCTGCAACTGGCTTGGCTAATGCGATTGCCCAATTGGTGCTCATGATATACAGGCCAACCAGAAGGACAAAAACTGTGATACCCAGCTTCTTCCTCGCAATCAGGAGAATAATGCCCAGGATGATATAGATAGCACCCAGAGTGAAGAACATCTGTTTCGGCTCCATTTTGGAGGCCATCACTCCTGCAAACGTGCCAATGATCAGGATGATTACTCTCTCCAGGGCGTTTTTGCCAATTGCCTGGGCATAGAAAAGAGCAAGGAGGGCATATATTCCGATGGCTAATGCCAGGGGAGGTTTGTTAAAAGCCATGATAAAACCGATGCCCAATATTGTGCCGGGGATCGCTCCGCCGAGATTGGAACTAAAATCAAGGGCTTCTTTTCCACTGAAATTCTTACGTACTACCAGCCAGGCAATTACCATCCCTAATAATGCGGCAAACGGCGTTGCCAATGCGCTTAAGAAGGTCGTATCCAGAATCGCTTCCACACCACGTGTGATAGTTAATGTCCAATGCCGCAAAGTAGGAGTGAAATCCACCCCCCAGGAGAAACTAAATGACCCGTAGACTATGGTTGCGTACAGGAGGATAACAAATGCACAGATCAAATAAGAAATGCTAATAAATCCCCAGCGAATGAATGGATCCTTCTCCGTGATCTGAGCCGTTGCCGGTTTACCGGTGACAGAGATATATGACCGTCTGTTCACGTAATAGCGTTGAATCATGAATAAAACTAACGTTGGAATGATCAGGACCAATGATAATGCGGAAGCCTTTTGATAATCATATTCACCGATCACCGCCAGGAATATCTGAGCGGATAGGACTGTTTTGTTTCCTGCGATAAATAATGGATTTCCAAGGTCAGCCAGTGATTCGACAAAGAGAAGTAAGAAAGAACCGGCCAGACCGGGGATCAATAAAGGAAGAGTCACTGTCCGGAAAATATATAACCGACTAGCCCCCAGGCTGGCAGCTGCTTCTTCCATGGCTGGATTTAGACGCTCCAACATCGCACGGATTATCAAATAGGCGACAGAAAAAAAAGTGATCGTCTGCACAATGACAAGGCCATCCATGCCATAAATATCATTCATTCCGCTTACATACGTTATCCCCAGGATCTTCTTTGTGATAACCCCATTTCGACCGAATAGTAAAATCAAACTCAACGCCAGTGCAAATGGTGGTGAGACGGTTGGCAAAAGTGCCAACCAGTGAATGATCTTCTTACCGGGAATATTGCACCGAACAATCGTGTATGCAAAGATAAATCCGACCATCGTGCCGAAGATTGCGGTTAATAGACCCATGGTCATTGTGTCATAAAATGCTCTTCGCAGAGCGGGACCATAATAAGCATCAAAATATCGGGCAAAATAGGTTAGATCGAACGCACCTTCCTTGGAGAAGAATCCCCCAATAATTGTCCGATAGATGGGTAGGATAACGAAAACGAAAATAATAATTCCTGAGATCAAAAGGCTCATGAAGAGAACCGGGTCTCTGAAGATGAGAGCGAATTCTCGCAGCCGGGTTTTAATATTCGGAAATAGTTGCCCTGGGGAATTTGTTGACCGCACTGACATCGACACATTCCTTCCAATAAAAAGTACCGGGCGGCGTTATGCCGCCCGGTATGATAACCCGATTATTGTTTCAGGTTTTCAGCATTCGCGATCTCGTTGGTGAATTTCTCAACAAAAGCTTTCTTATTCTTTCCAGCCCATAGAAAATCATAATCGATCAGATTGACCTGGAGAAGTTCTGGGTGGGAGAGTTCCACGCCTTTAACGGTAGGCGCCTGGTAAGCAGCATAGACTGGTCCCAAGGCTTGCGCTTCCGGTGTCAACGCCCAATCAAACCAAAGTTTGGCTGCCTGGATGTTCTTGGCTCCCTTGATGATCGCCATGCCACCAATCTCGTATCCCGTTCCTTCGGCTGGGAAGGTTAATTCCAATGGGAGCTTGTTGTTTTCGATCTCGTTGACGATATCATGCGAGAAAACAACGGCAACAGCGGCTTCGCCCTGACCAACGAACTTGGCAGGAGCGGCGCCACTTTTTGTAAACTGAGCCATCTGAGCAGCATACTTCTTCAGATATTCCCAACCGGCTTCTTCACCCCGAAGCTGAAGAACAGTAGCCATGGCGGTGTAGGAGGTACCGGATGTGGATGGATGAGCTACCATTACCTGGCCTTTGAATTCAGGTTTCAGGAGGTCGTCCCATGAGGTAGGTGCAGTCGTGCCAGGATGTGCTGCCAGCCAATCAGTATTGGTTGCGAATCCGAGTGTGCCTACATACACTCCAGCCCAGAAGTTTTCGGCGTCTTTCATCTTGGCGGGATCAATAATGTTGGCCATGTTTGGTGAATCATATGCTTCCAATAACCCTTCTTCTTTAGCGGCCACAAAACTATCGATGGGTCCGCCCCACCAGATATCGAAGGTCGGGTTGTCTTTTTCCGCCTGGAGACGCGCCAGTGCTTCTCCGGCTGACATTCGGACATAATTGACCGTAATACCATACTTCGCTTCGAATTCCTGCTTCATTCCCTGGCACCATTGTTCCTGGGGAGTACATAGCAGATTTAATTCTGTATCAGTTATGGCGGCAGGTGCTTCCGTAGGAGCAGGCGCAACCGTCGGAGCAACGGGTGCTTCTGTGGCAGGTGCGGGAGCGACTGGGGCTTCCGTTGGGACGGCAGGTGCTTCTGGGGCGACAGGAGCAGGTGCGCACGCTGAGAGCACCATAACCACCAGCATCGTCAGCGCCATTACGAAACCAACTTTTTTCGATAACATTCTATTCCTCCATAAAATATTGTTTGGAATGGCACAGGAACCTGTGCCTCGCTTTGTCCTTTTATTGATGGACATTACACCTTCGATTATAGCAATAACCCACGAATTAAAGAAATATTATTTGTAATTATTTTCCTGATATATATCCATCAAATTCGAAAACATAGTACGAACTACAGGTGGTAAGCAGTGCTTTGATAAACAGGCAGCCTTATAGGTTAGACATTGGTTAGCTACCGTTGGTGATAAATGATATAAATAAACATATTGACCAGAGAGTAATCTGGTTTTGCATTTACTAAATCCCTTACGTCATTCATAAGATAGCTTGTTTAGACCAACCCAAGTAGGGATTAATGTACGTTTACAGTTTATTGGTAAATTTCAACCCGATATTAGTGGGGAAACAAGGCTTCGGGAATACGGTTTATTAATTAACCGTGGTTGTCAGGATGTTCTGTATGTCAATCCGTATGATGGCCAGGATTTCGTGGGCCATCGTTCATATTGAGCAGGCTGACAAAGAGGAGCTTTGTCATGCAAACAAAATCACTATTTCGCTTCGTATCCACCGTAATACTGCTCGCGGTACTATCTGGCGGTAATTATTTGCCGGCGGCTGCGGAAAAAAATACATCCGATGAGACTGATCAAGTTTTGATCATTTTCCCTGATGCAGATGCATCAGTCAACCAGGAATTTCCAGATCAAAATTATGGTTCTGAAAAATCCCTAAATGTGACTGATTCTCCCCTGGCTGTGGGGTATTTGAGATTTACTATCGATAATCTGCCGGAGGGAATTCTTCGATCGGCAAGATTGAGAATTTATGTACAGAACGCCAATTCTTCAAAACTTTCGATTAATGAAGTCCCAAGTAATGACTGGACAGAAAATATTTTGACGTTTCAAAATTCTCCAATAATTGAAAATGAAATTACAAGGTCTAAACGATTATCTCGTGGACATTGGACTGAATTTAATCTAAGCAAATATATCCGAACAGGTGGAGTGTATACTTTCGCGCTAACAGCCAGTAAGGAAAACTCCAATATCATTCTTGCTTCGCGGGAAGATGAGGATAAGGCCCCACGGTTGGAACTCAGATTTGAAAAACTTGATACGCAACCTACAAAGGTAATACCTGTGACAGATACTCCAACTGAAATTCCTTCACTCACCACTTCAGAAATGGTTCCGACAGAATTTCCCACCCAACCATCACTTCAGTTAACACTCCCGTCCTCTAATCAGAGTCCTGCTATCCAGGCAAGTGCAGCAGTATTTAATGAATTAACCTTTGTTCCTGAAGCGGACGCTTATGTCAATAAAAGCTCACCGAAAACCAATTATGGCGGGCTTACCGCATTACGGGTAGATAATTCACCTATCCTCAATAGCTATTTGCGGTTCAATGTCTCTGGTTTGGGTGGACAACCAATCAGCCAGGCGAGGTTGATGGTCCACGCCAATAGCGGATCCAGCAAAGGAATTGCTGCTAAGACAGTCATCGATACTACCTGGGGAGAATTGTCAATAAAATATAATAATGCTCCCAGTCTTGGGAATACTCTGTCTATGGTTCCAAATGTAAGTGGAGGAACCTGGGTAGAACTGGATGTGACTTCTGTTGTAATTGCTGAAAATAGATACAGTTTCGGTTTAATCACTCCCGGGTCGACATCCATCAATTTATCCTCCCGGGAATCTGGAGCGAATTCCCCGTATTTGATCATAACGGTTAATGGTGACCCCACCCCAGAAACGCCTACGAATACTGCTAACCCGACCGCAACGATCACACCCATAAATTTACCTACCTTGACTTCGACTTCTTTACCTCTGCCAACATCCACCGCGACCAGTACACCAATTTTTGTGCCGTCACCTACCTCAACACCACTTCCATTACCCACGTCAACCGCGACCAGTACACCAATATTTGTGCCGTCATTTACCTCGACACCACTTCCATTACCCACATCAACCGCGACCAGTTTTCCAACCGTAGTATTTACTCCAACAGCGACACCGAATTCGGGTAGTGATCCGGTTCTGGTAGGAGCGGGAGATATTGCCAGCTGTTCGAGTACGGGCGATGAAGCAACTGCGAATTTGCTGGATATGATTCCTGGTATTGTTTTTACTACCGGAGATAATGCCTACGAAAGTGGATCAATATCGGAATATGTCAATTGTTACAATCCGACCTGGGGTCGATTCAAAGCGAGGACAATGCCATCCGCTGGAAACCATGATTATGTGACCGCTGGCGCCACTGGGTATTATGCCTACTTCGGAGCCGCAGCAGGTGACCCCGGTAAGGGATATTACTCCTACAATCTGGGAAAATGGCATATCGTTGTCCTTAATAGCGAAATTAGCACATCCACCAGCTCAGAACAGGTAACCTGGCTAAGACAGGACCTGGCTGCAAACCCAGTAGCATGTACGCTAGCGTATTGGCATCGACCGCGATTCTCGAGTGGGGCAGAACATGGCAGCAGTACCAGTGTTCAACCACTCTGGCAAGCGCTGTACGATTACAAGGCTGATGTGATCATTAATGGTCACGACCATACCTACGAGCGATTTGCCCCTCAATCTCCGACCGGGGCGTCAGATTCGAACGGCATTCGGGAATTTGTTGCTGGGATGGGAGGAAAATCCCATTATGGATTTGGCACCATCCTGCCAAATAGTGAAGTCCAAAATGCGGATACTTATGGGGTATTGAAACTGACTTTGCATGATACCAGCTATGATTGGCAATTTGTCCCAGTAGCCGGTAAAACATTTACAGATAGTGGAAATGCTAACTGCGTGCAATGAAGTTGATTTGATTACTGCGATTTTTTACGCAAATAGTGTTTCGAGTTTTCCAGAATAAATAAAAAAAGACTACCCTGGGGTTGGGTAGTCTGTTAGTCGGGGCGCCGGGAGTTGATATCACACCTCGATGGTGACCCGGGACCTAAAAAAAGACTACCCTGGGGTTGGGTAGTCTGTTAGTCGGGGCGCCGGGAGTTGATATCACACCTCGATGGTGACCCGGGACCTAAATAAAAAGACTACCCTGGGATTGGGTAGTCTGTCAGTCGGGGCGCCGGGAGTTGATATCACACCTCGATGGTGACCCGAGACCATATATAAAAAGACTACCCTGGGATTGGGTAGTCTGTCAGTCGGGGCGCCGGGAGTTGAACCCGGGACCTCTTGCACCCCATGCAAGCGCGCTAGCCGGGCTGCGCCACGCCCCGAACAACGAACGCTATTATAGTCAGTTCAGCTTATTTCTGCAACCCTTGAAACTCAATTCATCCATGAAATTATGGACTTCGTTTGCTACCATGAGCGTAGAAAACGGGTACAAATAAAATACTTTCTCCCGACCTGGTTGCTCCTGTATTCTTTATCTTCATATCTGACAAATAATCTACATCGAGGTCAGGCAGATCATTTTGCAAGATACTCCATTCAAGCGTTTGTGAGTGGCTCAACTCGGATGGCTTCCATTGCCCCCCGAGGACTCCAATCTCTTCCACTTGTAATCCGCCGGCGAGTAACCATTGACCAATCTGTCGTCCTGCCTGAATATTCGCTCCTTGTGCCTTCAAAGAAGCAGTTTGTCGCTCTCCAAGCTGGACAAAATCGTCCGGCCAATCCACCCGGGCGGAATGATCTGGTTCTCCCAAAATCAAAAAATGCCCATTCGGTTTTATGATCCGTTTAATTTCACTAATAACGGTTACCGGATCCTGTAGCCATAATAACAGGAAATGACAAATGACTACCTCAAAATGATTCTCAGGAAAAGGTAATTTGAACGCATCCGCAGTTAGAAAATGGGCATCATTGTTATGCCCGGCAGCGTAGAGAGCAGTATCAAAAGAGATATCCAGTGCGATCGTAGTCTTTATCTCCAGACCGGACAGTTCTTGTTCCAAAACTCCGGTTCCGCATCCGATGTCCAGAATGGAATGGGTAGAGGATAGATTTATTTTTTGGTAAAGATAAGACCGGATGGACGCTGTCCATCCGGCTTGTTGTTGATACCGTAAATTCCATTTATCAAGGGATAACATACCTATTTCAGAGAGGTCCTCGACGGATTATTCCACACGGTTTCCCATGGACTGAGTAACAAATTTCCCAAAGGTTGGTTAATACCCTGAGCGGGAAGTACATCACCGTCTGGTTCGATGTACAACCAGGCTTTGCCGGCTCCGTTGATCACGGCTTCCCCTTCCATTTCCTTCGCTACGGGGTTGTGGATCGAATATGGTACTGGAATATCCCAAACCAATGATACGCTCTTACTGGCGGCATATTCTGCACATTTTTTGAGTACTGGAGAGTATTCTACCGATTTTTCCGTAAGCGAGAAACTCTTAACACCCATGCCAGCCAACCGATCGATAGTTTCGATCTGAGATTCCAGGTGGTCTGAGCCAACCGTCAGATGAACCGTAACAAACACATCTTCTTTCAGGCTGTCCAATACCGCTTCCCAGGATTGATCTTCTTTTGGATCGAGCAGAATCATCAGATGGTCGATACCAGCATTCAACAGGCTGTGCAAATAGTCCGGGTCACATAAACGATATCCATCCGTTAGTAAGCCAGTAACCTGGCCAAGTTTTTCGGAAAAGGCTATCAGGTCGGTTAGATCAGGTCGAATGGTTGGTTCACCGCCCGTAAAGATCACATGCGGGATTCCGGCATCCCAGGACTTTTGGAGTATTTGATGCCACTCTTCCGTTAGCAACTCACGCCGGACTCGTTCGGTTGGCACAACACCAGGTGTGATGTTTTCATTCTGGCGATAGGTCAACGCACAATCCAACCGGTAAGGCGCAGATATTTCTTCGCTATATGGGTCGGTCCGGTCGATCGCAAAAAATGTCTCTGGATCGAGATCTTCTGTCTTTGCCATCGATTCGATCGTATCGAGAAATTGCTGGTAATCCCCTTGAAGTACATCCCTTTTGACGTTATAGCGGTCAGACATCTGATCAAGAATTGTCTTCATGGATGCGTCATGAACCAGATAGTAGGCAAATTCAGCCGCCGATTTATTCAAATGCAGGGTGGTACGCGCGTTTACTATGAGTAATCCTTTGCCGTCTGGTTCCATGCGGAGATGCAGACGATACTGAGTAGGCGCTTCTGGCGGTGATTGGAAATGATACATCCCGGCAGGAAGAGGAAGTGCTGGCGTCCTTACCGGCTGGAAAAATTCAGTTATTTTTGAAAACATTTTATCCATTGGATTTCCTCTCTAATTTGCAGCGGGTATCAATTCCAGATCCACCTGGTTAACCTTATTCTCACTTCGATGAAGAGGGCAACCTCCACCACACTCGGATAGTACGGAACATCCCTGGCATCGCGAGGGAACATTCCTCCGCTCCCGCAATTCAAGAGCGAGGGGATGGTTCCAGATCAAGTCCCAGGAATCTGTCAATAGGTTTCCCAAGGGAGAATAATAAGATTGGCAGGGTATCACATTTCCATTAGGTTCGATGCACATGTTGTAATAGGCAGCTGTGCAACCCTTGATACCAAGATCTTGCGAAACCGGATCGAAACGGCAATATTCGGTCGGGGTGTACCAGATCAACTTCTGTCCAGCGCTGGCAGTTTTATCCTTTGCCAGATCTAACAAGGGTGGCAACTGTTCTTCGCGCAATCCCGATCCTACTTTTGCCCCATTTCCAGAATAGATCAACGAATTTAATCCAATCGTGGGAACACCCAATTGCATCAGGAAATCGAGAGTTTCGGTCATTGACTGATAATTCGTTTGAAGCATGGTGGTATTTGTCATGACAAATAGTTTCGATGCCAACGCATTCTGAATCCCTTTAACGGTCTGACGCCACGCACCTTTTTGATGAACCATTTCATCGTGAATTCCCTCGTCGTGGGATTCGAGGGTTATTTGAACATGGTCGAGTCCAAATTCGACGAGTGAATGAAGGAAGTCCCGATCAGCCAGACGTCTTCCGTTGGTATTGATTCCGGTTATCAACCCTTTTTGTTCCGCATAAGCGATCAATTCAGGCAGGTCAGTTCGCAACGTGGGCTCACCGCCAGTAAAAACAATATGAGGAATCGTCAGATCCCAAATCATGTCAATGATCTGCTTCCATTCTGCAGTTGAACATTCCGGAAAATCTCGCGATCTGGCATTGTAACAATGTGGACAGTCATTATTGCACCGGTAGGTTATAGCCAGGTCCATCCGGTAAGGCGCTAAAACGACAGTTGAGAAAGGCATGGTTGTTTCAAGCAAGAGGTCATGCACAGGGCAGACGCCGTCTGGACGAATCAACTCTTCCACCTGTGAAATGATCGAATGCGTATCTTTCCGAACGACTGAATCTTCCACCAGGAAGGCAGACTTCATTCCTCGAATAATTTCCTTCTCGGATTGTCCATTCAGATGGTGGTAACAAATCCAGGTACCGGTTTGATTGAGATGCATTACTCGATTTGCGTTTACAACCAGTACACCCGAGCCGTCAGGATTGACTGCGCAGGTGGATACGTGATTTTCCATCCTCTTTCGCATAGGCGAAATGATACAATCCTGTTCCCGGGGTTTCTATTTTACCACCTGGAAAGAGATGCTTGATCCAACCGGCTAAGGGAGTCTGGACAGCCATTAGTTTCTAGCGTCCTCCACCGGCACAGGCACAGGCGCAGCCGGCGCAGGCACAGGCACATGCACAGGAATGACCGCCGCCACCGCCACCGCCGCGATAAGTTGAAGTGGATGGAGGAGGGGGTGGATTGGTTTTATTTGTCACCCCGGAGGTAAAAGCGGTGATATCACCAACGAGATTACCAGCAAAGGATTGAACTCCATTGACCATGGAGGCAGCAAAATCCGCTCCAGGCAGGCTGGGTAAGGTGACTGTCACATTACCAGAAGGGACGCCTCCCGAAGGCATCCCGGAAGAGATTGGTGCTGAAGGCGCATGATAGGTCGGATCAAAATTTCCCCACCACATCGGCACAAAGACCGGACCTGATGAGAAGGTCTCTTTTGTACGGTCCTGGTAATCCTTGTCCAGCATGGTCCATTCCATATATTCGTCGTACTTCTGACTTTTAATTTCCGGAGTGCCAGCTGCCTGAACCTGTTCCCACGCCCGTTTATTAATATCCTCATAAAAGGCAATCGTTTCCTTACGGCTAAAACCTTTCATTTTTTCTGAAACGGTCTTGACCAGGGTCACCATTACTTCTTGCATAGCTTTTTGTCTTACTTTTCCGGCAGGATTTTTGAATGCGTCCAGGAATTCGACTTCGTAGGGTTGTAGACCTTCCTTACTCTCATTCAAGACTTTCACTTCCAATGGTTCCTTAGTTACAACCGATACTGTCCCTTTCTTAATTACCCCAAAGAGAACCATAGTCAATATTTTATCCATCGGTTGTTCCATCAGAATGGCAGCCTCAACCGCGGTCAATCCCCGTTTGATCCCATGTCCTTCGATGGCAATTTTGGGCGGGAGGTATTGCATTTTTCTCTTTTTCGCAGCCACTGATGCGGAATAAATAGCAAAACCGAAGATACCTACAAATCCGATGCCGATACAAAGGCATATCAAAATGGACGGATCAAACGAAAAACCTGTGGATAGTGATTCCTGAGGGATCACCGCTGCAGGAAAAGCGGCAGAGAACTCATACCGCTGGGCTGCGCTTGCCTGTGAACTCTCCCACACATAGGTAACCCGACCTTCATCATCCAGAAAGGAGGCAGGCTCCGCAGCTCCTGGCCAGTCACTCTTCTGCAATTCATATTGTGGTTGATCAGGTGTTACGTCTTTTGGCAGGTGGAAGGACACTTTTAGATGGGTTAATCCCTGAACAAATTGCGAGCCAAAGAAATTCGGAGCGAATCGAACGCTGGCGTAATTCTGGGTCTCCCCTTTTGAATAGGTGTAGTACACCTTTTTTATTCCCTCGACTCTGGCGATCACTGTACCCTGAGCACCAGGTTGAATAGCATCACCATGTAATGCAAGGGTGATTCCGTTATTGCCACTGGTTAAGTTTTCAGATGATGCCCGGCTGATATCGGTAATTGTCTTTCCATCAACTGAAGCCGAGACATTACTGAGATCAAAATTCCCATTTGGCATACCGATATCGACAAAATCAATCGGTGAGGCGGAGGGATCGTTGCTGAAAGTGTAGGTATATTGCAGGGTCAGAGTTCCATCGCTATTAAAGTAGGCATCTACAATCGATTCAGGAACCGAAAAACGATAGGTCTGCGCAAGGGCGGGAGAAAAAACAAGGGCGACAACCAGGAGAGTTAAGATAAAGCTGCCAAGGATCTTTTTCATTCTCTTACATCCTCCAATTGATTAATATACGAAGGATTTACCATTTAGGTTCTTCGGTAAGTTGGTAGGTAGTATGACAATACGGGCAGGTAACCACCGGCGCACCGGCAACCAGGGTAACATTTTCAGGTGCCAAAGCCCCTCCGCAAGATTGACACTTCATACCTTCCATCTTGACATCCCCGGGCAGGTCAATATTTACGGTCACATTGCTTGTCTCCGGGGGAGCCGGTTTGCGAAACGAGAAGAAGGCAAGTGCGAAACAGATCAATAATAGAATGATTCCGGTAATTAGATTTCCGGGGTTTCCCTGTGCGCTAAACGCGCTCAAAACAAAAAGAACCCCGAACACAAAAAACAAAACAGCTCCAAATTTCCCAATAGTTTTCATACTTTAAACTCCTTGATTGACGCGGACGGATTCACGGTTAAAATTTGCTTAAATTATACAGTAGGAATACGAGTATCTTTTTCGATTCGAGGATAGAAGTTATGGAAATTCCCACCGAGATTCAAGAGTTACGCCAGCTGATTCAATATCACAATTATTTATATCACGTGATGGATGCTCCTGTCATTAGTGACCTGGAATTCGATCGGCTGTTAAATCGCCTAAAAGAAATAGAAGCTGAACATCCTGAATGGATCACCCCGGATTCTCCTACCCAAAGAGCTGGAGGAGCTATCATCGAAAAATTTTCAAAAGTGGTCCATCCATCCCCCATATTAAGTCTTGCCAACTCGTTCAGTGCGGAAGACATTCGGGATTGGTACAACCGAATCTGTAAACTAAATCCTGACGTGGCCAAATCCAAATTTGTGGTTGAACCAAAAATTGATGGATTGACAGTCGTCTTACACTACACGGGCGGTATCTTTACGCAAGGCGCAACACGCGGCGATGGTATCGCAGGGGAAGATATCACAAGTAACCTGAAAACGATTCGAGCCTTGCCATTAAAAATCCCTGTCCATCCTGATCGGATCACTGCTCCTGCTGAACTCGTTGTTAGAGGTGAAGCGTTTATTTTTTCCAAAGATTTTGATACCCTCAACGAAAAAATGGTGGAACGAGGAGAAAAGACCTACTTGAATCCGCGTAATACAGCAGCTGGTTCCCTCCGTCAATTGGATCCAGCTCTCACAGCCACACGTCCGCTAACGCTTCTGGTCTATCAAATCGTAAAGATCAACGGTTCCGCTCCAATAACGCAATGGGAGTTGTTGTCGATGCTAAGCGATCTTGGTTTCCCGGTCACGAAATCGGCGGTACTTGTGCGATTCCATCGAGGACGCAATCCGGGTCTGTGTAAACGCAAATGAAACACGCGATCAGATCCCATTTGAAATTGATGGGATGGTCATCAAGATAAATGATCTTTCGGTGAGCGAATCGCTTGGATTTCGTCGGAAAAGATCCCAGGGGAGCGATGGCTTACAAATTCCCAGCGCGTGAGGTCACAACAGTATTGAACGAAATTCGAGTCAACGTAGGTAGAACGGGAGTTCTCACTCCATATGCCGTATTGGAACCAGTCGAAATTGGTGGGGTGGTGGTAAGGCAAGCCACATTACATAATTTTGACTACATCACTGAGAAAGATATCCGGGAAGGCGACCATGTGTTGATCAAACGGGCTGGAGACGTGATACCATACGTCATCGGACCGATTCTTCCTCTACGCAACGGTACCGAATCGCCATTTATTCCACCCGAGCAATGCCCAGTCTGCGGGACACCGACTGAACATCTCGAAGGAGAGATTGCCTGGTATTGCGTAAATGCATCCTGTCCTGCGCAGCTTGTCCGAAATCTGGAACATTTTGTTTCCCGGGAAGCCATGGACATTGAAGGAATGGGTATCCGCATAGTGGAACAGCTTGCTGCAGCAGGTATCCTGAAAGACCTGGCTGATATCTATTATCTGACCAGGGAAAAGTTACTCCAGCTCGAGGGATTTGGAGAAAAGAAAGCAGACAATCTGATATCGGCCATCGAGACATCGAAACAACAACCGTTAGCACGCCTAATAACCGCTCTTGGAATCAAAGGGATTGGTGAGGTCTCTGCACTAGATTTAGCCAGACACTACTCCAGCCTGGAAGCTATTTCTCAAGTAGGATTGGACGAATTTCAAAATATTGAAGGTATCGGACCAAATACAGCTCAATCGTTATATGATTGGTTTCGCAGAAATGAGAATTTAACTGTTGTGAATAAGCTTAATGAGGCTGGAGTAAGGACTTATTCTGATATTCAAAATTCAGCTGAAAACACTAAAAAATCTGCTAACGGAATGACTTTTGTGATTACAGGAACGTTACCTTCCCTTAGTCGAGATGAAGCGAAAGAATTAATCGTTAAGAATGGGGGTAAGGTATCGGATAGCGTGAGCAATAAAACCACTTACCTGGTTTTAGGAGAGAACGCCGGTTCGAAACTGGATAAAGCTCGCCAATTAGGGGTAAAAACCATTAGTGAGGCCGAATTACTGGAACTCCTCCACTAATCTGAGTAAACAGGTAGAGGATAAGATGTCGAATATTTCGAAAGTTAAGATTGCAATTGTAGGGGTTGGGAATGTCGGCGCAACATTCGCCTATGCTTTGATGCAAAGCAGCATAGCCAGTGAGATCGTATTAATTGATGCGAACCGAACGAAAGCGGAAGGAGAGGCAATGGATTTGAACCATGCCATGTCTTTCTCACCACCCGTCAGAATCTGGGCTGGAGAATTTGAGGATTGTAAGGGCGCAGCGATCATCGTTGTGACAGCTGGTGCCAATCAAAAACCTGGTGAAACTCGGCTAGATCTGGTTCAGAAAAATACGGCTATCTTTCAAACCATAATTCCACAAATTACAGCCAACAATACAGATGGAATTCTATTAATCGCCACGAACCCAGTTGACATCCTCAGCTATGTTTCCTGGAAGGTCAGTGGTTTACCCAGCCATCAAGTATTCGGATCTGGAACCATATTAGACACAGCCAGATTTCGATTTCTGATAAGTCAACACGCCGAAGTGGACCCGCGAAGTGTCCATGCATTTATTATCGGTGAGCACGGTGACAGCGAAGTGCCTGTATGGTCTCTGGCAAACATCGCTGGAATGCGGTTGGAGGATTATTGCAGAGCTAATTGCTCCAATTTCGATCCTGAGGTTTGGAAAAAGATATTTCAAGGAGACGAAAGACGCAGCTTACCAGATCATTCAACGCAAAGGCGCCACGTATTACGCTGTTGCCAATGGGTTGCTTCGCATCTGCGAAGCCATATTGAGGGACCAGAATACCGTTCTATCCATCTCAACTCTGGTAAATCCTGGGGAGAAACTTGGGGAAGTCTACCTAAGCATTCCAAGTGTCATCGGGAGAAGGGGTATTATTCGCACATTGAAACTTGATTTATCACCTGACGAACATCACGGACTAGTCCAATCTGCGTCCATTCTGCGTGACACCCTCAGGGAAGTTGGTTATTGATTCTAGATTGCTAGAATTGAACTTAGATTGGCACTATCTAATCTCAATTGGATGTTCTGTTATTAATTGTTTGGCCATTGCAAGTGCCCCTAGACTACCGGATTGATTACCTAATCGTGGCAAAATAATATAATCACCGATAGCCTCAGATAGCTGAGGTGATTGAACGTAACCATTGAGCACGTGCAGAACTTCAGTCCGAATTTTTTCGATCAAACCGTGGTGTTCTGAGACTCCTCCGCCAAAAACAATCCGATAAGGTGAATAGGTTAAGATTATATTGGCAATCGCCAAGGCGTTGTAATGCGCTTCAATATCCCAGGCGGGGTGATCATCAGGGATGTCCTGTCCGGAAATTCCCCATCTTGCCTTCATGGATGGACCGGATGCTAGTCCCTCCCAACAGTCTTTATGATACGGACAGATTCCAGGAAAAGGATCTCCCACCAAATCATGTGGGATGAACATATGACCTGCTTCAGCGTGTACCAGTCCATGAACAGGTTTTCCATTCACAATGACACCTACACCGATCCCCGTGCCGACGGTAACATAAACAAAAGGATCCAGCTTCTTAGTAGAGTGATCACAGGATAACTCTCCAAATGCGGCTGCATTAACATCGGTGTCAAAAACTATAGGTACTTGTACGCTTTTTTGGATTATTCCGCATAAATCAAAATTATCCCACCCGGGTTTTGGAGTTGATGTGATAAATCCATAGGTCGGTGAGCTTTTATCCAGGTCAATCGGACCGAAGGAACCGATACCGATCGCAGCAAGTTTTCCCTTGGATCTATACGGCTGAAAGAAATGGATCACCCTTTCGATAGTCTCTTCAGGAGATGTAGTTAGAAAGCGGACTTCGCAATCAATCTGGTCTATACCCGTTCCAATAACACAAACAAATTTCGTTCCACCAGCCTCAATCCCACCATACAGCTTTTCCATAAATACCTCAAAATTGAGGACAATACTTCTAACTTCCTCAATCTATTCGTATTGTATACCAGGATCATATTTTTTGGTAACAATAAAGGGCTGAGTGGTTTGTACCAAAACAGCCCTTTATTTCTTAGTTACTTATAGATTGGATTGCGTTGAATTCCGGAAGTGGACCGAATTGTAATTGGGATGCTTTCAGCTACTGGATACGTTTTTATATGTTCGAGACTTATTTTCCGGAAATGATACGCATATACCGTCATGGTAATCGCCAGGGGCAGTTTGGAGGGATATTTTTTTAGCGTTGAGTATATTAATTTCCAATAATGGGGAGCAGTTTCTTTTACCAGGCCAATCCAGAAAACTGTACGGAGGAGAGCTTTGATCTCTGTCCATGTCAACGCTACTGGGGCGGTCTTCGCCTGGAAATGATCTAAAAGGATTTGAATTCGCTTATATACTTCATCCGGTTGGAAAAGTTTCCGCACAAGTGCCTGATAGCCGCTTTTTAATGCACGGATATCCATCCGGGGTATTACGTTCGTGCCACCATCCCCATTGTCTCCGGAGAAACCAACAGATATCCTGCCTTCAGATTTCAACCGTCGATAAAGCTCTGTTCCCGCAGGAGCCTGGAGCAAACCTACCATTGCAGTCACTATACCTGATTCCTGGATGAAGTCAAACTGACGTTGGAATATGTTACTCGTGTCACTGTCAAATCCAACGATAAAACCAGCCATGACTTGCAATCCACTCCTTTCCAATTTATGGACGTTATCGAGCAGATTTCTGCGGGAATTCTGAGATTTGTGGCATTCCACCAATCCTTCTTCACTTGGTGTTTCAATACCGATGAATACCGATGTGAAACCAGCATCAGTCATTAATTGGACCAGGGCATCATCGTCAGCCAGATTGATGGATGCTTCAGTAATAAAATTGCACCCCTTCTTATCCTTCTTCCATTCGATCATCGCCGGCAAGATTTCTTCTTTCAGGAATTTCTTGTTCCCAATAAAGTTGTCGTCGACGACAAAGATATTCCGTCTCCAGCCAAGTTGATACAGGTAATCGAGTTCAGCGATAAACTGATCGGTTGATTTTACCCGGGGACGATGACCAAACAAGGCCGTCACATTGCAGAAATCACAATGATATGGGCATCCGCGAGAAAATTGGACGCTCATTGCATCATATTGATCCATTTTTAGAAGCTCAAATCTGGGTAATGGCGCTTCTTCAATCTCGCATAAGTCTTCAGTTTGATATACCCGATTGGGAATTCCGTTCTCAAAATCAGCCAGGAAACGGTGGAACGTAATCTCACCTTCATTCAAGATCAGATGATCCACGTCCTGGAATTCGTCTGGTTCACATGTGAATAATGGACCGCCGGCAACTACTTTCTTCCCAAGGGAATGGCAATGATCAACGATTTTCCTTACCGACTCTCGCTGAATTGTCATGGCACTGAGCAGAATGAGGTCAGCCCATTGAATATCTTTGTCTTTTAGGTCTTCAATATTAACGTCAATTAGTTTTGTATTCCAATTTTTTGGCAGCATCGCAGCGATCGTGACCAGTCCTAACGGGGGATTGGCAGCCTTTTTATCAATAAACTTGATCGCGTGTTTAAAACTCCAAAAAGTATCAGGAAATTTCGGATATACCAACAAGATATTCATCGTCCCTCCAATAAGCGTATTTCAATTACCTAACCATAACCTGCCTGGACCCTTTTTTTATGTACACTTGGGTAGAACTTCGGCAGTGATTTTCTAGTACTTAAGATATTACCGGTCATATGACTGTGGGGGTGGGGCGGATGCTATAATTAATCGCATGGATTTACACGCACGTAGATACTCCAGTAGTTTAGGAACCACTCTAGCATTCGCTATCGTTGTTATGGGGGTCTTTCTCTCTATTTTTGTGACGTTAAGGGAAATAACCAGTCTGGTTATTGCAGTTATTGTTATCGCAGGGATAACGTATGTATTAATGGGGATCTACGGCTTTTCCATCGTATCCCGGGTCAATAATCAACTTCTCCATCATTCCTATTTTGTCCTCCAATTGATTTTAGGAGCGATCATCGTCTTTCTCAGCAAAGGGATCGGTGTTAGCGTCATCATCCTTTTCCCATTGATTGGTCAAACTGTAATGATCTTGCCCCCGAGGTCGATGATCGCGGTAAATGGCTTGATAGTTTTAACGTACATTTCGATCCTGGTCTTTTATAGCAGTGACTGGAGTCGTCTCTGGAATAGTGTCCCATGGTATCTGGCGGGGCAGTTATTCATTATAATTTTCCTTCAAACAACCATCGAAGAAGATAGGGCGCACGCAGACAATCTTCGTTTACTCACAGAGTTGGAAGAAGTAAATAAAAACCTGAAGGAATACGCGGATCAGGTGGAAGAATTGACCATCACAAGAGAGCGGAACCGGATCGCGAGAGAAATTCACGATGGGGTAGGCCATTACCTGACGGTGATCCATATGCAAATCCAGGCTGCTTTAGCTGTGATGGATACAAAACCAGACCGATCGCGTGAAACTTTAGATCGGGCGGCAAACCAGGCCAAGGAAGCATTAAGGGAAATTCGAAATTCGATCTCTCTATTGCGCGAGCTGCCAGAGGACAATCCGAGCCTTGAAGTTAAGATCTCACGATTATTGAAGCAATTAGATGACAGCACAATGACCGCATTATATGAACATATCGGCGACCCAATCGTATTACCGACTCAATATGAGCATACAATTTATCGGACCATTCAAGAAGGCATTCAAAATTGTCTTAAACACGCAGAGGCGAAGCACCTTTGGATAATTTTGGACACATCAGATTCTCATTCTGTAAAACTAATTATCCGGGATGATGGACATGGTGCCCAATTAAATTCAGCCGGGTTCGGATTAACGGGTCTGGGAGAGAGAGTTCGATTACAAAAAGGTCAGTTCATCGCCGGGAATCATCCTGACGGTGGTTTTTATATATCTGTAGAGGTTCCATATGAGCGATGAATTGAGAATTCTAATAGTTGACGATCAGGTTCTTTTCAGAGAAGCGTTGAATACCCTGCTATCTGTCCATTCAGAATTTGTTGTGGTTGGTGAGGCAGGGAATGGACAGGAAGCACTGGATATCCTACTGGTCGAAAAACCCGATATCGTTCTCATGGATCTCAGGATGCCCATTATGGATGGGGTGGAAGCAACCCGAAAAATGGTTGAGTTGTACCCGGCAATTAGAGTCATTATATTAACCACATTTGATGATAATGACGATGTGATCAATGCACTGCGAGCCGGGGCAGTTGGATATCTGATGAAAGATGTGACATCTGAGAAGTTGTTCGAGGCGATAAATTCCGCATATAGAGGAGAGTACTTTCTACTGCCTTCCATTACCGCCAAAGTGGTTAACGAGCTAACCAGGATTCAGGATACATCCAGTAGGGGAACTACTCCGCCACATCCTGAATTGATTGAACCGCTATCTCCTCGTGAATTGGAAATACTTAATTTGGTGGCAAAAGGTTTAAATAATCGAGAGATTGCCGGGCAATTAGTGATCACTGAAGGTACAGTCAAGAACCATTTATCGAATATTCTCGGAAAATTAGGCGCTCGAGACCGGATGCAAGCAGTTCTTAAAGCCAAAGAATACCGGGTCCTTGTCTGAAATGAAGAATAGATCAGCACAACAGGAGACTGGACCAGTCCAACAGGCTAATTCAAAGCCTATATTATATATTGTGGTTTTACATTTATCTGTTGTCATACTGACCGGAGCGTTTGCACTTCTTACAAAAAATTCCTGGCTCCTGACCCTATTAATCCCACTAGGATTAATAGTCTGGATGGTGATCACTTCGTTTTACAAACAAAAAACAAATCTGATCGTATTAAGTTTGCTGCTTGGAATTAGTTCCGGCTTGATAATCTTGCTTGTTCCTCTTCTACGCGCCGGATTCGTTCAAAGGCTGGGGTTGGCAGTAATAGTTGTAGGATTTTCCTGGCTGGTGATCTGGATATTATCGAGGAGAATTTTCCCGGCAGCACTCTGGTGGACCGTCTTGCCCGGTTGTATACTTTGCGGAATTGGACTCGGCTTTATCTATAGCCCAATGCAGATTTTTGATCTAATTTTCTTCGTCGGATTATCGACGGGAGCAGGATTGCTTATTTGGGGGATCGGACAGAAATTATTTGGGCTCATCATCGCTGGCAGCCTAGTATTTTCGATCTCACCTGGGATCACGTTCTCATGGAAATGGATTACTCCAGTCAGTATCTTGAGCCAGATCGGGATCATGCTCGTATGGTTCGCGCTCGGATGGGGATTGATTACGATCAGTTCCAGGGTTGTCATTGAGAAATTCATTTGGTGGCCGCTCATCCCTGCTGGGGTTCTGTCCATGGTTGGTTTAGGACTTTATCTCGGAGGAGACCCTGCAATTGCCTCGGCTGTATTATCGAACAGTGGGGCCATGGGAATTATCTTATTCGGATTATATATGACCCTGATGCGTTGGCGAATCAAGAGATAAAAAGGAGAGATGCGCTGCATCTCTCCTGAATTTGCAATCGTTGTTTTCTATTCAACTTTAAAACAGAACACAAATACCAGAATGCCCAAAGTTGTTGGTACCCACCAATACGTCTCCAATAGCGCTGGCAAATCGAGTGCAGACCGGGCTGCTACTCCGATCATCATCAAAACTACTGCAATGATAACCAAAATCCAGCTGGTCACTTTGAATGGCGGGGTATTTGGGTCTTTCCCGGGTAGAGGACCGATTTTCCCTTTCTTCCGATTTGCTTCACGCATGTGTTCAAGAATGGCTTGTTTTTCAAGCCGCCGTTTTCTACCCCGAAGTTGAAGAATCCGGAGATAAAAAATCGCTATTGCTACAATGATGACGATCAAACCAGTTTCCATAAATATTCCTTCCGTATCCGGTTAGGATAATTTTAATTTGTTCAGGATAGCCTTATGGAAAGTGTCCAGGACAGGTTCACATCCATCACTCATTCTGACATTCCTGGCACGGATCGTTAATTCATACAATCCCGTTTTGACAATTTCGCTTTCCGGTGAGCTTTCTAGTTCAAGTGCAAAGACCCGGGTGCTTGGTAATCGGGTCAGGAAAAGGTCAAACATCGTATTCTTCTTTGGGTATTTAATAAGTGCCATATAGAACACTTCACCGACCATGGTGGGTTTTGGCAGGCTCAACAATACCATTTTGATCGGTTTGCCATCTTTATCAGAATACTCTTTTATCTGGAATCCCAATCCTTCAGACTCAGATAATATCTTCATTCCCAGATTATCGGCAAGGTGTTTCCACCAAAACCGGAGGAAAACCACTCCATCTTTATCCAGATATTTCAGGAAATCCTGGGTCTGGTTATGCCACATGATTGGAATAGTCTCGTGCGTATAGTTATAATGTTGGCTTTTCTTTTGATCCACATCAACTCCTATTTTTTGGCGTATTTACCAAAGTCGTCTTCCAGATATTGTTCAATTGTAATTGGTTTCCGACCTAAGATATAGGTTAAAGTGAGAGAGGAGCCCTTTAATCCATATTGGTCGTAGTAGTTGAACATAGAGAGTAGAGTCTCTCTCGAATAATCAGACATATTTGCCTTTTTGGCATTGTTTTCCCAGTCAATTTTCTTTACTTCTACCGCCTTGACCGGGTTTCGTAGTACCGCTGACAGTTTTTCTGCAATTTCATCCTGACTGTAGGGTATCGAACCTACCAATTCATAGATCCCATAAATAGATGAGCTTTTGTAAAACAGCTTTCCAACTGCAGCTGCCACGTCTCGCAGGTCGACCAGTGAGATCTTTGCTGAAGCGGAATATGGCATGGGATATTTACCTTCGAGGATCGAAGGAAGGTACCCCATCATATTCTGATAATAGGCAGTCGGTTGAACGATGGTATATTCCAGTTTCGATCTAAATAACTCTTCTTCGACTTCCATTTTTTGCCAATGGTGGGGCATCTGGCTGACTTGTGGATGTAATACAGAATGGTAAACGAATCTTCTTACCGAATTTTTCTCGCATAAGCGGATGATGTTTTTCCCAATGGAGTATTCATCGGGAGTCATATTCGGACAGATATGGTAGATCGCGTCCATCCCAGCCAAAGCACGAGATAAGTCCTCGTCGGAGCGAAAATCTCCAATCCGGACTTCTTTCGCACCGAGCGAATGCAATTCGCGGGTGTATTCCTGTTTATGCGTAAATGCTACGACGGTGTATCCCTGAATAGACAGAGCAGAGATAATCGCCTTACCAGTTTTACCTGAGGCGCCTGTAATTAATATCGATTGTTTCATGTGGGAACCTGATTCTATGAAGGTAGGGGCGCACATTGTGCGCCCCTACCAATCCAGACAAATCTAATTTTATTAGACTGCGGATCGATCTACACTTGGTTTGAATGTTCGGAAGATCAGGTTGAGGATGATACCGACAACGGCACCGGTTGCGATCGCCGGCCAGCCGTAGGGGAAGATCCCCTGAAGCAGTGGAATGGGCAGGAAGCCATTGGCATAACCAATGTTACCGCCGATACCCACGATCAGGATGATCGCGCCGAGAGCCAACTGTTTTGGATCATACAGGTTGACTTTTTCAGCCATCATAAGAGCAATACCCTGCATACCAATGACACCGAACAGATAGATGGAAAGACCACCAGAAACCGCGGTTGGGATGGAGTTCACGGCGTCTTTAAGAGGACCAATGAAGCCCAACAGGATCGCAATCGCGCCTGCAGCTACCAACACTGGGCCAGAGTAGTTGCGGGTGATCACCATGAGGGAGTTGTTCTCACCATAGTTGGTACCAGCGGTTGAACCAAAGATACCATTGACCAGGTCATTGAAACCGTCGAGCATGAGGTTCAGGCCGATGTAGCGGGAAAGGAAATATTTCTCGCGACCCTGTTCTTCAGCCAGATGGTCGACATACAGGGAGATCTGGTACAGGTGAGCGGTGGATTCTGGGATGGTGGCAATAGCCATGATACCCACACCAATGAGAATGGTGACTGTCAGTGCATTATTGAACACTGGGAGGGTAATGCGAGGTGCAGTGATGAGGGGGGTAACGAACTGAGGATTGACCAAACCAAGGATGGCGGCGAAGATGTAGCCCACGATACCAGCCAGAAGGATTGGGAGCATTCCAATAAAACCTTTACCCTGCAGGTAAACGGAGAAGAGAACGGCTGCCAAGAGGGTGATCAGCGCAGCAGCCCACCAGGTTAAGGTCAGGCCAGGGGCGGCGACAGGATCAACACCACAGCAGGTACCAGAAGCCATGGTCAGGGCGGTGTAGCCCAAACCAATACCGATTGTGCATGCGACGGAGCCGGTTACGACTGGAGGCAGCACTTTATCAACGGCTTCTTTACCACCAGAAAGGCGGATAATCAAACCAACGATTACATTGATAATACCGGTGGCAACGAAACCAGCCTGAACGACGGAGATGGTTGCGGCAGACGCAGTCTGTCCAAAACCCAAACCAGGTTCCAATACATTCACTGCAGAGACTACTGCCGTGATGTAGCTGAAGCTGGATCCGTAATACAGGGGGATGTATTTGCCCATAGCGAACTTGGCGCCTAACAGGGCGACGATGGTTCCCAGACCAGTGATGGTCAAAACTGTTGACACATCAAAGTGCATCAGGATTGCGCACAGGACGGTCGCGGGGAACATGGTGAGGACGTGTTGGAAACCAAGCAGTAGCATCTTGCCAAGTGGAGGGGTATCGTTTGGTAGATATCCCATTACTTTTGGAGCGGTAGTGGCCATTAAAATCTTCCTTCCTCTTTCTTAGAATAATATTGCCATTAGGTTTGAAAATTTCAGTTTTGTTTGTTTTCTAACATAGAAGGGATTTATTAGAAAACAGGCGTTACTGTACCTCGATAACCTCACCTCCTTTCAAAAATAATGGAGACCCATGTTGATGGGTCTCCATATTCATCTCTTAGCCAGCTGTGAACTGTGAAGCAATCAATGCAATAACGAGCATGATTGATGCTGCTACCACAACAAAGAAGAACATTTTTACTTCGGCGGATTTTTTGAAATCTACTTTAGTAATATATTCTTGCGAAAGTTTTTCACCAACAATTTCTTCTTCTGTCTTTTCCTTCTTCTCTATTAAATCAGACACCTTATCCTCCAAATATTAATCTAATTTTAACCATATCTCGCTAAATGTCAAACATTTAAAAACAACAACACATAACTCTTATTTTCGTTTCTCAACCTCCTTGTCAAGCTTCTCCAAACCGCCTTTGATCATGCTTTTTGCGACGCTATCGATGAGGCGTTGACCGACGCTGGCCAGTTTTCCACCAATATTTAATTCTCCCGTATATTTGAAGAGCGTCCGACCGTCTTCCTGTTGGGTGAGATGAACTTTCCCCACACCCTCGGCAAATCCCGCTGCACCTTTGCCTTTGACCGTTAGCGTGCAGCTTTCTGGCGCGTTTTCTTCTGATACAGAGAGTTTTCCGGCAAACTGACCATTGACAGGTCCTATTTTTAGTTTGATGGTACCGTCATATTCAGTCGGACTGATTTCGACCATTGTGCTTTCACCTGGAATTGCGGTAAGAAGTGTATTTGGGTCTCGAATGACACCCCAGACAATTTCCCGTGGTCCATTGAACACAAAATCGCCTTCGATTTTTATACCCATCTTTCAAAAACCTACCTTTCGTTATTCCTGATTATTCTTTATTAAATGATAGAGGCGGCTTGGATCCATGGGCATTTCGCCAATGAATAAACCTGGTATTTGCAGCGCGTCCTCGATAGCCTGGGCATACAGCGGAGGAATGGGGATCGTTCCTGATTCGCCAACACCTTTTATTCCCAGGGGATTCAGCGGTGAAGGCGTGTTCATATGTCCAATTTCTATCTTGGGCGGCATATCGGTCGCGCGAGGCATCAGGTAGTCAATGAATGATCCATTTTGCAGTTGAGCATTCTCGTCATATTGCAACCGCTCAAAGTATGAGTTACCAATTCCCATCTGAATGCCACCGTGGAGTTGACCATCCAGAATCATTGGGTTGATCACTGTACCGCAATCGTCAACAAACACAAATTTATGAATTTTCAGATTATAAGTCACCGGATCTACTTCAAGAATCATGGCTGCAGCACCGTAAGAGGTCGCGCCGTAGGGAGGAGCATAGTACGCAGTAGCCTCCAGACCAGGCTCAACACCGGGTTTTATGGTACCGCGTTGGGGATTGGCTTTCACGGCAAGGTCACCCAGCTTGATCGATTTACCAGGGATATCCGCGACACGGACTTCGCCATTTCCCAATTCGAGTTCTTCTTCTGGAACGTTGAAAAGCTTACTGGCAGTGGATAGAATTTTCGCTCGCACTGCTTTACCCGCCAGGTGATAGGCATTCCCGCGACCGTCGCGCCACGGCTGGCAAAAGTCCCCGCGCCCCAGTAGAACTTATCGGTATCACCGGTTTCAATCACCACATCTTCAGGTCTGACACCGACCTGATCTGCTACGATCTGAGCGAAGGATGTGAAATGTCCCTGACCCTGGGTTCCAAAGATACAGGAGGCAAACACTTTTCCACTCGAACCAACCGTCACCTTGGCGCCTTCGTAAGGACCAACACCAGTATTTTCAGTAAATACGACCAGACCAATGCCAACTTTCTTGCCCATTGCGCGTAGCTTTGGCTGTTCTTCTTTTTTCCATTGGTCGTAACCGATCATCTCTTTTGCTTTTTTTACGACCGCAGGATAGTTACCTGAAATCTAGAACAAATTGTGCAAAATCCTGGGCAATAATTCCGGTTTCAATTGGGAATTTTGCTGTCTCGGGAATGAGGTTGATCTCTCGAATTTTCACCTTATCCATTCCCAGTTGATCTGCAGCCAGGTCGAGCATCCGTTCCATAACAAATACACCATACGTTCGACCTGCGCCGCGTACTGGTGAGACGATCATCTTATTGGTGAAGACGGAGGTAAATTCGGTATAGAAAACGGGGATATCATATGTCCCGGTTGTATGTGTCTGGGTGTTCAGGGGTACTGTGGCGGTATATGGATTGAACGCGCCTGTCTCATACAGGAATACATCTTTAAACCCCAACACTTTACCATCTTTGTTGAACGCGATCTCGCAATCGTGGATTTGCAGTCTTTCGCTGGTTGTACCAATGAAGTTTTCCTGCCGGTCTTCAACCCATTTGATCGCACGATTAAGCTTCATAGTTGCAAAGCAGGTAAGGACTTCTTCAGGCTGGTTGGTCATTACTTTTGGACCAAACGCGCCTCCGACGAATGGGACTACAACACGGACCTTCTGCTCTGGTAGTTTAAACCAGGCTGCCATACTATTTCGTAATCCGGATGGTGATTGGGTATTGCAATGAATCGTCAATTGCTGATTATCTTCATCCCAATTGACCACAATCCCGCGATTCTCGATCGCACCACCGATACAGCGATCCATGATCAGTCGATGCGATAAGCAGAAATCAGCCTGCAATCTGGCTTCTTCGAAATTTCCGCGTTCCTGTTTTACATGGGTCGCCAGGTTTGTACCCAATTCTTCGTGGACCAGAGGTGCATCGGGTTTTAACGCTTCTTCGATGTTTTCCACCGAGGGGAGCGGATCGGCATCTACATAGATTTGAGCAGTCGCATCTTCTGCGAGGTAGCGGTTTTCAGCCACAACCATGGCAACCACTTCACCTTGATGATGGATTTTATCCTTCGCTATCGGGATTTGAGTCCGTGAGTTTGCCGTGATCCCTGGGACCGAATGTGGCGCGGGTACCAGAACTGGACCGGGATGCCAAAATTCGCCAAGGTCTTCCCAGGTATATACAGCTACAACACCAGGCATCTCTTTGGCTGCCGTGGTGTCAATACTATTGATTTTTGCGTGGGTGTAATCACTTCTCAAGAAAGCGGCATGGAGCATATTCGGGTAAGTAATGTCAGCGACATACTTCGCCCTGCCGGTAAGAATCCGGGGATCCTCATTTCGTCTAATTCGTTGCCCTAAATATTTCTTTTCCATGGCTAGCCCTCTCTACTATGAACCGCTTTGAGCGGACATTTTCTCTGCAGCCAGAGCTACCGCATCAACTATGTTTTCGTAGCCGGTGCACCGACAAAGATTCCCGTCGATCGCCTCGCGGATCTCTTCATGACTTGGGTGCGGATGCTCTTTCAAATAAGGCACCATTGTCATTAAGATACCGGGGGTGCAGAAACCACATTGCGCTGCATGCTTTTCCCGAAATGCTTCCTGGAGGGGATGCATATTTTCGGGTGTGCCCAGACTTTCCACAGTGACGACTTCATGTCCAACTGCCTGAACAGCAAAAGCAAGGCAGGATCGTACAGCGACGCCATCCAATAAGACTGTGCAGCTGCCGCAGACACCGTGTTCACAGCCAACATGAGTGCCAGTTAATCCAGCATGGTAACGAATGAAGTCACTTAGAAGTAAACGAGGTTCTACTTCCGCCTCGTATATCTTGCCATTGATCTTAATCGCAATTTTGACCAGGTCGCTCATGGATATCTCCTATTCCTTTGCCCGTTTTGCGGCTTCGGTCAATGCTTCCACGCCGAGGGCGTTTGCCAGATAACTTCGGAATTCTGGGGTAGCATGCATGTCACCACCTGGCTGAAGTTCTTTCGTCACACAGGCTTGGACGGCTTCCCGAATCGCTTCATCTGATATTTTTTGACCGACCAGGATGGCGGATGCTTCTTTTGACAAAACAGGCATCTCATCTACACCCATGTACGCGAGTCTGGCTCTAGTGCAAACATCTTTCTCATCCAACGAGATGATGGTTGCAACCCCGACAAGCGCCGAGGCGCCAGCCTGGCGATTGGTTTGTTTGTATGAAGACCCTGTTCGAGGAGCTAATTTCGGGATTTCCAATTCGACCAGCATTTCGTCTGGTTCGATAACATTGGTAAATAAAGATACATAAAAATCTTCCGCGACAACCCATCGGTCCGCGGCAACAGATTTAATATGCATCTTAAATTCTTGTGCTACGGCTACCACCGGAACTTGTCCAGCAGGATCTCCATGTGAAATAGCCCCTCCGAAGGTACCCCGATTGCGGATCTGCGGATGGGCTAGGAAAGGCAGACATTCCTTTACCAGGGGCGAGAATTTCGCAACCTGTGGATCAAATTCAACTGTGGTATCACGGGTCATCGTTCCGATCAACAACCCATCTGATTTGGAAGGTTTGATATAAAACAACTCGCTTACATTATTAAGATCAACCAGAGCAGCGGGTTGCGCGAGACGGAAGTTCATAGCCGGAATTAGAACTCTGACCGCCAGCCAAAATTTTCCCACCATCGTTCCCCACTTCTCCAATTCGATCCAGCGCTTCTTCGATGGTTCTTGGTCCGTAATACTCAAAAGAGGCTGGTTTCATTAAGTCCTCCTACAGCTACAAATTCAGAAATAAATCGTAATGATCATCCCCACAGGGCAAAGTTACTGTCCTGTGGGGATAGATTGCCAGATACTAACCCTCTTTGAAGGCAACGAAACGGCCCCACATGGATTCTGCTTCCATCGCTTTTTGTACGAAGCAACCAATGTAATAGCGTCCGCTGGGTGTACTAGCTAATTGGCCGCCCAGATTTTCCGCGTGGACAATCCGTTTCGGGAAGAGATTGAGGTGCATATCCTGGTAATACTGATCCAGTGGATACATTTCGTCCCAATCCTTACCGAAGTCCTTCTTTAACTTGGCATTGGCTTCTTCAAACGTCTTGGGGTGCCAGATACGTTGAATCGTGTTCATCGGGTGGTCGGCGGCAACACAGTCTACGCCAATCCATTTGATCTTCATTTTGGCAGCCCACTCAGCGAAATCGGGGGATGGACCCGGATGTTTGATCATATACCGGAATTCATCAGAATCCTCGCTGATCCAGCCGAATTTATACCAACCGGTCTTGATGATGAGAATATCGCCTTCTTTGATATCAACGACTTTTTCGATCATTTCGGGAGTGTATACACTGGAATTGCTAACCAAACCGGAAATATCTGCGATGACACCAGGTCCAACCCATTCTTCCAGGGGAACCTGTCCGATGGTGCGACCGGCGGGATAGAAGTGTTTCTCACCGTCCATGTGGGTGGCCAGGTGAATGGAGGCATTACAAATGGATCCGTTGCGACCCATGCCGAAAAACTGTCCACCGACGCGTTTTGTGTATTTAACTGAGAGAGGTTCGTAATTCGCCCACTGAGGTGATTGAACACTGAAAGGTACTGTCAGGTCGAGCATACTGCTGGCATGCATCTCTTTGAGGAAATCTTCTTCTTTCATGCCATCGGGAGCAGTCCAGGCGACTACGCGGGCCCAGGCAGCTTCGACTTCCATGAAGGGGATCGGCTGAACAGAAACCCAGGCGCGTTTATTCTTGAGTTTTTCGATGTCACCAACGATGGCTTCCACGAACATCAACCCGGATTTTGGCAGGGTGATGTGGGTCATGGTGTAGTACTCATCTTGCGGGAACATCTCATCCCATTTCTTGCCATACTTCTTGACTAGTTTTTCTTCTGCTTTCTTGAAGTAGTTCTCAAAGAAGCGGCGAATGGGGGTATTCATTGGGTGTTCGGCGCAGCCGCAGTCCACACCAACCAGCTTGAATTTCATATCCAGACACCACTGGAAGAATTCTGGTGAAGGACCTGGATGGCGGACATAGAAACCAAATTCCTTGGATTCAACGCCACCCTGGGCAGTGGGATTAAAGGTATCGGGCTGGTCATAAGAGTAGCGATGGTATCCGGTGTTGATGATGAGGATGTCACCTTTTTTCACGGTGGCTTTCTTCATGATCATCTCGGGAGTATACAGGCCGTAATCTTCCACTACATCTGAGATATCGACGATGACTGCTTCACCAGTCAGGTCTGTCAGCGGGATCTCATTGATGGCACGCATACCAGAATGGAAGGCGCGCGGACCAACCAGGTGGGTACCGACGGTATTACTCCAATTGAGGATCTGGCCATTTGCGCCTGCTCCACCACCATAAGCGCCTGTCAGACGTTTGAAGAAGTGGACCTCAAGGCTTTTTTCCATCGGCCACGGTGGAGTAAAAATACTGCAACCCTGGGTAAGATCGTACATCTTGGCATTGCTCATCATCTTGATAAAGCTTTCACGATCCATAATATCCTCCTGATCTAAATAAGAGCTCGTACTTCTTTTAGTTGAATCCGTATTTGTCTGCGAACGCGACCAAAGCGTCTTCGAAGCATTTCATCGGCGCGGAAACTACTCCAGCGCCAACCTGACCTACTCCCGGATCTTTGTGCGCAACACCGGTATTGACCCGCGGAGCAATTCCTTTTTCAACCACTTTCCGGATATCGACGCCGGTTGGAGTACCCCGGAAATCAAGGTAAGGAATTGTTAAAGCTTTGTGTTCGGCATAGGTTATTTCGTACATGTCGTGGGTGGTTGTAATGGCATCTTTGGCAGAGCCACCAATGAAAGTGACCAATGCTGGTGCAGCTGCCATAGCGAAACCACCGAAACCAGCGGTTTCAGTGATCACACTGTCTCCGATATCGGGATTGGCATCTTTCTCGGTAAAGCCGGGGAAATAGAGTGCCTTCACTACCGGAGCTGGAGCGGTAAACCACTGATCGCCCATTCCGCTGACTCGAATTCCAAAATCGGTTCCATTCCTGGCCATAGTAGTGACGATGGTGCTGCCTTCGATACCCGCGCCTGCATCGCACATGGTTTTGGCAGCTGCCATGACCGGGTTGAGGATGCTCAGTGCATTGTCACCGAGGAATTTAATAATGTCATAAGCTTGCTGGCGATCATCACAGACCTTGGCAATCGCTGGAGCGAGTTCTTTTGTGAATAAAACGGAGCAGGCATCCAGCCGATTGTGTCCATCATCACCCATGTGAAGGGCTTTGGAAAGCAATGCACGGATATCTATTCCACCAACTTCTTTGATCGCTTTATCCAACACAGGGCCCATGTTGTCATTCATAAAGCGCAGTTTATCCAGCACATCCTGGCTGTAAGCGCCCATACGCAAGACTTTGCCACGACCTTCATTCAAACCGGAATAGGCTTTGTTACCATGGGTTTTGTTTTCCACTTCATAAACCATAAAGGAGGGCGCAATCAATCCAGCCATTGGTCCTGCTGAAGCGTAATGATGACAGGGAGCATAATCGATCTTACCGGACGCAGCAAGTGCCTTTGCTTCGTCCACGTTCTTAGCCAATCCTTCATACATCAGACAACCCCAGATCGCGCCTAATACCGGACCTGCCATGCGATCATAGGTAATGGGCGGACCCGCGTGAATGAGAAGATTGGGTTTCATACCAGGTATTAAATCAATCGCGCGGCCCACACCAGTAAGCACAGGACGAGCGTCCATCATCCGTTCGACAGTCTCTTTGTTCGCTTTTTCGATATCTAAGAACATGTTTTCCTCCTGTTATTTCTTCAGGCTCGCCTGATGGCGCTTGATGTTGGCAAGAATGCGCATCAATTTTTCGTTTCCACCCGCTGGTGGTTTCCAATCCACCTGAATAGTGGGGACACCTTGTTTGACCAAGTCCTTCGCGAATGAGTCCAGTCCAATATTGATCGCTTCCAGGTCTTTACGTAGTACATCCAGGTCGGCTGGATTGAATTTGGATTCAGGCACCGGATTGGCTACGATCGCAGGTTTAGCTACTTTTGGCTGTTTGGAGGCTGGAATCACATCCGGGTTCAAAGCACGTAAGAATGCTCCGGCATAGCGAACCATCTCTTCGTTGGAAGTACTTACCCAGGCTCCACCAGCTTTCATCTGGGCGATTTGGTTTCGTAAACCCTGAGGATCGTCATCTGTACCGGTAACAACCGCTACCACTTCCAGGTGTCGACCCGCTTTGTGAGCGGTCTCGATCGCATTCTTCACCGCGGGACCAATCTCACCGGCAGGATCTATATGTGAACCGTATCCAATGACTACGTCCAGCATGATGACGGCAACTTCTGGATCATTCGCTTCTTCTTCAAGTCGACGGATTCGCAGCTCGTTATCCATCATCGGGTGTAGCCGACCGACGGTAAATTCATCTTCCCCGAGGTCAACAATGGTATGTTCCTGGCTGACAAGTGAATTCGGGATTTTGTTTTCTTTCCGAAGAGGCGCATTCGCCCAGACTTTAGGAAGATAATCTTCCAGAATATATTGAGCTTCGTAAGCGAGCGTTCCGCCCGAAAAGAGGCCGCGCAGGTATTTTTGTGGTTTCGCGAATTTACTGATATCCACTTTAAATTCAGCGGCAGCCGCTTTATGTGACAATTCAATTGCCAGTTTTCCGGTGGAATCATTGACCAGGGCAACAGCCATTTCCGCTGCAGCATCCAGACTGCCGGCGAAATAGAGGTTCCCTTCCTGCATTTTCTCCGGGGTTCGTCCGATGAAGCAAACAACGACCGGTTTCTTGGCTGTCTTTGCCTGTTTCAATACTTTTTCAGCCACCATTGGAGCCGGGGGTTTGGATACCAGAACTATCACTTTGGTCTCATCGTCTCGATTCAGGATGTCAATCCCCTGGCTAAAAGTCTGTGAGCCAACTTTTTCAGAAAGATCGCGCCCGCCTGTACCAATGCCATAGGTCATTCCGCTGCCTAATTGGGCGATGCGGGATGAAACTTGCTGCAAACCGGTTCCTGCTGCTGCGACTACACCAATCGGACCAAGACGCACTTTGTTGGCGAAGCCCAGACCCATCCCTCGTATAATAGCAGTACCACAGTCAGGACCCATCACGAGCAGCCCTTTTTCGGCCGATTTCTTCTTCAATTCAATCTCAGCTTCCACTGAAACATTATCGCTGAAAAGGAAGACATGTTTCCCAAGATCAAGCGCGTCATGCGCAACCAAATCCGCATATCGTCCGGCGACGGAGATGAGCGTCCAACTGGCTCCCGGGAGATTTTCCACAGCAGTATCAATGCTTTTCGGCAGGGATTGCGCGTCAGATGCGGTTTTCTTGTTTTTAAGCATCTCTTCCACCTGCGCCAGAGCTGCCAACGCCGCTTTTTCAGATTCCGCTCTAACCACAGCCACCAGGTCGTCAGGCTTCGCGGCTTCCACTTCCGGTGAAACGAGTTGAATATGAGCTAGTAATTCTTTATTGGAATCGGTTCCCATGATCACGCCCGCGTCTTCGACACCGGGTAGATCAGAGAGATTACGCTGTAACTGCATCAGAAACGCAGAGTCGTAATACACACCAGTACGAATTTCAGCCTTAATTACAGCCATGCAAACCTCCTGGAGATTGGGGTCTTGATAAACCAAGACCGAATATATGTAATATGTTAAAAACCTGCCGGTAGCATGATGCCTATCGACAGGTTGAAATAACCTCAAGATTATGTTGAATGAAGAGCTTGATAAAAGCTTTTTGTAAATCGAGCATTACGACTACTTTTTATCCTCATGATCAGATTCGAAATGACCAGGATGTAAAACTGACAGAAATATGTAAGGATTCTGAAAAACTGCCAGGGTGAGGTCAAAAATCAGTATAGCAAAGGAAAAATGAAAAATCAATCTGACATATGTTGAACTAATATCACATTAATTTTGTCTTTTGTCATACAAGAGGGTGGAATTAGTAGTGATATTCAATGGATGCTGCATCCAACCAATTACTTGACACAACATACCCACCTTCTTACAATGATTATGCGATTCAGGGGACACAGATCTCTTCCCGGCTTTTATTATTACCTAGTCCAAGAAGGAGTAAAACAATGAGACTTGAACCACCCGAGCGAGTATCTGAAGAACAATTAACGATCGATGTGAGAGAGATCGAACCATTGCTCCAGGCTCCCCCTATGGATATGAAACCCTGGCCGGAGGCGATGATCACCCTCAAGGACGGTCGGATATTATTTATTCGTGAAATGAAAACAGATGACGTAGCACCTCTCCTCAGTTATATGATGAAAGTCATGGAAGTGGAGAAAGATTTTTATGATATTGTCGGAGCACGTGTTTACGCTGAAATTCTCGGCCAATATCGTTCGCGCTTGAAAGACCCCTTCACTTTGATCGGTACCATCGATGGTCAACTGGCTGGTTTCGCCAATGGTCGCATGATGAATGAAGATATCGGTATCAGCCTGCACACTATGACTTTTGCCCGCCGCGGTCGAATCGGGTGGGCAATGTATTATGCCAAGACCTATCATGCGTTGGAGATTCTCGGCGCGAACGAATGGTGGTCAACATTCGAAAGCTATAACGGCTGGCGAATGGCCGGTCTTGAAATGGCTCAACCTTGTTACCCCTGGCCAGAATATCAGCATGAACTGGGGGGCGCTCGGGTGTACTATGTCACGAAGAAATTCTGGGATACCAGTGTGAAGAACTTTGCAAAGCAGATGATTGGTGCCGACCTGGTTTTCGATGTTCCGGAAGCAGTAAAGAAAGCCAACGCGAACTTCCGCGTTCCAACCGAATTAGTTCTGTAATTTTTTCCACAACAAGGGACAGCCCGCTTAAAGCGGGCTGTTTTCATGCAATCATGGAATCTGATTTTTTCTAAACGTTTCTGGAAATGATGTATCGTGCAATCTCTTCCAGACTATCCCGATAGATGCTTTCTGGCTGTTGTAAGAGGTAGGTGATCCCTTCGTTCACATACGATACCGCTTCCAGGTGAGCTTTTTGGGTGCCATCACTCTTCACTATCGCCTGGATCAATTCTTTTGTTTGTTTTTCATCTTCGAGGTATTTTTGGCTCAATAACGCCGTCGCATTTGGATCAGAACGATTAGTTTCCAGATAATAAAGAGCGGGTAGGGTGATCAATCCCTGGCGAAGATCGTTCCCGACCGGTTTACCCAGGGTGATCTGTTCTCCGTTAAAATCCAGAATATCATCCACTATCTGAAAAGACATGCCTATTGAGTGTCCAAATTTGGCCAATTGGGCTATTACCTCCGGACTGGCTTGACCCAATATTGCAGCAGACTTTGTACTGGTTTCGAATAAAGATGCCGTCTTGGCATAAATTCGCTTGTAATAAATTTCCCTATCTGCCAAAAATCGTTTTGAAAAAAGTTGGGTGATCTCACCGTTTACGATCACGCCCAATGTTTCGGCAAAAATCCGCATCACTTCAACGTTGTTAGTGTCTGCTGCCAGCTTTGCCGCACGCGCAAACAAAAAATCACCAGTCAGAACTGTCGCGCCTGGGGACCACTGTGAATTCAAAGTGGGTGTACCCCGCCGCAATAACGCCCCATCAATCAGATCGTCGTGGACCAGTGTTGCCGTGTGCAACATTTCGATAGCGCCTGCTAACAGTATGCAAGCCTTTGGGTCCGCCCTCAGCATTTTTCCAACCAATAATGTGATCGCTGCCCGAATTCGTTTACCGCCGGATGTGAGGATGATATCCAACGCTTTTTGAAGGTCAGGATGGTAATCTTGTGCTTGTGACCGCATCAAACGGTCAACTTCAGCTAATTCTGTTTGGATCGGGGTATAAAATGAGGTCTGTCCCAAAGGGTTACTCCAATAAAAAAAGGGCGAATGCATTACGGCTGGTTTGTTCCAGTATGAGCTCTTCCTTACTCATCCTGATTATAGCTGTTCTCTGTCCAATTTGGGGTAGGAAGGCAGGCTCATTACGCTGTCCCCGGAATGGAACGGGTGTCAGATAAGGACTATCCGTCTCTAAAACCAATGATTCAAGCGGGATTTCTCGAGCAATATCGATTTTGTGGTATGCGTTTTTATAGGTCACTGGTCCGGAAATGCCAACCATAAAACCGAGATCAATAAACTGCCTGGCTTCGGTCAGATTTCCCTCAAATGAATGCATCACTCCAATAGGCGTTCTTATTCCGGCTTTTCGACGCTGGTCTGACCATTCGGACAGGATGGGAGTGATCTGAATTAATGCTTCTCTGGAATGTATGATCACGGGTAGATTGAATTCATCAGCGAGATCCAATTGAGCTCGTAATCCTCTGATCTGCAACTCGATTGGTACCTGTTTATGGTAATTGTCCAGCCCGATCTCACCAATTGCCAGCACGTTTTCATTGTGAAGGATCCGGCGGAATTCAGTCAAATCTGATTGGAAATTGTCCTTCAGATCATTCGGATGAATACCAATGGCAGCTTTAATTACACTGAACTCTTTGGTGAGTTTGATGATTCTCAGGCAGGATGCGAGATCAATACCGGGATTGACTATCAGGTCAACCCCGGCTGCAATTGCTCGTTTGACCACATCCTCACGATCTGCATCAAAATGGGGCAGGTCAAGATGACAGTGCGTGTCGATATAGCCAGTCAAAGGTCAAATACCTGCGATCTTCAGACCATCCTGCAAGATGTTCTGGACTTTGTCTTTTTGGGTAGTTTCGCAGTAAACCCGGATGATCGGCTCGGTCCCTGAGAAACGGATTAGTAGCCAACCACCGTCTTCCAATTCGAACTTGTAGCCATCGGTAGTATTCAGCTTTTTCACCCGGATACCTGCGATGTGAGTTGGTTTTGCATCAATGATCGCCTTCTCTCTCTCTGAGCGATTCCCCTTAAAGCTGGTGTCAATTCGATCGTAATAATGCGGACCAACCTTATCGAATAATGCTTGCAGAAGTTCGGATGGTTTTTTACCTGTTGTAACCATGAAATCGAGGAAGTACAGTCCCGCTAATATTCCATCCCGTTCCGGAACATTTCCGCGGAAAGCGTAGCCACCCGATTCCTCTCCGCCGATCATGGCGTCCACCTCGAGCATTTTGGGGGCTACATATTTGAATCCGACGCCGGTTTCAATCACCGGTACATCGTAAATTTTGCCTAGTTTTTCCAGCATGCTGGTTGTTGATAGCGTCTTCACGATCGGACCACGCTGTTTTCGGACATCCAATAAATAGAAGGCCAGCAAACCGTAGGCTTGAAGTTGATTAATAAAAACGCCATTCTCGTCACCAAAACCCACCCGGTCTGCGTCGCCATCGGTAATTAAGAGCACATTCCCTTTCTGCTCAACCGTGGTTTTCAATCCAACGTCGATATTAGGGGGGATGGGTTCCGGTCGTTTCATTTCCGGATACATTGGATTTCGGGTGTTATGGATTTCATATACTACTGTGGCATCACCGTTCAATAAGCCACTAAACCACCCGCCGCCATTACCCCACATCGCATCCACTACCACTTTCAATCCTGCTTTTCTTATTTTTTCAATATCAACCAGGTGGTGGATATGCTCGATGTAAGCCGGGGCAGCGTCAAATAAGACGATCGCGCCATTCTTGATTCCTTCTTCCGGGGGAATTAATCGAACGTCCTCCATCCGATCGGGGATTTTCGCTTCGATAAATAACAGACCCTCCGGATCGATGGCACCACCAAATTCATTCCGAACTTTAAAACCATTATCGGTTGGTGGATTATGAGAAGCGGTGATATTGATTGCTCCAGCTGCTTTCAGATTTACCACCGAGAACGCGATCACCGGCGTTGGGGTTGCTGTGTTTGTGAGGTAAACTCGAAAACCGTTCCCGGCCAACACACTTGCAGCAGCCATCGCAAAATTCTCTGATTGGAATCGTTTATCGTAGCCGACGACCACCCACGCACCCGATTTTCCTTTGGATTTCAGATACTCGACGAATCCTTGTGTACACCGCCTCACATTATCAAATGTGTAGTCTTCTGCGATAACACTTCTCCAGCCATCTGTACCAAATAGAATTTTCGCGGTCATCTGACCTCCCTTGTACGACAAAGATATACCAATTATATCAACGGATATAATCAACGAATAACCTTTGTAACAATGCTATAATCTCAAACCTATGGATAATCTGCATCCGATTTATCTTGATTATTGTGCCACCACTCCAATCGCATCGGAAGTGGTGGAAGCCATGCTTCCGTATTTCAGCGAGAATTTCGGGAATCCTTCCTCTGTGCATCGATTCGGACAGAGGGCGGAAGCTGCTCTCGAACAAGCGCGTGAGGATATCGCCGATTATCTCCATTGCCTACCTGAAGAGATATTTTTTACCTCCGGTGGAACCGAAAGCAATAACCTGGCAATTCGAGGGACGGCTTTGGCAGTCCGATCCCATTCCGGTAAAAATCATCTGATCACGACCGGTGTGGAACATCCGGCAGTGATAAACACGGTAACAGACCTTAGTCAGAATTTTGGGTTTCAAAGTAGTCTCGTTCGAGTGGATTCCGAAGGAAGTGTGAATCAGGATGACCTCGACCATTTAATCTCAGATCAAACGATCCTCGTCAGCACGATCTTTGCGAATAATGAAATTGGCACCATTAACCCGATCGCTCAAATCGGCACACTTTGCCATCAAAAAGGTGTCCTCTTCCACACTGATGCGGTCCAGGCGGCAGGTTTATTGGCTATCAATCTCAAAGAGCTTCCGGTGGATCTGATGTCGTTAGGCGCGCATAAATTCTACGGTCCAAAAGGTGTCGGTGTTTTGTTTATAAGAAAGGGGACACCAATCCAGCCATTACAGACCGGAGGTTCCCATGAAAGGGGGTTCCGGGCTGGTACATCAAACATTCCCTATATTGTTGGGATGGCAGCTGCACTCAAACTGGCAGTTCAGAGACGAAGCTGCCGATTCCATTTATCTCTCATCCTTGCGAGATCAGCTCATTGAGACCATCAAGCAAAAAGTTCCGAATACGATACTAACCGGCCCACGGGTTGAACGTCTTCCCAACCACGCCAGTTTTGTTTTTCCAGGGGTGGATGGGAACGAACTGGTAACCTTATTGGACCATGCCGGATTTGCCTGTTCATCTGGGTCAGCCTGTAAAACCGGAGATCCGAAACCATCTGATGTCCTGTTGTCCATTGGGATCGATCCAAGGCATGCGCTTGGTTCTTTACGCATCAGTCTGGGTAGAGATACGATAAGAGACCATATAGAATCGTTATGCCAGGTTCTACCCGGTCTCATTCAGAAAGCGGAACTACATTAAACACTTATGGCCGAAACTATTATTGTTGGGATGAGTGGGGGAGTAGATAGCTCTTTTGCAGCCGCGTATCTTAAGAAACAGGGATATGATGTTATTGGCATCATGCTGCGGCTCTGGGCAGAAGAAGGTAAAGAGGACCTGAACCGTTGTTGTTCTCCAGACGCAATGATGATGGCCAGAAGAGTGGCTGCATTACTGGATATCCCATTCTATGTTGTAGATGCCCGAACAGAATTTCGCAATATTGTGGTTGAGTATTTTCTGCAAGGGTACACCCGGGGAATTACCCCAAATCCCTGCATTGTTTGTAATACAGAAATTCGCTGGAAGATCCTGATGCACCAGGCAGATAAATTTGATGCCACCGGAATCTCAACCGGTCATTATGCTCAAATAGATCAGACCAATGGGAAATTTCGGCTATTGCGCGGGCTTGACCGGAAGAAAGACCAATCGTATGTTCTTTCGATGTTACCCAAAGTATATCTCCAGCGAACATTTCTGCCACTGGGTTCATTCCAGAAAGAACAAGTACGAGCGAAATGCAAAGAATGGGGCTTGCCAACCGCCAACCAACCAGACAGTCAGGATCTTTGCTTCCTCGGAGAATTGGATTATCGTCAGTTTCTTGAAAAATATGCGCCTGGGAAAAATGAACCTGGTGAGATTGTATCTTTGGACGGAAAAATTCAGGGCAGCCATACTGGTCTGGCAAATTACACCATCGGGCAAAGAAAAGGGCTTCGCATAGCTTACAAAGAACCATATTACGTTGTATCGAAAGATTACCAATCGAACCAACTGGTTATCGGTTCCAAACAGAGTACCGGCAGGACATTGATTAACCTTACAAATGTAAATTGGTTGGAAAATCAAACATCATCTGAGTTTAAGGGGGATGTGAAAGTCAGGTATTCATCCACACCCAGAGACGCTACGATTCAAATTGCTCCCGAATCGGTAATAGTACATTTTTCTGAACCGATTCTGGATATTGCTCCAGGTCAGATCGCCGCTATTTATCAGGGTGAAATTTGTTTGGGCGGTGGGATTATTGTATAATACGAACGGCATATTATGACCCTACCCGCGTTCTTATTTGGTTTATTAATATCTACGATGTTTGGCGCCGCTTTTCATTTATGGAAAGATGGAGGTGTTCTGCGGCTATTGCTCTATCTATTCCTAAGCGGAAGTGGTTTTTGGGCTGGGCATGGACTTTCCTCTGTGGTGGGCTGGGATTTCTGGAAGCTGGGTCCACTCCGCCTGGGGTTTGCCATCCTTGGAACTATTGTTTTCCTCGGAGCCGGATATTGGTTATCCCTCATTAATACAGGGATTTCAACAAAAAAATAATCAGTTCCTATAAAGCAAGAGAGACTGAATAGTCCATTCAGTCTCTCTTTATATTCAGGCTAATGCATCATATGCAGGCAGGTGCAGGATCCTGCCTGCCAGAGAATTTGAATTCTTATGGTAATAAGATGACGTTGGATGCCTGAAGGCCTTTTGGACCTTTTTCCACCTGAAATTCCACAGCCTGGCCTTGTTCGAGGTTCTTAAAACCATCGCCTGTGATGGAAGAATAATGGACAAACACATCAGGTTCTCCATCGCGCTGAATAAAGCCATAGCCTTTGGTGGTATTGAACCACTTTACAGTACCTTGAACTCTGTCGCTCATTCCTCACTCCTTAATAATGAAAACTGGCTGCCTTGTTCTTGTTCTGAATGGAAATCCGTAACTAAATACGACCTGAACACCAGAAGATGCTCAAGTCGGTTTCCTACGGCCAATACATAATCAAGAACCACATACGAGAATTATTATATACATCAATATTTTCTGCTGTCAACAATATTAGAGGAGTATTAATCTGCAAGGTTGGCATACGAATTACTTGATTTGATAAGATCGGGAAAGAAGAAAGAATCAAAAACTGGTTATAAATAACCAGTTTTTTTGGTTTGTTTTGGAGATTTATTTAATACTCTTCGTCATCATCCATCCAAAGATCTTCATCTTCGTCCTCGTCAGCACCCATTTCATCCCATTCTTCCAGTTCTTCTTCTTCCTCGTCCCAGTCCTCGTCGGTCGCCATTTCAGCGTTGGGAGAATAAGTCAGACATCCGGAATCAGGATCAAACTCGACCTGGGCGGCGCTGCAATAACCATCATCCAGTAGGGCACAATCAAGGTAGTGGCAGCGAATTCTTGGCATAGCGTAATTCTCCTCTAATAGGGATTAATTATTTAACAATTTCAAAGTTTTGTAAAGTGATATTCCAAATAAGGCAGTCATTATACTTGCAGATATCACACAATAAAAACAGATTGCCTTCAGTACTCCAAGCTCGATATAAGTGAGGTAGGCAGAAAACAGGAGGCCTACCAAGGTTGTGCCGAATATCGAATAATTAATCCAGTTGATTTCCCTTTTCTTCAAGATCAAGATCAAACTCATTCCGAAAATAAAGAGATAACTTAAGAAACCAAGGTAAGCAACTGGGATACCATAAAGCATTGAGTAACTACTATTATTCACCGAGCCGCAATCCCCTAATCCGGGGGCACATACGATTGAAGTTTTATACAATTTCACCCAGGATAGGTAACCAGCATCCAATAAGCCTACAATCCCCAGTAGGAGAATTGTATAATTGGACTTCTTTAATAACCCCATGCATACTCCATCATTGCGGCTGCGATTTTACCGTAAGATATCAAATCAGTAAACCCCCAAAAATAAGATTACCCACCTCGTACACGGTGAACTTCCATGACATTTTGCAGATTTTCAATTTTCGTTAGTATTCGGCTCAATTGAACAATGTCCCCAACTTCAAGAACCACATTTATTACAGCCAGATTATGATTGATTTTCAAGTTTATGTCGACCAGATTAATGCTCTCATTTGTAAGAATGGATGATATATCACCCATCAATCCCTGTCGATCATACGCTTTTATCTGAACGGATACCGGATAGGTTCTGACGGGTTCTCCCCAGCTTACTTTGACTATCCGCTCCCGATCTCGCAAACGAAGGATGTTGGAGCAATCCTGGCGGTGGATGGTTGCCCCACGTCCTCGGGTAATATACCCGATTATTTCGTCACCAGGGACGGGATTACAGCATTTCGCCATGGTAGTGAGTAATCCTTTCAAGCCCAAGACTGTCACGGTTTCCGTAGAGACTTTTGTTGGCGTGGCTGGATGTGGCGCGAGAACCTCTTCGACCTTTTCCTTTTCGCTCTCGGATATCCGGCTGATAATTCTGCCAATTGAAACATCACCACAGCCTATCGCCTGGTAAAAATCCTCTTGGTCATGGATGTCAAATTCCAGCATGAGTTGGGTTGTATCGATCTCAGTCAACCCCAACCGGCGGAATTCACGTTCAAGTAATAGTTTTCCCTGGGTCACATTCTGGTCATAATCCAGTTTTTTAAACCATTGTTTAATTTTTGAACGCCCACGTTGAGTGGTGACCAGTCCCAGGTTTGGATTCAACCAATCACGAGAGGGCCCCCCTTGTTTTGCCGTCAAGATCTCAACCTGATCACCAGTTTTGAGCGTGTAATCGAGAGAGACTAATTTCCCGTTGATCTTCGCGCCACGGCAACGGTGTCCAATTTCAGTATGGACATGATAGGCGAAATCCAACGGAGTAGACCCGGTGGGCAGGTCGATAATATCTCCACGAGGGGTGAAGACATATACCCGGTCCTGAAAAACATCCGTTTTCATCCCCTCCATGAATTCCTGGGCATCATCGACATCTTTTCGCCAATCCATCAACCGCCGCAGCCAGTTCACCCGTTGTTCGAATTCATCGTCCCGTTTACGTCCTTCTTTGTAACGCCAATGGGCAGCAATGCCATATTCCGCGTTTTGATGCATCTCGGCAGTCCGGATCTGGACCTCAAGTGGTTTCCCATCGTCATAGATCACAGCGGTGTGGAGAGATTGATAAAAATTATCCTTTGGCGCGGCTATGTAATCATCAAATTCATTCGGGATTGGACGCCAGTGTGTGTGAATGACCCCTAAAGCCGCATAACAGGATGGAATGTCAGGAACAATCAATCGGACCGCGCGCAAATCACGCACCAGTTCAAATGATTTCCCTTTTTCCATCATCTTGCGATAGATGGAGTAGATATGTTTAGGTCTGCCGCTGATCTCAACCTTGATACCTGCCTGAGTCAGATGCTGGGTCAGATTATCGATGGTCCTTTTGATCTGGTTTTCGCGATCTTCCCGTTTTTCAGCCAGTTGCTGCGCTATCTCTTTATATTTGTCGGGATCCACATACCGGAATGCCAGATCTTCCAATTCCCATTTGATTTGCCAGATCCCCAACCTGTTTGCAAGAGGAGCGAATATTTCCTGGGTTTCGCGGGCGATCCGACGTCGTTTTGATTCAGGCATGTATCCGAGAGTTCGCATATTATGCAAACGATCTGCCAATTTGATCAACACGACTCGAATATCATCTCCCATCGCCAGGAAGGTTTTACGCAGGGTCTCGGTCTTCAAGTCCCTTTTACGAGATTTTAGTGCTGCGGTTTCTTCTTCTTCAAATATGGATTGATCATCGATTTCTTTTACGATGACGCCATTATCCACATGTTGATCAGCGCGTGAAACACGCGGAAGATTGGTTAACTTTGTCACCCCATCCACCAGCTTGGCAATTTCATCTCCAAATTCATTGCGGATCTGATCGAGGGTTACTTCTGTATCTTCCACCGTATCATGTAATAAACCAGCAACTATGACTTCAGGCGGAACTTTCATCTCAACCAAAATTGCCGCAACAGAAAGACAGTGGGTAATATAGGGTTCGCCTGAGGCACGTTTTTGTCCCTCATGTGCCTTTTCAGCAAGCTTATAGGCGCGTTGAATCATCTCCCGGTCTACCAGGTTATATGTTTCGGGCAAGCTCGCAAGCAGATTTTCTAACTTCACAGATACACTTTCATGGACAAAACCTGATTGGTTTTGGTTGATACAAGTGTAATCAAAATGTCTGGATAGACAAGCACCAAGTTATACGGATATTTGTTCGAGCAGGTCTCTGAGAGGTAGGTCTGCCAGGGAATTAATGCAAATATTGGCATGATCCAGGTTAAGACGGCTTGTAAGCGAATTCGGTACGGCTACGGTGAAGATTCCGGCCGCCTGAGCAGCAGTCACACCCATCGGAGAATCTTCAATGGCGATCACCTGGTAAGGAAATAACCCTAACGCTTTGACGGCTTTCTCATACAAATACGGGAACGGTTTGGTCTGGACAACCTGTTCCCTGGTTATGACACAGGTGAAGTAATCTGATAATCCGTGTATACGCAAGTTACTATCCACCCATTCGAAGGAAGAACTGGATGCAATACCCAGATTTATTCCCATTCTCCGTGCGTCATCCAGATAATTTATCACTCCAGGTAACGGTCTCGCTGATCGAAGTATCTCCAATTCCAAAGCTGCCTGTTTATCCCGGATGGATTTTCCGTCCAGTTTATTACCGGTTTTAGATTCCAGGTAAATTACCGGATCGAAGTAATTTTCCGATGTGCCAACGGTAGATGCCCATAGATCAAATGGTAAAACAACCCCATGCTCCCTGTATATTTCCATCCAGGCCTGATGGGTAGAAGCCTCTGTATCCAGGATGGTTCCATCAAAATCGAAAACAATACCTTTAATCATGAATAAACGCACCTAAAAGGGTAATGGATAATCGAATAATTGTAACTCAGACTGGATCGTCTTGAGCTCTTTTTGCAAACTTGGGAGAACCGGGATGCCGGTAATTTGGACCTTTTGTTCGTTTTCAAATTCTTTCTCGCCGGCCAGGAAAATCCGATTTTCATTTAATGCTTTGGGTGAATCGCGCAATTCACGTAATAAATCACCGATATTCTTCTTGAATTCATGGATTGGCAGGAAACTCTCTATCTGAATTGCCATAAAGAAATGGCCGATCTTATATGGTTGTTTCTTTCCAGTAGAATCAAATCCAGTTAAGCCATGAAGAAAAGCTCCGGTCTGTAATGCAGATGATAGGATCTCCACAATTGTGGCCAAACCATAACCTTTGTGGCCACTATATTCTTCACCGCTGCCACCTAAAGGCAAAAGCGCATTCGTGTCTTCCGTCAATTCCTGTAATATTTGTTTGGGATGATGCGCGGGATTGCCGTCACGGTCGATCACCCAACCGTCGGGGAGAAGTTGTTCTTTCCGTGCGTATATCTCGACCTTTCCCCGCTGAATGATGGATGTCGCCGCGTCGAATAGAAACGGGCAATCCATATCCGTCGGTGCCCCAAAAGCGATCGGATTCGTGCCAAGCATTGGCTGCACTCCGAATGTGGGCGCGATGGATGGTCTGGTATTGGTCACACTTAATCCGATCATGTCCGCCTTGACAGCCATCAAAGGATAATATCCCGCAATACCGTAATGGGTGGAATTACGGACTGCCACAGAGCCCATGCCAAACTTTTCGGCTTTTTCTATGGCAGATTCCATCGCCCGATAGCCGATGACCTGTCCCATTCCGTGATTTCCGTCCCATACAGCTGTGGTTTGACCATCCCTAATGACATCAATCCGTGTTACAGGGTGTTGGATTCCACCTTTGATTCGGTCGTAATACATCTTCAGCCGGCTGAGACCATGTGATTCGATCCCCCTCAGGTCAGATGCGATAAGCACGTCCGTACAAATGGCAGCGTCAGCGACTGGAACACCAGTTTTCAAGAACACTGCCTCGACAAATTTCCTCATTTCTCCAACAGGAACATGGACGGCATCCGTCATTGGATAATTCTCCTTATTTCAATTTTTCGGTCTCAGCAAATGAGCGCGCGGGTGACAATAGTTGCAGCAATAATTTATCTTCCTCGTTTAAGGTTCCCAGTATCATCCGGGTGATCAATTCCCCCATGGATGGACCAAGCATAAATCCTTGCCCGCACATGCCGACCGCAAGAAGATAACCCGGCATATTATCTGCCCAACCAAGAATTGGCAAGCCATCAGGAGTCATCGGGTATAGTCCACGCCAGGTTCTGCGAACACGAATATTACTCAAACGGGGCATCACTTCCACCATCCGTTTCGCAACCATTGGTAGAAAATCACTGGTTTCCTGGACATTATCGCCCCAGATACTTGGGTTCGGTGTTATGCAGAAAATGATCTGCCCGGTGATGTGCTGATAGAAATAATAATTCGCCGATCCTGGCGAAGGACGGATATCCACCACCATGGGTTGGAGAAATCGAGCTACGGGTTCAGTGATTGCCGATTCATGCGAATCGGGTGTGACAGGTACATCTATCCCTGCCAACACTGAGAGCGGTCTAGCCCAGGCACCCGCCGCATTGATCACCACTGCAGCATAATACTTACCCCCTTTGGTTCTGATTCCAGTGATCCTTTCGCCGGATCTGAGGAATTCGATCACCGGCTCATTAAAACGATATTTTGCGCCTAATTTTACCGATTGGACATAGAATGAGTGGATGGCAAGCAAGGGAGAAGCATTGCCATCTTCCGTCGAATAGGTTCCTCCGAGTAGACCTTCGTGGTTAAGATCAGGGACCACATCCAGCAATTGCTTCTGATCCAACCAGTTAATATTGAGATGGTACGATTTCTGGATGAGTAAAAGGTCCTGCAGAATTCGCTCTTCCCGCTCCCGATAGGCAACAAAAACATACCCGCCCTGAAACCATTCAATGTCATCCCCAGTCTGATCTTTCCACTGTGAGAACAACTCGATCGATCGCAGACCCAGTTTTATTTTCGCGGGGTCGGAATGTGTCGCCCTCACTCCGCCGATTGCTTTTTTGTTCGAACCCTGCCCGACGCTGGGAGCAGAATCGACTACCAGGACACTGAGTCCTGCCCGGGATAAGTAATACGCCGTGGGTGTTCCTATGGAACCTGCACCAATGATGATCACATCGTAGGATTGTTGTTCCATACTATTTCTCCTCCGGATCGATACCTGCAAAAATACCCAGAGGTACTTCCATGAAAATTGGCCTTTTTGTTTGTGCCATCACCTTGCCTGGATCAATACCCTCATCAAGAAATAAACGATGGATCAGCGAACTGCATGTTTTTGAACCGCAGGCGCCCATCATCGCCCGGGTCACCGTCTTGATCTCATTTAGATCGCGGTAACCTTCCAATATCAATTTCCGTATCTCTCCGGCTGTTACCCGTTCACACCGACAAACGATGGTGTCATCCTCAATTCGTTGAACATAATGATCCATGGGATGGATGTCCCGGATCTCCTGCACTTGTATGCCGGCGATTTGGCGAGCGATCGATTTAGGCGCATACACGCGGACAATGACCGTTTTATCAATAGAGTTAGGTGTGTTTATTTCCGCAACTTCCAATTCCTGCAATGCATTACCTGATGTATCCATTACGGTGACAAGATCCCCCTTGCTAACCTGTCCATACTGAAACTCATACGGGATGGAAACGAGCGGTATGTCTGCATTTTCGTGATAATCCACCAGAGTAATAGCCAGTCCCGGGCAAATATCCACACATTTTTCACAGCCACTGCAGCAATAATTATTCCCAAGGAATGCAGGTACCTGTCTTATATCTTTTTTCTCGATATAGATCAGACCCTGAGGACAAATGGTTGAGCATGGATCGCAGGGGATTTCCTGTGAGCAGTGAATGATCGGCATTACACCTGTGCTGATTTCAGGGATTTCCCCTTCCATATTTTTTCCGGGTTTAGATTTTAGCATTTCCGCCATGTGATACCAATTCTGGGGGATTGTTCCGGTGTTATATCCAAGAAGGGACGCGATTTCCAAGCCTTTGATCTTTCCAGAAAAGATAGCGGCTGAAGCCTCGGCGATTTCCTCTGCATCTCCAGCTGAGAGGACGGTCAGACCGAATTCTTTTGCTTTGATGAAAAATTCATTGACAGGATCGAGTCCGACGGCGACTAAGACGGTGTCACAGCGGAATGATTTCTCCGTCCCTTTGATAGGGTGAAAACCCAAATCTACCTGCGCAATTGTGATCGACTCTACCGATTCCTTCCCATTCGCACTCAGGACGGTGTGTGAGGTATAGATTGGCACACCCATCCGGGAAAGTTTGTCTTTATGCACTTTATAACCACCGCAATCAGGCAACGCCTCAACTAATCCAACCACTTAAATCCCCGCCTGCAAGGCATGATATCCGGCAATCAATCCGACATTTCCACCGCCAACGACGAACAAGTTCTCAGATGGTTTCACAAGATCCCGATTGAGCAATGTTTGAAAAGCACCAGCGCCAAAAACTCCGGGTAATGAATTTCCTGGAAAGGTAAGCGATTTCTCCCGCGCGCCGGTGGCTACCAATAGGACGTCTGTCGAGACCAGCACATATTCCTTGCCATCCCGGAGAATACCCACTTTCTTATCTGAATAAACCGCCAGTGCTGTACTATGCGTCCATATTTCAATAGAGGGAAATTTTGAAACATCATTTTGAAGCCTGGTGGCAATATCGATCCCTCGCGTACCTGCATATACGGCATTGATCGAACCAAAAAACCGGTGGGTCTGTAGAATTAACTTTCCTCCCAACCGGTCTTTGTCATCTATTAAAAGGGTAGAAATTCCCAATTTTCCCAGTTCAATCGCAGCAGAAAGCCCTGCCGGGCCGCCGCCCAGGATTATCCGTGAGCGGGCCTCGGTAGTCGTTGCTCATCGTGAGGACGGTGCGGTTCCCGTCCCGCACCAGCGCCACCTGCGAGGAGTCGTTGAACAGCTGCGTCGTCCGCCTTCCCCACGTAGAAGCCACAGAAGGCGAGGGCGGGGGCGGGGTGGAGGAGCACCAGCAGGGGAAGGACCAGCAACGGGGCCACACGGCGGACGGCGGGGGCAGGCACGGCGAGGACTCCTTGGGGTGAGGCCTGGCTGGAGGGCCAGGTGAAGCGGGAAGCGGGGAAGAGCCGGTCGAGGAGCGGCACCACCGGCGAAAGGAGCAGCAGCGCCCAGACCGGCGCGTTCATCACCCAGGCCCTGGTGCTGCAGCACGAACGCCAGCACCGCCACCGCGATGCCCCAGCCGATGCGCACGCTCCGCCGGTCGGGCGTGGTCTTCGGGTCGGAGATTATGAGGTAAGGCGAAGAGGATGAGGCTCCCCACCAGCAGCTGATGCCCGAGCACCGCGGGCCGCTGCCCGAGCCACAGCACCCGGCCCAGCTTGAGCAGCACCCAGCTGCCGAGGAAGGCGAGGCTCACGTCGGTGCGGAAGCTCCGCGACACCACCGCCAGCCCCAGCACCGCGAACCAGGCCAGCAGCGCCATGCCCTCGCCCGACTGGCTCGGCGAGCACCAGGCGTGACCGCTGAAGAGGATGCAGGTGGTCAGCCCCAGCATCCCCGGGTTGAAGACGGTGCTTGCCCCGGATGTGGATCAGGTACTTCGCGCCGATGGCGATGGTGGCCGCAAGCGGCGGCACCCGCACCGCATCGGTGCGAAGGAGCAGCGACAGGCCCAGCCCGGTGATGAGGGAGAGCGGAATCCGCTGGAGGGAAGGCGAAGGACCCGCTCGCAGGCCCACTGGACGGCACAGGTGGAGGCCAGCAGCAGCGGAGGCATCCAGGGCTCGATTGGAAGCCGCAGGAAGGCCACCCCGAGGACCAGGAAGCTGGCCAGGAAGGCAATCTGGAGGTCTCGCGGGTCACGAGGGAGCAGGCGCTGGAGCGGACGCATCGTCCGGCTTGAACGGGAGCCGCTCCCAAAGGATCTCCGTCCGCTCGCTCGGGCCTGCCGGGTGGTACCTTCCCCCACCATGCCCACGCCCGACTACGCCGCCATTCGCCTCGGGGACCAGGTCTTCACCGCCGAGGGCGCGGACCCCATCGGCGCCGTCCGCGAGCTGCGGAGCGGCCCGGATCCCGCCCTCATCATCTACATCGAGAACACGGGGGACATCGCCGATCCCGGTCCCCGCGATCCGGGCGGTCCACGACGGGAAGGTCGTCCTCGATCCGGAGAAGCTCGAGGACAAGGTGCGCCGGGCGCTGGGCCACGTGCGCGACAGCGAGGTCCCGGGCTGGTAAAAAAAACCGGCGAGCCGCGGCCCGAAGGCCGACGGCTCAGACCGGCGGACGCTGAACCGGGGGGAAGATTCAGCAGCCCAGCCTCTGAAACGTCGAGGCCACGCGAATCATTCCCCCATCGGCCGGAACCTCCTATTTTTGTTCGGCGGGCGGCCGGTGCGTCTCGCCTCCGCCTGGAGTTCGGCCAGGCGTGCTGAGAGTGCAGGGCGGAGGTACGGACGGCGGGTGAGCTGCTCCTCCAGCCACGCCGCCACGTCCGCCACGGGCGTCCCGGTCTCCAGCAGATGCGCGACGTGCGAGCGCGCCGCGAGCACCGCCACCTCCACGAGGTGAGGGTCGTCGGCATCCCGCGAGAGCCGGAGGTCGGCCTCGTCCAGCGCCTGGGCGAAGTTCCCGGCGCGGATCATCGCCGCGGCACGCGCCTGCACCACCCGGGCGGCGAGGAGTCCCCGCACCCCGAAGGCCAGGACCGCCGCGAGGACGAGCACCCCCACCACCACCCAGCGGGTGGCGGCGCTCCGGTGCTGAGAGCTCTCGCGGGTCGCGTCCACGCCCTGCCTCCTAACGCGAAGCGCCAAGCGATGCGAAGACCCGATGCACCGGAGGGCCGGTCTGGACCGCCGGCCCGAGGAGCCGGAGGAAGCGGCGGCGAGGGATGTCCTTCGCTCCGAAGCGCGCCAGATGCTCGGTCTCGACCTGGCAATCGATGAGCAGGCAGCCGGCGTCGAAGAGCGACCGGGCCAGGGTGGCGAAGGCCGCCTTCGAGGCATCGGGGCTCCGGGTGAACATGCTCTCGCCGAAGAAGACGCGGCCCAGCGCAACCCCGTACAGGCCGCCGACGAGCTCGCCATCCCTCCAGGCCTCGACCGAGTGCGCGTGCCCCAGCCGGTGCAGCGTCAGGTAGGCGGCGTGCATCGCGGTGGTGATCCACGTCCCGTCCTGCCCGGGGCGCGACGCCGCGGCGCAGGCCGAGAGCACCTCCGGGAACGCGGTGTCGGCGCGAATGTCGTAGGTCCTCCGGCGGAGCACTTTCTCCAGGCTGGCGGGAGACGTGCAGCTCGCCGGGCAGCAGCACGAACCGCGGATCCGGGGAGTGCCAGAGGATGGGCTGCCCCTCCGAGTACCAGGGGAAGATGCCGCGGCGGTACCCCGCCAGGAGACGGGCGGGGGAGAGATCCCCCCACGGCGAGGAGCCCCGAGCGGTCGGCCCGCTCGGGTGGCGGAAAGGCCTCAGGGTCCTGTCCGAGGAGAAACACCGTCACGCGCCGTTACCCGGGAACTTCTTGTAGCATCCACCTCGCGGCGTGCCCCCCTCGTCGAGGCCCCCCAATCTCAATCGCGCCATCCGCGCCCTGATGCGCGACCTCGCGGCGCGCGCGCCGGAGTTCTCGCACCTCCTCGCGGCCAGGGTCCTGGTGGTGGCCGGCGAGGCGCGGCGGGGGTCCCGGGGATCGGTCAAGCCGCTGGCCTTCGCCCAGGGGAAGAGCCGCGACCACTCCGGGGGCGCGCAAGCCGGTGGTCCGGATCGACGGCCGGCGGGTGCTCTACTGCGTGACGCTCCGCCCGCTGTTCTTCCGCGACAGCCGGCCCGAGCAGCGCATCGAGACCCTGCTCCACGAGCTCTACCATCTGAGCCCCGCGTTCGACGGCACGCTGGACCCGTCGCGCCGGCACTCCCGGCTGGGCCGGAAGTTCTCCCGTGTCTTCCGGCCGCTCGTCCGCCGTTACCTGCGCCAATGCCCGCCCGAGGTGCTCGCCCCGTTCGCGCACCACGGCCCGGTGCGAATCCTCGCCTGGCTCGAGCGTCCACCGGCCACGCACGCGAAGGGGCGCTCCCGCCGCGTCTACACCGAGGAGCAGCTCTACACGGCCACCGTCCAGATGCTCACCCGCAGGAAGCACCGGGCGCCGACTCCCGCGGACGGGGAGCGGGAGTGAGGCGTGCCCTCCGGGCGTGCGCCCCAGCGGGCGTGCGGTGGAAGGCGACCCGGCCATCGGCGGAGCTCCGAGACGGGGAGACTGGGCCGTCCGCGCCGGGATAATCTCCGCGGCGCCTCGACTCGTCTCCCCGTGTCCCTCGCTCCTGGTACCCCCGTCGGCCGGTACGTGATCCGGCGCAAGCTCGCCGAGGGCGGGATGGCGGAGATCTTTCTCGCGCAGTCCCACGGGCCCGAGGGCTTCGAGAAGCAGGTGGTCATCAAGCGGATTCGCTCGGCGCTCGCCGACGACCCGAGCTTCGTGCAGATGTTCATCGCCGAGGCCCGCGTCGCCTCGAAGCTGAACCACGCCAACGTGGTCCACATCTTCGACTTCGACCGCCACGAGGACAGCTACTACCTCGCCATGGAGTACGTGCGGGGGAAGTCGCTGGCCGAGCTGCACCGGCGGGCGCGGCTCCTCCAGCGCCCGTTCCCGCCCGTGCTCGCCGCGCAGATCTGCCTCGAGGTCGCCCGGGGGCTCGCCTACGCGCACCGGCTCACCGAGCACGGCCAGCCGCTCGGCCTCGTCCACCGCGACGTCACGCCACACAACGTCCTCGTCTCCTACGAGGGGGCGGTGAAGCTGACCGACTTTGGCATCGCCAAGGCCAGCAACCGCGCCAGCACCGCGGGCATGCTCAAGGGCAAGTTCGCGTACATGGCTCCCGAGCAGGCCCGAGGCGAGCCGGTGGACTCCCGGACCGACCTCTTCGCTCTCGGCATCACCCTCTGGGAGCTGCTCACCGGCGCCCGCCTCTTCGACGGCGACAGCGACCTGGCCGTGCTCCGCGCGGTGCAGGAACGGGAAATCCGCTCCCCCTCCGCGGTGAGCAGGGCGGTGGACCTGGCGCTGGCCGAGGTGGTGATGACCGCGCTGCAACGCGACCCGGCCCGCCGGTTCCAGAGCGCCACCGAGCTCGAGCGCCGGTTGCTCACCTACGTCATCGGCGCGCCCCGCGCGCCCGACGACACCGACGTGGGGCTCTTCATCCGCTCCCTGTTCCCGGACGAGGCCGCGGCGGAGGAGGACACCGAGCCCATGGGTCCCCTCCAGCTCGTCCCCGGCGTGGGCCCCACCAGCTCCCGGCCCCAGCCCACGGCCAGCAGCGGCGGGCTCCAGCAGACCCGGGCCGACACCTACGGGCGCCTGCTCCAGCGAACGCTGCCCTCCGAGTCGGTGTCCCCGATGCTCGAGGACGAGGCGCTGGCTCCCACCAGGACCCCCCCCAACCGCCGGTCGTCTGCGGCCACGGCCCCGGGAGGCCGGCAGAGCGTGGTCACCGAGGCCCCGGTCGAGGAGATGCGGGTGCTCGCCGCGCAGATCGGCGCCCGGCGCCGGCGCACGATCCTCGCCACCCTGGGCCTGGCGGTGCTCCTGGGCGTCGCCGCCATCGCCTTCCTCGCCGGACGGACCGATTCCCGGCCGGAATCGTTCCCGCCGGAGCGCCTGGGCCCCGCCGGGCCACTCGCCCTGGCGCCTCCCGCGCCGCCGCGGGCTCCCGAGGCCCCGGCACCGACACCGCCCCAGCCGCCCCGGGCCGACGCGCCCGCCACCCCCCCGGCGTCACCGGGGTTTCTGGTGGTGAAGGCTCAGCCCTGGGGGAGGCTCTTCGTGGACGGCAAGGCCGCCGGAGACGTGGAGGGCACCCGCCGGTACCCCCTGGCGCCAGGCTCCCACACCCTGCGCTTGGTGAATGGCAAGAAGACCCGGACCTGGACGGTGGACATCGAGTCCGGGAAGACCGTCACCCGCGAGCACAGCTTTCTCGAGGAGTGAGGCGCCCGCCCGGGTGAATAAGTTCCGGGGGTTTCGCGTCCAGGCAGGTGGCTCGGCTGGCTCCTTGCCGGGGCAGGTTGGCCAGGGAAGGATGTCCTTCGATGGCGAGACGGCGCGCACGACGGCTGGTGATGCTGGGAGCGGCCCTGCTGGTCGCGCTCGGCACCTCCTCGCGCGCCCTGGCCCAGGACGAGCCCATCCCCCGCAGCCCGAGGGAGACTTCGACGTCACCACCTTCGACGAGACCCTGGGCCCCTATGGTCAGTGGGTGGACACCGGCGAGGGACCCAACGACGGGCGGGCCTGGCGGCCTGACCCGGACGTCGTGGGTGAGGACTTCCAGCCCTACGCCACGGGCGGCCGCTGGGTCTACTCGGACTGGGGCTGGACCTGGGAGAGCGACTACCCCTGGGGCTGGGCGCCTTTTCACTATGGGCGCTGGGCCCTGACCCCCTCCTGGGGCTGGGTCTGGTATCCGGGCACCGTCTGGGCTCCGGCATGGGTCGACTGGCGCTTCGGGGGTGGCTACATCGGCTGGGCGCCGCTGCCCCCCGTGGGGTTCGCGGTCGTCGTCCAGCCCTGGCGGCCCTACTGGTGCTTCGTCCCGAGCAACGTCTTCATCTACCACGACGTCTGGGCGTACCGGCTGCCCGTGGACCGCATCCACGCCGCGTACGCGGCCACCGTGCCGGTGCACCAGGCGGTGAGCTACGGGCGGGCGCGCTGGTACGCCGGTCCTCCGGTGCCCCAGGTGGAGCATGCGGTCGGCCGTCCGGTCCCGCGGGTCACCGGCTTCACTCCCCCGGCTCCGGGTCGGGTGCAGCCGGTCCTGCCCTCCACGCGCGGCATGGCCCCCGGGACGCTGGCGCCCCGGCCGGGCCAGCCCTTCCCCGGGGTGAACACCGCCCGGCCTCCTCCCACGCCGGTCGGACCGCGGTCGTCGCCCGCACCGTCCGTCCCGTCGGGTGGAAGCGGATGGCGCGCGCCCCCGTCGCCCAGCCCGTGGCGCGGCGCTCCCTCGCCGGGCGGGGGCACCTCGGCACCCCGGCCGCCCCCCTCGGGCCCCTCGGCGCCGGGACCGCGCCCGCGCTCGCTGGGCTACTGGAGCCCCCAGCCGCGCTCGGAGTCGCCCGCCTACGCGAGCCCGCGCACCTCGCCCTCCGGGCCCCAGACCTTCGGGCCACGCAGCTTCGGCGCGCCCTCCCGGAGCTTCGGCGCTCCCTCGAGCAGCGGCGTCCCCTCGCGCAGCTTCTCCGCGCCTTCGTCCGGCGGCTTCGGCGGAGGTCCGCGGAGCTTCTCCGCGCCGCCCTCGCGTGGCGTCGGCGGAGGCTCGCGGACCTTCTCCGCCCCGTCGTCCGGTGGCTTCGGCGGAGGCCCGCGGAGCTTCTCCGCCCCGTCGTCGGGCGGGTTCTCCGCTCCGCGCGGAGGCGGTGGCGGGGCCCACGTGGGGGGCGGAGGTGCTCGCCCGAGCGGCGGTGGCGGTGGGCACGCCGTCGGCGGCGGACGCCGCTAGCGGGCTGGAAGTCCTGTCCGGGGGGCTGCGCGTGAGCACGGCCCAGGGCGGTGACACCGGAGAGGTGACTCGCGGGTGGATCGGCTACGGCCGGTCGTCCGTCCGGGCGCTGGTCCAGCGGGTGCTGCGCTCCTGGGCCGCCCGCAGCCTGCAGGTCGGCGCGCTGGCCACCGTGGTGGACGTCTGCGTCCTGCTGGTCTGCAAGAAGGTGCTGAAGCTGCCCACGCCGGTGGGCGCCGCGGCCGGAGTGGCGATCGGCTCGACGATCGCCTTCTTCCTCAACCGCCGATGGGCCTTCCGCGCGCAGGGGACTCCGGTGACGGGGCAGGCGGTGAAGTTCCTCATCTCCACGCTCATCGCCATGTCGATCGACGCGCCGCTGGTGGGAATCCTCGCGGACTGGCTGGACGTGCCGGTGG
>CAVRIZ010000004.1:0-13626 GCA_963721445.1 uncultured Chloroflexia bacterium
AACTAAGACAAAATCCTGAAGATATACCCTTCAGGATATTATGTTGTTATGATATGGCTTGATATACTGATAATATACCGTAAAAGCAGCAGTTGACCTATAGTTCTAGTCGAAGGAGGAAATCTAATGATATCTGAATTGATATTTCGAATTGCCTTTTGGGTTCTGTTAGCCGGGGTGCTAGCTATGCGGATATACTTTACCCTGCAGGTTCGGCAAGCTGGAGAACGGGTAATGCCCGACAGTGCTGCCATTGAACGGGAAGGTCGGGGGATGTTCGCCTCCCGGGTATTGCTTGGATTTGTCCTATTCGTTTGCATGGTGTTGTACTCCCTCAATCCAGCGTGGATGAAGATGCTTTCAGTCCCATTTTCTGGTTGGTTTCGCTGGGCCGGATTTGGACTGGGTCTTGCCAGCCTTGGCTTTTGGGTATGGACCCAGGTTGCGCTCGGAAAGTGGTGGTCACCCCAATTACAGTTGCGTGATCAGCACCGCCTGATAACCACAGGACCATATTCCCGGATTCGTCATCCACTTTACACCGCTCTGTTCGGCTACGGCATCAGCCTTGCCATGGTGACCGCAAACTGGTTTTTCATCGCCTTTGCGGTCGTGATAATCGTGAGCATGGTCATCCGTGTTCCCAGGGAAGAACATATGATGATCGAGGGATTTGGTGAAGAGTATCAAACCTATATACAGAGAACAGGGAGATATTTTCCGAAATTATACCGGTAGTTTTTAAGTAATGGCAGAATGGAGGAAAACGTTCGAAAGGGATTTTAGTAGCTCAACCTTTCCGCCGCACTTATTGAATGTGTCGAAATCCTGAGGGATAATCCTTCAGGATTATATTATTTGCCTCATTCTTCTGTGGCTTTCCAAGTGTCATTCCCCACGGGTGCCCTCATTTTTTAGGTTAAATTTTGGAGAATCCTGATTGTTCGGGTTGTTCGGAATATAAACAAGTCCTTGATAAGCGCGAGATAATTTAACTTCTTCGATCGGATGGATCTTTGTGTTTGAAGAAATCCATAAAACATTATCTCGCTTAGAGGATTGATAACTTCCTTTTTGAAATGAGATTAATGGTGGATAATATTTATCAGTTACATATAGCTAACGATTAGCTAACTAACAACTCTCATTCTAGACAATAAAAGAAGATGTGATCAAATGAAAGACATATTCATAAAATATTTTATGGCAATAAATACGCTTCTTCTTAGACTCAGCCATGGGAGAATTGGAAGCAGACTTGGAAGGCAGACCATTCTACTCTTGCACACAATCGGACGCAAATCAGGTCAAGACCATGTGATTCCGATAGCGTATTTCGATTACCAGAACCATTTTTTAATTGTTGCATCGAACTGGGGAAAAGAGAGGCAGGCGGACTGGTATCTCAACCTCAGGCAAAACCCTCAGGCCAGGATTGAGGTTAAAGGTAAAGTTATACCGGTGACTGCGCGGGAAGTTACTGGAGAGGAATATGTTCGTTTGTGGAAATTCGTCACCGAACTTCACCCTCCTTATCTGAAATATCAGAAGTTAACAATTCGCCCCATACCGATCATGATCTTTGAATAATCAGTTTTATGAAAGAATGATCAAGGTGGTTGAATTGCCGAAAATTGGCATAATCCAAAATATATTCTGTGGCGAACCTCGCAGTACTGGATCATCCGGTCGAAGGATTCCCTATGCAGGGATAACGCAGGTTAAATAAATCCCTCCGTCCCTTCGAGAAAGACCCCAAAATAGACCGATTTCGAATTTGTAAATTCCTGATCCGTTCTTTTTTTGTTTGGTGAATATAATTGGTTGTATATATCCCACAATAGTGAGCCAACGACTTCTCCGGGAAATCGGGCACTTTTGAAGCGTAAAATAAAGTATATTGCTTTCAAAGGGAAGGACATGATCAGTATGGATATTATTCTTCGAAACGAGACAGAAAATGATTTTCGGGTTGTGGAGGATATGACCAGAGAAGCTTTCTGGAATTTATATTTCCCGGGATGCGTTGAACATTATTTGGTTCACATCATGAGAGATCATCCTGATTTTTTGCCAGAATTGGATTTTGTCGCAGAAGTCGATGGAAAGATTGTCGGAAATATCATGTACACCAAAGCCTGGTTGATCGACGAACAGGGTAATGAGATGGAGATCGTGAGCTTTGGTCCTCTCTGTGTGTTGCCCGGGTATCAAAGAAAAGGGATCGGCAGCGCGTTGATCGATCACACCAGGAAGCTGTGCATCCAGAATGGCGTGAAAGCCATCGTGATCCTTGGGTGATCCACATAATTACTGCAAGCATGGATTCAAGTGCGCCAAAGACTTGAACATCAGCGATCTGGATGGAAACTATCCGTCTGGCATGCTGGCCATCGAGTTGGAAGAAGGCGCGCTGACAGGACATTCCTGGAAATTCAGGTATAGTTCTGTCTGCGAGTTAGACGAAAAAGAGGCCGAAAAATTCGATGCTGGATTTGCAGCGAAAGAAAAGGGATATCACTATTCCCAGGAAATCTTTTCGATTGCATTTAGGTCCGTTGTCAGGTAGAGTTTATCTATCGATCACCCAAACCGGCCTCCGTGGATTACCCCCCTGGCTTATTGAGGATATATCGAATCACGGTTAGGAGTGACAAATGGAAGAAATTTCCCGGACCCAAGGTTTGACCACTCCGATTCTGACAACCAAACTCTTTATCCCTTTGCACTCGTGCGAAGGTTGTCCATCGACCCCGCCTTATAAAACAACTGAACAATGGCCTGCTCCAAAACGGAAGTTACGGACGCAAACTGACTCTGCTTTCCGCTCCCGCCGGTTTTGGTAAAACCACCCTGATCAGCGAATGGATCGCCGAACTCTCCCAGCATAATCCGAACCATCTTGATGGACGCGAGCCTTCCAAACCTGAGGTTCGGGTCGCCTGGTTATCTGTAGACGAAGGCGATAACGATTCAGCCAGCTTTTTGAAATACCTGGTCGCATCCGTAGAGACGATTTCAAAGGATTTTGGGGAAGGGTTATTGGGAGCGATCCGGTCTTCGCAGTCCCTGACACCGATCCCTGAATCCCTGTTGACAACCCTACTTAATGAAATGGCTGCTATCCCGGAGAATTTCATGCTTGTTCTGGATGATTACCATGTGATCGATTCAGATCCGATTGACCGCGCCCTCACCTTTCTGCTCGATCATATCCCGCCGCAGATGCACCTGGTAATCACCACCCGCGAGGATCCATCCCTGCCGCTGTCGCGCTATCGTGCCCGGGGTCAGATGACCGAACTCCGCGCAGCCGATTTGCGATTTACACCTGAGGAAGCCGGTGCGTTTCTGAACCAGATAATGAATCTCAACCTTTCCGCGGAAAGCATCTCCGCCCTGGAGACCCGCACCGAAGGGTGGATCGCCGGGCTGCAATTGGCTGCTCTTTCCATGCAAGGTCGGAGCGATCCATCCAGTTTCATAGAAGCGTTTACCGGCAGCCATCGTTTTATCCTGGATTACCTGGTTGAAGAAGTACTCCGACACCAATCCGATGCAGTCCGCAGTTTCTTATTGCAAACCGCGATTCTCGACAAACTTTACGCTCCCCTATGCAATGCTGTCACCGCACGGGAAGATGGTAAAGAAATGCTGGACCTCCTGGAACGCAACAACCTGTTCCTTATTCCGTTGGATGATACACGCCAGTGGTATCGCTATCACCACCTCTTTGGCGAGGTTCTGCAAGCACACGTGACAGAAAACCAGGATGGTCGGGTAAGTACGTATCATTCGCGGGCAAGCGCATGGTTTGAGCAGAACGGTCTGCGGACCGATGCCATCCGCCATGCGCTGGCTGCCAAAGACTATGAGCGCTCAGCAGACCTGCTCGAATTGGCCTGGCCGGAGACGCAGGATAAAAGCATCCAGCCAGGTGCATGGCTTGGCTGGGTGAAGAAATTGCCGGATGACCTGATCCACACCCGACCCGTCCTCAATGCCGGGTACGCGTTTGCATTATTACGCATTGGCGAGATAAAAGAGGCGGAGTTGCGATTGTTGGATGCCAAAAGCCAATTGGATTCGCCCTCGGATAAGATGATCGTGGTGGACCAGGAACAATTCAAGTCGCTGCCGGCAACCATTGCCATCGGTCGGGCTTATATCGCCCAATCGTTCGGTAATATTCCTGACACGATCAGGTATGCCAACCTGGTACTTGAGCTCCCCGAAGCGGATCCATTCAGACGAAGTCAGGCAGCCATGATGTTGGGGATGTGTTACTGGGCAAGCGGGGACCTGAAAGCTGCCGAGAGAACCTTTGCCGATTACACCATGAAACTGCGCGCTGCCGGTAACACCCCTGATGCCATCGAAACGACCGTCGTACTGGCCGAGATGCGGTCGGCATTGGGGCATCTCCAATTGGCAATCAGTACAAGTGAACAGCTTTTACAACTTGTATTGGATCACGGGGAACCCATTTCTGCTGATGCCGCCGACCTGTACAGGGTATTATCCGAGTTGTATCTTGAACTGGGTGATCTGGAATCTGCCGCGCAACACCTGAAAAGAAGCAAAGAATTGGGGACGAAGGCGGAGTTGCCTGTCTGGCGATATCAGTGGCATATTGCTCAGGCGCGCCTTGCAGAATCGCAGTGTGACCTGGATGGGGCACTCGCACTTCTGGATGAAGCGGAACGCCTGTATATCAGAACGCCTTTGCCAGATCAACGCCCCATCTCAGCCATAAAAGCCCGGATCTGGGTTACTCAGGGACGATTGTCTCAAGCCATGGAGTGGGTACGCGAACGGGAGTTTTCCCCTGACGATGACCTCGGATATTTGAACGAGTTCGATCACATTACACTCGCGCGAATTCTTATCGCCCAATACCAGAACGATCATATGGATGACACCATTCAGGCAGTCATGCGGTTATTGGGTCGCCTGCAACGATCAGCGGAAGACGGCAGCCGGATCGGCAGTGTGATCGAGATTCACATATTGCAGGCACTCGCTCATCAGGCACAAGGCAACATCACACCTGCTTTGTCGTCGTTGAAGCTTGCGCTGACTCTGGCCGAGCCTGAAGGCTATATCCGAGTCTTTGTCGATGAGGGCAATTCCATGGCGGAGTTATTGAAAAGACTGGATGCAAAAGATAAAACGCTCAGGTTGAAGCCGTTTATGTCTCAAATTACTCACTGCATTTAATCGGCAAAGATCGTAAGTATCCTCTCTTCAGCGCCCAGTCAGTTGATCGAACCGCTGAGCGAACGAGAGCTGGAAGTGCTCAGGCTGCTCAGGACCGATCTCAGCGGTCCGGAAATTACCCGTGAACTGATGGTATCGCTGAGCACAATACGAACCCATACCCAAAGAATTTACGCCAAACTGGGTGTGAACAGTCGCAGGGCTGCCGTCCGCCGCGCTGAAGAACTCAATTTGTTGTAACTACCTTCTACACAAAATCCACGCCTGGTAGGGAGATTATTCCGCCTGCCAGGCGATTTTGATTCCCCCAACCTTTCGATAAATCATCACCTCAATCATCACATGTACTGATGACGCCTCATCATACTGCCTGGTATCTTTTGGTAGAAGAAAAAAGTGAACACAAAACCGTAGACCCGAGGCGCAGCATGAGTGAAACACTCGCACTAAATGAACACAATAACGAATTAGGCCTTTGCGAGATTCGCATCAAAGGACATCTGGATGAACGCTGGGCTGACCGGTTTGATGACGCGGTCATCACACTGGAAGAAGACGGGAACACCCTGCTGATCTGCCCGGTGATCGACCAGGCTGCGTTGCACGGATTGATGAAAAGAGTTCGTGACTTGGGCATGTCCTTGCTCTCGGTCAATTTCATCAACCCGGGCCAGGTAAAACCACAGGAGGTCCAATCGTAAAATTTAACAACATTGTTTTTCATGGTTATCAATCAAACTAATTAAATAAAAGGAAAAAAGAATGAATACGTACAGAAAGAATGCAGTGATGACCGGGTTCCTCTACTTCATGGGGACGGTCTTTGGAGTTTCGGGAACCCTCATTGGCGGCGAAGTGCTCACCTCGATCATCGGCGGGAAACCGCTGGTTGGAGTGGATGTACTAAGCCTGACTGCCGCGAATTCGTCCAGGCTGACATGGGGTGCTTTTTTATATTTCATGATGGGGATTTCACTGGTGGCGATGACGGTTTATCTTTACCCGGTATTAAGGAAAGCCAGCAAAGAATTGGCGATGGGGATGCTCCTTTTCCGCGGCGCGTTGGAAGGCATCTTCTATTGCCTTTCTACCCTCACAATTTTGACGCTTATCGCAGTTGGCAACACATACGTTGCCTCCGGATCTGATTCGGAAGTATTACAGTCCATTGGCAATCTGTTATATCAGTTCGAAAACCTCAAAGGGCCTATCAGCACCATCATTTTTATCATCGGAGGGACATTTATCTACCTCATCTTTTACCGCACCCGGTTGATCCCACGCTGGATATCCGTCTGGGGTTTCATCGCAGTTGTTGCCTCTTTAGCTTCATCCTTGTTGAAATTCTTTCACCTGGATACCGGCATTGGGTTTTACTTGGAAATGGTGATGTTTCCGCAGGAATTGGTGATGGCAGTCTGGCTGATCGCGAAGGGATTCAATCCATCTGCGATCGCTGCCCTTTCGGCAGATAAAGAATAGCAAATCGATTTTCTGTACTTGAAGACTGGCAATCCAGCATCTTTTCAGGATTGCCAGTCCTTCAAAGAGTATGTAACGGGATTTTTCAATGCAATAGCTGGGATCGTTCTCTGATACTCGTCCATATTCTGAAAATGGAGACTACGTAATGAAACTCAAAACTGCTCTTACCGTCGGTTTGAAGATAATTATCCTGACTGTTCTCCTGTTCGTTTGCTGGTCTGTGGCAGGTAGTGTTTTGGGGCTATAGGACAGGGCTTGCCAAACGACCGAACAGGTCAGCTCGGCACTCATAATGGTGCTGACTTTTTGCGAATTCAGATTGAAAAAGGAAGTTGAAATGGATATACAAACTTCGAAAATCCTCTTGGCTTTACTGGCAGTGTGCTTTCTAGACACACTGGTTCTGACTTACACCATCCTCCGCTCGCGTTGGGCGGGTTGGCGGCTCATGGCAACCGTCTTTTTTATCTTCTTTGGCATCATGACATTCATGACGCAAATTGAATCGGTAGTCTTTCACATCCTGCCGCCGGGTGTGTTGCCGCGTCTCTTCCTGATGGGTGTCCTCGTTGCCACTCCATTCTCGCTGCTGGCCATTCTTATTCTGGGCAAGGGAAAAGCAGATACCACAACAGCCAATGAGCCGAATTCACGCTTGAAAATGTCTGTAAGAGAATGGGCCTGGAAATTGGCGGTGATTGCAATCGTTTTTATGATCTTATACTCCACCTTTGGCTACTTTATTGCCTGGAAAAGCCCTGCGGTGCAAGCCTATTACGGCGGGATTGACGAAGGCAGCTTCATCGCACACATGAAAGTAGTATTTACAACCGCACCATGGCTGGAGCCTTTTCAAGCCTTACGCGGCTTGCTCTGGGCATTGTTAGCCTTGCCAATAATTCGCATGATGAAAGGACAATGGCAGGAAACTGCCATCGCCGTTGGATTGTTATTCGCTGTGCTGATGAACAGCCAACTGTTGCTCCCCACTCCGCTTATGCCTGAAGCAGTACGAATGACGCACTTAGTTGAAACGGCCTCGTCCAATTTCATTTTTGGATATCTAATCGTTTGGATGCTCCACCGCCATCACTCGTCGTTACCAGATTTGTTCAGAGCAGGCCTGACTCCATTGGTTATAAATGAATAAAACTCAACTCATTTAAAAAATAGGAAAATAAATGAATACCTTAAGAATAAATGCAGTAATGGCAGGTATCCTCTGCATCCTGGCTGTGTCCTTTGTGATTTTGGGCGCAGTCATCAACGGCGAGGTATTTATCTCACTCATGTCAAGCATTTCCCTTGCTAGTGCGGATATTCTGAGCCTCATTGGCGCCTATTCGTCCCAGCTTACCGGCGGCGCGCTTTTTCTCATCATGATGGGGACTTCGCAGGCGGCTATGACGGTTTTCCTCTACCCGGTCGTCAAAAAAGATAGCGAAGGACTGGCAATGGGGATGGTCCTTTTCCAGGGAGCATTGGGTGGAATATGGTGTTTAGTTACTGCTCTTGGATTTTTTGCACTGGCCGCGCTTGGCACCGAATCCATCGTCACCGGAGCTGATCATGCTGCTTTGCAGTCCATGGGCAATATCTTATATCAACTCCAGTACCGCCTTTGGGAGATCGGACCAATCTTTTTTCTCATTGGGGCCACATGTTTATTTGTCTCCTTCTACCGCACTCGGCTAATACCCCGCTGGTTGTCCGTGTGGGGCTTGATCGGTGTGATTACCTTTATGGCTCACACAAATACTAGCTATGATTTATATTTGAAAATGGTGTTGGTGACACAGGAATTGGTGATGGCGGTCTGGTTGACTGCGAAGGGGTTTAATCAACCGGCGATCGCAGCCCTGTCTGCAAAAAGTGAATGAACAAGATAATATTGCTCTGTCATTTATACTTTTGGCATCATATTTTCACCTTTCCTCCAACTGTAACATCAGCCCTCGACCATAAGGTCGAGGGCTTATGTTCGCATGGACTTGATACTAGTGAATTGCTTTCTCCCTTATAACAACCGGACCATATACATCCCGATGACTGCGACTGCCATCTCCAACGTGGAATCCGATAATGACAAAAGCGCTCCGGAAAAAGATTGATAAAAGGTATATGGGCTAAGGAACGGAGAGCTGGCCAAAGCATGTTTTAATTTCCGTTTCTTTAATCCTTTCACCAGCAGTATTAATCCGATCGGTACAGCCATTGGCCACAGTGAATTATCAATCACGATTTTTTCACGTTGAATTGCCATCCAGGTATCTATTGGCCAGAAGCCAAATATAAGAAACGAGAGGATGAGACATCCAAGTAATGGTAAATATAACCGGACGATCCCATGCAGTTTATTCTCCCGCCAGGCAAGCCATGTCCATAAAATGATCACCCCAAATGTGGCCTGCGGTTTAATTACCATAAATATCATTCCGATCGGACCTGGCATTAATATTCCGAGTAAAGCCAACCAATCAATGTTACCAAGGGTTACGCAAATAAGCACAGGGAGTGATAACAAGTAAAAAACCATTGTGATCGGCTTCGCACTCAAACGATATGCGAGATATCCAAATGCGGCGAATCCAATGATCATCATCGCTCCAAAACCATATTTCAGAGGAAGTAACGCAAATGGAATAAGTAAAGGTATCAACCACGGAGGGTTATAAAACCAACCTGTATGATATGGAGATTGCCCCTGCAGCACCAGCCTTATGGCAGGCAAATAAGCGTCTCGCCAGTCCAGTCCAACGGGTAAAAAAGTTCCAGCCAGGAAAGACAACAAACCGAATATGGATACACCGATGAAGCCGATAATTCCAAAACGGGTAAGTGTATTTGACCAGATTTTTCGGAAAAATTGCATTTCTTAAATCCCCAAATTAATAAATGCCCATTCAATTCTTTTAGACAAGGACAAAAGGTTCTTTGGTATTTTACTTCGATTTGCCGATACTCATTTGATGAATGGAATTTAACATTATGCAGGAATTTTTCCTACTTGAATGGTTGCAGCCAATTAATAAAGGAAGTCTGTTTACAACGGATAATCAGATATTCTGCTATTGATAGTTTAAGGTATGCACTGTTACTTTATCGATATGAAAAATGGATTACGTCTCGGAATGGTATTTGGTAATGCATGCATTTACAATCTTGCCATGATGGTATTAATTGCCAGTAATAATTCAGGTTCACTTACCCGTCCCATCCATTTTAATAATTTCCGAAATATCTTTATCAAATTCCTGCGCAATCTCAGGCAACCTAATAAATTGATCAACCACACTCGGGTCAAATTGCTTGCCCGATTCGTTATAAATATGCTGAATTGCTTTTTCCTTACTCCACGCAGCTCGATATGGTCTCTCGCTTGTCAGCGCATCCCAAACATCCGCGACTGCGAAAATTCTGGCTGCCAGCGGAATTTGCTCCTCTTTTAACCCATCCGGGTAACCAGTTCCATCCCAATGCTCGTGGTGATAGTGAGGAATATCCAACGCTGGTTTCAGGTATTCGATCGGAGACAACAACTTATAAGATAGGATGGGATGTCCGTTTATGATCTCTCGCTCTTCAGGGGTCAGTGGGCCGGGCTTATGAAGGATTGAGTCAGGCACACCTAATTTTCCGATATCATGTAATAGAGCGCCGCGCCGGATATGTTCCAACTCTTCGCCTCGCACATTGAAAATTGTCGCGAGGATGAGTGTTAGATCCGTCACCCGTTCACTGTGACCTTCCGTCTCCTTGTCACGCAGGTCCATTGCCTTGGACCAGCCTTCTATAGTGGCATCGTAAGAAAGTCGTAGTTTCAGGTTGGATTGGGCGAGATCATTAAAGAGGGAAAGATCGTCAATGGCAATGGCCGTCTGGCTGGCAAGGGTGATCAGAAATTCGCGCCAATTCTGATTATACTTTTGGGGTGTTCGATTGAAGACTTCCAATACGCCAATGCTATTCCCTTTTGCGATCAAAGGTAACCCGAAATACGAAGTGAATTCTTCTTTTCCGGTAAAAATCGGGTGGATCGGTATATCATGTGCAACATGCAGGTCATGATACTCAACTATTGATTTGGTCAGGACGACCCAACCCGGAGCACCTTCTCCGATCTTGGATCGGGGATAATCCGATCTTTTCATGCGGAAACCCTTCATCATGATCGGCTCCAATTGGAGGGTATGCGGGTCGACCAGTTGAATGCAAGCGGCATCCACTTGAAGGTTTTTCATCAATTCGGTTGTGATCACTCCCAGAACGGTATTCAGGTCAATACTTCCGGAAATTGCAAGGTCTATATTATGCAACGCCTGCAAGTGTTCCACCTGACGCGTCACATCATCCAAAAGGTTTGCGCGATGAATAGCATTTCCAGCGTTTTCACCAAAGGTAGACAGGACTTGTATGTCATGATCGGTAAAGGGCAAAACACCTTCGGCTGCTTCCCTGGCAATACACAGGACTCCCAATAATTCTGTAGTCGATTGAATCGGCACAAAGATGGCCGGTCCGATTAGATCTTCATTGTTGATTCCTTCCACCCGATCGGGGTCATCAAGATACTTATTCACGATGACTGGCTGCCTTGTCCTGAGCACTCTCCCCGAGACACCCTGTTGGATCGAAAAGGCAAAGCCCTGATTGGTCTTCAAAAAACCATCCACATATTCAACGTGGAAGGAATTCCCCGGAGAATCAAGCAGGGTGATCAAACAAGAATCGCCATTTATTGCCCGAGTCGAAAACTCAGCAAGGGAAGGTAGCATCTCATCCATTGTTTGCGCTTTTCGGAGAGCTTGCGAAAATTCCATAAAATTCTCGAGCTCTGCATTTCTGCCTCGGTAGCTTGCTTCCGACTCCCGCAGACTTTTTTCTCCAGCCAGTCTTTCCGTCATATCCTCAAAGATGACCGCAAATTCTCCGGGACGGGTGCCAAAAACCTTAACATTCATCGTCTTATCGATCGACGGAATATATGACTCAATGGATGTATTCCGGTCAGTTTGGGATACCTGAACAAATGTAGGTAACCAATCTTTTAATAGCTCTGGTGTAGTAAAACTGGAAATGTTATCTGTGCCATGGGAAATATGAACGCCGAATTGGTCTTCAAATTGTTTATTTGCAGCGATATACCGGTAATCGATTACTTGCCCTGAATCATCTTTGATCAGTTGGGCATCAAAAAACGCATCTGGAATGTTCTGGAAGAGAAGCCTGTACCGCTCCTCGCTTTCCTGAATGGATTTTTGCAGGCGATAATCGTTCGTCATATCTTTGAACACCAGGACGACGCCTGTGGTCTCACCGTTAATATCCTTGATCGGCGCACCGCTGTCAGAGATCGGAAATTCCCTTCCATCTTTAGCCGTGAGAATGGTGTGATTCGCCAGCCCAACAACGATACCTTCCTTAAGGACTTGGTCTATCGGATTTTCAACCATGTTTCCGGAGAATTCATTTCTAATTTTAAAGACATCGTGAATATGGTGATGTATTGCATCCGCTTCTTTCCAGCCCGTAAGAATTTCTGCAGCAAGATTGAGATTTTGAATCAACCCAAGACTATCCGTCGTGATCACAGCGTCCCCAATACTATATAACGTGGTTCGAAATACTTCCTGCGCCTTGGATTTTTCCTGTACAGCCTCAAGTTTTTCTTTTAAGTGATTTTGTTGGGAACGGAGATTGAGTATCCTGAGGCTGATACCAGACATGAGGAATAGCAGCGCGAGGATAGTTATCCCCAATGCAGATCGGTATCGTAATTCTGCAAAAATCTCGTTTTGATCCACTTTGCTGACAAGAAACCAATTCGTCCCTGAGATTGCCCGAAGATCGGCAAGGACTGGAACGCCGCGATAATCGGTTCCTAGAAATTCTCCAGTTCGACCCAGGACTGCCTGTACGGCTGGGATATCCGTCCGGGTGAGGGGGAAACTAAGCTTAAAAACGGAGTTGAATTTGAATTGAAGCTCATTGATAAAAACTGCTTTCCCGTCTTCTCGTCTAACCAAAAGGGTTTCCGCAGACTGACTCGGGGTAGGCCAGGTCTGAATCAGGGGATAGATGAACTCGGCAGGGTTGATCCGTAATACGAGAAGGATGGATTCGTCGTCGAGGGTTTTCCTGAAAGGAATAACAATATCCAGGTAGATATCTGCGCATGACTTACAGGGATAAAAATCGCCAAATACGACATCCTGGCTGGCGATCGCCTCTGAGAATTGATCAAGTGCGTTATTAGGAATAAGGTCCTGTTTTTCGTTTACAGAGAGTAATACAGTTCCATCCTGATTTGCTATCAGTATATCGTCATAGGAATACAGGTTTTTAATGACCGATATTCTACTTCGAATGGCTTGTTTTGTTTTGATGTCTTCCGGATTTTTCTTATATTGCACGATCTGAGCAAGAATGCTTTCGTCAGATGCAATTACTCTGGCATCTGCCAGCCTCTCTGCCCGCCATGAAAGAATTTGCGATGTTTTTAGATCTGCAATCGCATTCAATTCATTGTATTTGTGAATCAGGATAGAGTCATACTCATTGTGATAGAGAATAAAACCAATTCCTACCAATAAAGCGGCTAATCCAGCGTAAACAATCCAGATAATCCATCGTTTCCGTTGGTCAAACCAGTTATAAACCATCCACCCTCCCACCGGGATGAGGTAATTACACTATCTACAGATAGACATTATACATTTGTCTAAACAAGTATTGTAGCACACCAATAAAATGTTCCATCTAAAAATCATGTGAAATATTTTTGTATACAAATTTTCCATAAGTTCTTGATTTAATAATTAAGAACCTATATATTATTTTTCAGATAATTTTACAATCACTAAGCAGAAAATGCGCGCAAATTTCAACTTATTCGAACTCAAGAAATCGAGGAGCTCACTC
>CAVRIZ010000005.1:0-1287500 GCA_963721445.1 uncultured Chloroflexia bacterium
GCCGGATTGAATTTCCAAAACGTTTCGGACAAGGCAGGATTTGTCGAACGGGATCTAGGGAATATCTGGAGCGTTTGAGGGAAATGTGACTCTGACCATATTTGCTCCGTCCCTTGCCCTGTGCCTATCGTGAATGCACAATGCCCTGTTGAACCATTTTCAAGTCAGTTGTCATGGCATCGTGGGCCTGAACATGCACTAGCGGTGCATACGCTGCCACGTGTCTGTTGCTCCTGTGGTGCCTCGTTGTGTCGGTGCGCGCGGCAGGGGCCGACGAAACGCTATGCCCCGGCACGAGCGTGTCCGTGTACTCGCTCGACAAGGAGGACGTGGAGACCGGATGCAAAGGGGCCGCCGATGCAGTGGCGTTTCTCGGAGCGCTCGGGCTCGACACCACCGCACCCGTTGAAGTCCGATTCGTCGAGAGCCTTCCGGACGGGCTCGCCGCCATTACGGCGTTGGGGTGCAACGTCAACGCCGAGCGGCGCATCTACGTGCTCACGTTCTCCGGGTGCCACAAACTGGGACTCGCCCCCGGTCTACCCATAGACAGAGCGCTTCATCGGAGCCTCGTCGCGCACGAGGTGGCACATCACATCGCCGCCGCGAACTTCAAAGTCGCAGAGCCCGCAGTCGTCGCGCACGAATATATCGCCTACGTGACGATGTTCGCGACGATGGCGCCCTACGAGCGCGACCGCATTCTCGAGCGCTTCCCCGGCGACGGTTTCGATACCGAACGGCCATTCAACCTGACGCTCTACGGTGGCCCCCCATTTTTTCGGCGCTCAGGCTTATCGGCACTTCATGCGCCTTGAGGACAGGACAGCAATTTCTGGGAAGAGTCCTGTCCGGAACCGCGCTGTTGGACGAGGAACGGCCGTGACGGTCGCGCTTTACGCAGGCTCGAGCGCCCTGCCGCCGGTGCCTTGAAGCTCGGTTCGAGGGCAAGGGGCGTCGAGCTGCCGCTCTTGGCGACTTCGGTAGGCGGCTAGTTCGACCGAAGGGCGACGATCGAACCGCGAAACCGGCGGGCGCAAAAGATTGACTTAGGCAACCAATTGATTGACGATGGCATCCGATTATGGCGACCCCGCCGACCCCCGCGTCGACGCCGTCCGGCGCTTCAACCGCTTCTATACCCACCGGATCGGCGCGCTCCGCGAGGGGCTGCTCGACAGCCCGTTCTCGCTCACCGAGGCGCGCGTCCTCTACGAGCTCGCGCACCGCGAGCGCCCGACGGCGGCCGAGCTCGCCCGCGACCTCGGCCTCGACGCCGGCTACCTCAGCCGCCTGCTGCGCGGCTTCGAGCGCCGGGCCTGATCGGCCGGGACGCGGTCGCAGCCGACGGCGCGCGCAGAGCCTGCTGCGCCTGACCGCCGAGGGCCGCGCGGCCTTCGGGCCGCTGAATGCCCGCTCCAGCGCCGAGGTGCAGGCGATGCTCGGCAAGCTCTCCGAGGCCGAGCAGCGCCGCCTGGTCGAGGCGATGCGCACGATCGAGGCGCTGCTCGGCGCGGCCCCCGAGCCGCAGCGTCCCCTACCTCCTGCGCCCCCACCAGCCGGGCGATATGGGCTGGGTCGTCCACCGCCACGGCGCGCTCTACGCCGAGGAGTACGGCTGGGACGAGCGCTTCGAGGCGCTGGTCGCCGACGATCGTCGCCAAGTTCATCGACAACTTCGACCCGAAGCGCGAGCGCTGCTGGATCGCCGAGCGCGAGGGCGAGATCGTCGGCTCGGTGTTCCTGGTGACGAAGTCGCGGACGGTCGCGCAAGCTCCGGCTCCTGTCGTCGAGCCGCGGCGCGGGGCCTGGGCATCGGCAAGCGCCTGGTGGACGAATGCGTGCGCTTCGCCCGCCAGACCGGCTACCGGCAGATCCTCCTCTGGACGAACAGCGTGCTGCACGCCGCGCGGCACATCTACGAAGGCGGAGGGCTATCGGCTCATCGCGGAGAAGCCGCATACAGCTTTGGGGACGGGCTGGTCGGGCAGACGTGGGAGCTGAAGCTGTAACCCGGTCGGGCACGGGGGCGATCGGCCGCGAGTCGATCGCCGCCGCGCACCGCCTGATCGCCTCGCACATCCGGCGCACGCCCGTCGTCGAGGTCGGCGGCGACGAACTCGGGCTCGACTCGTGCGGATCACCCTCAAGCTCGAGTTCCTCCAGTACTCCGGCTCGTTCAAGGCGCGCGGCGCGTTCGCGAATCTGCTCCTGCGCAAGCCGCCGCCGGCCGGCGTCGTCGCGGCGTCCGGCGGAAACCACGGCGCCGCGGTGGCGTTCGCGGCGCAGCGCTTCGGAGTCCCGGCGCGCATCTTCGTGCCGACGATCTCGTCGCCGGCGAAGGTGGCGCGGATCCGCGCGGCCGGAGCGCAGGTCGAGCAGGTCGGCGAGCGGTACGCCGACGCGCTCGAGGCGAGCGAGGCCTGGGCCCGCGAATCCGGCGCGCTGCGCATCCACGCCTTCGATCAGGACGAGACGATGATGGGCGCCGGCACGCTCGGGCTCGAGCTGGAGCGGCAGGTCCCGGACGCCGGCACCGTGCTCGCGGCGGTCGGCGGGGGCGGCCTGCTCGCGGGCATCGCCGCCTGGTATGCCGGCCGCGCGCGCGTCGTCGGGGTCGAGCCGGAGAAGGCGCCGACGCTCACGCGCGCGCTCGAGGCGGGCCGCCCGGTCGACGCCGAGGCGGGCGGCATCGCGGCGGATTCGTTCGCGCCGCGGCGCGTCGGAGCGCGCGTGTTCCCGATCCTCCAGGCGCACGCGACCGCGCTGGCTCGTCACCGACGAGGCGATCCGCGCGGCCCAGCGCGCGCTCTGGGACGCGCTGCGCATCGTGGTCGAGCCCGGCGGCGCGGCCGCGTTCGCGGCGCTCGCCTCGCGCCGCTACCAGCCGGACGCCGGCGAGCGCGTCGCGGTGCTCGTGAGCGGGCAACACCACCGCAGTCGACTTCGACCGCTGACGCTGCCCGCGGCCGTTCAGCGCTCGAAGCCGCGCACGAGGCTCGCCGCGCGCCGTGCCGCCTGCATCAGCAGCGAGAAATCCGAGCCCGACAGGATCAGCTGCACGCCCATGCCGATGTGGCGCTCGAGGAGCTCGGGCGTGTACATGCCGCCCATGCCCGGGGAACTTGCCGTGCTTCCGGCAGGCGGCGATGAGCTTCGTGTAGGCGTCCGCCACGCGCGGGTCGTTGAACTGGCCGGGGATGCCCATCTCGAAGCAGAGGTCGTTGGTGCCGATCAGCAGCGCGTCGATGCCCGGCACCGCGGCGATCGCCTCGCAGTTGTCGATCGCCTGCGGCGACTCGAGCATCACCACGACCAGCGTCTCCTCGTTCACGATGCGCGCCGCCTCGCCGACCGGCATCGAGGCGAAGCCGAGCTGCTGCAGCCCGCCGCCCATCGAGCGATGGCCGATCGGCGGGTAGCGGCAGTAGTCGGCGATGCGCGGCGCGCCTGCTCGGCCGTATCCACGTGCGGAAACACGATGCCCTGCGCGCCGTTGTCGAGCACGCGCGAGGCGTGCCAGTGCTCGTAGCCCGGCACGCGCACGATCGGCGTGACGCCCACGGCGAGCGAGGCGGCCGCGATCTGCGCCGCGGTGTCGAGGCCCATCGAGTTGTGCTCGCAGTCGATGAACAGCCAGTCGAAGCCGCGCGGTCTTCGCGATCTGCGCGATGTCCACGGTGCGCGCCTGGCGGAGGCCCAGGCCGATGGCGAGCTTGCCGGCGCGCAGCTGGCGCAGGGCGTGGTTGGGGACGGCGGTCATGGCTACTCCTCTGGGCACGATAATGGGTGGATGGTAAACGCAGGATGCCAGATTCGGCCGCTCCCACTACTCGAACTTGGCGCCGGACTCCTTCACCACCTTCGCCCAGCGCGCCTTTTCGGTCCCGGATCAAGTTGCCGAGGCTTTCCGGCGTGTCGGTGCGCACTTCGGTCCCCTGCGTGGCGAAGCTTGTCCTTCATGTCCGGCGTGTTCAGGATGCGCGTCAGCTCGGCATTCAGCTTGGCGACGATGTCGCGCGGCGTGCCGGCGGCGCCGACGACGCCCTGCCAGGACCCGGTTTCGAAGCCGGGCAGGCCTTGTTCGGCGACCGTGGGCAGGTCGGGGCGCTGCGGGACGCGCTTCGCGCTCGAGACCGCCGAGCGCCCTGCAGCTTGCCGTTCTTCACCTGGCCTAGGTGGCGAGCATGCCGTTGAACAGGACGTTGGCCTGCCGGCCGACCACGTCGGCACGGCCTCCGAGCCGCCCTTGTACGGGATGTAGGTCCAGTTGCACGCCGGTGCGCTGCGCGAACTCGATGCCGGCGAGGTGCGGCGCGCCGCCGGTGCCGGAGATCGGCGAAGTTGAGCTGGCCCGGCCGCGCCTTGGCTAGGCGATCAGCTCCTTCACGTTCTTCACCGGCACCGAGGGATGCACCGCGAGCATGTGCGGCGAGTAGGACACCATGACGACCGGGCTGAAGTCCTTCACCGGGTCGAACGGCAGCTTCGGATAGACGCTCGGCGCTGATCGCCAGTGCGCCGATGTCGGCGAGCAGCAGCGTGTAGCCGTCGGGTGCGCTCTTGGCGACGAACTCGGCGCCGACGTTGCCGTTGGCGCCGGGCTTGTTCTCGACGATCACCGGTTGGCCCCAGGCCTCGGTGAGCTTCGGGCCGATCAGGCGCGCGAGGATGTCGGAGGTGCCGCCCGCGGCGTAGGGCACGATGATGCGGATCGGCTTCGACGGGTACTGCTGGGCCTGCGCCGGGAACGTGGCGCACGCGGCGGACAGGATGACGGCGGCAACGGCGGCGATGCGTTTCACTTCTTCTCCTCCCGGGCTCGGTGGATGGCCGAGCGTGGCATTCTAGACTTGCCAGTGACTTCGGAAGAACCCTGGAGAAGTCGTCGCGCCATGCGCGACGCTGGCGGCCGATCAGTCCATCGCCTGGGAGGAATGTGACCTCGCGGTCGCGATCGAGCGCTCGGATCTTCCGCAACCGATCACGGCACGTCAGCCCCCGCGGCCCGATCTTCGCCGACGTTCGCGATAGTCGGCCGCGGGGCGTTCAATGCCCTAGGCCGCCAGCTTCGCGGGCGCGGGCGAAACGTTCATGTTCATCCGGAACAGGTTGTCGGGATCGAACCGCCGCTTGATCTCCCGCAGCCGCCCGTAGTTGACGCCGTACGCCTGCGCCACCCGCTCGCCCTCGTCCTCGGTGAAGAAGTTCACGTACCCGCCGCCGGTCGCGAACGGCGCTGCGTCCCGGTACAGGCGCCGCGCCCACTCGCGGCCCCGGTCGTCGTCGGCCGCGTTCTGCCAACGACCGTGGACATTCATGACGTAGTTCGCGTCGCGCCCGGCGTAGGCCGTGTCCGCGGGCGCGACTTGCCCCATCGCACCGCCGAGCTGGGCGATGAACACTTCGCACTCGGGTCCCGGCGCTCCAGCCGCCGCAGCGATCGCGACGTCGAGCAGACCGTCGTCGAGTCGAGCGAGGTTGTGGGACTTCCAGTAGTTGCGCGCGCCGGGCTGGAGCAGCGGGTCGAACGCACCCTGGAATCCGGCGTAGGGCGTCGGGCCCAGCGCGGCCCCGACCGGGTTGCCGAACTTGACACCGGCGCGGCGGCCCGTTCGCCTGCGGCAAGATCGCCGGCGTGGACGACCGCGAACACGACCACGTCCTTGCCGTGAACCGATTCGGGCAGGAACGGCAGCGGCGGCGCCTTTCGCAGCACCGCCCATACGCTCAGCTCCGTGGGCGCATCGACCGTAAAGTCGCGCCACGCTCGAAGGACCTTCGGCGCCTGGTCGGCCGGATAGTACGACGAGACCCGAATAGACCTCCGGCCCGACGGGATGCAGCTTGAACTCGAACGAGGTCACGACGCCGAAATTGCCGCCGCCGCCGCGGATCGCCCAGAAGAGGTCGGGTTCCTGGCTCGCCGAAACCATGCGCTGCCTGCCGTCCGCGGTGACGATGTCCGCGGAGATCAGGTTGTCGATGGTCATGCCGTACTTGCGGCGTCAGCCAGCCGAAGCCGCCGCCGAGGGTGAGCCCGGCGACGCCGGTGGTCGAGTTGATGCCGAGCGGGGTCGCCAGGCCGAAGGCCTGCGCCTCGCGGTCGAAATCGCTCAGCAACGCCCCGGGGGCGACACGGACGCGCGCGCCGCTCGGGATCGACGCGAACCGTCCGCATCCGGATTGGTCGATGACGAGGCCGCCCTCGCAGACGGCAGTTGCCGGCGATGTGGTGGCCGCCGCCGCGCACGCTGACCAGCATGCGGTGCTCGCGGGCGAAATTGACCGCGTGCCGCACGTCCGCGGGCTGCTGCGCGCGGACGATGACGGCGGGACGGCGGTCCATCATGGCGTTCCAGATCGTCCGCGCGGCGTCGTACGCGCCGTCGCGCGGCGTCAGCACCTCGCCGCGAATTCCGGCGACGAGGGCTTCGATATCGGACGCGTTCAGGTGTCCTGCGGTCTTCTCGAGGGTGATGTAACCGATGTCTTGCACTTGGACCTCCAATGTGACTCACGCGAAGTAAGGAGGCGCCACGGTACGCAGTCGCGGTAACGCGTCGATGTCCACGCGCGGCGTTTTTGTTTCCGTCTTGTAACGGCCCATCCGGTAAACGCGTCTTGCAAGCCCTCTTGGGACCGTGCCGCTCAGCCACCCCGGACCGAAGCGAAAGGCGCTAAAAGCGGCGATCGAGCCGTAGCGTGCTACGCTCACGCGCGCACCATCCGGCCGACCGAGGGGACCACCGATGACGACGATTCTGGGCAGCGGCGAGCATCGCTACCGCGTGGTGGAGAACTGGGCGAAGCTGCCCGACGGCTGGGAGTTCAAGGACGTCGCGCGCGGTCGCGCGTCGACAGCAAGGACCACGTCTACGTCTTCAACCGCGGCGAGCACCCGATGATCGTGTTCGACCGCGACGGGCAATTTCCTGCGCTCCTGGGGCGAGGGCGTCTTCCGCGCGCGCACGGCCTGCACATCGACGCCGGACGACACGATCTATCTGCACCGACGACGGCGACCACACGGTGCGCCAGTGCACGCTCGACGGCAAGGTGCTGCTGACGATCGGCGTGCCCGGCAAGCCGGCGCCGCTACATGAGCGGCGAGCCGTTCCACCGCTGCACGCACACCGCGCTGTCGCCCAAGGGCGAGATCTACGTCTCCGACGGCTACGGCAACGCGCGCGTGCACAAGTACTCGCCCGACGGCAAGCTGCTGATGTCGTGGGGCGAGCCGGGCACCGATCCCGGCCAGTTCAACATCGTGCACAACATCGCCTGCGACGACGGACGGCTGGGTCTACGTCGCCGACCGCGAGAACCATCGCGTGCAGGTGTTCGACGGCAACGGCAAGTACGAGACGCAGTGGAACAACCTGCACCGGCCGTGCGGCCTGTACTGCTGCCGCGGCAAGACGCCGACGTTCATCATCGGCGAGCTCGGGCCCGGCATGCCGGTCAACCGCAAGGCACCCAACCTCGGCCCGCGCCTGTCGCATCGTCGACGCACAAGGGCAAGCTGCTCGCGCGCCTCGGCGGCGAGGACGGGCCGGGACTGGAGCCCGGCAAGTTCATCGCGCCGCACGGCCTCGCGGTCGACTCGCGCGGCGACATCTACGTCGGCGAGGTGTCCTACACCGAGTGGCCGCACCTCTTTCCGGACGAGCCGATGCCGAGCCGCTGCGCTCGCTGCAGAAGCTGCAGCGCGTGAGTTAGGCTCCGGATCTGCCTTTGGCCCGCGCCGCGGCCGCGAGCGGATCGCGGAACGCCGGGTGCGCGATCGCCGAGACCCGGCGCGCGCGCTCCACGTATCGATTCCACGCAATTCGGCGACACCCCATTCCGTCGACGATCGTGTCGGCCTCCGCGGCCGGCGTCGTCACGGTCGTGCAGGCTGCGACGATCCGGCTCGCCTTCCCGTCGCGGGACACCGACGGCAGCGCGATCACGGCCCGTCCGCCCGCCGCCGCCGCGCCGCGGATGAAGTCCATCGCGCCGCCCACGGCGCCGACGTAGGCGCCGCCCGCCACCTCCGCGTTCATGCGGCCGAAGAGGTCGACCTCCACGGCCGAGTTCACGCTCACGAAGTCGGGCAGCTGCGCGAGCACCGCCGCCGCGTGCGTGTAGTCGGGTCCGGCGAGCCGAATCGCGGGATTGCGGTGCGCATGCGCGTAGGACGTCTCGTCGCCGATCAGCAGACCGGTGACGGTGACGCCGGTGTCGATCGGCTTGCGCGCGTTGGTGACGACGCCGGCCTCGAGCAGCGGCAGCACCGCGCTCGTGAGCATCCCGGAGTGGAGCCCGAGGTCGCGATGTCCAGCCAGCGCCTCGACCACCGCGTCGGGCAGGGTGCCGACACCGAGCTGGAGCGTTGCGCCGTTCGGCACGAGCGCCGCGACTTGCGCGACCACGCGCTCCGCCTCGCCGATCTTCGCCGCGGGATAGCGCGGTAGCGGTCGGGCGCTGCGCACGATCGCATCGATCCGCAGGTCCGCCGGAAGCTCGCCGCCGTGCACCCACGGCATCCGTTCGTTGACTTCGGCGATCACCGCGCGCGCACGGCGCGCGGCGGCGAGCGCGTAGCCGTGCGACGGACCGAGCGACATCACGCCATCGGCAGCGGGAGAGAACGCGAGGAGCACCACGTCCGCGCTCCACGTCCCGCTCTCGAAGAGCCACGGCAGCTGCGAGTAGTGACACGGCACGATGTCGAGCCGCCCGGCGCGCGCGAGCCGCGCGGTTCGCGCCGAGCGCGCCGTAGCTGACGTAACGGAATCCGGGTGCCCGGTCCGGCGCGAACGTATCCGACCAGGTCGCCCCGATGAAAACGGTGATCGCTCCGAGCTGGTCCGACTGCGCGACGAGCGCTTCGGTGAGCGTCAGCGGCTCGCTCGACGACTGCGCGACGGCGACCGTGTCGCCCGGCCGGATGAAGCGCGCGAGGTCGAGCGCTGCCGGGTCGAGCTCGACGGTCATCAGATCACCTTCTCGGCCCGCAGGCGGTCGATGTCCGCGTCCGCGTAGCCGACGCTCTTCACGAGCTCGGCCGAGTGCTCGCCGAACTCCGGCACCCGCAGAACGGGGCGCGCCGGCTCGTGCGCGAACCGGATCGGGACGCCGAGATGCTCGATGCCGTGTTCATCGACGAGCAGCATGCCGCGCTCGGCGGTGGCCGGGTCGACGATCGCGTCCTGGAGCGTGCGCACCGGCGCGTACGCCACGTCGACACCCTCGAACCAGGCGGTCCATTCCTCCAGCGTCTTCGATCGGAAGCACTCGCGCAGGTAGTCCTTCACCGGATCCTGCACCCCCGGCGGCTGATGGCAGGGCGCGAGATCCGGTCGCCCGGCCTTGTTGAGGAAGTTCTCGGCGAACTTGTGCTCGACGCCGCCGAGCGCGATGTGGCGGCCATCCTTGGTGTCGTACACGTTGTAGAACGCCGCGCCGCCCCAGTTGCGCTCGTGCTTCACCACGTGCGCGCGATGCTCGGCGAACACCGGGCCCTGCACGTTCGCGCGTCCACGCGAGCAGCGAGTCGTGCATCGCGATGTCGAGGTAGTCGCCCTGCCCGGTCGCGCGCTGCTTCAGGAGCGCCATGAGGATCCCGGACAGCGCCATCAGCGACGCGCCCATGTGCCGGCGGGAATCGCGGGCATCGCCGGCCGCTCGTCGGTCGAGGTTGACGCTGACCACGCCGGCGAGCGCCTCGACGGCGATGTCGTGCGCCGGCTGGTCGCGGTAGCGGCCGGTCTGCCCGAACGCCGAGATCGAGCAGTAGACGAGCTGCGGCGCGCGGGCGCTCACCTGCGCGTAGCCGACGCCGAGCCGGTCCACGACGCCCGGCCGGAACGACTCGACGAGGACGTCGGCGCGCTCGGCGAGGCGCATGAGGATCTCGCGGCCCTCGGGGTGCTTCAGGTTGAGCCGCAGGCTCCGCTTCCCGCGATGGGTATTGCGGAAGTAGACGGTGTCGCCGTCCTCCCGCGGCCCGATGTGGCGAACCGGCTCGCCGCCGTCGTACGGCTCGACCTTGATCACGTCCGCGCCGTGGTCGGCCATCATCATCGTGAGGTGCGGCCCGGGCAGGAAGAGCGAGAGCTCGACGACCCTGACGCCTGCGAGCTTCATGTGTTCGTCCCCTCGTCGCGCGGTTCAGGACACGGTTCAAGACACGGTTCAGAGCGTGAGCTGCGTGCCGAGCTCGATCACGCGGTCGGGCGGCAGGTTGAAGTACTCGACCGCGCTCGGGCTGTTGCGCTGCATCCAGCGGAACAGCTCGCGGCGCCAGGTGAACAGGCCCGGGCCGCTCGGCGCGCGCGATCGTCGACTTGCCGAGGAAGAAGGTCGTCTCGTCGCGCTCGAAGCGGAGGCCGTGGCGCGCGAGCAGCGCGAGCGCGCGCATCACGTCCGGCTCCTCCATGAAGCCGTAGCGCACCGTCGCCTGGTAGACCCGCTTGGGATGATCACGCGCACCTCGGTGCGCTCGGCGTTCGGCACGCGCGGCACGTCCGCCGTCGCGATCGTGAGGAAGACGACGCGCTCGTGCAGCACCTTGTTGTGCTTCAGGTTGTGCAGCAGCGTCGTCGGCACGGCGTCGGGGTCGGCGGAGAGGAAGACCGCCGTGCCCGGCACCGTGGCCACGTCGCCGAGATGCTCGAAGAAGCCCTCGATCGGCACCTTCCTTCGCGCGCCGCTGATCGTTCAGGATAGTCGGTCGCGCGCTTCCAGGTGGTGAGCAGCGTGAAGATCGACGAGTCCGCACAGGAGCGGGAACCAGCCGCCGTCGAGGATCTTGGTGGCGTTCGACGCGAAAAACGTCGAGCTCGACCGCGGCGATGAGGCCGAGCATCGCGAGGACGGCACCCTGCGCGCGCCCGGCGCAGCGCGAACACCACGAGCGCGACGAGCGAGGTCTTGAGCACCATCGTCCCCGACACCGCGATGCCGTACGCCGCCGCGAGGTCGCTCGACGAGCCGAATCCGAGCACGAGCAGCACGACCAGCATCACGAGCATCGCCCAGTTGAGGCGGCCGATGTAGATCTGGCCGCGCTCGGTCTCGGAGGTGTGCGTGACCGGGATGCGCGGCAGGTAGCCGAGGCGCGACGCCTGCTGCGTGACCGAGAACGCGCCGGAGATGGTCGCCTGCGAGGCGATCACGTGGGTGCGGCGGGGGTGCGAACGCCGCTGATCGTGGAAGAGATCATCCGCCGGCAGGACGCGCTGGGCATCCGCGAGCTGTGTCTGATGGATGTGGACGGCGAGCGGCTGGATCTGATCGCGGCGGTGACGGCTGAGACCGAGAATCAACCGGGCATGCGCTTCACCATCACCCGCACCACCCATGCGGAACAGGCGTTGGAAGGCGCGGATTTCGTCATCACCACCTTTCGGGTGGGTGGGGCCGAATCGCGCGTGATCGATGAGCGGGTGGCGCTGCGGCTGGGCTATCTCGGGCAGGAGACCACCGGTCCGGGCGGGTTTGCGATGGGGCTGCGCTCCATCCCGGTGCTGCTGGAGTACATCGAGCAGATGAAGAGGCTCTGCCCGAACGCGTGGCTGATCAACTTTGCCAATCCGAGCGGGATGCTGGCGGAGGCGGTCAGCCGGGTGGCGGACTGGCAGCGCTGTGTGGGCATCTGCGACGCGCCGTCTGAGATGCTGACGGTCATCGCCCATCTGACCGGGCTCGATGAGCATCTGCTGTATCTCGATTATTTCGGGCTCAACCACCTGGGCTGGGTCCGTTCGCTGAAGCTGGATGACCAGGACCTGCTGCCGAAGATCCTGGATGGATTGAAGGCGCTCGGCGGTTTGCCGGGGTTTGATGTGGATGTGAACCTGGTCTCCACCCTGGGGATGCTGCCCAACTATTATTTGCGATATTACTATCACGCCCGTCAGACGCTGGCTGAGCTCCAACAGGCGCCGGAGACGCGCGGGGAAGAGGTGGCGCGTCTGAACAAGGGTTTGTTCGAGGCGTTGCGCACTGCCCGGGCGGAAGAGAATGTGGACTGGTCTGGAACGGATCTACCGGGCGTATCTGCTGGCGCGCAACATGGGGCACGTGACCACGAATGAGCAGTTTTCCGCGCAGGAGGGAGCCGATCTGCTGGCGGATATTGGCGGGATGGGCTACGCCACCCTGGCGCTCAATCTGATCGAGGCGCTGGTGGGCGGCGAGCCGCGCCGGCTGGTGGTGAACATCCCCAACCGGGGCAGCATCCACGGGATGAAGGATTCCTCGGTGGTCGAGATCCCCGCCATGGTCAGCCGTGACCGGGTGGACGCGCTGCCGGTGGGCGAGATCCCGGTCCACTGCCTGGGGTTGATGCAGACGGTCAAGGCGTACGAGGAGCTGACCATCGACGCGGCGGTGGAACGCTCGAAGGAGAAAGCCATCACCGCGCTCACCATTCATCCGCTGGTGCAGGATCATGCCGGGGCGAAGGCGCTGGTGGAAGCCTACAGCCGCGAGCACGGCGCTTATTTCCCCGAGTTGGTGTGACGATGTCTGACCGGTTTGATGTCTTCATGGTGGGCGACGCCAGCCTGGATGTGATCTTCACCGGGCTGCCGCATATGCCAGTGCTGGGCGAGGATACCCTGGCGAGTGGTTTTGAGATGCTGCCGGGCGAGGGGTTCACCACGGCCGTGGCGCTGCACCGATTGGGCGTGAAGGTGGCGTGGGCGGCGGATTTCGGGAATGACACCGTCAGCCGGATGGTGCTCGATCAGGTCCGCGCGGAGGGGTTGGATGAGCGCTTCCTGGTGCGGCACGACCGTTCCTACCGGCGCGTGTCGGTGTCTGCTTCGTTCGAATCGGAGCGCGGCTTCCTGACCTACTACGACCCGCAGCCTGCCATCCCCGCGGCGGTGGGCGCGCTGGCAAAGGTGAATGCCCGGGCGATCTTCATCCCCGGTCTGCTGTACGGCAAGATGTTCGACGCGGCTGTCCCGGTGGTGAAGCTGAAGAAGATGCTGCTGGTGATGGATGGCAACTGCAATACCGGCATCACCATCCAGGATAAGGCGGTGCGGCGGGCGATCAGCCAGGCGGATATCTTCCTGCCGAATGCCAAGGAGACCTGCACCCTGACCGGGCACGGAGAAGCTCGAGGACGGCATCCGCGCGCTGGGTGAGCTGTGTCCGCTGGTGGTGGTGAAGAATGGGGTGGACGGCAGCTATGCCTTTGACGGCAAGGAGATCATCCACGTGGGGGTGGAGCCGGTCAAAGCCATTGATACGACCGGCGCGGGAGATGTGTTCGATGCCGGCTTCCTGAAAGCGTACCTCGATGGTGAACCGCTGTCCGTCTGTTTGCAGTGGGGCAACACCGCGGCAGCCTTTTCCACGCTCGGTTATGGGGGAACCGGCTACCGGGTCAGCGCGGAATTGGTGCGCAAGCAAATCTTAACCTAACCCTATCCTAATTGAAAGTTACCTGTAAGGTTAAACCGGCTCTCACGGTGCTATATTGAATTCACCTGCCAGGGTGTTTTCTGACAGGCAGATTTAGTATGTACGTAAAGAAATGGGAGAGCCGCTATGAACAGCGAAAAACGATTATTTTGGAAACGGGCAGTGTCCATTGGCATACTGCTGGTCTTCGCGCTGACTCTGGCCTCACCCGCCGTAAACACAACGCCCGGTGGTGACAGTTATATCGTCACCGGGCAGAACATCGATGAAGTTTCCGCGGCGGTTGGTCAGGTCGGGGGAACGGTCGTCGAGACCTTCAGCAGCATCACCGGGGTTCAGGCTTATCTGACCACGGTCGAAGCGCAGCAATTGAGGGATAAAGCCGGGGTGGACAGTGTCTTCCCGGATAGCGATGTCCAATTACAGGGGGATGGCGATTGGGGTGAAGAAGGCGGATTGGATGCGCTGTCACCCACCACCGACTATCCGGATGTCACCGGCGCAGATCAAGTCTGGGCGCAGGGTGTGACGGGCGCGGGTGTAACGGTAGCCGTGCTGGATACGGGCATCGGTCTGCATCGAGGCGTCATCCGCGGGATAGATGAGAAGTCGTAAATCCCGGGTGGTCGCCTGGGTGGACCTGGTGGACAAGAAGAAAATTCCCACCGACCCGAATGGACATGGCACCCACATCGCGGGGATCATCGCCAACAGTCAGATGGGTGAAGACAACGAATGGAACGGTATGGCGCCCGGGGTGGACCTGGTCGGCATCCGTGTGCTGGATAAGAATGGCAAGGGCACTTACAAAACCGTCATCAAGGGGATCGATTGGGTGATCAGCCACAAGGATGAATTCAACATCCGGGTGATGAACCTGTCCCTGGTGGCGAGCGTGCAGTCCCCTTATTGGGCTGATCCGCTGAACAAGGCGATCATGAAAGCCTGGTCTGAGGGGATCGTGGTGGTCGTGGCAGCCGGGAACACCGGCTCGAAAGCCATGACGGTGGGTGTACCGGGTAACAATCCGTACGTGATCACTGCCGGCGCGTTCACCGATAATTACACCCCGAACGATTGGTCGGATGATTTCATCGCCCCGTTTTCCGCGGCCGGTCCGACACTGGACGGCTTCGTCAAACCAGATGTCATGGCTCCCGGGGCGCACATGGTGTCCACCATGCTGCCGAAGACGGTGATCGCCAAATCGCATGATGCGAACCGGATCAGTAATCAGTATTTCTCGATGGCTGGTACATCCCAGGCGGCAGGCGTCGTCTCGGGCGTGGCGGCACTGGTGCTGGCAAACAATGGTGGTCTCTCACCGGATGAGGTGAAGTACCGCATCATGTACACCTCCTTCCCCTGGACCAAACCAGATTCGGGCGACGCTCTATACAGCGTCTGGCAGCAAGGCAGCGGGCGCGTCAACGCACCCGATGCCGTTTTCGCAGATATCTCCGGTTCTGCCAATGGCGGGATGGATGTCCTCTCGGATCTGGACGGCTCGGAACATTACGAAGGCTATTCCTATTACGATGAATCGGATGGGATGTTCAAACTGCAGGGCGAGGAAGCGAATGCCGGCAGCTTCGGACTGTGGAGCGGAAGCTTCGGCTTATGGAGTGGTTCCTTCGGTCTGTGGAGTGGGAGCTTCGGGCTCTGGTCCGGCAGCTTTGGCTTGTGGAGCGGCAGCTTTGGTCTGTGGAGCGGGTCATTCGGTCTATGGAGTGGATCCTTCGGGCTCTGGTCCGGCGGGTATGGCACATGGGCAGGCGGTCCGACCGCATGGACTGGGAGCGTCCCATGGAAGAATACTCCATTTGTCAAAACCACTTTCGCAGATAGCTTTGTGAATGGGACTGCTCAACCATCCACAGCCACCAAAGCGGCTATCTCCCTCTGGGTGGACGAACCCAAAAAGAAGAAATAACCAATTTCACTCCTCCTTGGAGACGAAACAGAGACGGGTGGTTCCCGTCTCTGTTTCATTTTGGGGGTAGTTCAGCCAGGTCAGCCCGTGCGCCGAAGCGCTCAAAGACTGTCCGAGCTTGATTCCGCAGCCTGGTTGCCTCCCCGGTATCGTTCAGATTATCTGACAATGTTGCTCTCAACACCCAGTTTCGGGCTTGTTCGAGCTCGTCACCGGTTTGCTGGAAGATCTCGTCAGACAGGAGTAGATGTGTCTTTGCCTGTTCGAAGTCGTTGACAGCCATCGCCACCCTGGCAGACAGCCGATAGGCGCGCGCCCGATCATCTGTGATCTTGTTCTCGCCATTGACTTGATCCGCCAATTGGATGGCTTCCTCAGCACACAGCCGAGCTTTTGCGATCTCCCCCCGAGCTAACCAGATCAACCCTTCATACACTTTCAAATCAGCCAGCACTTCCTGCGATTGGATTCCTGCAAAAAGCTCGCTTCCCTTCACGGCGAAGTCCATGGCCTGGTCGAGTTGACCTGTCAGATAATTGAGTTTGGTGAGATGCAGATGAATCATTGCGACGTGGTAGGTCAGGTTCAAGCGGGTCGCCTGTTCGAGCGCTTTGGTCAGGTTTTGTTCCGCGTCAGCCAGATCGCCGCGGTCTATCATCAGCAATCCAAGGTTGGATAAGACATTTACCTCGCCTTCGACATCGCCGACTTGCTGGTGGCTTTTCAGGCTGCGCTGGAAGCTGGCAAGAGCATCATTCCAGTGCCCCATCTTCCACTGCAGTAAGCCCAGATTGTTGCTGGAGCGGGAGACAGCCACCTGGTCACCGATCTTTTCCCGCAATGTGATGCTTTGCTGCAGGTATTGGATGGATTCATCGAAGCGGCTTTGTTGATAATACACACCCGCGATCCGATTGCAGAAGGATGCATAAAGGGCGGGTTGTTGGCGCTCTTTGAGCTGCTGTAATCCGGAGAGCATTGTCTGCTCTGCTTCAGCCAGGTTTCCCTGGCGAAACTGTACCCAACCGAGATCATGCGTCTGGGATACAGCTTCAATTGGATCAATATTTTCTGTAAGCTTAAGAATTTCCCGAGCCTGGGATAGTTGGTCAAGCGCATCGGAGTATTTCCCCAATTTCTCATACACCTCAGCCATCAGGCGGTGTAGGCGGGAGAGTTGTAGGTAATCATCCTTACTGCAAACCGCTTCTTCCAATCGGTGTACAGCTTTGTTGTAAGATGCCAGGGCAGGTTGATATTCTCCACGAAAAACTTGCATCGTACCTAGGCCAGAATAGACTTCAGCAGCCTGGTGATGTTGATGAGGAACTTTCGCCATGAGTGTTTCGGCTTGATTGTAATAATTGCGCGCCTGCTCGATCGCATATTTTTCTGCAGACAGATTTCCAGCACGGATACAGTAGTAGAGAGCCTTAGACCCATTTGAGCTGTAAAAATAATGCTGGGCGAGCACATCCACCTGTTCATCCACTCGCGATTCATATAAAGTTTCAATAGAGTCGCCTATCAAACCATGCAATTCAGCCTTATCACCGGTGAGAAGGGTGCTGTAAATCGTGTCAGACATCAGTATGTGGGTAAAACGAAAATCCTGACCTTTGAAATCTGAGTATCTGTCCAGAATGCCTCGATCGACCAATTGCTGGAGGATCTCATCGAACAGGATTGGATCGGTAATGCGAAGGACATCACACAGAAGATGCGAATTAAAATCCCGGCCTATGATCGACGCCACCTGTAATAAACGGCGTTGAACCGCGCTAAGTCGGTCGAAACGGGACATGATCAATCCCTGGATCGTATCGGGGATGTTGATGGCGAACTCGGTCGTTTCTTTATTGGCAGGTATCCACCCCTGTCCTTCCGATTGAAGAATAATCCCTTGCTCGATCAGTGTCCTGACGAGTTCTTCAATAAAGAACGGATTTCCATTTCCCAGATGGACTATGTGATCAGATATGTCAGTGGTAATCTCACCGGGCGTAAGAAGATTCTCAACCAATTGAATAGATGCCTGTTCATCCAATCGTTCGAGCGATATTCTTGTGAGGAAGTCGCCATTCCCAAACGATGCAACCTCCAGTAACCGTGATATGCCTTCATCAGTTGTCGTTCGGGTGGTAACGATCACCAGAACAGGAGATTGCTTTAAGCTTATTAAAGATGAATCCAAGAAATTGAAGGGAGGATTCATCTGCCCAATGCATATCTTCGAATATCAGAACGAGTGGTTGATGCCCTGCAGCCTGGAGCAGGATCTCCCGAATGACCGTGAACACTTCTCTCTGTAATTGTTCCGGATCGAGAAACGCAAGCCGGGTCTGTTTAAATTCTGCTTGAGGTAACGATCCCAGCACCCACAATAAGAGCTGGACCGTCTCTGATTTACTATAATTTGGAATTTTTTCTATGTGGGTGGAGATTTGCTTGATCAATTCTGTCGGGCTCTCATCGCCAGAAAGGTTGAGGTAATGCCGGAGCATATCCTGTAAAACCCAGTATTGAATGGTCTTTTTGTAGGTGTAACAATGACCGGTAAGCGAAATGCGACCGCGTTCGTGGAGTGCGGTCCGGTACTCAGTAATCAATCGACTTTTTCCAATACCCGCTTCGCCATCGATGACCACGATTTTACCGGAGGGACTTTGATCCAACTGATCGCTCTTATTCAACAGATCGGCTAATTCAGTTTCCCGTCCGATCATTGGGCTATGGAGCGTTTTTACCTGGTCGGCGTTCTGATTCAAATCAGACAGCCTTACGAGTTGATATGCTGGAATCGGTTTCTCGTATCCCTTCAACCAGAAAGGTCCGGCAGGTTGAAATTCTGCGAGATCCTGTACTCGTTGATGAACGGCTTCGCTTACCAAAACAACCCCTGAATTTGCTTCACCAAGCAGCCGGCTGGTCAAATTAACTGTGTCACCGATCGCTGTATAATTCAGCAGCATGTTTGAGCCAATACCACCCACAATTACTTCCCCACTGTGCAGGGCAATATGCATGGAAAGTTGCAATTCTTTCTTTAAATAAGCTGCATACCGCTCATGAATCTGGTGATTGAAATGACGAATATCGTTCATCATATCGGAAGCAGACCTAAGTGCCAGCTCAGGGTGATTCTCGTGCCCGATTGGCGCTCCGAAAATGGCCATCAGACCATCACCCATCATCTTGTCCACCATGCCATCGAATTTGTACACATCTTTGATGAGCATATTCATAAATTGCTGAATAATCAGGAAGACTTCTTCGGTATCCAGTAAACGGGAAAGCACTGTGAAACCAGAAAGGTCTGCGAAGAGAATGGTCACCGTACGCCTCTGACCTGCAGCGTTGAGGCCTGCCACCCTGAATCTCTCCATCAGGTCAGCCCCGATCATCACGCCCACAGTCTCCGGAAGCGACTCCTGTGAAGCCGCCGACGCAACCAGGGACGACGTATCCAAAGGAAGCTTGTTGCCACAATTCCCACAGAATCTCATCCCGGGAGGATTATTAAACCCACAGTGCAGGCAAAGCAATATCGACATTTGGTTCGATCACCTGGAAGTTCTCTCGATCACCCTAACCTAGGATTTACCACGCAGAACGTCGTATTTATTTCCTATACTATAATCGTTTCTAAGTGGCATCCATAACGACTGTATGGCTATTGTAAGGTAAATTCTATTCCATGTTTCAACCAATAAGTAATCCATCAGATTTGATACCAAGCTTTTTCATCGGTCCCAAACCGGTATACGGGAGAGTGATCCTGGCGCCCATGGATGGATTATCTGACTTGCCCACACGGTCATTGGCACGGGAATTTGGGTCCGCGATCAGTTATACCGAATTTCTCAATACGATTGACATACTGAACCAGAATCGGGACATCCACGAAAGAATGTCTTTTCTGGAGTCAGAGCGACCTGTGATTTTTCAATTGCTTGATCAGGATCCGATCCGAATGCTCCAGGCGGCCCAAATGGTCATGGTTCATAATCCCGATGCCATTGATATCAATCTGGGCTGTCCATCGAGAGCAATCACTAGCCGGGGCGCGGGTGCCGCATTAATGCAAAAACCAGAGGTAATCGGTAAGGCCATATCCCTCCTTGTTAAGAACCTTACCATACCCATCACTGCAAAGATCCGACTGGGATGGGATGATAAAACCATGAACTACCTGGAAATCGCTCATATTATTGAGGATTTTGGCGGCGCCCTGGTGGCCATACACGGCAGGACCAGAGCACAAGCTTATCAGGGATCGGCTGTCTGGGAACCCATCGGAGAAGTGAAACAGGCAGTCCATATTCCGGTATTAGCGAATGGGGACATTCGAACACCCACAGATATTACAAAGGCATTAGCGCAAACCGGTTGTGACGGGGTAATGATCGGACGAGCAGCTCTGGGAAATCCCTGGTTGTTCGCCAGCAGAGATATCTCAACGATTGGTATTGATGAAACCATTGAAACGGTCTATCGACATCTCGATAAAATGATAACCTTCTATGGTGAAATCGCGGGAGTTCTTATTCTTTCGCAAGCATCTAAAAGCATATATCAAGCGATTCAATATCAAAAGAGCCGAAATGGTGGCATTGATGACCGCACCAGACAGAAATGATGTATCCATTCATTTGAATCAGCTCAAAATTCGAATTCATTCTCAGGAGGATGATGAGAACTGAGACCGTTTTTCGCCAATGTGTACGCAAAGCCTGCATGTTCCGGTTTCCAGGACCGGATGGTGATGCCTTTCCGTGTCCGAAGTGCGGTTCTTCCACCAATGTGGTAGCCCTCCTACCTATCCACGATCTCGATTCCATTCAATCATCGCCGGATCGGATGAATGATCTGTATCTGGAAGCTGGACTTGACAATATTCGAAGTATCTTGAATGTCGGCTCAATCTTTCGCACCGCAGACGGGGTCGGGATTGAACATATTCATTTGTTTGGAATCTGTCCATCTCCGGGAAATCCACAGATGAAGAAAACCGCACTTGGCGCAGATCGGATGATCCCGTGGACCCAACATTGGGATGGGTTGTACGCAGTAAGGGAGAAGAAAAAAGAAGGATTTGTGGTGTGGTCATTGGAGAAAAATCGTAACTCTGCAAATCTATTTTCGACCTCCCTGCCTGAGCATGGGAATAAGCTGATCCTCATAGTCGGGAATGAGAATAACGGGATCGATCCGGGAATTCTGGCAGAGAGCGATCAGGTTGTCCATTTGCCGATGGTTGGCGGGAAAGAATCCCTGAACGTTGCAAATGCCTTTGCCATCGCCACCTACTGGCTGAAATTTGGTATCACACCCGGTGTGTAATATGATCATAAAGGAATCTAACATTCCGACGAATATTTGCTTTCCTTGCCCCGAGAATATTGATTAGCGTTGTCACATTTTGGAATATACTATGCGCAGTTGAGTTTATTCTTAATCCTGGAAGATATGCTACTTCATTTGATCTGGCTGGAGATACAGGAAATGCAGTTATTCGTTCCCTGGGTGTCCTGTTTATCATGTGGAACGTCCCTTATCTCCTGGCAATCATTCACCCATATCGCTGGCGAATACTTGTGATTGCGGCAATTGTGATGCAGTTGATCGGGTGCATTGGAGAAGTATGGATCCGTTCGCAAATCCACCCAGTCCTCCATGATGAGCCTTTCCATCCAGCGATTTGTTGTTTTTGATCTTGCAGGCCTTCTACTCTTGGTATTGTCTTTCCTGCTACTACATCCCAAACAGGAGAACTGACGATGTCCAATGTACTTATTGAAACGCAAACACTAGAAGAGCATTTATCCGACCCTAATTGGGTTGTCGTTGACTGCCGCTTCGAATTAGCCGATCCGACATCTGGAATTGAACAATACCAGGAAGGACACATTCCAGGTGCCTTTTATGCGGATCTCAACTTGGATCTGGCATCCAAACCAACCCCAACCAGTGGCAGGCACCCCTTGCCAAGTATCGAGCGATTTCGAAAATTACTGCAATCATGGGGTGTACAGCCTGAAACGCAGGTGGTCACTTATGATTCTGAAGGTGGCGCCATGGCTGCCGGGAGGCTGTGGTGGCTCATCCGTGCATGTGGTCACACCAAAGTATCGATATTAAATGGTGGCTTCCCAAAATGGTTGCTTGAAGATCGTCGCCTTGATTCAGATCCTCCCAAAACGAGGAAGGCAAGCAATATTCCATATTCCTATTCTCCTGATTGGATACTGACCGCTGAAAAAGTAGATAGGTTGCGAAGAAGACCAGATTGGCTGGTAGTCGATTTAAGGGCGGAAAATCGATTTTATGCGATGCAGGAAATGATCGATAACACAGCTGGACATATCCCGGGTGCCATAAATTTGGGTTATAGTTCCATTCTGAATCCGGATGGAACCTACAAGGACCCTGATGAGCTTAAAACGATATATAAAACACTGCTCAAACAGATTTAGCCGGACCATGCCATTTTTTATTGCGGATCAGGCGTCACTTCGGTCATCCATCTCATCGCTATGGAGCACGCTGGAATTCAGATTGGAAAGCTATTCGCCGGATCCTGGAGTGAATGGATCCGAGATCCCAACCGAGAAATTGCCGTTAAATAAACAACAGCCAGGCCTTGATTAGCCTGGCGTTTGTTGGATTATCAGTCTTATTTGACTGGTATAAACCCATGTTTTGCAAGGATCTCCTGCCCTGTCGGAGAGAGTACAAATTCCACAAATTTTGCTGCCAGTTCTGGTTCCTTGCTGATATTCAATGCGGCGATTGGATATTTAGCGACAGTGTTTAGGGCATCTGGAATGGCAATCATCTCTACTTTGTTCTTTACATCCCCGGTTACATCGCTGAAGTACACAATTCCCGCATCAGCTTCACCGAGAGACACTTTGGCGAGAACTGATTTGACATTATCTTCGTAGGAAACTACATTTTTGAGTACCAAATCCTGAAAATCGACACCAATTGTAGGTTCGGCAGCCGCTTTCGTAAGGAATTCAATCGAATATTGCCCAACCGGGACTTGTTTGGAAGCCAGTACCAGTTTGAGGTTTGATTTAGATAGATCGATAAATTCTTTAATTCCGGCCGGATTTTGCTTTGGATAGATAACCACCAGCTTGTTTTCCGCGAAAACTTTTTGGGTTTCTTGAGTCACCTGCCCTGATTCGATCACGGCATCCATATATTTCTTACTGGCACTGGCAAACACATCGACCGGAGCATCCTGTTGGATCTGTTGCGCTAATTGCTGTGATCCTCCAAAACCAAATTCAACTGTAGTGTTGGGATTTTGCTCTTCAAATAATTTCCCTATTTCGGTAAACGATTCTGTTAAAGATGCGGCTGCCATGACCGTGATTTTCCCTTCCGGACCCGTTTCTGTGGAAACCAGGATCGACGCCGTACTAGTGGGTAGTTGGGGAACTTCAATAGTGGCTTCAGGAACAGCAGGAATCGTGGATGATGGTGAAACTGTTCCCTGAGTACAGCCTGTAATGAGTACGACTAAGAATAAAAGCGGTAATATGATATTTTGGCTCTTCATATTTCTTCCTACACTATTCAATGTTTGAGTATTTATAATATTAGTATTATAACATCCACTTCTGGGGATAGCATTGAATAATCGTCCTGCCGTCAACGAAGAATGTCACTACTTTACCATCATCATTCCTGACTTTTCCGTCCGAAGGAATATGGAATAAATAATTAGTGTATACTTTTATTTTGAACGCCTTTATATTCTTCGGCGTGGAATTATTCACGCTTAATCCAATATTTTTCCGGAGGATCTAGTGAAAGAGGACCAATTAAACAGCTTGATGAAGCCAAAAAGCCTGGCCATCATTGGAGCATCCGCCAAACCGGGTAAGATCGGATACACCGTAATTAAGAATCTCATCGATAGCGGTTATGAGGGAAAAGTATACCCCATCAATCCAGAAGCCGATGAGATCCTTGGTTTAAAAGTGTATAAGTCTGTATCAGAGGTTCCGGGTGAGATTGACGCAGCAGTAATCACAATCCCAGCCAAAGTAGTCCTCCCTGCTGTGGAAGAATGCGGGCAAAAAGGTGTTAAAGCCCTCATCATCATTACCTCCGGTTTCAGTGAAACAGGGAATAAGGACCTTGAAAAACAACTAGTAGACCTCGCGCACCAAAAAGGGATGTGCGTCTTGGGTCCAAACATAGTTGGCACCCTGTCCAACTCAGATAAAATGAATGCCTCTTTTGCACCTTTCCTACCATTAAACGGAAAAGCATCTTTGCTTACCCAGAGCGGTGCGTTATTGATTGCCATTGATGCCGCAACGTTTACTCGCGGCGTAGGTTTCGATAAATTGATCTCCCTAGGCAACATGTCTGATGTCGATTTTGGCGATCTGATCGAATGGCTGGACAAAGATCCCAACACCTCTTGCATTTGTCTGTATATCGAAGGGATCAAAGACGGCCGTAAATTTATGGAAGCCTGCCAAAATGCATCAACACCAGTCATCGCCTTGAAAGCAGGTGTTTCTGCTCACGGAGCCGCCGCTGCCGCATCACATACGGGCTCTCTGGCTGGTTCGGGCAAGGTGTACGACGCAGCCTTCATGCAGGCTGGCGTTGTCCGAGCTACTGACCTAAACAATTTGTTTGACCGTACTCTTGCTCTATCTCTTCAACCACCACTTAAAGGTGAAAATTTGCTGGTGATCACCAATGGCGGTGGCGTAGGCGTCTTAGCCACCGATGCCGCTGAACGCTTTGGTGTGCCCCTGAAATTCGCCCCTGAAGATGTGCAAACGGAATTAAAGAAGAACATGCCCGAATATGGCTCAGCCAAGAACCCGGTTGACCTAACTGGTATGGCGGGAAATGATTGGTATTATGCCTCCACCAAGTTCGCATACGCTCACAAATGGACCGATGGTCTGGTTGTGCTGTATTGCGAAACAGCCCAAACCAATCCACAGCAAATCGCGGAATCGATCCATAGAGCTGTAACTGAAACTGGTATCACCCATAAACCGGTGACGGTATCCTTCGTAGGTGGCGAAAAGTCCGACAACGCCATGCGGTGGCTTGTGGATAACGGCATCCCCGCCTACAATGCTCCCGACCTGGCGATGAACGCGATGGCTACCTTACATGAGTTCGCTCACATGAAACAAATGATGAATCATACTCATGTAGCCAGTGACACGGCAGGAAATAAAATAGCCCGAGATATCATTGCGAAAGCCCGCAAAGATGGACGCGATGCGCTGACTGAAGTAGAGTCAAAAGAAGTCTTTACTGCGTATGGTCTGCCTGTCGCTCCCACTTTCCTTGCGAAGAGTGAAGAAGAAGCAGTCGCTCTTGCCAAAAAGATTGGGTATCCGGTCGTTATGAAGATAGTCTCACCGCAAATTCTGCATAAATCAGACGCCGGTGGGGTAAAAGTAAATGTAAAAGATGAAGCTGCCGTACGAGAGACATATAAAACCATCTTAGCGAATGCAAAGAATTACAAAGCAGATGCCAATATTCATGGGATTGCGATTCAGGAAATGGCTCCCTGGGGTACAGAAACCATTATCGGTTCCGTCAATGACGCCACATTTGGTCCTACCATCATGTTCGGTCTGGGTGGAATCTTCGTTGAGGTGTTGAAAGACGTGACTTTCCGGGTTGCTCCCGTTTCTCCAGAACAGGCTGAAATTATGCTTGGCGAAATTCGCGGTGCGCCTATTCTGGCTGGAGCTCGCGGGGAAGCACCCCGCGACCGTAAAGTCCTTGCGACCATCCTCAGCAAATACGCCACCATGATCCACGACCTGGCGGATGAAATCAGCGAGACTGACGCCAATCCTGTACTTGTCTACGAAGAAGGTAAAGGCGTAAAGGTAGTTGATGCCCGCGTAATTCTAAAAGTAAAGTAATTCATCAATGGTACATCAGTCCCGGATCTTAGGATCCGGGACTTTTTAATTGAGTCAGACCAAGTCGTGCACGAAGGTGTTTTCAATCCAAAATATCTGTATAATTATGCAGGAGATCATCATGGAAGAAAAAATAATTTCCATCTATCAGGTTCACGGAAAATTGGAAGCGGAACTTATCAAAACCTATCTGGAAGCGCACGGAATTCCCACCGGACTGGCACAGGAGAGCGCTGGTATTACCTATGGACTGACATTTGGTTCCCTGGGCAAAGTGGATATCTTGGTTGCGGAGAAATATGAACAAGCCGCAAAAGACCTTCTGGATGAATATGAAAATGGAACGAATATTCCTGCCGATGATCAAACCCCGGATGCGTGAGGCAAATTATGACTGATTCATACACAAATTCTCTGCTAGGTAAGGAAGAACACATCAATTTAGTATCCAGGCAACACTGGCTGGTTCTATTCTCGATGATCCTCCCAGAATTAGCCATCATGATTTTGTTAATCGCCGGTATATCCATATCCCTGATCACTTTCAAATCTGAATGGATATGGTTTGTATTCATTGTTTTGATTCTTCCGGTTTTATCCATGGTTCGAGACTGGCTCATCTGGTGGAATAAACAATATATCATCACAAATCGCAGGGTGATCAAAATCGCGGGAATCATCAACAAAGACGTGACTGATTCATCACTTGAAAAGGTGAACGACGTTAAGCTGGTTCAATCTTTCTGGGGCCGATTGTTGAATTATGGGAACGTCCACATTATGACAGCCAGTGAATTGGGGATAAACTTATTCAGTCAAATCGCCGATCCGATCAAATTCAAGACGACCATGTTAGATGCCAAGGAAAAGGAAGAATCTGAAATTGGAGATGCCATAAAATCTGGAATGAATTCCAGCTCAGCCCCTGATATTATTCTAAAGTTGGGTGGTTTGCGGGATAAGGGATTAATCAGTGAAGATGAATTTCAACAGAAGAAAAAAGAAATTCTAACGAAAATGACTCCATAATTCGAAAGACTGCCGGACAATCCGGCAGTCTTCTATATAGATCTAGATTTCTATTGAATTAATAGATTTGTTACCCATCTACAGAGATCATTACTTCTTTTTATGAATTGGAACCCTCTCTGGGAAGACTCCCTTTTCCAGAGAACGAACATCTTCCATGGTGATGAACGCTTTGGGCTGAATATTGCGGATAATTTGCAATGCCATTTGCGCATCTTTTCTCGGAACAACGGTAAAAATTAAATGGACCTGACCCAAAGAACCTTCCCCCGGAATTTTGGTCACCCCAAAACCGGCATGTCGGAGGCTTGAAGCGACTTCTTCCCCACCCTCCTGAATAATTGTCCGAATCAAGACATTGCCGATCGCTAATTTATCTTCAATGAACATACCCACATAGTTTCCAACTGCGAAACCTGCTGCATATCCAATATACGAGATGGGGCTATGGAGATGTTGTACCAGCTGACCGACAGCGACAATCCAAATAAATACCTCCACAAATCCCAACAATGGGGCAATTCTCCGTTGCCCACGATTTACCAATATTATCCGGATGGTGCCCAGGGTCACGTCACATATCCGGGCAAGGAAGATCATGATCGGGAGGATCACCCAGGCATAGTAATCAAATTGTGCTCCAACGAGAGATTCCAAGAATTCTTGCATCAGACCTCCGGGCAACATGGATGTGCCGGTACCGCCTAAACTGAGATTGGTAAGGATGATTTATTAAAGTGAAACCCTGCAGCTGCCCACCTCGATATCGATGACTGTATTATGCGGCTAACGTACCCCTTTCTATCCAGGCCGGCCGATTTCGCGCAAGTATCAAACCAGAGATCGGGGAGCATCGGTTGACCGTTGATCTCGATCGCATAGAATTCGCCACAGGAATAGAGCACATCCAAACGTGCATAGTCCATTACACCTGCCACTTCGACTGCTTGTCGGGCGAATTCCTGGATCCTGGCGAGCATTCTTTTTTCTTCCACTGGAATAGCCCGGGTGTGATGTTGATCTTTATCTGCGGTTGTAATGATTCTTTTTCCACTTTTTGAATCAAGGATGATCTCAGCAGGCATATACTGCCTGGAGGATCCATTTCCGATGATGGCGACCGTGTACTCATGTAGATTCGGGTCATCCCCCAGGTAAAATTCGAGGAAAACAGAATGAAATTTGGGTAATACCTTTTCAATATAAGTTTTTGCCGATGCATTATCAGTCACAATTGATTCTTGTGAGAGACCGCGGCTATTCCCCTCCGCGCATGGTTTAATAATCGCAGGGTATTCAAACCACGCACCGCTTTGATCAAATCCACTCTCCTGCTTAATGACCATCCAGTTTGGAGTGCTTACGTTATTCTTTTTCCACACCGCTTTGAGACGATCCTTAGCCAGAACAATATCCAATATTTCTGGATCGGAACCAATCCAGGGTAGGTTTATTTCTTTTACTATCTGATGACAATTTTTTTCGTTGCCCTGAGTATCCCGTAAGTGGTATATCGAGCTCCAAATAATATCTGGTGTATACCTTTCCACTGCCTGAAGAAGATCAGCGACTGTAGAGCCGGTCCAGATGTGCACATTAAACCCAAGCTGAATCAGAGATTCTTGTAACTGGTGAATCCTTACGGGTGGTTGAGTTGGCTCGGATTCAGAAGGAGGGGAGCTGATCAAGACTTTCCTAACAACTGGATGTCCATCCATTAAGCCTCCGCGAATACTCCGGTGGTCACGTAGTGAGTCAATTCACCAACACTTAGATTATTAATCCCAAGTTTTTCCAGGGTTCTTCCCCGGCGCCAATAATCTGTCCGATGGATGATACAGGCCAACCGAATTATGGAATCCATTCCCCGCACGCTGACTCCATAGCGAGCTCCCAACGCTGCGATTGGTACCAGGCTCATTGGCACATCTTCGAAGATATAACGGTGATTTAACGTAGCCGGCGCTTTGATTCCATAATAACCGGGTTGATTATGAATTGCTTCATGCAAGTCTTCCCCATCGGCGTTGTATGCCATTTTCAACCACTCTAATGAAGTACGTCCGCGAATACCCAGCGAGGCTGCGACAGTTACTCTCTCGCGGTCCAGGACCTCCAGTACGCGGGCGACGGAAGGGGTAACACCATCAATATAGAATTCAAAATCTCCATGTGTGGATTCTATGCGGCCAGCATTTAGAAGTGTGAGGGAAGGATGAAAGATCGCGCCCATATTATTCAAGCCCGTTTGCAAGACATTTCCGCCATCGATGTACTGAGGATACGCCTCATGGATCATATCGAGAACCAGCCTCGTTCGGGTGGATGGGAGAGCAGCCAAAGGGACAGCTTCCTTAGTGCGGAAGATCCGAGCCTGGGCTGGACCATCTGACCGGGAGGCATAAATGAATGTTTCGGCTTCAGCCACTGTCACGTCTGCGGTGCAGTGCTCGTCATTCAATACCTTCTTAAACTCGATCGCGCCGCACGTCCGACCCGGATGCAACACGATGACCTGACCGTCTTTAAGATAGGGGGCGCATGTTTTCGCAATATCCGAATGAGCAGAGGACGGGACAACCACCATGATCATCTGGACACCCTCCAGACCTTCTTCAATATTGGAAGTCACCAAATTGAGTTTGCCGAATCCCCGCGCACCGGATTCCTGGCTCTCGAGATCAATCCCACCCAATTCTTTGATGAAGGAGATATGGTCAAGAGTGCGATTAAAAAGGTTTGTCTTGAAGCCCATTAGTCCCAAATGAGCAGCCATTGCCTTACCACCATGTCCTGCGCCAATGACGAGGATACTCAATTTTGTGGTCATACCTTATCTCCTTGATTCAATATTCTATCGATCCGCTTTTTTTCATCCAATGGCTTCCCGTTCTGATCCACGGAAACACTTGCGCCACGAATGATCCTTGTGACTGCTTTGCCAGGAGCAAACGGATTATTTCGAAGTTGAGGCGCATCCAAAATTCCCAACCGAACCGCTTTTTCGAGAACAACCGGATCAGTCCATGCGTCTTTGGTTGGGTCTTCTTCCAAGTGGCTTATCGCCTCCAGGGTAATTTTTGCCTCGTTTACAAGGTACTCCGCTGATTCCTGGACAACAGGATCTAACAATAAGGCAGGCGCTGATTCGATCGCATTACGAATGGTCCGGGCTGCAACGGTACAGGAATGAATCACATCTTCTGCCGTTGCCGCGTGATCCGCTTCTGTGTGGCCGACTACATGCACGATATCTGGTTCGAGAGCCATCTGACTGAATATCGTCGATGAGAGATGACCTATCGCTTCGTATTCCGGCAAAGGATAGCTCAGCAAACCTGTCCGGGTTTGCTTCCAAACCCTGAAATGAGTATTTTGCAGAGGCAAGATCATTTTCAGAATGGCTGACATTTTTGCCAGATCCATCGCAATTGACAGGTTTGGGGGACTATTAAACATGAACTGGGCAATATAGTCGTTCACGCCAAACATTTTTGCATTGTATGCAGCCAGAAATCCACTGACGACATATATCACATCAGCAGCGTCCCGCATTCCCCAATGGTGAGGTTCATTCAACTCAACCGGGATATTCCTTTCTCCGTACCAGCGCATCACTTCCTGATGCTCTTTGATCGATCCTTGCAGATCCCATGGACCTCGTCCATCCATTTGATTAAACCAGAAGAGGGGTATGGCACACCACGCGTTGTGGATGGTTTCCAAATACATCTCGGCCAGACGGATAAAATCATTGGTCCCTGAATAAGTACGCATGAGCGGATGATTACCTTTTCGGGATGCATGGTAGAGACGGGAATAGTCGTTTGCTGAACGGACAGGGACACCACCGGCACCCCGCGAAGTTGGATCCTGTTTTTCCGGGTGATAAAAATTTTCCTGGGCATCTTGATCAATGCCGAGGGAGATCACATCAAGAACACCAGAGTCTGCAATCCGAGCCACGCCATCCACTGTTTGTACCAGGTCTGGTAAACCAAAGTGGTGTCTGATGAGTGGATACGGCCGTTTCCAGAGAATCCGCTCAACGGTTGATTGTGGAGGAATTTTTACCTCCGTTCCCAACCCGCTTTCACCCCGCAAATAATCGATTGCTACTTCTGGAGGTTCTCCACCTTCAAATACTTTTTCGAAGATCCCAAGAGACGCTGCCCTGGCTGCCACGGGAGGGGTGCCACCAAAAGCGAATCGCACTCCTTTTTGATATAAATCGTCCAATTCTTCGGCTAATTCACCGAGTAAAATCTCACCATTTTCGGGTGTCAACCGGTAAGAGACTGCAACCAGATCAATCGGATTCTTGCGTGCCTCTTCCGCCAGTTTTTGGATAGACACTGCCGGACCCAGATAAATGGTCTTCCACCCTTCCTGTTCGGCAAGGCGCATAAAGTTGTTCAAGCCTGCCACGTGTACGCAATCGCCTATCGCGGCGGCGATCAAAGTTTTCTGAGTCATTGGCTCTCCTTTCAAGGGAGTTACCTGCTTACGCATTGGAAGTTCCCGTTATCAGGAACAAAATGAACAGTTGTGTTGCAACTGCTCGTAAAACTTGATACAAATTGGTGAACGGTTTGAGGGGAATGATTTCAGGATGTAACCGTCCGGCTTGTGACCGGTGGATCGGGAATCCAGCGTAAATGTATATTGGATTTGAATGGCATCAGGCGTTTCTCCTGCGATGTCTCTTCTTGTATAAAAATTATACCTGATTCTACAAACGGTTCAATTTGACTGAACACCTTCAATGGTTTAGAATTTTCATTCTGCTCATTGAGCGTGGGAAAATGGAGTTGTTTTGGCTGTTCAGTCTTCTTCGACTTATGATCTGAAAAATACCCTTTCCAAGAACCGTCTTACCGGTTTGTGGCGGATGATATCCGGTTACCGTCTTGCGTACCTGGGCGCAACGGTGGCGGTTGGAATTGCCGCGCTTTCCAAGACATTCACTTATCTCTTATTACGTTACTTCATCGATGAAATTCTTGCCCCGGGAAAATATTCGATCATTCCTTTGGCGGCGCTGAGTTTTGTTGGACTGGCCATCGCGGAAGGAGGATTTACCTTTCTAAGCGGTACGTTAGCCGCAAGAACGGCGGAAGGTGTAACCCGTCGTCTCCGAAATTATCTATTCGATCATATCCAACGATTGAATTTTCGCTATCATGCAGAGACTTCCACCGGTGAATTGATCCAACGTTGCACATCCGATGTAGACGCGCTGCGTCGTTTTTTCTCCGATCAGGCAATTTCCGTTGGAAGAATTATTCTTTTATTCGTCATTAACTTTACCGCTCTTTTGAATCTCAACACTCGTCTGGCGTGGTACTCCGTGCTTGTGGTTCCGGTCATCCTGGTGGTCTCCCTTTACTTTTTCAAGAGGATAACCACCGCGTATGAAGCATATCAAGAGCAGGAAGCCACACTTTCAACCACTCTGCAGGAAAATCTGACCGGTGTACGGGTTGTCAAAGCCTATGCAAGACAACGGTACGAGATGGAGAAATTCGAAAAGGATAATGCGGAAAAGTATAAGCGGGGTCGGCGATTGAATACCATGCATTCCCTGTTCTGGCCGATCTCAGACACCTTATGCGGTATGCAATTACTGGGAGGATTCTTTCTCGGTTCAACGATGGCGATCAGCGGAGAAATCACGGTTGGCACTTATCTCGCGTATGCCGGATTGGTTATCTATCTGATCTTCCCCATGAGAAATCTGGGCAGAATGATCGTCCAGGCTTCGACCGGGATGGTCTCCTACCAACGGGTGGCACAGATCATAAAGGAAGATCGTGAAGATCTTGACGAGAGCAGCTATTCACCTACCGCCGCCATTCGGGGTGAGATCACCTTCGAACAGGTATCCTTTGAATATGAGAAAGATAATCCAATCCTCAATTCGATCTCTTTCCATTGCCTGCCAGGTCAGGTGGTTGCACTGCTCGGATCGACCGGCTCAGGGAAGACGTCGCTTGTAAATTTATTGCCACGGTTTTATGACACCACTTCTGGAAAGATCTTACTCGATGGGATCGACTTGCGGGATTACTCCAAACGAACACTGCGAGAGCAGATCGGAATTGTAGAACAGGAACCATTCCTCTTCTCGCGAACTATAAAAGAAAATATCACCTACGGTGTCGATAGAGAAGTCCCGGATGAAGAGATATTTGACGCAGCAAAGGCAGCCGCAATCCATGATGTGATCCTATCCTTCCCGGAAGGATATAACACGCTGGTTGGTGAAAAAGGTGTCACGTTATCTGGTGGACAGAAACAAAGGGTCGCGATAGCCCGGACGTTACTTAAAGACCCTAGAATCTTGATCATGGATGATTCGACCTCCTCTGTAGACCTGGAAACGGAAGCTGTAATCCGTTCCGCATTGACCAACCTGATGCGAAACCGTACCACCTTCATTATTGCACATCGGATCCAAAGCATCATGAACGCCGACCTGATCCTGGTGTTCGATAAAGGGAAGATCATTCAACATGGAACGCACAACAGTCTCGTTAACCAGGATGGTATGTATCGTAATATATTTGATCTACAAACCCGGATCGATTCAGAATTAGAAGAGGAAATTCGTCATGCCAGCCTATGATGAGTTCGACGAGGAAGAGTATTCCTCACTTCAGACAAAGCAAACCTTCGGGCGGATCTTTAAACTCGTTCAGCCACATCGCTGGAATGTGATCGTATTCCTTTTCTCGATTGGAATTGTATCGTTCCTGGATGGATATTTCACATTCATCAGCAAGCGGATTATCGATGAAGCAATCATTCCAAAAAATGTAGGGCTCCTCAAACAGTTCGTAGTCCAATATGGGATCCTACTTCTGATACAAGCTGTCCTGGTATTTGTATTCATCCTCCTTGTAAGCATGTTGGGTGAACGTATCCGGTACGATCTCCGAAAATCCATGTTCAACCATCTTCAACAACTGGCATTGAGTTATTACAGCCGAACACCAGTTGGTTGGATCATGTCCCGCGTCACATCTGATTCTGAGAAGGTCTCTGATATGATGACCTGGGGCGTACTGGATTCGACGTGGGCTGTGATAAATGTGGTGACATCCGCGTATTTTATGATCCGAATCAATCCCAGACTTGCCCTTATTGTGCTGATCATCATACCGATCCTGGTATATGTGGGAGTTCAATTTCGGAAACGCATCCTGACTCAATATCGAAAAGTCCGAAAAGTCAACTCCAAGATTACCGGCTCTTACAATGAAAATATCACCGGTGTACGGATAGTCAAAGCCTTGGTTCGAGAGGAAGAAAACCTGCGTGAATTTGGTAAATTGACTACTGATATGTATAAAGCTGGTTTCCGGGCTGCCTGGCTTTCCGCACTCTTCCTGCCGGTAGTGCAGATAATCAGTTCGGTCGCTTTATGTGCTGTACTCTGGTACGGCGGGTTTCAGATCAAGGGAGGGTTCATCACTATCGGTGGTATTCAAGCGTTCGTAGCCTATATAGCATTCATGATGTGGCCTATCCAGGACCTGGCACGAGTTTTCGCTGAGTTGCAGAATGCAATCGCATCCGCTGAACGCATTTTTACCCTGACAGACACAAATCCCGATGTTCAGGACATGCCGGACAGTATCGACCCGGGAACGATCTTATCTGAAATCGAATTCGATCAGGTTGACTTCTACTATGACGAAGAGAAGGATGTCTTGCGGAACTTTAACCTGCGGGTAAAACCAGGCGAAATGATCGCGCTGGTGGGTCCGACCGGGGGTGGAAAGACAACCATTGTCAACCTGTTATGCCGATTCTATGAGCCTAAACGTGGAACTATCCGAATCGGGGGAATAGATTATCGCGAGCTCTCCATGCACGCCATTCAGTCTCGAATTGGAGTGGTATTACAAACACCCCATCTTTTTTCAGGGACCATTCGAGAGAATATTCGTTATGGTCGTCTGAAAGCCAGTGATCAGGAAGTGGAAGATGCAGCCAAAGCCGCGGGTGCGCATGAGTTCATCTTAACCTTGGAAAAGAAATACGACCAGGATGCGGGTGAGGGTGGTAATATGCTTTCCGTAGGACAGAAACAACTCATCAGCCTGGCGAGAGCGATCCTGGCTAAGCCAGAGATCTTCATCATGGACGAAGCGACCAGTTCGGTGGATACCCTGACTGAGGCAATGATCCAGAAGGGGATGGCAGTATTACTATCCGGCAGTACAAGCTTTGTGATCGCCCACCGTCTGTCGACCATCAAACGAGCCAACCGAATCGTTTATGTGGACCAGGGAACGATCATCGAGATGGGGACCCATGCGGAATTATTAAAGCTTGGCGGACATTATCACAAGCTATACACCCAGCAATTCTGGAAGGAATCCGAAGCAAAGTACGATCCACAATTCGCATAATTCTGAACGGTTTTTCGAAGGTTTTTATTTTAGGATCTTTCTAAACGAGTAATACACAGCAAGGTCGATGAGAGAGTATTGTGTTTCTATATCGTTGGTTTACACAACCAAATATTGGGCCTGAGGTCAAGCGTAAAAATGTTCTTTTCGTTCAGATCGATGCGGTGGGAATCGGTCTGGCTAATGCGGCTGCCCCTTTCCTGCCGGTTTTCCTGACCCGTTCCGGGGCATCCAACTTACAGGTAGGTCTGCTGACCGCCATGCCCGCTTTTACGGGTTTAATTCTCGCGATCATCGTTGGCCGATTTCTACAGACGCGCAAGAATATTGTCCCCTACTTTAGCATCGCCCGGCTGTTGGTTGTACTATCCTACGCACTGACCGGGCTCGCACCTTTTGTTATTCCAAAATCCTACCTGGTTCCGGCCATATTGGGTATCTGGGCTGCTGCTACGCTTCCTCAAACTGTTGTTTCCATCCTGTTCAGCGTTGTGATGGGTCAGGTCGCCGGACCGCATGGGCGATTTGAGCTCATGAGCAGGCGCTGGTCTATCATGGGATTTACGACAGCCATCACGGTCGTGATCGCCGGGCGAGTTTTGGATCAAATTGGTTATCCAGTAAATTACCAATTGATCTTCCTGGCTTTATCGCTCGGGGGATTGATCAGCTATTATTTTTCCAGCCATCTGGAGATCCCTCCCCAGGATATACTGGAAATCCAACCCAGGCAAAAACTCGGCTTTGCCATTCGACAATATTTCCAGTTGATTATCAAGGAAAAACCATTTATTCAATTTGCCTGGCGGCGACTGATCTATCTGACCGGCATTTCCCTGGCTGCACCGCTCTTCCCATTGTTTTATGTTCGCCAGCTTAAAGCTTCTGACACGTGGATTGGCCTGATCAGCACTACATCAACTGCCGTCATGGTCATTGGATATTTCTTCTGGGTTAACCGCTCTCGGGTTAGGGGAACCAGGTCGGTCCTTCTTTGGACAACCTTCGGTCTGGCAGTATACCCGGCATTGATCGCTCTTACTGGGAGGGTGGAAATGGTGGTCGTACTCGCAGGCCTGGCGGGGATATTTCAGGCAGGCCTTGACCTCGTTTTCTTTGACGAATTGATGCGGACCATCCCACCGACATACAGCGCCACATTCGTTTCGTTTGCACAGAGTATGCAGTATCTTTCGGCAGTTGTCTCACCTCTGATCGGGACAATGCTCGCCGATTCGATCGGCATCCCGGGAGCTTTACTGGTTGCGGCAGGAGTTCGCATGTTGGGATATTTGTTATTTGCCACCCAGAAAAAGAGTCTCTACAGCTTTCGCAGATGCTGAATAGTATTAATTATCAGACTAGCAAGATACGCATCCAGTCTTATGATCATTATCTATACGCATAGCATCATATTTCCAAGTATATGATTTATTTTTACCTGGTTTACATGGTTTTATTCAGTCAGAGTAACAGATAATCGCGCATCCCTCTCCAGAAATCGCCCAATATCTTTGACTTCCGCTTCTATTTGCGGAAGATAATTAAACACAGATTTGTCCAAGAGGATTATATCCACCAGCAGATGGTCTTTTTTCACGACCATTTTCCAGGTACCGAGAACGAATCCGTCCACCAAAACTACTGCATTAATGATCCCCCCACCCGGGGTGAGGTGTTTTTGGTTTTTGGATTCAATCATCAATTCACGGCTGGCATACCCGAGTAAATAGGTATCATATCTGGGAAGTAGGTTCACGCAAGATTGCCCGTTATCGAGATCCTGCAGCCATTCGAGCTGATCTTTTCGGAGCCAGGCTGGTTGATTCTCTATATCCACCTCCTGGATAGAATCACTGATCGAATTCCAGGCGTTTCTGGCTTCGTTGATCCTCAATCCTGACCAGGCTGCAAAATCCAACGGATGGGCTGGTCCATACGCACCCAAATAGCGGTATGCCAGGGCTGAAATGATAATAGCTCGCGCTTGCTCATCCAGTCTGGAAAAACGGGATGGATATAGAACAAAGCTTTGCTGTTTGCTCTGGTTTTTTCCGATGCAGATTAATCCCTCCAAGACTGCCCTGAAGATCAGATGAGTAGGCGACTGACCTTCGTAAGGCAAATTATTGATCCTCAGGATCTGCCTGATCTCAGCCCGGGTCAGAGATCCGTGACTTTCCAGGGTCTCGACCATGAGATGAATACCCTTCAAAATATCGCTTTCTTCCCATCCTAACTGTCTCAATCTTGAATGATCTCGGGCAATCAGCCCGGGACCCAGAAGTGGAATTATCCAGGGTGTATCTTCCGCCGTGACCAGATGGAGCGTCCCACGGAAGGACCAGGTCCAATTTATAGCGGCATCGAATTCCCGGGCATCATCCACCCTCTTTTGGGTAATATCTCTACTTCGGACTCGAATGGAAAGATACGCCGATGGAAGATCCTGGGCTTGAACAGCGATTATTTTTTGGAGAACCTGAACGGGTGTTGTGGGAAAATCCAATCCCGCCAATAACTGAGATCGCACACGAAGTAAACGGGCTTGATGAGCTGAAAGAGAGATTTTCATAATCGAAGAAGCGCTTCCCTTACTCCCATTCTTCCGGATTGTACTTGCGGATGCGCTTGGTCTCTCCTCTTTTCTTTTTATCTGTCACCCTGGCAGCTTTCGCTGAAAGTGTCGGACGAGTTGCTCGGCGGGTTTTGGGTGGAACCAGGGCATGCTGGATGAGAATAACCAGGCGCTGGATTGCATCCAGCCGATTCTTTTCCTGAGTGCGGTAGCGTTTCGCTTCGATGAGAAGGATACCCGAATCCGTCACACGATTACCAGCCAGTATGATCAACCGTTGTTTTACATCGGGAGTGAGCGATCGATGTACCGTTTACATCCCATCGCAGCTGGACCGCAGTCGCAACCTTATTGATATTCTGCCCTCCCGGACCTGAGGACCGAATATAATCAAAATGAAGATCAGATTCGTCCAGGGATAGTGTGGAGGTTATCTCGATCATATTTTTAGTATAGACGCTGTGGATTAGTTTTAAGTGTTGAAACAGGCAAGGCAGATAAATTTCTCAATTCCCGGAATCATTGAGATTCAGCTCAATAAGTTAACGTGTCCGGGTCCGCCTTCACTCGCTTACGAAAGACCCAGTAAGTCCAGATCTGGTACGCCAGTACGACAGGAACCATCACAGCCGCCACAATGGTCATCACCTTCAAAGTGTAAGGCGACGATGAGGCGTTATAGATCGTCAAATTGAAGTCCGGCGATGTGCTTGAAATCATCACATTGGGGTAGAGGGCGATAAAGAAGCTGGCGATCAACAAGATGATTGCCAGTCCTGTGGCTGCAAATGACAATCTTTCCCTCTTGGCTGCCATCCAAACCCTTGTAAGAACCAGGGCACCCAGGACAAGAATCGGCGCAATCCATCCGATCATTCCTTTCCCCAGAAAAGCAGGTGCGGTGGATGCCAGTATAGCCAGATAAATACCTGTCATTAAAAAAGTGATGAACCAGAGTTGACGAGACCATTTCTCAGCCCAATTCCGCAGATCATCTGTCAACTTCAAGGTGAGGAAGTTCCCGCCATGCAAGAGGAAAATACCTGCCAACGCCAATCCTCCCAGGATACTTATGGGATTGGTCAAAGTCCAGAAATTTCCTGTGAAATGTTGATTACCATCAATTGGTACCCCGATTACCAGGTTGGTAAAGACGATTCCCAGAAGAACCGGAGAAAGCAAGCTGCTAATAGTAATCACTGCATCCCAACCATAGCGCCATTTGGGATTCCCATTCTTCGATCGAAATTCAAATGCCACTCCCCGAAAGATCAGCGCAAGTAACAGGAAGAACATTCCCAGGTAAAAGCCACTGAACATGGTGCCATACCAATTGGGGAAAGCAGCGAAAGTCGCTCCCCCTGCGAGGATCAGCCAGACTTCATTCCCATCCCAATGCGGTCCTATCGTATTGATCACAGCCCGGCGTTCGACATCCTTCTTTCCCACCAGGTGGAGCAACATACCCACGCCAAAATCGAATCCTTCCAGAAAGAAGTATCCCGCGTACAAGACTCCGATCAAGACAAACCAGAGGATATTGAGGTTCATGGCAACTCTCCCGCTGATCTTGAATCAATCTGATTAACGACCGGGACAGAGTCCGTATCACCCGCTTCAAGTCCTTTTTTCGCGAACTTCAAGATCAGATAAAGATCGAAGCCCATCAATATGGCATAAACCACAACAAAACCGACCAGACTGATCCATACGCTGGTGACAGTAAGATTGGGTGACACCGCATCTTTGGTTTGCATTAATCCGTGTACAACCCACGGTTGGCGGGCTGTCTCCGTCAATATCCAACCAGAAGTATTCGCAATATAGGGAAGGAATATTGCCGGTATGAACCAGCGTAAGTGGCGAATCCACGCAGAGGGATATTTCCTGATCGTTACATACAATGCCAGGGCGGTAAGTAGGACCATGAGGAATCCGATTGCGACCATCAGCCTGAACATCCAATAAGTTAGGGCAACCAACGGAACATAATCACCGGGTCCAAATTCTTCTTCGTACTTCACCTGAAGCTGATTGATTCCTTCCACCATACCATATGGTTTGAAATTATATAAAAAGCTCAACGCCTTCGGAATTTTAAGACTCCAAACTTCATTTTTCCCGGTTGCATCAAAAAAAGCAATCACTGAAAAATCCGCCGGATCCTGGGTGTCATAATGTGCTTCAGAAGCGGCCGCAGCCATTGGCTGGACTTCCCGCATATACAATCCTTGCGCATGTCCGGTTCCTACAGTTGCGATCGTAGCCAGCAAGCCGATGATCGCTGCCAGTTTAAATGACGTTTGAAATCCGTCTTGATCGTTCCTTCGAACCAAATGGTAAGCGCTGAATCCAAGGACGAGGAAGGCAGCAGTCACAAAACCAGAGCTTATGGCATGCATAAACAGGAACCAGGCGCGAGGATTTAGAAGCAAAGCCCCAAAATCCACCATCTCTGCCCGGCCGTTGTTGATGACATACCCCACCGGATGTTGCATGAACCCATTGGCAACCAATATCCAAAATGCGCTCATGTTAGCACCAAATGCCACAAGCCAGATCATGGCTCCATGTAGTTTTTTGGATAGCCGCTCCCAGCCGAAGATCCATACCCCCAGAAAGGTCGATTCCAGGAAAAACGCCAACAATCCTTCAATAGCCAGAGGTGCTCCAAAAACATCACCCACAAATCTGGCATACTCAGACCAATTCATGCCAAATTGAAATTCCATCACGATACCGGTAACCACCCCCATCGCATAATTGATGAGGAATATCTTCCCCCAAAACTTGGTCAGCCGCTTGTAGAGTGGATTGCCCGTCCTTACATACATCAATTCAAGGATCGCAACAAACCAAACTAGTCCGAGGGTAAGTGGTACGAAAAAGAAGTGGTAAATGGTGGTCAGGGCGAATTGCCAGCGGGAAATGGTCACCAAATCCATTAAATGCTCCTATGAAATGTTTTTATCTAACTGGCCAGAATGCCGGCAGAAATAGCCGCAAGATAACATCAACAATTAAACCTAACAGGAATAGGTTACTAAATAAACGATTGTGGTGAAATGCGAAACCAGAGAACCAGGCTGGCCACGCTGGCCAATCCTTTGGGGGCTCCGTGGGACGTGGCTTGGTATGTACGCCAAAGGTATATAACGCGCGTTTGCCTGCGAAAAAGACAATCAGCATGACCGGTGTGAAATACCTTGGTACAAAGATCAGGTAGAGAATAACCAGATAGATCAAGACAATAACCGCCCGGTTGATAATTCGGGCTGTCTTCTCGCCAACAACTACTGGCAGGGTTCCTATCTTTTTCGCACGGTCTTCCGCCGATTTATCGATATGTTTTCCAATGTTGATACTTACGACGCTTAATCCAAACGGGATTGCCGCCAGCACTACATTCCATACCAGAATCAACCATCCCCTTTGCCAGAACAAGATAGACCCCTGACACCATGATGGGTCCCCAAATAAGAAAGATGAATAGTTCCCCCAGGGCAATATGCTTTAATGGCCAGGTATAGAAAAGCAACACAAGGGATCCAAAAATAAATAAGCCAATGACCGGAAGCGAAAAGTTGGTATAAAAAAGAGCAAATACTCCTGCCAATACTGCCAGAAAGCCACTAACTACAAACCAGGTGATCTGTTGCTTTTTTGTCCAGAAGTGTTGGATAAGGGGATGAACCCCATACTGGGTTCGAAAATAATTATCAGTATCCACTCCTCTTGAGAAATCAGTATAGTCATTGAGCAAGTTATTTGCCCCATGGGCTATGAAAAGACCGAGAGTAAGAATGATCCAGGGAACAAGGTTAAAGTATCCATCCCGGATCGCCAATAATCCACCGATTGCGCATGAATAAAAAGTGACGATGGTTACCCCCGAACGGGTTGCGATCAACCATCTGGAGACAATATCCAGCTTGCTCCACTCATCCTTGGAATCCATCTTAACGAGTGCGGAAAGTGCCCTCTTCCACATTAAGAAATTTATGCTCATATGTATCTCCTTGAGTAATTGAATATATTTCCCCAATATTTATGGAGATAGGGATCATCCCTCAATCCAATTATATTAATCCTTATGACGATTGTACAACGCCTGTAGAGTGATAACCTGGGAGGGAATCCTACCCGGGTCAACTATCGCCATCCATAACGATAAACGGTTGATCAAAAACCGAGGTTTTTCTCTTTTAATGAGATGAATTTCGAGGTCTGACCGATGATCACATGGTCCATGACCTCAATATCCAACAGCTTTCCGGCTTGAATTGCTGCGCGAGTAAGAGCTACATCCTCAGGGCTTGGGGTGGGATCTCCACTGGGATGGTTGTGGATGATGATGATCCCAGTCGCATTAATTCGCACTGCGGTTTTAAATAACTCGCCTATCCGAACTGAAGATGAATTTGCGGAGCCACGATAGATCACTTCCTGTGAAAGTACCTGGTTACGAGTATCCATTTGAATCGCCCACAACTCTTCCTGCTCCAATAATGACATAGGATAACCGACCAGATCATACACGTCCTGGGGGCTGTGGATCGCTGCTTTCGAGTTTTCCGCCCTGGCAATCCGTTTACCAAGTTCGAGAGCGGCCAATAATTGGGCTGCCTTGGCTGGACCCAATCCCTGCTGCGAACACAATTCTGCATAGGAAGCCTGGTATAACCCGCGTAGTCCTCTAAACTCACGGATCAACCTCCCAGCCATCTCGACCGCATTCTCACCTGCCATTCCAACTCTCAACAATATCGCCAATAACTCCTCATTGCTCAACTGCCCAGGACCGACATTTGCCATTTTTTCGCGCGGTCGTTCAGATAACTCCATATCGGTAATGCGGTAGGCTGCAGTTTCTTTAAGCTTCATCTGGTTTACCCCGTCGGATGGAATACTTGATTTTATATCAGCTTTATGGAATCAACAGGCTTTCCGCTGAGTTAATCTGTCTTGAAACACTGTAAACAGGCATCCATGCTATAATTTTCGTGTTGGAGACGCTATGATACCAGATCCCACTTTTATTTCGTCATTCATACAATTTTTATCCGGATTCGCTGTTATATTCCTGGTTGTCCTTTGGGTAAGCCTCATATTGTGGACACTTCGTGATATCCGCCGCCGGACCCGCGATAGTTTTTTAAGGGTGATCTCCGCCCTCCTTTCCACCTTATTATTTATACCGGGCGTGTTGGTTTATCTACTCGTTCGACCGCCGTTGACTCTGGAAGAGGAGTATCAGAAGAATTTGGAAGAAGAAGCACTTCTTCAGACGCTTGAAGAATCCCTGCAGTGCCCGGGTTGTTCTCGCAAGGTGGAAAGTGATTGGATGGCCTGCCCTTCATGCCATACTCGGCTTAAGAAGAAGTGTGTGTCCTGTGGTAAACCGCTTGAGCTGAATTGGGACCTTTGCCCATTCTGTGAAGCACCTGCAGCAGGATACCATCGCAGTCTATCATCAATCGATGATCTTGTTTCACAAGGGAATACAAACCAGCCAACCTTAACTAACGAAGAAGAATAACCCTTATCAGGTATAATCAGCCAATGTTTACCCTCCCTTATGTAGACCCTATCGACTACTTAATCTTTGGGCATTTAACCAAAGATCTTACCCCTTCCGGCCCACGGATGGGTGGAACCGCATCGTTCGCAGCTCTAACCGCCCAAGCCTTGGGCTTGCGGGTAGGGATCATTACTTCCTGTGACCCTGAACTTGATCGAAGCCGATTGAACGATATTCAAGTGATCATCAAACCAACGGATATCAGTACCACTTTCGAAAATGTATACACACCCAATGGACGGATTCAGTATACCTATAGTCAAGCGCCAATCCTCGATGCTGCCTTAATTCCAGATCTCTGGAAAGATACACCCATTGTCCATCTCGGTCCCATCGCACAAGAGACTGATCCCAACCTCTCGCGAGCATTCCCAAATTCGATGCTTGGATTGACCCCACAAGGTTGGCTGAGGGCATGGGATGAGAAAGGTCGGGTGTCTCCATCCGAATGGCCTGAAGCCCGTTTTGTCCTTGGAAACGCCAACGTGGCTGTCCTGAGTGTTGAAGATGTTCAAGGGGATGAAGCCCGGATCGAAGAGATGGCTTCGGCAATCAAATTGCTGGTGGTAACGGAAGGGGCAAACGGTTCTCGTGTTTTCTGGAATGGCGACGTAAGACACTTTTCTCCGCCAAAAATGGTTGAACTGGATGCAACGGGGGCAGGCGATATTTTCGCGGCCGCTTATTTCTTCCGCTATCAAGCTACACGTGACCCATGGGAGGCTGCCCGTTTCGCCACAAATCTTGCCGCTTATACGGTAACCCGCACTGGATTGGACAGCATACCAACTCGATCTGAAATTCAATCTTGTCTTGTCCAGGTGATCTGATCAAATGACGATGGCTCGAATTTATACGTTGGTCAACCAAAAAGGGGGCGTCGGAAAGACCACGACAGCCATCAATGTAAGCGCCTGCCTGGCACAGGCAGACCAAAAAGTATTACTGGTTGACATTGACCCGCAGGCAAATGCTACATCCTGTCTTGGGATTGATAAGTATCAGGTTAAACATGGAACCTACGAATGCCTGGTCAATCAATCAGAGGCAACGTCTTGCATCCTGCATAATCCAAAGTTGAAAATCTCGCTACTACCATCGTCTCCAGCCCTTGCTGGCGCCGAGGTGGAATTGGTGGAGATGGAACATAGGGAAACTCGCCTTCGAAATTTGTTGGAGCCGGTCATATCCAGATACGACTATATCCTCATCGACTGTCCTCCTTCCCTTGGATTACTCACCCTCAACGGGTTGCTGGCTGCCAAGAACGGTCTTCTGATCCCGGTACAATGTGAATACCTGGCATTGGAAGGACTGGGACAATTAACCCAAACTATCCACCGGGTGCATAGCTCGCTTTTTCCGGAGCTGCATATTCGGGGAGTCGTTCTGACCATGTTCGATGGCCGAACAAGACTATCCAATGATGTGGTCGCAGAGGTCAAACGAGTTTTTCCGACACAGGTATTTAAGACCCTAATCCCGCGGAGTATTCGCCTGGCTGAGGCACCATCTTATGGATTGCCAATCAATTACTACGCACCTGAATCTCACGCTGCGGATGCCTATATGCAACTGACGGAAGAAATATTAGCGCAAGACCAGCGATCACCTTTCTTATAAATGGAGAAAGACCATGGCTCGAAAAACTGGATTGGGTAAGGGACTGGATGCATTAATCCCGGTGGATGAAGAGCAACCCTCTGGGGAAGTCATCCAACAAGTTCCCATTAATCAGATCAAACCCAACCCGTACCAGCCTCGCACGGAGATGAAGGCGGACGAGTTGGAAGAGTTGGCAGTGTCCATTCGTGAACACGGCATACTCCAACCTCTGACGGTTTCACCTGGAACCACTCCGCAGGAATTCATATTGGTCGCAGGAGAACGCCGTCTACGGGCAGCAGAGTTGGCAGGTCTTACAGTCGTGCCGGTAATCGTTCGATCCGTGACGGAATTACAGCAGCTCGAACTTGCTCTGATCGAGAATATTCAGCGCGCGGATCTATCTCCACTCGAGACTGCTGGCGCTTATCAACAGCTTATCGATCAATTCAAATTAACTCATGAGGAAGTAGCAGATAAGGTAGGAAAAAACCGGGTGACAGTTACCAATACACTCCGGCTGTTGAAGCTCCCGGATAAAGCCCAGGACGCTTTACGACAAAACCTGATCAGTGAAGGACATGCCAGGACTTTGCTTGGTTTGACGACAATCCAGGGTCAGCTAGCCGCTCTTCAGACAGTCATTGCAAAGGGATTGAATGTCCGTCAAACAGAAGAATTAGTGAAGAAGATGTCCGGACATCGTGAAATAAGTCCAACCCAGCCTGTATATTATGCACAAGTGAAAGAAATCGAAGAAAATTTACGGGAAATACTGGGAACCAGGGTCACTTTACATTACAGCCCAAAAGGTGGAAGCCTGGTCATCCATTATTATTCGGATGAAGAGCTGAATTCTATTATCGGAAAAATAACCAATAGCGGGTAAAGCTGTTCATCCATTATTGGTATATTACATACGTTTAATTATTTCTGTCTCCTGACCTATACAGAATCAGGTGGAGTTCCTTTTCTTCGTAAAGTTGTCCAAAATCAGATCGGATCTAATCCAATTAATAAAGCGATATTATCTGTTGTCATCCATCTTGACATCCGCTACAATTGTAGAAGGTCGATAAGCATGGAAAGGGCAGGATATGACCTCGCAGCTATCACTTACACCCGAAATACTCGTTCCACGGATAGGGGATTACCTCGTTGAGCAAGGATATTTGACCTCTGATCAGCTCGTGAAAGCGTTGGATATACAAAAAGATTACCGGCGGAAAGGCCGGTCCATCCTCTTAGGGGATTTATTACTAGAGCTTCATTTGATCGACCGGGATAAATTGAATCAGGCGATCACCGAACAAATTATTAAACTCAGGAATGCGCTTGAAGAATCAAACCGAACATTGGAACAACGGGTCGTTCAACGCACGCAGGAATTGCAAGAAGCACTCACCAAACTAGCCGACCTCGACAAACTTAAGTCAAATATTATCGCCAATATCTCGCATGAATTACGAACCCCATTAACTCACATCAAAGGATATCAAGAACTTCTTCTGGCGGGGGCGATGGGACCACTCAATCCAGATCAAGATTCAACCTTGAAGACAATTCGCCGATCAACAGAACGCCTTGAGCATCTAATCGAAGACCTAATCAATTTCTCGCAAATGTCGAAGGGGGATGTGGAACTGAAATTGACCGAGATCGATCCCAAGCGGATGGTTGCCAATGTAATGAAACATTCGCAACAAAAAGCCGCCGAGAAAAGTATTCAACTGATTTCAAAGCTACCTGATGAGCTGGTAACCACCCGGGCAGATGAGGAAAAGATATCCTGGGTGATCATGCAATTGTTAGATAACGCGATCAAATTCACGCCTGAAAATGGAAAGGTAACGGTTACAGTTGCCAACCTATCCCATGGAATTCAATTTACTGTGGAGGACACGGGTATCGGCATTCCTGCGGAGAAGGTCGAAGATATCTTCCAACCATTTCAACAATTGGATGGCTCGTCCACTCGCCGATACGGTGGGACCGGATTGGGTTTATCATTGGTACGACGAATCGTCGAAGCGCATCATGCGAAAATAACCGTTTCATCTGAAGTAGGGCATTACACCCGATTTTCGTTCTTATTGCCCATCCTTTCAGCCGCTTCAAAAACATGACCGAATCACCTGTACAACCCAGTCTGACCAATCCGACCGGCAATTTGCCAGGTTTAATGGAAATCTGCCAGATCATCATCCATTCAACTGATTGGAAAGTAAGTTTGGAACAGGCATTACCATACATCCGCCGGCAGGTTCTTTTTGACAATTTCGCACTGTATCAAAAAATCCCCCAAGAGACCATTAGTTTTGAGGTTGTGTATGCCAGGGCGATGGGAAGAGGGAAAACGATTGGGGAATTCCTGTCGTGGGGCGATGCCACTGCATCGAGTGTTTTTGATACCGGACGACAACAGGTAAATCAACCTATTCTTGCCGAGACTGCCAATGACAACCGGTTGGAATTTCCCTTCATTTTGGGCTTGCCGATCAATTTTGAAAATCAGTTCTTCTGCCTGATATTGGTTCGTTTTGGTGGACCTGAATACACTCAGCAGGACAAACAGACTGCAGCATTCCTCGCTTCCATGGTAGGGATCCTGCTCAGACAGAAACACTTTCAGGATCAACTTTCCCAATTTGAAAAAGAACGTCAACAAGCGGCAGTTCAGGAAGACTTTATATCCACCATCTCTCATGAGCTGATCTCACCCATTGGATTTATCAAAGGGTATACCACAACGTTAATGCGGTCAGACACAACCTGGACATCTGAAATGCAACGTGAATTCCTGGCCATAATCGATGAAGAGACAGACCGTCTGGAAGAATTGATAGAAAATTTATTAGATTCCTCCCGGTTGCAAAGCGGCTCGCTCGCAATAGATAAACAGCCTGTCCAATTGGATACACTGATCAGGGACGTTACGACACGGGCAAAGGCCCATGAAACTAATATACAGATCCATACATTGACGGGAAAACCATTACCCCGCATTTTAGGAGATTCGCGCCGTCTTACCCAGGTTTTTGAAAATTTAATTGGCAACGCCATCAAATACGCGCCGGGATGTCATTTAACTATTACACCCGAGGTATTAAATCACCAGATCCATCTCATCTTTTCGGATGATGGCCCGGGAATTTCGCCGAGACACCTGCCTAACCTCTTTAAGAAGTTTTATCGCAGTCCCGACAATTCGACAGAAGTCCGGGGTACTGGTCTTGGTTTATATATCTGCCGACAAATCATTGAAGCTCATGATGGGGAGATTTTCGCTGAATCTGAGTTCGGAAAAGGGTTGACCATTCATATATTGTTACCCATCGCGCCTATTCTAGCCGGTAGAGAGGTGTGAGCTGTGACAACCCGCATTATGGTGGTGGATGATGAAGCCCGTTATCTCCGATTGCTTCAAATTAACCTGGTAACAGAAGGGTATCAGGTAATCACAGCCTCAAATGGGATAGACGCGATCGAGCAGGTGGTCACCGATCCGCCGGACCTAATTCTGATGGATATCATTATGCCGAAACTGGACGGTATCAGCGCCTGTGAACGAATTCGTCAATTTTCGAGTGTTCCGATTATTATGCTTACCGGACGGGGTTCGGAAGAAGACAAGGTCAAATGTCTGAACATTGGCGCCGATGACTACATTACAAAACCATTCTCCGCAACCGAAGTCCTGGCGCGGGTCAGAGCTGTCTTACGCAGAACCCAAAGGAACCACAAAGAAGAGTGGTCCAGTTTCTTTACTAACGGGCATTTGCGAGTAGATTTCGGTAAAGCTGAGGTATTCCTGGATACCCGTCAGATTCAACTCACTGCTACCGAGTATCGTTTGCTTGTATTCTTCGCAAAAAACCAGGGTAAAGTGATCACTGCAGATGAACTCCTTACTTCAATATGGGGTCCACAATACAAAGACGATAAGGAAATACTCTGGGTCAGTATCGCTCGCCTTCGCCAGAAACTGGAAGAGAATCCAAAAGAACCGGAATTAATTGTTACCCGGTCCGGATTGGGATACCTGATGCCCAAATTGGATTCTGCATCTCTGAAAATGAACTGAGGAAATAGAATGATACGAGATTTTGACGAAAAAGGGAAAATCTTTACCAATGTAGTATCCAAAAACCCGGTAGATGCGATCATCCAAACCTGGACCCACCAAATTCAGGGCGAAGTATACATTAAACACGACGAGCGCCTAAAGGATGAATTGAACCGGTCTGAACAATTTGTTGCAGTTACCAATGCAAAGATATTCGACACTCAAGGTAATCCTCTCTTTGAATGCCAATTTCTAACCATAAACAAAGACCAGATCATCTGGATAATTCCAGCCAAAGATCTGAAAGATAAGTAGACTTTCATGAATCAATCGAACCAAAATAGTAATCCTCCGATCAAACCAGACGAGTACCAGAAATTAAAAAAGTATTTGATCGAAAGAATCGCCCGTGATCTAGAACAAACTCCGCCAACCTCTGAGATGCGTAAGCAGGTCATCGTCGAGTCAATGGAGGCTTCCTACGAACAAACCCATCTTACGTTGCCTTCAACAATTCGGGAGCAACTATTTCGAGAAATTCTGGATGACCTCCTGGGATTCGGTCCGATCCAGCCGTTGCTGGATGACGCAAGTGTAAATGAAGTGATGGTCAATGCTTACGACAAAGTGTATGTAGAACAAAAAGGACGATTAATAAAAACGAATGTCAAATTTGAGAACGAAGACCAGGTAATGCGGGTAATTGAACGCATTATCATGCCGCTTGGGAGACGGATTGATCCAGATAGCCCAATGGTTGATGCGCGATTACCCGATGGTTCCCGGGTTAATGCCATTATTCCACCAGTAGCGATCGATGGACCCAGTATCACCATCCGGAAATTTGGGAAAGGCCGATTGTCAATTCAGGAATTGATCGATCTGGGATCCATCACCGCCAATATGGCGGAATTTATCAGGGCGTGTGTACTTTCCAAATTCAATATCATTGTCTCCGGAGGTACCGGAACTGGAAAAACCACCCTCCTTAATGTCTTATCCGGATATATTCCTGAAGAAGAGCGAATCGTAACCATTGAAGATGCTGCCGAATTAAGACTTCAACAAGATCACATTATCCGCCTTGAAACAAAACCACCCAATGTAGATGGACTTGGGACCGTTTCCATCCGCGACCTGGTTCGGAATTCGTTGCGAATGCGACCTGACCGAATTGTAGTGGGAGAGGTTCGCGGTGGCGAAGCCATGGACATGCTTCAAGCGATGAACACCGGGCATGATGGCTCGCTCACCACAATTCACGCAAATTCACCCCGGGATACGTTATCTCGGTTGGAAACGCTTTGCATGATGGCGGGAATGGATATGCCTCTCCGAGTCATTCGTCAGCAAATTGCATCAGCTATTGATTTGATCGTGCAGCTTTCGCGATTAAAAGACGGTACCCGCAAAATCACAGCCATAACAGAAGTATCCGGTATGGAAGGAGAAATGGTGGTACTGACTGACATTTTTAAATTCGAACAGACCGGCATTTCACAGGAAGGAAAAGTTCTCGGTGAATTAAAACCGACCGGGATCCGACCGCTATTCACTCCACGGTTAGAATCGTACGGCTTCAAACTGCCACCTGAAGTCTTCGGCGCGAACATTGCCGATATAATCGCCTCCCGACGTCGTTGAAATAATAAGGGCATTAGTGGTATAAATATTGCAATCTTATTGGTAACTTGGATCAAGCTCAAGAATAGAATATATGCGAGCAAAGAAGGATAAGGTGAATATGAACACGCTTCAAAAAGCGCTTACCCTGAGAACAAAAAAAATTGGTATTTTAATGATGGATGCCAGGAAGACAGCGCGTCAAACCGAAGAGGCATGTGCCGGGGTTATGCAAGTCACGCCTGTGGAATACCGTAAGTTTGAATTTGGCGAATCTATGCCATCTCTTCCCCAATTAGAAGTCCTGGCATTTTTCCTCGATATCCCATTGGAACATTTTTGGGGCAATAAGGTCTCCTCAGAAGGACCATTGTTCACTCTGAACACGGCTGCATTACTGCCTCTACGTAACCGGGTTATTGGTATTACTCTCCGACAATTGCGACAGAATGCTGGGATCTCGGCGGATGATTTTGCTCAACAAGTGGACCTTGAACCTGCCGTTCTTAATAAATACGAATTAGGTGATGAGGCAATTCCATTGCCCTTGTTGGAGCAGTTGCTTGCATTACTGAATGAAAGTATCAGCATCGTCGCAGATCAACACGGTCAAATTGGAAAATGGTACAAACAGCAGAAGACGGTCGATAGTATTGTCACATATCCGGAAGAAATCCAGGATTTTGTCGCCAAATCCATTAATGAACCATACCTTGAATTAGCAAAAAAATTAAGCGAGATGGATGCCAGAAAATTGAGGGCGATAGCCGAAGGATTGCTGGAAATCACATATTAGGTCATGTTACCAACTGAATTTCTCGTTACTCCTGTTTCCATCAACGATTCAGAGTTGGTATTAGATTTTTTAAGTACCGCTCAATTCTCTCATCGACACTTGGATTGGCGTCTACCCATCGACTGGTTGGGTGAACAACCTTACCTGCTTTGCACCTATCAACAAGAACCAATTTCAATCCTGATCAGTCCGTACAGAAATGAAAAGGAAGTTTGGATTCGCAGTTACGCCGGACAAGCTTATAATTCCTCACGTCTTTCTTGGCCAATTTTGTTGGATAAGACGAAGACGATCCTCACGTCAAAGGGAGTAGAGCGGCTTTACAGCATTGCGTTATCCGACTGGTACCGTGATCTCTTGATAGAAACCGGATTCAAGCTGGTTAATCAAATTGTTGTATTAGAAAAATCGAATTGGCAAACAAAACCTCTCAGGGTTCCACCCGAAGGCTTAACATTACAGGAAATGGAAAGCACTGATCTGGAAGAGGTTTGGCAACTGGACCAAATTTGTTTCGAGCCACTCTGGCATCTCACAGAAGAAGATGTACAGATTGCCTTTAAACAAGCAGAAAATTGCACAATTCTTCGAAGCCCTAAAGGTAAACTGGTTGGTTATCAAATTGGTAATATGTTGATCGGGACTGGACACCTGGCAAGGATTGCCATTCATCCTGACTATCGTCGAATTCAAGCTGCCCAAATGTTGCTTTCCGACTTGCTCAAGCGGTTTGCCCAATTGGGAGCCTCCAGAGTCACCGTTAATACCCAATCAGATAATCTAGCTTCTTTGCAGTTATACCAACAGAATGGTTTTTATCTTACCGGTGATCGTTACCCTGTGTATTCTCTCGATCTATAAACATCATACATTTGCTTTACAGGGATTTCCCTCTGTGGGAAAATTCATCCTACTCTATTTGACTCCCAGGAGGAATTATGGGAAAGAAAGAAGAATATCGCCGCCATCTTGAGACTGCCAAAAAACGAAATCAGACAATCCTGTTGGGGGTAATCGTCATCGCAGCTCTAGTCATCGCTGGCATCATTATCATTCCGAATCTCCAATCCATCGGTACAATTGCGACGGTTGTACCAAATCCACGACCTCAAGCACAGGGGATGGCAATGGGTGATCCAAACGCTCCGGTGAAACTTGATGTTTATTCCGATTTTCAATGTCCTGCCTGTAAATCTTTTGCACAAAATGTCGAACCACAACTGATAGATCAATATATATCAAAAGGATTGGTCCACCTGACCTATCGTCCGTTCCGCGTGATCGGACCTGAATCTGATCGGGCTGCCCAGGCTGCCTACTGCGCGTCGGATCAAAATAAGTTCTGGGAATATCATGATATTCTTTATGCCAATTGGACTGGCGAAGAAGTGGGAGATTTCAGCGATAGGAGGCTGAAAGCTTATGCTGAAAGTATCCAGCTTAACACCAGTGCCTTCAATCAGTGTTTTTCTTCGGGTAAATACCGTGGGCAAGTGCAAGAGGATCAGATAGCAGGTAATCAGATCAAAGTCAGTTTTACACCGAGCGTATTTGTCAACGGAACTTTAGTAGCTGATGGAAACTATACTGCGGCTATTGATACCGCATTAGCCTCGAAATAATACCTACCAGCCGTATTAAAAATCAATCCGGTAAACTAACCCGGATTGATTTTTATTTTTAATAATCTGGTATCTTATTCTTCTTTTGCCATAGTGGCTTGTTCTTTACCCATCCAATGATTTACAGATAACTCCAATTGATACATCAAGCTCGATAAGCGGTTGATGTATTGGCGTATTGCAGAATTTTCCAACTCTCCAGCCTCAAACAACGGGATCAATCTTCTTTCTGCCCGACGAATCACAGTCCTTGCCAGATCCAGCAATGCCTGTTGGACAGTATCTCCAGGGAGAATAAATCCGTCTGGCAGTTTCACTTCGTCGTTCAATGAATAAATGTATCCTTCAATCCGGGTGACATATTCCTGAGACATAGGAGCGATGATTTCTTTTTGCCCGGGTAATATGGAAATTTCACCCATGATATGGTACAGATCCCTCTGAACCTGGGTAAGTATGTTTTTTACTTTTTGATGGGTAATCAGTGATTTGGCAACGCCAATAACTGCGGAACATTCATCCAGGGATCCGAGGACTTCAAACCGTAAACCTGCTTTGGAATACCGACCCTGTCCGAGTAAACCACTTCGGCCGTCGTCTCCTTTGGCGGTGAACAGCACGGTTTTAGTCATACTGCTTATGGTACAGCAGTTCCATCAGTCTGTGTGCCGCGACGTATAATCACGTACCAATCTTTTACAGTTTCAAATCGGTCGCTGGAGTCATAGATCGGACCCATTTGTACTCCCTGGATACGATCGCTCACCGCATAGGTGTATACCGGATAGTAGAGCAAAATAGCGGGCATTTCTTTTCGGAAAACAACCTGAAAATTATGATATAGGCGAGTCCGTTCAGCCGGGTCAAAATTGATCCTAGCCTGTTCCAGGTATTCACTGGCGACATTGTTATTCCATTGGGAATAATTTTGGCCACCAGTCGCTTGAGCTTGATCCCAGAAGGGATATGGATCGGGATCTGGAGAACGACTTAGATTGATATCTACCAGAGCAGCCTGGTATTTTCGTTGAACCAAACGTTGATCTATTAATTCATCATAAGAAAGTGGCTCCAGTTTCACCTCGACTCCGAGTGCCAACCAGTCACGCTGGATCGCCTGCGCAAGCAAGGTATGGAATGGATCATCCGGATGAGACAACGTGAAAGATAAATACTTTCCGTCTTTTGCACGGACTGTATCACCCTCTTTCTCGAAGACGTATTTAGCGTTCTTTAATTGGTCAATGGCTGATTCTGGATCAAAAACAATCGGACCATCACTGTAATATGACCACGTATCCGGGAGGATTGGACTTTCTGCCGGGATAGCCTGTCCATTGAGAATTCGATTAATGATAAAAGACCGATTTATGGATTTCATCAATGCCCATCGGACTTCCACATCCTGGAAAAAATCCACATCGGTATTATTCAGGTTGAGTAAAACCATTGAGAGTTCTGGTCTGCGACCGGTGTAGATAGAAAGGTTTTTCTCAGTTAATACCTGTTGAAGAATATCCGAAGTTACCTGACTAATACCCTGCACTTCACCATCCGTATAGGCGGTGTATGCTGATGCTGAATCCGGGTAAAACCGAAAGATTATTTGCTCGAGATATGGTTTTCCCAGAAAATAGGTTTCATTCATCCGAAGAGCAACCCCAGCGACCTGATCATTCTCAACGATCAGGTGATCCAACTTATATGGACCACTTCCAACCGGTTGCAGGTTATAGGTTGATTCAATGATCTGTTCGAATGATTGGTTTTCCAGAAGATGTTTCGGCAAAACACCAAAGGAAAGGTAATCTAAAAATGGTGAGAAAGGTTCAGGAATTCTGAATTGAAGGTTGAAGTCATCCAATTTATGCAGGGTGACCTGGCTCCAAAAATTCTTAACATCTGACGGGATGATCGAAGCATCTGATCGCATCAAATCGACAGTGTATATTATGTCGTCTACAGTCAGTGGTGAGCCATCGTGCCAGGTTATCCCTTCTCGAATCGAAAAGTTGTAGGTTAAGCCGTCTTTCGAGACTCCCCAAGTCTCTGCAAGATCAGGTTGCGCCTTTCCTTGCGCATCGAATTTAACCAAACTAGAAAACAGCAGCCGATCAATATCCCGATCCGCCTGATTGTAATGATCAAATAATGGATTTAATCGTTGGAAATTTCCGATGATGGCTTCCGTGTAAATCCCACCTGTTTGGGGCTGGTTGAGAGCCGTCTGGTTTTGAGGCTTTTGAGCAACAAGAAGTATACCCACAATTAAACCTGTGAGTAAGATAATTAGGATTTGCCAGCGTAATTTTTTCATATATAAGAAAAGGCGCCTTCCATGGTTTTGAGGCGCCCCAATTCAAACAAACATCGACCTCCCATGGGATGAGAGGATATTATTACTTGGTAACGATAACCGTTACTACTGTTAATATCACAAAGAGAACAGCCAGTCCGATGGTGATGTAGAACAGGGTCCGTTCAATTCCACGTCGTGCAGTAAAGACACCACCGGTATCTCCACCGGGTAACCCACCCAACCCGATGCCTTTATTCTGCAGTACGATGCTGGTAACCAAAGCAATTGAAGTTATAATCAACGCGATATCGAAGTATTTATCCACAAAGTCCTCCTGAGACTAACAACCGTTGAATTATACCCAGTTTAAACGGATTTCGTCAACAGCCTGAAGAAACATGATTGAAATAGTCTTAAACCTGCATATTCACTCGACCCTATCCGATGGCAGCGGAAGTTATGAAGAAATCGCGCAGGCTGCGGCGAAAGCCCAGGTGGATGTGGTTATCATAACCGATCACAATGTATTGCCACACGGGAAAGAAGGATATTTTGAGGTCGGGGGAAGAAAAGTATTAGTCCTTACTGGTGAAGAGATACACGATCAATCACGCATTCCGCAGAAGAACCATCTGCTGGTTTTGAATACAAAGCAAGATTATTCACGTTTGGCAGATCAAACCCAGGTATTAATTCGAAAAATCCAAGAGAATGGCGGTTTGTCCTTTATAGCACACCCCACAGAATCCGAATTGAAGGCATTCGGTGAGCCGGATATTTCCTGGATCGACTGGGATATTGAAGGTTACAACGGGATTGAACTTTGGAATGGCTTCAGTGAGATCAAACATGTTAGCAAGAATAAGCTGGAAGCGATCTTCTACGCATTATTTCCTGAATACCTGGCTCATGCTCCACATCCTCAAGCGATGGAAATCTGGAATCAATTACTGCTTCAAGGACGCAGGATTACGGCGATCTGCGGTTCTGATGCACATCAATTGATAAAGTACATTGGTCCATTCAAAAAACTTGTGTATCCATATGAATATCATTTTCGAGCAATCAACAACCATGTATTATTGCCTGCACCGTTGACCGGAGAGATCCAGAAGGATAAGAAAATGATTTATTCAGCAGTTCGAAACGGTCAATCGTTTATCGGTTATGATCTGCCCCACCCGACACAGGGTTTTCGTTTTACAGTCCAGGGTCGATCTAAGACGGTTTCAATAGGGGAACAAATCGATGCAAAAGGAGGGGTAACGATCCAGGTCAAGACACCGATACCATGCAAGATCTTGTTATTCCAGGATGGGATGGTCATTAAACGGTGGAAAGGTGGGCAAATATGTGCCTTTACTACATCTAAACCTGGTATCTATCGAATTGAAGCCTGGATCCAATTTTTAGGTCAACGACGAGCATGGATTATTACAAACCCAATCTATCTGAGATAGCATGATCACAAATAATGTCACCCGAATGCTGGATAGTAAAAATATTATTTTTGAGGCATTTGAGCTACCCGTGGAAAAACATAGCGCTGAAGAGACGGCAATTCTCTTAGGTGTATCTCCGTCTATTGTATATAAAACCATTGTCACCCGGCGGGATCTGCCTGGTAAATATGTTCTGGCAGTAGTCTCAGCAGATAAAGAGGTAAGCCTCAAGATGCTGGCAAAAGCGCTCCACCAAAAAAAGATGCAAATAGTGACCCAACAGGAAGCGGAAAAGGTAACCGGCCTGTTGACGGGTGGGATTTCTCCTTTAGCTTTAATCAATCGAGGATTTCAGGTCGTCCTGGATGAATCCATCTCAAGCCATCCCCAAATACATATATCGGGAGGACTGAGAGGATTAAACATCCGACTCTCGCCTATTGACCTCATCCGTTTGACCAACGCTCAATTAGCGGTAATAACTGAATAACTCGGTATTCCTGATCTTAAACATAATCCAATAAATAGATTATTCCATCTCATTGACCACTTCGCTTCCTTCCGATCATTTACTAAGATTTCAAGTATCGCCGTAAATCGACATACGTGCTATGATCCGGCTTATCCACCTTTTGATTTACCGGACTGTTATCCATCCAGCTATTTGCTTAATTTGTAATCAGCCAGGGATGATTTAATACGCTCACCTTGGGTATAATTAGATACTGAGGAACAGAAAATGCCAGATATCCTGGATGAATTTGAACATCTGTTAGAAAATACTCTGGAGAACCGAATTTTTAATTGGCTGCCGGCTCAATCTTCCATCAGGGATGTTGTTAGAGAAATTCTTGTTGCAATCCAATCTGCTTACGGCAATGACCAGGAGCAGATAAAAAATTCAGATTTTATGATCCATGTTTCCCCTGAGGATTACGCAACCTGGTTTAGCAACCAAATTGACCTAACTCAATTCGGACGATTGTTATCCACCGCCATGAGTTCGGCCGGGGTTCACTCTCCGAAACCGCCAGCCTTCCATATCATTGCTGATGGCACACTGAGCACGGGGAAAGTGTCCATACAACCGGTACAATCCACACTCGAGAGTGGAGAGACTTAGCATCTTGGTTTTGAAGAAAAGCAGAAAGTCCAAAAAGTTGAAGCTCTTCCAGGCGATGAAATGCGGGCATTCTTCACCTGTGCAAACGGGGATGTATTTCATCTTGAAAAACCGGTTATCAATATTGGCCGCAGGGAAGAAAATGATATCGTTCTTGCAGATCCGAGGGTGTCCCGCCAACACGCACAGATTCGTCGAGTAAGAAACCAGCATATCCTATTTGATTTGAACTCGACGGGTGGGACTCTGGTAAATGACCGTCCCATCAGCCAGACGACATTAAATACGGGTGATGTAGTTTCATTTGGGGGAGTAATTATGATCTATGCAGAGGAGATCTTTAGTAATCCTGAGGAAGACACAAGCGATCTGAATGGAACTACTAGAACACCGACTAATCCTTCCGATGATGAACAAGGATTGGAAATATTGTGAGTGAAATCCTTTTATTGATCATCCGGTTGCTGATAGCTGGTGTTTTATATATATTCATCGGGTGGATTGTCTTCACCATCTGGCTGGATTTTAACCGTAAAGATATCGAGATCGATCGGACAAACGTTCCTCCGATCACACTCCGCTTTACTGATCAACAAAGTGAACGGGTCGAATTCTTCACTAGGCCAATCATTACCATTGGCAGAGATTCGACCTGTGATTGCATACTCTACGATAAAGCGGTTTCGGCCCGTCAGGCCAGACTATCGTATCACCACCATCAATGGTGGATAGAAGATCTAAACTCCACCAATGGAACACTATTAAATAAAGACAAAATAATTCAGCCAACTGTCATTATCACCGATGACCAGATAATCTGTGGGTCCACCCATCTGGTCGTGCAAATCGGTAATCCACTTTAGGATCAGGGAGGTCCTCATGAAGAAAACTCCTATCTTGGGAATTATTGGAGGTTCTGGTTTATATGGGATGAATGACCTCCACCTGTTGGAGACCCTAACCCCAGACACACCTTTCGGTCAGCCCAGCTCTCCAGTCCTCATTGGAGAAATTGAGGGACACACCATCGCTTTTCTGGCCAGACACGGAATCGGCCACACGCTTTCCCCGACCGAGGTCAACTACCGCGCTAATATCCATGCATTAAAAGAAGTAGGTGTTCAACGAATCGTTTCCATCAGCGCTTGTGGATCTCTCCGGGAAGACTACCAACCCGGTGATATCGTAATTCCTGATAATTTAGTGGATTTCACTCGTGACCGAAAGCGCACATTCTTTGAGGGAGGTATTGTCGCACATGTGGGGACTGCCAATCCATATTGCGCTGATCTATCAGACTGGGTAGGAGACGCGGTGGTGGCTGCAGGAGGGCAGGTCCATCGGGGAGGAACATTAATAACTATTGAAGGGCCACGTTTTTCCACACGTGGTGAATCAAATCTGTTCCGGCAATGGGGAATGTCCATCATCGGGATGACTGCATCACCAGAGGCATTCCTGGCCAGAGAAGCCGAGATGTGCTATACAACCATGGCTCACGTGACCGATTATGACGTCTGGCACATCAGCGAAGAGGCAGTAAGCGTCGAAATGGTTATCAAGACATTAATGAAAAATACACAGCTTGCCCAAAAAGCAATTGTTACATTGGCTAATCACATTAACCTTGACAACGATTGCGAGTGTCACCATGCCTTGAAAGATGCCATCATAACGAACCCTGCCAGGATCTCGCCCGAAGCCCGGCAACGGTTGAAATTACTCGTTTCAAAGTATATTTAAAGGGACATAATGGCATTCAAACTCCAGGTACCAATCCGCCCGATCAAGAGAAGTGAACTTCAGATTCGCTTCACACTTCTAGCGGTTGGTTTCCTCTTTTTATATACGATTGCCATCACGCTTGCCCCTTTTATCCGTAATCATTCCTGGATTGGTATATATAACCTGCGAATATGGCTCGGTTTTATTCTTTGGGTTATCGCATTCGCAAGTGCTCAGTGGGGAATTGCCAGATTACTTCCTAATCATGATCCAATCATCACCCCAATAATATACCTCCTCGCCGGATGGGGATTACTGACGATCTGGCGATTGTCCCCCGGGCTTGGTTTCCGTCAAAACATTTGGCTTCTGGCTGGAACGATTGGATTGCTATTCATATGCTGGTTTCCGCGGCTCTTTGAATTATTGAGGAAATACCGCGCTATTTGGATGGTAATTGCTCTCCTGTTGGTTTTTCTAACCATTTTGCCCGGAATTCTAAATAAGAGCGCCCAACCGAACTTGTGGTTAACCATTTGGGGGCTCACATTCCAGCCATCAGAACCGTTGAAAATCCTCCTTATCGCCTATCTGGCAGCTTATTTTTCCGACCGGATGACGACACTCCAACCGAAATCCTGGGCGACAGTTTTACCAACCCTCTTGATCCTTGGAATCACCGTATTATTGCTGATCCTTCAGCGTGATCTCGGTACCGCTTCATTGGTCATCATAATCTATACATTTATGGTTTATCTGTTAATCAGGAAAAGGAGAGTGCTGTTAATTGGAGCGGTCATTCTGGCAGTAAGCATGGTGATCGGATACCTGTCAATCGATGTTATTCGCCTGAGGATCGATGCCTGGCTAAACCCGTGGGTAGATCCGACGGCGCGATCGTATCAAATAGTACAGTCGCTTATCAGTATTGCCACAGGGGGGGTACCAGGCACCGGCCCCGGATTAGGCAGCCCCGGTCTCGTTCCTGTTGCTGTTTCCGATTTCATTTTTACTGCGATCACTGAAGAAACTGGTCTGCTCGGTGCTGCCGCGCTCCTGGTATTGATCTTGATCCTGTTCAGCCGTTTTATCCGTTCTGTACAATTCGCAGAAAATGATTTCAATCAATTACTGGTTGGCGGATTAAGTATCCTGGTTGCCATCCAAAGCCTCCTCATCATCGGGGGAAATATCCGTCTTTTTCCACTCACCGGTGTCACATTGCCATATGTATCGTATGGTGGATCCTCATTGTTCATCAATTTTCTTGTGGCAGGAATTGTTTTACGCACAACGAACCAACCCAGACAATTCCAATCAGATACTACCATCGATGAGACCCTGAGAAAACGGGTATTTGTAATTGTTGCTGCCGGTTTTGTTGCGGCCTTACTCCTCCTACCAATCTGGTCGATCATTCGAAAACCGGAATTAGTCTCTCGTGGTGATAATTTGAGGCGTGCACTGAATGATACCTACGTCCGACGGGGGGCTATCGTTGACCGGAATAACCAGGTAATCAATCTATCCAGCGGATTGCCGGGCACCTATCAACGGACGTACCAATATCCCAACCTTTCAACCACTGTTGGATATGCGGATCCAACCTACGGGCTGTCTGGTCTTGAAAGCGGAATGGATGCCTATTTACGTGGATCTACCGCTTACCCTGCCTTCCAAATCTGGTGGAACAACCTGCTTACCAGCCAGAATCCCCCTGGTTTAGATATCCGCCTCGCAATCGACCTGAGTATCCAATCCATTTTGGATCGGTCTCTGATTAACAGGAAAGGAGCAGGGATCATTCTTAATGCGACAACGGGGGAGATTTTGGCGATCTCGTCCCAGCCAGGTTTTGATCCAACTCAACTGGAGACAGAATGGGATTCACTGGTTTCGAATAAAGATACCCCTCTATTAAATCGAGCCATCGATGGAAAATACCCAGCAGGAACGACAACGGGAGTATTTCTCTATGCGCAGGCACAAGAAAACTTAATCAACCTGGTTAATCTTTCCGCTGAACCGATCAGTTATAAGTCTCGCCAAATACATTGTGCGACTCCAATCGAGACTAATGCAGCAACAACCTCCTCGTTGATTTAATTTTCCTGTCCTGGTGCAAACCTGGCAATCGCCCGTCTCCTTGGTAACGAAGGAGTCATTTCGCTTTACCATAGATTGGGGTGGTTCCAATCTGACATATTTGACAATCTGCAACAAAATACTTCCAATCCAGCTAATATCGAAAATCTTAAAGCTGCCTCGATCGGGCAGGAAGCAGCATCTGTATCTCCTCTACAGATGGCCTTGACCGCAGCCAGTATCAGTCAGAATGGCATCCGACCGACGCCAATATTAACTCTGGCTTATCAATCACCTAAAAAGGATTGGGTTTTGCTTCCGACAACGGGAAATAGCAGTGTCGTTTTCTCGGCGAAAACTGCGGAAACCGTTCAACGAATAACAGCGTTGGGAGACATTCCCGCCTGGGGAGTGGTTGGAAAAGGATTGAGTGGAGCGGAAAATACCGTGACCTGGTTCATCGGTGGAACAACCAATGAATGGAAAGGATCACCTCTCGCTATCGCGTTTATGATCGAAGAAGACGATGCAGCTTTTGCCTTTTCCCAAGGAAAAGCTTTATTTCAATCCATCCTTTTGGAGTAGTAATTGATGGCATTGATCAGAGTACCGAATTATGCTAACACTGAAAATAAAACAATAGCCCTATTTATGGGCTATTGTCAGAGATGTTCAAACCACTGCTATATTTAGCTTTTAATTCGGAGAAAATGCCTTTTACCCACCTGTAATACCCCTGGCTTTGGGAATGGCACTCCAGCTGTAAGGATCGTCTCCCCATCCAGTTTTACCCCATGCTGTTCGACAAGTCGGCGGGCATCACTTCGCGAACCCGCCAATCCAGAATCCAGGAGGACGTCCAGCACAGTTTGGTCCGGTTTTAAGACATAATCGGGCATGTCAACCGGGACATCTTTTTTCTGGAACATACGGATAAACCCGTCCTGCGCCTCATTTGCCGGATCGTCCCCGTAAAACGAACTGGTGACTTCCCAGGCAAGTTTCATCTTCGCGTCACGAGGATGCAAAGTTCCCGATGATACCTGTGATTCAAGCTCAGATATCTGATTCGGCTGCCAGCGCGTCACTAAACGGGAATAGGATGGCATCGCAAAATCAGGAATACTCATTACCTTCCCATACATATCTTCGGCATTTGTATTGATCGGAATGTGATTCCCCAAGCTTTTGCTCATCTTCACCACCCCATCCGTTCCCGGAAGAAGACCGAGGATGATGGCAATATTCGGTTTTTCGCCAAAATATGTCATCACTTTGCGGGCTGCTGTGACAATATTGAACAATTGATCGGTGCCTCCGATCTGAACATCAGCACGCAGGGAATACGCATCAAAGCCTTGCATAATTGCGTAGAACGTCTCATGCAGGTAAACCGCTTCCCCTTTTTCCCAGCGTACTTTGAAATTCTCTCTCGTTAAAAATTGCTGGATCGTGAAATTACTGCCGATTTTGATCAAATCTGCGAAAGTGAGTTTAGAGAGCCACTCAGCATTGTAGCGGATACGCGTTTTATCACGGTCCAGGATTTTGAATGCCTGGTCAGCATAAGTCTGTGCGTTTTCTTCCACTTCCTGGGGAGTAAGCTGAGGGCGTAATATGTCCTTATCCGATGGATCGCCAATCAATGAGGTGAAATTGCCGATCAGAAATGTAATTTCATGACCGAGTTCCTGGAATTGGCGCATTTTTCGCATGGTAACCGTATGGCCCAGATGCAAATCCGCTTTACGCGGGTCGTAACCCGTGTATATCCGTAATGGCCGTCCTACTTTGTCCGCTTCGATCAAACGGTCTTTCAATTCCCTGGCCATTGCCTTACCAAGGGCATCATCGCCATACTCAGTACCCTGCATCAAGTATTGGACTTGGTCATCGATGTTCATGTAAAATCCCTCCAACTGGTCTTAACAAAAAGCGCCCTCTGCGGGGAGGGCGCGCCTGTTTCCGCAGAAATTCAATCTCAATGCAAGTAATATCCGTATTCCATCTGGTGTTGCATCACGCAATTATACATGAATTTACACTTTCTTTGGCTTATCTGCAGAGAGAATATCTTTCAATGCCACCGACAAATGCGGATATTCAAACTCGAAACCGGATTCAAGGAGCCGGTCAGGCAACACTTTCTGACCCTCCAATACCAGGGTACTCATTTCACCAAACATCGCTTTCAGAGCAAAACCTGGCACAGGCATCCAATATGGTCGTGATAGGGTTTCCGCAATCGTTAGTCCCATTTCGCGATTTCGAACAGGGTTCGGTGACGTCAAGTTGAATACTCCTCCCAAGTGGTTGGAGATGATATGATAGATAGCCCTTACCTCATCTTTCAGATGGATCCACGACATCCATTGCCTGCCAGACCCGATCGGTCCACCGATGAATAGTCTGTACGGGAGAAGCATGCGTGCTAAAGCTCCTTCCCGGCTGTCGAGAACAATTCCTGTGCGAATCACCGACCTGATAATACCCATCTGCTCCACAGCCTCTGTCGAATCTTCCCATATCCTGGCTATTCCGGAAAGATAATCCGTTCCATGTGGGGATTCTTCGGTAAATGATTCTACGAGATTGACACCATAGATGCCTATCGCAGAGCTCTGAACAAAATGGATAGGTTTATGAGCTGCCCGGGTAATCGCATCGATCAAATTCGAGCCAGCATTGACACGACTTTGCAGGATCTGATGCTTTTTGGATCTTGTCCATCTTCCTGAACCCAGATTATCTCCTGCCAGATTAATTACTACATCTGATCCCGTCCAATTCTTTCACCCAGTCATGGGATCCGCTCATCCAGGAAACATATTTAACCCCTGGAATGGGATTGGCAGGAGTTGAAGAGCGAGTTAGAACAACAACGGAAGAGCCTTTCTCGATCATTAAGCGGCAAAGCGCTGTTCCTATCAATCCTGTCCCGCCGGCAATCACCACGTTCATTTCTTCCTGCCTTTCCCCGGATTCGTCCAGTTTGAATTTCCCATGAATTGATCCAGACTGTCAGCCGTATAACTTTAGGAGATCCTGTTTTCCAATCTTACCGGTTGGTGTCATCGGCATCTGAGGGATGATCACTATCTCCCTCGGGCTATTCATCTCACCAAGAATTTCAACACAATGCTTGAGGAGTTCTTCGGGGGTCACAACTTTATCGGGATAGAGTTCGACTGCGGCTAATGGAATTTGTCCATACTGCTCGTCTTTTTTTCCGATCACCCCCGCATAATGGACAGCAGGGTGCCGTAATAAAGCTTCTTCCATATAACGTGGGTAGATCACCTTACCAGCCATCATGATCCGTTCCGACCAGCGTCCCAACAAGGTAAAATACCCGTCTTTATCCATCACACCCATATCGCCGGTGTGAAGCCATTCCTCCCGAACTGCCTGCGCGGTCTTATCAGGCATGTTCCAATAACCAATCATAACGCCACCACGTATAACCAATTCTCCTGGTTCTCCGACTGGTTGTTCTCGAGTTTGCTCATCTGCCACCATTGTCTCACGATCTGGCAGACCGGGACCAATAGCATAAAAGCGATGATCAGGTTCCTGGTGCGGGTAACCAAGAGCAACGAAACCACCCAGTTCCGACTGACCATATGATTCAGCGATAAAGACTCCCATTTCATCCAGATACGCTTTCTTCAAAGCAGGAGGAAGCGGCGCGCCCCCAGAGACGCAAGCTCGAAAACCCATGGGTTTCCTGCCCCGTTCACGCGATTCTCGCAGCAGGTCTCCCAATACTAACGGATTCCCTGCCAGAAACGTTACGCCGCGGTCTTCCATTTCCTGCCAAACTTCAGCTGGATCCCATTGTTTCCGTACACCGATATTTACACATCGATGCACACCCGGTAAGAGATTTGCCACTAGGTGATAGGAACTGGCCAGCGAAGTAACACCAAGAGATACATCGTCTGCGGTCAGATTTAACCGTTCTGCTATCGCATGGGTGGCTCGGGCTGTGTATCCATGTGCCAGTAAAGCTCCTTTTGGAGGTCCCTGAAGAACCGGAGGTATAAGATAGATGAGCTCCATCCAATGCATCAACAGGAACACCTGTGTTAGGTTTCGCCGATCCGATCAATTCAGACCAGGAATGCGCAAAATCTTTTACGCCGTCGAAGCAGATATACTCTTTCACTTCAGGCGCCTGAGAACGAAGGCTCTCCATAACAGGATGCATATCTCCGGTATAGATCATCACTTTGGGGGTTGAATCATGAACAAAATAAGCCAGATTATCTTTTTGCAAGACACTAATATGTGCTGAGATTGCCCCTAACTTCCAGATTCCGAACATTGCCATAACGTAATCGAGGCCATTATGCGCAAAGATGCCTACCCGGTCACCCTTCCGCACTCCCAGAGAAGCCAAGGCGCCAGCCACCCTGGAGGAGATCTCATCTCCTTCCCCGTAGGTTACACTTCTTTTCCGGTCTGACCAATAAATGAATGTCCGATCTGGTTGTCGCCAGGCTGCATGACGCAGCATATCATTAAATGTCATGAAATCCATGTAACACCTCCATCCTTAATTATAGGGATGGTGTCACTCCAGTAAAGTTAATAGACCATTGGATTTATTTTCGTTTTTGGGTGGATAGCCTATGCTATAATTCCTACAGCAGGTTCGTATGATAGACTCAGTTCTAGTGCTGAACGCGAACTTTGAACCCATCCACGTTTGCGACACTCGCAGAGCGCTCAGCCTAATCTACTCGCAGAAGGCAGCCCTCATCCTAAACGGACGCGGGTATGTTCATTCTGTTACCCAATCATTTCCCATTCCCTCAGTCATCCGTTTGGAACACATAATTCATCGACCGCGGCCGACAGTTCACCTCACCCGTCATGAGTTATTCAGACGCGATCACTACACTTGCCAATACTGCGGTAAATCAGGTGGGGAGCTAACCGTCGACCATGTCATACCTAGAAACGCAGGTGGACCCCATAATTGGACCAACCTGGTTACCGCATGTATCACCTGCAATCACCGAAAAGCCGCAAGAACTCCAGAACAAGCTGGAATGCATTTGGTGTTCCCCCCCAGACAGCCACCGGCTTCGGTATCTTACTATTTTCAAAAACATTTGCATGAGAATTCCGGCTGGGAGCCGTTTTTGGAAGGTTGGTAGATCACTCGATCTCCATTCCATCCCTGGCTAAACCGATCTGTCCTGCGAATACTTCCCTGGCATCTTGAATCAACTTTTCTTCCGTCATTTCGGCTGGATAATGGATCAATAAAAGATTCTTCGCCTGCGCTTTCGCGGCATCCAAACCACATTGTCGCGCAGAAGAGTGACCTTTTGCCTCGCCAGCTGCTTCATGAATTAATACATCCACATGCGCGCCCAACCGTACAACGGCTTCACACGGTTCTGTATCACAGCTATACGCAATGCTCTTCCCTGTATTCTTAATTTCCATCCTCAATCCAATGGTAGGAATAAGATGTTTAACCGGCATCGATTGGATTCGGATCTGCTCTGAATCAATGAGTGTAGCTATGGAAAGAGGCAGAGAATGGAAGCTGACCGGGAAAAATTCCGGCCATTGCTGCCAGTCAAACAGATCCATCATTGTCTTTGTTCTTTCCAGGGTGTGCTGCAGTCCATGAATTTTCAGTGGGGCTTTTCTTCCGAGCAGCCACCAGTCCATCAACATCAGTGGTAATCCTGTCACGTGGTCAGGATGAAAGTGAGTCAAAATGATATCGCTAATATCATGGATTGATTTTCCAGTTTGTTGTAACCTGGAGAATGCATTCACTCCACAATCAATGAGAATCAACTCATGTTCGTTGTCTACTAAGAAGTATGTATTTTCCCGTTCCAGTCCAGGAATGGCATTTGCACTACCAAGAATAATCAGTTTAGTCATAGTCTCCACCCTTATCCGGACTATTTTATCATCAACATGGCGAGCCTGGGTGTCAGCCACGCTTCGACAATCGCAGCCAGAATTAACAATGGGATTACGATTCCTACCATTATTTTTGCCCATTGACCGAATAATTCTAGCCAGATCTCACTCACTGTTCGGCTTGTATCCGGATATGCCAATTTTGCGCCCATACGAAAAATGGTGGCTGTTGCGAGAATTGCTGCCGGTATCTCCAGGATGCCATGGGGAAGAATAAAAACGGAAAGATAAAGCCAGGGAGAGACCCCCACCTGTTGCAACAAACCCATGAAATAACCAACTACACCCAATGATACGAATGTAGGTATTACCCCAAATACGCCAAAAGAGAAGAAGCCTAAGAGTAGGCTTAGCAGTAAGACCCGTAAATTATTCCAAAAATACCCAAGGACAGGCGCGAAATTACCGATGGGAACAGGTTGAATCGCCGTACTTATTTGTTTCGGAATATTATCCAAACCCAATTCTGCAAGCGGTATTCTAAATTGAAAAGCCTGGGTATAGCCCAAGACAACTGCGACAATAAGTAAAACCAATATAACAAGAGAGGGGGCAAGAATCTGGCGTAATGATTGCCAAACGCTGCGATACCATCCTAAAAAGCTTTTTTTATCTGAAAGAAAAGAAGATAGAAATATACGCAAACCCCAGCGGATATTAAGCACATCTATTTCTTTGCCCAATAATTCCTCACGTCTGAAATGCGCCATCCCCACCCGGATGAGTAACACCGCGAAAATACCCATCCCTGCCACAGCCCACCATAGGGTTGAGAAATCTCCCCAAAATACGACAATACTCTCACCCTGGATCAATAATGCTGAAGGAATGACAATAAAGGAAGCCAGTAAATTTGCCGCCCGAACCGAGGTAGTCTGGGTTGAGATAATCACCGCCGCAGCAACCATGACAAAAGCCTGTACCGAAGTCAGGGCAACCAGTTGGATGATCAAAACTGGGGACGGCAATACCACCCCGGAGATCGCCAACCCAACCATATAGACTGTCATACCGAGGTAGCTGGAAAACAAGGGAGGTACCGTCGCAGAAAGCAATTTACCCAGATATAATTGCCAATCCTTCAAGGGTGTATTCAGAAGCGGTTCTATGGATCCGCGCTCCTTCTCTCCCACAAAGGTCTCCAGGGCAATTACAAGAGACACAGAGATCGGGAAGAATCCGACCACCATGAACAAGAATGGGACCAGGCGCTCTGCAACAATGGAAGCGCCGTATTTTTCAACAAAGCCCAATGCCTGTTGTGCGGTGAAATTCATCAAGAATGGGAAGAAGATCGTAAGCCCAAGAATCGGAAATATGATTCGCCAGTCACGGAATTGATCCCGCACTTCACGGCGGGTTATGTATAGAGCAGGCATGATCTGCTGGAATATACTCATCGCAGACCCTCTGGATTGACGGTTTGAAGATAAATATCTTCCAGGCTTTTCTGGACTTCAAACAGGGTGACGACTTGAATTTTCTTTCTCCGAAGTGTCTCCAATACCACAGGATTGTCGCGATGTGGGGAATCAGTGGTATAGCTAAACCAGTCATCACCGGTTTTTGCAATTTTTATTTCCGGCATCTCTATCTTAGACCAATCAAGCGGCTTTCCACTAACAACCTCAACTCGATATTCAGGATCACCAAGTAACCGACGGCGGATATCTGTCAATTGTCCATCAAGAATGATCTGTCCGTTCTTAATGATGGCAATTTGATCGGCTAATTCTTCGGCCTCTCGCAAATTATGGGTACAGAGAATGATCGCCCGATCCTTATCCTTCAGCTGGCGAATGGCATCCCGAACCGTATAGGCACTTTCCGGATCCATTGCCGACGTCGGTTCGTCAAGGAGTATTACAGGAGGGTCGTGGAGTAAAGTCCGAACCAAAGCCAGTTTTTGCCGCATCCCTTTGGAATATTCCCCAAGTCGTTTTTTTCCGACTGAACCCAGCCCGAATTGTTCCAGAAGGGCAGTGATCCTTGGTTGAGCTAATTTTGAAGGGATATTATACAGATGAGCAAAGAATCCAAGGTATTCTGCCGCATTCATGCGTACATAGAGGCCATGATGCTCCGTCAAGACACCCACATTCGCCCGCACCCGATCCGCGTTATTTACTACATCGAAGCCAGCAACTTTCGCCCAACCCGAGCTAGGCTGAAGAATTGAAGTGAGCATCCGTACGGTTGTGGTCTTTCCCGCGCCATTCGGACCCAACAAGACTAATATTTCGCCTGGCGGAACATGCAAGTTTACCTGATCGACAGCGCAGAAGCTGTCAAAGTATTTGACAAGACCTTCTGCTTCGATCATCCATTGATTCATAAGAGTTATTCTTGGGTGTCTATCCCAGATTCTGCAGATTTTTCGTTATCGGGTTGTTGCGTTCCACTCCGATGCCGGATATATAAAATCAGTGCCGAAGCTACAGCGATTATTCCCATGATCGTTTGATTCGCGTTGATCGTTCCTACAGACGATGGATCCAACCGAAGGAATTCCAACAGGAATCTTCCAGTCGGATAGAGAACGAGGTAAGTCAGAAACACATCTCCTTCTCTTAGTTTGTCCTGGAAGCGAATCCCAATCCAGATGAGAAAACCGGCAATCGCAAAATTGTACAATGATTCATACAAAAAGAGCGGATGGTAATATTCCACATTCTGGTATCCTGCAATGCGATGCAGGGGATCGATGAATAATTTCCAGGGCAAATTGGTTGGCGCGCCATACAGTTCCTGGTTTACAAAATTTCCCCATCTCCCGATTGCCTGAGCCAAAATCAATCCGGGAGCTATAAAATCAACCCATCGGGCGAAACTGACCTTCTTTGATCGGCAATAGAGAAGTAAAGCAATCACTCCACCGATCACAGCACCTGGAATACCCAGTCCACCATTCCAAATAGCAAGGGCATCCAATGGATGGCTAAAATAGTACGCGGTTGTCAAGCCCATACTTTTCATGGAATCGGGCGGGGTTAAAATATGCCAGATCCGAGCTCCTATTATCCCGGCGACCAACAGCCAGGGTAATACATCCCAAATTAGATCCGAATTATCGCCCCGGCGTTTCGCCTGTCGCGACGCCAGCCAGGCGCCCAGTAAAGCGCCAAGCATGATAATAATTCCATAAAAATGGATAAAGACAGGACCCAGTTGTATACCAGCTCGTGTGATCATATACCCTCAGTGTTATTTTTCAGTACCAGGCAGTTTTTTTGATGGGTAGGTGAGTAATTTCTTTTGATCCAACGCCTGCTTTCGTACCGTTAATATCCTTTGCAAAGCCGTATAATTTGCGAAGATCGCGATTATCCACAGGGAAACCCAGGGAATATTGAATACCAAGCCAGGAACCAATACAAGATAACGTTCTAAACGACTCAAGACCCCTACTTTTGCCGTAAAACCCAGCGATTCCGCCCTTGCTTTTACGTAAGAGACCATAACAGAGCCTGCCGCAGCCAGGAAGACAAGCCCACAATTAAGCCAGTCAGTCTGCTGAAGATAATAAGCCAACAAACCGGCAAATATCACCAGTTCCGAATATCGATCGGTAACAGAATCGACAAACGCGCCGAATTCGGTCTGGTCGCCTCGCAGACGAGCCATTGCGCCGTCAAGTGCGTCGACTGGGCCCATCACCAGAATAACCAGTCCACCCAGCGGAATTTTCCCCATTGCCAGTAGTATCGCGCCAATGGTCGTACCGATCAGGCCTAACAGGGTAATTGTATTCGGCAGAATACCAGTGCTATTTACCGCTCCGGCGATTTTATCCAGAAAGGTTTTTGATTTGGTTCGGAGGAATCTTTCGAGGTTAAAGGCTTCTTTATTTGATGCAGTCACATTTCCATCCTGAGTAAAGTGTATTTCAATCCTACCCTGCGGAAGGATTTGTGTCAAGAAATCATTCTTCCTGGTATTCGTCTTCTGCTGATTCAATCAACACTTCGCGTTCACGTCCGGCACCAATCGGTGGACCTACGATCCCCATATCTTCCAGTTCGTCGATCAATGAGGCTGCGCGGGGATAGCCGATGCGCAGACGGCGTTGCAGGAGTGACGCGCTTACCTTGCGGGTTTGTTTGATGATCTCGATCGCACGCTGGATGAGTTCATCGCCGCCATTCGCCTCCTCTACTACAGATTGTTCCCAGGGAGCTCCATTTTCCAACTTGTCGGGTAATTCAGACTGCCAGTGCTGTATGATCTTATCGATCTCTTCATCCGCAACCATAACCCCCTGGGCACGGATCGGTATGCCAGCTTCTGGATTGAGAAAAAGCATATCACCCCGACCGAGCAAGTTTTCCGCGCCGGGGGTATCGAGTATTACTCTTGAATCTGTATTGGAAGCCACGGAAAATGCGATCCTGGCTGGAAAATTTGCTTTGATCAATCCAGTTACCACATCAGTCGATGGGCGTTGGGTGGCTACGATCAGATGAATCCCGGTGGCACGAGCTAATTGCGCCAGACGAACCAGAGCAGGTTCAGTCTGGGTTGGAGCATTCATCATCAGATCTGCCAATTCGTCAATTATTAGAACAATTCGCGGGATGGTTGGATTGCCCTGCTTTTCCATTTTTTTGTTATAGGCGTTCAAGTCACGGGCATGGATCTCTGCAAATTGTTTGTATCTCTGATCCATCTCTGAAATAACCCAACGCAACACGCCTTGAATCCGTTCCAATTCCACTTCGACTTTGCCCAATAGGTGCGGTAATCCATTAAAGCGAACCAGTTCCACCATCTTAGGGTCCACCATGACCAGACGCAGGTCTTCCGGTGAGTTGCTCATCGCCAGACAGGCGGCGAGTGCAGCGATACAGACTGATTTGCCGGAACCGGTCGTGCCGGCAATTAACATATGGGGCATTCTTCCCAGATCTGCCACGACAGGTTGACCTGAGACATCTCTGCCCAAAGCAAGGGCTAAAGGTGAACCTATTTTGATAAATCGTTCACTTTCAAGAAGGGGTTTTAACCTAACCGTTACGGTCCGAACGTTGGGAATTTCGATCCCCACGTAAGACCGTCCCGGGACCGGCGCTTCGATTCGAATGGATGTAGAGGATAATGCCAACGCCAGATCTCGTGAAAGTGAAGAGATCTGATTTACCCTAATTTTTTGTTTTGTCACCTGTCCGTCCGGGGCCGGTTTTTCAATATATCCCGGCTCAACAGCGAATTGGGTAACTGTTGGTCCTATCCGATATCCAACGACTTTGGCTGGTACGCCAAAATCCATCAATGTTTTTTCGAGAATTGCTGCCGATTGATTGATCGTCAATTCATCCATTCGGATGATCTGTTCATCCATCAGGATCGAAAGCGGAGGCAGGTCACCATCCCGCTTTATTAGCAAAGCCGGTACTTTCTCATCAGTAGTTGAACGCCTGGAGGTAGATGCAACAGGCATCGTGCCAAGATTTATCAGAGGTCCAGGCTGTCCCTCTTTTTTCTTTATGGCAGGCGGATTTCCCGGTCGGTCTTTCACGGGTATTCTGTCAAACGAAGGCGCTACATTTGTTTGAGAATGGTCTACCCTATTAGGCGTACTGGTTCTTTCTGTTGGTGCGTTCGGATTCGAATCCATCATCGGGTTCGAAATTTGGACCTTCTTAAACCCGGAGTGGATCCCCTTCCTATCATCCGTCTTGTTTTTCTGCTTCATCTGGAATAGGCTGGTAGTGATCACCGCGAAAATCGCTGTGATACCAAACCAGGCAGCGCCGCCAAGAAATTCTCCCACCGCACTCCGGAGCAGATCTGCGAGCCCCCATCCGATTAAACCCCCGAAACGTCCCTGCTCAGCCAGGTCAATATTGTAATTGGATAGGGCAGCCAGGAATGCCATCAGACTGAAGAGTAATCCTTCGACCATGACCACTCGCCAGAAAAAGCCACCGGGCAGATGTTTTTTTCGTCTCAGACCTAAAACACCTAAAAAACCTGAAGCCAGGATCAATAATGGTGCACCCCAACCGAACCAGCGCCGAAGGAAGTCAGCCCAGGGAGAGAGTATAAATCCTCCAGTGAGATCAACCAGGGCTAAGAGAGAGAGTAACGCAAAAAGCACCAACAAGACACTGAAAACATCCTGACTAAATCGCCCGAAATGTGTGGTGACATCCACCATCCGGTTCAAGCCAGACTTGAATGGGGATGAAAAATCACTCCAGGCTGTTTTCGCTGAAGGAGGTATGGAGAGTTTCTTTGATTTTCGGGTTACTAATTTGACAGGCATGTACGGCTAATCACCTTGCAGACAGAGTCCAATACGCTTCTTATCAGAATCTATGTGCAAGATTTTTACCGAAACGCAATCATCTTTGTGAATCAGGCTGGAAAAATCAGTAATCCCCGGTGGGAGATCGATCGTTGAGACATGGATCAATCCTTCGACGCCCTCTTTTAATCGAGCGAAGGCTCCAAACTTGGTAATACTGGAAATTTTCGCGCTGACCACGTCTCCGACCGCATAAATATCTTCTATGGAATCCCATGGATTGTTTTCCAGACGTTTATAACTTAAAGCTATCCTTGAGTTTTGTTCGGTCACACTGAGAACCAGCGCTTCAATCCGCTGTCCGACGCATAGGATGTCTCCGGGGGTTTCAACTCTACCCCAGGACAGCTCAGAAACATGGATTAGTCCTTCCAACCCACCCAGATCAAGGAATACTCCGAAATCGGTAATATTCGTCACAACACCGGAAACGGTATCTCCAGGATGAATATTAGCGAATATTAGTTTCCTTTTTCCTTCACCAGCAGTCGCCGCTCGTTCTGAGAAAACGATCCGCTCTTCCTCTGGAACGAATTCGATAATTTTGACAGATAATTCTTTTTCGTTATACGCAGATAGAAATTTCTTCCGTTCTTCTTCGGTCATACTACACGGAGCTTCAACAAGATGGGAGACTGGGACAAATCCCTGGACCCCTTCGCCCTGAATTAATAATCCGCCCCTGTTAAAACCTGTGACCATCAATTTAAGGATGGCATCGTTTTTATAAATTCCCTCCAGATATTGCCAATTATTCTTTTCCGTGGAAATTAATTGTCCTTTACCGGTACCGAATTGACTCGTTGGAGATAAGAATTTTTCTTCTTCTGCCAGAATTGAATCCCACCAACTCTCGTCTACCTGGATGATCCCCTCATCCTTGCTCTCTTCTGTTGGATCAAGAACCATTTTTTCCCTCCCCGATAACACTTACTAACCTTGATTTTCCATTTCCATAATGGATTTAGCTATCGTTTCAACTGCCACACGTTGTTTTCTATATAAATCTGCTTCAGACATAGCCAATTTCAAAGCCACTTCTCTCACTTTTTTCCCCTGGATAAATTTCATATCCAGAATATTGTACAACACCCACTCTCCAGTATACCGTCGATCGCCTTCAGGTTTGATTTTTTCAATTGCCTGGCGAAGGACTCCTCGTAATGCGTTAACTGGAGATTGATCCTCATCATTTAATGCTGATTGTACAACAGACATTTTCAATAGGGGGCTTTCAGATAGCTTTGGACCGCCCCAGAAGTGCGTTAGAGCATCTTTTACCATATTCGCCATTTCAGGTGGGACGCTAAAATCTGATTCCGCCAATTCCTCCGCCCGAGCGAACCTTGTTTCTGCCCGCATAACCTGAAATTGTTGCACCTTCGGATTGATGCGTTGGATCATCTGGAAAATATCCGCTTGAAGATCACGGTTTTGGAGGGCAGTTACAATACGATCACATAACGCCAGCAAGACGGGTCTGTCCTCGTTACTAATGATCTCACCCTCTCTTAATTCCAACCCCAATAAACCGATGAGTGCCCTTGGTTCTTGTTGGGAATTCCAGAGGGGAATCAGGCTGAACCCATCCCATTCCATAATTATGTCCGAACTCCTGGTTTTCTGTTCCCTCAACCAACAATGCATCTCGGAACTTTTCGGGATCGAGAGTCTTATTCTTACCCGTTGTAACAATCATCGTGAGAGTTGTGTTTTCCAAAGAAGCAATAAATGAGCTTGTCGTTTGAAAACGATCACTCACAGCCGCTAAAACCGTCTCCAAAAACTGGCGTAGATCGTTTCGGGTCATCAACCTATCTCCCAGTTCCGTCATTAGGTCGATCTCTGCGAAATCATTGCCATAAAACAGCCATTTTTCCCAATATGGGGCAAAAACAGTAATGAAATATTCCATCAGCAGAATGATCATGACCATCAAAATCGGGATCCATGTCGCCAGGGGCATGGAAAAATTGGTCATGGCTCTCCGGAGTATGGTTGTCAGACCAAGAGTCACAATGGCTGTCACCGGTCCACGCATAATCCATTTGAAGAGACGACGTTTGACGACCCGATCTGGCCAGCTTACACCAAAGAATGCAACTGAATAGGCCATTCCCACTATCAATCCGCCGGTAAATGTATTGGTTATCATTACTACAAACCAATAGGTCAGGTTATGCTCTGAAGCGAACGCGGAACCGAAAAATAGATACGGGACGGATCCAATTACTGGAGCAATGGCTCCGGTGATGAGGTATCCGATTCTCCGTCTGGTAGTTGGAGTGGTAGTCCGCCTGAATGCCCGGGTAAAGTTGATCCAACTGGCCACCATGCTCAGGAAATAGTACAGGATAAAGCTTCCCATCAGGAATTGCTGTAGAAATCGGGTGGATGATCCGACACCAGGATCAAGCGAACCGAGGAACCAGGAAGCCGGGATAATTAATAAAAAACCGGTAGAAACCAGGTAGGTTATTCGAATTGCCCATCGTCGCTTGCCCCTGCTGGGTTTACCTGTAGTTGCCAGGAGCGCATCAGAAAAATGCAGGTATGCCGGAGGTAGGTAGACCATTCCAATCCATTGCATACGTAGCCAAAATTCTACTTCTGCTGAAATCTGGGTGGTGCTGCCAATCGCATCGGCGGTGAAGATGATGACCACGCAAATGAGGATCATCACAAAAGACCGCGCGACGCGGTCTCTTAGATTAAACCCTGTAGTATATAAAAGGAGTGAAAAAGCAGTAATGGCAATGCCCGCAGCCAATATTTGGCTGATAGTTCGAACAACTACCATTAAACCGGTCAACCAACTCAAGGTCAATTCCTTACATGCAAGCTACTCCACTCAAATCAGAAAATGAGAAAAGAAAATGGCGATGTCCTGATTTGCGTAGAAATGATCGTTATAACCGCAGAACTCGAAACCTAGTTTTGTAAACAAACGGATGGCGGGGATGTTCTTGGACTGCATATCCACGATGATTCGTTTAATGCTTTTTTGTTGGGTTGCCCAATCTTCCCCAGCCATTACCAATGCCGTACCAATGCCTTGTCCCCGGATTGATGGTTTTACTACAAGATCTGTGATCCATCCAGAAAGCGGTGCCATATCGGTTGTAATGCTAATGTATGCCACCGGTTGTTTTTCCATGATCGCGACTAGAAGGGCATCCCGATGGATCCAATCCTTCATAAGCCGTTTGGTTGAACGAGGATATTCCACCTTGACCGAACGGGGCAACCTGTTCTCCCGAAAATTAACCCCGATATATCTTTCATCTGTCACAATGTCTAATTGCCAGACATGCTCTGTATGGTAGCTGTGGTCCAAATCCATTAGTTTTGGAATATCTTCGATGACGGCAGGTCTAACTTCAATTTTTGGCATTGATCCTCTACTTTGGATTCACTTTGAGAGATAAAATGCAAGGCGTAAGTGCCGCCCCTTCATTATTCGTTACTATTAACCGCAGGGAATAATCGCCTGGAGTAAGTAAGGATGTGTCCCAATTCCCCAATAATCCATTATTTACGATCGTCGTTCCAGCCTGGATCGTATTCCAGATACTATTATCCTGCGAATATTCATATTTGTAAAATCCAAAGTTCGTGATATTCACTGTCCCAATCAAATCGACGATTCCACTAATTTCGCCACCAGGTTTAGGATCAATCCATTCAAGCTTACCGGGCATACAACCACCGCCAGCGCCCCCGCCCGCATCAAATGGTGGAGGTGTTTCGGATGTTCCAGTATTAGCCAACTCTACCGCGTCGATAGGTGTGCCGGTCGGATTCATGTCCAGAGTCGGAGTCGGAACCAACGCTAATGCCGGAACCGCATTATCTGCGAAAGTAACAAATACAAATTCGCTCACCATTAAAAGGAGTAATAAGACCAACGAGGAGATATGTCTGAAAAGATGACCCTTTGCCCGCTCTTTTTCCATTCCAAATAAGGAACCACGGAAATCGCGAATGGCTGTGATCACCTTACGAGCAATAATAAACACAATTAAACCCAGACCAGCATAGATCCAGATTTCTGAAGATTTAAGAAACTGATACACTTCAATCATTAATATTTAATCATTCCGCAACGAGACTGACGCCATTACAGTCGAGGAAGGACACCCCGAATCACTTTCTCCAGACGAGGCGCAATCACCTTACCAGCTTCCAGGACTTCCTCATGTGTTGTCAGAGTATTTCCATCGAGGTTCGCTTTGTTACTGATCCCGGAAATACCGAGAACACGGGTACCTCCGTGACGGGCAACTATCACTTCAGGTACGGTGGACATACCGACAGCATCGGCTCCGATCGTGCGCAAGAAGCGTAAATCGGCGGGAGATTCAAACGATGGCCCCGACAAACCGGCGTAGACCCCTTCGTTCAACTTGATTTGATGCGATTCTGCAACTTCTCGAGCTATTTGACCCAATTTTCTATCGTATGCTTGACTCATGTCGGGAAATCGGGGACCGAACACGTCCAGATTAGGACCACGGAGTGGATTATTCCCTGTCATGGTAATCAATCCAATGTGATCGGTAATCAACATTAGATCTCCTGGAGCATAATCCGGATTGATCGCCCCGGCAGCATTGGTAACGATTAGATTTGGAATACCCAATCTCTGCATTACTCGGATCGGAAGGGTGATCAGGTCCATACTGTATCCTTCATATGAATGCACGCGACCCTGTAAAACCATCACTTCACGTCCTTCAAGGTTGCCAAAGATGATCTTTCCTTCATGTCCCTGTACCGATGATTTCGGCCAGTAAGGGAAATCCGTGCTTGAAAACACCGTCCGATTTTCGACTGAGTCTGCCATGGCACCCAGTCCCGAACCAAGGACCATCCCAACGACCGGATGTGAAGTGACCCGTTCTCTAATTACTGCAACTACTTCATCGATCTGCTGCACCGTGATAAACGTATCAAAACCCATCTTATGTTCCTTATTGTAAGAAATATCAATTCATCGCATATAGAACAATAGGAGGGAAATCCATAATTCCCCTCCGCGGTGTAATTCCATTTGATTATAGCAGAGTTAGTGTGGTTATTTTTGAACCTTACCCTACGACTGCCTGACGAAATGCCTGCAAGGTTGTTTCAACCTGAGCATCTCCGATCCAATAATGCACAACCAGCCGGAACCTTCTGGCGCCGATAACTTGCACCTTTACACCCAGGACTGCCAATTCAGCTGCCACATCTATTGCTGAGGATTCGATCAATTCCGCCAGTGTAAGGAATATCATATTGGTATATGGGCTGCCTGGATCAAGAACGATCCCGTTGATTTTAGAGAGACCTGAGGCTAAATTCTTTGCCCGCAGATGATCTTCTCCCAACCGGTCCGTCATCTTCTCGAGTGCCACAATTCCTGCAGCGGCCAGAATGCCCGCCTGGCGCATCCCACCGCCCAGTTGTTTGCGCAACCGCCGCGCCTTATGGATAAATTCTTCAGATCCACAAAGTACCGATCCCACTGGAGCGCACAGACCCTTGCTCAAACAAAAGGTCACCGAATCGACCGGACGGGTGAGTTTAGACACATCGATGCCAAAAACTGTTGCCGCATGAAAGACACGGGCTCCATCCAAATGCACTTGAAGCCCATGTTCGTGCGCCAATTCGCTGACATTTTTGGTGTATTCCTCAGTTAAAGCGACCCCACCACAACGATTATGCGTATTTTCAATTACCACCAAACGGGATGTCGGTGCGTGAACATCATCCGGACGGATGGCAGCGCGAATATCATCCAATTTCAAAGTTCCGTCTGGTTGATTCGGTAAAACATATGGATGCACTCCGCCCAGAGCGGAGATGCCGCCTGCTTCAAACAGGAAAGTATGCCCAAGATTTCCAACAATTGCCTCATCACCGCGTCCGCAATGGGTTAAGACTCCAAGTAGATTACCCATTGTGCCGGAAGGAACAAAAAGCCCCGCTTCCTTTCCCATCCTGGCAGAAGCCATCTCTTGCAGTCGGTTGATGGTGGGGTCTTCCATAAAAACATCATCTCCCACCTCTGCTTTTGCCATCGCTTCACGCATTTCCTGAGTTGGCTGGGTTACTGTATCAGATCGTAGATCGATTATGGACATAATTCACCTCGTCAAGAAAGAGTGGACAGAACCTGTTCCAATTCGGATGGGACCGGTGCTTCGAATGATCTGGGGGATTTTTCTCCAGGCAATAAGATCGAAAGCCGGAAGGCATGTAGAAAATGGCGATTGATGCCAATGGATGATTTTCGAAAACCATAGATCGTATCGCCGGCGATGGGACAGCCGATAAGGGCGAGGTGCAATCGGATTTGATGGGTACGCCCTGTTTGAGGATGGACTTCCAATAATGTATGTTCTTTAAACGTTCGCAGGGTTTTATACTCACTCACAGCCGGGCGCCCTTTATTATCGGAAACAATTGCCATTCGTTGCCGATGCGAAGGGTCGCGACCGATGGCTGCCTCTATTCGCCCCTCGGGTGTGGGAGGATGTTTATCAACCAGAGCCAAATACACTTTTTCAACACTGCGAGATTTGAATTGCTCCTGTAAGAATCGTAATGTTGGATCATCCTTTGCCAGGATAATGATGCCCGAGGTATCCTTGTCCAATCTGTGAACGATACCCGGACGACCTTCGCCGGCAATTCCTGCCATCTCAGGTTCATGCCCTAAAGCGGCGTGGACGAGAGTGCCAGTGATATGGCCAATTGATGGATGAACAACCATACCAGCTGGTTTGTTTACGACCAGTAAATGATCATCTTCGTACAGGATTTCCAATGCAATTGATTCCGGAATTAATAGAGACTGTATCGGTTCGGGAATGTTCAATTCCACCTGATCGCCGGGTTCCAGTTTGATGCCGGTCTTCCCAGCCCTGGTCCCATTAACGGTAACGCAGCCATCTTCGATCAGGTTTTGGATTCGGGTGCGGGTAAGATCCGGGTTTTGTAAGACAAGGAATTTGTCCAACCTCTCCGGGAGTTGGTCTGGGTACAAATATCGATTAGTGGTTACCGTCATCCGACTGTTCCTCCGTCTGTGATAAACCAGATTGGGAGACAAGTTCTATTGATTTTCGTTTTTCTTCGCGTTTGTCATGCAACCAGACACCCAGAAGCAAAACGACAACTCCAACCGAAATGGAAGCATCCGCCACATTGAACACTGCGAAATTTCCGACCGAGACGAAATCGGTGACCTGCCCAAAGAAGATCCGATCAAGCAGATTACCGACCGCGCCAGCGAACTGCATCCCCAGCGCCAATCGTAATACCCAATCAGAACGAGGGATGCGGGGATAGTAAAAAATAATAAAGCTCGCGACGATCACTGCCAGTATGGAAAAAAGAAGGTTATTGCCCTGGAACATCCCGAAAGCGACGCCTGTATTATTCCAATGGACCAGGCGGGCAAATGGAGTCAACCATTCCCAAGGAGACCAACTGCCTCCAAATGGGATATTTGAACGAACCCAAGCTTTCGTCCATTGGTCAAATCCGATTAGAATGAAGGCGGGGATGATCAGCAGGTCAAATTTTTTCCAGAACAGCTTCAATGCGAACCTCCATGGTTTGAGCGTGGTGAAATTGTACCATAGGGGAGTAATCATCGATTATTGGCATACACGTCAGCCCATGATAATCGAACAACCAATACCCACGTGAAACATGCCAACAGCGGATAATCTACATTGGAGGCAGCAGGTTACGCCTTAGAGTAGCTAACTCGATATTTTTCGTTCTTTTCTTTCATGATCAAATCAGCAATCAACGAATCCAACGATCCATTCTTATTTAAGTGACGCAACGATTGGAGGATATCCAACCTGAGGAGATTGGCGTGTTTTTCCTGTGCACATTCCACGAACTGGTCGGTCAGGTGGGATACGACCCGTTGATATTGTTTGGGTTGAGCAGCCGCAATTTTCCAAACGTTTTGGATGCATTGTCGGGAAGTGATGAACTTCTCATCGCTTGTGTGAGCCAAGATGGCAGGTAATACCTTATCCATTCTTCCCTGTGGATCACTTTTCGCCAGGTTGCAGAGCAACAATAGAGCAATAGTCCGTTGATATGAATTGGGGTCATTTACCCGTGAAACCAGATCGTCCCAAATTACATATGTCCAATCTACCGGTTGTTCAGTAATTGATAGAAGAGCTGTGAATGCTATCAAGCGGATTTGATCGTCAGTTGATTTTGTCTCTTGGTATTGATCCTGAATCGTATTCATCCCTTTCCCTCCCAAATTATTTATACGGTTACCCTAATTTCGTGAAGATTCCCCCGGGAATCTCAAATCTATTAATTTTACAACAGTCATTTATGAAGAGGTCTAAACCCGCTGGCTTTCAAGTGTAAAAATTCTTCGGAGGATCGCCAATGAGCAGGCATAGGTCGAATCCATCCCATAATAGGAAAGAGTGCCTTCGCCCAGGTTCTTACCCTTCAACATGGGCGTATCCGAAACATAATGCAAGGCTCCAAAATCCAGTGGGATATTGTACAAATTCACAATTTCGTTAATTGGATATCGTTTTGGGCGGGTGGCTTCGTAAATGGCGCTGCAGAAATTTCCCAACTCCATTTCAATATCGGCAAATCCCTCCCGGTAAAACACATCCATAAGATGGGCATTTTGCAAAAATGTTCCCAAAACACAGATCGCTTTCTGATTATCCAGGATTGTTCCATAATTCAAAAATGGCGCAACATCCCCGGCGCTGAAGCAATTCTGAAAGAGGTAGGTATTATGAGAATGCTCATCTTGGACGACATTTGGAATGATCACATCCCCACGGGTTGCATTCAGGGAAGCCGACTTTCCCATCACATAGACACCCCGAATATCTGTTAAATGGACTGTCATAGTTGAGAGCAGATTATACGCGGCCAATCCCAACGGATAATCGATATTTAAAATCACAGCGTGCCTATCTTGAATATTTTGAAAGCCAATATCTCCCAACCGCTTATCCATAATTGAAGGGTCAATTTTGTCCAACTCGATCACCTGCGCTTCGACGTCAAATGTTTTTTGGGAAGAGATTCGGGTGATACCCTGGATATTTTCGGTTTGGAACTGTTTTTTCAGGGCTTTCTGGTTGGTCGTGGTATTCTGAAGCTTTTTCAGCGCGTAATACAGAAAATTTGCTCTATTCGAACGTAATTGACCACCTTTGATCTGCTGCCATTCTTTGTTCAAGTCCCCATTGGGATCCTTTTCGATAAATTTAATCACTTGGTCCGTTTGGACAGAAGAAATTCCGGTGAGCAGGTTTACCAGACTGTGCGTATTACTGGATACAAAGTAAACCGGACGTTCGGATAGGTCAGGAATGACACTGGTTATCGCCTCAAACCACTCATGAGTAGCACGCATATACTGGCTTAGCGATCCATTTAACAACCGCACACTGAAAGAGAGCTCGCGGGATCGGATCTTTTCAAGCATCGGGATGAAATCATCACCCAGTAGCTCTTGGAAGCGATTCAGGTCTTCAAGAGAGACTGCCAGATTAGCCGCAAATTGCTCCCATAGAACTGGATCTTGTAGGGTATAAACAAACGATTTTGCCGCTGGCCATCGTACGAGATTCCCGTGCAGCTTATTCCATTCCATCTGATAGGCGGTCAGTGTCGGGATGACATCTTCAATATCAGACCGGCTGGCGATAAAACAACCAAGTATGTCTTTACCATCGAAAAAACAGCGCCTTCGGCGGGCACGAGCCGCCACTGACTGCCATTCCTCTATCTCTTTATAGCCGTTCCGCTTGAATACATCCGCATTCTGCCCCAGGACCAGAGTTTTTATCTCAGATATGCAACCAGGTAGACGCATGTAGGCGTAAATAAAGGCGGCAATATCCGGTTCCGGGCTGCGCGCTCCAGGGTGCATCAAGGAGTTCATCCCGGCGTGAACCTCTTCAATCGTCCGGATTTTAACGTCAACCGTTGAGCGTAATAGTGAATAAATCGTACTACGATATAGTTGGATTTCTTCTGAAGTGGCGCTGGGTACTTTTCGATCCATTTCTTCTCCTCTGTATTTTCAGCGTGTCTGTATTGTACCCTTGATGAGACAACACTCGCAATTAGCTGTGGGAGAATAATATGAAAAAGAGGAGCAGGGAATTCTCTACTCCTCTCAATTAATTGAAGATGCTCGTTTTGGATGATTCTTTACTGCTTCTTCTCGAGTTTTATGGCGACTGTTTCTCCATCAAAGCTATCCTGGTACCAATCGGGATCTCCACCTGTTTTCTCCAATTTGACTGCCAGCGTTTCACCCATAATGTAATCGCGGAATGACCCAACGGCTTGAGCAAGCCCTTCAGATGCCTCAAAGTAGATGTGGATTCGGTCAGAGATATCAAAATCGAGCTGTTTACGAAGGTCTTGCACCCTTCGGACAAATTCTCTCGCCTGACCTTCGCGTATCAATTCGGGAGTCAGGTCGGTCACCAAAGCAGCCAGGTAGCCGCCTTCAGACGCCACGGCATATCCTGCCTTTGCCTGAGCGCGGACTTCTACTTCGTCAGGCAGCAATTCGATAGCCTGTCCGTCCACTTCCACAACCAGCGGCTCTCCTGCCAGAAGAATTCGGGCAGCAGGTTCGGCAGGTGCTTCCATCACTGCCGTGCGAATTGCAGGGAACAACTTGCCATACTTCTGACCCAATTGTTTTGGCAATGGATTAAGAACAAATGAAACCGCTTCATCCGCCGCATCCAGCACACGAACATGCTTAACGTTCAATTCATCAGCCAGGATGTCTGCATATTTGGTAACAACCAGGCGCTCATCTGGATTAGAGACTGCGTAAGCTACTTCTGCCAGGGGTTGGCGAACTTTCCGGCTGGCTTTATTGCGGGCTGCATGCCCCAGAGAAGCCAGCTTCATAGTGAGCGCCATCTCCTCGTTCAACGATTCATCAATGAGACCTGGATCGTAGGTTGGCCAATCAGTAAGGTGTACTGATTCCATCGCATCAGGATTCACGGAACCTACCAGATTCTGATAAAGCTCATCAGAGAGGAAAGGCATGGTTGGTGCGAGAAGCTGACTGACAGCGACCAATGCCGTATAGAGCGTCGCATACGCCGCCTGTTTGTCGGCATCTGTGTCACTCTTCCAGAAACGTCTGCGGGAACGGCGCAAGTACCAGGTGGAAAGCTGGTTCACAAAGTTTTCAAGTGGTCTGGTAGCACCGGTCACATCGTAATTCTCGTAAGCAGTTGTCACATCCCGGATCAAAGTATTCACATACGATAACAACCAGCGATCCAGCTCGCTATATTGCGGTTTGATGGATGAATCAGGCTGCCAGCCATCCAGTCTGGCATAGGTGACAAAGAAAGAATAGGTGTTCCAGAGGGTCAACGTGAAATTTCGTACCACTTCTCCGACCATATCGACAGAAAATCGGCGTTCCTGACCGGGAGGACTGGCTGTATACAACGTCCAGCGGAATGCATCCGCTCCGTGGGTATTAATCACCGACCACGGTTCGATCACATTGCCCTTCGTCTTGGACATTTTTGACCCGTCTTCATCCAAAATTAACCCCAGGCATATAACATTCTTGTAACATTCCTGCTCAAATAACAGGGTGCTGATAGCATGTAGAGAGTAGAACCAACCCCGAGTCTGATCAACCGCTTCACAAATATAGTCGGCGGGGAATTGGTTCTTGAAATTCTCCTGGTTTTCAAACGGATAATGCCACTGAGCCACAGGCATGGATCCAGAGTCGAACCATACATCGATCAGTTCCGGTACACGGGTCATAGTCTCATTACATTTCGGGCAGGGATAATGAACATGATCCACATGAGGCCGGTGCAAATCCAAATTGGTCAGATCGCGATCTGCCTTTTGGGATAATTCAGCTACGGAGCCAACCGCTTCCTGGTATCCACATGCTTCACATTGCCAGACAGGCAACGGTGTACCCCAATACCGTTCACGACCCAACGCCCAGTCAATGTTGTTGGCAAGCCAATTCCCGAAACGACCATTCTTAATGTGGGCGGGTACCCAATTGATATTCTCATTCAAGCCAACGAGTTTGTCTTTATACTTGCTGGTACGCACATACCATGTCTTGCGGGCATAATAAAGCAGAGGTGTTCCACATCGCCAGCAGAACGGGTAAGTATGGGTATAGGTTTCATATCTGAACACCAATCCGCGCGCATCCAGATCCTGCGCGATCGAAGGGTCAGCCTCTTTAACAAAGACTCCGCTCCAGGGACGGACTTCTTTTATAAATGTGCCATCCGGTGCAACGGTCTGAAGGATCGGTAGATTATGGATCTCAGCCATGGCCATATCATCCGCACCGAACGCGGGAGCCAGATGGACTAATCCGGTGCCATCCTCCGTCGTAACAAAATCCGCATTGATCACATAATGAGACGGTTTATCGGCAGGAAGGAAAGTGAATAAGGGTTGATACTTCTTCCCCTTCAATGCCTTCCCTTTAAACCTGTCCACGACTTTAACCTCTTCACCTCGAAAGACTTTCTCCAGCAAGGCTTCTGCAAGGATCAATTTTTCAGATCCCCCTTCAGGGAGCGGTCTTTCCACCGTTACATAGTCCACCTCCGGGTGAGCCGCGACCGCCACGTTGGCAGGTAGAGTCCAAGGAGTGGTGGTCCATACCAGTAAGGATGTTCCAGGTTTATCCACCAGGGGCAGGCGAAAGAAAATAGAGGGATCTACCGCTTCATGATACCCTTGCGCCACTTCGTGGTCGGACAATGGGGTACCACAGCGCGGGCAATAAGGTACCACTTTAAATCCCTGATAGAGTAGGTCTTTCTCCCAAAAGCTTTTCAGGATCCACCATACTGATTCGATGTATTCATTATGGAAGGTCACATACGCTGTCTCGAGATCCACCCAGTACCCGATTCGATCAGTCAGCTTCTCCCATTCCTGGATATAGGTGAATGCCAATTCGCGGCAGAGTTCATTAAATTTAGCTATCCCAAAATCTTCAATTTGTTGTTTGTTGGTGAAACCCAACTTCTTTTCCACTTCGATCTCGACCGGAAGACCGTGGGTATCCCAACCACCCCGCCGGCTGACATGGAATCCGCGCATGGTTTTATAACGGGGAAAGATATCCTTGAAGGAGCGCGCCAACACATGGTGGACACCTGGTTTACCATTGGCAGTCGGCGGCCCTTCGTAAAAAACATATTCTGGTCTCCCACGCCGTAATTCATCAGAGTGCTTAAAAACGTTATAGACCTTCCAATGGCGGAGCATGCGCTCTTCCATTTGAACAACATCCAATTTCGGTGAAACGGGTTTAAAACTCATTCACAAACCTCCAATAGGGAGAAAATCGACAATTAATAAAAAAGCTCACATCCCGACAGGGACGAGAGCTTTTGGTCTCGCGGTACCACCCTGGTTCTCACAATTGTAAGCACCTTGATGAATAAAGTCGTTGTCGACACTATTCCCATCTTGTTAACGGAGATGATTCCGGCGCACCTACTTGGGATATCCCGTTCAGATTACAACTCCCGAAGGATTTTCAATCTGGCTCACCTTCCCGACTTGCACCATCTCGGGATCGCTGGGTGGTCCAACCAGATCTACTCTTTTCGATCATCGCTTTGTGCTCATTATCTCATATGGATAAGGTCGCGTCAATGGAGTGCGTGAACCAGGGTCGTCTAATGACATGATGCACTTCCACTGTCAGAATACCCACCCGGCTCGGTAGGGATGAACAGCCATTCATAGCTATCTGGCCAGAGGGTAAACTAAATCACCCCGAACGTGGAGTTATCACGAGCGTAGCTATTCTTTTAAATCTTGGCAAAGTCTATCAATTTCACTCCACCAGTGCCAACGATGAACTCCTGGATCCCGTTTTCAAAATCCAAGTCGCCATCAGGAGATTGGGGGGCATAGCGTTCGTACAAGTGCGAGTCACCATTCACAACGACTTCCGCGCCGTATTCATACAGAGCGTCCCAGAAATCAAGGACACGTTTATTATTACCATCTGGTCCTGAACTAAACCGTGGATGATGCCAGTATGCCAGGGTGCATTTATTCGGATGGGAAGCCAGGTCAGCGCGCAACCATTTCTCCTGCTTTGATCCTCGATCACAGGAAACAAACCCACAATTGCTATTCAGAACAATAATGTGCCATTCTCCGAGATCATAGCTGTAATAGCCTTTGCCTTTTGTGCCAGCTCTACCTCCGAAATAATCATAATACCCCTTGCCATCTTCGTAGCCATAATCATGGTTACCCGCGCTGGGATGCATCCAATTCTTGAAACCTGCCCCAGGTGGGACCAAAACAATCACGGTATTGGTAAGGTTCCCCCTCTTCATTCGAATTGTCCCCGGCTGTAAATAATTGGGCTGGAATGCTTTCGATCAATACCGCGGTTTGATCATCACCATCATGACCGCAAATACTGATATCTCCAGCGCCAACCAACAGTACCGGTGTGGCCAGAATCTGGGTTGGAGTGGGTGTCACGGTAATGGTTGGTGTTGGAGTAACCAAAATAACAGGCGGAGGGGTGTTCGTTGCAGAACTGGTCTGAGTAGGCGTTCGGGTGATACTTGGAGTCAGCGTTTGAGTCCGGGTCGGCGTGCCAGTTTTTGTGGAAGAGGGCTGGATGGTCGTTGGAATGGACGCACGTACGGTTTCTGATCCGGAGACCGCGACCATGGCTTTTCCTGCCTCAATTACTGGTTCCCATGTGCCGCAGCTGCTCAGGATTATGCACGATAGTGCCAGCGAGACTGCGATTAGGAATGGTTTGGTTGCTTTGCCGAAAGGATCGCTTCTTAAATTCATAATTAATTATATGCAGCCTTCATCGACACTATTATTTGGACTATCTACCAAGGAAAGATTCAAATCAATGCCTGTAACATTCTTGGGGAAAATGATCGATATAAAATAATGTTGAATATTTGTAAGATGCATAGAAAATATGGACTATCCAACTCGCTATTCTTCACCAGTTATCACATCATAGAATAGGGGCAATGGCTCCACCGGCTCGGTTGACCAGGCAAATGCGCCCATTACCTGTTCTTTGGATATTTCCAAAGATTCCTGGGTTCTCGCATGAACGATGAATAATGGATCCCCTTTTTCGACTCGATCGCCGACTTTACGTAGAATAACCAGACCAACCGCATAGTCGATTAGATCCCCTTTCTTAGCCCGACCCGCGCCCATCTCTACAGATGTCTCACCCACGACCCGGGCATTGATCTCATCGATAAATCCATTCGCTGGAGCCAGGACTGTCTCGATATATGGCGCTTGGGGAAGATGTTGCGGCTCGTCCACGTAGAGTAGATTGCCTCCCTGCGCCTGAATTAATTTACGGAACATCTCCCAGCCCTTGCCGTTATCCAATGCTTCTTCTGCCATCCAACGTGCCAGGGTCAAATCCCGAGCTTTTCCTCCAATCAACAGGAGATGGGAAGCCACTACCAGACAGTGCTCTCGAAAGTCGGAAGGGCCTTTTCCATGTAATGTATCAATCGCTTCCTTGACTTCAAGCGCATTTCCAACCGCGTGACCCAACGGTTGATTCATATCCGATAACAACGCGGTGACTTTTCTTCCGCTCAGATTACCTATTGAAACCATCAATTTTGCCAGTGTACGCGCTTCGGTAACATTTTTCATAAATGCGCCATGCCCAATTTTTACATCCAGAACGATTGCCTGAGCTCCAGCCGCAATTTTTTTACTCATGACCGATGATGCGATCAAAGGGATGGATTGGACAGTCCCAGTGACGTCGCGCAACGCATATAGTTTTCCATCTGCCGGCGCCAGATCACCTGTTTGACCGGTTAGAACAATCCCCAATAATTTCAGTTGTGAGATAAATTCATCTTTCGTAAGATCGGTTCGAAAACCCGGAATGGACTCCAATTTATCGAGAGTACCCCCGAAAAACCCAATCCGCGACCGGACATTTTCCCGACCGGTAATCCGCATGCGGCAACAACAGGTTCTACAACCAGGGTAGTTTTGTCACCAACTCCCCCTGTGGAATGTTTGTCGACCGCGATCGTCACGATCTTGGATAAGTCAATCCTTTCACCGGAGTTCGCCATTGCCAGTGTGAGCTCAGTCGTCTCTCGCGCAGATAAGCCATTCAGGAGGACAGCCATAGCCCATGCAGACACCTGGTAATCTGGAATGGACCCATCCGTGATCCCATTCACAAAGAAAATAATTTCTTCCTTTGTCAATTCTTTATGGTCACGGACCTTTTCAATCACTTCCACGGCTCGCATAGTCCACCTCATCCAGTCTGTAAGACAAATAATATTGTCCTTATTATACTCAACGATAACAAACCAATTGAGTCGCTCTTCCGCCATCCAAACAAAAAACCTCCCCTGCGATTGAGGGGAGGCGATGATTGAAGTTCGGAAATTACTTTTTTAGAATGATGGTCAGTTTACGATTGGGCTCTTCTCCGGTGCTCTCGGTCGTCACCTGAGGGTGATCGCGTAAAGCAAGGTGAACAATTCTTCGCTCATTCGCGGGCATTGGTTCAAGGATCTGCCTTCGACCAGTGGCTATCGCCTGCTCCGCCATTTTCAATGCCAATTGCCGTAGTTGGCGTTCGCGTCGACCGCGATACCCTTCCACATCAATTGTGAGTGGCATCCACTTTTCCAACCGTTTCCCCACGATCAGGCTGGCGATATACTGTAGCGCGTTGAGTGTTTCTGATTTGCGTCCGATAAGTATACTGAGGTCTGTTCCTGTGACTTCCACAAGAACCCCTTTTTGGTCGTCGGGTTCATCCGCATCCACGAAAGTGGATGTAACTTGAGCAGAAATTTGCATCTTCTCGAGCAACTCACTGACGGTCTCACGCGCCACTTTCAATGTAGGGTCTTCACCAGTATCATAAGTTTTTTGTGGTTTTGAAGTCTTAAGTAACTCTGGTTTAGGCTCGATCTCAATTACGCGCGAGGTGATATTTTCTGGAAGGGGAACCCCGTTCTTCACGATGATTTTAATACGTGATTGTCGGGTACCCAAACCAAGAAAGCCTTTACTGCCTTCATCCATTATTTCGATATCCACATCATCTACAGACAAATTTAAGTCTTCAAGACCTTTTTCGATCGCTTCCTCCACACTCGGGGCGATGATTTCCAGAGAAGTTCTCTCGTTTGCCATAACTACCTCTTACTTCTGTTTAGCTTTGTCTTTGCCAGATTTTAGTGGTTTCACATCAACAACCTTTTCCTGTTTTGGTCCAAAGCCAGGAATTAGGTTTTTAATATCGAGTTTACCGAGCAATGCATATTGCAAAATTCCGACCAGGTTGCTTGCTACGAAGTATAAAGCCAAACCTGATGAAAACGTAAGCGCCAGATATCCCATAAGAAATGGCATATAGAGGTTCATCATTTTTGACATCTGTGCGCCTTGATCACCTGGATTTCCTGAGGGCGGCGTCATTAATCGGGATTGCAGGTAAGTGGTCACTAATACAATGATCGCCAATATGGGAATACCGAATGGCAGGAATGCTAGCTTCAAACTCTCTGGTTGACCAAGATTCATCCAGAGAAAATTGCTGTTCAGTGGTATCAAGGTGGATACATTCAGAAATTGTGGATACAAGTGGCTAGTAAGTTTGAGTAATTCCAGAGGGGAAGATGCCAGTCCGAGCATAATACTCTGATAGAGACCAATGATGATCGGGAACTGGATCAGTGTAGGAAGACAAGACGCAAAGGGGTTGACTCCCAATTCCTTGTAGAGTTGCATCTGGAATTGAGAGAGTTTTTCCTTATCATCTTTATACTTCTTTTGCGCATCGATCCAGCGCGGGTCTTTTTGCAGATCGGTCATTGCCTGAGCGCCTTTGATCTGCTTAACCATCAAAGGATGAGTGATCAATTTAATTAAGATGGTAAATAGAATGATCGCCAGTCCGAAATTATTCCATACCAGGGTATAGATATATAACAAGACATTTACAAATGGTGCAATGATAAAAGTATCCCACATGGTTTAAATCCTTTACTTAGGTGGTTGGAACGACCACGCCAGAACTCCAGTTTGGTCAACAGCCGACATAACCTTGTCTTTCGAACCGGTAATGCCGATAAGAACTTTGTCACCATTTAGAACGGGCGGCGCATATAATTTTTCACTCATCACGGGTGTGCCAATCACCGCACCAGAATAATCCAAAATATTGAGTGCCCCATTTTCAGAAGAGAACATTAACCGATTTTCCAATAAAGCAGGAGCGCTGACTATGGCTCCGCCTGCTTTATACTGCCAGACGGGTTTTTGGGTTGAAATGTCTAACGCGGTAAAATTCCCATCAAGACTTCCGAAGAAAAGTGTATTCTCTTTCAGAACCATATTTGCCCAGATACCACTTGTGCCTTTGTATCTCCAGCTAATTTTTCCTGATTTCGTATCAACAGCAATGATCTCATTTCCGAGAGTGCCTAGGTAGAGTACCCCATTGTCATCGACAACAGGACTGCCAATCGCCGCTGATCCAAGGTCCAACTCCCATTTTTGATTTCCGTTCTTAAGATCAATGGCATACAGCGTACGATCCATACCTGGTTGGTAAACGACCCCTTCCATGACAAGAGGACGTGCCCAAATCGGACTACCCGTTTCGAATTTCCAAATCAATTGACCCTGTTCATTCAAAGCATACAGGAATTGATCTGTGGAAGGAACCAGGATTGTATTTTCGGCTATCACGGCACTGGAAATGATCCAATTCCCGGTCGTGTACGACCAGCTTTGAGCACCAGTACTTGCATTTAATGCATGGATGGTATTGGTGTAGTCACCAACAACCACCAGACCATCAGGTGAGACGGCTGGGGCAGCATAGAACATCATCTTGGCGTTGGCTTTCTCTGGGTATCGCCAAACCATCGAACCATTCTCGGGGTTGATGGCGAAAACCTGAGAGGAGTATGCCATGTAGACCCGGTTGTCCGCGTAGGAGATACCCGGCCAACTTGTGGCGATACCAGTTCCAGTACAGCCAGTTATCAGAAGGCTGCTGAGGATGATCAAAAATAAAATGGGAGTAAGTGCTTTCTTCATGTTTGTGTTTACCATCTCGTTGGATTTTTTAACCTCACGGGATCGGATCGTATCCGCCCGGGTTGAATGGATTGCAGCGTAAAACCCGCCAGATTGACAATGCTCCACCTTTAAGAATCCCAAATTTGTAGATCGCCTGATAACTATAATGGGAACAAGATGGATAGAACCTGCAGGTATTAGACGCGATAATTGGTGAGATCACGCTTTGATATCCTCTTATCAACAATAGAAATGGCCAACTTAACGCTGTTTTCCAGTTGAATGGCAGGTCTCTCAGTTTTGGTTCGGAAGCATACTCAGACCGGACCACATTCTCTTCAGTCATTTTCTTGCTCGTAGATATCTGCTTTTGTAAGCACATCCTGAACAGCAGTGATTATCTGCGTAAAAGGTGCTTCGAGGATTGGTCGACGGGTGAAGAAAACAAGATCATATCCTGGAGCTATTCGCTCTGCCAGTTGTTGCAATGCACCCCGCAACCTGCGTTTAGATCTGTTCCGCTCTACCGCCCCACCAATACTTTTTCCAGCAATTACGGTCATCCGGCTTGACCCAGGCAGGTCATTTTGGATGACAGACAATGCAATCAGCGGGTGTGCATTTGATCTTCCCATACGCCTCACCCGCTGGATATCGCTTGAACTGGTCAGGCGAGCTATTCTTTTCACGTATTAACCTGACCTGCAAATAGTAAAGATGGACTAATCCAACACTCTCTGGTCTTGGTTTACCAGCGAATCCGTTTCACATGATTATTCATAGAAACAGTTAATTTATGGCGTCCACGAAGACGACGGCGTTTCAATACTTCTCGTCCATCCGCGGTTTCCATTCTGGCGCGGAACCCATGGACCCGGATGCGCCGGCGTATATGTGGTTGATAAGTTCTCTTCGGCATGCTCAATCCCTTTCAAAAATAACAATAGACTGCTTCAGACAAGTTGCAAATTATACCTTATGGTATCAAATTAATCAAACCTCAACTGGCGGTCTCTGAGGTGGCATTCCAGCCATTAAAGAAGCAAGCTGGTCTGCGCCATCAGGGTCTGTCACGGCTAACACCTCGTCTCCTTCCTCGAGTACGCTGATACCTCGAGGGATCATCACCTCACCTTTACGAATTATCGCTGCGATGACACATTTATCTGGTAGCCCCAGATCTTTGATCATGACACCGATCGCTTTCGCCCCCGGTGGGATCTTTTCTTCGACCAGGGAGTAATTTCCACGGCGCAATTTGACCAAGGTCATCATATCACCCATGGACATTTCTTCTTCGATCAGCCTTGCAAGAATATCCGCTTGATTTAAAGCAACATCGACATGGAATTTTTTATCGAATAACCAGGCATTCCTCGGATTATTCACCCGGGCTATAGTCCGGGGGACTTTATATTTCTCTCGAACATAGTAGCAGAGTGCTAAATTGGTCTCGTCGCTGGTTGTGCAAGCAGCTAGGACTTGTGCTTCGAGAATACCTGCTTTCTCCAGAATATCCGTGTCGATCGGATCACCTTCGAATATGACTTCGGTCGGCAGCTCTTTATGGACACGAGCCAATATTTCCTTCCGGTTGTCAATCAATCGGATTTGATAATCCTGATTAACCAACATCTTTGCCAGTTGCGCACCTGTTCTGCCTGCGCCAGCGATAATAACCAACATTGATTCCTCCTACTTCTTTGCCAGATGGTCTCTTACTGAAAAGACACCATCCATTGTGGCGCTAAACAAAACGACATCGCCACTTTTAACAACGGTATCCAGGGTTGGAATGATCGCTTTCCCTGCGCGAGTGAGTGATACCAGTGTGCATTCATCTGATGTGATTAAATTGCTCAACGGTTTGTTGTCCCATTTATCCAATACATCAAATTCATACACTTCGACCTCACCATTTCCAGCGGAGAAGACCGTGCGTACATTTTCGTTTTCGATCATCTCTTCGATCCGCTGAGCGCCCCAGGCTGTCGAACTTATCACCTGTAAACCAAACATTTCATGCAATTCACGCCAGCGGGGATCATAATTCCGAACAACTATATGTTGTACGTGGAATACTGTCTGCGCTACATGTGCAACCACTGCATTCAAAGGATCACAATTGGTTACAGCTACGAGGGCATCGGCTTTTTCGATCCCTGCTCTTATCAAAACTTCCTGGTTAAGCGCATCCCCTTCAATGGTCTGTCCTTGAAAGTTGGGGGGTAAGTAAGAGAAAGACTGACGGACATTATCGATAATTGAGATATCGGCATTTTTCTTAAGCAGGTTATTCGCCAGATTAACCCCGAGTCGACCACATCCCACAATAATTACTTTCATGCTTCACAATCCTTTTCCATGAGTAGGTAAATCGTTAATCCACTTGATATGGGACATCGGTGATAACAATCCCAGGTTGGAATAAAAGTGCTGCCCGCAATATGAAAGCTGTTTGTGTATGGAGCGCGTTGTTCCACCAATGCCGTGGTACAAATTGCGGTACGACTATGGTCAATATTTCATTCGGTTGCATTTGCTCTCTAACATTTTCGATATATTGTAGAAGCGGCTCAACCATCAGACGGTAAGGTGAATCCAGCACGATCAGACGGATACCATCCCCCCAGGTCTGCCATTTTGCCGCCACTTTTTCCGCTTCCTGCTGGTCAATGGAAACATGAACTGCCGTAATGTCATCCGTCAATGTGCGTGCATACCGTAGGGCGGCTAATGACCCACGATGCACTCCACTTAGAGTTAAAATCACACGATGACGGATAATTCTTGAAGGAGCACCATAATTTTCCAATGATAATTTGGCAGCTACACCTTTGTAATGAATATGGATCGCATAGAAGATACTCACTAATAGTGGTGTTAAAATTACTACCACATACGCGCCATCATGAAACTTAGTGATGGCAAATACAAACATTACTACTAGGGTTGTCAATGATCCGAATCCATTGATTATCATTTTGATAAACCAATGGGAGTCGTGAGTTAATGTAGATCCAGGTTCTTTGACCATAACACCAGGCTGCAACCTTCCGGATTTCCACCAACGGCGTGCCATACCTGCTTGTGAGAGCGTAAAGGATAAGAATACTCCTATCGCATAGAGCGGAATCAGTCTGGTGACACTGGCTTTAAATATAATAATCAGAATAATTGCTACGCCAGCTAAAGCTACAATTCCACGGGAAAAGACAAGGCGACTTCCACGATAAGTTAATTGTCTTGGAAGAAAACCATCTGCGGCAATTAAAGCACTTAACCGAGGAAAATCGGCAAAAGCTGTATTAGCTGCCATTACAAGGATAACCGTAGTTGCGGATATTGAAGCGATATAAAGTAATCCGCGTGATCCCCATACCGTTCTAGCTAACTGTGAAATTACAGTCTCTGATTCAGAAGGTACAGCACCAATTTGGTATGAAAGGAATGTGATCCCAAGAAGCAGGCTACCCAGGATTGTGCTCATCGCGATGAGTGTTTTTCCTGCATTGCTACTACGGGGTTCCTTAAATGCAGTGATACCATTCGATATTGCTTCCACCCCGGTAACCGCAGTCGTACCACTTGAAAAAGCTTTCAATATGAGGAAGAAGGTAATAGGTTGAAGCTGACCAATGATTTCCATCTCAGGCGGATTCACTACAAGCCCAAGAGATCCGGTTAATAACCGGAAGAGTCCCACTGCAACAGTGAGATACATGAGGATGACAAAGAAATAAGTTGGAATTGCGAAAATAAACCCGGATTCTTTAACACCGCGAAGGTTCATGATCATTATGAACAATACAAAACCAGCGGCAATCCACACTCGATATTGAAAAAGGGATGGACTTGCAGAGACTAATTGAGCAACGCCAGAAGAAATGGAAACAGCAACTGTTAAAATGTAATCGGTGAGTAACGCTGCTCCTGCTGTTTGAGCGGGGAATTCGCCAAGATTATCTCTCGCCACGATATAAGCACCACCACCTCCGGGATATGCATGGATGGTTTGCTCATAGGATGTAGTCAAAATTATCAATAGCACAACGATAGCCAGTGAAATTGGAAATGCGTATTGAAACGCGCCTACACCAGCCAGTACTAAAATTACCAATAACTCCTGGGTCGCGTATGCGGTTGAAGATAACGCATCACTGGCAAAAACTGCCAATCCTATTACTTTACCAATGGTTTGGTGAGGAGCATCTGCTGTTTGTAGTGGTCGACCAATAAACCAATTCCGCCAGGACTTGGGAGGCTTGTAATCTGGTGTTTGTTTAATGATATTCTCGGCGTCGTTCTCTTCGAAATTCTGCATGGTTGCTTTCTAAGCTGGTTTTAATAAGGCGAGTAATTATATTTTATGAGTCGGGTTTATACAAGACATACATACTCATTATCAAATCACATGTAATTATATTGGATTATAATTACATTGAGTAAGTTCACAAAAGGAGTGACCCTTGTTCAGAAGTTTTGGATTACCTGAACTTTTACTAATACTGGTCGTCGTCCTGCTCGTATTTGGAGTCGGGCGAATTGGCAAGATAGCCGGCGAACTTGGTAGTGCGATCCGCAAATTTCGAGATGGCTTGCAGGGACAGTCAGACGAAGACAAACCTGCTGCCAATAATGATGACGATCGCAAAGACAACTAGCTAATCCCACCACAAATTCAATGGAAATATTAGGTATTGGACCGCTGGAATTTGGTTTGATTCTGGTGCTCATGTTTGTTCTATTGGGGCCGGGTGGGATGGTGCGGGTTGGGCAGCAAATTGGCTCTTTCTTACGAAGCATTGTCCGTTCGGATGCCTGGAGGGCAGTCGTCAGCTCTTCGAAAGAAATACGCCAGGCGCAGGATAAATTCATGGAAGAAAGTGGAATTAAGGACGGTCTGGCAGAGTTGCGGGACAGCTCAACGGTATTGCACGGTTTTGACCCGGATCCATTCGGGGGAAGAATGATCCATGATGCGACCAGCCACCTTGAGGAAACGAACGATTCTGACGGACCTACGAAATCACCCACTCACACAAAAACTACATCTCCGCGAGACGATTAATGGCAGCCTCTGACTCACCATCTGATATGACCGTCCTGGGGCATTTCGAAGAGTTGCGAAGCCGAGTATTGAAAGCGTTGGCTGCACTCGTAGTGGCTACAATTGCCTCGATGCTCATAACTGAACCGACGATCCGACTGCTGGCAAAACCGATCGGTGGATTGACCAGTTTGCAGTCCATTGAAGTGACAGAAAACGTGGGCGTTTTTATGCGGGTGTCGCTTACCCTGGGGGTAATCCTGGCAATGCCGGTGATCGTTTATCAATTGTTGATGTTTATACTGCCCGGATTGCTACCCGGAGAAAAGAAATGGGTTGGGATTGGTGTTCCGCTGGCAACCCTGTTCTTCCTCGGCGGAGTTGCCTTCGCCTATTTCGTCATGTTGACGCCGGCGGTAAATTTCCTGATCCGTTTTCTTGGAGTTACGACCACTCCACGGCTATCCAATTACATCGGATTTGTAACCAATCTTTTATTTTGGATGGGAATATGCTTCGAGTCACCACTGCTAGTTTTCATCCTGGCGAAGTTGAAGATCGTTAGTGGCAAAGGGTTATTGCGTCAATGGCGTATCGCATTAGTTGTGATCGCTATCGTATCGGCGGCAGTGACTCCAACCGTTGACCCGGTAAATATGGTCTTACTCATGATGCCCCTGACATTCCTTTACCTGGTCAGCGTAATGTTGGCTTTTCTGGCGCGTAAATAACTCCCGCACATCCTGTTGATGTAATTCTAGAGAGAATCACTTTTTGGATCTGGTTCTTCCGGATTTCGGGTGAAATTGCCTCCACCCGTATGTAATGAGGTGTCCAGCCACTCATCAGGTAACCACCTTCCACTTTTTTTGCAGATTCCCACAAAACATCTTCGACCTTACCAATACACTTTTCCCGGAATCGAATACCTTCCTGGCTTAATACTTCGCGCAAGATCGCACTTCGTTGATGTTTGATCTTGCCATTGATCTGATCTGGGAATTTCGCAGCGGGCGTCCCAGCCCGGGCAGAATATGAAAACACATGCCCTCCGGCAAATCCCGAAGATTGAACAAAATTCACAGTTTCCTTGAAATCTTCTTCAGTTTCCCCGGGGAATCCAACAATGATATCGGTTGTGATCGCCGCATCCGGTATTCTGCTCTGGATACTTTTCAATATTTCAGAAAATTCAGAAGTCAAAGTTTTTCTTCCCATCCGTCGAAGTATCGAATCTGTTCCTGATTGCAGTGGTAGGTGAAAATGGGGGCAGAGGCGGGGATCTTCCCAGAGACTAAAAAAGTCCGAAATCCAGATCCCAGGGTTCCAACGAAGAGACTCTAACTCGTGTATCTTCTTTCACATTTTTCAAGATTTCGGCTAGAAGGTCAAAGAGATGTGCCGCCGGTTTGAGGTCTTTTCCCCACGATCCGATTTGCACACCGGTGAGTACAATCTCTTTCACATTCATTTCCAGTGCGCCGCGAATATCGGAGACAACTTGATCAATTGATATGCTGCGGGAGGAGCCTCGAGCCAGGCGTGTAATGCAAAAAGTGCAAAAATTGTCACAACCATCCTGAATTTTGATGAATGCCCGTGTTCGATGGCGTTCTCCGGGAATCACCTGTCGTTGATAATAATCAAGATCAGGAAACGAGCCAAACAAGTCACCGACCAGGGTATCCTTTTGTTGGTTTGGAACTACGGTCGTCAAGCCCGGGATCACGTCATTGAGAGTATCATCCAAAGAAGCCAGGCAGCCAGTCGCAATGATCTGCATATCGCGATTCAAGCGGATTGCATTGCGGAGTTTTTGCCGGGAATCTTGTGCTGCTGCTGATGTGACCGCGCAAGTATTGACGATGACCACATCGGCTTCGTCCATCGCAGCCACAATCTCATGACCAGCCTGATGGAACTGGGCGGAGTATTTTTCTATTTCACTCTGATTTAATTTGCAACCAACCGTATCCAGGAAAACTTTCATGTTTGGGGTTACATCCTACTCTGGCTTTATAACAATAAAATTATCAAATCGGATATCCGTCCCGCCAGAATTGCGGGTCGCCGCCAATATTCCCACATCACCGTTTTGGAAGGAATCATCTTTCACTTCCAGCAACTTTGTCCAATTGACATAGAGAGAAAGGTTGTTGCCCACACAATCTGCCCTTAGGTGATTGATCTTTCCGTCTTTCTGGATCATATCTGTCACTTGCATCTGGAGCGACCCCAGAAAAGTCCGCACCCCATCTTGCACCTTGAGGATACCGTAATAGCCGTCTGTACTGATCAACAATGAATAATAGTTCCGTTCATTCTGAAACCGGCAAATTATCCCGAAGAGATTATCAACCGGACCGGATATCTTGGTTGCATCGACATCGACGATTGAATCCGTAAGATTTAAGCCGGGGGTAGTCCAATAAGTAGCGTTAGGTTCGTTGATCAATATTCGGATTGAATCTCCATCATAATGCACAACTCCCTTATCCGTGATGGCTAATTTCCAACCGTTATCATGGTCACTAAAATCATCCATAAACAGGGGGAGGTTTGCCTCCTGATCTGTAAATAACCCATGGATATAACTATCTCCCAATCCACAGGAGGTGATGATCAGTGAAGAGATCAGTGTCAGAATGATATAGATTGAATTCTTCATTCCCATTTCCTCACGATTCTATCATAACCTGATCACTCAGTTCTCGGCCAGGAAATCTACAGCCTGTTTCTTTGTTACTTCGTCCACCGTCTGGTTGGCTGCCGAATCAATCCATTTGCGCCCTTCCTCATAATTTCCGGATGAGACCAACCAGATTCCCAGATGAAGTTGGGCAGGATAGTATTTGGGGAATTGCTGAATGGCAGATCGCAGATATTTCTCCCCGATATATGAATCATTAAGGGTCAGATATATCCTCCCGGCGAGATCCAGATTTTCAGCAGAAGCGGGATTTTTCAAAAGTAGTTTTTGGACTGCATCCAGACCAAACTTGTCTATAAAGATTTGATTCTGGACGCAAAATTCTGCGATTTGGCGCCAAATTGGTTCCGGCAACTGAGAAAGTTCTGCAGCATGAACCCATTGTTGAAGACCGGTTTGATAATCTCCCAGTTTATTATAGGTGTCTCCGAGAAGGATCCAATTCTCAGGTGTTCGAGGATCAAGCCGAGTTGCGTTTTTTAGATAGATCAGGGCGATATCCGGTTTATTTTGGGAGATCCAATACTGACCGACAATCTGATTCACTATCGGATTGGCTGGGTCCAGGTTTAATGCACGGGCAATTTCAGCTTCCCCGCCAGCATTAGTAGTAGAAAGATATCTTCCCAGGGAAGCCAGCGCCACGGCTGAATCGGGAGCTAATTCACAGGCAAATCGGTAAGCGGCTTCAGCGATTGGCCTTACTTTGATCGACTCGAAATATTGGCCTAACTCCAAATAATGGACAGACTTGGTATCGTTGTTCTGCTCGTCATTGGAAAGCCCCTGTAGGATTGGTTCCAGTCCAGAAACCGGCATTGCTTTAGCCTGTCGGATCAATTTGAGGGAATTTTGGGGATCCTGAAATGCTTTAAATCCTGCCAATATAATGAGCGTCTGGTCATCGCCGGAGAGCTCATATTCGGTAGTCAAAAAATCAATTGCCTCTATCCAATTCTTCGTTTGGGCATAGATCCGTAAACGGTTCTCGCGAGAGGACGCTACCTCTGGTGATCCGTCCTTTATCTGGTTGTACGCATTTAGCGAGAGGTCTGGGTTATTTTTCCGAAAGTAAATATCACCCAGTGTTAGCCAACCTATCGGGGAGAGGGCATTCTCCTTTTCGATCTGTTTTAATCCAGTTAACGCCGTATCGAGATCTTGCATCTTAAATGCGGCAATGGCCATCTTTTCGCGAAGGTCTGCCCGGTAAGGCTGCCACTCTGATGCGATCCTGTATTGGATGATTGCCTGAGTGTATAAGCCTTCCGACTCATACTGAGCTGCGAGCGCAAGACTCTTTTGCAACCTACCCGGTTGTGGAGAAATACCCAATGCCATGGTTAGTAACAGGAATACGACGCCTGCGAGTACGATCTGAAGAGATGGACGCTCACCCATACATTCAATTATATCTCTGGCTACGATCGGTTTTTCTCTCCTGCAGCCAGAGCATCTTTGTTAATAAACCATTCATACTTATCTTGACTAAACCAGAATAACCATGATAATCTTGACCCCGGCATTGCGAATTACAATGTCGAATCAACTAATCATAGATGGAGAAAGCAGTATGTCAGAACGTTTTGTTGGCACCGTCAAGTGGTTCAATGCCACTAAAGGCTATGGTTTCATTGGCCGCGATGATGGCGAAGATGTCTTTGTACATTTTTCCGCCATTGATATGGATGGCTATAAACGCCTTCGTGAAGCTCAGAAAGTAGAATTCTCGGTGGAAGATGGACCGAAAGGCCTGCAAGCCGCCAATGTGATACCGGTAGAGTAATTTAGAATCGGTACACCCACTTTTCAAGAGACGATCAGACCACCCATAAGGGTGGTCTGATTACATATCGGGTGTCTGCACTCTTCAATTTTCCTGATATATCCCCAACTTATAGGAGATCAAGGCAATATATTCGTAGATGGTAGCCTCCCTTGACTGGCTATCCATCCACCAAGTGGCAGGGTGATACCAGTACCCTTCCGCGTCAACAGGGTTAACGGAAATCCGGATTCCACTCCCACGAAAGATGTCGAGAAATATTATTTTTGTCCTTCTTGAGTGAAACGAGTCGGTGACGATGATCAGTTTCTTCCAATCCTTCTCTAAAGCCAGTGTCTTAATAGCGATGGCTTCATCCCGGGTGGATTTTGCTTCACCATCCGTTACGTAAATAAATACCTTACGGACACCACGTTGAGCCGCCTGGTCTTCCATGATCCGGCTTACCCTGGTGTTGGTCAAAGGGTCTACCGTTCCTGTTTCGGTGATGATTAATCGTTTCGCATAATCCCGGAGGATCAGGTCTGATGCGTGATCCATGCGCTCAATACCACCTCCACTCAAAACAGCTACCACAGAAGATGAGGTGATCGGATCGCGTACCACCAGAAAATAGCCTGCCCCTATCATAATAAATGGAACAATTATGATTGAGATCAGAATTACCGATGTCATTATTAGAATGATCTTCCGTAAGGTTTTCATGGAGGGTTTACCTCTGATCCAACCCTATCCGGATGCGATCCAGCGCTTCCTTCAACGTACCTGTCGGACATCCAAAATTCAGGCGCACAAATCCTTCCCCACCTTGACAAAAATCTTTTCCATCATTTAATCCAACCTTACATTTTTCCAGGAAAAACTTCTGCGGATCAGACAAACCCAATCCATGGCAATCCAACCAAGCGAGATATGTCCCCTCTGCGGGATATACTATGATTTCTGGAATATTGGATTCAATATAATCCTGCAAATAGTCACGATTCTTCTGTAAGTAAACCAACAGTTCGGCGAGCCAGGGTCCACCCCCGGCATAGGCGGCTTCTGCTGCCGTCAACCCCAGAATATTGACATAAGGCACGATTCCCTTACGGGCATTAATAAGCTGCTGGCGTAGATCTGGATTCGGAACAATGGCAAAAGCACATTCCAATCCAGCGATATTAAATGTCTTGCTTGGGGCCATATAGGTGATCGTTCTGTTTGCAATATCCGAATTTAACGATGCGATCGGGATATGGGTGTGGTTCTCAAAGATCAGGTCCCCATGAATTTCATCTGAACAAAGGATGATGTCGTTTTGGATGCAGAGGTCGGCTACTCGGGTCAGTTCTTCCCTGGTAAACACTCTCCCAACCGGGTTGTGTGGATTACAAAGGAGAAAAGTCTTTGCACCTGATTTAAATTGTTTGGCCAGATCGTCAAAATCTATCTCATATCTTCCGGTGTCAGTCTTAATCAACGGGGAGAACACCGCCTGTGCACCGGCATTTCCCGGCGCCAGGTGGATAGGCGGATAGACCGGCGTTTGAAGAACGATCCTATCACTATGACCTCTGAATGCCTGACAAAACAAATTCAATCCGGTTACGACACCCGGTAAAAATACGATTGATTCAGGGGCGACATTCCAGGAGAAGCTATCCCATAGGTGTTTGATTACGAGTTGGAGGATCGTCTCTGAGGATGTTCCATACCCAAAAACGCCATGATTAATTCGATCCTTGAGAGCCTCGATAACCAATGGAGGTGAAACGAAATCCATATCCGCTACCCAGAGTGGGAGCACATCGGCTGGGTATAAACTCCATTTGACGCTGTCAGTCCCTCTTCGTTCGATGTATCGATCAAAATCAAATGTGTTTGTCATTTGCCCATTATAACCTGATACAAATCCTCCACAGGCTTCCTGTCAATGCCCTGGCATTGTGATTGCAACACAATGGATGATAACCCCAAATTTCGTATCTACAGGAGGGTGAGATGCAGCAATGGGAATTTTGTGCGGTCGGTCCGATCAAGACTGAATCCAGCTGGTGGTGGGGTAGTTTTCCAAAATTGTTTTATTTCACCACAGAAGGATTAAAAGTTGTCCCAATTGAAAAAAACGCTAAAATTGAAGAGCAATCTGTAATGGCCATCGTGCTGGGGAAATTAGGACTGGAAGGATGGGAAATGGTTGGAACAGGTCCTGTCGAAGGCAAAGATATGAATAATAAAGGTCTGATGCACTACATCTATTTTAAGAGGCCGATCGTTTCCTCCTGAGAAAGCATACATGGCTGCTCATTTTGTGGTTGAATGTCTTGATTGTGGTTATTCGACACCTTATTTCCCGACTTCGGTGTCGTGTCCACGCTGCGGGAGTGGTTGGCGGGAAGCGCTGTACGATTACTCCAGCCTGGCATTGACACTTCCATTACAACTGCCCGGACGCCCATTTGATCTATGGCGTTATAAAGAGTTGTTACCCGTTCGCGATCATAATCCTGACCTCACGCTCGGTGAAGGTGGAACCCCATTATTAAAAGCCACCAATTTGGGCAATTTGATCCAATGTCCCAATATATTCATTAAAGACGAACGACAAAATCCGACCAAGTCATTTAAAGATAGGCAGGCGGCAGTCACGATCGCTGCATTACTCGAATCGGGAATCACAGAAATGGTGGTCGCCTCCTCAGGCAACATCGCCCTGGCTTATGCCGCTCATGCAGCCCGTTCCGGGATAAAACTTTGGGCATTTCTGACCAGCCGTGTCCCGACAGCGAAGATACGCGAGATCTTGCTTTATGGCGCAAGAGTAATAAAAATTGCCGGAAACATGGATCAGACGCGTAAAGTTGCGGTTGATTTTGCCAGACAGCGGAATGTGTTCATGGATCAGGCTGCCCAAACCGTTCCTTCCGTTGAAGCGATGAAGACGATCGCCTATGAAACAACGGAACAACTTTCCGCCACCATGGGTCCACCCGTCGCGAGGAATAAAAGCCAACCGCCAACTCCCTGGCGCGCACCAGACTGGTATATTCAACCGGTCAGTGTCGGTCTCGGACCCATCGGAATATTAAAAGGTTTTTCTGAGCTGAGGATTATGGGTCTGATCGATCACACCCCGGCGATGGGTTTGATTCAACCGGATGGTTGTGCTCCAATGGCAAGAGCCTGGAATCTGGGGATGGATACCATTGAGCCTTTGACCACGCAAGATACAACCATTGAATCACTTGCCACGATGGATCCGGGTAGAGCCTATACATTATTGCACCACCGTATGGCACAAGAATCTGGCGGAATATTTGAAGTCGTATCCGATCGGGATGCGTATAAGGCAATCTCATTACTCGCCCGGTTGGAAGGGATTCTGGTGGAACCCGCTTCAGGCGTTGCGTTTGCCGGCCTCATCAAACTTTGCAATCGCGGAATTATCAAAGAGAAGGACATCGTTATAGTTAACGCGACCGGGCATACCATGCCGGTGGAAAGTCCGACGCACACTTTCCATAATGAACGACGAAAAATGACGGCTTCCCTGGCGATTACCAATACAGATAATCTGATTTCCGCCTTGAAGCTGGTCGATTTTACCGATACCCCACGGATCCTGGTTGCGATGGGGAATGAAAAGACACGCCGTATCATCCAGCTCTATACGCTGTTATTGGGAGCGATGGAGGTCTATGAAGCGAAAGACCAGGACACAACCATAGGAGAATTTCAATCCCGAAATCCAGATCTGATCATTCTTGATCTAAAATCGAGTGCCATGAGCGGATTTGCTGTATTGGATAAGATCATCAATAAAACCACTCAAAATCCCATCCCAATTATTGGGATGACGGCTGCCGAGTTCACCCCGCAGGAGAAGATACAACTTTCTGCGAATATCGATCTGATCAGCAAGCGGGGGGAAGTATACAGCCCGCGAAATTTGGATGATTTAAGAGCGTTACTTCAATAAATCTACTAATTCTAAATTTTCATGTGGCAGCCATTCCATGGCTGCCATTTTATTCTGCTGAATTCCATGCAATACCTTCGTTATGATATACTAACCTCGATAATTCACCCAAATTTCCCATATCAGGAGCTTACATGAAACGAGATTTCCTTGCCATCTCTGATTATCCATCCGCTGATTTGAAGATGCTGCTCGACCTGGCTATCCGGTTGAAGAAAGAGCATTTCTCAGGCGGGAACGAGCCGATTCTCAAAGGTAAAACCATGGCAATGATTTTCCAGAAGCCCAGTTTACGCACGCGTGTCTCATTTGACATGGCGATGCGGCATCTGGGCGGTGATGCGCTTTATCTTTCTCCCAATGAAATCGGATTGGGACAACGCGAATCGATCGCGGATGTCGCCAGGGTGTTAAGTGGATATGTGGAAGTTCTTATGGCGCGGGTTTTTGCCCACGATCATGTCCTTGAACTGGCAAAATGGTGCAGCATTCCGGTTGTCAATGGCTTGAGCGATTACAACCATCCCTGTCAGGGTATGGCAGACGCACTGACCATCGTCGAGAAATTTGGCAGCCTTAAAGGATTAAATGTGACCTTCATCGGGGATGGCAATAACGTGGCAGTCTCCCTGATGCATATAGTTCTGGCGTTGGGCGGCAATTTCACCCTCGCATCCCCTGAAGGGTATGATCTGATACCCAAATCATTGGAAATCGGAAAATCGATCGCAGCCAAAACTGGTACGAAGATCTCCCTGGTACGTGATCCGCATGCCGCAGTAAAAGGCGCCCATGTCATTTATACCGACACCTGGACCAGCATGGGGCAGGAAGCAGAAACCAAGAAACGGGAAGCTGTTTTCCCACCTTACCAGGTGAATGCCAAACTGGTTGCCGAAGCGGATAAGGATGTGATCGTGATGCACTGCCTGCCTGCTCATCGCGGACAGGAATTGACCGATGACGTAGCTGATGGTCCGCACAGTGTGATCTTCCCGCAAGCGCATAACCGTCTGCATGCGCAAAAAGCGATCGTAGCCTATGTTTTAGGAGCGGCATAAATATGCAAACCACGGATTATATTGAGATCGAAGAAAAGTACGGCGCGCATAATTACCATCCATTGGATGTTGTAATCGAGCGAGGAGAAGGCGTCTGGGTTTACGACGTCAATGGCAATAAATACCTCGATTGTCTGAGCGCTTATTCTGCCCTCAACCAGGGACATGTCCATCCCAAGATCAAACAGGCGTTGATCGATCAGGCTCAGAAAGTCACCCTGACCTCACGCGCTTTCCGCAATGACCAGCTACCCTTCTTCTATAAAGAATTATCTGAGCTGACCGGCTACGAGATGTCTCTGCCTATGAACAGCGGTGCAGAGGCAGTGGAAACCGCCCTCAAACTGGCACGCAAGTGGGCGTATCAAGTGAAACAAATTCCCAGATACCAGGCAGAAATCATCACCGCCGAAGGGAATTTCCATGGCCGGACGATCTCAACCATTTCGTTCTCGACCGAACCGTCCTACAAGGCCGATTTCGGACCTTTCACCCCGGGATTTGTCACTGTTCCATATGGGGATGCCGCTGCCGTAGAAAAAGCGATCAATGCCAATACTGCCGCCGTGTTCATTGAACCGATCCAAGGCGAAGCTGGCGTCATAATCCCACCCAAAGGATATCTCAAGAAAGTAAGTGAGATATGTAAAAAGCAAAATGTGCTGCTCATTTGCGATGAAATCCAAACCGGTTTAGGCCGGACGGGAAAATTATTTGCCTCGTGGCATGAAGATGTCAAACCAGACATGATCACCATCGGGAAAGCACTTGCCGGCGGTTTCTACCCGGTATCGGCAGTGTTGGCCAGCAGCAAGCTCTTGGGATTGTTTACACCTGGAGAACACGGCTCCACCTTTGGCGGTAATCCACTCGCGGCTGCTGTCGCCCGGGCTGCCATTCGCGTGATCGTGGATGAGAATCTGGTTGAGAATGCCGAGAAATTGGGTGACTATTTCATCGATCAATTAAGTGAAATCAACAGCCCACATATTAAAGAGGTACGCGGAAAAGGATTATTGATCGGCGTCGAATTGAAACCCGAAGCCGGAGGAGCCCGCCGCTTCTGTGAAGCGTTGGAGAAGAAGGGCATCCTGGCAAAAGAAACCCACCAAAATGTCATCCGGTTTGCACCTCCTCTGGTTATCGACCAGGCGACCATTGATTGGGCTCTCCCAAGTATCCGTGATGTGTTGACCATGAAGTAGGAATCTGATAACGAATACGGCAGTCTGATCACAACGATAGGCTGCCGTTTTTATTTTCTGAATACAATGGTGTTATGGCTATGACCGATTGGCGCGCTGATTATAGGAAGAAGACCATCTCGATCGAAGAATTCTCAAGCGAGATTCAAGATGGGGATACATTCTATTTGACTGGGAATAGCGCTGTTCCCAGCGCGTTGGTGAAAGGATTGATCGCCGCTCTACCTTTTCGGAAGAATTTGAACCTCATCCAGCCGCTAACCATTGGGAGTGCTGATTATACCCATCCTGAATTCTCCGATCACATCAGGGTAAACACCTTATTTATCAGCGCCAATATTCGAAAGGCGGTCCAGGAAGGGCGAGCTGACTTCACGCCGGTACTACTTTCGGAATTACCCCTCCTTTTCAAGAATAACATCCTCAAAATCGATAAAAGCCTGCTGAATCTTTCACCTCCAAACGAGGAAGGATATTGTACTTATGGCACCGAGACAGGTCTGGTAAAGACCGCGGCTGAATCCGCAGGGATGAGGATTGCCCAAATAAATCAAGCCATGCCGACAACACGAGGAGATACCCTGATCCATATCTCACTATTGGATCGAATCATTGAATACGATGAGCCGCTGCAGGATGTGGTTTTTCCTGAGGAAAACAAAGAAATAACGGATCGAATCGCGCGCTATGTAGCGGGAATCATTCCGGATGGAGCGACGCTCCAATTGGGCATCGGTTCTATTCCGGGCGCGGTTGCTGAACAACTCAAATGTCATAAGAACCTGGGAGTCCATTCCGAGTTGATCTCCGATGGAATGATGAACCTGGTGCAATCTGGGGTTGTGACAGGTCTGGAGAAAACAATTCACTCAGGCAAAATGGTGGCTGGATTTCTGTTTGGCAGTAATCGTTTGTATGAATGGGCAAACCAAAACGACCTGATCGAATTACATCGAACGGAATATGTAAATTCACCATTCACTATCGCGCAGAATCGGAAGATGGCAGCCATCAACTCTGCCATTGAAATCGATCTGACCGGGCAAGTTTGTGCAGATTCGATCGGTTCCCGATTCTTTCAGCGGAGCTGGAGGTCAGGCTGATTTCATCTATGGAGCTTCCCTTGCGGAAGGTGGAATACCGATTATCGCCTTACCCAGCACCTATTTTGATCACAGAGGTCAGGCTGCTACTCGGATTGTTCCGCAGTTAAAACCGGGAGCTGGGGTGATCACCACCCGCAACCATGTCCATTGGGTGGCGACAGAGTATGGTATATTGGATTTATACGGAAAGTCCATCCGCGAGAGGGCAAATATATTGATCTCGTTAAGCCATCCGGATATGCGCGATCATCTACGGTACGATGCCAAGAAACTAGGATATATCTAATCATGGATAGAAAAGCCAGAATTGTCGCCACCATCGGACCATCCTCCCAGGACCGGGTTATTTTAAAGAAGATGATCCAGGCTGGGATGAATGTTGCCAGGCTCAATTTCTCACATGGAACCTATGCGCAACACGGGCAAAATATCCAGACAATCCGAGAATTGTCGAAAACAATGGGCCAACCGGTTGCCATTTTGCAGGATTTGCAGGGACCGAAAATCCGAATTGGGGAAATTCCGAACGGAAGCCTCGAGATCCACCCCGGAGACATTCTCACAATCGAATTCACGACAGCCCTTGCGCCGACGGCTGGCGCCCAATTTACCATCCCGTTCCCAGGCTTACAGGATAAATTACAGACGGGTGGAAAAGTTTTATTGGATGACGGAAATATTGAATTTCAAATTCGCACGATCTCAAAGACTGGGATCACTGCCGAAGTGGTTCTGGGCGGAGTGCTTACCTCTCACAAAGGTTTCAATCTTCCCGGCGTCGATCCCGGTGTACCGGGGTTCACGGAGAAAGATAAGGCAGACCTCCATTTTGGTCTGGCAAATCAAGTTGATCTGGTTGCCATCTCATTTGTAAGAACAGCCAGCGAGGTGCGATTGGTGAGAGAAGAAATCATCCGCACTGCATCTGACCGGGAATCAATTCCGATCATTGCCAAATTGGAACGACCGGAAGCGTTGGACAATCTGGATGAAATTTTAGATGCATCTGATGGAGTAATGGTCGCACGTGGAGATCTGGGGGTAGAGATGTCCCCTGCTTCTGTCCCGATTGCGCAGAAAAAAATTATCCAGGCTGCGAACTATCATTCCAAACCGGTGATAACTGCAACTCAGATGCTCGATTCGATGATCCATAACCCCCGTCCAACCCGCGCGGAAGCCACTGATGTTGCCAACGCAATTTTCGATGGGACGGATGCGGTTATGCTATCCGGTGAGACTGCCAGCGGAAAATACCCGCTGGAGAGTATCTGCATGATGGATTCCATTGTTCGGGAAGCCGAAAAGAATTACAGCGAGTGGTCACAATGTGATGATGACTTTGAGGTGGATACCAGTGACGATGCCGTTGCCATGACACGAGCGGCAAAGGAACTTGCACTCGACAGGAATGTTTCTGCAATTGCTGTTTTCACCCATTCGGGGAGAACCGCATTACTGATGTCGAAAGTACGCCCTCAGGTTCCGATCCTTGCATTTACACCCACTCCGTCAGCCTATCAAAAAATGGCACTATATTGGGGTGTAAAACCTTACCTGGTTTCCTATGTCACATCCGTAGAGGCTATGATTCAAACCGTTGACCAGGTGATGCTTAAAGAACTGCCTATTAAGGTTGGGCAGCAGGTGGTCGTCATATCCGGATTCCCGATCGCCCATAAGGGAAAACCAAACCTGGCTCTCCTGCATACCATCGGAGAGTAACAGATTTCAATTAGGATGACCTGATATCTTTTATTTTCGAGAAATGGCTAATGCCGTCACGTCATCGGACGGCTGGCTGGTTCCGCTAAATTGCATCAAGGCAGTATCAATACTCTCCATAACGGTTGAGGCATCTGGTAAATCAGATTTAAGGATCGCCTTTGCCAATCGTTCATCACCAAAATACTCAGTTTCCACGAACGCTTCAGTAATTCCATCCGTAAACATCAAAAGTGTATCTCCTGGTTGTAACGTCACTTTCTTATCGCTGAAAGACAGCCTTTCCAGAATACCGAGAGGCATACTTCCTTTTTCAAAAGATTCCAGATTTTGATCATCCTTTCTTCTGATTATTGGAAGATTATGCCCGGCATTGGCGTAGGTCAACTCACCGGTTCGAGTATCCAGGATACCTAATACGGCGGTAATGAACATACCATGGGGAGTATCCCGCAAGAGAAGATCATTAACCTGTGCCAATATTTTCGATGGTGTATTTGCCTGCTGAGCCACTGTTCGGATGAGCGTTCGGGTCAAGGTCATATACAAGGCAGCCGAGATGCCTTTATCCGAAACATCAGCAATTACCAGGGCGAGACGGTGGTTTGGAAGTGTGAAGATATCAAAGAAGTCCCCACCGACATCTCTTGCTGGCCGCCAGCGAGTTTCCAAATGCCAACCGTTTGGATGGGGGAAATCCGTGGGGAGAAATGTCTCCTGAATTTCCCTGGCCAGTTGAAATTCGCGTTCCAGCTTTTCCTGATTAACTTGGGCGTTTAGCAGCCGGTCATTCTGGATGGCCAGAGAAGTCTGCCTGCCTATACCGGTGATGATTTCAAGTCGTTTCTGAAAGTGTATTTTCTCTTCGCCAGGATCGACAACCAGCATCACGCCAAATGACTCTCCTTTTATCGAGAGGGGTACCCCGATCAATATTGGCGTATGGATCGTCTGGATCTCTTCAGGTTTGATCTGTTCTTCCGGATCCAGATCCAGCCACGTGGATGGCTCGGTCGCACAAGCAGGTGAAATCGAATGCATGAGAACTGAATTCATGGTCTGTAATATATTCAAGTAGATTCGCATGGTCAGGTTGTACGATCGAAGCTAGTAATTCTTCTTCTTTTTCTGCTGAAACCCCGGATATTTGGACAGCCTGATACCCGCCAAACGATTCATTCCAGAGGTAGATCGCGCAAACTTGTGAGCCTGCCAGGATCTGCGTTATGTGAACGATGGAGGCGAAGATGTCGTTCAAATCGTTCTGGCTGACCACAGTTTGGGCTACTTGTAACAAGACTGCCGAGATATACGTCTCTTGCTGCTGACTTTCCAACAGGCGAATATTCTCAACCGCGATGGCTGTCTGATGGGCGATGCCTTGAATAATGGCCAGACGTTCATCTTCCATAAAAGTGACGGGTGTATTGTTTCGTACACCATGATAAGAGATCAGACAGGCTCCCAGAATAGTTCCCCGGGATAGAAGTGGAAGAAGAGCATACTGAAGGTTGTCACCTTCTCCCTCTTTCGCTGCCAAAATGGGTAGTTCCGTTTCCAGGTTATCAATAATTGTCGCCGTTTTTTCGGCTAACAAACGCTGGAGGCCACTCGCCTGGGAAAGCTTGATCCATGCCTTATCAGCTAAATCATTCTGGAATTGAATCCCGTGCGTACCAGCAATCGTAAATCCTTCCAGATTATTTTCATACAATAGAAGAGCACATCCGTTCACCCCGACAAGCAGTGGAGTGAGGCGGACGACTGCTTTAAGCAGCTCATCCACGGTTGTAATCGATTGGGTTGCTTCCGCTACTTGAAGTAGGACAGTCGCAATCCAGGCTTGTTCTTGCGCTGACGCATATAGCCGAGTATTTTGGATAGCTACCGCGGCATAACTTGCAAACGCGGAGGTCATTTGAATAGATTCCAAACCATAGCGACCCGTGCTTTTGTGTGCAAGGGTGATGATCCCTACCGGTTTATCCGCAATTAACATCGGAGCTGCAATTGACGAATATTCCGGACCGAAAAGTAACGCTTTGCCAAGTGGACCATATGGATCTTGAGGCGTTCGTACGGTAGGCCTGGATTGTTGGAGGGCATTGTTTAGCCACTCCAGGCAGGACGGCTCTTCACAGCACGATTTCGTGATGGGTTCCATGGCAGTCCCGTGGACTGCAGCCAATTTTAATGGAAATAAATCGCCTTCTGAGCGATCCTCTTCTTGTATCAACCAGATCGCAGAGGCGTCACAGGGCAAAATCTGATCCAGTTCGGTCAGAATGATATCCATCAACTTGTCCAGTGCGATGTTTGACGAAAGTAATCCAGCGACTTCCCGTAGACTATCTGCTGCCTGTCTCCTCCACCGTTCCGAATTGAAGAGGATCGAGTTTCGAATGGCAATTCCAATACTATCTGCCAATGTTTCGAATAATTGACGGTCGGATTCATCAAAACTATCTGGTTGATCGCTCTGAATATCGAGGACACCAAGCGCTTCCCGCCCGAACATGAGCGGAATAGCCATTTCTGATGCGGTTTCACCGGGGTAAATGGATGATGGGCGATAATGCGGTTCCTGAGTTACATCATTTGCAATCAAGCTGATGCCATTACGGGCAACCCAGGGGATGATCCCATCCGGATCCGTGAGACTGTACTGGAGACCGATCTCTTCTATAATTTCAGCTCGATCCCCTGCACCAGCTCGAAATACCAGCTGACCATTCTCTTTTTGCAGGAGAAAAAGATGAATGAAAGGATATTTAAACTTCTCGTGGATTAACTTAACGATTTGTTTTAATAGAAGGTCAAAATCCAAAATTGATGAGAGTGCTTTCCCTACTTCAGAAACCACGGAAAGCTGCTCAGCTCGTTTTTCAACGGCAGAATACAAATTTGTCCCCTCGGCTGCCAATGCGATGTTGTCTGCCAGGGATCGTAATACTCGCATATCCATTTCATGAAATGCGAACAGATGCTCACTCTGGATATCCAAAATTCCCAGAACACGATCTTCCACCTTCAACGGCAGAGCAACCTCAGATTTTGTCAACGGAAGTTGATCTGTATATAGATATAACGGCTCACGAGATACGTCGTTTGCCAGTAATTCTTCACCCCGGCTTGCCGCAGTACCTACAATTCCCCGTCCAAATCGTGCAGAGAGAGGAGGAATGATCGATGACTTGTTCTCAAAGGGACCTGCCCAGGCTCGAAACGTCATTTGTTCTTTCCCGGGCACAACCGTAAAAATGGTGACCGCATAATAGTGGAACGTATTCCGGATCAACCTGGTTACTTTTTGACATAATTCATCCAGATCGAGTACATTCGCGATTTGTTGTGACACGGTTCTAACGAGGGAAAGCTGCTCAAGCCGCCAGTTTTTAATAATTGTCTGATGTGAAATTTGCAAAGCGACAGCCACATTGGATGTCAAGCCATCAAAAAAACCTACTTCTTCACGACTGAATGGTAAACTATCCAGTCGAATGACCTGAATCGCGCCTAAAAGGAGGTCCTGAACGATAAGTGGATAGGCGACCATGTAAGGCGGTTCACTACCTGTATATTGCTTTGTATTTCCAGACTTCCCAATGACCGATATTTTTCTATCCTCAACCGCCTTCTGAAGCAGGGGAGTATGGGGAGTTGGCGGGAAAATGGACGGCGTATTCGACCCGGGAATATGTGACAGCCCTTCGGTAAACCAGATATCCGATTCATAATTACCGATGGAACGAATATGGGAGACGATATAATCGGCCTGACCTTTGATCGAGGTCTGACGCATCAATTCTTCACCCATGCTCAGAAAATTTTTCCACGCAGGTATTTCGGTCAACATATTGGAAGATACGGTCTCTTTCAAGGGGTGCGCTCCTTGCGCTTTACCATTGTTAAGAGCGTGCCCTGCCCTTCGCACGGATCAAACCTGACTTCATCCATCAATTTTCGCATAAAGAATAGACCCAAACCACGAGGTTTTCGTTTGGTAATTGGGGAATTTACATCTGGAGAAGGGATTCGATCTGGGTTAAAATAACAGCCGGAGTCGCGGAGGAAAATCTTTAATCCATCAGGCAAAACCTGACAGATGCATTCAATCTCTCCCTGACCTTCTTCTGTATACGAATGCTCAATAATATTCGTACAGGCTTCATCCACCGCAACTTCTACATCATAGATCGCGTTATCTGAGAGGCCTGCCTCTTTGGCTGCCTGGACAACCTGGTCTGTTATCTTCCCCAGGTTATCTAAGGTGGCAGAATAGGCTGTCATAATCGCCTGTGATGTTAGAAGCTGCCTACCGCTTCGGTGAGATCATTCGAAATGGTGAAGAAAGGTACCAAACCGGCAAGATCAAGGGTTGAGAGGATTCTTTCGGGCACATCCACGAGGATTATTTCCCCACGGTTATACCGTTTACAGGATTTCTGTGTATTCACGAGGACCCAAATTCCAGCGGACGATAGAAATTCCAGTTCGCTGAAATCGAGGACGATTTTGTAGCGTCCTTCGCCGGTAATCTCATCCAACACATCTCCAATCAGGGGAGCCGTGGCGCTATCCACTCTTCCAGACACCTTGACGAGATCACAATGTTTGTATTGTCTCTTGGTTATTTCCATATTGCTTCGTCCTTTCCTGATTGGAATTTCTGACCCAACGTAAAAATTATAACATGAGATAAAAATTAAAATATGGTCTCCGTGAACAGTTTGCCTGCCTGGGAGACCTAATTTTTGGAGAATAAAATCGGATTGGATACAAAATTGAAAACTAGAACATCATTTCGTTAACGCGGTCGATCGCTTCACGCTGTGGACGTAATTGTTTCTCTGATAGCCGGTTCATCGGTGTTTCCGGTAGATTGAATAATTCGAAAAATGACGGGACTTCTGGATTGACGTACAACAAACCTGTAACCAGCCAGTTTTTTTGTTGTCCTTCTTCCAGCACCCGAAGCGCCTGCCAGCGATCCGTAGGATCGTAATCTTGTTCCAATTTTTTTAAGACGACCATGGAACCATCATGCATCGTCACTTCCCGAACGGTTCCCTCTTCAAAATCTTCCACCATGATCTCGTCTCTTGGAGGAATATATGAGATTTCATGCAGCGGTGCTTCATGGTCTTTTCCCCACGTGTAAGAATGGAGTGTACCTTCCTGGTTATTAAACGTGACGCAAGGGCTTATGATATCGAGAACTGCAATTCCATTGTGGCTTAGCGCGGCTTTGATCAGCTCTTTGACCTGTCTTGGATCACCCGCAAATGAACGGGCTACAAATGTTGCATTGGCGACCAGAGCTTCCATCGCAATATCAACTGGCAGGTAAGGATTTGTGCCCTGCTTTTTGAGGGATAATCCTTTTTCAGCTGTCGCAGAGAACTGACCTTTGGTCAAGCCATACACACCGTTGTTCTCCACGATATAAACCATTGGGAGATTTCGGCGAGCAAGATGTTTAAATTGTCCCAAACCGATACTGGCGGTATCCCCATCTCCGCTGACACCAATCCCCTTTAAAGATGTGTCACCAAACATCGCGCCCAGAGCCAACGAGGGCATTCTTCCATGCAATCCGTTAAATCCGAAGGAACGACTGAGAAAATAGAATGGACTTTTGCTGGAACAACCAATCCCGCTAAATTTTATTACCTTTTCCGGCAGGATTCCCATCTCGTAACAGGCGGCGATGATCTGATTGGCGACAGAATTATGACCGCAGCCCTGGCACAGGGTCGATTGTGCTCCTCGATACTCTGCACGAGATAAACCGACATGATTAACGGCTACCGAAGTACCTGACGCTTGAGTCATAATTTCACCTCATGGTCTGTTATCTTTGAGACGATCCAACTAGCAGAAAGTGGCAGACCGTCGCAATGGGCAATGGTGACGAGTTTCGATCCGTAATTAGGATACTCGATGGTTAATAATTGATTCATTTGTCCATCCCGATTCATCTCAACCACATACACCACGTCATGGGATGCTATGAAATCATCAACCTGAGTATGAAATGGAATTGCTTTTAATCGCAGATAATCTGCCAAAATTCCATTCTCACCCAGTTTATGGGTGGCTTCCATTACGGCAGGATCTGCTGACCCATAGCTTATTATCCCAATTTTGGCTCCGGGTACAGTAATCATTTCTGGAGGGGGAAGGATCGCTCTGGCAGTTTCAAATTTATGTTTGAGGCGAGCCATCCCCTTTTCCCAATCTTCCGGTTCCTCACTATATTGCGCGAATTCATCATGCCCCGTCCCACGTGCAAAGTAGGCCGCTTTCGGGTGTAAATTTCCTGGGACCGTCCGATATGGTATACCATCACCATCGGTATCCAGATATCGGCCCCATTTTTCTTTAATTTCTTCCAATTCAGCTTCCCAAAGAATTTTCCCGCGATCCATTGGCTGATCCGGATATTCGAATTGTTTGGTCATCCACTGGTTCATACCCATATCGAGATCGGTCATAACCAGTACTGGTGTTTGAAGGCGTTCGGCCAAGTCAAAAGATTTCCAGCCAAATTCGAAACATTCCTGAACCGTTCCAGGAAGGAGCATTACGTACTGTGTATCTCCATGCCCAAGAAAATATCCCATGGTGATATCCCCCTGGGCTGTCCTGGTCGGTAGGCCGGTACTGGGTCCAACCCGTTGGACATCCCAGACAACGACCGGAACTTCTGCATAGAAAGCCAAGCCCAGATATTCTGTCATCAGGCTTAATCCTGGACCAGAGGTCGCCGTCATTGAGCGAAGCCCTGCGAAACCTGCTCCGATCGCCATTCCGATGGCAGCCAATTCATCTTCTGCCTGTACCACCGCAAACGTATTCTTTCCAGTCTCCGGATCGATCCGGTATTGTGGTAAATACTCGTTCAAAGCTTCCGGCAGTGTTGATGCAGGAGTGATCGGGTACCATGCGGAAAATTGAATTCCACCGAAGATGGATCCCAACGCGCCGGCCGTGTTCCCATCCGCCATGATGTATCCGTCAAGGGGAGACATTTCCTCCACCCTGAAGTGATCCACCTTGGTTAAGTTTTCCTTTGCCCAATCTGCTGCTGCTTTGACAATATTAAAATTGGAATCGATTGCTTTCTGTTTCCCTTTGAAATGGAAATCAAGTGCAAGGTAGATCTTCTGCAGGTCAATCCCAAGAATAGTAGCCAGCACGCCTACATAAACCATGTTGGCAATATAATCTCGCAGAGCAGGAGAGACATCCGCTTCACGGGATAGTTTTTTGATAGGCATGGGATAAACCACAATATCATCGCGCGTGATGGGTGTTTTGATATCATCCGCGTAAAATAGGACACCACCCGGGCATAAGTATTCAATATCTTTTGCGAATGATTGCGGATTCATGGCGATCAGAATATCGTCATCCTCAACCCGGCCCAGATAGCCGTCTTTTGAAACCCGGATGCTGTACCATGTGGGTAATCCCTGAATATTGGATGGAAAACGGTTCTTTCCTGAGACAGGAATACCCATTTTAAATAAAGCGCGCATGATGGTTGTGTTCGCCGTCTGGCTTCCAGAGCCATTGATCGTCGCAAAGGTAATACAAAAATCATTGACTCGGTCAGTGGTGGTTGGGTTTGATACAGTCGAAGTCATGAGATACTCCAAATCACAAATCGGTGAGAATTATTCAAAACGATGACGTTTATCCCTCAAAGTCCTTTGGGTTATTAATTCCATATGTTCCACAAAGTTGCGATATCCAAGATCGAGGTCGCCTGCGATTATTGCGTCAATCATCTTCTGGTGAAATATCCACACCTGTTCGAGGTACCCAAGATCGGTATAGATCGCTAATCCGGTCTCTTCATATAATAACCAGTACGCTTCCAGCGATCCATTTACGAACGGATTATTAAGCCGGCGATACATGGATAAATGCAACTCTTTATGCTCTTCATGCGGTATCTGGGGTGGATGACGGTGCAGGCGTTCAAAGGCACGCTTAACCAACAAATTCAGCTTAATTAAGTCCTCATCCGTCAATAAACTGACAGCCTGTTTCCAATAGGCTGCTTCGATATGCTTACGGAAATCCGCGTATTGATCGAATGTCTTTTCGTCATTGGCGATGCAGTATGAAACGCTGTTCACCACAGCACTCGTAAAGGTGAAAGGCAAACGGTGGATTCCAGTCCGAGGATGGACTTCGATAATTCCCATCACCCGGGCAACTTCCATTTGTTCGCGAAGACTGGCAATGGAAATTCCCAATATGCGACTAAGCTCAGTCAGCGGGGGAATCCGGACAGTTTCGTGATACGGAAGAGCGGCAAGGTATTGCAGGAATGGGGATAAGGGATTTGTGTTTGAAGAGTTATTTTTCATGGCATAATAAATATGATTAATCAGATTATTAGCTCCGATAAGTATAGCATGTTCCAATATATGGGTCAAGTCATGCAGGGCACTTTTCCGAAAAGGAAAGAATCAACCCATTTAATCTGATCTTATGGAAAGATAAATTCCCGGTTGAAAATCATCGTTTATAGAGGCGTAAAAAACTATCTTCAAAGCGCGGGTTTTCGGGTGTGCTATCGGCTGTATGGCGTGCCAGTTGGGCGATCTCAAACTTTTCGGGTTCCCCTATCTGGCTAGTATGCATTTTAAGAGCAGCCATTCTTAGCTGCCAAAAATCAGTTACATCCAGGATCGTATTTGGTTTAACAGGTGAAGATAACCAGACTTCATTGGGTGTGTGCGGCTGGAGATTTTCATCAGTAATTAACTCCGGGAAATAATACACATTCCCCGCTGCGGGAAAAACAGCATCGAGGGTAATTTCTCCTGCCGCCCGATGATCCGGATGGTTGATATATCTACCCCTAATAAAATAATTGGTTGGATCACAAGACACAACAATTTCAGGTTTAATTTTCCGAATTTGTCGAACGACTTCCTTACGAACCAGATCGTTGGGATGGAGAAACCCGTCCGGTGAACTGAGGAAGAAGACTTCTTTTACTCCGAGAACCTTAGCGGCATTTTGTTGCTCAACTATTCGGATACTGGCCAATTGCTCAGGGGTGATTTGCAGATCATTTCCTCCCTTATCGCCCATCGTCAACAAGCAATAAAAAACCTCGTGACCCGCACTAATCCAACGGGCAATCGACCCACCAAAGAAAAATTCCGGGTCATCTGGGTGTGCCAGAATTACCAGAATTCTCTTCTTCTCCGTCCATTCTTCAGGCTGCAAGGGAGAAATTTCCATACCATCTACTCATGTTCTTGTTTATCTTCTGTTGTTGCCGGCTTTGGTTTCTGTTCGACAACATCCTGTACTAACTTGACCTCATCTTTTGCGAATTCTCGATATCCCACGTTGGGAATCTCGACCAAAACTCTTAAACGGAGGGGGATCACATCGATCACCTTTCCTTCTCCAGCTGGAGTCATGACCCGTTTATTCTTTTTCGGTAATTGAGCACGTAGTTCGCAATAATGGTCATATTCATAGATCAAACAACAGCGTAATCGACCACACATGCCTGTGATTTCCGCGGGTGTTAGCGAAATTCCCTGTTCTTTTGCCATCCTGATGGAAATCGAACTGAATTCTGTCAGAAATCCGGAACAACAGCGTTGTTCAAGCCCACAAGCACCCATTCCGCACATCAATTTTGCAACATCACGTGGGCCAATTTGCCGTAGTTCTACCTGGGTCGGACTATACGTTTTCTGCAAGTCAATTCGTAAACTTTTTAATTCGATTTTTTCTTCGCCTTCAGTGCTGAATTGGACGACCAGGCGGGAACCATCAAAACTGTATTCCGCGGAAACGACCTTTATTCCGTGTAATCTCATCTCTCCCGCCCTGAGCTGTGCTCTGGCGAGGACATCTGCCTCTTTCGCTTGCCAGCTCTGGCGCATCACCAGATCTCGTGGACTGGCACGGCGGTCGATCATCTTCCAGGCGCCTTCGGGAGGAGGAGTCGGGTTTTCGATATGTTGGACGACCTGACCGAGCTGCCACCCCCGGCTGGTTTCTACGATCACAAATTCTCCGGCTTTTAACTCGGGAACTTTGGCTGCATCAAAATGATAAGCTTTACCAATAGGGTTAAAACGAATGCTTACAATTACTGGATCCATGGAAGGGATTATATCATGCACAGTACCACACTAATTTAGACCTGAAGTGAAACAATGCTCATCTGGGCTGCCACTTGTTGGCTGATATTCATCAAGGCTTTGGCGGCGCTCAATTCAGGCAATGTCACTACAATTGGTTCCCCTGCATCTCCGCCTTCCCGAACTTCCGAAAGGAGAGGTATCTTGCCAAGGAAAGGTACATCCGCACTCGCTGCCAACAATTCTCCGCCACCTGAGCCAAAGATCTCCAGACGTTTGCCGTCGGGTAACTCAAGATACGACATATTCTCTATAACACCAAGGACAGGAACCTGTAACGCATGATACATTTCCACGGCTCGGGCTGCATCTTCGGTAGAGACTTTTTGAGGAAGGGTGACAATCACCCCACCGGATAGTGGAATGGTTTGCGCAAGACTGATCTGCGCATCACCGGTTCCCGGCGGAAGGTCGATGATCAGATAATCCAATGGACCCCAATCCACATCCCGTAAAAATTGGCTGATCGCCGAATGAAGCATTGGTCCACGCCATATCATTGCCTGTCCAGGTTTCACCAGGAATCCGATCGACATCATTTTTACGCCATAAGCAAAAGCAGGGATCATTTTCTGATTTCGCGGGGGTGGAAGATGTGACACGCCCATCATAGTCGGTATGTTTGGACCATAAATATCCGCATCAAGCAATCCTACAGTTGCACCCATCTTTGCAAGTGCAACAGCCATATTCACAGCGACGGTACTTTTTCCCACCCCACCTTTTCCGGAACCAACCGCGATTGCATTCTTGATGGGAAGATCTAGTTTCGATTTAATGCGAGCGTCTGCCGGCACAGTAGAACCAAACTCAACAACAACCTTACTCACACCTGGGATCGTCATCACAGCCGCTCTCGCCTCCGATTCAATTCGTGCTCGAAGCGGGCAGGCAGGTGTGGTGAGATTGATCTTGAATCCCACTACATCCCCTTTGACATGCAGATCCTGGATCATGTTCAATGTAACCAGGTCACGATGCAATTCAGGCTCCTGTACCTGCGATAGTGCTTCCAGGACTCGTTCTTTTGTAATCGCCATATCTTCCTCTATGTTAATGGATGTTACTATCCATTTTGTTTGAAATATTGTTGAGTTTCGGTGAGCGCTTCGGAATAAATGTGCAACAATTCCGTATCATCACCCCGGTATCGTCTAATGGTTTGCCGTGCGCATTGTGTGCATCCTTTCATTGCCCGAAAGGAATCAGCATTACATGACACACAGCCACCCAAACGGATAAGCATGAGGACGAAGGCTACGTGATCATGGGAGGTCTGTCCGCCGGCAATCACGGTATCAACCAATCCATCCCATTGATCGCCGTGAAGTCCTTTCAATGCCGGGATAACCCGGGAGGGAAATAGGATCTCGGTATCGTCGTTATACATTCTTTCGTCCATTATGGTTGAGGCTGGGAAGCAGCTAATTTTGCAGCCGCTTTTGCCGCTTTCGCATCTTCTTCTGCCTGGTAATTGGTTGGCCGAATGGAGGCGTAATATTCCACTGGTTTTGCCAACTTTGCCATATCATAGATATGATCTTTGAACCGATCGTAGGATGCAATTTCGTAATCGTGATCCATCCGAATGGCTTCGAATGGGCAGAATTCAGCACAAGACCCACAATTCATACAGATATCGGTATCGATATAGAACTCCCTTGGGCTGGGGATTGGTTTTCCGGTAACCTCATCCATCTTACGTTCAATCCAGATGCACTGGGGAGGACAAGCCTTCGCACAGATACCACAAGCGGTACACCGCATGATGCGTTCGCCGGCAGGACCGGTCTCATACACGAGAAATGGAATATACCTAAATTCTTCGGGAACCGGAAGTTTCTCTTCCGGATACTGAACGGAAAAGACACCTGTAATATCTGCGCTGCTCCGGTAAGCAATTCCTTCTTCGGTGTGATAGCGCTTCTTACCTTTGCGGATATCATCCAGGTATGATTCCACAAAATGTTTTAAAGTAACTGTCAATCCCTTAAGAACGCCTAATCCATACATGTCATATCCATCCTTTAGCGATCCACTTCGCCCAGAACGATATCGATTGACCCCAAAATACAGACAACGTCTGCCACCTTGTTACCAATACTCATCCCTCGCAAACTTGTCAAGTTAATAAAAGTTGGCGCGCGGACGTGGTAGCGGGCAGGATTAGCCTTCCCGTTTGAGACAACATAAAATCCCAATTCTCCCTTGGGACTCTCCACCCGTCCATAGGCTTCACCGGCGGGAACCCGGACCTGGTATTGTGGTTTACCGGTCATTATCGGTCCTTCCGGGATGTCTCGCAAAGCCTGTTGTAAAATCCGGATGCTTTGCCTGATCTCATCCAACCGGAGGATGTACCTGTCAAAAATATCGCCGTGGTAACGGACACAAACATCAAAATCAAATCGGTCATAAATGGAATATGGGTCCGCCCGTCGAAGATCGAACGGTATGCCTGATGCCCTTAACAATGGTCCGGTCGCGCTGTTGGCAACCGCATCTTCTGCGGTCAGTATCCCGATACCTTCAGTCCGAACACGAACCACTTCGTTATCCGTGAGGTATTTATCCAATTCATCCACTTTTCCAGGCAGACGCTCGACCAACTGCTTGATCTTTGTCAACCATTCGGGTTGAATATCTCTCACCACCCCACCAAACCGGAAATAATTGCACATCATCCTGGAGCCGGCTACCCCTTCGAAAATATCCAGAATTAGTTCACGCTCTACAAACGCATACAGGACCGGGGTGAAGAAAGCGCCCAGGTCATTGAGCAAGAAGCCAATTGCGACCAGGTGATTATTGATTCGGGTCAATTCCGCCATGATCACCCGGATATACTCTGCCCGTTCTGGCGGAGTGATCCCCATCAATTTTTCCACTGCCAGAGCATACCCGAAGTTATTTGACATGGAGCAGATGTAATCCAACCGGTCGGTGAAAGGCATATTCTGGAGGAATGTGTTGCGCTCGCCAATTTTTTCATGGTTTCGGTGCAGATAACCAATGGCTGGTTTCAAGTCGACGATCGTTTCACCATCCAATACAGCCACCATCCGAAAGACGCCATGGGTGGATGGATGCTGAGGGCCTAAATTGACAACGATCTTATCGGTCTTCAGATTTTCTCCATCTCCCGTGGAGGATGTATTAAGGGAGGCATAAAGAGCCCGTTCATTATCCGCTTCCCACTGGTCCGGGTCAAAACCAGCCGGGTATTGCACATTATCACGAAACGGATTCAGATCTTCAATTCGGTGCACTTTACCTTCGGGCCAACGCGATTTAAAGGGTTTGACTTCCTCCTCAAAGAATGGTTCTTTCCAATCTTTGAGGAGTGGGTGACCATGAAAACCTTCCCAGGTTAGTATTCGCCGTAGATCAGGATGGTTTTCAAAGTGGACGCCGAATAAGTCATACACCTCCCGTTCCTGTAGTTCTGCACCGGGGAAAAGGGAAGTGATGGAAGGAATGACAGGGTTTTCGCGAGGTAGGGCTACCTTTATTTCGTGTGGTTCTCCACCAGACAACTTCCGGAAGTGGTAGATGATGTCCAGACGGTCTTCTGGAAATAAATCGAGGGCAGTGATCGAGGTGAGTACATCGAACCCGAAGGTAGTCTTTAAGGAAGAGACTACTTCCATCAGTGATTCTTTTGGAACGATAAAGCCAAAAAATCCTGGGCGCTCGTCTTTCTCAAATTTGGATGTTAAGAATTCTTCCACAGGAGATAACGTTACAACTGCAGGTGAGTCAGTCATTGGTTTCTCCTGTTTCTTCCTCTACCCCAATTATCGGATCAGGCTGGCGGTTGGCAACTGCCTTGATGATTTCCATTTGGAGGGGATTAATCAGATCAGGTCCGAGGATAGGGATGGGTATTGCGACGGATTCACCTTTCTGGTACCACGAGGCATCCTTGAGCCGTTGTCCATCAATTTTCTTTTGAAGTGTGATCAAACCATTCAATAATGCCTGAGGTGTAGGTGGGCATCCCGGGATATAGACATCCACCGGCAAGAACCGATCGACACCTGGAACCACGGAATAACCTTCTTTAAAGGGACCTCCACCAGACGCACACGATCCCATAGCGATAACGTAGCGCGGTTCTGCGATTTGATTGTAAAGACGGACGATCTGAGGGATCATTTTCTTTGTCACTGTACCAGATACAAGCATGAAATCAGCCTGACGTGGGCTGGGGCGCATCACTTCCATGCCGAACCGGGAGAAGTCATAGCGACTGGCGGCGGCGCTTATCATCTCGAACGCGCAGCATGCCAAACCGAACATCAATGGCCACATGGAATTTCGCCGGCTCCAGTTGTAGATCCGGTCAACGGTTGTGATGGCTATATGATTCTGGAGATCAGGGGGAATTTCAACACCGGGTGAATTCAAACTTTCAGGCATAATGTCAACTCCCAAAAAATAGATTGCTCCAATTGAAAGCTATCCGTATTGTAGCAGAGGCAGGACACCTGTCAATCTATATTTACGTAAATATTGTTTTACGTTAATGATATAATCCGAGTATGCAACACAACACACCGGAACAAATTTTATTATTTATCAAAACCCACGAACCGGTGACTTCTGCCGCTATTGCCGTGGATTTGCACCTGACCAAGGCAGATATCCGCTACCATCTCCGCCAACTTAGTCAGTTGAATCTGGTGGAAGAGGTATCGATGGAACAAAGCAGAAAACGGGGACGACCCGCTCGTTTATTCAGATTACCTATTTCCAGCCAGCCTATGGCGATCCGAAAACTGGTAAGCGCCTGGTTAACTGTGATGGAACAGTCCGACCCAACGGATAAACTTGAATTGATTCTGAAGGCAGCCAAAGCCATGTTCAATATGGATATTAATCAGAGTCCATCCGCGGCGATTCGAATGGCTGCGCTGATGTCAGAAATGAATAAGGTCGGATATCAACCGCACTGGGAAATTCGTTCTGGAAATTCATGGGTCTTTCTAAACCTCTGTCCGTTTCGAGATATGGTCGTAGAGCACCCGGTCTTATGCGAGATTGACCGTCAGGCTATTCATTCGACCAGTCGTGGTGAGGTAAAAGTGGAAGGTTTGATAGCAGATGGAGTGCATCCTCAGTGTATATTTCGAGTAAAGTTGCCGGAATCGGTTGATCTCTCCGATACTGGGCGCCACCTCCCTTAGGAAGGGAGGAAAAGAAATTCCGGATGGCAAGCGCAGAATCATGCTAACATAGGGAATATGCCATACCATCGCCTCTCCACAAGCAAGATCGCAAGAGAAGTCGGCTGCCACCCCAATACTGTGCGGATCTATGAACAATGGGGATTCCTGCCGTCCATTCCGCGCAATAGTAAAGGATACCGGCTCTATACCCAGGAACATCTCGATCAGATGAAACTGGCCTGGATGGCATTTCATTCGCCGTTTCCCGGCATGACTCTCCGCCGTTCCCTCGGCCAACTGGTGAAGCAATCCGCCACCGGAGATCTGGGCGAAGCGCTGCGAATGGCGTATCAATATCTGGTTTTGGTCCGGTCGGAAATAGCGAAGGCGGAAGCCGCCGTTGACCTGGTGGAACATTGGGCATCCGGCTTACCCATCGAACAAGACCTGAAGCCGTTATTAATCGGAGAAGTTGCGGGTAAACTGTCTGTGACTCAGGACATGCTCCGTAACTGGGAGAAGAATGGGATGATCTCTGTCCCACGGCATTCCCGATCGGGTTATCGACAATATGGGCAGGCGGAGATCGCCCGATTGAGGATCATCCGCATGCTGCGCACTTCGGGTTACAGTACCATGTCCATCCTGCGAATGCTGATCCAATTGGATCAGGGTGAATCAAGGAGTATCCGGGTAAGTCTGGATAATCCCCCTGAGGATGAAGAGATCTTCTATGCGGCAGACCGGTGGCTGTCCACGTTAAAAGAACAGGAAGCCTGTTCCCTTCAGATGATCGCGTTCATTCAGAAACGGTTGCAGAAACCCTCCAATTGTTGACCAGGGTTACACGGTCTGATCAGGTTGTTCGCTTCCATTTTCCGGTTCATTTCTGACCGGAATTATTTTTGTTTATCAAACCCTCCATTAATGCACCAGGGTCATACAATGTGATTAAGCTACCTTTACAGGAGAAATCAATGTCAAAACCGAAAATTACCACGTATTCGCTTGCGTCCTTGGATGGCAAGCTCACCACCACGCCGGACACATTACTACTCTTCGGCGATGAGCGTTGGAATCGTTGTGCCGGTGCATCAGAGGATGCCTACAAATGGTTGATGTCCGAGTTCCACCCGGATGCGATGCTGGAAGGCAGCGGTTCGCTGGTGTTGGCCGGCCAACCGGTAAATCCATTACCCGAATCGGAGACTCCCGAACAGATTCTCAGGAAAGATTACTTACCCACCTCCATAGTCCAGGTTTCCGGGCGAAAGTGGCTGACTGTCGTAGACAGCCGCGGATTGATCCGCTGGATGTACAAGGAATTTCCCGGTGAAGAATGGGCGGGCTGGCACATCCTCGTTCTGGTTTCGAAAACAACTCCCCTGCCTTACCTGGCTTATCTCCACAAGGAAGCAATTCCTTACCTGATCTGCGGAGATAACCGGGTAAGCCTGCCACTGGCCGTTGAAAAAATGGCGCAACTCGGCGTCCAGACAATTGTGTCTACTGCCGGCGGTAAATTGAGCGGCGCCTTATTGCGCGATGGATTGGTGGATGAGGTATGTGTCGAATTCTTCCCGGCTTTGATCGGTGGACAAACCACACCGAGCCTGTTCAACGCGCCAGACCTTCTGCCGGAAGAACAGCCGCTGCCGCTGGAATTGGATCGGGTGGAAACCCTCCCCAATCAACATATCCGAATGTTCTATCACCGCAAAACGGAGACAGGGTGAATACGGCCATCATCAGAGCAACCGATCTGACCAAAACATACCGCGTCCCCGATCGGGGAGAAGGGCTGCGGGCGGCTATCCGACATTTATCCCACCCGCAGTTCACTGAAATTCCTGCTCTTCAGAATGTTAGCTTCCAGATCCAACCCGGAGAGATGATCGGTTTGATCGGACCTAATGGTGCGGGAAAAACATCGTTATTAAAAATAGCCGGCGGATTACTGCACCCATCCTCGGGTACAATAATCTCTGCCGGATTTATTCCGTGGGAACGAAAACCAGAGTATCTGAGGAAAATCAGCATGGTTCTTGGAAACAAGAGCCAATTGATCTGGGATATTCCCGCGTTGGATACCTTCAAAGTACTGGCAGCCATATACAGGATTCCTGAATCCGAATTCCAGGTTCGCCTGAAAGAGCTGGTCAGCATGTTGGAAATGGAAACCCTGCTCACACGGCCGGTTCGTAACCTGTCGTTGGGGGAGCGGATGAAGTGCGAACTGGCTGCAGGGCTACTCCATCATCCGAGTATCCTTTTTCTCGATGAGCCGACCCTGGGATTGGACATTTCCATCCAGGCTAAATTGCGATCATTTATCGGGGAATACAATCACCTGACAGGTGCGACCATCATCTTAACTTCCCATTACATGGCAGATGTGACCAGCCTTTGCGAAAGGGTCATCCTTCTGCACCAGGGACGAATTCTCTACGACGGAGATTTATCCAAACTGGCAATCAGACTATCCCCCTTCAAAGTAATCCAGGTTAGCGGACTGATACACAATGAGGATGTAAAGCTCAATCCGGAAATCGAAATCCTGTTTGCAGATGAGAGTCAGGCTACTCTTCGTATCCCCAGGGAGAAGACACCGGAATTGATCGCGCACTTGCTGAATACATGTGCGATCAATGACTTGACCGTGGAAGACCCGCCCATCGAGGCGGTCATCGATCAAGTTTTCCGGGAGGGCGATGCATGTCTGATCTGAACGTACAAGGTGGATATGCCTTGATACGCGCATCCTGGCTCAGTTGGATGCAGTATCGCAGCTTCTTTTTCATCCTGGCATTTGGATGGATGATCCCTCCTCTGGCTGCCATGTTTGTCTGGCTGGCTGCTGCCGGGGATGACGGTCTGGCCGGCTACAGCCGGGGTGGTTTTATCGCTTACTACCTGATCCTCATTCTGGTCAACCAGATCACCTACGCCCAATCCAACTGGACGCTGGGAGATGTCATCCGGGAAGGCAGCCTGAATTTCTGGCTGGTGCGTCCCCTGCCGGCATTCTGGAATGTGCTCGCCAGCGAACTGGCCGGGAAAGTTGTCACGCTCCTGTTCGTGATCCCGGTACTATTTCTACTTGGATTCATCCTCAAACCGGAATTAAACCCATCCACACTCCATTTTCTGCTGTTTGTTCCATCGCTGATCATGGCCTATGCATTGCGTTTCATGTGGGGATTTGGACTGGCGGCGCTTGCATTTTGGACTAACCGGGCGGATGGTTTACTGGCTCTTCAGGATGGTCTGGTGTTTCTTTTTTCCGGGATTGTAGCTCCGTTAGTGCTGTTACCGGGTGTAATGCAAACGATAGCCGGATACCTTCCGTTTACCTATATGGTCGGGGCACCTGTTGATATCCTGGTGAGACAACCGGAATGGCCAGAGGTGGGCAGGATGTTGCTCCTTCAATCAGGCTGGGTCATCCTGACTTTTGGATTAAGTCGCCTTATTTGGAAATTTGGGATCCGGCGGTATGAAGCGGTGGGAGGGTAGATCGATGCACGCCTTGAAACTGATTGGAACATTCGCTCGAGCATCCCTTCAGAAAGACCTGGCTTATCGGACCAACTTTTGGATCAGCCTGCTCCATTCACTCATCAACCTGGTGATGGGGATTCTCAGCCTGCAGATCCTCTTCCACCGGGTGACTACCATTCGCGGATGGAATTCCGGGGCGGCATTCTCCCTTCTGGGAGTTTACCTGATTGTCAGTTCGCTGAGGGGATTATTTATTGGTCCGAGCCTGGACGCACTGGCCGGGATGGGTCAGGAGATCTGGAGCGGAAATTTTGATTTCACTCTGCTCAAACCGGTGCCTACCCAATTCCTGGTTACTTTTCGGCATTGGAATTTCTATTCACTCATCGACCTGGCATTCGGATTGGCTGTCCTGGTCTTCTCGATCCAGAATTTGGGAGTGATCGGTTCTACGGCAATATTCTCGTTTCTGGTTGCCCTCATCTCTGCCGTTGTGATCCTGTATTCGGTTTTACTTGCTTTCACAGCATTGACTTTCTGGAGTCCGGGGTTCCTGTTTAACTGGGTATTCAACTCGTTCTTCCAGCTGGCACGCTACCCTGTGACGATCTATCCACCCTGGCTACGGATAATTCTGACCTGGTTGATTCCGGTCGGAGTGATGACAACCATCCCAGCCCAAGCATTGACTGGTAAAGTGGAGGTTTCCGTCATCGCCATCAGTTCCATCGTGGTTGGAGTGATCTTTTGCGCGGCTTCCTGGTTTTTCAATCGTGCAATTCGACGCTACGCCAGCGCGTCAAGCTGATCATCAGTTGTGCCCATCCATCCTATGGATCGGAGTCAAATCCGATCAGTTGGATGGGTTAATTTCCAACATTTTTTCACCATCTCCTCGCAAATGAATAGCTCGCCTTATAGCAATACTATACAAACTAGTATATAAGAAAATGGCTATGCGCATTATTCAGCGGTGTTTTTGGGTCAGATTGTCAGCACCCGTTTGTGATCGATCAGAATTTCCACTATACTATTAAAATTCAATCAGCAGGATCCAGCCATGCCGAGAATTCCATTTGAATACCACCCTAATATTCCTGACCGCTTCCCACACCTCGCCGGAGTCGCAATTCTGGGGAATCACCTGGCTAATCAATCCTCACCTGAAGTACTAGTGGAGATGTATCGCGGGGAGCAGGAGGTGGTGCTCCAACGACTCGGTACTACGCCATTATCGGACCTACCCACCCTGGCAGGATGGCGGACTGCTTTTCGTAATTTCGGTGTAGATCCCACCCAGTACCGTTGCGCGGCCGAAGCCCTTCTGCGCAAACTCACCAAAAAGGGAGACATCCCCAGCATCAACGCCATCGTAGATTGCTGCAACTTGATCAGTATTCGCTATGCTTTGCCTGTGGCGGTAATTGACCTTTGTCAGATCACAGGAAAAGTTACTGTCCACCTCGCAGATGGGAGTGAGCATTTCAATCCGCTGGGTGAAGACCAACCAGGTCCCCCTGAACCGGGGGAGGTGATCTTTTCAGATGAGAAGAAACTGGTGTTAGCCCGGCGATGGTGCTGGCGTCAGAGTGTTGAGAGTGCTGCCAGTCTGGAAACCACCCGGGTGCTGATTACGATCGAATCGCAGGACACCACCGGAGAATCGGTTATCGAACAGGCTGCCCGGGAATTATGCGACCTCCTCCAACAATTTGTGAGAGGTGAGTACCAATCACAGAGGATTATTTGAGATGCAAGTTCTGATTCAATGTGATTAACTACGCTTAACTAAGATCCCTCCGGCGCTGCGCGCCACCTCCCTTGGGAAGGGAGGACAATGCCACGCGAGAGGGAGAATCATTCATTGTTCGGAGTCAATCAATCCATCCACTCACTCGACGGTGACCGATTTGGCCAGGTTGCGTGGTTGATCCACATCCAATCCACGCATGGTTGCCATATGGTATGCCAATATTTGCAAGGGGATGACCGTCACGATCGGAGAGAGCAACCAGGGAATCTCAGGCACCCACAACACATGATCCGCCAGAGAGCGAATTCGTTCATCTCCCTCGGTGGCAACTGCAACTACTTTCCCTCCCCGGCTTTTAACCTGCTCGACCTGCGAGATCATCTTCTCATACCAGGGATCTTTTGGAGTGATCGCGATGACGGGCATGTCCCGGTCTATCAAAGCGATCGGTCCATGCTTCATCTCTCCGGCAGGATACCCTTCCGCGTGGATATAGGAAATCTCCTTCAGTTTCAGAGCGCCTTCATAGGCAATCGGCATATTGATCCCACGACCGAGATAGAATGCGTTACTGACATCTTTCAGTGCCCGTGCAACCGGAATGATAGCCGTCTCTTGTTCCAAACACCAACCCACTGCCTGTGGAACCAGCCTCAGATCCTGGATCAGACGACGTCTTTCCTCATTCGAAAATCCTCCCCGCAAATCGCCAAGCAATACAGCCAGCATGTACAGGTCGACCATGGGAGCCGTAAAGGCTTTGGTGGAGGCCACTCCAATTTCAGGTCCGGTTTGCATACCGATGTAACCATTGGCTACGCGCATTGCCTGAGATCCGATGGCATTGACGATTGCCCAGATAACCGCCCCTCGCCTCCGCCCTTCTTCCATCGCTGCCAATGTGTCCGCGGTCTCACCCGATTGACTGATCGCCAAAACCACCGTATCGCGATCCACGATCGGATCCTGGTAACGGAATTCGGAGGCGATCTGTACTTCCACCGGGATGCGGGCTATCTTCTCAATCATCAACTTGCCTACCATTCCCGCGTGGCCAGCAGTCCCACAGGCAGTGATCACGATCTTCTTGATCCGTTTAGCGAGCTGGGCTGTCAGATTCAACTCTGGGAGCACAATCTTTCCCGCTTCAAAATCCACTCTGCCTGCCAATGTATCGGTAAGTGAGCGTACTTGTTCGTGTATTTCCTTTTGCATAAAATGGCGAAATTCACCCTTTTCTGCAGAGACCGGATCCCAACCAATGGTATGGGTCTGATAAGGCAGGCTTTTACCCTCAAGGTTGGTTACAATTAAAGTCTGCCTGGTGACAACGGCGATCTGACGATTTTCAATGAAAACCACCTGGCGGGTATGCTCGAGAATGGCTGGGAGATCAGATGCGATAAAATTCTCATCCTCCCCAAGACCAATCACCACTCCACCTGCGTTACCCAATCTGGCAGCGATGATCTTATCCGGTTCGGACTTCGCCATAACGACCACCCCATGTGATCCACGGAGCCGAAGTAATGTAGCCCGGACTGCTTCTTCAAGCTGCAGCCCTGATTCTAGATACTTTTGGATGAGTTGAACGATTGTTTCGGTATCTGTTTCGCTTTGAAATTTGACGCCCTCAGCAATCAACTCCTGACGGAGTTCCTGGTAGTTCTCCACGATTCCGTTATGGACCAATACCACTTCGCCATTGCTGCTGGTATGCGGATGGGCGTTGCGTTGAGTCGGCATCCCATGGGTCGCCCACCGCGTGTGGCCGATGCCGATCTTTCCGGATACTGGATCATCCTTCAGCAAATGTTCCAGTTTTTCCAGTTTGCCTGCGTCCCGCCGAACCTGTATCTTACCCCGCGAGATAACAGCCAATCCGGCTGAATCATACCCACGATATTCCAGTTTCTTCAAACCATTCATAATGATGCTGGTCGCATCTTTATCGCCGATATACCCAACGATCCCACACATGGAACCTCCAATGACTTCAATTCATCCATCCGAAAATGATACAGGATGGCTCAGAAGATAATTAGTTGACCGGCGTGAAGCCTAACCTACGCCTGTGATGCTTCTCAATTTGGTTGGTGGATTTATTTATCCAGAGGGCATCCGCTGATCTTTCGATTTTCCCGGCGATTGCCGGTTAACTCCATCCTGCGATGAAGAACCCTCATCCTCGTCATCTGGCTTATCCCCCGGCCAGACCATGCGCTATTCCAACCTGACTAACCCATTTTATCTTCTATAAACACCTCCTCTTGAATTATTTGCATTATACCTTATTCCTTTGGCATTGGTTTCTCGCGCTGATAGTCGTCCGGAGTATCCAAGTCAGCCAGAATCGTTACCGAATCGATATTCACATACTCAATTTCCTGTCCATGCGAATTGATAAAATCTCGCATTGTACTCTCGCCGGGTTGGTTGCAAAGCTCTTGCCAAAATCGATCCGGTATCACCCACGGATGTCCCCGTCGCATTCGATAGGATGGAATAATTAATTTGTCTGGTCTCTTTCGATAAGCCTGGACTACCGCCTGAACAGTCTCCTCGCGGATTTGGGGCTGATCTCCTAAAGCCAACAACGTGGAAGTAACACCCAAATCCGTTAATTTCCGCAAACCCACTTTCAACGAGGTGAGCATCCTGCCATCTTCAAAATCGGGATTATATGCCAGATGGATATCCGAGTTCGCGAATGACGATTGGATATCCGCATGGGTTTTCCCGGTGACAACCACGATAGGATTAACATCACAAGAAGAGATAATTGAAACCACCTGTCCTATCACGGTGGTTTCTCCCCATGGAAGCATTAGTTTTGGTTTGCCCATCCGCAAGGAAAGTCCGGCTGCCAAAACGACTGCTCCAAGCTTACTCTCATTATTCATGAGATAACCTGCGATATTGTTCCATATCTTCCATTTTATCAATATCGAATAGGAGGGATTCATCCCCCCAGGGAAGGTAATGCGGTGGAAAGCGTGTGAAAATTGCCCGTCCACCCTGATCTCCGGTCAAACCAGAGAGGTCGGTCAAGGTATCCCGATCAAAGTACACCGGATTTCCTCGCTGTTCCATAATCAACGGGGCTATGACCGGACTTTGGGTCTGCTGTGCTTCAGCAACCAACGCCCGAATCACCTCTTCCGACAGAAAGGGCTGGTCGGACAAGAGAAATATCACTCCACCAATATTCCTCGGGAGTCCTTCCACTCCCGCTTTGATGGATGTACTCTGACCAGCTGACCAATTTGGATTTTCAATGATCTGAACAGGCAGGTCATCGAGGGCGGAGGATACTTCCTGCATCGCATGTCCGACAACGACGATGACTGGTGATAGTCCCGAATTCAGAGCAATCTGCGCGATCTTTCGAACGAGTGGTTTGCCACCTACTTCCAGCAATTGCTTGGGTTGCCCAAAACGACTGGATCCACCTGCCGCGAGAAGAATTCCAGCTACACGTTCAAGGCGGGCATGTATAAGAGGTGAGGGTTCGGCATTTAATGAGGTGATAAGGACCCTGTCATAGGCTGGCAAACACAACTCAGCCAATCGTCCTGCCAGAGATTGTCTTTGTGTATCATCAGCCTGATTTAAAACCAGTACCCGTTCTGCGTATTCCGGGATTCGTTTCAACCCACCATGAGGGGAGGTCAACACTTTCGCCGCGGCATCCACCGTGATCAATTCCCCTTCCTTTAATCCGGAAAGAGTTTGATATTCAACGATCCTATGTACCACTTGGTTGGAAAGCGGTTGCCCCAATCCGGAACAGCCAAACAAAGTTACTACGGTATCCACCCAGGTTGATATAGCCGGCTCATGGTCGGCAGGTGCTTTGATAGGCAACGTGCGCGACCCATCCGCTTCAATGAAAAGCGAGTATTCAGTCCCCTGGATCTGATCGTGCAAGAGGGTCAATGCTTCTTCGTCAGGGTGTCCGAACCGAAACTCATCCACGCGTGGACCGGTAATAACGATGCTTTCCTCTGAGGGATGGAGGAGCAAAGATCGTATTTCTTGAGCGGATGATACAATCCTATGCTGCATCCCGGGAGGAATTTGGTCGACTCCCAGGTGTGTGGAAGTGGTGATGATCGAATGGTCCCCTTTGGCTTTTGCCAGTTGAAACATGCAGGTGGTTTTGCCACCTGCTCCAACGAAGGCAATCGATTTTGGAGAACGAAATCGAAAAGAATCCACCAGCGAAATCATGAATTATCCTGGCAGAGGGCTGAACGGATCTCCGGACAACTCAGAATCGCCTCCAAGACACCTCCACCCACCGCCAGTGCTTTATCTGATACCAATTGACAGAGAGATGAATCATTTCGGGGATCTAGATCGCCGATCTTCAATCCAGTTGTTACCAACTGACCGTCATGCAGAATTCCCCGCAGAACACCATCAAACGGTGCGACGATTGGGTGTCCGGCTATTTCACATAGAAAATCTCCCTTATGAACCGAATCACAGATTCGCCTATTAAGATGGAGTGTCCCATCTGCGGGGGAACGCAAGACCCTTTCAACACCGAATTCCCGTACAGATTCCGGCATGCCCGTATTTGGCTCCGTGCTGCCTTCCCAGAAAACACGTCCCATGCGGTGACCACGATTGGTTTCGACCACGGCGTGGCAGTGTACTCTCGCTTCAAAACCGGGTCCCAAACCGATGACAAGGGGGGCATCGGACATGGCTGTATCAGGAATTCGTTTTATCATCCGGGCGTCCACCCAAACTAAAGGTTGGGCTTCACCGGCTTGATGAGCGTTCGGATCGACCAGTACCGCAATTTCGCCATTGGCGAAGATCGAAATCTTTCTCGGAAATATTGCGGCAGACCCTTGCACTAATTCCTTCAATCGAAACTGACCCTGCATAGATGGCTTCAGAAAAGCAAACCAGGCGACGAACTGATAATGGTTGTGGTAATTCTGTGATTAATACGTGAAAACCTGCCCGTTTTAGGCGGATGGCGACACCACTTCCCAGATCACCGCCTCCACGAATGAGGATAAATGGTTGTGGCATCTACTTTAGTTTCCCCAAGCCACGCAGAACCCTTTCCGGTGTCAACGGGAACTCATCGAACCATACACCGGTAGCAGAATGGACGGCATCTGTGACGGCGGCTGCGAAAGGTAGGTATGGCATTTCGCCCATGCCCCTTGCTCCCCAGGGTCCACGCTCGTCTGGAAATTCTAATAACAGGGTATCCACTTTGTCCGGTATATCCAAAACCGTTGGGATCAAATAAGTCGACAGGGTCTGTGTTAGTGGGATTGCGTCTTTTTGGATGAAGTTTTCCATTAATGCGTAACCGGCAGCCTGGACAACAGCCCCTTCCACCTGACCCTGAACAAGCTGGGGGTTGATCGCCTGACCGACATCATCCCCACAGATCACATTTTGGAGATGAACCATACCGGTTTCCATATCGACTTCCACTTCCACAACTTCAGCCACGTACCCATATGCAAAGTTTGGTTCGCTTTTACCCGTTTCAGGATCGAGAGGAGTTGTTCTGGGCGGTTTATACACAAATAATGCTTCCGCGGGACGTTCTTCTGCTTCCCATTTTCGCAGCACTGCCTCTGCGGCTCCCCGGATCGAATTCCCGCTCATGAAGGTCATGCGTGAAGCGGAGACTGAGCCTGAGTTGGGTGTCACCAGTGTATCAGAAGCAACAAGGGTAATCTTATCCAGCGGCAGGGATAACGCGTCGGCTGCCATCTGTCGTATAACCGTATGAACTCCCTGTCCGACCTCGGCTGCCGAATGGTATACAATGGCTTCTTCGATTTCCGTTGATCCATTGAGCACGATCCGTGCCGAACATTGCTCCGGTGCGCCAAAAGAAAAACCAACATTTTTATAAGAGCAGGCGAATCCTATGCCACGGCGAAGATGAGGTTTATCTGCAACCTCCCACCCTACGGCGTCGCTTCGGCTCGATTTTCCACCCTGAATAGTCCATCCACCTTTTTTCGCAGTTAATTCCACCACTTCAGGCATGCTTACTTTACCGGGTAATGGTGTACCGACCGACAAAATAGATCCTGTTCGCAAGACATTCTTCAAGCGTAATTCTACCGGGTCCATTTGGAGCGCTTCAGCTAACTTGTTCATTTGGTTTTCAGCGGCAAAAGTACCCTGAGGTCCTCCGAAACCGCGGAAGGCGCCGTTGGGAATGTGATTGGTGTACACCGAACGGGCGTCCACCTTTACATTCGGTATCTCATATGGTCCGGTACACATCAAGGTAGCATTCCCAAGCACCTTGGTGGAGGTGTAAATATACGCGCCGCCATCAGAGATCACATCTGCTTCTGCGGCGATCACTTTCCCGTCTTTTGTGGCGCCCCAGCGGGTCTTAATGTAATACGGATGGCGTTTATGATGTCCGATCATGGATTCTTCACGACTCCAAATGATCTTTACCGGACGATCGATACCCCGTTCATGCAGTTTCTTCGCTGCCAGTGCAAGAATAATCTGAACTGACATATCTTCACGCCCGCCAAACGCGCCACCAATCGCAGGATATATTACCCGCACGTCTTCTTCCGCTACGTTTAGAGCATGGGCTACCTGTTCCCGATCTTCATGAGTCCATTGCCCCGCAACCAGGATGGTGATTCGTCCATCCTGATCGATATAACCCAAGCCAGCTTCCGGTTGGAGGTAAGCATGTTCCTGTATTGGAGTATGATACTCGCCTTCAATGATGACATCCGCTTTCGCGAACGCAGCATCAGTGTCGCCTTTGCGGATCCGATAATGAACAAACTCATTGGAACTACGTTCCGGATGAAGCAACACCTTATCATCCTTGAGCGCATGAAATATATCTGTAACAATCGGCAGATCTTCGTAATCCACCTGGATCAAAGGCAACGCCCGGGAAGCGATCTCTTCCGTTTCAGCAACCACCACGGCAACCTGGTCACCGACAAACCGGACCCGATCAGTAAACGGTTTGGATGAACCGGGACCGCATAATACCGGCTGATCTTTTATGATCAGACCATATTCATTCACCGGGACATCCCTGGCGGTCAACACCATAAGAACACCCGGCAAACATTCTGCGGCGGTCGGATCTATTCGTTTGACAATAGCATGCGGTCGATGTGCGAATAAGACCTTCATATAGGTCTGATTGGGCAGATTTATATCACCCGGATATGCCGCTGTCCCTTTGACTTTGGCGAGTGCGTCCGTCCGGATGATAGATTGTCCAACATAGTTCATACCAGCCTCCTGGTTTTTCATGATGGGTCGATGATTTGCGGATAATTAGTGCCTACGTTTGAGAGGCGGCAAGTCAGGAGGAATGTAACGACTCGGTCCAAATAAGCTGTTCATAAAAAACGTGACCAGCAGGAATAGCGCATATACCAGAAAACTAAGAAGGACAGTAATGAATAGTTTCATCAATATTAGCGGGTCCTGCCATCTGATGATGAATTCAGGCGGAATCGGAAACCACTTCGCATCCCGATTCAAATCCAATATCACACTCGAAGCGAGATACGAGAGAATGGGAATGAAAATTGCCAACACCAATCCCACCCCCCGCCAGATCGGGTGGATCATCTTTTTCTTTTCCATATAGGATTTGTTGCGGGTAAAGAAATTGTTCTTATTCATATTTACCCCTTCTCGCTGGCTTTTTCGATTGCCGAGATGATTTTATAATATCCGGTACACCGGCAAAGGTTTCCAGCGATTGATTCCTTGATCTGGGTTTGGGATGGTTGAGGCACCTCTTCGAGCAGTTTTACAGCCGACATGATGAAACCGGGAGTGCAATAACCACATTGTACTGCGCCTTCATCCAGAAATGCCTGTTGAACCGGGTGAAGTGAATCTCCATTGGATAATCCTTCCACGGTCACGATCTGTGCCCCATGCGCCCGAGGTGCCGGAACCAGGCATGCCATCACCGCTTTACCATCCAGGAAAATAGTGCAGGCGCCACATTCTCCTTCCGCGCAACCTTCTTTGACACCCACCATGCCCGCTTCTTCTCTCAAGAACCGCAGCAGAGTCTTATTCTGTCCGGTTGTAAATGTTTGTTTTATTCCATTTATCGTTGTAGTGATCGGCTCATTCCGGTCTATTGCCAGTCCTTCAAGCTTAACCGAATTATCCTGGATTGAACCCCACAATAATACCGGTTTTTCAGGTAGATCTTCAGCTTCTGTCCCATGGATCAATGCGTCCAAACCGCGGTTGAACATCACTTTGACGACGTGATCACGATAATCGGCCGAACTGCGAATATCAGTGATGGGGTGAATCTCCTCTTCTACAAGATCCGCAGCGATTCCATCCATAAGGGCTGAGTCCAGAGTTTTCCCAATCAGGAATTCCTCTGCCTTTTTAGCATGGACGATGGTTGGAGCAACCGCGCCCAATGTGATGGCGGCTTTGGTAATTTTCCCCGCCTGTATATCCACAATGATGGCAAGGTTCAACAAAGAGATTGCCTGCGCTTTACGAAGTGCGTACTTTACGAAGATTGATCTCGAACTGGGGGGTAATCCCTGGAAAGAGATACCAACGACCATCTCATCCGGTCGCATTACCGTCTTTCTAACCCCGGTATAGAAATCGACCAGGCGAACGGTTCGCTCATCCCTTCTGCTCTTGAGGTGAACGCTTGCGTCCAGCGCCATGAGCGGGGTGATCGTATCATTGGCAGGGGATGCTGTAACCAAGTTTCCGACTACAGTCGCCCGATTTCTGATTTGGGGAGATCCGACTTGCCAGGCAGCCTGGAATAACGGCAATGCTTTTTCCCGGATCAGGGTAGAGCTGACAATCTGATTATGGATGACATTTGGGCCAAATTGGATCCTGCCCGTAGCATCCTGCTTGATCTCGTCCAATCCTACCAGTCGGGTAATATCCACCAGGGTGGAAATGCCTTTACGCACGCCGCGTTCCATTTCCAAAAGAATATCTGTCCCACCGGCTACGATGCGTGTGGATCCAGCTCCTTCAGCCAGGTAATCCAACACTTCTTTCAATGATGACGGGATGACATAACTCTGCCACATAACCCCTCCTGGGTTTTTTACACTTTCATCGTCATGCGTTGACCGGAAGCTCCGGTTTTGATCATTATAACTTCAGCCATGATGCTCAGTGCAATCTCTTCCGGAGTCTCGGCTTTCAATTCAATCCCTATCGGTGAGGTCACCATGTTCAGGGTTTCTTCGGATATACCAGAAGCCAATAAATTCTTGCGGGTGGCTATCCATCTCCGTTTCGATCCGATGACGCCCAGATAAGCTGGATTCTTCGCGATTAAAAATGGCATTCCAGGCGTGTCGATCGGTACTCCTCTAGTTGTCAGGATCATATAGGTTTGTTGGTTGATCTGAACATGATCTGGAATTTCAGACATTGGGCAAACGACGTATTCATCCGCTCCTGGAACCATTTCGGGATTACAGAATTCCGGTCGATCATCCGATAGGACAACCCGGAAGCCTAACCATTTGGCGAGATGCACCACTGCTTTACCAACGTGCCCACCCCCGATCACCAGGACCATCGGATTAGGTAATATCGGTTCCACATACACCTCCGCAGTCCCGCCACAGATCCCAGGATCACCAGCAGCGGGATTAACCAGTTTGTACTCAAGCCGACGAGGTTTCCCATCTGACATCGCCAGTTTTGCTTCCTTGATCACCCGGTTTTCAATCTCACCCCCACCGACCGAACCGATCAAAGAACCATTTTCTTTTACTAACATTTTGCTACCTGTATGGCGTGGAACCGAACCGTGGCTTTCGAGGATAGTGCACAGCGCGCCACTCATCCCTTTGCGTTGCAGCTCCACGATTTCTTCGTAAATATTCATTCGTTAATCCTCCAGTAAACCAAGGACTACCGGTAATAATTGTTTCTTTCTAGAGACGACACCTTCCGCCAGGCGGGTACCATCCGGTTCGGGGTGAAATGGTAATCCATCCAATACCGGTGGTTCACCTGAAGTCAGCAGACGGCTGGATCCACGGACCACATCCGTTACCATCAACATGGCAAAATCCAATCCGCGCTTCGTTCGTAGATTATGCAAGGCTTGATCCAGAGCTTCACGATGCTCTGTTACCTGCAAAAGATCACTTACCTCTGCCTGTGCGATCGCAAATTGAAACCCACCTGCTGTATAGATCTTCATATCATTCGTTACAATTTCTTCCGGTGTTCGCGAAGAAAGACCTGCTCCAGCAGTCAGGATTTTTTGTCCATAGGATTGAATGGTCTCTCCATCCAGGGCAGAACCAGGCTTGAACGCCCAGCGAGCCAGGCGATCCGCGGCAATCTGATCCCTGTCTGTGGTTGTCGGCGATGTGAGAATCAAGGTATCGGAAAGCAATCCCGCCAATAACATACCAGCCAGTGAAGGTGGAAGGCTTAGACCGGCTTCTTCCGCTCGTTCTGATACCAGCGTACTGGTGCTGCCTACCACATCCACAGTGAAACGGATCGGGATATGGGTGGATGGATTCCCCAGCCGGTGATGGTCCAGTATTTCAAGTAATTCCGCGTCTTCCAGGTTGCCCAATGCTTGATGTGCCTCGTTATGGTCGACCAGGATCAACTTAAATCGGGGTGGGTTTAACAGATCACGCTGGCGACAAACACCCAAATATTTGCCTTTATCATCGACTGCCCAAAACTCATCACCTTCTGCGCGCAGAATTTTGTTAAGCGAATCACGAATACGGCTATTTGATAAAAATGCTGGAACACCCTGATCCGATGCTTCTCCACAGTTCTTTTCCATTAATTCACTGATCTTCATTTCCTGTCTGCGAGGGTTGATGCCCAATTCGCGGATCAGGAAATCAAATAACGATTTGGAATTTAATAAACCAAATGGCATACCATCTGAATTCAGAATGGGTGCAACCCCTCCAGTGCGACTTGCTATCGCCCAGGCATCCCTCAAAGGTTGATCAGGCAAGGCGGAATCCAATCGGCGCATTACAGACGAAAACCGTGGTGAGGCATCTGTCAGAAGAAGAGGTGGTTCGAGACCCAAGATTTTGAGAACCCAGGAGGTCTGAGGATTGATGGCACCAGCGCGGGCAGCGATCGTATCCGCACCATCCCTCTCCTTCAACAACCAGGCGTAACCCATCGCCGAGGCGATGGAATCAGTATCGGGATTCTGGTGACCAATCACAAAGGTTTGGTTGATATTCATGAACTAGACACCTGTTACTTTCGAGACTTCAATGCTTCCCACACTCGTTCCGGAGTTGCGGGGATGACGCTTAAGGAGGCACCGCAGGCATCCATCACCGCGTTGCCAACTGCCGGAGCTACTCCGTCTAATGGAATTTCTGCAACAGCCTTTACACCAAAGGGATGAGAAGGTTCAAATGTTTCAACGAATAAGGTAGACATCTCTGGCATTTCATCTGCCCGGAAGATATGATAGTCTACCAGATTTCGCTGCCGGGCGCGACCACGCTCATCATAGGTCATTTCTTCGCATAATCCATAGCCGAGAGCTTGGGTCATTCCGCCCTCGATCTGACCGGAAGCGGTGAGCGGATTGATGATGACACCTGAATCCACTGCCATCACCATGTTCTGCACCTTGATTTCACCGGTTTGGATATCCATTAGAATCTCGGCAAATTGGGCAGCGAACGGGGGCGGCGAAACAGGTGAAGCGTACGAAGCGACCGCCATGATCTGTTCTTGGTCCGTATGATGAAGCGCATTCAACGCAATTTTGTCAAAGGAAATGGAGCGTCCGTCCGAGGCAATGGCAAACCGATTCTTCAGGTGGATATCCGAGGCAGTCAGTTTTTGCTTGCCTTCCTCTTTGTTAAGCATACTCATCGCCCGAATTTTAATTCGTTCAGCCACCTTTTGAGCAGCCTGGGTTGCAGCAGTACCGGAGATATAAGTGGTACTGGATGCATATGCGCCTTTATCAAATGGGGTGAAATCGGTATCGGACGAATAAACGATCACATCTTCGACTGGCACACCCAACACTTCAGCAGCCATCTGTGCCAGGACAGTATCAGAACCAGTCCCGAGGTCGGTTGCCCCAATCAGTAGATTGAACGAACCGTCCTCATTCATCTTAATGGACGCACCGCCCATATCCAGGTAGGGAATGGCCGTGCCATGCATAGCGGCTGCGACTCCAATTCCACGACGTAAATGCGGTTTGCCCTCGACCTCATGCCATTTCGGGTTGTTATATTTTTCATCCCACCCAATGACCGCTTTACCCTGACGCATGCATTCTTCCAGACCAACCGTCTGGATGATCTCCGGGCTGGGTTCACGCCCTTCGCTCCAGGAGGTGCTAAAGGGATGAAGCTCACCCGCTCGGACAAAGTTTTTCATCCGGAATTCGATCGAATCCAGACCCAACTCGCGGACGATACGTTCCATGTGCCGTTCAACCGGCCAGAATCCCTGCGGCACACCGTACCCGCGGAAGGCACCAGCGGGAGGGGTATTGGTATATACGATATCCGCGTAAAATCGAATATTCGGGCTTAGTCGGTATTGACCGTCACCAACATAAAGAGCCATCGCCTTGTGTCCGGTGTTTCCGGTAACGGTTAGTGCGTGACAACCATAGGCACCGGTATCAGACAAGGCATACATTTCGTTGGCAGTAATTGTCCCATCCTTCTTGACGCCTGTTTTTAGGTGGACCCGCATCGGATGGCGGGATCGGGCAGCGGTAAATTCTTCTTCCCGCGAATATTCATACAATACCGGCTTTTTGGTCACAATCGTCAGATGCGCACACACATCCTCGATCAATACTTCCTGCTTGCCTCCAAACCCTCCGCCAATACGTGGTTTGATGACCCGAATCCGCTTGATGGGTAGACCAAGCACCGGAGAGAGTATCCTCCGGACGTGGAAAGGTACCTGGGTGCTGGAGCGGATTACCAGGCGGTCATCTGAATCCCAATAGGTCAACGCCACATGCGGTTCGATATGGGTTTGCTGCACCTTTGGTACTTCGTAATCACCTTCGAGGATGAAATCCGCCTCGGCAAAACCTTTTTCAGGATCGCCAATATCGATTCGGATCGCCGCTGCCAAGTTTTTAGCTGGATTTGATTCGCCAAAGTTCTTGTATTCTGGCTCATCATGGATTCGTACGGATCCTTCTTGCATGGATTGGCGGCTATCCAATATAGCCGGGAGCTCTTCATACTCCACCCGGATAAGGGTGAGCGCCTTTTCGGCGATCTCGGGAGTCTCAGCGGCAACAAAAGCTACCCGGTCACCTACAAAACGGACCTTTCGATCGAGCGAAAAGGCATCCAATGGACCAGGCATAGGGTCAGACTGACCAGCGGTAGAATACACCACGCGAGGGATATCCTGCCATGTGAGAACCGCGGCAACACCCGGCAGGGCACGTGCTTCACTGGCATCGATCGATTTGATCCAGGCATGGGCAACCGGGCTATGAAGCACCCGGGCGTAAAGCATGTCGCGCATTTCCATATCGGCTGCGAACGCTGGCTTTCCCTGGACGAGTTTGATCGCGTCCACTTTCTTTTCCGGTTTGCCAACTGTATCAAACAGTTTTGTCTGGGGAGTGGTAAACATGGTTGGCAGAACACGGCTGCGTGTGACAGTTGAATCATTCCCAACCGGTTCGATATCCATCCCACCCTGTTTGAAAAGATCATCCTGTTCAAGGGGTAATACCGGGTCTCCGAAACCTCCAATTGGGTCGACATTCTCTCCGCGCAGGATTGCCGCCGCGCGTAACACTGCCTGGACCGGTTTGAGATAGCCGGTACAGCGACAAAGGACTCCAGACAAAGCGTCCCGTACCTGTTCCTCAGAAGGATTTCTTTCTTTTTCCAGAAGCGAGGTAGCGGCTAAAACCTGAGCCGGGGTACAGTAACCACATTGAATCGCACCCGTTTCGACGAACGATTTTTGAATGGTGGATAGTCCTTCGGTCTTCTTCCAACCCTGGTCTGGGTGTTCCCCTATCCCTTCGATCGTGCGTATGGCATGTCCTTCTGCCTGTGCCGCCAGCATCAGGCAGGAGTTGTGCGCCTTGCCATCCACCAGGACTGCGCAGGCACCACACTGCCCATCTTCACAACCTGATTTGGCTCCCATCCAACCGTTATTACGCAGGACATGCAGGAGTGTTTCACCCGGTGAGATGGAATATTCAAATACTTCGCCATTGATATTAAGCTTAATGTTCATTTGATCCTCCATTTTGCAATTTCTGGAGGCAGCGTTTGACAAGAATTCCAGCCATCTCGCACAAATAGGCATTTGTTCCGGAGAATAAATTCGATGCCGAGACGTCTGCACCTGTGGCAGAGGTGCCATCCATTGATACCTTTGGGTATGGGAACGGACCGCCAACCACAACTCGGGTCCGTCCACCTGACCATTGAGCAATAGAAATCAAAAGTAGAGGAACGTCGTCTGGCGTTTTCGAGATTTTTTCAGTCACAATCTGCAAATTCGTAAGAATGGTGACTTCTGTGATCAATTGTTTTGACAATGCCTCTGATCGAAGTGGGATGATTTCTCCAAGCAGGACGGATTTGTTCTGTCTGGCAAGGCTGATCTCGGCATTAGCTGCCAGAAGAACATTTAATAAGGGAGATTGACCATTCCCCGAAGCGATTGTGCCGCCAATGGTGGCGGATTGACGGATATTGAAAGATGCTTCAGCTTTCGCAGCGGACCGGATAACTTCCGGCAGCTCTGGTGAATCCACCATCTGTTGAAGAGTTACACAGGCTCCAATTTGAATTCGCCCAGTTTCTGCCTGGATAGTATTGAGGGAAAGTTCCTGAATATCGACAACTGCGAAATCTTCTGATTTTCGAAGTATCAAATTCGTTCCACCAGCCAGGATGTACGTCTGTGGGCTCTTTCTCGCCAATAACTCCAACGCCGAGTCAACTGTATCGGGTCGGTTATATTCAGTTATCATTCCATCTCCTCCTGATCCGGATAGACTTTCCACCCGAGGGTCTCATTATCCATGGGTGGAACCAGTCTTTCAGGGATATTCGCCACCACAATCTCTCCTTCGACCAATAAGTCACCGTCAGGTCCATGAATGGTACCGGTTGCCCGGGCAACGCGACCGTTGTCCCGGACCGCTTGCCCACGAAGGGTCAGCTTCTGCTGGATGGGTACCGGTTTTCGATAGCGAATCTTCAATTCGGCGGTGACCATAAAACGGGGATCATCCGCTCCCATAAAGACCCTGCCCATAACCTCGTCCATCATGGATGCGATAATCCCACCATGAACCACACCTGGGTACCCTTGATAAAGCTCCGATACGGTGAAAGTCGATTCCACAATACCCGGCGCGATATCATAGAACCTCATCTTCAAACCGGATGGATTTTCCACTCCGCAGACAAAGCAATGACTCGATTGTGCCTGTTTTTTCACTACTTAACCATCCTACGCTTGGGCAAATGTATCGATGAGCAAGTGGACATCACCACCCACCGGGTACAGGATCGGGCAGGTACAGCCATTCTTACGGTATTCATTTACCTTGGCACGGGCTTCATCCGGGGTACCAGAAGCGGAGATGCGTAAGATAAGCTCTTCAGGAACCAGGTGTTTGGCTTTTTGGATCTGTTCTTTGGTCGCTGGCCAGCCAAGAATGGATTGGATCTGGTTAACCACATCCATCGAGACACCTGAGGCTTTGGCAATGTGAGGCTGCTGTGCCAGATATTGGGTCAGCAACTCACGGGTAGTGTCTATGGCTCTATCGTGGTCATAATCCACCGAGCAAACAACAAGCTGTGGCCGGTCGATCTGATCGATCGTGCGGCCAGATTTCTTTGCACCCGCAGTAAGTAGCTCCAGCGCTTTATGGTTATATTCAGGGGGAACGCAATAATTTAGAACCGCGCCATCCGCGATCTCACCGGTCATTTCCATCATCTGATCTCCAGTTGCACCGATCATGATGGGGACATTGCGGGGTTCCCGCCGGCCATGGACAACATCCAAGTTCGATCCCATCCACATGGACGAACTCCCCATGGAAGGTAACCCGTTCCATATTGAGAAGGCGTCGCATCGTTTGAATAGTCTCTTTCATCGCCAAAAGTGGTTTTGTCCTATTAATACCCACATTTTTAGCGAGTGGGTCCCACCAAGCGCCGATACCACAGATGATCCGATCGGGTGCCAGGTCATCCAGGGTGAGAAAAGTCGCAGCCAGTAAACCAATATTACGGGTCCAATTATTGATGACCCCGGAACCTACTTTTATTTTGTCCGAAACAGCTGCATAGGCAGCCATGGGGACAATCGCATCGCGTACCAGTCGGCTCTCAGCCTGCCAGACTGCCTCAAAGCCGCGTTTTTCAGCATATTGCACATATTCCAACCCGTCCCGTAAATCGTGCGCGTCCTGTAAATATAATGCTACTCGTTCTTTCATCATTTCCTCCTTCGAGATTTATGATCTGGATATTAATAATTGGTTGGTATCTTTTTCAAATTCTTTGAGTAAGTCCAAATCTTCAGGTAAATCCAAATCCAGTCCCAGCGATGGTAATTCAACTATCTCCAGCCGGGCGCCTGCTTTCGTAGCCCGATCGCAATGCTTTTGGAATGATCCCAGGCCGAATGCGAAATCGATGGCGCCAACCGGAGAAACCAGCAATGCATTTGTCCCGGTGTGATGTCGGTCAGGTGCGATCACAACCACCGGGGGTTTAAAGGAGCGTAAAAATATATCGGCAATATCGGCAGGCTGCAATAAGGGTAGATCAGCCGGCAGGACGAGGATCCCTTTGACAGAGTAGACTTTCGCCACCTCGACCGCTCGTCGTAACGCGGTGTTGAGATGGGGAGCGCCAACCTCCTGCACCGTTTTTGCACCCAGCTCACGTGCCAATGTCAGTGCCGATGGATCGCGGCTTACTACCAGAGTATGATCTATTTCCGGTATCATCTGAAGCACTTGTAAAGTGTGCTCGAGCATATTCGAATTAAGCACAGTCCGTTCTTCTTCAGATAGAATTCCTGAGAGACGCGATTTTCCCCTGCGAAGTGGTTTTACAGGAACGATGGCCCAGATACTCATGGGGATTAATTCCTCTCGAGAATGGTTTGTCCCAGCTTGATAACGTCCTGCGCCAGGCGGATTCGATCCTGTTTTGTCGACATTAATGATTTACCCGGCTTACAAATTATACCTTTTCTGGTTATCATTTCCACTTCGTGCATATCCATTTGATCCACCATAAAACCATCCAGGCGTAATTCGCGCTTATAGTGATCGGCGACCCAGTCAGCAGATGGTTCGATCGCATACAATTCGGAAATCATCTTTCCCAGCGGACCCTTGACTGCCTTTCCACCCACGATCGGAGTGACTGCGACTACCGGTTTCTTCATGATGTGATCTCGAAATCCGGGCACACTCAAAATTGGGTCAATACTCAAGAGGGGATTTGATGGGCAGATCATAACCAGGTCTGCTTCGATGATCTGTTGCAGAACCCCGGCAGGTGGAGAAGCTGACTCGCTCCCGGCAAAGATCACTTTCCGCACAACCGGTTGCCAGCGCTGATGGACAAAATACTCTTGAAACTCCAGAGTTTGATGGTCCGCTGTCTCAATAATGGTGGTAACCTGCTGGTCGGTCATCGGGAAGACTGGGTGGATAATACCCCACCGATGACAAAAATGTTGGGTGATCCGGGATAATGTCCACCCCTGGCTTAATAAACGAGTCCGCTCCAGGTGGGTAGCGGCATCCTGATCGCCCAGAGAGAACCAATCCGGAGCGCCAAGAACCTTGAGATTTTCCATCAATCCCCAGGATTTGTCCTTCCTTCCCCACCCGGTATCCGGGTTCGCCAAACCAGCCAGTGTGTAGCAGACCGTATCCAGATCAGTGCAGATCTTCAAACCGTAATGAACAAAATCGTCGCCGGTATTGACGATGATGGTCAGTTCATCCGGCGCAAGAATACTGGCAAGGCCATCCACCAGTTTTGCACCTCCGACACCACCTGCCAGGGCAATTATTTTCATTCGAGGTTCATCCTATGCACGGGAAAAATCCATTCGGCATAATTCCATCTGATCCTCCCCAATCGGGCAAAGGATCGCAAAATTATCTATTTGAATCCAACGATCAAAATCTTCCCCCTGCAATGCTGTCAATATGTCACCCAATTGGTTTTCTTTCAAATCTTGATACGCCAGCGTGATATGGGGAGTCCACAATCCCGGCCGATAATACGCCAGAGAACCAGTACTGAGTGATTCGGCTGCCTGGTATATTTTTTCGTGTAGATCAAGTAGATATTGGGTTACGATGATTTGGATGAATAAGACAGGTTCCGGGTTCAAAAACATACCCAAGCCTCCGGTCTTAATGGCAAAAGGTGAGACTTTATCCTTAATCGGATTTAGGACCCGTTTAAGATCAGAATAGGGGTAGGTCTCCGCCACATGCCAGGAGAAATGGGGTGCAAGGGCTGATTGAGCTGCGGTCAGCCCAAAATCGAGTTCCAGTTTTTTCCAGATCGCCCGTACAGCACGATCGGCATCCGGATCCAGCAATGAAACAACGCCTTGATGCATGCAACCCCCTACCTGAAAAGGTCCTGGTCGATCGGTCTGATCAATTCCTGCAAGTTGCCATCCCGGAGTGGGTAGGGAAAACCGCGGGCGTGAATGATAGGGCTCCCTTCATCCGCCTGCCCCATCATCAAGCTAGCTGCTGCCGCTAATTCATCGGCGGCGCCAACTTGAGTGATCTTGAGGGAATAACCGAACAAATCCGTTTTCCCACGCAGATCCACCAGACCGGGCATACCAGACAACCCGATGGCTATACCGACAGTACCCATTCGCCACGCTCTTCCATGTGAATCGATGATCATCACACCAATTCTTTTTCCTGAGGATTCTTCAAGTGCAGATCGAATTTGTTCTGCCGAGTGGTCGGAGTTTTCTGGTAATAACAGGTACCAATCTTCTGGGTTTCCATCTGATCCCATGACATTCGAATGATCTATCCCCGCATTGGCACAGATAAACCCATTTTTATGTTCCACGATCAGCGTGTTTTCACGAGTTCGAATCACCTGGTTGCTTTCCCGCAAGACCAATTCCACAAATCTGGGGTCTTTAAGGGTAATTTTCGATAATTGAATTGCGTACTCCGATGGTTGGATGGTTGTCAGATTAACCAGACGACCTTCTGATTTGGAAACGATCTTCTGGGCGACAATAAAAATGTCCCCATTCTCAATCGTGATCGATTCCGTCTTAAGTGAATTCAGAATGATTGCAGGCAGAGAATCGCCCACCTGGATCAAAGGGATCTGCTTCAATGCTGTGAGTGTGAGCGGCATGTTTGTTCTTCACTTCCATCAGACAGGTCTTGGAACGCCGGTGATCTGAATACCAGCGGATTGAACGCCAAACTGCTTATTTATCCCGATCAGGATCGAGGTCATACCTTCAATAACGATGGAGTTTTCGATGACTCCGGCATCCCATCCGATCATTCCTGCATCAGAGACCAGTTTCAATACGAGAGTTCGGGCTTCCTTATCCACACCTGTTACCAGTACATCGCAGGTGATCTCCTCATCATTCAGCAGATGCTCATACGAGATGTTTTGAAAAGCCGCGCAGACCCGGGTGGATTCTCCAACAATCAGAACCGCTTCCTGGGCGGCTGAACCGGCAGGTGGCGGTTGAACTTTGGTCACTTTTGGCGGCACCAGTGGAACTGTCACATCGATCAGGATCTTTCCAACCAGGCTTGTCTTCAAACTTTGGAGGGTATCGGAGTGGGCAGCAAAAGGTACAGTCAAAACTGCCAGATCTGCCATCGAAACAGCGTCTTGATTGACCATGCCCTTTACAACCGCTCTTCCTGCTAAAAGAGTGTTCAGATCAGACGCGGCTGCCTGTGCTTTGTCCAGGTTTCTTGAACCGATAATGATTTGATAGCCGGCAATTGCCCACCGGTAGGCTAAACCTTTACCTTCTTTGCCTGTACCACCGGCAATAGCGATCGTTTTTATCTCGGGAACCGGTTGTTCACCCATTTATCCCTCCTTATCAGCTCACAAATTGATTTTGATACCGTTGCCAGGTTTTCTTCGATAATTCCCTGCCTCGTTCAGCAATGGCTGTTTCATCGATCGTCAACAGCCTGCGATCCTTCATTAATAATCTTCCATGAACAATGGTGTTCGTGATCATGCTTTCATGAAACCCAAACAAAATATGCCAGGGCAGATTACCGGCTGTCAGCTCGGTATATGGGTGATAATCTACAAAGATGATGTCGGCATAGGCACCGGGCGCGAGGATGGCCATCGGAGCGGATGGAAAAAACATCCGGGCAAGATCTGCATTGTTATAGACAGCCATTTGCGTCACATCGTATCCACCCATCCGGCGGGGATCGCGGTTCCATAACTTATGTGCCAGGTAAGCTGTTTTCCATTCTTCCCACATTGCGTTTGAAAATCCATCGTTCCCCAGGCATACTTTAACCCCCGCCCGCATGAACGATTCCACATTGCCCAAACCAACTCCATTATTCATATTCGAGCGCGGCTGATGGGTTACCCAGGTGCCAGTTTCTGCCAGAAGTTGTACTTCCCGCGCATCAACGTGGACTGCATGGACAGCTATTGATTTCGGTCCCAGTATGTCAAACTTTTTTAACCGGTCAATTACCCTGGTTCCCGACTTCTGAATACTGTCGTACTCATCCACTTCGTGCTCTGCAGTATGGATATGAAAACCGGAGCCATCCGGTATCGCCTTTCTCGACCTTTCGAGTGTTCCATCCGAGATAGTCAAACTGGCATGTAATCCAAACGAGGCTGCCAGATGAGGATCCGGTTCGCGCTCCAATTTCTTGATAAAACGGACATTTTCTTCAATTCCAGCGTTGGCACCATCCAAACCATTCCGATCGGTCACTTCATAGCAGAGGGACGCGCGCAGACCGGATTCGGTCACAGCGCGGGCGATCTCATCCAATGATCCTTCGATGGCGTTGGGTGAAGCGTGATGATCAATGAGGGTGGTGGTTCCGTGGCGGATAGCGTCTGCCAGACATACCTGGGCAGAAACATAGACATCTTCCAGGCTAAGTGCTTTATCCAGCGGCCACCACAATTTCTCCAATATTTCTGGGAAATCTTTTGCCGGGGCGCCTGGAATCGCCATTCCACGGGCATACGCCCCATAGAAATGGGTATGCGCGCAAATATTGCCCGGCATCACGTATTGACCATTGGCATCCAATGTTTCTTCGGCAGGGTATTTTTGTTTTAGTTCCTGCGAAGGAGCCATCTCGGTAATTATTCCACCGGAAATACGCAGACCCCATCCCGGTAATATCCTGTTTTCTTTTTCCCAGGTGATCAGATTGCCATTTAGAATTAGCATGATGACTCCTTAATCAAAAACCGTTTGCAGCGTTGGATCCAGGTAATGGGCGTAGGCTTCCCGGATCAACCGCTCCTGAGTCCTGTATATCGATAAATTTGGTAGTTGGTCTATTGGGAAAAAGCAGACCTGCGGTGTCTCATAACTGGTGGTTAATTCTCCGCTTAATCTCTTGCAGAGAAAGACTGCCTTGTAGGAGTGAAACACATTTAATGGTTCCCGGTCATGATTGGCTTCATACAAACCGACCATTTTCACTGCTTTTACTCTGAGCCCTGATTCTTCCCACACTTCTTTTTCAACCATTCTGGATGGTGAAACATTCACATCCGCCCAACCACCCGGGAGTGACCAGCATCCATCCGTTATCTCTTGCACCATCAATACTTTATTATCATCGAAGATAGCTCCTCGCACATCCATTTTTGGAGTTACATATCCAGGTTGCGCAGAGAGAGCTACCTTTATATTATTCAGATCCAATCCAGAACAATTCTGGATGATATCGGCTGAAATATCCATTATGCGTTGGAATCGTTGCCGATCGAATTCGTTCTGTGTGTAATACAGTCCGGTCTGACCGATCTGGTGTAACTCACGTGCCCATTCCAACCAGTCAGGAACTGTTTGATCCATCAGACCGAAACCTCTACAGCCGAGAATTTTTCCGGATGCAAATGACGCGCAATCCACTCCTGGTCCACGGGTAAATGATCCACGCGGAAACCGGTCGCATTGTAGATCGCATTGGTGATTGCCGGAGTTGTCGGGATGCTGACAATCTCACCAACCCCTTTCGCCCCGAAAGGACCGGTGGACACCGGATGTTCAACGATGAACGAAACAATTTCCGGTGTGTGAGTGATGGACGGTATTCGATACCGTGCCAGGCGATCAGTGACAACCCGGCCTTCTTTCGTTAGGAATACTTCTGTTAATGCATTCCCAAGACCCATAACCGCTCCACCTTCCACCTGGACAGCAAGTCCCAGAGGGTTGATCGCTGTACCCACATCATTTGCAGCGATGATCGTGATCACGCTCACTTCGCCGGTGTTCGTATCAATCTCCACTTCGGCGGCTTGAGCTGCGAAGGAAAAAGCAAAGTGCATGTCACCACCCTGACCCAACGGTTTTGTGGCAGGCGCTTCATATTCATAAGTGACTTTGGAAGCCCGGTTGACCTCTTTGAATTCTTTAAAGAGGTCCTGGTAGTTAATTTCTCTGCCACATATTTGGACCATTCCACCATCCAGGGAAATGTTGTCAGGATCGCAATCGTATTTTTCTGCCAGGACAGTCCGGACAGCTTCTTTAAACGCTTTTGCTGCGTATAAACTTGCATTTCCTGAGACATAGGTTTGGCGTGATGCGGTTGTTGGACCACCATCCGGAGTTTTATCTGTATCTGAAAGTAATACCTTGACCTTCTCGATAGGTAACTCCAGTTCTTCTGCCACGATCATCTGCAGCACCGTGGGTAAGCCCTGCCCTAATTCCGCTGAGGAGGTTCGCACTTCGACAGATCCATCTTCGTATAATTCTACATCCGCGCCGGCTTTATCGGGCGCCCCGCCGCCTAAGCCAGTGTTCTTGAAAGCTACTGAAAATCCCCAGGCTCTAATTCTGTCTGGATGACCCTCAACGATTCTGGGCTTAAATGGATCACCTTCCACCCTCCGGTGGAGTTCGGTTTCCACTTTTTCTATGCATTCCAAAAGCCCGACACTTTCCCGTAGAACCTGTCCTGTCCCAGTAACGCTGCCTACACGCAATGCGTTCATTTTGCGGAGTTCAATCGGGTCCATACCCAATTTCTCAGCCAACATATCGATGGTGCTTTCCACCGCAAAGGCAGATTGGGTCACTCCAAAACCGCGAAATGCGCCGGCTGGAGGATTATTCGTGTACATCGCATAACAATCCGCTTTGGCGTGCTCTGATTCATAAGGTCCGATCGAGTGTGTCGTCGCGCGGGTCATCACTTTTTCGCCCAGAGAGGCATAGGCGCCGGTATCCCCATACAGCTCTGTTTCTACAGCCACCAAACGGCCATCCCGCCGCGCACCAATTTTCACGTGAATCCTGGTCGCGTGTCGTTTCGGATGAACCAACAGACTTTCATGGCGGTCAAACAGGATTTTAACAGGATGTCCAGTCCGCTCCGCTAATAAAGCAGCATGGATCTGACCCATGATATCTTCTTTTCCGCCGAAACCCCCGCCGATCAGCATACCAATAATATGGACTCTGTCATCCGGCCAGCCGAGGGCAGCCGCGACCTGTTTTCGGTCGGAGTATGGGATCTGAGATCCCACATAGATCTCCATGCGACCATCTTCATTCACCCTGGCAATACTGCATTCAGGTTCAATGAAGGCATGGTCGGTCATGGCGGTATGATATGTATGCTCTATTACGACATCCGAAGCCTCGAATCCCTCTTCTGTATTTCCTTTTCTTATTTTGATATGTTTGAGGAGATTTCCGGTTGGATGGAGCTGAACTGTGTCAGGGTAACGGGCGACAACTGGATCATCGATCACAAGTTGGGGATCATAGACCACATCAATAAGCTTGATAGCCTCGGATGCAATCTCCAGTGTGTCGGCAGCGACAATAGCAATGGCATCGCCCACATATCGGATCCGTTCGCCTACCCCGATCAGGATAGGCCAGTCGTTAACAACCAGGCCATGATTTTTTGCCGCATGCAGATCTTCAGCTGTAAGAACCGCCCGAACACCGGGGAGATCGACCGCTTTTGCAATATCAATCGATTTGATAAATGCATGCGGGTAATCCGCGCGACGGATACGCCCAAAGAGTAAACCTTCGAATACCAGGTCGTCGGTGAATTTTGCATCCCCGGTTACTTTGGCAACCGCTTCCGGCCGCTGGACAGTTCGTCCAACTTTTACCCGGGCGAATTTACTGTCGGGAATACCTCGAGGGGTAATTTCTCCCTCTCCCCGCATTACTTTCCCTGCGTCAAGAATCGCTTCGCTGATCGCAGAATAACCTGCGCAACGGCAGAGTGTGTCTTTGAGAGCAGATTTGATGTCGTCATTATCGGGATTCGAGTTTTGCAATAATAGACCATAACCGGTCATAATCTGCCCAGGAATACAGAAGCCGCATTGGACGGCTCCTTTTTCGATGAACGCTGCCTGAAGCGGATGTAATTCCGGGGCGGCTTCAGAATGGGTTGCCGGTTTGGGGGCTAATCCTTCGATCGTAAGGATCCGATGCCCATCCGCTTTCGCGGCCGGGTAGGAACAGGATAGGACAGGACTATCATCCAATAGAACGGTGCAGGCGCCACATTCCGCTTCGCCACAACCGATTTTTGTTCCAGTCAAATTCAGACGGTACCTTAATAAATCTGCCAGCATCTCACCTGGAAGTTCCGGTAATGAGTATTCTTTTCCATTGACATTGATGTGAATCAGTTGAGTATCCATCATCTTTACCTTTATTGTTTAGCTTTCGATTTGCCAGCTCTTTCCAGAGCTTTGCCCATCACTTGTACCAGTAAAACTTCCACCAGGTGATTGCGGTATTCCGAGGTCGCCCTGAGGGCGCTGGTTCGAAATTGGACCGACTCATGAAGAAGCGGGAAGAGAGAAGAAACTTCCAGATTTGAAATTGAAGAACCGCGAATTGCTGCTTCCACCATTTCAATCCGCCTGAGGATCGGACCGGCTGGACCGACCGCAATGCGGATATCCTGGCAGGTTCTTTCCTCCACATCCACCCAGATAGCCATATTGATGATGGGTAAAGCGACACCTTGCGGTCGCATCACCCGGGCAAAAGCAGATGCCTGACCTGGTTTTGCTAAGCGGGACATAAAATCCTACAATGAGCTCTTTCCGAGGTATAAGCGTTGATTCACCTGGTCCTTTATACAGCTTAATCAGAGGAATCTCACGGTAACCCTCGCTGGTAGCAACTTCCGCAGTGGCATCGAGGGCAAGAAGAGAGATAGCGCCATCACCAGCGGGAAGTGCGTGGGCGACATTCCCACCCAGGGTTCCGACAGCGCGAACCTGAGGTCCACCGATTAACCCGGTGGATTCTGCGAGGGATTGTGCATGGGCCAGCACCAGGGGCGATAATGTAAGCTGCTTTAATGGAACTGCCGCGCCGATAAACAATCGGTTTGAGCGGATCTCAAGCAAGTTTAATTCCGGAATGCGGGTGACATCCACCATCGCATCGACCGGAGGACGGTGCTCTTGTTGTATTTCAAGCAAGAGATCGGTACCTCCCGCAACCAGTGAACTGGATGCGTGGGTATCTAAAATATGAAAAACTTCAGTGAGAGATTGGGGTAAATGGTATGTGTTCCAGATTGGCATAGGATCGGTGGATGCGATCTGGCGGCACTTTTCGACGAGCGCATCGGGCTCGACGCCGTCGCCTGCACTACAGGCGGCGACCACCGAATCCATTATCACCATTGTAGCATATAACCTTTCAGATGAGGATAGTCGTGCAAGCATCCCCAAAACAAATTTATCCGAAAAAGAATTAAGGAATTTGTAATTTCGATTGGTTGCATCGAAGCCGATACACTCTTATAATCATATCCATACATCGCGCTTTCTGAGCGTCTGTTTAGTTTTGTGGAGGAATCTTCTGGATTTACAACGTGATCTCCAATCGATGGGAATGAATGAGGACGGCGACCGCCAATTACGGTCAAACGCCGTTCTGATGGATCGCTATTTAATTCAAGATGTGATCGGTGTTGGTGGTATGGGTTCTGTCTACAGCGCCCGTGACCTGCATTTCCCCAAGGTTGTGAAGCTTGTTGCAGTAAAAGAAATGATCAATCAGGCGCCCGATCCGCTCGTGAGGGCAACCATCGTTCAGAACTTTGAACGGGAAGCTAATATCCTGGTGACCCTCAACCATCCGGCGATACCAAAGATATTTGATTTCTTTACCTATAAAGATCGTTCCTACCTTGTGGAAGAATATGTTTCGGGTAGGGATATGGAAGCGATCCTGAAAGCCAGGACAGATTTCGTACCCGAAGATCAGGTGATTGGCTGGGCTATTGAACTTTGCGATGTTTTGGAATTCTTACACAACCACAAACCAGAGCCGATCATTTTCCGGGATATGAAACCCTCGAACATAATGATCAATGCCCATAATCGGGTGGTTCTGGTCGACTTCGGTATTGCGAAAGTATTTACGACCAACCAGAAGGGAACCATGATCGGCACGGAAGGTTATTCTCCTCCCGAGCAGTATCGTGGCGAAGCGACTCCGCTGGCAGATATCTACGCTTTGGGTGCTACATTGCATCATCTGCTCACGATGCGAGATCCCAGGCTGGAGCCTCCATTTACATTCAACGAACGACCGATCAAACGATACAACCAAAATGTAAGTTTGGAGCTGGAAACAGTTGTAAATACGGCTCTTAACTACAACCCGCAAGACCGGTTCCAAAGCGCCACCGCGCTCAAGGAAGCATTGATGGGTGTTGCCCGAAAGACCGGGGCACTCGCACGCCTGGCTGCCAGTACTGGCGTCCTGCCACACGCGGAGGGTGTCAAACCATTATGGACTTTCGAATGTGAAGATGAGCTTCGAAACTCCCCCACCTATGATAATGGTGTCATATACATCGGTGCGTATGACAATAACTTATATGCCATCAATGCAGCCAATGGGGAATTTGTCTGGAAATATGCCACTGACGGTGGTATTGCAACAAAACCTGCCATCTATGACAATACCATCTATATCGGTTCTGAAGATAAACAACTCCATGCCGTATCAGCCCGCTCTGGAAAAGTATTATGGACCTACTTTACGGATGGACCCATCCGCTCATCTCCACGTATCGCCGAGGGACATGCATTTTTCGGCTCAGATGACGGCTTTCTGCACGTGGTCAATTTGAATACGAACCGGCTTGCCTGGAGATCCGAAGCAGGGTCGCCGGTCAGGTCTTCGCCATTTGTATCTAATGAGTTCATTTATTATGGCTCCGAGAGTGGAGATTTGACGTGTTGTGATTTCAGAGGAGTGATCAAATGGCGATTCCAGGCAAAACGGGGCATCACTTCGTCGCCTCTAGTGGATCACAATGTGGTTTTTGTCACCTCCCTGGACGGATTCTGTTATGCTTTGGACGCAAAAAGTGGTTGGGTGATCTGGCGATTCAGGATGGACAAGGGATCCATTTCCTCTCCAATAAAAGTAGACAATAATATCTATTTTGGATCGGCTGATGGAAATTTATATTGTCTGGATAGTGGAAATGGCCGCGAAATATGGCGGTTCAGAACAGATCATCAGGTAGCCAGTACACCGGCTATCTATAAAGACGCCGTTTATGTCGGTTCTGTCGACGGCAATCTATACGCCGTAGATATCAGCAATGGAAGGCTGCGCTGGAAATTTAAGACCGGAAAAGCCATCATCGGATCGCCAATAGTGTTTAATGATATAGTATACGTAGGCTCGACAGACTTCATCGTGTACGCTTTATTAGCCTGATCTACGATGAATGCCAGAGCGGCGCGTAATACTTATTGTGGAGTAACCAGTGGATAAAATATTCAATATTTTTAAACGAAAAAAACCAGCTCCACCATATGATGTAAAAACCGCGCCCCTATCCGATGATCAGCTACGGACAGTAACCACGACTGGCGGACAACCTGTAACACCCCAAATCTTAGTTGGGATGGCTCAATCGATAGGTTTACAACGGGATCATAACGAAGATACAGTCTTTACTTTCACTTCCAATCTGGGAGGAGATACCAAGAGTTTGATCTTTGGTCTTTTCGTTGTTGCAGACGGGATGGGTGGTTATCAACATGGCGAACTTGCCAGCAGTGTGGCTACCAATGCCATGGCTCATTACCTTCTAAAGAAAATCTATATGCCGATGATGAACCTTAAAACAGAGTTGCCATCTGAACCAATTCAGGAGATGATGCTATCTGCCGTGAATGAAGCCCAGGCGGCGGTCATAAAGCATGCACCCGGCGGTGGGACAACGTTGACCACCGTATTAATTTTGGGTGATCAAGTCACTCTGGCTCATATTGGAGATTCGCGAGCCTATTTCATCTATTCCGATGGAAGAGTGCAACCAATCACCCGGGATCATTCATTGGTTCGCCGCTTACAAGAACTCGGACAGATCAACGAGAAAGAAGCTGCAGAGCACCCTCAGAGGAATGTTTTATATCGAGCGCTGGGACAGAGCGAACCATTCGAACCGGATATAAGCACCTTTCCTTTCCCAAATGCAGGTTATTTATTGTTATGCAGTGATGGTCTATGGGGTGTCGTTCCTGAGGCGGACTTATTTTCACTGATTCACTCCGCTCCAAATCTGACCACTGCCTGTCAAAAGCTGGTGGATGCAGCCAATGCGGGCGGTGGGCCTGATAATATTAGCGCGGTTTTGGTACAGTATCCCATGTAAGCATGATGGATACTTCGGACTTGAGCCATTATGCGATACTGGATCTCCCCTTTGACGCAAGTCAAGATGAAATCCGTGCCGCCTATCATTTGGCTGCCCGTAAATTCCATCCGGATACCAACAGAAATCTAGGCGCTTCTGATTCATTCTACAAAGCTCAGAAAGCCTACGACACTCTCTCCTCTCCAAATCGAAAATCTGAATATGATGCCACGCTACCCGAGGATGAAACAAGCAATCCCGGCTTCATTTATAAGGTAATCCAATCGAAAAACAAGATATCTCCATCAAAAGATCCTCAATTAATTTATGCGTTGATCGATATCGGTGCCAAGCCACTAACAAATAAATCGTATCAACGACCATTAAACCTTACTCTGGTGTTGGATCGATCCACCTCGATGAATGGCGAACGGATGGACATGGTAAAAGAAAATGCCATCCGTCTGATAAGACAATTGGGACAAGACGATATTATCTCGGTGGTCACATTCAGTGACAGGGCGGAAGTATTACTTCCCCCCACTCGCAACACCGACACAAATGTTATGGAATCAAAGATCAGTCGAATTCAAACTGGCGGAGCCACAGAAATCTTTCAAGGCCTGTCAGCTGGAGTACATCAAAATAGGCAAAACCTGCGACCTTCCTATTTAAATCATCTCATCATTCTCACAGATGGTAGGACGTATGGTGATGAGCAATATTGTCTCGATCTGGCAAAGGAAGCCGCGGAAGAAGGTATTGGGATCAGTGGTCTTGGGATTGGTGACGAGTGGAATGATAAATTTCTGGATCAGTTAGCAGGAATAAGCGGCGGGGTGTGCATGTACATCTCTGCCCCAAATGACTTGAGAAAATTTTTGGAAGCAAAATACCGGAATCTGGAACAGGTATACGGCGAACAAGTCACAATCAACCTGTCCGATACCGATGCTAGCACTCTCCAATATGCTTTTCGGATCTACCCAGAACCCGCGCCACTCCTCACAGAAGGACCGATTCGTGGCGGAAATCTTCAGGTCGCCACTCGGCTCGTACTCATGTTGGAATTTCGAGTACCGAAAGTTGATTTACGCCAAAAAGAGATAAATTTAGGGGAAGGTTATGTTACACTACAAGTGCCGACCCGAGTGATACCGAGGGTGCGATTGCCGATAAAGATGGCATGTAGTCTGGCGGTGGAAGGCGATTCGTCACAAAATATGCCTGCACCAATCATTCACGCCTTATCCCAATTAACCTTATATCGAATGCAGGAGAAGGCAGCGGATGAGCTAAGTAAGGGTGATACGGTCAAAGCATCCCGACATTTGCAATATTTAGCCACCCACTTGCTATCGAGAGGTGAAAGGGACCTGGCTAATGCGGTCCTGAAAGAAGCAGACAATATCCAGAAGAGCAACCATTTCAGCGAGGAAGGTGATAAACGGATAAAGTATGGCACCCGCTCCTTGCTATTACCACCAGGACAGGAGAATAAACAGAAATGATTATTTGTCCAAATTGCAAGTATCAGGAAATTGATGGCGCACTCTTCTGCAGTGAATGCGGAGCCCAATTAGTATTCTCATCAGCGAAGGAAATAGACACCATGGGATTTGAACAAAAACAAGAACAACTGAAACCGCCGACTGCTCCCCTAGCAACCGAACCATCCATCAAGCCGATCCCACCAGTTCAGGCCAAGCCGGCTGCCGTTGGCGTAGGGTTATCCCTCAAAATGGTTAATAGCGGGCAAGTGATTCCCCTTGCCGGTCAGAATGAATTCACCCTGGGTCGGATCACTGATGGACAACCGATCTTACCTGACATTGATCTTTCTCCATACGAAGGGTATGCCGAAGGTGTCTCTCGATTACATGCTGCCGTTCGTATCACTGAGAGAGGGGTAATGATCGTTGATCTTGGTTCGTCAAATGGAACAAGAATAAATGGGCAGAAAATTGTTCCGAACGTGAATTACCCGCTCAAGGATGGCGATATCATTGCTCTTGGCCGGATCAAAATGCAGATCACCATTCGACGATAACCGAGGAGAATACTCAGATGCCAATGGTATTAATGCATTTATCGGGTGAAGACCCGGTTATGGGTGAGATGGAGAATCTCCCCACCGCAACCGATATAACAGTTACGATCAAGAATCCTCGCCGCCGCGATGGTAAAGATCTGCCGTTTTTGGAAGCAAATGTTACCACGGTCGTCTGGCCAATGAGCCGCGTGAATTTTATCGAAATTCTACCTACTGGCGAAGAAGAAGATGTGATCGGATTTGTAAGAGAATAAAATGCCTGAAGATAGCATCCGGCGCAAAGTACTGGTAGTCGATGACGAAGAGCGGATGGTTCGTTTCATTCGTCTAAATCTCGAACATGACGGGTTTCAGGTCGTAGAAGCATTCCGGGGAGCACAAGCCATCCAGGTTTTACGGGACCAATTACCAGATCTGGTGTTATTGGATGTGATGATGCCGGATATTGACGGTTTTGAAGTCTTAAAAATGATCCGGGAAATCAATTCGGTTCCGGTAATAATGCTGACTGCAAAAAGCGAGGAAGACGATAAAGTTCACGGATTGGAATTGGGTGCTGATGATTATATAACCAAACCATTCAGTCCAAGGGAACTTGTCAGCAGAGTGAGGGCGGTTCTTCGCCGGGCAGAAGCGATCAGTGGTGCTGTCAAAGGATTGATTGTTGTTGATGACCGACTCAAAATGGATTTTGAGCGACGTGAAATCTGGTTGGATGGTGAACTGGTAAAACTCAGACCAACCGAGTACAGACTGCTCTATCATCTGGTACAGAATGCTGGTTGGGTCATCACACATGACCAGATCTTAGCCAAGGTCTGGGGCTACGAATATCGGGATGAACCGCATTATGTACGGCTTTACATCAATTATCTTAGGCAAAAATTGGAAGAAGACCCAGCCAATCCCAAGTATATCCTCACGGAACGCGGTATTGGCTATCGTTTTGTAGATTTTCGTCGCAACAAACCTGCATGATTGCGTAATTCGGACTAAATAAATCTGATTAACCTTGATAAAGAACCACCCCTCGCTTATACTCGAGGGAGAGGAAAATTAAGATGGCAAAACAACGGATATTATTGGTGGATGATCATGAAGTGGTCCGCTTGGGACTCAAGGCTCTATTGGAACACCATCCACAATTTGATGTTGTTGGCGAGGCTGGTACAGCCAGAGAAGCACTTGAAAAAGTAGGCTCTCTTCACCCTGAAGTGGTTGTCATGGATATTCGATTACCAGGTACATCAGGAATTGAAGCCTGTGAACAAATAACCAGGGATTTTCCATCGACTCGGGTGATCATGTTAACCTCTTATGCCGAGGACGAAATGCTTTTTTCCGCAATCAGAGCCGGCGCCTCGGGCTATGTCTTGAAACAGATTGGCGGCGAAGACCTGATCCGCGCTTTAGAAACAATAGGACGCGGCGAAAGTATGCTTGACCCAGCAGTCACCCAGCGAGTATTCCAGGAAGTTCGACGAGCCGTAAAAGAAGAAGAGGCTTCTGCATTTGTTAATCTCAGTCAACAGGAAAAGCATGTTCTTATTCTGGTATCCGAAGGAAAAACGAACCGCGAAATTGCCAAATCACTTTTCCTCGGGGAAGGTACTGTACGAAACTATGTCAGCAGTATCTTATCGAAATTAGTTGTCTCGAATAGGGCTGAGGCTGCAGCGTATGCGGTTGAACATAATCTACGGGAATATTTATAAGCGACAAACAAATCGCCCGAGCAATTGCTCGGGCGATTTATATTTAATTCATGGATAACCATAGGTTTTTTAGGAACAGCGCATCCTCTTCAAGAATTGGGGATTCACATACTATTCGACCGGCGCAATGGTAGGTTTTCAAGGCTTTGAACAATCCATTCACATCCAGGTCTGATTCCTGAACAGGGAGATGTTCCTTCTCCCCCTTTGGTCCGTAGGCAATTCCACTAAGATGAATATGAAGAGACTGGAGAGAGGCTTCCCCCAGTGATTCGGCATAGAGTTCTAACGACGAAGACCATTCGTCATAGCTATTCATCGAGCCATCACCCCGGCGTGCGTGAAGATGGGCAAAATCCAAACAAGGCTTTACATCTCCCTTGATTTGACTCATCAAAAGGGTATCCTCCAACGAACCGAGCATTGCAGATTTTCCCATTGTCTCCGGACGGAGTGTAACCAGGATATTTTTACCCGCAAGTTCATCGGTGCATTCTTTCAATCGAGGCAAGGCTATTTCAAGAACTTCCACGACTGGTCGTTCAAAATAAGATCCGGGATGGAAGATAATATCGGTCGCACCGGCAAGGGAACCATAATAAGCTGCATCCATCAACCGCTTCCGGGATTTCGGCCATTCCTCGGCATCGGCATTGAGATTTATGAAGTAAGGCGCATGAACACTGAGAGAAACACCCCGTCTGACACCCTCAGATTTAATAAGCAAACAGGTTTCCTCGCTGACTCTGACGGATTGAACCCAGCCTAATTCCAAGGCGTCTAATCCCAATGATGCCAAATGCTGGATCGCCCCCACACTCCCGCCGGGTTTCTTGGGGGTGGAGATGGGCGAACCAACCGTGCCAAACTGAAATTTATTCTTCATCGCATAGATCTCACTTCCATAGAACGCTGAGCCTCCCCCACAGGGGCGGACCAAGTATCAGTAATCCAATAATGACCGATGTAAGAGCCGCAATTAATACAGCGGCGGCACCCACATCTTTGCCGACTTTTGCGAGAGGATGTTTCTGAGGACTTGCCAGGTCTACCACAGCTTCCAAAGATGTATTAATAAACTCAGCTGTCCAAACGAATGCAATGGAAATGACAAGGACTGCCCAATCCCGGGCAGGTAAAGCGAGCCAGGCTGCCAACACCATCACCGTCAACGTGGCGACCGCATGAAGCCAGGCATTCTCCTGGGTTCGGAGAACGTATCGCCATCCTGCGAATGCGTGTTTGAAACCCTGAATTCGACGAATCACGAATCGAACAGCCAAATTACTCCTCCAAATGGGTGAAATACACTACTTGAGATGCCGATCGAATCCAGTATTTCAGCTTGACGGTTCCACATAACCTTACGATCTTTCTTATTCATGTGATCGTAATCCAGGAGATGAAGGACCCCATGAACCACCAATAAACTCAATTCATCGTGTACTGAATGCTTCTCTGCATCCGCTTGTTTCTTCGCATAAGGATAGGAGATAATTATGTCACCCAGATAGAGTGTCCCTGTCTCAGGATCGATCTCCTGCGCTGGAAAAGATAAAACATCAGTGGAAGCATCCAACTGGCGATACACTTGATTCATACTTCGGATTTCTTTGTCACCTGTTACAACCACGGTCAGGCTGCCCACTTTATTTTCCATCCTCAATGTTGCCTCGGCGACAGATTTTAATAAATCAGTAAGGTCATGCTTCCGAAAGTACGGGCGAATTTGAATATGGATCATCTGTTTTCTGTTACGTTATCTGGAGTCACTGGTAATTCCGGGTAGACTATCCGCTGGTGATAAATTCCCATCAACGAATCCCGGAATGAATCTGAGATCACGTGCAGGTCATTCAGGGTCAGCTTTGTATAAATAAGCTGGTCTTCTTTAATGGCAAAATCGACAACCTTTTTGATGATCGAAACGATCTCCGATTCGTCTTTGGGCAGATCTGCTCTGGCTCGAGCCTCACAGCCATCTGCCAACATCAGTAATGCTGTTTCGCGAGAGTGTGGCGCTGGACCTGGATAGCGGAATAGCGATGGATCTACCTGATCCACCTTACCATCAGCCTTTTCTATTGCACGGGTGTATTGATAGTGCGTTAAACGGGTGCCGTGATGTTCCATGATGAAATCAAGAATTCGTGCTGGAACGCGGAACTTCCGCGCGAGATCCCTTCCATCTGGAACATGTTTGATAATGATCGCGGCAGATATGGCAGGTTCCATCTTTTCGTGTGGATTCTCGCTACCTTTGACCTGATTTTCAATAAAATATTGTGGATTCATGGCTTTACCAACATCATGGTAAAGGGCTCCCACTCTGACCAGGAGAGAATCAGCATTTATCTTTTCCGCCGCCTGTTCAGCCAGGTTCGCCACTTGCAGACTGTGTTGATAGGTGCCGGCTGCATTGCGTAATAATAGCTGCAATAACGGATGATCTGGGCGGGAAATTTCCATTAATTGAAGAGCAGTTGTTATGCCTAAAATCTGTGAGAGGACAAATTGCAGGATCAGGGTCAAACTGGCGGATGCAAGACCATTCGTTAATGCAGATCCACCCAGGGTAACCAATCCCACCCAATCGGTTGCGGGGTCACCAAGCCGAAAAGCGAGTATTGTCAGGAAGTTCGCAGCCGTAATCGCGATACTTGCCCAGAAAAAGGAAGCGATTTTCCTTCCCCGCCCTAATACGAGGATACCTGTCAAGCTTCCCATCATGTAATAAACTGTGATCTCAAGACTGCCGGGTAGATTGTATGCCGATAGTATGCTTAAGACGATGGAGAACACCAGGCTGATCTCCAGATTAAAGGCGATGGTCATTGTTAGACCGAAAGCGGCGATTGGAAAAATAAACGGCAGTATCGCCCGATATGGGATGACAAATCGCACCAACAAGAAGAAGAGGCTGAACATCAATGCAATAAGGACAACGCTCCGCAGGTCATCGAGCGGATTAGCGCGTCTTCTGGTCGAGTACAGGGCAATAATCACTCCCAGAATGGAGACCAAAGCCACCGAGCCGAGAAAAGTATAAAAACGATTATCCTGTCCGGTAAGACCAAGAATTTGTAACGCTTCCATGTCTTCAGGTCGAACAATTTGACCATGCTGAACGATCAACTGTCCTGTCGCGAAAGATCGGCTGATAGGTTCCACCGCTTGTTCAGCTTCACTTTTGGCTTGCTCGGTTAGTTCAACGCTGGGTAGACTGTTGGGGACAATAAAAGAGGTAACCATTTCGGTTATCAGTTTTACCTGGTCCGTTGAAAAGGTTACATCAACCAGTGATCCAACATTTTTCCGCGTGGATACAACATTGTCTTCCCGGATGGTAATTCGCATTGCATCATCCAGAACTTTGAACGCTTCCTTCTGAACCAACGCCCAGCGGGTATTACTCAGCGTTATGATCCGCTGAATGGATTCTGTTGTCAATTTCACATTGGCCAGGGTTTGGAGATCTTGAGTCTTTTGTTCCATCGTGGCATGCGAATCGTCGCGGGTGTTGCTAATAAAACGAAGAACTTCGTTAAGACTCTCCAGCTGCTTCTTCTTGATCGTTGGGTCAACCGGCAGGTAAACTGCTGGAATGGCTGCCCGCGCTTGCTGACGGGCATTACCGGTGAGGATTTCCGATTGGTAAGTAAATGTCCGGGGTGATTGGATATCTTGAATTGCAACATCACCAATCTGGATGGAATAAATACCGGACCGGGACGAAATGGGCGCATTTAAGATGACCAATACAAAAATGGCAGAAAGAATTAAGACAAAAAGCTTAAGCAATCTCTGCCGTTTTCCTTGAGGCGTTGTCTTTTGCGGAGTAGGTAGCATTCTATTATTTCTGTTGTAATAACTGGCGAACTGCCGCGCTCACCTGGTCATTGGGGGCTTTCCCCTGAATTTGAGGGATCAATATTTTCATTACTTTGCCCATATCGGATATCGAAGTAGCTCCAGCTTCATCAATTGCCATTGCCACTACTTTGTTTAATTCTTCTGCACTCATCTGTTTGGGCAAATAATCTTCCAATACCGTAATCTCTTTTAACAGATCGACGATCATTGTTGGACGGTTTGCTTTTTCGGCATCCGCGATGCTTTCCTTGCGGCTTTTAATTTCTTTTTGAATGATTGCTGTGATGGCAGAATCATCTAGGGGTGAGCCTTTTTCAACCTGTGACAGTTTTATGGCAGCCAGGGTCATTCGAATCGTTGTTTTCCTAATATCTTCGCCCGCTCGCAACGCGTCTTTGAGATCATTTTCCAGTCGCGATTTTAAATCCATCCAATTTCCTTCTTTCTAATTTCCAGGTGAGAAACCAGTAAATATTTGGTTTTCTTCTCTGGTCAGTTGTCCTACTATTTCATTATATTCAAAAACAGTACGATATACAGCCGCCTGGTACACCTGGTGGAACAATATACTGCGGTCTGGTGAATCCTTATTCAATCGGGCATGGGAATCTGACGGAAATAGCATGGCTATTTTTCGGCCGATCCAGGGAAGAAACGTGATCATCTCCCACGGAGAATAGAACCTGCCCGAGATCAATCTCTGATCTAAAAGAATATCAGGTAAAAGAATATCCTGTGACGAAATAGCCATTCCACGGCTTGCACCGTGAATCTCTACCCAGAGATTGATGTAATTGGAATGAGCGTAGAAATCCTGACAGGCATGGGTTAGTTTTCCAAAATGATTCCAAGCGAACTTAGGATCATTGCCCAATCGGATGGTTTCAATTATTTGTTCCCGAAGAGTTGAAATGTATCAATTCCCCTGTGTGAAAGCAGAATCATCAAAGTGAAATTCGGGGTGACCCATCTGTCCTGCCAAATTATCCTGACCGATATTTGAGTTCAGAATAATTCCTAATGCTTCCGCAGTGAAATAGTCACCAATCGCGTCCCATGTAATGGATTTATGATATTGAGTAAACATTAACGCACAGTCACCAATTCACGAATACTTTCGAAAAGATCGGTGGAAATACCGGGCACATTCAGCAACCCGTCTATCGAGGTAAAGAATCCCTCTTTTGTGCGGTAGTCTATGATCGCCTGCGCCCTGGTCTTCCCGATTCCAGGTAATTGGTCTAATTCGGTAAGTGTGGCCAGATTAATATCGATTAGTGGGTTAGTGGAGTATGTGGTTATTTGCAAATTCGATGGGATGGTTATTTTTTCACCATCCTGAACCCGCTTGGCCAAATTCAATGAATCTATCCGAGCGTCCGCTGTCAGTCCACCCGCGCTGGATACGGCATCCTGAACCCGGCTGCCCGATGAGATCGAATATACCCCTGGATCAACTACCGCTCCATCCACCTGAACCAGGATGTTACTCGGAAGCGCAGGCGTTAAAATGATTGGTTTTCCCCTTGGAGGGCTGGCAATAATAAATCCAATCGAGGTAAAGATCACTCCGGCTAAAAAGAAAACTGCCGCCTGCTGCCACATTTTCCAGGTAGTCATACTATTATGGGATCTGCACTTTTGACTGTTCTTCTTTTGCGTACATCGCTTTAAATGCGGCGATGGCAACCTCTAACTGGCTCAGATCAGGTGTACGTGTGGTGAGATGCTGTAAAGCGAGGTTTGGCTTAATAATCCATCTGACAAACCTATAGTGTAGATGACGAGATGCCCACCGGATATATTCGTAGGCTATTGCGGCGAGTACTGGTAGCATGATAATTCGAACTCAATAAGCGCCATACGGTTGGCAGTGGACCGATGAAAGCAAAGGCAAGGATCGAAATGACCACCAGCGTGAGTAAGAAGGCTGTTCCACAACGGGGATGTTCCAACGAATAGGTGGCAACATTTTCAGGCGTCAGGTCTGCACCTGCTTCAAACGCATTTATCGTCTTATGCTCGGCACCATGATATTGAAATACCCGCCGAATATCGGGCATGAATCCGATACCCCAAATATAGGCGATGAGCAGGATCAATCGAAGAACCCCTTCGAGCAGATTGCTGGAAAACGCGCTCCAACCCAACCAGGTTTCCGCCAGTTGGCCAACCCCAGCGGGAGCAAGGAAAAACACGCCAATACCAATGGCAAGTGATGAACCCAACGTGAGGTAAAGTGGGAGATCCTTCCAGTTTCTCATTTTCACCTGTTTGGGTATTAGCCGAGATGGTCAAAAATCGAATACCAATAGCCAGTGCATCCCATAGACCGACCAATCCACGCAGGAAGGGGATTTTCATCCATGAAGAGGTATAAATACCTCCCAATGTTTCTTCATGTAACGCGATGGAGCCATCTGGTGCCCGCATAGCCATGGCTATGAAGCGAGTCCCACGCATGAGTACACCTTCAATGACAGCCTGACCGCCATAAGAGGGGAGACGTTCTTCGGATGCGCTCATAAATTATAGAAAAAGTGGATCAAGGAATCGATTCCTCGATACCAATTAGGTAGATTCAATCGTTCGTCTGGCGCATGGATATTATCATCTGGCAACCCGAATCCAGTTAATACCGATTCAGCGTGAAGATTCTTTTTCATATCACCAACGACAGGAATACTGCCACCCTCCCGCTTGTAAACCGGTCGCTTTCCCCACACAGTCTCCAGAGCTTTGGCGAGAGCCTTAACGCCCAGGGGTATCCAGATCGGTGATCGAGGCAGGGTTACCAGCATGAACTAATAGTTCGTAACGCATGGTATCCGGAAGGTGAGCCTCAATAAAAGAAATCATCGATTGCCGGATCTCTTCCGGGTCCTGGTCGGGTACCAATCTCATCGATACTTTCGCCATGGCATACCTGGGTAACACGGTTTTTGATCCTTCACCGGTAAAACCCGAGAGAAGACCATTCACATCAAGGGTTGGACGCGCGCCGGTTAATTCAACCCAGGTATATCCTTTTTCGCCTACCAATCTCTTGGCGCCTGTTCCCTTCAGATAATATTCTTCATCCAGTGGAAGACGAGCCAATTCCAACCGTTCTTGTTCCGAAATCTCACGAACACGGTCATAAAAACCTGGCAGGGTAACCCGATTATCCTTATCTTTCATCCCTGCCACCAATTGGCAAAGGACATTGGCCGGATTCTCCACAATTCCACCATATAGTCCTGAATGGAGATCATGATCCTGTCCGTATAAACGAATTTCAAGATAAGCGAGTCCTCTTAGTGCATAAACAATGGTGGGAACATCGGGTGCGATCATCCCGGAATCTGGATTTAATGCCATATCACAAGCCAACATTTTTGCATGTTCTATGATGAAAGCTTCCAAATTCGGCGAACCGATTTCTTCCTCACCTTCAAATATGAATTTGAGGTTCACCGGGAATTCCCCGGTCGCTTTGATCAATTCGACAGCCTTCGTCGCGGCGATGATCTGACCTTTCATATCGGATGCGCCTCGACCGAATAGATAATCACCTCTTTGAGCTGGATCGAATGGGTCAGAGGACCATAATTCGATCGGGTCAACAGGTTGTACATCATAATGTCCATATATCAGGACAGTTGGTTTTTCGGCACCCGCCTTAAGCCATTCACCATAGACAACAGGGTGTTTAGGCGTTGGAAATATCTGAATATTGGTGCAATCCAGTGAACGTAAATGAGTTACCAGCCATTCGGCTGCTTTTTGAATATCAGTATTATTTTCCACATTTGTAGAGACTGAAGGTATGTGAATAAATTCGGATAGTTCTCTCAGGAATTTTTCCCGGTTCTGATGCGCATATTCGATCGCTTTTTCTCGGTTCATCATTGTCATCTGCCCTTCACGTTTTATGTAGCCTGAATTATAAGTCACATCCCAGAAAGCATGGCTGTAAAGTCACTAGTAGGACTATATGGTTTTATTCGGGTATCGGAGTGGCTACTCCCTCCGGCTCTTTTACTTCCTGCAATTGGCCGTGAAATTTCGAAATTAATTCAGCATAGATTGGATCGTCGATCAGATTGTTGAGTTCATAAGGATCCAAATCCAGATCATAAAATTCAGCCCGATCACCAATCGTTTCGGCGTATACATACCTGCCTGTATGAAGCGCTGCGAAAATACCCCTGGGAGGCCAACCTTCAATCAACAAGTTCTCACGCCAATCATTGGTTCCCTTTAATAAAGGAACAAGAGACAAACCATCCACGGTTTTAGGTATAGGGATATTTGCCAATTCATAAAGGGTTGGGGCAATATCTATATTGGATACAACTCGATCTTCGACATACGGTTTGGAGATCAGTGCAGGGTATCGGATGGCAAATGGTACTTTGATCGCTTCTTCGTAAAAACTGTTTTTTGAGGTTATCCGGTGTTCACCCCAAAACTTTCCGTTATCAGAAATGAAAAGAATAAACGTGTTATCCAGTTCACCTTTTTCTTCCAGACGGTCCAACATACGGCCGATCGCACGGTCGAGAGATACGAGGGTCAATATCTGGTTCCGTCGATATTGATCGAGGGTTTGGATCTCAGCAGGCGTAAGTAATTCTTTTTGTTGTAACCAGATCGGCTTATCAGAGACATCGGCCTCATTAAAATTGGGGGGACGATTGGGTGCCAGATCCGGGAATAAACTTGCATCTTTATTGTCCGGTATCGAGGGATCATGCGGTGCGATGGGTGTATAAAACAAGATCCAGGGTTTTCTCTGTCCAACCGCATCTTCAACAAACTTCATTGAATAGGTTCCCAAAATATCGGTTATGTAGCCGATATGCTCACGCCAAACTCCATTCACATTCAGGTCAGGATCAATGTACGGTGATTCACCTTTGAAATACGATACCCAGAAGTCATACTCAGGCCGGGCTGATCCATCCCAGGAATTGAGATACTTTCCAACCAAGCCCGTGTAATACCCCTTGGCTTTCATATCTTCAATCAGTGTCCGGTTTTCGTTTTTCACACCGTTGGTACGGACCTTTGTATTATGGGCATACATCCCTGTTAAAATACTTACCCGGCTTGGGCAGCATAGCGGTGTAGAAATGTATCCATGCGAAAAAGTGACGCCCTGGTCAAATATCTTAGCCTGGGTTTGAGGCATATACTGCATGGTGTCGTATCGTTGGTCATCGGTAATGATCACCAGGAAATTAGGCCTTTTATCGGATACCAGGTTCTTGATCCATTCTTTTGGATTACAGGCACTTAGAAGGATCGAAAAAGAGGTAATAACTACCACGATCAGGTAAATGTTTATTTGTTTAGATTTGGAGTATCGTCGTTGATTCAACCCTATTCTCCGCAATAATGACCTTAGTGCATTTCTGTGCAATTTCCCCACCGATTATCAGGGTACTTTTTATATTACCAATTCGACATAAATATATTTCGCAGTTGGGTACCCAACTGTAACCGCCTTCTTTCCAAGATCTAATTCGATGGTCTGGTTGAAAGACAAATTATCCGTAAGAACCGCTTTCACTCCCGGTACGATACCTTGACTCTCCAGAAATTGTAGCATGTCTGGGGTTTCCTCAGCCAATTCATGAATGCGGCGGATAATCACCTGTTGGTTCTTCTCGACATCCAGGAGACAGAGCCATTTTGCAACTGACGCTTCATAACCAGGTAATGGATTGCCATGGGGGCACAATTCAGGCTCACCCAATTCTTTGACCAACGCTAACTCAACTTCATCTGAAATTCCATGCTCCAACAGATGAGCCTGATCGTGTAATTTTGACCAGGAGAGCATTTTTACCAGCATCCATTCCGAGAGCATATGCCTTCGAACCACTGATCGGGCGGTTAACATCCCATCAGCGGTCAGATGGATCTCATGGTTTTCATCGGCACATAGTAAACCGTCGCGGATCATCCGTTTCAGCGTATTCGTCACTGTCGGTGGTGTGACGCCCAATAGATTCGCTATCCGAACACCTGCGATTGGTTCGCCATCCCTGGCCAGGATATAGATTATCCCAAGGTAATCTTCGATTGTTGGACTAACTTCTGTTAGGTTCATAATTTCTCATTCTATGACAAATGACGTTTAAGATAGTATTATAATCAATTTACAATATTAGCATATGCTAATATAATATATTAGCTTCGTTGATATCCACTGCTAAAGGGAATAGTAGATGACACCAATTAACAATTATCCTTCAATTGCACAACTTCAATCTGGCGAAAAAGCCCGGATGGTTGATACCCAGTATGGACATGTAGATTTTTCCCGCATGGCTTCCTTTGGATTAACACCCGGCGTCACCATCACAGTGATTCAAAATTTTGGCAGCGGACCAATGATCGTCCAGGTCCGGGGATCTCATATTGCCCTGGGACGCAACCAGGCAGCGAAGATATTTGTACAACGGACAACTGGATGACCCATTGTGCTCCTGTTTCCACCGTTGAGCTTCCGGTATTGAACCGGCAAAACACCAGGGTCATTGCTCTCGCGGGACAGCCAAATATCGGTAAATCGACGATCTTCAACGCCTTAACCGGGCTGAACCAACATGTGGGAAATTGGCCTGGTAAAACCGTAGAAAGTAAAATGGGGGCTTTTTCGCACAAAGGGACTCCATACCGTATCGTAGATCTCCCGGGAACGTATAGCCTGACAGCGAATTCCCCGGAAGAATTGATCTCACGTGATTACCTGCTAACCGAAAAACCAGATCTGGTAATCGCGGTAATTAGCGCAGCCAACCTTGAACGTAGTCTATACCTGTTGGCTGAACTTATTTGCCTTCCCATTCCAATCGTCATTGCGTTAAATATGATGGACGTCGCAGCGAAGGATCAAATACTGGTAAGACCGGACATATTGGAAGCGAACCTGGGAATACCGGTTATCCCCATATCCGCGACCAGGCATAATGAAATCCGCCACCTTCTTGATCATATCGACGATACATTTGGGCAGAAACCAAAAGGGGAAGTTTCAATCCCCACCTTACCCGAAAATCTGGTGGATAGCCATCGAAAAATTCGCATCCTCATCGAACCAGCAATATCCTCTGATCTGTCCTCTGATTGGGTTTCGCTCAAATTATTGGAATCGGATGCCGTTCTGGTGGAATTCGATCAAAAGATCTCTTCAAGTCGACAAAGCAAATGAAGTGCAGAGTATTCTGGCAAATCACCCAACTGCCCTGATCGAGATCGCCTCCAGTCGATATGAATGGATCACCCAGATTTTGCGTGATGTGGTTATTTACCCTGATGACAACAAACCGGGTTCGAATGAACGGATCGACCGAATAACCGCTCATCCTATCTGGGGATTGTTTGTACTTGCCGCTATCCTGGGATTGGTTTTTTGGTTGACCTTTCAAATAGGCGCGCCTATTCAATCCTGGATGGACACCCAGCTTTTGTCCCCTTTAACACAACTAGTTTCCGGCTTACTCAGCAGTGCACCATTTTGGGTCAGAAGCCTGCTTGTCGATGGGATATTGGGTGGAGTAGGCTCTGTCCTCACCTTCCTTCCCATCTTGGTGATTTTCTTTGCCTCATTTGGGATTTTGGAAGACGTCGGATATATGGCCAGGGCTGCCTATGTTATGGATAATCTCATGCAGGCAATGGGTTTGCAGGGAAGATCCTTCCTCCCCCTTTTTCTGGGCTTTGGTTGTAATGTCCCGGCTATCATGGGAACGAGAGTAATTGATTCAAAGTCCGCCAGACTCCTCACGATCCTGATCGCCCCTCTCATACCATGCACCGCGCGGATGGCTGTGGTCGCGTTTATCGCCCCGGCTTTCTTCGGAGCACAAGCGACCCTGGTAACCTGGGGATTGGTCCTGTTTTCCATGCTGATCATGGTCCTTTTGGGTATATTGCTTAATCGGGTTTTATTCAAAGGAGAAAGAGCCAGTTTCATCATGGAACTGCCTTCGTACCATATCCCGAATCCTCGCACGATCGGATTACTGGTTTGGCAGCGATCGTTATCCTTTATTCAAAAGGCAGGAACAATCATTTTGGGTATATCGGTCTTTATCTGGCTGTTGACTATGTTTCCAACCGGGAACCTGGAAACCAGCTTTTTGGCCAGAATTGGTCAGATTATATCTCCGATCGGTAAATGGATGGGCTTTGATTGGAAATTGACCGTCGCAATTCTGACCAGCTTTTTGGCAAAGGAAAATGCGATAGCTACCCTTGGCGTTTTATTTGGAGGTTCCGGAAACCTGGGACTTACAGCCGTGCTATCTTCGACGTATTCAGTTGCGACCGCTCTCTCCTTCCTGGTTGTTACTCTCTTATTTATCCCATGTGCTGCAACGGTAGCCACTATAAAGCAAGAAACTAATTCCTGGGGTTGGACACTTGGATCGGTTGGGATTTACCTGACATTATCGGTATTAGTTGGTACTATTACGTTTCAAATTGCTTCAGTGGTTGGGCTTTAACCTATGCTGAATAATTTACTTAATCAAGTTCAACTTCACCAAACCATGGATTTGGAGATTCTGTCGCGAATTCTGGGCGTCCATCCCCGGATGATCCGATCAATGCTTGATACACTGGCTGAAATGGGTTATTTACGGGAGATGTCAACCTGCACCGACAGTCATTGCCAGGGCTGCCCGATATCTACTTCATGCTCGAATACTGGTGAAAAAGTCCGATTGTGGAAGATAACTGGTCCTGAGAAAGACTGAGAACTTCGGTTATCTGGTCGGTAGACGGAACTGGATCGATGCTGTACAATTGCGGGGAGACACAGGAAGGAAGGAATTCTTATGACGGATTTTCCTGGTAAAGGGAAAGTTGCTGTATTGAAGACCACCCCTGAGACCGTTGTGGATGATACCCAGCGGTTAATGCAGATGGCTGGTTTCGAGCAATCCTTACCGAAGACAAATACTACCGGAATTAAAATTAATATCTCGTGGCAGACCTGGTATCCGGCTTGCTCTTCGACGCCATGGCAGATTGAGGGGGTGGTTAAAACCCTTCAGAACGCAGGCTATAAAGACTTGGTCGGTATTCATAACGATACGGTCGTCGTGGATACTTCGGTGGGGGAAGTCAATAACAAACATCGTTTTGTCACGGATAAGTACGGGGTACCCTGCCTGTATCTTTACGAAGAAAAATTCGAATGGGAAGAATATAAACCAAAAAGACCATTCCTGGTGCTCGATAAAGTGTACCCGGAAGGCGTATTTATACCCAAGGCTTTGATCGGTAAGAATATTATCCACCTTCCAACCGTCAAGACCCATGTCTTTACGACGATCACTGGTGCGATGAAGAACGCATTTGGCGGTCTCCTCCACAGAAACCGGCATTGGACTCACAGCGTCATCCATGAAACTCTGGTTGACCTATTGATGATCCAGCAGGATATCCACCCGGGTTTATTCGCGGTGATGGATGGAACTTTTGCGGGTGACGGTCCAGGTCCAAGGGCGATGCGTGTCCATGAAAAGAACATCCTGCTTGCGTCTGCAGATCAGGTTGCCATCGATGCGATCAGCGCTAAACTGCAGGGCTTTGATCCGATGGAAATTCCATTCATCCGGTTAGCCCATGAGATGGGATTGGGTATCGGCGATCCAAAGGATATTGAGATTGTTGGATACGATATCGAGCAGGAACAGCCCTGGAATTTTGTCCAGGAGGACACCTTTGCCTCAAGAGGGCAGAAGATGATCTATCATGGTCCTCTGAAACCATTGGAGAAAATATTATTACAAAGTCCACTGGTTCCATGGAGCTATTTTGCCAGTAATTTTTACCATAATGTGTATTGGTATCCGTTCGTTGGCCGGCAACGAGTTGAAGCCGCCCTCGACACACAATGGGGTAGATTATTCCGCTCCTATGGAGATGGAAATGTCGTTCTTCCTGGTATGGAACCGAAGACCGTTGTTCAAGCTGCTGTTGGAGCAGGTCTTGCGATATCCGCGCTTGGCGCCTTACTTTATCTCAGTTCTCGAAAAAACCGGAAGTAAGTCAACAGTATAATTAAAAACAGCATCCGTTTTCCGGATGCTGTTTTTATTGTAGCTGCGACCAGCCCGATTGCTGGTGGGACGACATGTACAGAATTGCCCAGGTCCAATCCACCAGGTATTGTTCGATCTTATCTAATAGATCGAGTTTGCTTCGAAAATCGGACATCAACTCACGTGTATCCACCAACATTTGCATGCACTGATTCGTGGTCTCTTCATCCTGAACTCCGTTTTTCTTTAGTGAATTCAGAATATGGACTGGTCTGATCCCAAAAAAAGAGTGAACCCTTGGTTTGGTCTTTAGTGAAACGCCCATTCCTTCCAAATTGGTGGTAAATCCCTGGAAAACCTGTTGTTGGTCATCCCGAACCTGTGCCCGTCTTAAACTTATCTCGGATAATACTTCCCGTAACACATCCAGGCTTTCTGGACCGATGATGACCAGTGATTCGACCAATCGTTGGATCGGTATTACGCTGGAATCCTCCAAACAAAGCATGAGAACATCCCCCACTTTCATGCGGATGTAATCTTTCTGTTTGGTAGGTATCTGTTTATCCATTCCCATTTATTCCAATCGAATCAATCATACGGCAGTAATTATCACTAAAGGATAAAAATGATTGTAGAGGGAAGTGTAGAAAAAAGCAAATTACTGTTCGACAAACGGAATTAGGTAATTGGATACCGCCCAGCCAGCCCTGGTTGTATCAAACGGGGCTTCGAGGTACCACCAGGTGAAACCATCCACAGATTCGGGTCCACTCTTTACTGCAAATACCTCATTCTCAGCTCCCAGGAAAATTGGTGTCCCATTTTTTCCAGGCTCACGACGCAACCGTAATCCATCACCACCTGTACCTGTAATCCGGACGGATATACCCACCTGGATCACACCGCCGGGGTCAGGGGGAATACCATCGGGAAGAGTGGGCGTGCTGGTTTTTTGAATCTCAGGTGTCGGAGATGCAATGATCGGTGGAGCAATAACCAGCGTGATCATTGGTGTAACGAAAGGCACATTACGCTGACGTGGAGAAAGGAAAAACAAGATTGCAGCAGCAAATGTAAAACATATCAACCCGATGATGATTCCTGCGGCAAGTGAAGTGATCCGTCTGGACATGGTTATACCGTGAACAAGAAGAACGCCAAACCGAGGATGATATACACACCGACCAATGCGAACCCTTCCAACCAGTTCGATTCGCCATCCCCAGCCACCAAAACGGTGATCAGCACACCTCCACCGAGTGCAATCAGCTCGAAATTGTTGAATACGAGGGTGAGTGGATGACCGAATAATAAGCTTACGAAAACGAGAAGCGGCGCAACAAATAATGCAATCTGAAGGCTGGAAGAAATGGCGATTTCCACACTCAGTTCCATTTTATTCCTATGCGCTACCTGGACTGCGACGAAATGTTCTGCGGCATTGCCAACAATGGGAATTAGGATAATACCAAGGAAAAATTCAGATATGTGTGAGGTTGCGACTACATGCTCAACCGCTCCAACCAGCATTTCGCTTAGAACCACAACTCCGACTGTCGATGCAACCAATAGAATTATCGCATTTCTCAGAGTCAATTCCGGTTTGTGATGCGCCGGGATCTCAGAGATATGCGTAACTGGGCTTTGATTTGTTTTCAATGAGTAGAACAAGCCCAACCCATACAGAATAAGCATTACCACTGCCACGCTGATACTGAGTGCTTCAACCCGTATGCTTGTTTCGCTTCCGATCGCCACTCGGAAGAGGGATGGGATTGCCAATGCCATAACAGCCAATGTCAGTAAGACTGCGTGATTTCCTGCCTGGGTGCGATCGAATTTTTGAACCCCATTTTTAATACCACCGACGATCATGGCAAACCCTAACACGAACAACAAGTTACCCAGGATGGAACCTGTAATAGATGCTTTGACCAGATCGAGATATCCTGCCTGGATGGCAACCAGAGTAATGATCAATTCAGCCGCATTCCCCAGGGTCGCATTTAATAGCCCACCGATTTTCGGGCCGGTATAAACGGCGAGCACTTCTGTCGATTGCCCGATCAGTCCTGCCATCGGAATGATGGCTATGATGGAAAAAATGAAAACCCATAGGTCTCCCATGCCTGTAAACCGGGCAATGAGAGCAATGGGCAAGGCGATCAGCAATACTTGGAGCGGGTTCTGGCGCAGGAATTTCTGAATTCGCCTCATGGATGGCATTCTCCTTGCAAAGATATACTAAATTATAACCGAACCGAAAAAGTAGAAGAACACCGGTATGTTATAATTTCTCAGGTGGAAATCCATGGACGAACTGCCAATTCTCAATAATCGATACAAACTTCTTCAATCCATAGGTAAAGGCGGAATGGCTTTTGTCTATTCTGCGTATGACTTGATGTTGGATCGTCCGGTAGCCATTAAAATCTTAAAAGAAGAACTCAGTCAAGACCAGGCGTTCAGAGATCGATTCCACCTTGAAGCAAAAGCAGCTGCTAATCTAACCCACCCCGGTATCGTAACGGTATACGATTTTGGTTACGACCAGGATTGGTTGTTCATTGTGATGGAGCATGTCCCGGGAACCGATTTGAAGACCATGCTCAATCAACGGGGACGAATACCCGTGGATGAAGCCCTTTCCCTGATGATTCAAGCCTGCTCTGGAATTGGCTACGCGCATCGCGCAGGCCTGGTTCACTGTGATATCAAACCCCACAATATGCTGGTGACACCTGATCTACGATTAAAAGTAACTGACTTCGGAATCGCCAGGGCATTAGCGTCGATCCATCCCGACGAGAAAAACCATGAGATATGGGGTTCTCCCCAGTACTTTTCGCCAGAACAGGCAGGTGGTAATGCACCCCAACCCGCATCTGATGTGTATTCTCTCGGCGTGGTGATGTATGAAGCTTTAACCGGTCAGCTACCTTTCACCGCTGATACTGCCCAGGAATACGCCAACAAGCATTTATTCGAAAAGCCCATCTCACCCAGACGATTGAATCCCCAGATCACACCAGAACTCGATTCTGATTATTTTAAAGGTCTTGTCCAAAGAACCATCACAACGGTATCGGACTGCCGATCAGATGGGTAGAGTATTACAAACCAGTGTCCGGTTGGGTGAAACTGCCACACCCGAGAAATTCTTTACTCCACGGGATCCGGCGGCAACCATGGTTTCTCCGGTCATAGTGACAAAAACTAACCAGTCCTTCACTCAACAGGTAAATCGAATCGATTGGATCACGATTGGATTAGGATTATTGACCGTAGCCGCTGTCGGCGGTTTAATTCCACTGTGGATTGCAGTTCTCTTTAATTTATTATGAAAAAATTGATTTCCGTATCCATCCTTTCAGCAGACTTCACCCGTTTGGGTGACCAGATCCGGCAATGTGTTGACGCCGGCGTCGATTGGATCCATGTCGATGTGATGGATGGGCATTTTGTGCCCAACATAACAATGGGACCATTCATTGTGGAAGCCGCACGTCGCGCAACTGATCTACCTTTGGATGTTCATCTGATGATTGAAAAACCGGAGCGGCATATACATTCATTCGCATCGGCGGGAGCCAGCACGATCACTGTACAGGCTGAAACCTGTCCAAACCTTCATCGAACGCTTCAAATGATTCGCGAATCAGGTTGCCAGAGTGGAGTTGCCTTCAATCCATCCACCCAGGTGGATAACCTTCCGTTAGTACTTCCTGTACTGGATCTTGTGCTTGTAATGACGGTTAACCCGGGGTATTCCGGCCAAACCTATATCGCTGGTATTGAAAAGAAAGTTAGTGCTGCCCGAAAATACCTCGACGCAAGCGATCATCCCATCCATCTGGAAGTGGATGGAGGGATCAATCCCAAAACATTGCCCCTGGTGATAGCGGCAAAAGCCAATGTTTTTGTTGCGTCATCCGCCATATTCAATCATCCACAAGGTATAATGAATGGAGTGTTAGATCTGCGAAAGGCGATCGGGGATTAAAACAAAAACGGCCTGACGGCCGTCTTGTTAGAGCTATCTCGTAACCGATTATGCACTCTTTACAAGCGTGCGGATACAGCGTGTGCACAAAGTCTTGTGAAGTTTCTGCCCTTTTTCAATCACCATTACTTTTTGCAAGTTGGGATGAAAAGCGCGATTTGTCGCACGCTGGGAAAAGCTCCGGTTATGACCAAACGTTGTTCGTTTACCACAATTATTGCATACGGCCATTGTTAATATCCTTTCAACATCGCGAACTGTCCGGCTGTGGTATTCCACAGCGCAAGAAAAGATTTTATCACAAACCGTATCCAAAGACAAGAAAATTTGTTAAACTACATGACCAGAGTAATGAGTGAAAGGTCTGATATGAGCGAAAAAAATAATACGAATGGCAATATCTATATATCACACAAGGCGATAGCTTCAGTCGCCTGCCAATCTGCACTATCATCCTATGGAGTGGTCGGTCTGGCTCCCAAAAATATAGTTGAGGGACTTGCCAACGTGATCATAAAAGATCCCACGCTGGGGGTCGAAGTAAAATATGACGGAGACCAGGTTGATCTGGACCTGTATATCATTATTGAATACGGGACAAGGATCAAATCTGTTGCCTCCACAGTAGCCCATCAGGTACACTATCAGATCGAACATTCGATTGGTCTGCCTGTCCGCACGGTAAATGTCCATGTCCGCGGTCTTCGAATAAGCAATACAGATTAATACTTTCAATCATAAAGGTACCTAATGGGTTTCGATTCTGAAAACGTAGCTGAAAAAGATATTCATTTAGACGGTCTTCAATTTAAAACTTTTATCGAAGCAGCTTTAACCTGGTTAAAAGCCAACCAACAGCTGGTTAATTCTCTGAATGTCTTCCCAGTACCAGATGGTGATACTGGTACGAACATGGTTTTAACCATGCAATCCGCCTTCAATGAAATTGCCAATTCCCAGGAAAAGAACCTCGGAAAGATGGTTCACCTGTTAGCCCAGGGGGCTTTGATGGGTGCACGCGGTAACTCGGGTGTGATCTTATCCCAACTTTGGCGTGGTTTCGCCCGCGGATTGGATAATTTTGATACTGCCGACGCAGCGATGATCGCTTCCGCGCTCGACGAAGCCCGAAATACCGCCTACAAAGGTGTCGTGAAACCGGTCGAAGGAACAATATTAACGGTTGCGACTGATATTGCCCGGCGTGCAAAAGAAGTGGTAACGGTAAGCAACAAACCGGAAAGTATGCTGGAAGAGATCGTAAAAGCAGCTGATGAGTCAGTCCAGCACACCCCGGAGTTATTACCCATACTCAAACAAGCTGGCGTAGTCGATTCCGGTGGGAAGGGATTGTTTATCCTGTTGGAGGGAATTCAACGTCACATTAAGAACCAATCCCTTGATGTTCCTGTGGGGATCATTCAACCACTCTCTCAAATGAACCTGGAGGGAACAATGGAAGCTGTTGAGCCCGGACAGGATTATGAAGTAGTGGTCGATTTTAAACCCCACCAACCTTTGGTTTTGGATGACTTTTACAAGGATCTAAGTGAGATTGGTACTTCCATTCAGGTCGGCGAAGGCGACGGATTTTACCGGATGCATATTCATGTAGCCGCCGAAAAACGTTATCAACCGATAGATTACACAATGACTATCGGCACCATTACCAAAGTGGCGATGGAGAATCTGATCGAGCAGATGGGTAATCAAGCAGCAGTCGAACCCGAAAAATTACATCTGGCAGACCTGGAACCAGGGCACATTGCTGTTGTCGCCGTTAGTCCCGGACCAGGTTTATCGAGGATTTTTGCCAGCCTGGGAGTATCCGCTATTGTCGATGGTGGTCAAACCATGAATCCAAGTACCGAAGAGATCCTGAAATCCTTCGAGAACCTGCCGACCGACAAGATCATCATCCTGCCGAATAATAAAAATATCATTCTTGCCGCCCAAACGGCTGCCTCGATCAGTGTAAAATCTGTATCCGTTATTCCCACCAGAAATATCCCTCAAGGATTATCCGCATTATTACACCTGATACCTGATGGTGATTTCGACCAAATCGTAAAAGATATGAACGTATCTTTGGAGGAAGTAGAAGCGGGTGAGATCACTACCGCGACCAGATCAGTTCAAATTAATGGCGTCGATGTTGAAGAAGGTCAAGTCATCGCGCTACATAATGGGCAATTAATCTATTCCTCAAATTCTTTGGAAGAAGCAATGCTTCAATTCCTCGAGGTAGCTGATACCCAAAGCCGTGAAAGAATTACGCTTTTTTATGGTGCAGAGATTCAAAAGAATCAGGTCGATGCGCTTGTGGAGAAAATTCAAGACAAATATCCAAAGCATGAGATCGAGATCCACTTTGGTGGACAACCATATTATCAATTCATCATCTCAGTAGAGTAACATGCCAAAAACCTGCATCCTGACTGACAATTCCGCACAATTTACGCGTCATACACTCACAGGTAGAAACCTGGTTCATACAGTTCCATTTCAAATTAAGTTCAAAGACATGAATGGCGAAAGCGACCCGGTATTAAAGATCAGTCATTACCCTATCAGCAAGATCAATGGGAACACACTTGAACTATTGCCCCCTACGGTAGAAGATTATGTTACGGCGATTAAAACGCTGAACCAAACTTTCAACCATATTATTGGGTTGACGATGTCAAGTCACCTCTCCCAGTCATTTCGGAATCTGGAACTGGCAGTGCACCAAACGAGGGGAAATTCCCAGGTTCAGATCATTGACTCTCAAACTACTGGCCTCGGTTTGGGGTACCTGGTTCAACAAGGGATCGATATGGCTGCCAAAGGCGTCAATCCCGCGGAAATAGAGTATCGAATTCGTGGACAGATCCCCCACATCTATTCGCAGGTATGCCTTCCCAATCTTACCTACCTCCAGGGAACTGAATTAATCGGTTTTCCGCAAGCGGTTGTAGGTGAGATGTTATCCATTTTGCCGGTTTTTTCTTTCGAAGAAGGTAAATTGGTTTCCATCGAAAAGGTAAAAAATTATAGAAATCTCCTGGATAACTTTCAGGAATTCCTGGATGAATTCAGCGATCTGGACTATATAGCCGTCATGCAAAGCGTTCCACCCACTCTGCAAGAAGCCAGAAGTCTTAAGGAACACGCCAGCATGAATTTCCCAAAAACTCCATTCAGTGAACACAGCATCAACCCGGTTGTAGCTGCTCTTTTTGGTCCGCGCAGTGTGGGGATATTTGCGATGGAAAAGCCTGATCTTATTTAATACCTGCGAATTATTGGAAACACTTGCGAGTATAAGAGTCCTGCTTCTGCTGATCTTTCACTATTAATCACCCTGATCTCATCATTTATTCCGAAATTTACTAGACCAAACGGTGAATACCGTTTAACTGGTTTAGGGTAAAATGGATGCTATGCAGCCATCGATAGAGAAGATCTTAAAATTCTTAAAGCTTGAAATCGAGCGCGGATATGACAATCGCGCTGTGGTTGGTGGTCTCGAACGGGTGTTACCCATTTGGGAAACCGAAGCCAGGTTGGAGCGAATCCCTGAAGAACTAATAATCAAGACCAGGGAATTGATTGCAGAATATACGCTGAATACAGAAGAGCGAGCTCAAACCATAAAAACACTCTGGCAAGAATTGTCCAGTGTAGCTCAGGGAAATCCACCAGCTTTACCTGTTGAAAAGACGCCCAAGGAAATCCCACTACCCTCCAAACAGTTGGCTGAAAAACCGAAACCGCAAACCCTGACAAACCCATCACCTACTAGATCGGCTTCAAGAATTGATCAAAACACAGCTAGAACGGGTCTAAACGCCCCTCTTACAGTTGTGCAGGGAATCGGCGCAAAACATGCGGAGACATTGGCTGGTCTGGGTTTGTATACTCTGGAAGATCTGCTTTATTACTTTCCCCGCCGCTACGATGATTATTCGCAACTTAAACCTATTAACCAGCTCTTTTATGGTGAAGAAGTCACCATAATTGGAGCGATAACCACAGTTACCACCCGTCCGATCAAAGGGGGAAGTTCTCATATCATAGAGGCGATACTGACCGATGGAACCGGTAGTGTCCGTTTGACCTGGTTCAATCAGATCTGGATTGCCAATCGTTTAAAGCCCGGTATGCAGGTAGTCGTCTCCGGTCGAGTGGACCAATACCTGGGCAGATTGATGATGAACAGCCCTGAGTGGGAGCAGCTGGAACAGGAACAGCTACATACCAACCGAATTGTTCCGGTTTATTCACTCACCTCCAGTATCACCCAAAAATGGCTGCGCCGTCTGCAATATCAAACTGTTCAATACTGGGCAAATCAAATCGATGATTTTCTGCCAGATCAGATCCGATCTGGCTATCATCTACCCGATCTGGGAACCGCCTTAAAGGAAATCCACTTCCCGACTGCACATGAATCACTTAGCTCAGCCCGGAAACGGCTGGCATTCGATGAAATCTTTCTGCTGCAATTGGGTGTTTTGAAACAAAAACGTGCATGGAAAAATGCTACCGCTGTCACGTTTTCTACATCGGATGCGCAATGGAAAACCTGGTTGGAACGATTGCCTTACGACCTGACTGGCGCCCAACAGAAAGTCCTTGCGGAAATCCGGGAAGATCTATCGACCGGTCAGCCGATGAATCGCCTGCTTCAGGGAGATGTTGGCTCAGGGAAAACGGTGGTTGCCGCTTTGGCCATGGCGATGATCCTGACGAATAATGGACAGGCAGCCCTGATGGCACCAACCAGTATTTTGGCAGAACAGCATTATCGCAGTCTAAGCCGTCTCCTAACCGATGAAGCGAAACCTAATCCAATTCTCAAACCAGCCGAGATTCGACTTCTCATAGGCGATACAAAACCGGCTGAAAAAGAAGCAATTCGCACGGACCTGGAAAACGGAACGATCAAGCTCATAATCGGCACCCATGCCCTGATCGAAGACCCACTGGTTTTTCAAAATCTTCAAATGGTTGTCGTGGATGAACAACATCGCTTCGGAGTGGAGCAGCGCGCGTTATTGCGTGCGAAGGGTACAAACCCGCATCTATTGGTTATGACCGCCACCCCAATCCCAAGGTCTTTGGCATTAACTGTCTATGGTGATTTGGATCTTTCAGTGATGGATGAATTCCCAGCCGGAAGACAAAATATTGATACTCAAGTTCTTTATCCACGTGAACGCGAAACTGCTTACTTGCGCATCGAATCACAGGTGGATTCTGGCAGACAGGCGTTTATCATATATCCTCTGGTCGAACAGGGTGATAACGACGAAGCCAAAGCCGCTGTGGAAGAGTGCGCCCGCCTCCAAAAAGATGTGTTTCGGCATTACCGCCTCGGATTATTGCACGGTAGGCTAAAAGCAGAAGAAAAAGACAAGGTTATGGACCAGTTCAGGAATCACGAATTGGATATTCTAGTTTCCACTTCCGTGGTCGAAGTTGGTGTGGACATTCCAAATGCAACGATTATGCTTGTCGAAGGTGCAAATCGCTTTGGTCTGGCTCAATTACACCAGTTCCGTGGCAGAGTAGGTCGTGGCGAGCATAAATCCTATTGCATCCTGATCCCGGAGACCGAAAACGCAGCTGACAATGAACGATTAAAGGCCATGACCGAAACAAATGATGGCTTTGTCCTCGCGGAAAAAGACCTCGAGCAGCGAGGTCCCGGTGATTTTCTCGGCACGCGACAAGCAGGTTTTTCGGACTTACGTCTGGCATCATTAACCGATGTTAGATTAATTGAGAAAGCAAGGGAAGCCGCTCAGCAACTCTTCGAAGAAGACCCTGAGATAAACCTTCCAAAATATGCGCTATTAGCCCAAACCCTTCAGCGGTTTTGGAAGGTTGGGAAAGGAGATATCAGCTAAGCCATGGTAAAAGCCGTGTTTCCGGGAACATTCGATCCAATCCATTATGGTCACATCGATATTGCAGTGCGGGCAAGCCGCTTATTTGATGAGGTTGTGGTTGCCGTCTTCGATAGACCCCTTAAAAATCTCCTATTCTCACCAGAAGAAAGATTAAGTTTCGTCCGGACAGCGTTTGAAAAGGAGAAGAAGATAACCGTAATGGGGTATAGCGGTTTGACGGTTAGTTTTTGCCGATCGATCGGTGCGCAAACCATTGTCCGTGGTTTGCGGGTGTTCAGTGATTTCGAACATGAATTTCGAATGGCTCTGGCAAATCACCGTCTAGCGCCTGATATTGAAGTCGTGGCTCTGATCACGAGCGATGAACATACCTTCCTCTCATCCACAACAGTTCGTGAAATCGCCTCATTAGGAGGAGATATATCCAGTATGGTTCCTCCATTCGTCACGAAAGCAATGGGTCAGAAATTCAAGGAGTTAGGAAAAGATCAAACCGTCGTCCCTTTAACGGCTCTGAGGGATTGAGAAAGATTACTAAGTCCTGAATTTTTCTGGTCCATTAATTGCAACTGCTATAAAAGCGATATTGAAGGAGGATTTTCTATGGATATTCAACATCTGATCGACCGTTTGGAAGAATTATTTAATGAAAGTCGTGGTATTCCACTGACCCATAGTGTGGTCATTGATGAAGATCGGTTTTTGGATATCATTGACCAGATGCGGGTGTCCATTCCGGAAGAAGTAAAGAAAGCACAACAAGTGTTGGTTCAACGCGACCGAATCCTCGCGCAGGCACAAGAAGAAGCTAATCGAACCATCGCTTTGGCGAGAGATAAAGGCGAACAGTTAATTTCCAAGGATTCAATCTCAGATTCAGCACGAAAACAAGCCGATGATATTATCGGACAAGCTCAACGCGAGGCAGACGCTGCGCGTAAGGAAGCCGATGAATATGTAGTTGAGACGTTAACTCGCCTTGAGATGGAAATGGACCGCAATTTAAGCCAGGTTAGAAACGGTATCAAAGCTCTGCAGGCGGAGCATCGTATCCGGACCACTGGTCAAAACCCCTAGAAAACACTTTACAAAATTCAAACCCCTCCTGAGGAGGGGTTTCTTGGTTTTATTTTTGTTCAGTCGATGGTGTGGAATCGACTTTTTTCTTGCTCACTCTCGGTTTCCTGGCGTTAATTTGAATCGGTTTGGATGCCTTATCATGTAATGCAACCTTAATCACCTCATCCATGTGTGTTACCGGAATTATATCCAGATCTTGGCGAGCTTTTTTGGGAATATCCTGCAAATCTTTAATATTTCTTTCAGGGATTATGATTCGTTTGATATTCGCTCTGTGTGCAGCCAGGACTTTCTCACGAATTCCACCCACCGGAAGCACTCTTCCCCGCAGCGTGATCTCGCCAGTCATCGCGACAGTCTTATAGACTTCGCGCCGGGTAAAGGCAGATATCATCGCCGTCGCCAATGTGATTCCAGCCGATGGACCATCCTTGGGTATGGCACCTTCCGGAATATGGACATGCACATCCAGCCGTTCAAACAGGATCGGGTTGATTTTTAGATCTCGCGCTTTCGATTTCAAATAGGATAACGCGGCTTGCCCAGACTCTTGCATCACATCACCCACCTGACCGGTGATCTGCATTCCGCCTTTCCCTTCGAAGATCAAAACTTCCACGGGCATAATTTCTCCACCAGATTCCGTCCAGGCCATTGCAGTCGCCACTCCGATCTCGTCCTGTTTCTCGGCCTCGGTTTCAAAGAATTGGGTCGGACCGAGGTATTTATCAATCGAGGGTCCTGTAATTTGCTTGGGATGACGTTTCTTTTCCGATTTTAGACGCGCCATCTTGCGGAAAACCCGTCCGATCTCTCTTTCCAAATTGCGAACGCCCGCTTCGTATGTGTATTCCCGAATAATTCGTCGGATCGCCTGATCCTGTAACACCACTTCACCAGCTTCCAAACCGCTTTCCTCCTCCTGCCTGGGCAGCAAGAACCGGTGCGTGATCTCAAGCTTTTCTTCTTCGATATACCCGGGAAACTCGATCACTTCCATCCTATCGAGCAATGCCGGTGGAATGGACGCCATCGAATTCGCGGTGGTAATGAACATCACTTTGGATAGATCGTAAGCCAGTTCCAGATAATGATCTGAAAAGGCATTGTTTTGCTCCGGGTCGAGCACTTCAAGGAGGGCAGCGGCGGGGTCTCCCCGAAAATCTGTTCCTAATTTATCGATCTCATCCAACATGAATAGTGGATTAAGGGATCCAGCGCGACGCATCGTCTGTAGAATGCGCCCGGGCATTGCACCGATGTATGTCCGCCGATGACCGCGTATCTCCGCTTCATCTCTTACCCCACCGAGAGATAATCGGACGAATTTCCTTCCCAGGGCTTCTGCAATCGATCTGCCAAGGGATGTTTTTCCCGTACCGGGCGGTCCAATAAAGCAAAGGATCGGTTGGCGCATTCGTTTTGGCTGAAGACTGCGAACCGCGATATATTCCAAAATTCGGTCTTTAGCACGCGCCAGTCCGTAATGATTAGCTTCCAATATTTTCGCCGCATGTTTGACATCCAGGTTGTCTTCAGTCAGACTCGTCCATGGTAGATCGAGGATCCAATCCAGGTACGTTCGAATGATTCCGACCTCTGGCGCCATGGCCGGCATTTGAGTGAGGCGTTCAATTTCTTTTTGGGCTTGTGAATGGACTTCTTTCGGGAGATGGGCTTCATCGATTTTGACCCGTATTTCCTGAATTTCCCGCTGCCAGATATCTCCTTCGCCCAATTCAGTCTGGATGGCTTTCATTTGCTCGCGGAGATAAAACTCACGTTGGCTGCGATCCACTTCACTCTGGACCTTATTCTGGATCTCATCTTCCAGTTGCAATACATCCAACTCTTCAGCCAGGAGGTGATTGATCTTTCGGAGCCGTTCATCAGGGTAGATCACCTGAAGCAGTTCCTGGCGTACTCCAAATTCCAGGGAGAGGGAGGTCGCGATCATATCAGATAACCAGCCTGGTTCGCTGATATTCATCGCGAATAAATGGGCTTCCTCCGGAAGAGTCCGATCCAATTGGACACACCGTTCAAAAAGATCGCGTGCGGTACGCATCAGGGCTGTGGTTGGTTTGTCAGCCTTTTTCGATTCTTCGATCACCCTACCTTTGGCAATTATGAATGGATCAAGCTGAATGACTTCGACCAATTCCACCCTGCGTCGTCCCTGCACCAGAGCTGAACTGCTCCCATCCGGCATGGATAGGAGTTGTCCGACGGCTAATTCCACACCGATAGGCAGGAAATCGCTTGCAGACGGTTGCTCAATATCCGGATCGGTCTGAACGAGTCCGATCATGGTCAACTCTTTTTCCTGGGCATACTTCACCGCAGTCATCGTGTTACCAGGCACGATGAAGACCGGCGAAACCATATGAGGAAAGATCACCAAATCACGGAGAGGCAAAACCGCCAGCGTAATTATCCCATTGCGGTTCGGTTTGGCATTCTTGATCTGGTAAAGTTCTTCGGTCCGCTGGTGTAATGCCTCGTTAAAATCCATTTCTTCTTCTTCAGGTTGACCTGACCATTGATTAGTTCGCATTATTATTCCTTATCAGTTTTCCAGATGTTTTCATCCAAACCTCTCTTGCAGCCGCTGCCATGAATATACTGCCGGCCACAAGGAGTACTCGACTTTCAGAAGCCATTTCCACCGCTTGCTTATAGGCTGCTTCAAAAGGTATGATAGCCCTTGCCGGTTTCCCCATCTGGTGGACTAATTGTACTATGGATGACGCTTCCATTGCGCGAGGATGGGTGGTCTGGGTGGCTATTATCTGATCTACTCGAGGGAGTAGATCGGTCAGCATACCCTTCACATCCTTGTCTTCAGATGCGCCGAACAATAAAACAATTTCTTTCCCCGGCAAATAATCGTCCAGGGTGATACGCAGCTTCTGGGCTGAGTCACGATTATGGGCCGAATCCAGAACAATGATCGGAGATCGTGAGACAACCTCGAACCGGCATTGCCAGATCACATTCTTGAATCCCTGTCGGATTGCCTCATCTGGTATTGGATATCCTGCTGCTTTCATTTGTTGAATTGTCAGATACGCCGTAGCAGCATTTTCCAATTGGTGAGCGCCAAGCAAAGGGATTTCATAATTATCAGGCTGCCAGGCCGATGCTGAAGGATTCTCAAGGAACTCATCCATACTGGACTGTTGGGCAGGAGACCAAAGGTAGAATGATTGGCCATCCAGCGAATGAGCTACCGGCGCGTAAAAGAGATCGCGACCTACAATTTTCATCGGGGCAGATTTTTCAACTGCGACCCGGATGATCTCATCGAGTGCTTCCCCGGTCTGATTTGCAGTAATTACCGGTTTGCCTGGTTTAATGATCCCTGCCTTTTCACTGGCGATCTGTGTCAGGGTATTGCCAAGGACAGCCTGATGATCATAGGAAATGGTAGTGATCACCGATACAACTGGGTCAATGACATTGGTCGCATCCAATCGTCCACCCAAACCAACCTCGAAAATAGCCAGTTCCACATTTCGTTTTGCAAATAAAACCATCGCCAACACGGTTGTGATTTCAAAGGTTGTTATTTCAGGCACTTGCTCGATGACAGGTTTAAGAAATTCCAGATTTTCTACGAATTCTTCCCTTGATATCGGTTCCCCATTGATCTGGATCCGTTCTGTGTAATCGATCAAATGGGGTGAAGTGAACAGCCCAACCCGATACCCTGATTCACGTAGAATGCTGGCAAGGTACGCAGAGACAGATCCTTTTCCCTTCGTGCCTGTGATGTGAATCGAAGGAAAAGTACTTGTGCGGATTGTTCAACTTATCTAAAATTTGTACCATCCGGTCAAGATTAAATTTCTCCGGTGAGTAGGTCAACTGTTTTGTCAGGCTGTAATCGACAAAACTATAGAGATAATCCAAAGCAGATTGGTACTTATCATCGAGATCCACGGCTGATCCTTTTCCAAATCAAAGTGATTGTACCCGTGCGAAGATTGAATAGCAAGGAGGGAGTGCTAATGAGATATAATCAATCAAAATTTGAGGATACGATGCATATTGGAGTGCTCAAGATCCAACTCTATCTCCCGGGTTGTTCATCCTTGAAGGAGAAGCGTTCCATCATTAAACCTCTCCAAGAACGACTCCGGCGAGAGTTTAATATCAGTGTTGCCGAAATTGACCTGCAGGATATCCACCAAAGCGCAATGATCGCATTGGCGTTGGTCAGTAACAGCAGCCCAATAATCCAGGCAACTTTTAGTGACATTGAGCGTTGGGTTGCTGAGCATAACAAAGACCTGATGATTCAGGACACACAGATTGAAATAATTCAGTGAGGGAATACAAATGGACCTAGGATTAAAAGGCTGCAAAGCATTGGTGACTGGCGCGAGCAAAGGACTTGGTTTGGCTGTAGCCAAATTGCTTCTTCAAGAAGGTGCATCAGTTGTTATCAATAGCCGCGAGGAAAGCAATCTGCAAAAGGCAGTGAGTCAATTATCGGTGGAGGGTTTGAAACCTGCTGGATCTCTCGCTGGAGATCTGAGTAAGAAAAATATCCCAGGGCAAATCGTCACTCAATCAGCATCCATATTGGGAGGTCTCGATCTCCTTGTGACGAATACTGGGGGACCAAAAACTGGGAAATTTGACAGCCTAACCGATGATGACTGGTCCCAAGCGGTAAATTTATGTTTGATGAGTCATGTTCGATTGATCCAGGAAGCACTTCCTTATCTGTCTGAATCAAAAATCGCAAGTATTTTGACCGTGACATCGATTTCTGCCAAACAACCCATCCCCAATTTGATCCTCTCGAACACGATCAGGGCGGGAGTGTTAGGTTTGACTAAGTCTCTTGCCCTGGAAATGGCTTCAAAAAATATTCGGGTCAATTCGATCTTACCCTCCTGGACGAAAACGGAAAGATCGATACAATTGATCCGCTCACGAGCGGAAGCAAACCATACTTCCTATGAAGAAGAGATGACTAAACAGAGAACTGAAGCTCCTTTAGGGAGAATGGCTGAACCGGAAGAATTTGCCCGCTCGGCTGTATTTATTCTGTCCCCAGCAGCATCGTATCTTACCGGTGTGATGCTCAGTGTCGATGGTGGAACTTACAAAGGATTATTATAGGTAGTAGATTGAGATCAGAATCAGGTACAACGAACACGATCCAAACGATATTGAACCGAATATTGCCGAAAGTACAAAAACCTGGCCGGTATACCGGAGGTGAATTAAATCAGGTTGTCAAACCGTGGAACAGTGTAGACATTCATCTCGCGCTGGTGTTCCCGGAGATTTACGATATAGGTGTCCCCAATCTGGGGATGTCCATACTTTATGACCTGGTAAATCAACGCACTGATGCTCTCGCCGAACGTGCTTATGCTCCCTGGTTGGACATGGAACAACAAATGCGCGAGAACCAGGTTCCGCTCTATTCGTTGGAAAGTAAGATCCCCCTCAAACAATTTGATGTGATCGGTTTTTCTTTACCTTATGAAATGTTATTTACAAATGTACTGAATATCCTTGATCTGGCACAAATCCCAATCTTCGCCAAGGATCGGACCACTGACGACCCACTGATCATCGCAGGTGGACATGCCTGTTTCAACCCTGAACCCATGTCCGATTTCATGGATGCCTTTGTTATTGGTGAAGGGGAAGAAGTTATCCATGAAGTGATCGATGCGATCGCTCGGTGGAAAAATAGTGGTCTTGATCGGATCGCTTTGTTACAGGACCTGGCACAGCTCGATGGCGTATATGTGCCAGCGCTTTATGAGGTTAGCTATCAAGACGATGGGACCGTAAAAAAGATCGAACCAAAATCTTCAGATGTTCCAAAACGGATCCATAAGCGGCTTGTCGCAGAATTGCCGGAACCCACCACCCGCCTGTTGGTTCCGAATATCGCCGTAGTCCACGACCGGGTTGCGATAGAAATAATGCGGGGGTGTACTCGTGGATGCCGATTCTGTCATGCCGGTATGATCATGCGACCAGTGCGTGAGCGCAGTGTGGAGATGATCGTCAATGCCATCGAAAAAGGGATCGCGAATACTGGTCATGAAGAGATAGCATTACTCTCCCTCAGCTCTTCTGACTATACGCATATAACCGAATTGGTTGAGGAGATTGCCACCCGATTTACTAGTAGACACCTTATTATTTCCCTCCCTTCCCTCCGAATTGAATCTTTCTCGGTCGAATTAATGGATCAGATGAAAGGATCACGAGTTGGGGGTTTCACACTCGCACCGGAAGCCGCTTCTGAACGGATGCGGAAGATCATCAACAAACCGGTAAGTAACGAACAATTATTTGAGACTGCCAGAGCCATATACAGCCGTGGTTGGACTTCCATCAAACTCTACTTTATGATAGGACATCCCTCGGAAACGATCGAGGATGTACGAGCGATTGCCGATTTGTGCTGGGAGGTACTCCGTCTCGGACGATCGATCATCGGGAATAAGGCCAAGGTCCATGCCGGTGTAAGCACTTTCGTCCCAAAACCTCACACACCTTTTCAATGGGCGGCATGTGATGAATCGGACCAGGTGACCCAGAAGCAGGGTTTATTGCGGCGTGATCTGAGGAATCCGAATATCAAACTTACCTGGACAGATCCTAAGGACACCCAGATGGAAGCCTGGCTCACCCGGGGTGACCGCAGGCTTGGTAAAGTCATATATACCGCCTGGAAGAGCGGAGCGAAGTTTGACGGTTGGCAGGAATCCTTCCGGTTTGACCTCTGGTTGGATGCATTCGCTCAAAATGGGCTCGATCCCCAATTTTACAGCCATCGGGAACGCGATCTGGCTGAAGTCCTGCCCTGGAGCCATATTGACGCGGGAGTCAGGTTGAATTATTTGAAGCAGGAAGCTGCCTGGAGTAAGGAAGGGAAAACTCGGGATGATTGCCGCGATCAATGCTATTCGTGCGGGGTCATGACCAATTATCAATCCACCCGTGTGGATACCTGGAGATGCCCTCCGGTTGCTGTGCCTGATAGCGAGGAAATGGCTTGAACCGAATCCGCATTACCTTTTCCAAGACAGATAGATTGCGTTTCATCGGACATCTCGATCTCCACCACCTTTGGATCCGGACATTTAGAAGGGCAGGTATTCAGGTCGTCTACAGCCAGGGATTCCACCCTCAGCCGAAAATTCATCTGGCAGCTGCCCTGTCACTGGGGTATACGGGGTTGAACGAGCTAATGGAATGTTGGTTCGAAGACGTGTTGACTTTGGAAGATATTCAGACCCGATTAATTCTCCACGGCCACCCTGGTATTGAGGTCCGACACATCGAAGAGATCGATCTATCTGCTCCGCCCATTCAAATGCGTGTGTGTGGTGCAAGATATCGGATCCAGTTTCCCAGCCAGGAATCAGATGGTCTGGATGGTAAATTGGGGGATTTATTCAACAAGGAAGAAATCGTTGTGGAACGAAAGAATAAACCCGTAAATATCCGCCCATTTCTTATTGATTATGAATTGGCGAAAGAAAACCCCCATGAAGGCACTATCCTTAATTTGCACCTGGCCGCTGGAGAAAATCACACCGGGCGGGTGGATGAAGTTCTCGATTTGATCCAAATTGATCCGCTCGGTTGCCTAGTGGAAAGAACCTTGCTTGAATTATCGGGAGATTAAGGTCAATGGGGGAGAAGTTCGGAATTAATCCGTTGATTCAGCCTGACGATGAGAACCTGTGAGAAGATGATCGCCGCCAAAATTAGCAGACATCCTGTAAGCTGTAACATGGTCAAGTTTTCATTAAGAAATATCCAACCAAATAGTGCCGAGAATACCGCTTCCATACTCATTATGATGGCGGCGTCTGCCGGTGGAGCATGTTGCTGACCATACGCCTGCAGGGTGAATCCGACACCGGTTGAGATGGCAGCCAGGTAAAGGATCGCGATCCAATTAGGAAGTAATCCCGGTATTGAATCTGCTTGAAAAATCAACCCGAAGAATAAATTTAAAACTCCGCATACGATATATTGACCAACAACGAATGAGAGAAATGGCGTGTGTTTAACCGCTTTTCCGGTGATGATCACATGCAGCGCCCAGACGAACGCCCCCATCAGTTCAAGCAAATCACCCCAATTCAATTTTATAGGCCCACCCATGCTCAGGAGATAGATCCCCACGGCGGTCAGGATCACCGCCAGCCAGATCAGGGTAGGCGTTCTTTCCTTCCAAAATATCGATAATAATATGGGGATCAGAACTACATAATTCCCGTGATAAAACCGGCATTGCCAGCCGTGGTTGTTTCCAAACCGGCTTGTTGCAGCCAACTGGCGAGGAATAGCAGCGAACCTCCCAGCAGTGTCCAACGAATAGATATTCCATTCAGGGGGATCCGGAACCGGACAAAGGGGAGCATAATCAAAGCACCCAGTAGCCAGCGGGCAGCATTAAATATGAGCGCGCCTACCTCTACCGCGGCCGTCCGTTGCGCGATAAAACCCAGTCCCCAGACGAGGGCAGCAAACAGAAGAGTGAGATCCGCCTTGAAACGCATGAGCAATAGTGTATCAAGTAAAACTGGAATAGGAAAGAGAATTAGAGCGGAAGAATATTAATTTGTTTGTATGGTAGAATAGCGCTGTTGCCCCTGTAGCCTAGTGGATAAGGCGCCACCCTCCGAAGGTGGAAACCGGCGTTCGAGCCGCCGCAGGGGCGCTGTTTATTTAATGGTAATCACACTTAGGATTATATTTTAGGACGTGTCACGCACGCGGGTTAGAATTCCATTAGTCACCTGTAGCAGAACAGGAACGTTGGGAACCTCTGCCACCCGAACTTTCAGTATTTCTTTGGTTTGTCCATCCACATAGTACTTCATTTTGAGAAACCCTTCACTGACATCAAGGGATGATATCTTTTCCCATTGAATTGCTTTCCCACAGAATTTGATCCCACTCTCCGGGTAGATCTGGACATTGCCAAAATGAAGAACGGCATTGACTTCCAGACCAGTGATCATCCGTTTATGAATTAATGGATAGATCTGTTTTTCAACCATATCCTTAAAGCCATCCAGGTCATGCAAATGCTCATCAAAGTGAAAACTCTCTTTGTTATAGACCTGGAGGGTTATTTGTTGTCTTTTTACGGGGAAGAATAATATCCACACCCACCGAAAATCTACTAGAATACCCGTAATCTCTTCCCAGGTGAGTGCTCGATTTCTTCCCGGTTGTTTAAGTTCAAAACCATATTCCCGAATAATTACAGTCCTTCGTGGATAGACAATTAAACCGATCAAGCTGATTAGGATCAAGATAAAGAATGCAATCGGGATCCAAACCATTTGCGAAAATACCCGCAACGCAGCTGCCTGCCCATGTAAAAGGCCTGTGTTATACACTTGGTTATTAAGCAAGAACACAACCAGAATAAATCCCAGGATCGACGCGAATAATAATGCCCACCAGGTTATCGGGATGCGCTGTTGAAACCGGGATAATTCTTTCCCCAATTGGTTATCTGTCAATTTTGGTGAATTTATGCTATCTGCCATCTTAAACTGGCGGAAGGTTTCTTTTTATCTGCTCATACATTGCCAGACCTTTCGCCGCCCCTTCCACTGTGCATGTAATCGGATTGTCCACCAAGTAAGCCGGAATTCCCAACGCTTTCGTAAAATGCTTATCAATTCCTCTCAGCAATGCCCCTCCACCGCAGAGGGCAACCCCACGATCAATAATATCAGAGAGCAACTCCGGAGGTGTCTTTTCAAGCACATGCTTGACGCTCAGGGTAATTTCCCGAAGCGGTTCTTCCAACGCTTCCACCAGGTCTTCATTCTTTACTTCCAGCGGACGAGGTAATCCGGTTACCTGATCCTGACCTTGAATTTCCATAGAGGGTTGGTTTGGAATAGGGATCGCAGAACCTATTTTTATTTTCAATTGCTCTGCGGTCGGTTGACCTATGATCAGACCATATTTCTTTCGTAAATAGGAAATGATCGCTTCATCCAAATGCAATCCACCACCCCTCAGCGTTTCAGCGGACACGATCCCGTTCATTGCCAATACTGCCGCCTGAGTTGTTCCGCCACCCAGAGAAACGATCATATTTCCTGATGGCGTGTTGATTGGCAGGTCAATCCCGATGGCTGCTGACAGAGGCTGCCAGATCAAAGCGACTTCACGGGCGCCTGCGCCCAGACACGCTTCGTGGACGGCACGTAATTCCACACTGGTGATACCGTACGGTACCGTGATCATGACAGTGGGTTTGAACACCCGCATGGGACCGGATACTCTTTGCAGGATATCTTTCAGCAGATTCTCAGTGATCTCAAAATCAGCAATCACACCATTATGCAAGGGGCGTGTGACTTCAATAAATTCGGGGACGCGCCCTAACATATCCTTAGCGGCTTTCCCCCATTCAACCATCTTTTGTTCATCCACGAGTATGGCAACCACAGTCGGCTCTTGAATTAATATCTGGTTACCTTCTGCAACCAGGGTATTCAAAGTGCCAAGATCGATCCCGATTTCTCTCGATAAGAATGCCATACAGTGTACCTCTCCAATTAATTATACCCGTGATATAGAAATGGCCATCGGATCAGAGATCAACCCTCTCTGATCCTACTCATGAATCTCTCAGTTCCAACTATTGTTGGGATTTTTTATATTTCTTGACCGCATCCAATCGCAGGTTGGATCTTCGAAGCGCGGCCTGAAGCGCCAGATAGGTGTCGGTATCCTGTGGGACAGCTTTAGAGAGCAATTCTTCCGCCCTTAGCCGGGCTGCGTCTGCCCTCTGAATATCGATTTCAAGGACATTTTCTGCAGCGTCTGCGAGGATTATGACCGAGTCCGGTTGGACTTCCACAATGCCACCGGCTACGGTAAATACCTGCTCACCTTCTTTGGTCTTGACGGTTACCACCCCCATTTTGAGAGTGGAGAGCAAAGGTGAATGATGCGGCAGAATACCCATCTCACCCGCCGCTCCAGGAACAACGACCATATCCGCATCACCGGAGAATACACATCGATCCTGAGAAGTGATATCTACATGTATCGGCATCATCGCAACCTTCAGGCTTACGCCTGGGTAATTGTCTTCGCTTTCTGAATGGCGTCTTCGATGGTACCTACCATGAGGAAAGCTTGTTCCGGAAGATCATCATGTTTTCCATCCAAGATTTCTCTAAATCCACGAACTGTATCGCGGATCGATACATACGCACCCGGGATACCGGTAAATTGTTCAGCCACAGCCATCGGCTGGGAAAAGAATCGTTCGATCTTGCGAGCCCGTGAGACGATCACTTTGTCGTCTTCGCTCAATTCGTCAAAACCTAGAATGGCGATGATATCCTGCAGGTCTTTATAACGCTGCAAAATGCGTTGGACTTCGCGGGCAGTCTGATAATGCTCTTCCCCAACGATGTGCGGGTCGAGAATTCGGCTGGTGGACGCCAATGGGTCGACAGCCGGGTAAATTCCTTTTTCTACGATCGATCTTTCCAGGGCGATCGTTGCATCGAGATGGGTGAAAGTCGCCACCGGAGCCGGATCTGAATAATCATCAGCCGGTACATAGACCGCCTGCATCGAGGTAATTGAGCCTGTCCGGGTGGAGGTGATCCGCTCCTGCAATTCGCCCATTTCGGTAGCTAGCGTCGGTTGATATCCTACAGCCGACGGCATTCGTCCCAACAGGGCGGATACTTCGGAGCCGGACATGGTAAACCGGAAGATGTTATCTACAAAAAGCAAAACGTCCTTCCCCTGGTCGCGGAAGTATTCTGCCATTGCCAGGGCGGTCAATGCCACGCGTAAACGGACGCCGGGTGGTTCGTTCATCTGTCCGAATACCATGACCGTGTCTTTCATAACGCCAGATTCCACCATTTCACGATATAACTGCGTCCCTTCGCGGGTACGCTCACCCACTCCAGCGAAGACCGAATTTCCCTGGTGGACAGTGGCAATCGAACGGATCAATTCCATAATGATGACGGTTTTCCCGACGCCAGCACCACCAAAGATCCCGGTTTTTCCACCCTTGGTGAATGGTGCAATCAAATCGATGACCTTTAACCCGGTTTCAAAGACGTCCACTTTCGTGGATTGGTCTTCGAATTTTGGCGCCAGCCTGTGGATTGGATAGTATAGGTCAGCTTGCACTTCCCCTTTGTTATCAACTGGCCTGCCCAGGACATTGAATATTCGCCCAAGTGTATTCGGTCCAACCGGAACAGTGATAGGCATCCCGGTGCGGTTGACAGGCATCCCCCGTTGTAATCCATCGGTGGTATCCATCGCCACACATCGGACAACCCGTTTACCCATATCTTTTTCCACTTCCAAAACGATGGGTGCTTTCCCTTCCACGGGTATTTCCAGCGCTTCGAACATATCCGGCAAGGAGGATTCGGAAAATTCAACATCGACCACACCACCAAGGATCTGCACAACCGTTCCGCTCATCTTTTCCATAAATAGATCCTCCAAAAACTCTCAGGTCAATCCAATACTTGTGTTGCTTTTGATAAAGCTTCCGCACCGCCAGCGATATCCAGCATATCATTCGTTATACTTTGCTGACGTGCTTTGTTGTATTCAAGGGATAGAATTTCGCTCAATTCCAGGGCGTTGTCAGTTGCGTTGCGCATGGCGACCATGCGGGCAGCATGTTCGCTGGCTATCGACTCAAGGATTGCCTGGTAGACTTGCAAGGCTGTAAAACGGGGAATGATCTGATCCAGCAACTCCAATTGATCTGGCTCGTACGTGTAAACCGCCGAGGTCGTTTTCACCTCGAATTGATGGATCTGATCATGTTGTTCCACTTCCAATGGTAACAATTTTTTGATATCAGGAATTTGCTTAACCATGTTGTAGAAATCAGTAAATGAAAGATAGATCTCGTCATATTCATATTTAAGGAATGAATCCACCAGCAACCGGCCAATGGGGGAAACATCCCGAAAAGTGGGTGCCGGGCTCAGGTTTGAAAATTCTGCAATAACCTTCTTTCCCCTGCGAAGGAGCAGATCACGGCCCTTTTTACCTACGGCAAGGTAATCAACCACTTGCGGGTACTCCTTGAATGTGAGCAGAGTATGTCTGAGGATGTTCGAGTTATAGGCACCTGCCAAACCACGATCGCTGCTCACCATGACAACCAGAATTTTTTCCACTTTCGGGTGCGGATTGAGCAGTGGGTGAAGGGAGTTGTGCCCAGGCTGCGCAGCCAGATGAGTGAGTATCTTCCATGATTGTTCAGCGTACGGACGGGTAACCGAAACAGCTTGCACCGCTTTTCGCACTTTGCTTGCGCTAACTGCCTGCAATGCCCGGGTAACCTGGGCGATATTTTTAATGCTCCTGATACGGAGTCTCATTTCTCGGGCTGATGGCATCCCTGTTTATCCCATCTACCTTACGATTGCCACGAAGAGTTGAAAGTAGTAAGAGCCTGACGCAATTTCGCTTCGTTCTCCGACGTAATTTGTTTTTTCTCGAGGATATCTTTTACGATTTCAGGATAGGTTAATTCCATAAATCGAAGCAAGGCAGTCTCCCAGGTTCTAATCTTCTCAACCGGAATCCCATCTGCGAAACCATTGGTGGCTGCGAATAGAGCCAAGACCTGATTTGCCAGGGAATAAGGCGTGTATTGAGGTTGTTTGAGTATTTCCTGCAGTCGTTGACCGCGGCTCAATTGCGATTGGGTCACTTTATCAAGATCAGAACCGAATTGGGCAAATGCGGCCAGCTCGCGATAGGCAGCCATTTCCATCCGCAATCTGGCTGCGACCTGTTTAATGGCTTTGGTCTGGGCAGATCCTCCCACCCGGGATACTGAAATACCCACATTGATCGCGGGTCGTATACCGGCGTTGAACAGGTTGCTCTCGAGATAAAGCTGTCCATCAGTAATGGAGATTACGTTGGTGGGAATATAGGCGGACACATCGCCCAATAAAGTTTCAATGATGGGTAAGGCAGTGAGTGATCCACCTGATCCTTTAACCGGAACGAGTTTGTAGGCTTTCGGGTCAGGCAGGGCTTTTAGCGCTTGTTCAGCCAGATGCTGCGATAATGGTCCCGTGAAAACTTGCCCATTCAGTGAGTCATCAGGATCTGCGGTTTTCCCGGAAAACTCTTTTTCGACAATGGCATATTTGAGAGCCATTCGGGAAGCCCGTTCGAGTAAGCGTGAGTGAAGGTAGAACACATCTCCTGGATAAGCTTCACGACCAGGTGGACGACGCAGTAACAGGGAAACCTGGCGATATGCCCAGGCATGCTTGGAGAGGTCGTCATAGACGACCAGCGCATCACGCCCTGATTCCATGAATTCTTCACCGATCGCGCAGCCGGAATAGGGAGCAATGTACTGCATGGCTGCCGGTTCGTCAGCTGCTGCCATAACGATGATCGTATGGTCCATCGCGCCATAACTATCCAGAAGAGCAATGGTCCGAGCAACCTGCGCTTTTTTCTGGCCGATCGCCACATAAATGCAGATCAGGTCCTTCCCCTTCTGGTTTATGATCGTGTCAATAGCTAGGGCCGTCTTGCCGGTCTGGCGATCGCCGATGATCAACTCGCGTTGACCCCGTCCGATCGGAACCATGGCATCGATCGCTTTTATACCCGTCTGGACTGGCGTATCTACATCTTGCCGATCGATCACACCCGGAGCTATCCGCTCAATCGGGCGGTATCCGCTAAATTGAATGGGACCTTTTCCGTCTATCGGCTCCCCAAGGGCGTTGACGGTCCTTCCGATCAAACCATCCCCAACCGGTACAGACGCAATCCGACCAGTAGAATGGATGAGCATTCCTTCGTTGATGGTGTCATATTGTCCGAGGATGATGACGCCAACACTGTTCGCTTCAAGGTTGAACGCAATCCCCTGAACGCCATTTTCAAATTCCACCAATTCCTGCGAACGGATATGGGTCAACCCGGAAACGCGCGCAATCCCATCGCCAGCGTCCAGTACTGTGCCGACTTCGCGAGTCTCATATGATGGTTGGAATGCATCGATCTTTTGCTGAATTTCCGCGCTGACTTGTTTGATCAGATCAGTCATTAATCCTCCAACCCGATAAATTACCCGGTTTCAACCGGAAATGGGATGTCTATTGATAATCTCAAAAAACGTCGTGTTTTATGATACCTGAAAGAACAATGCTTGTAAAGAAAAGGTCAAAACGAATGGTCTGACAAACTATTAAAGAAAACCATTCGTGATTGTTTACGCAGATCAATGCGTAAAGTATTGCAGCGCGATTCGAATTCGGGTTTCCAGGTCTTGAGGGGTATCTCGTGGAATGGCTTGCAATGCAGATTGACTTTCGACCACACTATACCCCAGGGAAGTGAGCGCGCTGATCAACTCGGTATCCACATCAGATAAGGTTGAGATATGTTCGAACCCGCTTACTTGTTGGATCTTATCCTGCAGATGAAGCAATATTTTTTGCGCAGTTTTCTTTCCAACTCCAGATACCCGGGCGAAGACATCCGACTGCTCGTTCACGATCGCTCTCCGAATGGCGTCCAGGGAAAGCGTTGATAAGATCGCCAGCGCGATCCTGGGACCAACCCCATTGACGCCCAACAACAACTCGAAGAAATCCCGACCTTCGATCGAATCGAAACCATATAATGTGAGTGCGTCTTCACGGACTACCAGGTGGGTGTGCAGGTAAACCGTTGAGCCGATCTGGGCCGTATCGCAAACAGACCTGGTGGTAAAAACGCGTAAGCCAACACCGCCTACCATTACGATCAGATTATCGGCTTCTGTGTGAACCACTTCTCCACGAATGACTGAGATCATACGATTTATCCTTCCGCTCCTGAGATTGTCCGAAGTTGATGATCTATTTCATATAAAATGATTCCGGTAGCCACCGATAGATTCAGCGAATCACTTCGTCCGCGCATCGGGATCGCAACGACCTCTGTGCATAAATCCAGATGGTGTTGATCCAATCCCTGCCGTTCACTGCCCATCAGTAGGATCATTGGATTTGGATAGGTATAGGAATGATAGTTTTGTTTTGCTTTATCCGATGTACCGATGACGGGGATCTGTATTAATTTTACCCACGATTCGAATTCAGCAAATGTCGTCCTCACATGCGGGACCGAAAAGATGGCACCCATGCTTCCACGAATGGCGGTAGGATCGTAGGGATCGGTGGATTGATCCAATACGATCACACCCCTTGCGCCTGCGGCGTCTATGGTCCGCATGACGGTACCCAGATTACCGGGGTCAGCCACTTCATCGAGCGCGACCCAACAACCGCTGGGATCCCACGATATATCCAGTAAATTCATCCACTGTTGTCTGATCACCGCCGCCATACCCTGCGGACCGTTCTTTTGAGATAGGCTGCGAAAGACTTCGGGTGAAACCTGTATCACCTTATCGGGATACTCCTGCTGGAATGAATGGATCCATTCAGAACCGGTCGCGCTTCGGATCAAGTCGGGAGAAATCACCAGATTGTCAATTTCCGCGTTCTGTTGCAGCGCTTCGATAACAATCCGCAATCCTTCCACGAAGAAGAGCCCGGTTGCCGATCGTTCTTTCCGGTCGGCCAGTTTCCGGATCTGTTTAATTTTTAGGTTCGCTGTGCTGGTGATCAAATCCATCATCCGGCGGCTCCATTCCAACGTGCGAAGCTGGCATGGCAGATCGCAATGGCCAGCGCGTCAGCCGCGTCATCCGGGCGAGGAATTTCTGGCAGATTCAGCAACACTTTCACCATTTGTTGAATTTGGTGTTTATCTGCCGCACCGTACCCGGTCACCGCCTGTTTGACTTCGTTGGGGGTATACTCCGCCACGGGGATGCCTGCCTGGGCGAAAGCGAGTAAAACCACACCACGAGACTGCCCGACAGCGATGGCAGTGCTGACATTCCGTTGAAAAAAAAGCTTCTCCACCGCTGCCAGATCTGGCTGGTGGAGAAGGATATATTCTGTTAACTTTTGGTGGACCATCAACAATCGTTCAGGGGCGGGTGTTCCGGCTGGGGTCAAAATAACCCCGTAATCCACAACCTTTAATTGGCCTTGGTCATCTTCCTCTATCAGACCATATCCGGTCGTTGCCGTCCCAGGATCAATCCCCAAAATTCGCATGAAATCTATTCGGCTTCAAGAGCGGTTATGACCTCATCAGTCATTTTCAAATTATGGAAGACATCCTGTACGTCATCCAACTCCTCCAGTGACTCAATGGTTTTCAAGACGGCCATCGCTTGATCAACCCCCAGTTCAACTTCCTGGGTTGCAATCATACGTAAACCGGCTTCGTCTGGATTAATTTTTTCCGCCCTTAGTTTTTCGGTAATGACTTTGAATTGTTCCACGGGAGAAGTAATTTCGACGATTTCTCCATCATTTTGGACATCGTCAGCGCCTGCATCCACTGCCAGCTCGAAGATATGATCCGGATCCAGGCCTTGAGCTCCGAAAGAGAAATAAGCCGCTTTCTTGAACTGCCAACCGACCGCGCCGGCTTCAGCCATGGTGCCGCCACTTCGGCTCAAAATATGGCGGATCTCAGCGACTGTCCGGTTGCGATTTTCGGTATAGCATTCAACCATTACCGCGACGCCATGAGCAGCGTAACCTTCGTAAAAAACCTGCTCCATCACGGTTCCATCTTTCGCATCGCCAGTACCGCGTTTGATCGCGCGATCGATGCTATCCTTCGGCATGTTTGACGCCCGGGCACGGTCAACTGCCAGCGCCAGACGGAAATTCATGCCGGGATCGCCACCGCCATCGCGTGCAGCCATCAATATTTCCCGTGCTAGGCGGGTAAAAACGGCACCTTTTTTCGCATCGGCAGCACCCTTTTTACGCCGAATGGTTGCCCAGTGTGAATGTCCAGACATAGATTGTCTCCTATAGCATGAATAAAAAGCAAGCGTAATTATACCAAAGAAAAATCGCGGTGATCTATTCGAATGATCTACCTGAACTCATGACCTTTGGTCGCTACACAGATACAGAATTGGCAACCGGATTTGTGAGCTCACCAATTCCTTCAATCGTAACCCGAACACTATCGCCGTGCTTTAAGCCGCCGACACCCGCCGGAGTACCAGTCAGTATCAGGTCACCCGGTTCCAGGGTCATAATGGATGTGATATAAGCCACCAGATCATAGATCGGGAAGATCATATCCTTGGTGGAGCTCATTTGTCGGAGAATACCATTGACATGGGTCGAAACCAGAAGATCAAATGGATCGACGCTCGTCTCGATCCACGGTCCGACCGGGCAAAAGGTATCAAATCCTTTGGCGCGCGTCCATTGATTATCTTTCTGCTGCAGATCACGCGCGGTCACATCATTGGCGATGGTGTAACCCAGGATGAATTGTCTGGCGGTTTCAGACAGGATATTCTTCGCTTTCTTTCCGATCACCACAGCCAGCTCCCCCTCATACTCCACCTGTTGCGATTGAGGCGGCAGGATGATCGATTCGCCCGGCGCAACCAGCGACGAAGGAGGTTTGAAGAACAACAGGGGCGTTTCCGGCAGAGCAGCCCCCTGCTCCCGGGCATGCTCTGCGTAATTGCGTCCCACACAGACGATCTTGGATGGCATGACCGGTGGCAGGAGGCGGACCTTGCGCAATGGGATGGATACTTCCTGGCGTTGGAATGCCCCGAAGATGGAGCCGTCCACTAGTCCAACCTGGTCGTCCACGATCCAGCCCTGGTGAATCTGGTTGTCGCTATCCTCAAAACGGACAAATCTCATGGGTTATCCTTGGTTGCAAGAATCTATTTTATTGTACTAAATTTTTCTGAATACGGTATAATACAAACCGTTCGGGCGGGTAGCTCAGTTGGTTAGAGCACATCGCTTACACCGATGTGGTCGCAGGTTCGAAGTCCTGTTCCGCCCACACACTACCTCTCCTTAATGGGGAGGTTTTTATTTCCCAATACAACCACCTGTTGGTCTTTAAGCAGTGAAATTTCTGACGAAAAAAGATCCAGCATCAATGCTGGATCTTTTTATTTTGGTCTGCCAAAACTAGAACCAATCGCGCTTGATGAATATGACCACCGTGACCGCGCACATTACCATGAACAGCACTACGATCCAGATATACGAGAGCGGATGGGTCGCGCCTGGGATGGGAACGTTCATACCAAAGTAACTGGTCACAATCGTGGGGATGCTCATAATGATGGTCATGGACGCCAGAAACTTCATCACCACGTTCAAATTGTTGGAGATGATCGAGGCGAACGCATCCATCATGGAACTGAGAATGTTATTGCTGATGTCGGTCATACCCAATGCCTGCTGATTTTCGGTGATGACATCTTCCAACAGATCCTCATCTTCCGGGTACTGGGTAAACAATTTCATTTTCTGAAGCCGTTCCATCAGGACTTCGTTCGCCCGTATGGCGGTGGTAAAGTAGACCAGGCTTTTCTGGTACTTAAGCAACTCCAGCACTTCCTTGTTTCGCATGGAAGTCTGCAGTTTATCTTCAACCAATTCGGTCATCTTATTGATCTCGCGCAAATGGCTGAGGTATTGAGAGGCAATTCCCAATAACAGGCGGAGGATGAAGCGATAGCGCTTGCCTGTGGAAAGACCTTTTGCCCGTCCGGATGCGAAATCCGTCAGGACATCGCACTCCTGCTTGCAAACGGTAAGGATGAAACGATCGTTGACAACGATACCGAGCGGGATGGTTGAATACGGGATATCCGATACCGCTCCCTGGTAAATGGGGATCCGGACGATGATAAGCAGCGTGCCATCGTCCTCCCTTTCAGAACGGGGGCGTTCGTCCACATCCAGAGGATAGGTAATAAAGTCAGTTGGAATTCCCAGATCTTTGATCCGATAGATCTCATCCGGGTCTGGGTCAATCACGTTGATCCAGCAGCTGTTCACGACATCGGTGAACTGTTCAATGCCATTTTCGGTCGATTTGTAGATCTTGAACATTGAACACCTCCTCGCGGATGGAGTATTGCCTGACAGTGCGGGCACATTATTTTACCCCGTGTTGGCAATATACGTCAGGTTAAAGGACGTTTTTCCATTAATGAAAATCCCTTTTGATGATTTTCCGCATATCAGTAAATAACGTAGAAACCAAACTATTCGACTTCGATCACGAATTTCCCATCCTTATAGAAGAGGATATCATCCACCCATATTTCGCCACCGTCCCGCATATCACAGATCATATCCCAATGGATATCCGACCGGTTATGGCTGCCCGATTCAGGAAAACCCGTTCCGACCGCGCAGTGAAAGCTGCCGCCGATCTTTTCGTCAAATAGTATTTCACCTGTAAACCGATCGATGGCATAATTCGTCCCGATCGCCCATTCGCCTACATATCTGGCGCCTTCATCGGTATCCAGCGTTTTAATGAGGAAATCTTCATTCTTATCCGCGGTCGCCTTCACCACTTTCCCTTTTTCAAACCATAAACGGATTCCTGATACTTCTCTTCCGTTGTATATTGCCGGGTAAGAGTAGTTCACATACCCTTCCATACTGTCTTCAATCGGGCTGGTAAATATCTCTCCGTCGGGCATATTTTCTTTTCCATCACAGTTAATAAATGGACGCCCATCGATCCTCATTCGCAAGTCAGTTTCCTTCCCAACCACATGGATCGTCTTGCGTCCCTCCAGCCAGCGGATCAATTTTGCCTGATAAGCTGATACCTTTTTCCAATGCCCGATCGGGTCTTCCATATCCGGCAGACAGGCAGAGTAGACAAAGTTTTCGTACTCTTCCAGGCTCATGTTCGCTTCCATGGCATGGGCGGATGAGGGGTAGATCGCGACCGTCCAGTGATATTCTCCTTTCGCCGCTCTCTCCAGCATCGTATTCATCAGTTCGCCATAGGCTTTCGCATGGACAATCATTTTTTCAGGATCGATGTTTGTCAATTCCTTTGGGTTGCTGTCTGATACGATCCTGAACCGGGTGTCAAACTTTTCGAAGAAATATCGATATGGTTCGCTGATGAATGCTATTTGTCCATCGGATGCATATTTCAGGAAGGTATAAAGCTGTCCATCGAAGATCGGGAGCATGAAAGGATGGGCTCCGTTTTCCAGTACTTTGCGATAGATCGCCATCAGCAACGGCTGCGCGTTCATCTCGCCCTGTATTAACACCTGTTGTCCTTTTTTCACATCAGTACAATAGTTGACGAGGACATCTGCTAATTTTTCCACTCTTGGATCGATCATGATATGCTCCCAGTGCGATGAAAGATAATTACAACGAGTTGATTATGCGATGTAGTAACGAACCACAGGTCTGGATATCTTCTCGCCTGTCACTTCCTGAAAACCAAGTTTCTTGAAAACATCAAGAATTCCAGTATAGGCATCACCTGCCGGTATGCTTTCGCCATTGGTTACCTCAGGGTATGCTTCAACGATATTCCCGCCATGGTCTCCAACATAGGCAATGGCAGCTTTGATCAAGTACAACGAAACCCCTTTCCTGCGGTAATCCCTCGCCGTGTAAAAACAGGTGAGTGACCAGACTGGCTGATCATCCACCCGCTTGTAGACCCTGGACCGTTCCAGGGAACTGTAATTCTCACGAGGTGAAATGGCGCACCATCCTACCGGACGACTAGCTGAGTATGCAATCAATCCAATCGGTTGTCCTGCATTGACAAGCGAATGAAGGAATGTTTTATTCTTTTCACCGCTATTTACAGAATACTCTTTCCGGGTTTGGCGAAAGAAAGTGCACCAGCATCCACCATACGCACCATGGCTGCCAAATAATTGAACCAGATCGTCCCAATTATCTGTTGTGAGCGGTTTGTAAGTGTAGACTGACTGGTTGAAAGGCATGAAGGCTCCTTACATTTCGATCAAAATCCACAGCAATTTGCGTACTCCCATACGCGGAACTTGCTTAAATATACCCGATAATATAGACTCACAACTGTGGTTGAATACCATTGAAACGGGAGGAAAGTCCATGCGAATCGAAATACGTCTGCGTGCAAGCGATGGAATCGAATTGGTTGGTAATCGGTGGGTGCCTGAAGCCACACCCAAAGCCTCCATTTGTCTGATCCATGGTTTGGGTGAGCATACCGGGAGATATGCCTGGGTTGCAGATATTCTGAACCAGCATGGATATTCTGTTACCGGTTTCGATCTTCATGGTCATGGAAAATCAGGCGGAGTAAGGGGACATTTTGCCAGTTTTGATCGGGCTTTGGATGATATTCAGGAAAGCCTGGATTATATCTCCCGCGCAGATGGCAAACCGGTTGATTTCCTGTATGGTCACAGTATGGGCGGTAATTTGGGACTCAATTTCCTGATTCGACGTAAACCCACTTTGAAAGGCGCGGTCATCACCAGCCCGGGATTGCGAACCTTTCAGGCTACACCTGGATGGAAACTTACGTTTGGGAAGATCCTGTATGGATTGGCACCCACTTTCTTACTGGACAATGGTCTTGACCTCAATTACTTATCCAGAGATCCTGAGGTTAAAGTCAAATATAAACAGGATCCGTTGACCCATAGGTACATATCCGCTCGGTTTGGATTGGATTTTCTCCAGGCAGGCGAATGGGCGCTGCAACATGCCAAAGAAATCCGAACGCCCATCCTATTACAGGTTGGGTCGCAAGATCATTTGATCTCATTCGAAGCCGCAAGGGAATTCGCACGCAACGCATCCGGATGCGACTTTATCCCATGGGACGGGTTTTATCATGAGACACATAATGAACCGGAAAAAGAGCAGGTTTTAGGGAAAATGGTAGAGTGGTTGGATGCCCATATCTAAGTAGAGTTATCCATGCCAGCCATGAAAGGATTAACCTTATTATCTTGACCTGTTTTAGGGTGAGGACTACAATAATCTTGGAGTAACGAATGTCGAATAATACCCTCTTCATCCATAATCCCATCTTTGCTTTATTGTTACTACCCCTGGTGATAGAGTGAGGAGAGGAATCAAGTAGAACCAGTGCCCGATGATCCCAAGGATTTTCGGGCACTTTTATCCATCAAATCAGTTTGTCCATCCACTACATTCAAGTCAGGAGTGAAAATGAAAGATTTTCTGATCAGAGGGACCCTGAAAGAGCTTGATCCGGATGTATTTGAAATGGCGCAATTGGAAACAGAACGCCAGGAACGTAAATTGATCATGATACCGAGTGAATCGACAGCCCCTCTGGCTGTTCGAGAAGCTCTGGCGACTTCCTTTCAGAATATTTATGCCGAAGGATACCCCGATGACTTGCAGCGGCGAATGAGCGAAGCCGAATTACTGGATTATCCAACCCGCCTCGCTGAATACCGCAGATATTCAGACCCCCGTTTCTACAAGGGCGTGGAATACGCCGATCTGATCGAATCACTTGCCCGCCGGCGATGTGCCGAAGCCTTCGCTGCGAATGGAAAAACCGCGGATGACATCTGGGTCAATGTGCAGCCCCTCTCTGGCGCTCCTGCGAATAACGCCGTCTATCCGGCTGTGGTAAATCCGGGAGACACTGTCCTGGGCATGAGCCTTCTGCACGGCGGACATCTGACACATGGATCGTCCGTTAATCGTTCCGGCAAAATGTACAACATCGTCCATTACCTGGTTGATCCTGAGACGGAGCAGATCGATTACGATCAAGTTGCGAAGCTCGCACTTGAGAACAAACCCAAGATGATCATTGCCGGCTATACATCCTATCCCTGGATGCCGGATTGGAAGAAATTTAGGGAAATTGCAGATAGTGTAGGCGCGATCTTATTGGCAGATATTTCTCATATTGCCGGAATGGTTGCCGCGGGCGCAGTCCCCTCTCCAATAGGACATGCCCACATAGTCACTTTCACAACCCATAAGACACTCGACGGTCCCCGCGGAGCCTGCATTTTGACGACGGACAGCGCTCTGGCGAAGAAAATTGACCGATCCATTTTCCCCGGAGAACAGGGCGGGCCTCATGTCCATGTGTTTGCCGCCCTCGCCCTCACCTTCAAACTGGCAAAAACAGCAGAATTCAAAGAACTGCAATTCCAAACAGTAAAGAATTGCGCAGCACTGGTCAACCGGTTAAAAGAAAGAGGATTCCGAATTCCGTACGGTGGATCAGACACTCACCTCATGAATCTGGATGTGAAATCAGTTGTTGGAAAAGATGGAACAACTCTATCCGGTGACATCGCGGCTCGAATTTTGGATCTGGCAGGGATTGTCTGCAACCGCAACACCATTCCGGGTGATAAATCCTCCTTTGCAACATCCGGCATCCGGATGGGTACACCCTGGCTTACCCAGCGTGGTTTTAAGGAAGCGGAAATGATTGAGGTTGCCGATATCATCGCGGATGTACTGAAGGGGATCTACCCCTATACCATTGATACAAAACAGGGACCTGCTCAGCGGGCAAAAATCCAATTTAAAGTATTTGAGGATGCGAAGATCAAGGTTCGAAAACTAGCTGAAAGAGCCGGGCAGACCGAAAAATTCACTACACACGGCTATCCTCATTTCTTCTATCTGGATGATGAACCAACAACTAAAGCCGAAACCATTACCCTTGCTCTAAAGGGGGATCATATCCGCAGTTTTGCCAATTATGTATTCGGTTCCGACATCGATGAGCTCCAACCGGGAAAATCCCAGGCAACCTCGATGGTCACCCCAATGGGTGCCGTCCAGGGAGGGCTGACCTATAAGGATGAGAGCACTTATCTGTTCTCGATCCATCGCAAAGATTACCAACCCGCCATCACCTGGCTGAGGGACATTTCCGATGGATTTATCAGCGTGGATCCGGACCAAACCCGTAGAATTCCCGGTCCGATCACTGTGGAAGAGGACAAGCACTCGCAGCCCATTCCTGCCGGGAAATCGGTCTCCAATGAAAAACCATATTTCGTTGGACAGGAGTTGGAGAAAGCGAATCCATTACCCGAATTCAACTGGCAAGAACCTGCGGAAGTGTTGCGAAAAACCGCCTTGAACGAAACCCATCGGAAGTTGGGAGCGAAGATGGTTCCATTCGCCGGATGGGATATGCCAGTCTGGTACAGCTCTGTTGTGGAAGAACATCTCGCCACAAGAAAAGCCGCCGGTTTGTTCGATGTCTCCCATATGGGTGTCTACCAGGCGGAAGGCGACTCTGCCAGCGCTTTTCTGGATAGCGTCTGTGGAAATGATATTGCTGGGCTGTCAGTCGGTGAGTTCTTGTTACACCCACTTCCTCAACCCCGATGCCAATGTACTGGATGACTGCCTGGTTTACCGACGTGCCAGCAATAAATACCTGGTTGTCGTAAATGCTTCGAATGACGACAAGGACTGGGCATGGTTGAACGCGGTTAAAGATGGTAAGGTATTGATCGACAGAAAGACACCGGGAGCAAAAGCCTTCGGACGGAAGGTAACCTTGCGCAACTTGCGCGATCCCAAAGAAGGCAAAGATATGCGGGTGGATATCGCATTACAGGGTCCAAAATCCCGTGAAATTCTACTGTCTCTAGGTGTCGACGCACCCACCCGAAAACGGATCATGGCTCTCAAACGAACCGAATTGTGTGATGCAATTGTCGGTGGATTTGATCTGATCGTCTCGCGGACTGGATATACCGGCGAAAGAATGGCTTTTGAGTTATTCGTTCACCCGGATAGATCGGTTGAATTCTGGAATGCTGTTACGGAAAAAGGTGAACCTCTAGGGCTTAAACCATGCGGTTTGGGAGCTAGAGATTCATTACGAACCGAAGCCGGTTTGCCCCTCTACGGCCATGAAATGGGCGGCGATATGAATCTGGGTGTCGCAGAAGCTGGTTTTGGGTCCTATGTGAAAACCTATAAACCCTGGTTTATCGGTCGCAATGCCTATCTGGAACGCGAGAAAGGTCGTCAGGGCATTGTCGTTCGCTTCCGATTCACGGAAAAATCCGTTCGGATGGCGCATAATGCCGATCCGGTGGTTGATAAGAAAGGGAAGACGATCGGTGTAGTAACCAGCTGCGCAGTGGATAGCGAAGGTTATCTCACAGGGCAAGCTTTTGTGGATCTGAAATCTGCGGAAGAAGGATCACCCATATTCATATTCCAAGGGAAACCTACCGCTTATGGAAAGGTGCCAGCCGAATTACAGACAGGTGATCGGGTGACCTTACCTTCTGCTGCGGTTATTGTCAGCCGGTTCCCAAAACTGGCTTAGTTGAGCGTAAATCAATCCAGTCTGATATCTGCTAACAAGGAGAGCCTATTTATGCAAACCCAGTGGGATCACCGATATGCGATGAGAACACAACGTATGGCGGGATCAACAATTCGGGAACTACTTAAATTTACAGAGCGGAAGGATATTATCTCCTTTGCGGGAGGATTACCCGGTCCGGATGTCTTTCCGATTGAGAAAATTTCGGAAGCATGTGTTGAGGTATTGCGCAGTAACGGCGCTCTGGCACTCCAATACGGAACTACGGAGGGATATCTTCCCCTTCGGGAAATGATCACCAAGCATACAGAACGTTACGCTATGAAGGTGGATCCGGATAATGTGATGATCACTTCCGGGTCACAACAAGCATTGGACCTATTGGGGAAAATCTTTATCAATCGTGGTGATCGAATTCTGGTCGAATCACCTACATACCTGGGAGCATTGCAAGCCTGGAATGCATATGGGGCGGAGTATGTGACCGTACCCAGCGATGACTGCGGCATGATCACGGACGCACTTGAAAACGCGTTACGCACCGGTCCGAAATTTATCTATCTCTTACCTAATTTCCAGAATCCAACCGGGGCTACAATTCCCTTGGATCGGCGCTTAAAGATCATTGAATTGGCCGACCGGTATGGTGTTCCCATCGTCGAAGACGATCCGTACGGGCAATTACGCTTCGAAGGAGATCATATTGCGCCGGTTGTTCATCTGGATAACCAATTCCGGGCGTCAGATAATGGCACGACCTATTGTGGGAACGTGATTTATTTAAGTACTTTCTCAAAAACTCTCGCACCCGGATTAAGATTAGCCTGGATCATCGCTCCAAGTGAAGTGATCCGAAAACTGGTTACCGCTAAACAGGGGACTGATCTGCATACTGCTACCTTCAATCAGGTGGTAGCATTCGAGGTGGCGAAAGATGGCTTCCTTGACCAGCATGTCAAGTTGATCCGTGAGGTGTACAAAGACCGACGGGATGTGATGCTGGATTCCCTGGCTGAATTCATGCCAGACAGCGTTCGTTGGACCCATCCAGAAGGTGGTCTATTCCTCTGGGCAACACTGCCGGAATATATCGACGCATCCAATTTATTAAAGGTAGCATTGGAAGATAAAGTTGCCTTCGTTCCAGGCGGGTCTTTCCATCCGGATGGACGGGGCAAGAACACAATGCGCTTAAATTTCTCTTATTCCAAACCGGATGTCATCGCCGAGGGGATTGCCAGACTTGGCAGAGCAGTCAAGAGGCAGATCGATCCGAACAAAGGATGATGGAACTTCGAATTCATACCACCTGAAGTTTAAGGATAGAACGAGACCTCCTCAGTTGATCGAGGAGGTCTTGTATTATTTGAAAGGGATCATTTATTTTTCCACAGCTTAAAGTCCGCCAGGATGGACCCACCCACGAACTCGCGCAAGATTGAATTGTCAGGTATCAGATCGCTCGTCACCGGCAGAAACCATTCCAGAAATGCCAACAATCGTTTTGCTTCTATATATTCACTGGTGCCGAAGTTTACCTGCCTTAAGAGCGGCTCAACCAGTGGTTTGAGCGCAGATAACTCATAAGCTAATGCCGAATTGAACATGGTGTCGGCGTTTTCCTGGTAAGGGAAGATATGGTTTTTCTCCCCGGCTCCGACTGATTCCCAACGGGAGATCGTTTGTTGGGCAGTATACCCTCGCTCCCTAGCGTCACGCACGATCCGGCGGATCAATCGGGTATCAGTCGTGGAAATTCGGTTATATCGGTCTAAATTGAGCTGTGTAAGTGCCGATGCATAGATCCGGAACATGTTCGCTGACTTAATTCGAGTGATCAACTTTGGATTGAGTCCATGTATCCCTTCCAGGATAATGAGTTGCCCCGGCAAAAGTTGTACGGTCTCTCCCGGTTCGCTCAACCCAGTTCGGAAATTGTAATGGGGTAATTGAACACCTTTCCCTTCAATGAGCAATTCCAGATGTTCATTCAATCGGGCTAAATTCAAGGCGCCTAACGACTCGAAATCAAAGGCTCCATTCTTATCTTTCGGGGTCTCATCTCTATCCACAAAATAATTATCCATTTCCAATGGAAATGGGGTAATTCCCTGAGAGATCAACTGAACCGTCAGGCGTTTCGAAAACGTGGTTTTTCCTGAAGAAGACGGACCGGAAATTAAGACAATTCGAATCTGGTCGATGCGGTTTGTAATTTGGGTCGCGATATCAGAAATTCGTTGTTCATGAAGCGCTTCGGAGACAAGAATTACTTCGCGGATCTTTCCTGCCGAGATTGCATCATTCAACGCGCCGACACTCTCGATCCCCAATCGCTCCAGCCAACGTCCGTATTGCTTAAAGGTTGCCAGCAATTTGGGGTAAGCCGGCATCGGATGTGTTTTCTTGGGTGATACTCTGCGGGGGTAATGGATGATAAAGCCATCCCCCATCAAAGTAAGGTCAAACCATTTGAGATAGCCAGTGGAAGGTACCATATAGCCATGATGATAATCCCGATGGTTTTCAAGGCGGTAGAGTACCAGGAATCCTTTCTGCCGGTAGGATAACAGCCGGACCTTCTCCTCGTTGCCCTGCTCCTGAAAATAGGCAATGGCTTCATCAATCGGGACCTGCTGCCTCTCAAACTTGACATCGGACTTGACGAGAATGCGCATCAGATCTTTGATCTGGTCGAGTTCAACCAGGGTCAATGGTGGACGACCTGATATCTCACAATAAAAACCACCGGATGTAACCGAATGATCAACAGTAAGCTGTGATTCCGGGAAGAGGTCTTCGAATACAGCCTCCAGCAGAAAGGTGAGTGACCTGCGATAGATCCGGGCGCCATCCGCCGTATCCATTGGAATTGGCGTCACCCGGCTATCCATATCGACAGCATAGGTCAGTTCCCGCAATTCCCCATTCACAATCGCTCCCACGATCATCTCTCGCTCTTGTTCGGGATAAACCTTGAAGAATGATTCCAGGCTCGATCCTCTCTGGGCGGCGATCACTTTCCCATCCGAAACATGGATCTCAACTGTATCTCTGGGATTTACGAATTCTGCTTTTGTTGCCATGCCAACCCCTTCCTTGACTGCACTCAACCATTAATTCTATCATATTGAGCTTTTCCATTTTTAAATTGAGACAAGCATAAGCTCCTTACGTATCTGGATCAGATCTACCTGGTTTGGATATGGATTTTGATGGCTAAGGTGTAATATTCAGTCTTGGTAGAGATACCACCAGAGATATGGATGAATTATGCTACAATCTTCCCCAGAACACACACAAGGACACAAAAATTGTGACTCGATCCTGGAGATTGATCATCGCACCTCCTGCATCCGGCGCCTGGAATATGGCGGTGGATGAAGCCCTGCTTTTATCTGCTATTGCAGGGGATTCTCTTCCCACCTTGCGTCTGTATTCATGGCAGCCCGGCTGCCTATCGCTGGGAAGGGCACAATCTATCCACGATGTTGATATCGAGAATACACACAACCATCAGTGGGATATCGTGCGCCGTCTCTCTGGTGGTCGAGCGATCCTCCACATTGATGAGCTTACGTATTCAATTACGAGCACCATCGATGAACCACTATTCCAGAATGACATCATTGCCAGTTATCTAAGGATATCCAAAGGATTGGTCCGATTTCTGAATGCACTCGAGATTTCCCCGGAAATTAATCACCAGCAGCAAATAAATCACACTGATACCCCGGAACCGATTTGTTTTGAGGTTCCTTCCCAATATGAAATAACCTATGAAGGTAAGAAAATCATTGGCTCAGCCCAGGCCAGGAAATCAAATGGGGCTTTGCAACATGGTTCGATCCCTTTATTCGGAGATATTTCCCGTATCACTCATGCTCTAAAGTATCATGGAGAATCACTCCGCAAGCAGGCTGCGCGAAGAATGGCATCACGTGCATCCACGCTTGAACACGTACTCGGAAGAAAAATAACTGTAGAAGCGACCATACTTCCATTCGTTAACGCCTTTCGAGATGAATTCGGGATCTCATTTTTAAATGGCGAACTTTCAGTAAAAGAAAAGAATATCGCAAACTCGTTGGTCACAACCAAATATGGTCATCCTGATTGGACAGGACGGATATAACTGGATGTGTCACATCTTCAGGTTTTATCAGCGACTTCACCTGCTTTATGAAATGATACAATCAAAACCATGTTGCGTAAATTTGTCATGATCACTGTAAAAATCATTCTAGGTCTCATTCTTTTCGCCGTATTGATCAGTCTTACAGCACGAATGTACCTACTTTCTGCCACCCGTCTAAGTATCGAATCTGAAGCGAAGGCTTCTTCCAAGCCTGTAGCCATTGTTTTTGGAGCAGGATTACGGAGAGATGGAACACCAACAGCCATCCTGAGGGATAGGGTGGAAACAGCAGTTCGTCTGTACAAGGATGGCAAGGTTCAGAAAATTCTGATGAGCGGGGATAACCGCTTCATTGAGTATAATGAACCGGGGTCTATGAAGGATTATGCGTTAAGCCTGGGCGTTCCCGAGGGTGATATCGTACTGGATTATGCCGGTAGACGGACTTATGATACCTGTTATCGGGCAAGGGCTGTGTTTCTGCTTCAATCAGTAATACTGGTAACCCAGGAGTTTCACCTTCCCAGAGCAATTTATACTTGTAAATTGCTCGGCATGGACGTTGAAGGTGTTCCGGCGACCGGCAGGTCTTACCGGCAATCATCCCTCTTCTTCTGGTCTCTGCGAGAGATCCCCGCTACGGTGATATCCCTCTGGGAAAATAATATTTCTCACCCCAAACCCGTACTCGGAGAACCAGAGCCAATTTTCCCCAATCAATCCTGATCGTTCAGGCATAATCCTTGCAATTACATGATGGAGATCAATATTCCATTTAATTACTCTATTAACCTTATGAACAGAGACCAAGCTCACAAATTAGTTACCGAGTATATCAAGAACCCCAATCTCATCAACCATATGTTGGCTGTCGAATCAGCAATGCGATTCTATGCAGCCCGATATGGAGAAGATGAAGAGAAATGGGGTATTACTGGCTTATTGCACGACTTTGATTGGGAAATCCATCCAACATTGGATGAACATCCGCAAGCAGGTGAACCCATTTTACGTGAAAATGGCGTTCCTGAAGAGATTATCCGGGCGGTATTGAGCCATGCTGAACACCTGAATATCCCACGTATATCCAGGATGGAAAAGGCATTGTTCGCCTGTGACGAGATCACCGGATTAATTACTGCTGTCGCACTTGTGCGACCTTCACGTTCACTCTATGATCTAACCTCATCTTCGGTAAAGAAAAAATGGAAAGATAAGGCATTCGCTGCCGGAGCCAATCGGGACGAGATGATTCATGGAGCTGAAGAATTTGGGGTTGAGCTCTGGGAGCATGTGGATAATGTAATTCTGGCAATGCGGAAAATTGCAAATCGACTTGGGTTGGAAGGCAACATACCCGCGCCCTAGTTGAAAGGCAGGAGTATATTATGGCGTTACAAGGTAAAGGATTTTTTATCTGGAAAATACCAAGCTGTGAGAATGGTAACGCGGAAGCTATTGCAACCCAGGCTGCGAATGCCAAGCTCACTCATGTGCTGGTTAAAATTGCAGATGGACCGAACTATTCCAATTTCGACACAACTAAAAATGTAGATTATGTCCCGGCGGTCATTAATGCGTTGAAGAATCGCGGGATAGAAACCTGGGGCTGGCATTATGTCTATGGAAGTGATCCCTTAAAGGAAGCCAGAACAGGCGGAGAAAGAGCAAGGGCTTTGGGCGTTAAGGGATATGTTGTTGATGCGGAAATGCAGTTCGAATATGCCGGTAAAGATGTCACCGCGACTAGTTTTATGACAGAAGTACGAAAATATCTACCCAATACACCGATTGCCCTGAGCACTTTCCGATATCCATCTTATCACTCAAAATTCCCATTCAAAGCATTCCTGGACCGCTGCGATCTGTCGATGCCGCAGGTTTACTGGGAAGAAGCTCACAACGCAGATGCGCAACTCTCGAAGTGTGTTCAAGAATACCGGGCATTACCCACGGTTCGACCGATATTCCCGACCGGACCAACCTACAAGGTGGGTTCCTGGTGCCGACCCAGAAAGACATCACGTTATTCCTGAAAACCGCAAAAACATTAAATCTTCCCGGTGTGAATTTCTTCAGTTGGGACGAGTGCCGGCGCGACCTGAGCGCGATCTGGAACTATATTCGTGATTACGCCTGGACGGTAACTCCAACCATGGAATTTCACGATCAATATATTGCCAATTTAAACGCCAAAAATCCTGACCAACTGGCAGCCATGTATTCACCCCTCGCGGTACAGATCACTTCTTCCCAGATCGTACAGGGTACGGAATCGATCAAAACCTGGTATTCGACCTTGTTTAACCAGTTGTTGCCAAATGCGACGTTCAACTTGATCGGATCTTCCGGTACAGGAGCCACGCGCCATATCAACTGGAGCGCGTCATCCAGTCGGGGTAATGTTTCAAACGGCAGCGATACATTTGGATTAATTAACAATCAGATCGTCTATCACTACAGCAATTTCAAGATCGCCTGATCGACAGCTAAATAAAAAAGCCATTCCTCGTGACACGAGGAATGGCTTTTTTATTTAATCTGGACATACCCTTTATTCCAGATGATCCAGCGGTAACTGACTCGGCGTCTTTTTTCGTGTTTTTCGACCAGGTTTTTCAACGGATGGAGTCGCTGTTTTGGTTGTCCAGGGTTTCGTCGGTGGTTTCGCAGGTTTTTGTTTCACCTGTTTTGCAGGTCCTTTCGGGTTCGTCTTTCCGGAATTCTTCAATGAAGCAGCGGTTTCTTTTTTGGTAGCCGATAACGATTTTGTTCTTCGAGTGTTTGGTTTCGAAGGGACCTTCTTCACCTTGGCTTTTTCCTTTGCCTCTGCTGCCCGGACTGGCTTTACTGTAGAACTGGCCGATCCTTTTTCAGGTTTGGAAGCAGCTGCCTTCCTGGGGGTTGGTTTCCTGCTACCACCAGATGATTTAACACCATCACCTTTTGGTGTGCCGTTCAACGCATTATCAATCCCGGTGAGGCCAATGACTTGATCGCCTGGCTTCACGTCGATGACTTCTTTTCCCTGTGCCGCCCGACCGCCAGCCGAAAAATCATCCTGTCTTTTAATCTTCGAAGCTGATTTTAAGAAATGAATAACCAATGGATCGTTCTTCGAACTCACCCAGAAGCCGGCTAGATGGATCCCTGGTTTAAATTTCCATCCAATGACACCCTGACCGTATCTTCCCTGAATTGGAAAATCGACCGCAGGGCATTTCTTGCCTTTACCATCTGAACTGAGCATCAATATTGGATTCGATCCTTGCAGCACGGTTGCACTCACCACTTCATCCCCGACAGCCAGTTTGATTCCATTCACTCCGGTGGCGACCAAACCCATGGGCCGAACATCATCTTCCTTGAAGCGGATGCACATCCCTTTGGACGTTCCCAGAAGGAACTCGTGCGTCCCATCGGTTATCATCGACCAGCCCAACGAATCCCCATCATTCACCTTGCACAGGACAAATGTGGATGCAGAAGGTCCCGGGAGCTCCAAAATGGAGGTTTTCTTCACCATTCCACCGCGGGTGATCGTGGTTATAAACTTCTCCTCCATCTGGCTTTTGGATGGGAGGCAAAAGACAGCGCCGAGGGGATCGTCTTCATTCAATGGGGACACTTTATATAACGGGACCCCTTCCGATACACTCGTTGCTTCGGGTATCGCATGAACGGGGATGGCGGCTGCTTTGCCGGTGATGCTTACCAGATAGAGTGTTTGATGAGTATCTGTCCGGACCAACCACAGGGGCGCCTCTTTTCCGCTCATCCAGGATGCTGATTCCTGCGATGTTCGGGCTATTGTTCCACTTTCGTTGATGCCAATCAATACATTTTGTGATGGGGTGGCATCTGTTATGGTTAACATCTTGGATATGGACTCACCCTCTTTGAGACCGACGATCTGTGTTTTGCGTTTCTCTGCAAAGATCTGCCGGGCTTCCAGGAGTTCGGCAGCGCAAGTTTCACGGATTCTTTTGGGTGATTTGAGCAATCCCTCCAGTTCCGAGATTATTGCCATTACTTCTTTGTACTCTTCTTCAATCTTTTTTCTTTCCAAAGCTGCCAGTCTACGCAGAGGCATATCCAGAATCGCCTGTGCTTGAATATCAGATAATTTATAGCGCTTGATCAAGCGGACCTTGGCTTCTTCTGCATCGGGTGAATTTCGGATGAGTGTTATGATCTCATCCAAATTCTTCAAAGCTATTCTCAACCCCTCTAGGATATGCGCGCGCTGCTTTGCCTTTTCGAGATCGAATTCACTCCGTCGTTTGATCACTTCCAGGCGGTGATCCAGAAAGACTTTTAATGCCTGCTTCAATGAAAGAAGACGTGGCTCTCCTCCAACCAGAGCCAGCAAAATGATTCCGAATGTTGTTTGCATCGGTGTATGTTTATACAATTTCCGCAATATGTTTTCGGGATCAGCCGTTTTCGATAATTCGATGACTACGCGCAGTCCATGCCGATCAGATTCATCCCGTAGATCGACGACTCCATCCAAATTACCATCCCGGACCAAATCAGCTATCCGTTCGATCAGGGAAGCCTTATTCACCATGTAGGGGAGTTCTGTGACGATGATACGGTTCTTACTTCTTTCCATTTCTTCCACGTGGGCACGAGCCTGGACGATCACTTTCCCCCGCCCACTTCCATAAACCATGGCCAGCCCTTCGGTTGCCGGGTCCTGCAAAATGATCCCACCCGTCGGAAAATCAGGCCCCTTAATGAAATGCATCAAATCTTCCACGGAGAGATCATCCAATTTATCCCATTGTTGCAGAACGTGGACGCATGCATCCACAACTTCTCCCAGGTTATGCGGCGGAATATTGGTAGCCATTCCCACGGCGATACCGGTCGCACCGTTTACAAGTAAATTTGGAAGTTGGGAAGGAAGAACAACTGGTTCTTTGAGAGTTCCATCGAAATTGACAATAAAGTTGACCGTATTCTTTTCAATGTTCTTAAGCATTTCAATGGAAGCTGCAGTGAGTCTCGCTTCTGTGTACCTCATCGCAGCCGGTGGATCACCATCCACACTGCCAAAATTGCCCTGTCCATCCACCAGCATGCAACGCATTGTAAAATCCTGTGCCAATCGTGCCATTGCATCATACACAGCCATATCACCATGAGGGTGATATTTACCCAGAACCTCCCCAACGATGCGGGCTGATTTCTTATATTGTGAATTTGGGGTCAAACCCAGGTCATGCATGGCATATAAAATTCGCCTCTGCACCGGTTTTAATCCATCACGCGCATCTGGTAGAGCGCGTGAGACGATCACGCTCATGGCATAGTCGAGGTACGACTGCTGCATCTCCCGGTCGATATCAATTTTCTTAATATTTTGTTGGTCCATTGGATCTACCCCAGAGGAAGTTAATTTTCAAGCTAGGATATCTTACGAGTAATTAGTACTTGCGTCAAGCGCAGCCAATTTCTGTAAAGCTGGATTTACAAGAGTATTCATCTCCTTCTGGGATGAAGTACAAGGCAGGCGTATAATATCAAGATGATAAAGAATAGAATATTTATTGATAGGCACCAATTTACTGATTTCAGGGGGAGCCATGGTCCCAATTACTGAGGACAATTCGAGAAGAAGGCTACATAGAATTGGAGTGCTGTATTGTCCTTCGTCTCCAGGTAGTGCAGAGCGGATGAACGAACAAATAGCCGACGAGGAATCATATCAAATAGCCATGGCTATTAACCAGTCGCTAAGCAACCATGGTTATGATTCTGAGATCATCAAATTCGATAAACAGGATATATCCTCATTGTACAAATTTGATTGGATCTTTAATTTAGGGGAATCTGTTTCAGGTATTCCTTGCTTTGATTATGAAATTGCACAGGTTTTGGAAGATAATAAGTTCAACTTTACTGGCGCAGGCTCCAGATCTCTGGAAAATTGCCAACACAAGGGAAAAGCGAAAGATATTCTTGTACGCAACCACATCTTGACACCAAAATATTGGATCGTCACAGAAGATTTATCAAACCAAAATTTGGAAGAATCATTCCCCCTTATCGTAAAACCGATCCATGAAGATGGCAGCCTGGGTATTTCCAATCAATCGATTGTATACAATTCGATGGATCTCAGAAAACAAGTCGAGTTGATCCATTCGATCTATCATCAGGAGGCATTGGTCGAAGAGTACATCTCAGGTCGGGATATATCGGTATCGATCATTGGGACAGATCAAAAAAAGGAAGTATTACCACTCTCAGAGTGTGTCTATCTCAACCCGGCCGAGAATCAGATCCTTACCTACGAATCCAAATGGATCGTAGATTCATGGGACTACCAGAATTCGCAAGTGGTCTGCCCGATCGAAGTTGAAAATGGTATTGCCAAAGAACTGGAAATGATTGCCTTGCATGCATTCGAGGTCATGGAATGTAAGGACTATGCCCGGATCGATTTTCGATTATCAGATCAGACTCCCTATCTCCTTGATGTCAATCCAAATCCGAGCATCCATCCTGAGGATGCAGGTTTTACCCGGTCATGGAAAGCAACTGGCAGATCGTACGAACAGTTAGCTGTGGAAATTTTAGCCAACTCAATGAAAAACCAAGGAATTTCGTAGGAAGAATATTCAAAATGAAAATCCGAATCCGGAAAATTAAACCTGACGATTACAATTTAGTTCGAAAGATCATCACCAGTATCCCTGAATTTTCTGCATTGGATCAAACAATCGCGATTGAATTACTGGATTGGGCGGTACTGCACCCAAAATCAGACGAGTACACCTTCCTAGTTGCCGTGACCGATCAGAAAGTTCGGGTTGGTTTCTTGTGTTTCGGACCGACCCCGTTAACTACAGGTACCTATGACCTCTACTGGATCGGGACTCATCCTTCCCTCAGTGGGAATGGTGTCGGAAAGAGGTTAGTAAAGTCGATGGAGAAACGGATCAGGGCGAAACATGGAAGAATAATTCTCATTGAAACTTCTTCCGCGCAGATATATCAGAAAGCGTGCCGTTTCTATCTAAAACAAGGGTACATCCTTCAGGAGAAAATCCCGGATTTTTACCAGGATGGTGAAGATCGATACACTTTCCTTAAAAAGATCCAATATAAAAAGACTAGCCGTTTTAAACGGCTAGTCTTGTCTTGATATTAGGGAATTTCTCTTATTCTGCGATTGGCTCAGTGGGTGCTTCGAGTTCAACCACCACTGGTTCCGGTTCCACCTCAGGATGAGGAGCGAGCAAAGGATTCAATCGGGCGATATCAAAGCCTGTCCCAGCCGGAATTAGCTTTCCGATGATGACATTCTCCTTCAAACCAATCAATGGATCTTCCGTTGATGCGATCGCCGCACCAGCCAACACTTTGATGGTGTGTTGGAAGGATGACGCGGAGAGGAATGAATCGGTGCTGAGGGATGCTTTTGTCACACCCAACAGGATCTCACTGAACCGAGCTGGCTGTTTGCTTTCTTCTGCCATCTTCGCGTTCATCTTCACAATCTCGAGCCTGTCGACCAGATCGAGTGGCAGGTAATGGGTATCACCTGGCCGTCTGACCTGGACTTTGCCTAGCATCTTACGGATGATCACTTCAAAGTGTTTGTCATTGATATTCTGACCTTGAGAGCGGTACACTTTTTGGATCTCGACCAACAAGTATTTCTGGCAAGCTTCCCGACCCTTGATCTGTAAGATCATGTGCGGATTCAAAGAGCCCTCGGTCAACTGCTGTCCAGCTTCAACATGGTCGCCATCTCGGATTACGAGACGGGCAGTGGATGGGATTTCATATTCTTCGGTTTCTTTTTGTTCGTAAGAGACGATTACCTTGCGGTCCTCAATGCGAACTCGCCCAGGGTGTGTAGCCGTAATGGTGGCTTCACCCAATGTCGCCAGGACGGTTCCTAATTCGGCCACATCCTCATCGGCGACGGCAATGGTCCAGGATTCTGGAATGTCAAATTCGTCACCAACCATCTCACTGTGTTCGATCCGAACGATGCGTAATTCACTCATCCGCTCGTTCGTCATAATGCGGGCGATACCTTCGATACGCGAGATGATAGCTTCACCCTTAGGCGTTCGGCGTGCTTCAAAAAGCTCTTCCACGCGGGGTAGACCGGTCGTAATATCACCACCGGCGGCAACACCACCGGTATGGAAGGTACGAAGGGTTAGCTGGGTACCAGGTTCACCAATGGATTGCGCGGCTACAATACCCACCGCAGCGCCCAGATCAACGATCGTTCCGCGACCCAGGTCCATACCATAGCATTTCTGGCAGATCCCATGAGTTAGTTCGCAAGTTAATGGTGATCGGACTTTTACTTCTTCGATATGGGCATCCAAAATTCGACGGACTTTTTCGCGATCTAGGATCTCATTGCGATCCACCAAGATTTCACCTGTGGCAGGATCGACAATTCGCTCGGCGGTCATACGGCTGATCAAACGAACACTCATCGCTTGCCCGGCAATATCGTCTGTCTTGCGAATGTAAATACCTTCCAGCGTTTCGCAATCTTCTTCGTTGATGATTACATCCTGGGCGATATCAACCAAACGGCGGGTCAGATAACCAGCATCCGCTGTTCGGAGCGCTGTATCCGCCAGACCTTTTCTCGCACCATGAGTGGAGATAAAGTATTCCAGGGCGGTCAATCCTTCACGGAAGTTGGAAATGATCGGCAATGGAATAATGCGTCCGGCAGGATCTGCCATCAAACCACGCATACCTGCCAACTGTGCAATAGGACCGAAACCGCCTTTTGTTGCCCCGGAATTCGCCATTGTGGCCAGGTTTCCTACGGGATCCATATTCGCTTTTACGGCATCACCAACTATGGTAGTGGTTGCCTTTCCAGATGTCAATTACGCGGTCATCCTGCTCTTGCTCGGTTAGTAAGCCACGTCTGAAATCTCGCTGGACTGATTCGACTTCCTTCAAAGCTTTCGCGATAATTTCGGCTTTGGCGGGAGGAATGGAAATATCGGAGACTGCGATCGTCGTGCCTGAGACCATTGCATATAGGAAGCCTATATCTTTGATCTTGTCAGCGACATCTGTGGTCACTTCCTGACCGCAGAGCTCATGGACATCAGCTACCAGGTCTTTAACTCCACCCTTATCCAATTCGATGTTCACAAATTGAACTTCGGGAGGAAGAATGCGGTTGAAAAGTACCCGCCCGACTGTTGTCTCGATGATACGGTCTTCAGCCTGCGGCAGGAAATTATTCTTGTCGTCGTACCAGGTCACCATCTTTACTCTGATGTGAGCATGAATGCTCACCTGATCAAGGCGGTAAGCCAGTTCGACTTCATCGCTATCAGCGAAGATGCGCCCGTCGCCTTTTTGAACGCGTGCGTCAGCGGTTGTGAGGTAGTAAACGCCCAAAACCATGTCTTTTGAAGGACTGATAATAGGTTCGCCATCCGCTGGTTTCAACAAGTTTTTAGAGGCAAGCATCAATCGGCGAGCTTCCAGGACTGCTTTATCAGCTAACGGTACATGGACAGCCATCTGATCTCCATCGAAGTCAGCGTTGAAGGCGGTTGTAACCAACGGATGAAGCTGAATAGCCGAACCTTCGATGAGTACAGGTTCAAAAGCCTGAATACCCAATCGGTGAAGAGTTGGTGCCCGGTTCAGAAGAACTGGTCGATCTTTAATTACTTCTTCCAGGACTTCCCATACCTCGGGGCGGTTGCGCTCAATGAACCTGCGGGCGCCCTTGACATTCGCTGCAAAATTATGCTGAACCAGACGCGCAATAACAAAGGGTCGGAATAGTTCAAGTGCCATTGTTTTCGGAAGACCACACTGGTAAAGCTTTAACTGTGGACCAACAACGATTACGGAACGGCCTGAATAATCCACGCGTTTACCAAGTAAGTTGCGGCGGAATCGACCTTTTTTACCTTTCAGCATATCGCTGAGTGACTTGAGCTCACGGCGGCCACGACGAGATAGCGCCTTCCCTCGTTGAGAGTTATCGATCAGCGAGTCAACTGCTTCTTGAAGCATACGTTTCTCGTTGCGAACGATGACATCAGGAGCGCCCAGCTCAAGGAGTCGTTTCAACCGATTGTTACGATTGATGACACGCCGGTACAGATCGTTCAGGTCGGAGGTTGCGAAACGACCACCATCCAATTGGACCATTGGTCGCAGATCGGGAGGAATCACAGGTAGGATCGTCAGGATCATCCATTCAGGACGATTTCCTGAACGGCGGAATGATTCAACGACTTTGAGGCGAGTTGTTGCCTTTTTTCGTTTCTGTTTCGATTTGGTTGTCTTGACTTCATGCCAGAGTTCTTCGGCCAGCTTCTCAAGGTCTAATCGACGAAGAATGTCATAGAACGCTTCAGCACCCATATCCGCTCGGAACACCTGTCCCCAGCGCATCTTCAGTTCGCGATAACGTGGTTCACTCAGGAAAGTGAATGGACGCAATTCCTGCAATTCATCACGGGCGCGGGAATTTTGGCTTTGAGAGGCAATAGACTGATCTTCCAGCTGGTTACGGAGCTCTTCCATCTGAAGGTCCGATTCGGCTTTGAGCTTATCTACCTCAATATTCAGTTTTTCCGTTTCGGTTTGTTTTAATAGATTGACTTCTGTCTCGATCTCATTAAAACGCTCTTTGGCGGCTTTTTGCATCATCGAAATATGTTTATTTGCTACCACATCACCGGCTTTGGCGATCTCGATGTCGAGAGCTTTAAAGACAACGGCTGATGTAAGAGCAGTACCTATCATCTCGCGGAGGGTGTCTTCCAGGGATTGTTCCTCCCGGGTGACAGGCTCCCAGCGAGATGAAAACTCATCCTCGCTGATTTTTTCGATATTGCGCTCGGCTTTTAGTTCGGCGATTTTCGCATCGCGGTTCTTTTTAACTTCGACGATCTTCGCATTGATGACTGTTGCCTGTTCACGTTCAGACACGTTTATTTCGTCTTCCAAACGTTTTAATGCTTTGGTTCTGGCATCTTCATCGACATAGGTAACAATATACTGGGCAAAATAGAGCACCCGATCCAGGTTTCTGCGCGAAATATCCAGGAGTAATCCCAGGTAGGATGGAATTCGGCGGGTGTACCAGATATGAGCGATCGGTGTGGCTAATTCGATGTGCCCCATTCGCTCACGACGTACGGATGACCGGGTGACTTCCACACCGCATTTATCGCAAATAATGCCTTTGTAGCGGGGATTTTTATATTTACCACAATAACATTGCCAGTCACGAGTTGGGCCAAAAATAGCCTCACAGAATAAACCATCCTTTTCAGGTCGTAACCGGCGATAGTTGATTGTTTCTGGCTTCAACACCTCACCATAAGACCAGCTTTTGATGGTTTCTGGGGAAGCAAGGTTAATACGAAGTGCCTTTAAGCCCTTGGTTTCCACTAATATACCTCCTGATGATTATGCGGGAGTAATTTTCTTTTTACAAACAAATAGAAGCGCTGGGACACTTTTCCTCCTGCGCTTGATAAAAGTTTTTGACAAATGCTATTTGTGCATGACAGTCTATTATACAGTGTATGTCAATCCCCCGTCAAGGGGGATTCTTGTTCCAAACATGGTACAAATTGGGTAATTATTCTGGTGGGTGGATAGTTAATTGTCAGGTTACGATTCCAATTCCTCAGGCAGATCTTCAACGATGCGTTGGAAGGCAGGGACCTCGAGGTAAAAAGTGCTTCCTCTACCCAACTGACTATCCACCCACACTCTGCCCCCATGCCGTTCAGCTATCGATTTTACAATCGATAACCCAAGACTGGATCCTTTCTGGAAGAAACCGTCTCTTTGTGACATTCGGAAGAATTTTTCGAATAGCTTGGGAATATCCAGAGGTGCTATTCCGATACCGGTGTCTTTCACTTCAAAGACAACCTTTGAGCCATGATCCTTGATCGATATCGTAACATTGCCCCCGACTGGCGTAAATTTGATGCCATTCTCTACCAGATTGTAAAGTGCCTGTTCTACAAGAGCCTGATCGGCATGCACCTCAGGGTCGGAGCCTTCTTCAGGGATCGAAGTAACCTGAATGTTCTTCTGATTCGCCTGTAAAGCCAATGTGGAGATCACCTTGTTGACAATCAGGATCGCCCTGACTGGGGATAGTTGAAGAGCCATACCAGCTTCGATCCGCCCAAGATCCAGCAGATTATTTACCAAACTCGTCATACTCTCAATACCTGAAATGATCTTCTTTACATAATTCTTCTGCTGCTCGTTCAATTCTCCAACCATTTGAAGCATCGTCGCGTTTCCCCGCATCAATGTGAGTGGGGCGCGAAGGTCATGGCTCACCGTTGCAACAAACTCAGTCTTTAACGAATCCACTTCTTTGAAGTGTGTGATGTCCCGAAGAATACACATCCTTCCGGCAAGTGCTCCGTCAAGGATCATGTTTGATTGATAGGCAAAAAATACTTTATGATTTGGGAAGCGAATCTCTTTGTTCGTCTCCCCTGTTCGAATCAGATCCAATAGTACAGAGCTGTGGACAGCCTCGTCAATCGTTTTGCCCTCGATGAAGAACTCGCGTGTATCGAATAATTCCACCGCCGATGGGTTAGCCAGGATGATCCGCTGACTGCTGTCCATCACAAACGTTGGATCCGGGGTCGAATTCAAAATGGCTTCGAGCCGCTGCCGCCCCAATTCCGCCGTCCTATAAAGACGGATATTCGCCAACGCTCGCGAGACATCTTCGGAAAGGTTGTTCAGGAATTGATTCTCTTCGTCGGAAAAAGTACGCGGCTGGTCGTAAGATACCCAGAGGATTCCCAGAAAATGCCCTTCGTGCCGCAAGGGAATGGAGATGATCGCAGAAGGATTTAGAACTTCCGGATTCAGTTTCAGTGCTCGTCCCCGCATCAAATTGTTCAGGGTGATCGAATCCCGGTTACGGGTTAGCGCCAGTACCTGATCATCCAGGTATTGATAATGCCCATTCATCTCGCCCCCACCATATCGTTCAATCACCGTATTGATCGGGTCAAGAGATGGATCTGGTACCAACACGATCCGAGCTGCACTTCCACCATTGCTCATCGCGGCAACTAATATAGGTTGAACCGCATCTTCGATCTGCAGGTTGGAGGCAATACCCTGGCTTACTTTCAGAAGGAGAGATAATTCATCCACCTGATCTTTCAGGCTCATCCGCATCTGCTCAAACGCCAGACCCAGTTTGCCGATCTCATCTTCACCGCGGATATATTGCATGTGGTCCAATTGACCTTTGCTGATTCGCTCTGCCTCATTGGTTAGCTGACGAACCGCATGGGTAATTGAAGTTAATCCAGAACGGATAACCAGATAAACTAGTGCGGTCACCAGCAAGACCATGAGGACGAGAGGGAGGGCTAAACGCCAGGTCTCGTTCTGAACTTCTCCTGCCGGCAAAGCCAAGATAACTGACCAGTCATGATCGGGTGATGGGCGATAATAAACCATCAAAGGAGAACCTTCGGCTGATTGCAATGTAAAGAATCGCTCTTCAGGCGCTAATTCTCCAGGATATGACGATTGAAGATATTTTGCCTGTGGATGATAAATGACAATGCCCTGGTCATCAATGATATATCCTTCACCTCCCCTGCCACTGAATCCATTCAGGAGGGTAATTACAGGTTGCATGGATGAGTTAGACGCCAGGTCAGTTCTGCCAATCAAGTAACCATTAATTTTGGACTGCTTGTCCTTAACCGGGGCAATAAAAGAGATGGTTGCCGCTTTTTTATCAGTACCTGAAAAACTTACATATTTGCCGTAAAGCAATCCCTGGGCAGCCTGTTGCAATCCAGTTTGCTCGGATGTGGACAGCGAAAGTTCACTCTCGGGAACACTGACTATTGGCTTGCCGGTTGAATTGACATAAAGTATCTGGTTAAAAAACTGAACGGAATTCAAATTCTGGGATAGGAGAATTTGGATATCTTTTTCAGAGTTCTCAGATGCGGAAAGAGTCCTGGCTGCCTGGAGGATCATATTCTGCCCGGTATTCGTAAAAAACGGAATACTATTAGCAGCTACTTCCGCTGAACCGGCCATTCGCTCTTTGACCAACATCCGACCACTGTATCCGGCAGTCCACCATATTCCAACCACCAGCAATATGAGCAAAGCAAATATGAATGGACCTATTCCGGTTAGAAACCGGCGAGTAATCAGCTTTTCGTCTGGGACTGGTAAAAGGAAACCGGGTTTTACCCATAGATGACCAAACAATTTTGACACAACCAGACAAATGAATCCGCCTGCCGCCATGACAAACAGGATCAGTCCGAAGGCTGTCAGGCTCCAAATTGGATTGGCAGGGATGAAAGCGACCAGATTATTGGATCCTGTCAGGACCCCATTCAAACCAACGAGAATCACGAACAGGAATCCAACAAAGATGCTTCCACCCAACGGTGAACGGACGAACCGGAAGAACCAACCACGATAATGTGTGCGAATCAGTTCTGAAAATATCAGAGATATTGACGCGAACTCAAAGGGTGTAAACAGTGAATGGGTTGAAAATACCGATATGATCGAACCCGAAACGAAGCCAAGTAATACCGAATGAAGCGGATTAAGTAGACCGGCAGCCAGCATCCACGGGACAGCTGCGAATAATGGCAAGCTGAAACCTGTCCCATTCAATGAATAGAGTGAATTTGGATCATCAGGAGTTAGATCTCCCCGGAAGACCAGGAAGAGGGTTGTGATTGGGACAAGGATGAATAGAAACGCGAATACAGATGCTTGGACCGTTTGTTGGCGATGAGGATCGCGTTGCCAGTAGGATAAGCGCCAATAAATAACGATAAGGTATAGAAATAGCATCCCCCACGCAACCATTGATTGGGGAAGTTCTAGTCCAAGAGAGTTTTCGAGCAGTGTAAATTGAAATGTCATCTCTAGTTGAACCTGACGATGAACTAATTATATATAAAAAGTCAAGAAGCTACCTATAAAAAGTCCCTCCTTGATGTTTTATACTACCTATGGATTGTACCCCAATGTAGATGGTATCCCAATAACTTCGTCTATGAATAATCCTTAAATAATTGAGATTTCGCAAATTTCCTGTCCTGGTAAATCAACCACTCATATCCGGATCTCTGCTTCCTGATTTATCTTGTCCCAGGCTGAACGGTAGTAAAACGCCGATTGCCTCTTAATCGGTTCATCAACCAAATTGTCTGTCCACTTTTGGATAAAATCCAAACCGTTTTTGAAGGAAGTTTCACTGTAGGATAATTTTTCCGCTGCCGGGGAATTGGTTAATCCTTCTGCCATAACAAGCATTTCTTTCTGCAAGAGGTCTCTCTCCCGTTGCATCATCGCCTTCCTATTGGAAAAATCCTGCAGAATGGTTCGATGGAATCGTTCATGCTGCCACCACAAAGATGAAGGGGTGTTCTTCCCTGTGGGTGGCGTGCCCTGATCTGGAAGTCCAGCGGACATCCAGACTGGCTTAAACAAACTCAAGCATGGTGCAGCAGTACCGGAAAGCCAGTGAACTGCATCCGTCGATCCGATCTGAGATACCATCGAACCGGTTGTTTGATTGATCCGGATGGGTCCAAACCCAAGATGCATGCATACATCTGATCCGATCACAGCATTGTCAGGAGACCACTCCAGGTTTTCAGCGTGAGGGTGTTGCTGGAGAGCCTGTATAAGATCCTCCACCGATAATTTTCCCGAGCGTTTTAAGACCCAATCAGTGGTGCAGGTATGACGGGTTTTTGCGTCTCCGAACGTAGTATATAAAAAATCGGAATAGCAACGCGCAAAATCAAAATCTTGCGCAGATCTACACCAGCCTTTTTCCACTGCGTTTTTGATCAAATTATCCGAAGCCAGATCAAATTTGGATCCAATGGTGATTGCATTCGAAATGGACCTGACGGAGGTTACTTTTTCCGCTGCCCATTCTCTGCCTGCCGTCTCAAGCACCCATGCTTCGGTTGAATCCGCGATGATAAAACTATTGTGGTACTGAAACGGATGTGAAAATCCACAATTACCAGATTGGCCATATTCCATCAGTAATGAAGTAATGATATTCAGCGCCTCTAAGGCGGTATTTCCACGTTCCAAGCCAAGCCTGAGCAGATCCATTCCTATGAGGCCGGGCTTTTTTTCATGAGGTACTTTGGTAAACACCGCTTCATTTCCAATGACCACCCCATGCTGGTTCGCACCCATTTCAGCTCCCCAGATCCAGAATGGTTTTGCTACCAGCACGGTATTTGTATTTTCAACCTGGGGAATTTCAATATAGGTACAGCGAAGAACTTCTGGAGCAGAATAATGTTGTCCATCATGCCATTCCAACACATGGGCTTCATTTGGATCGCGATCACTATTTTTCGCAAATAATACCTCACCATTTTGGGTGGAATTTCCTAGAGCGACGATTGTGTCACACATCGTGATATCTCCTTGATCTGATTGGGAGGATTCTTCATAAGAGGAGGTGGATCAGCTAGTTTGCTTTCTTCAATCATTCGCCGATAGTTATACGCTGAATAAAGACGTTCATCCCTTTTATAACCAATTACATACTCGGTTCAGATATCCGATTTCTTCAGGAATGAATCAATTAATTTTAATATGGTCCCATCAGATTTGAAAGGACAATTCCTTCAAGCTCGGTAATATCCGCGGTATTCTTCTGGTAACAGGTCAGCGATCTTGTGCATGACATAATCCACGCGAACCTGGTACGCTTCAGATCGGGATAGATCGTCTCCGAGACCAATGGGGAGAAAAAATGGGTCCCCTATATTAAGCGTAACTTTCGGCATTTTAAGTTTAAGCAGGTTGGATAAGAGGTCTTCGGTTGTGCCGACTATTCCAACAGGAATTATTGGGATCCGGTATTTTTCCAGCAAAAATGCAATTCCGGGTTTTCCCTGTCTCATCCCGGGAGTATGCGATCTGCCACCTTCAGGCGCCACCGCAATAGCGCGACCAGCTTCCAGAGCCTGCAACATTTTCTTCATTGCAGTCCGGTCCACTTCTCCCCGGTGGATCGGAATGCCCCCATAGGCTTTTGCCAGCAGATCCTGCCCTGGTCGATTCCACACATCCACAGCTCCCAAAACTTCCGGTTTTTCCGGCCAATAACTCAACAATATAGGGGCTTCAAACAGGGACACATGATTAAATACCAGTAGATATGACTTGCCAACCGGTATTTTTTCAATACCAACTCTTTCCACCCTGCTGAACAGATCAAAGATCAGCCGGAGTGTTTTAAGGATTAGTACCCGGAGGATCCGGTTTATCAAAGGTACTTTATACGGAGATGTCATAGATATGCTTTTATGGAGTCCACAACCTGCTGGATGCTCAATCCATCTGAATAAATGAGATGAGCATCAACGGCTGCCCGGAGGGGTGCAACCTTTCTTCCGCTGTCAATTGCGTCCCTCGTTTTTAAATTTGCGAGAACGACATCATACTCCGGAATCTGTCCCCTTAACTGTAATTCGAGGACACGCCTTCGCGCCCGTTCTTCTACTGAAGCGTCAAGATAGATCTTTACGCCTGCTTCAGGTAACACCACTGTACCGATATCTCTTCCAACCATCACTACCCGCCCACGCAAGCCAATTCGGCGTTGTTGTTCAGTCATCGCCTTCCGTCACACCAGCGTAGGTGGATACAGGTGAGACATAGTCTTCGACTGCTTTTTCCCGGATTTTCCAGGTGACATCTTCCCCATTAAGTCTGACATCGTACTGCCTGCCGTCCTGAATGGATGGATCTAATACATCGATGACTGCTTTTTCTGCAAGCATCGTGACGGCAGATTCATCATTAGGATCCATATCCATCTGCAAAGCATATAAGGTAACCGCACGATACATTACTCCGGTATCAAAGTATAGATACTTCAATTCCTTAGCCAATATTGCGGCAACTGTGGATTTACCCGATCCGGCTGGTCCATCGATGGCGATAATATCCGTACGGCTCATACTGGTCATACCTTTCCATTCAGATTGTATAACCCCATACAAAAAAGTAGATGCGGGGTGATCAATTATTGCGGGGTGATCGGATTTGTCGCTGCGCCCGGGAATAGGTCAGATCGAACCCATAGGATCCAGGGAGTTTGTTCAATTATTTCGGATTTGTGCATCATGATCCACCGCAGCCAGTCTTCAGCACCGAAATCTTCATATTTGACCCGGGTATTTAGATAAAAATCTTGCCCGCGATATTGCTCGGATAATTCAGGTTGTGTCTCGACGGATGATATTACCAGTGACGGTTGGTCACCCGGTCGTACTGCACTGACTTCTTTTACCTCACTTTGCTGGCGAAGTGCCCATTCCAGGGAGGGAGTAAGATGACCAACTACCTGAATATCCAAACCGACCGGAATTCCCCTTGTCCAGCCGGAGACTTCTTGGATTGTATCAACAAATAATGATTGATCTGGATGGTTTACACCATTGTTCCAAATTTCTGCCCGGTTTGGATTAGTTGGATTAATCGAATAGAATGTCGACATGATCAACCCTAAAAATAGGATCATCAAAAATCCCCAGGCGTATCCATATTTGGCAATCCGAATTGACCATCCAAAGATGGCAAGTAATGCGCTCAAGATAAGGATGGCCAACCCTCCACCTAATGCAATCCAAAATACCTGCGATTCCAGAAATCCAGCATTCAAGCGACCAAAGATCTGCCAGAGGAAAAACACGATGACCACAACCAAAATGGTGATACCGACTGAAGGTAATACCTCTTCGGTGTTGGGCATAGATAGAGTAGAGATCACGTACGCGGCAAGGCAGACCAATGGGAACGATACCCATATCAGGTTAACCAGATTTTTACCAGGAAGTACCAGGAGGAGTATCAAACTGATCAACGCGAAGAGGGCTAAATGGACCCTTTCGTTTTTACCGATCCAGGTACGAATGCTTCCCCAGATCCCAACGATGGTTATGAGAGTTGAATATACAACCAGAGCGATTAGAGGTAACCACCATTTGACAGGTGATGACCTCAATATCTCCTCGAAGAATGCCGGAATGGAATTTGTAAATGTGCTGAATCCATTTGGAAATAACAATAAGAAACCACCAATAAGGATGGCAGTAATGGTCCCGATCAACCACACAGATCTATCTCGCAAGAAATTGATAAATTGCTTAAATCCCAGAGATTGTTTACGAATCAGAATGTATATTCCAACACTCAAGGCGGCAGAAACAACCAGCCACCAGAAACCAGTTCCAGATAAGGCAAGTAATCCCAGGAGCAGTCCGCTTGTTTTCATTTTTTGATGTGAATATGCCGCGATAACTAATGCGAAGAGGCATAAAGCGATAATGGCAGAATTTACACTCCGGCTGGCGACAACGAGCGCAGGCTCCAAGGCGATAAACCAGACAATTAAAACGACTTCAACCGGTTTTAGATCTTTCTTAAAAAGTACCGGTGAAGCCATGAGGAGAATTCCCATCAGGGCGGGAACCATTCTGGCAAGGAATGCTGACGATCCAAAGAGGTAGAAGAGGATAGTTGTCCCCAGTAGATAGAGCGGTTCTCCATCCAGAGTGACCGGAAGACCTGCTGCCAATCGGTAGGCCTGGAGAGCCAGCCTGGCTTCGTTATCATCCAAAGGAAGCTGCCCCAATTGGATCAAACGGATACCAATTCCGACCGCAAAGGCAAGACCGATTAATACAGATTGGAGGGTAATTTGTTTACTGGAGTGGAGCATGGGTAGATCCATTATATTCGTAAATTGTGACTGTTGAGTTTTGATACACAGCGGGTAAGTTTTGAGCAAATTTTAACTCATCCAGGGTGTAGGTTGACCTTTCCAACCCGCCCACAATAATATACCGGACATCATAGCGATCGAGGATTATTTGGGCTTCCTCCCAACTTTTTGTTTGATACAGGATGGACACGTCTTCGATCCGGGTCCCAAATTCCCTCGGACCTCGACCCCATTGCCCTTCATGCGGAGTCCATCCGATAATCGTTGGATAACCAGTTTGTATGGACATGCGCGCATGTTGAGAGTAACTTCCACCGACTGATTCTGCAATGACACCGGGATTGGCTTCCGATAACCATTTCATGGCAAGGTATTCATCCGGCTGGTAGATCTCGAGATATTCATTTCCATTGAGGGTCAGATCGCGTGAACCGATTCCTCGTGTGGTTGATTCCACTCCAATGATGGGATATAGCAAACCGGCCGCAATGGTTACCACGGAAAGGATGCGCATCACCGTGATCGCTGAATCCGTTCGGAGTTTGAAGAGAGTGATCACTCCCACCGCCGCCGCTATGCTCCACAGAAGCCATCCCTGATAATAAAACTTAAAGATGGTATTCATCCTCGTGCCGAATTGATCCCGTAGATAGATAAATTCAGGAATGAGGATAATGATCGCACCGGCACCAATGATGATCAGAACGAAAACAATAGCGGGAGGAAGCGTGTCATCCACGATATGGTTTTGGTGCTTTTCCTTGTTTCTGTTGGACAATTCCATTTCGTGTGGTTTACTTTTTTGAATAAGTAAGCTCACAACAAAGGATAAACAGATCCAAAGTGTGATCCATGTTCCTGGTGCCAGGAATCTGCGGGAAATAGATTCAAGCAGAACAAGTAGAACAGGTTCTCCCTGTAATCCCTGAATATCAGCAAATAAAGATCCCAACTCTGCCAATTTCAACCCGAGGGAGGATACGATTGGATTCACTGAATTAGCCAGACTGGTTCCCCAAGTCTGGTAAATTAAGAGCAAAGATTCCCAGTAGATAGGACAGGATCCATAAAGACAATACAAATATTCCGGAATATAGAAAACCATTCAGGAGTCTTTTATTGTTTGAAGAATTACGATGAACCGCAACCAGGAAGAACAGAATCGGCAATAATAAGGACCCAAACATGATCCAAAAATGAATTCCCCGCGTGTAGAATATCAAACTCGGAATGATTCCGCCTGCCTGAGATTTGAATCCCATAAAAAAGATCAGATAGAGCAGTACTGATGTTCCACTCAGAATTAATCCGGTTGTGAGTAATTCCCACATTCTTTCAGCACTCCACCCAGATCTATGGATTCGGGTAATCAGATAACAAAGAAGCAGAATACCAAGGTAGATGGGAAAATCCCAGGTATTAAGAAACGCCAGTCCACCAACCAGAATTGGAATGAAGATCCAATAACGATAGGAAAGATATAACCAGCCGCCTTTCCCTTTTTCTGAGCTCTCCGCACCGCCTAGAATTAAATTCAGGGCAAGACCAAGCACAAGGACAGCAAATGGCAGGGTGAGGACATGAGGGTGAAGATCAGAGAGTAGAAAGGAGAAAAAAGGAAATTCATCGATCACTTCCACCCAACGATTGGATAAGGTGTAATCCGAAACCACCCGGGAAGCTCGCCACCAGAGAATTCCACCCGGACGATTTGGCATCCAGGAGAAAGGTTCCAATGGCGGATTTACCAATTCCTGGATATCCAACCATTTCCAAAAAGGCGAGAAAAGCGAGCCATCCACTGTCCGCTGCCAGAATAGTCCCCGCCCATGCAGAAATTCAAGGACACCCTCCAGGTTACTTACTACCAATGTGAACAATGGAGCCAGGATCGGCCACAGGTAGTCATTTGTCCGGTTGGTGTGATCCTCAGCGGTCTTATTCTGCAACCACTCTTTCACCGGATCGGATGAAATGATGTTATACACCAATCCATAAGTTCCCACGGCAGTCATGGCGAATATTAGCGAGGCAGCCAGGTTGAAACCAACTCCACTTACCACTCCGCTGAGGCGAATCATCATGGAGACGAGAATATATCCAAAGTGATAATAGGATATGGCATAACCGGAAAGCCAGGGATCCTGAGGTGGAAAACCATGGGATTGAAGGATGGCATTGATAAACGCCAGCTCCATCGGTTTCTCGGTTCCAACTATTTCAGGATTGGCTGCCCGCCAGAGTGCGATCAGACCAAAAGAGATCAGGAATACTATTTCGACTATCAGAACAAACCGGTTGTTTTCTCGAAGGAGGGATTTCCAGGAGAGAGATGGTTTGATGCGCGTTAACCAGAGGCTAATAGAGAAGACAATCAGCAGGCTAAATAAAACACCACCGATATCGTTCTGTACCAGCCTGAAATTTACAAGTGACCAGAAAACAAAGCCGGAAAGAAGCAAGCCGGCTGCTTTAGCAAGGGAATATCCTTTGTCTTTCAGCGCGGGAGTCAACCACGCCATAAATGGCCAGGCGGCAAACCCGATGGTGAGAATGATCAAATACCAGAGAAACCATGAAAACATTTTCTACTCGTGATTCAACTGATCCGGGGAAACCGGCCAGGAAAATGTACCATCGGGTCCAGGAATTAATGGATGGACTGTTTTAATTTTCTCCACCTGCAGGACACCATAGACATGGGGGAATAACTCACCAGCTGGGCTTCGCTCAAATCGCAGCATATTGTGGACATCGATATCTTCAATTTCCAGAAGCACTAATCCGTGTCGGCCTGAATAATATCGTTCTGCCGTGGCCATTACCTGCTCCCCGGTTGAAAAATGAATAAAACCCTCCTGTTCAAAGGCGGCAGGTTTGTAGACCCCAACTTCGATGGCTTTCTCCCAATCAGACCTTTCAGCGATATGAAATAATGTTGTCACGGATTCTCCATTGATCAGGGAATGATTTCGTAAATGGTCGTTTCTTGATTAGTATAGACTGGTTTCCAATACTGTCCTTCGTACTGGTAAAACTTAGCCAGTCCATTCAACGGGTAGATTGCCATCTCCAATTGCCCGACAATGATATATTTGACATTGTATTTGTGAATAAATGCGATCGCATCAACGATGTCGGTTGTTGAGTAGAACTCTCCCACTTCACTGACCCGGTCAAAGATCCATTCCGATGGATTAATCGCCCTTTGCTGTCGTTGATGCCAGTTCCAACCGATCACATTCGGCAGACCGGTGTAAATGGTATAGCGGGTTCCCCAGCGGTACTCGGGGACATTCCCTTCCACAATGACCGGTGACCCTTTCACATTTTCCTGCATCCAACGAATGGCATGATAATCTTCTTCCAATTGCATTACCTTCGAGTCATTGAAATTCACATCATCTTCCATGTAGGTTGCGCCGACCATATAACTCATTCCATCCAGGGAATGAGGAGCGGTTTCTACCATACGGTCGCGGATCTTATCGATACCACCCAAAACTGGAAACAGGAAGGCACATCCGACTAGCAACCAAAGGACGGATTGGAATATGTTCTGCGATGATATATTCCAACGTGGTAACGAATGAAGAAGAAAATACAGAGAAACTGCTGAAGTGAGCGCTAAAAGCGTCCACACCTGCAGATAGAACTTAAATACGGTGTTCATCCTGCCGATATCACCCTTGAGGACAATGATCTCAACCACAAGGGTAAGAATCAAACCGGTTCCGATGAAGAAAAGCAATGATCCGTTTTAGGTCGGTTTGGTCAGGACGGAAGAGCAATACCGCAGCCCAGAGCGAGAAGGGAAGGACTATCCAGGCTATCCAGGCTCTGAAAATGTAACAAACGAGAATTGCAACGATCAGTAAAGCCAAAATTCCCGCATAGAATTTAAGATGAGGACGGAGTCCGCCTAATTTCCGAAGAGGTGTTGCTGCCATCCAATCGATCGTTTCATGTGCCAACCATGTCGAAATAATAAACAGGAATAAACCCCAGTGAGCCAGGTAAGACCAGGATGGAGTCGTCGGTCCGTGCCAGAGTTCTACCGAGGTGTATCCAGCGCCATACCAATAGGAGTATGGTTGATAGAAAACAAAGCTTGCAATTGTAAAAAGTAAGACAATTCCCGCACCAATTAACCAGTGTGGAATATGCTTATTCGTCAAAATATCGAAGGTAAAAGAATCTTTCCATCTGAATAAGAGATAGGTTAAACCGATCATGCATAACGCAAGATAGACTGGAAAGTCCCAGGTGTTGGTTGGTCGGAGCGCGCCTACTGCCATTGCCCCAACGAATAGCGCAATCCCAAATGCCAGCGGATGATTGCGTTCGTTTTTAATCCCCGATTTCCCTCTTGCCAGAATAAATGAGACCAACCAGCCAATCACCATTACTGTGATGGGTAAAGCGATCATGTGGGCATGGAGATCCGCATACAAAAAAGTAAAAGCAGGAAATTCGGTGATGGGTTCCACATCGTTGGGCGCGGGTATTGCGCGACTCGGAATCCAATACCAGTCACCCGGATAAAACGGTAATGACCTGCCCTGAAAAAGTTCCACCATGCCTTTGGCTGTCCAGATCATTCGAGTTAGGAATGGAGCGCCAGTGATTTGCCCATCCGGCGCGGCCAACCGTTGAAGACCATACCAGATCATCCGGATGGATGCCAGATTGCCGATCACGGCCACAAAGAAAGCACCGAATAAGCCGAAAAGATACGGAGATTTTTGTGACGCTGATCCTTCTTCTGTAGTTGCCTGAATATGCCTGACAATATTGGAGATCAGAGAATAAGCGCCCGTGGCGAGCATGCTGAACAGCGTAGGCAGGATGATGTTGTAGGCGATGGATGGGACAATTCCCAGCCACTTAACCAACACACCAACTATCACGAAACCGTAATAATAATAATTAATGTAGCCGCCCGCATACCAGGGGTCATACGGGGGAAAGGTCGTACTTTTGATCACGGCATTCAAATACGAGAAATCCATTGGCTTTTCGCCACCCTTGTAAGGGTGCCAGATATCCGGATTGCCGATCCGAACGAGAAGATCGAGCGCAAAGAATCCGAAAAATACGGCTTCAGTTATCAGGATGGATTTTCGTTCTTCCCGAAAATACTGGATCCATTCCTCACGTTGCAAGTAAGCAAGGAAAGCATTCATGATTACCAGAGACAACAAATACCAGACTGATGGTCAGTCGGGTGAAGGGTACTCCCACTGATCCCAAGAACCAGGTGATCAAGGCAAGGAAGAGAAGACCCGTCAATCTCGAATAACCATAGCCGCGGTCCTTCAATCCGGGGAATGCCAGTCGGACAGTCGGCAGGAAAACCAAACCCAGGATAAGCACAACCACATACCAGAGCACTACTCCCACTCCGGGGTATTTGTTCTGTAGATCATTCCACTTAAATAGATCTGACCAGGTTCCGCCGAGTTGCTGCTGTGTCCAATTGGTTGCGGGCAGGAGGAGGGTCTGGGGTCGTAAAGGAACCTGATTTAGCGGAATATGAATGACCTTTGTCAGATCGAAGCCACCAAAAAATCTGGCTGTTGCCTGGGGATCGTAATCTGCGCGTTTTTGGAAAATAAAGACCTTGGGGTGGTCATACACCGTGAATGACTCTTCGGCAGCTTGGTCATTGATACTGATGCCATTCAAGGAAGGGTTGGATTGAAAAACCCGGATCAGATCGTATCCGAGCGATCCCTGGAACATTCCCGGCTGTCCTTCGGTGTAACACCAGAGGATCTCTTTATCTTGGGGACAACCGATCAAAGCCCGATAAAAGGCAGTTGTCATTGGGTATCGTTCAGGGATCCGGGTGGTTGTTCCCCATTGCCGATTGGAACTCATAAAAATGTAATCGGCTTGATCCAACGTGGAAATAAACCGCTCACGTTTTTCTTCGTTATCATCCCAGTACATTTCAAAATTCAAACCACTGGTATAAATTCCGCCATATCCATCGTAATTATCAATACGTAATGGCAGACCATCATCCCAATCGGATTCGTTTGCCGGAGCACTGCCTTGAATTACCAACATTCCGCTACCATCGGTAAGAGACAGAGAAATTCGATAACGATGATCCTTCACTAATTGGACTTCCGGTGTGGATTGCGCCGAATAGGCTTGTCCCCGGAAATCTTGTGCAGGTAAAAACTTCGAGGTCAGGTGAGCTTCCGTAATTTTTGTATTCGACTCAACATCGGTTAGAGTAATTTGAAGATTTTTTCCTGATCGATCCCAGTAGAATCGACAACCCGAAAAAACGTAAATGCTTGCAATGCGCCATCCGCATGTGCGCTGATATCATATTCCACCGGATTACCGGGGGTGATGATCACACCCTGTGGATACGGAAGCGGTTGGTTATAGACCCCTTGCGATGTCTGAATGTTCAGGTTTATCGGACCGGGAATGTTTTGGTAGATCCAGCGGGATGCTTCAATCCTAGTGACGGGTCGGGTATAGATGGTCGAGAAAGCATACGCCCAGGCTCCGGTTGGAAGAACTACGCCTGCGAGCAACAGTACTGCTGCTATTCTGGTCCACCATGGTTTGGTTTCGATCTGGATACCGGAAGAATCAAGGCTCTTCTTACGATGATCCCACAGATGGAATATTAACCAGGCTCCGATGATGACAAGACTTGGATAGGCTGGCAAGGTATACCGCAGCATCGGATTCCATCCCATCGCCTGCCAGATGAAGAACCCGCCAGACCATAACCAGATAGGCAAATGGGTCGGATTCTTTTTGCGAATTAGGCGAATGGCCATCCAGATGAATCCACCCCAGACTAGTATTCCCAGAGGCCAGCCCATGCCCCACCGGAATAGATTCTCGAAAGCAAAAGTTTTTGGCCTGCGCGCCCATTGCAATGCCGGAGGGAAATCAGCAGTGCCGTCGGTTTGCAGACTCAGTTCCCGGATATTTTCTACTATCTTCGGGTTTGGCAAAATACCTAAGAAACCGGGACCCTTGAAGGCATAGGGTTGCGCGATGCGGAATAGAAGAAATGCGAAAAGTGCCGTGACGACCAGGTTGACCAGCATCGGGAGGATCCACCGATATCGTTTATCAACCGGCAATTTGGCGAACCATGCGAAAACAGTCACAGGTAAGATGACCGCGAGAGCAACCGCGTTATATTTGGAAGCCATCGCGAGCGCCAATGCAAAACCGAATAATAAGTACCACCCGATTCCAGTCCAAGGTTTGACAGGAACCACATTCTCATCGACGGAATCTTGAATGGTTTTTTGATCCAGATGCTTATATAGGGAAATTGCCGCGTAAATGCCCAGCGTTACAAAGAAGGTCAGGAATGTATCGACGGCGAAGAAATGGGAGAGTTGAATTGCCAGTACTGAGAAAGAATATAGTATTGCCGCCAGAAAACCGATCCGCCGGTCGTAGGCTTTGTGGCCGATCAAGTAAATTACCAAAAGCGTGAATAGGTCAAATATTGCGGATGTTAGCCTGCCTACTACATGAACTGAGTTATAACCTGTTTGCCCAGTCCATTCAGCGATATAGCGAACCAGAATGATCGGAAAATCACCATAGACAAAGAATGATTTGCCACTATTTTGCGGGTTTAGTGAGGAAGCATCCGTATCGAAATATTCCGCCAATGAAGCAACCGGCCGGATATCATTCTCCACCATCGTCAGAAAGCGTTCGTCCGGGTGGAGATGCTGGTCTTCATCCCAACTGATTCCCACGGTTCGCAGGTATCCCCCCGCGAGAATGACCAACAATAGTAATATATCCAGGTACCAATACTTTCCGAATATGGAAATGTTGGATTTCTTAGGTACTGATACAGATTCAGGCGCTTCACTCATTGGGTGATCCATTAGTTTTCAGGTGGCGTCAGCATAACAATAAAATCCTTGCCAGGCGTTTTCGAAGCATAGTTCCTGACACTGGCGGTAGGATACATGATTCTTCAGTCTGTCTAGATCTTCCACATCCTCGGTGTTTAATAAAAATAATTTCGGACCAGGCACTTCGAGGGTTGAATCAAACTGCTCTGGCCAGATCGCAAGGTCTCGCAAGCCAAAACCTGCCTGTAGACCGACCAACCGGGTATCTAACCAATAAGGATAACCAACCACCCAGGCAGAATCGGGTGTCCCAATTGTATCTGTGAATTGTTTGATCACTGCTCCAAGCTCCGATGTATTCCCTGCAGAATCGTTAAACCGTTGGGGGTAATCCACGAACATCAAACGGTAGTTCTGCTGTATGGATGCGAAAACCAGGATCAGGGCAACTAATAGTAGAGACATATTTGCCGGTGATGGAAGGAATGGTAGCTTTCAATACTCCGCATGAAACCATCTAAAGCGAGGGCAAGGATGATGAATACCGGGATGATCGCTCCGGCAGTCCGATTGAGGGAGGGATTTTCAATCGGGAAAGCCAGCGATAAGATCGAGGGAAGCATCAACAATGGCACAGATAGAAATAAGAAGAGGTCTTCCCATCTTCGTTTCTGCAACCAGCGCACGAAAATGAGGACGTATCCCAAATAGAACAATGCTGCTCCAACCACATCCATGCCGGGTCGAAGAGGGATGGAATGTAACCACGTCAGACCATCATTGTAGCCAAACATGGTCATGGCGTTCCAAAGGTTTTCAACGAATATTGTCATAGGAGGTCCGGGAAGGGGACGCTCCAGATCACCCATTCGGGTAAACATGCGATAGATAAAAATATCCGGATTTCCAAAAGCATACCGTAAGAGAGGCAGGAAAACGATGAATGAGATTAACCCTATGGCAATGAAACCAAGCACAACAAATGTTTTTTCCTGCCGGGATCGATTCGTAAGTAAATAAATAATCAGACCGATCAAAAGCACGAGGGGAATGATTCTGAATGGGGAGTATCCATGCAGACCGATTCCCACTGCGATACCCGCCCAGATAAAATCATTCCTATTTTTATGGCGGATACCACGCAGGAAAAAGTAGAGCGCCGGTGCAGCGAATAAGGGATAAAGCGGAAAACGTAAACCAACCCGGGAAATCACATTCGGCCAATAAGCAATACCAGCTAGTAGAACCGCCAACAGAGCAACCCGGCGGTTTGCCAGTTCTTTCCCGAGCAGATAAATGAAAGGCAATGCGCCTAATCCGGCAAGTACTGTACCGAGTTTAAGACTTATAAAACTGATACCGGTGTGGAAAAGTTTAATGATCCCGGCTGTTAAGTAGAATTGGAAAGCTTCGCGACCCGTATTACGGGCAAAGAATACGTTGGTAAACCCGTTTAATACATCCTCGACGTCCAACAGTTTTTCCACGTGATCGCTGGTCATCTCAGATGGCACGCTTGCGATTCGGAAGAACCGGAAGAAGAGGATGATCGCAATAACCAGAAGTAACAGGAGAGTGTATGGTTTGATTCGAATATCTTTTGGCCAGGTTTTCAACCACATCCAGAATGATATTCCATGCTCCTTGATGGATTTCCCCGGTTGGATGAATGCCAGAACTACAAGAATGATCGCGGCAAGCCAGAGTACAGTGTTCAAGAATTTAAACTGGTATGCGCCAAATAAGGTAAAACCAAGGCGGCTGGTGAATTTACCAAACAGCAGGAACACCAGTATTGCCAGCGGACCAAGTATAAGCAGGTGACGTCCACGGATGGCGAATGGGGTCTCTGCTGATGTCTCTTCAGGGAGATCTGCCAGTTGCCATTCCCGGGCTATGAATGCCCAGATCGCCAGTGCGAAACTCAGCAAGTAAATGATGAAGGAAGTTCGCGGGTTGTCCACGGGAGGTTCAAGGGAAGCCTGAGCAACCAATGCCAAGAGTATTGCTCCGCTTGTCCGATAAGGGAAATTCCGGAGGATGGCAAAGGAAAATGGATCACCTTTCGATCGGGCAGGTAAAACCTCCTCGATCGGATTGGATGAATCCATATAAACGGGTTGTTCTAGTGCCATCTCTTCTGGAGTGGGAATATGCAATTCCCCTTTTTTCCAGAAGTGGAGTTTTTCTTTTACATAATCAAGAACTGTCGGCTCAGCCATGAAGCAATCCGTAAAGGAGCAAGGTAACCATTATGATTGGAATCTTATCATCCTGTATTATCGCATAAGATCGGTAAGAAGAAACCAGAGATCTGAAACCGGGTAAAGAGTTCAGATCCTGACTGTTGGTTATTTATCCAGCAATTCGAGAAATTGCGACTCATACACTTCAGCCACGGTATCTGGTGAGAAATGATGAACCAGCCATTCGTGGTCAACATGATAACCGGATTTATTCCGCAGCACCTTGCAGATTTGCTCGCCCAATCCTGCAGAATCTCCGATTGGAAATATCTCACCCATTCCTGTCATTTTTACTGGCTGACGGACACCCGGTAGATTGGAAGCGACGATTGGTACCCCATTCATCATGGCTTCAATTTGCACCAAACCGAAGGATTCGGTGGAATTCAAACTGGGAACTGTTAATACATCCAGGTTGGGGTAGAATGCAGCCATCTGCTCCTGATCCAGCACACCCAGCCATTTCCAATGCGCTTCCTTAATATACTGGTCGATGCGCGGAAACAGACGGGCTGCATATGTATCTTCACCCAACACATTTTTGTACTGACCGGCAAATATAACGACCGCTTTGGGAAATTCAGACAGGATCCTCGGCATCGCATCCAGCAGGACCTCCACCCCTTTCTCAGCAGCAAACCGGGCAGCCATCCCTATGACAGGACCACGATCAGTGAGGTCATGCTCCAACCTGAATGCTTCCACAGCTCCGGGTGTTGCTTCAGGCAGAACGACCGGTGGCTGGATGATACCCGTCTTGGTTTTGAATCGGCTGGTGAACGGCGAGTGATCGGCATAATCCTGGGTATACGTGATGATGCGATTGGTAAAAATCGCTGCCAGGTTGTTCATAAAATTGACAACCTGATTGACCGTCCAGTTAAAGATTCCGCGCGGAAGTTGCAGATCACAGTGATAGGTGATCATGGATGGTTTGCGAAAGATCCTGCCCCGCAATGCAATACCTGCCGCATCAAACTGAGGCAGATGCAGATGGATGACGTCGTTTTCCTTCACCAGCTTAGTGGCCAAGTATCCGATCGAGGCGGATATGACCCCTTTGCTGACCCGGAACAAAACAGGAAAACGCACCACCCGAACACCATCAACCACTTCTTCGTAAGGTAGATCCTTTTCATAATGACTGGTGAGAACGGTCACCTTATGCCCGCGTTTTACCAATGCTTTCGCGAGTCGTTCGGTGTAGATCGTCAATCCGCTGGTATGTGGACGGTAATAGGTAAGGGCGATCAGAATGCGCATAAAATATTATTGCCTATGCGAATAAGTGCTTGTGCTCAGACACCCATTGATATAGACGGGTTATTCCTGCCTCGACATTAATCTCAGGCTTCCAACCGAGTTCCCGACCCGCCTTGGCAATATCGGAAACATATACCGGTTGATCACCGGGACGCCAGTCACCCAATCCGGTTTGGATCGGTTTACCGATCAATTTTTCCAATAATGGCGCGAACTCCATCCAGATCGAAATAGTATTTTTATGACCGCCGCCAATGTTGAACACGCTTCCCGCCACTTTATCGATCCGGTCTATCGCCGCATCATACGCATTCAGTAAATCTTCGACAAACAGGATATCCCGCACCTGCTTGCCATCCCCATAAATGGTGATCGGGTGACCCATCACCGCGGCGATGATGAACCAGGCTACCCAGCCCTGATCTTCCACACCGAACTGGCGCGGTCCGTAGATGCAGCTCTGGCGAAGCACCACCGTTGGGATGTCGTAAATGCGGGAGTAGTCGCGTACATATTGATCCCCTGCCCCTTTGGAGCAGCCATAGGGAGAGTGAAAATCCAAACCAAGTGTCTCGGGGATGCCGTGCGGGTATTCAGCGTACTCATAGCGGGTCGGTTTTTCGACCGTCTTGACTTCTTCCATCCCGCCATATACCTTGTTCGTGGAAGCATAGATGACCGTCGGTCGACGTCCATTCAGTCGAGCAGCTTCCATCACATTGAAGGTGCCCAAAGCATTGATCTCGAAATCCTCACGCGGTTTTGCCACGGAAGTGGTTACTGCCACCTGGGCTGCCAGATGGACGATGACGTCCGCATCGCGGGCAGCCACCGTCAATAATCCTGAGTCGCGAATATCACCACTCACGATCTGAATGCTTTTATCCCCATAGGTATCCTTTAGCCAGCGTAAATTGATCAGGCTGCCGGGTCTGGAAAGATTATCATAAATGATGACCCGTTCGCCGCGGGTCAATAATCGATGACATAATTGGAACCGATAAATCCAGCACCACCTGTAACCAGATAATTCTTTGACATATGTCCCTTTCCTTGACCGGTGAGGAATATGCACCCGGAAAACGATTATTCTTCGTCTAGTCGCAGGACGGCCATGAACGCTTCCTGCGGGATCTCCACATTGCCCACTTTCTTCATGCGTTTCTTGCCTTTTTTCTGTTTCTCGAGCAATTTCTTCTTTCGCGAAATATCGCCGCCATAGCATTTGGCCAGCACATCTTTGCGCATTTGTTTGACTTTGGCGGAGGAGATCACTCGTCCGCTGGCACAAGCCTGCACCGACACATCATATAACTGACGTGGGATGATGGCTTTTAGTTTCGTCACCAACGCCTGACCTTTGTGATAGGCATTATCTTTATGAACGATGGAAGCCAGCGCATCCACCGGTGCATCATCAACCAGGATTTCCAGCTTGACCAGCTTTTCAGACCGGTATTCCAGAAATTGATAGTCGAGTGAAGCATATCCGCGGGTGCGGGATTTAAGGTTGTCGAAGAAGTCGACGATCACTTCGGTCAGTGGGATCTGAAAGGAGAGCTGCACCCGGTTTGGAGCGGGGAAATCCTGCGTGGTGAAGATACCGCGCCGCTTCGTCACCAATTCCATGGTCGTGCCATAGTACTCCGTGGGGGTGATGATCTGAATGTTCATCCATGGTTCGCGGATCTCACTGATGGCGTTCTCTTCCGGCAGCTTGGCCGGCGAGTCGATCAGGACGGTCTCGCCATTGAGCAGCACCACTTCATATTCCACCGATGGCGCGGTGACGACGATGTCCATGTCGAATTCACGTTCCAGCCGTTCCTGGATGATCTCCATGTGGAAGAGTCCCAGGAATCCGCACCGGAAGCCAAAATTGAGCGCCTGGCTGGTCTCGGGTTCATAGACGAGTGACGCATCATTGAGTTGCAGCTTTTCGAGAGCGTCCTTGAGGTTGGAGTAATCCTCCCCTTCCACGGGGAAGATCCCCGCGAATACCATCGGTTTGACCTTGCGGTAACCCGGTAGGGGTTCGGATGCCGGCTGGGCAGCCAGCGTGATCGTATCACCGACATGGCATTCTGAGACGGTCTTCAGCCCGGTTGCGATATAACCCACCTCGCCGGCCTGCAATCCATCCGTGATCTTCATCCCGGGGAGAAGATGCCCACCTCGATCGGTTTGACCTCGGTTTTGGTCTGCATCATCCGTACGACATCGGTCGGTTTCACCGAGCCTTCCATCACCCGGATATAGGCGATCACACCCTTATACGAGTCATAATGAGAATCGAACACCAACGCACGTAAAGGTTTTTCCAACTCCACTCTTGGCGGAGGTATTTTCGCCACAATGGCTTCCAGCAGGAGGTCCACATTCTTGCCATCCTTGGCGGAAACGCGGATGATCGTATCGGCAGGAACGCCGAGCAGATTGGCGATATCATCCGAGACTGCATCGGGTTGGGCGGAGGGAAGATCGATCTTATTGATGACCGGGATGATCTCCAACCCGGCATCCAGAGCCAGGTAGAGATTGGCAAGAGTCTGCGCTTCGATCCCCTGGGTGGCATCTACAATTAATAAAGCACCCTCACAGGCTGCCAGGGCTCGATTGACTTCGTAGCCGAAATCCACGTGCCCGGGGGTATCGATTAGGTTCAGTTCGTAAGTTTGACCGTCATTGGCGGTGTAGTTCATTCGGACCGCGGAGGCTTTGATCGTAACGCCTTTTTCCCGTTCGAGATCCATGGTATCCAATACCTGTTCGGTGGTGTCACGGTCCGAAATGGTGCCGGTCAAATGGAGAAGCCGGTCCGCCAGGGTGGATTTTCCATGGTCGATATGGGCGATAATGCAGAAATTTCGGATGGGTACGGTCATACGGGAGAAGTATACCCGATTTTAATCTTCGCCTGGTCAGGGAATGAGAGGGTATAGAGATATTAACCGCAGAGATCGCTAGAGAACGCAGAGAGAGCAAAGGAAAGATTAAAAGTTGAAAGAAATCCCTCTCGGTTGGCGAAAAAACACGCCAACCACCTCCCTTCTGAAGGGAGGACAATACAAAGCATAGCGGACTGCGTCTGCCACTCCCCTACCAAGGGAGGTCCAAGCAAGACTCCCTTAGCGCACTACCCCCCAAACACCGTCCCCAGCACGATCATGGTGATCATCAGCACCAGCAGTCCCGCCAGGATGTATCCCAGGATCGCCCAGACGGAGAGGCTTTTCTGCACCTGGATCTAGTCTCCCCTCGGCCAGATTTCGTACAGAGATGGCCACATTTTTCGCCATCTCGCTCAGCTTACCGGGTTGAGGGATCCACACCCATTGCTCGGAAGACTCGGCCACCGAGATGATCTTGCCTGAATAACCCGCCAGGATGGACTGCCACTTAGAATCGGGTCGAGTCAAAACGGACGAAGGAATCACGACGGCTTTCGCCGATCCAATAGCTGTTTCCAATTCTGTCTCTCCTTCCACAAAACGGATAGGTATGGAAGGGGCATGTCTGGAAAATGCCAGGGCAAGCTCCTTGCCAAGTACCGAATCAGAGGATGTCGCGATGGCTACTGGATATGAAGCATGCTTTTCAGCCAGAGTCCGGGTCAATGCCCTCGAGTCTCGTCGCAGATTCGTGAGATGGTAACTGAGGAAAATGGCGAAAACCAGTACATGACTGAACCCCCGAATGACTTCAGAACTCCTCTGTGCCAGGTTGCCGCTAAAAAGACTATCGAGCAGAACAAAGAGGGTGGTTCCAAGTGTGACCATCACACCCACAACACAACCAAAAACCACGGTGTATAAATAGATCTTGCGAATCAGGGATCTTCGGGCGTGCTCCGCAAATTCATCCGCCAGTTGGGCTGTCCGGTTCTCAGGGAAAAAGAATAACAGCCAGTAGACCAGACCAACCACCAGCAGCGCCAGGTTTTGGGCGATCTGTTGGGTATTCGATTGCAGAACGATCAGATGCTGAGAGAAATAATCCACCACATAGCGCAGCAAGCCGATCAGACCGGTGATGGTCGCTGCCAGTCCCAGGAATGCCAGGATGTAGCGGTAAACCCGGATCATGGCCTGACGGCTAAACACATCCGCCCGGCTCTCGATATCCCCGCGAAGATGTCTGATGAAATACGCCCATATCACAGAAAGCGGGAGCAAGGTATGAGATCGAAGGTCTGAGCTTCCAGATCAGGTCCTGGAAGGTGATCGCTTCACCAAAGACCCAGCGCAAGATCCAACCGAGGATGGTAATTGCTGCCACTGCCGTGCTGATTGCTCCGGCGAGGACCAGAAAATATAACACGCCAACCCGCCAGGCTGAGTTCCGCTCTTCCGCCGTTGGTAATGGATTTTTGGATGATCATCCAGGTATAGACCCAGATCGGCACCCCCAGCACCAGCAGGGTGATCGGGTTGAGCAGCCCGGCCAGGATATCCGGTGAGATCATCACCGCTTTACGCAGTATAAACTGGATAAGCTGTTGAATCGCCGAGGACGGTCATTCCCAATCCATACAGCATCCAAAAATACCAATACACTCGCCGCATGTCGATCAGATTGGCCGGATTTGAATTAAACTGCCAATCCTTTTTAAGGACTGAGTAGAAGTAACCGGCAAGAATGAGATTGATACCTATCGCAATCAGGTTATCCGTGAGGGTTTGGGACCTGCCGACCAGGGCAGTCATCCGGCTCACACCTGTGGTATCCAACAGCAGGCGATTCACAAATGCGAGAATGTTCTGTACAACCGGGACGAGGGTTCCCAACAGGATCCCATACAGGTACATGGCGCGGATAAGCGAAGTCTGCTCTTCTTCCGATTTGGCAGCGTCCTTTTGGACGACCAGCCAATGGACGATAAAGATCGGAATACTGACCAGGATCTGAGCCAGCCCGATGGAGAGTGATTGAGATTGTCCTCCAGCAAGACCGGTGCGGAAAATGGATCGGAGCAGGTTGACGACGCCCCAGGCCAGAAGTTCAACGCTGATAGCGGTAACCAGGTAAAAGTAGATGCGGCGAATGGTTTTCATATCGGTTTGGCCTTGACCTACTTGATTACCTGGTACCAGTCGTAACTCCAGAAGAGGTACGGCATGCCGGTGATCTTCCATGTCCCGTTTTGGTTTTCCAGGACGGCGTTCTCCTTGTTTTCATAACTGCTGGCAAAGATGCCATCGTTGTATGAATTCATGGTCGAGACTTCCACGATGGCGGTGTTCGAATCGATGCTGGTCTTCCCCAGATCCACCACCGCCACTTTCACCTGCTCTTTGTTCATGAGCAATCCCTGCCGGAAACCGGAGATTGTAGGTTTGGCGGTTTTTTCAGCCAGGTATCCATACGCCTTGGTGTAATCCTCATTTCGGATCGCCAGGATGTAATTGAATACCACGCCCTGCGGTTGATCTTCTGGCTGATAGGTCAGAACGGTGGTCTTGCGGCTGAAGAATAATCCCACTGCCACCAGGACGAGTACCACGATCCCGATGATGATTCCGACTAAAAATTTATCCTGCTTCATCGTGTGCCTCCGATTTCATTAATGGCTGATTTGATTCATTGTACGGTGTGAATGTGTAGGATACAAAGAAAAAGTAATGAGTACCTTGTACCTTATTAATTTAACACTTATCGGATTTGTTGGGTTTCGTAATCCCAATACTTCGCTCGGGATGTAAAGACCGTGGCAGAGTTAGACTGATCCCTCCGGCGGACTGCATCTAGATCTCCCCTTCACTAAGACTTAGTCGTCTCATCCAAGGGGATACGACCATTGATTTCCTGTCCCTCAATTCCTGTTCAATCCTCGCGATTACACCGTCTAATTCGTCAAAACTTCATTATTTGTAGATCGGAGCATCAGCAATCCAAACGTCTTCACGTAGTTCATTATTAATTTCCTGCACTTTCTCTTGCAATTGGAAAATGTGATGCATCAATTTCAATTACTAGACGGAGCTGCGACAATAAAATGTACATCACTGGTCAATCGGACGCGCTGATACTGCCAAAGGAAATTTCGAGAGGTACTCGAACCAGAGTCTTTGTTCTGCCTTGGTCATGTTTCGCGCAATCCGTTGCCAGATCTGCTTACGATTGATTACCAACTCATCAAATATAAGGATGAACCAACCTGGCGATTTTACTTTCCTGTTTTTCTATCCGGTAAATTCGTCAGTAGGACGTAAAAACTACGCCAATCACTAAAATCTGCTGACAGATTACCTAAGAAATCCAACCATGAATTCAGACCACGAAAACATGCTTTTGCCTCCCCTTGCACTGACATCTTAATATCGGATAGAAAAGACTACCGAACTGATTTTCCAAGGTTGATCTTCGATTAAGTTCCCCACCCCAACCAGATCAAGAACTCAATGTTCCCCTTGGGACCTTTCAATGGCGAGGTGATCAGACCTTTCACCGTGTACCCCAATCCTTCCGCTTCGGCTTTTACCTTCTCCACCACCCGCTGATGGATCTCCGGGTCGGTGATGACCCCCTCACCCCGGCTCACTTCCTTTTGCCCAGCTTCGAACTGCGGCTTGATCAATGCCACCACCTGACCGCCTTCCGCTCCAAACCAGTCTTTCACCACTGGAAGCAGGATACCCAAAGAAATAAAGGAAACGTCAATGGTAACGAGAACAACTGGCTCCGGCAGATTCTCTACAAAGCGGGCGTTTGTCCGCTCCATGCTGACCACCCGTGGGTCCTGCCTTAGTTTCCAGTGCAGGATACCGTACCCGACATCGATCGCATATACTTTCGATGCGCCATGCTGCAACAGGCAATCGGTGAATCCGCCCGTGGACGAGCCCACATCCGCGCAGACCCAGCCGGTCGGTAGAATCTCGAAGGCTTCCAATGCTGCCAATAACTTCTCGCCCCCCCGTGAGACGAATTTTGGCTGTTCCGCAAGGGTTATTTCTGCTTCCGGTTTGATTTTGATCGACGGCTTTAAGATCACCTGTCCATTCACCCGCACCTTGCCTTCCATCACCAGGCGCTGAGCCAGGCTGCGGCTTTCCACGATGCCGCGTTCGGTCAGTTCCACATCCAGGCGTTCGGTCTTTTGGGTCATATGTTTAATATAAGTAATTAGGTTTCGATATCGGAGATCGGATATCGGATATCTGGTCACAGTTCTCTGGTCGCTGATCTCCGATCTCCAGTTTCTGCTTTCTGTTTTCTTCTCTCCATTCCCTATTATAATGATACTATCATACACACGGGGAAGAACGGATGAAGAAGCCTTCACTCATACTCGCTCTACTCAAGACCATGCGCCCAAAACAATGGGCAAAGAACGGTGTGTTATTCGCCGCATTGGTCTTTGACCGCCAGTTGACCAACCTGCTCTCCTTCGAACGGACCTTCGCCGGCTTCATCATATTCTGCATGCTTTCAAGCGCCGTCTATATCATCAACGATATCCTGGACATCGAATCCGACCGCGCTCACCCGGAGAAAAAGAACCGTCCCATTCCATCAGGCGCACTCCCGGTAGGGATCGCCATCGTATTCGCGATCCTGATCCTCCTGGTCGCCTTCCCGGCAGCCTATCTGCTCGCACCCGGTTTCGCCATTATCTGCGGATTGTACTTCTTGATGAATTTAGCCTACTCCAAATGGCTGAAACACGTGCCCCTGTTGGACGTGCTCATCATCGCTGCAGGATTTGTTTTACGGGTCGCGGCAGGAGTCACGCTCATTCAGGTCGAACGGTTCTCGCCCTGGCTGTATGTCGTCATGACCCTCGGCGCGCTCTATATTGGATTTGGTAAACGCCGTGCGGAATTAAGCCTTCTCGCGGGAGATGCGTCCAATCACCGCCGTGTCTTGGAGGGGTACACCATTCCCCTGTTGGATCAGCTCATCACGATTGTGTCCAGCACAACGATAGTAGCATACAGTCTTTATACCTTTTCCGCGCCAAACCTTCCTTCCAATCACTCCATGATGCTTACCATTCCCTTCGTACTGTATGGGATCTTCCGCTACCTGTATCTTGTTCAGGTAAAAAACAGCGGTGGTGCTCCCGAAGAAATGCTCTTCAGCGACCGCCCCCTGCAGATCACAATTATATTATGGGGCGCGGCTGTCCTGTTCATCTTCTATCTTTTCTAAAATGCCTGCCATTTCTGGTTCCGCCCCCGGGAAAATCATCTTATTCGGTGAACATGCCGTAGTCTACGGACGCAGAGCCATCGCGATCCCGGTTACACAGGTGCAAGCCCGAGCCGTCATCACCCCCTTAATCCGTGAACCAGCAGGAACGATTCGAGTATCCGCCCCCGAAATTCAATTGGAAACCGAAATCGGATCACTGGAAGAAGCACATCCAATCCGGCAGGCTGTTCAATTGACGCTGGATTTTTTGGGATTATCCAAAGCGCCCGCCATGCAGATCATCATCCGGTCTACCATTCCGATCGCCGGAGGATTGGGTTCGGGTGCAGCGGTCAGCGTAGCCATCATCCGGGCAATATCCAATTTCCTGGGCAAACCACTCGGTCCCGAGACTATCTCATCCATCGCTTTCGAGGTGGAAAAAACTCACCACGGGACACCCTCGGGAATCGACAATACAGTCATCGCCTATAGCATGCCGGTCCTATTTCAACAATCCCACCCTTTTCAAACCTTTCAAGTGGGCGCTCCACTCCAATTTCTCATTGCGGATACTGGCATTCAGACCTCCACGTCCCAGGTGGTACGAAGCAGTCCGCGAGCGCAGGCTGAATAACCCTCAGGAATATGATCAGATTGTTCGATGCCATAGACACACTCACGGGACAGGCATTATCCAGCCTGCAAGCCGGCGATGGGGAAATGGTAGGCGATGGATGACCGAAAATCATTCCCTCCTTCAGAAGATGGGTGTCTCAAGCCCGACTTTGGATAAATTAGTGGCTGCGACGCTGCAATCTGGCGCGCTCGGCGCCAAGTTATCCGGCGCGGGTGTTGGTGGGAACCTGATCGTTTTAGTTCGTGACGATCAGCTTGACACTGTTCAATCCGCACTCCTCAAGCAAGGTGCGACCCGGATAATTCAAACACGGTTGGAGTAAGTTATGCTGCAATTCTTGAAATTAGGCGGATCACTGATCACAGATAAAGACCATCCCCACACGTTACGGGCGGATATTTTAGGTCGGATATCCAGAGAGATCGCCCGCTACCTGACGGAGAATCCACAAGACCAACTCGTCATTGGACATGGATCCGGTTCATTCGGCCATGTCCCCGCGAATGAATTTGGAACTAAACAGGGCGTAAAAAGCCAGCAGGAATGGATAGGATTTCATAAAGTGTGGCAAGAAGCGCGGGCATTGAACCTGGCGGTCATGCAATCCTTGCTTGACGCAGGAATCCCGGTGGTCAATTTTCCTGCTTCCGGCAGCGTTACACCAAGCAGCGCGGAAATTGTCGCCTGGAATATCGAACCGATCCGCTCTGCTCTGGGACATGGATTGACCCCGGTCATCTATGGCGATGTCGCCTTTGACCAGGCATTGGGCGGCACCATCCTATCAACGGAAGACCTGTTCACACATCTTGCGCCACGCTTGCTTCCATCCCAAATCCTCCTGGCCGGTCTCGAAGAGGGTGTCTGGCAGGATTACCCGATCTGCTCGAAACTGGTCAAAGAGATCACGCCGGAAAATTATCAATCCATTGCCGATGCCATTCAAGGATCGCGATCCATCGATGTGACCGGTGGAATGTTAAGCAAAGTACACATGATGATCGAACTGATCAAACAAAACCCCAAAATACACTGCCAGATCTTCACCGGGGTACCTGAGTTATCCATCTACAATGCGCTAATAGGCGAACGAATCGGCACTACAATAGGCGCACAGTAATAATCTGCACGTCCTACGGATCCACCTGTCGAAAGGAAGTCATATGATCTATAGCCGAACTCATCTCGAATCGTTGGAAGACCAACAGTTGGCTCCCTTCGCCATCCGAAGCGTCAACACCAGGGGAAGATTGTATCCCGATGATGAACCGGACTATCGGACCGTGTTTCAACGGGACCGAGATCGCATTATCCACACAACCGCTTTTCGCCGGCTGGAATATAAAACGCAGGTATTCATTAATTACGAAGGTGATTATTACCGTACCCGCCTGACACATACCCTGGAAGTGACTCAGATCGGTCGAACTATCGCCCGGGCACTGGGTGCCAATGAAGACCTGGTGGAAGCGATCTGCCTGGCACATGATCTCGGACATCCACCTTTTGGTCACTCTGGCGAAGTGGTTCTTTCACGGTTGATGAAAGACTACGGTGGATTTGACCATAACAAACACTCTTTCCGAATCGTGACCCAGCTTGAAAGCCGATATCCTGAACACCCGGGGTTGAATTTATCGTGGGAAGTATTGGAAGGGATCGTCAAACACGAAACCGAGTACGACGTTTCTGATGCGTCAGACTTTAACCCGGAATTGCGTGGGCATCTGGAAGCACAAATTACGAATATCGCGGATGAGATGGCCTATACCGCCCATGATCTGGATGATGGCTTGCGTTCGGGTATGATCAATGAAGGCATGCTGGCAGGGATGCCAATCTGGGAAATGTTGGTGAATAGCGTCGATTGGAAAGGTGTCCTATTGGATGATATGACCCGTCACCGCCTTATACGCCGTCTTATCGGGATGTCAGTGACGGATATTGTCACCACAACTGCAGAAAAAATCAAAAAAAGCCATGTGAAAAGCGCTCAGGAATTGCAGGAACTGCCTTACAATGTGGTCGGATTCAGTGAAGAAACCCACCGTAGAAATCGGGAATTAAAGGATTTCTTATATAAAAATTTGTACAGGCATTACCGGGTGGTTCGGATGGCAGTGAAGGCGGAACGAATTGTCACAGATATCTTCCAGGCTTACCGGAGCGAGATGTCCATGCTTCCACCACACATCCAGGGCTGGATTGGTGAAAGAGGATTGGAAAGGTCAATTTGTGATTACATCGCCGGGATGACAGACCGTTATGCCATTGATGAGCATCAAAAATTGTTTGATCCTCAGACTTTACCCTAGCATGGTATCATTAGCCTCCAACATAACTAACCAACCCACTGGAGAATATTCGCATGTCTGATGTTTCTTACCTCACCGCTGAAGGCGCTGAGAAACTGCAAAAAGAGCTGGCTGATTTAAAAGGACCAAAAAGGGACGCACTGGCAGTCAGGTTGCGATTCGCCATACAGCAGGGTGATCTATCAGAAAACGCAGATTATATTCAGGCAAAAGAAGAACAGGGATTTCTCGAAGGCAGAATTCACGAGCTCGATTCGATATTGAAAAACGTCGTGATCATTGAGAAAAATCAGGGAAACCTGGAACAGGTAAATATCGGTTCGCATATCACCATCCAGGAAGAAGATCTCGATCCGGAAACCTGGTACCTGGTTGGACCAAATGAGGCTGATCCGCGGAATGGCAAGATCTCTCACGAATCCCCCATCGGTAAAGCGCTTATAGGACATAAACCGGGTGACAACGTCGACGTCACTACACCGGCAGGCAAGATCCACCTGAAGATATTGAAGATTGAATGAGGAAGTGAACAGCTATCCTTAACTGGATAACGAAAATAAAAAGGAGAGCTGGATGATCATCCACTCTCCTTTTTTATCAAATAGTAATTGGAACTATTTTACTTCACCTTTGGCCAGACGGCTAATTCCAACGTAAGTCTTTCGAAATAGCTATTGGTTGGCAGTGGTCCCTGACCAAAATTCATATCCACTATTCTCGCTTCCAATTGAAGGGCAGCGGTCTCCAGCAGAATTCGTTTACCGGGTTCTGCCAGAATGGGTTCACCCTTGGATAGGAGCTTCTGTTGCATAGTGGGATCTTTGAACGCGTGTTCACTCATCAGAACCTTAGTAACCGTTTGAATGTCATTCTTATCAAATAGCCAGATCTCAAAGGCAGCCGCCTTCTTTGGTTCGCCAACACCGATGGTTTCGGTAATTCCGACCCCGCACTCACCCAGGAATTCACCGACTGGATTATCAATGCTGAACGAATCGTCATACTGTTCGTCACCTTGCATGTAGGTTGTCATGAACTGTGAGACAGGGGCTTCATTGGCTGGCCTGAAGTAGGCTGCGCCTTTATCTGTTGGATTTTCAACGACAGGAGGTTCTGATGGGATCGCTTCCACTTTATTCGGTTTGAAAGGTAGTTTTCCACCTTTTTTTATGAAGATGTAGCCTACCGCAAAGACCAGGATAACACTCAAGACACAGAAAACACCGACAGCGATCGGTAGAAGTGTATTCTTTGGTTTAGCTGTTGGAGCGACCTCCGGAACAACTACCCCACCGGTATCCGTTGTAGTGACAGCAGTGGTATCGGTGGATTTTTTTGCTTCCGTAGTTTTCGCAGGTTTCTCCGGTGAGACAGGTGCCTGAACTACTTCTGCCTGTACCACCTTGGCAAATCCGGTTAAAGCCTGGAGCTTGGCTGCTTTTGGATCTTCCTGAATTTGCTTGAATAATTCGGGGGCTTTATCACCCAGGTTATCCCAGCGTTGGTTTGCGAGAGCTGAGTCACCATTGGCGCCATACGAATCAACAGCCATACGTAAATAGTCCGCTTTCAAATCCTGGCGCAAATAGGATGGGGTCGCATCTGTCCATTCCACCGGAAATAATCCCCAGCCTAATACAAACCAACCAAATAAAATACCCGCCAGAACATAAAGGGCGGGGATTACCCATGGATATTGTAAGTACTTTTTGAATCGTTCCATTTTATGACTCCTGCTCTCAACGAATGAGATCTGCTGTATGTATGGCAGCGATCATCAATGCTGCTCACCAGGAGTGTTGCAATCTTTATGCCGCCTCACTTTTTTCTTCCTGGAATCGTTCCAATAAATAGCTTTCATTGCAAGAAATGCATTGTGCTTCCCGCTTATTGGTGATAACGAGTAATCCCCCACAATTTGGGCATGGTTGAGGAACCGGTCGCTTCCAGGAGGTGAAGTCGCATTGCGGATAATTCGCGCACCCAAAAAACACTCTGTTCTTTCGGGTCTTTCGCTCCACCAGATCGCCGCCATCTTTGGGACAGGAAATTCCGATCTTTTGAAGGAATGGTTCTGTGTGACGACAGGTCGGGAAGTTAGTGCAGCTGATGAACTTGCCGTATCGACCCCAACGGAAGACCAGATCGCCTCCGCAGTCCGGGCAGGTCCTACCGATTTTTTCCAATTCGGTCTTGACCTCGGGCATCTCTGCCTGCGCTTTTTTAACCTGGACCGCAAATGGATCGTAAAAATCACGGATGATTTCCACCCATTCCCGCTCCCCTTCGGCGACCCGATCAAGATTCTGTTCCATCGTTGCGGTAAATCCGACATCGATCAGATCGGAAAAGTGATCCAACAGGAGGTCGTTCACAAGAATTCCCGTGTCAGTTGGTGATAATCGTTTCTGCTCACGCACTACATACCCACGTTCCTGTATGGTGGAGAGGATCGGGGCGTACGTGGAAGGTCTTCCAATGCCGTTCTCCTCCAGCTTTTGAACCAGGGTAGCTTCCGTGTAACGGGGAGGCGGCTGGGTGAAATGCTGATCCGGTAATACCTTTTCGAGAACCTGCTTTGCGCCTTCTTTTAAATGGGCGGGAATCTTATAGTTTTCGCCATCCTCTTTCAGAGCATCTTCATCAAGCCCTTCTTCATAAACAATCCGATACCCCGGAAATTTGATGGATGATCCTGCTGTCCTGAACAGATAGGTGTGCTCTTTCCCCTTCCCTTCAATATCGACCGTGAGCGTATCGTAAACCGCGCTTTCCATCTGTGAAGCGATAAATCGCTGCCAGATGAGCTGATACAATCGAAATTGATCACGCGATAGATAACCCTTCAGTTTATCTGGTTCACGAAAAGAGGAGGTGGGACGGATCGCTTCATGTGCTTCCTGAGCTCCGGCTACCTGAGTTTTATAGTGGGGAGGAGAGGAAGGTAAGAAATCATTGCCATGTTTTTTCGAAATATACGCCCGCGCTTCCATCTGGGCTTGTTTGGCCACGTGAGTGGAATCTGTTCGCATATAGGTGATCAAACCGGTGTTTCCACCTTCGCCCACATCAATGCCTTCATAGAGTTGCTGGGCGAGGATCATTGTGCGACGGGCAGTGTATCCCAGTTTTCGAGAGGCTTCCTGCTGTAATGTACTGGTAATGAAAGGAGAAGAAGGTTTCCGTTTTCTTTCTCCCCGTTTGATCTTTCCAATATGATAGGCGGCACTCTCCATATCGCCCAAAAGTGGATCAACCACTTCTTTCCTGGTCAATTTATCGGCGATATCATGGTGGTCCATCCGGGCAAGCTTTGCCAGGTAATTTTGGCTCGCACCTTCCTGCCGAAATTGACCCTCTATCGTCCAATATTCCTGCGGTATAAAAGCGTCAATTTCGCGTTCCCGCTCGACGATGAGTCGCAACGCAACCGATTGAACCCTCCCCGCTGACAATCTGGAACGAACTTTTTCCCATAACAGCGGACTCAAGCTATAACCCACCAGCCGGTCGAGGATACGCCTGGCTTGTTGGGCATTGACCAGGTCAATATTGACTTTGCGGGGATGGGCGAAGGCTTCATGAATTGCATTTTCGGTGATCTCGTGAAAAACAACCCGCTTGGATGTGCTCTGCGGGATATCCGTCGCTTCCATCAAGTGCCAGGCGATCGCTTCACCTTCTCGGTCAGGGTCGGTAGCAAGAAAGATCTCTTCTGAACGCTTCACCAATTCCTTCAGCTCTTTTACAACCGCCCGCTTTTCATTCGGCACCCGGTATTTGGGCGTAAAATCGTTTTCCACATCCACGGATAATTCAGACCGTAACAGATCGCGGATATGACCCACCGATGCGCGGACCGTGTATCCTTTTCCAAGAAACCGTCCAACCGTTTTGGCTTTTGCTGGTGATTCAACGATGACCAGCTTTCCATTCTTTACTTCTTCCTTCATTTTCTTCTGTTCTGGAGCAGCAATGGTCTTATGCGCTTCGGTATATCCCGTCCGATTCATTTTTGTTCCACATACCACGCAATTACCACGTGTAATAGGTGAGCCATTCACATTGAAGGCCGGGATTGGGTTAACCATATCCCGGCGCGTTCTGCACTTCATACAATAAGCATCCACGAAAACCTCCTAGAGGTATTGATCCAACCGGCGATTCTTAAGGTCTGCCACGATGTCCCGGATATTCTGAGCTTTTTCGCGGGGACAAATTAAGAGTGCATCATCGGTGTCAATCACAATCATATTTTTCAAACCCATCAAAGCGATCACCTTTTCAGGATCGTTCTCAAAAACGATGGAAGAGGAAGTATCAAACGATACAACCGCTTTGGAAAGGAATATATTACCACTGTTATCAGCATCCAATACGTCGGGTATACGAATTCCAGGAACCCACATCGCTCCATTCCAACCCTTCAGCAGGTATAACTGCGACCTGTTTTGCTTTTTCCATGATCCCATAATCAATGGTTTCAGGATGAATGGTTGGCCATATCTCTCCCATGGTAGCGTTTCTCCTGGGGGTATCCCAATCTGTCTTTATATTCATCAGCGATCCGAACAAATCGGGCATATGCAGTTGGATCTCTCGCAGGATGGCATCAACCCGCCAGAAAAACATCCCGGAATTCCATAAAAACCTGCCAGTGGAAAGCATTTCTTCCGCCCGGGCAAGGTCCGGTTTTTCCACAAATCGTACAACTCTTCGTGCCAGGCGGTCCGACCCGGGATTCAGTGTGTCACCTACTTCTATATACCCATAACCGGTGGAAGGATACTCCGGATGGATACCCATGGTAACCAGCATCCCTGATTGTGCTGTATCGTATGCCTGGCGCATCAAATTCTGGAAAAGCACGACATTCCGGATGATATGATCGGAGGTCACGACAGCCATCACCGCTTCCGGTGAATGGATGGACAGAATCGTGGCAGCCAATCCGATCACTGCGGCTGTGCCCTTAGGCTCTGGTTCTAAAATAAATTGGTCTGATGTAAGTTGCGGGGTGGTTGGATAAATTTTTTGGTATTGTTCCCGGGTTGTAACAACCAAAATATGGCGCTCATCAAATAAGCCATTGAGCCTGGCGACAGCCATCTGGTACAGCGATTGATCGCCGAAGATCGTCAATAATTGTTTGGGGTAGGCTTTCCGAGAAAGAGGCCAGAGACGGGTGCCTCCCCCTCCCGCCATGATGACTGCGTAGTATTCCATAATTACCACCTCATGTATGGTACTCTGCCTGATCTTCCATCACTGCCTGATATGCGGAACCATTGACTTGCCGGACCAATCCTTTCAATTCTAGCATGGTCAATCCGGCGGAAATTTTCTCCACAGCCAGCCCTGATTGGGCTTTTAACTCATCAATCTGCAACGGTTCCAGTTGGAGCAATTTCAATAATGCACTTTCCACATCATCAGCAGGAAGAAGTAAGGATGCCTGTTTGTAATGCTCTACCTGATGAATATCCAATAAATCCAAAATGTCTTTAGGATCAAGTAAAGGTGTGGCTCCCTGCTGGATCAGCCGGTTGGTACCTTTACTCTGCGGTGAGTATATTCCCCCAGGAAGGGCGAATACTTCCCGACCCTGTTCCGCGGCAAAGGTGGCTGTGATCAATGCCCCGCTGGTTTCGCCAGCTTCGATGACGACCACCGCGGCAGATAGACCAGAAATGATACGGTTCCGCGGTGGAAAATTAGCATGAATCCGGTATGGTTCCAGGTGCATAATCACTGACAACAGCCCCATTTTGGGCAATTTTTTCCGCCAATTGGCGATGTTCTGGCGGATATATTTCGTCAACGCCGGAACCTAATACTGCAATTGTTCTTCCCTCATTATGGAGGGCAGCGAAATGAGCGATCCCGTCCACCCCTCTTGCCAATCCACTGACAACGGTGATTCCCTGCCTGGCAAGGTATGCTGCTGTTTGTTCGGTAACCTGCCTTCCGTACGACGTCACACGGCGGGTACCTACTATCGCAACTGCCCATTGATCCGCCTCGGTATATTCACCAAGCAGGTAAAGCACAGGTGGTGGCTGGGGAATGTTTTTTAAACGGAGGGGATAACTTGTGTCCAACCAGGTCATGACCTTGATACCTTTTCCTAACAGGGTATCAAAATATTGCGCTAAATCTAGCTTTTGTCGAATATCGAGGAAGTTCTCAATGGTCTTCTGATTCAAACCTGCATCATGAAGATCCCCGGGATTAGAATCCCAGGCAGTTCTAAGCGAACCAAAATGATCCAGCAGCGATTGTAATCGCACTGGACCAATACCTCTGACCTGGTTAAAACCTACCCAGAATACCTTTTCTTCCATTGTTCGATTATAACCACTCTTGCGGGCGGACAATCATCTGTTGTTGAACCAGATCGGTTCGGATGATGACTGATTTTATGGCAGGGAATAGATGCTCTTGCCCATCCTCATCTACCACCAGGTATACATCATTCGCCCCCGTGGTAAGCACTTCATTCAATACCCCAATTTTCACGCCATTTTCGTCCATTACTGTCAAGCCTATCAATTGGAAATGATAGTACTCACCTTCCGGCAAAGTTGGCAGCATTGCTTGCTTGGTATAGATCAATCGATTCCGCAACAATCCAGAATCCTCTGGCGTATTCAAACCACGGAAATGGATGATCTGGGTCCGGTCTGCAAACCGCCGGGATTGGACCTTATATTCAACATGGTCTTCACCGACCCATACAGAATTGCCGGGTGAAAATCGCTCGGGTTCATCGGAGATACTGAAGACAGTTAGGTCGCCATCCACACCATGAGGTTTTTGGATCTTGCCAATCAGGATGAAGACAGACTCGCCCTGATCGGGCGAGCCTTTTGATTGCGATATTTGTTCTTTTCTTACAGGTCTGACAGATCTCATTTCGGTTCCATGACATCCAGTGATGCCTGTTTGCCTTCTGAAGCAGCCGCAACACGGAGCAATAACCGCATGGCATTTGCCACTTTTCCCCCCTTACCGATTACTCTGCCCATATCTTCTTTGGCTACTTTAAGATCCAATTGCACCTTGGAGCCGCTGTTATGTTGCTCAACCTGAACCTGGTCTGGTTGATCGACGAGGGCTTTTGCCATATATTCCACTAAATCTTTCAAGGAAGCTCCTTTCACAGCATTGCGGAGGCTATTCTCTGAAGTGGTTATTTAACATCCTTGCGGGTTCTGGGGCTTACAACCCGTTTTGCTTTTGCAGCTTCGGCTTCAGCCAGCAGAGTATCTTGAGCTTCGCCACCCTTGAAATCGAGCGAAGCGATCCAATAAACCAATCGTTGTAAAGATCTGGACGACAGATTCACTGGGCTGAGCGCCTTTGGACATCCAATCGTATACCCGATCTTCCTTCACTTCGATGGTGGAGGGATCAGTACGCGGATTATAGAATCCAAGGATTTCAAGGAAGCGGCCATCACGAGGTGCTTCTTTATCAGCGGCAATAATACGATAACTGGGTTGACCCTTTAAACCTACGCGGCGTAATCGAATTCGAACCATTTAAACTTTCTCCTAGTTTAGTTGTCTTATTTATCCATTGTATCTTATGAATTATTTAATCCGGGTGAGAGTGCGCTGAAAGGGGGCGCAACCGTAAGAAATAATTTTTCAGATTAACCAAATAAACGGGGGAGACCTCGTCCACCCGATTTTTGCATCATTTTGATCATCTTTTGCGCTTCACGGAACTGTTTGAGCATCCGGTTCACTTCCTGAACACTAGTTCCTGAACCTGCTGCAATCCTCCGGCGACGGGATGCGTTCAAAATATCCGGCGCACGTCGTTCCTTGATGGTCATCGAATTGATGATCGCTTCCGTCAATTTTAACTGGTTTTCCGCATCTTGGGGAGATACTGTACGAGCAGCTGCGCCCAAATTTCCAGGTAACATTTCTAATAATTGAGAAAATGGGCCCATTTTTCGCATTTGTTTCAATTGGTCAGCAAAATCTTCCAGGGTCAAGTTTCCGGAAGCCATTTTTTCTGCCTGTTTCAAAGCAGATTTTTGGTCGAAGGCGGCTTCCGCTTTTTCAATCAGACCGATGACATCGCCCATTCCCAGAATCCGAGAAGCTAATCGCTCAGGTAAATAGGCTTCCAACGCTTCCAGTGTTTCACCCGTGCTAAGGAACTTGATCGGGACACCGGTAACCGATCGAATGGAGATCGCAGCTCCACCTCTGGAATCCCCATCCATCTTTGTCATGACCAGACCGGTCAATGAAACCAAATCTCGAAATCCTTCTGCAACATGGAGCGCTTCCTGACCGATCATCGAATCAACAACCAGAAGGGTTTCGACGGGTTCGACCTTCTTTTTGATGGCTTTCAATTCATCCATCAATTCGTTATCCAGTTGCGATCGTCCCGCGGTATCGATGATGAGTACGGTTGCGCCTGTTTTTTGAGCCGTCCTGTAAGACTGGTAAACCAGGTCAGGCGGTTTGATCCCGCTTTGGGCATACACAGGTACGCCCACTTTCTCACCAAGAATCTGCAATTGGCTTACAGCGGCAGGTCGGTATGGATCACCTGCAATTAACTCCACGCGTTCGCCCTGGCTCCGAAGGTAGCGCGCCAGTTTTCCGGCCATGGTGGTTTTTCCGGATCCTTGCAAACCGCAGAGCATGATCACCCTTGGTTTTTCACCACTCAGATTGATCCTGCCGGGTTCACCCAGGGTTGCCACCAACTCTTCATGAACAATTTTGATTACCTGTTGAGCCGGATTTAAGGCTTGGGAAACTTCCACACCTACAGCTCTGGAGCGTATCCGTTGGATGAAATCCTTTACAACCGAAAAGTGAACATCCGCCTCCAGCAACGCCAGGCGCACTTCACGTAAAGCGAGATCAACATCCGCTTCAGAGAGTTTCCCTCTTTTGCGTAATTGGGCGAATACCTGGTTTAGTTTTGAGGTGAGATTCTCGAACATTTACTTCCCTAAGCGGAAAGGATTGTAGTCGGGATGAGGTGATTTGTCAAACAATCTTCATCACTCCGCGATTTTTAAGTATGCCAGGCGAACTTATACATTCTCGCTCGATCATGGTTTGGGGTTCAGTCAATCAGTAAAATTATTTTAAACCTCCACGTATCTTTAGGTGTTTTATCGGGTTATTAGCAATAACTATGATGATTATGAATAGTATATAGAGGAGAGAAATGGCACCCATAGCGATCGTCACTGATAGCACCGTAAATTTACCTGATTCATATATTAAGGAATATTCAATTACAGTCGCTCCACAGATCGTTATCTGGGATGGCGAAACATATGAAGATGGGATCTCCATCCATGCCAAGGAATTCTACGAACGGTTGAAAACCAGCCGCACCAGTCCCACCACTTCCCAGGTTAGTCAAATAACAATGAAAGACATCTTCGAGCGGTTATTAGCGCAGGGAAATGATATCTTATGCATCACCGTCTCGAGTAAATTATCTGGAACGATGAATAGCGCTGTTCAGGCAAAAGAGATGTTTCCCGCCGGTGCTCCGATTGAGTTGGTCAACTCCTATGGGGCTTCACTGGCATTAGGATTCCAGGTTCTGCAAGCCGCCAGAGCAGTTCAAAATGGTGCCAGCATGAAAGAGACAAAAGCCCTTCTGGATAGAGCCCGATCGAACACAGGCGCGTTTTTTGTAGTGGAAACATTGGATTATTTGCATCGCGGTGGAAGAATTGGAAATGCAGCGCATTTATTAGGCACCGCCCTTAATCTTAAACCTATCTTACAGTTAAAAAACGGGATGATCGAAGCTGCCGCAAAGGTGCGGACACAAAAGAAGGCAATCGAGAGAATGTATACGTTGCTCGAAAAGGAACTGGCACACTCCCGTCAAAACCGGTTGGGAATTTTGCATGCCAATGCTACTTTTGAAGCGGAACTGGTAATGAAGGAATGTCAGCAACGTTTCACCCCGAATGAGATCATGATCACCGAAGTAAGTCCAGTGATCGGCACTCATACCGGACCGGGTACTGTGGGAATTGCGTTCATGCGAGATATGTAAGAAAATCCGGAGAACAGAGAACAGAAATTGGTAATCAGAAAATGGAGACTAGATAAAACAAGGCCGGCAGGAATGCCGGCTTTTTTGTTTGCTGGAGCAGAAAATTCAGGGAGAAATATCAAAAGAGCGACCAATCTACGCTATACTTGGTGTGGCTAAATCAATTAATCTTGGAGGATGTATGAGGAAATATGATGCGCTCGGATTGAGCATACCGCAGGTATACCTTCCCCGGAAAGATGTCGATCTTTCCAAGTGGGCTGTAGTAGCGTGCGACCAATTCACTTCACAACCAGATTACTGGCAGAAAGTGGAAGAAATCGTGGGGGATGCTCCATCGACGTTCCGTTTGATACTACCTGAAGTCTTCCTTGGAAAACAGGAAGAACAAGCTCGCCTTTCATCCATCCTGGATACGATGAAACGCTACCTGGATGAGGAAATCATCGTCCCTCATGAAGGTATGATCTATGTCGAGCGCTCAGTGGCAGGCAGAATGCGGAAAGGGCTGGTTGTTTGCCTGGACCTTGAACACTATGATTTCAATAAAGGGGCCGAGAGTTTGATCCGCGCAACTGAAGGAACGATCCTTGATCGACTTCCACCCCGTATAAAAATACGCGAAAATGCCCCGTTAGAGCTTCCCCATATTTTGGTTTTGATCGACGATCCTGATCAGAGTGTGATCGAACCACTGGCAGGGATGAAAGCGGAACTCAAACCCCTCTATGATACCGACCTGATGCTGGGTAGTGGGCACCTTCAAGGTTGGCTGGTCGATCAGCCAGAGGTGGAACAAAAGATCACGTCTGCACTGATGAAATTGGTAGATCCGGAAATTTATCAGACTAAATATGACCTGCCAAATGATTCCCCGGTTCTTTTATATGCGATGGGAGATGGAAATCATTCACTTGCGACCGCGAAAGCGATCTGGGAAAAGGTCAAACCGGTTGTGGGAATGGATCATCCTGCTCGTTACGCTTTAGTCGAACTGGAAAATGTACATGACCAGGGTCTCGTGTTCGAACCGATACACCGCATCCTGTTCAATGCGAAAATCGATATCAAAGCCAGGTTCCTCCAGGCGTTCGGACCAACCTGCCAGTTCCATTCTACTCCATCAAAAGCCGCAATGGTTGGCGCTGTTGAAGTGTCCACCGCGGAGAAACAACGGATCGGGGTGATCTCGAACCAGGGTTTTGAGGTGATCGAGTTGGATCACCCCGCATTGAATCTGCCGGTTGGAAATCTTCAGACGGTTTTGGATGGTATCCTGTGCGATAAACAAGCGGATGGAATTGATTATGTCCATGGTGAAGAGGTGGTCATCACGCTAGGCCAACAAGAGGGAAATGTAGGGTTCTACCTGAAAGGAATGGACAAACAGGAACTTTTTAAAACTGTTATCCTCGATGGAGCATTACCCAGGAAAACCTTTTCCATGGGAGAAGCGATTGAAAAACGGTTTTATATGGAGAGCCGTAAAATCAAATAAATATTTTATCTATGATTGGAGCCATCGCACTTAGGATGGCTCTTATTTTTTAAGAGAAAATCCCATATAAACTAGAATTCCAATTCCACAGATTACTACCAAAACCAAACCAACCGATTGCACCGGACCACCTTTGGTGGATTCAACCATGGGTGTGGCAGTCATCGTCGGCAGCTTCATCTCCGGCAAGGCGGGCTGAGTGGCTTTCGGCCTTGGCGTGTAGGTAGGGTCCAGAGTTCTGAATTCCGATCTTAGTTGTGTCCAAGGTTCCTGTTGTTAGTTTATCGACGGAAGGTAAAGATCCTGTTGAAGATCTAAATATGATCAGCTTTTGATCTGGGTATATTAATGTTGAATCTTCCGGAATATTATTCAATTGCCGGATCTCATTTACCTTTGTACCGTACGCCAAAGCGATCTGGACAAGGGATTGCCCATATTGAACAGTATGGATCACTGATCCATCTGGGGAAGGTGTGGATTTCACCACAGCAAACATCATTTGGGATGTATCCAGGGTGGAGTCGATACTGTTGTTTGTAAAATCCCCATCGACGGGAGTTTTGACTGCAGTCGGCCGATTCGGAGACGGTTTCCCAGACACCATACATACATCCAGGACGAAAACATAGCGACCATTGCCCTGATCCGCCACACCTGCACCAACATCCGTATAGCCATTTCCCCAATAATCCAGCATGACACCCTGATGGACCCAATCTGCCCAGGAGCTATAAACTACATCCTCGGCATTTGTCCCGCTTGCCCAGGCTTCGTCGCAATGAATATTTCCTCCACCGCCATAACCAGTCCAGCCGACGCGAACCGTCTCATCGCTGCCTCCCGCGCCTGTATGTCCACCATTTCCGGTTTCGACGATCCAATCTGCATGAGCCTGGGCGGCAGCCATGACCAGTGAATCCGCGTTGAGCGCGTATAACCCATTACCAGATCGGTAACCATTCACCACATCGATCAGATCATAGGGACTGGGCGCGGAAGAACCAGCCTTCACTATTACAACCGGAATAAATGTTGCGCTCAAAAAAATGAAAATTAATAACAGCGGATGGATTTTCCGTACCATTTTTGATCTATTCTTTATGCAGAGGTCCGGCGGAAAATATAGGCCAGAAAACTGATCAGACCGATACCAAATACACCGATGATAACGAAACCAACAGATTTTGTTGGTGAGACTGGTGATTCTTCCGGAGAGCTAGATGCAGCCACGGGAAGGGACGCGTTGATTACGGTTGGGGTCTTTGTCATTTGAGGACGGGGGGTGTACGTGGGCGCCAATGTCTCAGTGGGCGTAGGTTCACCGGAAATAACGGTGGCTTGCTCTCCTGATGGTGTTGCGCCACCTTTGGGTTTGATCAGTAATTCTTCATCAGGAAAAATCAAGACCCATCCTTCAGCCATCCCGTTCAACTCACGAATTTCATCAATTTTCACCCCATAAGAGAGTGCTATTGTCAATAGGTTTTCACCTTCTTTGACAATGTGAGTAACAGAGCCGTCTGCTGCTGGAGCGGCTGTCTCAATGGGCGAAAATACCAATTGGGTACCATCTCCATAAGGATTGTTTCCATTGCCGGTACCGGTTGGGGGTACATACGCATTGTCACTGACAACCGCGCCCACATCGATCACATAATAGTAGACATTTTGTTGACGGGCGACGCCAATACCCACATCAATATAATTTGTTCCCCAACCATCAAGCATCGTATTTTGGTGAGCTGAATCTGCCCACCAGGGGTTATAGATCACTTCTTCCGGAGATGTCCCTGCTATCCCTAATCCAGCCCAGTTTTCGGATACATCAATTTCTTTTCCACTACCATACCCGAAGGCTGCAGCTCGATCTATGGGACGGCTTCCACCGGATCCGGTATGTCCATCTGCGCCAGATTGAATGTTGTAGGTTGCTGCGAGATAATCTGCCTGAGATTGGGCAGCTGCCATAAGGTTGGAATTCACCTGCAGCGCACTTAATCCATTAGATATCCGATAACTATTCAGGGTATCGAGGACAGTCCACACAGCACTGGCTGGATCAACCGCTTGAGCAAAAGTTCTTACAGGAAAAGTCAGTTGAGTGAATACAATGAATAGGATGGAAATGGCGGTAAGTATCTTTCGGTAAGGCATGGTTCGATTATAAAGCATACAATTCAAACTTTCCGGAGTGAATTTTACCCGAAAAATAGCCCATATTACATACGATATAATCAGAGCATGGAATTCCGTGCTCGCAAGTTACTATCCGTCCTCACACTACTGGTTATTACATCCTGCTCCAACCCAAAAATTCAGCCGACTGCCACATTGGGTAGTACACCTACAAAAGTACCGACCCTGCTACCAAGTGTCACTCCTTCCCAAACAACTACAAATACACCGACCAACACACCAGAGCCGTATGCTAATTTTGCCCTCCATTCGCCGCTGGAAGATGTTCCCCTCAATGAATTAGTCAGCATAATCTCTACCTCCTATCAACCACCTTCTCCCGGTTGGGATGATGGACATCACGGCGTCGATTTTGCCTATTGGAGCCGGGGTACACATGAAAAAATGGAAGGGTTAGGGGTATTTGCGGTGATGCAAGGCCGGGTGGCTGGAATCACCAATGATCGCAAACCGTATGGTAACCAGATTATTATTGAAACACCACTATCGGAGGTCCCTCCCCAGTTGCTATCCTCCATTAATCCCATTCTCATCGCCACGCCATTTCCACCCAATCCTCGTCTGCCAGCCTGTGAAGATATCCAGACTCAGCAATGGCAGATAAAACCGGAATCGATCTATACGCTGTACGGGCATCTGATGTTACCGGTATCTTACAAGGTTGGAGATAGTGTTACCGCCGGCGACTTGTTGGGACAGGTTGGAACGACCGGAGCCTCTGTTAATCCCCACCTTCATTTGGAAATGCGCTGGGGTCCGGGTGGTACTGAATTTGCATCGATGGGATTTTACGATACTTCCACGACTGACGATGAGAGGGCAAATTATTGTCTTTGGCGGGTCAGTGGGAAATTTATCCTCACGAATCCGATGGATGTTATAGATAGCTGGTTAAATCTTCATCCATTGAATCCCTGATATCCATAAATGATCAGGTAGGAGATCACCATTAATGAAATACCTTCGGAAAATTCGGATCCCTAAACTGGACAAAAAAACCACCATCCTGTTCGGGATCACCGGGGCTCTTCTCCTCATTAATTTGATCGCCTTATTTGGATTTATTCTTCCGGCGGCAAAGAATACAAATAACGAACAACTTCAGAAACCAACCGATCAATCTCCGGCTGCCATATCACCCTTAGAAGAATACTGTTACGCCATCACCCGGTCAGTCAGCCGCTGTCAGGGATGATTTACCTGACTTGTTGGCAGGATCTTCAGTGAGGCAGGGAACCGTGGTATTTTCGATGGTTGAGAATGGGTACAGCCATTTATTCGCATTCTCTCCAGGCGACCCGACCTTATTGCGATTGACTGCCAACGCCTGGGATGACGAAACTCCTTCCATTAGTCCAGATGGTACTCAAATTGCGCTATAGCTCACGGAGGAATGGTTATTGGGATATCTACGTCCTGAATCTGCTTGACGGAGGAGATCCATCCAATCACGGATTCTCCTGAATATAATTCATCTCCTTCGTGGGCACCCGATGGGAAAAGGATCGTTTTCCAGTCGTACATCCAGGAAAATATGGAGATCGTAATCGCTGATATTTCCAGTGAGCCGATTTCAACCACCCAGATCACCTTTAACAAAGCAGAAGATTACGATCCAGACTGGTCACCACGTGAGGATCTGATTGTTTTTATATCGACTGATGGGACTCAGCCATCCTTGTGGAAAGCGAACATCGGTAATAATGCCATCCAGGTACAACCATTAAAAGTAATTCCCGGCGACAATCCACGTCATCCAGTCTGGTCTCTTGACGGTGCTAATCTTGCCTGGAGTGCTCTAGAAGAGAACCGCCGGACATTATTCACCTGGAATGCAACTGAACCAAATAAATCACCTTCAGCGGTGGTGGAAGGGGACTATCCCGCCTGGAGTCCGGATGGAGAGGTATTGTTCAGTTCAAATCCGCAACCAAACCAGGACTATCTGGCTGCATATAGTCTTCCATTCGCCAACCTGGTCTATCCAGTCACACCAACTCAGGGGAGTATCACTGGGATTGATTGGAACCCATCCATTTTACCTGCTGAATTACCCGACTGGATAAAGAACCTCCAGAATAAATCAATTCAGCCCCTTTTTCAAATCGCAATTACTCCACCTCCCGAAAATCTTCCAAATCGATATCAGTTGATTCCGCTGGACGGGGTAATTGCTCCGAATCCGGTTTTACATGATCTGACCGATGAATCGTTTCGGGCTCTTCGGGAACGACTCAAACAGGAATCTGGTTGGGATGTGGCCGCAAATCTCGAACAGGCTTACTTACCGCTCTCTGAAATATCTGGACCGGATCTGGAAGAAAACTGGCTATATACAGGAAGGGCTTTCAGTCTCAATTACATTCCTATGAACGTCAATTGGATGTTTATTACCCGGGAAGACTTCGGGAATCAAACCTATTTCCGGATGTATGTCCGTCCACTCTACCAGGATGGATCGATGGGTTCCCCTGTTATTACAAAAGCCTGGGATATAAACGCCAGGTTTAACAACGATCCGTCTTCTTATGAGCATGGCGGAAAAGAATCAGCAGGATATCCGACCGGATACTGGGTCGACGTTACAGATCTGGCACAAAGATATGGGTGGGGAAGGCAACCAGCAACGCCGAATTGGATGACCTATTTCCAAGGTGCGCGATTTAATCTTTTTGTCAATAAAGACAGCCTTAGCTGGCGAGATGCCATGTTGGAACTCTACCCGGAGCAGGTTTTTATTACACCAACAGCCCAGACTGCTCCCACCCAAACCCTTACTCCAACCATCAAACTTTTCAGGACGAAAACACCTACCCAGACTTTGACTCCTTCTTTGACTCCTACAAACCGGCCAACCTGGACCCCTGTACCGGATTGATCCTATGGCACATCAACCTACTCGCGGATGGGTTTTTTATTTCGGTCTGTTGATCATATTCAGCGGAATTCTGTCTGGGTGCGGTGAGTCCACAACAAATCTGAATAAACAAACCGAGCTCTTGCACCAGAGCCGCTTGCAGACAGCGGTGGCGGGGACAATTATCGCTCTTACTCCCAAGCCACCCACCCAGGAACAGTCACTATCACCAACAGAGATTCCAGTAACCGTTACCCCCGCACCCACCCAGGTCTTTGTTCCACAACCCACCGTGGACGCTTTAGTCATTGCAATCCCTACCCCGGGACCTTTGCCTGTTTCTGCCTGGAGACCGCCTTTATACCCGGTTCCCTGGGCGCTCAGTGAGATCGACCACTTTTATTTACAACGTCCTATCGCCGTGGACACGATCAATTGGCCGGTCGCGGATTACCGATATGGTGGGATCATCTTTGGTCCGAGTGTGGTTCATACCGGTGTGGATATTGATGCACCGCCCAAAACACCAATTCTCGCCGCAGCCGACGGGAAGGTGATCTGGTCTGGCAATGGGTTATTGTCCGGAGTGGAAGGCGCACGGGATGATTACGGTTTGGCAATTGCGATCGAGCATGATTTTGGTTTCGAAGGACAGAGACTTTATACTATCTATGCGCATATGAGTGAGGTTTTTGCAGTTGATAATCAAATCGTGAAAGCTGGAGATAAGATCGGTCAGGTGGGTAACACCGGCGAAACGACTGGCCCGCACCTTCACTTTGAAGTCAGGTTGGGGAAAAACTTATTTGCTAACACGCGCAATCCAGAACTCTGGATAGCTCCTCCCCAGGGATGGGGCGTCGTGGTCGGAAGGATCATGGACGAAAAGGGTAAACCACTCACCCATATCCCCGTTCATATTGTAAACAAAGACACGGGGCAGGAATGGGAAGCGCGAACATACGGAGATAAGAATATCAATGCCGATGAACATTACCGGGAAAATCTGGTATTGAGTGACCTCCCTGCGGGAAATTACTTAATTTGGATTGACTTTGCAAACACTCCCAAGTACTATAAATTTGTTATCAATCCGGGAGCAATCACGTTTGTAACCTATTGGGGACAGGATGGGTTTCAGGCTCACCCGACGCCTACACCCTCTATCGGTTTTCTGCCTGATGGAACACCTTGACCTATCGAACACTTGTGCTACAATTGAATAGATTCCAGTACTAATACTAGCCTTCCTGGAGCATGCCATGGCGAAAAAGATAATTAATCCACCTCTACCTGAGCAAAGATCCAATTCTGAAGAAGGAAAGCGTGCAGTCCTTGATAGAGCGCTGACCGAGATCGTCAAACGGTACGGCGAGGGATCTATCATGCGATTGGGCGAAGCCCATCACATGACAGTCGAATCGATTCCGACCGGATCGCTTTCCCTTGATATCGCTCTTGGGATTGGCGGGATTCCACGCGGTAGGATCACAGAAATCTTTGGGCCAGAATCCTCGGGAAAAACGACTGTCTGTCAGCATATTGTCGCAGAGGCGCAAAAGTTGGGCGGTACTGCCGCCTTCGTGGACATGGAGCACGCGTTGGATCCAGCGTACGCAGCAAAATGTGGCGTCAATGTAGACAGCTTATTGATCTCACAACCTGATACTGGTGAACAAGCATTGGAAATTACCGAGACACTGGTTCGATCTGGAGCCCTGGATCTCGTCGTCATTGACTCAGTCGCTGCGCTTGTCCCCCGAGCGGAAATCGAAGGTGACATGGGCGACGCCAGCATGGGCATGCAAGCCAGGTTGATGTCTCAAGCGTTACGCAAACTCTCCGGGGTGATCAATCAGACCAAAACCGCAGTCGTCTTTACCAATCAATTACGCCAAAAGATCGGGATCATGTTTGGCAATCCGGAAACCACCCCGGGTGGTTTGGCGCTCAAATTCTACGCTTCCGTTCGTCTTGACACCCGCCGAATTCAATCGATTAAATCGGGGGCTGAAATCACCGGTAGCCGGGTTCGCGTTCGGGTGGTGAAAAACAAAGTGGCGCCGCCCTTCCGAACGGCTGAATTTGACATCATGTACAACGAAGGAATATCAAAAGTCGGAGATATCATCGACCTGGCTACGCAATTGGAGATCATTGCCAAGCGCGGTGCGTTCTTCTCTTATGGAGATATTCGCCTGGGTCAAGGCCGGGAAAATGCCAAAGACTTTTTACATCAGAATGATGAGTTAGCTAAAGAGATTGAGCTTGCCGTCCGTGAGCGAGCACTAGGTGGAGACCTTCCGTTACCATTCTCCACGACTGAAGACAGTTCATCCGAAGAATGAAGTCCGCGCAAGTGTCGATACGTTTCTGGTACAAATATATCCTGTTATTCTTTGCTCCAGGATTAATGATCGCATCCTGCTCCCGAGCAACCACGACCAGTGGTGGAACCAGTTTTATTCCACCGACAGTCGCTCCGGTCGCGACCAGCACATCAACACCCGCTTCCACCCCAACCCGTGCGGTCGATTGCACCGATACACTTTCCTTTGAGAGCGACATTACCATTCCTGATGGAACTGAAGTAAAACCGGGACAGGAATTGGATAAGCGCTGGCAGGTTCGAAACAATGGCAGTTGCGATTGGAATGAAAAGTATAGTATCCATTTGATCGCAGGAAAGTCACTCGGCAGTCCTTCGGTCCAGTCATTATTCCCGGCACGATCCGGCAGTGCAGCCGTCATCCGGATGCTGCTTACCGCTCCGTCTCAGGCAGGCACTTATCGGTCAGCCTGGCAGGCTTATAACCTCGCTGACCAGCCATTCGGAGATCCCTTTTATATAGAAGTAGTGGTCAAAGAGTAGAACAAAAAAACCTCCCGGGTGGGAGGTTTTTTTCATTGAAAGGATAGATTTAAGTGCCTTCTTCCCACGAATTCAGGTATTTAACCTGCTCGGTGGTAAGAATGTCAATTTGAACTCCCATCGCCGCTAACTTAAGTCTGGCGATTTCTTTGTCGATATCTTCAGGAACTGAATACACTTTCTTTTCCAACTTCATCGCATTCTTGAGCATATATTCAGCCGACAGAGCCTGATTTGCGAAGGACATATCCATCACTGATGCGGGGTGACCTTCTGCGGACGCCAGATTGATCAAGCGGCCTTCTCCCAGAATGTGTAACAACCGTCCATCTTTGAGCTCATATCGCTCTACAAATGGACGAACCAAACTCTTATGGACTGCCATCGCTTCCAGGGCAGGAATATTGATCTCAACGTTGAAGTGACCGGAATTGGAGATGATCGCGCCATCTTTCATTACTTCAAAATCTTCCTTGTCGATGACGTTCAAGTCACCGGTCACAGTACAGAAGATATCTCCGATCCGGGCCGCATCCTGCATTGGCATGACCCGGAAACCATCCATGACCGCCTCAAGTGCAGGTAACGGATTTATTTCGGTAACGATCACATTCGCGCCCATGCCCCTCGCCCAACTCGCCAATCCACGACCACACCATCCATAACCAGCCACGACAAAATTCTTTCCAGCGAGCAGGATGTTGGTTGCCCGGATGATTCCGTCAATTGTCGATTGACCGGTTCCATAGCGGTTGTCAAAGAAATGTTTGGTCGTCGCATCATTTACGGCGATCACAGGAAAATTCAGGGCATTGTCCGCTGCCATTGCGCGTAATCGGATAACGCCTGTGGTTGTCTCTTCTGTTCCGCCAACGACACCCGGGAGTAATTCACGGCGGTCCTTATGAAGTGTGCCGACGAGGTCCGCGCCATCATCCATGGTGACATGTGGTTTATGGTCAAGGGCAGCATTCAGGTGTTTGTAGTAGGTAACATTGTCTTCGCCTTTGATGGCGAAGACTGGAATTTCATCATGGTGAACCAGGGAAGCAGCCACATCGTCCTGGGTTGAGAGTGGGTTGGACGCTGTTAACACCACATCCGCGCCACCCGATTGCAGCGTTCGCATCAGGTTTGCTGTTTCGGCGGTCACATGCAGGCAGGCAGCCATTCGAATCCCTTTGAATGGTTTCTCCTTCTCAAATCGTTCTTTTATCTGTCTCAGCACTGGCATTTCGCGTTCCGCCCAATCAATTCGACGGCGTCCGCCTTCGGCCAAGCTTTTGTCTTTAATATGATGTTCTGTCATTTTTTCGTCTCCAAATGGGAATTTGCTATTTCAATAGACAATCCAGTTTCCCGTGGTCATCAAAGACTTGACGGAATCTGGAAATAAATTGTGCAGGAGTATAGTGGTGGTTCTGGGTTCCTTTTTCTTCGAGACAATAAGTGGCAGCCAGCGAACCCATCTGACCACAGGTCACCCAATCAAAACCGCAACGGTATCCGGTCAGGAAACCACCCCGGAAGGCGTCGCCTACTCCAGTCGGATCTCCAATCCGATCTTGTGGGAACACTGGAATCCGATGCTCCTCACCATCCGCATAGACAATTGAACCTTTATCACCAAGTGTCACCACTAGATAATCTACCCGATCAAGGATCTCTTGGGTGGAAAGTCCCGTAGCGCGTTTCAGTAATTCATATTCGTAGTCATTCACGAAAACGGAATGCGCACCGGTAACACCTTCCAACAAGGTTTCTCCATCCATACGAACGATCTGCTGGGAAGGATCATATATATATGGAATCCCCAATTGTATGCATTCTCGCGGATAGAGTTCCATCGCTTCCGGCGCATTGGGAGAGATCACAACCAGATCTGGTTTATCTCCCGGCAGATCAGCTATTTTTAGCGATCCGGCGTCTGCCATGGCGCCAGTATAAAAACTGGCAATCTGTGCATTGGAAAGATCGGTATTCGCAAAAAATGAGGCTGTATACTTCCCGGGGATTACTTTAACCCCGGAGGTGTCGATGTTGTTTTGTTCCAGCCATTCGCGGTATTCGGCGAAATCTTCCCCTACTGTCGCCATCAAGACAGGACGTTCGCCGAACAAGGACATTGTGTAGGCAATATTTGGTGCGATCCCTCCGCGTTGTTTGATCATCGCATCCACCAGAAATGAGAGGGAGATGGAGTCTAGACGGTCTGGCAAGATGTGGTCTTTAAAGTATCCCGGGAAGGACATCAAATAATCGTAAGCTACTGAACCGGTACATACAATTCGCATGAAAGAAATTGCTCCAATATTGGGATTGGATAACATCGAAAAACGCCCTCGACGGAAGGCGTCTCAATTTTTAGTTTATCATGGGATGGGATGGGTGTCAAAGTTTCCATCCCTTCGCTATTGACACCCCACTGGTACTACATTATAAAAAACACATGAAATTTCTCCCAAGAATAGTATCACTGATGATCCTGGTAACTTTGTCTGCCTGCCAGCTCAGTAATCCAGCTGATATTTTCAAAAAAGCGACGGTGACACCAACGGTCACTCTGGCTCCAACGGTCGAACCGACGATCACCCCTACACCACAACCGACTTCCACGCCCACACCCGCCCCTTCTGCTAGATTGAGTAAAGCCCATGATCTATTTATGTTGGGTGATCTTGACTCGGCAGCCGTTGAATACCAAAATGCAATAGATTTTAGCTCGGACCCTATCATCCATTCTGAAGCGTTAGCTATGCTGGGAAGGATAGCACTGGCGCAAGGGAAGGATATCATCGCATTGGAGCATTTTCGATCGACGATCGAGCTCGGTAATAGCCCGGATTCCGAGGGGATGGCACATTATTATCTTGCCCAAATCTACACAACCTTATCCCGCTATGAAGATGCGGCTGCTGAATACGAGGCATATTTGACCTCCAAACCCGATGTGTTGGCCGGATACATTTTGGAGAAGAAAGGTGATGCGCTGACAAACGCCGGCAATTACCTGGATGCCAACGTTTCCTACAATCGCGCTGTCAGCATTACTGGCGGCAAAGATATTGAACTCGATTTGAAAATAGCTAAAAACCTGATCTCCCTTTTGGATTATGTAAGCGCGCTTGAAAGACTTAACTATATTTATAACAATTCAACGAATGAATATACACTCGCTCAGGTGGATCTGCTCGTTGGACAGATCTATTTGTCCCAGGGAGAAGTCCAAACGGCCTATGAACGTTTCCAGGATGCGGTTGACAATTATCCACGCGCATATGATTCATACTCGGCATTGGCTGCCCTGGTAAATGATAACCAGCCAGTCAATGAACTAAATCGTGGGTTGATCGATTATTATGTGGGTCAATACAGCCTGGCTGCCGATGTACTGAAAGATTTTATTCAAGCAAACCCAGCCCATGATGGCACACCCCACTACTATCGAGCATTGGCTCTCACAAACATGAGCGATTATGAAGGCGCGCTGACAGAATGGGATGCGTTGATCGCGGACCACGCCGGAGATCGGTTCTATTCTAATGCTTGGGATGAAAAAGCCTATACGCAATGGTATTATTTAGATCGTTATCAGGAAGCCGCCGAAACGCTTCTTACCTTTATAGCCAATAATCCGTTGGATGGAATGGCGCCCTCCCTTCTGTTTGAGGCAGGCCGAATATATGAACGGGCAGATATGCTTGAACAGGCGGCATCTACCTGGGAGAAAATTCCAGGCGAATACTCCGCATCTGAGTATGCTTACATGGGTATTTACTTCTCAGGAATTGCACAATATCGTCTGGGCAAATATCCTGAGGCAATGACGGCTTTCCAACGCGCGTTACTCCTCGCAACCGATCCAATCGAAAAATCTGCCTCTTACTTTTGGATGGGCAAAACATCACTGGCAAAAGGTGATAAAGAAGCGTCTCAAGCCGCCTGGCAGGAGTCATTGAAGCTCGATCCAACCGGATATTACTCCGAACGTGCCCGCGATATGCTGACCGGGCGTGCCATGATTGAAGCTTGCTCTGTTCTTGATCTCGGGTATGATCTGAACGGTGAGCGCCTGGAAGCCGAACAATGGATGGTTCAACAGTTTTCTCTACCAACCGATACCAATTTCAATGATCCTGGTTCTCTACTTACTGATCCACGGATCCAGCGGGCACAGGAGTTTTGGCGCCTTGGTTTGTTTACTGAGGCCAGAAACGAAGTTGAAATCTATCGGGAAGAATTTAAGAATGACCCATTGATCCAATATCGCTTATCAGCCTGGTTGCTTGATCTGGGTATGTATCGCTCTGCCATTCTTTCCGCCCGCCAGGTCCTTAGTCTGGCAGGATTGGATGACACGGCCACTTTAAACGCACCTGTTTATTTTAATCATATCCGGTTTGGCACTTACTATCGCGAGCTGGTCACACAGGCAGCACAGGAGCACAACCTGGATCCATTATTAATATTCAGTGTGATACGGCAGGAAAGCCTTTTCGAACCATTTATCCGATCTTCCGCCAATGCGGAAGGGTTGATGCAAATGCTGCCATCAACCGCCAGGGATGTATCTTCTTTCTATGGGTGGCCAGCGGGAATGACCGACGATGATATCTATCGTCCGCAAGTGGCTGTCCGCCTGGGAAGTTACTATTTAGCTCAACAAATCACATACCAGGATGGATTTATTCCTGCCGCTCTTGCAGCCTATAATGGCGGCCCTGGGAACGCAACTGCCTGGCGGGAACTCTCCGGGGATGACCCTGACCTGTTTCTCGAAGTTGTCCGATTCCAGGAGACCCGGAATTATCTGAGGGCTATCCTCGAAAATTACAATATTTATCGTTCGTTTTACTGCCGACAATAACTGAACCCCAAAACCTGATTGGGTCTGGGGTTCATTGGTCGCACTTTTCGGTCAGAATTCAGCTCACATAACTAACCAGACAGGGTTTTCGATCAGACGGGTAAGTTCCTGCATGAACTGAGCGGCTTCCGCCCCATCTGTCACGCGGTGATCCGCTGAGATCGTGATCTTCATCACTTTGCCAGCCCGAATCTGTCCGTCATACACAATAGGTGCATCGTGGACAGCACTGACGGCGAGGATTGCCGCTTCGGGTGGGTTAATGATGGCAGCGAAATTCTCCACGCCATACATTCCCAGATTGGATATGGAAAAAGTCGATCCCTCAATATCATCGGTCTTCACTTTTCCGGAGCGTGCCCGTGTTACCATGTCCCGAATTTCAGTGGAGATCGTCCGAATATCTTTTTGATCCGCCTTCTTCACGACAACCGTCAGTAGTCCATCTTCAATTGTCACGGCAATACCAATATTGATCTCTCCATGACGGAGAATCTCTGTTCCGACAAGGGAAGCATTCAAAGCCGGGTATTTCAATAGAGCCATCGCAGATGCTTTAACGATAAAGTCGTTGACCGATAGCTTGCCATCGTCCGCGGCTACATTATTGAATTGCTGCCTGAGTTCCATCAGATTATCGGCAAGCACCTGACTTGTAATGTAAAAATGCGGAATAGTCTGTTTTGATTCAAGCATCCGGTTGCCTATCGCCGCACGCAGTTTACTGAGTGGTTTCCGCTCTTCTTTGAGTTTCTGAGGAGCCATGTTCTTACTCGGTGATACTGGTCCAGGTGATACTGCCGTCAGCTTGGGTGTGGTTGCTTTCGCGAAAGCTGCTTCTACATCCCGACGGACGATACGTCCGTTCGGACCTGTTCCCTGAATATTGCTTAGGTCGATACTGTAATCAATCGCCATACGTCTGGCCAGGGGCGAGGCAGGCTGGGAGCTTGATGGACTCACTGGCGTTGCTCCTTTTTCAGTCATACTTTCTGATTTCATCGGAGCGGCAGGCTTATCCGTAATAACTATGTCTCCGGCAGGTTTCTCTCCTGGTTTTTCTACTGGCTTCGTCTCTTGGAAGTCCTCTCCAACGGTGGTGATGATGGCTATCGGGTCTCCGACCGGTACGCTGGAACTCTGAGCAACCAGGTGTTTGGCAACAATACCTGTATATGGACTTTCCACTTCGACGGTCGCCTTGTCAGTTTCGATCTCAGCCAGCACATCTCCTTTGGTTATCGATTCCCCTTCTTTTTTTACCCAGCGAACGATGATCCCTTCCGCCATATCAAAACCCAACTTGGGCATTGCCACAGTTTCAGCCATCACACCACCTCCTTGACCGCGGCTACAATATCCGCGACCTGGGGAAGAGCCAATTGCTCCATATTCTTATTGTATGGAAGTGGTACTTCCTTTTGAGCGACCCGTTTTATCGGCGCGTCGATAAAGTCGAATGCTTCTTCATAAATTCGAGCGGCTATTTCAGCACCAACCCCGTACGATTTCCACCCTTCCTCAACAACAACTGCCCGATTGGTTTTGCGGAAAGATTCCAACACCGGTTCCATGTCGAGTGGACGAAGTGTGCGCAGGTCGACAATCTCCGCTTCGATGCCGTCTTTTGCCAATTCATCCGCAGCCTTCAGGGATAGTTCCAGCATTTTGCTGTAGGTGACAATCGTGACATCTTTACCAGACTCGCTGGACAATCGACTTTCCAATCGGCACCAAGTGATCCCCTCAGGGACTTCTCCGCGGGACTGGTAAAGAGTGGCATGTTCGATAAATAGGATCGGGTCATTCGAGCGAATTGCTGATTTTAACAATCCCTTGGCATCTGCAGGAGTCCCGGGAGCGACCACCTTTAATCCTGGAAAATGGGCGAAGATGACATCCGGCGTTTGCGAATGGGTGGCGCCCAATTGGCGACCTCCCCCGCCAACTGCGCGAATCACGAATGGCAGAACCATCTGACCACCAAACATATAGTGCAGTTTTGCCGCCTCGTTGACGATATGATCCATTGCGACAAATGCGAAATTGATGGTCATCAATTCAGCGACCGGTCTTAATCCTGTCAGAGCAGCGCCAATTGCTCCACCAATAATTGCTGTTTCGGCTATGGGTGTATCTTTCACCCGTTCGGCTCCAAAATGGTCATAAAAACCCTTGGTGACCGCATAGGTTCCACCCCATACGCCCACTTCCTCACCCATGATGAATACCTTTGGATCGCGCTCCATCTCCTCCCATAATGCCTGGGAAATGGCTTCTCTCATTGTGATTTTCGGCATGATGATTTCCTCCCCGCCTATGCATCCATATAGATATGTTCAAATAGCTCTTCAGGAGCAGGCTCCGGACTTGCTTCAGCAAATTCGACCGCTTTTCGAATTTCTTCATCTGCTTTTTTATTCAAGGCTAGCAGTTCATTCGGAGTTGCCGTATTGGAATCTTCCAGATATTTTAAATAGATGCCTATGGGATCGTTTTCCTGCCATAGGTGAACCTCATCCTGTTTGCGATATCGTTCCGGATCACCCATCGAGTGTCCTCGAAAACGGTAGGTCATTACTTCAAGGAAGTAAGGTCCTTTTCCAGATTTGACATATTCAAGTCCAACCTCAGCAGCTTTGCGAACTGCCATCAGACTCATTCCATCCACCTGGGCGCTGATCATCCCGTAACCTTCCGCTTTCTGGCTGATCTCAGATACAGCGGAGGCTCTTTCAACTGATGTGCCCATCCCGTATTGATTGTTTTCACATACCCACAAAATCGGCAAATTCCATACTTTTGCCAGGTTGACCGCCTCATGAAAAAAACCGATATTGGTTGCACCTTCGCCAAAGAAACAAATGGTAGCTGCTTTATTGTTTTGATATTTATCCCCAATAGCCAATCCAGCCGCGAGCGGTAAATGTGCTCCGACAATCGCATGACCGCCCCAAAAATTTTTTGAGACATCTGCCATATGCATGGAGCCGCCCCGACCATGCGAACAGCCAGTTTTCTTGCCTAATAGTTCTGCCATGATCACATTTGAGGAGAGTCCACAGTTGATGGCAATACCATGGTCGCGATAAGCAGTGATGACCCTATCAGACGGTTCCCTGGCAGAAATGACACCTGTGGAGACGGCTTCCTGCCCAATATACAGGTGGAGAAATCCACCGATCTTCCCCTGTTGATAGAGTTCGGCAGCTTTTTCTTCCAACCTGCGAATTACTACCATCTGGTAATAAAGGTCGAGGTATTCTTTTTTCTTCATTATGTCCTCCCCTTTCGGTGGGTGCTATTGAATGAATTCTATCTTACCCACCTGCGCAATTCAAAGAAACCCTTCTATATGCATTATACAAAGGATGTTATTCGGTTCAAAAAGATCTATTTTTATTATCTTGTACATAGAATGTTGGATTGGACTATAAGTTAAACCTTACGGGAGGAAGACATTCATCCCAGTAGCTATTGCCGAAAGATGTAGGTGATAAGCCAGCGACATCTCCGTAAATGGGGAGAAACCACATTGCCCGCAATGGATATGGGCTCGGTCTTTCAGATAACAACCCTGGTTAATACTTCCATCAGGGTTCGCATTATCAACCAACCACTCTTCACAATGCCAGGTGTTTTTTTTGAGCGCATACAAACCCGCGACTGAATTCATGACCGGGAATCCTTTTTTCTTCATGGAAATCAGACTATCCAAAACCTTTTCTCGATCGGGTTCTGAGACGAGCAAGGTGTGGTCCTTGGTGTACGGATAATAGAACTGGATTGTGAATCCATTCACAAATCCTGCAAGGTCCCGGATTACTTCGGGCACTTCGTGAACATTGATTGAATTGATCGTGATGTGTGCCAATATTCGAGGATGCGAGGAATTGTGAATGTTATCCATTAATTGTTTGTAGACACCCTCTCCTCGCAGGTGGTCGTGTGTCGCCGGTTTGCCATCAATACTGACCCAGAGAATATCTGGCATGGCCGTTAATTTCTGGGTGCCGTTGGTGGTCATCCCGACACAAAAAAATCTTTTTTTAGCTTCATGAACAATCTCACTAATCGTGTGATCTCTGTCCCTCCACAGGAAAGGCTCACCACCTTCGAAAACCACAATTTTATTTCCCCGATCTTTCAACTGATCCAGGGTGGATAAGACGCCTTCAAATGTCTGCTGCTGAGATGGATAGGTGTGATAAGGACATTGGATGCATCTCAAATTACACGCGTATGTGAGTTTGTAACTGGCGAGAAATGGCCTCTTTTGACCGGACAGATAGAATTGCCTGGCGATTGCCCACATCCGTTGTAGAGATTGGTAATTGACGCGCATCCTTCACTCCTGCAAATATCATAATCCATCCGGTTGGTTTTTAGTACTATCGAATTATAAAAACCAGGCGGATTTTCATCCAGCCTGGTTTCATTCCTACTTGATCCAAGAATACTGTTATTGACGATGTTTCAGGGCAGCATGGGCAGCGGCCAGTCGGGCAATCGGTACCCGGAAGGGAGAGCAGCTTACGTAGTTATTTCCGATCATATGGCAGAACTCAATGGAGGAAGGATCGCCACCATGTTCGCCGCAGATTCCAACCTCGAGGTCCGGTCGGGTTGACCGACCATCATCCACGGCCATTCGCATCAGGCGACCGACGCCATCCCTGTCCAACTGCTGGAAGGGATTCTTGGGCAGAATTCCCTGCTCCACATAGGTGACCAGGAAATTGCGTTCTGCATCGTCACGGCTGTACCCGAAGGTCATTTGGGTGAGATCGTTTGTGCCAAAAGAGAAGAACTGGGCAAGCTTGGCAATCTCGGCTGCAGTCACAGCAGCCCGCGGAATTTCGATCATGGTTCCGAACTTATACTCAACCTTTACGCCTTTTTCTTCCATTACTTTCTTACCGATGGCTTCCAGGCGTGGTTGGATCCATTCCAATTCTTTGACCGTTCCAGTCAGTGGGATCATGATTTCCGCTTTGGGTTTGAATCCTTCTTTCGCAACATCGCAGGCGGCTTCGAATATGGCACGAACCTGCATCTCTACGATCTCCGGGAAGACAATACTCAAACGAACACCGCGCAGTCCCATCATCGGGTTGCTTTCATGCATAGATTTGACTGCCGCGTGAACTTTTTCAAGGCTGGCGATCTCTTTTGTATCCCCTTTTCCAACTGCGTACAGGCTCAAATTTGCGATCCGTTTGGTAATTATTTCTTCATACAATTGCTCTTCAGCCGGTAGGAATTCATGCAAAGGCGGGTCGATCAACCGGATGATGACAGGGAAACCGTTCTTGTCCTTGTCATTGTCCACCATGGCTTTGAACAACCCGGCGAAGTCTGACCTCTGTGAGGGTAACAGTTCGTTCAATGCTTCAATGCGTCCTTCCACGGTGTCAGCCAATATCATACGCTGAACGATTGGAAGACGCTCCGGCTCGAAGAACATATGCTCAGTACGGCAAAGGCCGATACCTACCGCTCCATAAGAACGGGCGCGTTGGGCGTCTTTGGGATAGTCAGCATTCGCCCAGACCTGCAATCCACGGGTTTTCCCCTGGGCGGTGGTGCGAATATCTTTCCGGGCTGATATTTCATCTGCCCAGGAGAGGAGAGTAAGAAGATCGGTTTGTTCTTCCAATTTTGGAACGGAGACACTCACTTTGCCAAGGAAGACCTGGCCGGTAGTACCATCGACTGAAATCCATTCACCTTCTTTGACTACAACACCATTGCATTCCATCTGGCGCTTGTCCAGATCGATTCGAACGCTGGATGCACCGACGACACAGGGAACACCAAATTGGCGGGCAACTACTGCCGCATGAGAGGTCGCTCCACCTTCGCTGGTGAGAATGCCTTTGGCTGCCAACATACCATGAACATCATCCGGTTTGGTAAATGGACGAACCATGATGACATCCTGTTTCTCTTCTTTGGCATATCTTTCAGCAGTATCCGCGTCAAAATAGATCTGACCCACGGCCGCGCCCGGGGAAGCGTTGACACCAGTCGCGAAGAACCGGCCTTCCTTTTTGGCAGTTTCAAAACCTTTGAGGTCGAACTGGGGATGAAGCAATGTGTCAACATTTTCAGGGGTTACACGCAGAATCGCTTCTTCCTTGGAAATCAGCTTCTCATGGACCATATCGACAGCCATCTTAACTGCCGCTTTCGCGGTACGTTTACCGCTTCGAGTCTGAAGCATCCAGAGCTTTTTGTTTTCAATGGTGAATTCTACGTCCTGCATATCGCGGTAATGCTTTTCAAGCCGGGCAGTGATCTCCATGAATTGTTTGTAGGCTTCCGGCAGTTCTTTTTCGAGTTTAATGATCTTTTCCGTGTTTCGGATACCGGCAACCACATCTTCACCCTGTGCGTTCAGCAGGTACTCACCAAACATGGTTGCTTCACCGGTATTTGGCTCACGTGTGAAAGCGACACCTGTTCCGGATTCCCAACCCATATTCCCGAAAACCATGGTGACGATATTGACTGCAGTACCCAGGTCATCCGGGATATTGGTGGCGCGGCGATAATCGACAGCCCTCTTACCGTTCCAGGATTTGAAAACTGCTTCCATTGCCAGTTTTAGTTGCTCCAAAGGTTCCTGAGGGAAATCGAAACCATTTTCTTCGCGGACAACCGACTTGAATTTATCGGTCAAAACCTTAAGGTCAGCGGCGGTTAGGTCAGTATCAGATTTGGCGCCTTTCTGATGCTTATATGCTTCGAGCACATCCTCGAAAGCTTCATCAGACATACCAAGAACCACGGATCCAAACATTTGAACCAGGCGGCGGTAGGAATCATAAACAAAGCGTTCATTGTTCGTAAGGCGGACCATTCCCCGCGCAGTTTTATCGTTCAAACCGATATTCAAAACCGTATCCATCATGCCTGGCATGGAGAATTTCGCCCCTGATCGACAGGAAACAAGTAATGGATTTGCGGCAGAGCCGAATTTCTTACCCGATGCGGCTTCCACTTTTCGAAGTGCCTTCATCACCTGACTCCACATTCCTTCCGGGAATTGGCCAGATTTTTGATATGCGTTACATGCTTCGGTAGTGACGGTGAAGAATGGTGGGACCGGTAAATGGATCCGGGTCATTTCAGCCAGGTTGGCACCTTTGCCGCCCAGCAAACCACGGACCTTATCCCAATCTCCCTTGACGTACTTTTCGGCTTGTTCTACTTCATTGAAAAGAAAAACCCATTTCTTTGCTGCCATAGATCCTCCAAAAAGAGTATGATTTTTTATATACCCGGTGGTACCAGGTGTTTAAATTTAAGCCGTTAAACGGATGATTTTACCACAGTTGACTATACAAAGAGAGTTAATTCTGGCAATATTCGAGTGTTTTGCTCGATATTTTGATTAGTTTTCTCAATCAAAAAAGTTTTCTCAAGAGATTATCCATATGTATTGCGTATCTACCCAATTTCCTGTTCAATTGTGTAAATAGTAAACTTTTTTAATCACTTAAAGTAGGGTATGATTTGTTAAGTAGATGCAAGGTACACCCTCATAATCCTAGGGCATAATTAACGTGCTTGGATGATTGACCGGAGGTACGATGAAAGTTCTTATTATTGATGATGACCCAGCCATGACAGAGCTTTTGTGTCTGTTATTAAAAGCTGCCACCCTGAAAGTTATTACTGCCAATAGCGGTCCCGAGGGGATTAGTCTTCTACATTCAGAGACGCCGGATATCATTATCCTGGATTTAATGATGCCTGAGATGGATGGATATGAGGTATGCCAGCAAATTCGTTCGTTCAGTGCGATACCCATCCTGATACTGTCTGCCCTTGATATGCCTGGAATGGTATCTAAAGCATTGGATGCCGGAGCCGATGATTATTTAATTAAGCCTGTCACCAGCAGCATACTTGTTGCCCATTTGAACAATCTTCTTCGACGGATGAAATCACCGAATCAACTTTCAGCACTTGGATGATCGCTTCGTTTAACGGAGAAAATAAATGCAAACCTGTACCCGCTGTTATGCTCAATCTCCAGATAGTGCATTATTATGCGTCTCCTGTCAGACGGATCTGAGGGAATACTCCTCAACAGCCGTGGCATTAAATCAATTTAAAAACAATGATCGGATCAAATACGTGCGGGTAAGCATAGGAAATGATGCCTGCTCGTCCTGTCACGAGTTGCAAGGGACTTATCCAAAAGAAAGTGCGCCAGCTCTCCCTCATACTGGGTGTTCTCACGAAAACGGCTGCCGCTGTTTTTATGAACCCTACCTGGGTGTGTTATACCCGTAGAATACGTACTTAATCAGACTTTTGGGGATTCTAAAAACCGGTCAAATTTGATCGGTTTTTCCTAGTGCAGCCTGGCTAGCAACCATCCCTCTGCATCGTGCAGATTATTAATTCTTCCGGCCGCCTGTTCAATCCGAACCATTTCAAGTAATGTTCCGACCTCCGGACCAGGCGGAAGATGGTAACGCTGAACCAGGTGATCTCCAGTAATTAATACCGGAGGATCGATAATTTCCGGATGATTCCAATATATATCAAAAATCATTCTGCAGGTTTCCAGGGTTCGCTCCCAAAGTTGGATCGATGATCGATCCTTTTCGGCTCGTAATTCCTGAGCCAGGAAGCCTACGATCGCATCTATACCTGTCTGACGAGCATCTCGGAAATAGGTATAGATCTCCTCCGATGTTGGAAGATGGTGAGGCTCGAAAAGGGTTTTCAGCAGCCGGGATGCAGTGCTAAAATCCTGTATCCAATTGATCTCAGCTCTGGAGAGATGATAGCGACGACCGAGTTTAGCAGGTAATAGTTCATCACCCAGGATATTGGCAATAGACACGGAAAGAAAGGCAAAAATCGAATATCCAAAACGGTTTCTGTTACCATCGATGACCTTCGACAAATGATCCTGCAACTGGGTTCGAAAAATCCCCAATTGCAGAACAGCCAGACCGACCTGGATATTCTTTGCACCCTCCTGAGGATAATCACCAACCACATAATTCGCTAATTCGTACCAGGACTCTATCTGCCCGAGCAATTGATGCCACCATCCAATCCCTGCGTGTTCGCGAGCGCTGCTGAATTCAGGAATCAAATGTGGTATGCACCCCAACCAATCCAGTGCGCGAAGAGACGTAGCAGCCTTGGGATGGCCCATCATTCTTAAGAACTCATCCCGCCGGCGCTCAATCGAGGTTTCCGCCAAACCAGTAACGGCAAGCTTCATCCGGTCCCGGGTCGTTTTTTGAATATGAAATTGTCCTTCAGCCGCTAATCGCACTCCCCGTAAGATTCGCAGAGGATCCGCCTCGAAAGACCTGGGATTGCATGCGACCAATTGCTTGTCACGTAAAGCTTGTATGCCTTGCAGTGGATCGATCAGTTTTTGCGGGTCTTGCAGATTGATCGCCATTGCGTTGATGGTGAAATCTCTTTCCTTCAAATCGCCTTCGATCGATTTCGCTCTGGCAGCCATGAAATCCATCACCAAGCTTTGTTGGGTTTCAGGAAGAATCACCCGAAAAGTCTCATGTTCCTCATCCATGCAATAAAAAGCACCCTTGAAACGATCGGCTGCTTGTTTCGCAATTTGCCTGGTATCTTTTAGACAAACGAAATCAAGGTCACGGACAGGTTGATTTAGCAGGGCATCCCGAACTGCCCCCCCAACCAGATAGATATCTTGACGATGAAGAAATAGCGCTTGAAGTTGATAAAACGATTCCGGAAAAACCATCATCTGTGCCTGGGGTATGTAACTAATCAGTGGAATTTCTTTATGCCGAAGTAGCCTGGCAGCGGCTCTGACTTGCTCCGGACCATATCCATGAGCTAGAATTTGGTTACCGATCCGGGCGATCCATCGACCCGCATAAGGGTGTGACAAGAGGTCCGGCTGGTCTTTGGTTCCGGTCATTGATAGTCATTCTTCTGGACGATAACGCTCGAGATCGACAACACCGATAAATGGGAGATTCCGATAATATTCATCGATATCCAGTCCGTATCCAAAGACAAATTTATTTGGGATGATAAAACCTCTGTATTTTATGGGTACTTCCACTTCACGTCTGGAAGCTTTATCGAGTAAGGTGCAAACGACCAGAGATTTTGGATCACGGGTGGCCAAAAGATCCAAGACGGAAGAAATGGTTCGACCGCTATCCACGATATCTTCCACCAGGATCACATTCCGACCCTCCAGGCTGGTATTTAGATCAAGCGTGATTCGGACATGCCCACTGGATTCACGCGCTCCTGATCCATAGGATGATACGGCCATAAAATCGACTGCAAGGGGAAGGTCGATTTCACGCATCAGGTCGGTGAGGAACAATACACCACCGCGTAAAATGCAAATAAGTAATACTTCCTGCCCGGCATAGTCGTGAGTGATCTCACGCCCCAATTCGATTATTCGTTGGGTGAGTTGTTCGCGTGTAACCAGTACCTCAGATAGAAAATCCTTATACTCTTGCATTTTCCACCTATCGGTTGTGTGGCACTTCGTGATGTTTCCGGCAGCGAGCTTCGTACATCTCTGAAGCGCCGACGATTACGACCGGATCATTATAGTTTGCCGGCTTTCCATTCACCAATCGCTGGGTCCTGGATGCCGGTTCACCGCAAGACATACAGATTGCTTGCAATTTATCCACTTTTTCTGCCTGTGACATCAGCTCCGGCATACTTCCAAACGGTTCACAGCGGAAGTCAGTATCAAGCCCTGCAACCAGGACACGGATTCCCCGGGATGCCAGGATATTTACAATGTCTACTATCTCGGGGTCAAAGAACTGAGCTTCGTCAACCCCCACTACCGTGGTGTTGCTATCCAGACGATCGATAATATCTGCGGCACGATTCACGGGTATTGCTGCATACTCGGAGCCAGCGTGCGAGGTCACTTTTTCCACAGCAAATCGAATATCGATGGCAGGCTTAAATACCTGTACCTTCTGCTTTGCAATAGTCGCCCGCCGAAGCCTGCGGATCAAGTTCATCGGTTTTTCCACTGAACATTGATCCACAGATGACTTCAACTGAACCGGTGTGATGTTTCATAAGCGCCCCAAGGAATTTGATTCTGTATGAAAACAGGCAGACGCTGGTTGCATCTGCCTGTTAAGTGTACTTGAGAAACTAACGAAGGGCAATATTATACGGCGATCTCATCCGCAGCCGCTGGAAGTTCATAACCCAGGGAGCGGAGCTTCTTTTTGAGATCGATCAGGGACTTCCGTCCAAAACCTTCGATGGCTAAGACAGCGGCTTCGCCTTCAGCCAGTTTATCGATAACCTGACCAACGGTGGTGATACCTGCTTTTTCCAATACTGCTGTCGGGCGATTACCGAGTTCTAATTCGGCGACGGTGCGATCGGGGGATGTGCGGGCATCTTCACGGGCTTTTTTATCGTCCGCGAACGACTGGCGAGCCTGAAGTTTCTTATAGAATCGATCCACCTGTCCTTCGATATCGATCAAGCGTTGCTGTTGACCGGTGAAGAAAGGATGGCACCTTGAGCAAACTTCGGTTCGAATAGATTTTCGAGTGGAACCGGTTGTCCAGGTATTTCCGCATGCGCAAACCACCTGGGCGTCGGTGTAATAGGTTGGATGAATATCTTTTCTCATGGATTCCGTTTATCCTTTTCCCCTAGGGAGGGTTGGATTCTAATTAATTTACTCGGCTTCAGGTAGGATATGAACCCGTTTTTTACCATCCGGCATTGTCTCAAATTGGACAATCCCATTCGCGGTAGCAAACAGGGTATCATCTTTACCAATACCTACATTTTGACCGGGTTTGATGCGGGTGCCGCGTTGTCGAACAATGATGTTTCCGGATAAAACCACTTCACCACCATATTTCTTGACACCCAAACGCTGTGCGTTACTGTCGCGACCGTTGCGGGATGAACCGCCACCTTTTTTATGTGCCATTTGACCTACTCCACAGAAATAGTTTCAATCATTAGTCGGGTGTACTGCTGGCGATGACCCGTTTTAACGCGGATGCGTTTCTTTGGGCGATATTTAAAGACGACCAGTTTTGGACCCTTTATATGATCCACAATGGTGGCTTTCACATTCGCTTTTTTCACATTGGGGGTGCCCACAGAAATCTGGTCGCCATCCACCAGTAATAACACCTGATCCAGGTCTATTTCTTTCCCAGGATCCTCGGCAAGCAGATCGACATCGATCATGCTACCCTCGACGGCTTTAAACTGCTTACCGCCACATTCAACAATAGCGTATTTCATTTTTTCTCCAATCTTCACTTCGCCAGATATCACGCGATGATCGCCCGAAAGTGGGGAAGTTGGGGATACATAATTTCATCCCAGCATTGCTTGCCGGGACAAGGCGAGTTGTATTATACATGATAGAATTTGAATCTGTCAACGCATGAATATCATCTTGGTGGATATTTTAACTAAATGAAAACTCAAACGCTCGAATTATCACCATCTTACCCTTTTCGGATTGCAGTTATCTCCGACACACATACTACTCGGCAGCTTCCAGATTTTCACCCTGCTCTTTTGTCGAAAATCAAGGAGACTACACCCAATCTAATTCTCCATGCGGGTGATATAACATTACCGGATTCATTAAAGCTGCTGCATACGATTGCACCGACTTACGCTGTCAGGGGGAATAGAGATATCTTCGGATTCGCTGAACTGCCTGATGTTGTCCAAATTCAGATCGGGAAACATTTGATCCTGATGGCGCATGGGCATGGCCCCATGCTACATTATTTATTGGACAAAGCGAAATATATGACTGTCGGTTATCGGTTCAAACGATACCAGCATTACCTGGAATCCATCCAACCTTTAGCCACGATCCATATCTTCGGGCATACTCACGTTCCAGTTAATCAGAGGATTAACGGAAAGTTATTTCTAAATCCGGGAACTGCCGGCTATCCGGCTCGAGGATATCCTCACGCGGCAATGGCATGGATCACACTCGCAGAGGATGGATCGATCCTGTCCAGTATTCAATACCTGGAACATCCAGAAGCGCTACTTCCGAAGTTCAGCTAACTCTTCTTCTACTCCGGCAGTTTCTGCTTTTAATTCAGTCAGGTATTCTTCCAACATCGTGATCTTTTCCGCCTTGGTATAGTACTGACGAACGAAATGGGAATGATCGGAATCGCAACCGCAATCACAACAACCGCAAGAACAGTGGCAACCACAACCGTCAGAGTATGATTCGTCACCGCAAGTACATTCATCCACCATTTCTTCCATCTTTTCTTTCTTCTGCTTTTTGCCCATCATTACCTCCACTTTTATAGGCAGTAATCATATCATTAAAGAATCCGATTCAATCCTGAGATTCAGTTGCGCCGTTCAAGCGAGATGAGTACAATAGGATTCGGTTATTAATATTAAAGGATTAGGGATTATCAGAGAATTCTCTGTTACCAAATCATTCAAAATTCCATAGGAGGAATAAGATGAGATCCAAACTGTATTTGTTAATGGCTTTAGTCATGGTCGCAGTAATGGTGTTGTCCGCCTGCGCGCCAGCCGCTGCCCCAACAGAAGCCCCTGTAGTTGTACCACCGACAGAAGCGCCACCGCCCCCTCCCCCAACTGCAGTCCCACCAACGCCAGAACCGACTGCTATCCCATTTGAAACTTGTGGCACCGCAGATAAACCCTGTGTGATCACATTTGTCCCTTCAGCCGAAGTGGGCAAGATCACAGTAGCTGGCCAGGGAATTGCCGATTGGCTTAATAAAGAGACCGGTTTGAACTTCCAGATCGAAGTAGGCACCAGTTTTGCGGCTTCCATTGAAGCCATGGGCGCTAAGAAAGCACAAATCGGATTTTTGAACACCTTCTCAGTTCTACTCGCTGACGCCAAATATGGTATTGACCCTGCGCTTGCATCAGTCCGCAAGCTGGCTGTAAATGAATTAAGCCCAGACAAGGATCTTGCTGGAACCATGCAGCCTTACTACCGCGGTCAATTCATTACGCAAAAAGACTCTGGAATTACCAAGCTTGCCGATTTGAAAGGCAAAACTTTCTGCTTTGTCGATCCAACTTCAACCTCTGGTTATATTGTCCCGAATATCATTATGAAAGCCAATGGGATCGATGCTGAAGCGGGTGACGTCATCGCCACTAATGCCGGTTCCCATCCAAATGTTGGTATCGCAGTCTATAAAGGTGATTGTGCTGCGGGCGTAACCTATATCGACATTCGAACGGACGCCTCCGCCGATCTCGTTACAACCTACCCAGATATCATGGAAAAGGTCGTCGTATTCTACGATACTGACCCGATCCCGAATGATGGTATCCAATTCATACCGAACTTCGATCCCGCCTTGAGAAAAACTATCGTGGACGCATTCTTGAAACTGGCTCAAGATGAAGCCGGGAAAAAACTGTTAAAAGACCTCTACAATATTAATGGTCTGGTAGAAATTAAACCAGATTTCTATAAACAATATGGTGAAATACTGAAAGCTGCGGGAGTGGATCCTGCGTCATTGGTTAAGTAATTTCAGTGTAACTGGCAGGTCAAAAGACCTGCCAGTTTTTGTTTAACTTAATATACCCATTAATTGTATATAATGATTACCATAAAATCATTTTTTTCAGGCTGGATACTCTTATGTTAAAAATTGAAAATCTAAGCAAGACATATCCAAACGGAACGCAAGCATTGAATGGTGTTAGTTTTGAAGTCGAAGAGGGGGAATTCCTGGCTGTAATTGGTTTGAGTGGTTCGGGTAAATCCACATTACTTCGATGCATCAATCGATTGATCGAGCCGACATCAGGCAAGATTACCTGGAATGATATAGACGTTACTGCGGCAACTGGAAAAGAGATCCGCAACATACGCCGGCAGATCGGAATGATTTTCCAGCAATTTAATTTGGTAAAACGATCCTCTGTGAAAACAAATGTACTTACAGGAAGGTTGGGGTATGTCCCGACAATTCCCAGCCTGTTCCACATCTTTTCCAAGGAAGACCATGATCGCGTGACGAAAAATCTTGATATGGTCGGTCTTGCAGACAAAATTGATGTTCGAGCAGATTCTCTGTCAGGCGGGCAGCAGCAACGGGTGGGTATTGCGCGGGCATTAATGCAGGAACCAAAACTAATTCTTGCAGATGAACCGGTAGCCTCGTTGGATCCTGTTTTGGCTCACTCGATCCTCAAATACTTGGAGCAGTTAAACAAGGAATTCGGCATGACTGTTATTTGCAGCCTGCACTTCCTGGATTTGGTTCATCGTTATGCTACCAGGGCGATCGCGCTCAAGGATGGGTACCTGGTTTTTGAAGGGTTGCCAAAAGAAATCGATGACGCCCAGTTCAAAGAGATATATGGAAAAGATGCAGAAAGAATTGAAGTAATTTGATATTTCACCATAAACAATGAAATGAGATTACCTTAATGAAATCCGATCCATCAACGAACACCAAAGCCTGGACTGCAACCCAACTTATTCCATTTAGCTCGATATTTATTCCTGGTTCCAGCCAGATCATCCAGAAAAAGACCTGGCGGGGCATTTCCATACTGATTTTTACAATTATCCTCGGGTACCTGGTTGCCTGGTCTTTTGCTAATTTTGAAATTGGAAAGATTAGTATAACCGGTGGAAAATCATTCTCCTGGCTATGGATACCGTTAGTCCTGTTTTATTTATGGAATATACAGGACGCGATCTTTATTTCCAGAAATAAAAAATCAACAATCTGGATTGCATTTGTCACTGCAGCTATCATCCTGTATGTGATTGGTTGGTCAGTCACCGGCGTCAAAATGGAAAGGCTTGTCACCCGGTTTAATGACGCTCGTACGGTCATGAATAAACTGGTTAACCCCGATTTCTTCACCACTCAGGAGGGAGATAAGGTTGTAGTCTGTGGTTGGAAATGCCTATGGACCTACACAACAGCAAAGATTAAAGGCGTTGAAGGACCAGAGGTCTTTGTCAGCAGCAATGTAGGCCAAATCTTTGGCCAGCAAGGGACAATCACAGCCACCTCATGGGATGTCCTTTTTGGCAGAGCCACCAAGAACCAACGCATCCCTGGATTTGAAACTGGAAAGATTGTGGAGACCATCGCCATTGGTTTATTGGCGACTCTGTTCTCGACCATCTTAGCTGTGCCGATCAGCTTTTTAGCCGCCCATAACATCATGCGACACGTACCGGGCGGTAGTGTGATCTATTATATTTCCCGGACTTTACTGAATATTGTTCGCGCAGTCGATACTGTAGTCTGGGGGTTGATCATCATCGTCTGGGTGGGCTTAGGCTCGTTTGCAGGTGTCATCGCTCTCACGATCCATTCTATAGCAGCATTGGGAAAACTGTTTTCTGAAGAGATAGAACATATCGATCCAGGACCTGTGGAAGCGATCGAATCGACGGGTGGAAATCTTTTTCAGGTCATTCGATACGCCGTCATCCCACAGGTGATTCCATCCTTTCTCTCATTCACACTTCTTCGCTGGGATATCAATATGCGTTCCGCAACCGTTATTGGTTTCGTGGCTGGCGGAGGCATCGGCTTCTTTGTTTTGGAAACCATCCGGATGGGCGGGTACCAACAATACGCAGCCGCATTATGGGCAGTCGCTGTGGTGATCATCATTGTGGATTACATCAGCAGCCGCTGGCGTTTTAACATCCTCAAGGATCAACCGAAATCAGTAGACAAAATTCCTACCTGGAAGAAAATTCGGAACATTGTTTACATCATTCTTGGGATCGTGGTTTTTCTCTATTGTTGGGAAATTACAAAGATAAATCTGAAGAATTTGTTTGATCCCGGTCCGACATTTGGTCGTTTACTAAAAGACTTCGTCTCAATCGACCTCTCTGCAAAGGTTGTGAACAATGTCGCCCGTGAAATGATCATTACAACCATGCAGGCGTTGATGGCGACCACATTGGGTGGCATTCTGGCCATTCCATTTAGTTTCCTCGCTGCAAAAAACCTGACCGGAAAAAGCAAGTTTCTGATCTGGATATTCTATATAACGAGATCCGTTTTTAATGTCCTTCGCTCGATCGAAGCGTTGCTCTATGTGGCAATTTTTGTCTTCTGGGTCGGTATTGGACCATTTGCTGGTATGCTGGCTTTATCGATAACCACATTTGCCTTAATGGGAAAACTATTTTCTGAGGCGATTGAAAATATTGATCCCGGCCCGATTGAGGCTACCACTGCAACCGGCGCAAATAAGATGCAGACCATCACGTATGCGATTGTGCCGCAGATCGTGCCCCCATTCCTGTCTTACTTGATCTATCAATGGGATATCAATATCCGCATGGCAACCATCATCGGATTTGCCGGCGGAGGTGGAATTGGATTAACACTTTCCACCTTCTTTGGAAGTCTCCAGTATCATAAAGCGGGGACGGTGATCTTATTTATTGTTGTTGTCGTGGCAGTCATGGATTTTGCAAGTGCCAAGATCCGCGAGAGATTTGTATAATTTCTAATTAATCAAATACTGTTCATTCTGTAGACTTATGCTTGGGAATATATTCTTTTAGGAGTGTTCCCAAGTCTTAGTATGTATATTCAAAGACAATGGGTATAAAGCTTCAACAGTGCTTATAAAAGTGATATTCAAAATGCGGTAGAATTGGGTAGAACGTTATGAAAAGAACAGTCTACCTTCTTCTGCTATTATTATTGGCCGGGTGCAATTTCCCTTTCCGGTCAAAAATCACGCCGACCCCAAATATCACGCAGGCTTATGAGACTATCGTCGCGCAAATGGGCACGATGCAGGCTTCCGGGACTGGCTTACCCATCTCTACACCCATACCTGGAATCACAACTACAACCCTTCCTGGCACGCTATTTCCAACCTTGCCCATAAATACAGCCTTACCCTCCACCCAACTCGTACCGACCCAGATATGTGATCGGGTATTGCCCGGGAATCCGATTGATGTGACCATCCCTGATGATACCAACATTGTGGCTGGAGAAGGATTTACCAAAACCTGGCGGTTGCAAAATGGTGGAGCATGTTCCTGAACTCGTGAGTACAAACTGGTATGGGTATCCGGCGAGCGGATGGCAGATGTGGATGTGTATCCTCTCCCTCAAGCCGTACCCCCCGGTCAGACAACAGACCTAAGTCTGGATATGATTGCTCCCGCGACAAGTGGAACCTATCAATCTAACTGGATGTTACAGAATGCTAACGGCGTCTTTTTTGGCATCGGACCCAACGGTAAATCTCCATTCTGGGTGAAGATCATTGTCCAACCGAAGGGAACCCCAACACCTCAGCCATCAGCAACAGCCATCCAGCCTGGGGTTGTATTCTCGGGCGTTGTGACTTTATTGAATGGTCAATCCATCAATCTCTCAAACGGGAATATATCCAACGATACCAACCTGGACCTCTCTATGAAATTGGGTGAGATATCCGCAACGAATTCGTCCGCGTTCTCCTCGGTTTTAAATAATCCGCCCGATTATTCGATCTGCAAGAATCAATCATATACAGGTAATGCCATTGCTCTTACTGAAAGCAATCTCTACACATATTTTTGTGGCAAGAATAGCCGTAACCAGCTGAGTACAATCCAGATATTAGGATACACTACTGACGCTACCTTGACTCTCGAGATTCAAACCTGGGGCGCCGAGTAAAATGGGGACGTTGTATCTTGTCGCCACCCCGATCGGAAATCTTGAAGACATCACATTGCGGGCAATCAAGGTATTAAAACAAGTCGATCTGATCGCAGCGGAAGATACACGTACCACCAGGGCGCTCCTATCTCATTACAATATTCACACCCGGTTAATCAGCAATCACAGAATCAATGAGCAGAAAAACGCACAGCACCTGCTCGAATTATTGGCAGATAAAAACATCGCACTTGTGTCGGATGCCGGCACTCCGATAATTAATGATCCTGGATATTTATTGGTTAGAGCAGCGATCGAAGCCGGGATAAAGATTGTGCCAATTCCGGGTGTTTCGTCCCCGATCACTGCCCTGAGTGTATCCGGCTTGCCTGCAGATGAATTTACCTTTATAGGTTATCTTCCTCGTAAATCGTCTGAAAGACGGATGCTTCTCGAAAAATACAAAAACACTCGCACTACGATCATTTTGCTTGAAACACCCCACCGGATCATTCCTGCCCTGGAAGATATGCTAAAGTCCTGGGGGAATCGGAACATTGCAGTCTGCAGGGAGATGACCAAATTGTTTGAGGAAATTCAACGGGGGTCGTTCGAGGAAATCCTGCAGCATTTTCATAATCATCCGCCGTTGGGAGAATTCACCCTGGTGGTAGAGGGTAATCACGAATCAGTCACCTGGGGTGACGAAAAGATTTTACAAGAAATAAAAGCAGAATTATTAACCGGGGAAAAGCCCTCCGTACTGGCTGGCAGGATAGCAGATGCATCTGGTCACTCAAAGAAGGAAATTTACCGGCTTATCGAGTCATTAAAATAATCATTCACGGGAGGAAATATGAATCTTGACGATCTATCCAGCTATGCACAATTTGACCCTGCTGATATGCTCCAGGATATTACTGCACTGCCCGATCAGCTTGAAAGTGGATTTCGAAACGCTTCCGAACAGATCCTTCGGTTTCAACCATTTCCGGAAATTCGACAGGTTTTGATCACTGGAATGGGGGGCTCCGCGATAGCGGGTGACCTGGCCGCTGCGTACATCCAACCTTTCTGCAAAGTGCCGGTCCAGGTGTTGCGGGATTATGATCTGCCCGGGTGGGTGGATGCACAGCATACTCTCGTGATCGCTTCTTCACACTCGGGCGGTACCGAGGAAACCCTATCTGTTGTATCGCAGGTACGGAAAATTGGTGCGCCATTTATTGGTGTGACAACGGGCGGGCAACTTCAGAAGATTTGTTTGGACTCAGGCGCTCCAGTATTAACGTTCGTCCATAAAGGGCAGCCCCGCGCCGCTGTTGGTTTCTCCTTCGCAAATGTTTTGGCTATCTTAGCTCACCATCATCTGATCCCTGATCCATCCAAAGATATTCAGACCGCGGTCGAATCGATGCGCGCCCAACAGGCCTTCCTTGCCCCGTCTGTGCCTGTTCATCAGAATCCAGCCAAGCGTTTGGCGGGACAGATGGTGGGACGAAGTGTGACCATCATGGGTTCGGGATACCTTGCGCCGCTGTCTCGAAGGTGGAAAGGACAGTTCAATGAGTTGGCTAAAATTTGGGCTGCCTATGATGTCCTACCCGAAGCCTGCCACAATACCATCGCAGGGTCGCAATCCCCGGATGCCGCGATCTCTTCGACCTTCGTCCTCTTCCTGAATTCAAAATTGGATCATCCCCGCAACCAGAAACGCTCCCAGCTCATCCAAAAACACCTGATGGTCCAGGGGTTTGTGACTGATTTGCTGTCCATCCGGGGCGAGACACCCATCGAGATCATATGGAATGCGCTGAATTTTGGAGACTATGCCGCCTATTATTTAGCCCTGTTATATGAAGTGGACCCGACCCCGATTGAAGCCATACAGGGGTTCAAAAAAGAGTTGGGCGAATATCGAATACCTTAGTCCACTAAAACAAGGTTATGGTATAATACCGCGCAGCAAAAAGGAGAGGTCGCATAGTCTGGCCGAGTGCGCTCGCTTGGAAAGCGGGTATATCGCAAGGTATCGTGGGTTCGAATCCCACCCTCTCCGCTAACAGATCGCTCGAACAGAACCAGTTGAACCGGTTCTGTTTTTCTTTTGTCTTCCCGGGTTCGTACTGGGCTTGAACTTGGCGATGATTCCCTTTATTCTTAGTAAAAGACATCTTACAAGTAGGGGTTAGTAAACTATGAAAAATCCATTCAAACGGACATTATTATTTCAACTAGAAATTTCCAACTATCAGAGGTTAACAGAACCATTTTTATTCCCCGCTGCATCAGGGAATTATTTTAGACAACAAAATCCGGAAGAAGTGGAAGCCAAACGCCGGCGACAATCCGGGGATGGAAAACCTGTGTCTCCACGGCGAGCAGAAGCGCCTTCCCGAGGAAGGGATGACCAGGATCGAAGTAGCGGATCCTCCTTTGGGGGAGGAGGCTCTTCCTCTGGTGGTGGAAATTATCAAATACCTTCCGGTGGTGGCTCCGGGCGAGGAATGCGATTGCCTATTTGGGCGGTGATCGAAATCATCATTTTGTATTTCGTCTTTCGTATGTTTAGTGGAGGCCAACCCACCAGCGAAACACCGGGGTTTATCCAGGAGGAACCCACCCAGGAATCGTTCAATCTGGCGCCTACAACCGAATATCAAGTCCAACCTACCTTCAAACCGGCAGCCACAAAAAGACCGTCTACCAATATCTCCGGGCAAAAATGGTTGATCATGCTTTATCAAGATGCGGACGATAAGATCCTTGAGCAGGATATCATGATGGATCTGAACGAAGTGGAGAAAGTGGGTTCCACCGATCAGGTTCAGATCGTCAGCCAGACAGATCGGTACGATGGTGGGTATTCCGGCGATGGAAACTGGTCAACTGCGCGCCGATATTTGATCGAAAAAGATGATGACCTCCTGAGATTAAACTCCCCTGTCCTCGAAGATCTGGGTGAAGTCAATATGGCGGACGGCAATACTCTGGTGGATTTTGTCGGTTGGGCTGTGGATCAATACCCGGCGGATAAATATGTCCTGATTTTATCTGACCATGGGATGGGGTGGCCGGGTGGATGGAGCGATGCATCCGTTCGGTCAAAAGATCCGGCGAATGTCCCAATCACCTCAGCCATCGGTGACAATATCTTCCTCATGGAGTTGGACAAAGCACTCAATGGGATCGTCAAACAAACCGGCATCGGCAAATTTGAAATGATCGGGTTGGATGCCTGCCTTATGAGTGAACTGGAGGTCCTGACCACCCTGGAGCCATACGCACATTATGCTGTTGCCTCACAGGAGACAGAACCGGGTATAGGATGGGCTTACACCAGTTTCCTGGAAAACCTGGTATCCAATCCGGGGATTGATGGGTCAGAGTTAGGCCGACTGATCGTGGATAGCTATGTTAGCGAAGATCAACGTCTCTTGGATGATCGGGCCAGAGCTGATTTTCTGGGACAAAGCTCCCCCATGAGCAGTCTGTTCGGAGGCGGGGTAGTCATGTCGGCCGCCCAAATTCGCGAACAGCTCGAACGTGATATCACACTCACGGCAGTGGACCTATCCCAGATACCTGACCTGAATCAACAGGTCAATCAACTCGCGTACGAATTACAGGGAGAACAACAGAACTTTGTAGCACGAGCCAGGAGTTATGCCCAATCCTATACCAGTGTTTGGGGTAGTGATGTCCCGCCCTCCTATATTGATCTGGGTAATTTTGCTCAATTATTGATCAACGAGAATTCAAATCAGACGGTCATCAACGCAGCGGATCGGGTAATTCAGGCGATCAACAATAGCGTAATTGTGGAGAAACACGGCAGACGCAAACCCGGATCGACTGGAATCTCAATCTACTTCCCTAATTCAGCCTTGTATGGAAATCGAATAGCCGGCGCGGCTTCGTATACGAAAGTCGCCAATCGTTTTTCCCAAACTTCCGTTTGGGACGATTTCCTGGCTTTCCACTATACGAATCGCCAGTTTGAAAAGACCGATACGATCCCGGTAGAACCTTCTGCTGGATTGACGGTCCGTGGACCAGGAGCCGGTAGTATTGAGATCTCTCCGATCACGCTTTCTTCCAATGTAACAGCCCAAGATTCTCCTGTCAAATTGACCGCCACGATTTCAGGTGATCAGATCGGCTATGTGTATCTGTATGTGGGGTATTACGATCAAACCAGCAACTCGATCCTCGCCCTGGATACGGACTACCTGGAGAGCACGGATACAAGAGAAGCCGATGGTGTCTTCTATCCTGTCTGGCCGCAGGGATCACCCTTCAATCTTTCCGTTACATGGGAACCAACCGTATTTGAGATCGGTGATGGAACGAGATCAGAAACGGTGTTACTTAATCCGCAATCTTATGGAGCGACCAGCGAGGATGCGGTATATACTGTGGATGGAGTATACACGTTCCAGGATAGTGGAGAACAGCGTCATTCGAGGTTGTACTTCAGTCAGGGGAAACTGCGGCAAGTATTCGGATTTACCGACCAGGAAGGTGTCGGTGCGCCTTCTGAGATCTATCCAGCGCAGGGTGATACATTCACCATTCAACAAAAATGGTCCGATCTCGATCAGAGTGGAAACATCGTCGATACGACTGTTCTGGATGGTCAAACTTTGATCTTTGGTCAAGCCATGTTCACCTGGGAAGAAGTGTATGCGGCACCTGGCGAGTACGTGATCGGATACCTGGTCAAAGATATGGATGGAAACTCCAACCAGACTTTAACTCGCGTAACAGTTCGATAAATTTGTCGTATTGCTGACGAAAAAGGGAAAAAGCACCTATAGATTTATTGTGTGATCAGTTACTAACGGTTTGATCAGCATTTGGTTGAGGATATGGATCAGAATCAGCTTCAACGGCATTTTGTCCAGAATCTGATGCGAGATCTGACCTTCCATCAGGAGGCTGCAAAATCCATGCACCGCGCTCCAAATTCCCTGAGCGGTCAGGATGGCATCTCCTGGTTTAAGGATGCCAGATTCCTGGCAGCGTTTGACGATCTCTACAACCAGGGCAAAGTTTTTCTGTGACTCTATAACAAACTCTGGATACACTTTCTCCTGTTCCAGGATGCCAGAAAACATCACTTTGAACAAGCTCTGGTTTTGATTGGAAAAATCCACATACACCCAGGCGGCTTCGAGTAATTGCCTGGAAGGATCATTCGAATAAGCTTGACTCACCCGGGAAATCCCTGCATACAATTCTTTAAACCCCTCGGTCGAGATGGCTGCGATGAGCGACTGTTTATCGGTAAAATGTGCATACGGCGCCGCATGACTTACACCCGCTTTAAGTGCCACCTTTCTCAGGGTGAGGCCACTCAAGCCTTCCTGATCGAGGATTTTCAGCCCGGCCTCAACCAACGCATTTTTTAAATCCCCATGATGATATTTCTTTGATTCCATAAGCATCCCATCTTGACACTGTCAAGATTTTATTCTATTATCTTTACAGTGTCAATTTTACAGGAGAGTGACCTCATGAGTCAATTTTCTTCAGAGAAACAGCAAATCCTGGATACCGCTCTACGACTGGTCCAAAAGGGATTACTGATGGCGACCGGGGGAAATCTATCCATTCGAGTCCCCGGAACAGATGTGATCGCGATCACCCCCTCCAATTATGATTACCTTGAAATGACTCCGGATGACATTTGCATCCTTGACCGCGATGGGAGACAATTGGAAGGTTCGCATAAGCCGTCCGTTGAGAGTGCCATGCATCTCGCTATCTATCATGTGAGGGCGGATGTTAATGCCATTGTTCATACTCATCAGGTCTATGCCAGTACCCTTTCCCTGATCAAATCCTCCATACCTGCCCTGTTTGACGAGCAGGTCCGGTTTCTAGGGAAATCAATCGATGTCATTCCATACGCGCCATCAGGTACTTCTTTCCTGAAGAATACTATCGCCAGGCACATTCACGATCAGCACAACGCCTATATAATGCAAAATCATGGGTTACTCTGTTTTGGAACCAACCTGTTGCGGGCAGCCGAGAATGTGGAAATCGTTGAAAAATGCGCCATCACCTACCTGATCGCTCTCTGCACCGACCGGAAAATCACAAAGATCCCTCTGCTGGTGCAGGAAATTGCATTCCAAAAATTAAGGAAAGATCAAACGAAAGCCGCTCATCAGCTCCATCCAGTAAGCACTGAGTAACGATCAAAGTTCGGAGGAAATTGATGGAATTCGTAAAACAACAATACGCGATCTCTGAATGGCATGATACGGACCTCGTGTACCGGCAGCTTAATCAACTTGTTCGACAACCGGTCCACCCTATCCGGCGGGATAAGATGGATGAGTATCTTGCTTATTTCAATGAACAATGCGCTCAATCCAAAGCGTTGAATGACCGGGCAAAAGAATTTATTCCAGGCGGGGTTCAACATAACCTGGCGTTCAATTACCCCTTCCCGCTGGCGATTGAAAAAGCCCAGGGCGCCTATCTCTGGGATGTGGACGGTAACCGTTATATCGACTTCCTTCAGGCGGGTGGTCCGACTATGTTGGGCTCCAATTATGCCCCGCTGCGGGAGAAAATGATCCAGGTCCTTGAAGAGAGTGGACCCGTCACCGGTCTTTTCCATGAGTATGAGTTAAAGCTGGCTGAGCTGATACACCGTCTGATGCCTGCGGTCGAAATGTTCCGCATGCTGGGATCCGGCACCGAAGGGGTGATGGCGGCCATCCGAGCTGCTCGAACCTACACCCATCACAGTAAGGTCATCAAAATGGGGGGCGCCTATCATGGCTGGAGTGATTCAATGGTCCTCGGTCTCCATATTCCGGGTACCGGCCGCATGGAATCTGCAGGAATTCCCCGGCAAGCCAGTGCGAACACCCAGGAAGTGTTCCCAAATGATCTGAACGCGCTTCGGCGTCAGTTACAGATCAACCGGTTTCTCGGTGGAACCGCTGCGGTCATTGTGGAACCCTTTGGACCCGAAAGCGGAACCAGACCTGTTCCATTTGACTTCAATACCAAGGTAAAGGAATTATGCGATGAATTTGGTGCCCTGCTCATATTTGACGAGGTGGTGACCGGTTTCCGGGCGGGGATGGGTGGTGCACAGGGTTACTTCGGTGTAAAACCTGACCTGACCGTGTTCGGGAAATGTATCACCGGCGGGTATCCAATGGCCGGCGGAGTGGGCGGACGACGTGAGGTGGTGATGCAATTCGCAGCCGGTATTGGCGGGACAGGCGAACGGGCTTACATCGGCGGTACACTATCAGCCAATCCCCTTTCCTGTGCGGCAGGATATTTCGCTCTGCTCGAGATGGAACGGCTTAACGCACCTGTCATCGCCGGAAGAGCGGGTGATCGGTTGACCAGAGGGTTGCAGGAGATCATCACACGGTTAAATCTGCCCTTCGTCGCATATAACCAGGGATCGATCGTCCATCTCGAAACATCCGGTGTCATGCTGCTCGACTTTCGTGATCCCATCCGATTGGCACGCGAGCTAAAACCCCGCAAGCATATGATCGAAGAGATGGGAGCCGCCTATATGGCGGCCGGATTGGTCACATTGGCAGGGAGCCGGATGTATACCAGTATCGCCGATACCGATGACATCATTGATGAAGCGCTCAACCGTTTTGAATCTGTCTTGTCTAACGTCGAGATCAAGGTAAGATAATAAGTTGGGAGAGGGTATGACATCTGATCTGGTTATTCTTTCCGTTGATCTGGGAACTTCCGGCATTAAAACTGCGCTGATCACCTCCCACGGGAAAGTCCTGGGTTGGGAGTACGAAGCAGTACCCCTCTATCTCACCCCGGATGGCGGCGCGGAACAATCTCCGGCTGAATGGTGGCAGGCATTCCTCACTCACCTCGAAACGGCTGATCGGTCGGGGACTAACCGCCAGGGAAAATATCAAGGCGGTTTGCTGCTCCACCCAGGGCGAAGGGACCATCCCGGTGGATCGAGCCGGCTATCCCCTCATGAACTGCATCCTCTGGATGGACATGCGTGGCGCGCCATCCCTGGCAAAGCAGTTTAAAGGCTTGATCAATGTTTCCGGGGCATCCATCGACCGGGTCATCCAATGGATCATAAAAACCGGGGGAATGCCATCCAGCACCGGCAAAGACCCAGCCGGACATATGTTATTCATCCGGGATATGTACCCGGAGATCTATGAACAAACGTACAAATTCCTCAATGTGTTGGACTACCTGAACCTGCGATTGACCGGCCGGTTTTGCGCGACCTTTGATTCGATCTTAACCTCCTGGGTGACGGATAATCGCAATCCCGATCAGATCAAATACGACCCTGCCCTCGTAAAGCGTAGTGGAATTGACGGAGAGAAGCTGCCCGAGATCGTTCCCTGCACCGAGGTCATCGGAAATCTGAAGGAGGAGCTCAGGAACCAGCTCGGTTTATCGGGAGAGATCATGGTCGTTGCTGGTTCAATTGATACCACTGCGGCGGCTGTTGGATCAGGAGCTGTAGATGATTTTGCCACCCATCTCTACCTTGGAACATCCTCCTGGCTGGCAACCCATGTTCCATACAAGAAAACCGATATCGTTGCTTCCCTGGCTTCCGTTCCCTGCGCTGTTCCCCACCGGTATTTGTTGATCGCTCTGCAGGCAACCGCCGGAGGCAACCTGTCCTTCCTGAAAAACAATGTGCTCTATCACAAGGATGAATTACTCCGCGAGGAAAATGTCCCCAATGTCTATCAGATCATGGATCGGATCGCCGAACAGGTCCCGGCCGGCAGCAACGGGGTGATTTACACACCCTGGATTTGGGGTGAACGCGCGCCGGTGGAAGACCGGAATTTGCGGGCTGGTCTATATAATCTGTCACTGCATAATACCCGCGCAGATATCATCCGGGCGTTTTTGGAGGGTGTAGCCTTCAATACCCGCTGGATGCTCAAACCGGTGGAAGGATTTATCGGGCGAAAAGTGGATCAGATCCGCCTTGTTGGCGGTGGTGGGAATTCCAACATCTGGTGCCAGATCTTCGCTGACATCATGAATGTGGAGATCGCTCAAATTCAGGATCCGATCCAGGCAAATGCGCGTGGAGCCGCTTTTATCGCCGCAGTTGGTCTGCACGAGATCCACTTCGAAGACATTCCACAATTGGTGCAAATATCCAGGCGTTATTCCCCGACAGAATCGTCCCGGCAGTTGTATAATGAGCGGTATTCCATTTTCCTAGAAATCTATAAACAGATGCACGGCATTTACCGAAAGTTGAATAACAGTCCACACCACTAGCCAGGAGTCAACGATGGAAGCCAACAAGATACGGCTATATGGATACCGCTGGGTCGTTCTCGGTGTTTACATGTTCATTAACCTCACGATCCAAATTCTCTGGATCGCGTACGCGCCTATTACCGGTGTAGCTGCGAAATTTTATGGAGTGGGTGATCTGCAAATCGGTTTTCTGTCCATGTTGTTCATGATCGCATTCGTCCCACTCTCGATCCCTGTCTCCTGGGCTATCGATAGTTATGGTTTCCATAAGACGGTCAGCCTGGGAGCCATTCTGATGGGTATATTCGGGATCCTGCGCGGACTTGCTGGCTCCGATTACATCCTTGTCATGATCAGTACCATCGGATTGGCGATCGCTCAGCCATTCCTACTCAATTCGTGGACGACAGTCCCGGCAAAATGGTTTGGCGTTCAGGAGCGGGCTACCGCTGTCGGTCTGGTGACTTTATCCAGCCTGGTGGGAACAGCCATCGGAATGGTACTCACACCCATTCTGATCGAACAATTCACGATTCCCCAGGTGCAATTGGTATACGGATGTGTTGCCGCTTTCTCCGCCATTCTATTTATATTCCTTTCCAAGGAAAAACCAGCCACACCACCCTGCCCACCAGGCATGGAAGTACGCGCCTTGATGTTGGATGGACTAAAACATGCTTTCCAGATCCGAGACTTTTGGCTCTTTTTGGCGGTCATCTTTATTGGACTGGGTCTATTCAATGGGATCACCACCTGGGTGGAAAATATCATTCGCCCGCGTGGGTTTTCACCAACGGAAGCAGGAACATTGGGAGCCGTACTACTGGTCGGTGGAATTTTAGGCGCGGTGATCCTGCCGCCATTCTCGGATAAGCAGAAAAAACGCGTCAAATTCCTGATGTTGGGGATTTCCCTTTCCATCCCGGGCTTGATCGGACTCACCTTCGCGAAAGAATTCTGGCTGTTGTTGCTCTCCGGATTCACCTTAGGATTCTTCCTGGTGAGCACCAGCCCCATTGGTATGCAGTATGCGGCGGAGATCACCCATCCCACCCCGGAAGGCACATCCAATGGGATCTTACAATTGTTCGGGCAGATCGCGGTGGTCTTTGTATTCATCATGGAAGCGCTTAAAACAAAAGATGGATCGTTCACACCATCCCTTCTATTGGGGGTTGGGTTGCTGATCTTATGTATTCTCATCATTACCCGTCTGAAAGACCCGGTGGAGATCAAACAAGCCTCATAGTGGCGGTCGCGGATGTACTTGCTTCGTTGTGCAGATCTCGACACCAAATTCCTTGAGATCTGGCAGATTCGGTTTTATACAGCAGAGGAGGTCGTAGGATCAACCCTACAACCTCCTCTTGTTCATTTAATTATGCCTTATTTTTGATCAAATTACAAAGGCATCACCTGAAAATTACGGTTCAATAACCGCCTGAGATCATCTCTCCGGCAGGGGTTAGCAGATACCAGACTGTTCCGACACCCTGACCAACCACATCGCCGGCTTTCGTGTCTTTGATGTAGTAATACAGCGGCCAGCCATTGAATGTTACCTGTTTTGTTCCGTCTGTTCTGGTCGTAGTGCCCAGTTTTGCTCCATCAATACCTTTTCCGGCAGTGGGTGCGTCCGTCACTAGGAGAGGCGGCCAGGCAGTGGCACATTTATCATAGCAAACACTGGTGTTTGGGGTGTCCTTGGTATAGAGGTAGAGAGACATTCCTTTCGCGTCGACCAGGAAATCACCTAATTTGGCATCCTTACCGATCATAACCGTCGCAGCGGACTCAACCGGCAGTGGAGCTGCCTGGGGCATGACCTGTTCGCCTGCGGGTGAGATCACATACCAGACCTGACCGACATCCTGACCAATAACGTCACCAGCCTTCATATCCTTGACATAGTAGTAGAGAGGCCAGCCATTATAGGTTACTTGCATGGTTCCATCTGTCCGCTTGGTTGTACCGAGCTTGGATGCGTCAACATCCGGACCACCTACCGGCTTACCCGTGGTGAGTAAAGGCGGCCAGGCTGTGGCACATTTTTCATAGCAATTACTGACGTTGGGAGTGTCCTTCGTAAAGAGATACAAACTCATCCCTTTCGAATCCACAAGAAAGGAGCCCAATTTTGCATCTTTACCGACCATAACTTGTGTATCGACGGATGCACCTGTCACCGGTACCTGCGCGGCTACTGTCGGTTGGACTACTTGTGTGTGTGGCGTATATCTCGATTGGATACCCGGTGCAGAATACGGACTACAAGCCGTAGCTATCAACACGATTGCTGTTGCGAGTGATACCAATAAACCTATCTTTTTCATTTTTTCTCCTTTGAAGGGATTGTATTGCCCTTCACTAGTAGGTACGCCCAGACCCTACCTCTTGGATGTGTTTTTAGGTTAAGACTGGATTAGAAAAAGTCCCGCCACCATAGATGACGGGACTAAATTCGATGACCTGTACGCTAAAAGTCTATTTTGAAAACCCGATCACCCGTAGGCTGCGGGCTTCCCCCGGCTGGTTCGATGGTGACGCCCAGTCCTGAATATTGGGCTAAGCTATCCGGCACGGAAACAGGGGATGAGGTAAACGGAGAAATCGGATCCGCATTAAAGACGCCGCCACTGGTTCTCTTTCCATCTGGAGTGATCAGCCAGATTTGATAAGTCTGGTTGGGATCAAGTTTCGGCATATCCCAAGTTAGGATCACGGCCGCATTCCGGTCTTTGTCCACAAGGATCGACCCGGCGATCTGCGTTCCTGTGATCGGGATTGTATTGGTTTCCGGATAGGAAAGCATGGCAAGAACCAATCGGCCGTTTTCAAGCTGGGTCCGGATATTCTCTTGATTCTGCCTCAGGGTTTGAATCTGAAGCAGCGAGAAAAGGTTCAATCCCAACAAAAGGACTACCAGAAATCCGAAGGCGAATTTGGGAATCGAGAACCTTGAAGCGAATGGCGTCCTGACTGGCACTACCGGGAGCTGATTCTGTAAGTTACGCCGCAAGCGAAGTGGAGGCGCAACGGGAGGGAGAGCGGTCAACAAGGTATTGCTGACAGCGTGATATGCGGCCAACTCGCTTTTACATAGCTCACAGGTGTTGACATGCGATTCGAGCAAGTGTTGCGTATCTGCATCCAATGCTCCGATCGCATAAGCCGGTATATCATCCAGGTAATGTTGTTCTGATTCCATATACATCTTCTCTATTGATACCTACGTCTTAAACCGGGCAATCGGATTTATCGATCTTCCCATATCCGCCGCAATTGTTCAAGCGCCGACCGCAGACGAGTCTTGACCGTGCCCAAAGGCCAACCCAGGGTGGATGCGATCTCGCTCTGGCTCATCCCCTGATAATAAGCCAGATCAATGACCTGGCGCTGATCTGATGGGAGCCCTTCGACAGTCATATACATCGTCCGCCAGCGGCTCTCCTCCGAGGTGGATCCGGCTTCCGCGACAGTTTGCCAGGCTTCATTCGGATCGGTTGGACCGGAAAGGGTTGGCCGCCTATCTTCCATGCGGATACGGTCAAGCGCAGTCCGACGGGCGATAGTCAACAACCACACCAGTAAGGATCCCCGTTCGGATGTATATTGCTGGGAGTGGTTCCAGAGTTTTAAGAAGGTGTCCTGGGTGACCTCTTCTGCTAGGTTGGCGTCATGCAAGATCCGCAAGGTCAGCGCGTATACGTGACTGGCGTGACGATCATACAGCATCAGAAATGCCTGCTGATCGCCCCGGACAATCTTTGAAACCAATCCCACATCATCCAATTCCGCCACTATTCTTATTGTAGCGGGTTTCATTAAATTGGATACACCTGTATATCATCCAATGTTGCCGGTTAACAGGAACAATCCGTATATAATGGAACCATTCAGGAAAGGGACATCCATGACCGAAAAGATCCTTGTAACGTATGCCAGCCGGACTGGCGCTACCGCCGGTGTGGCGGAAGCCATCGCAAAAACTTTGACCAAGGGTGGAGCAGCCGTCGAAGTGCTCCCCATGTCTGATGTCAAGGACCTCAACCAGTATTCGGCTGTGGTGGCAGGCAGTGCGATCCAGGGCGGACAATGGCTGCCCGAGGCGCTGAAATTCGTTCAGACAAATAAGTCCAATCTATCGCAGAAGCCATTCGCGGCCTTCCTGGTCTGCATGACCCTGGCGATGTCGAAGGGTAATTATCGCGATCATGTCGCCACCTGGATGGCGCCGGTCAGAAGCATTGTGCGCCCGGTCAGTGAAGGTCTATTCGCCGGATCGATGGATATCGGCAAGATGAAATCCTTTGGCGACCGGATCAAATTCAAGATGAGTGTCGCGATGGGTGTCTGGGCAGAAGGCGACCATCGGAATTGGGACGCCATCCACCAGTGGGCAGAGAGCATCCGACCGAAGTTGATGCATTAGGCAGTTTTGTTTGATGAATTTGAGATGCCATCCGATGATTGGATGGCATTTTGTTTGATTATTGGTCAGATCCGGGTGTCGGTTGTGGATATTGAGATGGGTTTTACGCTTTGCGTTCAACTCATCCAACGACTGCCCTCGATGGAGTGCCTTCGATAGGGATCGTGAAAAGGTGTGAGTGTATCTGACAAGGAAATCTACGATCGGAACCCTTTGTTATCGAACCATTCCGGGAACATATGAGAGTTGACTAAGATAACATCGGGATGATCAGGCAAAAATTGGCGTAGCATGCCATCATGCGGACCCAATACCAATTTGATCAGCCAGGAGGGGGTAGTGTTGTTATACACCGCTCCTGCATCGCCGGCATTGAAAAACCAACCCTTCTCCAACTTGACAGCCACGCCACAATGGCCCCATGAATGCCCGTGCAGAGGCACCAACCACATCTCTGGCTTGAATGGTAGTCTGATGGCTTTTAGGCTGTACCACAATTCATCCTTCGTGTCGTACAACTTCCATTGCTTAACCTTTGAAATGTGGCGGGGAATATAAGCCATATCGGTCCAGCGATGGGATTTTCCTGTAAAGGCATCAAATTCGCGTTGATGAACATGCACCTGAGCCCAGGGGAAATCCGGCAAGCCCCCACAATGATCGAAATGCATATGGGTCAGGATGATATGATGGACATCTTCGGGTTGGTAGCCAAGGCGCATCACTTGATTGACGGCTGTTTCCTGTGGATCGAATGATACTCTCGTGATCACCTGGAATAAATTCATCATCCAATGAGGCTTTGCATAATCTTCAAGCCCTGGACCTGTATCAATGAGTACAAGACCCTGGTCCGTTTCAACCAGAGTGCAGACAAGACCAGTCTTTAATTTCGATGGCCAGCGGGCATCGCAGGTAAAGCCATTGAAAATGTGGATTACCATTCTGCTCCTTCTGAATGACACATCTCTGGTATGGACAATCTATATTTTGTAGTATAGCATGCAGCAAGGTCGGAATCCTGCCTGCTAACAAATAGTCATGGAAAGCCTGGCTTATTAATTTTGAAGGAATATAAATCTGCCTGATGAAGCGGATATTTGTTTAACCGTAACGCGGTGCGCGCCTTCGGTGAGTGTGACTCCCGCAGGTCCAGTTATGCTTAAAGTAAAATGACCGTCTTTCAACCAGTCATTTTGGGTGTGCCCACGCGGTGCGCGCCTTCGGCGAGGATGACTCCCGCAGGTCCTGTTATGCTTAAAGTTAAATGACCGTCTTTCAACCGGTCATTTATTTGGTGCGCCGAAGGTTGACTCCCGCAGGTCCAGTTATGGGAAATTAAATGAGACTGTCTTTCAACCAGTCTCATATTTGGTGCCCCCAAGGAGACTCGAACTCCTGTTATGGCCTTGAAAGGGCCGTGTCCTAACCGCTAGACCATGGGGGCAACGGAGGACATTCTACCATTTCCCTTCCCAACGGTCAAGGAATTTGTCAGCACCGTCGCTCAGCCAATTTTCTTCAAGATTCGCCCCCAGCAGGCTGGCACTTCCACTTGATTCTGTTAGCCCACGTATCTCAATGCGATAGGCCGGATCGAGTTCATCCTGCCAGAGACCGGTTTGTTCCTGAGAAACCGGAATGGTAATTTGCGCCGGGTTTGAATCCGCATTCAGGCAGACGAGGATTGTATCGTCCGCGTATGTCCGGCAGAATACGAATTGCAGGTGTGCCACCATCAACTGCCGGTAATCGCCTGCTTGCAGGGATACATGGCTCTTACGAATCTGTGCAAGCCTGCGAATGGTATCTGCCAGATGAGGTTGGGGTGCGTTTTGGGCAGCGGTTCGGATATCCAGCGCCGGACGAAGGGCAGTCATCACTCCCGCCGGACCTTCTTCCCTTGCAGACCCCCATTCGCTGCCGTAATAGATGGATGGGATCCCGGGCATACAGAAGAGAAGGATGTAGAGGGGGAATAAAAGCCTTGGATCCGGCAACATGCTGGCAATCCGGTTGACATCGTGATTATCGGCAAAATTATAGAGATTTTCACCCCGATACATTCCCTCCTTGCCGAATAAACGGTTCAAGGAATACGCGATCTCAAAGTAGTTCTTATCCACCAGGCTCGAGTATGATCCTTTATAACATTCATAATTTGTGACCGAATGCAGATGATCCGCATTCATCCATTTCCGGTAATCACCCTGCACCACCTCCCCCATCAGCCAGAAATCAGGTTTTTTCTCATCGCAATGGACGCGCAGTTCATGCAGGAAGTTCAGGTCGAGCACATCGGCAGCATCCAGGCGGATGCCGTCGATCTCAAATTCATCCACCCACAGATCGATGGCTGAAAAAAGATGCTCTCGTACTTCCCTGTTTTTCAGATTTAGTTTGACCAGGTCATAATGCTGATCCCATCCGGTGTAGGTGAATGGATCACCGTATGGGCTTTTGTGACCGAATTGGAGGTTGTGGAACCAATCCCGGAAGGATGAGGATTCCCCGTTTGTGAGGACATCCCGGAAAGCCCAGAAATCCCTGCCCGTGTGATTAAAAACCCCATCCAAGAACCAGGCGCATTCCCCTGCCATGCAGTTCGCGGCTGAATTGCTGCAGGTCTGCATTGGTACCCAACCTTCGATCCACCTGATAATAATCAGCCGTATCATACCCATGAGCCGATGACTCAAACACCGGTCCAAGGTAAATGGCGGTTGCTCCGAGGGATTGAATATGATCCAACCAACCTGATAATTGCTCGATCCGATGTACAGGTGCGGACGAAAAATCATTCCGTTTTGGCGCATCCAACAAACCGAGAGGATAGATATGATAAAAGATGCTGGATTGGATCCATGATGTCATGCGCGATTCCTATACTGACAGGCTGTGTTATTTGAGAAAATTACTGATGAGGACGTCCCATTCATGAATTGCGGGACTCGGCAGCAGCGTTCTCTGGTCTCAACGTTAAAACAATTTACGCACCGGGTCGATCAGATCCGGCCGGTCATTGCGGGGACTATTCACATCCATAGAGACGGGATGATAGGACATCTGGTCTGAGGGAAAGGGAATCAACAACTGCTGCAGCGCAGGCAGTGTGTTCTTGGGGTTGATCCATTCCCACATATTCTTCTTGTCCAGGATCACCGGCATCCGGTCGTGAAATTCAGAGATGAGCGAATTAGACGGAGCAGGTGATGATGGTGGTCGAATGGACCCGCTCCCCTTCTGGAGAGAGCCATTCCTCCCATAAGCCGGCGAAAGCGAACGCCTTCGCATCCTTTAAATGGATGAACAAAGGCTCTTTTCCCTGCTTCCCCGCCTGACCGATCTGACGCCATTCATAGAATCCGCTGGATAAGATCAGGTTTCTACGCTTCGAGAACGGACTCCGGAAAGACGGGTTTCTCCTGGAGCGTCTCCGATCGGGCATTGATGAGTTTATTCCCGATCGTCCTATCCTTCGCCCAGGATGGGATCAAACCCCAGTGAAACATTTCTACCTGGCGGGTCTTTTCGTCCCTGACCACCGCAACCGGCTGAGTCGGTGCGATATTGTAGCGGGGAGCGTACTCCTCAGGGATTCCACCCAGGTCGAGTTCATCCTGCAGGTCCCCCGGATCTAATATGAGGGTGAATTGTCCGCACATTTTCCCTCCATTTGTTTCTCTAAGTGGATCAAAGACCTGATATCATTATAACTTGACAGACCAAGTATCAAATACTGATAATAGCCATATCCTTTTCCTGAGAGGTCGCCATGTCCATGCCATTGGTTGAATGCATTCCCAATTTCTCTGAAGCCCGCCGACCGGAGGTTGTGGACGCCATTCTGCAGGTCATCTCCGCGGTTCCGGGAATCCATGTCCTCGATCGCCATTCAGATATGGACCATAACCGGACCGTCGTCACCTTTGTCGGACCACCTGAAGGTGTTGAGGAAGCGGCATTTCAATCCATTGCCAAAGCAGCAGAGCTCATCAATTTGGATGAGCACACCGGAGAGCACCCCCGCATCGGGGCGACAGATGTGGTTCCCTTCGTGCCCATCCGCGACATCTCGATGGTGGAATGTGTGGAAATGGCCCGCCGTTTGGGGAAAAGGGTGGCGCAATCTCTAGATATTCCCGTCTACCTGTATGAGGAAGCGGCCGCCATCCCTGAGCGACAAAACCTGGAAAACATTCGCCGAGGTCAATACGAAGCTCTAAAAGAGGAAATGGGGAAAAATCCTGAGCGCAAACCGGATTTTGGACCTGAAAAGGTCGGGACTGCCGGGGCAACTGTGATCGGAGCCAGACAGCCATTGATCGCGTTCAATGCCTACTTGACTACCGACGATGTCAGTATCGCACAGAAGATCGCGAAGGCGATCAGACAATCCTCGGGTGGCTGGAGATTTATCAAGGGGATGGGCGTCCTGGTGGAAGGCAAAGCCCAGGTTTCGATGAACATGACCAATTACCGCCAGACCCCGTTGGGACGTGTGGTAGAGAGCATTCGTCGGGAGGCACAACGGTATGGGGTGGGGATCCATCATACCGAATTGGTCGGTCTGATCCCACAGGAAGCCTTATCGGATGCAGCCGTATGGTATCTCCAATTGGACGGCTTTAAACCCGAACAGGTGTTGGAAACCCGCATGTATGATGCTCTTCGGGACAAGCCTGTCAATCCAATGGATAGTGACTTTCTCGACAGCCTGGCTGCTGGTACACCCACACCCGGGTGGTGGAAGCGCCTCCGCTTATGCCGCCGCGATGGGAGCGGGGCTGATATGCATGGTCAGCCGGTTGACCATCGGTAAGAAGAAATACGCAGAGGTTGAACCTCTGATGTGGAAAATTCTGGATCAGGCAGAGCCATTACAGGTGGAGCTTCGAGAATTTGTGGAGAAGGACGCCCAGGCGTTCCAATCATTACTCGAAGCAACCCGGATGCCAAAGGAAAAACCGGAAGATCTCCTGAGACGAACTGAGGCGATCAACAGTGCCACTTTGCACGCGGCTGAAATTCCGCTTGAGGTTTGTAAGAAAACGATCCAGATCATGGAGCTGGCTTTACAGGCAGTCCGTTTCGGTAATTTGAACGCCATAAGCGACGCAGCCAGTGGATTCGCAATGGCTCAAGCCGCCCTGCGTGGAGCGGGTTGGAATGTTCAAATCAATCTGGTCTCCATGACAAATTCAGCGGCTGCTCAGGTCATGTTATCTGAATTACAATCCATCAAATCAAGCGCCACACATCTGGATGGGGAATTGACCAAAGCCCTGGAAGAACGGGGAGGAATTTCTTGAGGTTAATTGGCAGGATTTGGGTGTCAGCGATACTGATATCCGTCCTCTTTTCGTCGCTTGTGGCTGGTTGCTTACCCGAAAAAGATACCCGCCGCCCAGTGGAACCTCAATCTAGCACAGCCATTCAGGCGGCGGTGTATCCTACAAACGCTGCAACCCGAAAACCAGATCCTACCAGTACAGAGATTCCTATCCCTCCAACACCATATCCAGCCACTGTCACACCCCTACCGTGCGGAGAAGACTGGTGCATCCACAACGGCCATTTACTTCTAGAGCGACCGATCAAACCGGAGGACAATCCTACGGTGGAGAGGTTTTATGCCTACGGCGCAACAGAGGGTGGATTACGTGATCCCCATCATGGAGTCGAGTTAACCAATCCGCAGGGTACGCCTGTCCTGGCAGCGGCAAATGGCAAGGTCATTGTCGCCGGCACAGATCATTCCACAGAATATGGTTGGGGATTGGATTACTATGGCAAGCTGGTAATCCTGCAACATGAATTTCCAGGTTTCGCACTGCCGATCTACACGTTATATGCCCATCTCTCTGAAATTCTGGTGGAACCGGGTCAAACGGTAACATCTGGCGAGCAGATAGGCAAGGTCGGCTCCACAGGGACTGCACAGGGTGCGCATCTTCATTTTGAAGTCCGCCAGGGAGGGAATAGCTACTGGGATACGCGAAATCCAGAATTATGGTTAAAGCCTTGTACTGGTTGTGGTGTACTGGTCGGGACCTTTCTGGATCCAAATGGTTCCATCAGAAGATACAACAATATTAAAGTAGAAAAATTGGATGGCGAAAATCCGGGCAATCCTGTTTACCTGGAATCCTATGCAGATCCGGCTCTCCATGGCGATGATATGCTTCAAGAAGTATTCGCCATCGGAGACCTTCCGAGCGGGATGTATCGGATCACCATTTCCACGAATGGTGTCTCCCAGCGTATGGAGATCCAGATCCTCCCTGACCAAATCACGAAGATCGTATTTCATACAAAGAATTGAGGATATAGAACATGGGACTCAAACCAGACCATTGGATTCGAAAAATGGCACTCGAACAAAAAATGATAGATCCGTATGAAGACGGGAATTATCGGAAAGGGGTCATCTCATATGGAGTGTCTTCGTATGGCTACGATATCCGGGTCGCGGATGAGTTTAAGATCTTTACGAATGTGTATTCCACAGTCGTGGATCCTAAGAATTTTGACATTCGATCCATGGTTGATTTCAAAGGGGATGTGTGTGTTATACCGCCAAATTCCTTTGCGCTTGCTCGAACCATCGAATATTTTCGTATTCCCAGGGGAATTCTGACCGTCTGTCTCGGAAAGAGCACCTACGCCCGGTGCGGGATCATCGTGAATGTCACTCCGTTCGAACCGGAGTGGGAAGGGTTTGTAACGTTGGAAATATCCAATACCACCCCGCTGCCCGCCAAGATTTACGCCAAAGAGGGTATCGCTCAGGTCTTGTTCTTTGAAGGTGACGAAGTATGCCAGATCTCGTATGCCGACAAAAAGGGTAAATACCAGAAACAACAAACCATCGAATTGCCCAAGATGCTTTGAGAGAGTTTAAGCGAGGACCGCTCCTACCCGACTGTTAGTAGTATGTGAAAAAGGTCCGCATAATTTTCTAAAATAAAGTAGGATTTTAGTATCCAATTAAAGAGAATTTTGATATAGTAACCGAAATGAAAATACTTTCCCCTTCCATCAAAGATTTTTTTAGCCAGGGAAAACGGGTAAAGGGCTATCGCTGGACAGATTTTGTCCATGGATTTTTATACGCCCGTTTTATCTACCTGTACATTGCCATCGGAACCAACAATCATTGGGTAGCAAAAGCGATCTTCCCACTGATTACGTTTTTTTATCGAATCAAATCCGCTCTTGATCCGAATCCAAAGTTAAAATCTACAGATGCGATCACCTTTGCGGATACCTACCATGGGAAAGTAGTGCCTCTCGCTGGAGCAAAACAACTGGTAACTGTACAAGAAGACATCCACCTTGAAAATCTGGAAAAAGTGGTTCCATATAAGCTGGCCAGAGATATCATCCTTCAGGAACCGCAGCATCTGGGTGTTTTGGATTGTCCCTGTCGTTCAGCCAGAGAGAAACCTTGCCTGCCGTTAGATGTCTGTATCGTCGTGGGTGAACCGTTCGTCGGGATGATGTCCGACTCGACCACGAAGAAGTTCCGAAAGATAAGCCAGTCAGAAGCACTTCAAATCCTTGAGGAAGAAGACGCCAGAGGGCATGTGCACCATGCTTTCTTTAAAGATGCAATGCTTGGACGATTCTATGCCATCTGCAACTGCTGCTCCTGCTGTTGTGCCGCCATTCAATCCCAGGCACATGGATCGAATATGCTGGCCTCCTCAGGCTATATCGCATCCATCGACGAATCGTTGTGTATCGGTTGCGCAATCTGCGAGGATATGTGTCAATTCCATGCCCTAACAATTCAGGATGGAACATGTCAGGTATCGTACGCGGCATGTATGGGTTGTGGAATTTGCGTAAGTCAATGCCCCCAGGAAGCCATATCACTTAATACAGATATAACAAAAGGGATTCCCCTGGAATTGGATCGCTTGCTGCTCGAAATGCAATAACACCAATCAGGATGCTTTCTTCAAGCGGCGAAAATCCCCTTCTCTGATCGTGACACCTGTACCGTCCAGATACTCCAGCAATGCCTGGGCATATTTTCGGCTGGTATTGAACAAATCCCTGCATTGCGCGAGGGTGATCGTCCCATTTTTTTGAATAAAATCTATCGTTTTCTCAGTCATTAGGAGAACAGTTTTGTTTTCGAAAACAACATCGGCAGATACCTGCTTCAGCACGTTTCCATCCAGTAAGGCTTGATATAACGAATCCCCCATACGTACTGTAAGGTCTTTCACCGATGGCGGTGTGTATGGATTTCTGGTCAGCTCCGCTATGAGAGAATCGACCATCATCTGTTGAGATTTGGAAAACGCCACAGTAAAGCCGGGAAGTCTTAATGTGTTCTCATTCTCCACCATAACAGCTATGGTCGTCCAATGAGATAGAAAAGCTCCGAACACTTTGGGGGATAATGACAATTTACTGGTAAGCTCTTCTCGTGGCATCCCGGATTTGAGGGGATATCGATTGTGGTAACTTTCGAGGAGACGAACAGCCTTGCTGGTCAGGGTTTCGAACCAACGTCTTTCGATTAGATAACGATTTTCCTTTCCAACGCCTCCATCGAGGATTAGGATCTTATTCTCCCCTTCCAACTTATCCAGGATATCCATTTCGAGAGGACGACCGGCGGATTTGTTCAACTCAGCGATTGAAATCGGAAAATGAGATGCGATAAAACTCAGGGTACGATCTTTCGGATCTCCCTCCTTCATGATTGCCAGTGATTTCAGGGTATCCGGATCAAATCGTTTATATCTCCGATCAGATGGCGCCTCGAGAATGGTACCTCCGCCAATAGTTTCCGGAGGAGAAGGACGGCGTAAGACAAACTTATCACCTGGGTATGCGGTTATTAGATCTCTCAGGTCTAGTTGGATATAGCCTGTCTCTCCTGGTTGAAGTTTTTCGTGATCCAACAACCGGACAAAGCCAAGCGTTTCCTTCGCGCCCAGGAAAAGCTTGTATTCAGAATGGTGGGTTATAGCGGTTGAGGCATCCTTGAGCAGGCGGATCTCGGCAGTAATCAGCCTGGACAGGTTGTACGTGCTCGGTATGACGAGAACATCTCCCCGGCTAATTTCATCCAAATCAAGACCGCTTAGATTTACTGCCGTACGTTGACCGGGATTCGCTTTTTCTTCTTTTGTCTTGTGAGTTTGAAGACCTCTTATTTTCCCCTTCCGGTGGGAAGGCAAAATCTCAATCTCATCTCCGAGATTGAGACTTCCATCCAGTAAGGTTCCGGTGACGATCGTCCCAAATCCCTGTATTGTAAATACGCGGTCAATAGGCAATCTCGGACGACTATAATCGATTCGAGGAGGTGAGCTCTGCAATTGTTTATCGAGCAAAGCGATGAGGTCGGTCAATCCGAATCCGGATCTGGCAGACACGCGCAAGATAAGTGCATCTTCAAACCTGGTTCCCAGTAGGACATTTTTTATGTCAACTTCGATCAGGTTGAGCCACTCAGGTGTTTCGATCAGATCACATTTGGTTAGAGTGACGATCACTTTGGGTACTTCCAACAAATCCAGGATGGCAAGATGTTCCCTGGTCTGAGGCATGACGCCTTCATCTGCGGCGATCACGAGTAAGGCAGCATCAATGCCGCCGACACCAGCAAGCATATTCTCGATAAAATCTCGATGCCCCGGTACATCGACGATACCTACTGGCTCACCTGATGGCAAATTAAACCAGGCAAATCCGAGATCGATCGTCATCTCTCGGGCTTGCTCTTCTTTCAATCTGTCGGGGTGTATACCGGTCAGAGCAGCAACAAGGGTGGATTTTCCGTGATCAACATGCCCAGCTGTTCCAACTACATACATGGGCTATTCCGTCTCGGTGGGTTTTCCGAATAATCGCTCGTAGGAGGTTAGCCAGGTATGCGCTGTATCCAGAAGTGAACGAAGGCGCTTTTGAGTCTCTTCATTCATCTCTTCAAAATGATCACTCACCTGTTGGGTCATATCTTCCAATTGCAGTAAGCGTTGATCCAGCTTATCAAATTGTCGAGACATATCTTTTTGTGATTCTTCTGAAACCATGTTGTAGTTTGTCCAGCGCTTCTGATCGTCTGCTTTATAGGATGTCCACTCCTGCCGGAAGTGATCTTCGTTGAGACGATGCATCTCGGTGATCTCATTCACCCGTCGTTCAATCCGCTGGGTGGAATCATCCATTTGGTCTTTCGCTCGGCGAACTGTCCTAAGCATCTCATCCAGGGAATGGATTTGAGAGTCAATCGTAGAAGTCGTTTGTTCCATGGCTGTGAACTTGGATTGAATTTCCTTCCAGGTGCGATCCCGTTCCACTTGCGCCTGGTTTTGCCGTTCAATGAAAGTCACCTGCGCCTGACGCCGTTCTGCCTCTGACTGGGTAAGATCGGTCAGGCGTGATTCAACCTTTTTTAGGTTCTCGAGGAGGATATCTACTCGAGACCTCTGTTCGTCTATTCGCTTCCGATAGGCTGAAATTTCTCCCTGAATATCCGTGACTCGTTTATTATCAACTTTCCGTGATTCTTCTGTCAATTTTTGAGCACGTTGGAATTCTTCATAAACAACCTCAGACCGCATCACTTTTTCATCCAATTCTGGAATAAGTTCAGCGGTTTTCTTTTGTTCTTCCTGGACAAGCCGGAGATTTTTCTTGAGATCAGCGATAGGTTCCAGTCCTTTTCTGACTTCCGCTATCGATTTGTTGATGCCGTCATATTCCAGGTGCCTTTTCGATTCTTGCTCGTAATCGCTATCCAACTTGGATTTTTGAAACGTCTCGGCCATTCGGCCAATTTCTACCCGAATTTCCGCCAGGGTAGTTTCCAACTGATCCAGCCGGCCAAATACTGTATTAAATTGGGTCAGGTCCTGGTGCAATTCCTTAATTTCTTTATTGATACCTTTAATCCCACCCTCGAATCGAAGGACTTTATCTTCCAAAGTGGCAATGGTTGTTTTTTCCTTGCGTCGTTCTTCATCCAGCCATTCCAATCTTTTTGTGATCTGCTCAATTTCCATGTTTTCCTCATTATGCTGATCTGTGAGACTGTAAAATTATTATAACATCCGCGAATTTGATCAAGGTAAACCTACCAGACGAGGGTACGCATTGAGTAAATCTGCCATCATAGGATAGATCAGGTTGGGAAATAAACCCAGAAAAATAAGGGAAGCAACACCAACAACCAATAAAACGGATAATACTCGGCTCAATGGGAGGATTTCAGTCGAATTGTCAGACTTCAATATGAAATTATAGAGAGAATAGATTCCACCTGCCCAGACGCCGGCGATGCCAATGATGATCAACCATGCAAGGGTCGTTGATTGAAGCGATAACTCCTCGATCAAAGCAATCCGCATAGGAAATCCGGCAAACAAAGGCAACCCCCCGATAGAAAATTGCGCCGCCAGGATGGCAATCCCCAATAATGGTTGAAGGCGGGCTAAACCACGCGTCTGATCAATTTGAAGGGTTCCATATGATTTCTTTACCACGCTGAGACTGAGAGACCATAGACCGAATGAGACCATCCGGGCAAGCAGTAAGTTCGCGAATATTTCGTAACCGCGCATGGTCATCAATCCCAGTGAAAGAATGGCAAAACCATTCTCCATGATCACAGCAAAACCAAACATCCGTGCCAGATTTCGCTGAAATCCGGACCATAACCCACCAGAGATGATCATTAACACGCCTGCATATTGCAATATCTTTGGGAGGTCAATTGAATTTCGCAGCCAGGTATAGTGGTCGATGAATGTTAATAAGAAGAACAATACACCAGATTGAAGCATCAGGAAGAGATACCCTGTCAGATAAGTATCCTCTTCTTCTGCAAGCATTGGTATCCAGGAGTAAAGAGGAAAAATCGCTAGAATGAACGCAAATCCCACGCCTAAAAAGATGATGATTTGAATCACATCGGCGGGATTGGATGGTGCGGTTTCTATCCCACTGAGAAGCCATCCAGTTAGCAGGAGAAATGGCATACCGATCGTTTGAAAAACAAGAAAACGAACCACTCCTGGGCGGGGTTCTGTAAATGGTTTTGAAAGCATCGGTACGCTAACTAAAACTACCCCTTCAATTAACAGAGCCGCGTATAAAAATGGCTCCACGGCGAATGACGCGATCAGTAAAGATGTGATGAGTAATGCAGTTGGCGGAAGTAGATTTGTCGTTCCTGCAAATCGAGCGCCAATCAACCAGAAGGTGGTAAAAGAAAATAGTATAGCCAGGATGGTCTGGTCGTATCGGTCTAGTATCAGACTGCGACCCAAAATAGTGAATGTGGGTTCAATTTTGATACTCAGAAATCCAAGGTTTATTGGTTCTGAGATCGTTATCACTGCTGCAGAAATTGCAAGCAATGCTGACACCAAGATCGCAATTCCATAAATCAGACTACGGTAGCGAACCAGTGTTACCAATAAAATACCTACAATAAAAGGAAAGACGATCCAGAGAGTGGCTGAATTCATAAGGATTGCACTCCCCGTTTGCTTTCCATCCAATAAGCAGCGATGAAAGCAAGACCCAATTTTATCCCACCCAATAATCCGATGACAAGTAAGGAAATTTCCAGATGGAGAAAGATGATCTCAAAGCCAATCAGGAGAATGAGTAATCCTATGATCACTTCCTGGCTATTTTTGGAGAAGCCAATCAGGATGACTGCCTGGAAAATATTTACCAATCCAATCGATGCTGTAATTGTTGACAACCCCGGAAACCACTGGGTAGCTGAATCAACCAGAACGAGACCTGCTGCCACAGCAAACAAATATGTCAGGATGTAAAACACACTTTCCGAACGGAATGGAGTGATGGAGGAAGCTGGTCGGGTAGATCGACCCGCACCAATGACAGCACACGACATCCAGCCCAAGATCAATAGAATGAGTGGAAAAAGGATTGGAAATTGGGCGAAAAAGAGGGCAGCTTCAATCAGGTACAAACCTGCCAAAATGGAAAGCTGAAGTAATAACTCCCTTCTGATCAGCAAGATAGCACCAAGAAGTATGGTCGCGGTAAGCAAGACCATGGATAGTATATCCGTCATCGACTGGTCCCTATTCTTAAGATGGCTAGAAATAAGACGAAAACGAGAGCTGCCCAAAGGAAACCGCCTGCACCTTCCAGAAGATTATCAATAAAAATAACTATCTGTCCCATCACACGAAAAAATAACCGAAATCCTGTAAAAATCCATTCAAGGTTGATAATTCTGCGAATTAAACCTGGAGATGCCGGTTGATCGGTATAGGGAATTTTTTCCCGAAATCTATCCAGAAAATCGTCTATCCAGTTTGTTCTCCAATTCCAATACCACAATCCTATCGTGGTGATGGCGACAGGGATCGAATATATCCAGGATCCAATCAAACGCGAACCCGGCCAGCCGAATAGTCCGGTTAACATATAACCTACCACCAGGATAATCATTGCCAGGGGATAGGTGAGATAGATAATTTGCTCCTGATTGGGAGCCAATTCCGGCTTCTTGATCACTTTTTGGAGATAGCCAAAAAGTATAAGAATGAATGCAAAACCACCCGCACTAATCCATAATACATTACCTGACGATGCGATGGCGGATAATCCACTTGCATTTGGGGTGAGTGGTAATCCGCTGAAGCCAAGCAGGCAAAGAAAAGCCAACCCTTTCATAATGGGACTATATGAATCAAGCAGGAAAAGGATGCTTCCGAGATAGATCAGAGAAACACCCCAAGAGACCGATTGAAATGAGCTTTTTACCAGAACAGTTACAATGGCAAAAGCAGAAAGGCCGATTAGAAAGAAAGGTCTTGCATATAGGTCATCTTTTTCTAAAAGCCAACGGGACGAAGCGTACAGAAGGGCAATCACAGCCAGTATAGATAGCAATACCACAACCCCTGGAGAAATGGTTGTGGAAGGAAGTCTGGATAGGACAACCAATGCTGATGCAGCTGGCGCCATTCGCAGCAGCGTGCCCTGTCCGCGACGAATTGAGGTTTCGCTGATGGTGGGAAGATGAAGTGGAAATACTCCGAGTCGTAAACCGATACTGATCAAAAGAAACAGACCTACCTGAGGAGACAGGTTATCAAAACTGGTGTTATAACCTGCTTCACGACTCCCGAGGATGAAAGCCCAAAATCCAAGAATTAGCCCTGCGATCCTGGTCGCGTACACCTGCAGCGTATGATCGAGGTTGATTTTCTTGTCTGACAGTCTGGCAAATATAAAAAGTTCGACCAGATCCATTGCCGCCCATCCCAGGAGAAGGGTAGTGGGATTTGCCGCGAAAACAGAGATCAGTGCCAACCCACCTAACGCAAGGCTACCCGATAAACTGATCACTTCACTTCGTAATTTAAGGTGACCGGGAGAAACCAAAACGATACAGAATACTAGGGAAATCAACGCAAAAGCATAAGGCCAGGAAGAATAATCAAGCAACAAAGATGGCGATGCAGAATATATCTCAGCGCTTGCCCAGCCGAGTAAGGTAAAACTGCTTGGAAGCCTGAGTCTCAGGAATACCATGGATATCCAGGCGATAAGGCTTCCGGCTGCCGCTAATAACCATAATGCAGGAAAACCTGGTCGGGTAAACCGGATGACCAGGATTAACCCTGCTGTAAAAAGTAATACTAGGATCGGGATGATTAAGATCATCGAGTATGCTGGGGATCCCTTATAAAATGGGCGCGTTTGGAGATCGCATGAGAAATCTTCCCTGACCGGCGGATCCCAGCCACTGATCTCCATCAACAATCAGCTTGCCACGCAGAAACACTTTTTCGGGCATACCTACCAGTTCCCAGCCTTCAAAGAGGTTATAGTCGGTCCGCATATGAGCCTTATCAACACCATAGGTAATCCGTTTTTCCGGATCCCAGATGACGATATCCGCATCAGAACCCGGCAGCAAGGCACCTTTACGGGGATACATACCGAAGATTTTGGCTGGATTTGTGCTGGTAAGCGCAACAAACTGATTCGGTGTGAGTCTGCCCTGTCTGACAGCATAGGTCCATAAGATAGGAAGTCGGTCTTCAATGGCAGGAAGCCCATTGGGAATTTTTGTGAAATCAGCTTTCCCTAATTCTTTACCGGGTATCGCCACCAGTTTTCCTTCAAAAAGGATTGGCTTGGAACCATCATAGAAGAATGGACAGTGGTCGGTGCCGATGGTCTGGATGGTTCCGCGGGTCAAGCCCTCCCAGATACGGGCATTATCCATCGCAGTTCGAATGGGTGGGGAGCAGATCCATTTTGCGCCATCCTCCCGTTCGAGCAGGTCGTCATTGAAGAAGAGGTATTGCGGACAGGTTTCACCCATCACCTTGAGACCTTTTTGACGGGCATACTCGAGTTGATCCACTTCACCTGCCGCGTTCATATGCACGACATACAAGGGAGCGTCTGCCTGAGCTGCCAGAGCGCAAGCACGCAGAACCGCTTCCACGGCGCCCCAGGCTGGCCTTGTGCGGGCATGCCAGGGTGGAGAAAGATGTCCGGCTTGTAATGCCTCCGCAACGAGGATATCAATCACGTCTCCATTTTCCGCATGGAGCATGGTGAGCATGCCTGCATTTCTGGCTATGCGCATTACCTGGAAGATGCCGGCATCATCCAACCGCAACCTATTGTTGTACGCAGTAAAAACCTTCATGCTGGTTATACCCTGCTCAACCAGAGTGGGGATCTCTTCCCCCAGAGCTTTGTCAAACCGGGTGATATTAATGTGAAAACCATAATCGATCGCTGCTTTGGCATCCGCTTTCAGATGCCAGGCAGATACATCTTCTTTCAAGGTCAGGTGGTCCTGCGAAATGAAATCCAGCGCGGTGGTCGTGCCTCCAAAGGCAGCTGCCCGATGACCGGTGTAATGGTCATCTGAAGAAACAGTACCGAACATGGGCAGTTCCAGATGGACATGCGGATCCACCCCGCCCGGCATGATAAGCTTGCCAGTGGCATCGATGACTTCCGCGGATGGATGGGTCAGATCCATCCCGAGCAGGGCGATCTGCTCCCCTTCCACAAGGATGTCTCCAGTGAAGGTCTCTGCCGCGGTAATGATCGTCCCATTCTTAATCAGGAGTGCCATTCGAACCTCCTCGTGGATCGTTGATATTGGATTGGTAAATCATGCCTAACCAGGTGGCTACCTGGGGATCCAATTCCAGTTCCTGCCCGGGCGTTGAATACAAACCAGCGTTGTCCTGCTGTCTTTCTCTAAGGGTCTGCCAGAGGATTGCCCTCTCCTCTGAATGGACTACCAGGTCCTGGATGGTTTTCGCGTGCAACAAATATTCACCCGTGGTATACAGGAAAGTGAGCCGTTTCCATTTGCCTGACTCAATTGGTTGATCCAGGGGAGAAAGTGATCCCAATTGGATCTTAAAGTATTCTTCATTCATCCGCTCCGGTGGGCAATCTTCCCGAAAGAGTTCTCCACGGGAGGTTAATTCATGCCCTTTTACACTTGCCAGATAATTGATTCTGCCTCCTTCGGGAGGTGGAAAGCTGCTCGGTTGGTAGAATGCCATGAAATCGACATCCACTACTTTGGGAGCGAACCGCATTGGAATTCGATACCAACCCAATAGACGCGCAATTTCCATATCGCGTGGATTTGGCATCACGGCGATGAGAATGAGGGAATACGGTTGCAATCCAGAAATCATGGCTACCTGTCTAATATGTTAATTATAAGGCAAGACGAAAGGGCGAGCCCGCAGGCTCGCCCTTCTTGTATCCATGTAATGAAGCGGATCTAGTAGTTCTTGGCCAATCCGACTTTATCATTGAACGCGTTGATAAGCGAGTTGATCTCTTCGACCTGACCCTGGACCTCGGTGAAGTATTCCTTGTTGTACCACATGTCCTGGATCTCTTCGTAGGTCTTACCCTGCTGTTCTACCCAGGTGAAGTACTTCAGGTTGTGGATACGGCGTCTTCCAACATAGCTTAGTTCTTCCATGTTGTCTGTCGATTCACCTTGCAGGTAGCGAGCGTAATCTTCCGCGGCATTACTGGCAGAGTACTCGCCAAATTCCGCATGCATTTCCGTCAGGCGGCTGCCATACAATTCCATCGAGTCGGTCAGCACGGTCAACACGATGTCGTTTTCAGTCATTTCGTTATATTTGGCAAATTTGACCGCGGATAGGACGTTCGAGATGCCGGAGAATCCTAACAGATTCAATTGGGAGATGATCGCTTCGGGCACACCCTTCTTTGCCAAGTACTTGCGACCTTCAGGCTCATTGAACAGGCGGGAAATGTTGACCACCGCATTGTCATCAATGGCAACAACGTAATCGGTGTTCTTCGCGTTGTGGATCCACGGCACATGCTTATCGCCAATGCCTTCGATCCGGTGCGACCCAAAGCCGTTCTCCAACAGGGTCGGGCATTGCAGTGCTTCGGATGCAATGATCTTGCTATAAGGGAAAACCTGTTTCATGTAATCGCCGCTGGCAATAGTCCCGGCGGAACCGGTGGCCGAAGCCATCCCGCGATATTCGTCTTTGGGGCCCATGACCTTCTTGAGCACTTCTTCCATGGCGTGCCCGGTGATCTCATAGTGGAAGAGATAGTTACCGAATTCCTCGAATTGGTTGAAGATCATCAGATCTTCACCGGATTTTCGGAGCTCCCAGCATTTGTCAAAGATCTCTTTGACATTGGATTCGGTACCTGGGGTGGCAATCACCTCTCCGGCAATCTTGGCTAGCCAGGCGAAACGTTCCTTGCTCATCCCTTCCGGAAGGATGGCGATGGAAGTGCATCCAAGCAGGGCGGAATCATACGCGCCACCACGGCAGAAGTTCCCGGTAGAGGGCCAGACGGCTTTCTGGGTGGTCGGATCGTATTGCCCGGTGACCAGGCGGGGTACCAGACAACCAAAAGCCGCACCTACTTTATGCGCGCCGGTCGGGAACCATTTACCTACCAATACAATCACCCGGGCTTTGGTACCAGTAAGGCTGGACGGCAGTTCAAGATAATTCACGCCACCATAGGTTCCGCCTTTGGCAACCGGTTCATTATGCCAGTTGATACGGAACAGGTTGCGGGGAGAGACGTCCCACAGGCCGATCTCTTTCAATTCTGTTTTTACCTTGGCTGGAATTAAAGCGGGATTTTTCATCTGCGCAAAGGTTGGGATCACAATGTTCATTTCGCGTGCGCGTTTCACACCACGTTCCAAACGATCGCTCATTACGGTTAAATCAATTTTTGCCATTCTAAATTACTCCTCTTTAACTTTCAAAATCGATAGGTTCTTCACGAACAATATACAACGGACGACCTTTGACTTCATCATAGATCCGTCCAATGTATTCACCCAATATTCCCAGCGAGATGAGCTGAACGCCGCCTAAGAATAGAACGGCGATTAAAGTGGTCGCCTGTCCGAAAAAGGCTTGCTCACCCGCCAGACGCACAATAGCCACCACCGGGATGGCAAGGATGCTCACTCCGGCAGCAATAAAACCAATGAACGTAGCCAGTTGAAGGGGGAAGTAAGAGAAACTTGTGATCGCATTCAAGGCTAATTTCATCATCTTACTGAAGGGATATTTCGTCACCCCGGCAAACCGGGCTGCCCTCCGGTAAGGTATACCGACCTGTTTAAAACCGATCCAGGACGACATCCCTCTCAGAAAGCGATGTCTTTCCCGCATCTGATTCATCACATTGATGACTTTCCGATCGAGCAAGCGGAAGTCTCCGGAATCGAGTGGGATTTTTACATCGGTGATCCGGTAGATAATCCGGTAAAACAAAGAAGCGGTAAGTTTTTTAAACCAGGATTCGCCTTCCCGCTCTGCCCGGATGGCGTAAACGACTTCGTTGCCTTCTTTCCATTTGTCTATCATCTGCAGGATCACTTCTGGGGGATCCTGCAAATCCGCATCGATGATGATCGCCGCGTCGCCCCGACAGTAATCCAGTCCGGCGGTCACCGCGATCTGATGTCCGAAGTTGCGGGCAAAGATCACCGGGCGAATCCGGGCATCCTTTTTCGCCATTTCCCGGATGATCACGGTAGAGCGGTCCGTTGAACCATCATCCACCAGAACCAGCTCCCACTGAGATCCGGTTTTCTCCATTGTTTCGACGATGCGATCGTGGAGGATCGGCAGACTCTCCTCTTCGTTGAACACCGGCGCAATAATGGAATAGATCGGTTTTTCCATCGGATTCCTATAGCACTTTCTTGAGGGCAGATAAAGTTGGCTCGATGATGAGCGCCTCAGGAACTGCTTTCATCGCGGACCGGATATCCTTCAATCCACTCCCGGTATTCATCACCAGCACCTCATCGTCTGGACCGATGACACCCGTTTTGACGGCAGCTTCCAATCCAGCGTAGGCCGTGGACCCGGCCGGTTCAGCAAAGATGCCTACCTGGCCAAGTTTGGCGATCGCCGCAATGATCTCAGAATCAGGAACGGTGATATATTGACCACCCGTCTCGCGTGCAGCCCGGACAGCCCGGACACCGTCCCGGGGAAGATCGACCGAGATACTATCTGCAAGGGTGGTTGCCGCCACTGGAATGATCTCTTCGGTTCCAGCCTTGAACGCATTCGCAATTGCCGCAGATTTATCAGATTGAATGCCAAAGATCCGGGGCATTTGATCCAGCCAACCCAGTTGTTTCAGATCCTTGAACCCTTTGTGCAACCCGGAAATGATATTTCCATCTCCTACTGAGACAAAGACATTCAACGGTTTCCTGATCGATTTGCGATTCAGGAGTAGTTTTTCCCAAATCTCGAGCGCACCGGTTTTTTTACCTTCCGCTGTGAACGGATTAAATCCGGTATTTCTGCAGTACCATCCGAATTCTTTTGCGGCTTCAATGGTCAGATCGAAAGCTGAATCGTAGTTTCCATCGACCAGAATAACCCGTGCACCAAAAACCAGCAGTTGGGCTACTTTCGCCTGGGGCGCTGTTTTAGGGGCAAAAATGATGGCAGGCTGACCGACGGCGGCCGCCATGCAAGCCAGAGCTGCACCTGCGTTTCCTGTGGAAGCAGTTACAACGATCTCAGATTTAATCTCCCGTGTCCTGGCAACCACAACTGCACTGGCACGGTCTTTGAATGACGCGCTGGGATTCTTGCCTTCATCTTTGATCCAAAGCCGTTTTATGCCCAGTTTTTCAGTCAATTGAGTGGGCTCAAAAATGGGTGTTCCACCCGCAGCTCGCAGGGGAGTACCGATACCACCCGGATCGCTAACGGGCAGAATGGGCAAATACCGCCACAGCGAAGGATCTGCAGAGCTTGTAATTGTAGAAACCGGTACCTCTTTTTTTATCTGTTCGTAATCCAGAACAACATCCAGATTTCCGCCATCAAGGGGACAGGTGTAAGTCACTTCGGTGGGACCATATTCTTTCCCACAGAGTGAACAGCGATAACCAATAAATTTTTCCATATATTCCTTTCAAGACAATGAATTAGAGTCCGCGTTCCCCACGTATATAAGGAATGCCCAGGGCAGCTGGCGCGCCGATGCGTTTTCGGAAAGCATCATAAGATCCGATCACGAGGACGATTATGGTAAAGGCATAAGGAAGCATTTGCAAGAAAAATCCCCAGTATGGATTGTAATAAAAGGGGTTACGCAATCCGAGGATCGACATTGGACCCTGTATATCCAGTACTAATCGGCGAAGTGCACCGAAAGTGTATGATCCGACCGCTGCTCGAACCGGGTCCCACTGCGAGAAAATAACCAAGCCTACCGCGATCCAGCCTTGTCCTGCTGTGGTCAACTCAGAGAACCAACCCGGGGAGATTGCCAGGCTGATGGTTGCACCAGCCAAACCTGCGAACATACCACAAACGAAAACATAGATATATCGAAGGCGGTAGACGTTGATCCCGAGTGAATCTGCGGCGGCAGGATATTCGCCAACAGCCCGCAGATGCATTCCGGGGCGAGTCTTGTAGATGAAATACCAGCAAATCGGTATGAGGAAGTACCCGATATAGACGAGCACACTATGGTTGCTGAAAAAGATTGGACCGATAAATGGTATCTGAGACAAGAGTGGTACGGTAATTCTAGGCAGGAGAGAGATGACGCCTGCTTTACTTAATTGTTCACCAAAAACCAGGGCAATTCCCGTCCCAACAAAAGTAAGGGATAACCCACTGACAACTTGATCTGCCTGAAGCGTAATGGTGATGAAGGCATGGATTTGACTGAGTAGTCCGCCCATTAACATGGCGACGAGCAATCCCAGCCAGGGGTTTCCAGTTTTGACGGTTACGCTGAAGGCTGTCATAGCTCCCAGGAGCATCATCCCTTCCATCCCCAGTTGCATCACGCCAGCTCGTTCAGAGAAGATCCCGCCCAGTGTTGCAAACAGCAATACTGTCCCGGTTGCCACACCCGCTTGAAGGATTATGACGACATCCATGTTTATTCCTCCACCCGGCGGATGATCCGCACACGGTATCGCATCAAAAAGTCACTGGCAATCAGACAAACCAGAATGATACCTTGAATCATTTTGGGCACACCCGATGGTTGGATCTCCCGCCCAGCCAGGATCAATGCCCCAAATAGGACGGAAACAATGATGACGGCAAGAGGATTCAGCTTGGCCAACCAGGCGACAATGATGCCTGTAAATCCATACCCTGGAGAAATGGCTCCTTGAAGACGATGAACAACACCGGTGATCTCTGACATGCCTGCCAGTCCAGCTAAAGCGCCAGAGAGCATCATCACCAGGATCATATTTCGCTTCATCTGAATACCAGCGTAAGTCGCCGCTTTGGGGTTATCACCGATCAAACGGATCTCGTATCCCCATTTGCTTCGGTACAGTACAAACCAGATTATGACAGCAGCGACAATAGCAAAAACCAAACCCAGGTGGGTGGTTAAACCACGGAACTCAGGAACAATTTTCCCGAAGTCTGTCAGCCTTGGCAGCCAGGCTGCTTTGGGGAACATTTTTGACATCTGGAATCCGCCTTCGGACCAGACCCCAAAAATGAAGAAATCATTCCAGGCAACTGCGATATAGTTCATCATCAAGGTGGAAATAACTTCATTGACGTTGAATTTCGCCTTCAAAAATCCTGGTATGAATCCCCAGGCTGCCCCAAACACCATGCCTGATATCATCATCACAATGATGAAGATCCAGCGGGGTGTAGTCGCTGGCAAAACTGGCAACAAAACGATCATACTGGCGCCGAAAGCTCCCAGAAAAAATTGTCCTTCCGCGCCAATATTCCAGAGTTTCATACGGAAAGCCACGGAACAAGCCAGACCGACCAGTATGAGGGGGGTTGCTTTAACTATCGTATCCGAGAAAACGCCCAAGTCGCCGAAGGATGCTTTCGCAATATGAGCATACGCTTTCCATGGATCTCCACCAACGATCATTAAGATGACCGCGCCAATTAAAAGGGAAAGCACAATTGCAGAAAGCGTGATCAATAGTGAGTGATACCATTTCAGCTCAGCCAGTCTTGGTTCGAACCGGATGGCATAAGGGAAAATCGCTTTTTTTGTTGATGGAGTAGGTAATGTATCAGACATCTTGTTTTTGCCTGGATTCGCTAATTTCATTCGCTGGAGTTCCGGTCATCATCAGTCCGATCTTGTCAATGTCTTTATCCAGGACTTCTCCCATGATCCGTCCTTCATATATGATGTAAATTCGGTCACTTAATGCGAGAAGCTCTTCCAACTCTTCCGAAACCAATAACACTCCCGCTCCGGCTTCCCTTTGGTGGAGCAGTAATTTTTGGACGCCTTCGATCGCACCGACATCCAATCCGCGGGTCGGCTGCATCGCTACCATGAAAGCCGGCTTGCTGGAAATTTCACGAGCCAGAATTACGCGTTGTAAATTGCCACCCGATAATAAACGAACCGGAGTTTTGATGGTGGGAGAAATGATCTCGTAGATGGAACGAAGTTCATTCGCATATTTGTCTGCGGCAATTTGATTGAGCGCCCATCCCCGTCCGATGGGTTGTTGTTTATAAGCCTTCATGATCACGTTATCAGTCAGGCTCAAATTCGGTGCAGTACCCACATGGGTTCGATCTTCCGGGACATGAGAGATGCCCTTCAGTAAAGCATCACGTGGTTCTTTGTTTGTCACATCTCTGCCATGGAATGTGACCTTACCGGTTGTGCATTTGCGTAAACCCGTGATCACTTCCGCCAATTCACGCTGTCCATTTCCGGCAACACCTGCCAGACCTACAATTTCACCGTGACGGACAACCAGATCTACACCCCTTAAGGCGGGCATTCCTTTATCGTTTTGGCATTGAATGTTTTCGACCTGTAAGACCACTTCACCCGGAGTAACATCTTTCTTGTCCAGGTTGAAGATCACATCTCGTCCTACCATTAATTTCGCCAGGTCTTTGACCGTCAGCCCTTTTGGATTTACTCCTGCGGCAGTTACCTTGCCCCGTCGCATCACGGTTACCCGGTCGGCTATATTGAGAACTTCATTCAGCTTATGACTGATGAAGATAATTGACTTGCCAAGTGAGGTCATTCTGCGAAGTGTTTCAATAAATGTATCAATTTCTTTTGGCGCCAGTACAGCAGTTGGTTCATCGAGGATCAGGATGTCTGTCCCTCGGTAGAGCATTTTAATGATCTCTACTCGTTGCTGTTCACCGACGGATAATTGCCAAATTTTCGCGGTTGGGTCAATGGGTAATCCATACTCTTCGCCCATCTCACGGATTTTTTGATCATAATGGGATAATTGCATAAAAAAACGTGGATCATCCAACCCAAGAAGGACATTTTCTGTCACACTCTGGGTCGGTACCAGCATGAAGTGCTGGTGGACCATACCAATGCCTGATGAGATGGCGTGTCTTGGTGATGAGAACTGGACCTGCTTGCCATGAACTGTGATCGTACCCGAATCCTGCTGGTACAAACCAGCCAGGATATTCATCAGGGTACTCTTACCAGCACCATTCTCTCCCAACAGCGCGTGGATCTCTCCCTTTCGTAGTATAAAATCCACATGGTCATTTGCCACCACACCGGGGAATTGTTTGTTAATCCCATGCATGATCACAATGTCTTCGCTTGTTTTAGTTTCTTCAATAATTGGGGACATGAATTCTACCGATGATTCCAAATTCAAAAACTAATATGGCGTGAGCCAGACCACCTGAGTGATCTGGCTCACAGGATTACATAATTTATTGTGGTAGTTCTGCGGTAATTCCTTCAGCCCACCATTTCATGCAGGCTTTGATACTGCAGGGCAACCCGTACTCGGGAAATGCATCCAGGTCAACCTGTTGCAGTTTTTGACCTTCGGTAGGACTACATTACCCTGGTTGTCATTGATCGGACCAGCGAAGACATCGAAGCGGGTGAATGTACCAGCCTCCATCTCAGCCAAAGTCTCTTTAACAAGGGTGATGACAGCGGGATCAAGCTCTGCTACACCTTTGGTCATTTCCTGACCTTCCATGAAGCCATAGAGACCAAGGGCACCGGTTTCGGCATCAAAGTAATCCCAACCAGGTGTATAGGTACCAGCGACGATGCCTTCAGCGATACCGGCATAGATCGGTCCCCAAACCCAGTAGGGAGCGGTTAAGCAGCGATCGACCTTGCAGGAGCCGTACCAGTCATAGGTTACGCCCCATTTACCTTTTTCCTGAGCCACATCGGCTACAGCCGGGGTATCAGCACCGGTGAAGACAACCTGAGCGCCAGCGTCAAATAGGGAAGCAGCGGCTTCCTTTTCCTTGACGGGGTCATGCCAGGTATTGATCCAGCGGACATCCATGGTGCATTCCGGGCAAGTTTTCTTCATACCGAGGGCGATTGCGTTACCCAGGCGAATTTCTTCTGGGATTGGGAAAGTGGCCATGTAACCCAATTTCGGATTACCATCCATCTTCGCGCGAGCGCCTGCCAGCATGCCAGCCAGGTATTTCATGTCTTCCATAGCGCCCATGAGGTTGCCGAAGTTGGTAGTATTGGATTTGATTCCAGTCAGATGAATGTAATAGGTATCCGGGAATTCAGCAGCAACAACTTCCATCGGATCCATGAAACCAAAGGAGGTACCAAAGATCAAATTGAAGCCTTTGCGGGAGAGGCTGCGGAAAACCTGCTCGGAATCGGCGCCTTCCGGCACGTTTTCGATATAAGCGGTGTGAACATTGGGCACGTTCGCCTGAACGTATTCCAATCCCTCGAAGTGAGCCTGTGACCAGCCACCATCATTGTGAGGGCCAATCAAGACCATGGCAATGTTGAACTTGCCTTCTTGAATTTCAGGAATTTGGAATGCGCCAGCATCTGCTACCGGTGCTTCAGTTGCAACCGGAGCTTCTGTGGCGACGGGTGCCACAGGTGCGGCAGGTACTTCGGTGGCGGGAGCGGGTTGTGGTGCAACCGGCGCGGGCGCTTCTGTCGCAGGTGCTGCGGGTGCGCAGGCTACTAAAACCATAGTGGCAATCAGCAAACTAGCTGCAATACGCCAAACATACTTGGTATTCATGTAACTCCTCCAATTAGATACGAATTGATTTGACTGGGTAAACGGGATTGCAAGCCAATGAAAATCGTGCCAGGATTTCACCTCCTTTCAACGATCTACTCACGCACAGAAGCAGGATTCTGCTTTAGGTAGGTCTATAAAACAGACACATCAGCGTTACCAACCTATTTTACCCGAAACTAAATAAAGAGTCTCACCAAACATCCAGCAATATTAGTAACAAAAATCGGTTCAATGAATATCCCCCGCTGTAATGCAGCGGGGGATAACTAAAAAAACTAAGGAACGATCCAGGTACCAGTTTCACCACGGAGCGCTGCACCAATGTGCGGCGGATCAGTGACAAGTGCCTGTTTTCCACCATTCTCCAGATACCAGATAATAGCCTGGACTTTCGGGAGCATGGATCCCTTGGCAAAATGACCTTCAGAAATGTATTGTTTTGCTTCAGCGAGTGTCATCTTGTCGATCCATTTTTGATCAGGTTTGCCATAATTAATGGCAATTTTTTCAACCGCAGTGGAGATAACGAAGAGGTCAGCATGGATCTCCTGGGAAAGGAGGCTGCTGGCGAAATCTTTGTCGATCACAGCTGCAACACCAACACTTCCACCTTTTCCGTTATCCACGACCGGGATTCCACCACCACCAACGGTGATCACGACGGTACCAGAATCAAGCAATTCTTTCACTGCTTCAATTTCGACCACTTCCACAGGGAGGGGGGATGCGACCACCCGTCGGTAACCGCGACCGGAATCTTCAACCACATTCCAACCGAGTTCTTTTTCGCGGCGTCTTGCTTCCGGTTCTTCCATGAATCCACCGATGGGTTTGGTGGGATTCTGGAAGGCCTTATCGGCTTTATCCACTTTCACCTGGGTTACTACAGTCGCAACGGATTTTTTGATCCCACGTCCGATAAGTTCGTTCTGTAATGTCTGTTGGAGTGCGTACCCGATCGCGCCCTGGCTGTCTGCACCGCAGACATCCAATGGTACTTCGTGCATACCTTCCACTTTGGCCGCGATTTCAGATCGGCGAAGGATAAACCCTACCTGAGGTCCATTACCGTGACCAATTGCGACATCCCAACCGGCTTCGATCATATCGGCGATGTGATGCGTTGTTTCTGCGGCAGCCAAATATTGATCTTCAACCGTTACATTTTTCGGATCCAGGATCAATGAATTACCACCTACTGCTACTACTGCTACTTTTTTAGTCATTCTGGTTCTTACCTTTCTAAATTTGAGTTACATCGTGAGAGCCATGACGGCTTCTTGAACGTGCATTCGGTTTTCAGCTTCATCATAAACAACAGACTGAGTACCATCGATGACTGCATCTGTGACTTCAATATTTCGATCCGCTGGTAGTGGATGCATGTAAATGGCATCCTTCTTGGCTAATTTCATCCGTTTCTCGTCGGTTATCCAGCTTTCGTATTTCTTGATGATCTTTGCACCTTCATCTGCATCTGGTGTGTGAACCATCGCGCCCCAGCTTTTTGCATAAACAATATCGGCATCTTTGAAACCGGCGTTCATATCATCTACCACTTCAAAACTGGTGCCAAACTTGCGGGCCTGTTCTTTCGCCTGTTCCATGATCTCTGGCATCAGTTTGAACTCTGGTGGGTGGGCAAGAACTACATCCATACCAAAACGGGGCATCTGAAGGATCAGACTTTGGGGAACAGACATGGGTTTCTGATAAGATGCAGCATAAGCCCAGGATACGACCATTTTCTTCTTGCGAAGATCTTTGCCCTTCTTTTCAACTATTGTCATCAGATCAGCAAGACACTGGAAAGGATGGTAGACATCGCATTGCATGTTCAAGACAGGAACCCGGGAAGCTTTGGCAACTTCATTTAAGTATTTATTGCCAATACCCCAATCCACGTGGCGGATCGCGAGACCATCGAAATAGCGTCCAAAAATTTCACCGATCTCTTTCGGAGTATCGCCGTGGGAGATCTGGGTTGTGCGAGATTCGATGAATGCCGCGTGCCCGCCGAGGTGCGCCATGCCGGCTTCAAAAGATCCGCGGGTTCGAGTGCTACTAAAGAAGAACAACATAGCCAGTACTTTATCGCGCAGATATGGGGTCAGTTCATTCAAAGCGCGTTTGCGCTTCAGGTCGAACGCAACTTCCAATACGGTTTCGACTTCCTCTTTCGAGAAATCCAAATCACCGATCAGATCGCGTCCATGTAGATATGTTTGCATTTGAATCCTCCAGTTAGAGGTGGAAGATCAGGGTTACAGAAACTGGATTACATCCGTCGTTGCCCTGATCTATTCACCAGGATTGAATTATTCCATTCCGCCCAGAACAAGGGCCAACAAGGCCATTCGCATGACAACGCCGTTGGCGGCTTCCTGCCAGTATCGTGACCAGCGGGTGATATCCACATCGGGAGGAATTTCGTCCATTCGTGGGAGTGAGTGCAAGAGAATGGCGTCACTCTTTGCTTTGGTACTCAACAGTTCGCGTGTGATCTTATAGTTGGCAGGTGTCATTCCATGTTCACCAGCTTCCTGGCGTGATTTCGTGTAATCGGGTTGAACAACGGGCTCGACCAAAATGACGTCTGCTTCGGCAATCGCCTGCTCTACATGTTCCGCTTCCTTGAAGTTAACCGAATACTGATTCAGTTCTTCTTTGAATTCAGGAGTAAGGGACATGTCTGGGGGTGCAACGAAGGTGATGGGGCAATCAAATTGAGACATAGCATAACCCAGAGAATGCATGGTACGCATGCGCATATCGCCAACTGCCAGCCATTTCAAACCATCGATGTGACCTTTTTCGCGGTAAACGGTGTACAGGTCTGTCAAGATTTGAGTTGGGTGTTCACCCCAGCCATCACCACCATTGATGATCGGCACAGAAGCCCATTTGGCGGCTTCCATTGGAGCACCCTGTTGGAAGTGGCGCATAACAATGACGTCTCCATAGAATTCAAGCATCTTAACGGTGTCTTTGATGCTTTCCTGGTACCAGTCACCAGCGCGGGTCATTTTCGCATCCGAGAAACCGGTCACATGACCACCTAACCGATGCATGGCGGCCTCATGAGCCAGACGGGTACGGGTGGAAGGCTGGTAGAATGCGGTCACCATGGTTTTTTCAGACAGCATATCGCTATTGCGACGGCTGCGAACGATGGGTTCCATCTCTTCTGCAACGTTGAAGATGTGGAAGAATTCCTGTCTTTCAAATTCCTTCAACGATAAGATGTCTCTACCTAAAAAACTACGCATTTGTTACCTCCTGATTGGTTTATAAAAATGTTGTTGGTACGATCGTAAAAGCAAGTCAGACAATTTTCTTTCCTCGCGTATTACCTCCTATCGGGTTCTACCCCGATGAGCGTTTGTGTGACTCCGCCAACACTCCGAAGGACATGGAAGCGGAAATAACCCGGCAGAAAATAGGAATAGGAGTAATCGATCACTTTACCGGAAGTGGTATACAGGCGGGCTACAAACAACAACAGACCATCACCGCGTTGTATCTCCAATTCCCGGGCGATATCTGACGTGGCATCGACAACCCGAATCTCCGTATTGGAGTATGCCAGAGGTGGGTAACCCCTTCGTAACAATAGATCCAGGACAGATCCGCTGAATTCGGAAGTGAGATCTTCAGTTGTCAGGATATCGATCGGAAGAATATCGATCAAAGATGCAACAGGGCGATTTTCTGCACGGATAATTCGGGAGACCCGCAGCAGCGGCTCGCCTTCAGCTATTCCAAGAGCGTCTGCCTGATCGCCGGTTGCCTTGACATGCTCAATTTTCAGGTCTTCCATAGAGACTTCCAGGAAGATCCGATCCGACAGGGTTTCGATGCTCTCCAGTACTTCCAGTCCACTTTCGATAACCTGGGTTCGACCTACCACAAAGGTGCCGATCCCCTGTCTGCGCCGAATTAATCCCTGGCTTTCAAACGATCTCATAGCTTCCCGCAAGGTAGCTCTTGAAACACCAAGGTTTTGCGCGAGAAGTGGTTCTGTGGGAAGCCGTTCACCGGCCGGCGTCTGGGCGATCAAATTTGCCAGATTTACTTGAAGTTTTTCGTACGGGTGCACTTTTTTTTGCATATCACTCTACCAAATCAATGAATTTCATATTCGTCACATCCACAAGCCCTTTTATCGAAATTCTCATGTCCGGAATGACGACCAGACCTAACAGGCTAAGCTGCATATTTGGATTGTTGAGATTACAACCACATTCTTTGAACCCAGCCAGAACATTGGCTGCTTTGCGTGCTACCGTTTGCCCGCTCTCATTGGACATTAATCCAGCTATAGGGAGTTCCACAAGACCTTTTTGTTCTCCATTCACAATCACAACCTGTCCACCGCCGCAATCTGCCAGAATATTGACTGCCTGCGCCATACAAGTTTCATCCGTTCCTACCACCAATAATTGATGTGAATCATGCGCGACCGTGGATGCAACGGCACAGGGTTTATTAAATCCAAAGCCATGAACAAATCCAAGGCGGATTTCGCCAGTACCTCGATGACGATCAATGAGTGCAACTTTGGCAATATCCTTTTGCATATCCAGCTTAAGTTGCCCGCCGTCGACACTCATCGGAATTTGAAGCCGATTTGTTGGAGCCTGATTCTCGATGATACCGATCACATTGACAACGACATGTCCCGTTTTACCGGTATTTATCGTAAAATCATCGGACCTTATTTTTCGTTGGAGATGGATGGACTGTGATGCCCAATCAGGGTAGGTGTAACCCGGCAATTCGATTAGCGTATGCCCTGCCTGGCTGATAATTCTGCCCTGCGCAATGACCATTTCGACAGAGAAATCATCTAAATCCGGGACAATCAAAATATCTGCAAACCGACCAGGGGCGATCTGTCCAATATCTTTGGTCAGCCCGAAGTGTTCCGCTGTATTGATGGTTGCCATCTGGATTGCTTTGACCGGATCAAGACCCTGCGCGATGGTATGCCTAACCACTCGATCCATGTGACCTTCGTTGAAGAGGGTTTGGGAATGTGAGTCATCCGTGCAGAGCAAGAAATTACGGGAATCAAGACCAAATTCTGTGACAGCTTTAACCTGGGCAACCACATCATGCCAGGCTGATCCATACCTCATCATGACCTTCATACCCTGACGTATCCGGGCTATGGCATCTTCTGTGCGGGTTCCTTCATGGTCATCTTCCGCTCCACCTGCAACATATCCATGAAAAGGCAAACCCAGATCATGGGACGCATAATGCCCGCCTATGGTTTTTCCAGACCGGTGAGTTAATTCCATCTCGTGAAGCATCTTCGCGTCAGACCTGGCAACTCCCGGAAAATCCATCATTTCTCCCAGACCAATAATTCCCTTCCAGGTTAATGCTTCTTCAACTTCAGCCGGACCGAGGACGGCACCCGATGTTTCGAATTCGGGGGCAGATGGGATGCAGGATGGAACTTGAACCCAGACATGGATTGGCTGGTGGGCTGCCTCATCTACCATAAGGCGAACTCCGGGTAGACCAAATACATTTGCTATCTCGTGTGGATCCACGAATATTCCGGTTGTCCCATGAGGAAGAATCGCGCGAACAAATTCTGTTACCGTAAGCATCCCGGATTCAACATGCATGTGGGCGTCCAATAATCCAGGAACCAGAAATTTTCCACCGGCATCGACGACCTTAGTTTTTGGTCCAACGGTATGACTTGTATCAGTTCCAACGAAAGCAATTCGATCTCCGTGGATCGCAATATCGGTATGATCTACTACCTCGCCGGATTGAACACAGACCCAGCGTCCATTCTTAATAACCAGGTCAGCCGGCAACCGCCCCATTGCGACATCCACGAGTTGTTTTCGTTCCTGATACAGTGATTCGTCACTCACGATTTTACTCCTCACTAATCCCAGTTCAATAGGCGGGTTGCAGCCTGGTTATGTTTCTTGATCAATGCCGGGACATCCACCGTAACCACCTGTCCGTCCTTTACGATGAACTGACCATGGACAACTGTGTGATCCACCTGCTGAGGTGAACAAAATACAACGGCAGCAACTGGATCGTGCAGTGCACCTGCATATTCCACCCGATTCAAATTGATGGCAAAGAAATCCGCGCACTTCCCAACCTCAAGAGAACCAATATCTGTTCTACCCAAAACGGAAGCACCACCACGGGTTGCCAACTCAAGTGCTTCCCGAGCGGTCATAATCGGCAGGTCGGGAGTGGTCGAAAGGGAAGCGCCTAATATCCCAGCCCGCAGACGTGCCATCAGCATTGCCTGGCGAACTTCCGCTAACATATGTGACCCGTCATTGGAGGCGGAACCATCCACGCCCAATCCAACTTTTACTCCTGCTTTCTTGTACTCCCATAAGGGAGCTATCCCTGAGGCAAGCCGCATATTGGATGATGGGCAGTGGGCAACCCCGCAACCCGTTCTGGCATAGATATCTATCTCAGCCTGGTTGACATGAACGGAGTGCGCAAACCAGACATCTTCTCCGACCCAATCCACCGATTGCATATAACCAACCGGTCGGTAACCAAATTTCTCAAGGCAGAATACTTCTTCGTCTTGGGTTTCTGCCAGATGGGTGTGCAAATGGACGCCATGCTGTCGTGCCATTTTGGCTGATTCTTTCATCAATTCGCCGGTGACACTGAATGGCGAGCAAGGTGCAAGAACGATCTGGGTTTTCGCGCCTGGTTTCGGATCATGGTATTTCTGGATTAGTCGTTCGCTATCTTTGAGGATGGTGTCTTCGGAATCTACAACGCTGTCTGGAGGGAGACCGCCTTTGCTTTCACCCAAACTCATTGATCCGCGCGAAGCTTGAAGGCGGACACCTACTTCGTGGGCGGCATCTATCTCATCATCCAAACGGGAACCGTTCGGAAAAAGGTAAAGGTGATCAGAAGCAGTCGTGCACCCTGAAAGAGCAAGTTCAACGAGTGCTGTTTGGGTGGATAGAAAGATATCATCCGGATTCATCCTGGCCCAGATAGGATAGAGAGTTTTCAACCAATTAAACAAATTGGCATTCTGAGCAGCAGGTACTGCGCGGGTGAGTGTCTGATAAAAATGATGGTGAGTGTTTACAAGTCCCGGCAAAACGATATGATCACGTAGATCATAGACTTCATCAGCAGTTTGAGGTAACTCTACGGTCAAGCCAACCTGCTCAATAAACCCGTCACGGACAAAAAGACCACCATCCGGAATCTCCCGCTGGTGGTCGTCCATTGTTACAAGTATTTGAGCATGCTTGAATAAAAGGGAAGTCATAAGCCTCTTTTGGAAACCTAATTGTATGACAACTATATCAGGTTATCTGACCCTTGTCAATTGTCAGACAAGTTAAATTTTAGCCATCAGTTTCCATATTGCGGTCGGTTGTAAAAGAGTCAGGTGGTACATCCCACCTGACTCTTCCAATGATTCAAATATATTTGAGTAATTGAAGTTTGTATTTTTATTCTTCTATCCAGCCATTTTCGCTGCCTTGAGTGTATTTTGCAATAACATCGCGATTGTCATTGGACCCACTCCGCCGGGAACCGGTGTGATCCATCCTGCGACCTCTTTCGCCTCATCGAACGCCACATCTCCGACCAATCGATAACCCCTTGGCTTACTAGCATCCTCAACTCGATTGATTCCCACATCAATGACTACCGCGCCAGGCTTGATCCAATCGCCTCGAACCATTTCTGGCTTTCCTATGGCAGCCACTAAAACATCTGCTGAGCGAACGACATCTGCCAGATTTCTGGTTCGTGAATGACAGATGGTCACTGTCGCATTCGCCCGCACCAATAATAAAGCCACAGGCATCCCGACGATATTCGACCTACCTAACACAACTGCGTTGGCGCCATCCAGCTTGATCCCGGTCTCTTCCATTAAGACCATACATCCGAACGGAGTACAAGGAATGAAGAGTGGCTCCCTTCCTTTTTGCGCCAGCCGCCCGATATTCATTGGGTGAAACCCATCCACATCCTTCTCCAACTTTATCTCCCGCAACACCCTTTCTTCATCCAACCCTGCAGGCAGAGGTAATTGCACCAGAATTCCATTTACTTTGGGATCGGCGTTCAATTCACGAACCAGCGCTTCCACATCTGCCTGGGTTGAGGAGGCAGGCAGGTTATATCCAAACGATTGGATCCCAGCCTCTCCACATGCTTTTTGCTTGGATCGTACATATACCTGTGAGGCTGGGTTTTCTCCAACCAGGACCGTCGCCAAACCGGGTGGAGTATGGCCGGTTTCAACCCAGGCTGTTGTTTCCTCTTTTATTGTTTGCCGAATCTGTTCGGCTTTCTTAACCCCATCAATCAACTGAGCAGTCATAAACGCTCCTTCTATATATTTTTCTACAACGACTCCATCATATAGGAGGATTGAAGATTTATCAACAAAATTGAAGTATGTTATGATTAATGGCTGATAAATATCCAGTTTATCCTAATCCCAGGGAGAGATTTTCATGAGCAATATTTGCGTCATTGGTACCGGATATGTGGGTCTTGTGACTGGTACCTGCTTTGCAGATCTCGGTAATAAAGTAATTTGTCTCGATATTGATCAAGATCGAATTGACAAACTCCATCAAGGAATCATGCCAATTTATGAGCCTGGTCTCGAACAGCTTGTCAATCAGAATGTCAAGGCAGGACGCCTGCTATTTACCACCGATTATCAGGATGCGTTGAAGAATGCCCAGTTTGCTTTTATTGCTGTGGGTACTCCGTCCGGCGTGGATGGCGAAGCAGACCTTCAATATGTTCGCCAGGCTGCAGAAGCCATTGCAGGTATCGTCAAGGACCCGATCATCGTAGTGAATAAGTCCACGGTTCCTGTTGGAACGGGCGATTGGGTGGCAGATGTGATCAACAAAAGTCGCTCTGGCGATCCACTCGATTTTCACGTGGTTTCGAATCCTGAGTTCTTACGAGAAGGATCTGCCATTAATGATTTTATGATGCCGGACCGGGTTGTACTCGGTTCTGTGGATCCATCTGCCGCGGAAGAATTGGCCAAGTTGTATGCACCATTAAGATGTCCGATCTTAATTACCGACCTGCGTACTGCGGAAATGATCAAATACGCGTCCAATGCGTTTCTGGCTACAAAGATCTCGTTTATCAATGAGATATCGAATATCTGCGATGAACTTGGCGCGGATGTGACGATGGTTGCACGCGGTATGGGATTGGATAAGAGAATTGGTCCTAATTTCCTGGATGCCGGTTTAGGCTGGGGTGGGTCTTGCTTCCCCAAAGACGTAAAAGCGCTCGCCCATATCGCCGTGTTACATGGCACTCACCCACAGCTCCTTCAAGCGGTGATGGATATCAATCGAAATCAACGGCGAAGGGTGGTCGTTAAATTACGGAAGATCCTTGGCACATTAAACGATAAGACCATCGGGGTTTTAGGGCTCTCATTTAAACCAAACACGGATGACATCCGGGAAGCTCCTGCATTGGAAGTCATCCATCTACTGCAGAACGAAGGTGCTTGCATCAAAGCCTATGACCCTCAGGCAATGGAATTGATTGGAAAAGTGGATAAAAGGATCACTCTTTGCGAAACCCCTTATCAGGTTGCAGAAGGCGCAGATGCCCTGCTTTTAGCAACAGAGTGGAACGAATTTAAACAACTTGATTTCTCAAAGATCAAAGCTACCATGAAAAATGCGGTCCTTATCGATGGCCGAAATCTGTATGACCCAGCAACTATGAAAGCGCTTGGTTTTGCCTATCACGGTATAGGTCGCGGCTCGAATAACCACCACGATTGATCAAGCCAATTACCCCAAATAACCGGTCTTCTGACCGGTTATTTTTTTGGGATGAATACTCCGCAGTTTTTTTACTGACATTGATTAAATCGTGCTAGAATGAATCAGATTATATCCGGAGGGTATGTGCATACCCGATTATTAACACTCATCAGAAAAGAATTTATCCAAATAATTCGCGACCCGCGCACATTGGGTCTAACGTTTTTCTTCCCGATCGTGATGCTTTTCCTGCTCGGGTATGCCGCCACAAATGATGTCAGAAATATCCCGCTGGCGGTGTACGATCAAGATAAGTCCGCCGAATCAACCCGGTTATTGGAAGCGTACCAGGCAGCTGATTATTTTAAGATCGCTTACGATGTAAATTCTCCCGCTGAGATCCAAAAATTAATGGACAATGGCTCAGTCAAAGCAGGGATCATCATCCCACCCGATTATGCAGAGACCGTATCCACTGGAGAAAAAACAGAAATTGCATTCATCATCGATGGGTCGGATCCAACGTTAGCCAATACCGCTCTCTCTGCTGCAACCTTAATCGGTCAGGCGAAATCCGCCAAACTGGTTGCCAAGCAGATGATGCTGGTTGGTCAGGGCAAAGGCAGTACCCTGGTGGAAGTCCGCACCCAGGTCTGGTACAACCCCGAACTTATCTCGGCGAATTTTATGATCCCGGGCCTGATCGGAATGATCCTTCAATTTCTGACGACCATGCTGACATCAACAGCAATCGTGAGAGAACGGGAATATGGGACCATTGAACAACTGATTGTCACACCCATCCGTCCTTGGGAACTGGTTGTTGGTAAACTGGCACCGTATGTCTTGATCGGTTTCCTGGATTCAATTGAGGTTTTGGTAATTGGCGTACTGGTTTTTCATATCACCATCAATGGCAATATCTTACTGCTTTTACTCCTATGCGCACTTTTCCTCGTGACGACCCTGGGGATCGGCATATTAATATCCACCGTGGCGAAAACTCAGCAGGAAGCTATGCTCACAACCCTGATGACAATCATGCCATCCGTTTTTCTCTCCGGATTTTTCTTTCCACTGGCTGCCATGCCTACGGTTTTACAGGCAATCAGCTATCTGATCCCATTACGATATTTTTTGATCATTGTTCGTGGAATTGTCTTAAAAGGGGTGGGGTTGGAATCACTCTATTTTGAGGTGATACTGCTGGCAATATATGGAACCCTTATCATGACGTTGGCCGCTATCCGATTCCGTAAGAAATTAGATTAAGTTCGTTTTACCATCGCGCGTGATGTTCTTCAGCCCAGCCGGGGACATGTGTGATCAGGTATTTTCCACCAAACTCATCCTCGATCGTTCCTGAATAATGTCCGATCATTTGATGCACTTCTGATCGAAGTATGAGTGCTTCGGTTTTGGCTACCCGTTCGAAGAATGGGGTAAAGGTAAGATCCACGAATGAACTTGTTTTGGTTTTTAGCACCCATGGTTTCATAAAATCCTTCGGATCATACTCAAAGCGGATCTCTTCTCCGATTTTAATCAGCCGCCCGTCGAGCAAGATCCCATTTTCGGTAAAACCAGTTCCATCCGTCCATATTCCCCCCAGGTTCAGTCCGATGGAATGATCTCCCAACCGTCCAGAAAATGCTCCCCAATTCCAAGAGCTGGCATATTTCCATATGCCACGTCCGAAATCAAGGCAGGCAAAACTATCTTTCTGATCGAAGTGGATCTCACGGTTTCCGATCTGGACTTCTCCCGAGGCTGGCAGGCATTCCTGTTTTGAAGTAAATTGGTATCTATATCTACTCCAGGGAATCACCACATTTAACGACTCATATCCGGGTGGGCGAAGAATTGAAAAATCAGCCTTAAGTGATTGATTCCCAAATTTGGAGGATTCCACTGAGATCGCAATTTGGTCAGTCTGGTCGAGGAGATCAACATTCATGTTTTTATGATGGAACGATACAGGTTCCTCCACTCGGGCAGGCATTTTGAAACCTGCGCCGAAAGGAGTCATTACCGTTTGTTCAATGAATTCCTGGGTATTAAAATCCAGAAAATAAGCAAATCCAAGTCCCATATATGAAATATTGGAAAGCGTGATCGAGAAGAGATGGGTTGGACTGGTTATACACCAGTAATTCCATTGCTTTTTGCGTAACCAATGTCCTTTGAGGTCGCAACGGTGAACTGGTATTCTGGACCAACCTACTGCCGCTGGATTTAGATTTCCATAACGATCACAAAGATCGATGGGTTGATCTAGTTCTCTCTCATGAGTGGATACCATTGACCCCTCTGATTATGATCTTATGTATTTAGTTGGATACTATTGGCTGAAGAATACAGCTGCCCAGACTTCCCAGTTCTGATAAACCTGTTGGGTGGCGATGATCTCGGGTGTCGGTTGTGGTGTAAAGTTTTTGTCTGGCAACATGACAACCGGGTGATCTCCGGGACGAGCCATGAAAGCTTCCTCCCGAGCCCATTTTTCGACGGCAGCATCTGAATTGGAGTAAGCGATTTGGGTCTGCAATGCCTGCTCGGTGTTTTTGACAATCAAAACCTGGGTAGCCATCGTATCCCGTTCAGCAGACAAACGAAGATACTCCTCCACCCGATGGTTCATATCCAGAAGGAGATAAGCAATAAATATTAATCCTAAAACTGCCAGGGCTTTCTTTCCGCTGGAAATATAGTTTTGCATCATCGACATCTTACTCCGTTTAAAATTCTGATGCAAGTTGTTTACCAATGAAAAAACCCCGTTTGAAAACGGGGGTTGTGCCGAAGGAGGGATTTGAACCCTCACGAGGATAATCCCACTACGCCCTGAACGTAGCGCGTCTGCCAGTTCCGCCACTTCGGCTTGCGTGATAAATTTTATCCGCTTTTACCCGTTTGTCAATGTTATCTTCATCAGGTGATGTTATCCTATGCGAATTATGGCATACTACGTGCATCTTGGCAAGTGATAGATATACGCATATGAATCCGTCATCCATTTCCTTCCTGAACACTCAATCTCTCACCAGAACCCGCCTGGCCCCTCTCCGCATACCAGTCGATCCAAATCTCGGCAACTCTCAGCAGGTTGGTAATTGATGAACAAATTCGTTCAACCAATGTGCTGGACTCTTCTAGTATCTATTACACTGACGGTTGCCTGCACTCTTCCGGTGACCTTCCAGGAGAATCAAAATAAACAAGTGGCTGGCCAACTGCCCCGAATTCAACTTGCCACACGTGATATCAATGCCACTGTAACACCCACCCCATTTCAACCTCTAGATAATGAACCTGCTCCCACAACTACGATCGGGAGAACCCCCACACGAATGGTAAAAACACCCACCTCTTTGCCAACCTCTCCGGTATTGATAGAAGGTGGCGTGGACCGAATCCCAAAATCACCCAGTCAGGTCCATATCCTCGTGCTTGGATCAGATTTTCGGCCGGGAGCTGGATTCCGGACAGATATCATTCTATTAGTTAGTCTTAATCCCAAAACAGGCAAAGGAAGCCTGGTCTCTTTCCCGCGGGATCTGTATCTTACCTTACCCGGACACGGGTTTGAACGGATCAATACTGCCATGGTTTTTGGCGGATTTGAAATGCTGCAGCAAACATTCGAATTTAACTTTGGGATCCATCCTGATTATTATTTGATGACCAATTTTTCCGGATTCGTAAACATCATTGACACAATCGGAGGGATCGACATCCTGGCAGAAAATACTTTATCAGATTGGTGCGATCTGCCATCAGGACGCAAGGGATATTGTTCGATTGACGCCGGAGAGAACCATCTTAATGGAGAAATGGCATTATGGTATGCGCGTTCCCGATATTCCACCAGCGATTTCGATCGTGGCAGAAGAGCGCAAGAACTCATCCGTGGTTTTTTTAATAAGTTGATGTCATTGGACGCCTTGTCGAAAACGCCGGAGTTGTACCAACAATTTCAAAACAGCGTCGAGATGAATATCCCTTTGGATAAGATCGTCGAACTCTTACCTCTGAGCTTATCCTTGCCTAAAGACGGGAATTTTCGCCAGTTTGTGATTGGTCCTGATCAGGTAAACGTCTGGATCCCACCATCTGGCGCCTATTTATTGCTTCCAAATCAGGATGCAATTCGATCCATACTCATCGAGGCATTTACACTTTAGCCTTTTAAAGGCGTATCAGCCATTAAGGCAGAGACGCACCCAGCATTTTTTAGGAGGATAGCAACCATGAGCCCAACTTTACAAACAGCCCACATTACGCCGGCGACAACATTGATCCCTGCAATAAACGCCTGGAAGTATTTTATGGATGACCAGAAACGGTCGATCCACACGATCAAAGCCTTTGGAGCCGATGTTCTTCTCCTGGCGGAATACTTACCTGCCGATAAGACAGTAGGTAACATCACCACCGATGAGATAAACAACTATGTCCAATGGCTTGAAAAGGGACGTAACATTCCTTGCAGTCCAAAAAGTCTCTCACGACGTATCACCGCGGTGAAATCATTCTTTGGCTGGCTGCATAAGAACAGTGTCCTGGTAATGAATCCGGCTGAAAAAGTAGTGCAGCAATCGGTGATCAGTCCACTGGCAGAAGTGCTTACCAAATCTGAAGTGGATCTGCTCTACGAAGCCGGGAATCATTTGCGAAAAGCCGCAAAAGCCGATGCCAGATCCTATGTCCTTTTCGGCCTTATCATCGAAACCGGGATCAAGAAGGGTGAATGTCTTGGAATCGACATCAATCATCTGGATGTCACAATGGAGACGGAGGCAACATTGTTCGTCCGCTACCCAAATCCAGCATACCGATTCAAAGAGCGAAAAATATCCCTATCCCAGGAATGGGTGGGAGCCTATCGGGAATATTTGCATCAATACCGTTTATCGGATAAGTTATTTCCCTGGTCGCCCCGTCGATTGGAATATATTCTGGAAGACCTGGGAGAAGCAGCCGGACTCGATAAACATGTCTCTTTTGATATGTGTCGGTGGACCTCTGCCCTGCAAGATTATAAAAATGGGGTCGATACCGAGAAAATCCGACAGAAATTAGGAATCTCAAAGATCCAATGGCGAGAGATCTATATGAAATTGAAGGAACTCGCCGTTAAAACTGCCTGAGGAACAACAACGTTTGTAAAATTTGGAAGGGAATAGCTAACCCGACTCTATGGATAGATGTGATTGGCACTGTCATTCATCATTCGGATTCGCAAAATCTGCTTTGTCTCGGGAGTTACCCTGGCATACTCTGAGATCTGAATTCCCGGAACCCAAATGAACGCCCTTGCTGTCTTTTATCAAGGGATATTGATCTCGGGCATTCGCAGGGATCTTATGATTGATGAACAGGTCAGAGATTTTGATCGTATGGTTTTTTCCTCCCAGGGGAGAGAACCGATCCCCTGCAGATCGGGTTACCAGATACACTGGCAGCTGAATTTGATCAAGATCCAACCAGGCATCCCATTTTCCTGCAGATGTAATTGTTACGAAGGAAACCGCTGACATTTGGATGTGTTCAGATGAACAAATCCAGCCATTTTTTAATCGTAATTCCCAGGGTATCGTCAGGTTGACAGATTCAGATAACTGAGGATAGTCAAGGACCGGGATCTCCGCCTCATGAGCAAGCAGGAATAATTGATCTTTTTCGAGGAACACTCTCAGACCTGAACCAAGATCCTGATGATTTGATTGTGATGGATGGTCAACAAATGCTACGACTCGCTTGACCAAGGCAAAATCAATATCTCGACTGTCCATTTTTAGCCGGCGAATGGCCTTTCGGATGATCCGGTATCGTAATCCAAGATCGAGGTTACGAAAAGGACCTATAGGAAATGATAGATATCCATTTCCTTCGCTTTTTCGCAATCCTTCCCAGACTGAATCCACCAACTGATCAAGAATTTTCGAATCAGCGCGCAAAGTCTCGATCGAGTTCAAGAGTACTTGCTGAAACCGGGGGTTGAACGATTCGATTTGCGGCATCAATGCCAGTCTTAACCAATTCCGGAAGTACGATGGGTCACGATTTGTCGCATCTTCCACAAATGGGATCTGATTTAGGCGGCAATAGTCCAGCAGATCCTGTTTCCTGACATCGAGAAGAGGTCTGACAAGGGGGATGTATTGATCGAATTCTGGCAAAATCGTGCGTGCAGCCATACCTTTCAAACCATCCAAGCCAGAACCCCGGATGAAATGCATCAAAACCGTTTCTGCCTGGTCATTGCCATGATGTGCCGTGACCAGTGAGATGACATCCATCTTTTTTGCGGCAGAAAACAGAAAGCGATACCGAAGTATTCGCGCCGCTTCTTCAATGCTGGTATGATTCGCCTGGGCAAATTGTGGTACATTCAGCGCACCCATCTCACAATGGATATTCCATTTAGCACACAATTCGCCGACAAACTCTGCATCGCTGGTCGATTCTGGTCGAATTTGATGGTTAAAATGCAAAGCCACAACCGGGTATCCCAATGCTGAAAGGATATGGAGGAGGGCAACACTATCCGCTCCTCCAGAAACAGCCACCGCCAGCCGTTCACCCGGATTGATTTGGCATTGTTCTTGCAAAATTTGAGAAATGTGAAATAAATTCATCCGCAAAGATTATAGCATTATCAAAATTCTTACATATAATTAATTAATCATCACACGGACATTCTACCGTCACGAGGAAAACATGCCAGAAAAAATTTTGATTGTGGATGACGATATCGAAACCCTGCGCTTGGTGGGTTTGATGCTACAGCGTCAAGGATACAGAATTGTAGCTGCCAATAATGGACAACAGGCGTTATCAATGTCAAAAATTGAACTGCCCGATCTGATCCTGTTGGATATTATGATGCCGGATATGGATGGATATGAGGTCACGAAACAAATCCGGGCAGAAGAAAGCACGAAGACGATCCCTATCATCATGTTTACCGCAAAAAGCATGGTGGATGACAAAGTGGCAGGTTTTGATGCCGGTGTGGATGATTATTTAACGAAACCTACCCATCCTGCTGAATTGACCGCCCATGTTCGGGCGCTTTTGGCAAGAAATGTAAAACGCTCTTCAGAGATGCCAGTCATGAAGGGATTGGTTTGTGCTGTACTCGCCGCAAAAGGTGGGATCGGTACGACGACACTGGCTGTGAATGTCGGTGTCGCCTTGAGGCAACGCACTAAAAGTGATGTGATTGTGGCAGAGATGCGCCCATCGCAAGGTACCCTCGGCATAGATTTGGGATACACCAATGTGACTGAACTTAGTCGTTTACTCAAACACTCCGCCAACGAGATCACTCAGAGTATGGTGGAGAACGAGCTGGTCTTACATTCTTCCGGGATCAGGTTACTGCTTGCATCCTATCAACCTAAAGATATTGAGTTCGTAAACGCAACCGATCGGATCACCGCGATTATCAAACACCTATCCAGTCTCGCCCAATACGTGATCCTGGACCTCGGGGCGAATATTCTCCCGGGGGTCGATAGTGTTTACAATCTTTGCACAGAAGCCATCCTGGTCGTGGAACCGATGCCAAATACGATTGCGAGAACGAAAGTTTTCCTCGATGAATTATCTGATAGAGGCTTCAGTAAATCCAGAGTCCTGACCCTGGTTCTCATCAACCGCATTCGATCGGATATTCAAATGTCCTGGACGCAGGTGCAGGAGGCGTTGGGCATTCCCATTACCTCCATCATCACTCCTGCACCCGAGTTGGCTTATCAGGCGTGTTCCCGCAACACACCGATGATCCTCGCTCAACCAGATGGCATTGTTGCCCAGCAATTTGTCAAAATCGCCAGCGCCATAGCCCAGCGAGGACCACAAAAATAAGTGAATAAAAAGGAAATGGAAGAATCCCTAATTGAGAAGACTGCCAGGCTAATTCAAGATTCTCGCCTGGCAGTAATTTTTACCGGGGCGGGTATTTCTACACCATCCGGAATTCCAGACTTTCGAAGTGCCCGAACTGGTTTGTGGGAAAACGACAATCCGATGGAAGTTGCCTCCGTGACTTCCTTCAATAACACACCTGAAAAGTTCTTTCATTGGCTGAAGCCTCTCGCGGAAAAAATCGCACAGGCAAAACCAAATCCTGCCCACCAGGCAATCGCAAGATTAGAAGAAGCTGGTTTCATCAAAGCGGTTATAACCCAGAATATTGACCATCTCCACCAGGACGCCGGATCAAAGCACGTTTTAGAATTACATGGAAGTATGCAAACCTGCACCTGCCTCGTTTGTCGCAAAAAATACCAGAGCTCGCAATTTATTACCCGATTGATCCAAAACAATGAAATTCCCCTTTGCCTGTCCTGTAATGGTATATTAAAACCGGATATCATCCTATTCGAAGAGTTGCTCCCGGTCGAAACCTGGGATGAAGCGAATACATTGAGTTTGAATTGTGATCTTATTCTGGTGGCAGGGTCATCCCTTGAAGTGGTCCCCGCTGCGACCATACCCTTGATGGCAGTGCGAACAGGCGCGCGGATGGTTATTCTTAACCGAACTACCACTCACCTCGACCCACAGGCATCCATCATAATTCATGAAGATCTTGTAGATGTCCTTCCGGAAATCGCGGAAAGGTTGCTATGAACAAGGAATCACCCGCCACACTGAGACTGGAACACTACCAGAAACTGGTTGAGATCTCGAAAGAACTCGTTACAAATCATGATCTCACCAGCTTATTGACGCATATCGTTCAAGCGGCTTGCGATCTCAGTGACGCTGAAGCAGCATCCATTTTGTTATATAACGAGAATACAAAAGAGCTTTATTTTCAAACTGCCACCGGTCTGGATGAGCCGCTAATGCGCGGACTGGTAGTCCCATTGGAAGGAAGTTTGGCAGGCTGGGTGGTGAAGAATGATGCCATGGTCAACATCCCCGATGTTCATAAAGACCGGCGATTCTTCTCAAAAGTGGAACAGGCAAGTCAGATACCTACCAGGTCCCTGGCTGGTTTACCCCTTAAGCTAAAAGGAAAGGTGATAGGAGTACTTGAGGTAATCAATAAGAAAGAAACCCATTTTTCCGGGTACGACATGGAAGTTCTTTCAGTTTTGGTTACTCAAGCCGCTCTCGCCATCGAGAACACCCGGCTATTCCAGCAATCGGATCAGATTTCCGAATTGGTTCATGAATTAAGAACCCCATTATCTTCTGTCAGCACCGCTGCCTACTTACTGCAGCAGGATCGTATTTCGGACGGACAGCGAATATCACTCGCCAAAACGATCTATTCCGAGACACAACGGTTATCGGATCTGGCATCCACCTTTCTGGATTTGGCAAGGTTGGAATCAGGACGCGTCTCCTTCAAGCCAAGTTCGTTTGATCTGGTCGAATTGATCGAAGAGGTGATCAATATCTTTCAATATCGTTTCGATCAGATGGGTATCTCAGTTCAATTTAAACCCAACTTGCCATTCCCTTTAATCCTTGCCGATAAAGATAAGATCAAACAGGTTTTGATCAATTTATTCAGCAATGCTATTAAATACAACCAAAAGGGGGGGAATATACTGGTACTCGCATCATTCGATTCCAGTTCAGTGTTCGTGGTTATTCAGGATTCAGGTGTGGGTATTCAGCCGGAGGAAGTAACACATTTGTTCGAGAAGTTCTATCGTGCGAAGCCTTCCGAAGAACAGGTACCAGGAACCGGGTTAGGATTATCCATTTGCAAGAGCATTATCGAAAGCCATAACGGTAAAATATCCGTTGATAGTACTTACGGGAAGGGATCGACTTTTAGTTTTCAATTACCACGCAGGGTATGATTACCGGGCGCCCCGGCGGCCAAATTGGCGTTCCAACAAATCCACAGATAAATGTATCATGGTCGGCCGGCCATGCGGACAGGTTCGCGGGGAAAGACAATTTTCAAGGTCTGACAATAATCGTTTCTGTTCTTCCGGTGTGAGGATCTGACCCGCTTTAACAGCCGCCCTTTTACACACCCGGGCAACCAGTTTTGCTTCCAGTTCTGATTGCATTGGGGTTTCATCCTCTTCGAAATCTTCCACCAAAACACGAATAGCCGCTTCTACTGATATATGAGCAAATAGGACAGGGACCGACCGCACCAAAAAACTGTGCTCTCCAAATGATTCGATACTAAAACCCATGTGGTTAATTAATGGAAGTTGAGATTCAAGTGTCTTTGCCTGGGACGGCTGGAGCGTTATGGTTTCAGGCTCCAACAAAGATTGCGATGGTATCACATCCCCCTGCTGGTGAATATATTTCTCGTATAGTACGCGTTCATGCGCGGCATGTTGGTCGATAAGATACAACCCATCCGGTCCCTCTGCAACCAGATAGGTCGCACCAATCTGTCCGACCAAACGAAGCAAGGGGATAAGACCCGCTCGGTTTGATACAGACTCTTTTCTGTCAGTATCTATATCTGCTTCATTTGTATCGGTGGAATGAAAATGAGGCAGAGATGCCGGGCTGGCAGTATCAACCGAAAACTGATCAGATGAGGTGGCCATATTATTCCAAATACCCGTGGAAGGAAATACATCTGGGACTGGAGAATTTACCAATAGCGTTTTTCTAATGGCCCGCTGCAACACCGAAAAAAGACGATCGGGAGAGCGAAATCTTACTTCCGCTTTTGCCGGATGGACATTCACATCCACTTCTTCTGTAGGGAGCTTGATAAATAACGCGGCGATTGGATATCGTCCGACCATGAGATAGGTGTGATACGCCTGTAACAGCGCTGCGGATAAGGAAGTGTCTTGCACCCATCTTCCATTGACAAAAAAGGTGATTTCCCGTCGATTGGATCGGGTCAATGAGATCGGGCTTGTAAAACCGGTAACCGAAAGATCACCATCTGAATAATCGACTTCCATCATCTGGCGGGCGAATTCGACTCCGTATACCGCAGATAATGTCTCTTTTCGATCACCTGAGCCACTCGCCTGTAAGAGAACTTTTGAATCTTGTACGTAGATGAACTGTACTTTTGGATAAGCCAGGGCATAACGAAGGATAAACCCTTCGTTGTTTTGCCGTTCAGTGGCATCCCGTTTTAAGAATTTAAGACGGGCAGGAACATTATAAAACAGGTTTTCCACTCGAACATTCGTACCCGATATCCCCGAGGACTTCGTCTGTTGGGTTATGTGCCCGCCTTCCAGACGAAGCAGACTGCCATTTAATTCACCTCTTCGGCAGGATTGAATGGTCATCTGAGACACAGATCCAATGGATGCAAGTGCCTCACCCCGAAAACCAAGTGTATTGATCCGGAAGAGATCATCCGCAGATTCAAGCTTGCTGGTCGCATGGCGGGCAACTGCCAGTGGAAGCTCACTAGAGGAAATACCCATCCCATTGTCAACTACTTCCAGAAAAGGTTGGCCAGAACCAGTGATATTGATCTCGATTCGATCTGCGCCAGAGTCCAACGCATTCTCGATCAATTCTTTTACAACAGATGCTGGTCTTTCGACGACTTCGCCTGCCGCAATTTGTGATGCGACTTCATCGGGGAGAATTCGGATGGTCATAGGAACGATTATACCCAAGATCTCCTGGTCAGAAGCTGACCATACCTTTTATTTTTTCAGATTTCTCTCACTAATTCAGAGTATACTCACTACATGCCGATCCAAACCATCCTTTTCGACCTCGATGAAACATTGTATTCTCCCGATTGTGGACTCTGGCAAGTGCTCCGTGATCGGATGGGTGACTATATGAGCACCCGCTTGAGCATACCCGATCAACAAATAGCCGAGTTGCGCCGTACCTATTTTGAAAAATATGGCACGACCCTGCGTGGATTGGAAAAAGACTTTCAGGTGCAGGCAGAAGATTATCTGAACTATGTTCATGATGTGAAGATCGAAGAATTTATTAAGCCCGATCCGATCCTGCGCACCATATTGGAATCACTACCACAGCGGAAAGTAATTTTCACCAATGCGAACAAGAGACATTCCAAACGAGTGCTGAATGCGCTACAGGTTGAGGAATATTTCACGACTATCTTCGATGTAATGAAAATGACACCATTCTGCAAACCCTACCCCGAAGCGTATCAGATGGCTATGTCCAATTTGGGCGATACGAATCCCTCCCATTATTTATTAGTCGATGATGCGTGGCGGAATGTGGAAACTGCACAACAAATCGGCATGAAAGCCATCCTGGTTAATCCCCGCGAGAAACCGATGGATCATGTGATCAGGATTGATTCGATCCATGAACTCCCCTCTGTATGGTCACGCGTTCTCGGAGAGAAAGATGTATAGGTCAAATCCAGCTCTTTTCTACCTGATCGTGTGCGGTATGGTTTTCTTGATCATTGCGATAAATGTCTCGTTATTCTCGATGGTGAAAAATAAATCGATCGAAAAACAAATAAAAATGGCAAAGAACGCTTTTCAAAGAGCAAAATCGCCGTGGGGCGATGAAGAGAAAAACCTGGAAGAATTATCAGAATTAGTAAAAAAGGTTTCCCCTGATTCGCTACCATCTGATAACCAGAAAACTCCTCCACCCGACTAAGAATCATGATGAATTTATTGGAGATAGAATGTCAAAAGCAGTAAAAGTAATCCTTGTTTTTTCGGCCGCGCTTGTCCTTTTCGTCGGATCTTTCTCCGGCGGTTTTGTATCTGCGACGCTCATTCAACAGAAAAATGGCCAATCCTTATTCGGTAACAAGTATCCAGTCCCAACTGCGGCTTCACCAAACTCGGATCAACCGCAGGGTGCAGGAACAACCGATCTGGAAAATCTTTTCAAGCCATTCTGGCGAACCTGGGAAATGGTTCACCAAATGTTTGTCAATCAACCGGTCAACGATACGGAATTGATGCGTGGAGCGATCAAAGGAATGCTCGCCTCTTTGGGTGACGAGCATACCTCTTATATCGATCCTGATCTATTACGCCAGGAAACAATTCAACTATCAGGGGAATACGAAGGAATTGGCGCATGGGTCGATACAACCGGCGAATTTTTGTTGATCACCCGACCGATGCCAGATTCTCCAGCGGAGAAAGCGGGAGTCAAACCGGGCGACAAGGTCGTAAAAATTGACGGCGAGGATATGACTGGCAAGGATGGGAATTATGCATTAAGCAAAGTATTGGGACCAGCAGGAACCGTTGTCAACCTTACCATTCTCAGGAAAGATCAAACAGATCCCATCGAAATTAGCATCACACGGGCAAAGATCGATGTTGCCAGTGTTAATAGCAAAGTGGTTTCAGGCGATATCGGTTACATCCAGATCCTCACCTTTGGGGATAAGACCGGACCGGAGCTGAAATCGGCATTACGTTCATTACTAGCTCAAAATGTCAAAGGCCTGGTCGTTGACCTGCGATTTAACGGCGGTGGATTGGTGACATCCGCTGTCGATGTCGGCTCCCAATTCCTAAAGAGCGGCGTTTTAATGTATGAAGAATATGGCACCGGAGAGGTAAAAGAATTTAAGATCAGACCGGGTGGTTTAGCCACGGAAATCCCGTTGGTGATGCTGGTAAACGAAGGAAGCGCTTCAGCCTCTGAGATCGTAGCTGGAGCCATCCAGGATACCGGTCGTGGTAAATTAGTGGGTGTAACAACCTATGGGAAAGGAAGCGTCCAAAATTGGATCGATTTGCCCGATGACCAGGGTGCTGTCAGAATAACGATAGCCCGCTGGCTTTCACCCGATCGACGCCAGATCAATAAACTTGGTCTCACTCCGGATAAAGTAGTCCCGATGACTGAAAAAGATTACACGGATGGTAAAGATCCGCAATTGGATGCGGCAGTTGAATTATTGAAAAGCAATGTGAATTAATCTCATCAACCCTGATAAGGACATCCTATCAAATGGATGTCCTTATTTATTAAGGAGGATGTACCGGGGGGCGTCTGGTTCCAACACTTATATCCTGCTCTGCAACCACGGGTTAGGCTTTCCATCTGCATTCTTGGTTTTCTACTAATCCAGTATAATCGGCATAATGCGGAAAATTATCCTGGTGGTTGCTTTTGGACTAAGCGTTTATTTTCTAATCAGTCGCTTTCAAGAACTGCAATCAGTGATTGGCACCTTGCAGCGCGGAGAAGTTAATTTCATTCTGGCGGCACTCCTTTTGGTTTTTGTCTTGTATGTCAATATAGCTGCCACCTACCGGGCTATTTACCAAATCGTTGGAATTGATGAGACCATTGGACGTTTATTCCTGTTATCCATTGGCGCCTATTTTGCTAATATCGTTGCACCAGTCGCGGGGATGAGCGGAATCGCTATGTTTGTCAGTGATGGACGGAATCGGGGGCACTCTGCTGCTCGGGTTACAGTAGCGACTGCCATGTATATCCTTTTCGATTACATCGGATTCCTGGTTGTCTTAACCCTCGGGCTGGCAGTCCTTGCTCGCCGGAATAAACTGGACTGGCCTGAGATATCTGCATCCATTTTCCTTGTGATCATTGCTCTCGGGATCACCTTCTTACTTTACCTTGGCGCTAAATCTGGCCAGCAACTGGGCAGAGTCTTGGCGATTCTGGCTACTTTTGTGAATAAGGTTGTAAAACCATTCATTCATCGGGAGTACCTTTCCATCGATCGAGCCCATTCTTTTGCCATGGAAGCCTCTGAAGGTTTATCAACACTGCAGATGACGCCCACCTATTGGATCAAACCTTTGATCCTGGCGCTCAATAACAAAGCCATCCTAATTACGATCATGATGATGACCTTTCTGGCATTTCGCCAACCATTTACCGCAGGGACAATTATTGCTGGTTTTAGTATCGGATATTTGTTTTTGATCGTCTCTCCCACCCCCAACGGGATTGGGGTGGTGGAAGGTATCATGACACTCAGTCTAGCTTCCCTGCGGGTCCCGTTCGCCGCGGCAGCGGTAATTGTTCTGGCCTATCGGGGCATAACGTTTTGGTTTCCCCTCATACCAGGATTAGTCGTTTTCCGCATCCTATCCAGAGAAAACATAGAGTTGGAAACGAAAGCTCCTTGAAAATCCATCTTTTCAACAAATTAAGTCTCGTTGACAGAACCTATCCGTTCGGGTATAATCCTTCTTCGCGTCAATTTTAGTACCTGGGAGTGAAACGCTATGGATTCAAGCGTTAATCAATCAAACGAAATCAAAGTAAAAACCCACTATACCGGCAAAGTGGTTAAAACATCGTTGGCAGGAGCACTAGTTAATATTGGTGCCGAGGCTCCTGCTTACTTACATGTATCTCAGATCGTGGCTGCTGATCCTACCCAACAGATCAAACGGGTTGAGGATGTAATCCAGGTGGATCAAGAAATTGAAGTCTGGGTAAAACGAATTCGTGAGGGTCGGGTAGAACTCACAATGATGAAACCCCTTGATCTGGATTGGAAAGACATCAAACCGGAGATGGTTGTTAAAGGGAAAGTGGTTAAACTGGAGAAATTCGGTGCATTCGTCGAGATTGGCGCAGAACGCCCAGGATTGATTCATATCAGCGAAATGGCTCATGGCTACGTTCGCCAACCGGGTGATGTCGTCAAGGAAGGCGACGAAGTGGAAGCCCAGGTCTTGGATGTCAACCGAAAAAAGAAACAGATCAAATTAAGCTTGAAAGCGTTACAGGAAGTGCCCGTAAAAGAAGAAGCTCCCATGATTCCGATGGAACGCCCTGAAGGCAAGGGACCTGATACCCGCCGCCGCAGCAAACCTGGTAAACCCAGCCGCCGTCGTGGGGATGAACATGCAGAAGGGTCTTACACTGATTACATGGAAACCTCTTCTGAACCCGAACCGACCGCAATGGAAATTCTGTTACGCGAGGCAATGGAAAAAGCAAAGGGCAAGAAATCCAACTCGGATGATCGTCCAAAAAAAGGGAAAAAAGCTACGAAAGATTTTGAAGAAATTTTCTCTCGAACACTCGAACAAAAACAAAAAAGCTAGATCACTCCCAGCACCCGTCCAACCAGACGGGTGTCTGATTTAATCTTCCGAAATAGCTTTGCCGCTTCTCAGATTATGTTACACTAGTAAGGATAATAATTGCAGAGGTTAACCTGGATGATACAAAATTATCATCGAATAATGTAGAACTATTGCGAGGAGGAGCAAGAAAACGCCCTCCTCGCTTCGCTTAATACAGATCATTTATTGATACTCATGGAGGGCTGAATGAACTCGACAAAATATATCTTCTTCACGGGAGGGGTTGTAAGTTCGGTTGGTAAAGGCGTTACTGCCGCAGCCACTGGTAGACTCCTCAAAGAACGCGGTTTTAAGGTCGCAGTTCAAAAATTGGATCCCTATATCAATGTGGACCCGGGTACGATGAGTCCATATCAACATGGTGAGGTCTATGTTCTTGATGACGGCGCGGAAACTGATCTTGACCTGGGGCATTACGAACGATTTATTGATATTCGATTGAACAAAGCGTGTAACGTTACTACCGGGCAGGTTTATGCGGAAGTTATCTCGAATGAAAGACGGGGAGATTTTCTTGGGGGAACAATTCAGGTTATACCGCATGTCACCAATGAAATCAAAAGGCGGATCGCTGCAGTTGCCAAGTCGACGGGAGCGGAGATCGTCCTCGTGGAAGTCGGTGGAACCGTAGGAGATATTGAGGGACAACCATTTCTCGAAGCATTGCGTCAATTACGGAGCGATCTGGGTAAGGAAAACACGCTCTATGTACACGTTACCTGGTTACCTTATATCATGGCCAATGGTGAATTAAAGACAAAACCAACGCAACACTCGGTCAGAGAATTGCGTTCGATGGGTATCGCGCCGGATATGATCGTTGCCAGAAGTGATTATCCGATCGAAGATGGGTTGCTCGATAAAATTGCTCTCTTCTGTGACGTGGAAAAGCGAGCTGTTGTGCCTTTGGTCACAACCAATGTGTTGTACGAAGTGCCGTTATTGCTGGAAAAAGCAGGTGTGGCTGAATATATCATTGAACGATTCAATTTGAAACCAACCCCCAAACCGGATTGGTCATCTTGGAAAAAACTGGTGGAGAAAGTTCGCGCTCCAAGACCAGCTATCTCGATCGCACTCGTCGGAAAATATGTGGAGTTGCATGACGCGTATATGAGCGTGTATGAAGCCCTGAAACACGCAGGTATACCTCTGGGCGTAGAGGTAAACGTCGAGTGGATCCACTCGACAGACCTGGAAAAGGATAAGGGTTGGGAACAAGTCAAGAACGCCGGGGGAATTCTTGTGCCCGGGGGGTTCGGCAGCAGGGGGATTGAGGGGAAAATCAAAGCGATCCGTTATGCACGGGAAAACCAGATTCCTTATCTGGGTTTGTGCCTTGGCATGCAGCTTATGGTTGTAGAATTTGCCCGAACAGTCCTACAGGATGAATCGGTAAACTCGGCGGAATTTGACCATACTACGGTTCACCCGGTAATTGATCTTATGTTGGAACAGAGGGAAATCACCGAGATGGGCGGGACAATGCGCCTCGGACTCTATCCGTGCGAATTGCAACCGGGAAGCATCTCCGCAAAAGCTTATGCGGTGGGAATGGTGGAAGAGAGACACCGCCATCGGTTTGAATTTAATAACGACTATCGGCAGATCTTGCATGAAAAAGGGATGATCTACGCCGGGCTCTCTCCGGATGGAAAACTTGTTGAAATCGCCGAACTGACGAACCATCCTTTTATGATCGGAACACAATTCCACCCCGAATTTCTCTCCCGACCGAACCGGCCCCACCCGCTCTTTTCAGGTTTCTTAAAAGCGGTTTGCGAGCGGATGGGTATACCAACTAACTCCACCGAATAGTCGTTTCGCGCTTTACTATTTTCAAGCTTGGACTTGAATTTTTATCTTGCCATTCGCTTCAACATCAATGCGGTAGTGGTTGTCTCCAAGTCCGTTTATCGTCGCTTCTTTTCCCTGAATTTTAGTGACACTCGGTTCGAATGGAAGGAACAATTCACAATAGCCCGATAAATTCGTCGGCAGGTCGATGGTAAATGTGAGGTTTTCTTTTTCATACTCCCAGCGGGATATTTCCAATCCCTGGGAAATATGTAAATTGCTGCCTGCATAAACGGGTATATCTGGTGTGTATTTACGGGCCGCCAACAGGACAGTTCCATGCGGTGGGACGTTGACTTCGAATGCACCGCCTTCTGAGACCAACACTCTTTCCTTCCAAAACGAACGAAGAATCCATCTTCCACTGGAAGGAAGTCTGAAATCGGAGAGGTGGAGTGATCGTTTGACCTGTCTATTCTCCCAATTGGTATAGGCTAGTAAATGCCAGCATCCCGTTGCGTTTTCCAGATCTAACCGCGTCAGATGCGGGTTAAGTTTATCCGCCCAATCAATCACTAAAGGCCGCATACCTATCACCGGAAGTAACACCTGCGCGATCCGCAAACGGTAACGGCTGACCTCATCCATATCGTCAGAGATCAGCATCAATCCACCACTTAATGCGATAAGAGATGCCATGCTCTGGATCTCGGTCAGGGTCAAATGACTGGATTCCCGAATCAACAGGCAATCAGGATCGTTTTGCCACCAGCGGTTGTGAAGCATCGACCGGGTGAGTACATTTTGCATCGCATTTTTAGCTGATGGAATATCCGGTTCATTTGGGAATAATAACTCCAAGCCAAAGTATTTTGGCTCCCAATCCGGAGCGACGTCTGTGCCTATGCGCATTCCATCCACCAGCCCAAGCATCGATCCCAGCGGAGCACCACATCCTAAAAGATAGGTTTCTGGTCCTGCTACCTCGCGGATCAATTCCATCCCCCTTCTCATCGCCTGAGCCCTGGTACATGAGGAATCATATCTCTGACCCTCCAGAGCACCAGCATAGAGGAAATCCAGTTTCAGGTAGGTATAGCCCCATTGATGTACAGCATTGTCGATGACTTTTCGGATATAGTCTTGAACCTGCGGGTGCGTCAAATCCAGACCAACGCAGAAACGATTCCAATTCCACCCTGCGTTAACAGGTTTTCCTTCTCTGTCTCGCAAAATCCAATCCGGGTGTTCACGGTAAATGGTGGAAGAAGGATGAACGATGAAGGGTGCCATCCACAGACCCGGTTGATACCCATTTTTTTTGATCTCAGTAGCGAGTAAATCCATCTGACCATCAAACCGATGCCTGGTGGTCAACCAGTCTCCGACTGCCTTTTGATAGCCGTCGTCAATTTGGATCAAGTTGAGGGGAAGATCATTTTTTTTATCTGACAATATCTCCAGATTATTACGTATGGTCTCTGGCGAGATATGGGTGAAATAGTGATACCAGGAGCACCACCCAACCGGAAGGTGATCTGGGATTTTTACTTCGTTTTCTTCAGCCGCCATTTCCAAGTAGGATTTTAATGGGTCAGGATCGTTGAGATCCAGGCACTGCAGGACCAACCAATCGGTGGTGATGGTTCCACCTGCTGGAATTTCTGCCTGATCTCCGGCAGCTTTTATTTGAATCACCGGTAGTTTCCCCGGCTGCATTAATATATGACCAAAATGGTTTTTTTGACTTAAGAAACCTGCCAACAAACCGATTCGATTGGATCGATCCAAAATCACACCAAATTGGTCACTGGCAAACGTGCCCGCTTTTTCCAATTGGGGTGTTGCGGCGTCATAAAGCTTGGGACCCTGAAACCATTTCAGCCTGGATTGGATCATTCTTTCATTTGCCGAATAGGTGCCGGTATAACTCCAGGATTGCCATCCGTTCACATAACATCCCAAGATCAGGGATTCGCTTTTCCGTTACCAACCGAACGGAAATGAATCGACGGAAGTGACCAGTATATTTTCCTGTCGCAACGGTTCATTGGATAGATTTGTTATGGTTACTTTTATTCCGATCAACGGCAATGTATGGCTGAAGCGAATCTGGAACTTCATTCCAACCGAATCGGATATCTCATTTTCGAATTGGACAATCTCCGTCCTACCGAATACAGACGGGTTTTCTTCCGGAAGGATCTGAGGGTGTTCAAACGTATTTGTGACTTCGAATAATTGATTGTGTATTCGGTAGTTGAAAGAAGGGGGATGGATGGTGAACTGTTCTTCAGGATTTCTTCTTGTTGAAATTCTTATCTCGTGTCTTGATTCGATGTTGGCTGTTAAGTTATCCGTAACGACACGCATGATGCATTCTCCGGAGCTGAAATCAGAATTATCACATGATAGCACGATGTTTAAAAAAGACAAAACCACGTCCGACAAGCTGCTCAGCCCAGAACGTGGATTTGAAAGGAGAATGCATATTTAATATAGTCGCTCAAGATGAAAAAATCCTTTGAAAAGGATTAATCCATGATGAGAGTTGAGTACATCCTGAAGCTTATGTCAGGGGTGTCTGAGCTACCGACCCTGGTGCCAGATCGCCCGAATAGTTGACGCGCTGATTGGACCTTCACGGAGTATGACTGGTTCTTCTCCGGTACAATCAACTACGGTTGAGGATGAGCCACCCGGACATTTCCCGCCATCGATTAAGAGCACATCCGACTCACCCAATTGCGAGATCACTTCTTCTGCCGTCACAGCGCTGGTTTGACCAGACAAGTTAGCGGATGTGACAGCCATCGGACCGCAGGCTCTTAATATGGCTCGAGCGAATGAATGATTTGGAATCCGGATGCCTACCGTCGGTAAAGTGGTGAGCTCTACCGGAATAGCCGGGTTTTTATTGACAACCAATGTCAAAGGTCCAGGCCAATTACTTTCTGCCAGATGAACAGCACCCTTGGAGAAGCCTGAAGCGACCTCCTCGATCTGGTCCATCTCGGCAAAAAGGACGGGGATTGCTTTACCCGGTTCACGTCCTTTGATCTCGTATAACCGAAGAATACCCGTGGAGTTGTATAAACCGCACCCAAGCCCATATACGGTGTCTGTTGGAAATGCGATCAGACCGCCAGCACGAACATGCTCAATCGCCTGGTGCAGTGCAGCCGGTTTGTAATGTTTAATGACGACCATGGTCAACCTCGCCTTCTACCTTCACGATGCGTGGAAGTCCAGCTAAATCAGGGAAGATCTGGATTTCTGCCCCGGAAATCGCATTCTGTATGATCAACCTGATGGCGTCCGATTGCCGATATTCGATCTCCAGCAATAGACAGAATGGTTGAGACAAGAAGGGAGCAACCTGTTCTATGAGTGTACGGTAATAATCCAATCCGTCCAGTCCCCCATCGAGAGCTTTGATCGGTTCATATTGAGCAACCTGCAAATTCAATACCTCTCCCCGCGGGATATAGGGCAGATTTGCACACAGAAAATGGTATTCATTGATGGGAACCGATTCAAGTAGATTTGATTGTATCAATTGAATGCGATCGGATAAGCCATGCTGATTAATGTTTTGTTCAGCAACTGCCAGGGCCGCTTCCGATGTATCGACAGCAACCATATGCAAATTGGGATGATTGCAGGCCAACGAAATGGCGATGTTACCGGAACCTGTACCGATGTCATATCCTGTATGAATATCCGAATGTTTCACCAACCAGGCAAGACCCTGTTCAACAAGGAGTTCTGTCTCCGGCCTGGGGATCAGGACGTCCGGAGTAATATAAAAATCCAATCCAAAAAATTCCCAATGCTTCAATATATAAGGCAGGGGATATCCAGATATCAACCTGGTTCATTTTTTCTTCCAATCCTGTCAAGGTAGACGAAGAAAGGATCTCGTCGGAGTGGGAGGCTATCCAGGATGGATTGACATTTAGGTGATTGGATAATAAGACACGCACGTCGTTCAATGACGATTCGGTGATTCCTTGCAGACGGGTACTGTTTACGCTGAGCCAATGCGAAATGGTTTCAGTCGATTCAATCATCATCCTCGTCACCAGCAGATAATCGTTCGGTCTCACTGCGCATGGATAGTTCATCGATGAACTTATCGAGATCACCTTCCAAGACACCGGCCAGGTTGTAGTTGGATAGATTGATCCGGTGGTCGGTTACCCGCGATTGGGGATAATTATAAGTTCGGATCTTCTCAGATCGTTCCCCGCTGCCAACCTGGGATCGACGAGTTACTTCCAGCTCCTGTTGGCGCCGCAGTTGTTCCAATTCAAATAATCGGGCGCGGAGAATGCTCATGGCGCGCAACCGATTCTGCAACTGAGACCGTTCGTCCTGGCAGGCGATCACGATCCCGGTGGGGAGGTGGGTAAGTCGGACGGCAGTCGAGTTTTTCTGCACATTTTGTCCACCTGCACCGGCAGATTTGTAGATATCGATATGAATATCTGAATCAGGAATACTGATCTCCACCTCATCCACTTCGGCCAAAACAACTACGGTGACTGTGGATGTATGAATTCGACCTTGTGCTTCGGTCGCTGGGACCCTCTGGACCCGGTGAACGCCCGATTCAAATTTCAATTTGGAATAGGCGCCTTTGCCTTTGATCTGGAAGATGATCTCTTTATATCCCCCGATCCCGATCTCATTCTGGGAAAGGATCTCATATTTCCAGTTCAGGCGTTCCGCATAATGGATATACATGCGGAATAAATCAGCAGCGAATAAGGCTGCTTCATCGCCACCAGTTCCTGCTCGAACTTCGACAATGACGTTGCGGTCATCGCGCGGATCCTTCGGCAAAAGCATTGTTTTCAGCTCAGATTCAAGCAATTCGATTTGGGGCTGCAATTCAGACAATTCGGTTTCGGCTAATTGGCGTAATTCCTCATCATCGACTGAGAGTAATTGCTCCGCTTCATCCTTTTTGGACAAGGCTTGTCGATAAGCTCTGGTTTTATCAACAATCGCTTCCAGATCAGATCGTTCTTTTGCCAGCTCTGCTGCTCTCTGGTAATCATCACCCACTTCATTCAATTGTTGAGTGAGATCGTTGTAACGCTCTTCAATGTTGGTCAGTTTCTCAAGCATACACATACCTTGAAAGAAAGGTTTTACTAACCTTTCGGGATTAAAATCATTTAAGATATACTCAATTTGGTTTTTTAGTGCTTACCCCGATATCATTGACATTAATCAGGAGGGAATTTATGAATGTTCTAGGTCTTGCTCAGTCCCAATTTTCCATCACCACAGTATATCACTTTTTCTTTGTCCCTCTGACGCTGGGATTATCCATCCTGGTCGCTATCATGGAGACGATTTATGTCAGAAAAGGGGACATACTATATAAACAGATGGCCCAATTCTGGGGGAAACTATTCCTCATCAATTTTGCCATGGGCGTTGTTACGGGTCTGGTCATGGAATTCCAATTCGGGATGAATTGGTCAGAATATTCACGATTTGTGGGAGATATTTTTGGGGCCCCACTGGCAATCGAAGGTCTAACAGCCTTCTTTTTAGAATCCACCTTCATTGGAATCTGGATTTTCGGGTGGGATAAGGTACCCAAAGCCAGTACACGCCCTCAGTATGTGGCTGATCGCTTTCGGAGCCACCTTATCCGCTTTGTGGATCCTTATCGCGAATTCGTTCATGCATTATCCTGTCGGTTATGTGATGGTGAATGGTCGCCCGGTAATGGATGATTTTTGGGCGATCATATCCAATCCACATGTCTGGACGCAATTCCCTCACACCGTTTTTTCGGGTTACACAACCGCAGCGTTCTTTGTGATGGGTATCTCGGTGTTTCATTTACTGAGAAAATCCAATCCTGAATTTTTCAAAAAATCCTTCATAATTTCTACGATCTTTGGTCTATTTGCCATCGTTGGGTCCATTGGGATCGGCCATCAGCAGGCTCAATTGATGGTCAAACAACAGCCCATGAAAATGGCAGCTGCCGAAATGCTCTGGGATTCGGAAAATCCTGCTGCGCTTTCTGTATTCTCAGTAGCCGATTTAGATCAGAAGAAAAATATTATCGATATTCGAGTTCCCGGCGCCTTAAGTTTCTTATCTTACAACCGTTTTACGGGTGAAGTGCTTGGTATGAACGATCTGCAGGCAATGTATGAACAGAAATATGGTCCAGGGAACTACATTCCGCCTGTATATGTATCGTACTGGACCTTCCGGATAATGATCGCCACTGGTTTTCTAATGCTCTTCCTGACAATTGTCGGCATCTGGCTCTGGAAATTTAAGAAATTCAATATCAAAAGTAAACTGTGGTATGGGTTGACTTTCGCGATCATTTTGCCCTACCTGGCAAACACTGCCGGCTGGCTGCTGACTGAGATGGGTCGCCAGCCGTGGGTGGTCTACGGTCTCTTACGAACTGCCGATGCCGTTAGTCCGAATGTCACGGCTGCCCAGGTCTTGACCACCCTGATTGGTTTTACTATTGTCTATGGCGTTCTCATCGTGGTTGATGTGATACTGCTCTATAAAATCGCCAAGGCAGGTCCAATCACTGATCAGCATTCCGAACCAATCATAGCGGAAGCCGCTACCTACTAGGAGGATGACATGAACCTGAATATCACCTGGTTTGTTCTGATCTCTGTCTTGTACACCGGTTTTTTTATCCTGGAAGGATTTGATTTTGGGGTAGGCATCTTACTTCCTTTTCTGAGTAAGACAGATGTATCAAGAAGGCTATTGTATAACTCGATTGGCCCAACCTGGGATGCCAACGAAGTTTGGCTTGTCCTTGCGGGTGGGGCGACCTTTGCCGCGTTTCCACAATGGTATGCCACCCTCTTCTCAGGATTTTATATCCCGCTCTTCCTTGTTTTGCTTGGACTTATCTTCCGCGGCGTCTCTTTTGAGTTTCGCGGGAAAATGGAGAGCCAAACCTGGCGGTCTTTCTGGGATTACGCGATGTTTGGCGGGAGCGTAGTCGTTCCGTTATTGATGGGAGTGGCATTTGCGAATATCCTTCAGGGTGTGCCGATCGATCAGAATATGAACTATACCGGCGGATTCTGGAATCTCCTGAATCCCTTTGCACTTCTAGGCGGCCTTACATTTGTTGCAGTGACAATACTTTTGGGTGCCCTGTTTTTAAAACTGAAAACAGGGGCGCCAATGAGCGACGAAGCGGATAAGGCTATCCGTGCCATTTGGCTACCTGCGCTGGTCTTGACTGCCGGATTTTGTGTATTTGCCATCATCATTAAAACGGGAATGGGCCAGCCCGCCTTCGCAGGGATTGTTACAGCGGCGATCGCAGTGTTATCCCAGATTGGATCTTTGGTTGCTTTTCGATCAAACCGGCAAGGCTGGGCTCTCGGATTAGGTATCGCCGCGATGGCATCGATCTCTGCAACCATATTTGCACTTCTATTCCCGAATGTAATGGTCTCCAGCACTGATCCAACCTATTCGTTGACCATTTATACAGCCGCGTCTTCGGGGAAGACGCTAAATATCATGTCGATTGTGGTTTTGATCTTTCTTCCCATTGTGTTGGCGTATCAAGCCTATAATTATTGGGTATTCCGAAAACGGTTAACCATCAAGAGCAGCGAGTTTCACTACTAACCTATGTCTGTTCAGCGAGAATTGATGCGCCAGGCTCGCAGAAGCGGTCTGGCGCTTATGTTAAACCTTCTCACCGGATTGTGTACTGCGGTCCTGGTCATTATTCAATCCTATTTGATTGCGGACGTGGTCAATCGGGTGTTTATGGGTAAGGAAACGCTGGAGCAGATAACTTTTCCTCTGATCATCATCGGCTGTCTCATTGCAGGCCGGGCATTACTCATTCTGGCAAGTGATGTTTCTGCCAAAACGATGGCAGTTCAAGTTAAGACTACTCTCCGGAAGATGATTTTGGAGAAAGTTTCTCAATTGGGTCCTGTTTTTCTCTCAGGGGAAAATAAAGGCAAGTTATTGAATACAACCTTTACCGGGATTGAATCTCTGGATGCCTACTTCAGCCAATACTTACCCCAGGTCTTTCTTTCGGGATTGATCCCACTGGCAATCCTTTTTACAGTCTTTCCCCGTGAACCGCTGACTGGTATTATTTTACTTGCCACCGCGCCCCTCATTCCTCTTTTTATGGCCTTGATCGGGATTATGACTGAGCAGAAAACAAAGAAACAATGGCAATTTTTAACCCGTCTGAGCAGTCGCTTTTATGAGAGTTTGCGTGGATTGGAATTTCTCAAACTGATCAATAAACAGGATGAACAGGCACAGGTCATAATCCAGACTGACCGGGAGTACCGTAAAGCGACCATGAATGTCTTACGGTATACCTTTTTATCCACCATGGTTTTGGAGCTGATCGCGACGATTTCAACCGCCATCGTCGCCGTCGAAATTGGTCTGCGCTTGCTATATGGAAGAATTGAATTCCAACCCGCGTTATTTTTATTGATCTTAGCCCCGGAGTTTTATCTACCATTACGTCAACTGGGGGTGAAATACCATGCTGCCATGTCCGGGATTCAAGCAGCTGGAGATATTTTTCAGCTTCTTCAGGTGAAGGATGGAACTGAAGCCCTACTCGTTGGCCAAGTCCAGGACGATCAAATCACCCAACCTCCAAGGTCAATTTTTCCTATCGTGATGAATCACATACATGCGAGGTATCCAGACAGTCAACACTCCTCATTGGAGGACATCGATCTAACCATTACTGAAGGTTTGCATTTGGCTCTTGTCGGACCCAGCGGTGCGGGTAAGACAACCTTGATCTACCTTCTCCTTCGCTTCTTGAATCCCAGTTTTGGTTCGATCACTGCAAACGGAGTTCTGATACAAAAATGGAACCGACCGTATTGGTTTGAAAAGATCGCATGGGTTCCTCAGACACCGCATCTCTTTGCTGGGTCCATAGCCATATAACATTACATTCTCAGCTACGAAGTCAGATCGAAACCGGCTTTCGCAAGCAATCCAATCCGCCGGATTAATGGATTGGGTCGACACTCTACCTGGAGGATTGGAAACTCCCATTGGCGAGCTTTCTTCAAGTATCAGCACCGGACAGGCACAGCGAATTGCCATTGCGCGGGCATTTTATAAAGATGCTCCATTGTTGATCATGGATGAACCGACCTCGGCGGTAGATCCAATTATGGAAGCCTCTCTCATGGAATCGACCCGCGCGCTTATGCAAAAACGGACCACCATCACGATCGCTCACAGGTTGCCGACCATCTACCAAAGCGATAAGATCTTGATGCTCCAGTCCGGGCGGATCGTCGAACAGGGCGACCATGATAGCCTGGTTGAGCTGAATGGCTTATATTCCGATTTTTTCAGGGAGTATCACAATGTCCACTGATTCTCCAATACGATTTCTGTTCCGCTTCCTGCGGGGATCGATTCTGATTGCCATCTTCTCAATTTTCCTATCTTCCGCGGCAATCTTACTCGGGGTTGGATTGATCGGCACATCTTCCTACCTGATCTCCTATGCCGCGTTGCAACCATCCATTGCCGTTCTGAGTATTCCGATTGTGGGAGTTCGTTTTTTTGGCATATCAAAAAGTCTCTTCAGGTATATGGAAAGGCTGGGCAGTCATGAAGTTAATTTCCGCATTCTCGGTGATCTGCGACTTTGGATTTTTCAGCAGATCATTCCACGAGTTCCATTCTTAAGATCGACTGATCGGATAGGAGACCTGCTTAGTCGGGCAGTGGAAGATGTGGAAGTTTTGGAGTTTTTCTTCATCCGGGTGATCAATCCACCGCTCACCGCATTATTCACTTCATTCATTGTCGCCATAATCCTGGGTGGGTTTCACCCGGAATTAGTCTGGATATATCTAGGATTGGCATGGGGAAGCATCTGTATCACCATGTTACTCTCCTATCTGGTTATGGAGCGTTCCTCAAAGAATTATCTGAATAAACAAGGGAATCTACATGCAACAATGGTGGACTATTTCGATGGACTACCGGATTTGTTCGTCAATCGTGCCGCAGAAACGCAACTGGATGAGATCCGCCAGGCAGAGTCTTTGTTCAACCAATCCCAAATGCGTTTAACCTGGGGAAATGGATTTGTAAATGGTCTTCTCCTTTTACTGGCAAGTTCCAGCATGCTGGTCATGCTGGTGGTTGGAATCTATTTGGTAGACAACGGCGAGATGAGTGGATTATTGTTGGCAGTTATCACGCTCATTACCCTGGTTAGTTTTGACGGGATCCAACCGTTGAATCTGGCGGCGCAACAACTCCATCTGAGTAGACAGGCGGCAAGCCGAATTATCGCTCTTACCGTTGAGACACCTATCATCAATCAGAAAACAAAATTGGATCAGACAAAGACAATCTCATCAGAACAATTTGTGTTACAGAATGGGTTGGAGTTGAGAGATATTCAATTCAGGTACGACACATCTGGCAGTCAGATACTGAGGGATATCCAGCTTTCCATACCGCGAGGGCAGAAAGTCGCCTTTGTTGGACCAAGCGGGGCGGGAAAAACAACACTAGCGCGACTGATTCTCAAGTTTTGGCAACCCGATTCTGGTGAGATTTACCTGAATGGCAAAGGCTATTCTGATTTGTCTGAAGTCGAAATTCGAAATCATATAGGTTATTCTGGCCCAAATCCATTTTTCTTCAACTCGAGCCTTCGGGAAAACTTTGACCTGCTTCAATCTGATCTCAATGGAGAGGAAATCATTCACGTGTTGGAAAAGGTTGGACTGAAAGAATGGTTCGATTCCCTACCGGATGGATTGGATACACTGATCGGTGAGCGCGGTTTAAAGATGAGCGAAGGAGAACGACGCAGGCTGGATTTAGCCCGGTCATTGGTTTTGGATCGTCCAATCCTAATTCTGGATGAACCATTCGCGAACCAGGATATTCAAACCCAACATCTGTTGGCTGATTTGTTCCAAAATAGTAGTCAGGAAAAAACGATCATCGTTATCACTCATCGCTTGATCAACCTCGATAAGATGGACCACATCATAGTGTTAGATCAGGGGACTATCCTAGCGTCAGGAAGACAATCTGAATTAGTATCGTCAAATGGATTATTCCGATTGATGTGGGAGCAGCAAAATCAGATAGTATTTGATCGTCAGGACTGAACCGTTGACGGACTTCTGACAACCTGCTATATTCAACGATACCATGAAAGAATTTAATCAAGGCTGGATTCAGCGGGTGAAACGTTATCTCAAACGCGAAGCTCGCTGGTTGCTGCCAGGAATCGGTGTCAAGCGCTGGATGTTGTTGATCATGATCGGCATCACCATGTTGGCGTTAGGCTTGGCTTTCATACTGATAAATATCTACAGAACGGTTCCAGATAACTGGCTTCTCCCGATCGTGCAATTCTTATCTCTGCAATCTTTCGCCCGAATTACCCGGGCAATCATCTTCGGATTGCTTGGTTTAGGTCTGACCACTTACGGAATGTGGGGGCTCAATCGCGCGCTCCTCAGACCATTTATCCAACCAGGAAAACCGATCATTGACGCGGTCTCTGAATTCTACAAAAAAGATAAAGGTCCCCGAATTGTAGTGATCGGCGGCGGACATGGGTTGGCAACTCTGTTGCGCGGTTTGAAAGGATATACCAAAAACCTGACCGCGATCGTTACCGTCGCAGATGATGGGGGTTCCTCGGGCGAATTACGCAGGTCACTCGGGGTTTTACCACCCGGTGATATTCGCAATTGCTTGACCGCTCTATCGAATGATGAAGAATTATTGACCCAGCTTTTCCAGTATCGGTTTTCTGATGAAACCGGTCTAAACGGACACTCTCTGGGCAATTTGTTCATCTCCGGTTTGGCGGAGATCACAGGATCATTTGAAGAAGCGGTTGCCGAGAGCGGACGCGTCCTCGCGGTCCAGGGGCAGGTTTTGCCATCCACCCTTACGGATGTAAGATTGTCAGCCTCCATTGAGATTGCGGAAAAAAAGAAAAGTTTATGGATTCAGGGCGAAAGCAAAATTCCGAAAACCAGGGGACAGGTAAAACGTCTTTGGTTGGAACCTGACAGTGTACCCGCTTATCCACCAGCCATTCAGGCCATTCTTTCCGCAGATCTGATCCTGGTTGGACCCGGGAGTTTGTATACCAGCATCCTGCCCAATTTACTGGTTCCTGATATTACCGCAGCCATCCGTGCGAGCCGCGCAATGAAATTCTTCATTTGTAACCTGGCTTCCCAGCCCGGTGAGACCGACCATTATTCGAGCGGAGATCATGTGGCTGCCATTGAGAACCACGTGGGAAGCCACCTGTTCGATCTGATCGTATGTAATAACAATTGCACAGTTGATCTGCCAACGGATGTAGATTGGGTCAAGGTTGATTTTGAGTTGGAACGAAGCTACCCGGTTTATCAAACTGACCTACTCGATCTGGAACATCCCTGGCGGCATGACTCCCAGAAACTGGCACAGGTCATTATCGATATCTATTTTGATCGAACAGGTCCGTTGCCTGAACGGGAAAATACACAACCAATCCCGGCACAATAAGATCAATTAATTAACCAGTTAAATGAGTAAGCCTTTCAACGGAAGGTCATTTACTATTTGGGAATGATTCCTTCAATGATTTTAAATGCTTAAAGGTAGACCCTTATAGGTCAAGCCTGTATAAATTCATCCGGGATTTATACCAACTTGTCTAATCATTTGCTACCCGTTGTCGGTTGTGATAAAATCAACGGAATTTGGTTTGCAATCATTTTATCTCTCAGGAGGTGTTTCAATGGCAGTAAAAGTAGGTATCAACGGGTTTGGACGAATTGGACGCCAGGTATTAAAAGCCATGATCGAAAGACAGGCTGGTAATCTGGAAGTTGTAGCCATCAATGATCTATTCGACTCCAAAACCAATGCCCATCTATTCAAGTACGACTCCAACTATGGCATCTATCATGGGGAAGTTTTGGTAGACGGAAGCGACATCGTAATTGATGGCAAAAAGATCAAAGTGTTCGCGGAGAAGGATCCGGGTGCTTTACCCTGGAAAGATTTAGGTGTGGATATCGTCATCGAAGCTACCGGCGTTTTCACCGATGCGATCGGCGACCCCGCCAAAGGTAAAGCCGGTGCCAACATTCACATCACCAAAGGTGGCGCTAAAAAAGTGATCATCTCTGCACCCGCCAAGAACGAGGATATTACCATTGTCTTAGGCGTCAACGATGATAAATATGATCCAGCCAAGCATCATGTCATCTCCAATGCTTCCTGTACCACCAACTGTCTGGCACCAGCCGCGAAGGTAGTCCATGATAAATTTGGAATCATCCATGGTTTTATGACCACCATCCACTCTTACACGAATGATCAAGTCATTCTGGATCAAGGACATAAAAAAGAAATGCGCCGCTCTCGAGCTGCCGGTCTGAACATTATTCCGACAACCACCGGTGCCGCGAAAGCGCTTGCCCTCGTCATTCCTGACCTCAAAGGAAAATTCGATGGCTATTCTCTGCGCGTCCCAACCCCGACCGTATCCATCGTCGATTTTACAGCAACCATCGAAAAAGCTACGACCAAGGAAGAACTGAATGCGACCTTCGTTGAGGCTTCGAAAGGTGCTTTAAAAGGGATTTTGGGCGTGACCACAGGTGAGTATTTCGATCCACTGGTATCCATGGACTTCAAAGGCGATCCCCGGTCATCCATTGTCGATCTGGCCACCAACCAGGTTATGGGCGGCAATTTCATCAAAGTCGTCGCCTGGTATGATAATGAATGGGGATACTCCTGCCGCACCGTTGATATGGCTGCAATGATGGCAAAATTATTCTAAGATTATGGGGCCATCGGTTTCAATCTGTTAGTTTGACCTGCAAAGGCGTAGCGATCCAAAAGATTGTTACGCCTTCTTTCTAAATCCCGGGAGGAAATCATGTTTCAAAAGAAAACGGTTGTTGATCTGGATGTAAAAGGGAAGAAAGTATTTGTTCGAGTCGATTTCAATGTGCCAATGAAAGATGGAGTCATCAAGGATGATACCCGTATTCGCGCTGCCATCCCGACCATAGACTACCTGACGAAAAATGGTGCGGCCGTCATATTGGCATCTCATTTAGGGCGACCCAAGGGTGGACCGGACACCCAATTTTCCCTTAAACCTGTCGCCGAGCATCTGGCTACTTTGTTGGCAAAACCAGTCGGATTCGTCGATGATTGCGTCGGACCGAAAGCGGAAGCTGCCGCTGCGGCTCTCAAACCCGGTGATATTCTCGTTTTGGAGAACACTCGGTTTTATCCGGGTGAAGAAAAGAATGACCAGGATCTTGCCAAAGGAATGGCAAAACTGGCTGATCTGTATGTGAATGATGCATTTGGAACAGCACATCGCGCCCACTCATCCACAGAGGGAATAGCCCGTTATCTGCCTGCTGCAGCTGGCTTCTTAATGGAAAAAGAGATCAAATACCTCGGTGCGGCGATAGAGAACCCACGCAGACCATTTGTGGCTATTCTGGGTGGGGCAAAAATTAGCGACAAGATCGGGGTTATCAAAAACCTGTTGCTTAAGGCTGACATGATCCTGATAGGTGGGGGGATGGCGAACACTTTTCTTAAAGCGCAAGGCTTTGACGTGGCAGACTCCCTGGTCGAAGCGGAAGCCGTTGAAACCGCAAAGGAACTACTTTCAGGTGGAAGCAAAAAACTTCGCCTGCCGGTCGACCTGGTTCTGGCAGATAAATTTGAAGCAGAAGCCAATCATAAGGTGATTCCCACCGGCAACGTCCCTGCTGGTTGGAGAATACTGGATATCGGCCCGAAAACTGTGGATGAGTATGCCAGGGCATTGGTTGGCGCCGGAACAGTCGTTTGGAATGGTCCGATGGGAGTTTTTGAGTTCCCTGAATTTGCAAAGGGAACATTTGGTGTGGCAAAGGCGGTAGCTGAATCTGGTGCGGTGAGTATAATCGGCGGTGGTGAATCGGTCGCTGCAATCCAGCAGTCAGGATTAGCCGATAAAATTACACACATCTCAACCGGTGGCGGGGCATCTTTGGAAATGCTCGAAGGACTTATCCTCCCCGGTGTAGCAGCACTCCAGGATAAATAGTCTACTACTTTCACATATTCCCCTTTGTACAAGGGGAATATGTATTTAATGGATTAAAGCCTATAATGAGAAAGCATTCGACAATTCAGGAGGGTAACATGAAATTATCTTTCCGACGTTGGATATTTGTCATAATTGCAATCGCCGCATTCGGATTTCTACTCATCCAATTAATTCCCTTTGGACGGGATCATACAAACCCTCCCGTCATCAGCGAACCTGCCTGGGACACGCCTCGGACAAAAGAATTGGTACAGGCTGCCTGTTATGACTGTCACAGCAACCAGACAAAATGGCCCTGGTATTCCAATGTGGCGCCAATGTCGTGGCTACTATACCAGGATGTCGCCGAAGCAAGATCTACCTTCAATTTTAACGAGATCACTCCAGCTCAAGGAGCAGATTGGGTTGGTACGATGGTATTTATGATCAAAAATGCATCCATGCCTCCAGCCCGATACCAGGCACTCCATCCGGAAGCCCGATTCTCAACGGCTGAAAGACAGGAAATTATCGACGGATTAACGGCGACCTTCCAGAAATAACCAATGACATGCCCGAAGAATGAAGTTGTTTCTTGGGGCATTCTATTTTAATCTGCCTGATATTAACCAGAGTAATGGAACTTTTTGTAGATTCAAACGTATTATGGTATGAGTGAATATTAATTCTCAGGGAACTATTGCCATCCAAAGACCGTCAATACATCATAGATATGAATCTAGCATGACAAGATTGAATTGATTATGGACCTACGAAAGGATAAAGAATCATGATTACAAAGAAAGGTTTTGCCGCTGTCATCTCCGCCGTCCTCCTCATCGCTTTGGCGGGATGCAATCTCCCCGTCACTGGCGGCGGAAACGTGAGTCCTGGTGGATTTTACACTCAGGCAGCTCAGACTATCGTTGCCCAATTGACCTACTCAGTGATAGAAACCTATGTGGCTGATAAAACACAGCAAGCCATTGCCACGTCAACACCAGAAGCCACTGCAACGCCCACCATTGAGCCAAGTCCAACACCATCACCTACATCTACCAAAACTCCCTTACCTCCTACCTCAACTCCGATCCCTGTCCCGTGTAATGCCATTCAATTCATCGCAGATGTGACCATCGAGGATGGAGAAGTTGTCAAAGCCAATGAGAGTTTTTATAAAATCTGGCGCTTGAAGAATGTGGGTACTTGTACCTGGACTACTGATTACGACCTCGTTTTTGTCGATGGTGATCTCATGGATGGCGATAAAGCCGTTCCATTGACCTACGACGTGGATCCCGGCGAGACGATCGATGTGGCTGTCTATCTGACCGCACCAGCGAAGAAAGGTACCTATAAAGGGTACTGGATGCTCAGGTCAGCGAATGGAGCCCGTTTTGGTTTTGGACCTTACGCGGACCAGCTATTTTGGGTCAGTGTCGTTGTAAAAAGTACAGCACCATCATTCTATGACACACCTTTTAGCTTCATTTCCAATTACTGCCTTGCGGAATGGACTAATGGCGATCAGGGTTTACCCTGCCCTGGTAACAGCTCTTCCGAAGCCGGCTATGTGATCTACTTGAGTAAACCGGTAATTGAAAAAGGCAAAGAAGATGAGCCTGGTCTTTGGGTTCACCCGGAATTTGTCAAAAACGGTGAAATTACCGGAAAGTTCCCACCGATCCTTATCCAAGATGGCGATACCCTTATTTCCGCCGTAGGTTGTATGAAAGATGCCACCAAATGTAATGTAGATTTCGAAATCAGCTATCGCGCTGACGGTGGATCTTTAACAAGCCTCGGATCCTGGAACGAGGTGTACGATAAAGCAGTAACCAAGATCAATGAGGATCTCTCCTTCTTGAAAGACCAAAAGGTAGTGTTCTACTTCACGGTCTCCACAAACGGAAGCTTCACCGATGATGATGCATTCTGGTTAGCTCCAGCGATCAAGTAAATACCAAACAAAAACCAAAACTCCCCGGAACCTGCAATTCAGGATCCGGGGAGTTTTATAGTTAATTTGACCACTCACTGCTATAATCGAGCCAAATCTATATGCATTTATTGCCTCGACCGGAATAACCGTTGAGCAACTATTTTCCTGCCAGAATTGGAGATTTAATGATGAGAAAACCGTTTGTTGCTGGAAACTGGAAGATGAACAAAACCGTCGACCAGGCACGTCAGTTGGTGGCGGAGATGGTCACCGACCTGAATACCGTAACGGGTGTGGAGAAAGTAATCTGCCCACCATTTACATCACTTTTATCCATAGCAGCGATGCTTAAGGGGACTGAAATTGGATTGGGTGCCCAAAACCTGCACTGGGAAGCTTCAGGCGCCTTTACGGGTGAGGTATCCCCATCCATGGTGGCTGAGTTCTGCGGATACGTGATCATCGGCCATTCTGAACGACGGGCGTTTTTTTCGGAAACCGATGAGAATGTTAATAAGAAAACAAAAGCCGCGTTGGGGGCGGGGATTGTCCCGATCGTATGTGTTGGAGAGACATTGAGCGAAAATGAAGCGGGGAAAACTGGAGAAGTAATCGTTCGCCAGATTTTGAATGGTCTAAAAGAAATTCCATCGGAATCAGCCTCTACATTGGTGATCGCATACGAACCTGTCTGGGCAATCGGGACAGGGAAAGCGGCTAATCCACAAATCGCCAACGATGTCACCGGAAAGATCATCCGCCCGGCTTTGTCGCAATTGTTCGGACCCTATCTCACCCAAAATATCCGGGTTCTATATGGCGGATCAGTAACTGGAGCGAATGCAGCGGAATATTTTAGCCAGCCGGAAGTGGATGGCGCACTGGTCGGCGGGGCATCCCTCAAACCTAATGATTTCCTGGCGATCGTGAAAGCAGCCGCTCTCTAAAGAAATTACTTAAAAAAATAGACATGGATCATGATCCATGTCTATTTTTAATGTTAGATATGTTCAGTCATGCCGTACCAAATTGTCTGTCTCCGGCATCACCTAATCCGGGAACGATGTATCCAATCTCATTGAGTCTTTCGTCAATCGCGGCGAGATGGATCGGAACGTCTGGATGGGCATTTTGGAGCATCTGGATCCCTTCCGGCGCGCCTATCAGACCGACAAATTTAATATTCTTGACTCCCCACTTCTTTAATACATCCACTGTAGCAGTGGCGGAACCCCCGGTTGCAAGCATTGGATCGAGAATGAAGCAGATCGAGACGGTTGGTTCCAGTGGCAGCTTATTATAATATTGGACAGGTCTCAGGGTCTTTTCATCCCGATAGAGACCAATATGCCAGACTTCAGCCGAAGGCAGAAGCTCCCAAACCCCTTCCACCATTCCGAGTCCAGCTCGTAAAATCGGGACCAATCCGATCTTATCGGTGACGGCAAAACTTTTAGCAACCCCCAGAGGAGTTGTTACATCCACGGGGGTAAGAGGCAGACTGGCTGTCGCCTCGTAGGTCAATAATGTGGCCAGTTCTTTTACCAGTTCGCGAAACTTACGATGTTCGGTATTTTTATCTCTCAATATGGAAAGCTTGTGCGCAACCAGTGGATGACTCGATTCAAATATATTGGACATTGTCCTCTCCTGAATTTGGCTTATCCTATTATAGCGGATTTTACACCCAGTGCTTTTTGAGTTGCGGGTATAATCAATCTCGATGACTGAAGCAGAAAACCGCGTTCTTAACCCCCTGCCAAAACCCGATGACAAACTCGATGGTGCCATCCGTCCTAGAATGCTGGCCGATGTAATCGGACAGGATCTTGTCCGAGAGAATCTGTCCATTTTGATCGGGGCAGCAAAAAAAAGAAATGAAGCGATGGACCATGTCCTGTTCTACGGTCCCCCGGGGTTGGGAAAAACCACCCTTGCGCACGTGCTGGCTAATGAAATGGGAGTCAGCATCAAAGTGACATCTGGTCCTGCCATCGAACGGGCTGGTGATCTGGCAGCGATCCTCTCCAATCTCCGGGCGGGAGACATCTTATTCATTGACGAGATCCATCGACTGGGGAAAGCGGTGGAAGAGATCCTCTATCCGGCTATGGAAGACTTTGTCCTCGATATTATTATTGGTAAAGGACCATCCGCCAGATCGATCCGTTTAAATCTGCCGCACTTTACTGTCATTGGAGCGACGACACGTCTGGCGCTGGTGACTGCTCCATTGCGAGCCAGGTTTGGCGCGTTATATCGTCTCGACTATTATGATCTAGTATCCGTGCAGAAGATCGTTTCCCGCGGATCGCGAGTCCTGGGCATTCAGACTGATCCGGTCGGTGTGGAAGAAATAGCCCGGCGTTCCCGCGGGACACCACGGGTGGCTCTACGCTTATTGCGACGCGTCCGTGACTATGCCGAAGTCCGTGCCAATGGGATTATTTCTGGCGTTGTTACGGATGAAGCGTTGAATTTGCTGGATGTGGACCCTCTGGGTTTGGATGATATCGACCGTAAAGTCTTGCTCACGGTTATACAAAAATACAGCGGCGGTCCAGTCGGGTTGAATACCATTGCCGCTTCGATCAGTGAAGAAGCAGATACGATCATGGATGTCGTGGAACCCTATTTATTGCAACTTGGATTTTTAGACAGAACTCCCCAGGGTCGTATTGCCACCGAGCGCGCATATCGGCATTTAAATATCCCGTTTATAAAGACGGATACAGCACCTCAGCCCAATCTTTTTGATTCATAATCGTGCTTACAACAGACTTTAATTATTTCCTCCCCCCTGATCTGATTGCTCAGGTTCCACTGGAGCCACGTCATAGTTCCAGGCTATTTATCATGGATCGAGAGAAACATATCTATACGCATCGCATTTTCTGGAATATCGATGAATCCTTACGACCCGGTGATCTGCTGGTTCTTAATGAGACTCGAGTTCTTCGGGCTAGACTATTTGTCCAGAAAAAACCAGGAGGTGGCAGGGTTGAGATACTTCTCCTGACGAAACATGGTGATACAGACTGGGAGGTATTGGTCGGCGGAAGTGGAATGAAGATTGGGCGTGGTTTTACCCTGGATGCAGGTCTTGAAGGCGAAGTATTGGATGTGCTGGACGGGTCGAACCGGCTTGTTCGCTTCAACGTACCCATCGATCCCTACCTGGAACAGATCGGACAGGTTCCTCTGCCGCCCTATATCCATACCACCCTTTCTGATCCCGAGCGCTATCAGACCGTGTACGCACATACTCCCGGCTCTGCCGCCGCGCCAACCGCCGGACTACATTTTACCGATGAGTTATTTGAGAAATTAAAAGCGAAAGGAATTGAATTGGCTTTTGTCAATTTACAGGTGGGTCTAGATACGTTCGCTCCTGTGACCGAAACAAACGCGGATGAACATAAGATCCATACCGAATGGTGCAGTCTTCCACAAGGTACAGCCGACAAAATAAATAAGGCAAAGCAGTCCGGGAATCGGGTGATTGCCGTAGGTACGACCTCTGTCCGGACATTGGAATCAGCCGCGAATCATACCGGAGAAGGGCAATTGATCGGGTCCTTCGAAGGACCGACTTCTCTTTTCATCCTACCAGGATATACATTTAAGGTTGTCGATGGTTTGATTACCAATTTTCATTTACCCAAATCCACCCTGTTGATGCTCGTTTCCGCTTTTGTAGGACGGGAGGAGATCCTGGCTGCCTATGAAGAGGCAGTTCGGCTGCGATATCGGTTCTTCTCCTTTGGCGACGCAATGTTACTCATATGATGGATATGGATCGATCTGTACTGGATACTCTGGAACGAGAGATCACATCCTGCCGTCTTTGTCCCAGGCTGGTAGTCTGGCGTGAAGAAGTCGCTCGAATGAAACGCAAGGCATTTAAGGATGAGGATTACTGGGGCAAACCGGTTCCGGGTTTCGGGGATACAATGGCTGAATTGTTGATCATTGGTCTGGCACCAGGAGCACACGGTTCCAATCGAACCGGGCGTATGTTTACCGGGGATTCATCGGGTGACTTTCTTTTCCCCGCACTGTACCGGGCAGGTTTTGCCAGTCACCAGATATCGCGGTCCCTTCAGGATGAGATGCATCTTTGTAATAGTTGGATCACAGCGGTATGTCGATGCGTGCCTCCGGATAACAAACCCACTCCCGAAGAAATATCGAATTGCTCCGATTTCCTAACTCGAGAATTTTCTCATCTGCCGGTTCAAGGAATCGTAGCTCTCGGAAAAATTGCATTTGACCAAACTATTCATTTACTAAAGCGGCATTATCAGAACCTGCCTTCCCCTCCGCCTTTCGGCCACGGGGTTATTTTTGAACCAGGGAACGCGATCCCCTGGGTGATCGTATCCTATCATCCCAGCCGTCAAAACACTCAGACCGGAAAATTGACCAGGGGTATGTTTGATGATATTTGGAATACCGCCAGGAGCAGACTGTCGTAGATATTTTGTAATAACTTTGTGCAATATTAGTATGGTTAGATTTGTTCCGTTATAATGGTAAAGAGGATGGAATATGGAAAAGAAAATAAATCTACAAGATTCGGCAATCGATTTCTCTCTGCAGGATACCACGGGGAAAACGATAAAATTATCCGATTACGTCGGTAAAAAACATATCGTTCTGGTTTTAAACCGGGGATTTGCCTGACCATTCTGCCGCCGGCACATGGCGCAGTTGCGCCAGGACAATGAACAATTTACCGCTCGGAATGCAGAGATCCTCACAATCGGACCAGATGGACCGCGAGCCTTCCAGCGCTTTTGGGAGAGCGAGCAGATGCCATTTATCGGCTTATCCGATGTTGGGAACCTGACGGCAAAATCCTATTATCAAGAATACAATCTGGCAAAATTTGGTTGGGTTCCAGCCATGTTCATCATTGATATTCGGGGCAAGATCCGCTATATCCATTATGGAAAATCCATGGCTGATATTCCGACAAATCAGGAAATATTAAGTGTGCTGGATGACCTTAATAAGTAAATGATACAGCGGATTGATTATTCAATCCGCTGTATCTTACTTCTGTCCAGTTTACTTTAGTTCGTTTTTGGTTCAACAGGAGGAATGTTTTTTTCCTCGTCTTTATTATTTACATTTTTCTTCTTGAAGAAGAGCTTCTTCACAAGCCAGATCGCGACCCGGATCACCAGGTAGAAGACGATCAATATCGGCAGGATCAGTATAACGAACCAGATCAAAATGTTGACAATCAGTTTTCCCGCATTGATCAACGCCTGAAGGGCATCTCTGGCGACACCCTGGGGCTGCCAACCTGCTACTGTGATCGGTTTGATCGATGCCTGCGAAATCAATTCGACATTGATCGCCGAGAAGGAAGATAACTCCTCATAGTATTTTATTTGACCTTTGAGTACTTCAATTTCTCCCCGAACCTGGGTCAATTGATTGAATACATTCAGGACATCTTCTGTCTTTGTAGCGGATGCCATGATCTCCCGCAGGGCAGCTTCCGCTTGTTCAAGGTTCGCTTTGCGAGATTGAAGATCGGTGTATTGGGCAGTGACATCTTCTCCAGAAATATTCTCAGACCGTACATCCGTATTCGGGTCTTCAACCTGCCCTTTGATTCTGGTCAAGGCTTCGTTGAGACGGTCAGCAGGAATTCGGATGGAAATCGATGCCTGTGGGGTTTCAATTCCTTCATTCGTGGTAATTTTATATAAATTGGAGGTGACAACCCACCCTCCCATCTCGTCTGCCAGTTTGGCGACGGCATCCATGCTGACGGCAGGATCCGGAACAACGATGGATAGGGTCGCATTTTTAATTACCAGGCGGTCCAATGCCGCCGTGTCACCCCCCGAGCCAGAGTAACTACTTTCTGCTGCATCGCGTGCAGGTTGTGCCGGCGCGGGTGCCGCAGGCGCTATCGGCATGGCTCCCTGAAAAGATGGCGCACCAGCAGCAGGCATCTCGACCGTCTTGCCAACTTCATTGGATGCAGCCGGGGCACAGGCAGTTAAAACCAACATCGCGATCATTACAAGAAATACGGCGGTTTTTTTCATTCTTCCCTCCATCAATCAATCTAATTTCTTACTATGAGACGCTGACGGATTAAAATGGTTCCCTCGACCTGTTACCACCCATCAACCAGACGGATGGCATTTCTTTCCGGCAATTTAGCTTTGTAAATTCTTTCCTGGACAGCTCCAATATCATATTGAATTCGACGAGGCGTCCAGATTCCCTTATCGCTATCGTACAACGCATAGGCAGCTCGTGAATCGCGATCACGGGGTTGACCCACACTTCCCGGGTTCACGATAGCTCTAGGTTTGAGTTCCACCGGACCGGTAGGATTTAAGATCTCAAGATGATAATTGGATTCGTCCTCTGTCATCTCAAAAATTACCGGAATATGGGTGTGGCCAATCAGACAAAAATCTGTCTCAAAGAATTCAAAATTAAACATGGCAATCTGCCAATCGAGGACATATTCCCAAACCGGATTGCGTGGACTTCCATGAACCAGAGTTGTTTTGTTCAATACCAACTTTTCCGGCAAGCTTTTAATGAATGCCAGATTTTCTGGTTTAAGTTCCCGTTGGTTCCATTCAACCGATAACCGGGCATCCCGATTGAACGCTTCCAAGTCCATTTTTCCCAGGACTGCAGCATCATGATTTCCGATCAAACAACTGCAATTTCGCAATCCGCGTATTTTCCTTACAACCTCGTTGGGATCTGGCCCATAACCAAGCAGGTCGCCAAGACACCAAACCTCATCGACCTTTCCTGCATCTTTTAATACAGCATCGAGGGCGGTAACGTTTCCGTGTATGTCGGATATAACTAGAATGTTCATGATGCTTCCCCCAGGCTACATTTTGGGAATTTGGGATGAGGATTTTGGGTAAGGCGAATTTGTAAAGTTTTATGTACCAAAGTATTATAAAGGATAGAATGGTTTTTTGATAAATCGAAATGGTACTGAATCAATCAGCCCCACCGTTTCCACCCATTGATTTCACCTTATCGATCAAATCAGCCGCAAGATCGTACTTACTAAAAGCAGGCATGATATACACGCCCTGAGCTATATCCCGTAATTGTTGGATCATCTCCGCGGCAATCAAAACCCCTTCCCGGGTTGATTCTTCACCAGCTTTTTCCATTCGATGCAGAATTGGATCAGGTATCGTAATTCCAGGCACCTCGTAGTGAAGAAAACGGGCATGGCGGGGGTTATTAAGCGGTAGCACTCCAATGAGGATCGGTACAGGCAATTTGCCTTGTTTCGTTTCGTAATAGTCAACAAACTTTTTTGCGAGCGAAGCATCGAAGACAGGTTGGGTCAGTATAAAGTCTGCGCCGGCATGCAGTTTTCGTTGTAAATTCTTGATCTCGGCATCCATATCTTTGGCTGTCAGGTTAAGGGCACACCCCACAAAGAAAGTGGTCGGCTGCCCTATTTCGCTGCCCGCATAATCAATTCCAAGATTAAATCCCTGCTTGATCAACTTGATTAATCCGGATGGAACGAGATCGTAATTATCCATCGCTTCGGGATAATCACCAATAGCTGTCGGATCACCCATCACGATAAAGACATTTCGAATATCCAATGCGTGGGCTGCGAGCAAATCTCCCTGGACACGTAGAACATTCCTCCCACGGGTGGGAAAATGCAACACGGTCTCCACATTCGTTCGACGCTGGATGAGACTGCAGACTGCCCAGGGGCTCATCCGCATGCGTGCCATTGGACTATCGGCAACATCGATCACATCAGCCCCTGCTTCGGCTAATAGGCTGGCACCTGCGAGGAGTTTTTGAGTGGTCAATCCCCGAGGTGGATCCATTTCGACCGCGATGGCAAATTCTCCCCTGGATAGTTTTTGCGCAAATTGAGACGGCTGTTCCTTTATTCCTTCCGGATTATCCTGCTCCGAGACTATGGAAAGTACTGGTTCGATGGATACTGGTTGGCTGTCCAATGCCTGACGCATGTAAGAGATATGATCAGGGGTAGTACCACAACAACCACCTACGATATTTGCCCCCTGGTTTCGAAACATGGCCGCGTAATCACCAAAATACTCCGGTGCGGCGGGATACATGATCCGCCCTCCCACCTGCTCAGGCCAGCCTGCATTCGGCATAACGGATAGAAGCGTACCCGGTTCGGCCTGCTTCATCTGTTTCAGAATTCGCAGGATCTGGGCAGGTCCGCCGGAACAATTTACTCCAATAACATCAGCCCCATATTGATGCAGTGAGTGAGCAACTTTGGTGGGTGTGTCGCCCAAAAGCGTGAGATCGTCCCGGGTGAATGTCATGGATGCAATAACCGGAATTTCCGGATCGACCAACTGAACCGCCTTCAAGGCTTCCTGGATCTCATAAAGATCGCTGAATGTCTCGAGGATAAGCAAATCCACACCGGAATTCACCAACGCGCTGATTTGCTCCAGGAAGACCTCTCGCGCCTGTTCCGGTTGTACCCGTCCAAATGGGGCTAATCGAACCCCCAGCGGACCGATATCCCCCGCAATCAGGACATCCTTGAAGGATCCTGCTACCACTTTGCGCGCGATATCTACCCCAGCTTGATTCAACGAAACCGAGTTTATCTGACAACCCATGTCGGTCAAGCTTATAACGATTTGAGCCAAATGTATTCGTCTGGATCATACTTGAACCGGCATCGATGTAAGCCCGATGGATCTCTCCCACCAGGGCAGGTTGGGTGATATTCAATTCATCAAAACATTGGTCGAAGCTGATGCCACGATTGTGGAGCATGGTCCCCATCGCGCCATCCGAGAGAACCATTTCATCTCGTATCTGGCGCAATATTTCCGATTTCTTCCCTGGCTTGACCATCTCAACCTCGAGTTAATTGTTCTATACGGGATTCACCAATATTAAAGTAAGCAGCCTGTGGGTGATGAACGATGATGGCGGCTGTCGACTGCTCCGGGACCAATTGATACGCAGGGGTCAGTTTCATACCCAACTTCTCTTCTACCGGCAATAATCGGAATACTTTCGCATGATCGGCAATGTCTGGTATGGCTGGATATCCCCATGAATAGCGTTTGCCCTGATTCGGCAACATCTTTAATTCCTGTCGAATATGTCGATGGAGATAATCGGCAGCGGCTTCCGCCATCTGAACCGCCAGACCGTGAGTATAGTATGCCTCACTGTAATTACCGCTTTCCTGGATCCGGTCAAAGCGATCCGTGGCTCCCTGCCCAACGGTAACCACCTGGAAAATGACCAGATCCATCTGACCGGATTCGACTGGAGCAAAATAATCTGCCAGTGAGATACCATCATCCTCACGCTGGCGTGGGAAAGAGAACCGCTCCAAAACCACAGGCGATGATTGTTTTATGGTGGCAGGATCATAGACCAGTAGATCGCCGCCATCTGTCTGAGCTGGGAAGTAACCATAGATGCCCTGAGGGTTCAACCAACCGGTTTCCCTTGCCTCCCGCAGCATCGAATCTAAACGGGCTTCGAAATCTTTCTTCAGATTTTCCCATTCCTGCCCGTGGAGATTTTTCGCTCCCCAGGACAGCCGATAGAGCTCATTTTTCGAGAGATGGTGCTGTACTTCCTGAATGGGCATGGTTTTAACAACATGGATTTCATAGTCGGGTGCTACAGGTATCGTTGCCTGAGTTGTTACCCTGGAACTCTTTAAACCACTGTCTGGCGCGCTTTTCACAGCTACCGCCCTACCCAATTCAATATCTGCTTCATGTTGAATTTGGGCGAGAAGAGCAGGTTTCTGTTCTGGATTGACCAATTGGTCAAATGTGGATAAACCTTCAAAGGCATCTTTGCAATAAAAGACACCACCAGAATAATAATTGCCGTTATCCGTTTGCAGGATTCGTTGACCAAACCGGCGGTTTATCGCAGCACCTCCAATCAATACCGGAAGATTTAATTCTCTTCTTTCCAATTCATTCACGATCAGGGGCATTTGTTTGCTTGTATTTACCAATAAAGCGCTCAACCCTATCGCATCCGCTTTTTGATCGATGGCTGCCTGGATGATCGTATCGGCCGGGACCTGTTTCCCCAGATCCACAACTTCATACCCGTTATTAGATAGAATTGTTTTTACCAGGTTCTTTCCAATATCATGGACATCCCCGTACACCGTGGCGAGGATGATTTTCCCCTTGCTGGTACCTTCCTTCTTTTCAAGGTAGGTTTCCAGGTGAGTGACCGTTTTCTTCATCACTTCGGCCGATTGTAATACAAATGGCAGGATCAATTCCCCTGTTCCAAATTTATCACCCACTTCTTTCATGGCTGGCAGCAGGACCTGGTTCAACACTTCTACGGCTCGTTCATTCCGTTTTGTTTCTTCTACTGCCAGGACCAGCTCGTCTATATCCGCTTCCACTCCGTCTTTATACCTGTGGAGGATCTTCCAATGAAGCCGCTCTTCGGCAGAAAACCCTTCCATCGGATTCTTTTTCTGTTCCTTGACGCTGCTCGCCGAGCTTGTTGAAAAATGATCGATGATACGCTGCAACGCATCCTCGCGATGATTGAATATCAAATCTTCGCAGAGTGAAATTTCTTCAGCGGGCAGATCAGCGTAAGGTATCAACTGGGCGGGATTAACGATTGCCATGTCCAAACCCGCCAGGACCGCGTGATATAGCATTACGCTGTTCAGTACCTGTCGGGTATTTGGCGTTAACCCAAACGATGAATTGCTTACCCCTAATGAGGTAAGAACACCGGGTAATTCGGTTTTTATCCTTTTGATTCCTTCAAAAGTCTCCACCGCAGAATTTTGAAATTCCGGATCACCTGTCGCAAGGGTAAACGTAAGGGCATCAATCACCAGGTCGCCCGGTCGTAGGTGATATTCGTTGACAGCGATATCATATAACCGGCGGGCGATCTCCAGTTTCCGCTCTGCGGTTTTGGCCATTCCAGTTTCATCAATGGTCAGCGCGATGACAGCCGCATTATATTTTTTAGCCAGCGAGAAGACTCTATCCGCTTTCGTGCGGCCAGCTTCCAAGTTGGTTGAATTGATCAGACTTCGCCCCGGAGCCACTTTCAATGCCGCTTCCATCACATCTGGTTCCGTCGAATCGAGTATAAAAGGCGCTTTCACAGCCGTAGAAAGTTTTTTTACCACCCTTCGCATCAGATCCAGTTCATCAGGGCGTTCGGTCAAAGCCGTGCAAATATCAAGACCATGGGCGCCGCCATCCACTTGTTGCCTGGCGATCTCCACTACACCATCAAAATCTTCTGCCAGGAGAACTTTTTTAAATTTCTGGCTGCCCTGGGTGTTCAATCGCTCGCCAATAAAAAATGGGCTTGGATCCTGCTTCATTTCAACTGCCACGACCGACGAGGCCAGGGTCGGCGGGTACTCAGAATTTGGACGTTGCGGAAGGTTGGATCCCGATTTTCTCAACCAGCTTCTTAAGATGTTCGGGGGTTGTCCCGCAGCATCCACCGACAACCTGGATATGGTATTTTTCCACAAACTCAGCCATCATGTCCGCATATGGATCCGGTAGCAGCGGGTAGACCGCCTGTCCATCTACATTCAGCGGAAGACCGGCATTTGGTATACAGGAGACCGGCAGGGTGGATGTTTCGCCCAAAATGCGGATAGATTCGCGCATGTGTTCCGGACCGGTGGAGCAATTTAATCCGATCACATCAATGGGTAGACCATCAAGAATGGTTTGGACCGCCAGAATATCGGTACCAAGCAGCATCCTCCCAGTGGTATCCAGTGTCACCTGCGCTTGAATGGGAAGATAGCATTCGGTTTCTACAAAAGCGCGTTGAATCCCGTCGATCACCGCTTTTACTTCCAATATGTCTTGCGATGTTTCCACCAGCAGCAAATCCACCCCACCCTGGATAAGCCCAATTGCCTGTTCGCGGAACACATCCGCCAGGTCATCATAACTGACATCCGATAGCTGCGGATCATCCATGCTGGGCAATTTACCGGATGGACCCATTGAACCGGCTACGAAACGGGGATGTTCAGGCGTGGAATATTCATCCGCCAATTTTCGAGCAAGCGCTGCAGCAATCTGGTTGATCTCAACAACCCGCGATTCCAGACCATATTCCTTCAGGGTGATCCGGTTGGATCGAAATGTACAGGTCTCGATCACATCCACACCCACTTCCAGGAATGAGCGATGCACCTGTTCGACTGCCTCCGGGTAGGTAATAACCAGGTAGTCATTACAGCCCGCATATTTTTCCCCGCCAAACTGATCGCTGGTGAGGTTTTGGCGCTGCAGGTTGGTTCCCATCGCGCCATCAAAAATGAGGACCCGTTTTTTGAGTGAGTCGAGATAGCGGCGGTTGGTGTATCGCGATTGAGGCATATATTTCTCCCAGTATGTAAAATCACCTCTATTGAGAGGTGATCGGGTTTAATTCGATTCCTCTCATCTTCCAGAAACAGGTAGTTTCTGCCGGATTTGGCACCTGCCGATGATTATCAGCGGTTGCCGAGGTTTCTCAGGGCCGGTCCCTCCACCTCTCTGGATGAGCAGTTATGGCGATAGTGTATCATAGACAATCGCCGATGTCAAAAATGGAGGTTATGCAAAAAATTAAGCGACCAATCAGATTCCCCGATTGGTCGTTGGATATTGTTTCTGATGAACCACACCTTACATGTAGGTTTCGTGCAGATCCAGCCGCGAGGAATGCTTGAATGCACCAGTCTCTTCATCCGTATTAAGCCGGTATCCCAATCCTTCACGGGATAATATAATTTTTGGCGCAGCCATATCTTCTTCCAGTTTTCCGCGCAGAATATGGATAAAGTATTTGATCCGGTTCTGGATCTTTTCGTTATCTTCACCCCATACTTCACGAGCGATCACTTCCTTGCTAACCAATTTTGGCGCGAAACGGACCAGGACCGAAAAGACATCAAATTCTTTCGTGGGTAAGAGGATCTTTTTATCCTTGTGGGTAATTTCCCTTGCTTCAACATCTACAGTGAGATCGATCGTTGGAAATGAATAGGACGAAACCGGTGGGACATATCGGGTCCGGCGGACTACCGTATTCACTCTAGCCACCAACTCGGGTGGATAGAATGGTTTGGTAATGTAATCATCCGCACCAAACTGTAGTCCTTCGACCACATCATCCTTCAATGATCGGGCTGAGACAATTACGATCGGTGCGTTGGTTATGGTTCTGAGGTGGTGAAAGGTCTCGTACCCATCCATTTCAGGCATCATCAGGTCCAATAACACGACATCAGGTTGCGTATGGGGGCATTTATCGATGGCGTCCAATCCACTGGCGGCGCCAATTACATCCATTCCGGCACCCATCAGAACGATCTTTATCATGCGGATGGTATCCGGTTCGTCATCCACTATCATCGCCGTGATCCGTTTGTGACCTGTCGTCACCATGTCCAGGTCCACGCCCCGGTCTGACTGAATATTTGATGCTGTTCGCACTGCCATATGACCTCTGGTTTTCGTCTTTGTTATCGCCGCTGATTCGATTACTTCATCTGCGCCAAGACTTCCATGAGTCGAGAATTCTGTTTGATCAGTAGCATGATCGCATTAAAGTTGTATTCGGTTCCCAGAACCTGTTGTTTCGCGGTGGTATTCACATTGGTGTTGTTGTATACATCCTTTTTATAATCAGCCAGCATGGTGGCGGATAATGCATCCAGGTTCGTGGTGTAAGCTGTCACACTTCGGATAACCTCATTACGATGAATAATTTCCTGTTGGTAGTGAACCTGGGACATGATCGATGAATAAACGCTCAAAAGTACCTGCAACCCCATGAAAATGACAAGGACGATCAGCCACCAATTCTTCTTATTTTTCGAAGTATCGGAAAAAAAAGGTCCGGTTACAGATTCAATTTCCTTTGATTTTTTCGGAGCTCGTTTTGGAAGTTTGAGATTATTTTCCTGTGATTCGATCTGTTCCATAATGTACTCCGGCCGCGATAGTTCTACTCATTTATTGCAAGGGCATGACAAGAAGGACGGAAGAACCGCGTCCTTCTTGTCATTTGAATTATGATTATTTCGTTACGGTGCAACCGCCAGAACGGTGCCTAAGTAATCAGTGGACAGGTTCATTCTGCCATCGGCTACAGCAAACTCTGCCAACTTACCCCAGGCTCCACCAGCAGAGGAGGTATCCCAGAACAGAGGCAGCATGCTTGCGCTATTGTCCTTCGCATTGATCGAGAGCGAGTAATCAAAGGAGAGGCTGGCTGGTTTTGGTGAAAGCGGGCTCAAACTGCCGGCATCGACGCCCTGTAAGAGGTTCAGTGTGACGCCGGTGTCCAGTTTATTGGGTTCCACTGTCGCAGGTAAGGTGTCTGTGGATTCGGATACGAATGTCGCCCAGAATGATCTTCCGTCCATATTCTCGCAGAGACCATTGATGGTCACCTGGTCACTTGTAGGAAGAACCAGTGTGAATGATTGGGCTGGGTCGGTGCAGGTTAGAAGGACAGGATCTGCACCAGTTACCGGGATGATAGTCTCCAAACCGCCATCGCTCAAAATTGGTTTTATGGGCAATGCTCTCGGTGCTTCGATGCTGAACCAGTTGTCCTGGTGGGACACAAATCCTTGCCGTGGAATGGCGTCAAGATCGGTATCCATCCCATCGGTAAGATCATAGCTGTTGAGCAAATCGGTACCGTCGCCACCGTAGAGGTTATCCACGCCTGCGCCGCCACTGAAGGAGTCATCGCCCTCACCGCCGAAGAGATCGTCTGCACCTGCGCCGCCACTGATGAGATCATCGCCAGCGTTACCTTCGATCGTGTTATCCAGTTCATTACCACCGAGATCATCAGCCTGGCTGGTGCCGAATAAGTTGGTGAATAAGCCTGTCAACTTGATCCAGAGAGAATTACCATCCCAGGAAGCTACCTGTTGTCTTTCGGTGCTGCCAAGGTCAATGGTAACGGCATGGTCGTACTGGCTGAAATCAAGTGTATCGACTGATCCGGAGTTCTCTTGATCGGATACGAGTTCCAGGTCACCCGATGCACCTGCCATAAAGTTGAAGAAGTTGATCCCCGCGCCACCGTAGATTACAGTTGGTCCGGTTGGTTCGAGAGATAGCGGCGCAAAGGCCTGGTTTTGGTCAAAACCTTCCGCCCCGTTTACACCCTGGATAATGAAGGTGTCATCACCGGCATCGCCGTAGATCGTATCAACACCTTCGCTGGTGGTAATGGTGTCGTCGCCTTCATCACCGTGGATCAGGTCGTTACCGACCCCACCGTTCATGAAATCGCCATCAGCGCCACCATTCATGATGTCGTCCCCGGCATCTCCGCTCATGGTATCAGTCCCGACGCCGCCATTAAGGACATCCGCATCATCGCCACCATTTAAGGTGTCGTTTCCAGCGTCTCCGTTGAGTGTATCGCTGCCAACGCCACCATTTAGGACATCAGCATCATCGCCGCCGTTCAATGTGTCGTTACCAGCTTCTCCATTTAGGAGGTCGCTGCCGACGCCGCCATTGAGGATATCACCATCGTCGCCACCGTTAAGAGTGTCATCACCGGCATCCCCATTCAGGATGTCGCTCCCAACACCGCCGTTGAGGACATCCGCATCTTCTCCGCCGTTGAGGGTGTCATCACCGGCATCCCCATTCAGGATGTCGCTGCCGACGCCGCCACTGAGGGTATCACCAGCATCGCCACCATTAAGGGTGTCATCACCGGCATCCCCATTTAAGGTATCAGCACCAACACCCCCGTTGAGAATGTCATCATCATTGCCGCCGTTGAGGGTATCGTTACCTTCATCGCCGTAGAGTGTATCCACACCATCGTCACCGGATATAGTATCGTTTCCTGCTCCCCCAAGGGATTTGTCATCACCGGCGCCGCCAAGGATTGTGTCATCACCGCCTTCGCCATAGAGATTATCGTTTCCATTGCCACCGTCTAATCTATCATTCCCGGCTCCAGCCCAAAGGTCATCGTTGCCTTCGCCACCCAGGAGAGAATCATCTCCATTTTCGCCCAGAAGGAGATCATTTCCCAGGCCGCCGTCTAGATCGTCATTTTCGGAACCACCATAAAGTTGATCATTACCATCACCACCCAACAGGGTATCTAAACCAGAATCTCCGTAGAGAAGATCGTCCCCAGTACCACCATTCAAGTGGTCTTCCCCTGCATTGCCATGAAGGGTATCTACCCCAGCCCCACCAGAGATAGTATCATTTCCATTACCGCCATTGATGGTGTCATCCCCATCACCGCCATCTAGGGTATCTGAGAGGGTGCCACCATAAAGGGTATCATTGCCTGCCATTCCATAAAAGAAAACGCCACCAATTGAAAACAATGAGCCATCAATGATATTGTCACGGGCATTCCCTGTAAGGTTGGCGCGTTCAATACTACTCAATGTGTCGAGTGTGCTTGATGATCCTCCAGAAGAGCTCGGGGGCAACACAGTATTATCAATACTTGTTCCATAATGACCATCGTAACTGTCTACTATTCCAACCCACTTGGATAAGAGCAATGAGTAATACTCAAGTGTATATCTTCGACTATACCAGGAACGGACAGAAGAAGTGGTTGTCGTAGATGTTAAATACTCAGAATCTGTTGTTAACCTGGTATTCGTAAGTGTGTAATTTAAATCGGTGGTCGACGTCGTTGAATCATTGAACTGCTGCGTTGACTGAACTCCACCGGGTTGATAATCTATCTGTTCTCTGCAAGTCGTCCAGAAAAAAATTCTACAAGTGTACTCAGAATAAGCATCGGTAGGGATATTTGTTTCAGCCGGTGGAGTTGTGTCAACAGTGGTTACATTATCTGTTACCATCGTTTCCAACAAAGTATCGGTTTCTGACCCACCGTTTATGTTATCAGTACCAAGCCCGCCGGTGAGCGTATCATTTCCCGACCCGCCATTAATGGTGTCGTTACCTGTTCCGCCATTTATTGTGTCGGTTCCGGTGCCGCCATTCAGCGTATCATTCCCATCCTCGCCATTGATCGTGTCATTCCCACCATTGGTATTGACGGTATCATTTCCGCCACCTGCGAGAACGGTATCATTTCCACTGCCCGTATTGACGGTATCGTTTGCACCGTCGCACACTACATTGTTTCCTGGGTAAGTTGTACAATTCGCATATACCAGGTTCACTGGACCAAAAGCGGTCAGTAAAAGTCCGGTGAGCATAAAAATGGATAAGGACTTGTGAATAAGAGTGGTAACCCGTCTGTGTATCATCTACTGCCTCCCTTTTGCAGATAACAGGCTGGTTTAGCTCTTATTAACGAAAAAACCAGCCATTTGTTTGACCGGTTTCGCTATTTGCTCCCTGCAGATGCTTCCGACATTTCCGGAAAAGCGACCAAATTACATCAGCAGATCATGGCTTTCGATTGAAATATGAAGGATCATCCCCTGATTAATGCAGGATTAATATTATTATAGCCTTATGAAATGGTTTGTCAATAGTTTTATGCAAGTTAGTTTGAAGTTAGTTTTCAAATTTCACAATACTATTCCAATTCAATAGCAATAAGCCCTGAGCTTGATTTGTCGCATTTGCCTTCAATAATGGAAAAGCTGATTCAATTCCCCCGTAGTGTGGGGCGGGTGGGGGTCGAACCCACACAACCTCTCGGTCGGCAGATTTTAAGTCTGCTGCGTCTGCCTATTCCGCCACCGCCCCGTGCTTCCAATTCTATCGTATCCCCGACAGCCGTCAAGAGCGAGATCGCCTTTTCTGCCACCTCGCCCACTGGCTGGCAAAATGCACCCAGTATGGTGATAATCTGCCGATAACCACTCCCTTACCGAGGGCATCCTTCAACCCAACCGAGTCGTTGAAATCTGGTAAGTCGACCACCGCCGTCCCCAACTCCAGAGCGGTATGCGCATCCGATCCTGCGGTACCGGCTACACCATGTTGGAGGGCATATCGGGCTGCCTGGTCATTATGCAATTGCCTGAAACAGCGGGCATTGAATACCTCGATCGCATCCACCTTTTCAATGATCCCATCCAGGTCATAAATATTCCACGCACCTGATCGATACTCGTCGAACGGATGCGAAACACTGATGAAGGCGCCCTGGTCCCTTAACCTGTGGATGGCATCCTCAGGAGACAATCCCCCCGGAATTTCCTCCTCAACAAAGAAGGCCAACAATTCGCCTCTCGTTGTCTTGATCTCTTCCCCGACGATCACATATTCAGGTGCAATCGTACGCGCCACGCGGGCGCCGGCGATGGAATTATGATCGGTGACGATGACCTTCCCCAGTCCTTTTGACTTACAAACCGAAACCAGCTTTTCAGGTTCCAGCAGGCTATCTTTTGACCAGCGTGTATGGCAATGGAACTCAACTCTCATACCAGTTCTCCTCCATCTGATCATTTTACCCTGAACTGATCTAAATATTATCCAAATGGAACTACAGATAGAATGTCAGACTGCCTTTTATTTTCAGTATTACTCGCTACAATCAAGTTACCGGAGAATAAAATGGATAATCCCCAACCAGATAGAAACCTGGCACTCATCATTGGCGCTTCAGGGATCGATGTGATCGGTGTACCGGATACTTCGCTTGACTCGACCACGACCACACCCGCCAGGATTCGGGTGTTCTATGGCGGGGTTGCCCGCAATGTCGCGGAGAATCTCGCTCATCTCGGTCAGCCTGTCAGTCTGATCACGGCTGTGGGTGAAGATGCGCTTGGTATGGACATCTTGGAACACTTGCAGAAAGAAGGGGTCGATGTGGCAGGTTGTCTACGCTGCGATGCCTGTAACACCGGAGTGTATCTAGCGATCCTGTCAAAGGAAGGTGAACGCTCCCTGGCTATGGCAGATCGTAGGAATGTGGATCAGTTAATTCCGGCTTTCATCGAACTACAATCCAATGCCTTCCAGAAAGCAGGCATTCTCTTCCTGGATGCGAATCTATCCCCGCCAGCAATTCGGACGGTCATGAAGTTGGCTCATAAATTTAAAGTGCCGGTGTGCGCAGATCCTGCTTCCATTTCGTTGGCTTCCCGGTTGATCCCGTATCTATCGCAGCTTGAAATGATCACTCCCAACGCACAGGAAGCTGCTGCCCTGGTCGGCTGGTCAGATGAAGTGCTGGATCTACCGAAGACGATGGTGGCTGCTCGACGACTGGTTGAATTGGGTGTCAAAACAGCATTGATTACGATGGGCGAAAAGGGTGTTTGCTATGCCTCTGCGGAAACGAATGGCCATATCCCGTCGATCCTGACCAATGTCGTGGACCCAACAGGTGCGGGTGATTCACTTACAAGCGTGGTGATCTACGCATATCTGAATGGTATTTCCATTGATGATGGTATTCGTCTGGGTGTTTCTGCTGCTTCCCTGACCCTGCGGGAATATGGTCCGATCAACCCGAACCTGAGTATGGAAACCATTTACGAGAACCTTGTCATCTAGCAGGAGAAACATGGATCCGTTGCCTTCCCATTATGTAGTTCACCCAGACGTGGCAAGAGCTCTCGAACTTGGGTTGCCGGTTGTATCCCTTGAGTCAGCCGTCATCACCCACGGTCTGCCCCACCCGGAGAATCTGAATCTGGCCCGTGACCTTGAACGCATCGCAATTGAAGAGGGGGCTACACCTGCCACGATCGCGATGCTGGAGGGTAAAGTCCATATCGGTTTATCCCCGGAGGAACTGGAAAAGCTTGCAACTGCCGTCCGCCCGCGAAAGATCAGCCGCAGAGATTATCCAATCGCAATTGCCCGCGGGTTGACCGGTGGGACAACCGTCGCCGGAACGATCATCGCAGCGCATCGGGCAGGTATTGACGTCTTTGCCACAGGCGGAATTGGAGGGGTTCATCGCGGAAGCATGTGGGATATTTCTGCCGATTTGCCTGAATTGGGCAGGACTCCGATCGCAGTCATATGCAGCGGAGCGAAAGCGATTCTGGATCTTCCCGCCACGTTGGAATATCTGGAAACCAATGGCGTTTTGGTGATCGGCTACCAAACAGATGAATTCCCGGCGTTTTACACCCGATCCAGCGGATTAATATTGGATACTCGAGTGGATAACGTTGAAGAATTAGCCCTCCTCTTTCATGTCCATAAATCCATAGGGTTACAATCTGCGCTATTGATCTCCCAACCGCCACCAATTGATTTGGATATTCCTCCAAATACAATGGAGTCGTTTGTAAATAAAGCTTTGGAAAAAGCAAAAAGCGCTGAGATCAGCGGTCCTGCGGTCACACCCTATTTACTGGAACAGGTAAACATCTTATCTGGCGGGGCAAGCCTCATCTCGAACCTGGGATTATTGAAGCAAAACGCAAGGTTGGCTGCCAAACTCGCGATCGCCATCTCCTCGAAAAAGAGCTTTATCTCGAGTTAGACCCTGAATTTTTATTGTAGCTCAATAGCTTATGGCAAAGGCGAGGTAGGAGACCGGGTAACACTGGGGGTTCTGGTCGCAGTCAAACTTGGAACCAACGTTGGCGTGCGGGTTCGAGTGGGGGTCCGGGTCTGAGTCGCGGTCTTGCTGGGTACAACGGTAGTCGTTGGCCGGAGTGTCCTTGTCAGGGTTGGGGTTCGGGTGATGGTCGGTGTTCGGGTCGCGGTGGCGGTTGGTGAAAGGGTAGGTGTAAAGGATGGGGTAGCGCTGGGTCTGACTGTGGGTGAATTACCGGTAACTTTAAATCGCCCGGAAATTTTCCAGAATGAGCCATTAAAGATCTGCACTTCGTAATCACCTGCAATCCATTGCGAGGGATCGGGAGCCCAATCGGTATATCCGTAGCCGCCTGTTCCGCCATTCCAAGGATATGACTCATAAAATACCAATTCCCCATCACGATACCAGAGAGCGGACCATTGTGATCCATCCAACATCCCATCAAAACTGAATAATCCATAAATGTGTTGGACGGGATTCTTAAAGGTCGTATCGGATTCAATCGGTTGGAAATTGTAATCAATATTGCGGGCGAATTGAATTGGGCTAAATACCGCTGCCGGATTAGGGGTCACCACTCCACGGAATTGCGTTTCGACCGCGATCGGTATGGATGGGGTTGAGGTTGAAGTTGGAGTGTTGGATACGAGTGGTGTCAAAGTTATGGTGGGGGTGAGGGTTATGGTGGGCGTGGTGGTAATGGAAGGCGTGAGGGTTATCGTCGGCGTTCGTGTCAGGGTTGGGCTCGGTTCAAAAAAGGTATAGATGGCCGGTTCCGCATAACCGTTTAGGAAGATAGCTATCCCGATCAGAATAAGCGCAAAGAACAATAATCGCCAGCCACCGATGGACATATCCCTTCGTTTACGGAAGTACGGCAAATTGCGTGAACCCATGACACGCCGTATCCCGACGATGATGAAGATCACAATCAAGAGAAGGCAAATATAGAATGCAATGGATACAGTGAAGTGGATTTCCAGGTTCATCTTTGAGGATTATAGCATACCGAGGTGTTCCTCCATTCCCGACTGTCCAAATATACCCTTAAATCGAAGGTCTTCCAGCCTATCTCTTGTTATAATCATATCCAATGGCACTCGAATCAGGATTTGTCCTTAATAATCGCTACCGAATCCTTTCCACCCTTGGACAGGGCGGTATGGGTAACGTATACCAGGCGATGGACCTGAATATCATGATCGAGGTTGCGGTCAAAGAAAACCTCTATCTTTCAGAAGAATATACGAGGCAATTCAAGCGGGAAGCGGCCATACTCGCATCACTTCGACACCCCAATCTTCCAAAAGTGATGGATCATTTTGAAATTCCAAACCAGGGTCAATATCTGGTCATGGAATTTATCACCGGGGAAGATCTCCGCGACCGCATGGACCGGGATGGGACCGTCCCTGAAAATGAAGTTGTTCACATTGGAGCGGCCATCTGTGATGCGCTGACTTATCTGCATACCCGCACGCCACCGGTAGTCCATCGCGATATCAAGCCCGGGAACATTCGTATCACCAGTGAAGGGCATATCCTGCTGGTTGATTTTGGTCTTGCGAAATTGCATATCAGTAATCAAGAGACAACAAGCGGCGCCCGAGCTATGACCCCCGGATATTCCCCTCCAGAACAATATGGTGGTTCCCGTACCGATCCCAGGTCTGATATTTATTCGTTGGGCGCCACATTATATGCAGCCATTTGTGGGATGCCCCCAGAGGATAGTCTTGTTCGGTTAACAGAATTCAACCGATTGACCTCTGTCCGTTCTTATGTGCCAAAAACGAACCGAAGGTTGGCAACGGTAATCGAAAAAGCGTTGGAGTTGAAACCGGAAGCCAGGTTCCAGTCTGCCGATCAGATGAAGCAAGCGTTACTTGAAGTAATCGGTGAGAAAGCTACCAGCCGCCCGATAGCCATTACACCTCCTCCAATTAACCCCGATCACAGATTGCTTGAGCAGGCGGTTGGGACAGATACCGAAGGGAAACCTTCTCCCAGCCGGCCAGCCCTCAAGATCAGAAGACGTTCCATTGTCCCAACAATTTTGATATCCATGTTGACACTTGCGATTGTGGTTTTTGGAACCATATTTCTCTATAACAAATTCTGGATACCGCTAAATGGATCAGCTGGTCCAGCCAAATTAACCGAAATTCCGATTGCGCAAAAATTTACTCCTACAGTAGACCTGGGATTGAGTGTCATAATCACTCCGACCAGAATAATTCCTACCAGCACTAATGCTCCAGAAGCTGTCAGTACGATTCTACCTACCCAGGAAACTATCGTTGAACTGGAACCAACACCCACACAAACGCTGATGAATCTCTCTCCGGTTCCCAGCATACCACCGGCGGGGAAGATAGTATTTGCCTCCAATCGGACGGGTATTCCTCAGGTCTGGGTCATGGATACATCCGGCGACAACCAGATTCAGCTAACCAGTCTAACAGATGGAGCCTGTCAACCGGATTGGTCACCGGATGGAAAAAAGATCGTTTTCGTCTCACCCTGCTCGAAACGAGATTTTCGTTATCCAAAATCAAATCTGTCCATCATGGATTCGGATGGAACGAATATGGAACCACTTGATACTGGTTTTGGAGGAAATTATGACCCGGCTTGGTCAAATGACGGGACAAGAATAGCGTTCACGAAGGAAATTCAGGGGTTTGCACAGGTCTATATCTATAATCTGGTCGAAAAAACCATTGTATCTGCCATAAACGATCAGGAAGGTTCCCAGGAACCATACTGGTCGTGGAATGACCAATCCCTGGTTTATATACGCAATCATAATTCAGACCAAGTGTGGGTGGTCCAATTCACGGAAAATACCAATCATCAATTAACCCGAAGTAGTCATCTTGGCAGATAGCAACCCGATCATTGCGCCTGATGGAAAGACCGTGTATTTTACGCAGAGCTCCCAAGATCAGTTCGAGCCCCGAATAGTCGGCATACCCTTCGATATTACCGGCACTGCAGCGGAATATCGTCTTCCAGCGAATAATCACCCCATCCCCTCACCTGCCGGGGATCAGGATATATCACCGGACGGCAACTGGTTGGTGTTTGAAAGCTGGCCTGAGGGAAGTAACCATGATATTTATCTCATGTCAGTAACCGGAGAAGTGGTTAAACGATTAACGACCGTCGGTAAATTGGATTTCCAACCATCCTGGTCACCGGCAATACAATAACCGCGGGTCAATCCGATTTAAAATAGTTGACTGATATACGGATCTGCAAAAAGAGCCGGTAATCCGCCAGTATGCCAGAATAATACTGTTTCATTCTTTTTAATGAACCCGGTTCGGATGAGTTCGATCATTCCGCCGGCCGCCCGTCCGGTATACACGGGATCCAATATTATCGCGGCTTTTTGTGCGAATAGATGAATGGCATCTATTTCCAATTTTGTAAATACACCATATCCCGGGCTGATGAAATCATCATTTACCAGTATTTGATCCGGTCTGAATGTATATGCAAGGTTTTGCCGTTCGCATAACTGATTCGCCAGCTCGGCAACTTTGTTTTTTAACTGAATTGCTGGTTCGTCCACACTAATGCCCAGAATCTTCCCGGAAAAACCGGTCAATTCAGCCCCGACCACCATCCCCGCCTGCGTTCCACCGGATGAACTGGCGAAAACAATCCAATCTGGTTTGATGTCCTGTTCCGCCAATTCCTGCATCGCAATCGCATATGCGGCAGCCCCAACCGGACTGGATCCGCCATATGGTATCAGAAATGGGCGCTTTCCATCCGCCCATGCTTGATCAAAGACCTGATTGAGCTTTGTATCCCGGGTATCCCGATCCGTCCAGACTATTTCCGCTCCAAAGAGTTTATCCAGCGCGTAATTTCCCGATGGATGAGTCGGTTCATCACCTGCCAGAACGAGGATACAAGCGAGCCCATATTTTGCCGCTACGGCCGCAGTCTGCCTGCAATGGTTGGATTGAACCGCACCGGTTGTAATTAGAGTCTTCGCACCGTTTCCTTGAGCTTCTGCGAGAAGCAGCTCGAGTTTGCGTATTTTATTTCCACCAAGACCGATCCCGGTCAAGTCATCCCGCTTTATTAATATGGATGGACCCCGAAGGTAGCTAGATAAACCTGTTAAAGATTCGACCGGAGTGGGAAGATGGGCAATTCGAATCCGAGGAATATTCATAAGGATGCCTCTTTTTTAACTCTTCTTCTGGCAAAGATACGCATGAGACCGAGGACAGGTGGGAGAAACCTTGTGTAGAATCGATACCACGCCGGTCGGGCTGGAAAATCCCAGGCACCAAGTCCGTACACCATTTTGCCACTGAAACCTTCTTTGAACCGATAAACCCCATACATCGGATCCGATTCGTCCAGCTGATCAGGAGCGCCCCAAAAATCGTACACTTCGCACCCGATGGTTTTCGCATGCTGGATTGCATACCATTGCAGGAGATGATTAGGCATCCATTCACGGTGTCTATCCATTGACATGCCATAAAAGTAGTACGCGCGTTTGGCAAAATGAAACAAGATGATGGCGGCAACAGGTTCGCCTTCTGCTTCTGCGAGTAATGGGGTTGCCATTCCCTCTCGCATTAATTGACCCCATACTTTCAGATAGTATTCCCGGGTTCGTATAACGAATCCATCCCGACTTGAGGTGTGGGCATACATCTGGAATAAACCTGGTAGATCGATTTCTTTGCCAACCCGAATGTAGACACCCTTCCGCTCAGCAAGGCGAATATTGTAACGGGTTTTTTGTTTCATCCTTTGTAACAAATAGTCTGTCGACTCAGTAAGATCGATAAGGATCGTATTGCGGAATTGAAGTTGATCCTGAGAAAACAGCCATTTTCTGGATGATAGATTGTTCGTCGCGATTACACCACTCGGTAGGGGTTTCGCATCCTCAACTGGTCCGATGGGCAGGTCTGGATCAATTTTCAAGAAGAAGGCGCCTTGCGCCCTGGCAAACTGCTCTAGATCGTCGATGACCTGGTCTACTGTATCCAAATTTGACCAATCCATGATTGGTCCACGAGGTGCATATAATAGTGTAGCTCTTGAAAAACGATTAATGATTGGAACTTTTTTCTGGTGGATACAAACGGCTGCGATAATTTTCCCTTTTTGATCTTCCCAGACGAGATAGCGCGGTATCCATTGGTTGTCGCGTTTAAGATCAGCCCACTGTCCACTCTGCAATATATGGGCATCCGGGAGGTTTGAAATAATCCCATTCCAATCCACATTCGTTGGTGAGGATAGTTCTTTCATTAGGAACGTCATTCCATTGCTCCATTTCGATTTCGAAAGTTCATAAAAAATCGATAGAGAGAATAGAATGATTTTGAAAAGATACGGTCTCTGGCTCCCACTGCTCGCCTGATCTCCCCTCCGAATCCACGTTTAAACCGGTAGACCCCCCAGAGTCCATCAGACCTTCGAATAAATTGCTCCTCCAGAACCTTTTCAGAACTATCGGGGATTCCCCATAGGTCATATTCGGTACATCCATGTTCCAGCGCCCATTGAATTGCCCGCCACTGAACCAGGTAGGCCGGCATTCGGTTCCGTTCCTCGTTGGAGGACGCTCCATACAAATACCAGGCTCGCTTTCCATGACGAAAGACCATTACTGCCGCGAGAGGTTTACCCTGGTACTGGGCGCAAAATAACTCACACTCGTTTGCAGCAGAAAAATGTTCATATGCCAATTGGTAGTAGCGGCTGTGGTGTACTCCAAATCGATCACGCTCAGAGGTTGTTTGAATCATCTGACCAAATTGGTGGAAATCGCGCCAGGGAACTATTTCTATTTCTTTTTTCTCAGCCAGATTGATGTTGTAACGAGTCTTTTGTTTCATCCGGGCAAGGACGGATTCTTCGCCGCCGCTGAGGTCCACCACTATGGTTTGAATTGGCTGAATTGGCACCGAAGGAATAGATCCATTTATTGGCAAAGATGATGAACTGGTCGATTCATCGTTCCATTGATCCAATTCAACTTTGAGAAATACTGCGTTATTTGAGCGGCAGACCCGATCAACCTCTTGCCAAAATGCAGGATCAGGTTCACCCACGGGTCCTTTTGGGAGATAGGCGATGGTCAAGCCGAAGGGTAATTTGCGGAATAAGATTTGGGCGCCTGCAAATTTATTGCCTATGCGCAATGCAAGCCAACCGAACTCCCCTTTTAAATCCCCCCATGCTCCCATTTGCAAGAGATGGGCATCTGGAAAAGCTTTTAAATATTCATCCCATTCGGCTCTGCTTAGAAGCATGATCAATCGACTGCAGTAATTTCTGGAGGAGGAGTGCTGCGAACCGATGATCCTGGAATTAACTCATCCATCAGAGAGACCACCGAGGTCGTATCTCCTTCCTGGGACAGCCGAACCATCTCCTCCACGCTCTGTTGAAGCGGTTCACCAGTGAGATTATCCTGGGCCTCCAGACGGTAAATATCCGGATGCTTGGTCCTTACAAAGGTATGCCCCTCATCCCAGAGATCTTCCGCCAATTTCTCACCTGGCCTGATCCCAGTAAATACAATTTCGATATCTTTACCCGGTTGTAATCCCGAAAGCCGGATCAAATCTTCCGCCAGATCCAGTATCCGGACCTGTTGCCCCATATTCAAGACGAAGGTCTCTGCGCTGTCCCCCATAGCTGAGGCTTGCAGAACCAGGTGGACGGCTTCGGGTATCGTCATAAAATACCGTTTCATCTCCGGGTGGGTAACCGTAACAGGACCTCCCCGGGCGATCTGCCTTTTAAATAACGGCACCACACTTCCCCGACTACCCAGAACATTGCCAAATCGGACCACACTGTAGGCTTTTCCGGTTTTCCGGGCAGTATCCAGGACGATCATTTCTGCCATGCGTTTAGTCGCACCCATTACATTGACCGGGCGGATAGCTTTATCGGTTGAAATCATCACCAATCGTTTGACATCCGTCGCATTACACACATTCACCACATTTTGGGTGCCAAGGATATTATTCGTGACAGCTTCATTTACATTGACTTCCATCAAAGGCACATGTTTGTGCGCTGCCGCATGGAAGACAATTTCCGGACGTTGGTTGACGAATATATCCATCATTCTCGGGTAATCTCTAATATCGGCAATTACCGGACGGATCGGGAGAGATGGATAATCCTCCCGCAATTCGATCAACGCTTCAAAGATGGAATTCTCGCCATGTCCCAGTAAGATCAATGATGCTGGACCCCAGCGGGCAATTTGACGACATAATTCGCTTCCGATAGAGCCGCCAGCCCCTGTTACAAGGACGTTCTTTCCACCTATGGATGCACCCACCAACTCATCATTGATCCGGGTCAGATCCCGGCGGAGGAGGTCGGTAATATCGACGTCGCGAAGCCGGTTTACGCTGACCCGACCGCCAATCAGTTCGTAGATTCCTGGCATCGTCCGGAACGGGACACCTTTTAAACGGCATACGTCTGCAACCAAACGGACAACCCGTCCAGGCGCTGATGGAATGGCAATTATGACTTCATCGACCTGCCGATTATCCAGGGTCTTAGCCAGATCATTCAGGGAACCAACGACAGGCACACCATAGATCTGGTTGTTTTGTTTTTCCTTGGCATCATCTAAATAACCGATCGGGATTAAGTTAATTTGCGGATTTTTCTGCATCTCACGAACCACCAATGCCCCCGCATCACCCGCTCCAACGATCAGAACCCGTTTCGCTGACGAAACCAATTGTGATAGATTGGAGCCGCCTTTATTTTCAGCCAACAAACGGAAAATAAAGCGCAAGCCGCCCACAGCAAGAATGGATGCCAACCAGTCAATGGCTAATACTGATCGTGGAAAACCTCGAAATAAGCCTAAACTGAACAGACTGATCATCGTAACAGAGACAATGATGGATGCAGAGGTAACCGCTGCCACGATCAACTTTAATTCTTGTACGCTAGCATAGATCCAAATACGCCGATACAGGCCAAATTCAAAATAGATCAGCGGCTTGATTACCAGTGATAATCCCACCATCCATAACACCGATGGCATATAGAATGGAAAGATGCGGGTTAATTCCAGGCGCATGGCATAACAGCCCATGACGACTGCAATAATCAAGATCAGATCGCCCAGAAGTACAAATCGGTTGCGAATATTTGGTTTCGTCTTCAACTTCGCATCCATTCTATTGTCTTCCAAAGTCCGGATGACAAGTCTTCCTTTGTTATAAAGGAAAGCAATTTCTTTGCCAAACTCGGATCACCATATGATTGATGAATATCTCCTGTTCGGGCAGCTACATAAGTCGGTTCCACTGTGGTTGGGATGAACCGCATGAGCGTCCGAACAAGATCATTGATAGAAGAAGGGTCACCGCTGCAAATATTGATACATTGACCATCGGCTGCCGAAGAGGTTGCCGCTGCAATATTTGCCCGGGCGATATCCTTCACAAAAATAAAATCTCGGGTTTGTTTTCCATCCCCGTGGATGGTTAAGGCTTCTCGGGAAAGGAGTTTACGGATGAAGATCGGAATGGCTGCTGCGTAAGGCGAATCTGGATGTTGGCGGGGACCATAGACGTTAAAATAACGCAAACTTACTACCGGAAGGTGAAATGACCGGGTGTATAGACCGCCGAGAATTTCATTCGCCTGTTTTGATACTCCATAGGGAGATAGTGGGTATAGTTGCGCGGTTTCTGGTATCGGTAATATCGTTTGATCACCATAAACTGCGGCACTAGAAGAGAGAATTACTTTTCTGACGCCTGCTCTGGCGGCCTCCTGCAACACCATATTCGTGCCTGCAATATTGATATCCAGGCAGGCTGCCGGATTTACCATCGAATCAGCCACAGAGATATGGGCTGCAAAATGGTAAATGACATCCACACTGCCCACGAGTGCCCGTTGCACATCTGAGATGTTTCTAATGTCTCCTTGAATCAATTCATATGATCCCTGGACACTCCTCAGATTATCAATGATTCCTGTGGATAAATTATCCAGGATTCGAACAGAATCACCTTGATTGACCAATGCTTCAACCAGGTGTGATCCGATGAACCCGGCGCCTCCAGTGACTAGGGTTTTCATTTATAGACCTCGAAGACCTACTGCTGAACCCATGGTACGCAACAGGATGACAATATCCAATAAGACATTCCGGCGACGGATGTAATACAAATCATATTCCAGTTTTGTGGCAGTATCTTCCACTGTTCCAGCATACCCAAAATTGACCTGCGCCCAACCGCTAATGCCGGGTTTGACAAGTAGTCTCGCCCTGTAAAATGGTATGCTTTTCTGGAGTTCCTGGACCATTCCCGGTCGTTCAGGTCGTGGCCCCACCAGGCTCATCTGTCCCAAAAGAACATTGATAAACTGCGGTATCTCATCTAGGTGACTTTTCCGTAGAAATCGGCCAATTCGGGTTACCCGGGAATCATGTTCCTGTGCGAACCTCGGCTTGCCGTCTTTTTCAGACTCAACCACCATCGTTCGGAATTTAATAATATTATATGGCTGGCCACCTTTACCCAGACGCTGCTGGCGATAGAAGATGGGTCGACCATTATCGATTAGTATGCCAAGCGAGACGAATGGGAAGATAATGATCAAAATGCCCACTCCAATAATTCCACCCAGTAGATCCAGAAATCGTTTCGCTAATTCATAGAATCCATTTATCCTCGCCTGCTCCCCAAACGCTCGGAGAACCCAGTCTGATTCCAGGTGAAAAATAGGCACTCGATTAAAAAGTTCTTCGTAAATCACCGGCATGGTCGTGACAACGACGCCATGTTCCTGCGCATCAAGGATGGATTGGAACATGGATCCATTCATCTCACCAGAGATGGCAATAATAATATCAGAGATGCTCAGATCGTCGATGAGTGGGAGAATGCATTCATGCCCCCCCAGTACTCGATAACCCAGGATTTCCGAATCGATTTTTTCCCGATCATCATCCACCCATCCGACAATCTCAAAGGGTGGCGGATTCAGTTTCTTGATCATATTTACCAGGGTTAAACCAGATATTCCCGCGCCAACTATCAATACCCTGCGAATGAATGGTTGGGCGGTAAAGACCCGGATATAAAACGATCGCCACACTAATGTAAGGACGATCGCCGCCGAAATAAAGGCTGCAATTCCTCTCCGGGGTAATGATTTTGGTGTCGACGTAAAGTAGATGATCAGGTAAAGCGCCAGGCAGATGATCGCGGCAAGAAATACTCCCCGCAGGGTGTCTTTCCACCTGGAGGCTCGGTGCACATCATATATTTCGACCAATAATACTGACCAAAAAAGAGGAAGGAGAAAAAACCAAAAATCAGGTCGGGTCCTTAAGAACTTCCAGGAAAACTGAAGCCACTCATCACCGGTCGACCAGAAATAGAGTGCTGCGAATAATGCGAATATCCCGGCCAGGAGATCGCCGAGAATTAATAGAGTTACACGTTCGTTAGGTCGAAGACCCCAGAGGGTTGTGCGTGCTGTTTTTGATTTCATCCAGTCTCTGTTGTCGGTATCAGTGGATTCGTTTTGGATTTACAAGATTATAAAGGAATCCACCACCCCAGCAGAAATGCATTACCGTGACAGCCAGAGGTATACCCATTATAAATGCGCCATTCTTTTTTTGTAAGGCAATTCCGATGGAGGTAAGGAATAGTATACCAAAGTAAAGTGCCAGAATGCCAAGCAACAAGTATCCCACCAGGAAAGAAAACGGTGCGATGAGTAATAGGAGTAAGATACCTAAGACAAATAATGGAGGAAGCGCCTGTCGTAACCGGATCGTCTCGGGATATTTCCGTAACATCTGCGCTTTCCAAAATCCATACCGCCAGTACTGTTGCGCCAAAGCAGATAGACTTGATCGCGCAAAATAGGTGCTTTGAATGGCAGGATCTAACAGAATTTTACCGCCAGCTTGCCTGATGCGGACATTCAATTCATAATCTTCATTCGTCAATAAAGTTTCGTTATAGTACCCGATTTTTTCGATCAATTCACGGCGGTACGCACCAAACGGAATTGTATCTACATAAGCAGATTCGGTGGCATATCGATAACCCGCATCTCCAACACCCAACGGGTGGGAACCTGCGGCGGCAATTGACTTCGCAATCCAGCTGGAATCACCTGGCTGCACCTTCCATACCCCACCGACATTTTGTCCGAGATTGTCTTGTAAGGCTTTTACGCACCTTGCCACATAATCTCGATTAGGGATCGAATGAGCATCCAAACGGATGATGAATTCCCCCGAAGCAGATTTGATTGCCGCGTTAAGCCCGGAAGGTATGGTTCTCAATTCATTATCAACGACAGTAATGGATAGGTCTTGATGTTCTTGTTTGTATCTCGAAATCACACCTCTTGTGCCGTCTTCTGAAAAACCATCCGCGATAACAACTTCCAATTCCTCGATCGGATATTGTTGGAGCTGTATTCCTTCCAGGAGTTGAGCGATTGTCTTTTCTTCGTTATAGCACGGAACGATGATGCTAACAGTTTTCATTTGACCTGCAATGAATCCAGATTATTTTTTTTACTTCTATCTTGAATTTTACCATTACGTTCCCATACCCCAACAAATATACTAAGAGCCAGCTTCCAGCCGGCTCTTTTGGGTTGTAGAAATTTTTTTCTCAACGGGAAATCATTGATTTCACGAAGAAATACCTTCGTCTTTGATGCACTTTCAAACCTTTACCCGCGTTGTGCAGGATTTCTGTCAGATTCTCAATAGCCTGTCTTGTTTCTGCTTCACTGCCACCATCCACAAGTTGTCCTCTACCTGGAAACAGACCCAGTTGGTTGGAAGTATTGAGAATATTTTCAACCTGGATCGCCTGTGAATATGGACCAATTGCTTAGTGTGCTTGTTCAGGCACGATTGACTATTCCTCAGTTTGAATGCTCTCTCCGCGGCCGGTTATTTGTCCTTAGCGCTATTCTGTTTCATAAACCGTTTGCCTTCCCGTAGGATACGGTGGCACTCATCAATTCGAGCCGAAAGAAGCAGGACAGTCCCTTGTAATCGAGTGATCGTATATTTCGCCATAGGACGGTTGATAACTTTACCTGAGCTGCTAAAACCATTATGGTTCTCTAAAAGCAGCTTTCCCTCCAACCGGTGCTCTTTGGCAGCATAATAAGCGCTAAAATAATCATAGAAAAAGACTCTCATCTCGCCCCAGTGTTTGTTACCCCTGTTATAGAGGGTCTTATAATCATTCAGCAGTTTTTGTAATCCTCCTTCCAGAGGTCTTACTTCCTTCTCTTTCCGGTTGTACAGTTTTTTCAACCGTTGATACTGACTGGTGAGCACATCTGTTCCACTCGTGCCGATTTCTTCACCCGTTTGGGGGGGCATCGAGGCGGTTGACGCGACAACAATGGACTGAGGCAAGATCATTCCTGCTACAAGGATCATCATACTGACGAGAAGTATGAATCGGGTGGATTTAACGTGTAATTTAATAGGATCCATATTCGCTTCCTCCTTCAAGGCGGAAATGGTTATTCCGATAATTTATGCAAGAAATATTCCATTAAGTCTGATAATACATCGATATTTGTGTCCTTTCATTAAAAACACCGAAAAGCGATCGCTTTTCGGTGTTCTCAGCAAAGAATAATTTCGGCACACGAATATTGATCTGATCAAACGGGTAATTCCGGAAAGGTCAAAAAATATAAGATGTCATCCAAACAGATTTGAAAAAGTTCCTGCATGATATTGTCGCTGGCGGTATAGGTGCTTCCCATCATGCCATCTCCATGGATTCTTCCTGGATTGGGTAGCATTCAGGAGCCCAATATATGAAACAGGTGGTTTTTCATGGGTTGGCATCTCAGAAACACGAGTAAAAGAAAATGCTTCCATCCAACTTGCGTGGTCGGGGGAAAGGCTGTATTTGGCTGCCAATGCGGAGACACTGTTGGACATCCACCAGGCATACCAAATAATGCGTAAGTCTTCATGTCTGTTTGAGATCTCAACCATTTTCTCCCTGGCTATTTCATTTCCACCATGTCCATTCAAGATGAGGATTCGCCTGAAACCATGTTGATACAGCGAAGTAATGATATCTTCCGCAATCATCAAAAGCGATTCGCTTCGCAGGCTGATCGTCCCCGGATAGGACAGAAAATATGGACAGACCCCGAAATTTAACTCAGGTCCAATCAAGACGCCTGTCTGTTGGGATGCTGCATCCGCAAGCGCCATCGGAATTCGTGTATCCGTTAGTAGACTCAGATAGCCGTGTTGTTCTGTCGCTCCGAGAACGATGATGATACGGTCATCCTGCTGTAAATATCTCTCTACATCCATCCAGTTGATGTCCGAAAACCGCATGGCACTCTCCTTAGAATAAATACCTTATTGACACTTATTGGGGATCAATTCAAAATCGGTTTTTCCAATTTCAGGTGAGAAAAAACTATAATCACGCAATAATGGTCGGCTTCCGCTGTCCAAATAATTGAGAACGATTCGAAAACTATTGATGGGTGTCAAAGTTGGATATAGTTGTCTGCGGATTTCTTCCGGCGCATAAAAAGCCATCAGGTTTTTCAAACGGGTGTTCTTGTCTTTTGGATCGTAACCATGATCCGATTCAAGGATGATGATCGGCGGGATATCTGATTCCCGCAAGATGGTCTCAACGATCTTGGTGATCCGCTTATTTACATAGATCAGTTGATTAATATACGGGTCACCAGGATGTTTTGTGTCCAAAGCGAATGAACCATCCTGGGCAAGCACGTAAGGCTCATGTGGTGCTCCTAGGTGGGCATAGACATATTTGGGGCTTTTTAATTGAGCCACAGAATCCAACTTATCCAGCGTATTTCGATGAACCAAATAGTAGTATTCGGCAGATTCATCAAACGTATCCAGATTCACTGGCTCTGTTTGACCTGATGGTGCAAATCGCTTGCTATATTCGGTATATAAGATCCCCATTGAAGAGTTGATTAGTATTGTTTCGAACTTATTTAAGACTGTATATTTTTGGTTCAGATCCACCTTATAGTAAAAATCTACATCTGGTGTTTCGGACCAGGGATAAGCAGATTCAAAAGATACCGTGGTATACCCCAGCTCTTCAAGTTTCGCGCGAACTGGATTATGGATGATCTTTTCCCGTTCGATCGTGATATCAGAACTCCAACCCTGCGTTGTTGTGTCCGCAGGTGTGTCTGATATGTAATCCATCGACAGAGTGGATAAGATGGAGATCATCGTGATTTGATAGTTACTCTGGGAACAGGGAATGACGGTAAAGCCCAAGTCTTTCAAGTGTCCGGTGAAGTTTGAATTATCAAAACCAAATTTGCTCTGCAATACATCATTCCGAGCATACGCATCGAGAATGATGAAATAAACATCCGGCAGTCCTGCCTGGGCAGATACAACTGCTTTGCCCTTATTTCTCAACTCCATGTCATATTGTATGAGTTTGATTGTTGCGGGGATGGCTGAGAATAAGAATAAAACCAGTAATATCAAATTGATAGGAACAATTATTTGCCTTACATTATCTTTGAATTGAAGGATCACCCAGGTTATTACTCCGCCAATCACTAGAAATAGCGGGAAAAGAATACTGTGATGACTCAGAAATAGTTTCCTCGGTTCAAGCCACTGGTAGACATGACCATACGAAAAAAATAATAGGATGAATAAACCGCCTATGAGGGATGCTGAGATCCACGATCGTGAAGTCACCCGAAGGATGAGCAGGACCACAATCCCAAATATGAATAGGTATAAAACGGATCTGGCGATATCGGATTTATCAATCTGTGTGATGTTCGCTGCAGCCAAAAATGCAACCGGGATCAAGGCTGCGATTATCGGAGTGATCGGGAGAGAGAAAGGATTAAACTTTTTCATCGGATAAATTAGGCAGCTTTCAATGAAAGCTGCCTAATTCTGGTTTCTACAGAAGGTAGCTTACCCGAAAATTATACTATAGGACGATATTCACCAACCGGCCGGGTACTACTATCACCTGCCGGGGAATTTTCCCATCAAGCGCTTTTTTTACGGCTTCGCTGGCCAAAGCTGCCTGACGAGCATCTTCGCTGGAAATACCGACTGGAACCACGATTCGGTCACGTAATTTCCCATTTACCTGAACTATGAGCGTGGCGACCTCATCGGCTGAGGCTTCTTCGTCCACTTCAGGCCAGGATTGGGTATGCACCGAATACTTATTCCCTTGTTTTGCCCATAGTTCTTCAGCAATATGAGGGCAAATAGGTGCCAACATCAACGTGTAGATCTCCAATGCTTCCTTCCAGACTGGAGAATTCCCGGCACCATTCTGATATGCTTTATACATCTCGTTCATTAATTCCATTAATGAAGAGACGATTGTATTAAATTCGAATCTTTCAAAATCCCGGGTCACCGATTTCAGGGTCTGATGCAATTTCCTGCGTATTTGCTTGAGCACATCGGGAGTGGCCTTCATTGCGACCTGTTTCTCACTGAAAATCGCCCAGACCCTGCGCAGCCAACGAGCTGTGCCTTCGATACCAGTGCTGGACCACGGACCACCCATCTCCCAACGGGTGAAAAAGATCAAGTATGCCCGAACGGTGTCCGCGCCGTATTGGCGAACCAGGTCATCTGGTGCGACGACATTCCCACGACTCTTGCTCATCTTTTCCGAGTCTTCACCGAGAACCATACCCTGATTTCGCAGCTGCATCATAGGTTCAGTGGTTGGGACGATCCCTAGCGAATGCAATGCTTTATGGAAGAAACGGGTATAGATCAGGTGCATATTGGCATGCTCGATGCCGCCGGTATAACTGTCCACGGGCATCCAATAGTCATACTCAGCCGGATCAAACGGTCCCTTGTCATACATAGGTGAAAGATAGCGAAGGTGGTACCAGGATGAACACATGAAGGTATCCATGGTATCCGTCTCACGGGTGGCATCTCCACCGCAGACCGGGCAGTTCACATTCTTCCAGGTTGGATGTAGCTTGAGGGGACTTTCACCGGTTGGTTTCCATTCCACATCATCAGGCAGGAGGATTGGCAGTTGATCTTCAGGAACAGGAACTGCGCCATCCTTCTCACAATAGATCACGGGGATCGGTGCCCCCCAGTAGCGCTGCCTCGAGATCAACCAATCCCGCAATCGATAATTGGTTGTCCCCTTACCCACACCCAGCTTTTCCAGATAAGCAATCGCCTTTGAAATCGTCTCATCGGCAGGTGTTCCCGTGAGAGTACCAGAATTGACCATCTTCCCAATCGCAGGCACAGACTCGGTCATCTCGTCCACTTGAATTGGTGCAATTCCTTCGGGCTGGATGACAACCTTAATCGGCAGGTCAAATCTGCGGGCGAATTCGAAGTCACGCTGGTCATGGGCAGGCACAGCCATTATGGCGCCGGTGCCATAGGTAATTAACACGTAATCGGCGATCCATACTGGGATCTTTTCTCCGTTAACGGGATTGATGGCATGTCCACCGGTGAAAACACCACTTTTTTCCTTGTCGGCAGCCTCACGCTGTACATCGGTTTGCCTGAGTGTCTGTTGGATATAATCATCAACCTGCTGTTTCTGTTCTGGTGTGGTTAGCTTGCGCACCAGCGGATGTTCCGGCGCAAGTACCATAAAGGTTGCACCCCACAGGGTATCTGGTCGGGTGGTAAATACTTCGATATCATCATTGTCTTCAGTGGCGAAATGAACGGAAGCACCCTCCGACCGGCCGATCCAGTTGGTTTCCAGGGTTCTTACCTTTTCAGCCCAATCGATCTTGGAATAATCCAATAATTCATCGGCAAATTTGGTGGTGCGGAAAAACCATTGTTCCAGGTTCTTTCTTGGTCACCGGCGTGCCGCATCGTTCGCAATGTCGATCTTCACCCCAGACCTGCTCTCGCGCGAGCGTCGTATTGCAGTTTGGACACCAATCGACCGGTGACATCTTACGATATGCCAGATTGTTCTTGAAAAATTGCAGGAAAAACCACTGCGTCCAGCGGTAATACTCCGGGTCGCAAGAGACAGCCTCCCTGCGCCAATCGAACATGGAACCCATGCTGCGCAATTGGATTCTCATCCGATCGATATTGGCGTAAGTCCATTTCTTTGGGTGGATGTTGCGTTTGATGGCGGCATTTTCAGCAGGTAAGCCGAATGCATCAAAGCCCATCGGGAATAGGACGTTGAATCCGCGCATTCGCATAAACCTGGCACGCGCGTCCGGCGGGATCATGGAATACCAATGACCGATATGCAGCTCGCCGGAGGGATATGGCAGCATGGTAAGCGCATAGTGTTTGGGACGACTCAGGTCTATATCGGAATGATAGATGCCGTCTTCTTCCCATTTCTTTTGCCAGCGCGGTTCGATCTCTGATGGATTGTAAAAATTCGGTTTATCGCTGGTGTCCATGGTTTCTCCTCTTTCGGTTCACGATGGTGCGCTTCGAAATTTCCATTTAAACAAAACGCCTCCGCCCAATCAGGGACGGAGGTTATTCCGCGGTACCACCCTGGTTGCCAGACAATGCTGACCTCTCAGGAAGCTGTAACGGGCATACCCGTGACCGGTTACTTCATTCACCGGAAAAGCTGCTCGGAAAATTGAGCGGGCAGGCGAGTTCGGTTTTTCGCGCTCCGTAGCGCCAGGTGAATTTGCACCCTTCCATTCACCTCTCTGCCGGATAACTTACTACTCCTGCTTTAGCTTTTTGTGGACCCAGCGAGATTCGAACTCGCGACCTTCTCAATGCCATTGAGACGCGCTCCCAACTGCGCTATGGGCCCTTGAACCTTTCTTCGCCGCACTTGCAGTGGACCTGGAGGGATTCGAACCCTCGACCTCTTCAGTGCGATTGAAGCGCGCTCCCAACTGCGCTACAGGCCCCTTATTTCAGGGTGCAGGAATTTTACCCGTTGGGCACAGGCTTGTCAAGAAGGAAAGCATTGCATGCGGTTCAGAGGGAAGCGCTCTATTCAGACCTCGTCCAACGAATAATAGCGATAACCGGGAGTCTCATACACAGTTGCATTTTCGCGGTTTCGACTTTCTCGATCAATTCGCTATTTGTACTGGGTACGACCACCAGATCAATGTTAAAAGCATCCACTTCGGACCGGATCGTCTCTGGAGGCATATCATTGTCGGGGTTATAGATCATCTCCAGAGTGCAGACGGCGGTTGAATTCTTTTCTCTGGTTTTCTCGATACAAGAAATCCTGAATATAATCCGATTTTGACCAGAAGAGACGAATGGAAGTGGTTACTTGTGGAATGGAGACGGCCAATTCTTCCGGAGCAAGGATCAATGTCGGATAAGACTGTTCCCGGACCAGATAGTCGATTGCGGAGAGATGATTCTGCGATATTTTATATGTGCTTTGAGGATGGTACAGAAGGGGATCCGCATAAAGAAAAGCCTTGCCCATTGTCAACAGTGACAAAATTAAAAAGCTCGACAGCGCAACCAATAATTTCCATCTTTTTGATTGCACCAGGCAGACAACGGCAAGCGAAATCCCCGGTCCTATCAGTAATAACCAATAGACTCGCCAATATGTGGCGAAACTGGTGATGTATTTTGCGATGTATGGGGCAAAGATCGGATTCCAGATCGTCAGACCCAGCAATAACGGAAAGTAAACGAATAGAAGTCGAATTATTTTCTCTTTGGATGCAAACAAGCCGATCAAAATGACCAAATACGCGATAAACCACAACGCGCCCTGACCTATAAATCGGAGTACGATTTGCTGCGGATCAAACAAGAGCAGGTCATCCGGATTATTGTATACCTGGCTGGACCCGATTCCCACACGGATGGCGACGGCATACAGAGCTAAAGGGAGGATTGCCCCAATTAAGGTAAAGGGAGCGCTTATTCCTACAATTGATTCTGCACGAAATCGAGCCCAATCAACCCAACCAGTGGGATGGGGATCATATATACCGCTATTGGATTTAAGGCGATGCCCGCGAAAGAAATTACGCTAAGCTCAAAGAAAGAAGATTTGGATGGTTTTTTGACGGAAGTCAAAATGGAGGAAATCAAATATGGGATCAGAATATGCAGTAAGATCGCCTTCCCCTGCCAAATTCGAGTGAGCAAAAAAGATCCTTGCGAATATTGTGAGTATCCACCAAACAGGTGAAACAGCGAAAGAACGATCAGGAAAAGAGGTAGATAACGTCTTGGACAAAACCGTTTCGCCAGCGTCGCGTACGAAATATACGAGAGGAGGATCAGCATAAAGGGGAGGACGGTATGAGCCAGCTCCGCTGCCCGTAATCCGTTCACTTTCGATAGTGTGGCAATCACAAGTTCCCAGGATTCAAACCGGTACTGCGACATTAATGGGAACCTGGGATCGCCGGTGGAAGGATCCGAGCGATAGAGGGTCGGGTTGTCAATACTTTTCTCGGCCAAACCGACATAAAATGAATCGTCTGAATTTTGGAAATTTAAGAGACTGCTGCCAACGCCTTGAAGGAGAATAAGGCAGACACAAATGACCAGCGAAACAGAATATAAGCGGTCCAGTTTGAAATCCGGCAGCACCGGCCATCGAAATGGTTGCATCTTTGAACGGCGGAATAAGTACATCACACCAATCAGGATGGCGATCAAACCGAAAATAACCAGGGAGTATAAAAAGCTAAGATGGAAAAAGAGGATGGGTGTTACCACTGCTTGGAAGATGCCGAGAAAATAAACAAATCCGTCAAGGACCGTTGGATTGGGATCATCTTTACGGAAGTAAGTTCTGATCACCAATCCAAATACATGGAAGAGGAGGAAAAGGAATAACGTCAATCCAATGGCTTTAATACCAAAAACAATTGTGAAACCATCCATGCCAATTCCCTATGCTGTAAAACAAGGATATTCAAATTATATACGACAATAATTCGGATAATTCTTCACCATCTCATGGACCGAATTAATATCCACACATTGCATGGGCCCCGCATTCATGACCGATAGACCACCCGTAATGTTGCCGTAGCGGAGGCATTCCTCCATCGGGAGGTTTTTTATATGGGCGTACAGGAATCCGGCGTTGAAGCTGTCGCCAGCTCCAGTCGTATCCTTCACTTCTACTTGAATGGCTGGAACCTTCCAGGTCTCCCTGCCGCGGCGGGCAATAGCGCCCTTTCCTCCCCGTTTGATCACCACAGTAGGGACGATCTCTGCCAGACGATCCAACGCCCGGAAGACGTCAACCTCTCCGGTGAAAGCAAGCGCTTCCCCTTCGTTGGGCGCGAAGATATCCACGCCCTGCAATACTGTGATCAAACCGGGCGTTTCCAAAGTCAATTTTGTATGCTGACAGTCCATGAAAAGGGTGAAATCTTTGCGCCGTGGCAGGCGATTGATCATTTCGACACTTTGCCAGTCATCCATACCGGGTGATAGGTAGCAGTCGAAATTCAACGAGGATAATTCCTCATAACTGCTCTTTTTGTATGGCGTATCTTCAAAACTGACAAATCCCCTGTCATGTTCAAAGGAAAAGCTGGCTGCCACGAAACGCCGGGGCTCATCATAACGCCGGCAAAGACCTGTATCTATACCTGCCTTTTCGGCTTCGGCTAACACATACTGACTGAAGAAATCATCGCCAAAGTCACTGAGCCAGCCCACGTTCAAACCAAGGCGGTGCAGAATTTGGACAATATAATAAGTACCGCCAGGAACCATCTGAAAATTACGGGCGTAGATATCCGCCCCGGTTCGCGGCATTTCTGGAAGACCGGTAAATACCATGTCACAAAAGTAAGACCCGGCGACGATAATGTCGTAGTGCTTTTTTTGTACGCTCGACCATGGTTTATTTCCACTCACCGACAAATTCTTTGTGCGCCTCGAGATATTCATCCACCAGTGTTCGGGCAAGGGAATACGACAACACCAGCGGATGAGCCATCAATGCCAGGTATGCCTTACGTCTTTGATCTGGTCAGGATGGCTTGTGCGGCTAATCGCTCATATTGTTTCACGTTCCGCATCAGTAATTCCTGTTGTTCCGAGACTTGGCCGATCTTGATCGGATGAATGCCGCTGCGATCCACATCACAACTGATCTCAACAACATCCGTCGGACGCATACAATCGATCGCTCCCTGGTTTGGGACATTTACAGCAATGTGGACGTGCTCCCCCGATTCAAATGCCTCCACGATTCCCAACGCCACACCCGCGTACCCTTCACTGGCAGTGTCGTCTTCCTGCCCCTTGGAAGGATTGGTGATCAGCCTCTTCGATGCTCGGGGCATCAGGACGGGCATAATTCATATAGGTTGCTCCGCGCCTCTCGTTATATCTCCAGTAGACTTTCGCCACCTCTTCCGGGTATCTGTCCGGATCAAGTTCGGTTAACATATCCATCAAGGTCTTGTTGAGCAATAAGACTTCCTCACCACGAGTACGTTCTTCCGCCAGGATACTGGAAACCGCTCTATCAGCGTAATGATAATAAAAGAGGTACTCATTCATCCATAAGCCCACCTCATTTACCAGGGCAGGTTCAAATACCTTCATGTCACTGCTCAGGAGAAAAGCTTCATCAGCCAGGAGCGCGGGCAGTTTTTCTTCCTTGTTCACCTGGATACTGCGTGACCAGGAGAGATGATTCAATCCAAATACTTCACATCGAATCTGATCGGCAGGGACTTTCAGATAACGCGCCGCGGAGTGTTGTGCCCCATTCGCGCCGTCACAAATACCCACAATCCGTTCAAATCCGCTATCCCGTAACGCCTGTGTCACCAGACCGGCCGGATTGGTGAAATTGAACATCCAGGCTTTCGGACAGATCTGATCCATCAACTCGGCATAACCGCGGATGGCAGGGATACTCCGCATTGCCATCGCAAATCCCACCCGGACCGGTCGTCTCCTGCCCGAGGACATGGTGCGACAAGGCGATCCGCTCATCCAGCACACGACCTTTTTCTTTCCCCACCCGGATCGTGGTGATCACATAATCGGAACCTTCCAGAGCCCTTCGCGGATCAGTTGTGTGGGTTAATCGGATCGGACTCCCGGCTTGTTTGACTGTCATCTGGCAGATCTTGCTTATGATCTCAAGTTGATCCGCATCCGTATCCATTAAGCAGATCTCTTCCACATGGATCTTTTCTGCCCGCCTGAGCGCGGATTGAATTACGAGGGGTGCGCGAATTCCGGCGCCACCGATCAATGTTAGCTTCATATATTCCTCACAATAAGATTAGACTCCGTGGACCGTTCCAGCCGTCACACCACGGGTAAATTGTCTTTGGAAGATCAGGTAGACCAGATATGGTTGGCAGAGACACTATGGTTGCCCCGGCTGAAATGAAGGGCACATTGGACGTATACCTTCCCTGGAAAGAAAGCCAACCCGAGGGGTAAAGTCCGCAGACTATCAGAAGAAGTGTTCACCAATGCGATCAGGAAATCATTCCAGGTCCAGATGAAGAACAAGACGCACATAGTGGAGATCGCAACCCAGGCGTTCGGAACCAATACCCTCCACAACACCAGCCAGGAATTGGCGCCATCCACTTTTGCAGCGTCAATCAGATCGCGGGGTAAGGACGCGAAGAATCCCCTCATCCAGAAGGATCCAAAGCATACGCTCATGGCAATCTGAGGGAGGATCATTGCCAGGTAGGTGTCGTTCAATCCCATATCCACCAGCAGGTAATAGAGTGGGATGATATAGGCTTCCTGGGGAACCATGATACCAAGAAGGAACAGGCCAAATAGAATTTTGCTGAGATCAAATTTCATCAAAGCGAACGCGTATCCTGCCATGGTCGAGAGGATGGTGGAGATCACTACCACCGGAATAGCAACGATTAGACTGTTTCGGAAATACCAGTCAAAGTGGGCTTGTTTCCAGGCGCTGACGTAATTCTCGAACCGGAACTGGGCTGGTAGTGTGAAAGCGCCTTGAATTAATTCGGCTGATGTCTTGAAACCAGCCATTGCGATCGATAAAAATGGAACCACAGTTGAAAGAAGGAACAGAATAAGTACCAGGTAGATTACAGAATTTCCAACAAGGATTAGCAATTGAGGGCTTGTCGAGGACCGATCGTGACCGGGATTCAGGTGTTTAGTCGACATCTCAACCCCCTTCCTCATTCTTGCGTGATCGGTTTATCAGGAAATACGAGATGATCAGGATAAGAATTGACTGGATGACTGCAATCGATGCCGCGTACCCAACCCTGTTGATCTGAAAGGCATTGGTATATAACCACAGACTGGTAACAATCGTCTCAGAACCGGGTCCTCCACGAGTGGTGACAAATATCAAATCGAAAATACGGAGAGCCGCAATAAAAGTTGTCACCAGCGCCACGGAGATCTCAGCCTGAATCCCTGGGATGGTTACATTCAGTAATTGCTGCCATTCATTGGCACCATCCACCTTGGCTGCATCGTACAATGACTCATCGATCCGCTGCACCCCCGCCATAAAAAGGGTTAGACAGTACCCATATTCAACCCAGGTCGCTATGATCCCAACCGCAGGGAGAGCCAGCGCGAAATCACCCAACCACGGACGGGCAAGCGCTTCCAGTCCAATGCCTTTGAGTGTAGCATTCAGCGGTCCAAAGACCGGGTTATAGATCCACCTCCAGACCACACCTACAACGACCATCGGCATGACATAACTCAGGAAAAAGCTGACCCTAAAAACATTCCTCCCCCATAGCCCGCGCCGGGAGAGCAAAGCCGTAAGGACAAGCGCTATGCTGATGGGAAGAAGAGTAAAGAAAAAAATGAATTTGAGGTTGTTTACAAGTCCGATTAAAAAGACCTGATCCTGGAATAATTCCCGATAATTGGCCAGTCCAATGAATTTCTCGTCACTAAAGCCGGTCCAATCAAAAAAACTGACCCGGAAGGTATTAACAATTGGAACCAGGATAAAAACTGCGTAGAATGCGAACGCAGGAAGAACATACAGGTAAGGAGTAACCTGAAAACGCTTATGTGGAATTTTTCCAGGTACAGTGGTAGAGGTCATTTGGTCAGGATTCCTGTTTGAAGTAGACGAGCAAACCCACGATCGTGAGTTTGCTCGTCCAACAAAAGGGACTTACTTGATACCCTTTGCTTCCAGATTCTTTACATAATCTGCATTGACCTTGGCAATGAACTCTTCCGGAGTAATTTTTCCACCCATGAGTTCCTGCAATGAACCGGTGATCGTATCGTACATGGTGGGGGTAACCCAATCCATGTAATAACCAACCGCGTTGTTTTTGTTCAACGAAACCCAACCATTCACAATGTCCTTGAGAAGACCATCGGGCAGGCTGCTTGCGTCGGCCGGGTAAACAGGCAGGAAACCAGCGGCTAACATCGCCTGGGCAGTCTTATCAGAATAGAGATAGTTGATGTATTCTGATGCCAGGTCGGCATTCTTGGACTTGGCACTGATCCCAAAAGCGAATCCAGTACCGCCGACGGTCAACTTGTAGCCGTCCTTTTCTTCCGGAGGAAGAACGAAGAAACCGATATTGGCGATGTGTGGACTGGCTGCCAGGTCACCACTCAACCAGGAACCGGTGAGGAGCATGGCGCCTTGTCCCGCTGAGAAGAGCTGCCAGGAATCATCATAGCCCACACCCGAGAAGTCTTTCATGAACACGCCACTATCTGCCCACTTCTTCAGGGTTACGGCCGCATTTAAGTTCTCTGGGGTTTCAAAAGTCACCTTGCCTGTATTGAACATGAACTCATCGTACCAGTCGCGACTGCCCTGCATGACATTCTGTAATTCGCTGAAGGTGTGGATCGCCGGCCAACCATCCAGGTTGCCGAAGATGATCGGCGTTTCATTATTCGTCTTAAGTGTCTCAATCGCTGCTTCAAACTCAGCGAAGGTGGTGGGTAAGGCTATATTGTATTTCTGGAAGATATCCTTCCGGTAATACACACCGATCAATTCGGCCTGCAGGGGGATGCCATAGAAGTCCCCCTCTCCCATCTTGCTGCCGTCTTTGGTCCAGCTATTCAAACGGACCAGGCTTTGGGGGAATTTGTCAAACCATCCATATTTTTCCGCATAAGCGTTCATGGGAACCAGCAGACCGGCTTTAACAAAGGCGCCCATATCCGATTCGCCCTGGTTGATCATGGCCACATCCGGGCTCTCATCGCTTTTCAGGGCAAGGGCTTCGGTGGCTTTGAGGTCATCCATGGTCTTTGCCTCACGGACGATCTTCACATTGGGATGATCCGCCTCAAAGCGAGCAATCAGTTCCTCCATGATGGCCATCTCAGCCGGACGGGTAAAGTTATCCCATACCTTAAGCGTGGTGACCTCTGCCGGAGCAGCCGGGGCAGCGGGAGCTGCAGGAGCAGCTGGAGCTGCCGGCGCAGCGGGTGCAGCCGGAGCGGCAGGTTCGACCGGTACCGCAGGGGCTGCGGGAGCACAACTCACGACACCAATTACCAAAACCACAAAAGTAACAAAGTAAAGCCATTTTTTTACGTTCATTTGCGTTTCCTCTCCATCAGCATATTAGTTTGATCTCTGCCCGAAACAAAACGATTGGCCTAATAACCACCTCCTCTATATTATTTCAATTTTTATTGAACCTATCAATGCGAGCGAAAAATTTGTCCCTCATCGTATCGGACACAATAGATATCACCTCTCGTCTGGTTTACACTGTATTCGATGATTTCACCTGAATCCAGGTAGGTCACCTGCTCCCGAAGGAGCAGCGCCACTGGCTCGTCTAATTCCAGCAAGCGGATGGCTTCCTCATCTGGCAAGATGGCAGAGACAGTATTACTACTTCCCACCAACCGCAAATCGTATTCCAATCGTAAGGTCTCAAATAATGGTTTATCTGCCAATCCATTTTCTAAAATGCCAGGACAAAGGTAGTGCGGTACATACACTTTATACAAGGAGAATGGTTTGTCATCGGCATATCGCAGCCGTCGCAGGTAGACCACCTTGGAGCCCGGTTCGATATGGAGTATGTGTGCGATAACCGTTGATGCAGAGATCAATTTAGCTTCAAGGGTTTTTGTTAATGGCACCATCCCCAATCTGGCTAATTGGTTTTGGAACCCTTGAAGGGAACCATATTCCGATTCTTTCTTTCCTACATTTACATAGATGCCCTTCCCAGGGATGGATCGGATTACGCCTGATCGGAGTAATTCATCCAGCGCTTTTCGCATGGTCATCAAGCTAGTATGATATTGCTCACATAACTCCCTTTGGGTTGGAAGCTGTTGACCAGGTTTATATTCTCCACGTTCAATGGATTGAACGAGAGATTCTATAATATGGGAGTAATAGGGTTGGGGTGATAGGCTCATGTATAGTCAAAATACTGATATATACTTGTCTAGAAACCAGTATATATCAGCTAGCGTGTGGAGTCAATTATTCTGAAACAGAGTCAATCCAGCGAGTGGCAAATCTCAATATGAGTATATTTTTTCTTTGTATGGCTTGGTATCGAATTATGTTGCCGTCACATCCTGCACCGAACCCACATACGCGACAATCACATCTTCCTGATTCTTGATCTGATCCACAATCACTATTAAATCTCGTTCTTTTCCATCGGCTCGGGTTATTTTGGTTTTGGTAGTGATTTTCCCTTCTACTCCACCTGTCTCCTGGAAAATTGGTTGCCCAACCTCTTCCAGCCCATTTTTCGAATAAGACGGAAACAAGAGATTCGATGGTGGATCAACCTGTGGTGTTAATCCAAAGATGTGGAAAAGTTCCTTGGACCAGGTTTGCTGTCTTGTCGATACATCGTAGTAAAAATGGCCAGTTTGCGATAAAGATTGGGCATATTCCAATAACCATTCATTTTTCTCAAGGTCCGACTGAATTTTGATCCGATCCGTAATATCCCGAATTACCGCCAGGATATTTGGATTATCGTTCCAAACTATCCTACTTAATGTTACTTCAACGGTCATCCGTAACTTGTCATCCGGACGGATACTGATCCATTCGAATATCAGATCTTTACCCGAAAGTACTTGACACCAGATATCTTCCAAAACAAATCGCTGCTCAGTATCAGGAGCGCTGATATCCTTAATTGTCATTCCGTCAACTTGATCGAGGGTGAGGTTGTACATCTGAAGGGTTGAGGAATTCGCTGCAACGATTCGTCCGGTTGGATCATGAATCAGGATGGCATCATGTGTGGAATTAAATACGGTAGATAGATTTTGTTCAGCTTTCTTCTGTTTCAGAATCGAGTCACTGTTATCTTTTATCCGATTAACTGACTGGACGGTAAGAACCGAAAGCAGACCCAATAACAATACAGATATCAGTCCCAGGATCAATAACAAAGATTGCTGCTGTCGATAGGACTGGGAAGGATAGATTCCAGCACCGATATAGGCATTGATCTCCGGCAATCCCATGACATACGATATTTTCTGCTCAGGCCGTGTAGAATTTGGCGGTGGAAAGTAATAATCGACAAAACTACCGGATGGGTTTAATTCGGCCGCTTTGATCAACGATTGGATGATATATTTTCCATAAATGTCCGTTAGATTGATCTGATTACTTCCTTCAAGCTCAGGGGAAAACGGTTGCACAAGCATTATTCCGTTATAAGTGCTCATGAAAATATAATTGGCACCGTAGGAATCCTGATATACCATGCGCCTTATCATTGCCCGGGATTCCATCTGACCCTGTTCGACTGTAATAGAGCCGTCTTTAACCCTGGCAAGAATTGGGTCTATCGATGTTTTCGCAATGGTTACCAGCTGAACCAACGCTGTTTTCGTTTGTAGCTCTTCCGTTTGGATAATTTGATTCGTCAAAAAATAAAACACAACCAGGATGCCGATCGCAATGAGAGAAGCGATCACAAGAATCTGAATGATCGCTTTTCGATAAATTGATTGATTATCGGCTTTCGTTTGCCCTGATGTATTTTGTGAGATCATTATTGGTTTATACCATATTGATACAATCTAACTATAATATTCTGAACCGCTTATAAATCTTCAAGTAGAAATATTCTATATGGCAAAAGCTGAGATGTCCATAAAATTTAACCAAATACCATGGTTTATCTCGGCGAATTTCGACGAAACGCTGGATTGTATAAATAGACTTTGGGATTATGCTAAAGCTACTTGAATAAGGGTATTTGGTTATTTCTCTGAACGAGAATGATAGACCCGTTAGAACTCTTGAAACCATAAGGAAAATAACATGAAGGAAATTCCTCATAATCGGATCGATTTAAATCGTCTTCAAGGTGCTTTCGATGAAGGCTATGAGTTACGAAAACAAGCTGGCAGCCACTCGGTAACCCTCAGGGCTACTGCGAAGCTGGTCGAGAATGTATATCTGGATGGGCGAATCGGACGATTCCACTTTGCCTGTGATGAACCCGTCGAGCGGGGAGGCGAAGATAAAGCGCCCAGCCCCCTGGAATATTTTCTAATCGGGGCTGCTTTCTGACTACTCTCCCAGATGGTGCAGTTTGCACCACTCTATCGGGTGGAATTATGGGACGCCAGTATCGATTTGCGAGCCCAGTTTGATGATTCAGAAAAATATAATCTGCCTGGTCCAGGAGCCGCTTTTCAGCAAGTCACCTATAAACTCAAAGTGAGCAGCCCTTCATCCGATGAGGCGATTCAATCGCTCATTCAGCATGCAGAACGTGGGTGCCATACCGCTCAATCGCTGCGAGAATCGGTTTCGGTTAGCATCCAAGCTGAGATCACACATCCCTAAAGGACGCATCTACTAGTATCAACGCGGGTTATCTACCATATATTCTACATACGAGGTACTCGCAATGATGCCAGATCACTTGGAAAACCAGGAAAAGACCCTATCGCCTATTAATGTTATCGACACTGAAGAGCAGAAGATGGTTCAGCGGGTTGCATTATCTTCAGAAGACCAATATCGAATTGCCTTAACCCCATCCAGCCAACCGGTTTGGATTCTTCGACGCGATGATAAGATTGTCGCAACATCCTTACCCCCAACCAATGAAGAGATTGCAGCCTATCTTCCTCCCCTTACTCTACATACTCTGGGAGACAAAACCTTTCAACAGACATATAACACACAGTACTGTTACTATGCCGGGGCAATGGCAAATGCGATCTCCTCAGAAGAGATGATCATCTCCCTGGGCCGAGCCGGGTTGATGGGTTCTTTCGGTTCGGGTGGTCTGTTACCTGAACGAATCGAACAGGCAATTCAGAAGATACAGTTAGATTTGGGATCGAAACCCTATGCATTCAACCTGCTTAACAGTCCCAATGAGCCTGCGCTCGAACAAAAAGCGGTCGAATTATTCATCCGGTATCATATTCCGGTGGTTGAAGCCTCTGCTTATATTGCTCTGACTCCCAACCTGGTGTGGTATCGGGTTTCTGGTTTACATCGTCATCCGGATGGAACTATCCTTTCCGATCATCATGTGATCGGTAAAGTATCCCGCAGGGAAGTGGCTAAACGATTCCTGGAGCCGGCTCCGGCAGATATTGTCCAGCGATTAGTAGAAGAAGGAAAAATCACCCGGGAGCAGGCCGACCTGTCACAGGAAATTGCGATGGCGGACGACATCACCGTCGAGGCGGATTCGGGTGGACATACCGATAACCGACCATTGGTTTCCGCGTTTCCTGCCATCCTAAATCTACGGGATGAAATCCAAGCATTGCACCCGAACCGTCACTCCGGTTCGAATTGGCGCAGCCGGCGGGATTGCTACTCCTGCATCTGCTCTGGCTGCATTTATGATGGGTGCCGCCTATATTACAACCGGTTCGGTCAACCAGTCATGCATCGAAAGCGGATCATCTGACCACACCCGCTCCCTGCTTGCACAGGCTGAAATGACCGATGTGACCATGGCGCCTGCCAGTGACATGTTCGAGATGGGCGTGAAAGTCCAGGTATTGAAACGGGGCACCATGTTTGCCATGCGGGCCCAAAAGCTATATGAACTATATTCCAGGTATGACTCGCTGGAGAGCATTCCTGTCGCAGAACGGGAAAAACAGGAAAAAACGGTTTTCAAGATGACATTTGAGGAAGTGTGGAACGCCTGTGAATTGTTCTTCAACCAGCGGGATCCACGCCAAATTGAACGGGCGAATCAGAATCCCAAAGATAAAATGGCATTAGTGTTCCGCTGGTATCTCGGTTTATCATCGAGATGGTCGAATAAAGGCGAAGCTGGACGGGAGATGGATTATCAGATCTGGTGCGGTCCTGCCATGGGCGCATTCAATGATTGGGTGAAAGGATCCAGCCTGGAAATGATTCCGAACCGGAAGGTTGTCGATGTTGCCAGAGAAATATTGCAGGGCGCAGCTTATCTATATCGCGTGCGATTACTGGAAAATTCCGGAGTATCGATTCCCGCAGAATTCCGCAGATATAAACCTGATTAACAGGTGCCTGAAAATTTGATCTCGTGTCTAGTGGCCTGTACTCCTGCCGGGTAGCAAAGGGTAAGTACTGAATCTTGCCAGGTTCGCCAAGAGACCTGCCAATCTTGTAATCCCAATGCTGAACGGCTTCTGCCCTGTAACTGTTGCCAACTGTTGGATTGGTGATCAACGGGGGATCTTTTGATCTCCACTCGGAGGGGGTCCGTCCCCAATCCACTTGCAAGGCATTTCAGAATACTTTCTTTTGCACTCCAAATGAGGTTCAACCGTAGATTCGGGTTTCCGGATTCGTTTGACTGCTCCCATGCCTTTTCCTGATCTGTAAAATAATCGCTGAGGAATGCTCCATCCCTGTGGGTAACTTCTTCGATATCAATGCCTATGCGCATATTATCAGGGGTATAGCATACCGCTGCCAGACCATGACTATGACTGATCGAGATCATTCCAGAGGTTCGGCTACCATTTCGGGTTAGAAATGGTGCGCCAGACGACTCCCTCTCCACCGAATAAGATGCCATCTCACCACCTGGATCATTCAGCGTCGAATAGAGGTGCTTGACCGCGATTCTTCCCGCAAGCCAATCCCGCCGGCGTTTCTCGATTGTCAGACCATTAAGGGTTTGTGTCTCATCGGGAGATAGATACCGACGAATATCTACATCCTGTCCATCACGGAGAATGGTTGGGATGGTTTCTACCACCCAAAAGATATCTCGCATATAGGAATCCTGATTGGGAGGGGACTGGAGTCCCCTCCCAACTTTTCTCATTTGGTTAGTTTAGCAAAACCTGAAGTGGTTCCACCAGAGATTTTTCTGCCGAATACGGCAGCGCAGCGGTTCGATAGTTCTTCAGTTCAAGGTATACATTTCCATCGGAATCCACCACCCTGGCGTCAAAACTTAATTGATCATCCACCTCATTCGGCCGTACTTCCGCGTAGATTTCTCCGACCTGGCCATCCTGGCGGAAGAGGGTTAGGCTTTCAATTGATTGGGGTAAGGACATGATCCCGGTTGATCCTGCTTCCCAAAGTCCTGCTGTCTGAAAACAAAGCTCCACCAGGATTGGTGTACTGATCGTTGTTTGGTTCCCATTGCTTATTGGGAGCAGATTCGCCCTGAGCCTTCCAAGGACGACATCACCTGATCGTTGAGCACAATCCAAAACCTGGAAAGAAGGTCCATGGAAATAGAGTTTATAGATGTCATCAGAGCAGATGACCTCCTTTTCCAACCAGGCGGGAGGTGTCCCAGCCGCGTGTTGAATCGCCTTCTCCTCTGTAATCAGAACTTTACCTGAAAAGTGGAGGACTTTCTCTGGTTTTCGGCTGCGGAATTCAAGTGTGGATTCCAACTTGACGTATACGACCAGTCCGCTTGATTCCCTCTCACAGCTTGCTTTCCAGGCGATGTGGCGGGGTTGGTTCCGATAAAACTTGAACGGCGCATGAAAATGGATATCTTCCAACGAAGTGACATTGAACTTACCGCGCGAAACAGCCAGTACGGAAGCAATATGCTTCGCAGCCACGGCAAATCCTTCGATTCCCATGACACCAGGTAAGACTGGCACACCATTCAAAGCATGATCTTTCAAGAACGGGTGGTCTTTTGGATCAAGGTCAGCTTCAAGGTGAATTTCACCATTATTATCATACGAGGTCAGATGACTGAGCATCGTATGGATGGGAGTACCTTCCCGCAGGGCAGCGTCTGACCTCTCGATGTCCACGCCTGATCTTTCCATCCAAGCAGATTCCATATATCCTAGCGATCCAGCCAGAAGAACTTCACCTGAAAATCCTGATTCCAACTCACGACGAACCATCGGTGCAGCCTGGGCAGGTGGAATCATTTCGATTCCTGCCATTGACATCAGGGTTGGAATATTGCCCCTGCTGGCCATCCCTACTTCAGACCAGGCTCCCCAATCGATGGAAATCCATTTTGTCTGGGGATATTCAGATTTAAGGTGGAGCATGTACTTGTTGAGCGCATCATTCGCTGCTGAGTAGTCAGTTTGCCCGCTGTTACCAAATCTGCCTGCGACAGAAGAGAAGGTCATCACCCGTCCGGGAATTTGGTTGCGTTGTTTCAATTCTTCCAATATCAACCGGAAACTATCCACCTTGGCGGCGATAACCTGTCTAAATTCATCCACCGGCTTGGTCTCTGCTTTTCGACTTTTCTCAACTCCGGCGGCATGAATAAGGACATCAATTCGGGGGGAAGCATGAAGGATCTCATCCATGGTTCGCTTCACATCGACCGGCGACGTCACATCACAAATGTGATATACCGCAAACCCGCCGGCGTTCCGAACCTGCTGAAGCAGACCTACCATCGCGACCGATCTCTGCAGGGAGTTTATCTGCTGCTCCACCAGGACAGGAGTTGGTTTCTGTCCGGATTTCGTCATGTATTCGACAATCTCTTTTCGGAGGGCGTCAGGATTTTCATTTATCAGCGCAATTCGTGGATCGCCTGCCTCGACCAAGGGAGTTCGGCCAAGCAGGTGGAATGTTCCCCGGGTTGCTTGCGCCAGATCCATAACGATCGGGGCTACAATTCCCGCTGTTCCGCCGGTTATTACAAAAGTACTGCCTTGTTCCAGTGGATACACTGACCCACCCATCTCGATCTCTTTGAGTGATATACCAAAGCGTAACTGCCCATCCATGCCCACTTCTACAATTCCAGGATCTGATAAGGTTTCACCAATCAACCGTTCCGCCTGGGATTTCACCGAAGATTTGAGATCAAGATCGACCACTTTTGTAAAAAGTTGAGCTCGCTCCCTGCCCATCGCTTTAATGAAACCAGTCACCAGACCATCCAGTGGGTGACTGCATTCTCCGGCAAATCCAAAGAAACCTCCCATCCGGGTTGCTGCGACCAGATATTTCAATGAAGGCAGCATCTTGAGAGCATGGAATAGAGACTCGATGGTTATTGCAGAACCATTAACTAATTCATGGCTCTGATCATCACTGAGAAAGAAAATACCATCTATCGTTTTTTCGTTCTCGAGGCTTGTAATGTTTTCCAGCGCCTCCCCAGGGGTACAAACTCGAACCGAAACCTGAAGTTTGGATAGCTGTTTGGTTAACGCATCGGTCAATTTGTCTGGCGAAGCGATCACCACCACTTCCGAATTATGATCGAGAGTTAATCCGGTCGGCAGGCAAAGATCCAATCGGGGGCGCAGAACCGGAACCGGAACACGCCGTCTAATTTGAATCGGTGTTGCTTGTTGTTCCTCAGATGCTTCCTTAATCGGAAGAGTTTGTGCCACGCTGGTCTCCGTTTGGGCAGCCTGTTGGGCGCCCAGGCCTTCCCGAACAAATGCAACAACTTTTTGCAGGGTGTTGTATTCTGATAAACGAAGATCTTCCCGACGGGGAATGCCATAATGATTCCGGATCGTCGCGAACAATTCTGCCTGCTTGACTGTGTCTATCCCAAGGTCGGCTTCCAGGTCCAATTCCATGTCCAGCATCTCGGTGGGATAACCGGTCTTTTCGCTTACTGCAGAGAGAACATACGTTTTGATCGTTTCGTCATCCCCGCCTGATATATGAGCGAGGACCGGTAAAGCCTCTGTCGTCAATACAGCGGGCTCCGGACATGGTTCAACCGTCTGTAGAATTGTAGTCGGTGCCTGGATAGAAGCAATTTCTGAATCACCCTTTTGATTCGAGGTGACAAAACTGATCACTTTCGTCAGGGTGTTGTATTCGGATAATCGCAGGTCTTCTCTGCGGGGGATCCCGTAATGGGTACGGATGGTTGCGAACAATTCAGCCTGCTTTACCGTATCCACACCCAGATCCGCTTCCAGATCCAATTCAAGGTCCAGCATCTCCACCGGATAACCGGTCTTTTCACTTACAACGGAGAGGACATAATTTTTTACGTCCACATCATCTGTACCATTGATACTGGTTTGAGTTTGAGGAGTCTCTGAAGCAAGGGCTGGTGCTTCCGAGTGAGTATCCACTGTTTGCTTGATTTCCGTTTTTTGATAATTGGCTGACGGAGCTTCCTGGGTCCAGGTTGAAGGGAGTTCTCCATATGTCCAATTGGATACCACGGGTGCATGCTGCGGCACTCCCTGGTTGCGAACCCGGAGTGTTCGTTGGACAACTTCCAACTCGGTAGAGTTATACCCTGTGACGGTATCCAACCAGCCTTGATAACGATCCTGTTGAATCCGGATCCCTTCTCCGGGTGTTTTGCGATAGAGCGTCATCGCGATCTGCGAACCAAATCCAGCCCCTAATCGTAATGCGTACTCAATGGGATACTTCCCGCCTTTGGAAAGTTTGAGGTTCCCCAATTCCGGGTCCGGTTCAAATCCTTCCTCAATATGAGCAATGGGAGGAACCATACCAAGTTCAAGCGATTTAACCGCGATCACGTCTTCAATTCCTACGCCCATTGCATGACCGGTGAAACCTTTTGTATTCGCAATTACGACTTGATCAGCATTCTGGTGGAATGTGTTCCGCAACGCATGAATCTCCGCGGATGCGCTACCACCTCTCGCTGGAGTGTATGTTTCGTGAGAGATGAAAACCATTTTTCCGGCAGCTTCGCTGCGATCCATTCCGAACCGCTCTTCCGCTACCCGGACTAACCGGTTCATTACCTCGCTTACATGGGAAATATCCAAGCGGGTGCCGTGGAACGCGCTGTTTGCAATTTGTGATGAAACAATTTCACAGATCGCACGAACACCACGTTCACGAGCCGCGTCTTCACTCTCGATCACAAGAGCTGCAGCGCCCATTCCCATGATCATTCCATTTCGGCGACGGTCAAAGGGAAGCGAGGCCATCCGTACATTTCCTTCGGTGGTGGCAGCTCCGCTGGCGAATAAGCTCGTTCCGATCCAGGGGACCAAATCCGGGTTTGTAACATCATCACCGGCAATGACAATCACACGCCGGCACCTGCCGGAGCGGATCAAATCTTCCGCGATGGCAACTCCATGCGTGGTTGTGGCGCAGGCGGCATTTACGTGTGTGACCGGTCCCCGCGCTCCGATGTATTCGGCGAACTGGGAATGTCCCATGGATAAAATACGGAAAATATAGCGCCGGTCAAAGTGATAATCAAGCTCATTCAATGACCCTTCCAGTACCAGCTTGCGGCGGTCCAGGTCATTTAATAACTCTGTCTGTCCGGATGGGTTCAATTGAAGGATCAGATCCCGGATCGATTTAACTTCTTCCAATTGTTTTGACAATGATTGATGGCTGGTATATCGGTTTGATTCTTCCACGATGCGGTTCAATCCCGGGAAGGCAGAGCAAAAGACAATACCGGTATCATCCTGCAATGATTCAGGTAATTTGAGTCGATCCGGTAATAGGGTGCCTTTGCTGGTCTTACGGTAATTCATTACCAGAGGGATCCCGGCATCTTTCAGCGCATCAATTCCGGCAGCGATAGCGAGTTGAGTTGAAATATCCAACGAATCCACCCGTTCTTCGGGCACCCCAAAATCACGCACCAGATCAAATTCACCACGCTGTCCACTCAGCTTCAAGGTTTGATCGAGATCGGTGATCTCTTCCATGACAGCTCCGGCTTCACTCTTCACCAGACGGGTCACCCTCTTATCCAGGATTCCCTCGCGGACATCGTCATCCAATGCTTCGATCATCATCTCACCATTCATGAGACGCTGGATATTCTGATCATCAAATACCTTCCTGCCCCTACCCGGTAAACCTAATCCCGCTCCAGTCACAACGACAGATCCGGTCATGGTTGCAATCGGTTTGACATTTGAAATTGAAAGAGCTGGAGTGATCACAGGCTGAATAGTCGCAGTTGGAGTAGCTAATTCGGCTGCGCCAACACCTGCGGCATATAATCCGCACAATGCTTCATTAAAACTCGCTTTACCACCCTTGCGAGGATGGTTGGTCGCGAGGATGGTTACGTCTGTCCGGTCCTTGAAATTATCGGTAGCTAATGCATTCAAAACCCGTTTCGGTCCGACCTCTACAAATACCCGGACCCCCATTGAGTACAGGGTTTGCATACTTTTAACCATCTGAACCGGTGAGGCAACCTGAGCACCAAGGATGGATACGATCTCCTCTTTGGATGTTGGATACATTTCTCCGGTCACATTGGCTACGATTGGTAATCGAGGTGCTTGGACATTCATCCGCTCGATCACCTGCATCATCGGTCCACTGGCAGGTGCCACGATCTGAGTATGGAAAGCATGCGAGACCGGAATTTTCACTGCCTGGAAGCCGGCTTCTTGAAATGCCACCAATGCCTGATCGACAGCGCTTGTTGCGCCACCTATTACCGATTGAACCGGGCTATTAATATTGGCAAGAACGACATACCCATTGATGGTCTGTAGAATAGCTTCCACTTTTTCCAATGGCGCAGATACGGCTGCCATACAGCCGTTATCAGCCATACTCACTTTCGCCATTTCTCGACCGCGAACACTGACAACCTGAAGGGCCTCTGAAAAGGTCAGGACGCCTGCTGCAACCAGCGCGGCATATTCCCCAAGGCTATGACCGATCACCACATCCGGATTGATCCCATATTTTTGTAATACCCGCAATAAGGCTACGTTGGCGGTCAACATGGCTGGTTGAGTGATGGTTGTATCTTTCAGGTTTTTTTCCGCCTGAGCGATTGATTCATCATCTCCATCCACATAGATGTAACTCGTCAATGGCTTTCCGAATATGGGTGTCATCACCCGGTCTGCTTCGTCAAACGTCTCCACGACCACAGGTTCGGTTTCGTGTAAATCCTTCAGCATATTCACATATTGTGATCCCTGTCCGGGAAACATAAACGCGATCTTCGCGTGCTTTCCACTTCCCCGAAAAACGCCCTGACCCTGCAATGCGGGCCAGACCCCAGCCTTCTCGTTTGTAAAGGCGGCTGACACTTTCTCTAATTTCTTAAGCAGTTCAGCCGGGTCAGCATAGTCAATCGCCAATCGTTCCATTTTTGCAAGGGCTTCCGGGGATGGGCATACACTTTCAGGCAGAAGATCATTTCTTACTGACTTCAGAGTTTGCTCAACCTGGTTGGCAAGTTCGCTAATTGAATCAGCGGATAAGAAGAACAATCCCTGGTACGGTTGGAGTTTATCCTGTGCTTCGGTTGATTTCTGAACAACTGCTGTTGTTTCGTCCGGTTTCACAACCGGCATCTCACTCAAAGAAATTTTCGATGAGAGGCCATTTGTATTCGAAGACAATGCTTCCGTGACGAATCCGACCACTTTGGTCAGGGTGTTATAGTCCGTCAGCCGCAGATCTTCCTTACGGGGGATCCCGTAATTTGTTCGGATCATTGCGAATAATTCTGCCTGCTTTACCGTGTCAATTCCCAGGTCGGCTTCCAAATCCAGATCCATGTCCAACATTTCTGGAGGATAGCCTGTTTTTTCGGAGACTGCCTGCAGCACATACGATTGGATCTCATCCACCTTGGCGGATGGCAAAGAAACCAGTTCGGATTCCATTGTTGCTTCGGTCGGTTCGATGGTAGTCGTTTGAATTGGCATTATTGTTTTCTCTGCGAATGTGTTGGATGGATAGCTTGTCTTTTCACCCTGAAGAATTCCGGGGACGTATTCTTCCAATACCATGTGGAAATTTGTCCCGCCAAAACCAAATGAACTAACGCCAGCCCGCCGTGTGTCACCAGGTTTAACATCCCACGGTGTGGCAGACGTATTTACCCGGAAGGGAAGATGACTGAAATCAATGGCCGGGTTGGGTTTTTCAAAATTGGCAGAAGGCGGAAGGGTTTTATGATACAAACCCAGGACAACTTTTCAGGACTCCCGCCGCACCCGCGGCACTTTTCAAATGTCCGATATTGGATTTGACCGAACCAATGGCAACCGATCCGATTGGAAGACCGAGGTTGCCAAGTACCGAATTCATACTTCCAACTTCGGTCACATCTCCAACCCTGGTTGATGTGCCATGCCCTTCAATTAAGGAGACTGTCTGCGGAGCCAGACCGGCATCCTTCCAGGCTCGTTCCAGGGCACGTTGTTGTCCCAATGGATTGGGTGCGGTTATTCCTTTGCCCTTCCCATCGCTGCTGCCACCTACACCTCTGATCACCGCATAGACCGTATCGCCTTGGGCTTCCGCGTCTTCCAATCGTTTCAGAAGAAAGATCACCGCTCCTTCTCCCATCACGAATCCATTGGCACCATCGGCATAAGGCCTGGAGCCATCTGGACTTAAAGCCCCGATCTTGCTGAATTTTACAAAAGATTCTGGACCCATATTGCGGTCCACCCCGCCGGACAGCACCGCATCGAATTTATGGTTGAGCAATCCTTCCATTGCAGTTTCCATCGCAGCCAGCGATGAAGCACAGGCGGCGTCGGTCACAAAATTAGGTCCGGAAAAATTAAACACATTCGCTACCCGGCCAGCGATGATATTCGATAACTCACCTGGCATGGTGTCTTCGGTGATATCAGGGATACCAGATTGAATGTTGGATCTCATCCCATCCGTTAATGCAGCCCTGACAGAGGCTGGAAGAGATTGGAATTCTGCCACAGATTCCAATGCGCCAATGTATTCCGGCGCACAGATCCGTAATGTAGAGCGGTAATGCCTCTCACCTGCCAGCGCATTACCCAGAATTACTGCAACTCTCTCGGTATTCAATGGTCTCTGGGGATAGCCATAATCTTGCAAAGCCTGTAAACAGGCTGCAATCGCCCATTGTTGGGCTTCGTCCATTACCGCGAGAACCCGGGGTGGGATAGCTATGTGAGATTGGAATGGATCGAATTGGTATCCGCGCACAAATGCACCGATCTTACTGTAGGTTTTATCAGGCGCTTTCGGATCCGGATCAAAGTAATAATCAACATTCCAACGATTTGGCGGTACTTCGATAATCGAATCCTTTTTTTGTATGATATTTTCCCAAAATGCCTTCACATTGAATGCATCCGGTAAGATCGCCCCCATACCAACGATTGCGATTGCCTTTATATTTGACATAGTATCTCCTTCATGCGGTGTGTAGGCAGGAAAGTCCTCTCGAATGAGTACAGGCAACACGAAACAACACCTGGCTTAACAGGTGTTCTCAGGAGCCTTGATTACATGTTCTTGAGAGCACTACCCGTCAGGGTATGAGATGCAGTGAACCACTGCAGAAGATTTCTAGTGTTGCACCATCCGTTTTCGAGATGGTGTCTTTGTCAGGAAAACACCCAGCTGGAAGGTAAGTTACGCAAAATGGGTCGATCAATCTCAGGTACAATTAAAAATGTCACTTTTCAGGAACTCGGTCATCTAGAATATTAATGGAAATAAAAGGGCGTACCCATGAATAAATCAAAACCTACAAATCGGAAGTTCATATATATTGGGATCGGAATTCTGGCAGTTCTCGCAATCCTAGCGGGAATCTATTTCAACTCTGCAGGCAATAAACCTTCTCTGGCTGCCCTTCCACTGGAAGTCTCGGTTAAGGAAGCCGCAGCGATGAAAGACGCAGGATCCTTTATTCTGGATGTTCGCCAGCCGGAAGAATGGAACCAGGGACATATCTCGGGTGCGTTGCTAATTCCCCTCGGGGATCTGTCAGCAAGATTATCAGAATTGCCCACCGATAAAGATATTGTTGTTGTATGCAGGTCGGGAAATCGAAGCGCTCAGGCACGCGATATTTTGCGAAACGCTGGTTTATCCCGCACTACCAGTATGGCCGGTGGAATGAATGAATGGGTGTCAAATGGATATCCAGCAATGACAGGTCCTTAATATTGAACGGAACATATAAAAATCGGGCAGGTGATCACCTGCCCGATTTTCTTGTTTCTATGTATTACTCATCCTTTTCGTCCGGTCTTAGCTTTCTAAAAGCATCTTTGATGGGAAGGAATCCAAAGTTCAGGCTCGGAGTCATATCCAATTCTTCGCCGTAGTAATCGGTAAGCTTTCTGGGTGGATTGGATGTCTGAGTCGCGAGAGACACCACGATCATCAGGATCATTGATGAGAAAAACGCGATGAATGATCCGATATAAACCGCGTCCCAAAGGGCGCACCACCAGCCATCGCTATATACACCCATATCTGCTGTGAATTCACAGACAGCCGAAGTGGATTGGCCGCCAAATCCGAAATTGAAGAAATACCAGGTTGCCAGCCCCCAGATAAGGAATCCGCCTACAAATGCGCTTACTGCACCTGGAGAATTGGCTTTCTTCCAGTACATGCCAAACGAGAATGGCACGAACAACCCCACCAGCAACAGGGTCCACGCGAGGATGGATAGCTCGTAAATGGTTTGTGCCCAAAGAGCTATGGACAGACCGATCGCACCATTCACACACACCATGATCCGGGTTGCCCAAAGAGCTCGCTTCCCTTCCAGCTTTTTCCCGGTAATGATCGGAATCAAATTTTCTGTGAAAGCGGAGGCACCAGCCAGGAGGGAGCTATCGGAGGTGCTCATCAATGCCGAAGTTAATGCCGCAATGAAGATGGCCGTAAGTATTGGCGACAGATAATCCATTGAAGCCTTTACCAGCAGATAGGAGGTATCCTCCATTCCCGGGTGTAATTTAAACATCATGATACCGATCAATGGTGACATGATCCCGAAGAAGAGATAGAGAACCCCCGCGCCATAGGACCCATACACAGAAGTAGCCTGGTTACGGGCAGCCATGGAGCGCTGCATCAAGTCTTGTGTGGCGACCGAACCGAGACCAATTGCCATCCAGGCTGCCAGCCAGTACATCCATCCAGTGATACCGGTGTAACCCAGATACCCTTCTCCGGCGATGGGCAATAATGCAAATGGCTGGTTCACAAACGTCGAACCGGCTCCCTCGAATAGACCCGGGAAACCTCCAACCGCGTTCAATACGCTCAGAAAAACGAGTGTGATACCACCGGCAGTCAGGAACATCTGGAAGAAATCCAACAGGGTATCGGCCAAGCATACCACCCATGGAAGTATAGGCAGCCACAACCACGATGATGGCAACCATACCAATCGCAGGGTCAATACCGAATAAGCCATTCACGATGGCGCCACCCGCTACAATCTGCGCTGCCGTCCAGGAGAAGTATGTCAACATCTGGGCGATCACGGATAGAACGGTCATGGTTTTGTTGTATCTTCTTTCGAAGAAATCCACGACCGTCAAGTATTTCGCCCGACGCATCAACCGGACAAAGAACACGCCCGATAGGAATAGGCACATTGCTGCGCCGAATGGGTCAAAGACAACACCCTGGAAGCCGTAATCGTAGGCGGTTTCCGACGCGCCCATCAATGTTTCGGCAGCAAACCAGGTTGCCATGATAGATGCGGAAGCCATGTAGATCGGCAGGCGGCGTCCCGCAACGATGTAGTCCGTGTTGTTCTGTACTTTACTGCCGGCCCAAATACCGACTGCCAGACGGACCAGGAAAAAGATGACAATGAATGTCACCACCAACCAAGCAGAATGATAACCCTCAAGAACCATTTTGACCTTCCTCCTTAGAATTTAAAATCGGGTTTATTGGTTTACTGCCTGTTACCCCACACTAATTTCTTTGAATACTTCTTCGATCCGTCCGAGTACCTGATCAATCTGTTCCATCGTGATGATAAGAGGTGGTTCAATACGTACTGTCACCGCGCTGATTAAAGTACCTGCAACCAGCACGCCCCGTTTGAATAATCCAGAGGCAACTTTGTAACCGATCTCGCCATCCGTGAAATGCATCCCGATCAAGAGACCTTTTCCGGTCACTTTCGCCAGAATTCCTGGATATTTCTCTTTGAGGGCATTCAATTTAGGCATAATGTAATCGCCCTTCATGGCGGCCACTTCCCACAATTTCTCGCGCACGGTGACGTTGATCGCGGCAATGGCAGCCGAGCAAGCAAGCGCTCCGCCGCCGGTGGTTGTCGTATGAATGAAGGGATTGGGGAACATCATGCATTGCCAGATCTCTTCGGTTGAGCAGAAGGTGCTGATGGGCATGACGCCGCCGCCAAGTGATTTCGCCGTGGCGAGAATATCCGGAACTACATTCCAGTGATCCAGTCCCCAGAGCTTGCCGGTCCGTCCCATACCGGTCTGAACCTCATCCGCGATCAGCAGGACACCATATTTCTTGGTGATTTCGCGGACATTTGGCCAAAAATCGTCGGGAGGAACGATTGCCCCTGCTTCACCTTGAATGGGCTCCAGCAAAACTGCCGCGATATCCACACCGACTTTTTGGCAGATATCCAATTGTTGTTCGATGGCTTTCCAATCGCCGAAGGGGACATGGTAAACCGGTCCGCCGTAGAGTGTGCCCGGGGGAACCCTATAATCAGCTTTGCCCATCATGCTAAGGGATCCCATTGTCTTGCCATGGAATGCCTTCACCGCGACGATGAAACCATTCTTTTTGGTGTGCATCTTCGCCAGTTTGATCGCGCCTTCAATGGCTTCTGTTCCGCTGGCGCAGAAGAAACTATATTTGATGTCGCCGGGTGTGATCTGAGCAATCAGGTTGGCAAGAACGCCTCTCAATGGATCCACTAACTCCTGGCTGGGCATGGGAGTGCGTTTCAATTGTGCCGCGACTGCTTCCACAATCTCAGGATGTCCCCATCCGAGGTCCATCATGCCATATCCGCCGAGACAATCAATGTATTCACGACCTAAAACATCATGGAAAATGGCACCTTTCCCGGTCCATTCGGTAGCTGCCCAATCCCCAGCCTCAGTAACAGACTTACGATAATCCAGCCAGCCCCGATTGAAGTACTCTGCAAAATTATTCTTACTTTCTTCAATTATTCGCTTGCCTTCCTCCTCTGTAACTTGCGGCTTCTTTATGATATTTAACCAACGATCAGAATATTCAACTGCATTTTTTAATGACTGCGGCATAAGTCCTCCTTCAAAATGATTGGCCTCTTGCTTGAGTTAAAGATAGGAAAAGCCAAAGAAGCCTTAGTCTACATTTAACTAAAGTCACTGAGTAAAACTGCTGTGGTGAGTTAATGCTCTCCTTCTACGCTGCGGACAAAAGAATTCTGTTCTTGCGAACCTGATGCTAACGGCAGTGAGACGATCACCTACTTTTACAGCTTGTTCTATTATTTTATTAACAGGGAAACAACAAAAATGGCCCACCGGTACTTAAAACTAAAAACATTATATAGGAATTGAACGCATGTCAAACAAAATTTGGGCTGATTCGGAGAAAAAGTGACATGAAATTTACCGATTCGGAAAGTATATTTTCTTTTCCGGTTAGACGCATCAGACCCTTTACCTGGATATGGTAAAAGTACAGATATGAAATTACAATAAATACAAGGGGATGAAACCATGACAAAACTATTATTTATCGGTGGAACCGGCACGATCAGTTCAGCTTGCAGCCAACTGGCCGTTGACAATGGTCTGGATCTTACATCTACTCAATCGTGGTACCTCCATTCGAAGCGCACCATCACAGGCAAAAATAATCCAGGGAGACATCCGGGATCCCTCCTCCATTTCTGCACTGCTTGAAGGACAGAGATTTGATGTAGTTGTCGATTGGGTTGCGTTTACCCCCGATCAGGTCCAGATCGATCTGGATTTATTCCGTGGAAAAACAGATCAATACGTTTTTATCAGTTCTGCTTCCGTTTACCAGAAACCACCCGCGTCCCTGCCTATAACAGAATCTACTATCCTTGATAATCCTTATTGGGATTATTCAAGAAATAAAATTGCCTGTGAGGAATTATTGTTTGATTCGTACAGAAGAGAAAAATATCCGATAACGATAGTGCGTCCTTCCCATACGTATGATAAAACCCTCTTTCCGTTTCATGGGGGTTGGTCTGTCGTCGACCGTATGAAGAAGGGTTTACCCATTATCATCCACGGTGATGGAACTTCCCTATGGACGCTTACGCACCATAGAGATTTCGCAAAAGGTTTTATCGGTCTACTTGGAAATTCCCAGGCGATTGGCGATGTCTTTCATATTACTTCGGATGAATGGTTGACCTGGAATCAAATCTACGATTTGATCGCGAAAGCTGCGGGGACATTCTATAATCCGATCCACATTCCTAGCGATTTTATCAATCATTATGATACCCACTGGGGCTCAAGTCTGCTTGGGGATAAATCTCATAGCGTGATCTTTGATAATACGAAGATAAAACGAATCGTTCCCGGATACAAAGCAGAAATTCCATTTTCTCAAGGGTCCCGGGAAATTATTGAATGGTACACAGCCGATCCCGGTCGACAAAAAATTGACCAGGACTATATGAAGGTCTATGACCGGATCATTTCGGAATACATCAATCCTGGCGTTTTGTAAAAGATGTGAATTCAATCTATCTTTTTATACATCCCGTGCCAGTTTATTAATGGTACGATTTTTGGTGGGATAGATAGAATGTGATAAAGGGTATGTCAAAAAATGGAAACCCTGATCTCGCTCCAAAACCTGGAGTAAAAAGAGATTCGGCAGTATTAATTCAGCTTGAAAATGTTCAAAAGGTTTACCCCAACGAAGCTGGGGGATTTACTGCGTTAAATAATATTACGTTTTCTGTCTTTGCTGGTGAACATATCGGGATAATTGGAAAATCCGGAGCTGGCAAATCCACCTTACTGAATATGATAACCGGTGTTGACCATCTGACATCCGGGTCTGTAACCGCATATACAAATAGCCACCAGGTGTCAATTCACACCTTGACCGAGAATGAGCTCGCACTATGGCGCGGAAAGAATATCGGAGTGATCTATCAATCTTTCCAACTCCTGCCAATGCTCACTCTGATTGAGAATATAACCTTACCTATGGATCTATGCGGATTATTCCAACGAAAGGAAAGTAAAGAGCGGGCATTGGAATTGCTTCGGTTGGTCGAACTACAGGAACACGCCTATAAATTACCCGGAGCGATCTCCGGGGGTCAACAGCAACGTGTCGCAATTGCCCGGGCGCTGGCAAATGATCCGCCTATCCTAGTTGCTGATGAGCCAACCGGAAGTCTGGATTCAATTACAGCCACCCATATTTTTGATGTATTCGAGCATCTGGTTATGCAGGGAAAAACAATCATCATGGTAACCCATGATAACAGTCTGGGACCTCGTTTTTCAAGGATTCTCCATTTAGCCGATGGAGAACTCGATTCTCCTGAATCTGTGCCCTCAATTCGTCAGGGTAAAAGATAAAACGGAATGGAACCATTATCGAATTATTCACTCGAGAATAAATCTGCGATTATCCAGCTCCGTAAAGTGGGAAAAACATACAAGAACGCAGCCGGTGAATTCGAAGTATTAAAAAATATAAATCTGGAAATCCATCAGGGAGAATTTGTTGCCATCGTTGGTAAGTCCGGTAGCGGAAAATCGACATTACTCAACATGATCACCGGGATCGATCATCCAACACAGGGACAAGTGAACATCCAGGATGTCAATATATATAGCATGAACGAAAGCCAGCGAGCCTTTTGGAGAGGGAAGACTCTGGGTATCGTATTTCAATTTTTTCAATTACTTCCCATGTTGACAATTCTGGAAAACGTCATGCTTCCGATGGACTATATTGGTTTATATCCTTTCGATGACCGGCCGATTAAAGCGATGAAATTATTGGAGATGGTCGGTTTGGAGAAACAGGCGCATAAACTTCCAGCTGCGGTATCCACAGGTCAGCAACAGAGCGCTGCGATTGCAAGAGCTTTGGCAACCGATCCTCCAATTCTGGTAGCTGATGAGCCAACCGGAAATCTTGATAGCAAGTCAGCGGATGTGATCATTGATCTATTCTCAAATTTGGTAAATAACGGTAAAACGATCGTGATGGTAACACACGATCCATCATTAACGGAAAAAACTTCCCTCACCAAGATCATCTCCGACGGTGAATTAATTAACGATTCCGTGGCTAAATCTCTTCCCTTATTAAACCATCCACAAATGCTCGCAGTCACAAAGAAACTGGACCATTTTGTTTACCAACCTGGAGAGGTCATCATCAAGCCCGGTAAGAATGTAGACTTCCTTTACTTCATTGAGGAAGGCGAAATCGAGGTTCTCCGTGAAGATAAGAAAGGCAGATCCAAACCAATTGCTCGAATGGAGAAGGGCGAATTCTTTGGGGAAATGGAGCTTACAAGGGGCGGAAAGTCGATCGCCGGGATTCGGGCAGCGGGCGATTCTCCGGTCCTGATCGGCGCACTTCCATCCATCAATTTCGAGGAATTGATCCGTGAATCTCCCCTCACAGATGATGCTATTCACCATCTGATAAAGAATCGTCTTTCCCGCGAGTCGGAGATTAAAGATCCAAAACATCACGTTAAGTCAGGGAAGAAGTGATGATGCGCCCTCGCTGGAGAAAAGTCTTTCACGACTTGTTCGACAATAAAACCAGAACTTTATTGGTCGTTCTATCGATTGCAATCGGTGTCTTTTCCATTGGGGTTATAGCTGGTGCTTATGAGATCATTTCAAATGATATGAGTACCAGCTATTCGATGACAAATCCTAAGAACATCGATATACGCACGACGGCGTTTGATGAAGACCTGGTGGATATGGTAGGTAACCTCCATCAGGTCGAGGTGGCAGAAGGACGCCGTATATTTAATGTTCGGGTTCGTAAGCCGGGATCCACAAGTTGGACAACTTTGAATCTTGTCGCAATCAAAGATTTTGATAAAGATGTCATCAACCAGAGGGAGACCATTCAGGGACAAAGTAAACCTGATAAAAAAGAACTGTTACTCGATAAGAAAGCCTTAGAGAATTTGCCCATTCAGGTTGGTGATACCCTTGAATTGCAATTAATTGATGGCACAGTCAAGAGCATGCCGGTAGTCGGTATTGTCCAGGATCAAGCTACAGGAGCCGGTGATTTCCTCGCGCCTCCGCTTGCCTTCATTAAGATGGATACCCTCACCTATCTGCAGCAGCCAGAGTTATATAACAGACTATTAATTAACGTCAACAACGGTCAAAACGACGAATCACTGATCCGAGACTACGCCACCCAAATTAAGGACAAGATTGAAAAGAATAATATCAGCGTCCTCCGGATGCACATTACAAAAACGAATGAACACCCGATGGCAGCCACTGTTCAGGCAATTCTGGGCATTCTAGGTGCTCTCGGGATTTTAATCTTATTCCTTAGCAGTTCCCTGATCGCCAACACGTTAAGTTCCTTATTGAACCAGCACCTTCGTCATATTGGTGTGATGAAATTGGTCGGTGCCCGACAAAACCAGGTGGTCATCCTCTATATTACATTGATCGTTGGTTTTAGCCTGTTAGCATTAGCCATAGCTGTCCCTCTGGGCGGTCAGGGAGCTTACGGTCTGGCACAATATATTGCGGATAAACTAAATTTTCGTCTGCTCGGGTATAGAGTTGTTCCCTTCGCGCTCATTATTCAGATTGTGATTGGTCTGGCTGTTCCAATTCTCGTAGGATTACTGCCCGTAATCCGGGGATCACGGATATCAGTCCAACGCGCTTTATCCAATGACGCAATCGGGGATGAAATTGTAAAACACAAATCTAAATCCTTCTCATTATATGATCGGATCGACCACCTTTTTCGTGAACAAACCTCAAAGCGTGGAATTCATTTTCCTCGCCCTCTTTTGATTTCTCTTCGAAATACATTCCGGCATCGAGGCAGACTTGCACTTACACTTTTTACCTTAACAATGGGAGGGGCAATTTTCATCGCGGTTTTCAATGCCAGGATTACTCTTCACGACTATATCGATAAAATTTCGAATTATTTCCTGGCCGATGTCTCGTTGGATTTTGAACAGCCGTACCGCATCAATGACATCCGAAATGCCGCATTAAAGGTACCTGGTGTGGTCAGCGTGGAGGGGTGGACGTTTGCAGATGCGGAAGCACAGTATCCTGACGGCTCTCCTGCGGACAATATCACAATGTTAGCCCCGCCAGAGAAAAGCACACTTGTCGATCCGATGTTAATTAAAGGAAGGTGGTTACTGCCGGGTGATCAGAAATCCATTGCCATCAGCGATGACATCTGGGACAAATTCCCCGAGCTTGCACCTGGACAAACAATTCGTTTAAAAGTCTTTGGCAAGGAAGACGATTGGATGGTAGTTGGAATATTCAAGTTTGTGAGCCAGGAAGGGACAATTGGATATTCGACCTATGAATATCTTTCGCACTTATCAAATCAATCCAACCAGGCATTTTCGTACAGGGTAAAAATTGATAAACACGACCCTGCCTCTCAAAAATTATTGAGCGACCGTTTGGACCAATACTTTCGGGGGGAAGGGTATCACCTACGCGAAGCGAAAACCGGTACCTCTACAATGAAGAGTGCTTCAGAAAGTCTGGATATTCTGATCGCCTTCCTGTTTATCATGGCAGTCCTCACTGCATCTGTGGGCAGTATCGGTCTGGCTGGAGCCATGGGAATGAACGTCATGGAAAGAACAAGGGAGATCGGTATTATGCGCTCCATTGGAGCCGTCGATAAAAAGATCATGGAAATGGTCATCATCGAAGGGACGGTAGTTGGAGGGTTATCCTGGTTATTGGGAGCAATATTGTCGATCCCGATTACTTATTTGCTCACAACGATTGTCAGCGTTGCAATTTTTAATTCACCCATCGACATACTTTTTACATGGACTGGTTATGCAATTTGGTTGGGAGTAGTATTAGCCCTGTCGGCAATCGCCAGTGTAATCCCGGCACATAATGCGGCAAAATTAACTATCCGTGAAGTTCTCGCATATGAATAAGAGTCTTACCAGGGTCTGGATTTAGTTTAAGGAGATGATAATGAAAAAAATAATATATATTCTAGCGACAGTTGGTTTGATCAGCTTACTTTCAGCCTGCACGCCGAAAGCAAATTCGCCGATTGAGAGTACCGTCGAACCATCTTCTTCCGACATCATTGCGGAAGGACATATTCAACCCAATGATAATTTACATCTTTCCTTTCAAACCTCTGGTCGGGTTTCCAAAATACTTGTCAAAGAGGGTGACACAATCAAAGAAGGTCAGGTTCTTGCCCAACTCGGGGACCGTTCTGCCGCTGAACAGGCAGTAGCTTCTGCTAAACTGGATTTGGTTTCAGCCCAACAGGAGTTCGATCAGGTCGTCCGAACGGCGCCATTAATGAACGCACAGGCATGGACGGCTTTTCTCGAAGCACAGAAAAAACGAGCAAAAGCAGAGGAAGAATGGGAGAAGCTGGATCTGGATCAGATTGATGATGATATTGAAGAAGCAGAGAAGGATGTCCAGGATTTTAAAGCAGACCTGATCGAAGCTCAAAAAGATTTCGATAAATATAAGGATCTGGATAAAGACAGCTCGAAACGAAAAAACGCGAAGGATGATCTTGAAACAGCCCAGGAAGACTATAACGAATCTGTCCGAAAACTGGAAGAAATCATCCAAAAGCGTGACCTTAAACGAGCGGACTTAGATAATGCGATCCAGACTCAGGCTGAAGCTAAACGAACTTACGAAAATTCTCTGAATCAGCCGGACAAGGATCAATTCCAAAAATCTGATGCGAGGTTACAACTCGCAAACGCCCAGCTTAAGTCAGCCGAACAGAATCTATCCTATTTTGATTTGAAAGCCCCATTTGACGGAGTTGTGACCGACGTCAATGTATCCATGAATGAATGGGTTACACCCAATTCCTGGGTTATTGGCGTTGCGGATAACCGGAATTGGTGGGTTGAAACCACCGATCTTTCTGAACTGGATGTAGTGAATATTCAGATTGGCCAGGTTGTTGAGATCAAAGCTGACGCTGTTCCTGGAAAGACTTTTTCTGGGGTGGTCGATCGAATCGGGTTAGAGCCAGTAAATCAGGGGGGGGATATTTATTATACGATCCGAATAAAACTCACTGACTTTGATCCTGTTTTGAAGTGGGGAATGACTGTAGAAGCGAAATTTTCACCACCACAAGCAGATCAGTAATTTCTAAAGCCATGATCAATGATCATGGCTTTTTTTTCTTTCTCCCCTTTTAGTAATATGGTCTGGAAAGATCTACCGCAATTATTAAATTCATGCGCAATCATGAAAATGATATGGAAAGGGTAGTTGACTCTGGCGAATAATATATTTATAATATTTGCATGGTGACAGTAATAGTATCACGATAACAATAACTCACACATCAAACCAATCCGATCAAAACCTATGTATCCACTGACTATTTCTGCTTCGGCAATGCGAGAAATCAACCGTTCGGCAATTCTGGAGATTATCCGGCGGGAAGGACCGATCTCAAGAACTGGGATTTCGGATCGACTGGATATCAGCCTCTCCACTGTCGTACGGATTACCGATGAATTAATACTGGAAGGGTTTGTGCATCAACCGGGTCCGACAGAATGGAGTGGCGGACGACGACGACCTTTGCTCAGTTTCAATAGCGATGGCCATGTGGTGATAGGTGTCGATCTAGGTGGGGAAAGAATTTATGGCGCTGTTTCCAATCTAGGCGGAATTCTTCTCGATGAACTGACCATGGACCGGAAAGGGTTTACCGCGGAGGAAAACTACCTGGGTTTGACCAAAATTATCGATACCCTTTTAAAAAGCCCAAATCTCGGGAAAAGGAATGTACGGGGGATCGGCGTTGGTGCTCCCGGAGTAACCCTCCATCAAAAGGGGATTGTCCATTGGGCGCCGTCCCTGGGTTGGGTCGATTTCCCACTGAAGCAACGATTAAGTGAATCCTACACGCTTCCAATCACCGTGGATAATGATGTTAATCTGGCAGCGTTGGGAGAGCTCTGGTTTGGCGCCGGACAAAATGCCACTAATATGATCCTTGTTGCTGTCAGTTACGGCATCGGGGCAGGGATCATTATTGACCGCGCCCTCTATCGTGGGTCATCAGAAGCTTCAGGAGAAATCGGCAGTATGCTGCCTGACAGCAGTTTCTTGGGAAAGAATTATCAAGAGTTCGGCGCCTTGGAATCCATCGCATCCAGTACAGGTATCCTTGCCAAAGCGCGAGAATACCTGGGTGAAACGAGTAATCTCAATCAGAACGGACCTTATTTCGCAGATGACGTCTTCGACGCTGCCATGCAAGGGAAGGAATGGGCCTGGAAGATCATACTGGAAGTCGTAGATCATCTGGCGATCGCCATTGCCAATTTATCTGTTTCCTTTGACCCGGACCTGATCGTCCTCGGTGGAGGGTTGGCTCGGAATGCCCCAATCATGATCGATCCGATCCTCAAACGGATCAATTCTTCAATTCCAAATCCGCCAAAATTAGTAGCATCAAATCTTGGACTCCAGGCAACTGTCATGGGGGCGATCTCCCATGTCTTGCATAACACATCCAACTATTACGTTGTGCATAAAATCACTTGATCATTTTTAAGGAGGTGGATACGAAACTACAACCGAGAATTTGATATCAAATAAATCAACCAGTTACAGATTAAATGGAGAGAATTATGAGACAGTTCAATCGTTTTACCCTGTTCGCGCTTGTTTTGATATTGGCAGTGAGCGTTGTCGGTTGCCAACCAAAGGCTGCCGGTCCCGTAACCGTGAAAGTGCTAACGATGGATCAGGCTGCTATGTCAGTGGATGACATGAATGCCGTTGCCAAAGAATTTGAAGCTGCCAACCCGAATATTAAGATTGAAATGACCTATGTCCCGTACGAAAATGTCCATGACAAATTCGTTACCGGAATGGCGACTACACCACCTGCTTATGACGTCGTCATGGTGGACGTGGTCTGGTATGATGAATGGGTCAAAGCTGGATATCTGGCTGATCTAACAAGTAAAGTCACTCCAGACATGAAGAGCAAAATCTTCCCAACCGCATGGAATGTGGTTACCCGGAGCGGAAAAGCCTATGGTTTGCCGTGGTTGCTCGACACCAAATATCTGTTCTATAACAAGGACATTCTAAAACAAGCTGGTTTTGACCAACCACCAGCCACATGGGAAGAATTAGCCATTCAGGCAAAAGCCATTAAGGATAAAGGTCTGGTGGAATTCCCGATCGTTTGGTCATGGAAACAAGCTGAAGCTGCGATCTGTGATTTCACCGCGTTACTCTATGGTAACGGCGGGAAATTCCTAGATGAATCAGGCAAACCCGTATTCAATGATGAGAAGGGTGTAGCCACCCTGAGTTGGATGAAGCAGACCATCGACGATGGCCTGACCAATCCGGCTTCCGTCTCAGACCTTGAAGGTGATGTGGTCAATGTCTTCAATTCAGGCAAAGCTGCATTCGCCCTCAACTGGCTGTTCATGTACGATGGGTCCAACTTTGACAGCTCAGTATCTCAGGTGGTCGGTAATGTCGGAATTACCACAATTCCGGTTTTCGAGAGTATGGCTGGCAGTTTGAAGAGCGCATCTGTGGATGGCTCCAGTGGATTCTCCATCGCCGCAACCTCCAAGAATGTGGATGCTGCTTACAAATATGTTGAATTCCTCACCAGTGAAACCGTCCAGATGAAGTATTCCTCCAAACAATTGCCTATCTGGACTCCCGCGTACGAGGGAGATAACCTCAAGACGCTGGAAGCGGCTACCCGCTCCAATCCGGTTACCGTTCCGGCGTTCAAAGAACAGTTTGCCTATGCAGTCCTTCGTCCAAATATTCCATACTATATGGAAGGTTCCACTGGATTGCAATTAGCCTTACAGGAAGCGCTCACAGGGGCAAAAACTCCAAAAGATGCGCTTGATGCCGTAGCCGCCAAGTGGACCGAATTGGCCGGAAAATAAAATAGTCATATAGAATAGTGTGGATTTACTTCAATTGAAGTAAATCCACACTTCAGGAAATTATTGATGCTTCTCACCGATCACAAATCAAAGCATCTTTCTCTTCGTCAGCAGGATATTCGTTTTGCCTGGTTGTTACTAGCTCCCAGTCTGATCATAATACTTGGGATAACCCTCCAGCCAATTCTAAGCACATTTTATTTGAGCTTCTTGAATGCGCCCTCGGGAATCAATCAGGCACGAACTTTTGTTGGTCTGTCAAACTACCTGGATATGGTCCGAGATCCGGTATTCTGGGCTACCATCGGACGGACTGCCTATTTTACGGTTGTATCTGTGGTATTGGAATTATTTTTAGGCCTGGTAATCGCCCAAATTATTAACACCCGTCCATTCGGATGGCAGTTTCTGCGTTTCAGCCTGATCATTCCCTGGGCATTCCCGACCATCGTGAATGGATCCATGTGGCGTTGGATATACAGCGCGGATTTTGGGGCATTGAATGGTTTACTCCTTCAGTTAGGAATCATCGACAAATATATTCCCTGGCTGGTCAAACCGATCCCGGCTATGAACCTGGTCATCCTTGCTGATCTCTGGCATGTGATTCCTTTCGTGGCCCTGGTATTACAGGCAGCCCTGGCCACTTTGCCGGCCGAGCTGGATGAAGCCGCGATGATCGATGGCGCCTCTGCCTGGCAGCGTTTTCTCTATGTCCGCCTGCCATTGCTTCGTCCGGCAATTCTGGTTGTACTGATTGTCCGAACCGTGGAAGCATTTCGGGTATTTGACATCGTCTATATCATTACAGGCGGTGGCCCGGCTTTCGGGACTGTGACAATCTCTTTCTTGACCTATCTCGAAACCTTTTCCTATGGAAAACTGGGCAGCGGAGCCGCTTTATCCTTCCTGATCTCGATATTTACAATTCTGATGGCGTTCCTCTATATCCGATTTTTATATAGACCCGCCGAGGAAGGAAAAGCATGAAGAATAAATTTCTCCGAAAGGTGGGTTTATTCCTGCTGACCCTGCCGGTACTGGCGTTTATTTACTTCCCCATTCTTTGGCTTGTTTCAGCCAGTCTTTCCACACGGTTGGAGCTTCTGGCTGTCCCGATCCATTGGTTCCCAGAACATCCGACATTCAAACATTACCTTGATATATTTCTTCCCGGCAGCGCCACATCAGAAGTCTCTCGAACTATTGCAGTGACCTTGTTCAACTCATTTAAAGTCGCATCCTCGGTTACCGTAATTTGTTTGCTGTTCGGTTCATTGGCTGCATACGCCCTGGTACGAGTACCCTTCCGCTATAATCAGACGGTGTTGGTCAGTATTCTCGGCACGCGGATGATACCCGAGGTCTCCCTGGTTATTCCATTGTTCATACTGGCAGCCCGCGCTGGCATCACCGACAAACCGATCGTTCTCATTTTAACTTACCTTAGTTTTTCACTTCCATTTGCCATCTGGTTGCTCGCCGCTTTCTTTCAGACAATCCCTATCGAATTGGAGGATGCTGCCCGAATTGATGGCTGCTCTCGGCTTGGGACATTGTTCAAGATCATCCTTCCCATTTCCTCGCCTGGGTTGGTCTCAACCGCACTTTTCGTTTTCTTATTATCCTGGGATGAATTCTTCTATGCACTTATTTTCACCAGCAGCCTCTCCGCTAAAACAGTGCCGGTAGCTCTGGCTGAATTTGTTGGTCGTTATGTTACTGACATCAATGCGATGATGGCAGGAGGGATTCTTGCCGCACTTCCACCCGTGTTGCTGGCTTTATTTTTCCAACGGTATATCGTAAGCGGATTGACCGCCGGAGCGGTGAAAGGTTAATTTAGTTTGGGATTTGTAGGTGGAGATCTTTCAACTACTGTTAGATGATTCAAGCTTCCTTATATAACTCACAAAAAAATGATGACAAAATTGGGTCGTTTTTTTATCCACCTTTTTTGACATTGGTATACAATGGATAGGGCAGGTACATATCATGTTTTTCCTCCTGCCTCTTTAAGACTTCATAGTTGAGAAAACAACAAGTCCGTTCTTAAGGAGTATGAATGCCCTCATTCACTTATCCATTCACGTTTTCTGAAGAAGATCTCAGCCAGGTCAAAGGTACCCTCGAACTGGACAAGCCGCTTCCCTTCCACTACAACTCATGGGGGAGCGGTTTTTATCGTCCCGCCAGAATTTGTATTGACGGTTATCCCAACCTTGAGATCGTCCTATATCACACCGAAGCAACTTCGGCATTTATGTACTTGCGCAGTAGTGAGGTGGATCCAAACCAACTACAAATTATCGGTATTCAGCCAGAAGAAGTAACAAACCATTCAACTATTCTCCTTCCAGGACAGTTATGTCTGGGATCTGAACGCTCAAAACTTATCGCTAAAGCGATCAAAGATATTTTCGGCGCTCCTACCATTAAACAAACAATTGGACCGATCAGTCAACAGAATATCGCGATTTTCCCGATAGCGCGGGAGGGATTAAAGTATCACGTAGCTGAAGCCATTTTTGAAAATTATGGGTATTACTGCGATGAAGTCATTCTCGACGCGCACCATGTTTTTGACAGTTCTGTTCCAGTCTACAACCGGAAAGTGGAGATGACTATCTTCAAAGACAAGGACCTCGATAAATCACAGCGAGACGTTATTACCGTTGCTTTTCTCGCTGATAGTATTGCGAGCGGACTCGTAATGAAGGAAGTGATCGCCCGGGTAAAAGAACGTTTTGAATATCTCGAACGGATTGAGGTGATATCTCCCCTGGCAACTATTCGCGGATTGTGTCGGATAGCTCGGTCTGAGATCAACCACAACACCAATGTAAGAGTCCACGTTTTTGAAACCATGCTCAACGCGCTTCCGCCTGATTATTATTACTCTGCCCACTTTGGCATTCCAGAATTCCATATCCGCCCTGAACTTGAACAGGAATACCGGGAATGGTGGGGAAATGATTCAAATGGAAATTCCATTGCAGATACCGCTTGCGCGGGATATGGCTGGAGTGAAGTCTTCTACTCTCCCAGAAAACAACTGCAGATGATGAATAGTCAATTGGAAAATCGACACCAATTGACCATCAAAGAGATCATTCGAAGAAATTTACAACACGATCCGAAATAAGATCATTCGCAAAAGTTGCCCATCTTTTCAAAAAGCTCAATTAGATGTATTGGCGATTTGGGGTCGTTTTCAGTACCCGCATAGGTTTGACGAATATCTGTGAACATCATCTGCGCATCTGAAGAGGTTGAATCAGAACAGAACTGGGCACTTAGTTCCGCCGGACTCTTTCCCCCGCTGTAATTGGCGATTTGTTGTTTTTCCGATTCAGAGAATTTCGAATTGATGAAGAAATCATCCATCTTCTGGTCTTGCTCATCAATATAGTCAAAAAATAGATCCAGAACTTGGATACGAAAAATCATCAAAGAGTTGTTGCCAGAATCCTGTCTCTTCTCCGTCATCGAAGTTTCAATTGGGGTGATCCTGTCGAAGCGAAAACCGGATCGACCTGTGAAAAGAGAAAAGGCTGCTAATAGTAGTAAGAACAAATAGAGATGTCATACGGCCATTTATGCTTCATATTGAAAACCCTTATATCAAATACTATACACATTTTAACGAGAATTGGCGTAAAAATCGGATTAGTTTTTTCATTAATCATAGGTTGAGGCTATTATTTTCAATTACTTGGGTTGAACAATCTCAGTAATATAGTCATTATCGTATTGATTCGAGAATTCAAACGAAGATTGCTATAATCAACGACAGATTACTATCCGATAACCAATCGCATCAGTAAGTTAGAAAGAGTTACACAGAAAGCAAATCGGAGAAGATTTTGGAAATCAACAAACCCCGAATAGCCTTGATTGGACCGGTTTATCCGTTCCGGGGAGGAATTTCTCATTACACCAGTCACCTCGCAAACCATCTGGTGACAGAAGGATATCCCGTCTCTGTATTTTCATTTCGACGCCAATATCCTTCCTGGCTTTACCCGGGTGAGACAGATCGCGATAACAGCTTACACCCAATCCGATCAAAGGCTCAATTTATTCTCGATCCCCTCTATCCCTGGACCTGGGCAGAATGTTTTCAGCGTTTACGACAAGATAAACCTGATCTGGTGGTCTTTCCCTGGTGGACGACATTCTGGGGAGTAGCGTTTGGATACCTTTTGAAAAGGTTACGGATGAACGGAATAAATACTGCAGTGTTAATTCATAATGTTTTACCCCATGAAGCCAAACCCTGGGATCGTTGGATTACAAAAGAAACGCTTCGACAGTCGCATCATTTTATTGTCCAAACGACCGAACAAGAAACCCGGTTGCGCGCTATACTTCCAACAGCGAATATTCTGAAGACATCTCATCCTGTCTACGATCAGTTCCCTGGCAAGCGAATGGATTCAATAACTGCAAGGGATCAACTTGGATTGCCCAACGATCGCAAGATTCTCTTATTCTTTGGTATTGTCCGTCCTTACAAAGGATTGAATCATCTTATAGACGCGATGGCCGTTTTACGTGACATGGGCCAAAACATCCATCTACTCGTGGTTGGTGAATTTTGGGAGTCTTTGGACGATTATCGGAAACAGATTCAGGATCTTAACCTGACAGATATAATCACAGTTTATCCGGGTTATGCATCCAATGAATCGCTTCCCACCTATTTTTCGGCTGTGGATTTACTTGTTGCGCCCTATATCGGAGGAACCCAGAGTGGTGCTGTCAAGTTGGCATTGGGATTTGGCACACCTGTCCTGGTAAGCAGGCATATAGCTGACGATCTCCTGCTGAAACTCGAAGGGATTGGAGTAACCATAACCAAACTTGAGAGTCCCGATATCCTCGCTCAGGACATATTGGTTGCCCTTAGTTCATCCTAAAAATCATTTGCTGGAAATCGATTCAACAGATTCAGGCTGGACTGAATTGATCACAAATATCGCAAGTTTTACCACGAAGCCTACCCAGGTTGAAAGCGAATAGATCCATTCAATATCAGCAACTACTTGTCTTCATCTTTCGTCTTCCGGGTCAGGACAGTCATACTATCAAAGGTTTGATCCGATCGGTTGGAATCGGTATTCCGTAATCGGATCAATGTTTCCTGAAGCATTCGCATATTCGTACGAATGGCATCCCCAAGGAATCCAACCACAAATATCAAAAAACCGAATAATAATAGCGTACCACCGATAGATACAGATTGGACATATCGCGCAATTCCAGATTCGCCGGTTAAATAATAGACCAAGAAACGAACAATAAGACCAAATCCAACCAGAACAAAAGGGGAACCGATGAGGATCGCCGTTCGTATTGGCCTGTAGAGAACAATAGATCGGATAATCGTTCCACCCTGCTTATACAAGAAATTAAAGATTCCCTTGTGCAAACGGGAAGGACGCACAGCCGGGTTCGTTTGGATTGGGACATACACAATTTTAATGTGCTCCCTTTTACTTTGGATTATGGTTTCCAGTGTGTACGAAAACTCATTAAACACCTGGAGCCGGAGAGCAGCATAACGTGAATAAGCACGAAAGCCGCTGGCCGCATCCCTGACCTTACTCCCAGAGAGAAACGAGACAAACCAGCTCCCGATTACCTGTAATAGACGCTTATGGAATGGGAAAATGCTGATTTTTGCCAGGTTGGCGATCGCCAATAACCATATCCGCCTTACCCTGAAGTATCGGCTCTACTAATTGGGGAATTTGTTCACCAGAATACTGCCCATCCGCATCAGTGTTCACGATGATGTTTGCACCTAATGTGAGGGCATAGGTGATACCTGTCATAAACGCCCGCGATAATCCCTGATTGGATGTATGTCGTATCACATAATCTGCACCATGGGCCAGGGCTACATCAGACGTTGTATCTTGGGAGCCATCGTCAATTACCTGAAGGATTATCCTATCGACACCCGGAATGGATTTTGGTAATTCATCTAATACTGCAGGCAATGATTCTTCTTCATTGTATGCAGGTATTTGAATAACCAGAATTATTGGATCGCTCATACTTTTTTCCTTACTAACAAATGGTCTTTCTTCTTATTGTATAGAGATTAATCAGGGTGACAATTGCCATCACAGGTATTCCTAACCGTCGTGGGTTAATTCAACCAATAAGAATTCTGTCTGGTTAACCCGATAGTGAGAGATCCATTTATCCATTGGGAAGGTACAGGATTCGTTTTTCTCGATAACAGCGAACTTCCTGCCATTTGATATTTGAGCCATTAATCTGGTTTTACACTTATAGGCAGATGCCGGATTTCCATTCAAGCGCTTATCCATATTCTCAGATGGCGATCTCCCGCGAACGATCAATTCCCTGTCAAGATAAAATCCATCCTCCGGGTTGAACCAGATAATCTTTTGATCGGTGACATCCTCAAGCACTGGGCTGGTCTCAAAATAGTGCAGCAATTCATCAAGATGTCTTCCCGTGAGTCCCTGATCTGCAACCTTTTGAATATAGCCGGGAAAGGATGCCAGGAAAAGCAAAATCAGACAACCGGCAAGAAAGTTAGTTCCTATCTCGTGACGTCGAACCGAAAACCAGAATATCGATAGAGCCGTGGTAAATATTAATATTATGAAAAATGTTTGAGGTATAAGAGATGGCAAATATCCATCGATAAAAAAGTAGTAGAGGATATTTTTTGTGAGAATCCAGGATGGGTGATAAAAAACTTGATATGAGATCACCACAAGGGTAAGCGTAATCAAACCAACGATAATTTGTTTTCTGATGGATAGCCGTAAAATTTCTCTGTACAGAATTAATCCTGTCAACCAGATAAAAACCGATAGATAGATCATATATCTGCCGAGTAACCGATTTGGAATCGGATAGTTATACCCGGCTCTCCAGGCATGGTTGGCAGTTGTAATAAATAAGATAAGCGCTGTGAAAGCAACGAAAATTATCCAGCGCCGAAATACTGTATTTTTCAAAACCGCTTTCAAACTTAACCCAGCCTGGATTATCTGGGTCAATACTGGAGCCGTCAGTAATCCCATATAAGCCAGAGTGATCCCAATCCAGAAAACCAGGTCCGAAAATGTCCTCTGGACAGGTATTTCATCCAGATAGATCTGGGTTCCAATGATCTGTTTTACTGATAATCCATGATTCAAACCCATCAACGCCCAGGGTGAATAAACTGTAATAATGACGCTGATGATAAGAATTAGTCGGAATATCTTCATCCTGTTAGGTTGGAGATTAATTCTCATAGAGGTGGAATCCAGTTTCAACCACCAGGGGAGAAGGAAAACCGGAATCAAAACCAGTGTCTGGTAACGGGTCAACCACAACAGACCGATCGATAAAGCGGTCAGAAGATCCCAAGTTAGTGTGTATTTCTTTTCGCTTGGAGAGGTAAATGAAAAATAGGCTGCCCAGAAAAATAGGGGGTACGCCAGATTTTCGCTGGCAAGAATACTGGGGTAGACAAGATGAAATGGAAAAACAGCACTCAGCAGTGTAAAAGCCAGGCTGAACTTTTGCCCGAAAAATTGTCTTGAGATCAAGTAAATCGGAAAAATAGATGTAGATGAAATCAACGCATTGATGATCGAAATGGTCGTTAACGAACGTTCAGCATTGAAAAGAAATGACAGACTGATAAGAATTGGGTACAGAGGGGGATAATGGTTGAAGTCAGCGATCTGGAACGTCCCATAAAAGATATGGGATGCCATCAACCAATATTGATAAGAATCAAAATAGAAAACCAAGCTATGAACGAGTGGGCTTATCACCAAAACTTTAAAAACAACCAGGATAAGGAATAATCCGGTCAATAACAGGGGGATCTTTCGATCGAATTGAGAGGATTTATGCAATAGATCTAGAATCAGATTCTCCCATGAATAAGGGCAATAAGCCGACTTGCCCGGTGAGTATAGCCAGGAATAGAAGAACCTCTTTATAAGGTGTCAATTCATGCAAAAAAGGTAACTTTAGGATCGACGAGCTAACCCAGAGGGTTCCGATTAGGATTGTAATTATGATCGATGTAGTCCTGATCCGGTTGAATCCAATTCTGAGATACACCTGAATGAGGGATCGACCAAGCGGATTTTGTGTCCTCACGGATACTGCAAAATAAACCAAGAAAAGTGAAAGCAAACTCAACCCTCCAAGCACAATTGATCCACCAATTGTGGGAGCATTCCACCATCCACTTACCCAGAAGGAAAATGCATAATAGATCAGGAAAACAATCAGTTCGCCGGTGATTAGAAATAGTATTTGGATCATAAGTGATCTGGATTGAGGGACCTAGTTTCCCCCTTTTGCCGTATCAAAGAATACTCAGACAATTTTCTTAGTATACTATACCTGATATTCAGATCTCAATTCCCATGGTCGTACCGGCGGAAAAATTGAATTTAAACAGGGTAGAACGCATCAAACAACGAATTCGGCAATTCCTGCGGACTGAAAATGATCCCATTTTCAGGAGTGTGTTTCGTGGTAGCAGTGTGGTACTGGCTGCCCGGGTCGGAAATGCAATTCTATTAATGGGAATAAACCTGCTTGTCGCCCGACTATTTCGGTCAGAAATGGTTGGTATTTTGGCGCTCATCAATTCAATCCTTGTGATCGCATCCATTTTTAGCACCTTTGGGACAACCAATTCCATCCTCCGTCTTGTACCAGAGTATGCACAAAAAGGATCATCCTCGGCAGTAAGAATTGTCATTCATAAAATGGCACTGCTGGTCGCAGGAATTTCTCCTATCATCTCTCTCATCCTTGTTTTGGGAATCTTTGGATGGAAGTATCTGTTTCCGGATAAACCTATTCAAGTAACCATATTTCTGGTGACTGCACTTTTCCTGCCCTTATTCTCCCTATCCAAACTATATACCGAAGCATTACGCGCATTACAAAAAACCTGGCACTATGCACTTGCCCATATCCTCCCCTCTCTGACCAACCTCATCTTTCTGGTCGTCCTTATTGGATTTTTTCAAAAACCTGATTTACCCCTATGGGCATTTTTCATATCTGGGATGTTGGTTTTCCTCATTACCTGGATCCTGGTCTCCCGCAGTGAACCACCAAAGCTTTTAGCAGACTCCTCTTTGGTTGCCCCAACAATAAAAGAGATTACTTCCATCTCAATCCCAATGGGTATTACGACCGGGATGCTTTTGATCATTGCGAATTTCGATGTACTCTTGCTCGGATTCTATCGATCAGAGACCGAAGTTGGAATATATTCAATTGCAAGCAGATTGGCTCTATTGACCGGATTTATTATTTCTTCCATCAATGCAGTTTCAGCTCCCCAGTTTTCCGAATTGAATTATTCAGATCAAAAACCGCAACTTCTTTCGCTGGCGATCAAATCATCCCGCTTAATTTTCTGGGCCTCATTCCCAATTCTCCTTGTCTTAATCCTAGGTGGAAAATTCTTTCTGGGTTTATTCGGTCGGGAATTTGTGATCGGCTATTCCATTTTGGTAGTATTGGTAATTAAAGAATTCGTCAATGCGATTGGAGGATCTGTTGGGCTCTACCTCAGTATGACTGGTTCACATATCATTTACCGGAATATTATTCTGATCGCAACAGTCATCAACGTGCTCCTCAACTTCCTTCTCATTCCATTGTTGGGGATGATTGGTGCAGCGATTGCAAATTTGATCTGTGTTTTCTTCTGGAACTTTACCGCGTCGCTAATAATTTACCGTCAGACGGGTAGATGTATTTCCTATATCCCTACATTCATTCGTGAGAGGTTGCAAATATGACCGACCATCTACCCAATTTTTTGATTGTTGGCGCAGCGAAATCGGGAACGACGTCGCTATATTATTACCTGATGGATCATCCGGAAATCTACTTTTCCAAAATCAAAGAACCAGATTATCTATCTTCAGAAGTACTAAAAGATCAATATATAACCCGCGTAAGCTTACGACCATATATTAAAACCCTAGATGAATATACAAATTTATTTAGTGAGGTTAACTTTGAAAAAGCAATTGGAGAAGCAAGTACTGACACCCTTTATTATCATAAGACGACTATTCCCCGCATAAAAACCCTTCTGGGAGATCCAAAAATCGTTATCATGATGCGGAATCCCCCTTTTGCTGCCTTTTCCATGTATTCTCATATGATTAGGGACAACCGGGAGAACTCTTTCATTTGAGGATGCGTTAGCCATTGAAGACGAGAGAATACGCAACAATTGGCAATGCTCCTACCACTATAAAGCCAGAGCTCTATATGCCAATCAGGTCAAGGCATTCCTGGAATCATTCACCAAAGTAAAAGTATTGATTTATGAAGAATTCATAAAAGACATACTCGGCACCATTAGAGATGTCTGTTCATTTCTGGAAATTGATCCCAGATTATCAACCTACCAATACCGCTGTCCGTTACAATGCATCTGGTATTCCGCGGATCAGATGGATAAATAATATATTCCTCATGTATAATCCTATCCAACGCACCATTCGAAAACTTGGAACCGCCTTGCTCTCCAGGCCGGTGTACGCAGCGCTACGGGATTCAATCAGGCAAAAGAATATCATTAAAACAAAAATGAAACCAGAAACACTGATCTATTTAAAAGAGTTTATATTGAAGATATTCTTGCCCTTCAAAAAATAATTAACAAAGATTTGAGCATCTGGTTAAATGCCAGATAATTTATCGGTATCGGAGATGAGACATGCAAATCTTTAAATTCAATGAAGTTGCACCACAAATTCCCAATATTCTGTTTCCGCGGCAGGCTGCGGTTTAATTTTGAACAGCTTCCATTTGAAGCGCGTAATCTTTCCTGGAAAAAGAAGATCAATTTTTTCCTGGCAGGTTTGAACCAGTATCTTCTCCCGTCAAAACCGATCGGTTACCCGGTGATCGCTCAGGTGGAACCGTCCAATGTATGCAATCTGGAATGTGCTTTATGTCTCACCACCTCCATCAATCACGAACGGAAAGCTGCCCTATTGTCACTGGAGACATTTAAAAAATTTATTGATGAGGTTGGTGATTATCTTCTGTTGATCATTTTTTGGAACTGGGGAGAACCATTTCTAAATCCTGAAGCGACCGATATGATACGCTACGCGACGGATAAAGGTATTCTTATCCATTCAAGCACAAATGGAAATGTTCCATTTTCTGTAAGAGATGGCAGAAAAAATAGTGAAAAGTAACCTAACCAGTCTGATCGTTGCGGTCGATGGTGCTCAGCAGGATACCTACGCGAAGTATCGCATCGGCGGTCGGCTGGAAAATGTCAAGAAGAATATCCGACTCTTACAGGAGACAAAAAAGAGATTAAACTCTTTCCTGCCCAGGGTAACCGTACGATTTGTAGCCATGCAGCATAACGAAAGTGAAATGACTCAGGTTGAAGAGCTAGCAAAAGAATTGGGAGCTGATTTCTTCGCCACAAAATCGGTCGATATGCCGACTGCGCGAGGTGAAAATCTGGATGATTCAATATCGGCCAGAAAATGATGAGCTTCGCCGATACGATTATGTATCAGGAACATTTCAAAGAAAGGAACAGCCATTCATTTGTATGCGACCTTGGAAGCGAATTACCCTTGATGCATCCGGCGAAGTCATCTCATGTGAGTATGATTATAAAAATGCACTTTCGTTTGGAAATATGAGCGGGGAGAAATCGATAATAGGTGTTTGGAAAAGTCCGAAATCAACAATTTTCCGGAATGCCTTTCAACTCGGGGATAATGACTATTATCATTGTAAGGAGTGCACCTATAAGAATCTGGTGGGTGAGGATTGTATCCTGGAAGCTCACCCAATCGATTATTGATATCCAATATGTCCGTTAGCGTAATAGTAACCACCTATAATCGATCTCAACTGCTTCACAGGCTATTATCAGGACTTGCCGATCAAACTTTTCCGAAAGATAATTTTGAGATCATTGTTGTTGACGACGGTTCGACAGACGATACCGCCTCTGTTTGCACGAAAATGCTCATGATTTACCAAATCTTATACTGATCAGAATGGAAACCAATTCTGGTCAATCCCGTTCAGCAGTTCGCGGTATTGCCCAAGCCAAGGGAAATAAGTTGTTATTTACTGACGATGATTGTATTCCTGATCAAGATTGGATCGAAAAACTGGAACAGTCATTATCTGAACACCCAATTGTTGCAGGGGCTATTCGCACTCCAACTAATGACTATAAAGTCGTAGTTGAAAATATTTCCGAGTTCCATCCATTTCTGGTCGGCAATGCCTCACGGTTTGTCTCTTTCATCGCCGGTGCAAACATGGGATATCGTAAAGAAGTCTTTGATACGATTAGCTCTTTCAAGCCCGGATATGCGATCCCAGACATGGAATTGATCCTTAGGGCAAGAGAGATTGGGTATGCAATTTATTTTAGTCCAGAAGCCATCGTCACCCATGACCAACGTAGAGGAAATTTCGATAAGATATTGCAACATGCATCGCATGCCTCGTTCCATACGATCCAACTTCGAAATAAATATGCAACTCTTCTCAAAACCCCTTTCGTATTGAAGTCATCAGCGCTCGTTTTACTTTTCTCACCCATTATCGCTTTGGTAAAGACAGTTGAGATCTTTTGTGAGAACCGCTTATTGCTACAAGTACTACTTACGGCACCGGCTGTATTTCTTCTCAAACTTGCCTGGTGTTGGGGAGCATTTAAAGGATTGCGAAGCATTCATTTATAGGGGAATAGATCCGGCATGGAATCCGGGAAACCTGTCACCAGATTAAATTTTGCACTAACCATCGGTCTTGGACTGGGCTTTTTCTTGTTCCTCTTATTACCTTTCTTTCATCTCATTCGCTCCCCATTTGATCCGGCTGAACTTGAAAACCTGCAAGCTTCCTGGCTGGTACACCAGGGGCTGATCCCCTATCGAGATTTCTTCGAACATCATTCTCCTCTGTTTTTCTATCTCGCATCCCTGCAATTCTTTTTTGCTCATGTGGAATCAGACCCATCAGCAGCTATCCGATTGATATTTGCCAATCGCACCACTTTCTGGATCCTTTCACTGGCAACTGTCACCGGTGCCGCCTTTCTTGGCTTGCTTTGGAAGAATAAAAACACAGCATTTTATAGTGGGATATTTCTCCTATCTACAGCCATGTTTTATCGGTCTGGAACAGAGATCCATCCGGAGGCCCTGGCAGGTTTTTTGTGGATGATTTGCTCCCTTACTTTATTTCTGGCATTGGTAAAAGGTCATAATCTGCATCTTCGCCAAATGTGGACTATTCTTGCTGGGATTCTCTATGGATTGGTAATCCTGACCACACAAGAAATGCTTTGGATGCTTCCCTGGTTGATCCTTCTACTTCTCATGCCTGTGTTACGAACACACAGACTCACTATTCCAAAAATTGGATTGCTGTCTTTATTACTATTTTTGATCGGCTTTGGAAGCATAATCATTCCTTCCATCGCTTATTTCTCGGCGATGAATTCATTGCATCCATTCCTGACACAATTCATAAATGAATACAACTACAGAATTAGCCCCGTCCGAAACCTCTTATATCTCAGTTTACAACAACCGGCGCTGGTTCTTTTTCCAGTTATTGCGCTGATCTCTCAGGCAAAAGGATGGATCAGCCACAAGCGGATCGCCCGATCGCACCGGTTTTTCCTCATTCTTACCATTGGGATGACGATCTCCCTATTACTCTTCCCGGCTCCCCACCAGCAATACTTTGTCTTCATCCTTCCGTTATTAAGTCTCGTTGCAGCGGCAGCGATTTCGCGGATTGCCGAGACTGGATCAATTTGGCTCAAGACAAAGAGGATCCCATTCACACCGGAAGCAATCCAAAAAGCAATCTGCCTGGCAACTCTCGTTCCAGGTTTATTGATATCCGGCTTTATGCAATTCACCCTTCCCAAGACTCCGCAACCTCAGCTAGCGGTGATTGCTTATGTTATTCAAAATACAAAACCTAAGGATATAATTTTGGACGGCAGAACAGGTGCGTTCCTCTTCCGTCCGATTCCCTGGTACTATTGGATTCAGCACACCCAGGTCAGAGAGATCATCCCCCTGGAGGCTGTTGACAGGTTACTTCAAAATCTGGAAGACGGCGAAGTCTCTCCCAGGTTTGTCAATCTCGATACCGATCTCCGAGGCTTGTCGCCCAAACTCACGGAATACTTGTTGACTAAATATCAGCCAGTTGGAATTGGCGATTTACGCGAAATAATCCCTGATTAAAACCTTACAAGTTCGCCCGTTTTCTCCCGGATTCAACATCTAGATAAAATTAAGGCTGGCATTCGGATCGGCTTCCTAAGATGTAGTTGTAAGTTTTCTTTCATTTTTACTATTAATGTTGTATTATTTGCAAATGAATGATATATTTCATATATCTATCATTTTGTAACTTTTCGTGCACTTCCAACATTGTCTCGAATTAATTTTTACCCTGCCCTTCAGCGATCCACCTGGAACTCCTAGTTCCTCACTTCAAATTATGAAAGGAAGAAAAATGAATACTGATATAGAGGTAATTTTTCTTGATGTTGGCAATACATTGCGAGTCCTATTTGAGGATGAACCATATCAGGCTGATGCCAGGAAAAAGATCGCGGATTTTGTTGGAACAGATAAAGACCCGACCGATTTTTGCAAGATGCTGGACGTCCGCTATAAAATATATCGAAAGTGGGCATTTGAAACATTGTTGGAAGCATCGGAACGAGAACTGTGGACCCGTTGGCTCTTACCCGAATGGCCAGCCGAAAAGATAGGTCCTCTCGCCGGTGAATTAACCTACCTCTTCAGGCAGACCATGGGACACCGCCACGCCCAGCCGGATACCAGGGTTGTCCTCGAGGAATTGACCAAACGGGGATACAAACTGGGGATCATCAGCAATACCATTACCGAGCGGGAAATTCCCAACTGGCTGGTAGAAGACGGATTCGATCACTATTTTTCTACAGTCGTACTCTCTTCAATTTTTGGTCATCGTAAACCAGGCACCAAAATTTATCACGAGGCAGCCAGGCAGGCAGGTGTGGATCCATCGAAGTGCGTCTATGTTGGCGATAATCTCTCCCGGGACGTAGCCGGAACCCGTAACGCGGGATTTGGTGGGATCATCATTATGCTCGATCCGACCGATGAGGTAATTCCTATCACCGATGAGATTCGACCCGATTTGATGATCAACAAACTTAGTGATCTATTGGATCATTTTCCCGCCAGACACTAACAGGCATCGGGTTTGTTAAGGAGGGTCAAATGGTCGACCTGATTCAATCCGAGCATGGTGGCTTCACGCTAGCTGAAGGTGTTCGACAGCTTTACGCCGAAGGCCAGACAGATTATTCGCTGGAACCTTTGGTTCTAACTGATGGTGATCAAAATCCCATCGGTCGGATCCAAAATGGGGACGCGGTTGTCTTCTGCTGCAGGCGGGGAGAACGGGAGATCCAGCTAACTGAAGCATTTACGGATCCCGATTTCAAACCATTTCCCCGCCCTAACCTGGATGAGCTGACCTTCGTCATTCTGACTATGTATCATGAGAAATTTAAGGACCTCCCGATTGCCTTCGCGCCAACAAAAATCAAGGATACGCTCGCTGAATGCGTGAGTCGGGCAGGTATGCATCAATTGCATACGTCTGAGTCAGAGAAATTCTCACATGTGACCTTCTTTTTGAACGGCGGGAATAATCAAGCATTTGTTGGAGAGGAGGATCTTCGAATCCCCTCTCCCAAAGGTATCCCTTTTGACCAGGTACCGGAACTTAGCCTCAGCCAGGTTGCAGATCAAGTCATTTCAGGTATTGAGAAAAAGATTGAACTTATCGTAACCAACTTTGCCAATGGGGATGTGATCGGGCATACTTCAAATAATGGGGCAAAGATTCGTTGCTCGAAAGTCGTGGACGAACATCTTTGCCGGGTCGTTCAATTTGCAGTCGAACATGATTATGTCACGCTTATTACCGCTGACCACGGGAATCTGGAAGTGATGACGAATCCAGACGGGACTCCTCACGTAGCACATACTTCCAACGAAGTTGAATGCATCCTCGTTGACCCCAGATCCGAATTTACTCTTGCCCGAGACAACGGAATATTAGCGGATATTGCCCCAACCATCTTACAGATTTTGGGGATATCCCAGCCACTTGCAATGGACGGGCATTCACTGGCAATCTCAACCATCAAAACAAATCCGCGGAAAGCCCTTCTCATCATCCTGGATGGGTGGGGAATTGGAAAAGAGGATGATACCAATCCAATCTTTCTGGCGGATCTGACCGGATGGAATGACTTGTTAAGCCGGCATCCCCATGCCAGGTTAGCGGCTTCCGGTGAGGCTGTTGGGTTACAACCGGGGAAAGCGGGGAATTCTGAGGCGGGACATCTCAATATCGGAGCCGGTCGAATTGTTCTGCAAGATGATGTGCGTTTGGACCAGGCTATGAAAGATGGCTCTTTTTATACAAATCCGATCTTTACTGGAATGATGGAAAAGAACAAAATCCAGAATTCCAGTCTGCATCTGATCGGGTTACTGACAGAAAAAAGCTCACATGGTTCGATCGAATATCCTATCGCCTTACTAAAAATGGCAAAAGAACATGGGCTAAAAAACGTTTATCTTCATATGATATTCGATGGTAGAAGCACCGAACCGGGCAGTGCTCCGTTCTTACTTGAGAAATTGGATAACATGGTACATGATATCGGCATTGGCAAAATTGTCACCGGAATCGGACGCGGAATTGCGCTGGATCGGGATGGAAACTACGAAAAAACGAAGAAAGCGTTCGACGCGTTCGTTACTGGATATGGCAGGCAATGCAGGATGATATAGGGGACCCCTTATGGATTTCAATCTATTGCATGATTTGATAAGTCCAAACACCACCAAGATCGTTATGCTCATTCTCGATGGATTGGGTGGTCTGCCTCTTGAACCAGGGGGTAAGACCGAATTGGAAACGGCGAAAACCCCCAACCTGGATGTGCTCGCCTCCCGCTCCGCTTTGGGATTAACTGTTCCTGTCCAACTCGGGGTGACCGCCGGGAGCGGACCAGGTCACCTGGCTATTTTTGGATATGACCCGGTGGAATATGAAATCGGCCGGGGGGCAATGGAAGCTTTGGGGGTGGACATTGAATTAGGCGTGGATGATGTTGCCGCCCGGGGAAATTTCTGCTGTGTCGATGGCAATGGGATACTGATCGACAGGCGAGCGGGTCGTTTACCAACCGAGCAAAGTCTGGAACTGGTTTCTGCTTTGAATGAGATCAAAGTGGACGGGGTTGATTTTTACCTCCGGATTGTGAAAGAACACCGGTTCGCCCTGGTAATGCATGGGAAGGATCTGAGTGACGGGTTGACAGAAACGGATCCGCTAAAAAATGGTTGTCCTCCATTACAAGTCGCGGCAACCCGACCTGACTCTGAACTATCAGCCAGGCTACTCAATGAATTCATACTCAAAGCACGCCGGTATTTGGAAAACAAACAGCCGGCAAATATGATCTTATTGCGTGGTTTTGCAAAATTGCCATCCTTGCCCAGCTATCAAACCCAATTCGGTTTGAATGCAGCGGCGATAGCCGTCAATGGGATGTATCGAGGGGTTGCAAGAATGGTTGGAATGACTGTCTTACCCGTGGATGGCGATACCCCGGCAGACGAGTTTTCAGCTTTGGAAAAACACTGGAATGAGTACGACTTTTTCTATATTCATATTAAAAAGACCGATACCGCTGGCGAAGATGGGGATTTTTGGCGTAAGGTTCACGCTATCGAAGAAATTGATTCGTTGATTCCCCGATTACTTGACCTCAATCCAGATGTAGTCATCATCGGTGGCGATCATTCCTCACCAGCCGTGATGAGATCCCATAGCTGGCATCCAGTTCCTTTGTTGATCCACTCCAACTATGTCCGCGAAGATGGGATTGCTGAGTTCGGTGAACGTAGTTGCGTACGCGGCAGCCTGGGAATCATTCCTGCGAAATTTGTGATGCCGATCGCTATGGCGAATGCCGGTCGGCTCTCCAAATACGGAGCCTGAAAACGGAACACAGAAATGGAAGGGAAATCTATGGACAAATCAGAACTCCTCACCAAACCGGATGAATTCTCCAAATCCTTGTTCGAAATAATGAAGCAGATCAATCCGGCGGTTATCGATATGGAGCTTTATGAGTTCCGATACGCGCTCCACAATCTCTTTCCATCTGAGGGTGGCTGGAAATCCGTTGAGGTCGATTCTGTATCTGAGGTAGATAGACTAATCCATGACAGCCAGTTTTATTTTAGTATAAAGATCAAGCCAATGGTTGATTGCCGCATTGTTCTGGATCCCCAGATCGTACGATTAACAAACATGCTTTTTGTAGGGTTGGTCACAAATACTTATCCAATCGATTGGGTAAAGCAATCCTTCAATTTTGATCTGCGGGGATTTTATTTTCAGGTGCGCAGCGTCTACCTGACAGATCAGGTTAAAGCGCATTTCGGCGGCAAACCCTATCGGCAGTATGAGGCAAAACAGAAAGCCTTTGAGAACGTCCAATCGATCGGATACAAGGAATTTAAGGAAGCCAACCGCGAGGTGGATGGTTTCTTCATGGAATGTGTGCAAAAACTTATCGCGACCAAAGGAACGCCGATCCTCATGGCCATCGCCGGTCCAACCGCGGCGGGAAAAACAGAGATCGTTGAACGCCTCCGAGAATCCTTCGAGGAGGCAGGGCAGAAGGTCACCACCATCGAAATGGATAATTTCCTAACCGATCGTGATTACCGTGAAGCGCATGGGATCAACACCATGGGCGCCCAGGCAATTCACTATCCATTATTGAAGCAAAGTCTTCAGGAGATCGTGAAAGGCAAATCGATTCAGATCCCACGCTACGATTTTGTATTCGCCACCTCAAGTCATGACATGGAAGGCAACCTCAAACCGGACGGAGTCCCGATCGAGATTCCACCTGCCGATATTATTTTCATGGAAGGCAATTTTCCCTTCTTGCTGAAGGAGATCGCACCGTTGATCGGGATCAAGGTGGTTTATCTTACCGATGACCCGATCCGGATGAAGCGCAAGTGGCGCCGGGATATCGATTATCGCAAGAAGTACGAACCGACCTATTTCCGGAACCAATTCTTCCGTGAACAATTCCTTATGGCTGAGAATTGTTACCGTCCCCAGATGGAATTATGCGATATTTTGGTGGATACAACTGGCGCTGCCATTTGGATAACACCCGAAACGACCAAAATCCTGGAGAATTAATCCATCGATATGTCGTTATTCCCATTATTTGGGGCTTCTCGACCCATTGCGATATTCACCCATACAAGTAAGGTTAGCCATAAAAATTCAATGACTATTGCCAAATTCCGTTATCAATTGCGTCAACCTGTTTCTTGATAGCTTGATTCCATCAATCCTCGAGCTGGTTATTGATCAATAATGACTCGGGATTCAGACCAGTTTATCCATATTAAGTCGATCAATGCAGTTACAACAACATGTTCTCAGGACATCAAAAAGTTGATATTTGATGGTGTTTTTCACGCTCAATCAGGTTATACTGCCTGTAAGGGTTTGATACAGAATACTACCTGGATAATACAGCACAGTACTCTTTAGCTTAATGATGATCCATCTTAGAAAATATATATACCTATTTGATTGACTGGGAGATTCACACCCGAAGGATCCCATGAGCGCGGAAATTTTTGTAATCGGCAGCCTGAACATGGACCTGGTCGTTTTCACAGACAGGCATCCAAACCTGGGTGAAACGATCCTGGGTAACTCTTTCTCCACCTTTCCGGGTGGGAAGGGAGCAAACCAGGCTATCGCTGCCGCCCGGTTGGGTGCTCGAGTAAAAATGATGGGGTGCATTGGACAGGACGATTTCGGTACTTGCTCTGATCCAAAACCTCGAAAACAATCACGTGGATACACACCTGGTCACCCGGGCAGAATCAAAAAAAACCGGCATCGCACTCATCACTGTCGATCAATTCGGAGCAAATTCAATTATCGTAATCCCAGGAGCCAATTATCAACTGTCGGTTGACGACCTCGACCGGGTTGAGTCAGAGTTCACCCCAAAAAGTATCCTCGTTCTTCAATTGGAGGTCCCGCTGACAGTAGTGACCCATGCCGTCCGTCTGGCAAAAAAACATGGCATGACCGTAATTCTGAATCCGGCACCTGCTCAACCATTGCCAGATGAGCTTTATCCGCAATTGGATTACTTGATCCCGAACGAAAGCGAACTAAACCTGTTGACGGGCAAGGGAACTACCGATCTCTCCTCGGTACGTTTGGGGGTAAAAATGCTACAAAAGAAGGGGCTGCGAAATCTGCTGTTGACCCGTGGTGAAATCGGTTCGCTGCTTCTCACACCCGAACAGGAAACTTCTTTCCCCGCATTTTCCGTCCAGGCGGTTGATTCTACGGCTGCCGGAGATGCATTTATCGGGGGATTTACCGCAGCGCTTGCTGATGGGCAATCGCCAGTCGATGCTATTCGATTGGGTTCTGCAGCAGGTGCTCTCGCTGTCACCCGTTCTGGCGCACAGACGAGTCTGCCAACCGTTGAAGAAATTGGCATGTTTTTGCAATCGCAAACATAATAGGAGGTGCCAAGTCTGTAGACAACCTTTGATTAAGCTCATTGGATACGAACGAATTCTGAAAGGAGAAAATCATGAAGAAGTCAATTTTTACACTACTGGCGGTCCTGATTATTATTAGTATGGTTGGATGCGCTCCATCTGCCCAAACACCGAAAACCGAGAAGGTCGTTTATCTCATCAATGGTGCTTTGGGAGATAACGCCTTCTACGATTCTGGTCAGCTAGGGATCAACAAAATTGCCGATCAATATAAAGTAGAGACTTCGAACCATAGAGACCAATTTTGATGCAGGGCAATATGAGCCTGCCCTTCAGGCAGCCGTCGGTTACGCTGACGTGATCTTTGTCATTTCGTATGGTTTTGAAGACCAGCTTAAAGAATATGCGGATAAATATCCAAATAAGATTTTCGTAAATATTGACACCGTAGTCCAAAATCCGAAGAACACGATCACATCGGTCGATTTTATTGAAGAAGAATCAGCATACCTCGCTGGAGTTGTCGGTGGACTTACCACACTTGATACCACCTTGCCCAGGGTAAACTCGGAGAAGCTGATAGGAGCGGTCGGTGGTGATGTCGACCCTGTTATCCAGGCGTTTGTTTTTGCCTATACCAATGGCGCAAAATCCGTGGATCCTGAAATTCAAGTAGAGACCAAATATCTGGGTAGTTGGGATGATACCGCTAAAGGCAAACAAGCGGCTCTTCAATTATTTGATATGGGTGCAGATGTAGTCTTCCAGATTGCAGCCGCGGCGGGAATGGGTGTCTTACAGGCTGCGGAAGAACGGGGTTTGTACGCGATTGGTGTCGATACAAATCAGAATGATATTGCGCCCGGACACGTCGTCGCCAGCGATATCAAGGATGTTGGGAAAGCCATTACCGAGGTTTTCAAAACCATCAAAGATGGAACCTATAAACCAGGTCAAGTCCTAAAATATGGACTTGCCAGCGGTGGTGTGGATATCGATATGACCGCGAAAACTCCAGCCCTATCGAAAGAAATTCAGGACAAGGTGCTGGCTGTGCGTCAACAAATCATTGATGGTACGCTCAAAGTGGAACTTTACAAACCATAATAATAATCAAAGGTTATTAGCCAGGATCAACGCTCTGTTGATCCTGGCTGACGGTTATTTATCGCACCTACACTACGATAACAAGTATATTCATCCTTTCTAAGTAATCGACCACGCGGGACAATTGGAAAACTGAGTATGGAAACCATCATTGAAATGAAAGACATCATAAAAGTTTTTCCACCCAACGTGGTCGCGCTGGATAATGTCTCTGTAGAATTCCGTAAAGGTGAGATCCACGCCATCATTGGAGAAAATGGGGCTGGTAAAAGCACCCTGATGAAAGTGCTTTACGGATTGGAACAGGCCAGTAATGGGGAAATCTTACACCTGGGAAAACAAGTTCATTTTTCAGAACCCGGGGAAGCGATCAAAGCCGGAATAGGGATGGTTCATCAAGAGATCCTGTTGATCCAGGAATATTCCATTTGGGAGAATATTATCCTGGGAACGGAGCCGGTTGGTAAGTTTGGAAAAATCGACCATAAACGCGCTCGTAAGCTGGTCCTGGATAAGGTCGATGAATTTGAATTCAACTTAAATCCTGATTCTAAAGTGGAAGATATCTCAATTGCCGCGCGTCAGAAGGTGGAGATCCTGAAATTGCTGTATAGGAATGTAGATGTATTGATACTGGATGAGCCAACCGCAGTATTAACACCTCAGGAAATACCCCAGCTTTTTGATGAACTGCGCAGATTGCGTGACACCGGAAAGACAATTCTATTTATTTCTCATCATCTCGATGAGGTCATTACCTTGAGCGATCGCATAACCGTAATGCGCAAAGGGGAAAAAGTAGCAACGGTCGAAGCGAATGAAACGAACAAGGAAGAATTGGCGCGAATGATGGTTGGGAGAGAAGTACTTTTCTCGTCCCAGCGGGAGAAGAAGAATTCCCGGTAAGATCGTCTTCTCTATCAACGGGCTTACATATCGAGATATCCATACACATCTTAAGTTGGACAATATTCACTTTGGTGTTAGAGCGGGAGAAATCGTTGGGATTGCCGGTGTGGAAGGGAATGGTCAGTTTGAGTTAGTGAATGCAATTATGGGGTTGCTTTCTCCCTCCGAAGGCAAGATTCAGGTCAATGACCAGGATCTGATCCACGCTCCCATTTTGAAAAGACGTCAATATATTTCGTTTGTTTCACAGGACCGCAGCAAAATGGGCGCATCAATTAAAGCGTCTATCACCGAAAATGTAAGCATGACCCACCATCGGTTGAATCCTCATTTTAGCAGCTGGCATGGATTAATATTGAATAATCGATTTGCTCATTCCTTTACACGGGAGATCAAGGATGAATTCAACATCCAATTGGATTCGATCGATAATCCGTTCAAATCGTTGTCTGGCGGAAATCAGCAAAAAGTGATCCTTGGACGAGAGCTGCGCTTAAATACTCCATTTGTATTGCTCGATCAACCAACCCGGGGGTTGGATGTTGGTTCAATAGAATATGTACACAATCTAATCCTGCATATGAGAAGCGAAGATCGGGCTATTTTATTGATATCCGCAGATCTGGAAGAATTATTCCGAATTGCTGACAGAATTTTAGTGCTTCATCGGGGAAAGATGGTTGCTGATCTTGCGGTTGAAGAGACGAATGTGGAAGAAGTTGGTTATTGGATGCTGGAAGGAAAGGGAGTGGAAAATGCTGAAAAAGCTGATTAGCGGTATCACCGGCACGCTGGTCGCTTTACTCATCGGTGCGGTGATCATGCTTATCCAGGGCTATAACCCATTGACCACTTATGGTGCATTATTCGACTATTCATTAGGGGGTCCTTTCCCTCTTGCCACCACCCTTCGGAATGCGGTTCCTCTCATCCTGACAGGACTCTCTGCATCCGTCGCATTTGCTTCAGGTCCGGTTAATTTAGGCCAACCGGGTCAATTGTTAATTGGCGCGTTATTCGCCACACTGGGCGGTTTGTATTTACACTTGCCACCATTCCTTATGGTGCCGGTTTTGATCATCCTGGCCATGCTGGGGGGCGCGCTCTGGTCTGGTATTGCTGCTCTGTTCCGCCGTTTATTCAATATGGATGAGTTTATTACCACTTTAATGCTCAATATGGTTGCTGATCTATTCACCTATTGGGCGATCTCCTATCCACTCTATGATAAGACGGCTTACTCTCCCATGACTCCGGCAATAGCTCAAGCAGGATGGATGCCAGAAATCGGGGAATTCAACACCAATATTCTGGTGATGTTCATCGCATTCATGGTGATCTGGTTCGTTTTCAGCCGGTGGACCGCTGGCTATGAGTGGCGTTTGACTGGCCAGAACTCGATCTTCGCCCGCCTGGGTGGCTGTAAGATTGACAAAAATTATGTCACCGTCATGCTTGTCACCGGAGCTCTGGCTGGATTGGCCGGTGGACTGGTAGTTATGGCTGGACCACACCGGTTCTTGAAGGGATTGGGTGCCAACTATGCCTGGGATGGGGTAATGATCGCGGTCGTCGCGAACAACGGGTTGATCGGCACCTTGCTCTATGGTTTCTTCTTCAGCTCATTACAAACTGGCGCGTTAGGAATGGAATTGATCACAGCAGTGCCCAGTGAGTTTATTCAGGTTTTACAGGCGGTCATTGTTTTGGTGATTGTTGCGGGTCGCGGTTATTTGGATATTATGTTGGATAAAATGATCATCCGTCGGAGAGCCAGGGAGAGACTCGCATGAATATGTTGACCGGCTTGATCAATGGAATGATCGCAGGAGCGACGCCGATCCTACTTGCTGCATTGGGCGGGACCTTCACTTATTATGCGGGAATATTTAATATCGCCATGGAAGGGATGATGCTCAGTGGCGCATTTTTTGCTGTGCTCGGTTCTTATTTCTTTCATTCCTGGCCAATGGGAATACTTTGCGCCATTCTCGGTGCACTCTTGATGGCGTTGATTTTCATCTTTTTTGCTGTCACCTTAAAAACTGATGAATTTGTCACCGGTATCGCCTTGAACCTTTTCGCACTCGGTGCAACAACCTATTTATTACGCCAGATCTTTAATATCAAAGGCGCCTTCTCGAGTCCAGAGATTATTCCTATTCCTCGGGTTGAAATCCCACTAGTGCGCGATATCCCGTTGGTGGGAAATATCATCAGCGGGCAAAACCTGCTGGTCTACATTACATTATTTGGGGTCATCCTATCTGTCTATCTGATCTTTAAAACCCGTTTCGGGTTGCGTCTGCGGGCAGCCGGATATAACTCAGCCAGCCTCGATTCAAGCGGGGTGACTACCGCATCGGTCCGGGTCAAATCCCTTATCCTGTGTGGCATTTTCTGCGGGCTCGCCGGCGCATTTTTGTCGCTTGGCTATGTAACCCTTTTCTCAGAAAACATGTCCGCCGGAAGAGGGTGGATCTCGCTCGCCGCCGTGATCCTGGTAAATGGAAATCCTGTTGGGATCGCACTGATCTCGCTCCTCTTTGGTTTTACCGATGGATTGGGATTGCTCCTTCAACGGTATTTGCCATCCCAATTCACTACAATGGTTCCATACCTGGCTACTTTGGTCGCACTTTACTTTTATTCGATACAGAAAAGGAAGAAGAACGTATGAAAACCGCCTGGCAGATGGAACGGGAATTACGCGATGCGGCTATTCCTGTGGACCGACGCAACCAAAGTTCAGCTTGGTACCACAGCGATTTTAGTTTTCCTGCCGGTGATGATCTGATGCGTCTGTTCTGGGAGTCAAAGGTGCCGGGGTCACGCGCACCAGAAATTCCCTACCAGGAAATGGTCCAGGCTCAGGGTAATCGTGGCTTTGATGTAACGGAAGCCGAGAAATTGTTACCCTTCGGGATTGAATTATTCAAGCAGCAAAAATGGGATGACCTGAGAGTATTTACTTCCCAATTGATGGAAGCAATTCATAAGTCGCCAATCGATCCAAATCATCCGATCCATCAGTTTGATCATCCCTCAACCTGGGAAAAAGTAACAGCTGCCATGGGGAAGGTCGAAACCCGATCACAATTAACCGACCTGGCAAACCTGGGGGAAAAGATTTATCAGGGTTGGCTAGGACAATTGGCTGGTGGTTCGTTCGGCACAACCATTGAAGGCTACACCGGGGAACAGATTTGGAAGGTCTACGGCGAAATCGACAGCTATATCACACCGCCAGAAACGACCAATGATGATGTGGTCTACGAATTGGTTTTTCTCGATGTTTTTGAACGGATGCATAGAGAAATTACTTCACGGGAGATTGGGTTGGAATGGGTCAGGCAGATCCCGTTTGGCTGGTCTGCAGAATGGATAGCGCTCCGGAACTTGAATATGGGAATTATGCCTCCTGAATCCGGATCATTCCAGAATCCATATTCCCATTGGATCGGTGCTCAAATGCGGGGAATGGTTTGTGGAATGCTAGCCCCCGGATGGCCCCTTGAAGCCGCACGGTTGGCTCATATCGATGGGGTTGTGAGTCACGATTCGAATGGTGTTTACGGAGAGATGTATTCAGCTGTTCTAACCTCGCTGGCTTTTATCCGCCTGGATATTCGCAAGATCCTAATTGAAGCAGGCCAATACCTGCCTCAACAAAGCCAATATATGGATGTCGTTCAAACCTCACTTCTAACTGTCCAAACTGAGACCGATTCGGCTGTCGCCTGGAAAATATTGGAAAAGAAATATGAACAATTCAACTGGATCGATGCCCATCCGAATATCGCTGCAGTGATTTTCTCTCTCTGGTACAGTCAGGGTGACATGACGGAATGTTTCAAATTGCTGGCGCATTCCGGTCTGGATGTTGATTGCAATGGAGGTTTGGCTGGAACAATTCTGGGAATACTTCACCCGGTGCCACAAAAATGGTCTGTGCCTCTGGGTGATCTCCTTGAAACGTATATTAAAGGGAAAGAGAAATTATCGATCAGAGAGCTTGCCCAACGAACCTTTCATAATTCTATTAAATAGGATTTGGTAATGGATTGATGGTTTCAGCAGTTAACCGTGCGTATTTTTTCTGGCGAAAGCCAAAATTGCTCCCAAAGCAATGGATAAATAGGCGGCATAAATAACCCGGAATTCCGGCGGAATTAAAAAAGTAATAGTATGTACGGGTATCCAGAAAAATGGAATGGTCTTCCCGACTATAAACGACAGGTAATTCGGCCAATCTATCCTTTGGATAGCGCTCATTAAATTCGAATTCTTAAGGATAAAGTATTGATCGATGTACGAATCGGATACCCGATGTGCGGACATAAATACAGGGGCAAATGTCAAATTCATCACCGTGCTGATCAGCAATGCACGTAAGACCATCCCAATCAAGCCAGTTGAAGCGTAGAGCGCGTTCCCATTTATGACTCCGTCAACGCCAGCCTGATACAGGGGAAACATGAATACAATAAGGATACCTACGATCCCCCAAATAATAATTCGATAGGCTATACCTGCCGGTCTTTTCCAACCGCCTGAATTGATCCGAATTGCCAGTAACTCCCCCAGGGTTGCGAAAATACCAAATTTAATGAAGCCCATTAAATAAGGGTGTGTTTGGGTAGCTATTACAAACATATTGCGTGTGTCAGGAATGATCAATAAAATAGAAACGGATATTACAGCAAATGTCCAAAGAAAATCGAGACGTTTCATTCGAGATCCTTTATAAATGAAGCAATTTTTGAAAAGATTAAGAATTTACATATACCATGTTAGACAATCATTCGATATAAGAAGTGAGAATAAACTGGAATATTTTTACATTCATTACCAATAAAGTATAGTCTCGTCCCTGCAATTTGGAATGCTATTTGAATAAATAGAACCAGCCAGAAAAGTAACCCGGGCAAAATAAAAAACCTCACTGAGTATAGGATTTGGAAGTCAATGCCTATTTCTGAGTAGAAGGTTTTTTAACGAATTTTCTAATATTAATTCACAAGAGACTTTTTAATTTCCGCTTCCACCAACTCCACCATAATATCGACAAGATCCGGGTCAAATTGACTATCTCGACAGGAGATGAGCTCATTTAACGCGAATTGAATTTGTAGAGGGGATCGATAGGCTCGTCCGGTTGTCATTGTCGAAAACGCATCTGATACCGAAAGAATCCTTGCACCCAGCGGTATTTCATGGCCAGCGAGTTTGTCAGGATAACCACTCCCGTCAAATCGTTCGTGGTGCCAACGCACAAGGGGTCGGATCGGTGACAGGGTTTGAGAAGGCTCCATCAAAGCTGCGCCATAACTCGGATGCCGTCGCATGACTTCCCATTCCGGTTCATTTAAAGGACCTGGTTTGGTGAGAAGGTCTCTGGAAACCACGGCTTTCCCGATATCATGTAACCTGCCCGCCAGCACGATCTGTTGGATCTCAACCAGAGAAAGCCCGAGGCGCTCAGCCATTCTCTCCGCCCATTTCGCTGTGATCTTACTGTGGGCAGTATGGTCACATCGGTCAATGGAATCAGCGAGGGCAACCAGAGCTTTAACGTACTTCTCCTGCATCATGGGTAGAATGGGACCCACATAGACAGTTAACCCCGCCAACTCCACTTTAAATGGAGTTCCTGTGATCTCGTTCAGGTTTTTCTGCCCACCTTCAGGAAGCTCCTGGGTGTTCAATGCGAAAAAGCCGAAGATCTGGTTATTTTGATCCAGCTCAATAGGGATCATGATATTTTGGGACCGGTAGAACCGGTCCCAAAGGCCCCCGTCGCTCCCCCTTTGATCCGGAAATTCGTATTTAGTAGTAGATGGATGTTTTTCCATGCTCAAACCTGATTATAGATTTATTGGTATTGAAGGACAGGGATTTCAGCCAAACAAGGAGCGTCTACAACCTGCAACATTTGGGTTGAGAATTCCTCCAAAGTGCCAGCTTGAATCAAAGTGATCCGCTCTTTAAGCTCATGCGGAAACTGGAAGCTCTCACCACAATATCCGTTCTCGATGGAGCGGGCAGGATTGGCAAGAAGATTATCACGGAAGGTCCGGTTGATAATAGCAGCGTGAATTAATCGACCAAACTCAGCTTTGACCGTTGCGTTTGGATCATAGACTACGCCTTGAACTACTGACTCTGTCGCTAGAAATTGCGTTATAGGTGTCATTTTTTCTCCTTTTCCTTACGGCTAAGTGACCATAACAGAAGGAAGGCGCCAACTGCAATAAATACATCACCGATGCTGAAGGCGACCTTATACGGGAACCAATGCGGCACTGTCAAACAATCTGATAACCAGATCAACCTGGTGGACTCTACAGTCATGATTTGATCTTTTGTAAGACCTAATCGAGTCCCTACAATCCATGTTCCACCTGGAAAATCTGGTACCATTCGATGCAGTGTCTCCAGGCTGATTGGCATCCAGCCACCATTGAATGCGATGGCCAAAAAATTACCAAGGAGCCCGATGCCCATGGCCCAGAATCCAGGGAAGATGAGATTGATTGCCGCAAAAACCAGTAATCCCAGCATGGTAACGATCTGCAATCCTGGTATCACTGATTCTGGAACCCATCGTCCGATCGCTGGGATCTGGAAGACCAGTATCTGTGGGATGACCATAATGAAGACCAGCCACTCCCAGCGCATTTTTTTGAGTGTTAAAGTACGATGGTAAAGCCTGGCACGAATAATAGTCGCTGCCAGGCCTATGATAATTGCTATTAATAAAATCATAAACAGTAATGAAACAGCAAAGTTGAAATACGGTTAGATCTGTTGGTTTGTCACCCTTTGAAGGATGAGAGTTGAATAATAGATGATTTTTAGAATAACCGGATCTAAATACCGGTAGCCCCAGGAGCGCCAGCGCCAAGTAGGAAGAGAACCAGGGTTAGGACGAACATGACCAAGCGGACATCAACGGGTTTTAGAAGTTTTGCGAACATGGGTTTCTCCTTAGAGCAGGTTTGTTTTTTAGGTTATGGGTATATTATGCAGAAATGCGGTCTCAAAACAGGCATTAAAAAGGTCTCTTTTTGACCAATATTGGGCAAATACCTGACCAATATGGAGAAATACCCAAAATCAATTGAATTCCGTACAAAAAATGCTCAATTGAGACGTAAATTGCAATTCCTACACCAGCCTGGAAACAGATAAATTGGTTATAAGTTGTATGAAGACCTGGGGCGATGATATGGGTGATGTGGTGCGATGGCTGAGATCGAGTGAAACGGGTTTGGTCTACCTTAAGAGCTCATGATACAACGCCAAAGTTTGCGGCGATGGCGGAGCATTAATCTCCCGTTCGAGGGTATCAACACATCGTTGATATTGGCGAACGAGAGCGGCACGGTTCCCCTGGGCAGCATAGATCCGGAATGCCAGTCGATAGGCGTCTTCTAAAAGGTTGTCTTCCGTAAGCGACCGCTGGCAATATTCCAAAGCCAGATCGTAATTGGATTGATTCAAGTAGCTTTCTGAAACCTGCAGCAGGATGCTGATAAAATTCTGCCGAAGATTTTCCCGGGGTGTGAGAGCCCAGGTTTCCATAATTTCAGGCAGATAATTACCGCGATAATATTTTACCGCTTCACGGAAGTGAGTCAGTTTCTGCAATGGTTCTTTTGAATTGGTCGCAAGGGCGTATTGTTTTAAGAACAGTTCCACGTCGTATTCGTAATCGAGCGAATTGTTAAAACGGTAAATATCCTGCTCCAGGATGACGCTTTGTTTTCCCAACGCCCGTCTGAGGCGGTAAACGGTATTCTTGAACCTAAATTTGATCTCCTCGGGGGAAGCATCCGGCCAGAAGACCAGGCTGATTTCTTCTTTCGTCATTCCTTCAGGATGTGCCAATAGCATAAAGAAGAGATCCCTGGCTGCCTGGGTTTGCCAATCTGAACTTGTAACTGCCTGATTGTTGATCTGAACCTGCATTTTTCCCAGTGCGCGAATAAATAGCGTCGGTGGGGCAAATGGAACCGCTCTGGCATGTTCCCTTAAGTATTTACGTAACCCGGGTAATTTCTTTAAGAAGAGATTGACTTGATCGAAAAACCGATCCAGGCTGTCATGGAGGTATTCTACTTTCCAATCAAGCATCCTATCCTGATATCTGGCTGCGGCTGCAAGCAATGCCGCGGGAGGATGGTCATTGTCGACACTGGATAAAATATGCAACAAATGCTCGATAAATTTTTCAGGTTGATCTGAATCCTGATAAGCCATGACGAGATAAAGGTGGGCTTTTTCGCATTGGACTTTATGACCTTCCCGACCGAAATACCCGCAGGCTGCTTCCAATTGCGGGATAATCTCCAGGGATTTATTGCCCAGAATTCGCAATCCGGCATATTCCAGGTCACAGAGTGATTTCTCCATCAAGGATCCGTCGGGCTGTAAAAGCTGCCTTGCTTGCTGGATGATCTGTAATCCCCTGGGGATATCTCCGCGCAGACCTGCCAGCGCAGCGGTCTGGACGAGAATATAAACCTGCAAGAAATGTTCTTGTGTACGATCGGCAATTGTACTGGCCATCTGATAAGCTTTAGCTGCCTGATCATAGGCTTGAAGCTCAGTATAAATATCGCCTATCCCTGTGAGTACAAACGCCTCCATCCTTGCATAACCATTGTCGTGAGCGTACTCCAATGCCTTTTCAAATGAGCGGCTAGCTTCTTCGTATTCGCCCATCATTTGATGCAAGACACCAAGGTTGTTCAGTAAGTTCGATAACCAAATCGGGTTTTCAACCTGTCGCCAGTATTCCAAAGCTTGCAAGTATTTCTCTTTTGAGTAGGTGTAATTACCCAGGTTTTCATGGATCAGGCCGATTTCCAGGTTAAGAATGGCTTCATTTTTCCGTTCATTGATGGATAACATGACATCCAGAGCTTTTTGTAATAACGTCAGTGCTTCCTGGAGCTTACCTTGATGAAAATGACACAATCCGATGCATCGAAGCACTTCCCCCTGGATTCTTCGAAGATCCAGATCATTCCCGATGAGGATCATCGATTCGTTCGCGTCCGCAATGGCTTCATCCAACTTGCCCATTAAACGAAGCATAGTCGCACGCATAGCGAGAGTCCTGGCCAGGAAGACGCGATCCTCAGGTAAATGCATCGCTCCCACTGCCTGGTTATATAGGGTCAATGCCAGTGATGTGTCTCCTAACGCCATTGCCACGTACCCCTGCAGCGCAACAATATAGGGGCGGGTATTTAGGATCTCAACAGGAAGCGCGTCCAACCAGGCAGACATGGTAGAAATTCGTCCACCGGCTAAAACATCCGGACCTGCCGTTTCAATTAATTGGATCAGGTTATCGTTTGCATCCTGCCGATGGTAGATCGCAAATGCCCGATCCCACTCACCGTTATTCGCGCAGACTATCGCAAGGCGATTTTCGATCGCCCTGGATTCCTCAGGTTTTTCCCGGCTGAGCAATGACTGTAGAAAATCCAAAAATAGGGGATGATACCTGAGCCAGTCACCTTGCTCTCCAACAGGCATGGCGAATAGATTGTTCTGCTGGATGGTATTCATCCATTCCTGCCAGGGGGAGCCATCCATAGAAAGCGCCGGACCAAGAACCGCTTCACACCGCTCCGCATTAAACTCTTCCAACAGGGAAGACCAAAGGAGGAATGATCTCAATTCTCCGGGTAAGTGATCGATAACTTGAAGAAAATATTCATCAATACCAAATCCTGTGACCCTGGCAAGCCTTGCCCGGGCAGTTTCTCCCTGTTGATTTACCTGGCTTGCCAATACAATTCCGGTTACCCAACCTTCGGTTCGCCGCTGAATATCGGAAGCCGCATCGAGTGTGAGGGTGTGATGCTGGTTTTGTTGATATAACTGTTGGACTTCGTCCGGTAGAAACGCTAATTCCTCAAAACTAATTCCCCCGACCTGAGAACGCGCTGCCATAATGGGCAATACAGAGAGAGATAATAATGACCTGGAAGTGATGACCAGATGGCAATTTTCTTCCACATTCTGGATAAACCGGTTGATAAAGCTGCGGACTTGAAGACTGTCATTTACAAGATGGTAATCATCCAGAACGAACAAGAAATGCTCTGAGACGTTATCATAAAGATCGTTGATCAACACTGTCGCCAGGTATTCAACATCCATCCGTCCCTGACCGTCCGATAAGGCTGCCATGGTCCGCTGACCGAATGCAGGAAACCGTTGATGGATAGCTGCTGTAAAGTACGCAATAAACCTTTGAGGGTCGAAATCCAGTTTGTCAATCGAATACCAGCAAACAGGGAGATGGCTTCGGCTGGCAAAATCAACTAAGAGGGAAGTTTTTCCATACCCCGCCGGCGCAGAAACAAGGACCAACCGCTTTTCCACTAATTCATTAAGTAAATCAATGAGTCGTTGGCGTGCGACTAAGTCAGTCCTACGCCGGGGAGCAGTGATCCTCGTTCGGATAATTGTGATATCAGAAAGCATGGCTTAAAAAGAACCCGATTATTATTATATCCAAATAACGCAAGTTTTTTACTTTTTAATATCTGATCTGGTGTATTCCAGTCATATGGAAACCACTTTTTCCATACTTAGCAAGAATTCGATATCATCCAACTGGGGGAGAGTAACATGATCCGTTCGATGGATGTACGAATCGTAGCCAAGACTTATTATTGACTCACTCCGGCAATCATTCAAATATACATTAGCCCATCATACCTACAACTTAATACGGACGCTGTGTCCCGAATGACCTGATCAGAGCATGATGAGAGGAAAGATTCCTCTTCATCTACGTATCTTTGCATATTAACCGTGAAGCGGCGGCATAAATGGAAAATTCCTCGCAGGGACATATTTCGACGGAATTCAGTCAAAGCATATCAGAATCCCTTTTTTATCAGCGTAGATATTATTACGCACTTAAAAGACTGATTGACATCTTCCTAAGTCTGGTTGCCCTCGTGTTTCTATCTCCATTAATTCTTTTTCTGGGGGTGCTCATCAAACTGGACTCGGCTGGACCGGTTTTTTATAAACAGAAAAGGGTGGGGGCACATCTGATCAATCGCGGTGAAGGGATGAGTTGGGAGCGCAAGGATTTCTTCTGCATTAAACTGCGCTCCATGGCCGACAACGCCCGGGAAGACGTACACAAAGAATATATTAAGGCGTATATTGCCAATGATCAGGCGACCATGCAAACCATGGAGGGAAAAGATGCATCCATGCATAAGCTGGTCCATGATAAGCGGGTAACCCGAATTGGAAAAATTATCCGCAAATTCAGCCTGGATGAGATCCCGCAATTTTGGAATGTGCTTCAGGGTGAGATGAGCCTGGTTGGGCCAAGGCCGAACATCCCATATGAGCTTGAGATGTACTCTGCCAGACACTTTGAGCGACTTCAAGCTACACCCGGGATTACTGGTTTACAGCAGATCACAGCCCGGTGCACGGCATCATTTGATGAACAGGTTAATCTGGATATTCAATATATCAAAACCCAATCAACCTGGTTGGATTTGAAAATTTTACTTTTAACACCAATCATAATTTTCACCCAAAAAGGCGCATAAACAGTTAATTAAGGAGGCAATTATGGACACCGTGCAAATAGCAGAACAAATCCAACTGGCAGACATGGTACAGATTCGAGTAGCAGATGAACTTCGAATTGGAATCATTGGATGTGGTTATTGGGGACCAAACCTGATCCGTAACTTTATTGAAGCACCAAAATCCAAGTTGGTTTCTGTTGCAGATCTGAGAACCGAAAGATTGAAATACATCCATACAAGTTACCCACAGGTAAAAACGATCACCAATTATCAAGATTTTTATGATATGGAACTCGATGCGGTCGTGGTGGCCACTCCTCCGGCGACTCATTATGAAATCGCAAAAGACCTAATGGAACATGGGCTGCACGTTATGATCGAAAAGCCGATGACGTTGCGGAGTGAGCACGCACAGGCGCTGGTAGATTTAGCGCGAGAACGAGACCTGATCCTCATGGTAGGCCATGCTTTTGAGTATAACGTTGCAGTTCAAACCCTGAAAGTGATGATTGCAAATGGAGACCTGGGGGCAATCCGTTACATCGATTCTGCCAGGCTTAATTTAGGCCTCTATCAAAGGGGAACCAATGTCTTATGGGATCTTGCTCCCCATGATATCTCTATTCTTTGTTATATCCTGGACATGGAGCCTATCTCGGTGATTGCACAGGGTACAACTTGTATCGCCGAGAATGTGTATGACGTGGTTTATATGAACCTCAAATTCCCAGACAATATCATGGCTCATGTGCATGTCAGTTGGCTGGATCCGTATAAAGTGCGTCGCGTAACAGTCGTCGGAAGTAAAAAGATGGTGATCTTTAATGACATCGAGAGTGACAAAATCAAAATTGTTGATAAAGGAGTGAATACACCAACCGATGCAGCCTCTTTTGCCGATTTTCAATATTCATACCGAAATGGTGACATCCTGGTTCCATATATCCGATTCGTGGAACCATTGCGGACAGAGAGTCAGCATTTTGTCGAATGCATTCTCAACCACACCACCCCCATCACCGATGGAGAGGATGGGTTGCGGGTTGTGAAAATCCTGGAAGCGGCACAGCGATCCCTTGAGAACAACTCAAGGGAGGAGGCAATCTACTAATGGGCGAGTTTGTTCGGATATCTCCGGATGTTCGGCTTGGAAATAACGTCCGCATCTATGCATTTGCCAATTTATATGGGTGTGAAATAGGTGATGACAGCCGGATCGGCACTTTTGTTGAGATCCAAAAAGGGGCATGCATTGGTAAAAGGGTAAAAATCTCCAGCCACACTTTCATCTGCGAAGGTGTAACCATTGAAGACAATGTATTTATTGGGCATGGAGTAATGTTTATCAATGATAAATATCCTCGCGCGACGACAGAAGATGGAAGTCCCCAAACAGAAGCAGACTGGTCCTGTATCCCCACGGTAATTAAGAAAGGTGCGTCAATTGGTAGTAATGCCACCATTTTATGTGGGGTGACCGTAGGAGAAGGTGCGATCATTGGCGCTGGTAGTGTCGTCACAAAAGACGTTCCAGCCTGGACGATTGCAGCCGGGGTCCCCGCCAGGTTAATTCGCAAATCTGAACATCAGATGTCCCAGGTTCCATCCTGATATCTTTACTCTCTGATCGAGCAGGATATCCAAAAAACACAGGAGAAGACGACAATGACAGACACCAAAGTGGTTGAGATTCCCGAACAGGTCCAATTCAAACCAAGCATCCAATTTGTTGACCTGCGAAAACAGTATGCACCATTAAAGGAAGAAATTTTAGCCGGATTTGAGAAAGTCCTGGATGGTATGCACCTTTTCCTTGGAGAGAATGTTCAGGCACTCGAGGCGGATTTTTCTGAATTCTGTGGAGTCAAGTATGGGTACGCTGTAAGTGATGGAACTACAGCCCTGCATTTGATTTTACGTGCGCTTGGGATCGGACCCGGAGATGAGGTCATTACCGTCTCCCACACATTCATTGCCACAACCGAGGCGATCATGTTGGCTGGCGCGAAACCTGTTTTTGTGGATATCGATCCTCTTACCTACCTCATGAACGTCGAGCAAATTGAAGCAAAGATCACACCCCAGACAAAAGCTATATTGCCCGTCCATCTCTATGGACAGACGGCTCCCATGATTCCGATCCTGGAAATAGCAGCCCGATATGGACTAAAAGTAATTGAAGACTCCTGCCAGGCTCATGGGTCACTTTACCATAATCGCCCAGCTGGTTCTCTTGGAGATGCAAGTGGGTTTTCATTTTATTTCTCGAAGAATTTGGGCGCCTATGGCGAAGGTGGTTTTGTGACGACCAATGACCCAGATCTCGCGAAAAAGCTGAAAATGCTGCGTGATCATGGGTCTGAAGTCCGCTATCACCATGACATGATCGGCTTCAATGCCCGACCTGACGAACTGCAAGCCGTGGTTCTACGCGCCAAATTACCACATCTAAAGGAATGGAATACCAAACGGCAGAAACACGCTGCTCTATACAATACATTATTGGCGGACACCCCCGTCAAGATTCCATATGTTGCACCAAATAACACACCTGTCTACCACTTGTATGTCATCCAAACCCCCAAACGTGATGAATTGCAAGCTTATCTCAAAGAAAATGGGGTTTTCACCGGTATCCATTATCCTGTCCCGATACATCTGCAGAAGGCAGTCCAGACACTGGGTTATAAACCCGGTGACCTTCCTGTAACCGAAGAAGCGGTCCAAAACATCCTATCCTTGCCTATGTACGCAGAAATTGAAGATTGGGAAATCGAGTACATCGCAAATTGTATTAGATCATTCTTTCAACAATGAGCTTCTGCCAATTTTGGAAATTCAGATCGAAGAAATATCAAACATCATTGATGGGTGAGGTTGAATGGAACTAAAAACATATCTGACCATAATTTCCAGAAGAATTGGGGTCGTTGCTGGATGCTTCATTGTCTTGATGCTGCTGGTGATTTTGGGCGCATTCCTGATACCACCCAAATATACATCCACGGCCAGTTTGAGGATTTTTACGCCAAAAAGTGGTGGGGCGAACTACATCGATTTCAACATCTATTATGCAACTCGCCTGATGAACACCTATGCATCTCTGGCATCCAGCAAGTTGATCGAAGATAAGATAATGTCTTCCCTCAAATTAACAAAAAAACCGGACATTGCTGTTTCAGTGATCGCAGATTCTGAAATTATAAAGATCACAGCCGAAGATAAGGATCCCAACCTGAGCGCTGTCTTAGCCAATTCGATTGCAGATATGTTAGTCCAGGATTCAAAAGTGTATTCGGAAGAAGCTCAAAAGGCAGCTGGAAAGGCGATCAATGACCGGATGGATCAGCTAAACAAAGAGCTGGCAACTGTCCGCAAGACATATGAAGCGTTGATTATTCCACAAACCAACTACAACAATCAGATCGTGACCCTCAATAATCAAATTGCCTATGACCAGCAAATCTATTTATCGCTAAAAAGCATATATGAACAGAACCTTCAGGTAGTGCGAAGAGATGAGGTCGCGTTTACCAATCTGCAAACGCAGATATCAAATCTGGAGAAGCAAATTGCAGATAATCAATCCAAGGCAGATGCATTAAGCCAGAAGGTTTCTGAATCTGCGGTGAAAATTGCTGCCGCCCAGGGAGATATCACCTTAAAAGAACAGGAATATACAACTCTCATAACACAATTGGATCAGATTCAGGCTCTCCAGATTATTCAAGGTTCAAACCAGCTAAGTGTAGTGGAAAAAGCAGTCCCAGCCAATAAACCAAGTAGTCCAAATTATTTACTCATCTATGCGGTGGGGATATTGGTGAGTCTCTTCGGGGCCATTGTTGCAGCTTTTGTGGTGGACAATCTTGATGATACCATCTTCAATCCAGATCAGATCGAGACTCTTTTCCAGGGAACCTACCTGGGGAAAATTTCAAGCACTAGGAATTTTCTTCAAAAATTAGTTAAGAAATCCGAACCAGATCAACAACTTGAAATAAACCGGCTCAGGCAAAACCTGACAAAAATATTACAGCAACAGGAAATTTATTCTCTTATTTTATGTAGCACGGTATCGAACGACGGGAGTGCATTACTGACTGCAAGTTTGGCTAAGTCGTATGCGGGTGCTGGTTCAAAAGTTGTTCTGATCGATGCCAAGCCGAATAATCCATTCTTCCATGCAAATTTCCCGGATTTAGTAAACAAGGATGGATTAAATCAATTCTTAGCTAATGGACTTACCGCTCAAAAGATAATCCATGAAACGAACATCCCGAATTTATCGATCATTCTTTCCGGTCCACCTGCATTGATTAAAAGCACAACTAAGTTTGACAACCTGATCACCCAACTGAACAAAAACCATGACCTCACCCTGATAGATTTTCCTTCCTTGTTGATCGCAAGCGATTTTGACAGGATGATCAACGCCGTTGATGGTGTTGTGCTTATCATCGAGCAAGGCAGATCCAAAGAAAAGGATGTACATACCGTAATCAAGTATCTTCAAGACCTCGATGCTCAACTAATTGGATATGTCATCACAAGTGCATAGAGAGATAACTGCGCAACCATAGTACTAATTGTGCAGGCAGTAAGTGCCATGGATGCCCCAACGTCATAGAAATGAAGTGGTGAATGCTCGAACAAACGGACACCTACACCTCTCCGAATAAAGAAATCTCACGAGCTGCTTTAAAAGTAGCCATCGGTGGTGGTTTCTCTCTGCTGGCGGGTCTTGCCAGTCAGGTTGTCACCGCCTATCTTTTCGGGGCAGACATGGAGATGGACTCATTCTTCACGGCACTCACTGTCCCGCTTTATCTCCAGATAGTCTTATTAGGCGGGCTGCCATTTGTGGTCATCCCCGCCTTTATTTCGGAACAAAGCAAGGGTAATGAAGAAGATGCCTGGGCATTGACGGGGTCAATGATATGGATATCAGCGGTTGTCTTACTTGCTACCGCTATCATTGGTGCTCTTTTTTCATATCAGATCATCCAAATTTCAGCTCCTGGGTATGGTCAGGATAAGGCAATCCTTTCCTCACAAATGCTCAGAATCCTTATGTTTACGGTACCTTTCACTGGGTTAGGAACATTCACCGCCGGTGTTGAAAATATCAGGGGTAGATTCTTCTGGCCAGCCACGGCAACAGCCATAGGATCAATCGGCAACGTTGTTGTTTTGCTCCTCCTCCAACCAGTAATAGGACCAATCGCTCTGGCATGGGGAAACCTCACTTCGGCGATCCTTTTGGCTGGAATTACTACCATCCCAATCCTTAAACACGGGTGGGTAAAAACGCTATCGTGGAAAGACCCACGTTTGATCGAGATGCTCCGACTTTTGGCTCCATTTATCGTGTTCGGGTTAATTACCAATAGTAAATTAATCCTTGAGCGTTACTTTGCATCCGGTTTACCAGATGGCCAATTAGCGTATATCGGTTATGCCTACAAAATCGCGAATATTTTTGTCGTATTGTTAGCCTCCAGTATTGCGAGCGCCTATTTTCCGACAATGGCGAGGGCATTTTCCACACATGGGATGGCAGGTTTGATAAAACAGTCAGATTACAGCCTTCGGGTTACCCTGGCTGTTGCCTTACCGGTTGTCACGATCATCACCGTTGTGGCAGTCCCGCTTATCAAGATATTTTATGAACGAGGCGCTTTTCTTCCATCCGCGACGATCAGCGTCAGTTTATTGATACCCATTGTCATGGTCAATGAGGTCCTATTCAGAATGATCAATAATATGGTTGGAAGAACGTTCTTCATATTAAAAGATACCTTCACCACAAATCTAATCAGTTCGATAACCATCATCTTTTATGTTGCTTTTGCCTATTTCCTGACCCAAAAATGGGGTTATTGGGGGTTAGCCCTGGCACAGCCACTTCAGGCAGGAATATCCATTTTGCTGATCTTTGCCTTATTGATCAGACGTGTTCGTCAATTTCCGATCATGGAGTTGGGAAAAAGCGCTTTAAGGTATTTTTCGTTCAGCTTGATTGCTGCTCTGATTGGATGGTTTATCCTCAACACGACCAGGCAGGTATCACCGATCATTCAATTGATTGCCAGCGCATCGATTGCAAGTAGCTTATATCTTGTTGTTTTGTATTATTTTGATCAAAACATCGCCATATCTATTTTGGATATGACCGGATTACATAGATTATTTTCTTTCATTAAGACACGTTTTACGCCATCGAATGAAGCTCCGCCTCTCTGAATCAATCAACCAGATATCGAATTTTCGGTGACGGAAGTCCAAGTAAGAATTTATGAACAGGGATTGAAGACAGAAAAGATTGAATTAACCTTATGGCCTCCTTAACTTTATCCCCCGGAAACAACATAACCAAACCCGCTGTGGATCAGTCCATCAGATGGCCTAGTATTCTATTAGTTTTAGCTCTGGCAGCTGATCTCTTTACGCCATTTCTTATTTGGAAAGGGATCTTACCTGCAATCATCCGATGGGTTTCAGATGCGGCTATTGTTTTGATGATTGCGTTAGTCCCGCTTCGGATGCTTGCGTATAAAAAAATGCCGGTAACCTTCTGGTTAATTCTATTTTTATCGCTGGTCGGTATTTTAACATCCCTTCTCTCAGGTCAGGGCTTTCCAGCGACTATCTGGGGTTGGTGGCTCATGTTCCAATTCCCCCTGGTAGGTCTTTTCTCCTATCTGCAACCCGAATGGCCAAAAGATTTCTACAGAGGATTTCTTATCACTTGCCTGGCTATCGTTGCCCTGGAGGTTTTTGTTCAAATAGGGCAATACTTCACCGGCGAAATACCAGGAGATAATCTCGCTGGTACATTTGGAAAAAACGGAACCGGAGACCTTGTCCTTTTCCTGATACTTGTTTTGTGCTTTTCACTTGGTGATTGGTTACATTCGCAACGCTGGGTATTTATCGTAACCACACTAATCCTGGGAGTCATCTCCAGTATTTTTGGTGAAATGAAACTGTTTTATTTGGCGATTACTCTGCTCGGATTGATGGGTTTATATACTTTTATACTACGCGGGAAACAAGTCTGGAAATTGATCCCGATCACGTTTATTCTTGCTTTTTCTTTGATCGTCTTCGTACCTTTATACAATACCATTATTCCTTATGCCAATCAGCTGCCTCTGGAAAGTTATGTAAAGAATCCCGCATTGCTCACCAAATATCTAACGTTTGTAAATCGTTCGACTGCCGGCACGAATTATTACTACGATATCGGCAGGAATTACGCGGTTGTTTATGGCTGGGATAAGATCAGTCAAAACCCTCAATATCTCTATCTTGGATATGGTCTCGGTGCGCGAGGTGAGAGCCGATCACTTGGCATAATCGGAAGAGGACTTCAGGAAGGCGATCTTGGAATTACATCTGGTACCAGCCTGCTGGTGATTCTTCAGGAAACCGGATTAGTCGGGATGGTTGTACTGGGTGTTTTTTTCCTTATTGTGATCTCCGGATTAATAAAACAAATTAGGCATAGACCAGATGCATCATCCAATGGTCTTCGATTTGGTTTAATATTTTTTACCATCCTCTGGCCGGTCTGGCTGTGGTATAACGCAGCCTGGTCGTTGAGAGTTCCAATGTTAATTTATTGGTCGATGTTGGGATACGTTTTCAGCGAATTCGAATTTGGTACCCGTTTGGAAAAATTGGCTTCAATAAGATCAACACATCAATCCAATCCCCATTTCGATCGTAAAGGAGATTAGAGGTGAAAATAGCTTATCTAATCACCGCGCATAATCAACCGATTCACTTACATCGGATGATTCGAGCACTAAATACGGAAAAAACAGCCTTCTTCGTTCATATTGATCAGCGATCAGATCTGGATCATTTTCTACAATACAATTTTCCAGAAAACGTACATTTTATAAAAGACCGGGTGCGGATAGAACATGGCGGCTTCTCTCTGGTTCGGGCAATGATCAACTTGATGAATACAGCCCTATCAGTAGACGACTTTGATTACTGCCAATTCTTGAGCGGATGGGACTATCCGATCAAGAATACCCAGTTTATCTATGATTTTTTATACCAGCATTATCCGATGAATTTTATGAACTTTTATCGTCTGACTGGAAATGCTGATTTTGTTGAGAACATCAATAAATATCATTTCGTTGACCTGAGCGGGACAGTCCCAGGTTTTTTAAGGAAACCGGTAAAAGCGCTCCAATTACTTTCAAAAAAGCTTCCTTACCAACGACCATTCCTAAAGGATATGATTCCCTATCGAGGTTCTTCGTGGTTCTGCCTGAATAAAGCCACAATTTACTATATTATCGATTTCCTTCATACTGAGAAGGGAAAGCGATATTTTAACTACTTCAAATGGGTGTTTTGCGCCGACGAGATCTTCTTCCATTCCATTGTTCTTAACTCACCTTTTGCGGAATATTGCCGATTCTATACTCGGGATATTAAGACCCATTTGAAAAATGAGAACCATGCCAATCTGCATTATATCGACTGGAATCAAAATCGAGAAAATCCGGCTGTATTTGATTTGAATGATCTGTCGACTTTATTGAACTGTGAAGCTTTGTATGCCAGGAAATTTACCGAAAAGAAATCAACCCAGTTATTAGATGCCATCGATGATCATTTTGGATTTCCTACCATTATCCAATCTCGATAGGGGATAAAAATCGATCTGCCTTTTTAATGGCATGCATGGAGATAGGAAAAGGTTGAATGCCTGATACGCAACAACATCCATCGCAACAACCATACCTCTTGTGGATCTGCCCAGGCAGATTGGAATTGGCTTTGGATGCATCCACCTGGTTACAAACCACCAAGGAATTAAAAAACCTGGGATGGAATATGTTATTAATTTCCGCTGGACAGACGGGCTTTCATCAAATCGATGGGGTCGAAGTCTATTCCATCTCCAGCCCGAATAAATACTTGCTCAGACAGATAGTCTTCCATATAAAGCTACTGTTTTATATTTGGTCCAAATGGTCTTCAATACACATCGTTCTCTTTAGCCAGCCTTCCCTACCCTGGTTGTTGCCGATGATATTCCTAAGGCGCGTTATCCGGGGAACATATCCGCTATTTGTTATGGATACCCGGACAGTACCCATGGAAGATTTCCGAAAAGCCTCGCTGAAAGATCGGGTGAGGGGATGGTTTTATGACCTGGCGAATCGGGTAGGCAATCATCTTGTAGACGGACAAACCACGATCACCGCAAGAATGGCTCAAAAGATTCAAGTCCCTGCAGATCAGTTATGGGGTGTCTGGCCATCCGGTGCAGATCTGGATCAGTTTGAAGAAAAGCAAGCAAGCCGAATCTGGCCTTCGTCCGACAAACCGATCCAACTCATTTATATCGGTGTTTTGCATTATGAAAGAAACCTGATGGCTTTGTGCAAAGCAGTCATGATGGCGAATCAGCAAGGGATGAATTTTCGACTCATATTGACCGGTAGCGGAACAGAAAGAGATGATCTGGAGGCATATGCTCAAAACACGAAAGGGATCATCAAGGTAAATGACCCGATCCCGCATGACGCGGTCCCGGCGCATCTGGCTTTAGCCCATGTCGGGGTACTTCCCTTTCCTGATGAAGAAAAGTATCGGGTTTCAAGTCCCATCAAACTGTTTGAATATATGGCTTCAGGAATGGCAATTTTGGCTACGCGCATTGTCTGTCATACAGATGTCATAAAAGACAGGAATTTTGGATTCTGGTCGGAAGGATCTTCGACAGAGGATCTACTATCCGCGCTTAGAAATATCTGGGCATCAAGAGCTCTGCTTCCATCAATGGGTTCAGAAGCAGCGGAAGCATCAAAAGAGTGGACTTGGAAAGAATTTGCCAAAAAACTCAACAAGGCACTAATTCACGGACTCATCCGGGATTCTCGGATTTCACATCCCATGCATCATAGCCACAAACCAGCAAGGGACTAATTATGTCGACACCGATATCTGTCCTGCACGTGCTGAATTCTTACGCGGATTTGAGTATTTCCCGAATTTTGGAACGGATCATTGGATTAGCGGATCCATCTCAGTTCCAATGGCATGTTGCATCCGTAAAAGAGTATGGAGACTACTCACAAGTATTCGAAAAACAAGGCGCCAAAGTACTTCATTTCGCCAGTACACATGAAGATCCAAGACCGCCATGGAAGAAACTGAAGGAGTACATCCACCTGAATCAGATTCCAATCGTTCATTCCCATACCCCTAGGACCATCAGCGTCGTCTGGCGCAGCTTATTACAGCAAAACAGAAATGCCGCCAACAGTTGTAAACATGTCGCGACTAAACACCTTATGACCAAACCATATGATCGCCAGTTGGGTCTGTTCTATACACTTTTTGACCTGCTCTCGTTATACCCGCCCGACTATCTCATTCCAGTAAGCCGGTCGATGGCTGAGGAGATCATTCGCCTGCCCGGGATTCCCTCCTCCAAGGTGAGACCGATCCCCAATGGAATTCCATGTAACGAATATTTCCGTCCGGACTTGCGGGAAGGAAGCAGATCAGAATTATTCCTATCTCCATCGACGGTTCTGATCGGATTTACCGGGCGTCTTATGAAAGTGAAGAACCTGGATTTGCTTCTCCGCGCTTTCCGGAATATACACTTGAATTGGCCTGAGACCAAATTGGTCATTGCCGGTGAAGGCGATCTCCTTGATGACCTGCAGACACTGACCACAGACCTCGGATTGATCGATTCGGTAATCTGGATGGGCTTCTACAGGGATATACCCAGATTACTATCCGCAATTGATATTTATGTGCAACCTTCATCGAATGAAGGCTTGTCATTGAGCATTTTAGAAGCCATGGCAGCCGAAAAACCGGTCATTTCCACTCGTGTCGCCAGCGCGTCCGAGGTAATCACGGATAGCGAAACCGGAATGTTGATTCCTTCCGGCTCCGCTGAATTCATCGAAAGAGCCATCCGATCATTGATAGAAAATCCTGACCGAAGAAAGCGAATGGCAATCGAAGGAAGAAAACAGGTGATCCTGGCTCATGATGTTCAACTTATGGTAGATGGCTATTGTCAGTTCTACCAGGAAATAAATTCAAGCATTAGGATCTTATGAATTCGCCCCTTCATATCTGCATGATCACGCATAAGCAAAAAAACGCATCCGGTCCACGGTCGCATGCGTTTGCCGCCGAGTTGGCGAAGCGCGGGCATGATGTAACCGCATTGGTTATCTCAGAAAAGAAACGGATTGGTTTTACAGAATATGATTGGGACGGGGTTCGAACAATCGAAACTCCTGACCTCCTCTGTGGGCGTCTGAGATCAGGTTGGGACATTTGGAACCTATTAAACCGAATTGAATTCTTTCGACGAGGGGATAAATCGTACGACATTATTCATTGTTTCGAGACACGTCCTGCCACTATTTATCCAGCTTTATATCTAAAAACCAGGAAGAATATTCCAATAATCACCGATTGGAATGATTGGTGGGGTCATCATGGATTGATAGATATCAATCGGCCGTGGTATTACCGGTATTTATTCGGGTGGGTCGAAACCTATTATGAAGAAGCCTTTCGAGCGGATGCTGCCGGGTTGACTGTAATCGCAAAAGGACTGGAAAATCGTGCCGTCAATCTTGGTGTAAAGCCAGAACGGATCTGTTATATTCCTGGTGGTGCATCCATCCAGCAATTCCCCATCCGCACAATAATTGAATGCCGCAAATTATCAAACCTACCCACAGATTCACCTTTACTGGGATTTGCCAGTGCAGATTCGCACTTAGACATGGAAATTGTGATGGCATCCCTTAGACTGGTAGCCAACAAGTATCCATCGGTAAAGCTTTTAATAACCGGCAAGGTTAAGAAATGCAATCCACCGATTAGTCAATAAATATTCGATGGAAGAGCATGTGGTCTTCTCCGGTTTTCTCCCGAAAGAATCTGTATGCTGCATTTCTTGGAAGCGCTGATGTATTGTTATTGCCGATGGCAGATCGTCCCTATAATTATGGGCGCTGGCCAAATAAAATGAGCGACTATTTATCTCTCGCAAGACCTACCGTATCGAACCCGATTGGGGATATAAAAACACTGTTCGATACATATCCTGTGGGCTTATTAGCTGAATGGGATCCTCAGGATTTTGCAAATAAAATCAATATTCTGTTGGATAATCCGGAATTGGCCACAGAGTATGGTCAGAAAGCGCGCTGGGTAGCTGAAAATCAATACAGTTGGGTTACATTTGGTGAGAAATTGGAGAATTTTTATTACAGGATCTTAGAAATAGAAAGACAATCTTCGTAAGGTATTGAAGGTCCACTGTTTGGTGACCTTTGAATCCGATGAAATCAGGTATTGAATGGATACAGAAATAAGGATCGAAATAGTAAACAGCAACGATCGACAATGGTTCGATTTTGTATCGCATCATCCTGACGCCCATGTATTCCATCATCCGTTATGGATGGAGTGTATAGCCAAGTGTTATCAGTATCATCCAATGGTCGCAGTGATGTTGGATGGAAAAGATGAAATCCGGGTCGGATTACCCATGATCGAAATCCGAGGTCTATTTAATGGTAGAAGATGGATCGCATTACCCTTTACAGATCATTGTGCACCACTCGGTTTGGAATCTGCCGACATACCGACTTTTCTTGCTTTGCTTCAACAGGAAACAGATCGAATGGGGATCAGGGAAATGGAGATACGCAGTAACCTGCCTTCGTCAATTCTTTACCCATCTGTAGAATTTATTCATACAGTTCTACCACTGGGGCCAAATGTGGCTGAGGTTGCGAAACAGATCAAGAGTAATGACCTCCGGAAATTACGGGCAGCAGAGCGGCACGGGATCATCGTGGAAAGAGGAACTTCAACCCATCACATGGATGTGTTTTATCAGCTCCATCTCGACACCCGACACCGTCATGGATTGCCCATTCAGCCCAGGAAGTTTTTTAAACTTCTACAGGAAATGATCTTGGAACCAGGGTTCGGGTTTGTTCTCCTTGCCCGGCAAGGTGATACTTACGTTTCTGGGGCAATACTACTTCATTGGAATAAGACCCTTGTCTATAAATTCGCTGCCTCCAATCAACTTGGTCGACAAACCTATGCAAGTGATCCAGTTATCTGGGATGCCATCCGGTGGGGCTGTGAGAATGGATTCAATTCACTGGATTGGGGACGTACTGACCCATCTGATGAAGGATTACGGAGATTTAAGATGCGCTGGGGATCACAAGAGAATACATTGACCTATCACAACAACCATCCTGCTGAGCCCAGTACATTTCGCGAAAAGTTCTCGCCCATAATGCAAAAAATTATTACTCATTCTCCCAGATTGGTAAGTCGGTTGACCGGGGAAGTGTTCTATAAGTTTTTCGGGTGAGGGAGATGGAATTGGTTAATCGATTTGGAAGAAGCGAATAAGGTACTCTCCAATTTCATGGTATCAATAAGAGGGAGGGAAAAATCAATATAAATTTATGGAAAGAGAACCATCCTTCAATCTTCTGGCAGATCCAGGAAGAGATCTCCCCTGAGTTGTGGAAGGTAGCGATCACCAAGGCTATCCGAGATTCTCAATTTCCAGTCGATATGAATGATATTACCAGTTTCCTTCACTATACGTTGGGTGAAGGAAGGTTTGGTACAAACCATTGGGATCTTTCAACGATAAACCGCCTCTATTGGTGGATGAAACCATGGATTCCCAGAGTCTTTATTCGAAATGTGCGTTCAATTGTAAATAAGGGGATACGGAATAATTCGCATGAATCCTGGCCAATAGATGATCGATATATCCGGTTTTTGTGGGGGACTATATCAAATCTATTACAGGAAACGGGGAAATCGTCCATTCTAATAAAAGATTTTTGGCCAGAGAATAAAACATATTCTCTCGTATTAACCCACGATGTTGAGACTCCTGAAGCGCAATCATTCATACCAACCATCGCAGATCTGGAAGAGAAGTTAGGACTACGATCATCTTTCAATATTGTAGGGAATCAATTTCCAAAAGACAGAAAAATGTTAGCTGAAATCATCAAAAGGGGTTTTGAAATTGGTCTCCATGGTTGGCAGCATACAGCAGTACCTTTTCATTCTCGGGTTAGCTTTAACAAGAATGTAATTTTGATGAATGACAATATTGCCAGGCATGGATTGGTCGGACATCGTTCGCCACTCAATTTACGTCATCCCGAATGGATGCAACTGTTGGAAATTGACTACGACCTATCCTTCTTTGATTCAGATCCATTTGAACCAATACCCGGGGGAACGATGAGTATTTGGCCTTTTATGCTCGGCAAATTTCTGGAGCTTCCGGCAACCCTGGCCCAGGATAATACACTGATCAACTTCCTCGGTGAAAAAACCCCGAAAATATGGGATGAGAAAATCGAATTTATTCGAAAATATCATGGCATGGCGTTACTGAATAGTCATCCAGATTATCTAATCAAACCAAAAGTATGGTCAGTGTATCAACAATTTTTGGATGGGATATGCTCGAGGGAAGATTATTGGAATGCTTTACCCCGAGATGTAGCTATCTGGTGGCGGTCAAGGACCGCTCAACCCCAGCATGTTCCTGCTGAGAATAACCACTATTTACGGGTGAGACTTACCGAAGATTCAATCCAATTGGATTCAAAATGGGATGATTAATCGGCTTACGATCATTTAATTTCCGGGTGAATACTCAAACGGTCCAATATCCATTCGGTCTCCGACTATTCGAGGCTTGTTATCAAAATCCAGAGGAGTCCCGCTATCGAATCCATGGTCTATGGCAGGACTGTTTTGAAGTAAATGAAAATCTCCCATCTGCGAATTAACAAAGAATGGATTTCCAGAAATGTTGGAAAAGCCTGCCTTATATAATTGCTGCCAGGCTGCAAGGGAATAAAACTGGTTGATCGAGTCCCGTATTTCATACACACGGTCTGGATCCATATGATCGATCAGATTGAATTCCTCATTTATGAGTGAACCGGGATTAATGACAGATATCTCCGTGCGATCATTCTGTGAAAAAATATTCCCTCTGACATCCCAATTGTGTGAGTGCTCCAAACCACTATTAAGATAAAGCGCAACCGATTCGCATCCGTAGACCAAATTTTGATACACCTTTACTCCCGCGGACTCATAGGAGACAATCCCACCCACCCGGCCTGCATGATGGATGATGTTCTGTGAAAGAACTGAATTCAACTCATCTCCCCTGCATTCACCATCGATATCACCATATTGGTTTCTTTCACCGCCGGCTTTACAGCCCAGATAACTGATCACCTGAATCCCTTCAAGCCCGGTGTTATAGACTAGATTCTTCTCAACCAATGTGTCATAAGAATTCTCCAATTCAATTCCGGTTTGGGAACAGTTGTAGACAATGTTACCGGTGATTCTATGCCTGTATTCAACACTTGAGGCGCCATCCAAATCAATACAAATTCCGGGATCACCCTGGATGTTATATATCAGGTTATTTTCGATCAAATTATCATGGGTAAACCATTGCGACCAAATCCCACGGGAATTAAAATCATGGACTTTATTCTTAATATATTGATTGTTATGACTGGATGGTCCGTCATCCATAATTCCATTTTCGTTCCCGACATGCCGGCTGCCATCAACTTCATTGTTCCTTAGAATATTATTGTTCCCCCAGATATATACAGCGCCATAGATCTTATTTTCCGTTAACTCCCAATGGGAAGAATTTAGCCGGATTGCCCGATCTGAAATGCTATGGAAGCTGATCGATTCCACGATCCAGTAATTGGCTTCGGCAAATAGTGCGGGAACTTCTCCACCATCAATCGAGATCGCTTCTCCAGGGAAGCCTTTCAGACGTATCGGCTTATCCTTTGTTCCAGAAACACCAATTCGAACGCCTTCTCCATACTCACCTCCCCGTACTAAAACAGTATCCCCCGGTTTCACATGGCTCACGGCAAATTGAATTGTCAACCAGGGCTGATCAAATGCTCCTGATGCAGAATTATTGCCCTCGGGAGAAACATAAAACGTTGTTGGACGTGTGATGGCTGATGTTGCTTTCGGTGTTGGGAGACTTGCGGTAGATTGACCAGGTGGTATTGTCTCAGCTTTCGGATCAGCAGTTGAGCTGATCACATCAGGCTTTATCGCCGGTTTTCCAGGTCGGATTAACGCTGAGGCAACGATTCCCACTAATACCAGAATAAGAACTGTTAAAAGAACGATCAGAAAGATATAAATCTTGTTGGTTGGGAAATTACGCATGGAGATAATCCAGGTTGGGTATCATTAATGTATCAGCATTAGGTGGGGCATGTGAGAATACATGGTCTAAGTATAGCGAATATTTTATATAAGTATAAAGAGAGAGGATCAGGTAAATTTCTGCTGATCCTCTCCTGGTATTCATCTACTTACTTTGAATTATGGGGATGGTGTATATGTCATTGAATTGGTTGGGGTCTGGAGTGGAGGGCTGGCTACATCCGTGGGGACAGCAGTGCTGGTTGGGAGTTCAGGGATTTGCGTCTGCCCTAAGATGACTACCGCATCTGTCGGTACAATGGTCGCCGTAGGTATTGTGTTACCTGGTGAGCTGAATTGCATCAGGTTCAGGGAGACAGGTGTTGGCGGGGCAAAAACTTCGACTTCCGCCAGGTGCAGGCTGTCTCTGCCGGATATTTGGACCCGGATATATCTTCCAGTCCGGTTGATATTCAATTCTGTTGGTCTACCACCGACTCCACTCACATTAAAGCTGGTTACACCCGGCTGATTAATGGTACTGGTGAGGTCAGATGAGGTGAACGGAACATCTGACACCAGGACGTAGAAGTTGGTTAGACGCCACTCGCAGCAATCGGATCTATTCCAAACCTTGAGTGTCTGGATCGCGAAATTGTCGCCTAAATCAACCTGCCACCAGGCATGGGTGTCTTCATTTGTATGACTGACTGAGTTATTTGTCAGTTTTCCATCTGTGTTTCCATCCACAGCCCGATTGGCACCATATCCACCATAGATACTCGACTGAGTTGCCGCTTTTCCAATGGCTATATTGACAATTTCATTTTGAGTAGGGACTATCGTTGGTATGTTCGTTGGTAATGGAGTATTCGTTGGCACATCTGTTGGCGCACCAGTTGGCACGGTTGTCGGCGTTCTGCTTGGAGTAGACGTGGAAACGACGGTTGCTACAGACGTAGGTATCGTTGTAGGTACGATAGTTGGAATAGTGGTTGGTACTAAGGTGGGAGCATTTGTCTTGGTTATGGTTGGCGTAGGAGCAATTACACCAGCGCAGTTTATAATCGCACCGGGCTTTCCAGTATTGCTATTGAGAAGATAGTACCAATACCCATTCCCCAGTTGGGTTTGTAACCCTATCAAGTGATTTGTATTCCGGGTTAAGGAAGGCATTATCGTGAGCAGGTTGAAGCTGAATGAGCCCCCTTTGAGGGTCGGTAATGTTTTTACAAATTGACCGTCAATAAAGACGCGGACATTCAAATACCCGGTGCTACCTGTTTTCTTCCTGGTATACCCAGTTGCCAGACAATTTGTCTCACTCTGATTTCCAAATTTCCCGTTATGGATCAAATTGTAGGAAGTGTTCGCCGGTGCCACAGGAAGGACTGGTAAAGTTGGTAGGGCAGTTGGTGCAACTGTCGCTGCAGTTGTCGGAGTCTCTGTGAATATCCCGGTCGGTACTGTCGTATTTGTCGGACCAGTCGTTGGGATACCTGTTGGGGTATTTGTCACTACCTGGGTGGCAGGTAGAGTTCCGGTTACTGATGGCATGATTGTGCCAGGTAAAGTCGCAGTTGGGGTAAAGGTAAAGGTACTGGTTGCAGTCGGAACCACATTGCCATATTCATACGCGCCTATATCTACATTCGCACCTACCGGCCGAGCACTTCCATCAGCATCCGAGCTGGTACCAATATTCATACCTTTATCAATCGCCGGGCTTAACGATGTAAGTCTAAAATCGGTAGAAGTGTTTTTGAAGGCTGGATCACCTGTGAGAGTGTTTAGACCTTTACCACTCATGGTCTGGTATTCAGCCAAAGACACATCCGACCCGCAGGAGTTACCATTAGCGTACGGTTTTACATTGTTGGTACGATGGTAGAGGTTGTTGCTTTCTTCTGCAATTGATTTGAGGTCGCTCGCGCAGACAGCTGGTCCGTTACCCTGGAAGATGATATTGTTTTTAATACTTCCGCCCTTGATCTGATTTGCCGTACCCTGGAAGTTGATACCGCCATTATTACTGCCGGTTGCTGCTCGTATGGTATTACCCCAAATTTTCAGACCACCTGCGTACCAGTTGATAATTCCACCGTATCCCGCACCCCAATAACCGGTTGTGGTTATTACATTTTGGCGGATGAGATTATTTGTGAGATCGCCCTGACAATTTTTATCGCCGTTGGTATCTCCATACTGGTTGCTCTCTCCACCGGTTAGACAACCTACACCAGCATCATAACTGATGACAATAATACCGGCGGGTTTCGTGTTTGTGATGATATTGTCCTCGATCGTGGAGGCGAATACATTCTCAAGCTGGATACCGGCATAATTACAATTGGATATCCGGTTTCCACGGACGGTATGTCGCCATTCCACCTGGGCAGCACCATCAAGGTCGATACACTGACCTAGACCGCTTGCTGCGTTGATATTGTTGATCGTGTTGTTTTCAATGAGCGAATCATGCGTTTTCCCCTGCGTCCAGATACCTCGCGCGTTTGCATGGGTAAAATCGTGAATGGTATTGTTGCGATAGGTATTATGATGGCTATCGCTGCCATCCGAGATTCCAGCATCACCATAAGCACCTGAATATCCGGTTCCATCTATGTTATTGTTTTCCCAAAGATGGTAGGAACCGACAATATAATTCGCACCATAAATTTTATTATTTCGGACAGTCCAATGGTCAGTAGCAGGTTCGCCCCACCACCCGATCCGAAGCGTGTAACGGTTGGTACTCTTAAAGGTAAATCCATCTATAACCCAGTAAGAAATTAAACCCGAATTGCGTAGTGCATATCCAGTGCCGCCATTAACGACGACCGTTTCACCGGAATAATTGGTCAACGTGATTGGAGCGCTTGAGGTTCCGGTCTTGCTGACAACGAGGTTTTCAGCATACGTACCGGCTCGAACGTAGATCGTATCGCCCGGTTGCGCATTCGTCAGCGCTTTCTGGATCGTCTTCCAGGCTGAGCTCACACTCAAACCATTGTTAGAGTCGGATCCGTTTGTCCCATCAACATACTTTTGGGCAGTTGTCTGCATGTAGGAAGATCCCATTGATATAAAGACCACAATTCCTACCAGGATTGCGTTTCGAATTCTTCCAAGAATCGAGGATGAAGCCATTAATTACTCCTTACATTACTTTTTGCGGGCTGGCAGTCAGATTAATTTATCTGCCCAGTCCGAATATCCGTTTTATTAAAATCGCGCAGTGTCGATCACTCTTTTCCAGTATTTGATCTCGCTACTCCGTATTCACCGCTTTTGCGATTTTCTTAGCTATTACAACTAGTCAATTTCTCGGTTATAGAATATAAGATTTCATTTGTGGGTTTATCCACCTTCCCGCCCGAGACCTTATTATCGAAGAGCCAGCCAATTGCTCCGCATTGTTGAGAAAGACCTATGGTTTTACCTCAAAAGATTGACTGAAAGGTCCATTTACAAGCGGGTTTTCACTCAATCGCCCAGAGTATAGCATTGAAAAATGGTGTATTTTTCCAATACTGACCTTCCTACCTTACAGTTTTGTAAGGATTCATTAAGAATTGAGGCTTGTTTTATGAGAATCCCACAGCAATACTAAAAATAAGCTTGGATTTTATGGATATTTCCAAGCTATTTGAATGTCTTTCTTCACTTCGATGACAAATTTAGCGGTAGTTATAATGTAAAGAGAGGGTCTTGCGTGTCGGTATTTGTTGGAGATCCTTACCCCCAATCATGAATTTCGCGAGCCAGGTGGACCTTACCACCGTCCTTGACTCATCTCCCGTACTTGAAAAATAGCGATATTTGTGTACACTTATATACACTACTAACCAAGTTGTGTAGACATTCAATTGTCAGAGGGGGTTATGATCCTCTTGTCGATTTCTCCTCATATCAGTTGGATATTGATATTCAATGAAAAAAACGACAGAACTTTATCGGAATCTATCAAAGCACCTGGGAGATATTCTTCGTTCTCCCGGTAACCATATAGGAGATGCACCGGGTGAATGGCAACCTCACGAAGACGATAACCGCGCGCACCCAGCAGCTCAATCAAAAGAACCGATAAAACAAGAATCTGTCCAAAGCCTTCCGTTCGATACTGACCAAAAGAATATCTTCCTACAGTGGATCTTCGAATCTGCTCAAGATGGCGTATTTGTCCTTGATGCAAGGAAGGGTACTGTCATAGAGGCAAATCCATACGCCTGTTCCAAGCACGGTTATTCCTATGACGAGTTTATTGGTCTGCGAATTTCCGCGTTCATTCTTCCGGATTATTTGGCCCACTATAAGGGACAAGCAGGATCAACAAGCGATGGGAATTTTCTTCGGATCTCATCCACTCATAAACACAGAAATGGGTCTCTTCTCTATTTCGATGTGGGTATATCCGAATTCCAATATCAGGAAAAACCATGCTTAGTTGTCCTTATTCATGATATTCAAGAAATCAAAGAAAGAATTAAGTCCGAACAATTTATGCAAAAAAGGGTGGAAAATCGGATTCAAGAGCAAACCACACTTCTCGAAATATCCCAAACATTATCCTCCACCCTAGATCTTGACCCGGAATTAATTCTTGAGCAGTTACGGAAAATTGTCTCGTTTACACATGCCGCCCTTTTCACCATCCAGGATACATCCTTGATCGCTTCAGCTGTCTGCGGCATGCCGTCTCTGGAAGAGACTACACCAATCGAGATCCATCTGGGTGGATCCGGAACTCCAAAAATTTTCTTTAATGGTCACCAAACCACAAGAATATCCAATATTTGGGGTAATGACCCTGAAGCGGTTTATCTTCGTTCCCTTTTGACTGAAAAAGCGTCGATATTCTTAGAAGGGGTTAAATCTTGGATGTGGGTACCGTTGATCGCCAAGGGACGGATATTAGGCGGATTGGGAATTGCGCATGAGCAGTCGGGCTATTTCTCAGTCCATCACGCCGACCTTGCGCAAACGATCGCCAACCAGGCTGCGATAACCATGGTAAACGCTGAATTGTACGAACACGCCCAAATGTATGCCACCCTCCAGGAGCGGCAACGTTTGGCGCGCAATCTTCATGATGCGGTAAATCAATCGCTGTTTTCTGCCAATCTGATCGCGGAAGTATTACCCCGATTATGGGAAAAAAATCCTGAAGAAGGGCGGCGTTCATTGGAAAACTTACGCCGGCTCACGAATGGCGCCATGTCTGAAATGCGTATGATGATGGCAGAACTTCGACCATTATCGTTGATAGATGATGACCTTGGAAATTTACTCCATCTTTTGGCAGATGCTTTCACGGGTCGCTCTAATATTCCGGTTAAAGTTAGTGTATTCGGCAAGGCGCACCTACCTTCAGAAGTTCAAGTTGGACTGTACCGTCTGTGCCAGGAAGGACTGAACAATATAGCCAAACATTCAAATGCTACAGTAGCGGAAATCATCTTACAATCCCAGAACAATTCTGTTAAACTTCTCATACGGGATAACGGTTGTGGATTTGAACCTTCGAACGTCACCCCCGGGCATTATGGGTTGAATATCATGCGGGAAAGAGCGGATGCAATCGGAGCGGATCTATCGATCAAGAGCGCATTCGAGCAAGGTTGTGAAATTGAAATTTATTGGTCGGAATAAGCAGGGCGGAGGAGTTGATGACGATTGATATGGAACATCCTATACGGGTAATGGTTGTTGATGATCATGCGATGGTACGCCAAGGATTGTCGACCTTCTTGAAAGTATTTGATGATCTTGAATTAGCCGGTGAAGCTAGTAACGGGATCGAAGCGATCGAGCTATGCAATAAAGTCCATCCGGATGTGATCCTGATGGATATTGTCATGCCTAATATGGATGGGATCACTGCGATCAAAAAAATAAAACAAAAAAACCCAACCATACAGATCGTAGCATTGTCAAGTTTTAAAGACGAAGCATTGGTTGTAAATTCATTACAGGCAGGGGCTATTGGATATTTGTTGAAGAATGTAACCGCCGATGAACTGGCGCATACCATTCGCGCCGCGAACCGCGGGCATGTCACACTATCACCAGAAGCGACACAGGTGATGATCCATGCAGCGACGCAAATTCCTACCCCAGGTCATGATCTGACCGACCGTGAAAGAGATGTACTTGCTTTGATGATAGAAGGTCTAAATAACACACAGATCGCACAAAGGTTGGTAGTCAGCCCATCTACGATAAAATCACATGTCAGTAATATTCTGGCCAAGCTAAATGCCACTTGCAGAACAGAAGCCGTCGCAATTGCTGTGCGGTTTGGCTTGCTATCATAAATAGTTCCCAGTGTCCTTATATAGGTCTTTGGAAGATACCCTTGTACCATACATGAATAGATAAAGTTACCCATAGAAAAACAGGATGAAAAGTATTTCATCCTGTTTTCTAATTTCTTTTCCTCGGAGATAATTGTGCTTTTCTAATTATCTATTTTCCACGGACCGTAGATGCTGCCTTGTTCAATCGGTCAAATAATTCTGGTGTCAGATCAAAATGGAGAACCTGTGATACGACCTGTGTCCATCCATGTACGAAATAAAGCCAGCCATCTTCAACTTTCACTTTCCGGCTATCTACTTGCGCGAGCGATTGATGTAAGAAATCCAATTCACCGCGATAGTTGAATTCCCAGGAGACACTATTCATCGGGAATTTTCCTTCCCAGGTGATCGGCGAACCTGGTGTATCCTTACCCATGCCAGTCGCATTGATTATGATGCTGTGGGGAGGGAATTTCTCCATTATCCGATCGTTGATGAGGGGATCTGTGTTTTGAATATATTCAATCGTGATGTCAGTCTTCAGACCACTGACCATTTCTTTGGCATGATCAAGCCGCCCCTGGGACCGGTTTACGAATGTAAATCGACGGGGTCGGTCTCCTTTATCCGTTTTATTGATCAGGTGCAATAAGGTGGCAATAGCTGAACCACCAGCACCAAAACTAAGCACCTCTCCGCCAGTTTTCGCGAAGTAATCCTTCTCAATAATCGCATCCAAACTGGCACCGGAGGTAAGTGGATCTTTCGCATGGCCTTCCAGCCGTCCATCTAATTTGGAAATACTGGATACTTCATCGGTGATTTGTGCGTAGGGATCAAGATAATCAAACATATCGCGCGCTGCGGTAAGAAGATCAATCTTATGGGTGGTGACCAAAGCTCCGAGGGAAAGCGGATCATATTTTATCTGTGCGACGGCTTTCCGATATACTTCAGGGTTATCATGGATCAGGCAGTCACACCCTTCCATAACCACATCTTCCCTACCCAATTCTTTCATCCACAAGGGAAACACCTTCATGATGGATGATTTTGTGGTTGTCACCCCGATAAAATAGAATGTCGGGACGTTCTTTTTTATTACCTCGTATTTATGTGCGTCATCTATTCCCATGTCTTACTCTCCTGGAAGCGGTATTCATTTACTTCTGGCAGCCTGTACGATTTGGACAAATTCAGCGGCTCGACGGGAAATTTCTGCGAAGTTGCCTTCTTTCGCCAGTTGAGGCGGACAGAGCTCACTCCCTGCACCAACGGCAACGACACCAGAGGCAAACCATTCTGCGACATTCCCGGCACTCACCCCACCAGTAGGCATCATTGGGATATACGGGAATGGTCCTTTGAGCGCTTTGATGTAACTTGGTCCACCCAGAGAGCCTGGGAAGATCTTTACCACATCGGTTCCCAAACTATAAGCCTGGAAAACCTCAGTAGGTGTGAGCGCACCTGCCATGGTTAGCAATCCGCTTCCAACCATTGCTTTGACGAGGGTTGGTTCACAAACCGGGCTGACCAGAAAACTGGCTCCGGCAGATTTAGCGCTGATTGCCTGTTCTGGTTTGGTCAGAGTACCCATGCCCAAAACTATTTGGTCGCCAAACTTGCCTGCCAGTGTTCGTACAACTTCTTCCGCGTTGGGTGTGCTATAGGTAATTTCAATCCCAATAACCCCGCCCTGGATGAGTGCTTCGACCATTTGAACGGTTAATTCTGGGGATGGTCCCCGGATGACTGCAAGGAGGCCAAGCTCTTTTACTTTTTCCAATATCGTTGTTTTATTCATATCATCTCCAAGATCGACATTTGATAGGAAAGATTATTCCACCGAATAGACTGGCTTTTCTCCGCGTAAAACTGCCAGACAATCTCTCATCGCGAACCAGCCCATATTACTGGTTGCACCGTCTGTCTGAGCGCCAAGATGCGGAGTCGATATGACTTGCGGTAAAGCCAGTAATGGATTATCCGCATTCGGGGGTTCGACAATGAATGCATCCAGTCCTGCTCCCCGGATCTGTCCACTTTGAATCGCGTTATATAAGGCGTCTTCATCCACAGCTTCACCGCGAGACGTGTTGATGATGAACGATCCTTTTTTCATTTTGTTGAGGAAGTCCGCATTGACCAACCCGCGTGTCTCCGGTAAGAGAGGAAGATGAAGGCTGACAAAATCCGCTTGAGAGACGACGCCATCCAGTGTCGTCAGCTCTATCTGGTTATTCTTAGCGAATTCAACATCCACGCAGGGATCGTATGCAAGTATTCGGCAATCGAACCCAACCAGGCGCCTGGCAAGTTGTTTACCAATCGCACCTAGACCTAAGATGCCTATGGTTTTTCCTTCGATAGATACACCAGAAAGGCGGGGCCATTTCCCCTGATGAACCGCATCGACCGCCATCGGGATTTGTCTAGCTAATGCCAGAATTAGTCCCAGGGCGAGTTCTGCCACGGACACAGAGTTTGCGCCAGGAGTGTTGGTTACCATGATCCCTTTTTCATGGGCTGCCGCGAGATCCACATTATCCACGCCCACCCCATAACGGCAAATAACCTTTAGCCGGTCGGCATGCTCTAAGGCAGCTTGGTCTATACAATCCAATCCTGCAATATAACCATCAATTCCGGGTAATAATTCAGCAAGCTCTGAAGACGAGAGCGGTTTTCCGGTCGGGTTGTACACAACTTCGCCGACCAGTGCTTCCAATTCTGTCTTCAATCGGGAGTCATTCTTTCCGTAAGAGGTTGGAGTAACAAGTAATCGACATTCTTTCAGATTCATCCAGACCTCTACTTCTGAACCCGCGGGTTGTCGATTATTTCAGGACCACTTTTACCTTCAACAACCAGCTTCCGAAATCCCTGTCGTTCAATCGTGCCATAATCATGACCTGCATTTCCTGGGTAGGAAAAAAAGGTAACCAGGTCTTCCTGTCGGGATGTGCATACTGATCGGTGAGCCCATCGCGGAGGGACATACAAGACTTTGCCAGGAGATAAGGCTTCCACCGAAGTATCGCCTTCCGGTGTCTCCATGACCATAAACCCCTCACCATGCAGGCAGTAATACACTTCGGCGGTATCGATGACAGAGTGGAAATGACCTTTTGTCATATAAAACTCTTTTCCGACCTTTCCCGGGTGGACAATCGAAATACCCATTAATAATTCGCCGGCAATTTCGGGGCGTTTGATTTCATACACCTCATATATCAGATGGATCGCCTGCTGCCATCATTTGATCATAAATGGCCTGATCCAGGAATTGCCCTTTTAAGCGCTGACAATCGTCTTTCGATATGGTTATCCACTCTGGAAGGGATTATCTGGGGTGTGGGCAATGTAAAGGTAAAGGGCAAATCTGTCATATATTTTCTCCATTATGATTAATTGAGGCCAGCCAATCGACGGGCGATATTTCCGCCCAATAACTGCTGGATAGTCTGTTCAGGAATTCCCTTCGTACCAAGCTGTTTCCGAATATCCAAAGGTAAACTCTGTAAACCGGGACCCTTTCCGATTGAACGATACATTGCGCTTTCAGCCATATCGGTTGCGAGCGCGATTCGGTCACCCCAACCTGAATGAACCATATCTACCAATAATGGCCAAAGGTGTTGGAATGGGCTATATTTTGGACGAAAAAAAGTATCATATTCCAGGAGGACACCAAAATGAGCCAGCTCTTTATGAAGACATAAATCTGGTCGTTTATCCATGTGGCAGAATACCAGTTGATTCGGCGCTACTCCAAGGTCGTAAAAATAGATGCAGGCTTTTTCCGCCAACCTTCCTTTTTCTGTATGAATTTCAATGAGTGACCTGGTCCGTGCGGCAGCAATGGCTGCGCCTTCCAAAGCGGACTCGGGTATATCTTTCCAATTTTCTTCCAGCGCAATCTTAATAAATCCAGCTACTATCGGATCGGATGATCCAACGGTTTCAACCAGGTTAGTTTCCAATTCAGCACAAAAATATTCCGCTGCCTTTTCCGCGGTTACTGTCCAGAGCCAATGATCCTGAGAGTAATACTTGCGTCTGTGAAATCCGGTGCAAGCAATCAGATTTACATCCGATTTCTGGGATAACTTCCTGAGTTGATTTCCATCCCTGCCGCATTCCCCGGGTTGACAATCCAGGATGGTAGACCCACCCGATAATCGGTACTCGATTAATTCCTGCTTGATCTCATCAAATTGATTTAGAACTGGCGAGGTACGATCCGATCCGGGAACCTCATCGATCCAGACATGATTATGCGAATCAGTAACCCCAAGGTCGGTGTAAGACATAGGACCTAAAACCGTCCTTACCTGGAGCGTCGTTTCTGGCGAAGAAGTATTGAGAGTATCCACTTATGGTTCCAAAACGATTTTTAATGATTTACGATCTTCAGCCGCAGCAAATGCTGCCGTGGCTTCCTTAAGGGGAAATCGTTGACTGACCAGGTCAGTCAAATCGATCAATCCGGTTGATACAATCTCAACAGCCTGCCAGCAATCTGCGGTGCTGCATGCCGTTGTGGCTGTTATCATCAATTCTTTATAGTGAACCAGGTTTGAGTCGAATTTAATGGTCGGGCGATCTTTGGGAAGACCCCCGAAGAAGTTTATCCTTCCATGAATGGCTGCCAATTCCAGCGAGTTTTCTTGAGCAAAATGCACGGGAGCCGCAACAATGATCACATCCGCTCCCCGTCCATTACTCTCTTCATCTAATACAACTCGCAGGTCCTCTTCGGTTGGATTTACAACCCGGTCTGCCCCCATCTGCTTCACCTGGGCTGCCCGATCTGAAACGGGTTCACTTACAATGACCCGACCGGCTCCCCGAACCTTCGCTAATTTGGTGTGCATCACTCCGATCGGACCAGCGCCAACCACCAAAACTACTTCGCCCGGTTTGATATTTAATACATTTTGTCCACGTAAGACACAGGCAAAAGGCTCCATTAAGGCTGCCACAGCAGGGTCAACTTTTTCACTGATTAAAATTACATTGCCCTGCTGAACAGAATTCGCCGGAACCCTGACATATTCTGCAAACCCGCCATCACTGGTCACCCCGATAGCATCATAATTGGCACAAAGATTATTATTCCCGCTTACACATTGACGGCAATGACCACATCCGGTATTGGGGGCAACAAACACCCGTTGACCGATCGCATAATTGGTGATACGCGCGCCTACCTCCACTATTGTTCCCACCACCTCATGGCCGGGAATGCGAACCGTACCAAGTGGATACATGCGGTGGTTTCCGTGGAATATCCGTAAGTCAGTTCCACAGATACTCGCACTGAGTACTTTCACAAGGATTTCACCTGGACCTATTACTGGAACGGGGACTTGCTCTACCCGAAGATCGTTTGGACCATGATATACCGCTGCTAACATATTTCCTCCTGATCCACCAACTACCTAACCGAATATCTCTTTAAGATAGACCGGTCGTTCCTCAAGGAATGATTTCGTACCGGCTAAGACACCGGCAACAGCCCAGCGACCATCTTCAGCTCCTGCCCGAGGCGTTGTCTCAGTTTGGATGCAGTGAACGAAATGTTCCAATTCATAGATATATGCCCACGCAAACCGTTCAGGCCAGGTGCGAAAGATCGGGCTGATCAATCCCTGGTCACGATTCGTACATACAACAATGGATTGACCTTGAAGTTCACCTATTTGCATGATGCCTTTTTCGCCAATGATCTCAACCCGGGCATCATATCCATAACCGCACGGGCAAACGCCCGATATCATACCCAGGCCACCGCTTTCAAACTTGAGATTGACCAGGACATTATCATAGAAATGAGGCGCATCCACATTGTTAGCTGCACCTTTGAAGTTGGCAACTTCCGTATAGACACGCTCGTAGTTTGATCCCATCAACCAGCGGGTCGTATCCCAATCATGGCTATTTACTTCCGCCAGCATCCCATTCGATGTCCGTAGGTCGCGCGCCCACGGAGGTGGCAATCCAGGTCCATGGGTATTGGATTTAACCATCATCGGTTGCCCAATTTCGCCTGCTTCAATTCGTCTGGCAGCTTCAACAAATTCCGGATCAAATCGACGCATAAATCCGAGCTGTAATACAACGGAATTCCGGTTGATAACCTGCTTGATCTCATCGCATTCCTGCAGGTTGAGCGCCATTGGTTTTTCCAGGAAAACATGCTTCTTGTTTTCCGCGGCTAAGGATGCCAGAGCCATATGGGTAGGAGTTGGTGTGGTGATGATGACCGCATCAAATTGTGTCTTTTCGAGAGCCATTTCAAGACTGTCAAACTGGTTGTCTATCTCAAACTCGCGGGCTGTTTCTTCTCGTATTTCCTTCATTGGATCCACGAGTGCAACGATATTACCATCCGGGACATGTCGGGTGATGGCGCGGGAATGGTTTTTCCCTACACGGCCTGCACCGATCATACAAATTTTGATTGCTTTTTTCACTATCTCTCCTTTAGAAATTAATAATCTACGCCAGTAATTACTTCAAATATACAGATACCTTTTTGTTTATGTGATATAGAATTCTTCCAACATCGTTTCCAATCGGATGTATTGATTAATCAATGGTTCATAAAGTTGGTGGTTCGTATCGGAAGGAATAACCGGTTTTCCGTCCAGATAGGTGGTCTTCGTCGCGTGCTCTGCAAGGTCATCGATCAACCCGGCTGCCTTGCCTGCAATCATGGCTGCTCCCCATGCACCAAATTCATTTCCTCTCAATCGCTGGTAGGGTACATTGAGAACATCCGATTTGATCTGATTCCAGATTGGGCTTCTGGCGCCACCACCCACGGCTCGCGCCTGGGTTAACTCCAGGTCAGGCAATAGGTCGCGCAAGATTTTTAAGTAGTAGGCATATTCAAAAGCCACACTTTCGAGCAGCGCCCGTGAGAAATGAGCGAGTGTATGGGACCATGAAACTCCAACCCAAGCTCCCCTCATCTTCGGGGTGGATGGACAGATTCGTCCGCCCAAATGGGGTGAGAAAAATAGTCCATCAGATCCTGGTGGGATCGATTCAGCTAATGCGATCATCCGGTCATATAGATCGTCTGCCAAGGGTAATGATTCACCTTGAGAGACATTAAATAATTGGTCTCGAAACCACCTTAATGCCAATCCGCCACCGCCAATATAGGCAAGGGGATTCCATAATCCGGGAACCACTGATCGCATGGTCAAGAGAGCTCTATTCTTTGTATCCGCCACATAGGAATCTGTGCAACTGGCTAATACAGCGGCTGTCCCGGCCACATCAAAGAGCATGCCCGGACGAACGATACCAGCTCCGAGGGCATTGGCGGCGGTATCACCTGCTCCGGCGGCAATGAGAGTTCCCGCAGCCAGACCAAAATCAGTTGCAGCCTGTAAAGATACCTCACCGATTGGATGCCATGGATCAACAATCCTGGGCAGCTTCTCCATATCCAGCCCAAACGAATGGCATAGCTGGGTTGACCATTCCCCTTTTTGGGCATCTGAGAATCCGGAAAAATGGAGATAGGTGTAATCAATGAACGCTTGATCGGCTTTCAATCCAGCCATGCGCCCGGCCACATATGTGCCCGGCATGACAAATTTTGCAGTCCTCTTATATATCTCAGGTTGCTCATGCATCCACCAGAGCATTTTTGGTCCATGATCACAGGTTGGTGGGCACCCGGTAATCTGGGTGATCGTGTCACCTTCCTGTATATCCATTTGTTCGATATATGGTTGACAGCGCATGTCCAACCAGGAATCAAAACGAGCTACCGGTTGATAATCCTCATTGATGAGCCCAACCCCAGCCATCTGAGAGTCGAAAGCGATCGCAGCCACATCTTTTGGCGAGATCCCGCTAGCCTCTATACAATGCCGGACAGTAGAACCGGCCGTTTTATAGAAATCGTCATTGTCCTGTTCCACCACACCAGGCTTGGGGTAGTAGAGTGGAACATCGACGCTGCTTTCGGAGATTATCGTACCGTCAATCTGATACAATGCCGCCTTGGTTCCACTCGTGCCAAGGTCAACACCAATCAGATATTTTTTCGACATTGCTTACTCCCATTGCATTAATTTTATTTTTTTTCAAGAAGGAATGAGAATTGAATTGATAATGTTTCTTAGGGTCTTAGCTGCGATCCCTACGAAGAATGAATAAAGGTAGGCTCGAGAACCGAAGATTTATAATTTTGCTCGCGCACTCGCATCAATTCAACCTCAAATCGAGAACGATCGCCCCGATGTACTGCATGATAGTATTCAATCGGACGTTCATCCTCTGAAAAACTGACACTATCTAACATCAAGAGAGGTGCACCCCGGTCAATACCCAGCAGAGCCGCTTCGGTTTCGGTAGCCAGGACAGCTTCAATTGTCCTACGCCCTTTCGTCAGGAAGATCCCACTTTCTTTTTCGAGATATTCATAAAGCGACCGGTTGGTCAGATCCACCGTCGCAAGGGAGGGACAAATATCGTATGGAATGTAGGTGGTCACGAGTTGAATTGGTTCATCATCAATGAACCTGAGACGTTGAATATCTACCACCATCTCACCGACAGCAACATTCAAGTAGCCAGCTACTTTTTCGTTTGATGGGACGATATTCTGATGCAATACTTTCGTACCTGGTTTTAATCCTCGCTCAATCATATCTTGATAAAATCCGGTCAGTTTCTGGATGAGCCCTTCGCTGATCTTTGTCTCCTGAATGAAAGTGCCTTTTCCTTTTCGTCGACGTATGACCCCTTCCAATTCCAACTCGCGTAAAGCTTGTCTCACAACGGTCCGGCTGATCCCATACAATTCACATAAGTCCTGCTCCCCTGGAATTTGATCCCCGGGCAGCCAGGTTTTTTGCTGGACATTATCTTTCAAAATATCCATCAATTGGATGTAATATGGAATATGGCTTGCGAAATCTATTGTCTCTTTCATATTCGAAAGTCCCCGGTTCCAAGATGATTTCTTGTAATCCTGTTATTACAACTTATTATAGAAAAAATTGCCCCACCTGTCAATAGAAGGTAGACTGGAAGAGCAATGATCGAATGACCTCGGAATACGTTTAAACTTTGCCCAAATTTCATGGGGAAATTCGACCGGTTGAATCTCTTGAAAATAAAAGACTCCTGACTATAATAATGTTATCCTGTAATGACAAGTTATTCTAATTTACATGGAATTGATATAAGGTATGATTTATTGGAAAATTGGAAAAAGCTGGACTCAGCATTTTCCCAAATTACAAATATCGTCATTTTCAATTGTTACTAAAAGCACTTAGAAATGGATTGCCAAATTCTTCAGGAGGAATCAAATGAAAGTAGGAATCGATAGTTATTGCTACCACAGGTTCTTTGGTGAGGTTTATCCGGATCAGAAGCCGCCAGTCAAGAATATGACCATGTCAGATTTTCTAAAACGGGCTAAAGAATTACAGGTAGACGGTGTTTCCCTGGAGTCTTGTTTCTTCCCGTCCACCGATCCAGTCTGGTTCAAAGACCTCAAAGCACAATTGGATGAGTACAAATTTGACCGGGTATACGCCTGGGGTCATCCGGATGGGCTGGAAAGAGGTCAAAACTGGACCGCTTATGATGAAATGGTTGCCGGAATCCCCAATGCGAAAGCAATCGGCGCCGATGTAATGCGTGTGGTTGGCAGCAGCCTTATGTTCCGCCATGAAGATCATCAGCCACAGATCAAAGCACTGGTAGACATGTTCAAGAAAGCTGTCAAAGTCGCCAAAGAGTATGATGTGAAATTAGCCGTGGAGAATCATATTGATTTCACATCAGATGAAATTTTACAAATGCTCACCGAGGTGGACTCTGATCACTTCGGTCTGAACTTTGATACAGGCAATTTCTTACGCTTGTTGGATGATCCAATCAAGGGAATGGAAAAGTTGGCGCCTTATGTTCTGGCAACCCATGTTAAAGATCTAATGCCTGATAAAAATGCACGTCCTACCGATTGGCATTTCTTTGCCGGTGTCCCGGTAGGACAGGGGTTGATTGACAATCAGACCCTTGCACAACTTCTTCATAAAGCAGATTTCAAGGGGTTTCTGGCGGTCGAAATCGACCATCCCCACACGGATTGGACGGGACGGGAAGATGAAGCGGTGGCTTTAAGCATCAAAGCGTTAAAGGGAATCGCAGCCGCTTTATAGACAGCCTTTGTGATTGTTAGCTGTTTGTTTCACCCTCTGGAAGACTACCGCGTAAGGAGATGATCAGTTGAAAACAGTAAATGTGGCGATCATTGGCACCAAGTTTATGGGCAAAGCGCATAGCAATGCCTGGACTTCAGCTCCAAAATTCTTTAGTCTGGGTCTCAAACCGGTCCTCAAGGTTGCTTGCGGCCAGGATGAAAAAGGTACCAGTGATTTTGCTAAAAATTGGGGCTGGGAAGAAACTACGAATGATTGGAAAAAGTTAGTTGAACGCCCGGATATCGATATTATCGATGTCTGCACTCCCACTTACCTGCATAAAGAGATTGTCCTGGCTGCAGCCAAAAACGGAAAACAAATCTTCTGTGAAAAACCACTGGCGCTCAATTTTGCCGAAGCAAAAGAGATGTATGAAGCAGTTGAAAAAGCCGGTGTCTTACACTACCTGAACCACAACTATCGAAGGACCCCAGCTATTGCCTTTGCAAAAAAACTAATTGATGAAGGAAAACTCGGCAGGATCTTCCATTGGCGTGGGACCTACCTGCAAGATTGGATCACAGACCCGAATTTCCCTCTCACCTGGCATTTGCAGAAGAAATTTGCTGGAGCTGGACCTCATTATGACCTCAACTCCCATAGTGTGGACTTGGCTCGTTATCTCATTGGCGAGGTTGGTTCTGTCTCCGCGATGCTGAAGACCTTCACCGAAGAGAGACCTCTTCCGGGAAAGGATGCCGGAACGTTTAAATCAGGTTCTGCCGCTGCTGAGACAGGAAAAGTGACAGTGGATGATGCCGCTTTCATGGTGGTAGAATTTGAGAACGGTGCCCTGGGTGCTTTTGAATCCAGTCGTTTCGCCAGCGGTCGTAAAAATTATAATTATTTCGAAATCTACGGAAGCAAAGGCAGTTTGATATTCAACCTCGAGCGTATGAATGAGCTGCAATACTTGAACCTGGATGATCCCGTCGATGAACAAGGTTTCCGAACCATTCTAGTCACGAACGCCACTCATCCATACGTCGCCGCCTGGTGGCCGCCCGGTCATATTATCGGCTATGAGCATGAATTCACACATGCGGTCGTCGATTTCTTGACCGCACTCGAGAAGGGCACATCCATCACGCCGAATTTGTATGATGGTATGCGGGTCATGCAGGTATTGGAAGCGGCAATCCTATCATCCAATACCGGTCGCAAAATACAAGTCGCAGAGGTTAACTAGCTTATTCACCAGTATCAGGATATAGTACTCAACCAATACGGGGATGGGGTAAACAAAAAATATCCCATCCCCAATAAATTTGCTCAATATATTTGCACTGGAATCGAGATAGTAATCTGGAGAACCCATGAAAGCTAAATTTGTACCGGTATATTTCCAAAAAGCTGACGACCCTGATTTTGTTAATCAAGTCAAGAATTTGCATACCCTTCTAGTCGATGAAGCGGAAATTCTAGATCCTGTTGCGCTCGGTAAGAATCTTCCCGATTGTGACGGTGTGATCTTTCCGCAGATGTTGGGGGATGCCTATCGCAGATTTGACCAGATAAAAACACTACCACAACCTCTCATGGTGATCACCTCCGAATTCGGCACCGTCTCGATGTGGGATTGGGAAATCAACAGTTTCCTGTCTGCAAAAGGTGTGAAAGTCATTGCTCCGAACAGTCTTGAAAAAACAAAGAAAGCCTGCCGGGCTTTCGCATTAAAGCGTCAACTGAAACAGTCAAAATTCCTGGTCTATCAGGATCAACCTGCCAGTGGTGGCGGTAACCAGGATGAAATCTTCAAACGATTTTATTGGTGGGAGCCTGAATGCATTCAAGAAATTGAAAGCAAATATGGATTAAAGGTTGTCAAGAAAAGTTTTAAAAAGATGGGCGAAGATGCGAAATCCATCCCGGACTCCGAGGCAGAAGCTGTCTGGGCGGCAAAAAAAGGAACCACCCCGATCGGCAAGATCACCAACCGCGCTGTACTTAGCGCGATCAAAACCTACATGGTGGTCAAGCGAGACCTGGATCAGGATCCATCGATAATTGCCGTTGGGATCAACTGTTTGAATGAATCCCAATATTCCGATACGACACCCTGCCTGGCTTGGAACCTTCTGTATGAAGAGCAGGCCATGGTTTGGGGATGTGAAGCGGATATTGTATCCATGCTGACCAAAGTACTGATCAGCAAGACAATCGATGTGCCTTTCATGATGACCAATCTTTACCCCTTCGTAATGGGCGACGCAGCATTGAAGCATGAACATATTCCGAATTTCCCAGCAGTGGAATCGGAACCCGAGAACCATATCCTGGCAGCTCATTGCGGTTACCTGGGGGTCTTACCACAGTCATTCTCAACTGAATGGGCACTCCGGGAAAAAGTATTAGCCATAGTGGATGACAATGCAACAGCCATCGATGCCCGTCTACCGATCGGCGAAATAACCATGGTGAAATTAATTCCCCCATTTGACCGGATATCGATCATTGAAGGCACATTGCCATCTTACGCTCAATTTAAAGATTCACATTGCTTGAACGGAGCAGTAATTCGAGTACCAAACGGGAAAAGACTCGTAGATGACCTGGCGTCTCACCACTATATTGTTACGACCGGGCATAACCAGAACGAGTTGGAAATGGTATCAAAAGTATTTGACCTGGAATGTATGATGTTGTCCTGATTATTTGGACGCATTCGCCTTATGACAAATATTGTCATAAGTAAACCTGAAAATACAAAACATATTGACTTTTAGACATGGATTGTTATAATGTCATTACAAGTTAGCAACAATTATTTTATCAATCCTATCCCGAAATATCCGGGTTTACAAAATAATATGTAAGTGCATAAGCTGCTTTTAGATAGTTTAGTCTATTTTGATCGCCTCTGTTTTTTTGCTGCTTACGGGTTTTTGAATTTTCAAAATGAACGCTTGTACCACTGATCGCAAGATGTAAGTCTGACTTTTGTTTACAAAATAAATAGATCTACGGACAAAAAAGCATCAATGGGATATCTGCGCGAATTGAATGTAAGAAAATTAAAATCTTTTGATACAGTCGATGTTCCGATCTGGCTTGGGCATGCAGAAAAATTACCAAATCGGAACTTCATTACGATTGCTGAAAAAGAAATTATCGATTTGATTCGCAATTATCACGATTTTTCGAAAGCAGACCTGGTCTCTTATACCAATTTCTCTCGTACCAAGATCACCAGTTGTGTTGATTTCCCTCCTTAAGAAAAACATACTCACTGAAAATGTTTCCACTGAATATACCGGCGGGAGACGATCCAAGACATTTCGCCTCAATGGAAAATTAGGATTTGTCGCTGGAGTTGATATCGGCGCGACCAGTGTCGACTTATTGATTTCCAACTTCGCCGGAGAACGGCTGGTCCGCTTTTCGGAAGCAGCTTCTGTTCGGGAAGGACCGATCAAAATACTCGGCCGGGTATGCACCCTCTTGGAGAAGATGCTTCTGGAAAATGATTTTGACCCGGATAAATTAGGTGGAATTGGGATTGGAATACCTGGACCGGTAGATTTCTCCCTGGGAACAGTGGTCTCACCACCCATTATGCCAGGTTGGGATAGCTATCCGATTATTCAAACCGTCCAACAATGGTTCCCATCAGCCAATGTAGTGGTGGATAACGATGTCAATGTAATGGCGTTGGGCGAAATATATCAGGGTGCCGGCAAAGGTGTCGACAACCTGATTTTTATTAAGATTGGCACTGGCATCGGCGCGGGGATCATTTGTGATGGAAAAATCTATCGTGGATCCTGCGGTTGCGCCGGTGATATTGGTCACATCAGTGTACATAAGAATGGTCCATTATGTCATTGTGGAAATAAAGGCTGTCTCGAGGCGATGGCAGCAGGACCTGCAATTGCCGAACGTGCGTTCCTGGCAGCCCAGGCAGGAAAGAGCCCGATCCTATTGAAATACTCCGAGAAAAACGGCGGCTTTTTGAGATCTGAGGATGTGGGTGATGCAGCCAGAGAAGGCGACGCTCTGGCTATTGAAGTGATCCGGGAGAGCGGGCAGTATATCGGGGATGTACTGGCAAGCCTGGTCAATTTCTACAACCCCGGAATGATTGTGATCGGTGGCGGGGTCAGCAATCTCGGGAATTTATTACTTTCATCGATCAGACAATCGGTACTCAACCGATCTCTCCCCCTGGCGACTCGCGATCTTCATATTGTTTTTTCAAGCATCGGTCCTGACGCGGGTGTTATCGGTGCTGTAAATTTGGCAATGGATTATATGTTCACACTTTCCACTGGGAACGGTGAACATGGTCTCGACTGAGGAGTCATTAATGAAATTTGGTGTCAACACGTTCGTTTGGATCTCACCCCTGACTACAGCAGCAGTCAAAGAGCTGGCGCCTAAGGTTAAGGGAATGGGCTTTGATATTTTCGAGCTCTCCTGTGAAAATCCAGACCTCCTCGATCTAAAAGAGGTGAAGGAAATATTGGCTGCCAACAAACTGGATGCAATTGTCTGTGGTGCATTTGGACCTGATAGAAATATTTGCAGCGAGGATCCAAAAATCAGTCAGAATGCCAAGGTCTATATTCGATGGCTGATTGATGCCGCCAGAGAGCTTGGATCAGCGGTGGTTTGTGGTCCGATGTATTCCGCTGTTGGGAAGGAACATCTGGAAGATCCAGCAGATCGGCAACGGGAATGGGATCGCGCAGTAACCGGCATCCGTGAAATGGCGAGGTATGCTCAACAAAATGGGGTGAAGTTGGCATTTGAACCCCTTAATCGGTTTGAAACGGATATGATCAATATTGTCGCACAGGGTAATGCGTTCATAGCGGATGTCGGTATGCCAAATCTTGGTTTCCATTTGGATACATTCCATATGCATTTGGAAGAAAAGAATAGTGGTCAGGCGATCCGCCTCGCTGGAGAAAAGATTTTTCATTTTCATGCCTGCGAAAATGATCGCGGTGTGCCCGGTACAGGTCAGGTGCATTGGAAAGAGATCGCCCAGGCGCTTAAAGATGTGAAATACGATGGTCCAATTGTGATCGAATCCTTTACATCTCAAGTTAAGGAAATAGCTCGGGCAGTTTGTATCTGGCGTGAAATTGCTCCCACCCAGGATGCAATTGCTGTGGAAGGTTTGCGATTTTTGAAAACACTTTTGGCATGAGGATACATTGAGTAGAAGAGGATTTTATGACTGAAGAACAAAACAAATTCATCCCCGATCATCCTGAAACGGTTCAACCGCTCATGGAAGTTCGAAACATCCATAAGCGTTTCCCGGGGGTCTACGCTTTGAATAATGTCTCGGTTCAATTTATGCCAGGAGAAGTTCACGCCATTGTCGGAGAAAATGGGGCTGGTAAATCCACCCTGATGAAGATCTTGGCAGGCGCGTACACACCGGATGCAGGCGAAATATACTTGCTCGGAGAAAAAGTAACCTTCTCGCATCCGAAAGACGCCCAGGCAAAAGGGATCAGTATCATCTATCAAGAGTTCAACCTGCTGCCAGAACGCACGGTGGCGCATAATATCTTTCTGGGCAGAGAACCTTCGCGGTTTGGGGTGATCGACATCAGAAAAATGAACAAGATGGCTGAAGCGGTTTTGAAGGAAATCGGCATGGATCAGCTGATTTCCCCCACTTCGCAAGTAAGCAGTCTATCGGTGGCGGAGCAACAGTTGGTCGAAATTGCGAAAGCGATTTCCTTTAAAGCAAAAGTTTTGATAATGGATGAACCTACCGCCGCGCTAACCTATACAGAAGTTAAAATCCTTTCAGACTTGGTTCAAAAATTAAAAGAACGCGGAATGGCGGTCCTCTTTATATCTCATCGCCTCGTCGAAGTGTTCGATATCGCCGAAAAAGTCACCGTCCTTAAAGATGGCCAGTTGGTGAACACAGTCTTCAAAAAAGATGTGAAGCCCGCCGATCTGGTATTTATGATGGTGGGACGAACACTTGACCATTACTTTCCACCACTTGGATCACCCGATGATTTCGGAGAAGTAGTATTACGGGTGAAAAATGCATCGAATAACTTTTTGAAAGATATCAGTTTCGAACTTCGCAAGGGAGAAGTCCTGGGGTTGGCTGGTTTGCAGGGATCCGGCCGTACCGAAATGGCTCAAGCCTTGTTCGGTGTGGTTCCTTTCAAAACAGGTGAAATTGAGCTATATGGAAAACAAATTGATATTAAAAATCCCACAATGGCCATCAAAAACCGGATGGGCTTTGTCACGGAAGACCGTAAATCAGAAGGGATCCTTCCTCAACAACCTATTCGAGACAATATGCTCCTGACGATCCGCTCGATCCAGAACATATTCGATTTCATCTCCAAAGATGGCGTTCGAAAATCCCCGAAATTGGTACCCGATTTGGGCAGACAAGTGGATGTTCGAACCGATAGCTATGATCGCGAAGTCCAATTCTTGAGCGGAGGCAATCAACAAAAAGTGGTTTTGGCTAAATGGCTCGCATCTGATGCGGCGGTGTTCATATTTGATGAACCCACCCGTGGTATCGATGTGGAGGCGAAAGCCAGCATCCATGATATGATCCGCGGACTCACGAAACAGGGTAAGGCAGTATTGATGATCTCATCAGAGTTACCAGAAGTTATCGGTATGAGCGATCGGATTTTGATCATGCATGATAGGCACATCATTGGGGAACTCCCTGCAAAATCAACAGAGCAGGATATTATGCTCGTTGCGACAGGGCATGTAAAAGAACACGCATCACAAAGCAATGCATCGGTGGGAGAGGAATAACATGACAACCCCTATGGCTTCAGATAATTGGTTCAAACGAATTTCTCGGTCTGTCAATATTCCACCAGTCTATTATTTTCTGATAATAGTGTTCTTTTTCACAGGAATTCTCGACCAGATTTATTCAGACGGACAGATATTGACTAATCCTAGCATCATGCTGAACATCATCGTCCGATCTGTGGCATTGGGTATTGTTGCTGTCGGGCAGACGCTGGTCCTTATTGGCGCTTCCATCGATCTTTCTGTTGCATACACAATCAGTATTACAGCGGTCATGAGTTCCTATATCATGCAGGGTAAAACCGAAAATGTACCGATGGCCATCGCGGGTATCTTATTAATCGGAATCGCGATCGGCCTGGTAAACGGTTTGATCATCACAAAGCTCCGCGTCAATCCCTTTATTGCGACATTGGGAACAAGTTTGATTATCAAAGGGATCATCAACGCGACCTTCTCTAACTACACAGGTAGTGTCCCCAAAGAATTTGAGTACTTCGGTTACGGAACTATCGGTCCGATCCCGGTGTCCATCTTGATTCTGCTTCTCGTGGTATTTATAGGTTGGTTCATTCTCGCCAGAACCAAATTTGGTTCTCACTTGTACGGCGTTGGCGGAAACTCGGAGGTGGCGCGTCTTTCCGGAGTGCGTACAGATCGTGTATTGATTGGTGCCCATGTTTTATGCAGCCTAACCGCGGTCATTTCTGGTATGTTCTTGGTCAGTCTGATGCGTTCCGGCGCCCCTTGGGTTGGACCCAATGGATTCTATGACTTGAATTCCATCGCGACCACCGTGATTGGAGGGACAGCGCTTTCAGGCGGAAAAGGTGGTGTGTGGGGTACCCTGGCAGGCGTGTTGATTTTCGGTGTGCTCAGTACCGCCTTTAACCAATTGGGTGTAAATCCCTACCTGAAAAATGTGTTCCAGGGAGTGATTATTATCCTCGCGGTATCCAGCTACACGATTCGCTCGAAAAAAGAAGTGGCCTAAGGAGTGAAATAAATGACAGCCTCAACAATTTCTGAACATACTTCTTCCACCACTTTTCTTAGGAAACTTTGGTCCTGGTTGAAGAGAGTCCCACCGGTATATCCGATTTTCCTCGTGATCTTCATCACTCTTGGATTCTTAAACCCAAAGGGGTACCAGACCATGAACGGGATCATGACATTCCTCCGACCTGCATCGCCACTGGCTGTTCTGGCAATTGGTCAAATGGTCGTGCTGGCTCTCGGTGGTTTTGATCTTTCCATTGGCGCGATTGTCACTTTTTGTGTACTGGTTAGTTCCAAATTTCTGGCGAACGATCCCGCCAATGCGCTACCAGACATATTGATGCTACTAAGTGTTGGGATCTTAATTGGTGTGATCAATGGGCTGATTGTAAGCTACTTAAAAGTTCCTTCCTTTATCACGACGTTGGGAATGATGATGATCGTCCGTGGTTCCGCCCTTTATTATGTGGGAGGCGCACCTCAGGGGTACCTGACAGATAACTTCCGCGCCTTTGGTCGAAATTATATTCAGGATGTCCCATTCTTTACAAGAATCCCATACTCTTTCATCGTCCTGATCGTCCTGACGATTATCGCCTACTTTATCTTCCACCGTACGAATTTCGGACGGCAGGTTCTGGCTGTCGGTGATAATATGCGTGCGGCAGGCCTTTCAGGCGTCAAAGTAAAACTGATCCGCGTGTTGAGTTTCGTTTTTTGCAGTATTTTTGCAGTCCTTGGCGGAATCATGACGGGTGGTTATGGCGGTGTAAACGTGACGATCGGTGAAGGGATGGAAATGCAGGCGATCGCTGCCTGCGTAATCGGCGGAGTTCTGCTAGGAGGTGGTAAAGGTTCAGTTCTCAATGTTGTGTTTGGTGCGTTTACCCTCCAGGCGATTGTGAATCTGCTGAATCAGCTCGGTCTACCCAAGCCATACACGGATGCAGTCCAGGGTATGATCATTATCGGAGTAGTGGCTTACTCTGCACTCAGTACCTATAAAAAACGGTAATTCAGGACTGTGTAATTGGATGTATATTAATCAATCACGCGTGGAATTTACCTTCAAAGGAGGTGATCACACAAACAAATTGTGAAATGAAGAATTTGGTAGCCAGACAGTAGTTCAACATCCAAACGTTCCTATTTAGGAGGAGTAAAGATAATGAAAAAGAGTATGTTTATTGTTTCGATCATTGTTGTTATGGCTATGCTGCTTGGCGCTTGCGCGCCCGCCGCTCCCGTAGCGACTGAAGCTCCTGCAGCTCCTGCGGCCCCCGCTGCTCCCGCTGCCCCCGCGGCTCCTGCCGCTCCCGCTGCCCCTGCAGCTCCCGCCGCTCCCGCTGCTGCTGCAAATCCCGGTCTCCAGATGGATTCCGCTAAGGTTGCTCCACAGTTCTTTAATGATGCAGATTATGCCACCAATAAAGAATTGATGACCAAATCCCCCATCAACCCCAATGATCCTATCTATCTGCAGTACCTGGTTGAAAATCCGACCGACATCAGCAAATACCCGCAGTACGCTGCATTCGCTGCCAAAGCCGCACCCTACAACCTCTGCTTCTCCAATGCAGGCGTGAACAATCCCTGGCGTGTAACTGGTTATGTGACCATGCGCGAACAGGTCGAAATGCTCCGTGCCGAGGGTCTGGTTAAGAACTTCATTCACCTCGATGCTGCAGGTGATGATGCCAAACAGATCGCTGACATCCAGGATATCATCAACACCCCCGGGAAATGTGACATCCTCATCGTTGCATCCAACACTTCCGAAGCTTTGACACCCATCGTTGAAAAAGCCTGTGAAGTTATGCCCGTTGTCCAATTTGACCGCTATGCTCTGACTGACTGCCCGGTTGTATCTGAACGTACAATCGGTGGTTACGCGTTCGGTATCTCTGGCGCTGAAAAAGTTGTGAAAGACCTCGGCGAAGCCGGTGGTAACGTCTTAGCCTTCCGCATTCTCCCTGGTGTGGACGTTCTCGAACAGCGCTGGGGTGCAGCCCGCAAGATCTTTGAAGAGAATCCTCAGATCAATGTCATCGGTGTTGAATTCGTTGCCTACGATTCCTTCAAAGCCAGCACAGTCGTGAGCGATTACCTGGCTAAATATGGAACCATCGACGCAGTCTGGATGGACGCTGGTGGTACCGCTGTCACCATCCTCGAAGCCTTCAAGGATGCTGGAGCTGACTATCCTTCCGTTATGGTTGGCGAAGATCAACAGGACTTCCTGGATTACTGGAAGACCAACAACATCAATGGTATCGCCCCCACATTCTCTACCTTCATGTGGAGAACAGCCGTCCTGGCCGCAGTGAAATTCTTGAAGGGCGAGACTGTCCAACATAACTGGGTTCTGCCCCAGCCCGATGTAACCGCTGAAAACCTCGACAAATACACTGGTACCGGTATGCCCCCTCTGTATTATGTAATGAGCAGCGCCGAAGACATGACCAACTGGCCAGATGCCTGGAAAGCCCTCGACATCAACAAGTACGTAGACGTTCCTTAGTCTGCCAGATCTTCTGTAACAGCGAATAAATAGGAGTAAGGCCCGCTCGAAAATCGGGCGGGCCTTCTCTCACCCACGAGCACAATTCCATGAAAGGAGTTCAATAACCATGATTCAAATAGGATTTCACACTGACGCTTTTAATAGCAGCTACTGGAATTTCGAACAATGCCTTCAATGGGCACAAAAGAATGATGTGCATTGGATTGAATGTGGCATGATCGATGGAGTGAGTTGGATCCACGGATTGGGGTATCAACCTCATGTCGCCATGTGGGAAGACCCCAAAATGTGGCAGGAGAAAGCGGCAAAATACGGTGTGAAATTCTCGCAAATTGACGCGGCATTCCCCATGTCATTACCCGAAGGCGCTTCTCTTGGCGTGGAGTACGCTCTTCGCACAATTCGGTGGGCTTATTTGGCCGGTTGCGATCATATTGATACAACAGATGACCGTTTCGCGCCAAAAGGCTTAAAAGACTCCGAAGCCATGGAAATGATGAAACGTTCCTACAGCCAAATTCTTGAGGTGGCTGAACGCTACCAAATGATCATCGATATCGAGCCGCACGGGTATTACACCACGAAGCCCGAATTTATGGAAAAGATGCTTGGATTTGTCGATAGCCCATATTTACGAATGAATATGGATACCGGAAATACTTATATTGCCGGTCAGGATCCGGTTGCCTTTTTAAAGAAATTTAGCAATAAAGTGAGCCATGTCCATATCAAAGATGTAAGTGAATCACTCTCTGCTTCATTGAGAGGCGAATTGACTGGTATTGCAGTAAGCCAATGCGCCATCGGTGATGGCGTAAACAAAGAAAACATCAAAAAATGTTTTGATGTCCTGGTTGATATTAATTACAACGGCGTAGTGAGTCTGGAATGCGAAGGCCAGGGTGGACCGATGATCGAAAAGAGTCTCGGATTCGTGCGTGGCCTTGTGGATGATGCGAATAAGCGAATGGCTGCAATGTAGACATTCGATATTAAGAATGATTGACTGGAGGAAAAATGGGAAAAGTATTTCTAGGCATCAATATGGAATTTATTCGATCTCACGATAAACCGTTTGCATGGGGCGTCGAAAAGGCGGCTGAAATTGGGTATCAGTATATTGAACCAATGGTTCACTGGGGTCGTGAATTATTGAGTGAAGCTGGTTATTTTCACAGCGTCTCCATGTACGATGATCCCCTCTGGGTTCGTGAGCTTTGTAACAAGCACAACATTAAACTGTCTGGATTATCATCCCACACTCCACTCATCAAACCAGAAATAAGCGTGGAATATCTCAAACAGGCGATCCGTTGGGCAGCGGATGCGGGTGCCCCGGTGGTAAACACCGATGAAGGACCGAAACCGCTCTGGACCACGAAAGAGATGGACTACGTTTTGATGACCTACACACTTACGGAAGCTGCCCGAGTAGCAGAACGTCATGGTATAAAAATCGGCATCGAACCCCATCAGCAATATACAAAATCCATGGAAGGTCTGGATAGTATTTATAACCTGGTGAAATCCCCCGCCATTGGCATCAATTACGACACCGGCAATAGCTATCTTGCGGGAACAACTGATACTTACGAGTGGTTAACCCATGTCATTCCCAACCTGGTCCACCTGCATGCCAAAGACATCAGCTTCTCACAGAGTGGGGAGGAACGTGGCAAAGTGACTGGTACTCCGGTTGGTTGCGCTTGCGGTGATGGTGTTGTCGATTGGAAACGGATCATCGATATCGTGAAAAAATGCCCCAATGACATCGTCTTCAGCGTTGAATGCGGTACTGTGCCAGATGCGATCCGCAGTTTTGAACACCTAAGTAAATTGATGTAAAGCCTAGAGAGGATGGCTTTTGTATAAAGCCATCCTCTCCCCTTAATTATTTAATATTCAGATTTATCAGACACATTGTTCCATTGTCATTAACAAATCGGTAAGCTGTTAGTTTTTTATTGCTATAAGGAATTATTTATACCATTCATATGTAATTCAGTAGGACACTACAAACAAACTATGGAGGAAGTATGAGTTTCCCGAAGGTTGCGGTGATCGGATTGGGATTTATGGGAAGGACCCATATACAATCGCTTCGGCGGTTGGGCATTGAAGTATATGGGGTGGCAGGAATCAACGAAGAAGAAGCCAAAAATGCGGCGAAAGAGCTATCCATTTCCAAATGGTATCGCGATTTTGACGAAGCAATTGCAGATACCCAGGTACAGGTAATTCATCTGTGCACACCCAATCACCTTCATTTTTTACAGGCGAAAAAAGCCCTGGAGGCAGGGAAACATGTTTTATGCGAAAAACCACTGGCATTAACCCCAATTGAATCAAAAGAATTGGCTGATCTTGCAAAAAAGACCGGTTTATTTACCGCCGTGAACTATAACTTGCGTTTTTATCCCATATGCCAGGAAGCACGCGCCCGAATTAATGCCGGGGACATCGGCTCTCCTTATCTAATCCATGGCGCGTATCTTCAGGATTGGTTGTTCTTGAAATCCGATTGGAACTGGCGATTACAAACCGAGCAAGGTGGTGAGTTAAGAGTGGTGGCCGATATTGGCACGCATTGGATGGATCTGGTCACGTATCTGACCGGGTTGAAAATTACAGCGGTCATGGCTGATTTTTCCACCGTTCATTCAACCCGGCTGCAACCAACCGGAGAAGTCGAGACCTTTGCTGGAAAGATAGCAGCAAATTCTTCCATGAAAGAAACCCCGATCAAAACAGAGGACGTTGCAGTTATTCTTTTCCGATTTGATAATGGTGCCTTGGGTAGTGTGAATCTCTCCCAGGTTTCTGCCGGACGAAAGAACTATTTCTGGTTTGAGATCAGCGGAGCGAAATCTTCCCTTCGTTGGGATCAGGAAAATCCGAACGAGCTTTGGATCGGATATCGGGAACAACCAAATCAGCTTTTGGCGAAAGATCCTTCCTTATTTCATCCCGAGGTTCGCGCCCTCACCGGTTTTCCAGGTGGACATGCCGAAGGGTACCCTGATACATTCGTCCAGGTATTCCGCCAGTTTTACAAGGCAATTTCCACAGGCAAAATGCCCGAGACTGGACAATTTGCCACTTTCGAGGACGGGCACCACGAAATGGTATTATGTCAGGCTATCCAAATATCTGCAACTGAGAAACGTTGGGTCCGGGTGGACGAGATCCCCGCGTGAGATTTTCGCTCGTCCTCCCTTCCTAATGGAGGTGGCGGATGCAGTCCGCCAGAGGGATCACTCAAATAATCTCCTTAAATAATGAAGAAAGCTCAGCCTGGGAATGACTGAGCTTTCTTGTAAAGAGGGGGGAGAATCCTAGGTATGGTCGACGGTTAATTTACCTTTTTCTTTCCTCGTGTTTACCAGGACATCCGTATAGTATTTGTTATACGTACAGCAACCGATCGGACGTTGTTGAATGAGTAGTTCGAGGCAGTTATCGCAAGCAGTGCAATACTTAATCTCATTTTCGCGACCCTCGCGCAGTTTCAATGGGAGCAACGGATCGGCGAAGGATTGTCTTCCCAATCCGATCATATCGACGTAACCGTTTTCGATATTCTGTGCTCCGTATGTAAGCAACGAGCTGTCTTCTTGGGTAACGGCGTGCAGTTTGTTTTTCCCCTTGCCAAACACCGAATAGTTCGATCCGATCACGACGGTCTCTTTCTTGAGGTTGTCGCGCAAGACCTTGGCGAAGTACTGGTGCAGGTAAGCGAAATAGGGGCGTTCCTTGTCAGCCTGGGTGAGACTGATCGTTATGGATGGACTTCCCGCAGATTGAACGAAATATTGCGCGCCCCGTTCTTCCAGCCCTTTTACGAGGTCGATCGGTTCAGTCAAGTCAATAACCGGCGTGTCAGGTCCAGCAGTGCCAAAACCACCCGGGAATCCTTCCCAGACGGAGATCTTGGAGCCGATCAGGAAGTTTTTATCCGGCACTGCTTTTTGGATTCGCTCATACAGGTCATAGGCGAATTGTCGTCTGTTTTCCCATGGTCCACCATATTTCCATTTGCGGGTATTGTAAGGCCGCAAGATCTGTGAACCAAGGTAGCCATGGCAGAACTTCATATCAATGCCATCTGCGCCGGAGTCGTAGGCTATTTTCGCTGCAAGAACGAAATCAGCCATGATTTTTTCGAATTCGTCCTCTGTAAAGACATCAGCCACAAAACCAGGCAATGGTTTGACCGATAACCGTTTCGAAAATTCCGGATTACTTAATTCTCCGGAATGAGTTAGTTGAAATAGGAAAATCGACTTTGGGTTTACAGTTTTCATCCTGCTGACAAACTTGGTCAATGCCGGCTGATTCTTAGGCATAATAAATAATTGGTTCAGCCTGGAGCGGTTCCTATCTGTGATCGTAATAGCTTCCAGGCAAACGATACCCGCTTCGCCATGGAACAAGTTCTCATACCGTTGGTATGTTAGATCAGAAGGATTTCCTTCGGTATCTGCATCGGTGCATTCCATCGGTTGAACGAAAAAGCGATTCGCACTTGTACGCGTACCTACCTGTATCGGGGAGAGCAGAATGTTATTCTTATCCATTACTCAATACCTCCTGTACGATTAACTTAATTGAAATGTATCCAGACCCAATTTGTACCATTAATGATGAGTGCCTAAAGTTCTTCGCAAAATTCGAGAGTGACCCCATTCGGATCCAGGAACAGCATGACCCGAACCCCAAGATTGGGTAGGTCGCAGGTTGGAAGGGAGATCTCCACACCTTCTGCCCGAAGCGCCGCCTCATGAGCGGCAACATCTTCCACCTGAAATGCCAGGTGCCGTAGGCCAACCTCACTTTCAGATCGAGCCTGGGACTGATTTTTTCCGTGGTAATCAAAGAGTTCCAACCTGGAGTTCCCTGGCAATTCAAAATAGGTGATATCGAAATCTCCACAATCTACGGTTTGTTGCTGCATGAAACCCAATATCCTGCCGTAGAAATCGAATGATTTCGCTTTATCCTTAAGATTTAATTGAAAAATGTTCAATTTTCTTTATATTCAATTTGGAGCTCCACATAAATATTGCAGCCCATCATTGGGTATGGGCTGCAATAATCAATACTACATCATTTCCCGTTTAGTGATCTCGGGTGAAACAAAGATCTTGAAGAGGCTGGGATCTTTGCGCAATTCATGCAGCGCCCAATCGAGATCTTCCAGCGGAACCTTCATGGAGAATAATGGCCGTGGGTCGATCCGCCCATTCGAGATCAGAGTCATCGCATCCGGCCAGTCAGCGCCTACTCCCGCACAGGAACCGGTGATCTTCTTCTCTCCCAGTACAAAGTCAAATGGACGCATTGGAATTGTATCTTGTTCACCAACAATACCAAATGCTGTCAACTTCCCACCACGACGAAGCATGGCAAAAGCCTGCTCGTACGTTTTAGTCTTACCTACTGCTTCGATCGCATAATCCACTCCGCGACCATTCGTGATCTTCTTGACCTCCGCTACCGGGTCAGCCACATCATCGATATGGAAGGCGTAATCGACACCCATATCCTTGGCTATTTGCAGGCGTTTGCGATTATCTCCAAATATGATGACCGGAGCACAGGCTCGCAAAACAGCCATCCGGGCATGGAGGACGCCCAAACCACAGCCAATAATGGCAATGCTGCTACCCAATTTCGCATCCATTGCCTTGGCGGAATGAATGACACAAGAAACGGGTTCAATGAATGCGCCTTGTTCAAAACTTAGATTCTCAGGCAATTTGTGTATTTGCATCCATGGCGCTTTGACATACTCAGCGAAACAACCATCCGTATGGATTCCCAGTTGAGTGAAGCTATCGCAAAGTAATTTCTCACCACGAATACAATAAAAGCAGGTTCCACATCCCATGTTGATGTCGGCTGTGACGCGATCCCCTACTTTCAAGTTCTTGGCATTCTTACCGAGACCTGCGATTGTACCGGAAAACTCATGACCGGGGATCATCGGCAGCTTATCTGCAGAGTACCAACCGTTGTAGATACTCCAGTCGGTACCACAGATACCGGTATATTTAATCTTTATCAGGACTTCGTTGTCATTGATCTCTGGAACGGGTACTTCTTTAACCTTAATAACACCGACCTTTTCAAAGACAGCAGCTTTCATTGTATTAGCCATAATTAGACTCCTCTACCAAATTAGTTGAACAATACGTCGTGGCGGCCTTCGTAAGGGTTTTCAATCATCAAAGGCTTCAGGTAAGCAATGGTTTTTGTGATACCATCGTGACGGCTCATCGTAACATCTTCGTGCTCGTAGCTCATTACGTAATCGTATCCTATCAGTGAAAGTTCAGTAATCACTTTCTTCCACGGCACAGATCCCCAACCAGGTATACGGAAGCGGAAACCGCGATCCAATCGTTGCCAATCACCCTGCGGGATCATACCGGAACGTTTGATATTATGGGCTACCAATTCACCGTCCTTAGCGTGGACGTGGAAGATCTTGTTACCAAGGGTGTCAATAAAATTTTCAACATCGATTCCCATATAGATCAAGTTGGCTGGATCGAAATTGAAACCCCATTCTTTACGACCGCCAAAGAGCTGGACACTCTTCTGAGCGGTTTCTATGTTGTAAACCATCTCATTTGGATGTGGTTCGTGAGCAAATTTCACCCCGTACTCACCAAATTTATCGAGGATCTTACTCCAACGCTCGACCATTTCTTCTTCCATATCCGACCAACCCTTGGAATAAGGCCAGGGAAAGAAGCGTCCGAAATTCTCACATCCGACGAAACCGGTAACGACTGGAACTTCAAGCGCATTTGCCGCCTGGGCAGTCTTGATCATCCGTTCGGTGCCGAATTTGATTTTCTCTTCTTTCGTTCCGGGACAAATGGCATCGGTATCTTTTCCGAAAGGTCCCATGACGATCTGGCCTTCGGGGTGATTTGCCAGTGCCGAAATGATCAAACCATGGCTATTGACCAATTTCTTCAGGTCTTTGGCATAGGTTCCTGAGACTGCTTTCTCAATATCCAGATGTGGGTTCCCCAGGAAAGCGGGTATCTCAACGGCTTCATACCCTAATCCCGATGCGAATTTACACACTTCCTCCAGTTGCATATCCATAAAAGTTGCCGTAAATAAACCGATTTTCATTTTTTCTTTACCCTTTCTCCAGATAGAATATTGTCAGGTGACAGGAAAGATCAATACGATACGCTTTGTTTGAGTGGATCTATTTGTAAGCAATTCCTCATTTTCTGTTGGATCGGTAAGGCTGGAGATATCTAACAGGGTTGTATGATTCCCCAAGATTTATTCAGGATGAATAGATCGGGGAAGAGTCTCCGATGGGATGTACCATATTCTTGTAATCCTGTTATTACAACTTATTATAGAAAAAAACCGAATACCTGTCAATAGCATCCATCCTTTGCAATTCTGCGGCTATGCGCAATTCCCAGCCTAGATGTCCAGCATGTGCAAAGCGTCAGATATTTTTGCTTCATATTCCGCAGCCATTTCAAATATTGGCAGCAATTTCTCATACTTCTGATTGTTTTCTCTATCCGGAACCAGGATTTCAACTGTTTTGTGGATTTGATCGATCCGGTCGAAATTTTCCCATAAACCACAACCCACCGCTGCGATGGCTGCCGCTCCCAGCGCTCCAGCATCCTGGTCGATATTCGTTTTGAGTACTTTCATATTGTATACATCGGCAAACATCTGCAGATACATCTTGCTCTTACTGCCCCCCCCGACGAAAAGTATTTCATCCTGAATGTTGCAGTATTTTCGCAAGAGATCCAATCGCAGACGAAGATTCATCGCAATCCCTTCCATTGAAGCCCTGATCAGCTCGGGTTTTCCATGCTTGAGGTCAATCCCAAAATAGGCTCCCCGGATATGAACACTCGCATCTTGCGATGTGCCACCCGCCAGACTCGGGTTAAAAAGTAGCTTATTCGACCCAACCGGCGCTTGCTCAGCGATCATGTTCATTAATGCGTAAGGGTCTGTATGTGTCTCAGCCGATTGCTGGATCACTTCAGGGCTGATATTATCCCGTACCCAGGTGAATGATGTGCCGGCTGAGAAGATACTCACGGCAGAGGTGAACATATTGGGGATCACGTGAGCGAAAACAAATGGTTTCGCCCTGGAATCCAGAACTGGATTCTCGGATGACACCGCAATCCACGCGGAGGAGCCAAGGGATGTGTATACCCTTCCGTCCTTAATATTCTTCGCACCTAGAGCCATGCAGGAGTTATCGACCCCACCGCAGACTACTTTGACCTTTTGACTCAGCCCGATCAGTGCAGCTGCTTCTGGAGTCAATTCACCCAATATTTGGGTTGATTGGACGATATCAGGAAACATTTCTGAGGGTATCCCACTTGCCCGGATAAATTCCGGTTGGTAACCCCATTCTTTAAGATTATAAACACCGCTTCCGGAAGCATACGAATAATCCGTCTTCATTACTCCGGCCAGCTTATAGTTTATGTAGTCTTTCGTCCCGAGGATCCTGAAGATCTGCTTGAACATCTCAGGTTCATTGTTTTTGTACCACATGATCTTGAAGATTGAATAACAGGCAGCAGGAAATCCATTCCCTGTGGTCATATACCAGTGAACCGGATCGATCTCTTTGAAGAATTCAGCCACTTCTTTCTGGGCTCGAATATCTGACCAGATCGGGGTGGCTTCTCTTAATAATGCTCCATTTCGATCTATAGGTACTACGCCCAGGCTATGCCCTGAGATTCCCAGACATTCAATATTATTTCTGTCTTCGCCACTCTCCTGAAGTAGTTTCCGGGTACTTTCAACAACCGCCTTCCACCAATCTTCCGGACATTGCTCGTGCCACCCCACCTGGGGATAGTGAGTAGGATAAGCGACAAAAGCGGTTGCCAGGCAATTCCCATCCTCGTCAAACAGGGATGCCTTGTTACCGCCAGTCCCCAGATCGTAAGAGATGATTCGTTTGTTCATCTGTTATCCATTCTTTCTGCAGATTATTACCTGACCTGTTGATCAATCGAGAGAAATGCTACCGCCCAGCGCGATACATTCATCCAGGATGGATTTTCCGCTTTTCAAGTTCACCCCAAAGCGCCGAGCGCCCGCCCTGTACATTGCAACAAGCGTCTCCAAATCACGGATACCGCCAGAAGCTTTAATTTTGATCCTCTCGCCTACGATTGATTTAATATAATGAATATCCTCGATGGTAGTTCCCTTATCCGCCCAGCCAGTCCCCGTTTTGACAAAGGTCGCCCCGCTGTCGATACAAATTTCGCAGGCAGTTTTTACCTCATCCAGGGTCAGATAGGGTCTTTCAATAATTACTTTAACTGGAAGCCCGGAAGCAGCCTGAATAACAGCTTTGATATCGACTTCTACTTCCGCAAATTCACCGGAGCGCAGCATCCCCACATTCATGACAACATCGATTTCATCGCACCCAGCCAAAACCATTTCCGTGGTTTGAACTACTTTTAAGGTGGTTGAATTGGATCCTGACGGAAAGCTTACATTTCCGACCACTTTTATTGTCGGTGTATCTTTGAGTAATTGCCTTGTAAGTGGAATGAAACATTGCAGGACAGAGACTTGTCCTGTTTCATACTGTTGAGCATTTAGTACCAGATCAACAATATCCTCTTTGGTGTTATATGTCCTCACGCAACTGAGGTCCATCATCTGTGCAATATCTTTAACCGTTAATATCATCTTTCATACCTCGAAACGAGAATTCCAAACGATTAACCATATAAGACCGAAGATGCGGGTGTGACAACCATACTTACGTTGGTCTACCTCTTTCGGTCGGATGGATATATTCTTCTGTAACAGCAAAACATGAACTTGGAATAAATTTTACACCAATTTTGGGGGAAGAGTTCGACAAATTAAATGAACGATTCTATATGCGGCAAACGTTGAAATTCAATTTCTACATGATCAGAAGATTCTGAAAAACCTGAAAGAATGCCAATTAATCCCCTAACTGGCGGTTGACTTGACATCTGAGGACATGCTATAAAAATAAGACTAACTACAACTGCTCGGATATTGTGTAGAGATGATCCTCGGGGGAAATTCAATCCTCGAAATCAATTTCCAAATTTAAAGTTCTAAAATAATATCATCACATAATTATTAATTCCTTCTCGCTGATTATCATTTTTTTGAATGCCACGGAGAGGTTTGTCAAGCTAATGAAAAAACCGGTTCTAGTTTTATCAGGATATACCCCCGGAACCGGAGTAATTCGTGCGTTGGGAATTTCCGGGATTCCGATAGTGGTGATTTATCATGATAAGAAGGAAGTTGGATACGCGTCGAAATATGTACAGGAAAAACTGAAAGCGCCCAATCCACAATCCCAGGAGGAGAACTACATCCAATTCTTGTTGGATTGTGGTTTGCGCTTTAAAGGCAGTCTTCTAATACCTGCAAGTGACGAAACCCTTGCCGTTGTTTCGAGACACAAAACACTTCTCGATGAATTCTATATAGTTGCCTGCACGGATTGGACTGTCACCCAGAAGTTTATTGACAAGCGAATCACCTATGAAATTGCGCAAGAAGCTGGAGTAGAATCCCCTAAATCGATATTTCCAAAGTCCATCGGAGAGGTGGAGGAGTACGCTGAGGATGCCCTTTTCCCATGCCTGGTGAAACCCAGCCAAAGCCACCGATATCACACCCAATTCCGGAAAAAAATGACGGTCGTGAATAATCTCGATGAGATGATGGCTGCCTTTCAAGAAGCCAGAAGCAAAGATCTGGATGTCATTCTTCAGGAGTATATACCCGGAGAAGCTGATCTGGGAGCCAACTACAACTCTTATACATGGGAAGGAAAAACGCTTGTCGAATTCACTGCACAGAAAATGAGAAATGCTCCACCCATTACCGGGTCACCCTGCGTCTTGATCAGTAAAATTATAGAAGAAGTGATCGAACCGGGAAGGAAAATCATAAATGCGATGGGGTTTTATGGGTACGCCTGCACTGAATTTAAAAAAGATCCCCGGGATGGGCGATATAAACTGATGGAAGTTAATGGACGACATAATCTTTCGACTCTTCTTTCGGTAAAATGTGGACTAAATTTCCCCCTGATCCAATATCAACATCGGATGGAGGGCTTACCACCAACACCCAAGGATTATCAAACAGGAATATACTGGATAGACATCTCAAGGGATATTGGATACCGGATTATCAATATCACAAAGGAACATTACTCCCCTTCGCAGCTGATCCGCCCATATTTTGCACCACACATATTTGCCATCTTTGATATCAAGGATCCGCTTCCTTCTTTATTAAAAAGCGGACTCGCTCTGAGTTCGATTTTCTCCAGATTTCAGATCGCAAAGTAATAAGTACAACATTGGTAGGAGGACAACATGAGAGATGATTCAATTCCTTTAGAAGAGATCCGCCTTGAAGGCGTGGAGGGGCTGGAAAATTTCAACGCTTTTCATGAACGTCACCGGGTGTTTCCCATGGTTTTTGAAAACAGAGGACACCACAAGATCATCGATCTTTCCGCGGGGATTGGCTGTGCTGCGAAAAGGATTCATGATAACTATCCCTGTGAATTGATCTGCAATGATATCAGTCCGACCAGCCTTAAGGTTCTCGAATCGTTACACCTGGAAACCGTTTCGTTTGACCTTGATAACGACATCGAGAAATTTCCATTTCCAGATGGCCATTTTGACGCGGTAATTTCTCTGGCCACCATAGAGCACCTTATCTATACCGATCATTTCCTTCAAGAAATCAATCGTATCCTCTCCGATACAGGGTATTTATACCTATCCACTCCCAACTATGCTGCTGCCAGTTTCCTGCCTGAATATGTATCAGGTAGATCATTTCATAATCCTCTATCAAACGATCTAAAGACACGATACGAATTTTTTGCCCACGTCCGCTATTTTACCTATCGAACCCTCCTTGAATATGTCAGCGCATTCAACTTTATCCCTGAAGCGGTCTATCTGCCTCTCCCAGCAGGAAGTTCGCGTTATCAAGAGTTATATAAGAAATCGAAAGTTAAAGCATTAACCTACCGGTACGCCATGTCAGTGATGTATTGGGCTCTTTCACCTCGCTGGGCATCCGAGCCAATTGTGTGTTTTAAAAAAGGTTTGAATGAGCAACCAATTCACCCCCGAAAAATTATTCTCTAGGATGAATCAATGGACTTACATCCTAATTTAAAGCCTGGTAAAAAAGAGTATGAACTCTATGATGGGATTGATTATGTGGATTTCTGGAAAGGAACCGCAAAATCAAAATTAGACATCCTTGAACAGGCCATAATTAATGACCTGCTCCCCCGATCAGGTAAGTGCTTTCTGGATTTGGGATGTGGGTATGGTCGTCTTTTCCCTATTTATAGTGACCGTTTCGAAAAAATCATCATGCTGGATGGATCCATGACATACCTCCAACAGGCGAAAGCAAACACAGACAGGAAAGCAATTCTTGTTGCCGGAAATGTATATCACCTTCCGCTTAAAAATAATTCTTTTGATGCTGCCATATTGGTCCGAGTTTTTCAACATTTAACTGACCCCATGCTATGTTTGAGAGAAATTCACAGAGTGATTGGACAGGGTGGGAAGTTTATATTTAACTATTACAACAAAAAGAATCCATCCCGACTCGTTAAATGGTTCCTAAAGAAACAAACAAATAACCCGTTTATTCCCGACCCGGAAGGAATTGGCACCGAATTTATTTCTCATCATCCTGTTTATGTGGATGAATTATTAAAAGAAACCGGATTCATACGTCAAGAAAAATATGGCGCCGGAATCCTGGATAAACTATCCGATAAAGCCGGGAAATTCGGAAAATGGATCCCCCTCGGCAAATCGATCTCTCCATTCATAGGAACAACCAACCTTGCCCCATGGATCTTCTGCGCGAACAGTGTGATGGATACTCAACCGCTGCATGAATTTGAATCATTAATGGATATATTTCAATGTCCTTCCTGTCAAGGAGATCTTGCGTTAGGACCCGGTTCATATCTGTGTCATACATGCGCTCGTATTTATCCGATTTCAGATGGTATAGTAGATTTTAGAATATAACCTGCCCATGCAGAAATAAATCACTCTATTAATCTTGATATGCATCATGCATTAATGGAATTTTGAGAGTTATTTTCGAGTATTTGATTTTAGGTGATTTCTAAATGAACCACAGCGGAGAAAACAATGGTCGTTGAACTGCTTTATTTCGATGACTGTCCATCCTGGGAGAGAGTTCTCGAGGAACTTACCGCCATTCAAAATGAAAAGACAGTCCAGTTTTCAGTCCACCTGAGAAATATAAAGTCCGATGAAGAGGCAACCCGCCTTAAATTTCTTGGATCGCCTTCGATCCAGATTGATGGGATCGATCTGTGGCCAGAGGTCCGGTCTACCTACGCCATGAATTGTCGGATGTATCGAACCCCCGAAGGATTGAAAGGTTGGCCTTCCCTCGATATGATTCGACAAAGACTCCATGAACGGAGAACTACATCCAGCCAATAAATAACGATCAGGTTATTTCACCAATAGAGCATTCATCAACATCAATATATATACACCAACACCTACCGTTGTTAGAAGATGATAACGGAATTTACTGGGATTCCGAATCACTCTGCTGGTGATCCATATTTGGTAAACTGCCAGCGGTAAAGCGAATATCATCCATTTGCCCGGGTAGTTGGAAAACAAAGCCAGTATTGCAATAAACAAGAAAGACAAGGACAACAAACCGGAAACGAGCCGTGCCGTGTTGATCAGCCCCAATCGGACTGCCAGCGTTCGCTTCCCCACCACCCTATCCGCGAGATAGTCTGGAATCTCAAAAGAGATCAACATCGCCATATGCACTGGAACCAATGGAAGGACAATAAGCCAGAACACGAGAGGCGGACACGTGAACTGCATCACATAACCTGCTAAGGGGACAAAAAGTGCGGAAATAATCGATGTCGTCAACTCTCCCCAGCCGGTTGACATTAAAGCAACAGGCTTTGCAGAATAAAACCAGGATCCCAAGAAACTCAGGATAACGATCGGGATAATCCAGGGGGATTGAATACTTGCCAGGATAGCGAACAAGACTGCAAGCAGACCACATATTCGGGCGGCAAGAAGGATCGTCTTCGCGGACACACCATTCTCGCCTGACAATCCTGAGCCGCCTGAAAACCAGGTCCTGTTATTTTCATCCAGCAGGCCATCGACCTGAATATCCGCATATTCATTCGAATAATGTGCCATTAATTGGATGGATGTAACTGCAGCTTGTCCGATCAGATAGCTATATAAATCAAGGATCACACCAAGACGAAAAGCAATAAAAGCCCCTAACGCATAGGATAAGATCCCGCCTACAAGAAAAATAAGGCGGGATAACCGAATAAATTTCCACACTTGGACTATGAATGAAGTCATCAACCTCGTCAGGTTTCGATCGAAATCGATCTATGGTGTTGGGCTAATTTATGGATCCACCAGGTGTATGATCCTTATCCTCCCAGATAGGCTTCTTTGACCCGCGAATCGCCCAATAACTCTTTTCCTGATCCGGATAAAGTGATCATTCCTGTTTCAAGTACATACCCTCTATTCGCGGTGCGAAGTGCCATGTTGGCATTTTGTTCAACCAGCAGGATGGTGGTACCCGATTGGTTGATCTCCTTCAACACTCGGAAGATCTCGCGCACCAGAACAGGTGCCAAACCCATCGAGGGTTCATCCAGGAGCATCAATTTCCCCCAACTCATCAACGCTCTCGCTACAGCCAGCATTTGCTGTTCACCACCCGAGAGGGTTCCGCCTAATTGAGAAAGTCTCTCTTTCATCCTGGGGAATATAGTAAACACCCGTTCGAAGTCACGTAAAATTTCTGGTTTATCCTTTCGACTCCAGGTGGCAAGTTTCAGGTTTTCGTGCACTGTCAGATTGCCAAATATCCCTCTTCCTTCCGGTACTTGGGCGATTCCCAATCCAACTATTTTATCTGCTGGGATTGACCGTAGATTGGTCCCCTGGAATATGATCTCGCCTTTGTATGGAAGCACTCCGGAAATGCCCCTCAGCGTGGAGGATTTCCCCGCGCCATTCGCTCCAATCAGCGTAACGATTTCTCCTTCATTAATATCCAGAGAGATCCCTTTTACTGCCTTGATATTCCCATAGGAGATGGTCAAATCCCTGATGGATAGGATGCAATTATCCTGGCTCATATTCATCTCCTTCACCCAGGTAGGCTTCCAGCACTTTGGGATTATTCTGGATCTCCCGCGGAAGACCTTCTGCCAGGGTGGCACCAAAATCAAGGACCTTGATCCGCTCACAGATACCCATGACGAGCCTCATCTGGTGCTCGATCAGAATAATTGTCAACTTGAACTCTTTCCTTATCCATCCGATGAATTCCATTAGCTGGCCAATTTCATTCGGGTTCATTCCAGCGGCAGGCTCATCCAACAAAAGGATGGTCGGATGGGTTGCCAATGCCCGCGCGATTTCCAGCCGGCGTTGAAGACCATACGGAAGGTTCTTTGATAGCTCATCGGCATAATCTTCCAACTTGAAAACGGCTAATAAATCCATTGCATGATCTGTTATACGAAGTTCTTCCTTCTGGAGGCGACCTATATGCAGAAAAGCTTCGAATGGTGAATACTGGATCTGGGCGTAATGAGCTATCCTGACATTATCCAGTACAGTCAGATCCTTGAATAAGCGAATATTTTGGAAGGTCCTGGCAATACCCAGAGCAGTGATCTGATTGGAGGTTTTCCCAACCAACTCCACCCCCTTTAATTGAATGCTGCCTTCCGTTGCCTTATACACACCGGTGATCAGGTTAAATAGGGTTGTCTTTCCGGCTCCATTCGGACCGATGATCCCAACCAATTCACCTTGCTCGAGATCCAAATTGAAATCGGAAACGGCGCACAGTCCGCCAAAATAATGGGAGACGTTTTTAGCCTGCATCAACATGGTTCGCCTCCTTCTTCTGCTTCCAGCGCTTACTGGCAATAAGGTCATAACCGGGGATGAACCAGCGAAACTCCCGCAATCCCATAATTCCACGGGGACGGTAGATCATCAAGACCACCAATACAAGGGGCATCAGCACCATTCGCCACATACCCAGAGGACGCAGAATTTCCAACAACAGGGTATAGATGGTTGCTCCGAGGATCGATCCAGCGATGGAGCCGATCCCGCCAAGGTAGACCATGATGAGAATGTCCGTCGATTTGATGATATCAAACACCCGGGGGCTGATGAATTGGAGTACATGGGCGAATAATGCGCCGGCGACCCCTGCGAAGAAAGAGGAAAGAGTAAAAGCCAGCATTTTTGTCTGCCGGGTGTTCACACTCATCAGATCACTGGCAATTTCATCTTCCCTGATAGACATCACCCCACGCCCGAAATTGGAATAGACAAAATTGCGAATCACCCAGATAGCCAGGATGGTCCAGATATACGTCCACGGCAGGGTTGTCAACCGGTCAATCCCGGGGATGCCGCGTGGACCGCCGATGGCTTCGATGTTTTCGATCACAGATTTCACGATCATCAGGAAAGCCAGGGTCACGATGGCCAGGTAATCGCCGCGGGTTTTGAAGGATGGGATAGCGACTACCAATCCGACCAGGGCGGCGCCGATCCCGCCAACCAACACGACCAACGGGAATAACCAGACCCGCAGCTCGTTAGGGATTACCTGGGTAGTCAGGATGGCTGACACATACGCCCCAACTGCCATGAATCCGGCGTGTCCAACTGAGAACTCGCCCATATAGCCATTGATCAAGTTGAGACTGGTGCTAAGTATGATATTGATCCCCACATAGATGATGATGAGTTGAATATAAGGGTTGAGCAATCCAAATTGCGGGATCGCAAAGGATAGGATCAATCCAATACCTAAAAGTATGGGGAGGGCTCGCCTGTTTGCCATAACGCCTTCCCAACGGGTTTTCCATTTTTCAAGCATAGATTTTTTTTCGTCGGATGGATTATTCATAATCACACTTTTTGTGGTCGAGGTTTACCGAGGATGCCATATGGCCGGAATATCAATAAGACCAGCAATAAGGCAAATGCAACAAAGTCGCGGTAGGTGGATGGGAGGAAAGCAGCCACCAGTATTTCGACTGCCCCGAGGATAAATCCACCGATCATGGCTCCGCGGATATTCCCAATGCCACCTACAACTGCCGCGATGAATGCTTTCCACCCGATCAAGATTCCCATATATGGATCTATGACAGGGAATGCTAACGCATACATCACTCCTGCCGCCGCACCCAGACTGGTACCAATGGCAAAAGTCGCTGATATCACCAGGTTGAGTGGTACCCCTAAAAGCGGAACCACTGTCTTATCCCAGGATATTGCCCGCATCGCCATCCCGACCATGGTCCTCCTGACAATAAAATCTAGGATCAACATCAGTACAAGTGAGAGGGCAATAATGATCAATTGGAGAGATGAGATCGATACTCCTCCAATTACCCAGGTTGTATTTGGAATCAATGTGGGGACATGCTGCGGATAGGGAGCAAATACCAGGGTGAAATTTTCCAGAAAGATACCTACTCCCAGTGCTGTGATGATCGCCGACACTCGGGGCGCCTGTCGCAATGGTTTGTATGCAAATCTCTCTATTAGAACCCCTAATAAAGCAACGCCACCCATTGAGAGTAGCAAAGTTGGCACAAATGGTAAATGGAGAAAAGTAGCGACAACAAAACAGAAGAAGGCGCCCACCATGAACAGGTCGCCATGGGCGAAGTTGATCATGGTCAGAATACCATAGACCATGGTGTAACCCAGCGCAATGAGTGCATAGATGCTGCCCAGTTGCAATGCGTTGAGTGATTGTTGAAGAAGATAGGTCATATGCTCCCTCAGGAGATCAAACTTTGGATCATCCCGGAGACTCCCGGAATATTATGTCGATATTTGTACCGAAACGGAACTTGAGTTGCGCTGAACCAGTACAAATAAAGGGGTCTATCGAACTTTTTTGATTCTGGCCTTATATTCGGTCAAATAAATCAATTGGTTGAGATAAACCCCTTTCATGAATGAGATTTTGCGATGGTTTGGCTAGATTATTTATGGAGCAGCATTGGCATACCAGACAAATTTATCTCCCACGATCTGTAAGATCACAGCGCTCTTGATCGGGTCACCTGATCCTTCTTTGAATTGCATATTGCCCGTTACTCCTTCGTAGGATGGCACTTTTGCGAGCGCATCACGAACAGCCTGTCGATCAACCTTGCCGGCAGATTTTAACGCCTGCCAAAGTAGGCCAAAGGAGTCATAGGTCAGGGCTGCGACGTCATCAGGTGTGCTGCCATATTTAGCTTTGTAACCTTCAATGAATTTCGTGGCAACCGGTGTTGCTGCATCCGCGGCATAATGGGTGCTGAAGAAATAACCTTCGCAGTCAGCACCGCAAAGCTTGATCAGCTCAGCGCTCCCCCATGAATCCGAGCCAAGGAATGGAACCGTGATTCCCAGTCGGTGGGCTTGCTGGATTTGAAGTGGTACTTCGCTATAGTAATTCGGAAGGAAGATCACTTCCGGATTGGCTTCTTTAATTTTGGTAAGCTGGGCGGAGAAATCTTTATCATTGGTTGTATATGTTTCAAACGCTACAACCGTCCCACCGTTTTCCTCATAGGTTTGTTTAAAGAACTCTGCGATGCCTTTGTTGTAATCAGATGCGACATCATACAAGACGGCTGCTTTGGTCGCTTTGAGGTTATCCAGCGCGAATTTCGCAACCACCCTACCCTGGAATGGGTCGATGAATGCTGCCCTGAAGACATACTTCTTAGGCTCGTTGGTCTGTGCATTCAATGTTGTTTTCGGGTTGGTAGACCAGGGGCTGATAAGCACCACTTTGGAACTTTCAGCGATCTCAGATGCAGGGATGGCGTATCGGCTTGCGTTTGGACCGATGATAGCCACCACATTCTGTTGTGTGATCAGCTTCTGTGCGGATGAAGCCGATTGATCCGCTTTTCCGGCGTTATCTTCAATGAACAATTCGACCTTGTATTTCTTTCCACCTACATCCAGTCCGCCGGCGTCATTCACTTCCTGAACAGCCATTTCGGCTGCATTCTTGCAGGAAGCACCGACAGCGGGAATATCGCCCGTTAATTCAGCAACGACACCAACTTTAATCGTATTCGCTGCACCTCCACCTCCGGCGCATGCCGCCAGAAGGGTTCCGATGATGACTACCACCATAAACAACAAGGCAACTTTCTTCATAGCTTAAGCCTCCCTTTCGAAATGTCCATTGGGTTAACCGAAAAATAACAGCGTAGGTTCAAGGCTGTTCTTTCAGATATCGTGTCACCTCCTCTCACTGAGAAAGTTTATCGGACTAACACTTTATCTCTATTATTCCCAAAGCGATTCTGTAAGGGTGTTGTACGTTGATATGGAAAAGCACTTTAATTGTGATGGCAGGTAAATAAGCTACCTGTAAATGTAACATTATTATAGACTATTTCAGATTTATGCAACTGTGAGATTTGATGAATTTGCTGTGAATTCTACCCGCAATTAACATAACCCGATTTAATGATCATTGGCCAAATATTCAGGGTTATTTATGGAAGAAAACGACCCAACTGGATCGTTTTCTTCCGGGATGTATTTTTATGTTTACTGAGGGTTTTTCTCGAAGTCTATCATCCATTGGACTCCGAACTGATCGGCGAAAGAGCCAAAGTACGCTCCCCAGAATGTTTCCTGCATGGGCATCTGGGCGGTGCCACCCACTGATAATGCGGCATAGAACTTATCAGACTCTTCCTTGCTCTTGGTTTGCAACATAATATAGGAATTATTTCCAATCACGAGCTTCAGCCCCATAGAGTCGATGGTGTCTGACCCGTGTAAAACCATATTCTCCCCGATCGGAAGTGACATGTGCATGATCTTATTCTGATCGGTAGTTGGAACATTGTCCATGCCGCCATCTTTAAATCGTTGTAACGGTCCGAACTCGCCGCCAAATACCTTTTTATAAAAGTTAAATGCGACCTCGGTATTCCCGGCAAAATTTAAATAGACACTAGCTGTTGCCATAGAACCATCTCCTTGATACCAATATGGATTGTTGTTGTTATTATATGTCTTTGCCGGCATGCACAAACCGGTGTATATAACCTATACCCGATCATGAATTCGCTCGAATGCTATCAATTCAGATATAAAACGCCCTCCTGATGGAGGGCGTGAAATTTTAACCAACAATAATCAAACACCTTTTGCTAATAAATAGTACAACTCATTCCAGCGAAGTTTATCTATGAAGTCTTCCACCCTGGTATTCTCATCAATCAGTAAATACTCGATCCCGGCAATGGTGGCAAAATCGCGCAGGTGTTCTGCAGTCACCGAATAGCTGAAGCTGGTATGATGCGCTCCACCGGCGTAGATCCAGGCTGCAGCGGCCGTTTTCAGGTTAGGACGCGGCAGCCACAATGCGCGGGCAACCGGCAATTTTGGCAGAGGTGCTTCGGTGGGAACGACATCCACCACATTGGCTACCATCCGGAAACGTTGACCCATGTCCATCATTGATGCCCCAATGGCAGGACCAGTATTGGCATCAAAGATCAACCGCAGCGGGTCCGCTTTACCACCAATGGAAAGCGGAAGAATATCCAGGCGTGGTTTGTTTGAGGCAATGGATTCACAGACTTCCAACATATGCGCGCCCAGGATCTTTTCACTTCCGGGCGTGAGGTGATAGGTGTAATCTTCCATGAAGCTAACACCCCCAGGTAACCCGGCTCCCATCACCTTCATCGCGCGGACGAGCGCAGCCGTTTTCCAATCGCCTTCCCCGCCGAAACCGTACCCATCCCGCATCAGGCGTTGGACTGCCAATCCAGGTAATTGCGCCAGTCCGTGCAAATCTTCAAAGGTGGTGGTGAACGCCTTGAAATGACCGGCTTGCAGGAAATTGCGCATACCTGCTTCGATGCGGGCCCCCTCCCGCAGCGAAGCATGACGCTCTCCCCCCGGAAGAAGCGCGGGTGAAACTTCATATTCATCGAGATATGCCTTGACCGTTTCCTGGATCTCCGATTCAGATGCTTCATTGACTACTTTAACCAGATCCCCTACCCCGTATCCGGAGACCGAGTAACCAAGCTGGATCTGGGCAGCGACCTTATCTCCTTCTGTGACCGCCACGTCCCGCATATTGTCGCCGAAGCGGGCGAGTTTGGCACCCTGCCAGTCTGCCCAGGCAGCCGCCGCGCGTGACCAAACACCCAGGCTGGCTCGAACGTCCTCATCCTGCCAATGGCCGACGATCACTTTTCTATCCAGGCGCATCCGGCTGCCAATAAATCCAAATTCCCGATCTCCATGAGCCGATTGATTGAGGTTCATGAAGTCCATATCAATTTCAGCCCAGGGGATCTCACGATTGAACTGGGTGTGAAGATGAACCCATGGTTTTTTAAGGGAACCCAATCCACCGATCCACATTTGTGCTGGAGAGAAGGTGTGCATCCAGGTTATGAGACCGATGCAATTTTTGGAAGAATTCGCTTCCAAACACAACTCACGAATTGAATCCGAGGTAGTGAGGGTTGGTTTATAAACTACCCTTACAGGGTTGGCCGGGGAAGCATCCAATGCGGCGCAGATCTCCCGAGAGTCTTTCGCCACCTGCTCCAGCGTTTTCGGTCCGTACATATGCTGACTGCCGGTCACAAACCAGATTTCATATTGCTTCAGATCGATCATTGTGAGCTCCTATCCAACAGTATTATTTCTGGCCGTATACATTTGTGTACCGGTCATGTAATTTCTTCACATCTTCGGCGGCGATAATATCCGGAGTACCCAACTGGAAAGCCATCCAAACGGTTGCAGCCACATCTTCGGTCATCACCGCCGCTTTGACAGCCGCCAGTGGAGTCTTGCCAATGGTGAACACCCCGTGGTTTTTGAGCAGCACTGCCGGGGAATTCCCTATGGTTTCCACTACAATTTTTCCGATTTCATCGCCGCCGATCAACGCAAAGCCACCACAGGGTATAGGACCTCCGAATTCATCAGCCATGGCTGTCAATACGCACGGGATGGGCTTTCCGATCGCGGCGAAAGCGGTGGCATAGCGTGAATGGGTATGAACAACTCCACCCACATCCGATCGGGCGCGATAGATATAAAGATGGGAGGAAGTATCAGACGAAGGGAGTAGATCACCTTCCACTACCTTGCCATCCAGGTCTACCACAACCATATCGGAGGATCTTAATTCTTCATAACGGATCCCGCTCGGTTTGATAACCACCAGACCTGATCGTGAGTCGCGCGCGCTGACATTTCCGCTTGTCCATGCCACCAAGTTATTTTTTGGCAATTCTAAATTGAGTTGTAGAACTTCTTCTTTTAACGTTTCAAGCATAGGTTTTCACTTCCTTGCCTCGACTTTTATTGCCTTCAAGCGTTTCATGACATCGTTTTCCCCACGCCCAAAATAGTCATGCAGGATGAGATACTCGGCATAGAGCTTTTCATAGACTGCCTGGTTTTCCGGGATGGCGGTGTAGGTCACATCTTTAAGATGCGCCATCACTTTCGCCGCATCATAAATGGAATCATATCCGCCGACAGCTTTTCCTGCGGCAACAGCGCCGAACATGGCAGAGCCAAGCGCCGGGGTTTGTTTGGACGCGCTGACCCGGATAGGCAATCCAATCACATCAGCATAGATCTGCATCAGCAGCTTGTTCTTCTCTGGTAATCCACCACAGGCAACCAGCTCATAGATAGGGACTCCATTCTTCTGGAAGGTTTCAATGATGATCCGCTTTCCATAAGCTGTCGCTTCGATCAATGCCCGGTAGATTTCTTCCGGTTTGGTCGCCAGGGTCATCCCTATCATTAATCCGGTCAAATCGACATCCACCAATACAGAGCGGTTGCCATTCCACCAATCGAGCGCAAGCAATCCGCTCTCACCCACCTTCAGCTTATCGGCTCTCTCTTCCAGTAATTGATGGATATCCATTCCGCGCGAGCTTGCTTCCTGATAGTATTCCGGTGGGACACAGTGTTCCACAAACCAGGCAAAGTGATCGCCCACACAGGATTGGCCAGCTTCGTAACCGAAGAAACCAGGGATAATACCATCTTCAACCACCCCACACATACCAGGTACGATCCGCTCATCGGTCCCGAGAACCATATCGCAGGTGGATGTGCCCATGATCATGACCATCCGACCAGGTTCGGTGACTGTCGCTGCAGGGACTGCCACATGCGCATCCACGTTCGCAATCGCCACCGAGGTACCGGGGAGTAAACCTGTCCAGGCAGCCGCCTGCGACGTTAATCCGCCTGCGCGCTGCCCCATGGGTACGATCCGACGGGTCATCTTCTCATCAATAACGTTTTTTAATTTCGGATCTAAAGCGGCGAAATAATCTGCCCGGGGAAACCCTTCCCGCTTCGACCAGATTGCCTTGTATCCTGCGGTGCAACTGTTGCGGCTCTCTTCCCCCGTGAGCTGCCAGACGACCCAATCCGCTGCTTCGAGCAGACGGTCGGCCGCGTCGTAAATTTCAGGATCATCATGAACGATCTGCAGAGTCTTGGCAAAGAACCATTCGGAGGATATCTTCCCACCATATCGATCAAGCCAGTCTTCACCCATTTCATGCGCAATTGTATTAATTTGATCGGCTTCGGGTTGCGCGGCGTGATGTTTCCAAAGCTTAACCCAGGCATGTGGACGATTGCGGTAGGCAGGCAGGTCACACAGAGGTGTACCATCCCCTTTGACTGGCATCATCGTGCAGGCGGTAAAATCAATCCCCACTCCGATAACATCAGCTGGTTTCACTCCTGATTGGCGTAACACTTCTGGTATTGTCTGCTGAAACGTTTGGATATAATCCTGCGGATCCTGAAGAGCCCAATCCGGTTCAAGGATCACCCCACTATCGGGCAAGCGTTCATCAATCACGGAATGAGAATAAGGATACACAGCAGTCGCCACTTCACGTCCATCGATTACATCAACCAGGACCGCCCGACCGCTTTCTGTTCCAAAATCAACACCAACAGCATATTTGCTCATTCACTCACCTAATAAATCACGGAGATCATAATCGGATCAGTACTTTCAAACCTTCACGACGGACAGCTGTTTCAAAGCCTTTCTGGATATCCGCAAGTGGATAACGGTGCGTAATAAGGGATATCAAATCTACCCGATGATTTGCAACAAGATCAATGGCACGCGGGTAGGTTGATTTCATACGTCTGACCAGTTTGATGGTCAGACCCTTGCGTCTGGCGGTTGAAGCGGTAAAGGAAGTCTGATCGTCATCCGGTATGCCAGCCAATATCACCTTCCCACCTATGGCTACCGCAGAGAAGGCGTCATCCACGGCGCCCTGTGCCCCTGCCGCTTCAAAGGCGACATCCACCCCGCGTCCACCTGTGGCTTCAAGCGCAACGGGTTCCGGGAGTTGTCCATCTACCAGCCAGGCTTGGTCCACACCCATTGACAAGGCGGCTTCCACCCGGTGTGGAAGGACGTCTGTTCCGATCACTTTTACTGCACCCGCCTGCCGGGCTACCTGAGCAATCAGCAGGCCAATCGGTCCACACCCGAATACTCCGATGGTCATTCCCGGTTTAATATGAGCCAGATCCACCGCATGGATGGCTACCCCCAGTGGTTCCAGCATGGCACCTTCCTCATCAGAAATCGTGTCTGGGAGTGGGTGAATGAATTGTTGATCCCAGGCTACATACTCACGCAACGCGCCGTCATCATTGCCATGACCTGCGAAGTGAATATCAGGACAAAGATTTGGGTCGCCGCGCAGACAAAATTCGCATTTTCCACATGGGATGGCTGGATCGACTGCCACACGCGCACCGTTTTTCGTGAGAGCGGCAAATTCGTGTCCCAATACCAGCGGTCTGATAATCCGGGCGTCCCCGATCCCGCCTTCGGTAAACCAGTGCAAGTCCGATCCGCAGATACCCACAGCGGATACACGGAGCAATTCCTCACCTTCCCGGGGAATCGGAAGAGGTTCTTCAGAAAATCGAATGTCACTCGCTCCATGTAACCGTAAGACCTTCATGAATCTGGCCTTTCTTTGAGTTTCTTGGATAACTATTGATCCGTGATATCAATGACGAAGTTGTTGAAAAGTCTTGTGCCAGTCTCAACGCTCACCATAATGTAAAAATTGCTGGCGTTCTGAGGTGTCTGGACGGTAGTCACCCATTCTGTGGTTTTGCCTGGACTGACCAGGGGAGCGGACACACTCCCAGGGTCTTTATAAATTCCATACAAGATACCATCTTCACCAACGACTGGCGGGGGACCAACATGAAGAGCCGATGGGTATTCGCTGGCATTGAAGTTTTGCCAGTGAAATTCAAGACCATTATTAGTGCGTGTAACACCAGTGAGAGTAAGGGTGACTTCGTTAAGTCCTGTTATCTTATCTCCGAGCTTGTGGATTAGACCATCTACAGGGGTCACTATTGGATACTTCAAATCCGTGGCAATCTTATCGAGGTCAACTTCCAGTTTTACATCGGTATTGGTGGCGTTTTTATCGTAATAATTGTATTCGCCTGAAACATAGCTAACATCAATAAAAAGCTTGGATCCCGGTACAAGCTTCGTGGCTCGACACTCTACATAAATTAACTGCGTCTGCGGATCAGCGTCTGTCCCAGTTGTGTATCCTTTTATCTGAAAACCCGGCGCCAGATAATGACCTCCAGTACTGACAAAGACAGTATCACAGTTGGTAGATTGTCCATCAGCTGCCCTATACACAGCTGGTTTTGACGGGGCTGCCAGCAAAGCACTCCATTCACCAGTCTCATTCAGGATGGTAAGGTCAATGTGCAAATCTCCAGAATCATTCGAGCCAATATTTGTTGCCGTGGCAATCCAGCCTTTCGCTTGAGTCAGTTCATTGCCACATCCCCATCCACGATCAGCGGGATCACAAGCCGGGACAGCCACATAGCCGGTAGCAGCGAGTATAAGAACCAGAATACTCGCGACTATTGGGATTAGTAAAGGTTTTAATATTTGCATTATTATTCTTTCTCCCTTATCCTATGCTTCGTCCGATTTATGGAACAAAGTGAGGAATAATCTCATCAATCAGCGCGATTACCTGCCAGTAGGCGGGAGGAGTATCCGTGCCACCGTTTACTGCTTTTACGGTCTTCACCTGGTCTCCATCTGAAACAGTCAGGAAGAATGTGTAACACTGCCCGCACGGTTCGTGTTCAGTAGAGTAAAGGGTATCTGTAAACCAACCCAGACTTTTGATCCCAGTGAGTAAATCTCCCACTTCAGAAGAGGTTGCCTGTTTCTCCAGTTTATTAACGCCTTCTTCTGCTGTGATTTTTCCATCGGGATAAATGGCATACAATTCGTCAACACAATTTGATCCGCCATTGTGTTCGTAGACAATGACCGCGCCAGACTCGATCAGTGCTGAGGCTTGGTCTTGCTGAAAAGGTTTTAAGATGCATTTCTTCGGTATATTCGGCATGAACGCATTCACCCCGGCCACAACCAGGAATACTCCTGCAATCACGCAGCCACTATAAACAAGTGACTTGCGATTACGGCGAAGCAATACGTCAAAACCTTCTTTCTTCTTTTCTCCCCTACCAAACCTGACTTTTCGGGCTGCCAAAAAGCTCTGAATGCCAATGAAAATAAGGGTAAGTGCGCCAACAACGATGTTGGTCCACCATGAACTCAGCCTTCCATTAAACTGGATCAGGGTTTGGGTCAGACCCAGAACAAGGACGCCAAACAGCGTGCCTAGAACATAGCCTGATCCTCCACTCAACATCGTTCCGCCCATCACTATCGCGGCAATGACAGTTAATTCAAAACCGGTTGCATATAATCCATGCCCGGAACCCACATAAATATTCAATGTCAAGCCAGCCAATGCGGAGCAAAACCCAGCGAACGTGTAAACGAGAACCTTGGTTGAGTTAACTGGAAGACCCATTAATCGCGCAGATTGCTCATTTCCGCCGATAGCGTAAATTGTGCGGCCGAAACGCGTATAGTGGGCGATATATACCGCAAGCCCCAAAACCACCAGGGAGACAATGACAAGGAGGGAGATGTATGCGCCTTCCTTCGCTATAGGATCGCTTAATCCAGGAATGAATATTTTTGTCTGGGAGAGGATTTTATATATACGGTTGTCAACGGCAATCGCGTCATCACTGATAAAGAAACATAATCCACGGGTAAACCATAGCCCAGCCAGGGTAGCAATAAATGGCTGCACTTTCATGTACGTGATAAATGCCCCAAGAATTGTACCCAGGGTCATGCCCATAAGGAGCATAAGAAGCATCACAACCCATGGATTCCAATCCGCCCGGATCAAAGCGGAAGCAGCGACTGTTGTCAAAGCCACCATGCCACTCACAGAAAGATCAATACCACCCGTAAGGATAACAAACGTCCCGCCGATTGCAGCGATGAGCAGAAATGGAGAGGTGCGGAACAGATTAAGGAATATCTGCGGGTCCCGCATACCCTTGTAAAAGCCCGCACCTATGGAATAGGCAATGACTAATAACACAGCCGTCGCAAAAACTGGGATGAATCTCCGGTTATTGGTGATAAAAGTGTTAATTCGTTGCTTCATGGCTGGGCTACTTTCTTCTGCGTGGTAATTTTTCGGAACAAGGTTTTAACCTGTTCCGAATACAGCAGGAGCACCAGGATAACCACCACACCCTTGACGGCCAAAACAGCGTTGGCCGGTACACCAATCGCATACATGGATGTCGTGGTTGCTTGCATGACGAGCGCTCCGATAACGCTTGCCAATAGTGAGAAGCGGCCACCTGTCATCAGTGTTCCACCGATGACCACAGCCAGAATGGCATCAAGTTCCAGCGCCCAACCAATATTGTTGGCATCCGATGTTTTTATATTCGCGCTAGCCAGAACACCAGCCATTCCAGCGAATAGTCCGCAAAGGGTATACGCTAATAACTTTATTTTTTTCTGATCAATGCCACTGAAGAAACTGGATCGCGCGTTCACACCCACAGACTCGATAAACAGCCCGATGGATGTTTTGCGCGTAAAAAACCAAAGAAGTGTAAATACCAGGATCACTATATACAATGGGATTGGCAGGATTGCCCATCCGTTTCCAATATAGGCATAAGGCTCGTAAAATATTTGGATCCTGATCCCGTTGGTGATTAATTGGGCGATACCACGCCCGGCGATCATAAGAATGAGAGTCCCAACCATTGGCTGAATTTTTGCATAAGCCACCAGCAAGCCATTCCAAAAACCGCATAGGGCTGAAACGATCAGTGTCACAAGAAGCACCGCCCACAAGGGGGCGTACGTAAAATTGGGATCGTTGACCAGTTTTTGAAGGTTTTCAGGTAATTCCTTGGCCATCACGTAAGGGTTCATCATCAGAGCCGCAATGGATGCAGCGATTGCCATGACAGCTCCTACCGAGAGATCCACTCCTCCGGTGGCGATGACCAGCGTCATGCCAAGTGCCAGCAAGATAACAGTGGAGCCGCTTCGCAGGATGTCAATCACGTTCCCATAAAGATTTCCATCCCTGACCTCTATGGCAAAAAAACCGCGAACGAAAACAAGGTCAAAGATCATAACCAGCAGTAAGGCGAATATCGGAAAAAATAGCCTGCTCTCCGTGACCTTTCTCCATTCGAAAGAAGAGATGGGTGGTTTCATATTCCTTCACTCCCTGCCATTGATTGCATAATCTGACGCTCGGTTACTTCACCGCTAAATTCAGTGATTTTATCTTTTTCCCTCAGAACAATGATGCGGTGACTTGTTCGTAACACTTCATCCAGTTCGGATGAAATAAACATGCATGACTTGCCTTCTTCGGCAAGCTCAAGCACGAGTTTTTGAATTTCGGCTTTCGTACCCACATCAATACCGCGTGTGGGTTCATCCAGAATTAGAAGACGAGGATTTGTAGCCAGCCAACGGGCAAGAATGACCTTTTGCTGGTTACCCCCGCTTAGATTTTTAACGAGTTGTTCAGCAGTTGGTGTCGCGATGTTTAACAATTTAATGTACTTATCAGCGATTTCATTTTGTTCCGTATCGCTCAGGTATTTAAACCAACCGCGCCTGGCTTGCATCGCCAGGATGATATTTTCTCTCACGGTTAGATCCCCAAGTATCCCTTCCGCTTTTCGATCCTCCGGGCATAGGGCAATCCCGCGGTCGATTGACTTGAGAGGGGAGAATTCGCTTATATCTTTACCGTCCAATGTGACAGTGCCGCTATCCGCGGTTTCAATGCCAAATAATAGTTGCGCCATTTCGGTCCGGCCAGAACCGAGTAATCCCGCCAGACCAACCACTTCTCCGGCATGCAACTCCAGGTCGAAAGGTTTGATGGAATCAGCCCGGCCAAGTCCCTTCGCATCAAGTAATGTCTTGTTCTGGATATGCTGGCTGCTTTCAAGCTTGAGCTTGGACATATCGTCAAGTTCATTTAATATCCGGCCGATCATTTTAGCGATCAACTCGAGGCGCGACAACGATTTTGTTTCATACGTTCCAACCAGGTTGCCGTTCCTGAGAACAGTAATTCGGTCTGCTACTTCATATACCTGGTCGAGAAAATGGGTGATGAAAATGATAGCCATTCCTTCACTTTTCAGTTTGCGCATTACACTGAAGAGTTGCTCAGTTTCATGAGTTGTGAGACTTGAAGTAGGCTCATCTAATATCAGAATACGGGCGGATGATATTTCGAGTGCCCGCGCGATGGCAGCCATCTGTTGAATCGCTACTGAATAGGAACCCAACATTTGAGTCACATCGATATCCACATCCAATTCCATGAGCAGTCTCTTTGCTTGTTTATTCATGGAGGTCCAATCAATACTCCCGGATTTCATGGGAGCACGACCGATCATGATGTTTTCTGCCACGGTGAGATTAGGACAAAGGTTGACCTCTTGATAAACGGTGCTGATCCCCAAGACTTGAGCGTGTTGAGGAGATTTGATAGAGATATCTTTCCCCTCAAGAGTTATCGTGCCCTTATCTGGATGCTCAACTCCGGTGAGAACTTTGATTAAAGTCGACTTACCCGCTCCATTTTCTCCCAACAGCGCATGGATTTCTCCCTTCGCAAGGGAAAAATTCACGTTATCCAGTGCATGGACACCCGGAAAGGACTTATCGATCCCCGTCATTCGTAGGATTTCTTTGTCAGATTCTGCCATATACTGCCTCTGCACAGACTTAATCATCCACTTATTATTTTGGGAGGTTAGGTGAGAAGCGGCGCTAACGCCGCTTCTCTAGTAGATAACCATTTTCACTGATTGGTTTATTACTCCCCGGTTAGCCAGGTTTTGGATTCAAAATCTAGTATGTCCGGCTGGGGAAAATCGCTTCAGCATCTTTCTGGTAGAAAATACCTTCCTGTGAAGGAATCCATGCGGGTAGTTTTTCACCATTGAGTGCCTTCAAAGCGGCTTCAAATGTTTGTGGTGCCAGGAGGGGATTGCACTCTAGGACTGTATTAATCTCTCCAGCAATCATTCCCTTGAATGCGCCAGCGGTCCCATCCACCGTGATGATCTTGATGTCGACAGCGGGTTTAAGGCCAGCTTCTTTGATGGCCAATGCGGCGCCGAGACCCATTTCGTCATTCTGCGCAAACACACCCTGGATATCAGGATCCTTCTTGAGGAAGGCAGCCATTACGTCTTTTCCTTCAGTAGCGCTCCAGTTCGCGGTCTGGGACTGGGTAATGTTGATACCACACTCGGTCATGGTTTCGCGGAAACCAACACCACGATCTTTCGCTGCGGATGAACCTACATTTCCGACCAGTTCGACGACATTTTTCTTCGGGCTGTCTTTCAGCAAGACACACATTTCTTTGCCGGCGTTCTGGCCTTCCAGCGCAAAGTCTGCGCCAATGTAAGTTGCGTATAGATCACTTGCGGCATCAATACGGCGATCTTCAATCACAACGGTTTTCCCGGCGGCTTTTGCTTCCTTAAGTACATCATCCCAACCGGTGGTTTCGAGTGCGGCGAGGACAATTACATTGACTTCTGGATCGGCGATGAAATTACGGAAAGCAGAGACCTGATTCTCGAGTTTGTTCTGGGCATCATAGAATTTCAAGTTGACTCCCAATTTGGTGGCAGTCTCTTTAAATGAAGCTGTGTTGGCTGCGCGCCATCCACCTTCAGAACCAGTTTGGATAAAACCAACCGTCATATCTGCATAGGTGTAAACCTTGGCAGCAGGAGCGGCGGTCGCAGCGGGCGCAGCAGGAGCGGCGGGAGCTGCAGGAGCGCACGCGCCCAATATCATCGATGCAGCTACGAGCAAAGCAAATAATTTTACTAGTTTCATGTCGTTCTCTCCTTTTGACAGTTCTTATTTCTCCTCGCGGAGTTGTTGATACGGTATAATCGCTTCAGCGAGTCGTTTTCCTAGCGATAGGAGTAACGCGTTCGCCTTGAAGTGCTTGCTAAGGGACTCCAATCACTAGGCAGGCACTTCGCTTTATTAGCCTCACTCTCAGTTCAAATCACCTCCTTTTATTTCCTGATCCGTACATTCAATGAACTTTCGCGCTCAACTAATGCGGGTGTCAACATGATGTTGGCGGGTTCACGTACCTCCTGTTCCAATTCACCTGACTCAATTATTTTGACCACTTCTTCGACGGCCATTTTTCCCATTTCGTATTGTTCCGATTGGATGGTCGTCAATGGAGGACAAAAATAGGCTGATTCAGGGATATTATCAAAACCGACAATACCGAGATCTTCGGGGATTCGGAGATTCTTCTGACAGGCGATCTGGATGACGCTCAACGCCATCTGGTCATTGGCGACAAAGACCGCATCCATATCTGGATATTGTTTAAACAGCTTCTCAATCGCAGCGGCTCCACTGGCAGAAGACCAGTTCCCTTCAGCCCAATGTGAATCAAGGATTTGGATTCCCTCTTCCTTCAACGCATCTTTCCAGGCTGCCATCCGTTGGCGTGATTCCCACCAGTCCAACGGACCAGAAATATGACCAATGTGACGGTATCCTTGTTCGAGCAGATGCCCCATGGCCAACCGCCCGCCTTTGTAATTATCGATGGATACTACAGGGATCTGATCGCGAGGCTCCATGGTGAGGAAAACAATGGGAATCTCGAGATCTGGTAGAGTGCTATTCAGCCATTCCCGATTTTCACCCACCTCCGGAACGGCCCAGATAATACCATCTGCATGACGGGAAGAGAATTCCTGCAATATGGGCAATACATGGTTAGCGTTAAAGCTGGGCAATTCTTTTAAAAGCAGGGAATAGCCAAGTTCTTCGGCCGCATTAGTAATGCCGCTTAATGTGCGCGAAGGACCAGTGTATTTTAAACCAGCCGTAACAACACCCAGTGTGTAACTGCGTTGTTGGATGAGGCTGCGCGCCAGGGCGCTGGGCTGGTATCCCATTTCTTCTACAATTTTTTGGACTCGTTCGCGAGTTTCCGGAGAGACATCGGGGCGATCATTCATCACACGGGAGACCGTCTGTGTGGATACTCCGGCTGATGATGCGACCTGCTTGATGGTGGGGCGTTTGTGCTTGATTACCATATGTTATCGTTCCCGTTATCGTTCCCGTTATCGATAACACTTTAGCACGCGAATCAAGAAGAGTCAATAGGTTTTAAGACGAATTTTAGGTGAATGTCAGAATCGATACCAATCTACCTTTAGGCAGATGGAATTGGGCGTGATTAAGGGTACTTTTGTTAATTGTGGAGGTGGACTTTTTACCTTCGCGATGGATTAATTTTCTTGAAATCAATATATCCATTTTGAACATCTACAGAAATCAACTCTACTCGAATCCTGTCACCGACGTCGATTCCCCCATACCCTTCGACAACTTTTCCCTCAACTGGTTCGGTGAGTAACCTGACCCAGGTGCCTTTTTCTGATGCACCCGTTACAATGGAATCAAATGACTCGCCAATTCTCAGATTCGAATAACAGAGCAGCCGCGGATTTTCCGACTTGCCGCTCTACCTTGTTGGCAGCGTCTTCCGCTTCCGTGCAATGTCTGGCAAGGCTATCCAATTCATCCATCTGGTAGGGGACAGGTTTGCCCTCCAATGCCGCCAATAGCAACCGTTGGGTGATCAGGTCAGGGTAACGGCGATTCGGTGCGGTTGAGTGGGCGTAATCTTTAACTGCCAGACCAAAGTGACCTGGAATATTCCCATCGGAAGTCTCCGCCACATATTCGCCGGCGCCAAGCAGTTTGATGATCGCCAGGGACAAGTCCGGAAAACGGATCGGGTCAGCAGCTCTTTGTCTTACCAGGAAATCTTCAAGGGCTTTTGAATCGGGATTGGATGGTAGATTTTGACCCAGGTCGGAAGCTATCTGCACTATTCGCTCCCATCGTTTCGGTATTCGAACCACCCGTCGGATGGATGGAAATTTCGAATTCGAGAGATATCTGGCAGTGACACCATTGGCAGCGATCATAAAGTTTTCAATAATGGCTTTAGCACGATTCTTCTCTTCCAGTTCCAGCGCTCGAATTTGATCGCCATCAAATACCGGTTTGGCCTCAATTGTCTCCAGACTTAAAGCACCCTGGGCATGCCTGAGGTTCTTCATACGCTCTGCTACCCTATCTTGCAACTGTATATTTTCGGCAAGCCCTTTTACGCTATCAATCTCCTCGGGGATGGGGGCAAGTTTATCCAACCAGGCAGCTACGCTATTGTAGGCAAGTTTTGCATAATTATGAACCCATGCCATGTAGATCGTTGAATCAGCCAGTTCACCATTGGAATCCAGGCGCATTTCAACCACGATGGATAAGCGGTCTTCATTAAAATTTAAAGATGTTAGATCAGTCGACACTTTTTCAGGCAGCATCGGAAAGATCTCGGCAGCCGTATATACCGAAGTGGTATTCGTTCGGGCGTGCTGATCAATGGCTGAGCCATTTCGTATGGTAGACGCCACATCGGATATGGCAACAAAAATTTTTACTTCCCCCGTTGGCATTTGTTCTGCGACGGTTAATTGATCAAGGTCTCTAGAGTCATCGTTATCAATCGATGCCCATAACAGGTGACGTAAGTCCCGTGCGGGAGGGAAATCCTGGGTAAAGCTCCCATCCTTCATGACAGGGATCCGAAGTAATTCAAGTTCAGCCAATGCTTCGGTTGAAAAATCGGGAAGGAGTCCTCTGGCAAGCATTGCCCTTCGGGCAATGTCTTGCAGAATTGCCCGGTGTTGCAAATAATTCTGATTCAACAATATGTCATCCATATCAGCCAATTTAGTTTATTGATAAATTATTGCACAAAAATTTCATATCATTTTTTTACTGGCTCATGAAAAGCGACAACACGATCCCGACCGGCTTTTTTTGCTGCATACAAAGCTTTATCAGCTGCCTTCAAGAGAGCTTCTGGATCATAATTCTTCTGGGATGCCTCAACCACACCGGCAGATATGGTCATCGACCCAAGTAATTGATCTCCATATCGGATTTGCATTTCCTTGACTACATTGCGAATTTTGTTGAGATGTTTAATACTGGCTTCCATTGGGGAATCGATTAATACCAGCACGAACTCCTCCCCACCATACCGGCAGGCGATATCACTATCCCTTATGTTTTCTTGGAAAGTATGGCCTAATTCCCGCAAAATCAGATCACCCGCCTCATGTCCAAATGTATCGTTAAAGTCCTTGAAATGGTCGATATCCAACATCGCAATGCAGGTTTGTGTGTTTTGACGCCGGGCATGATTTACCTCTCGCGGTAGTGTATCCGCCATATATCGCCGGTTGAAGAGACCAGTCAGCGGATCATGGGTCGCCTGTTCACCCATGATAGTGCGAAGTTTCAGGTTGGATAACGACAGTTTTATCCCGTCGCCAATCGTTACAGCCATTTGTCTCCAGCGATTTGATTGTTCATGCTTCATTCCGTCTGGCACCTCTACATACAAGAGTCCAATCATATCACCCTGAACAACCAATGGAAGACAGAGGTATCCGGAAGTTGGTGGCGTAACAAAATGGGAACAAATTATGCTTGAAGTGAGATCTAACACCATGTGTTGTTGTCCCCTCCTCATTGCCCAACAATCATCCAGTGAGAAAATTGGCATTAGTTTTGAATCTGGCCCCCATTGAGCGAACGTCTCCAGGAAATAACCAGACTCGTGCAAAACAGCCAGACCTCCACTTTGCCCGGCAAAGAGTTCACCAGCTGCCAAACCAACCACCTGGTACGCTTCTTCTTTGGTCTTGCAAGTTTGGAGTAAGTCATTCATTTGATAAATCAATCTCATTTCACGTTCGTGGTTTTGTAATTCAAGGACCAGGGCTGACAATTCTGCATTTGCCTTTTGTATTCGGTCTTTGGCATGTTTCCGTTCTGTGATATCGCGAATATTACATTGAATTACTTTCCTACCGTTAACCCCGTACACATTAGACACGAACTCCACATCGACCTCTTCTCCGGCCTTAGTCTCAAGTGGAAGTTCTTCATACCGGATATATAATTTTTGTTTTAGCTCCTTAAACGCAGCTTTATTGGCAACGACATCGTGGAATGGCGCAATTTCCCAGACTTTTTTCCCTAAGAACTCTTCGTAGCTATAGCCCAACAGGTGGACGAGAAATGGATTAACATCCATGATCTGTCCTGATACAGCATCGAGTATAAGAATCCCATCTTTTGCGGTTTCAAATAACCTGCGGTAGCGAGATTCGGACTCTCTCAGGGCTTCTCCGGCATGATTCCTTTCGATCTTGTCAGGTTTATCAGCTGCCATACAAATTCCCTCCGTACCAGACCACTGTTACCATCACAATTTTCCGGAGGCGATTGGAATAATTTCACTATCCGGACTCCAGATGATTGACCCACAGTCATTCAGCACGATTTCTTCTTTTAACGATTTATCATTAATCGCATATTTACCAATGAGTAGCCAAAATACCATCATTTCAATACCCTGCGATATCTGGTTTATTGTAATGATTTTCTGCCACCTGGCGGAAGTGATAGCCATAGATGGCGAAGGTGATCGCCTGAGGGAACAGCCGGGGATGGCGGATCATTGTCCAAAAGATGAGCTGCCAAAACTGGACCCGTTCTATACCACGAATTCCCAACTGGTACACCGATCGCCATAGAGCCAATATGTGTTGTAACTCCAACTGGACTCTCACCTTGGGCGGTTTATACTCACGCAGGAATATCCTGATCCTTTCATAATATTGTTTGGGGGCATATATCTGATTTAGAATTTTCCGATGCCCTGCTTGCAACAATTCAATCCCCATCTTGGGTATGATATTGGTCGATCCATTTACGTTGTCGCCTGAAAATTCATCTTTCAGACGCCCTTCTTTTTGCATACGATCATAAAGACGGGTACCTAACGGTGCTTGAAGTAATCCCACCATGGCGGTCACAATCCCGCTTTTTTGAATAAAATCGATCTGCTGTTGGAATATTGACGGGGAGTCATTATCAAATCCAACAATAAAACCGCCCTGGACCTGCAATCCTGCCCGTTGAAGTATCTTGACACTTTCGATCAGGTCCCGGCCTTTGTTCTGGTTCTTACTGCATTCAGCCAGACTGGTTTCATTAGGAGATTCGATGCCGACGAACACGGTGTCGAAACCCGCTTCGACCATGAGTGTCATTAATTCCTGGTCATCGGCCAGATTGATGGACGCTTCGGTGCTAAAGGGCATCCCGGTCTTATCTTTACGCCACTCGATCAAAGCCGGTAATACCTCACTTTTGATGTACTTCTTATTTCCGATAAAGTTATCGTCCACGAAAAAGATGTTCTTACGCCAGCCGATGGAGTACAAATAATCCAACTCGGCCATTATTTGTTTTGAGGTTTTCGTGCGTGGCCGATGACCGAGAAGAGCAGTCACATTGCAGAAATCGCAATTAAATGGACAACCGCGTGAGAATTGAATGCTAACGGTATCGTAATAGCGTAAATCCGCAATCTTCCAGAGGGGGATCGGGGTTTGCTCGAGATCGGGAAACCCTTCCGCGCTATAGATCCTCTTCACCTGGTTCTGTTCCAGGTCGCGTAAGAATGGTGCCAGGGTCAGTTCCGCCTCATTCAAAATAAAATGATCGACATCAGGGAATTGTTCGTGTTCCATGGTGAATAGCGGTCCGCCAGCCACTACAGTCTTCCCGGCAAGTTTACAACGATCGATCACAGTTTGAACGGATAACCGTTGGACGGCCATCGCGCTGATAAATACATAGTCAGCCCAAACCAGATCTTTGCTGGTGAGCTCTTTTACATTCAGGTCAATCAGTCGTTTCTCCCAATCAACAGGAAGCATGGAAGCAATGGTCAAGAGTCCCAGCGGAGGAGCTCCAGCCTTCTTCTTGATAAATTTAAGAGCATGTTTGAAACTCCAAAATGTGTCCGGAAATTCCGGGTAGACCAGTAGAATATTCATATCTGACTCCTCCCCTTTTCTTACTTGCGTCTTCAATTGGTAAGGATATGATGATGGTTAGAACCAGAAATTTCCTATTATGTGTGTCCCGGCATCGTGATAATCGGTTGGAAATTCTGTTATATTTTGATAAATAAACCCTATTCGAATTGGGCTATCCATGTCCCTGATTCAACCTAAAAAAAATCTACAAATTTATGATGATCGTTTGGATTATTCGATGTGATTGATTCCCATCGATAAGAACCATCACTGGTAGATCAGGGGATAATAAAATATAAAACCGGCTTCCCGACGAGCTAATGGTCCCGTCGGGAAGGATTTGCGGTAATTCCATCAACGCCTAACTTAACTACCGGATCGATGTGGTTCTTTTGTGCAGTCATACTTCTACCATGGCCGTAATAGAAGTAATTTACAAATTAATTGAATCAAGAACTCTTTCATTTCGAATCCGATTGCGAAATTCCTTTCACCATTGCGGCTGTCTTTTCAGGCTGGTTTACCCGGGTCGCAATATCTGCCTGGGCAATAATGCCCACAATTTTTTGATCGTTATTGACGATCGGGATACGGCGTAATTGATATTTGGACATCGCATCAAGCGCAATTTGGAGATCATCGTCAACACGACAGGCGACCACTTTATGTGTCATTACAGCTTCCACTTTTGTGGATTTGGAATCTTTACCCTCAGCTACTATCTTTAATGCCAGGTCGCGATCTGTAACAATCCCAATCAATTCAAAAGTCTGGTCATTTTTTATGACAGGTATGGAACCGATATTATCGCGCTTCATCAAATGAGCCGCTTTTTCAACCGTGTCTGTTGGAAGGCAGCAAACCAGGTTTTTCGTCATGACCTCATCGCATTTAACCATCAAAAGCTCCTTTCCTACTCGTGTCTTCCCCTTTAGAAAGGGGTATTCAACAGTCTAGTCTGCTGGGATCAAATCACCTTAAGAAGATTCAAGATAACCAGAATCACAACGATGACAATTAAGACATGGATCCAGCTTCCTGTCTTAGGGAAACTGGGACTGATACGCCCACCGAAAAAGCCGAGTAACCAGAGAACAAACAGAATAACAATGATGGTCCATAACATGTGATTTCTCCTTTTTACGAGCTGATATAAGCCTGATTAGGATCCGCTTCCTTATCTTTCTGAGGCGGTGATTAATTACGATAAACCGCCATTCTTCCCGCGGCTATCAGTAATAATTCATTCTTTGGCAACGTGAGCCTTTACTTTCGCGGAATCAACAGAAGCCAGTTTCTTTTTCACAGGCTTGCTGACTACCTTTTGCTCCTTGATTTCATCTAAGACGATTTTTTCCACAACCACCTGGGGCTTTTTGACCTTCACGATTGTGACTTCCTTGCGAGCCGCTGCTTTCATTCGCCGGATATGCGTACGCTGCCCTTTTGGCAATCGTTTGGTGACTTTTTTGACTGTCGTGTCAGACATAAGTGATTACTCCATCTTCTTTGAAAACAGGGAAGAGACCTGTGAGTTGATGCCTGAGGTTGGAAAGAGAAGTATCCGACCTTTGGTTTAGCTAACTAAATGGGATACTCCCATTTTTATTGCAGTAAACAAACCTCGCATCTTCGGGTTACTGATCCTGAACCAAAAAATAACCTTGTGTCAGGATACAATTAGGTGCATTAACACATTAAACGAGAGGGACTATATAAGTCCCTGATTCAACCTATAAAAATTCTACAAATTATGTGGGGGGAGTTCAGATGTAAAGATTATCTACCTATGATAGGGGAAATAATTATTTATTCTGCAGGTCATCCCATTGCAGAGAAGATATATCCATTAACTGCCATCCCAATCATTCCCCAGGCGGTACCGAGGATAGCACCAGCGAGCACATCTCGAGGATAATGGGCACCGACGTACATACGTGTAATGCCTACGATTCCAGCGATGATATAAAGCAAAATCATGATCCAAACATTAAAATGAAATTGCATGCCCAGCAAAGTGGCAATAAAAAAAGCCAGACTGGTATGTCCGCTTGGAAAAGATCTACCAATAGCCTGGTAGCCAACAATCCGTGTTTCGGTAACCCTTTTGAATGGACGGGACCGGTGTACTAGAAATTTTATGATTTCAACGACAAGCCATAAGGTCAAAATACCCAGGATAAGCTCATAAGCCAGACGCTGGTTTCCAAAGGCAAATATGATCAAGGCAATTCCAAGAGCAGCGAATCCATTGCCAAGTTGAGTAAACCACACCATAAAACGATCCAGCCAGATTGGCCGAGCTCCACGTATATTAAAAAACCTGAAAGCACGAGTATCCAACTGTTGTCCGGTTGTCCAAATCAAAGAGAGTGTTAATAAGCTGAAGATGATAAGTAGGCTGGCTAAAGCCTTATGCGCAAATATTCCATACCAAAGAGCTGATCGCAGCCATTGTGGAATGAACAGGAGAAAAACGCCCAGGCCTAAAGAAATACCTGCCAACCGAACAATCGGCTCGCGAAGAATCACCCATCGGGTAAATCGTTTCCATTTTCCTACCACCTCTGCTTCAGAAATGGGTTTCATTCTGCGCTACTATTTGTTGAAGGATCAGACTCTGACGGTTGCATCACCTCTGGTAAGGCAACCATAACACCCAGGGTATGTCGCTGTACTTCAATCCGCACTTTTCCTTCACCGATTGCAATTCCATCCACCATAATCGGCATGGATGGATTAGTTGTGATCTCTATCCTGCGGACATGGAAATGCTGGATGCGTGGATCTTCTGGTTTGCCTTCACCTACCCCTTGAAAAACGTAGGTCAGGAGATCCAATTTGGATAAGTCAGCAAAGAATAAGACATCCAATAATCCATCATTAAATGAGGTTAGTGAACCAAGCTGATAATGAAAACCAACATAAGGCATATTCGAAACCAGAACAATATGCCCCATATTTCGGATCTCATGCTTGTTATCGAAGGAAAGAAGGATCTCGGCCGATGGTGATGAAGCCATTGTTACCAGCAAATCGCCAATTCTTGACAAGTCCCCATGCTGGATGTCGTCCACAGCAGGAAAGAGGGTTGATACTAATCCTACGGAGCATACTTCCAGGAACGGGGTCTTATTCTTTCCGCAGCTCGCTACCCCAATGTCTACTTTAATCCGCCTACCAGTCCGAAGAATGGCAATCGCAGCAGCAATATCCGATGGGATACCCAAACTCAGGGCGGTGTTGTTCTGCGTTCCAATTGGAATAATTCCAAGCGTGGCGTTTGTTCCGGCCAATGTTCTCGCCACGGATGAAATGGTGCCATCACCGCCGCAGACAACGAACAATCTGATCTTTCTTGCCAATGCATCACGAACTACCGCTGGCAGATCGCTACCGGGTTCGACCAGGTACGCTTCGGGAACAATTTTCCAGGCTTGCATCTCATGGATCACATCCACGATATGGATTGGAGTTGGCCTTGCAGCTCCGGCAGTAGGATTGAAGATCAGTTTCGCCCGAATGCGCCGTTTATTCGTGAGATATCGGAGTTCTTCCATTCGCCCTTCCTATTTAATGGTCTGCTTATATAAGCAGATCAATTTCTTTCCGAATTTTCAATTTTTGCATGTAATAGAATCGGCTTAAGTACGCTCCAAAAAGAAAAATCAAGCCGCTGAGGTAACCCCATATCAAGAATGAGATAATCGCCGCAACCGATCCGTAAACCAGGTTTGAAGCAGACATAGTAGATGTGATGAAAAAGAGAAATACTCTCTTGGCGCCTTCCCAAAGGAGTCCAGCGCCAATCGCGCCTGGTAAAACCTCCCGCCAGGTCGATTCACCGTGTGGAAGCAGGATATAAAGCACCATAAACAAAATCACATCGAGCAAGATCACCAACAGGAAACCGAATCCATCCCATAATGGAATCAATTGAACCGGCAGCCACAAGCGAAGGTTGGAGACCATACTACTGCCAAACGAGAGGGCGAACAAGGTTGGACCGACAAAGGTTAAAACAAAAAGGATTGGCAGACCTCGCAACTTCCAGATAGGCCGTCTTCGCTTTTGGTCCCAAATGACAGACATAGTTTGGGTTAAAGTAACAAAGATGGTTGACGCGGCATAGAGCAAACCGATCAAGGCAATATAGGTTGCCGTTCCTCGCGCTCGGACGATTTCGTCGATATTATCTCCTAATAGAGTCCCCAGGGCAGGCGCAATGAATTCCAGGCGCTGAATGATGAGATTCTGATCCATTAATGAGCCAAGACTGATACTGGCTATTGCAATACTTAATAAGATAAGTGGGAACAATGAAAACAGGGCAAAGTAGGCAATTGCCGCCGCGGTCATTACCGAATCGGGCTGCAAAGTTTGTTTGAGGGATCTATACAGTATACCCAGCCACCCATTTGTCTTCTGGTCGGACAGCCGGGCGACCTGCATGCCTTGCTGCCAAAGCGATTCAATGAAATTGGGGCCTTTTGGCAGGGTCATCTTCATTGTCCTGATGTAGGTATCGTGTCCGGTGGAATCCGGTCGGCGGGTTCTGATACTAATACCACTTCCAGAATAGGTTCGGCTTCATCGATCAAGTCTGACATGCGCTGAATACTGCTGGTGACCAGGGGAGGAGGGGTTTCCTCCATCGTGCTAATCAATTCCCGAAGTTTTTCCTGCCTTTCTTTCAAATCTGAAATCTGAGATGCAGCCCTGATTGGTACCCTATGGCTGACCAGGCGGTTCCAAAGGATCTGGCACACGGCAGAAAGCGGAGGGGCGATGATGATTCCAATCAAGCCAAATGCGTCCGCCATGGCGATCAAAAGAACGACCGTCAGGATTGGGTTATCCCATTGGCGTTTGAAAAGACGTGGACGAATCCAGATTCCGATGGCAATCAACACAAGAAATGCGTAGAGTGTAGTAAACAGGCTTACCTGCGCACTGGTGAGCAATCCAATTAACAGAGGAAGGACGAGCGCAAGAGGCGCGCCCAAGACTGGGATAAGACATAAAAACGCGCCAATCAGTCCCAATAATACCGGATAAGGTGATCCAATTACCCAGAATCCGAGCCCCAACATAACCCCTGAGATTACGCTCTGGATAATTTGACCGCGTATATACGCTCCAATATCAGGTTCTATAGTTCGCCAAATTCCCCGGGCTTGAGTCCGGTGAATGGATGGAAGCAACGAGAGCCAGAGACGTTCAAAATGGATTTGATTGATGCTCCAATAGATACTCAAGAACACTATGACCAATGTGCCGCTCAAAATACCGCCTATACCTTGTGACAAACCCAAAACTCGCGGCAGGATGAGTTGCCCCTGTTCACCTGTGATTGCGTTTAAGAGGATGCTCGGCGGAGGTATCTGATCGATCAAACCCAATTGGAAGGCGCTCCCTTTCATCCAGACCGGCAATATCCACGCATCCTTTTCCGACAAGGTGAGTGATAGCTGTTGAATCTCGGCGACCGCGTAATCAAACACCATGAACAGCAGGAAAACAAGACCGCCTAAAACCAGTAGATAAAGCAGAAGCCAGGCAATCTTTACCAAGAGTCCATGTCCAACCATTTTTTTTATCAGTGGGCGCATCGCCGCAGCGAGGGTCAATGAGATCAAGACGTATATGACCACAGTACGAAATTGCCACAGTACTACCAATGCGAGTAGTGTGGTCATGATAGCCGTGCCAATTCTAACCAGATGCTTTGTCATAGCTCACCTGGTGGATTCACTTTATCCAACAAGGCATCAAGGTCAGAGGTGATCGATTCGATTTCATCCATCACTTGGTCGGTTTGCCTGATCGAATGATCGGTGCCCTCTTTTTTTAGGCGTGCTTGTTTTTGAAGATCCTGAACAAGTTCCTGCGCCTCATAGCGTAACCGGCTGATATAGTCCCGCCCCGGCGAGACCTCTGAATCTTTCATTCCCTGGCGAAAAACAAAACGATTAAGCAGAAGTTGCAGAATAGCCGCAATCGGAATAGCCATCAACGCTCCGATTACGCCAAATATAGAACTGAAGGCAAAGATGGACAAAAGGGAAACGAATGGATTGACTCCCACAGCTCTCCGCATAATGCGCGGTACGAGGAGACTATTTTCGAATTGCTGGATCACGAGGGTGGCCACAATCACCCAGATCAGCTTGGACGGGGCAATCGATAGGGCGATTAACGCAGCCGGGATTGCGCCCAGCAACGGTCCGATCATAGGCACGGCTTCCAGAATACCCGCAATTAACGCTAATATAAAGGCATTGGGCAAACCGATGAGCAAATAGGCGATCAGTGCCATTACCCCAATCAACACACAGAGAACGCTTTGACCGATGATATAGTAACCAACCTTGGTTTCAATGGCAGAGATCAGGTCGGCGATGCTTTCACGTCGATCCTGGGGGATCAATAACAAAAGCGATTGAATACTCCTCGGTCCATCTACAGTCCAATGGAACGCCAACAGGAAGATAGCCAGCGCCAGGAGAATGAATTTCCCCAGGGATGTCAGATATACCAATGTCTGACCGGCTGAATCCAATGCCCCCTGGCCGCTTTGCTGAATCGCATCCATACCCGGAAGAGGTAGCCGGAAGGACGGTGCTTAAATGAAATATCAATTGATTTGGATTATTCGCCATCCAGCGGAGCAGATTTTGATAATAACCCGGACCCGCTGCGACGATCACTGTACCCTGCTCGAAGAGTAGGGGGTATAACAGTAAGGCGAAACCGAATAGCAAGATGATAAAGAGAAAATAGACAAGCATGACGCCGGCTACCCTGGGTAGTCCCCGCTTATGTAACCAACCGACGGCAGGTCTGATTACCGTACCGATCAAAATTGCGATAAACAGACTGAAGACCACCTGGTTAAACCGATAAAGCAGCCAAAAAGCAAATGCCACCAGGATTAGGGTGAGAGTTGACCACACTACCCGCCGGAAAGTCCAGGTATCCAGTTGCGAAGGAGGTTGGGTTTCCATTGATCCCCTATCGTTAAATAGGAACGAGGGAATATATGTTGACTGTGATCAGCAGAACACTTTTTCCCTCCGAGATTTAGTCCACCTTGGGCTTTCTTTTGCCTGACAGTAGACGGAAAACCAGGATGAGCAATACAGAGCCGACGAAGGCAACAATGATCGATGTCAGGTTGATTCCGTTGACGAGGTCATTCAAACCCAGGAAATAGGATGCAAGCCAACCTCCCAATAATCCACCAGCGACACCGATGATGATATTACCGGCCAAACCGTAGCCTCTACCCCTTACCACAATTCCTGCCAGAAATCCTACAATCAATCCTACTAAGATCCAGGAAAGTATTCCCATATTCATTCTCCATTATTTGATCTGATGTCCATACGATTATGGTTTGGTAAAATTATTAACCGGGGATAATTCACCACTTCACTTCATGTGAATTAATTATCTGTTCTTCGAGTTCTTCTTTCGATCAGAGGAAAATTTACTCGATGACGTACTTTTATCAGAGTCTTGTAACCTGATCGGCTGGTTTTCCGCTGCCTTCACAACGGAGGATACACTCCCGCCGGAAGATGATTTTGTGTTTGGTTGTTTCGCCTTACGCTTGCTTACGCCTTTTCGTCCCATGATTTACTCCTTAATAAAACAATCTGCGTACTGCAGGATTGTTCTTCTGGCATCCAAATAGGTTGACCAGGTTAATCAATTTCCCCATGCTTCCATAAGGAGAGGCGTATTTACACGCCCCTCCCATGAAGGATTGGATAATGGCTAATTGCTAACCGGTTATCGACGACGACGGAACAGATTCACAATTGCCAACAAGATGACGGCACCTAGCAATGTCACAAGCATGGTTGGAAGTGTGATCGCATCGTTAATGGTCCCTATCTTCAGCAACGGGCTTATGAAGTACCCTGCCAGGAAAGCGCCAACAACGGCTACTACAATGTTGATCAACAAGTTTGAGCGATCATGCATGATGGATGTGGCTACCCAACCGATGATTGCCGCGACGACCAAATAAATGATGAGGTTCATATAAATCTCCTTCTTAGTGAGTGTGTTCCTGTTGTTTCTTAGGCTTGTTTTTTTCACCTTCTCCAGTAACTGAGAAAAGTGCAATAACCCTTCTGGGGTAAAAGACAATTTGACCGAAGACAATCTATCGGGTAGGAACATCCTACCTGTATGTTAATCTTTGGCTGGCGATAGTTTGTGAGATAACTTTTTTTCTGCCGCGATCAACCGACCTGCAAACCATCCAATTACTGCGCCAGTTGTCAGCCACACAAGAAAATTTACCAATTTCATATCCTTTTTCCTATCTTTGTACCCGATTTGCCTTCTAGATAAATGGCCAAAACCGGAGAAACCGGTTCTGCCCATGAGTAGAACTAGAGGGGTCTCGGGTTTTGATTATTAGTTTGCTCAGTAACTGAAGTCTGACTTGTACCGCCCTGAGGGGTTTGGGTAGTAGTCGTTTGGGTGACACCCAAAGGAGCTTGAATTGGCGTATGCTCGGCGACAACAGTCTGCCTGACGCTAACCGGTCCGCGTGGGCGATAGAAAAGGACATATATGATTCTCTCAAGCGCCCATCCGAGCAACAGATAGACGATCATCGCAATGATGGTGGAAATCTCCAGCACCATCCCACCTGAAGATGGCGCCCCAGTTAGACTGGCAAAAGGAGCCACAAAAAGATCAGTGATTCCATAAAGGATTGACGCGAACAGGTTATCCGCATTTACAGCGATCAACTTGAACACAAATCGTAACGCGAGACCAACTTCCAACAAGCCTAAAACAAGCCAGATCAATTGGGTTGCTTTAAAGGTGGCTACCCGCTGCTCTCGACCTGCCTCATGTTGTGTCGTTCTTACTTCTTTAAAATCGGTCATTTTGTCCTCTTTTTGATTTCGTCTTCAGCCTGCTGAAGCGTGTAACCATACTTTTCTTGAAGAACTCCAGCCAACTGATCAAATTTTCCATCTACTTTTTGCAGGTCATCATCCGTTAGTTTGCCCCACCACATTTTTGCCTGGCCTCGCATTTGTTTCCAATTACCTTCTAAAATATTCTTATTCATCTGTTACTCCTCTTTTTGTAGTTATGTACCTACATATTGGTGTTGTGATTATTTAACGACCAAGACTTTTTCGAAGTCTTCACTCATAACTGATCCATTCTCGATAAATGATCGAAGCATCCAGGCCATTTTTTCGTGCAGGCTCATTAAGCTCACCAACAATTCGTTTGTGCCTTCGTCTTCAAACTCTTCGGTGCATTTTTTAACATCCTCGCGCAATAACCGGATAGATGATTCATGATCGGCCAGGAGATGCAGAATATCCGGGACTGCACCAGGTTGTTCTTCTAATTGGCTGAAATTAATAAATTCCAAGTGGCTGCCAATGGCAATGCCTCCGAGTATTCGAATTCGAACTGCAATTCTCTCGGAAATTCTATTTAATTGTCTGTACTGATTTTCGAACAATTGATGCAAATACAAGAAACCAGGACCAAATATGTTCCATTGCGCATTTCGGGTTTTTTGGCTCAAAACGGATACATTGGCCAGAATGTGGTTGAGCGTTTCCACCACCGAATTGCGGATCTCACTATCGAGCCCAATATTTGGCTGAATGTGCACCTTTGAATTCGGTTTATGACCATCATTACGATTGTGATCCATGTAGCTCCTTTCAGTTAATACTTCTCGCTACCCTATCACCTTACGACCTGCCAGCTATCTATGTCCCTGTTTCAACCTATAAAATATCTACTAATCCATTACTATTGGATACAAAAGTATCGAGTTGCTTATTGCAACTCGATACTGATCGGGCAATTTTGATAACTAGTCAAACTGATCTTGGGTTTATTTACCCAGTTTCAGCTCGAATGCCCAAAGTCTATCGTTCTTCTCGAGGACGGGCGATATTCACCTTAAGGGTTCGGGTCTTTAGATCTTTTGAGTCAAATAGACTAATGGCTTTTTCAGCCTCAGCCTGGCTGCTCATCATGATAAAAGCGAAACCTTTGGGTCGACCGGTTTGACGGTCCATGATCACATCGACCGATTCCACGGTACCTGCTTCACTGAACATAGTGCGTAGATCCTGCTCGGTCGTCTCGTAAGACATATTACCAACGTAAAGTTTTGTTTCCATTTTTTTCCTATACTTTCAATTTATAAACGTGCTTTGCCACATTCAATAGTACAGGAATGGTTCTTCCTATGTCCCTGCTATACTCTCTTAAACTTCTATTAAACTGGATAACCATCTTTAGGACCCAAGCGTTGCGTGAAGGTTATAACCCATTCCCGGGATGGTTTCAAGCAGACTGCCATACTCTCCCAGCTTTTTTCGTAACCGACCCAGGTAATTGTGCAAATAATGATTCGAACCCCTATACTCCGGTCCCCAGACCTTGGAAATCAGTTCATCGTGGGTGACAATAGCATCCAGATGTTGAGCGAGTTCAGCTAGGATCGCGTATTCTGTCCTGGTCAGATGCAGATCATCCGAACTGATGAAGACACGACGCGCTTCAAGATCGATTCGCAATTCACCAATCTGAATGGTTGTATCTGGAACAACAGGAGATGCGTAAGACCTGCGAAGGAACGCGCGAACCCGGGCAAGTAGCTCTTCCTGACCGAACGGCTTGGTTACATAATCATCTGCTCCGGCATCCAACGCGGCTACCTTCAGTTCTTCTTCCTGACGCGCACTTAGAACTATGATCGGAACATCCGATCGAGCTCGAATCCACTTGCAGACATCAACACCAGATAACCCGGGAAGAAGCAGATCAAGAACAACCAGGTCTACCGGAACTTCCTGAAAAAGGGTTATCGCCTGATGGCTATCCTCTGCCTCGCTGACAGTATAGCCGCGTTTCGTTAGGTTTACTCGCACCAGCTTACGGATGCTTGGGTCGTCTTCAACGATTAAAATATTTCCCATGGGTTATCTCTCCCCTTCCGTGGATGTCCCCAAATTATCTGAAGGAACAAGGGGAATGCTAAATGAGACGGTCGCTCCAGGATTGCTTTTCTTCTTGATCCAAATTCGTCCGCCATGCGCTTCTACTAGTCCTTTACAAATGGCAAGCCCTAATCCTGCCCCTTGAGTGGATAAGCTTTCAATATTTTGACCTCTGCGGAATGCTTTAAATACCACTTTATGCTCTGCCGGCGGTATCCCTGGGCCCTGATCACTTACATTAATTTGAATAAAACCTCTCCGTACACTCGCGGTTATACTAATTTCACTTCCTTCTGGTGCATAATTGGAAGCATTTCGTACCAGGTTAACTACAACCTGGGCGATCCGCTTGGCGTCAACAAAGACATATGGTAAATCGGTTGGCAGGTGCATAGTCAGGATATGTTTGCTCGTTAGACTATGCAATTGAGGTAAAGCATCCTGGATAATTTCAGAAAGTGAGTGTGGTTTCATAACTATCGTCAACATTCCCGCTTCCAGCCGGGTGAGAACGAGCAGATGATCAATGAGTTCCTGAAGCCGGTTTGCTTCCTGTTGAATTGTGTAAATAAAATCGCGTTGGTCGTCTGGCGCCCAGACAACATCGTCAGCCAATAAGGTTGTTGTAAATCCAATTATGGAAGTTAATGGTGTACGAAGTTCATGAGTGATCATTGCGAGGAATTCGGTTTTAATTTCATTTGCACGTTCAGCCTCATGGCGAGATACTTCCTCCACCTCCAGCAACTGTAAGTTGTAAAGGGTAACCGTAGCCTGGTCTATGAGTACTTTCAGGTGCCTGAGATCGATATGGTCGAAATGATGTTCCTGATCGTAATAGACAAACAGACAGCCGAGCCAATCGCCGGTAGCGATCAACGGGAAAATGATGAGGGTTTGGATCTGTCCATCCAATAAGATATCTCGCAAACTCGGCGATATCCGCGGATCGGACTCAATTCCTGCAATAACCACCGTCCGATTCGGATGAGGTAGCTCCCACAGGGCAGGGTCTTCATATAAACTGGACTCACTCAACCAGAGGTGGGGGTTGTGTCTCGACGACCAGGCTGCCCTCAACTCCACTCCACGGGAAGGACCTGCTTTTGGATTTTCAAAAAACAATAAAGCCGCTCGTTGGGCCAAACGCATCTCGTGGGAAGACATCAAAGACTTAAGCACCGCTTCAGGTTTACGAGACAGGCTCATCTTGCGGCTGAGGTCAAACTGTTCTCGAGTCCGATCCAGAGTCTTCCTAAGCGCAAATTCAACCTGCTTCTGATCCGTAATATCCTGCGCTATGCAAAAAGAACTTGATGCGTCTCCCGATTTGTCACGGATCAGGAATGTACGCGAAAATATCCAGCGAATACTACCGTCTGAACGGAATATTCGATACGCCTGATTTATCGGAGAATGACCAATGTATGGCTCGGCCACCATCACTTGAACTCTATCTTCCGGGTGAACGCTTTCAAACAGGATCGAGGGATTGGCGTACAGGTTTTCACGAGAATAACCCCAAACCAGCGAAAATCCAGGGCTGATATAAAGAATCTGTCCGGTGTTGATGTCTCTCAACCAAAAAACCTGTTCCATATTTTCCGATATTTGTTTAAGAAGGATTTCACCTTCGATCTGCGCTTGAATTCCCCGGGGTTCGGTATCGGATAAAGGATTTGGTCTTATGCCTGCAGAATCGGAAGGTTTGGCGGCGGCTGATTTTTCAAGAATGGATCCTGCCTGTGAAATCTCATTCTGAAGATCAAGCGTGTTAATCAGGTCTCCAGCCCAAAGGATAAATTGATTGGCTATCCGTTTCTTTTCATCCAGAGGCGCCTGATTAAATTCGGCCTGGAACTCCTGGAAAAGGTTATCCAACAACACTTCCTTATGTGCCATACAAACCTTTCATGGAGCCCATCCTTATGCAGGGATAAGGAGGAGGGAAAAATACCCCCGGGATCGAGTTAATGGTGACTTTGATTGAAAAGGTGGCGAGTTCAAGAATATGGTTGACTCGATCACATTAATTCGTGCGCGAATAAAATAGATTTGAATAAGTAGGACCTCGTATGATCCACCAGTTTCTTATAGTATATAACAAAGTCGACCGACAAAGCCCTTTTGTACAGATGGTTTGTTTCATTTCTAGAATGAACCATTCTCATTGTTAGTAATTTTATAGATTGTAACGGGGACATTGATAGCCAGATATTTATAGAATGAACAAGGGGTTCGTATAAATCTGCGAAATTTACCAATCATCCTGCCAGCAATACCGGAGTTTGGAGACAAAAATGGTTGGACAGATTTCAGTCGTGGGCGATCCAACGAGTTATAACAAAATGGGATCATAAAAAGCAACCACACTGACAGTACTTTTTGAATTTGAGAAAGCCGTAGAACGGAGCACTTTATTATGTTCAACCGAATATTAGTCCCACTGGATGGATCAACCCTGGCAGAGAGGGCTATTCCGCATGCCGAGGAATTTGCCCGCATCTTCAGGTCAACAATTGTCCTACTTCAAGTCCTTGATCCCACTTCTTTCCATGAAAACCCAAATCCGGTTGATCCCTTAAGCTGGCAGATCCGGAAAGCCGAAGCGGATATGTATATGCGTGGAATCACCAACCGAATAAATCAAAATATAAATAGTGCCATTCAGGAGAATAAAGAAAAAGAGAGCAAAGGAAATGCTGCCAATAAGGTCAAGGTCGAATATTTCATAAGGGAAGGAAAGACAGCAGAAAACATAGTCAACTTTGCCCACACTGAAAATATTGACCTACTGGTAATGAGTACACACGGGTCGGGCGGATTGAGCCGATGGAATATCAGTAGTGTAACGCAAAAAGTAATCAATCTGGTGTATTTACCTGTGCTGATTGTTCGAGCCTATCTTCAACCTGAGAGTGAATCAGCCCGGATACATTACCGCCGGATCCTTCTTCCGATTGACAGCTCCCGCCGAGCCGAGTGCGCATTATCAGCCGGCATTGCATTATCCCAGGGAGAGATGCCTGACCGATTATCGCAGGATGAAGTAATTTTTGATCAATCCGCCATCAAATCCGATACGATTACATCAAATACCAGGCTTGTCCTATTAGCTGTCATTAAATCACCTGAGTTACCAATCCCTGAACCTTATCCCGTTGAGATTGAACAACTCTCTGAACAATTTATGTATGTCAGCCGACAGGCAGCCAGTGTCTGATTTAAATGAGATGAAAGAGCGTTTACCTGTGGCAAGTGAAGTCTTTATTGTCGAAAATAATAGTGTGTCCACAGCCATTCATGATTTGGCCACCACAGAAGCAGATATTGACCTGGTCGTTCTTTGTGCTCATGGTTATACCGGGCAAGTCACCTGGCCGTATGGATCTGTTGCACGGAACTATTTAGAGCATGGCACAAAACCAGTTCTGATTATCCAGGATGTACCTCGTTCCCGGTTCAAGTTAACCACGGCAGAGTTGGCTGCAGAAAAAACCGGGGGACGCTGAGGATGGCAGTTGACCGGGCGAAACAGGTACGGGAACGGAACCAGCCATTCTCATCCAAATCCGTTCCCTCCAAAGATGAACAGACCAGGGAATTCGTTAATTCTCTGGTATTAAATTACCGCCTGGTTGACCCACCTAAAACAGATCGGAACACGAAACCTAGCACCCCAGGTCGCGATTTAGCCGGCCGTGATTTGGAGTTATATGAAATCCTGGCTGGATGAAGCACATCATCATTTCAGTAAAGCTTCTCATCAGGATATATCCCTCACGTATGCGTCTGAATGGGTGCTGGATAATTACTATATTATCCGGCAGGCTCTCCAACAGATAAAAGAGGATTTGCCTTCCGGGTTTTATAAACAACTTCCAAAATTGTCGGGGGGACCGCGCAAGGGCTTACCGCGTATCTATCCCTTTGCGCAGGATGTCCTCGGACATCAGCATTTATTACTTGACCCGCTCGATTTGCAGACTGTTCTCATTCAATTCCAGGAGAGTGTCCCACTCTCCATGGGTGAGTTGTGGGCTTTGCCAATTTTCCTGCGTTACAGCCTGATCGAATCTCTCGCACATGCACTGGTCACAGCCATTCGCCCACCAAATCCTCCAAAGCTGCCAAAGGACGCATCATCACTCACAGACGCGGCAATTGGGGGAATGCCTGGTGAGAAATTTTCGATCGAGGCGCTACCTAACGATGTTGTGGCAAATATCATCCTAAGTCTACGATCCATATCAGAACAAAATTGGAGCGATTTTTATGAATCGGTAAGCTGTTTGGAACGAACGTTGCGGGAAGACCCCGCCGAAATATATCACCAGATGGATTTTAAGACTCGCGATCTCTACAGGAAGGAGATTGAGTCTCTCGCCCTAGCAACTGGTCTGGAAGAAACTGAAATTGCAAAGCTCGCTTTGAGGTTGATCCCTTCAAATGAAGATTCTTTAGAACGATCCAATACCCATCCAAATAAATTATCTGATGACTCGGCCGCTTGGTCTGTTGGAACTGCCGGATCGTTGGATGTTGCAAGTCCTCTCACCATAACCAAATCAACAAGTGCCAGATCCCATATTGGCTGGTTTCTACTCGGAAATGGCAGAGCGGAACTGGAGCAGAAAATTGGGTACAAACCCGATCTTAAAACCACCGTTAAGCGGAATGTGTTTCGCCATGCAAATGGATATTATCTTTTTTTCATCCTGCTTCTTTCCATCCTGGGCTTCGCAATCGTCGCGCTCATAGTCAAATTAACGAGTTCTCTTTCTGTCAATCCTTCTTTATATGAGCGATTGCCAGGAATCATGGCTACCGTCGGTGGGTCTATCTCATTCCAATGGATCAAGTGGATCGTCCTAGCCGTAGCCCTTTCGGTTCCACTATTAACTGTGGCGACAAGTCTGATCAACTGGCTGATTACACTCACTCTCAGACCTCACAAATTACCCAAACTTGATTTTAACGAGGGAATCCCAGACTCGTTTCAAACATTGATTGTAGTACCTGCGATGATCACGAATCGCAAAGAGATCGATTCACTCACACGCCAGCTCGAAATGCATTATCTGCGAAACCCCGAACCGGGATTAATCTTTGCCCTATTGACCGATTTTCCTGATGCAGATAGTGAAACCTTACCGGAAGATGAGGGCTTAATTCAGTATGCCCGCTCTGAGATCGTAAAGTTGAATGCCAAATATGATTCTGCCTCATCTCCAACAAGCAGTAGTGAATCGCTAAGTGGCAATTCTACAATTGATGTACCCGGTGACAGATCTACCCGGTTTTTTCTTCTTCATCGAAAGCGATTATGGAATCCTTCAGAAGCCAAATGGATGGGTTGGGAACGAAAAAGGGGAAAGCTGCAGGAGCTCAATCATTTACTACGGGGTGGGACCGACCTATCCTTTATCCAACGGAAGGGTGACCTGGGTGCTGAATTAGACGAAACCGCCGGCAAACGATTGCAACGGACTCGTTTTGTGATCACCCTTGATGCAGATACGATCCTGCCACGTGGGGCTGCCTGCCGGTTGGTAGGAACATTGGCACATCCCTTAAACCAGGCTGTCTTTAATGAGACGACCGGGGATATGATTTCCGGATATTCCATTCTACAACCACGAATGGAGATCCACCCAAAAAGTGTAAATCACTCATGGTTTACCCGCTTTTTCGCCGGTGATGCCGGGCTTGACCTTTATACACTTGCAGTATCCGACCCTTACCAGGATCTTTTCAAAGAAGGGATCTATGTAGGCAAGGGGATTTACGATGTGGATGCCTTTGAACGCACTGCAGGTAAGGGAGTTCCTGAGAACACCGTGCTCAGCCATGATCTGCTGGAAGGATTACTTGGTAGCGCCGGTTTGGTATCAGATATTACGATGATTGAGGATTACCCACAGAATTATTTCATTCAGGCAATCCGCCAGCGGCGTTGGATCAGGGGAGATTGGCAACTTCTACCCTGGCTGCTCCAACCAAACAAACCTGGGAGAACTTTTTCGCTCATCGACCGATGGAAAATGTTCGACAACCTTCGACGTTCACTACTTGCTCCGTCCCTTCTTATTATTTTTCTTCTTGGAGTTCTGTTACTACCTGGAAATTCGCTGCTCTGGACTGGTATTGTATTGATAACCCTTGGAATTCCGATCATTACTGGATTCGCGCGCAGCACCATACAAATCCTGGGTGGTGAGTACCCAGGGGTGGCTCTACGTCCTATGGGATGGAACCTGATGCGCTGGTTCCTTGGAATAGCATTCTTACCCTATGAGGCGTATTTTTCCATGGACGCGATCCTGACAACGCTCTACCGAATGCTCATCAGCCGCCGGAATCTCCTGCAATGGACAACCGCTGCACAAACTGCCCGTGTATTTGGATTGCAAGGTCGTAAGAATAACGCCTGGCAAAAATTGTTCGTATCAACCATATTAGCTTTGATTGTGATCGGAGTACTTGCGCTGTCACCAGGTCCGTCCAGATTTGGCGTGATTCAAGCGTTACTCGAAATTTCTCCGATCCTGCTGCTCTGGCTCATTTCTCCCATCGTAGTATGGTGGATTAATCGACCCATTACGAAGCGCACCATTCCATTAAAAGAAGAACAGATAAATCTATTACGTCAAGTAACCCGGCGTACCTGGGGATTCTTCGAACGATTCGTCGGACCGGAAGATCATTGGCTCCCACCGGATCATTATCAGGAGTCTCCCGTTGGAACCGTCGCGCACCGAACGTCACCGACAAATATTGGACTATTGCTGACCTCGACTCTGGCTGCCTATGATCTCGGATATCTCGATCAATTAGGGCTGGCCACCCGCCTGACTACCACAATGGAATCACTCGATCAATTAGAGCGTTATCGGGGTCACTTTATGAATTGGTACGATACGCTTACCCTTCAGCCTCTATATCCCCGTTACATCTCTACTGTGGATAGTGGTAACCTGGCTGCCAGTCTCATAGTTACTGCCCAGGCGTGCACAAATATGCCTGATGAACCCGTTTTCCGTTGGGATCTTTGGCAGGGGTATCTGGATACCCTGGCAAATTTGACAGATACACTGAAAGGAATGCGAAAAGCAGAGTTTGATAAACAAGTGCAGGCGATCAACCAGCAAATCGATGCGATCCATTCTGAGATTCTTCTGGTTCGATCCGAATCAGACCAATGGTTTCCACTTTTCCTGAGAGCAAGTGGTCCGTTTTGGCAGGATCTCTCCCGGCGATTGATGGAATTGGTGGAAGTAGGTCGCTCCGCCTTTGATCTGGCAACTTTAGGGAAACTCCAGGAAGTTTCCTCACAGGTCGAGAGACACCATCTAGCTGTGCACCGGACAATAACCGAATTGGTGCCCTGGATCCCTTTCTTTGAGGATCTTCCCATACTTTTACAGAAACCCCAATATAAGTCAGTTTTGGACACATTACGTTCTGTTCTACCGTATAATCTCGCGCTCGGAAAGGTTCATACCCAAACTCAGGTTGCGCTGACCCAAATTCAATCCTTACGGGGTATCTTGCTTCAAGGGAATGCGACCTCTGAGGAAAATCCCTCCGAATCGTTAATTAAGCAGACACAACTGACTGTGGTTTGGCTTGACTCATTAAGCCAGACGCTCAAACAGGCGGGGATCAATTCCAATTCCCTTGTAAGCCGTTATATAAGCATGACTGCCAAAGCACAACAGTTCGTTAACGAAATGGATTTCCGCTTCCTTTATCACTTCCAACGTCATGTTTTTCATATCGGATTTAATTTGGATGCTGGTCAACTCGATCTGAACTATTACGATCTTCTGGCTTCAGAAGCCAGGATCGCTTCAATTATTGCCATCGCAAAGGGTGAAGTTCCACAAACACATTGGATTCATTTAGGGCGTCCACTAACACGGGTTGAGGATACGTTTGTATTGCTTTCCTGGAGTGGAACAATGTTCGAATACTTGATGCCCCCACTATTCTTGCGTTCTTATGAGGGCACCCTTTTATCAGATAGCAGCCAGGGAGCTGTTCTCCAACAAATCGCATATGGAAAAATGAAAGGGATTCCCTGGGGGATATCCGAATCAGGGTTTTATCGATTCGACGCCAATCAGAATTATCAATACCGCGCATTTGGTGTTCCGGGATTGGGCTTTAAACGTGGCTTGGCAGACGACCTCGTAATCTCTCCCTATGCTTCGTTGATGGCGATTGGGTTTCACCCACATGCTGTCGTCCGAAATCTCACCGATCTAGCCAAGCTGAAAATGATCGGACTGTATGGTGTTTTCGAATCGGTAGATTTTACCCCAGACAGGTTACTCTTGAATCAACGTTCCGCCATCGTTTCAGAATATATGGCACATCACCAGGGTATGATCCTGATGGCAATGGACAATTATTTCCATCAGGACATCATGGTCCGGAGAATGCATGGCGACCCACGCATCCAAAGCGTGGAACTGCTTCTACAGGAACAGGTTCCCCAGGCGATTCCCCTCCAGGATCCCTATGCGGAGGATGTCAAGGGTATCCAGAGGTTGACAGCTGCCCCTGTTGAAATCATTCCCTGGCAAATACCAGTCCAAACACCAATCCCCCAGATGCACATCCTCTCCAATGGCAGCTACCAGGTGCTTATTTCCAATATGGGAGGTGGTTACAGCTCCTGGCGTGATCTCGATCTAACCCGCTGGCATTCGGATGGCGTATTGGATCCCTGGGGTAGCTGGATTTACATTCAGGATAGGGGGTCTGGTTTTGGTATCCATAATAGTCTCTGGTCTGCCAGTCATCAGCCTATTCCGGGTGATGCAACAAAAATGCAAGTGACCTATTTCGCGCACATGGCCGTCTTCCGTCGAATGGAAAATGGACTCGCTTCCACGCTGGAAATTACAGTTGCCCCCGACGACCCGGTGGAAATTCGCCATATCCATCTGTATAACGATACCGGTGATCCACGCAATCTTCGTTTGACCAGTTATGGAGAAGTGATTCTCGCTCCTCAGGCAGCCGACAACCGGCATCCAGCTTTTAATAAATTATTCATTGAAAGCGAATTTATCCCCGAGTTAAACTTGCAAATATTTACCCGCCGTCTGCGTTCGAGCCAAGAGAAACCCATCTTCATGGGGCATATGCTTGTGGTTGATGGCAGCCAGGCGACCGCGCAGCATGAATCGGATCGATACCGCTTCATTGGCCGTGGTCAAACATTACGCGATCCTGCCGCTTTAACCTCAACAACTTATCTAACAGGGACTACAGGGGCAACCCTTGATCCCATCTTTTCCCTTGGACAGGAGATCGAACTGGAAGCACACGACAGTATGGATGCGGCATTCCTGACTTTTGCCACGGAAGATCGAGCAGCGCTGATCGCTCTCGCCACCCGTTATCGGAATTGGACCCTTATTGAGCGATCATTCCAGCAGGCGAATATCGCTGCCCATTCCTGGCTTGGAAAACAAAACTACACCACAAAGATATTTAGAGATACCTTGCAGGTTCTCTCTGCGTTATTGTATTCATTCAAAGCAGGCCGAACATCACCGGATATAATCGCATCAAACCGGTTGGGACAGCAAGGGTTGTGGCGCTTCGGAATATCCGGTGACCATCCGATCATCATGGTCGAATTGGATAATCCAAAACAAATTGATCTAGTCCGGGAAGTCTTGCAGATTCATAGATATCTCCGCAGCCGGCGGTTCATGGCGGATGTAGTCATTATTAATCAACAACAGACTAATTACGGAGCTGAATTAACCGGTTCACTCTATCGCCTGGTCAGCCGGATGGATGGCGAAGATCTTTTGAACCAACGGGGGGGAGTCTATATCCTGTATGGAGACCAGATGTCCTCTGAGGAGCGGATTCTCTTACGGACTGCAGCCCGGGTTTTGTTCGTTGGCGCCAATGGCACAGTGGCTGATCAATTACCCGGGTACTCGATCCCCGTTCACCACTTACCTGAGTTCACCCAAACTCGACAAGCGGAAAGGACAGTACCAGCGGCTAAATTTCCCCAAACTGGTCCTTTGGAGGACAAGGGAGTTTTGCAATTCTACAATGGGTTTGGAGGATTTACAAGTGATGGCCGGGAATACGTCGTTGAATTGAAACCCGGACAGACCACACCGGCACCCTGGGTAAATGTCATCGGGTACCCGGAATTCGGATTCATGGTTAGCGAAAGCGGCAGCCAATGCACCTGGTCTTTGAACAGCAGCGAAAACCGTCTCACGCCCTGGTCGAATGATCCGGTTCGCGATCCAACCGGAGAAGCCCTTTATCTTCGAGATGAGGAAACCGGCGAAGTGTGGACTCCGACTCCTCTCCCATCAGGTGTAAACCAACCTTACCGAATTACTCACGGGGCAGGGTACACGATTTTTGAGAACCATTCACACGGACTTCGTCAAAACCTGACCCTCTTCGCAAGTCCGGAGGATCCGGTCAAAATTATCCACCTGAAAGTGGAGAACACACTCCCTCATACTCGCCGAATCACAGCCACACAATATGTCGAATGGGTATTGGGGACAACCCATGCTTCGAGTATGGCTTACATTATCCCAGAATACGATGCAGGTCTCGAATGCCTTCTAGCGACAAATCCATATAGTCCGGAATTCGGAAAGAGAGTCGCTTTTCTGATCGCCAGTAAATCCATCCATGGTCTGACTGCGGACCGGACAGAGTTTCTGGGGCGCGGTGGGTCATCTGCCTCACCTGTTGCCTTGCAGCGCTTAGGGCTTGAAAGCCGTATTACCCCAGGCGAAGATCCCTGTGCAGCCCTGCAACTACATATTGATCTCCTCCCCGGGGCGACCGAAGAAATCTATTTCGTCCTTGGGCAGGGAAACGACCGGGAGCATGCTTTGGAGTTGGCGAAGAAATATCATAGACCGGCGTTTGTTGGTGAAGCATTCAACCGTACCCACGTGTTCTGGGACCATCTCCTGAATACCATTCAAGTTCGAACACCCGAGCCTGCTACCAACCTTATCCTCAACCGCTGGATGCTTTACCAGAACTCTCTCATGCCGCCTCTGGGGTCGGTCTGGATTCTATCAATCGAGTGGCGCATTCGGATTCCGTGACCAGCTTCAGGACGCGCTTGCCTTGATGGCGATCGATCCAACGATCACACGCAGTCAGATCCTGTATTCTGCTCAACAACAATTTGAGGAAGGCGATGTGCTGCACTGGTGGCATCCACCTTCCGGGCGAGGCGTGCGGACGCGGTTTTCGGACGACCTGCTCTGGCTGCCTTATGTTACTGCCCTTTACGTCGATGCGACTGCAGATCTCAACATTCTGGAAGAAACAATCCGATTTCGGCATGCCCCCATTCTCAACGAAGGAGAAGAGGAACGCTACGGTGAATACCCTCCGGTTGACCCTCCTCGCTCATTGATGGATCATTGCCTGCGTGCGATTGAAAAAGGTGTCACGCATGGAGAGCATGGACTGCCTTTGTTCGGTTCAGGTGATTGGAACGATGGAATGAATCGGGTCGGTATGAATGGACTGGGAGAGAGCGTTTGGTTAGCCTGGTTCCTTTGTGATGTCTTACATCGATTCGCAGTGATCTGTGAACAAAAAGGCGATCACAAAACTGCCCAACGCTATAGGGCAAGGGCTAAGGAATACGCTGCTTCAGTCGAGCGCACCGCCTGGGATGGCGCCTGGTACCGGAGGGCATATTATGACGATGGTTCACCACTAGGATCCATCCTTGATTCGGAAGGCCAGATCGATTCCATAGCACAATCATGGGCTGTCCTGAGCGGTGCCGGTGATGCGTTACGCAGCCGCCAGGCGCTGCAATCTGTGCTGGACGGACTTGTCCGCCCGGAGGACCGCCTGATGCTCCTGTTCACTCCACCGTTTGATAAGACCTCCAAGGACCCTGGTTATATTAAGGGCTATGTTCCGGGCACCCGCGAGAATGGCGGCCAGTATACCCACGCCGCCACTTGGACTGCCTGGGCGTTTGCCCGCCAGGAAGATGGCGAACAAGCAGGAAAACTTTTTAATCTGCTCAACCCGATCTTCCAGTCTGATACGAAAGATAAGGCTTCAATATATAGGGTGGAACCGTATGTAATTTGTGCAGACATTTACAGTAAACCTCCCTATCTACGCCGGGGTGGATGGACCTGGTATACCGGCTCCGCTGCCTGGATGTACCGGCTAGGAATTGAAGCCATTCTCGGTTTCCATAAGCTGGGCAATACCCTTCAAATCAATCCGGTCATTTCGCCGGAGTGGGACGGATTCGAGATCCGGTATCAATTTGGCGAATCGGTTTATATGATCGAGGTGCGCAACCCTGAACATGTGGCTTCTCATGTTCGTGAGATCCTACTTGATGGGTTAGTAATGGAAAATGGAGCGATACATCTGGTGGATGACCATCAGGAGCACAAAGTTGAAGTGACAATGGGAAAAGTGGATTAAAGTATCCACTTTAAATTCACTTTTCCTCACTGTAGAATAAAAATAACCTGCCTACACCCCGTAAATAATTACCCCACCCAGGAATCCCAGTACACTGGCGAGACCGAAACTCACAAAATACGCCAGCACATACCATACCCGGGAGCTGCGTCCATGGAACAGGTTTGGATTCTTCCAACGGATGATCGAAGTTGCGGTGGTGACAATAAACAGAATGATTGCCAGAATGATCTTGGCACCATAATTTGTCGCATGCCCATCGAAAAAGACGATGTTATCTCGGATGCCGAGAATGGCAGCAACAATAGTACTTACCGCTGCTAGCGATATATCGGCAAAGGCAATTTTCTCAAGTAGATCGTTTTTTCGCCATAATGCCAATAGGATGAAGAATAAGGCAGCGCCAGTCAGGGCTATCGGGAAATGGACTACCAATAAATGCGGGGGGTGTACTTTTGTCATTGCATGAATGATTGTTTGAATTAGATCCATTTGATCCTCCTCTGGATACACTTAATTCATTATAGGAATACTATGCAAGAATTACTTTAATCCATATAAGATTAGTGAATGCTATTTTGATAAATAATATGGACTTGAAATGGACGTCTTAGAAATTACCCACAATCTTTGCCACGAAAACGGCAAATCGAATCCAGCAGGAACATACTTTGATGCTAGTTTTATGTTCAACCTCACATATTATTTGGCTGGTCATGGAGTACTAAAAAACAAGATCCACAATCGTAAATAGGTTAATAGATATCCCTATTTGTATTTGCCACCTAACCCATTCATCGGATGTACAATAATTGGTGGCTGGTGATCCTTTATATTGTCACAGTGACCTGAAGACCAAACTGTTGTTTACTTTTCTATCCATCTTCGTACTTGAATCTTCGAATTCTGGAGAAGTAAATGCTCAATAAAATCAAATACTTCTTTATCGGAGTCCCATTACCCAGTCAGATGATGGCTGAGAAACGGCTCAATAAGATCAGAGCGTTGGCAGCTTTTTCGCCAGACGCTCTTTCATCTCTCGCATATGCCAATCAGGAAATTTTTCTAGGGTTAGTGATCGCAGGCTCCGCCGGATTATCCTTACAATTCCCGATCGCAGCCGCGATCACAGTTCTACTGTGTATTGTCGCCCTATCTTATGCCCAGACGATCCGGGGATATCCCTCGGGCGGCGGTTCCTACGTGGTTGCACGCGAGAATTTGGGGACCCTTCCCGGTTTGGTGGCTGGTGGTGCATTATTGTTGGACTACATCCTCACTGCAGCTGTCAGCCTGACAGCCGGGGTGGCGGCAATTTCTTCTGCTTTTCCACAACTCTGGCCATACAGGGTCTGGATAGCACTCGGGTTGCTTCTGCTGATTGGCTTACTCAATTTGCGCGGTTTACGAGAATCGGGAAGTTTCATGTCAATCCCGGTATACCTTTTCCTGTTCTCCTTTATTGGTATGCTTATTTATGGCGTTTATCTCGCAGCAACCGGAAATTCACTGCCAACGGCGGCGGTCGTCGCGATTCCACCAGCATTGGAACCCCTCTCCTTATTCCTGATCCTGCATGCATTCTCGGCTGGATGCACAGCCTTAACTGGAATCGAAGCGATCAGTAACGGAGTAACCGCCTTCAAACCTCCGGAATGGATCAATGCCCGCAAGACATTAATCATTATGGCTATCCTGATGGCAGTCCTCTTCTTAGGGAGTATGGGGCTAATCCAATTTTTCGGTGTAGTTGGGGGACCTCAGGAGACGATCTTATCCGCTTTGGCACGCCGGTTGGTTGGAACCGGTCCTTTTTATTACCTGGTGCAATTCTCCACTCTGGCGATTCTGGCCGTGGCAGCGAATACCAGCTTCGCCGGCTTTCCCCGTGTGACAGCAATCCTGGCTAAAGATAAATTCATGCCACGTCAGCTCTTTGTTGTTGGTGACCGGCTGGTTTTCCATAATGGCATTCTCCTATTGATCACCCTGACAGCCGTCTTAATCGTTGCATTCAACGGAGACTCTCATGCCCTCGTTCCACTCTTTGCGGTTGGTGCCTTTACTGCCTTCACCCTCTCCCAGGCAGGTATGGTCATTCATTGGTATCGTCTGAAAGATAAAAACTGGCAAATTAAATCAGCAATCAATGGACTGGGCGCGTTCGTGACCTTTGTTACGCTGATTGTAATTGGGGTGAGCAAGTTCCTCGGAGGAGCGTGGATCTCAGTGATAGTGATCCCGGGCTTAGTGCTCCTTTTCCTGAAGATCCGCAAGCATTACCAGCACGTCTCCGAACAGCTTACAATGCGAGGATTACCGCCTTCCCTACGTCCATTTCCAAGTCCGCGGGTAGTTATCCCCGTCTCGAGTGTCCACCGTGGAATGGTGAGCGCAGTTAACTTCGCGCGATCCATCTCAGATCGAGTCATCGGAGTATTCATAGATATCGATCCGGGACCGGATGAGGATGAATTGCGCAGACGCTGGAATGATTGGTTTCCAGATATCGAATTTGTGGTTGTTCCCTCCCCGTATCGTTCTCTGGTAGAGCCATTACTTACTTTTTTAGAGCAAACGGACCTCGATCATAATGATGGACAACAAGCTATTCTGATTCTTCCTGAGCTGATACCTGCTTCCAGTTGGCAGGAAATATTACACAACCAATCCGCTGAAGAGATCAAAAAGGCGTTGCTCTACCAGCGTCGCCAAAGTGGCTTGCAGCGAATTATCATCGACGTTCCATATCATTTGAAACGGTAAGCTGGTATAAATCCTTTGGGTATTTCAATACTCTTTTCGGATTATCTGCCGGATTAATATACCAATTTCACCCGACTGTTTTTCCGCCGAGTATCCAGCTACCTCTATATTATTGTTTAATGAAATGAAATTTACCCGCTGCGAAGCATGGCTTCGGACATGGATACGCCAGCCATCATTAGACCGATCTGTTCGACGGTCGCCTGGTCTCGCTCCACGATCCCCATGATCTTGCCTTCATACAAAACCGCGATCCGATCCGAGAGCACCCGGATCTCGTCCAGGTCTTCAGAGATTAACAAGATGGCAGTCCCTTCTTCGCGTTGCTGTAACAGGCGCTGATGGATGTACTCTGTCGCCCCAATATCCACTCCTCGGGTGGGCTGCGCAGCGATCAACACCTTTGGTTGACGGGATAATTCACGAGCCATGATCAGTTTCTGTATGTTCCCCCCAGACAGGTTCTTGATTGGAGTATCGAGGTTGGGAGTTTTTACATTGAAATTTTGAACCAGTTCGTTGGCAAAAGTAAGCATCCGTGGAAAATCGAGGAAAATTCCGTGGGTATATTTGGGTGAGGCATGGTCATGCAGAAATACATTTTCTTGCACGGAGAATTCGCGAATGGCTCCGTCACGCATCCGTTCTTCTGGAATATAAGCCAGACCAGAATCAACCCTTTCCTTCAGCGCCAGATGGTTTATATCCACTCCATCCAGGATGATAGCGCCTGAAATTGTTTTTCTCACCCCTGCCAGACATTCCGCCAATTCGCGTTGGCCGTTGCCAGATACACCAGCCAATCCGACAATCTCACCGCTGTGAATTTGAAGGTCAATTCCACGTAAAGCCTCGGTACCCCGGTCTCCCATCGCCCGTAGCTCTCTAATTTCCAATCGCAATGGTCCGCTTTTAAGCGGTTGAGGAGCGAGCGGACGGACATCGCGCCCAACCATCATTTTGACCAACTCATTGCGAGTCACTTCCGAAGTAGGACGGGTTCCAATGATGCGTCCATCACGCAGAACGGTTACCCGACTGCTGATGGTCATAACCTCATGCAATTTGTGGGAGATAAAAATTAACGTATGCCCATCACCGACCATCTTTTTAAGGGTTAGAAAAAGGTCGTTGACTTCCTGGGGAGTGAGAACCGCGGTCGGTTCATCCAGGATGATCAGGCTGGCACCACGGTATAAGGCTTTGATTATTTCCACCCGCTGCTGCTCGCCAACCGACAACTGCCAGACATAAACAGAAGGATCTACAACCAAGCCATATAATTGGGATAATTCGCGAATTCGGGCAGAAACCTGCTCCAGGTCCAGCATCGGTTCACGGCTGGATCGCAGACCCAGCGCCACATTTTCAGCCACGGTCAGAGTCGGCACAAGCATGAAGTGCTGGTGAATCATACCGATCCCAACCTCAATGGCATCCGCTGGTGAATTGAAGGTGTGCGGTTTACCATTGATCAGGATATCACCGTTGTCAGGTCGATACATTCCATATAGCTGGCGCATCAGGGTGCTTTTACCGGCACCGTTTTCACCCAGTAACGCATGCACCTCGCCCTGATTCACATCAAAACACACCCGATCGTTCGCCATCACACCCGGGAAGCATTTGACGATGTTCCGCATCTCAACCCGTTGGATCTGCCTTTTGTCGTTTATGGGTGCGTCAGATATCATAGACCTGCCTCAATTATGGTAGGACGGATGAAATTAACTGGAATTGGATCCAATAAATAAATTCAATACCCTAAAAATCATCTACGTGCTGGACCCTCTCCATATCTTCTCTACGGAGAGGGTCCAGTAATTTATAAATTACGGAGTGACGACGACGGTGCCTGCGATGATATCTTCGATCGCTTTGTCACCAGCGGCTTTGACGTCGGCAGAAAGTGCGTAACCGGGATTGTAGGCAATCTTGAGACCATCATTTTTCAGCTGTAGAATGTAGGTCTGCCCACCCAGGGTACCTGCCAGGTGATTGGCAATGATTTCCTTAACCATGCCCGACCAGTCGTATACCTGGCTGGCTACTACCAGTTCAGGAGCCAGGGAGGATTGATCCTGTTGAGTTCCAAACCACAAAACCTTACCAGCTTCCTTGGCGGCGCCGATGGAGCCAACCACGGATTGCGATGAACCGGTCAGGATGTCAGCGCCGGCAGCTATGTGAGTCTTGGCAGCTTCGGTCATAAGAGCAACGTCAGAGAATGAACCTGTCCAGGTCTTGGATACATTGATGGTCGGGTCGACTGAAGCAACACCCTGGGTGAAACCGTCAATATAAGTCTTGGCATCACCAACTTCCACTGGACCAGTTACGCCGATGGTTTTGCTGGTGGTGAGTTTGGCAGCCAGTACACCGTTCACATAGCCACCCTGTTCAGCAGCCGCAGTGTAAGCATACACATTGGGCATGCCGAACGTGTTGACATCGGTACCCCAGGCGAATGTGACATCCGGGAAATCGGGGGCGATTTCCTGTACGGATGAACCATACTGTGAGCCATGAGCGATCACAACATCAAATCCCTGGCTGGCATAGTCGCGAATGGCGGCTGCGGCATCGGGTACTTTGAACATACCCTCAGAGTATTTAATTTCGAGGGCTTTTTCGCCACCCATCTCAGCCTGAACAGCAACCAAAGCATTCCACATAGACTGGCTGAAAGCCACGTCTGTGATCGCGCTCGGCATCACGACTGCGATTCGGAATGTCTCCACAGGAGCGACTGTCGGCGCGGGTGCTTCCGTGGCCACAACGACTGGTGCTGCGGTTGGCGCGGCAGGTGGTTGGGTTGGTACTACTGGCGCTGCGGTGGGCGCTGGGGTTGGAGTGGTGCAGGCAGTAACGAGAACCGTCAATAAAACCAATACTACGATCAAACGCTTAAACATTTTGGTTCCTCCTAAAGGGTGAATTGGGGTTGATTAACTCTCGCCTCTTTCAAAAGGCTTGTTCAATGCAGCCGGCTGTCGAACACGATTGATGGTGATAGCCAACGCTGCAATTGTCAATAAGTAAGGGAGCATGATCGCGACGTCCGATGGTATTTTTACTCCCAGCACCTGCATCCAAAGCTGAAACGCGTTAACGGTGCTAAATAATAACGCGCCCCATAAAATACCCACCGGTTTCCAGCCGCCAAAATATACCAATGCCACGGCGATAAACCCTTGCCCGGCGGTAAGATTATCCTGGAACAGGTTCAACAATGAGATGGACAACGATGCGCCGGCGATTCCAGCCAGCATCGCGCCAATACAGACACTTGTATAGCGTACCCGGTCTACATTAACACCAAGTGAGTCTGCTGCGGCGGGATTTTGCCCGACAGATTTTATTCGTAAGCCCCAGGTGGTTTTTTCCATTACCCACCAGGCAACTGGTACCAGCAGAAATGCGCCATATACCAGCAAACTGTGATTGAAGAAAATATCGCCAACCACAGGAATACTGCTGAGAAGAGGAATTTTCACAGGCTGAAAACCAGTAACAGTTTTGACAGTGCCGATGGTAGTCTTAAACAACAGGCTCGATAGACCAAGACCAAACATATATAACCCAATCCCGCTGATGCCTTGTTCGGCTTTGAGGGTGACGCTGATAAATGACATCAACAAACCCATCAGCAGACCAACCACAATCCCAGCCAGCAATCCCAACCAGATATTTCCAGTATTAAGCACGATGTAGAAGGAAGCGTAAGCGCTGATGAGCATAATTCCATCGACGCCCAGGTTGACCACTCCAGAGCTTTGCGAGAAAGCCTCGCCGATAGCAGCGTATAAATAGGGAGTAGCCAGACGGATGGCGGAAGTGAGAATCCCGGCTAATACGCTGAGTTGGAATACATCACTCATGCCTGTTCCTCCTGGCTTTTCGTCGCAGACATCTGACGTCGAGCCGCCCATCTACGAGACCATAATGCAGATCCAACCACAAAGAGCACTACCAATCCCAGGATGGCATCGATCAATGAATTAGGCACCTGTACAGCTCGCTGCATCTTATCCCCACCCACCAGCAATGCCCCAAAGAGGATGGAAGCCGGGATAGTTCCCAGAGGATGTAATCCTCCAAAGAGAGCGGCAACGATACCCGAGAAACCGTATCCGCTGGTTATCCCTTCCAATAATCGATGTTGCACACCGAGCACTTCAATTGCTCCGGCAATTCCGGCAAATCCACCCGCCAAAGTGAGCGAGAGAGCCTGATTGAATGGCACATTAATACCTGAGAAGCGAGCGGCATCCGGATTGAAACCAACCGCCCGGATGCGATATCCGATGGTGGTACGCCAGAGGAAAATATAAACAATGATTGCCAGAACAACGGCAATAAAGGAGCCTGTGTGAAGTAACGTCTGCGGGATCAGCCGTGTCAACCACACCTGTTGAGGCAATCGTTCAGATTGCGCGAGGTAAGTTCCTGCAGTTATGCCAGCCGGATCCATGAGGACCGAGCGGATCAACAGGTTCATCAATTGCAGTGCAATCGCATTCATCATGACCGTGGTCAGGATTTCGTTGACTTTTAATTTTGCTTTGAGGATACCGGGGATAAAGCCCCACACAGCCCCAGCCATAAAACCTACCAGGAGTGTGGTCGGGACAAGGACCCAGCCCGGCCATGTTCTAAATGTGAGTGGAAACCAGGTCGCTGCCAGCGCCCCGGCGATGATCTGCCCTTCACCTCCAATATTGATCACACTTGCCCGGAAGGCAATACAGATCCCCAGACCAACTAACAGTAAAGGTGTGGCTTTTACAAGCGTCTGAGTGATACCCGAGACACTACCAAATGCGCCGCCAACCATTTCAGCATACGCTTTTAATGGGTTCACTTTCAGAAAGAGAAGCATGATGGCCCCGATAAAAAGGGCAAACATCATTCCAGCCAGTGGAAGCAGCGCATTAAAAAATAATCCAGAAAATTCTAATCGTCGGGCACGAATGGCTTTTTCGTCTTTCTCTGACGGCATAAAGAAAAACTCCTGTCGACGAATAAATCTGTGATGCTGTTATTAGTATGACATTTTATCTTGCATTGCTTAAAACAACATGTAAGGATTCTATACTAAGTTGGCAAAAAACGGGGGGATTGAATTGGACAAAGAAGAATATACCCTGCCATAGGAATATTGTCAATTGAAATGGTGGAAAATTACACAAGATTAATGGGGAATCATCTGATCTGTATGTGAATCAAATAGGAGGAGCTCTTTTAGCTCCTCCTATTTTAAGCGATTGAAATTTTATGGAAGCCAAGTGGTGACGTACCCTTTAAGGGATGTCAGTGGGATGATCTCACAGGTGTCGACCTGGGTTAGCGCCAATACCGGGATATCCGGTGAAAAAGTCTCATCATGAACGCTTGCGACCAGCCATTTGCCATCCGGGCTCCATTGTGGGACAGTTGTGACGATGGGTGAAGTATCCACCACCAATTTCGAACTGGACCCATCCAGGTTTGCAACAAATATGGCATAGTGATCGCCAGGCAGCATCTCTTGATAAGCGACCTTTGTCCCATCCGGTGAAACAGCCACACTCGCGTTATGATAATTCACCATAAAAAGCGAAGTCACCTTCCCCGACTGGATTTCGATTTTCCGTACAGATGCACCTTCGGGTGTCTGAACGGTATAAACCAGGCTTTGTCCGTCCGGCATCCAGGATTGAGCTGTATTGGCATCTGCATTCGCCAGCAAGGCTTTTTGCCCCGAGCCATCCGGATTGGCCAGCATCAGGTTGTAAGGTCCGGGACCGCCAATCAACCCGGATTCAGGACCACGAGTGAACGCAATTTTGCTTCCGTCCGGAGACCAGATCGCTCCACGGTCATTCTTGCCTGTGCCTTCAAAGGGCGTACTGAGTCCTGAGGTGAGATCGATGCGTTGCAGACTGGCATCTCCGGAGTAGATAGCCGAGCTTCCATCGGGTGAGAGTGTGATGTCAGCTCCCACCGCGAGCACTTTCCAACTCTTATCATTCGGTTTTGCTGTCATCACGTGGAATTTCTGATCGGATACCAGGTAGTTATAAAATCCCAGCGTTCCGCCCAAGCCTGTCGGTAGAGCAACTGGCTTTTCCACTGCATTTTGCCACGTAGCTTGCGTCAAGCAGGCGCTTGTAGTGAGGGTGGGCAATTTACCATCCGCGAAGGGGGGTAATTCCACGCTCACCTCCCACGGTCCCGCGATATTCACTGAAACACCGGCAAGGGTGAGTTGGATGGGTCCGGTTGGGAATCCATCCTGATAGGTAAATCCATACAATTCGTCACTGCCACCGCCACCCATCAATGGGTGGTCAAAGTCCATGAGATTCACCCCTCTGATATCGTCTGGCTTTTCGATTATGAAGGACAGGCCATCACCATCCGCGTTCAACTGAGCGCTCTGAATTAGGATCGTTTTACCTCCAATTTGAAGGGATTGATTCAACACCCATGTCTGACCTGGTTGCGGATTGGATCCTGGATCAAAGCTAAATTGATAATTCGGGCTCAGCCCAACCCAGACCGAATCCACGGTCAGGGTTGCTTTTCCGGGGATATACCGGGTATCGGTTCGGTAAGCCCATAACAGTTCAGAAGGCTTCGTCCGCGCTTGCGATTCTGTCAGGGATGGCTCCCACACCAAAGGAATCTCCATTCCGCTGGCATCGCGCAGGTGGATGGTCGAATCATCAAGTGGTTCGATTCGGTTGCCGGTGGACTGGCTGCCGATGGTTCCAAACAGAATGATATGTTCGTCCGTTTGTATGTACTTATCCAATGTCAAGGATATATCATCCATTGAGAGAGTCCCGCCCTGCGTTTCCTGAGTTGGTTTTACCGGAACTTTCACGGTCGGCAATGGAACCGGCGTTGGAAAATCCACCATTGGATACACAGTCATATCCGCCGGCGCCTCGATGAAATCGAGCGCAACCACCACATTCGCTAAAGCTGGAGTTTCTGCTGTCAACTCGAGGCAGGAGAATACCATTTCCGCCGAGTGCACATCCGCTGGGAGAGCCGGATACTCCAATCGCCTACTATACCCACTGACCCAACTGTCACCTGAAGCCACCCGACCTTCAAGCTGGGCGCCGTCCGGCAGGAGCAGCACCGGGAGGTGATGGCACCTATTCAGTTTTAATGGATCAGTGCTGAAATCTGACGATGGGATGTTCTCCACCTGGTACGTCAGGACGGTATGTTCCCCATCCACGACGCCTTGAAGTGCGGTGATGCTTGTTTCACCCCGGGTTATTTTCACCGGATCTTTGAGGATACGTAAGGGTGTGTCATTATCCACCAGCCCTGTGCCGGGGATGTATCCAAGCAACCGTTGCATTGCCTTGGCAATTCCAGGGTTGGTCATAAAGACCATGATCAGTATGGCTAAGCCAAGGATTGCTGATAAAACATATCTCGTTTTCATTGCTTTCTGGTTTTCCTTCCTTACTCTGGCTAGGATGCCTGAAGTAAGGTTGATATCTGCCCGTGTATGTTGTTGGGCAATTTCATCTAAAACTTGATGGGGCGTTTTTATATTCATTTTTTACCACCCTCCAGGCCGATGAAAGTGCGTAATTGCTGGCGTGCCACGCTTAATAACCATTTGATCGTACCCGGTGCTATCGCGTGTTCAGCTGCCATTTCTTTTTCACTCATATCCAGATAATAGCGTTCGATGATGACCATCCGTTCCCGTGGTTTAAGTTTGGCTAACCCTGAAAGTATCTCCACTTTCATCAAGGCAAACTCGACCTGGTCTTCAGTGGTTGCCGCTTTATGCAGCAACCGTTCAAGGATCAAAGGTTCGATCTCCTCGGTCAGGGCAACGTGTCGGGAAGTTTTTTCTACCGCATTCAATGCTGCGTGGACAACGCTTCGCAATAAATACGGTTCAAAAGATTTGGTCTCGTCAAAATAACGGATGCGTTGATAGATACGTAAAAAAGTATCCTGCACCACATCTTCAGCCATCGTCTCATCGTGGGTGATGAGATAGGCTGTCCGAACTGCTTTAATCTGGTAACGGGCGATCAAGATTTCCAACCCGCTGATATCACCATTTTTCAGGCGATGGATCGCTTGCTTATCATCCATGGATTGTTCCGCTATTATGAGATCTCATACTTTATATACAGCCAGATTATATAAAAGGTTGGATGTTTCAGACATAATCGTTCTCAATTTCCCCAAGAACCAACCATTCGTCCATATTATACCTTTTCAATTAGTAAGAGTCCTTTATCCAACCTCTCCTTTTTTCCTTAACCAAGGGAAAATTTACCCTGTATTTATTCAATTTAAAATCTGACCGAGTCATAATACGAGAAGAATTAGATGTTTGATACTCGAAGTACCAACACCGAACGATTTTTATTTATCAGGTTATGCGGCGATCAGACATTATTTCAGATTACTCGTACAATTACTATATAGTGGGTAGGAATACGGGAAATGGAAAAAATTTCTAAATCGCATAAAGAACAAATAAATGAACAGATCGCCTTTCAGTCTTCAATTTTAGACCAGGTGAGAAACGCGGTCATCGCCACGGACTTGGAAGGCAAGATTGTGTATTGGAATAAATCTGCCGAAAAGCTTTATCAATGGAAGAAAGAAGAAGTCCTGGGCAAAGACGTCCAGGTGATAACAGTCCCTAAAATCAATTTACCTTTGAGCCAAGAGATCATGACTTCCCTTCGCCAAGTTGGATATTGGGAGGGGGACTTTGAAGTGCAACGAAAAAATGGCGAGATTTTTCCAGCTCATGTTGTCGATACACTGATCAAAGATCCGCAGGGAAATGATATCGGTATTGTGGGGGTCAGCATCGATATTACGGAACAAAAACGATCCGAGATCGCATTGGAAGAAGAACGGTACCTTCTGCATACGCTCATGGAAAATACGCCAGACACGATCTATTTTAAAGATCTGGAAGGCCGTTTTATTCGACTCAATAAAGCGCAGGCAACGAGTCTTGGCGTTGATAACCCATCGGAGGCATTGGGCAAAACTGATTTTGACTATTTTCCTGAACATTTCGCCCGGTTGGCCAGCTCTGATGAAACCAAGATACTTGAATCTGGAGTACCTATCATTAGTAAGGAAGAGGAAATCAAACGACCGGATGGGCGGATAGTCTGGTTTTCCTCCACGAAGATGCCGATTCGAAATGTGGATGGAGAGATCGCCGGGATCTTTGGCATTTCTCGTGATATCACCGAGAACAAACGAGCTGAGGAAAAACTAAGGGAAAGTGAAGAGAAATTCAAGACCTTATTCGATTCCGCATCAGATGCCATCATCACAATGAATCACTCTACTTTTCTGGATTGTAATTCTGTCACAGAAAAGATCTTCGGGAGGTCACGAGACCAGATCATTGGTCACTCACCGGTCGATTTTTCACCGGAATACCAACCTGACGGACGACTATCCAGTGAATCCGCTAGAGAAAAGATTGACGCAGCATTCGATGGGGAGTCTTTGTTCTTTGAATGGCTCCATACACGGGGGGATGGGACAACCTTTCCTGCTGATGTGAGCTTGAATCGGGTGATCATCCGGGGAGAGACCATCCTCCAATCCATCGTTCGAGATATTACAGACCGGAAAAAGGCAGCGGAAGAAATTCGAGTACGAACCCAGGAAATCGAAACGCTCTATGAACTTACGCATGCCCTCGCGGATGCCAATGACCTCGTCCAGGTTCTGAGCATCATTACAAAATTCGCAGTGGAAAACACTCACCGGACGTTCGCAAGGATTGCTTTGTTGGATGGCAATGATCTGGTAATGCGGGCAGCCTATCCCATACGCCAATTGGAATATCCGTTGACGATTGGAGACCGAAAACCTGTTTCATTATTACCTTTCTGCCAACGCATTCTTCAAACCGATGAACCTGTGATCATTCATAAGGGTGATCCAGGTATTGGGCGTGAAGAATCGGCGTCCCTCCTGCTGGATTACATTCAGACTCTCTATGTAACAACACTCCAGGTGGGAAAGGTCGGGGATTATAACGGGATCTATCCTTGGATTATTAATGCTCGGTGAAGCCCGAAACGAAGACCGGGAACCCACCACACCTGGAACTATACAACAGATCAAAAGCATTGGTGAGCAAGCTGCTTCTGCCATCAGGCGGATGCAATTACGAGATGAGACTGAACACCGATTAATGTTCCTCAACTCATTGACTGATATCGACAGGGCGATCACCTCCAGCTTTGATATGAAAACCAGTTTAAAGGTTGTCCTCTCCCAGGTAATCAAACATCAAAAGGTCGATGCAGCCAGTGTCTTGATCTATAATCCCAATACACAGGTCCTCGAATTTGCCTCCGGGGATGGCTTTCATACAGAAGCGGTCGAGCGGACAAGATTACGATTAGGAGAAAGCCATGCCGGTCGCGCCGCCTTGAATCGTTCAATTGTACATGTTACCAATCTCCAGGAACCAACTAATGCATTAAAAACATCCCGATTGGACGAAGAGCGATTCGTAGAATACTACGGGGCGCCACTTATTTCGAAAGGTCAGATCAAAGGTGTGTTGGAATTATTCAATCGGGAGCCAATGCATACCGACGCGGAATGGCTGGAATCATTACGGACTCTGGCTGAACGTGCGGCAATAGCGATAGATAATGCAACTTTATTCGATGGATTATCCCGGTCGAATGTTGAACTGTCCCTGGCTTATGATGAGACTATTGAAGGCTGGTCGCGGGCGCTCGACTTGCGTGACCATGAAACCGAAGGACACTCATCCCGGGTAACTGAAAACGCTCTCCAGTTGGCACGCCTTTGCGGGTATCGGAACGAAGATTTGATGAACTTCCGTTGGGGAGCATTACTTCACGATATCGGCAAGGTGGGAGTCCCTGACAATATCCTATTGAAACCAGGTCCACTGACTGACGAAGAGTGGGAAGTGATGAGGAAGCATCCATCTCTAGCCTATGAAATGGTCTCTCCAATTCGATATTTACATAGCGCCTTGGATATTCCTTACTGTCATCACGAGAAATGGGATGGCTCCGGCTATCCACGTGGATTGAAAGGTGAGCAGATCCCACTGGCAGCCCGAATATTCGCGGTTGTGGATGTCTGGGATGCCTTGCTCTCAGATCGGCCATATCGGCCGGCCTGGTCAAAATCGAAAGCGCTTACCTACATTCAATCGTTGGCGGGAACCCACTTCGATCCAAAAGTGGTAAGTGTTTTCCTGGGATCCACGCTGACAAAAAGCAATAATGTGAACGAAAAGTAGCAGAAAAAAGATCATTAGTTCATTACTTGACGGTCGATATAAAGGTATTAGAATTATTGAAGCGATGAAGCTCGCTAAAGATTGATCAAATCGCCACCAATCAGGCCGATAGCTTCTGTCTTAAATTCAATCTGAGGCAGAGGTTTTTGTATGTTTTATGCCATCATTATGCAAAAGGAGTAATACGCTATGTCTACTATTGACTCAGTTCACGCACGAGAAATTCTAGATTCAAGAGGCAATCCGACTGTTGAAGTGGAAGTAATGCTGGATAGCGGTGCTTTTGGCCGGTCTGCGGTTCCTTCCGGGGCATCCACTGGGGTTCACGAGGCACTCGAATTACGGGATGAAGATAAATCCCGCTATAGTGGAAAAGGTGTCCTGAAAGCAGTATCCCATGTCAATAAAGAAATCGCAGATGGCGTTATTGGCCTCGACGCTCTGGATCAATCGATGGTTGATAAAGCCATGCTTGATCTGGATGGAACCCCAAATAAGAGTAAATTTGGGGCAAATGCCATTCTTGGAGTCAGCCTGGCTGTGGCACGTGCAGCGGCTGATGAAGTTGGACTTCCGCTCTATCGTTACCTGGGGGGTGTAACCGCCAAATTATTACCCGTCCCCATGTTCAACATCCTCAATGGTGGTGTACATGCCAACTGGCAGGGGACCGATTTACAGGAGTTCATGATCGCTCCGGTTGGTGCGCCCAATTTCCGCGAAGCGTTGCGGTGGGGCAGCGAGGTATATCATGCTCTCAAAGGTGTACTAAAAGCAGCCGGTTATACAACTGGTGTTGGTGATGAGGGCGGTTTCGCTCCTGCGCTCAAAACAAATGCCGAAGCTGTTGAAGTGATCCTGAAAGCCATTGAAAAAGCCGGATACAAACCTGGCGAACAAATTTGCATCGCCCTGGACCCCGCCTCCAGCGGTTTCTATGAGGATGGTTTCTACAACCTACGGACTGAAGGTAAGAAAGTCACTTCCGCTGAAATGGTTGCCATGTATGCCGATTGGGTAAAGAAATACCCGATCGTTGTGCTGGAAGATGGCCTGGCGGAAGACGACTGGGATGGATGGAAATTACTAAACAAGACGATTGGTGACAAGATCGAACTGGTCGGCGATGATCTATTTGTGACCAATGTCGAACGGGTGAAACGTGGGATCCAGGAAAATGCCGCCAATGCGGTATTGATCAAACTCAATCAAATCGGAACTCTCAGCGAAACCATCGCCACGATTGAAATGGCACAAAAAGCTGGCTGGGGTGCCATGGTTTCTCATCGGTCAGGTGAGACGGTGGATAGCTTTATAGCCGATTTCACGGTTGCCATGAGCACCGGCCACCTCAAGACAGGCGCACCTTGCCGTGGCGAGCGTGTGGAAAAATACAACCAATTGATGCGTATCGAGGAAGAATTGGGCGATGCGGCGATCTATGCCGGCCGGAAAGCATTTGTTCGATAGACAATTAAATCTCATTGATTAAATAAGCCTCTGGCAGGAGTGAATCCTGCCAGAGGCTTTCTATTTGATGACAGTAATGGAAACACACCTTCCCCTGGTGTTGAGATTTTTTTTGTGCAGATAAAAGGTCATACTGTCATTTAGATGGCAAGGGTATATTAATGTGTGAGTAGATAATGTGAGATCTATCTCTTTCACTAAAATCATGCAACAAGAACATCCTATTAGTACTAATCGGGATGCGCTAAAAGATGAAGGACCAGCCGCAGCTTTCGCGTGAATCCAATCTGGCTTGATTCCACGTCCAATATTAGTCTCGCTAAAATTGGACAGATGGCTAATAGCCCATTGGATAGATGTCTTATAAAATTATATAGTTATGTCTTTCATCAGAAAGTACCCTGATTTTCAAATGTCATTCAAACATGTTCTCGCGAGTTTGGTCATCTGCCTTATGATGGCAGCATGCAATCCGGCACGTCCTTTTGCCACGAACATAACAACGATTCCATCAGCCCCACCATCAGAGAATCTGCCAAATACGCTTCCGATTGATTATCCTGTATCGTCGATACAGTTTTCCCATCTGACAGGAGAAGATGGCTTATCCCAAAGTGTTATCGACTGTATGTTGCAGGATAAATTTGGTTATATCTGGATTGGAACTGAAGATGGATTGAACAAATATGATGGTCAAAATTTTACAATATTTAAGAATGATCCGGATGATCCAAACAGTCTTACGCATAGTAGCGTGACTGCTTTAGCCGAAGCGCCAGATGGCACTTTGTGGATCGGTACTAGAGGGGGTGGAGTAAACCTGTATTCCCGTGAGACCGGTAAATTCACCAATTATCGATCCGAATCGGATGACCCACAAACCATCTCGAGCGATTACATCGAATCCATCGCGATAACTGCGAATGGGGTTGCATGGATTGGAACAAATGGTGGCGGGCTTGACCTGTACAATCCATCCACGGGTAAATTTAAACGATTCCAGAAAAACAATTCAACCAATTCAGGTATCAGCAGCAATCAGGTTCTCTCGCTGGCGATCGGTTCAGATGGAATTATTTGGGTTGGTACTTCCTATGGATTGGATTCCTTTGATCCCATCCATGAGATGTTCTCTAACTTCAGATTCGATGACCATATCCCATTCGTCATATCAAGATCGGCAATCAACGCTCTCCTGATGGATGATCCCTATATTTGGATCGGCACTGATGCAGGTTTATTCCAATTCAATACAATCACAAAGCAAGTAAAAGAAATCTTTGTCAGCGGTCTTACATCATTTACGGAGCGGATTCCTGTCTTGTCAATTCACAAAAGCAAGAATGGGACGATATGGGTTGGCACGAAGGATTTCGGCCTCGTTAGGGTCTCGCCTGACTTAACAAAGATCGAACAATTGACGGCTGATCCAAGAGACCCAACAACACTCAGCGATAATTGGATATTGAGTATCCTTGAGGATAGGTCAGGCATTATCTGGTTGGGAACAAACTCCGGATTCATTGATCAGATCGACCCGATGCGAAACCAATTTAAGAATTTAGTATTCTCCCCCTGGAAAGCGAATAGCATCAGTGATCCCAAGGTATGGGCAATGACCACAAGCCAGAATGGTGACTTGTGGATTGGAACCGATGGGGGAGGACTGAATAAATTAAATCTGACAACCGGATCCATGCAATATTTCCGTCATGACCCCCAGGATGAAAACTCGCTGGATGATGATCATATCCGGTCGCTCTATCTGGATAATATGGGGAACTTATGGGTGGGGACAAACAAAGGTCTCAATCGACTTAATTACCTCAATGGAACATGTACGCGTTTTCCACTCCAGAAATTTACCGAAACCGACAGCCTGGATTCAAATCGGATTGTTCCGATGAAAGCAATACCGGTTCTCGTAATTCGTGAAGATGAAAAAGGATTCCTTTGGCTTGGAACAGAGAACTCAGGATTATATAAATTCAATCCTGAAACAGGAGAAACCCAAAATGTAAAGTATGTGGAGGGTGTTCAAAATTCATTGACCAGCAATACTGTCTGGTCGTTGCTCGCGGAATCATCATCTAATTCTTTGGGTTGGTACAGATCGGGGATTATCTCGCTTTGATACAAAGAACAATATTCTGGTGACATATTTGCCCTCTTCAAGAAAAAGGGGTAGCCTGAGTGATTATCGAATATTAAGCATTTTCCGCGATAGCCGCGGAATTCTATGGGTTGGAACCGGGGCAGGATTAAACCGATTTGATGAGACGACCGGATTATTCACGGCATATAGAGAAAAAGATGGATTACCAAATGATTTTATTAATTCAATTGAAGAAGATGGTGACGGCAAACTGTGGATAAGCACAAATAGAGGAATCAGCCGGTTTGACACAACAACCGAAAACTTCACCAATTTTAACCAGGCGGATGGCTTGACAGGTAATGAGTTCATTCAAGGAAGTGGAACAAGAGCTGAAAATGGGTATATCTATTTTGGGGGGATAAACGGAATTTCTTATATCCATCCAAATGAGGTACCAGCTACATCGTACATACCTGATATCATGCTGACATCATTGACCCAGGGTGGCCAGCCACTTGAGGATGGTATACCAGTTGAAATGATCAAGTCTGTCACCCTGGTTTGGCCAAAGAATTACTTCGAATTCACTTTTCAAAACCAATCCTCTTCTAAAAACGGAAATCAGGGTTATGCCTATCAATTGGTGCCTTTTGAAAAGGAATGGATAACCACCCAGAAGATGGGATCAGGTAGGTATACCAATCTACCCGGTGGCGACTATACACTTAATATACGCAGCTCAAACAATCATGGCGATTGGAATCCAGAACGGATCGCTCTGGAGATCACTGTTGTACCTCCCGTATGGGAGAACCAATGGTTTACGGTCATCCTCGGTATGGTTATCTTTGGACTGATACCGGTGGGAATTCTACTTCGAACCAGATCAATCCAAAAAAGAAACAAAGAATTGACCGAATTGGTACAGATCCGTACGAAAGAGATCGACCAACGCAGACAGGTTGCTGAAGGGTTAAGAGATATTCTGATCCATATAAATTCCAACAAATCCATTGAAGATTCGCTTGAATTCATTGCCTGTCAGATACGAAATCTGGCGAATGCTGATTCGGTTTTCATTACAAAATCGAGTAATGGGCTTGCCTCCAGTGAAGATTTTCTGATCAAATCATCGTCTGGCGCCCAAATCGATGAGATAAACAGCCAGGATATTCGTGATATATACTCCTTGCTAAACATGGAAGGTGCTTTCCATTCAATAAACCTCGAAGTATATTTTTCCAACCTGCCAGAAAAGAGTTTAACCGGACATTTCAAAGGTGGTCTGGCATATCCTGTCTTCCTTGATGAAAAAGTTGAAGCGGTTTTATTGGTCTTAATGAAATCACCCAAAAGTTGGTCTGAGGAAGATATGGATATGTTCACCACTTTTTCAGATCAAATCGCATTGGCATTGGGTAATGCCAGGCTGCGTCAAAAAGCAGCTGACTTTGCCATGCTGAATGAGAGAAACCGTCTAGCCAGAGATCTGCATGACGCTGTTACCCAAACTTTATTCTCAGCAAGCTTGCTCGCGGAAGCTTTCCCAAGTGTTTGGGAAAACAATCCCCAGGAGGGGAAGAAGCTGATACAGGAAATGCGGCAATTGACCAGGGGGGCTCTTGCGGAAATGAGATCCCTATTGATGGAATTGCGTCCATCGGCTATGGCTGACGCAAAATTGCCAGATCTATTAAGACAATTGGCTGAGGCAGTAATCGGACGGACTGGATTGGAGATAAAACTGGACGTTGATCCAGATCTGCATCTCAGCAGTGAGGTAAATACAACCCTCTATCGAATTGCTCAGGAAGCGCTGACAAATATCGTCAAACATGCACATGCATCTAAAGTTTGGATTCGTTGTAAATGTATTCGAATGTTATCAATCAATATTCAGGATCCTGCCCAATCCGAAATCACCATGGAAGTGGAAGATAATGGATGTGGTTTCGAAGAAAAAACCATCTCACCAGATCACTTTGGGTTATATAATATTCGTGAAAGAGCTGATTCCATTGGCGCTCAACTGAACATTGAAAGCAAAATTGATTGTGGCACAATAGTGCGAATTCATTGGGTGGGAGAGGAGATTCAGAACGATGACTGAAAAGAAAATTCGGGTGGTTATCACAGATGATCATGACATGGTGCGCCGTGGATTGGCTTCTTATCTAAGCATCACTCCTGACATCCAATTAGTGGGTGAGGCTTCCAATGGAGAGGAGGCTATCGCAATATGCGAACAGGTTCAACCGGATATTGTCTTAATGGATATCATGATGCCCAAAATGGATGGTATCGAAGCAACCCGTCAGATCAGGAAAAAGAATCCTTCCATTCAGGTTATCGCCCTGACCAGTTATCAGGAAAAAGACCTGGTCCACCAGATTATTATTGAAGGCGCGATCAGCTATCTTCTGAAGAATGTGACCGGAGAAGAGCTGATCGATGCTATCCGAAAAGGCTACAATGGCAAGCCCACCATGGCGCCGGAAGTAGCCCAGGCACTTATTCGTGATCAATTTCCCTCACCCGGGGACGATCTAACTGGACGAGAAAAAGAGGTCCTAAACCTGCTTGTGGATGGCTTGAATAATCCGGAAATCGCCCAACGATTGACAATTAGCCGTTCCACCGCAAGGGCGCATGTAAGTAACATATTAATGAAGCTGGGCGTGACCAACCGAGGAGAAGCTATTACTTTAGCGCTCCGAAACAAATTGGTGAGGTAAATACCAGTCTGTACATCTGACCAGTCCCAACATTCCCCTGAAGTACGATGCTCCAGGGGAATTTTTTGTTTAACCTGATTATGACGCCAGCAAAAGGTTGAATCTATTCGTTGTGGGCGAATCAGTCCTTTGTTGGGAATTCCATGTGTTGAAAATCAATCAGAAAAAAGGAGAAGAATATGCTTAGGAAAATGTTGATAGTCTGTTCAATCTTAGTGATTGCCAGTATGTCTTTGTCGTCCTGTTTACCGGGCGCTGGCGGTACTACGTTGAACAACACAGCTGTACCTGGGGCTGCTGAGACACCGGGTGTGGCGATAAATGCATCGCCAGAATTTAAGAATCCGGACACCTTGACCCTTATTACTGGTGCAGGTGAGCAGGAAACCCTGGACCCCGCCTATATGTATGACACCGCCTCTTCGACGGTTGCATTGAACATTTATGAGGGTCTGCTCTTTTTTGATCGAGAACGCATTGATAAATATATTCCTGCTCTGGCCACCGATTGGACACAGAATTCAGACGGAACCCAATTTGTGTTCAACATCCGGAAAGGGGTGAAATTCCACAAAGGCGGGACGTTGGAGCCCCATGATGTAGCTTACACTGCAGCCAGGACCATGCTTCAGGGTCGTCTGGATGGATACAACGGGATCACATACGAAGCCTACTTCGGATCAGACCTTGCTCTCGCATCTATAAAAGATTTCGCCGCAGCCTTTTCCGGCAAAGAAACATATGACGAGCTCAAACCTGAAGAATTGGTCAAAGTCTGCGAGGCTATCAAATCCAAAGTGGTTGCAGACGATGCAAAAGGAACCGTAACGTATACTTTCAACCAGCCGGTCCCGTGGTTATTCTCCTTACTTTCCCAGAACTTCATGGGTGCAACACTGGACCAGGAATGGATGACTGAAATTGGTGATTGGGATGGAGATTGTGCTACATGGACAAAATTCGCTGATCCAGCAGCTCAGGATACAAAACTCTTTAACCAGGCGAATGGAACTGGTCCATATATGCTGGACCACTGGACTCCCGGCGAAGAAACCGTTCTTGTGGCATTCCCTGAGTACTGGCGAACCGAACCCATGTGGGAAGGCGGTCCATCCGGAGTTGCTTCGATCAAACGTGTAGTCATCAAAAATATCGACGAATGGGGAACCCGGCTATCTATGTTCCAGGCAGGAGATGCAGATTATATCTACGCCCCACCCGTCTATCGTCCCCAATTGAATCCTCAGCTTCGGTATGATTGCGGAAATGATGAAGCTTCTTGTAAAGAAATAAATCCAAAAGGTTGGGTGCGTGGCTTTCGATTAATTCCACAACCTGCCGAAACACCCATTCAGCTCAACTGGAATATCAATGTGGAAGGTGGTAATCCATACCTCGGAAGTGGCCTATTAGATGGAAGTGGCGCTCCGCCCGATTTCTTCTCGGATATTCACGTACGGAAAGCCTTTAATTATTGCTTCGATTACGATGCAATGGTGAAGGATGCACTCTCTGGCGAGGGTGTTCAAGCTCAAGGACCTATCGTACAAGGCGCAATCGGTTACATAGATGGCAAAGCTCCTCCATATTCTTTTGATCTTAAGAAGTGTGAAGAAGAATTCAAATTAGCCGATCTCGACAAAGATGGAATTCCAGCAGGGGAAGATACGGACGATGTCTGGTCTAAGGGATTCTATATGCAGATGACTTACAACAGTGGGAATGATACCCGGCGCATGTCATTGGAGATCATGAAATCCGGTATCGAACAGGTTAATCCGAAATTCACAGTCCAAGTGGTTGCCCTACCGTTTGCTGTTCAAATGGAATCACGCCGGCAGGGTAGATTACCAGTCGTTGCCCAGGGATGGGTAGAAGACTTTCACGATCCACATAACTGGGTTCAACCTTTCCTGCACTCACAAGGTGCATTTGGTCGGGTGATACGCTTACCAGAAGCCCTGGCATCCCAGATCGACTCACTCATTGCCCAAGGCACATCTTCTATCGATCCCGAAGTCCGCAGACCGATATATGAAAAACTACAGACTCTGACTACCGATCAGGCGATCAATGTTTGGATGTACCAGCAGTTGGACGGGATCTACTTCCAGAACTGGATTCACGGGTTTTACTATAATCCAGCCTATGGTAATCCTGAATATGGTTGGATCTACTCTCTAAGCAAAGTGGCGCCGTAGTAACTGGGTGGGATCAGTAATACATATGTTGCAGGGAAAGCTACCCTTTCCCTGCAACAATTTGATGAGAAGGTTTGTCGCTTATGTTCAATTACGTTGTTAGAAGATTGTTGGTGTTACCGCTGGTACTCATTTTTGTGACCATGTTTATTTTTGGCATGCTTTCATTATTGACACCCTATGAAAGGGCGGCCTTGTACGTTTCTGATATCCCGAGACAGCAGGGAGCCGTTGAGAAATTGGTCGTGAAATATGGTCTTGACGACCCGGTACCTGTCCAATACTGGCGTTGGCTGGTTGGACGAGTGGATAGCGACTCGGGGAAGCTGGACGGGGGAATACTACGGGGAAATCTGGGCTGGTCGAAGACCGGGAAGAGTTGGGTAGTGGATGTGATCGGGCGCAGACTTCCTGCCACTGCCGAATTGGCACTCTGGGCTTCCATACCCATGGTGGTCATCGGGGTCTGGTTCGGCATTACTGCCGCCGTGAATCATAATAACTGGTTGGATCAATCACTTCGGGTCTTTAGTATTATCGGCTGGTCCATTCCAACTTTTGTCTTTGGATTATTGGTTCTTTTGGTCTTTTACGCCCGGTTAGGTTGGTTTCCACCTGGAAGATTATCCGATTGGGCGATGCAGGTTATCCAGAATCCAGGGTTCATCCAATATACACACATGCATACCATTGATGCCATTTTGAACTTACGGTTGGACATTTTCCTGGATTCTTTTCGGCACCTGGTTCTACCGATACTCACCCTGGCATATCTGAATTGGGCGTATTTGATGCGTTTGACTCGATCGTCCATGTTGGATGTACTTCGCAAAGATTACATCACCACTGCCCGGGCAAAAGGTCTTCGGGAAGATCGGATAGTCAAAAAACATGCGGTACCCAATGCGCTTATTCCGGTGGTTACTGTAGGCGCGCTGATGATCATCGGTTTGCTGAATGGTGTGGTCATCACGGAAACGATATTCAATTTTCCCGGAATGGGCTCTTTTCTCGCAGTATCCGCCTTGTCATTGGATGTGGTATCTGTCCTGGGGGTGACCATGTTTAGTTGTTTTATCCTTGTTTTAGGAAATTTAGTCGTGGATATTCTCTACGGTATTATTGATCCTCGCATACGGTACCAGTAATCGATGTGAGTGGAGGGCTTCGAATGAGCGTATTTCTCAAGTTGGTAAAAAATCCCACCTCACTTTTCGGGATGGTACTCCTCGTTGTTTTTATGCTCGTCGCAATATTTGCACCCGCTATCGCTCCGATCAGAGAGAATGCACGTGACCCGTACATGATTCCACGTGACGGTTTCCAGAACGAACCCCAACTTCCAAGTACAACCCATTTACTAGGGACGACGGAAGGGCAATACGATATCTTTTATGGGATCGTCTGGGGAACGAGAACTGCCTTCAGGATTGGTCTTGTTATCACGGTGGCTGCCACGCTATTGGGAGTCATCATTGGTGGTATTGCCGGTTTCTATGGGGGCTGGGTGGATAACTTGTTGATGAGGATCACAGAATTCTTCCAGGCATTCCCTTTTTTATTGGCAGCCATCACTCTCACAGCTGTTCTTCAAACGATGTACGGCCGGGGTGAAGCCACACCGCTTATGGTCGTCGCGAAGATATTGGCTTTCTTCACATTTGGATCGAATCCGTTAAAAGAGATCGATCCAATCGAGATTCAAATATTGACCGGTATGTTGGCGATCATTGTATTCGGCTGGATGACCATCGCACGCGTGGTCAGGGGCAATATTCTTTCGGAAAAAGAGAATGATTACATCACATCCGCCCGGGTTAGCGGCTGCCGGGATATGCGGATCTTATTCCGGCACATGTTACCAAATGCGGTTTTTCCCGTTATCGTAATGGCATCGATGGATATTGGCTCTTATGTGTTGACCTTTGCCGCATTAAGCTTTTTAGGACTTGGAGCCCAACGTGGCTACGCAGATTGGGGTCAGATGATCAGCTTTGCAAGAAATTGGATACCTTCACTGGCAGATTACTGGCATATTGTATTGTATCCTGGCCTGGCCATCATCTTATTCGTCTTAGCCTGGAACCTGGTCGGTGATATTCTGCGGGATATCCTTGATCCACGCATGCGCGGATCTGGTCATGGATTGTAAGGCTGATTATCCGGGAGATAAGTCAGATGTCCAATCTAAAGATAATTCAGCTAGCTGATTTCAGATGCGATGGCACCAGGTAAACTACTTATAGAATGATTTTTGGCATTATCTCCTCTTTGGAGACGGACCTGGTATTTGGAACGGTACCAGGTCCTTTTATTTAATTCATTGTTCAATTGTAGGATATAAGAATGCACCGGCAGACGGATGAAAAGATGACTGGATATGGGCATTATATAGGTGTAGGTAGAGAGTGTCGGTAAACAAATTGGAATAAAAGCAAAGAAACCCGGATGTTTCTGAGTTGACCTTTGGAGTCGAATGAAAGTTCTTATTGCGGAAGAAGATCCCAAGTTGAGGTATGCCATCAAAGTCCTTGCTCAGGAACAAGTCGGCTGGGTTGTCGCAGGGGTCGTCGATACATTTAATGAACTGACAAACCTGGTGCTCGCTATTCATCCCGATCTGGTGATCCTGGATATGGATTTACCGGGCGTAAGTTTTATCACCATTGAAAAAGATTTAGAGGCTAATGTTGGCAAGGTGGTTTTCCTGGTAACCTCCCCCATAAACAGAACACCCCTGGCTGGCGGGGCTTTTTCGAAAAGGATATGGATCAGTAAAACCGAATCACCGGATAATCTATTGGATATTTTTCGGTATTTCAAGACATGAACCATAATCCGTTGTATGTAATAATGAGTTGTTAAAAATAAAAATTGGCTGCCTGGTAAATCGTATCGGGCAGCCTATTTTGTGCTTTAACTATTTATCTGTTTTATCAAGATAATTGAACAGTGCAGATCATCCCTTCACCGCACCGGATGCCACACCTTTAATAATATACTTCTGGGTTGTGAGATAGAAGATCACAATCGGAATAATCGCCAGGACCAGCATGGCCATACTGGCACCCATATCTTTGCTGCCGTATCCACCCTGCAAGTATTGAACGGCAATCGGGATCGTTCTATAGTTGCTGCCGATCACAAGGTAGGGAAGAAGGTAATCATTCCAAACCCACATGGTGTTTAGAATTGCAACCGTGATGACAACTGGTTTGAGGATTGGTAATACGATCAGGAAAAAGGTCTGGATCGGATTACAGCCGTCTATGGTTGCCGCCTCTTCAATCTCATAGGGAACACTTTTAATAAATCCGCTAAAAATAAAAACCGATAAACCTGCCCCAAATCCAAGGTAGATCACAATAATACCGATAGGGTTATCCAGGCGTAAAATATTCGCCATTTTTGACATGGTGAACATGACCATCTGGAAGGGTACGATCATGGAAAATACCAGCAGAAAATAGATAATCGTACTGAGTTTTGATTTTATCCGGGTTATACACCAGGCAGTCATGGAGGTAAAAAGGACGATGGCACCAACAGAGAAAACGGTAATAAACAGTGAGTAGCCAAATGCCGGGATAAACCCGGTTTTTGCCAGACCGCTAACATAATTTTTTACACCGGCAAACGTCTGGGCATCGGGTAGGGCAAAGGGCGTGTCAGAAATAAAAAACCTGCCCTTGAATGAATTCATCAGGACTAAAAGGATGGGAGTCAGGAATAAGATAGCCAGGATGCATAAAAATATAAAAATGCCGCTATCCTGAATGCGATTCTTTGTATTCATCAGTTTTCTACCTCCTTCTTCCTGGTGATGAACAACTGCAGACCTACAATGACGCCCACAATGATGAAGAACATGACGGCTTTAGCCTGACCAACCCCTTCATATCCATTGCGTCCATAATATGTGTTGAAAATATCGAGCGCCAGCATGGCAGATGCCCTGCCCGGAGCTCCCGCCGTCAGTGCCAGGTTCTGATCAAAAAGTTTGAATGAATTGGTCACCGTCAGGAAGGTACAGATGGTGACCGCTGGCATAACCATCGGGATGATGATGCTTTTTAAGGTTTGCCAGCCATTCGCGCCATCGATTGTGGCTGCTTCGATTATTTCGGTGGGGATGTTCTGAATACCGGCAATATAAATGATCATCATGTAGCCAACCATCTGCCAATTCATCAGAACGACCAAACCCCAAAAACCATAATTCGCACTATAGGTAATATCAACACCAAAATTGATGAGGACACCATTGATCAGCAACTGCCAAATATATCCAAGGACGATGCCACCAATGAGATTTGGCATAAAGAAGACGGTCCGAAAGACATTGGTTCCTTTTATCTTGCGGGTAAGAAGAAGAGCAAGGAAAAACGCAATCACATTAATTAGAATGATAGAAACTACAGAAAACTTTGCGGTAAAAATCATGGCATTCAGAAAATCTCTATCATCGGCAAAAGCGCGAATATAATTGCCCAAACCTATCCATTGGGAATTGGTCACGGTAGTAAATTGAGTAAATGATAGATAAATACCTAGAATAAAAGGTATCAAAAACGCTATCAGGAAAGCGATGATCGTAGGCAGGGTAAAAAACGCATAATACTTTTTGGGCATTTTTTGCACAGTAATTCTCCTGCTCTGCAAAATTGTCTGCGCTGTGAAATTTATATCACCCCGCACTAGTAGCAGTGCGGGGTGAACTGATCAACTATGTCAAAGGCTTATCTTGCGCTTTCGATCTTCCACTGGTCAACAACCAATTGTTTTACTGCATCCCATTGCATGGAACCCTGGGCATATTGCAGCAACGCCGCACCAAAATTGTTCTTAAAGGTCTGGTTCGGGAACTTGACAAAATTCCACGCTACATTGTAGAGATCAGTATTGCTTGTATACCGAAGGATCTCTTTTGCCAATGGATCGGTTGGTTTTTCATTTTCGGCGAAAGTGTCAAACGGGGCAATGAACTTCAGATCGTTGGTGACAAATGCTTTTCCGGTTTTGCTGCTATATAACCAATAGATGAAATCAGCAGCAAGTTTCTGCTTCTCAGGTGAAGCCTGTTTATTGATGGCAAAGAAGTTTTCAGTGCCTACACAAATGGATTGTTTTTCTTCACCCGGCATTCCTGTGTAGATCGGTAGGAATTTTACATCTTCAGCTTTGACGGTGTTTCCATCAACACCTGAGATCTGACCCCATGCCCAGTTGCCGTTCTGTACCATTGCAGATTGACCCAGGGCGAACTCTGCCATGGAATCATCCACGCTCTTGCTGCCAAGCAACTTGGATCCTGTAACGGAATTGTTGATATATAAATCAAAGATATTCTTGAAATTATCCGAATACTGGAATTTGAGTTCCTTGGTCGCATCACTTGCCAAACTCACCTTGTTATCACGCCATTCATAAAAGACCGGAACATTGGCAAGATGGGTCTGCCAGCGCCAGTCTTCGCCTGGTTTAAGGGAGGTCGAAGAAAACACACCCTTGATCCCTAATTCGGCTTTCTTGGCGGTCATGTCTTCCACAACAGCTTTCAGCATCGCGAAATTATTGACCTCGTCCATGGATTTGGCTTTCGCACCTGCAGTGGCGAAATACTTGGTCATGATGGCATTGTTGTAGATGATCCCGTACCCTTCCACTACGTAAGGAATGCCATATACACCGCTGCCATCGGTGACTGCCATGGTCTTATCGGTGAGGTGTTTATACAGGTCAGTGTCCTTCAAATCCGCAGTGTAATCCTTCCAGGCTGCGTAACCGACAGGACCATTGATCTGGAACAGAACGGGTGCATCGGCTTTGGCAATCTCTGATTTCAGCGTCTGCTCATAGGTCCCTGATGCGGCAGTTACGACTTTGAGGGTAACTCCGGTTTCTGCTTTATAGGCATCAGCGATCTTGGCATAGATTTCGGAAACTTCTGGTTTGAAATTCAGGTAATAGACTTCTCCGCCTCCGGCCGGCGCGGCTGGTGCTGCAGGTGCAGCGGGTGCAGCGGGTGCTGCCGGAGCCGCAGGTGCAGCGGGTGCTGCCGGAGCCGCAGGGGCCGCTGGAGCGGCTGGTGCTACAGGAGTGACAGCCGGCGCACAAGCGGAAAGAATCATTACCAGAACAGCAACAACCCCTAACGTACTTAATAATCTTCTAGACATCTCTAATCTCCTTGAGTAGATAATTTTGAGTTTGGTTTAACCATAGATACAATTTTCGAAATAATCCCACCTCCTTTCAAGCATTCGAAGATTGCGCAATGAATATTAAAATGTTTTACTTTTCTTCCCCCAAAGTAAATAGTTGAAACGCAAGTATTTTTCGCTATTCGTTTCATCTAAATGATACCCACATAAAGGAATATTTCAATCATTTTACGTTGGACAGTGTTTATACAAGATGTCTTGTAATTAGAAATAAACCGTTTAAACCTATTTCTCTGAATCGATCGAAATGTCAGGCAAATTGGACGGGAAAAATAATCTGGATTAAAAGGAATTTTTTATCCCCTGAGGGACCCGATACAATATTGATCCGAGTGAGTGAACCGTATGTTTCGAATATTGAGTAGAATTGTATGTAATGTTAACAACGCCGTTATTTAAATGTAGGGCGAATAGAATAACACTATTTTGATAAGTTCGTGGATAGAACCAAGCTGCCAGTATCTAGTTAAAGGCAAATTGAGATTGTCTTCCATTTCGGATCGCCATCAAATACCGCAAGCATTGAGTGGGATACAATTACATCTATCAACAAAGCATCGGTTAATGAGTATAGAAAATCGTACAATAAGTGCGAAAGGATATGCATGCAAACGAACCGAGGTTTTGAAAAGCTCACCGCCATTCTTCTACTTTTCCTCCTAACCGGATGCTCCCGATCGCCCTCCATTATTGCGCCTGCCTCCACCAGCGCCAAAGCGATCACCGACCTCATGTGGGGATTCTCAGGAGTTGCCGGTCTGGGTTTTGTTGTGGTCGAGGCGCTTCTACTCTATACCCTCTTCCGATTTAGGCATAAAGATGGTACCCAATTAAACAAAGCAACCCTCCCCAGGCAGATTGAAGGGAATCGGCTCCTCGAAGTAGTCTGGACGATCATACCTGCTGTCCTTCTCTTGATCATTTTTGTTTTTACAGTTTCCACGTTGTGGGCAATCAAAAATCGCCCTTCTCAAGTCCCACCTGATACTCAGGTTGTCAACATCAACGTCATAGGTCACCAATGGTGGTGGGAATTTCAATATCCCGACCTGGATATTACAACCGCACAGGAGCTGCACGTTCCGGTCGATTCATTGGTTTTTATTACCGTGGATTCAGCCGATGTCATCCATAGTTTTTGGGTCCCGCAAATGGGAGGAAAGATCGATGTAATACCCGGGCATCTCAACCAAACCTGGTTCCAACCTACCCACACTGGCCGCTATGTTGGAGAATGTTCAGAGTATTGCGGCACAGAGCATGCTCACATGCGTTTGGATTTGGTCGTTGAGACACCAGATGAGTACGCTACCTGGGTTCGCCAGCAGCAAGCTCCAATTCCCAATCTTACCGGGGAAGCTGCCGATGGCGAAAATGTGTTCTTAAATGGAACATGCAGCGCGTGCCATACGATAAGTGGGACCGAAGCAGAAGGTTTGGTGGGACCGAACCTGACTCACCTGGGAAGTCGTCAGGATCTGGCAGGCGCGGTATTGACCAACACCCCTGAAAACCTGTACAAATGGCTGGAAGATCCTGAGAAGGTGAAGCCGGGGGTTAAAATGCCGAAACCTGATATATCGGACACCGAAAGAAATCTTTTGGTAACGTTTCTTGGAAGCCTGAAATAAATTTGTCGATGATAACAATTTACCGATTATTCGGTACGTCAATTTCCGGGAGGGATCATGCAATCAATTGCTGACACTAAGCCAGGTCCGAAAATGAAGAACCATCCAATCTTTCGATGGCTTATGGTTACCAACCATAAAGACATAGGTCTTCTATACATCATCACAGCCTTGATCTTCTTCCTGGTTGGGGGCGTAGAAGCTATGCTGATCCGCATCCAATTGAGCGTACCCAATAACACCTTCCTCACCCCGGAAGCCTATAACCAGATATTTACCATGCACGGTACTACCATGATCTTTCTGCTCGCCATGCCTCTGCTGGCTGGACTGGCGAATTATTTCGTCCCAATCATGATCGGCGCGCGTGATATGGCTTTCCCCCGATTGAATGGTTTGAGCTATTGGTTTTTCTTGTTTGGTGGGCTCATCATGTATAGCTCTTTCTTTCTGGGTGGCGCTGCTGATGCGGGCTGGTTCGCTTATGCCCCGTTGACATCAAAGGAATTTTCACCATCCCATGGGATAGACTTTTGGGTGTTGGGAATTTTTATGACCGGCCTCGGGTCAACTATTGGGTCCATCAATTTCATCGTAACGATCTTAAACTTACGGGCTCCAGGGATGAGCCTGTTTAAGATGCCCCTTTACGTCTGGCAGATGCTCGTCACTTCATTTCTGATCATTTTTGCCATGCCAAGCTTGACGGTGGACGCCATTCTTCTCTATTTCCAACGGAATTTCAATGCTCCCTTTTTCACCGCCACCCAGGGAGGCGATCCGTTGCTCTGGCAACATCTGTTCTGGTTCTTCGGTCACCCTGAAGTGTATATTCTCATCCTTCCAGCATTCGGGATCATCTCAGAAGTCGTCCCGGTATTCTCACGTAAGCCAATTTTTGGATATGGTGCAATTGTATTCTCGGGTATTACCATCGGTTTCTTGGGTTTTACAGTCTGGGCACACCACATGTTCGCAGTGGGACTAAGTCCTATTGCTGACGCTGTCTTCGCATTCGACAGCATGATCATCGCGATCCCCACCCTGATCAAGATCTTCAACTGGATCGCCACCATGTGGGGCGGGAAACTAAACTTCAAAACTCCGCTATTATTTACGACCGGTTTTATTGCCATGTTCATCATTGGCGGATTGAGCGGCGTGTCGCTAGCCATCGTCCCCATTGATCTGCAGGTTCAAGACACGTATTATGTGGTCGGTCATTTTCATTACGTCCTATTTGGTGGAACAATGCTGGCCATCTTCGCCGGCATCTATTACTGGTTCCCAAAGGTATTTGGACGTCTGTTGAGTGAAAAATTGGGCGCCTGGAATTTTTGGACCATGTTTGCCGGATTCAACTTGACATTTTTCCCGATGCATATCCTGGGGATCTTGGGGATGCCACGTCGGGTATTCACCTATGCCGGGAACCAGGGCTGGGATACGCTTAATATGCTGGCCACAATCGGTGGGTTCGTACTATCCATATCGATCTGGATTTTTATTATCAATATTTTCCATTCCCTCCGGAAGGGAAAACCAGCCGGAAATGATCCATGGGATGCCCAAACCCTGGAATGGACAACGACTTCCCCCGCGCCAGAGTACAACTTCGCAACCATTCCAGTTGTATACACCCGCAGACCATTGTGGGATTATAAGTATTTCCGGGACGAATTGAAAGGGATGGAGCTTACACCTGATACAGATCCGGCACATGTCTCCATTCACCTGCCAGCAGGATCCTTTTACCCGATCATTATTGGTCTCGGGTTAATGGTGGCATGCTATGGATTAATTTATACTTACCTGGTCTCCGGGTTGGGAATTGCCATCCTTTTCTACGGAATTATCGGATGGGTCAGAGAACCACGGTAGGACTCCATTGTGAGTCTGCGTATGGGATTGGGAGAAAGAGGCAGGATATCATGGCCGATCTAAACACAACAACACACGATTCAGAACCCGAATCATCGTTGGGAATTGACAATCAGAAACTGGGTATCTGGATTCTGATTGGATCAGAAGTCGTGTTTTTCTCCGCTTTAATCGTAACCTACGTGGTCCTTCGTGGACGCAGCATTGCAGGACCATTACCCAACGAGGTCCTGGATATTCCTTTAACCGCCGTCAATACTTTTATTTTGATCTGCTCCAGCCTGACCATGGTCCTGGCTTTAGCTGCCATCCGGGCAGACTCTGCCCGCCGGATGCAGCGCTATCTTGCAGCGACTATCCTATTGGGTTTGGCTTTCCTCGGCGGACAAGTGTACGAGTTCACTTCCCTCGCTCATGAAGGACTTTCGCTCAGTGTCAACCTGTTCGGCGCCTCCTTCTTCACTCTCACTGGTTTTCACGGTGCCCATGTGCTTGCCGGTGTCATCTGGATAAGCATTGTCTTGGCACGATCAATTTCTGGCGGAATTACCCTTCAAAAGCATGAATCAGTTGAATTGGTCGGTCTTTACTGGCATTTTGTGGATCTGGTATGGATCCTCATCTTTACCATCGTGTATCTCTTCTAGATCGTAATCCATTTCCTGTTCCTTTGTCCGAACTCATTAATAGGATCCATTTCCGAATCTGAATGGATCATTTCACATCATGTATGTCCTGGTACGAAATATGTGTATGATTATGTAGATATAGTTTATCTTATTGGTTATTTAGAGGTTGAAATGAATATTGAACACCCGCAGTTATCAAAACACCCAAATTATTTCGGAATTTTTGGCGCGCTAACTGCCTTAACCGCATTGGAAGTAGGTGTGACTTACCTCCCCCTTCCCCGCATACTGGTGCTACTCCCTATTGCGCTGGCAAAGGCAGGCCTGGTTGCCATGTATTTCATGCACTTGAAAACAGACCGACCTATCTACCGGTATATATTCCTATTTGGCATCCTTATGGGAGGTATTCTGATCTTCTCGCTCATTCTTCTGTATGGTCCGCGCCTTTTGGATGCATAATACTTTTCGAACATAACAACTCAGAAAATATATTTAACCTACTTATTGTGCGAGATTCATTAATAAAGCGTGTTGACAAGGGTTACCTGCCGAACACATTTCAGACAAAACGATAAATCCAAATTTAATCCTATAATAAAGGCTGAGAGATACTCATGCCTTTATCGGAATGGAATTTCTACCCAAGTGTCGTAATCGGTGTCCTCTGTTTGGTTATTATCTATCTATACGCAATCGGACCCTTGCGAAAACGGATCGCCGCCTCACAGCCTGCCAATATTAGGAATATTTTTAAATTTCTCCTCGGATCCATAGTTCTGTTTATCGTCCTCGTTTCCCCTCTCGATGCTCTTAGCGATGACTATCTTTTCTCTGCCCACATGATTCAGCATACATTAATGACGATGGTTGTGCCGCCTCTGCTGCTGGCAGGCATTCCCGGTTGGTTGTTCGAGTATATTGTGCACAGTACTACAATCAAAAAAATAGCCGGATTCTTAACCAACCCATTGATCGCCTTCAGCTTATACAACCTGGTATTTTCGGTATGGCATCTTCCTGCCATCTATGATGCAGCTCTAGAAAATGAACCCCTACATATTGTGGAACACCTTAGTTTTATGACAACCGCTACTATTTTCTGGTGGCCAATCTTGAGTACGAGTACTTCCCTTCCTCATCTCTCCTACCCAAAACAAATTCTGTATCTGTTTTTAGCCTCGGTACCCTGTACGATCCTGGGCGGGATACTCGTCTTCGCTCCGAGAGTAATCTATCTAAAATATGCCAATGCTCCCCTCTTATTTCCCGGCTTCACCCCGATGATGGACCAGCAGGTCGGTGCGGTAATCATGGCGATGGCAGGGATGCTGGTTTATCTGGGTTTTATTGGTCGGGCGTTTTACATTTGGTACAATCAGCCATCTCGCCAGAGAATTCATTCTGTATAATCGAATTCCACCCATCGCAAGCTGTTTGCGAATAGCATATATGAATCCAATTCCCCTTATGGCTGAAGTTCCAAATGGGCAGTGTGAACTGATCAAACCAGAAAATGGCGGGATAGGGAGATCTGACCTTCGTTAATCTTCCGTCACAACCGGCACGGTCTTCAGATCACCAACCAGATCCGTATTTCCTGTCCAGACCCAGCAATTGGGATCACCATCTACGGTAGGATTGGGTATCAGCACCCAGACATCATATTTATCACGTCCAAGAACTTCAAAGTAATGCCCACGTAGAAAATAGCCCAACACCTTTCCGTCTTTATCCGGCGATTTGCGGCAATTGGTATCTGACTTCGCGGTCACCTGGGGTTTTGCCCCTTGTGTAGGAGTGATGGTCACGTTCGGATCAGGTGTAAGGGTAAGTGTCGGAGTCTCTGTAGGTGGTGAGATGGTCGGCGTTTCGGTCGGAGTCTCGGTTGGGGTTTCTGTAAGTGTCGCCGTAGGTGTGACCGGGGTCGCAGTGGTAATGATAAATCCTGGCGTTTCAGTAGGAATTGCTGTCGGTTCCGGTGTCTTGTCGACCCCGCAGCTCACCAGCAATAAACCCGTAATAATTAGAAAAATGACTTGATAGATTGCATTTGATCTCATATGGCTTGCTCCAATGATTGCAATTGTACTAGATTCTGAAACAAGCAAAAGGGTGGTTTATCCTGTGACGAATAGAATCCTCTTGACGCCAACTGCCACAAATCAAATGCAATTCAGTCCAACCGCACCCGTATCATTACCACTGTCTGGACGGCTTTCTTTAAATCATCTGCCTTAGGGTTCCCCTGACCATCAAAGGAAACACCATAATACTTTGCATCACTCGGAACTTTTCGGAGATGTTCAGTTAACGCGGCAGCGATGGCTGGCTTATCCTCTGCGACCGGTTCACCCATTCCCTGGAATTCATGTCCACGGATAAGCAATTTGACAGGATTGCCGCTGCAAAGGTTTTTCCACCAGGTTGCATGGGTAAATATGGTCACCAGATCTTTGTTTTGAGAGTAGCTGACCGGGGTGGTGTATGTTCTTCCACTCTTACAGCCAGTGAAGGAGATCAACAAAACGCTCTTGCTGACAATCCCATGCATTGGCGAGCGAAGGACAAATTTCATTGTGTGATTCACAAATGGCGGAATGGTGGGTGCTTCAGACATATTAACCTCTCTCTTTGCCTGGTTTGATGAACGGAATTAGCCGATCAACTCTTGTCAAATAATCTTCATACTCTTTGCCAAATGCTTTTGTCAATTGCGTCTCTTCTGTGCCAATGAAAATCATTACACCAATATAAAGAAAGACCGAAGCAATAAAATATACCCAGGTCAACGTCAATAGGGCAACGGCCGGAAGAATAAAAAATGTCACACTGGAGTAGATCGGATTGCGGACAACACCATAGGCGCCGGATGTAACCAGTTGGCCTTTAGAAAAGCCCGTCATCAATTGGATAACTGCTGCTCCCCAGAGAATTACTCCCAGTGCAAGTAAGACATAACCTGCTGGTTTGATAATGCTTAAACTTGCGGGTAGTGCAGCAATTTTAGGTAGATATAAATGGACCAGAATAGCCGCTACCAGTGATGGCAACATAAAAAGGATAATTTTCCCTCCCTGCCCAACTATGCTCATTCCATTTTGCTTATTGAAAATATTCATCATGATGTTTTTCCTTTCAATTACATGATTAAAAAACTGATTTGTATAATTTGGGGTAGGTTATCTATTCGATGCAATTATTGTAGCCGCCTGAATAACCTACCTGACGGTTTATATAGGATATCTTACATCGTCTTCAGGTTTAAGGTTCCAACACCCATCTTCACAACGATGTTAAGGGTTGGACCGTTTCCCGAAAGGGTATAGACATCACCATTTTTCACCCACAAACTGTCTGGAACAACTGATGAAAGGCCGCCCACGAAAGTAACTTTAGCATTGGTACCTTTTGGAACGATGATATTTACCGTACTGGCACCTGTATCGATCGTCACATTCGCGTCACGCTGCAAATTCCCGTCAAAACTTAAGGTATAAGTTCCCGCCCCCGATGAGAAGTTCATTTGCTCAAAATTCGCGTTCGCCAAACCTTTCAATTCCATCTGTGAACCACCGGTGGAGTAATCAAACACGGACATAACCACATTGTTTGGTTTTGAAAATGATCCTATAATATCCGACCCACTTTCATCGATCGTCAGTTTCTCCAGCGATAATCCACCCAACTCAAATCGCCCTGTATAGGCGCCTGCCCAAATTTTCAAGCTCATTGGAACATTGGCAATCTTTAGATCCCATTCGTTCTTAAGATCCTTTGGAAAGGACGGTATTCCTTTGATCTTCAGGCCGCCATGGCTCACGGAATTGGAAGATCCAACTGTTTCGACTTTGGGTTCGAATTCTTCCGCATTGAAAGTAGCTGTACCGGACGCGAGGTTTTCGCCTTCCCCGGGAACCAGTTTGAGATCACCTGCGAGGAACTTCAAGTTCAACTCGACATCGGTTGAAGTCTCTTCAGGCATCGGAACCGTGATGTCGACAGTCTGTGATGGTCCAGTCTTGATTTTAGTGACGAATGGATTATTCGTTGCACCGCAACCTGTTGTAAGTAATGCTAGAAAGGTTGCGCCAGCCAGGAGGCTGTAATAAATTCGATTTCGGTAGTTCATTAGATTTCTCCAAAATTAGTTCGTCATCACAGACCTATCTGCAATGACGATGATTCACTTATTGAATGGATCTGGTATCCATTAACTCAGATGCGATCCGTTCGGTCCAGTTAACAATTGAATTCCAATCACGATAGTCGCCGAATGGTTTCTTAAGAAGGTTCTTGATCACCCATTTTTGGACAAGATGTACCTTATCCGGATTGATGTAGCCGTGAAAGACGGCAACATCCCGCGGCTGGATTCGATCGGCAACCGGCAGCAATTTCGCCGGAAGATGCCAGCCGTTTAATAATTCAACCGGATCGCCTTCTCCCGTTGGTCCGCTGGAAAACAACCAGACCTGCCGGTCCCCCAGCGCTTTCTCATTACTTTTTAGGAATGCGTCTGCTTCCTTGTTCCATTGACCGATGTATACCCCGCTTCCAAGGATAACCGCCTGATACGGGGAAAGATCTTTCACGCTGTTCACAGGGAAAACATCAGCCTGCAAACCTGCATCACGAAGAACTTCACCCATTTTCTCAGCAATTTCCTTTGTTGCTCCATATTGGCTTGCGTAGGTAACCAAGGTCTTTTTGTCCATTTCGTATTCCTTCCATTTTTTCAATCAGACTAGTTGAGGGCGTTTTTACCTGCTATGTGATTGTGTCGGCCGCCCTCAACGTGGAACCCAGACTGCTCGGGGGCATCCCCCATACTATCCCGAATAATCCCTTAATACTGGTGATTATCAGATCTGAGGTATCCTCCATCAGGTTGTGCTATTGAACGAATATTTCGACGTGATCGCCTTTCGCTTCGTCTTCCACATCCACCAGTTTGCCTTCGCCGCCACTTTTTGCAGCTGCGATGATCTCGTCAAAATCCAGGCCGTCAATACTATCGGGGGCGTACTTGGCAGCCATCTTCATTCCAAAGCTGGCAACACTTACCGGAATTTTGACATTAGCTTTACTTTCACCGGTTTTCATATCGGTCACACGAATGAGTAACCATTTTCCATTTGACATTTTGACCTCCTTTTGGTCAGGGTCACAAAGACCCACTTGCTCTCTTTCGAGATTTTTTTTATCAACGAACTGCCTTACAATTTGAGCGAAAATGCAGAAGTGGTTAGACGGTTGTTGAAAACATACAAACTTATTCCCTATCCGAACCTCGGGTTGGCGGATTTCCGCGGGTTACCGAGACCAGGGTCAGGTTGAGATCGCGAATGCGTTCAAGCAATCCATGCAAAGCAGCCTGGTCAGGCAGCATACCTGATAGAAAAGTGCTATTCTCTTCCAGATATGTCAGCGTCATTCCTTCGAACCATTCTGTCCAGCGTTGGTCCAGATAACCATTGATCTTTATCTCGTAATATTCCGGCATATTAGTCCTCCCTATCCAATTATGTTACGAATTGCCGGGGTCATTTTATCGAACAGTCTGCCGGCGGCGTTCCTGATCAATCCCAGTTGAACGGGATAGTAATAATCTGATGTGAGCCATCCTTTTTCCGCGTAGTATCTATAGTCAAGACTCCGATCATCGAGCAGTTCGATCATCGAGCTTCGGCCAGCCCGAAATGCAGCCAACATGATCAAGGAGGGTACAGGGTATTGCGGTTGAGCCAGTCGCGCATGGAAACGCTTGCTCAGATCTGTCAGTTGTTTATCGATCTTCCTCTGAGCCTTCTCTGTTCTCGGATCAAGTGTGGTGAGGGTAACACCTTTTACCGGGTTAAATCCCAGCGTATTGGCGAGGAAATCGAAGTAATCGACGATCTTACCGCCGCCCATGAAACCCTGAGTGACAATACTGGTAAATGTCTTACCGAAGAAACGCGGCCGGTGACAAATGAAACCGACCCGATCGAGGAACGCCTTCATAATTCCTGACACATGCCAGGTGTAGTTTGGAGTGGCGAAAACAACTCCGTCGGAGACATCGATCTTGGCCAATAACACATCTCGATCGTCCTTCATTGGACAGAATTCAGAGCCTTTCTCAAAGCATAACCGGCAGCCCCGGCACAGTCCGAGCTTGTAATCGCTCATGGTGACAATTTCATATTCCACACCCCCAAGAGCCTGCAGATTCTGCATGAACTGCACAACAGCCTTATGAGTATTATGCTTGTGGGCACTGCCAACGAATACGGTTACTTTTTTCATGATTGATTTCTTTCAATTTGCTCCAAACGTTTCTTACAGCTTCTAATTTAACGCACTACGAATAAACCCGCATCTGCCAAAGGGATTAATCAGGGGTTATTTGTAGGGGTTATTAATGGAATGGAAGAATCTTAGGGAAGGATACCCAAATGCCGGGCGCGAGCTACGGCTTCAGTCCGATTTGCAGCATCAAGTTTGCGATAGATATTCGCCGCATGAGCCTTTATAGTTCCACGAGCAACAACAAGCTGCCGGGCGATTTCCTGGTTGGTCTTTCCTTCAGCCATGAGCCGAAGGACCTCCAATTCACGTTCCGAGATTGGTTCAATTAAACCGACAACATTGGGTAGGGATCCAGGGGATTCCGTCTTTCGGTATCGAGCGAACGCTTCCAATACCTTTTGGGCGAATAATGCATGGGCTGGAGCAGTCGTCCGCAGGTAGGAAGACAACAGAGCGCGGATACGTTCCCCTTCATTCAAGAAGACCTGAATATATCCTTCCGGTTCGGCCAGGGCAAGACTGGATTCGATAAATCCTAACGCCTCAGGCAATCGTTGCTTTCCGGCCAATGCAGCGGCATGCAGCAAATGGATCTCAATCTTCCTTACAATCAGGTTGCCAAACAGGTCATTAGAGGGATTCTTGCCAAGTATTTCTTCCACTTCAGCAAATTTACCCTGCGCCAGTCGAATACGTGCCAGAGTAAGTAGGTATAAATTCTCGTGGCGTTGGAAATCTTCGCTAAGTGAGATCTGGTCTGCCCAATCACTAGCGGATTGGAGAGCTCCACTGGCGAGCAGAATGAAGATCCGTAGTGTGTGGAATGGCTCAGCAAATTCACTCGGACGGGTCTGGTCTTGAAGCCTGGTTTCGAATTTTTTAGCAACTTGTAAAGCACCGGGGTAATCGCCCTTTGCTATAAGGACATACGCCAATGCCAGCAATCCAAAACCGTCAGTCATTATGTTATGCCAGGGCTCATTGGATTCAAGCCCTTCCCGGATCACCTTTTCAGCTTCGTCCAGAAAATTCCTTTCATACAATACATTCCCAAGAACGACTTCCATATTACCTGAAGTGGAGATCCGGATCCCCTTCTCCTTAATGGGGTCAATATATTTCTTACACAGGTCAAAAGCAGTCTGCAACCTGCCCTGGAACAGATAGATGGATGCCAGGAAGGGAACCAGGGAGGGGATGGCATGCTCCGCCTTCGTGCGGTTATATATCTCGTTTTGCCTTCGCATACTCTTAATTGAAAACTCTTCAGCAAGTTTCCATTCTCCCCTTCTTCCCAATGCCATTCCATATAGAATATCTGCCGCGTCTCTAAGGACTACTTCATCCGCAGGGATCTCGTCCATCTCCGATGGGTCTGGGAGTGGACCACTACCGGGAGCAGTAGGAGGGGTAAGAAAAGCCAATGCCAATCGGACAATCATCCATATCCAAAGCTGCCTGGAATTGGCTTCAGAAGAGGCAAGCCGTTGCTCCATATCAATCAACAACGGATAAGCTTTCTCGATGAAACCCTGGTTAATTAGGAGCCAGGCTTGATAGAGTCCAATTTTTGGTCTGTCGATGAGCATTTCGCGTGGAAGGCTATCTGCCATCTGAATAACGGATAGATCGCTATCCACCCATCGGATCGCCCCGTATCGTTCGATTAGATCGGCTGCGCGGCTAAGCTCTTTGGCAGCCAGAAGATGCTGGATAGCTTCTGGGATCAAACCATTCTTTTCCAACCAGGCCGAAGCACGTAGATGAAGACTGTGAACCAAATCTGGTTGGGACTGGTGAAGCCTGGCTTTCAGAAGGTCAGCAAACAGGTGATGATATCGAAACCAGGTTTTGTCATCATCCAACGAGACCAGGAAAAGATTTTCCCGATCCAGGTATTTTATGGAAGAAGCAGAATTCGACCGTTTGTTTTCGATCTCCATCCGTGTGTTGTACTGACTCATCATCAGCCATTAGCACGTCACACAACGGAGCGTTCAGGCGATCCAATATCGAGCTATACAGCAGAAAACGCTGGATTTCAGGTGGCTGGCTTGCCAGGACCTCTTCCAACAAGTAATCCAGAATGAAGCGATTGGTACCTGAGAATCCTTCGATAAACCTGGGTATGTCATTGCGATCACGCATGGAGAGCGCTGCCATCTGCAGACCGGCTATCCAACCTTCGGTTCGTGCTTCAAGCGCTGCTATCGATGCATCATCCAAATGCAGTCCCATTACCTGATTTAGGAACTGGGCTGTCTCTTCTTCCGTAAAGCGCAGATCGGCAGCTCTCAGCTCAACCGTCTGACCCCGCGCGCGCAAACGAGCCAATGGCAGAGGTGGATCCGACCGGGTGGAAATAGCCAGATGGAACGAACTGGGTTGATGTTCAAGTAGAAATGCCACATTTTCATGGGCGGCTGGATTGCTTATTAACTGATAGTCATCCAATACCAGGACGATCTCAGTTTGACTGGTCACAAGGTCATTGAGTACGCTTGTCAGAACCGCCTCGGAGGAAGCCTGTTGTATCCCGGCCATAAGTTGAACTGCCTCACATCCGATCCGATCATCCGCATGCTGAAGAGCGGCAATCAGGTAGGTCAGGAACCGACCAGCCTGGTTATCATTTTTATCAAGGGAGAGCCATGCCACAGGCATCTCGCAACCGGTTATGGACGATGCCAACAAAGTGGTCTTCCCAAAACCTGCCGGGGCAGTAATCACTGTGAGAGGACCATTAAAACCGTGCAAGATCACTTTTTGAAGTCTTGGACGCAGAACCAGCTCCGGCCGGGTGAAAGGCAGGTGCAATTTCGTATGTAGAATGGGATCTGCTTTTTGCATATCCTTTTCGTTCCAGACGGGTTTTGGAAAACGATCCGTTAATTCGGCCAGACTAAATCTGAATATGATTATATATCTCTGCAAGCCTCAAGGGAAGAAAACCAGTACCCGAAAAATCCGACTTACATAGAATACTCCTTCGGGTGGGATCAACTGCAGACAATACAACTCCAACTTCAATGAAAGGTTTCACACTCATCCATCATTTGTAAAGATGCTGGCACCAAGTAGGTGTATATTGTCTATGTTACGGTGATCGTTCTTACAAAGGGTAGTCATTGACCTTTGGATGGCTGCTCATGTAAAATACTTAAAGAACTCTTGTATTCAGTGTTAATCCAGGCAATCAGATAATTGATTCTATCAGGATAGATATTTCCAGAAATTAGTACCGATTGTGAGGAAAAATGGACATGGCCAACGAAATAAAACAACGAGTTGGGGCGAATAAAGCTCAGATAATCCAGTTTATGCGTGATATTTGCGCCATTCCATCGATGGATTCGCTGATCGGTCCTGTTGGGGAGCGTATCCAGGCGGAGATGCACAATCTGCGATACGATGAAGTACGTTTTGACAAGATGGGGAATACACTCGGGCGCATCGGAAATGGGCCCAGGGTACTAGTATACGATTCTCACATCGATACTGTTGGGGTGGGTGACAGAGAAGAATGGGAATGGGATCCTTTCACCGGGAAAGTGGAAAACGGTGTTTTATACGCCCGCGGCGCTTGTGACGAAAAAGGCAGCACACCTGGCATGGTGCATGGACTGGCAATTGCCCGCGATCTGGGCTTGCTGGATGGGTATACTGCCTACTACTTTGGAACCATGGAGGAATGGTGCGACGGCATTGCGCCAAATGCATTCGTGGAGGTAGATCCGAAAGTCAAACCGGATTTTGTTGTCATCGGTGAACCTACCAAAATGAATATTTACCGCGGGCATAAAGGTCGCATTGAATTGAAGGTCACCGCGTCAGGACGTTCTGCCCATGCTGCTGTGCATTACATAGGTGACAACGCGGTTTATAAGATGATTGCCATCATTAATGCGATCCGCGATCTAGATCGCCGAATGCGTTTTGGTCAAGGCGGCCATCCCATCCTGGGGAATGCATCCATCGTGGTAACTGACGTGGAAGCCCGAACCAATTCTTTGAATGCGGTGCCGAATCAATTCACCATCTTCCTGGACCGCCGAATTACCCTGAATGAATCACACGATGATGTCATCAATCTGATCAAAGGGTTGATCCCCGATTACCTCCAGGATGAGATCCAGGTGGAAGAGTTGTTCTACGATACACCGTCGTATACCGGTTTCAAATTCCCATTGAACAAATATTTCCCTGCCTGGTTGCAGGAAGAATCACACCCGCTGGTCCAGGCCGGCTTAAGATCTGTTCGCGATCTGTGGGGAGAAGATCGTCCTCTCGGCACTTGGGATTTCTCCACCAATGGCACTTATTGGGCCGGTAAAGCGGGAATCCCCTCTATCGGATTTGGCCCTGGAGATGAGAAGACCGCCCACACCATTTTGGAGAATGTCCCGCTGGATGATATGGTGAATGCATCCGAATTCTACGCCTATCTGCCAAAAGCATTGAAAGAACTTGGTTAAAAAAAATTAATAGGGATGTTCTAGGATTTTTCATCCTATACAAACGAAACAAGACATGAGCCAGGAAATCAGATTTATCATCCAGACTTCAATACTATATCTGGTCAAATAACCTAAATTTACCAATTAAAGAAAATATAATTGCAGAAATAACGTATGCATTTGATGACAGAATATTAACCATCCAAATTTCTCACTCCGAGGGTAGGTCACAATTAATGCATGGAGTCTTCATTACAATTCCACACTAACCACTTAGATCTCACATTGGTTTGTAAATCCAGCTGGAGGAATCCCAAGAGCCTGGATCAATCTCGCCCAATAGTTTACCTGAGCGGCTGTGCTGGCCAGTATCACCATTTCACGCTCATTGAAATTACGCTTGAGAGCATCAATAAATTCTCGTGGGAATTGAAGCGGCGTTTGGGAGATGAACTTTGCGTATTGGATCGCCAGCTTTTCCCGTTCTGAAAAGGTTGGTACTTCATCCATCGGTTTACGACCTTGCAGCACCATTAATTCATCCAGGCTGATTTGTGTTTCCTCATACTTATAACTATTCATGTCAATACAGAATGGACAAGCGACCGAAAAGGATGCCTGGATCCGGACAATCTTGAGTATACGTGCCCCTAATGACCTATCCTGATGAGCAACCAACGATTCCAGCACGCCGGATCCTATAGCTGTTTTCGGATACCAGGCAAGAATCTTCCCGGGGAGCATCTCTCGGCCGGTAGCACGTTTTGCAATCCAGTTTCCTAACCTGAGATAAAATGGCATTTTTCTAGGTGGTTGAATAAATGCTTCCATTTGTATCGCCTTCCCTTTATCTTCTTATCCGTCATGATCGATAATTCTTATCATATCATCTGAAAGTCAGATCCTTTGTAACCTTTTGGTGAAAATGCAATCTAACGTATTGGAAACGAAAACAAATATCTCAGGAGGATAGAAACATGAAAGCAAATGAATCAAATACGGATCGAATTATTCGGGTCATCGCAGGCATTATTTTAGTAGGTCTATATTTTATGGGTATTATCACAGGCGGTCTGGGTATTGTAATTTTAATTCTAGGTGCGATTCTATTGATCACCGGTGTTATTGGGTTTTGCCCGCTATATGCGCTTCTAAAAATCAGAACCAACAAGAACTAATCGGATTCTTTTCATCAGTAGGGGAATGAAATGATTTCATCCCCTACTTAGTATCTGTAAATGACCGACGATTTATCGGGTCAGCAGGCAATGATTTTTTAAGTGATTTATGATTGGTGTATCATCTGATACTAGTATGAAGCTGATAGGATCGCATTGCCAAGCCTATCCATTTCTTATGTAAGATCAGGTGAGTTGCCAACAAAACTAAACAGACCATACTCGCGGCTACATGAAAACGGCTGAATATCTTAATTTTCTCGGTTGTCACATTGCCAGATAGCAGCCAAGCCAGTAAACCGAAAGCATTCGATGTGATATAGGCAAACCAGATCAAACGGTTGATTATTCGGTTTGTCCGAACTGGTTGATTCAGCATTTGAACCGGCTTTCCACGCAAGGCTTTGAGCCAAAGCCAATGCCAATTGATATGGATTATCACGCCCAACAAACCGATTAAGCCAGATCCTATATGAAAGGTTATCAAGCACGGTTCGATTAATCCTGGCAAAGGTTGCCAAGCTATCATTGGGAATCGCAATCCATAGAAGAAATCCGCTACAAATCGTTGTCAAGAACACGAAAAACAAGACCCAATCAAGCCAGTAATTACGCTCATTCTTACTCATAGTAATCCTTCTTTCAATCCCTTCGCAATCCGTGAAACTCTGGTTCGCGAAGGGAATGGTATTAGAAAATCTTTATTCAAGAAGTTGAATTCAATCGCTGGAATGCGATCCCAGGATAAGTTTTACCCCATAGGGTAATAGCGCTACTGCCATGAATATAGCTGCAGTTAGATTGATAATTTCCACACCATCTGGAGTTGCAACAAACATTACTCCGATCAAGAATAAGATTCCCTGCCACCGCGGAAGTGCACGAGTCTTGATCAATGCGGCGGCTTGAATGGCAAAGCCAACAGGTAAAAATATCATTCCCCAAAGAATAACTAACCAGCCCTGCTTGGAGAACATGGCGAGTAAGCCTGGAACCATCTGCGAAAACTGCAATTCGGATATCGTGTCAAGGGCGCTCATGGACAGACATAACGCTCCTTTATCTACAGCGAGTATCATTGCACCGAAAATTGCCAGAATTCCTCCAATCGTTCCTGCCCATCCTGCGGGTTTTTCAAGCAATTTCATAAAATGCAGGGCAACTACAATCAGTAGAGCAGTACAAAGGGTGACCAGCATATGCCCAAACTGCAATACATTGTTTTGGTGAGCCCGGTAGATGAGCTCTGTTGGGTTGAGGAAGCGTGGCGATAACAAGCCGGGGTGAGTTGAAAAGGCAAATATGAAAATTAGTGGGAATATCATAAATGTGATTCCAGTTCCAATACGTTTTACATTATTTAAGACAGATCTTTGATTCATTGATTTTTTCCTTAAGTTATAATGAATTTGATTTCTGAATTATTACTGTCTTGCCTTCGATAGACAATCTACAACCAATTCAAAATGTCTCATATTGGACAAAAAGTACAAAATGTCTGAAAACTGGGCCGATCAATCCACTGGAAAAAGCGCAGATCGCCGCTCCAAGCGATCGGAGCAGGCTCTGATCGACGCATTGATCGGATTAATGGACGTTAAAACGTATGATTCGATTTCGATCAAGGAAATTGTTGACAGAGCCAATGTTGGACGGGCTACTTTTTACGCTCATTACCAGACGAAAGATGACCTATTAAAGGGTGGATTCGAGCGTATATTGGATTTCACGCTCGATCATATTATCTTTAGTAAGAATGAATTGAATTTGATGGTTGACGTTACTTCGTTGTTTCAGCACGCAGCAGGACATCATCACCTATATAAAAGCTTGATGAGGGGAACAGGTTTTGGGATACTCACAAAAGACGAACTTAATGTATTAAGTGAAAAGCTGGAGCAAAAGTTATCTACGTATTTTCCTGATGAAAATAAACTGTCAATACCATTGAATGTGTTGAGCAATTTCTTTTCAGGTAATTTATTATTGTTGCTTAAATGGTGGCTTGATAATAAAATGCCATACCCGCCTGAAAAGATGAATGACTTGTTTCAGATTTTAGTCATGCCAGGAATTAAGTCTGCACTTGAAGTGAAGACACATTAACTTGCTTTATGCCCTGCTGAATTACAGTAACAATTAGTGGTGGTCGAGGGTGATAATACGAAATCTGGATGACACTATCAAGATATTGGTGGCACTTTCGTCCATGTATTCGTATTGAAATCATAACTCCAGGTTTCGTTTGAGTAATTGAATTGCGTGGAACCGATTTGCCCACCAAACAGATAGACTCGGTCTGCTGCAATGTTATACACCATGGAATGGCGAGAAAGACGAGCGGGAACAGGGTTGGTCTCTATCTTTGCCCAGGTGTTGGTATTGTAATCGTATACCCAAGTTTCTAAGCCTGTATCACGGTATTCAAATAGATCACCGCCGAACAGAATTGTTCGATCAAACTCAACATCGTAACTCATAATTGGGTAATCGCGCCCCGCGGGATATGATGCTTCATCAAACTTATACTCTTGCCATGTATTATTGTTGAAGTCATACGACCACATGCTTTTGTCAACTTCTCCATCAGAGTTATCCCCCCACATCAGCACTCTGTCAGCTTTCGTATCATACGTCATGGCCTGGTAATTGCGGCCAGGCGGGCTGGTAATTGGCTTCATTTCCGTCCAGTTATCTCTATTGAAATCATAAGCCCATGTATCATTGTAATAAGCTCCGTAAATAGTAAAACCGCCAAAGAGAATGATCCGGTCGGACTTCTGAAATCGTAAACCAGGCGATCGCCAATATGCGATTTTGGCCCATTTTCCGACATTGCTTTCCAGGTATTTGTATTGAAATCGTAAGCCCAGGTGTCAGCCATCCCCCACAAAGACTTGCTTACCCCGCCACATCCACCGAACATAATAACCCGATCCGATTCAAAATCATAAACTAATTCGGGCGCGCTCCTCGGAGAAGGTCCTGGAGATGGCTTCATTCGGGTCCAATTATTTGCGGCAGCATCGTAGGCCCAGGTTTCGCCATTGTAGCTAGATTCAATCTTGTAATCCCCTGTTTGACCACCAAACAAGATAACCCTGTCCGACTCAATATCGTAAGCAATGGAAGTATAGGCTCTGGGGGATGGGATTCTCTCTGCAGGTAACAGCGTAGCAGAGGCTGCTTGTGGCAATTGTGATGGTTGGGTATTACATGCTGTAAAAAGAAGCACACAAGCCAGTAGTAAACAAACCAAATACACAAATAATCTTCTACTTTTCATCGCACACTCTCCTGGGTCTGAATTAAGGTGAGTTTTTTGCATCGTCCTATGTAAGCTACAAAACTTTAAACATAGGCATCGGTGCATAATGCGATGAAGTCAGGAATGATTCAACCAATAAGTGGCCGCCTATCCACGATATCATCAAGTATTTGCTTAACGAATTATGCAAAATACATTGTAACTGTACATCTATTCGGATATTAGTTCAATTAGCCATTATGTTTTGTGGACGAGTTGATCATCGGATGTGGCTCCCACTCTAATACGGCATTGGACCATGACCATTGGTGGGGGTACGTTAAATGTGATTTCTGTATTGCTCGGGTAAAAACCCAATAGCGAAACCGATATCCTGGACACTTAACCCGCGTTCGGAGGTTCACATTTGGAACAATTTCAACATCTTGTTCGTCATAAGAATTGAAGATGAAAATACCAGACAGCGTGGGGAATTTCAACTCATCTATCAAACGGGCGAACTACCCGAAATCATGAACAACAGGAAGAATAGAATGAAAACGTTATTCGCTTTAATATTTTTTTTGCTAGCACTGACTGCATGCACGTCAACCCAGGTTCCAATCTCACCCGCTCCAACCGCGACAGACAATCCGCAGGTTGGCATACCAAATCCTGCATCCGTCTATTGTAAGGAGAACGGGAACATCCTCGAAATACGGACTGCAGATGATGGCAGTCAATATGGAATGTGTGTTTTCCCGGACGGCAGTACCTGTGAAGAGTGGGCTTATTTCAGAGGGGAGTGTGATTCCGCGACACATAAAAGCCCAACTCCTGATATCGTTGTTGAAGCCACCGCTGCTGACACTAGTGACGCTAGTGGAGGTTTCATGGAACCAGGTACCTCCGAAGAGATAGCGGATTGGTGGGGTGTCATCAGGAAAACAGAACTCGGGCGCACAGTTTGATGATTTCTTCGAAAGACAGGATTTCGGGCAGGTCATCTACTTTGGCATTGATTCTATGGACTCTACGGTTAAGGCTCAGATCGAAGCGCTGCGCGACAGCGGCAAGGTCGTTCATTTATATGGCACACTATTGAGCAATGTTCCTGATTATAATGGCTCGCAGATCCAGGTGGACCGCATCGTAGTTGAAGAGTAACGGCAGAAGGCTTTTTTAGCGGATGCTCATGAAAGTTGGCTGTAATTGAGTGAGAATATAATCAAGTCTCGCCGCCAATTTCTGACTGGCAATAATCAATAATTGCAACGAGGTATCACGTTGAATTCACTAGTTAAGGTTTTAGTAACGATAGGAAGTATTGCTTCGATTGGTTTTGGAGTATGGCACTTTTTTGTTCCAAAAGTATGGAATTGGTATTCGTATATTGATAGCAGAGCGACGGAGTTAGTCGCAGCTATCCGGGCAATCAATGTGTTCTTTTCATTATCATTGGTTTTGTTCGGCTTGGTAAATCTATTATTAATTTTTGGTGATAAATCCAATAGATATTCAATTATGGTGATGCTGGCTGCAACATGTATCTTGTGGCTCACGAGAATGGCTTTTCAACTGATCTATCCTCAAGGTACTTTGTTCCCCGTTGTCAGATACGGGATGTTGTCGGCATTCATCTTGATTTCACTATGCTACATAATTTCACTATTCATGATGGCGTCCCAAATAACGATAGCCTAATACCCTAGAACCCATTTACGAGTACTTGTTCCCCATAGGCTCTGATCTGCATTTTGATCGTTAATTTTCAGAAATATTCTGACAGGAATCCTGCTTTGCCATTAATGATCAATGGGGCGTCATTATTCATGTCCAATTCGGCTTCCAAGTTTTCACTGGGCATAAACACAAACAATCACGAAAGTCCCCCCACGATCTGGATAATCAGTCAAAAGGAGGGAACGGGTGATTTGTTATTACAGCACGCACAATGGTCTACCGAATTACGGAAACAAAATCGATTTACGAAACAGGTATTTCAAATTAAGTACATTAATTCGTTTGTAAACCAAAATATACTATCCGATTAACAATCATCGTAAACCAAAATCTTCACATAACCATAATCCCAAAGGCGTCCGCACCCTGGGACGAACCGGTGAAAATATATGGATCAATACCAGTTACTTTACGATATTCAGCAACCACATTTTCAAACGCCTGATCAGCTGCAGAAGTAGCCCGGCCTAAAATGGCGACAGTCCCACCCGCACCTCCCCCTGTGATCTTTGCGCCTAATAGATCTCTGCCACCTTTTGAAATGACAAGGTTCACAAGCAGGTCGGTTTCTGGTGACCCCAAGCCACAGTCTGAATAACCAACATGTGCTCCATACATAAGTTCTCCAAGTAGCTCTAAAGTTCTGTCTGAGATCGGGGTGGACGCAGAATTCAAAAGCTCAAAGAATATCTTTACGCGCTGGTTTTCTTCAACGGCATAACGAGTGCAATTACGAACAGGATAATCCACGTCAAGCCTGACTGGAGTGTATGGATCAAAATGAACGGGATAACCTTTTAGGAACTCGCTCCCCTTTACTGTTCGGGGAAGTTTTTCTTCGTATTTTTCTCTAAATTGGCTGGGAGAAATCCGTGCCAGGTAGCCATCCCATTTTGGATCAATGTACCTAGAAAGTACACCCGAATCATCCAGGGTGACTACTAGTCCTTCCATCTCACAAATCAACTGGTAACCAATAAAGGTGGCAGCACGCGCGGCTTCATACTCGATTCCAGCTACTGAATGTCGAACGCCCGAATCAATGCCCCATATTCTAAGGTCCTGAGGCAGATGTACCACTGGATAGGGGATGCAAGGTTGACAAAGCATGGGGGTAAAGGTGTCAACATCACCCATCACAACTGCGAACTGGTCCATCACCCCACTGGCAGATTGGGCAATCGCATTTTCTACCCATTGGGTTTGAACAGCCAGATCAATTCCTCCAGTAGTGATCCCATATGCGGCAGCACATGCTTTCATTCCTGAAACTTCCAACGCTGCAGAGGAACTGACTCCCTTTCCCAACGGGATCGTGGAATCCAACAGCATATTCAGGCCATGCTTAACAAGTTCCGGATGTTCCTTCTTAAGAAAATACAGGTTGCCAACAAGCGTGGCGAACCAGTTCCGTCGGGAATCTAGGTTGATCCACTCTCTCACTTTTTCAATCTCAAGTACCCCGGAATGATCAGAAAAATCATCCATCGAAAATTCGATCCGTTCCTGCCAACCCATTCCACGGACGGAGGGATTCTGCAAGATGAATTGTTTGTCAGCACGGGGCTGGGCAGCAAATAAGGTTGCTTCCCTTGTAGTAGTTTCAAATACAAGTCCACCGGTGTAATCGTCATTGCCACCCATGAGATCAAGACGGCCTGGAGTACGGTTGATATAGATTGGATCTTCATTATTAAACAAAGTGCCTCTGGATTTTTTACACAATTCGAGAAAATCTCTCAAATCCGTAGTCATTATTCGTTGATGTGTCATAGCAGACTCCAGGCAGGGAAAAAGGATGAACGATCTCAAAGGATGATGTTATGAATTATATTCTACCAAACCGTAAAACAATAGTCAACAATAACATATCATAACAAAAACGATTGCATTTCATATCAAAATACTATATACTAGTGTTATCCAAGGCAATAAAGAGTATTGCATGGTCCAAAGCAAACAAAAGAGCAACCGCATCAGCGTATGGCTAGGATTGGTACCTTTTTTATTATTTTGCCTAGCGTTTGAAATCGTTCCAATTCTTCTTTTACTCAGAGACAGTCTATTCACGAAGACCGGGGCTTTGACCCCTGCAAATTATCAACATGCGTTGGCACCACTGTATATAAGGTCCTTTTGGAATAGCATAAGACTATCGGGGGTAACTGCATTTATCGGCACGCTTTTCGGGTTGCTGGTAGGTTACAACATCTTTCGATGGCCATCCAAACGTGTTCAGGAAATTTTGATCACTCTCTCTGATGTGACAACCAATTTTGCAGGAGCTCCCCTGGCTTTTGCATTTATCATCATTCTCGGGTCAAACGGATTAGTAACCCAATTCTTTTTAAAAAATCTTAATGTAGCGCTTTACCCGACATTTAGTATCTATTCATTTTCAGGATTAATTCTGGCTTATGTTTATTTCCAATTACCTCTAATGGTCTTATTGATAATCCCCGCTTTTGGAGGGATCAAGAAAGAATGGAGGGAATCTGCAACTAATCTTGGTGCAGGGACCTACCAATTCTGGTGGAATATTGGTCTTCCAATTCTTCTTCCATCACTTATAGCCGGCTTCGTGCTCCTTTTCGCAAATGCATTCGGGGCATATGCTACTGCATATACATTGACCGGCTCAAGATTATCGTTAGTAACCCTTCAAATCGGTTTTACGATCACTGGTGAAGTGCTTCATGATCCTGGGATCGGACAAGCTATGTCGATTATCTCCCTCTTAATCATGGGATCTTGTATTGGTATTTATCGGATAGCCACAAGCCGAGCACAACGCTGGTTGAAACGGTAAATCTATGAAAAATACTCAAACATCCAAAACAGGATTTGGGCAAATCATAATTGTCGCTGTATTTGTCATCTATATGGTGTTACCAATTATTGCAACGTACATTTTTTCTATTGCAACCCGTTGGGATCGTACAATTCTTCCCGAAGGGTACTCACTTGAAGGTTACCAGACGGCCCTAAAGAACCCATATTTTTTAATTACCCTTAAGAATTCGCTCGTTTTATCTGTCGCCTCGGTCTTGGTTTCCTTAATTGTTGTGGTTCCCACAGTGTATTGGGTTCATGTCAGGCTTCATGCAGCCAAGCCAATCCTAGATATCTTAATGATCCTTCCGTTTGGCATCCCCGGAGTTGTATTAGCGTTAGCGCTAGTTCAAGTGTATAACTTCGCTCCAATCAATCGATCCCCATTATTGCTAACAGCAGCTACTGTTGTGTTCACGATGCCTTTTATGTATCGTTCGGTTTCGAACAACCTGGATGCGGTGGATATCCCCACTTTAACAGAGGCTGCACAAAGTCTAGGAGCCGATATCATAAACGTGCTCACCAAGGTGATCATACCCAATATTTTTCCAGGAATACTGAGCGGAAGTCTATTGGTCTTTGCGACAGTCTTCGCTGAGTTTACGCTGGCAAGGTTGATCGTGGGAGCAGGGTTTAAAACCTTCCCGATGTTCTTGGTGGAATACACAAGAAAAGATGGAACTATAGCAGCCGGTCTTTCGGTAATCTCGTTCACGATCGCGTGGATTGTATCAATGCTGATATTGTGGATAAGTGGAAAGGGTATGAAAACTTCAACTGATGCATTAAAAGCTAGATAAAGGATTCCCAATATGGCCTATCTTGAACTAACCAACATTTCGAAAAACTTCAACAACGTAGTAGCCGTCAAAGATTTCAATCTCAATATCCAAAAAGGTCAACTTGTGTCTTTTCTTGGGCCATCAGGATGTGGAAAGACAACCACCTTGCGTATGATCGCGGGCTTTGAAACTCCAGATGCAGGGACCATCCTGTTGGACAACCAGGATATTTCAAATATTCCACCCAATAAACGGGGTATTGGAATGGTATTTCAGGCATATGCACTATTCCCAAATATGACAATCAAAGAAAATGTGATGTTTGGGTTGAAGATGCAACATAAACCAAAAAATGAAATGTCTGAAATGGCAGACAAGGTACTTGATCTAGTGAGGTTAAAAAATACATCAAAAAGGTTTCCTCACCAACTATCCGGTGGCCAACAGCAACGCATTGCATTGGCAAGAGCATTGGCAATTCAGCCTCGTGTACTTTTATTAGATGAACCTCTTTCTGCACTTGATGCCGAGGTTCGTGTCGTCTTAAGAGGAGAGATCAGGCGGATACAATCAAACCTTGGCATAACCACTGTTTACGTTACCCATGACCAGGAAGAAGCTCTGTCGATCTCAGACTTAGTGGTTGTAATGAATAACGGCGTGATCGAACAAGTGGGTACGCCACAGGAAATTTATCGAAAGCCAAATACACGTTTTGTGGCCACTTTTATCGGTACTGCGAATGAATTCCATGGTGTTGTGACCAATGATACTACGGTCAAGTGTGATGAGATCCACATCACAACCAGTCATGTTGCAGAATACCCAACAGGCAGCAAAGTAGTTGTATTGGTTCGACCGGAAAACATCGAGGTTTTTGATCAACTTCCAACCGGTTTGTCGTCAAATCTTTTAGAAGGCGAAATTGATACCATCACATTTCACGGAGCGATTACACGACTGGGTATCAATGCTGGTGGGAGAATGATCACTGCTGATGTAACGATTACCGGGCGATCTGCGTTGACACACCATCAACATGTTTGGTTAAGTTTCGGCAAAGATTATTGTCAGGTCATGCCAGAAGCATAGGAGTATCGGGCATGTATTTTATCAATGAGCACGAAATTGTTGTAGATAAAAACGAAAGACTAGAACCATGGACTTCATATGACCAGGTAGTCTGGTTGGCGATGAATTTTATAAAAAACTGCCCGGTGGATGAAAAAACAAAATTACCCTGGTACTTACTCTATTCCTGTTTTTGGACGGATCCGTTAAGACCAGCAATCTGGCCGGACAATCCTTCCGGGAAATTTGCCTGGGCAGTGACAACCCTTTTAAAGTATTACCCATATTCAGGTGACAAGACGTTTATCCCTATTGTACAGACCATGCTGGATCAATTGATTGCTCATCGAGTGCCCGGGCATATGGACTGGGGAAATGCGACATATGCCTCTGCACACCCGGGAACTGGAATGTATTTTGGGGCTAGAGCCGACGGAGAATTTGCAACTGAATCGGATAAAGTCGCTCAGGTAGGTCGAGCCTTCATAGATTTTTATGAGATGACAGGTGAAGAAAGATATCTTAATGCAGGCGAAGAGTGTGCACAAGTACTGGTGAACCATTTGAGAGATGGCGATGAAACCCACTCACCGGTTCCTTTTCGGGTGGATGTTCGTAATGGGAAGGTCATTGAAGAATACACTTCCGACATGATCCAACTGGTTCGGTTATTTGATGAATTGATCCGGTTAGGTCAAAATAAATATAAAGCTTTCCGTGACCAAGTATTTCAGTGGATTCAGCATTTTCCACTTAAGAATAATGTTTGGAAAGGATATTTTGAAGATATCCGCCTCGATCCTGAGAATGGTAATCGTGATCAGGTATCTTCCCTTGAGACAGCCAGATACCTATTACAAAATCCATCTACTACTGTGGACTGGAAAACCTCTGTTCCTAAACTAATTAATTGGGTTCGTGATTCTCTGGGGGCGCAACCATTTTTCTCTGCGATTCCCATACACGAGCAAAAATATTGTTACTTCGTAATGGGATCGCATACAGCCAGATTCGCCTCCCTTTGTGCCCAATGGTTCGAAGCTAGTGGTGACCACGAATATCGCGAAATGGCCCTCCGTTCTCTGAATTGGGCTTCGTACATGGCGAATGAAAATGGAACAGTCACGGTCGGTGTTGACCGGCCAGACTACTACAACCAGTGCTGGTTCACAGATGGTTATTTCGATTTTGTACCCCATTTTATTGATGCAATGGCAGCGATCCCTGAGTTAGCACCCGACGATTCTGATCACCTGCTCAAATCTTCAACAGTAATTAAGGAAATTACCTACCTGCCTTATCAAATATCCTATGCGACATTTGACCAGGCCGGCAGGCAATTATTAAAACTTACTTTTGAACCTCAACATGTGTCCAGTGGTGGACGAAATCTTACTAAAAATCCAACCGACAACAAACAGGAGGGATGGTCATTTAATCCGATCACACGAATCATGACTCTTCAGCATGAAAGCTCAGATATCTTCATTTCAGGCTGAGTTCCTCAGCAAAAATGGGGTTTTTATCCGCATCATCTACTAATCAGTGTGAATATTGAGGTGAAGGGAGGTGTTTGGAATAAGACAAAGTCGATTGTGTTTATTGATAAAAGCTTTTCCAGATAATGTAATTTCTTAGGAGGAAGAATGTCCAGAAAATTTTTCGTAGTCATCAGTTTGATTGTCGCAATAAGCATGATTCTAACAGCATGCACGCAACCCACCCCGACAGCTGCACCTGAGCCTCCAACTCAGGCACCAGTGGCGCCAGTTGCACCGGTTGTACCGACCCAGGCACCGGCAATAGCAACTGAAGCCCCTGCGGTAGACCCGATGGTCAAATTGGTTGAGGACGCCAAAGTAGAAGGAACCATTGTATCCTATGGTTTACCGGATGACTGGGTAAATTATGGTGGAATGTGGAAGATAATGACCGACAAATATGGTATTCAGCATGCTGATACAGATATGTCCAGTGGTGAGATTCTGGCCGCTTTACGAGCTGAAGCCAGCGCCCCAGTTGCTGATATCACCGATCTCGGATTTAACTTTGCAAAAGTTGTGAATGATGAGAAATTGTCTCAACCTTATAAAAATGCCTTTTGGGCTGAGATTCCGGATTATGCCAAAGATGCTGATGGTCGATGGTCGGCCGCCTATTGGGGTGCTATTGCGTTCACAGTAAATGCAGATATCGTTAAAAATGTACCTCAAACCTGGCAGGACCTTCTTAAACCTGAGTACAAAGATACAATTTGCATGAAAGATCCCCGAGAGTCGGCTACTGCGAATATGGTTGTCCTGGCGTCCGCGTATGCAAATGGCGGCGATGAATCCAACCCACAACCCGGCGTCGACTTCTTTAAGAAACTAATTGATGCAGGTCAACTGCGGGCAGTTGCACCCAGTACATCTACAATTGAAAAAGGTGAATGCCCGATCTCATTATTCTGGGACTTCGACGGTTTGAGTAAAAAAGAAAATCTACCCAATCTCGTCGTGGTAGTTCCTTCTGATGGGACCGTTGCCGGGTTATACATCCAATTTATTACAGCTGGAGCCCCGCATGTCAACGCCGCTAAGCTTATGATCGAAACAGAATACTCAGATGAAGGCCAATTAGCTTATGCGAATGGTTTTGTCCATCCAATTCGATCAAGCGTTGCTATTCCAGCTGAATTGCTCGCCAAATTCCCACCGGCAGATTCGTACAAATCTGTAGTTTTCCCGAAGGATTTTGCTGCACTTGCAGGTGCCGCAGTGAAGATTTCGGATGGTTGGGCTTTAATCGCTCAATAACAAGACATTGATTTTGAGGAGGGTGGATCTCCCTTCACCCTCCCAATTGTAATAATACATACTGATTGGAATTATTCTGAAATTAGATTGGGAAAAGTCTCGAGGAGTGAATTATGTCAAATACAGGCGAAAAGATTAGGCTGGAAAAGCTTTTCAATGGCGAGGAAAATGTTGTAATCGTGGCTGTGGATCATGGATTGTATTTTGGACCATTGCCTGGAATGATCGATCTGCCAAAGGTGATTGGCTCGATTTCAGGCGCGGATGGGATCTTAATGGGGCCAGGAATGCCAGCACATTGTCAAGATGTTTTCTATAAAAGAAATTCCCCCAGATTGATCATTCGTCTGAATTGGGCTCCAAACTACGCTGCACAGTGGAAATATAAACATTCTCATAGCGTAATGATGACGAGTGTTGCTGAAGCGGTAAAAGAAGGCGCCGATCTCGTGATTGGCAGTCTAACGCTTAAAAACCCCGATGAGCTTGAGGATGCACAAAACGTTGAGATCTTTACCGAATGTGTTTCGCAAAAGAAAGCCTTTGGGATCCCAATGATCGGTGAAGTTTATCCAACAGGTGGGGACGATACGAAACCAGAAGACCTGCAAGAGCATATCTATATCGGATGCCGGATGGCAGCAGAGTTTGGTGCAGACTTAGTAAAAACTTTTTATACAGGTCCGAAATTTGAAGAGATAACAAAAGCAACCCCTGTGCCGGTATTAGCTCTTGGTGCCAAGAAAACCCCACGCGAAATAGATGCTCTCCAATTAGCCTTTGATGCAGTAAATCATGGCGCAAGGGGAATCGTTTTTGGGCGTAATGTATTACAAGCGAAAAGCCCTGAACGGTTGTTGGATGCACTAAAAGAAATAGTAAAAGCAAAGAAATCTCCCAGCTCTGTCGCGGCAAAATTTGGTCTTCAATAATATGAAATATCTGTTAGCACTCGATGTTGGCACGACATCTGTAAAGGCAGGCATCTTCGATTCAGAAGGAACCTGCCTGGCAACAGCGATGGAAGAATACCAATTAATTACACCTACGGCAAACCAGGCTGAACTTGACCCTGAAACCTATTGGATTGCATCATGCAATACCTTGCGGGAAGTCATGATGCTTTCCAATATTGCCTCAGATCGTGTGGTTGGATTAACAGTATCGAGTCAAGGGGAAACTCTCATTTTTCTGGATAAATTAGGTAACCCTGTTCGAAATGCAATTGTCTGGATGGATAATCGGGCAATTACCGAATCGGAGTTTTTAAAGAAAAAGTTGGGGTTGGATGTGTATGAAATTACCGGTATCCCAGAAGTGGTTCCCACCTGGCCAGCATGCAAAATTCTCTGGTTAAAGGAAAAAGAACCGGAAAATTATTCACACACAGCAAAATACCTGCTCGTTCAAGATTATATAATCTATCGGTTAACTGGATCCATTATCACAAATGGTTCAATCAGTTGCACTACATTGCTCTTTGATATTATCAAACACGATTGGTGGGAAAAAGCTCTGGAGTTGGTAGGAATTACCAAGGAATATTTACCTTCTATTCAAAAAGCAGGGTCAATCGTCGGATCGTTAACTCAGCAAGCGGCTATTGTTTTAGGTCTTCCTCAAAATCTTTCAGTTGTCTGTGGAGGAATGGATCAATCAGTTGGCGCAATCGGGGCGGGAAATATCGTTGAAGGTGTTGTATCCGAGACAACGGGTGCTGCCCTAACTATCCAGGTCAGTATCCACGACCCGAAAATTGATAGCACACGAAAAAACCCGGTATATATTCACAGCGTAAAAGATCTATTCTTGTTTGTACCTGTCTGTCCAACGGCTGGAATGAGCTTCAAATGGTTCAAGGATAATTTTTTAATCCCAGAATTAGTTGAACTGAATAGTAAAAATGTAATAGATTACTATGAGCTTATGAATGAAATGGCAAGCCGAGTTCCAGCGGGGTGTGATGGTTTAGTAATGCTCCCACATTTAATGGGAGCTTTCAGTCCAGTAAGTAATCCTTTTGCGCGGGGATCCTTTACGGGTTTCACGTTGCATCACACCAGAGACCACTTTGTCAGGTCCATACAAGAAGCTGTCGCCTTTATGTTGAAACAAAACATTGAAGCAGTGAAGTTGGCAGGTGTGCGAGTCGAAGAAGTACGTACCAGCGGTGGTGCAGCCCGAAGTAAAATTTGGAATCAAATCAAAGCGGATGTGTGTGGATTACCTATTGTCAAACTTGAAAATGAAGATACCGGCCTTATTGGCGATGCAATACTTGGAGGAGTAGCAACAGGATTGTTCGAATCGATAGAAAAAGGATGTCAGATCATGGTTCATACACTGGTAAGGATTGAACCAGGTGAAAATACTTCTTTGTATGAAAAGTATTATCAAAGGTACCTGGAACTTGATAATGCTCTAAAAGATTTTTACATCCAGAATTATTCAGCTTAACCTAATTTATCACTTTAAAGCAGGAGAGAAAAATGAAAGCTAAAGTCGGAGTTCTTGTGATGGCACTTCTTGAAGATGATTACAACAAAACTGCTCATGTTCGACCAATGGCTCAAGCTGTGGCAGACAAAATTGGTAGTATTATCGGGAAATTTGCTGATACTGTTTGTCCAAAATTGGTCGAAACTGAAGAACAAGCTGAAGCAGCGGCTCAAGCCTTTAATGGAGCGGGTGTGGATTTAATTATTGCCGTAGAAATTGCATATACAAAAGGTATCGTTCCGACACGCTGTTTCTTAAATACGACCGCCCCGGTATTGGTCTGGAATACTCAACAAATCGAAGCTCTGCCAGAGGATGCTGATTTCGATTTAATCATGGTCAATTCCGGTATGTGCGGTGTACCTGAAATGACATCCGCCTTAATGAGGATTGGCCGTCCGTACTGGATGGTAACCTCATTGATGGATGATGAGACTGGTCAGATAAAGCTTCAAGAATATATAAAAGCAGCGGGCGTAATTCGTCGTCTGAGAACTGCCCGAATAGCCATTGCTGGGCATGCTTTCGAAGGTATGACAGATCTGATGATCGACCAATTAAGCCTGAGGCAGTATGTCGGTCCGGTATGCTGGCCGGTAGAACCTGAAAAGGTTTCCGTTGCCATGGTCGGACTGGAAAAATCCAAAGTCGAACATCTGATGAAAGCTGAACGAGCCAGATACAATATTGATATGAATGATGATTTGTTTGAGAAATCGTGCCGGCTCGCATTAGCGCTTGAAAAGGTTATGCGGGATGATAAATTTGACGCCCTGGCCTCATTCGATCAAGTCTGGTTACCAGATCCACGTGTGGGAATCATCCCCTCATACGGTACCGGACGTTTGTGTGAAATCGGATTTCCTACCTCAACCGAAGCAGATATTACTACCTTGACAGCCATGTTGATCCTCCAAGAGTTGACCGGGCAGGCTACTTTCCTGGAAAACTATGTCATCGATTATAAACAAGATGCAATGATCCTTTCACATGATGGCCATGGTAACCCTGCATTGGCAGAAAAACCAGGCGACGTTTCAATTAAACACAGCATTTATTATCAGGGAGTAAATGGCTTTGGTGCAGGCTTTGAATTTGCCTACGCTCCTGGTCCGGTAACCAATCTTGCACTTGTCCCATTGGGTGGCCCCAAATGGAGACTGATCATATCTGAAGGTGAATCGATTCGCATCAAACCGCGACCCGTCGCGGCTCCGCAGATGCTATTTAAACCAAAATCGATGAAAATTACGGATTGGTGTAATGCCTGGTGTAAAGCAGGATCCCCTCACCACATGGCATTAGCTTATGGACATTTGGCAGATATAATCAAAATTTATGCTGAAATGGCTGGTCTGGAAGTCGTTGAAGTATAAAACCTGCGGCGGATAGAAGCGTAGTGACGTTAATCCAGTAAATCTCTTTTGGAGGAATAATCCATGAAAATCCAGGGGCTATTACCAAATAATAATCGAAGCAATTCTAACCGGCGCTCCAAGTATTCTGAAGCGGTTCGAAGTGAGAGAGAACTATCAGCTACGGAACGACGATCGTTAATCGCCCAAATGGTAACGGAAAATGGTGTTGTTTACCTGACCGGACTTGTGGAAAAATTCCAAATCACTGAGACATCTATCCGCCGTGACCTTACCATACTCGAAAATTCTGGCCGATTAAAAAGGATTCACGGGGGAGCAGTAAGCCCTTCGGGAAATGTACGGTCAGATTCTTTCAGCGAGAAAATGAAACTTCATAACGCAGCAAAACAACGTATTGGAAAAGCAGCTGCTGAGTTGATCCATCCGCACGATGTCTTACTTTTTGACTCTGGCACAACCACTCTGGAGATAGTAAAACAAATCTCACCAGAATTGAAACAGGGATCATCGATTACTTTGGTCACAAATTCCTTACCGATTTCTCAAGAAGTATTAGCATGGCCGTCCCCAAATTTGATTGTTCTTGGCGGGATATATTTACCAGATTTTCAAGCTACAGCAGGTCCACAGACGCTTCAACAATTAAATGAATTGACTGCAGATTGCGTATTCCTTGGAACGGATGGATTAACCCTTACAGGTGGAGTAACCACCGCAAATATCCTGATGGCTGAAGTTGATCGACTAATGGTTGACCGATCCAGGAAGGTCGTTTTAGTTACAGATAGCAGTAAATTTGGACGGATAGGTTTTGTGCCAGCAGCTTCTTTAACCCGCTTTCAAATGATTATTACTGATATTGATGCTCCGGTTGAGTTGGTATCATCCATCCGTGATCTTGGTGTCGAGGTTAAACTGGTGTAGGTAGATCCCAAACATCTTTACCAAATGGAATCTTGGATTATCACATGCAGCAGAATTTTATTATTACTCCTCCTTTCTTTGAAATTGGTCCTAAGGCCTACTTGTATGGGCAAAAAGTCCTCGATCTTGCCCGGTGGGCTGAAGAGGTAAGCCAACACTATCATGTTCCAATTATCTTCACCCCTCAAGCTGTAGATTTATATCGGGTGGCCAAAGCATGTCCGCGCTTGTACGTATTTGCTCAACATATGGATCCTTTACCCATAGGAAGGGGAGTAGGTTCAATCCTACCAGAAGCTGTGAAAGAGGCTGGCGCTGTTGGTGTTTTGTTAAACCATAGTGAAAAACCGTTGAGTAAACAGAAAATTAAAAGAACAATAATTCGTGCAGACGAAGTTGGACTTGCCACCCTAGTGTGTGCTGGAAATCTAAAAGACGTGTCAATTATTGCAACTATGAATCCAAACATAGTACTGGCAGAGGCCCCAGAATTAATAGGATCAGGCAAGCGAAGTCGGGAGGATCAGGAGGTAATCCAAAAAGTAAACCAGATTGTTAGAGAGATCAATCCTGACATCCATGTTTTGCACGGTGCCGGTATCACAAATGAAAAGGATGTTTATGAAATTATTGCAAATGGCGCCGAAGCAACTGGATCAACAAGCGGAATTATTAATGCCAAAGATCCATTCGCTATGTTGGAAAAAATGATCAAAGCGGTAAGAGACGCCTGGAACCTGACTCATTTATAAAGGAAAGGGATATATGCCTGTATTTCACGAATTCTTTAAAATTCAATCCGATCGTCGGCCTACGTTTCACGATGTCACCGATTCTGTTCAGGAAGTATTGGGACATTGCGAGATTTCTGAGGGAATTTTGGTCGTTTATTCCCAACACACGACTTGCAGCGTTATGATTCAAGAAGCAGCAGATGATACCAATTATTGGGGAACTGAGTTCTTGATGCAGGATTTGGTCAGTGTTTTAGAAAGGATCATTCCAACATGCCGGACGGAGGGGCAATACCTTCACCCAGGTCCAAAGCATATTGAAGCTGCTGCGGGTAGGGCTGAATTACCGAGCTGGTCACTGAACACTGACGCTCACCTACGGTCCGTATTACTAGGCCGGTCGGTAACTATTCCTGTGGTTGAAGGAAAAATGATCCTCGGTGAATTTGGACGCATATATTTTGCAGATTTTGATCAAGTCAGGGCAAGGGAACGATTCGTAAGAGTTCAAATAATCGGAGAATAATCCAAATTTCCTGCTAACATGGCCTTTCTAACTGGAGTCCTTTTGATTTGATCAAAACTATATAGAGAATTCGTAACATCGCATGCTTGTTTATGTTATGTATTTCGATTTATCAACACATAAACGTTATAATTCGATTGACATAGCATAACATAATTGCTATGATAATAAGGATTCTACTTATCTTCAATCAATTGACAGGTACTGTTTTTCTCATGCCTCATACCATTCAAAAAGTAAAAGGTCAGGGCAAATGGAAATCATAATCCTCGGGGCAGGAACAGCAATTCCCTCGCTTGGTTTTTCTCCTGCTTCGATTCTCCTCAGAACAAACCTATCTGAAGCCTTAATAGATATCGGTCCAGGAACACTTCAGAGAGCTGCTCAGTTTGGAGTCGAATATCTCAAAGTAGACACTATTTTTTTAAGCCATCTCCATTCTGACCACACGCTTGACCTAGTAACCCTATTACAGGTAAATGATTCCACACCAGGCGAAGCGCGTCTGACTGATTTACAGATATATGGGTGTGCAGGTACTAAGGCATGGTATGGAAAACTAATGGATGCCTACCCTGGTATCTCTCCTTTATCCTATTCGTTAACCATTTCGGAAAATGGTCAGTCTTCATGGTTATGGGGTGGGGTGAAAGTATCTACCGTCCTTACTGGACACACCGAATCCAGCCTGGCATATCGATTTGATGGAGCACACGGATCATTCATCTACTCTGGAGACGCAGTTTTTAGTGATGGATTGATAAATTTCTGCCTGGATTCGGATCTTCTAGTATGTGAATGCTCATTTCCAGAAGGTTGGGCTACCCCGGATCACTTGACTTCAAATGAGGTGGGAGAACTTGCCCAGAGAGCAGGAGTAAAGCATCTTGTAATTACACATCGTTACCCGCCGGCGATAGAAAATGACATTGCAGAGCAAATAAGTAGGTACTACAACGGGAAAATCACTTTAGCAGCGGATGGTTCATCATTTTCAGTTATGGAAAGCATGGATTAGATATGAGCGGTGTATCGATCACGTCTAAACAATACCATGTGAATCTTAAGAAGTTATTTCCCTGGTTGGCGTTAGTACCGCTTTTCCTATTCGGGGTCAGTTTTCAATTGATACCTGTTCTCACATTATTGAAATCCAGCTTGATCACCAAATCAGGATTGACTTTTGAATACTTTATAAAGGGGTTCACCCCCACCATAATAAATTCCTTCGGGAATTCCTTAAAGTTATCTGCTACAACTGCCTTTTTGGGTGTCTTATTTGGCACTCTGGTCGCAATGGCGATTATTTCCTCGCCAAATAAACTCATTCGGGATGCACTCACAGCATTGGCCGATGTGACCACAAATTTTGGAGGTGCCCCTCTAGCATTTGCCTTTATCATTACCCTTGGCTCGACCGGAGTAATCACATTAATTTTTAAAGCAATTGGAATTCATTTATATCCACAATTCCGGATCTATTCGATCACCGGATTGACCATTGCATATCTGTATTTTCAGTTGCCACTGATGATCTTGTTGATCATTCCTTCGTTGCTCGGCTTAAAAAATGAATGGTGGGAAGCAGCGATTAATCTTGGCGCAAACACATTTAAATTCTGGTGGAACATCGGACTACCAATTCTAGCTCCTGCCCTGATGAGCAGTTTCTTACTCCTTTTTGCGAATTCATTTGGAGCCTATGCTACTGCCTGGACATTAACTGGGCCAGATGTAAATCTTGTTACAGTCCAGATTGCTGCCCTTATACGAGGAGAAGTTCAACTACAACCTGAATTAGCAGACGCATTGGCGGTTGTCTCACTGCTGATCATGTCATTATGCGTATTCGGCTATATCTGGCTATCGAATAAAACAAATCGGAGTCGCGCATGAGAATGCCACGTTCTGTGCGGACAACAGTTCTTGTTCTATTTCTGGCTTTCATGATCATACCAGTCATAGCTACGTTGGCATTTTCCCTATCCACCCGTTGGGATCGTTCGATCTTTCCTGAAGGCATGACTATTCAATGGTGGCAGACCGTTATGGAACGTGGAGCATTTAGACTCACTTTAAAGAACTCCCTGATGATTTCAGTGGCAACTGCTATCTGTCTGGCAGCCCTAGTCACTCCCAGTGTTTTTTGGGCGCATGTACGAATCCCAAAGAGCAAACCGATTTTCGAATTAATGTCTGCATTTTCTTTCGGGATCCCGGGAGTAGTTCTTGCATTGTCCCTTATCCGATTTTATTCTAAAGTTCCAATCCCATTAGTGAATACCCCAAATATATTAATAGCTGCCTGTATGGTGCTGTGTTTCCCATTTATGTATCGGCCTGTAGCAAATGCGCTTGATGCAATCGATGTAAAAGTATTAACTGAAGCTGCCCAGAGCTTGGGCAGCGGATGGTGGACTACCTTGTTTCAAGTGATAATTCCAAATATTATGCCGGGCGTAATCAGTGGGTCTCTCCTTGTTTTTTCTACGGTGTTTTCCGAATTTACCTTAACTAATTTGCTGGTTGGCTCCAGATTTAAGACATTTCCAATTTACCTGGTTGAATTTACCCGATTTGATGGTCGACAGGCAAGTGCGCTTGCAGTGATAAGTTTTGTTGTGGCATGGGTAACATCGTTGCTTATTTTATGGGTTGCCGGTAGAAGGGGCAAACCATCAGGCGGACCAGTAGGTGGTCATTAAACATCAAGATCAAAAGGAGGAAAACCAAGTATACGAAATTCGTGTCGATTTGTGATCAAACGTTTCCATCTACCTACTTTAGGAGGAGAAATACAATGAAAAAATCAATCTACCTTGTTATTACTACGGTCATGGTTGTAACCCTTCTTATGGGTTGTGCAACACCTGCCGCTCCAACCGCTGCTCCTGTTGCTCCACCAGCAACGGAAGCACCCGCTGCACCTCCGCCCACAAAGGCGCCAGAACCAACAATTCCGCCGGTTCCAACAAAATCCGAATATGATGTGATGATGGAAGCGGCCAAGGCGGAAGGACAGGTCATTAGCTATGGCATGTCAGATGACTGGGTCAATCTGGGAAATATCTGGAAAGCAATAGAATCCAAATATGGCGTCGTTCATACAGATACCGATATGACCAGTGCCGAACAAATTACAAGATTATTGGCTGAAAAAGATGCTCCTGTAATGGATGTGGCAGATATTGGTTTTGATTTCCTTGGAACCCTTGTTGAAAACAACCTTGCAATGGAATTTCGAAATTCTAATTGGGACAAGATCCCGACAGAACGGAAAGACCCGAATGGTAAATGGGCCGTTGGCTATTGGGGAGCGATCGCGTTCCTGGTTAACAAGGATTTGGTTCCAAACGCCCCCAAGACATGGGACGACCTCCTCAAACCGGAATACAAAGATATGGTTTGCAGTAGGGATCCACGTATTTCATCTTATGCGACTGGTGCGGTATTAGCTGCTGCATATGCCAAGGGTGGTGGAGAGGATAATGTTCAACCGGGTTTGGATCTTTTCAAAAAACTGCGGGATAGCAAGAACTGGCGAGAGGGAGTTGTTCTGAATGTATCCTCCGTTCAGAAGGGTGAATGCCCGATCTCGATCGTCTATGACTTTGATGGATTTGCTAAACGCGATGCGACTGGCTTAAATCTGGAAGTCATTATTCCACAAGACGGAACCTTTGGAATGTTGTTCGCAGAATACATCAGTACATTAGCCCCTCACCCGAATGCGGCTAAACTTGCGAATGATTTCTTGTTCTCAGATGAAGGTCAGATTATGCTCGCGACTGGATACGCTCATCCGGGTAGGACAGATGTGGTCTTACCTGCTGAGGTTTCAAGTAAATTGTTACCAGAATCCGCTTATCCGAATCTTCATTTCCCATCGAATCCTGCTAACTTTACTAAAGCGAAAGATGCAATTGTAGCAGGCTGGGACAAGATAGTCGGCGGACAATAGAAAACTACTACAACGGATGAGTAAGAGGCGGAGATTCATTCCGCCTCTTACTTATTCTCAGGTAATCACTCAAACACGTCATCCCGGGTAATTATCTTTGTGGGGTGGATATTATTTGATTATTGACCTCTATCAAGCATTTGGCACACGGTCAAGCGTTTTTCTTCACGGGAGAGGGATTCAGATTTCCTCCCTCTACTGCAAATTGAATATTATGAAATAAGTAAACATCCCGATTATATAACGCCAGTCAAATGTACTATATTTAAATGTGGCGGATATAGCACGTGGTGGAAGTGTATTCGGGATTGCTTAGGTACTAATCTATGGATTCACTTGAGATACTTACTCTTCGCAATATTCAAAATAGTTAGGGTGGTAATTATCATCACTGACTTCCGGATTACTGAGTGGCTGTGTTTCGGAGTTCTTTTTTGATTTGTTTCTGGAGATACATCTGACTATCTGCCTGTGAGATCAATTCACTCAACGTGCAGGGGTTGTTAGGATCGTAGCGTGTAATACCAATGCTGAGGGATAGATCAAAAGCCTTATTTTCATCCTGATTGCGTTCATCAAGAGCTTCCTGAATTCGGTCTGTGAGGATCTGGGCCGCTTCCAGGGAGACATCTAACGCCAAAGCAACGAATTCATCTCCACCAATTCGGGCAAGGATATCGACATTACGGAAGTTCTCTTTTAAGATGATGGAGACCTCCTTTAGTGCCAGATCTCCATAGGCGTGTCCGAGGGTGTCATTGATTCTCTTTAAGTTGTCGACATCACCAAAGAATAAAAGCATCGCTTTCTTTTCACGTTGGGCAAGCTTCAGTTCCTGTTCTGCCAGTAAGTTAAAACCGCGCCGGTTATGCAGTCCGGTAAGTTCATCCATCAATGACAGATTGTGGATCTCTTCTTCCAGCCGCTTACGTTCAATTGCCTGCGTCACCTGGGTGGAGATAAATTCTAATAGATGCAGGTCCGTCTCCTGGAAATGAATCCCCTTGGTATAACTTTGAACAGCCATGATCCCGATTATGTGTCCATCCGTTTTCAACGGTACTCCGAGCCAATCCACACTCGGAGTCCCTTCCGCTTCCACTTCGCCCTGTTGGATGAGCCTGTCATAGACCTCGCGCGATGCCCATAAGGATCTTCCAGTCTTTATCACATATCCAGTCAGACCTTTCGATCGTTCTGGCTCAGAAGGCTGGACGTCATATTGATCGATGTAATAGGGAAAACTGACCAATTCATTTGAGGGGTCGTAGAGTGCGATAAAGAAATTTTCGGCTGGTAATAATTCTCGCATGATGGCATGGATTGATACATAGAATGCATCGAGCCCATCACTTGTCATTGCCGCTTGAGAGATCCTAAACGTTGCGTTCTCGATAAGCTCAGATCGTTTACGTTCAGTAATATCTTCGATCATACACAGGTGTCGTAAATGCGCTTTATCATCTACATAGATCGGAGCCACGGTCATCTTGATCCAAACGGTGGAACCGTCAGGGTGAAGATACCGCTTCTCCATCTGAAACCCGGGTATCTTTCCTGAATTCAATAAAGCCATATTCTCCAGATCTTTTTGGAGATCATCCGGGTGAGTGATGCTCATCCAATCGATGGCTAAAACGTCTTCCACAGTTCTGCCGGCGATATTGGCATATTTGGGATTTACTTCATAAGATCGCCCTGTCATCGAATCAACCAGAGCAATTCCCATCGGCGCTTCTTTGAACAGCTTTTTAAATCGTTCTTCGCTTCCCCGAAGGGCTTCTTCTGCCTGCTTGCGCGCCGTAATATCCTGAACCACTGCAATATGTACAAAATCAGACGAATCTTCCCCCTCCTTCCAAAGGGGGGAGACTGTAAGTTCACCCCATACCTTCTCCCCATTCTTGCGGATATATCTTTTCTCGATAGCAAATTCCCGGAGCTTTCCGGCAAAAAGAAGAGCATTATTATCAATATTCTCTTGAACATAGTCTGGATCAGTTACATCCTGGAAGGATAAATTTATCATCTCTTCTTTTGTGTATCCGAGGAAATCACAATACTTTTTATTAATATCCAGATAGTGACCGGTTTTAGTATCAATCAGCGCCACCCCAACCGCTGCTTGCTCAAATAACATTCGGAAACGCATTTCGCTTTGTTTGAGTGTGTTCTCCGCTTTCAGGCGCGCCTGATTACCTCGATCAACTTCTGCACTGATGGTATGAGATATATAGAAAATGATGAGAACGGAGATCACACTTGCTAAAATCACTGCCACGGTTACTCTAAGTGCCGGATTGACACTTACCAGGTCATGAGAGGTGCTGAGATAGCCTTGGACAATTACAATAATTATTGATGCTGGGATAAATGTCCGCATCAATCTCGCCTTTATCGAATTGCCAACGAACATTCTCATTGGCCAACAAGCTGGTCCGGCAGTAAACAGAATGAATATGCTGAGGAACAGGAACGAAAGCGCTGTAGTAAGCGCCACCGGGATAAATGTACCGCCATAGAAAAACGGTGATCCTAATAAGTAACCCAGACAATTTATTCCACTCAGGGTGAATACAACCAAAGATAGGATCGCTGATACAGATCTTCTGGACATATTTGGTTCAGGCCTGACAAGCAGAAAATAAGCCGGAATTGTCAGGCAAAAACCAAGGGCAGTCAGAGGAGACATACGACCGGATGAGACTTGACCAAATAAAGGAGGATTTGGGAAAAACAATTTCTGGAGGTCAGGGCCGAGTCCTGTTAGGTATCTGAACCCAAGGATGAGAACCAGAACGAACATCCCCACCAGGGTTGCCCGGACGAAAGCACTGATCACAGGCCGATTGTTGGATACTCTTTGGACCAGCCATAAGATACACAACACCAAAAAAAACAACGCCGTAACGGGCGCCATCGGTATGTTTTCGGCGCCCAGAGAAGCAAGGATGGGTGTAGTGGTCAACCATCCAATGCTTGCGAACAAACTAATACCCGCCACAATAGCTAAGCAGATTGACGCGTTGTTTTTATACGTGGATAATGTATCTTGATTCATGACACTTATTTATGTATCTCTGATAGGAATTTTTCCACTACCTGGGGATCAAAATGAGTTCCGGAACTGGATTTGATTAATTCTATCACTTTATCCTGCAGCCAGGCTTTTCGGTAAGGACGGTCTGAGCCTAATGCATCCCAAACATCTGCTACAGCAAAAATGCGTGCAGATAAGGGAATTTGTGTGCCTTTCAATCCTTTGGGGTACCCGGTACCATCCCATCTCTCATGGTGGGAATAGGGAATATCCAGTGCCTGACGAAGATAGCGTATGGGTGAAAGCATATCGAATGCAAATGTCGGATGCTTTTTCATCTTCTCCCATTCTTCATCGGTTAGAGGACCAGGTTTGAGTAGGATTTCATCTGGTATTCCCATTTTTCCGATATCGTGTAAAAGCGCTCCCCAACGAATTTGTTTCATATCCATATCGGTTAATTCAAAGGAACTCGCCAGCTTCACAGTCATGTCAGTAACCCGCAGCGTATGTCCTTCTGTCTCTTTGTCACGCAAGTCCAGGGCACGCGACCATCCTTCTATCGTGGCATCATATGCGAGGACGAGTTCCTGGTTGGAGCGCTGCAATCCCTCATATAAAGTGGCATTTTCAATGGCAATGGCAGCCTGCCCTGCTAACGCCTGAAGGAACTCGAACCATTCGGTATCAGGATCGAGTGTGGTTCGATGAAATATTTCCAGAACACCCTTGACCTGCCCTTTATTTATTAAAGGTACCCCATAATAACAAACGAAGTCATCTTCATCTGCAATAGTTGACAATAAACGAGTGTCAGGTTCAGTTTTTAAATTAGGAATTTGGACCAGTTTTCGCTCCAATGCCGCACGGCCAGCATAACTCTCACCCAGGCGTAAATACGTTTTTTTGACTGCTTTTGAACGAAAGCCCTGCATTGCAGCAAGTTCCAGCGTTTTTGTATAGGGATCCAATAACAAAATATCAGCTGCGTTAATAGCAAGTTCCTTTATTGCTTGGGTGAGTATTTCCGAAAGACTTAGTTTTATATCAAAATTCGAGGAAATTGTTCGTTCTATCTCGCTTAATGATGTTAAATGATCGAGCTGCCTTTGGATCCTTGCCTCTGCTTGAATTGATTTGGTTATGTCGCGGTAATTCAGGACAATTGCATTTACGCTTGCCTCGGATAGCAAATTCGTAGCGACCATTTCTATCCACAACCAGGATTCATTTTTATGGTGTACACGGAAAATGCAGTTAATTCGATTGCCTGGTATTCCTACAAGTTCCTTGTAAAGGTCCATTATCCTGGGTAAATCATCGGGGTGGATTAGCGAAAAAACATTTCGGCCGATCCAATCTTCAGGGCCGTAGCCCAACATCCCTGGTGCAGCCGGGCTATCATATAGGGTAATTCCATTGGCATCCAACAATGTGATGGCATCCACGTTATTCTCGACCAGAGCGCGAAAACGATTCTCACTTTCGTACAAAGCCTGCTCTGTACGGTTCTGGATCTCATACATATTCAATAACTCATTTCGTGATTGTTCGGATGATGACGAGAGATCGTGAGTTATTTTTTCAGATGCGGTAATCTCCTCTACCATTTTCCCTTTGGTCAAATCGGTGACCACAAGAGCGAAGGAGATAGACAGTTTATTGATGGGTAGCTTGCTCACCGAAAGGGATATCGGTACCAGTGTTCCATCACTGGCGGTAACAGTAAGTTGATCGCGGAGATTTTCTCCAGTCTTTTTTCGCAACAATGAATTAAAGGTCTGCAAATCGTTGGGCGCAATCCACGTTTGAATAGTAGATCCGATCACTTTTTCTTTGGTAGTCTTGAGCATTTCCGCAAAGCAACGATTTGCATACATTATTTCCCCATCGATCGTCAGGGTCAGGACGCCTTGGTCCATATTATCGATGAGCATCTCATAGCCTCGATCAGTACTCACACGAGGTTTTATCTTCCCATAATCATCACCTAGACTATCAGTCGATTCTCCCTTGCGTTTTTGAATATCTCGTAATGTCCGCTTAGCAACTTTTAGGAGCGCTTCCAGATTGGCGTTTTCAGCGATTAATTGTTTTTGCGTTTTAAGAACGGTTTTTATGGACATAATTCATTTTTTTCACAATCAAACCGCCACCAAAATAAGACTTTTCTCAATCCACCCATAGGTCCATCATCATAATCCTATACTTATTGGAGACAGTTCGCTGTCGGATCTATTACCTATCCCGGGGTCTTTTTAGCTATCGCCACGATTTGTGCTTATCGATCAAGTTGTCTTAAGTATTACTCTACCCGAATGGAACAAACAATGTCCTAAATTTGACCTAAATAACTTCTATTAGATTCAGTAAACCGAAAATTATACTAATTTTGGCCATAAATTATTGTTTCTCCCATATAAGGGGCTGATTATTCCTATAAACTGTTTGTTTTTTGTATCATATACATTGCCAGAAAAGTAGAATATTTGATTTCCATACATTTTGATCAGCAATTATGCGTTGAGACATGGGAATGTGTGCTCTTTTCATCCCATCGGGTATCGGTGTCGTCTGCAAATTGGACCTGTTATAACGAAGATACCTTTTTGCCACGAACGACACGTCCGAAGACACACCAATTCTATTGCATAAATCCTCTCCTTAATTTTCTTTTCTTTCGCAATAAAACAACACTCCAACCAACACTAAAGTGTCTATTCACTGACACCCTGTTGCCTCTATACTTCTGTACAGTATGCAACGGAAACAAGAAGTTGCGATCAGGGAGCCATGCATAACATTCATAAAAAAGTAAAAATAAAGGAAAAAAAATGAATAAAGCAAAACAATTTGGGGAAACCGTAGAAGGCTATAACATTCCCGTACTAAACGAACGGGAAATAAGAGCTTCGGCAGGGATCCTGTATTTCTTTATGTTCCTGGCCTGGATGCTGGTCATATTTAAAGAGAATTTTCTATTAATAAAATTGGTCAATACGTTCTTTCTAACGGATTTCATTATACGGGTAATGATCAGCCCCAAGTATTCCCCTTCATTAATAATCGGGAGGCTGATAGTAGGCGGACAAACGCCCGAATATGTCGGAGCGGCGCAGAAAAAGTTTGCCTGGACGATCGGTCTGGTGCTAGCCTCGATCATATTTTTGCTATTGGTTGTAATGAATTCAACTAGCTTCGTTACTGGGATTATTTGTCAAATCTGCTTGATATTCTTGTTCTTTGAATCTGTATTTGGCATATGTTTGGGGTGTAAATTTTATCCAATGTTTCATAAAGAAAAAACTCAATACTGTCCTGGTGATACTTGTGATCTGAAGGCGAAACAAGCGATTCAGAAAACATCGTTGCTTCAAATCGGTCTGGTGATTGGGTTTTTTGCTGTTGTCGTAACGGCAGCAATCTTGTTTAACGATACGTTTAGTGCAAAACCGACAGACTTGTGGCCTATCGTGAAATCTGCTCTATCCGTATAGATTACGTATTCCACTGATTAGAGTAATTAGTAGCAGCGCAATTGCGTACCGTAAATACAGCCTGCCGATGTTCTTCATCTCAAAGAAATTGCATATCCATCGACTTGAGGTGATGATCAAAATAGATGTGGCAAAAATCACAATAACGACTCGGACATAAGGGTTTATCGAATGGAGCCAGGCAAATTCGAAATAATAGATGGAAATAAGTTATCTGAAAGAGGAGTTAGCCCAGATAACCGATCTAGACCGGTCCAACTCCACCGGAATCCTTGGTGGGGTATTTGCCTCCTCGCCAGATAGCCAGTGATATACAGAGAATTTTTCGAATTTCACTCTGATGGTTGCTCTTGCCTTTGTTCGTATGCCTTTCGTCCTCGATATCCAGTAAAAAAGGAGAAATCATGTTTCGAAGAATCGTAATCCAGTTGAGTTATCCAATATTGATCCTTGCAATACTGAGCGCATGTCAACCCAAAATAACCGTTACACCAGCACCAACACCGAGACCTACATCCACGCCAACACTTTTACCCAGCCCGGCGCCAGCAGCCCCGTTTACTTTTATTGACAGCGGGCAGGATCTCGGCCAGGGGGATGGCGCGTCAGTCGTGGTTGGAGATGTGGATGGCGATGGGGATAACGATGCCCTGATCAGCAATACGGATAAGAACAGCGTGCTGTTGCTCAATGATGGAGTGGGTAATCTCGCAAAGAGTGACCAGGAATTCAAGCCCAGTACTGGCGCCGCCTTTGGAGATCTGAACGGTGATAAGTCCTTGGACATGTTCATCACTGAGGAGACCACCAACGAGGTCTGGATGAACGATGGTAAAGGAATTTTTAATACAACAGATCAAAACCTGACAAGCCCGGAGAGTACGTCGGTGGCGTTGGGCGATCTGGATGGTGACGGTGACCTGGATGCCTTTGTCACCAACTGGAATGGGAAACCCGATCAGGTATTCTTGAACGATGGGAGTGGCGTTTTCAGCGACAGCGGTCAACACCTGGGGTACTGGTTTGGCACGGCCGTGTCACTGGGTGATGTCGACCAGGACGGTGATCTGGACGCATTGGTCGCCAACAACGGCGAGGCATCTGATAACGCCCCGGTTCTCTGGTTGAACGACGGCACAGGCAAATTCACAGACAGCACCCAAAGGCTGGGCTTCACGAATGTCTACGCCGCGGTTTTGGGTGATCTGGATGGAGATGCAGACCTCGATGCATTTATCGCCAATTCCAGTCACGGCGGGGCCGACCCGGCCAATAAAGTATGGCTGAACGACGGAAAAGGGAAATTTTCAGACAGTGGACAAAACCTGGGATTGCTCTACAGCCTGACCGCCGCATTAGGTGACTTGGATGGCGACGGCGATCTGGATGCGGTCACGGGTACTTGGAAGACTGGTCCCAAGATCTGGTTGAATGATGGAATGGGGAACTTTTCAGACAGCATGATCAAAGTAGCTTCAAATAATAGCTCCGGAGTAGCTATTGCAGATATGGATGGGGATACCGATTTGGATCTGGTTTTCTCCACAAATATGTGGGCAAGGGGTGATGGAGTCCACAAACTCTGGTTAAATCAGCCTTATCCATAGATAATAGATCCTGTTTTCTTGATGGAAATGAGATCATTATGCAAGCTGTCTCCAACATTATCCAATCTACCAAAACATAAATTAAAAGGATTAGGATGAAAACCAAAGCGAAACTCTTATTACTAACGATCGCATGTCTCATAACGGCATGTACACCATCGACATTCATGACGGCAACACCAACGATTGAGAAAATTGAAGTAGTAAACACACCGACTTCAAATTCGGAGACTGCATATCCGCTTCTAAAAACAGCCATGGGAGATTTTATGATTGTCTCTGCACGTCTGGTTGACGAAGCTCGTGATACGAAAGCCCCTCCTGGTGATAAATTTCTCCTGGTGGAACTGGCGCGACCAGGTATGGAAAAGTTGATTTTGGGTGAGTTTTCGTTGGAATCTTTTCAAGAAATGGTAACCGATGACCAAAGCGAAATCTACGTCCTGAGAGATGATGGCACTCAAGCATTTTATAGCGGAATGGGTGGATGGCTTAATGAGGATGAGTTTGTGATGGGTTTCACCGTCTTCCAACCTTTACCGGAAACCTACACATTATTTTGGGGTGACAACTCGCCTATTGAACTGCTGATCGAGGAATAACCATAGCACCTGAGGTTGCTGCCATAGATTCAACCAGCCAACAATAGTGTTTCGATCAGGTGGGATAAAATAATACTATCCCACCTTTCTGAATTCCTTTTCGAATTGATTATGTGAGCGCACAGACAAAACAAGGAGAGACACAATGGATCCAAAAATAATCATCATTATTGCTGTCTCCTACCTGTACGGCTTTTTTGAAGTATTTTTGAATTTACGGCAGAGAAAAAACAATAAAGTTACAACTTCAGACGATAAAGGCAGTCTTCGATTGCTTTATATTCTGATTACAATCGGGTTCTTTCTGTCATTTGCGATCGGTGCAACAAAACTGGGTAGGATTTATTATTGGAATACTTTATTTTTTATTGGAATGACATTGTTTGTAATTGGGTTGATGATACGAATTCATTCCATACTGACTCTTAGACAGTTTTTCACATACTCAGTCGCAAAAGTCGAGAACCATCAAATAATCGAAACCGGTCTGTATAAATTCATCAGACATCCCGGGTATCTTGGACAAATAATCATTTTCCTGGGGATCTCCATTTCGATATCCAATTGGTTATCAATAGTAGCCATGATGGTTCCGATTACGCTTGCATATCTCTATCGAATAAAAGTAGAGGAAGGATTTATGCTTGAACATTTGGGGAACATTACTTGAACTATCAAAACCGGACAAAAAGGTTGATCCCAAAAATCTATTAACCTGTACCCGACAATTCAAGTGTTAGGTTGGGTTGAGCGATCTATGTAAAACCCAACTCTCAACAAACACGGTGGCTCCTGAATATTACCCGAACGACCAATAACCATATCCGCCTCATTGGGTTTGATTGTTGGGTTTCAGCCTTATAGCTTCAACCTTCCTAGTTGAACAAAAGTAAAACGACCAGGACTGGTCGTTTTTTAGTAGCGGTGCTAGGATTCGAACCTAGTACCTCCGGGTTATGAGTAATGCTCCTGAATCCTGTCATATAACCCTTTATCTTGCTTCATCACGAGATGCTTCGCAAACCTCAGCAAGCTGCAGTCTGATAACATATCATTTAGTCGATTGGCATACGTAGAAAGACTCCTCCACGCGGGTTCTTAATGGTTATCCTTATACGGTTTGATTATTCCTTTATTTACCCACCCGCTCCTTTAAGGCGCGATGTATAATTAATTTATAGAATGTCTGAACCCCTTATCCTCACCAAACTTTATATTCCCCCACCTCGACAAAAGGTTGTCCTCCGCCCCCGCCTGATCGATCGCCTGGATGAAAGTCTCCAAAGCAAACTAACCCTTATCTCGGCTCCAGCTGGGTTCGGTAAAACCACACTGGTCAGCGAATGGGCTGCAATATCTGGACACCCTATAGCCTGGCTGTCACTGGACGAAGGGGATAACGACCCCACGCGTTTTCTGACTTACCTCGTGGCGGCATTGCAGACAATTGGTCCGAAGATCGGAGCGGGCGTGTTAGCTGCCCTCCAATCGCCTCAGCCACCGCCATCCGAAGCGATCCTGACCACCCTGCTCAACGAAATTACCACTCTTCCAGATCATTTCATCCTCGTTCTGGACGACTACCACGTAATCGATTCCAAACCGGTTGACGAAGACCTCACCTTTCTGCTCGAGCACCTGCCACCGCAGATGCATCTGGCTATCGCCACCCGTGAAGAACCACCAATGCCCTTGGCCCGGCTGCGCGCCCGCGGCCAACTAACCGAACTGCGCGCTGCTGACCTGCGTTTCACCCCCGCCGAAGCCGCCGAGTTCCTAAACCGGATGATGGGCTTGAACCTTTCACCGGAAGACATCGCCGCACTGGACAAGCGCACCGAAGGCTGGATCGCCGGACTGCAGTTGGCCGCGATTTCGATGCAGGGGCATCAAGACGCCACAAACTTTATCCAAGCTTTCACTGGCAGCCACCATTTCGTGCTGGACTATCTGGTTGAAGAAGTTCTGGGACAGCAGTCCGAAAGCATCCAGACCTTCCTACTGCGCACATCGATCCTTGATCGCATGTGCGGGGCCCTTTGTGATGCCGTTTTGGGTTCTCCTTCTGCTTCCGGGCAGGAAACCCTGGAATATCTCGAACACGCCAACCTGTTCATTGTCCCTTTGGATAATGAACGGCGTTGGTATCGCTATCACCATCTCTTTGCTGAATTGCTTCGGCAGCGCCTCAGAAAGCCCAAAGAATTCGCCGAATTCCACTTGCGCGCCAGCCAGTGGCATGAAGAGAACGGCGACCTGGGAGCGGCGTTTCACCACGCCATCGCAGCCGGGGATTTTGTCCAGGCGGCGGAGTTGGCTGAAGGGGCCTGGCAGGGAATGAATGAAAGTTTCCAGTCTGCCGCCTGGCTTGGTTGGGTGAAGAAGCTGCCAGACAAGCTGATCCGCACCATGCCTATGCTCTGTACCCAGATTGCCCAGGCATTTACGGATACAGGCGAACTGGAGGCCAGCGAGTTGCGCCTGCAGGATGCTGAACGATGCCTGGATGGTTCGGAATTAGCAAACGAAGCGTTAAGCCCCTGCCAGCGATGATCGCTTTGACCCGCGCCTACAACGCCCAGGTGCAGGGCGATCCCGTCGCAACGGTGAAATACGCCGAACTGGCGCTCCAACTCACCCCCGAAGATGACTTTGACCGGCGCGCCCGGGCCACCACCATATTGGAGGTCATCCACTGGGCCAGCGGCAACCTGGAGTCGGCCATCCGGGGGATTGGTGATTCGATGGAGAGATTGACCCAGATGGGCAATCACGTCATGGTGGTTGCCAGCGCCTTTGCTGTAGCCGACCTGCTGGTGGGTCTGGGGAGCCTGAGCGAGGCCGAGCGGACCTATCAGGATGCCTTACAACTGGCTGCCCAACACGGCCCGGAGGCTGAACACATCACTGCCCACCATCATCTCGGCCTTTCCATGATCTACCGTCAGCGGGGAGATGACACCCTCGCCGCTCATCACTTGAAACGAGCCTCCGAATTGGGTCTGCAAACCACCCTGGTGGATTGGCTGTACCGCTGGCATGTGGCCCAGGCCCAATTGAGAGAGGCCGCAGGCGATCTGGAAACCGCCCTGGCCCTGCTCGACGAGGCCAAACGGGTCTATATCCAAACCCTCGTGCCTGACCTGCGCCCCATTGCGGCCCTGAAAGCGCGCATCCATCTCAAACAGGGTCGGCCCGATAAAGCCCGGGCGTGGGCGGCAGAACTCGGGCTTTCGTTGGCAGATGAAGTCAGCTACTTGCATGAGTTCGAGCACCTCACCCTGGCCCGGCTGGAAATCGCCAACCCGCTGGTCAACGCCCTGCTCGCACGCCTGTTGCAAGCCGCCGAAGCGCAAAAGCGCCGGGGCAGCGCGCTCGACATCCTGCTGGTGCAGGCGCTGGCACACGAGGCGCAGGGCAATTACCCCCAGGCTCTCGCCGCGCTGGAACGCGCCCTGGCCCTGGCCGAGCCGGAAGGCTATGTTCGCATATTCGTGGATGAAGGTGAAGCGATGCGATTGTTGATTGAAAAACAATCGCGCAATCGTGACCATCCGCTGAGCGGTTATGCGGACAAACTCCTGGCTGCCTTTACACAACCAGTGGCTGCGCCAAAATCAGCCATCATCCATCAAAAATCAGACATGATAGAGCCTTTGAGCGAACGCGAGCTGGAAGTGCTCAGGCTGCTTCGAAGCGAATTAAGCGGCCCGGAAATTGCCCAACAACTGATCGTCTCGCTCAACACCTCTGCGTACCCACACCAATAACATTTACAACAAACTGGGGGTCAACAATCGCCGGGCGGCCGTCCGCCGGGCCGAGGAACTCGATTTGTTATAACGGATACGCAAATCATCAACTCTGACCCTGGCAGGTGTTCGAACCACCTGCCAGGTCTTTTTATTTCCTCACCAACCTCCCAATCAAGAATCAACACATCAATCAACACATGTGGTGATGACACCTCACCACATCGAGCAGTATCCTTTGGGCAGATAAACAACGAAAGGAAAAACGCGAGGCGCATGATGAGTGACAAACAAACATTCGACGAAAAACATTACCAAAATCAATGCTACGAAATCCGCCTCAAGGGACACCTGGATGACCGGTGGACAGACTGGTTTGAGGGCCTGACTATCTCGCTGGAAGAGGACGGCGATACGCTCTTAACCGGACCCGTGGTTGACCAGGCCGCGTTGCATGGTTTGCTCAAAAAAGTGCGTGATTTAGGCATGCCATTGGTCTCAGTTCGTCCTCTCGGACCCGGCCCCTCGAATACTCTCCCCCTTCGGGGACTTCGCGGGACTGGCCAGGCGGATCGGTCAGATGTCAAATAGTAAATGGATAGAGCTACTTGGAAAGGAGGTTTGCCTTTGATAACATTCCCAGCCCATTTCAACCCCCGGTAAACGGGTGGCGACCACAATTTTATTCAAGTCCAAATTAATGAAACCCATCCTTATCGTTCAAGAAGGAGATAAAAATGAATACAAACAAAGAGACCGCAAGAAATCTGTTGGATGTGAGAATAATCCTTGCAGTACTATGGGTAGCTGGAATGTTAAGTAGTTTAAATGGGGATACGTACCGCTTATCTGCGGCTACCGGACCTATCGGAGTAAACCCTAAATGGTTGTCGGTGTTCGCGGCGGTGATAGTGGGTCACGTTTTTATGAGTGTCTTGACCCTGACATTGAAGTCTCCCGTGAGTCGTTGGGCAAACCGCATTATGGGCATATTCTATGCGGTTATTACTCTTGTTTATTGGGTTATGGGTCTTGTATCGCGATCTGCTGGTTATGAGCTAGTTTGGGCCACAGGCCAACTTGTGTTTGCCTTACTGGTTGTTTGGTACGCTTGGAAATGGACTAACCCTGAAGGTTAGCCCTGATTTATGATGCCGGTCAAAAGAATTAGGAGAAAAACCATGAAAGCGATTGTATACACAAAATATGGACCGCCAGATGTTCTTCGTCTCGAAGAAGTGAAAAAGCCTGCCTTCAATGAAGATCAAGTGCTGGTAAAAGTCCACGCAGCATCCATCAATGCAGGGGATTGGCATTTGCTGACTGCCGACCCTTTCCCCTTGCGTCTGACGGGCGTTGGGCTTTTCAAACCTAGGAACACTATCCTCGGCGCTGACATTGCAGGGTGCGTTGAAGCAGTTGGCAGAAACGTCAAACAGTTTCAGCCAGGGGATGCGGTGTTTGGAGATATTTTTGGGCTTGGCAGTGGCAGTTTTGCCGAATATGTTTCTGTTCCTGAAAGCGCTCTGGCGCTAAAGCCGTCCAATGTTTCATTTGAGGAAGCTGCGGCTGCACCCGTGGCAGCCGTCACTGCCCTGCAAGGCTTGCGCGATCAGGGGCATATTCAGCCCGGGCAAAAAGTTCTGATCAACGGGGCGTCTGGCGGGGTGGGGACGTGTGCGGTACAGATTGCCAAGGCGTTTGGATCGGAAGTGACTGCCGTGTGCAGCACCCGGAATTTGGAGATAGCGCACTCGATCGGCGCAGACCACGTCATTGACTACACCATAGAGGATTTCACCCAAAATGGACAGCAGTATGATCTCATCCTTGCGGTGAATGGCTATCATCCGCTTTCCGCGTACAAGCGTGCTTTAACTCCCCAGGGCATTTACGTTTTCGTAGGAGGATTACCAAACCAAATATTCCAGTCACTCTTCCTTGGACCTTTAATGTCAAAAAGCAATGGCAGAAAAATGACAAGCAAAATGAAAAAAGCAAATCAAAAAGATTTGCTTTTCATAAGAGATCTTTTGGAAGGCGGAAAGATCAGACCGGTTATTGATGAATGCTACCCGTTAAGTAAAACGGCTGAAGCTTTTCGGTATTTTGAAAAAGGTCACGCCCGAGGCAAAGTGGTCATCACAATCGCGGAACAGGAGAAATAAGACAATGGATATAAAAATTCTTCTATCTGCAACCTGGGTAGTTGCCACGCTAATTTATCTTTATGGTGATGTTTTGCGCATCTGCAGCGGCGACTTGGCAAAAAAACCGATGGCCGACAAGAATTTAAACCAGTTCGTTTGGCTGGGGATCGCGGTTCTGATGTTGACGCCCATCCTGATGGTTTTCCTGCCTCTGGTAATGCCCCAGTCTGTGAGTCGCTGGGTGAATATCATCGTGGCCGCTTTCTTTTTCCTATTCAACCTGGTTGGCCTGCCCACCTACGCATCCTTATATGACAAATTCTTGATCGCCGTCGGCATGGGATTCAATGTGGTCACAATTCTGTATGCATGGAATTGGAGTTGAATTGTTGAAGGGATTGGTTGGGTTTCACCCATTTTACTCACAGGTGTTTGATATATGAGCTCCTTAACTTACAATTGAAGAGTAGGCACCTTGAGTATCTCAACTCAGCTGTAAAACAGGAAAATTCAATGCAGAAAATTGTTCCCCTCATAATGATATCGATGTTCCTGGCTGCATGTTCAGTCAAACCACCCCTGATGGCAACGGAACCTTTCGCGACGGGCATTCCTCCAGCAAATATACCGAACCCTGCCTCGGTGTATTGCGATCAACATGGAAACAAACTTGAGATTCAAACTGCGGGCGATGGCAGCCAGTCTGGACTGTGTGTTTTTCCTGATGGCCAGACATGCGAAGAATGGGCATATTTCAGGGGTGAGTGTGGTCCCACCGCACAAACAATCTCAGATAATGCCATGAATGCCATTGTCACAGAAGCGGTATCTACTCCGAACGGGTCCAGTAATGCTGGTGTGAAGGTGACATTTATCGGTAATGCAGGCTTTATGATCACCACGAGCCACAAGAAGATTCTCAATTGACGCACTGTTCCAGGGATGGGAACACGAATATCTCCTCCCTGAAAACATCCAAACCGCATTGGCACTCACCCAACCCCCATTCGACAATGTCGACTTGATCTTGGTCTCACACAGTCACCGCGATCATTTTAGCCGCAGCCTCGTTCAGCAGCATTTGGAAAACGATCCAAATTCCGCTTTCGCTTCTCAATCTACGATCTCTTCACTGTTTTCAGCGTTGCCAAACCAGATCATAGGTCTTGATCCGGCACCAGGGGAACCTGTGCAAATGGACTTGGACGGAATTCACGTAGAGGCTTTAGCCCTCTCGCACGGTTCAGGTCAACCCACCAACATTGGTTTTTTGATCACCGTCGACGGCATCAAATTTTTATTTACGGGCGATATTGATATTAATCAGATCAATTATGCGGAATTCCGGGCTTATGGACTGCCGGAAGAAAACATAAATATCGCATTTATACAGCATTTCTACCTCACAGATGATGCGACCGACCAACGATTTGTTAAGGAGGGGATTGGGGCAAAATACATCATTCCGATTCACTACTTTTACACCAACCCACCCCTGAATCGAAAGACTGTATTAAGCAACTATCCGGATGCGATATTCTTTGACAGGGAATTATCAAGCTGGGTGATGCCTGAGTAGCATGTCGGGTGGGTAGCTCGAAGAGCACGCTATGTGTGAGTACAAACGCGATCATCACGCTTTTGTGGCCCCCGAGACTTAACCAGATGAATGGGGTTTCCGAAACCAAACATTCAATATCACAGCCAAGCATGTATTGTTCCTAATGCCTGTGGAATATTAATATTAACCCCACTATCATCAATACCTACCAACTTTGAATAGATCTTCACAATAGATATTATTCAATCGGATCACAAACGGTATTTGTTCCGACGGCTAAGCATCTCTGCGAGACCTATTCTATCAAAGTTTGCTTCGATAATTCAGAATAATTCCTGCCATAATTGATTTAGAAAGAAGAATATTTCGATTCTATTCAAAGCAGACAAGCATTTTGTCTGTCGAGGTGTCTCAATTATGGTATGTCTCGATGGGAACCACTGACTTCATAAAACAAAAGACACTCTTCCGAGTGTCTTTGATTTAGTAGCGGGGCTAGGATTCGAACCTAGGACCTCCGGGTTATGAGCCCGACGAGCTGCCACTGCTCTACCCCGCATCAAGAGCCCAATAATACCATGCCCCACATCCTCCGTCAAGGCACAGCCTGCGATATAATTCTTCTTGGAGGATACCCCATGAACCCGATCCGCTTCCAGACCCTCATCAGAGGTCTCAAAGAATCCAAATTCGCTGCCATCGCCCTCAATCCCGGAGCGACGCTCACTTACCTGACCGGTTTCTCTTTTCACCTCATGGAAAGACCAACGGTATTGCTTCTTGCCCGTAATGGAGAAGCGGCGATCATCCTTCCAGACTTGGAAACCGGTAAATTGGACGGGACTGGATTGCGGGGGTTTTCATTTGGAGATAACCCTGCTGAGCGATTGAAAGCCTTCCAGGAAGCATGCGCCTACCTTCATCTGGATCAGGGTATGATCGGTATTGAATCGACCCGCTTCCGCTTTTTAGAAATGGAGTATCTCCATTCCGCCCTTCCGAACTCTACCTTTGAGTCGGCAGATAGCCTTCTTTCCTCTCTTCGGGTAAGGAAAGACAATCAGGAAGTGGGATCGATGCATAAAGCGGTTGAGATAGCGGAGCAAGCCTTAACCGACACACTTCCCATGATCTGTCCTGGGAGAACGGAACGTGAGATCGCGTCTGAATTGACAATCAATTTAATGCGAGCCGGGTGCGATACCGAGCTTCCCTTCCAACCGATTGTTTCCAGTGGACCCAACAGCGCGAATCCGCATGCGAGCCCATCAGAACGGACCCTTCAGAATGGAGACCTGGTCGTTATCGATTGGGGGGCTGCCTATAATGGCTACTTCTCTGATCTCACCCGAACTCTGGCGGTTGGCGAGATCGAGCCCGAGTTCCAACGGATCTACGAGATCGTCAGGCAGGCCAATGCATCTGCCAGAGCCGTTGCCAGACCGGGTATCTCCGCCGGCATGGTGGACAAAGCTGCCAGAAATGTCATTGCTGCGGCTGGATATGGCGCTTATTTCACACACCGTGTCGGACATGGACTGGGTATGGAAGCGCACGAAGAACCATATATGTTCCAGGAAAACGAATACAGCCTGGAACCGGGAAATACATTTACCATTGAACCGGGTATCTATCTTCCAGGTCGGGGTGGGGTTCGTATTGAAGATGATATAGTGATCACGGACGATGGATCAGAAAGCTTGAGCACTTTCAACCGGACGTTGATCACCGTCGGGGAATAGTTCCCACAATACAGGCAAATGATATGACAAGGGATCTGTTTTTGATGGCTGCATCCCTGTTCACCTGGGGCATCGGTGAAGGGATGTTCTTCTATTTCCAACCCATCTACCTGCAGAAGTTGGGAGCGAGTCCGATTGGCATTGGCAGCGTTCTGGGTGCAATTGGATTGATCATGGCTTTCACTCAATTGCCTGCCGGCTATCTGGCGGACCGATTCGGGCGGCGTCCATTGATCTGGGTTTCCTGGGTCACTGGCTGTCTTGCCACGTTGCTCATGGCCGCTGCGAATACCTTAAATATATTCATCATTGGTATCCTTCTGTATGGGTTTACCGGCTTTGTCATGCCGCCGATGAACAGCTATATCACACATGCCCGGGGAACCTGGTCTGTGGCACGCGCGCTGACTTTTGGCTCCGCGGCCTACAATCTGGGGGCGGTAGCCGGACCAATTATGGGTGGCTGGGTGGCGGATGCCTATAGCCTAAAGGCAATTTATGGTGTTTCTTTCGTGGTCTTTGTTGTCTCCACCATCGTCATCTTCTTCATTTCCCGCCAGCCGGTGGAAGTCCATCCACAACAACAACCTCGCAGTAATCTGATCAAGAATTCCCGGTTTATGGGGTTGCTCGGGATTATCTGCTTCGTCATATTTGCTACGTACCTTCCCCAACCTCTGGCACCAAACTTTCTACAAAATGAACGTGGTATTTCCTTGAGCACGATCGGTATTCTCGGATCGATCGGTTGTCTGGGGAATGCTGTTTTGGTGTTCACTCTTGGCAGCATGAAGACAAGGAAAGGATACCTCATCGGACAGGTAGCGGTACTGGCGTTCTCAATGATTTTATGGTTGGGAACCGGATTGCCCTGGTTTATGGTCGGCTATTTCCTGTTAGGTGGTTTTAAAGCGGTCAGGGCACTATCCCTGGCTCTCGTCCGACCCTTGATCCATGCATCGCAGATGGGAATGGCCTATGGTTTGATCGATACAGTAACATCCTTCGCGATCATTCTTTCACCCACTCTGGCAGGATTTCTCTATCAATTCAATCCCCCGAGCATCTTCTCCACATCGGCAATATTGATCTGCATTTCCTTATTGGTCAGCTTTGTTGTCATTCCAAAGGGTACAGTTGAACCTGAGGAATTATTGATCACCCCCGAACGAAATCTGGAATGATCGCCTACAAATGAAAAGAACACCAGTTATTTACCTTTAATGGAATTAGAGACTAAACCATGTCATTGAAAATTCAATCCTTCTTTCTGGGACCACTCCAGAATCGCACCATTCTGCTGGTCGATGAATCCACCCGAAAATGCATCATCGTTGATCCAGCTTCCGGGGTGGAAAAAGTTTTAACTCTCATAAAAAGCAACAATTATCAATTGGATCAGGTATTGATCACCCATGCACATTTTGACCATATCGCCGGGGTTGCAAACGTATTCCATGCCTTTCCAGGTGGGGTACCGGTGCACATGCACCCCCTCGATTTTCCCCTTTGGGAAGCTGGCGGCGGAGCCAGGGAATTCGGTTATGTTGTGGACACCAATTTTCGACTGGAAGCTGATTTGGATAAGAAAACATCCATCAAGCTCGGAGATGATCTGATAAATGTGCGGTTCACACCCGGTCACACACCCGGGCATGTTATATTCCATTTGCCAGAATCAAAAGTTGCACTGGTAGGTGATCTAATTTTCCATCTTGGAGTAGGTAGAACTGATTTTCCGGGTGGGGATGGTCGAAAGCTGATTCAAAGCATCAACATGCAAATCCTCACCCTCCCGGATGAGACCATACTCTACCCGGGGCATGGTCCTGAGACAACCGTCGGGTTTGAAAGAGATAACAATCCTTTCCTGTAGCCTGGTTCGTACTCTGTTATTGGGTTGTTGCCCAGACGGCATCAAAGGGCGAATGATAGAGGTCATTGTTACTGCTATCGGTTAATTGAGTCTCCCCACTGCCGTCAAGGTTGATACTGAATAACTCAAATCCTTGACCGCCCGAATAATGTCTCTGGGAGCTGAAGATCAATTGTGTCCCATCCGGGTTCCAGGCTGGATGTTTACTGTACCCTCCACATCCTTCCGGATTCTCTGTCACCTGCTTCATCCCTGAGCCATCTTTTTTCATAACATAGACTTCGAATTTGCAACCTGCCGGTTCGCCATCAAAGGCGATCATCTCCCCATCCGGTGACCAGACCGGGTTGTGAAGTGGGCCACCCTTTACCAGTTGAAAATCGCTTCCATCCGGGTGGGCGGTGTAGATCCCGGCTTTCATTCCTCCACCGAAGCAGGAAAAAACTATCCAATCGCCGTCAGGCGACCAATCTGGATACTTGCAGTTCACTTTCTCAATTCCCGGAAATTCGATTATGCTGGGCTCAGAAGCACCTATCCCCAAAATATAAAGGTTCGTTCCGTCTTTATACTCAGACGAATAAACAATGAATTTTGCGTCGGGTGAAAATGCCGGAAAATGTTCATCTTCCTTGGTATAAGTAAGCTGCGTTTGTTCAGACCCGTCAGCATTCATGCTGAAGATATCGTTGTTACCTTCCCTATCAGAAATGAAGACAATCTTTTCGCCATCTGGTGACCAATTCGGGTCATAATCGTCACCACGAGCATTGGTAATGCAGACAATTCCACTGCCATCAGGATTCATAAGGAAAATCTCGCGGCTGGATCCGGGTACGCACCAGCCCGTCGCGACAAAAGCAATCGGAGGAATTTCTCCATCGGACGTGACAGTTGTCTCCTCTTGGGAAACTGATGTGACCTGAGGCGGTATTTGTGTGCTGGCTTTCGAGGGGAGTTCCGGGAAGGTGGTGATTCGGCGGGGGATACTTGTCGGTTTATCTGGCCCAAATGGCGATACTCTACAACTGAGGCTGATGATGGATAGTACCAGAAACATCGCAATCGCCTTTTTCATAGTCCCTCCCGAAAAGACAGATTCAGACGGTGCGAAGTATCTGGATGGATTCAGTCAGCGCAATGTAAACTTTTCTTCATTATAGGTGGAGTTTCCACCTGCACAAGGAGTAATTCGGCGTTCTATTCTTGGTCTAGATGTTTCCACCAGATACCGGTGCATTCAGGTAGTATCACTGAATTGTTGACGCTTACACTGGTGGCCATCCCATCACCAAAGAAAAAGCGGGAAAGTCGTACGGCTTCATCCACCGATTTAAACCGATAATCGGTCCGTATCCATTCCATCATGAAACCCTTTTCGGACAAATAATCGAAGTAATCTCGCAGGTGTTCAGGTGGATTAGGCTCAGAGAATCCCGTCCCCTGTGTTTCCAAAAGGATGATCATTCCACCCGGACGCAACACCCGTTTCATCTCATCCAACGTTCTTTCAACTTCACCCTTCCAGTTTTGTTTATCCCAATGGATGAAATAACATACGCTCCACCCGGAAACAACGACATCAACAGAATGGTCTGCAACAGGCAGCGAACGATGATCAGCCACACCTAACGTCCAGTTGGATGTACCCATCTGGAGGAGCTTCTTTCTGGCGATCTCCAGCATGGCGCTCTCTTTATCAAAAGCCTGAATCGAGCCGACCAAAGGCGAAAGAAGGCATACCAGTCTGCCGGTTCCCGTACCGGTATCGACGACATCTTTCCCCTCCCAGGTGGTCAGCATTTGAAGGGCTTTGAGGATATTCCCCTGGTAGTCCTCACACTGTATCAAAGGATCGTAGTTTTCGGCATGGCTTTGATAAATTTCCTGGTGATCTGTCATGGCTACTCCCGCTGACGACATTCCAAAAGAAGGTGGCTAAGCCACCTTCTTTTATTATCATTTTGGGTTATTTTGCGTAATCGATGGATCGGGTCTCGCGGATCACGGTCACCTTGATCTGCCCTGGATACTGCATCGTATCCTCGATCTTTCGGGCAACATCCCTGGCCAGTCGAGTGGCCTCCAGATCGTCGATGTCTTCCGGTCTGACGATGATGCGTACTTCGCGTCCTGCCTGGATGGCATAGCTTTGTTGAACACCTTTATAGGAGTTCGCGATATCCTCCAGTGCGCGCAATCGTTTAATATATTGCTCCAGGTCTTCACGACGTGCCCCTGGACGGGCTCCAGAGATGGCATCTGCCGCCTCAACTATGACCGCTTCCACCGTCTCCTGATCCACTTCATGGTGGTGAGAGGCAATGGCATTGATCACTTTCGAATTGACGCCGTACCGTTTGGCGAATTCCGCACCGATCTGAGCATGGGTTCCATCCACATTGTGGTCCAGTGCTTTACCAAGGTCGTGCAACAGAGCACCCGCTTTTGCAATCTCAATATTGGCGCCCAATTCTGCTGCCAAGATGGATGCGATTTTTGAGACTTCCACCGCGTGAGCCAGTTGGTTCTGACCGTAGGAGGTTCGATATTTCAGGCGACCCAAAACACGTGTGACTTCGGGATGCAATCCGGGGACTCCGGCTTCGAAAGCTGCCTGTTCGCCGGCTTCAGCAATGATCCGATCGACCTCTTTGGTTGTATCAGCCAGGACTTTTTCGATATAAGCCGGATGGATACGTCCATCCAGAATCAGTTTTTCCAGAGACCGCCGGGCGATCTCTCTTCGAACGGGATCAAAACAGGAGATGGTCACCGCTTCGGGTGTGTCATCCACGATCACATCGACGCCTGCTTGCTGCTCAAACGCGCGTATGTTGCGCCCATTCCGACCCACGATACGACCTTTCATCTCTTCGTTGGGCAGTGGGACCACGGAGGTCACCACTTCTGCAACCTGATCGGATGCCACACGTTGGATCGCGTCTGCGATCAATTCCCGGGCGCGACGCTCACCATCTTCCTTCGCCTCAGTTTCAATCTGACGGATGATGCGTGCCATATCTCCGCGGGCTTCTTTTTCCACTTCGGTCAATAATACCTGGCGCGCTTCCTCAGTTGTCATCTGGCCGATCTTCTGAAGCTCTTCCACCTGTTGGGTGTACATTTTTTCTACATCTGTGGCCCGTTTGTCAATAACACCCTGACGTTTATTGATGACCTGTTCGCGCTGTTCCAAACGCTCCACCCGGTTGTCCAATTCAGACCTACGCTTTTGCATGCGGTCTTCTTCCCGGTTGAGGTCGTTTCGACGGCGGCTTACTTCTTCTTCAGCATTTTTTAATACCTTAAGGGCGTCGTCTTTGGCCTGAATTTCTACACTTTTCGCGTTTTCTTTCGCTTTTTGCAGAATGATCTCTGCTTTTTGCTGGGTGTCTTTTTGTTTGGCTTCCACCTGTCGTTTATTGTAGAAGAAACCCGAGACACCACCAATTAAGAGAGCTACAATTGCGGCTCCAATTACTATTCCAATCGATACTGGTTCCATAGTCACCTTCTCATTAATCCGAATAAAATCAATTCATCTGTTGCAACGCTAACCATAAATCTGGCAGGAGTTTGGAAATTGTTCCGTACGAAAATCCTCTCCTGGATAAGAAAGCTGCACACTTATTTCGAAATCGTTCTTGGTTCAAGCCCTGCCATCTACGCAGAGCCTTTTTACCTGCATCCATTGCCAGTTGCTCATCACCTGCCACATTTTCCAGTACATCAGTGATGACATCCTGCTCAATACCTTTCTGACGCATTTCCATTCCCATCAATTTCCTGCTGCGCGGTCGAAAGACCTGGCGGGATTCAGCCCAAGATTCTGCGAACCGAACATCGTCAACCAGTCTCTCTTCGATCAGCCGAACTATTACCTCTTCTACCTGATCCTGAGAGTATCCTTTCTGAATCAGGTGCACGACCAGCTCTTTTCTTGACCGCAACCGGTAGGAAAGATACCTTATTGCGGAAAGGTAAGCAGATTCGAGCGTATCTTTTTTGATCAAATTCTGGATTTGCTGGTCGGACAATTCGTCACCGGTCCGAAGCCAGGCTCCTACTAAACGATCCAAGCCGAAACCAAATTCGCCGTCTAATTCAATGGTCAAACGGTTCGGGTTTTTCTTTTGAGCCGAGATCGCAGTAATCGTTCCAGCCATATCCAAATAAAATGACCACTCTGCCTGCCAGGCGGTGGCCATTTGAGGATATTTTTGGATATTCGTTTTGCCGAATCAGGTATAAAAAAGTGCGCTACCTGATTAAACCGTGTGTCATCTATCCCGTCATAGGATAATAGTCCCAATCCATACATTCTCCACGGGGGCAACGATTTAATAGATTCATTGTCTTTCTGCCCAGGTGAAAAATACGAAAAGTGAGCATTCACACTCCAAAACCGGCAAATTTATCATGTCTAAACCGGCTGCCCGGTTTAGGTCCGTCTATCCAAAGAATTCTCAAGCCATCACCTGGAACAGATCCAGGCAGAAAAATACGTACTAACCAGATATATTATACATGAAAACAGATGGTTCTGGTCATACCATTAAATGCAATTTTGATACCAACCGCATTTACTGAAGATTACGCCATTAACACTTGCCGGTGTGGTGAGCTTGATACATTTATAGGCCCCAATTTCTGCCGATTTAACAATCTTATTCAATTACCAGGGTATTTTCTTTTCGTATCCTCTTAATGCTTTACGTTTTTCAGCATAATCAGGAACATAGCGGGCGACCTGCTGCCAGAAATTTCTTGCGTGTGACATTTGGATGGTGTGACAGAGTTCATGGATCAGGATGTAGTCAACCAGAGACGGTGGCAGGAAAAGCAATTTTTGATTCAAGCTGATGGTTTTCTGGGCGGTACAGCTTCCCCATCGGGTACGTTGATTTCGAATTCTCAATCCCTTATAAGACAACCCGGTCTCTTTGCTGATACGTTCCAACCAGGTGGGTAAGACCACAGCTGCGCGATCACGCATCCAGGAGTGGATCAAACGCTTCACCAACAGGGTGGATCCTGTTTTGCCGGTAACCACTAGAACATGCCTGGATTGGCTTTCAATTGCGACGCCTTTATGCTGGGAGGGTTTGTACACGATCAGCCAACGCTCATTGATCGCCAGGAGATCTAGCTGGGTTGGAAATTTGGGAGGCTTAACTGCACCACTTTCTGACAGACGAGTAAATGCCTTCTGTATCCAATCAGCCTTCTGGTTGAGAATGTCAGGCAGCGATGCTTGATCAAAACCAAACGGAATCGTAACGACCAATCCTTTTTCACGGGTAACACTGAGACGGATAGACCGGGCGCGTTTGTTTACTCGAACCTGGTAAGTGGGTATCGATTCACCCATCTAGCTCTCCGGGAGAATCGCAGGGATTGGTTTCGCGATTTTATCTTTCAAAGCAAACGGGATGTACAAAACCAGGCACATGATAAAACCAACGATCTCTAGACTGAGAAGATACCATGGCCAGGGACCGAGTACATCCAGCAACGATGCGGTTGTTGGTTTATGGGCGATGAACATGTAATTGCTGCCGAGCAGCCAGTTTATCACTCCCACTATCACCATATAAATATTTGCTCCGATGAAAACCCTGCGAATCGATCCCAGGGTTGGACGAAATCCTTCCACTACGGTCATGAAGACCGCTTCCGAGATAATCAATCCATGCGCTACGAGAGTCTGAATGGCACGGAAATGGGGTAAGCCATAAATTCCAGCGTCGGGTGTTAGAAAAGCTTGCAAAGCGCCCCCGATCCCGAGAAAATAACTATATTCATATATCCGATAACTTCGGGTGAAAAGCATGATCGAATTCAGGATGACAAATGCAGAGCAAAGGTGCAAAGGCAGATATTCAACCACGTTCCATTTGCCAACCAGATAACTCCACAAATGCCACGCAATTTCAACAATGATGGATGTGGTGGCTAATCCATATCGAAACCATTTACGGAAGTTGGGTGTTTGGATTTTTCTTAATACGATGAACGAAAGATTGAACAGAAGAAAAAATAGGATAAAACCCAGGTGCCATGATCCAAATAGGACAAAAGCGCCCCCGGTATAATCTCGGACAAAATATTGTTCCATGGGTATCTGTTCCTTCGAAGTGGTTTAGTGATGTACCTGTATAATTATGGTGCAGAATACAAAAAGAATAACACCGAAGGGAATACCGAGATTTGAATAATCGCCAATTGATCATCAATGCAGATGATTTCGGTCTTACAGATGGTGTAAACCAGGCAATTCTGGAATTATCCAAACGTGGAATCGTGTCCAGTGCCAGCGTGATGGTAAACCAGGTTATGCACCAGGGTCAAAAGTTCACTCATTCCATGGTTAAATACCTGGGATTAGGTGTTCATCTTAATCTTACCTGCGGGAAACCAATCTTACCTCCTGAAGATGTGGATTCCCTGGTCGATGAACAGGGTGAATTTATCGATTCCAATCAGTTCTTTCTCAGTTTGAATAAAATCAACAGCATACAAGTGGAGAAGGAGTGGCGAGCTCAAATTATCGGTTTTGTGGTCAAATTTGGCAAACCGGATCATCTTGACAGCCATCATCATATCCATTTATTGCCAAGATACTTTCCGCTTTTCTTGCAGTTAGCCAGTGAATTAAAAGTCCCGGTCCGTTTACCCATATCCTGGGATCTGATCCCAGAAGTAACTGAGCTGGGAGATTTTACGGGAGTTGGCGCTCCAATTACGCCTGAAATGATCGAGCAGAATTATCGGTTGATCCAGGGTTCTGGGATTCGATTCCCTGATTATTTTGTCGAGAATTTTCTTCCTTCTGTAACTCATAACCGGGAACTTCTTAAGAAAGTCTTTCATAGTCTCCCCGAGGGAATCACAGAGTTGATGTGTCATCCTGGTTATATGGATGCCCAGCTCGAACGGTTAAGTGGATATGTTTCCCAACGTGAGGCAGAACGGTCTGCTCTCGATGATCATGCATTTAAACAGGTTCTGGATAACGAACACATCGAAATCATTAATTACCAACGAATTTAACGGAGATATTCCCTATGCAGAAAATTACCCCGCAGGATATCCTTGAGTATCACAAAGGCGGAAAGATCTCCGTGCAGCCATCCAAACCACTGCTTACCCAGCGTGACCTTTCGATGGCTTATACTCCGGGTGTAGCCATTCCGGTTCTCGAAATTGCGAAAGATCCTTTGCTCGTGTATGAATATACCGACCGGGCCAATCTTGTCGCTGTGATCAGTAATGGTACAGCCATTCTCGGACTCGGTGACCGGGGTCCTCTCGCATCCAAGCCGGTCATGGAAGGGAAAGCCGTTTTATTCAAACGGTTTGCAGATATTGACGTGTTCGATATTGAAATCGATTCGCGCAATACCGACGAAATAGTCCAGGTGGTGAAAGCAATTGCGCCAACCTTTGGAGGGATCAATCTCGAAGATATCAAATCTCCTGAGTGTTTCGCAATTGAGAATCGGCTGATCGATTTGTTGGATATTCCTGTTTTTCATGATGATCAACATGGAACAGCCATCATATTGGGGGCAGCATTGACCAATGCCCTCGAATTAGTGAATAAAAAATTAGATCAGGTAAAAGTGGTTTTCTCAGGTGCGGGCGCCGCAGGAGTTTCCTGCGCCAGGCATCTTGTTCGGATGGGTGTTCCACGGGAACATATTTGGATGAGTGATGTGAAAGGACTGGTATACCGGGGAAGACCGGAAGAAATGTTCCCAGAAAAAGCAGAGTTTGCGCAAGGAGAGAAGCCCGCTATCCTCAAAGATCTGCTTGAAGATGCGGATGTGTTTATTGGCGTCTCAGCGGCGAACATTGTCTCACCAGAGATGATCAAGAAGATGAACCGATCCCCCATAATTTTTGCAATGGCTAATCCGGATCCAGAAATTCCATATGATCTGGTAAAAGCGACCAGACCGGATGCCATAGTTGCGACCGGACGCTCTGATTTTCCAAATCAGATCAACAATGTCCTCGGATTTCCGTTCATTTTCAGGGGAGCCCTCGACGTGTATGCTCGCTCCATCAATGATGAGATGAAAATTGCTGCATCCAACGCTTTGGCTAAACTGGCCCGCGAACCTATTCCAATGGATGTCCTGGATGCCTATGAATTGATCCATCTGGAATTTGGAAAAGACTGTATCGTACCCAAACCCCTGGACAGACGGGTCTGCTTATGGGAAGCTCCGGCTGTTGCAAAAGCTGCCATCGAATCTGGATCTGCGCGGAAACAAATCGACCTGGACCAATACCGGGTGGATCTTGAAAATAGAATATTAAGAAAATGACAATGTTGGAATATTAAGATGGCTTGCGTTCGATCACGATTCTGCAAACGAATCGATCCACCGCGCCAAACCGGTATTTGTATTCTTCATCACCGCGCATAAAATCAAACTCAGTATAACCCTGCTCATTTGCCCAACGCAGCAGATACCCCAGCAGAACCCATCCAGGCGAGTATTCTAACAAAGATCTACGGATCCCCGAGTTGTACACCCATAATCGATTCAAATAATCGAAACTCATATACGCGGCTGCTTTGACGCCACCCACCTCTAGGAATGCCAGATGTAAGCAACCGGTATCAAATGCGCACCGGATGGTATTGGCCATTTGTTCACACATGCGTGGAGTCAGGAAAAGCGCTTTCTCTTTGTCTTCCGCCATTAAATCCAGAAAAGATTGGGTGTCTTCATCCAATTTAGCCGGGTCTGTCAATACATACCAGGTAACTGGAACCGCGCTTTCGGCAGCTCGACGCATCTTCCGCCTGATCTCATGGCGCTGTTTCTTATCAATCCCTGCCAGATATTTTTCCCAGTCACCGGGAAGAATGATATGAGGAGATTTTTGGAGCACCTCATCGTGATAACTCCAGCCGAATTCCTCGCTCAATTTCCCTAACGCCGGGATGGTTGGTGTCTGATCGAGAAGGTTATATAAATCAAGCTTATCCCAATCAGGAATTGTGCTCGTGGTTAGAAAAGCAAATAATCCCCTTAAGAACAGATCGATGTAATCCGGCAAGACAATAAAATCGAGATAGTCGACTATTTCAAAGCTACCGATAAACATCAATCTTTTCTTACCTGATTTTCCGGTGTGTCTAAAGAAGGGAGCAATACCAACCAGCCGGTCTCCGTCATACCCTGTAATAATGAGCAGATCACCCTTTTCCCATTCTCCTCCTCCGCAGGTATCCCACCATTCTCTTAAGAATTCATGCCTTAAGAATGGGACATGCGTCATACTATGATCGAGCAGGTCATTCCAGGTGGACTTCATTGCATCCCAGGATGGGACATCAGAGATCACGCGATATGTTAGCATTGGGTAATTGTACCATTCAGATTATTCAGTCCAATAAATTGGGTTCAGCGGTTACAATACTTCCCTGGAAGTGTTTTGGGCTGGTAAACAACTTGCACCATTAACCTCTGCAGATTCTATCTGACTATTTTTCACATTCTATTTATTGGATTATGCCCGCTGTGTTAGATATACACCTCTTTCCGCTCCACATAAAAGATAGCATCGAACAGGCATACCTGCCTGGTTTGCACTTTATGGTTTCGCCTAAAAACGCCATGCGTTCAAGGTTGGGTGATCAGATCGTCCTGCTCGCCGCATCTCAGGGAGAAATGGTTATCGGTTCGGATCGCCTGACATCCATCCTCGATAAAGCAGGGCAGGAGTATTACCGTACATCTGGGACTGTAACAGCCGGCTTAAGACGATGCATGGAAACCATTAACGATGCAATTCTGGATTACAACCTGAAAGAAAGTGCTGGAAGCCGACAACAGAGCTGTATGGTTAATCTGGCTGTGATCCGGGAAGACCGAATCTATATCGCTCACTCTGGCTATACGCATAGTTTTGTGCTCAACAAAGAGCAAACCCAGCACTTCTTTGATCCAGAATCCTCCGGACGTGGGTTGGGATTAAGCCGGACTTTGAGTGTGCGATTCTTCCTGGCCGAAATCAAACCTGATGAATATATCCTGTTCAGCCCTGAACCACTGGCTACCTGGACTCCTTCCAACCTTGCAGGCAGCCCTTCCATCGCCCTGGATTACCTTCGGCGCAGGCTCCTCAATCAGGTCTCTCCGAATATTCGCGCGCTCCTCATACAGGTCGTGGAAGGAACAGGGAAGACAATACTGGAAGCACCGCTCTCCAGTAAATCGGGTTTTTTTGCCAATCAAGCTTCGTCCGCCCTATCACCCACTCCGCCTACCCAGACTACCCGCGAAGGACGTTCCATACCAACGATGGCAGTGCCATCCAATATTCAACCAGCCTATCCTCTCCAGTCAAAATCCACAGTAATGGACGGTGTGAGTCCGGTTGCCGGTCAGATGACCCAGATCAGGCAGCATGTGCCAATCCCCGCCTCTGAACTTGAGGAGGATGCTGAACCCGGTTTTGTGGAAGGTCTTAAGGGAATTGCGACTGAAATTAAACAAACCGGACAAAAGGCATCCGCTACTTTTACCCGTTTTTTCCAGAGGTTCAAGAAGAAAGAACCGCTTGATGATGGATTTGTGGTGGATAAGCCAAGTAAGATCCGCATGCCCAATGTTCATATCAACACCGAACCGCTCAAACAATCTTTTGTAAAATTCGAAAAAGGCGCCTCCGCAGCCGCATCCATGACCGGAAAAACTCTCCAAAAGACCGCGTCTGCGATGGGTGACGCTATGGGTGGAGCAGTGGATTATATTACGCCCGAAGGTGGGTTCAAATTTCCACATCTCTCGAACAGCGTAATGATCTTGATCGCGGTCATCATCCCGTTATTGGTCGCTGCCACCGGTTCTTCCATCTATTTTAACAAGGGCCGTTCCAGTCAGTTTACAACCTACTACGCCCAGGCTGAGGCTGCCGCTGCCCAGGCGAACGGTTTGAAGGAACCGCGCGAAATACGGAAAGCCTGGGAAAATGCCCTTACATTATTGGATCAGGCAGAAAAATACGGAAAGAATTCGAAATCCACCACCTTGCGTAAACAGGCACAGGATGTGTTGGATGATGTCGAAGGGATTGGACGATTGGAGTTCAGCCTTGCGATCCAGGACGGGCTACCCGGTGGAGTAAAGGTCACCCGAATGAAAGCCACCTCCACCGATCTATATATGCTGGACAAGACCGATGGAAAAATCATGCGGGCATTATTGACTGGTCGAGGTTTTGACCTCGATTCAAGCTTCACTTGTGCTCCGGGAGCGTATGGTTCCTACGTCGTTGACCCGCTGGTTGATTTCGCCCTGATGCCGAAAGGAAATTCGCTGGGAGCAAGTATCGCAGCCCTTGATGGGAAAGGCAATATTGTCTATTGCAGTTCAGGTTCTTCAGCCACATCCATGACCCTGCTTCCGCCCGAAACCGGGTGGGGAAAAATCGAAGCCATCGCCATCGATTCCGGGCGGTTATTTGTTCTGGATACGCCCTCGAATGCCATTTGGGTGTATGGTGGTGTGAGTGGAACCTTTACCGAATCACCAGAATTGCTGTTCGATAATGATATTCCCCCTATGGCGGATGTGATCGATTTCTCAATCAATGGGAACGATCTGTATATGCTTCACCTGGATGGTCATTTGTCAACCTGTGTGTTCAGCGCGATCGGCACACCCACCAAATGCAAAGACCCAGCGCCATTCTCAATTGAACGTCCGGGCGTGGAAAACAAGCCGGTAATTATCCCGGATTCGAATTTTGTACAACTGCAATATTCTGATCCGCCCGATCCATCCATCTACATGTTGGATACCAATAGCGTGTCCATCTATCATTTCAGCTTAAAACTGTCACTCGTAAAACAACTATCCGTGCAGGCAGGCGATCCATTACAACTCCTTAAACGGAGACCGACTGCCTTTGCAGTGAGCCCGGCAAAAGTAGTTTTCATGGCGTTCGACGACAAAATCTACAATGGTGTTGAACCGTAGGGTAGATAACGAAACATCCTATTAAAGCAAAAAAGCCCTTTCAATAAGGGCTTTTTGTTTGTTTATTTTTTTCGCCGAATAGCGTTGCCAGCTGCCTGGCCAGTAAAAGAAGGAACAACCAGTGGATATATCTTACAGATGCGACCATCGATAATTTTCATCCGTAAACGTGCATCAATATCATCCAGCTTGGAGGAGCTAGTGATCACAGTTGGTAATTCAGCGTCATAACGATAATTAAAGAGTTGGTACAGTTTTTCCTTTGCCCAGGGAGTGGATGATTGTTCTCCCAGATCGTCGAGAATTAACAGCGAACAGGTGCGAATATCTTCAAAACGCCGATCATACGATTCTTTACTCTCAGGGTGAAAACTGGCTCGCAGATGATCCAGTAGGTCAGGTACGCTAACCAGCAATGGCGGTGTCCCTATAGATGATCTGTAATTGCCGATAGCGGCAGCCAGGTGCGTTTTTCCCGTGCTGTAATCCCCCAGTAAAATTAGCCATCCCTGCGGCTCCAACGCGAATTTTCTAGCGGCCAAAACTGCTTTCTCCATACTTTTTAGTTCGTCCGGTTTGAGCCCCTCATTCTTCCGGAGATTGAAGCTTTCGAAAGTCTGTTTCTGATGTAAATTCAACGAAGACAGGTCCGGATGGTCACCAGCCGAGGAGGGATGACGATAATCTGGTGCATTGATATGCAGCCGTTGCACCAGAGAGGGATCCTGCAGTCTGGATCGAATGCGTTCCTCGATCGATTCCATGGGTTGGTTGGTAGTGATCACAACTGGTAAGCGGTTCATGTAGCGATGGTTTAATATCTGGAACAATTTCTCCTGCGCCCAGGGCGTCGCATTTTCTGTTCCGAAATCATCCAGAACCAATAATCGGACATTTCTTATTTCTTCAAATCGCGCTTCAAAGGTCGTTGTCGGATCGCTGTACGCAAATCGCATCCAATCCAATAGATCAGGGACAGTCAGAAAGAGAGTTGACACACCGAGCGACACGGCTTCATTTGCGATTGCTGCTGCCAGATGAGTCTTTCCACAACCGAATGGACCAATGATCAGGAGCCAGCCCTCCAAAGAGCCGGCATACCGTTGGCAGGTATTGAATGCGGTCTGGAGGGAAAATGCCTGGGATTCAGTCAATGTTCCTGGTCGGCCCAGTGGCTCAAAGGATTCAAACCTTAATTCCTTCACCGATTCCAGGTTGGCGAATTGATACAGCTTGTGGTGAATTTTTTGAATCACTTCCTGTTGCCGGCATGAACATACCTGCATCCGACCAAATTCCGGGTGGTTAACCGGCACATCCATCCGGTAAAAGCCAATTCCATGGCAGATTGGGCAATTCGGATCACCAATGGTAAATGGCGCCACCGGCTCAGTGTTCGATGAATCGGGCGTATTCTCCTTCGAGGTATTTGCGATAACCTTCCTGAGTGTCGCGTCGATTTTCGTCATCTCGTCCTCTTTCCTGCCAAGATCGAAGGATGGCTTGAATGTAATTCCACTTCCGTACATTGTTAACAACGGCGATACGAAATGCGTCTTCAATCCATTCCAACGGATAATCTTTTTCTGCTGCTTTCAAATACTCAGCCATAATTGGAGTCAGGGCACCGATGTTTTGCTCATACAGTTTGAACACATTCGGTTTTACCAGATCCAACCCAACCGGCAAGAATTTCTCTTTACCAGGCTGCCATTTTCCTTCCAGAAATGCTTCCAGCAAAGCCCGAGATCGGGGTGTGTTCAGCAAGTAGTACACTTCCTGAGGTAATTCGGGTTGGATGATCAAAAGAGCGCCCAGCGTCTCAGCTTTCTGGATAGCATCCTCCAACAGGCGGATGGCTTCGTTTTCCTTATTTGAAAAGCTGGTGAGCCACACTTTATCTTCCAGCATTTCCGTTCTTGTTATGTAGCGAATATCGCCTTCCCTTTGGTTCATCGCCCAGAGCAGATACAAAACCACTTTCAACTCGCCCAAATCATCGATCCGGAGGAGTAGATCTGTAAAAAATGGATCAGGTATGGGAGTGAAAGACACTTTTCCAGACGGGAACCCAGTGAAAGCTTTTTCAGGAGCCATCTTCTTACCTGTTCAATTGAGCTGCGTTTTCAAATTTTGCCAGGTGCGGCATAAAAACCACTTCAATACCGGGATGGGTGGGACCGTTGCGGTGTTTTGCCACAATTAACTCTGCTACATTTTGGCGTGGATTATTTTTCTCCATTGCTTCCGGTCTGTGGATGAAGAGAACAATATCTGCATCCTGCTCGAGTGAGCCAGATTCACGTAGGTCTGATAGTTGCGGGCGTTTATCGGCACGCTGTTCGACAGCGCGGGATAACTGAGCTGCAGCCAGAACTGGAACATTCAATTCGCGGGCAAGGACTTTCAGGTAACGTGAGATATAAGATACCTCTTGAACTCGGTTATCGTTGCGTGTATCACCGCTCATCAATTGCAGGTAATCCACCAGGATCAGATCCAGATGATATTCGAGGTGAAGACGGCGGCATTTGGTACGCATCTGTAGCGGAGTGATGGCAGGGGTGTCATCCAGGAAAACAGTGGTGTTGCTCATGACATCCACCGCCTGAACAAAGAGGGACCACTCGTCATCAGACAACTTCCCCGCCCGCAGTTTTTGCAATTCAATACCTGTCTGTTGAGATATCAAGCGCTGCACCAATTGCTCATTTGACATTTCAAGGGAGAACATGGCGACATGTTTTTTATAATTCATCGCCGCTGACTTCGCCGCGCCAAGAAGGAAGCCAGTCTTCCCCATACCCGGGCGTCCAGCCACAATGATCAGATCTGATTTCTGCATTCCGCCCAATAATTTATCGAGATCAATTAATCCAGTAGGCACCCCATAAAATTCTTCACTTCGCCGGGCGAGTTCGTCTACATGATCGTAATACTCGCTCAATACCGTGCGTATGGGTTGCAGGTCATGTCGGACTCGGCGCTCACTGATCGCAAAAACGGCTTTCTCTGAATCATCGATCACAGAATCAAGCGTTCGTTCCTGGTTATACGCTAATTTGGCCACATCATTGGCTGCTGCGAGTAACCGACGGCGGATCGAGTAATCTTCAATAATATGCCCGTATGCTTCAGCATTGAGAGCGCTCGGGACACGGCTGAGCAAGTTTGTCAGGTAGGATGGTCCACCCAGTTCTGTCAGGTGATCCTGTTGAGAGAGGTCTTCGGTAACGGTGAGCAAGTCAACCGGAACACGTTTTTCATATAACCGGACAAAAGATTCCCATATCCAGCGATTGCGATGAATATAAAAATCGTCTGCCTGCAAAAACTGGGCGACATCATAGTAGGCTTCTGGGTTTATGAGGATCGAGCCGAGTAGAGACTCTTCCGCTTCCCGGTTATGTGGAATCGTCTGGATTTCTGGGGATGCGGGCATATCATCAGGAGGCGGAAAATCAGCCATTGCTATCTCCGGTTGTGTTGGGGGATATGTGTATTATAGCCGTAATTTACTACTGAACCACTTACCCGGTGGTGCTATTCGGGTTTTTCCCCACTCTCTTCTTCGTCAGAAGGAGGATCTTCAAGGTCAAGTTTCTTTATGAAGTCTTCAAAAATGGAAAGCCTTCCCTCTGCGCCGGTTGAAGGTGTCCCATCGCTGCCCGATTCACCAGGCTGATCGGCGCCATCCCCTTCGCCGGCATCCCGGTCTGGATGAACACCAGCCTTCTCCATTACTTCAGATTCTACATAGATGGGGATATGTGCTCTAACGGCAAGCGCGATGGCATCGGATGGCCGGGCATCAATTTTGATGATCTCACCATCCTGTTCGGATACAATGTGAGCATAGAAGACATCATCTCTTAACGCAGCCACTTCAATATGCTGCAATTTTCCATTGAGGCGAATGAACACGTTTTTCAATAGATCATGTGTAAGTGGTCTGGATACTTCGACTTCCTGTAAAGCGATGGTAATCGCTTCTGCTTCATAGGGACCAATCCAGATAGGTAGATAATTATCTGAATTTTTCTCGTGGAGAACCACAACCCTTTGCTGATTTGTTAAACTCACTCGTAAGCTATCAATAACGACTTCTACCAGCATACCCATAGGTGCCTCCGTATGTATTCTAACACTCTCAGAAACGGCATGCAAATAGGGATGAAGAAAAATAGATAGTTTTCGCCAATGTTAACATTTGGTTTTTTTAACATTTAAATATCCTTGTAAAATTCCAAAAGCTTAAGGTATAATACAACGACCCGAGAATGTTAAACTTTTATTGTTAGTAGGAATTTGTAGATAGGGTGTTGAAGCTTTGCTAGATCGCCGCAGGTGGGGGTAATCATGGCATACATTTTTCGGGTACGGTACAGGTATTAACCATTTTCTACTCTATTCTTCGAGGTTAACTCGGCGTGAACGAAAAAATTCTTTTAGTTGAAGGTAACCGTTCAGATCATTCATCGTATCGTGATGGGTTGATCAAACGCGGCTATCTTGTGGAATCAGCGCCGAACGGCAATTCCGCGCTAAAAAGAATTTCGTATATCGATCCGGATCTGGTAATAGTAGATGCTGCCTCCCTTCGCACTTCTGGCAAACGGATCTGCCGTGACTTACGTCAATCTCTAGGAGATATCCCGATCATCCTAATCGTGGCATCGAATGGGGAACCTGTTGAGAAAAAAGATCCGATCAATAAATTGGATAAAGAGCTGGTCTTAACCCTGCCATTTACCCTTCAAAAATTAATTAATCGGATCAAACCGTTGCTGCCCGTGGAGGGCAAACAGGTGATCAATGAAGGTCCTATCCGCCTCGATATTGAACATAAGAAAGTTCGATGCATGAATCAGAGTGGAAAGCTTACCCCTCACCTGGTCAGACTCCTCCAGATCCTCATGGAACATCCTGGCGAGGTGGTTGAAAGGGAAGTGCTTTTCCGCGACGTTTGGGAGACGGAATACACAGTTGATACCCGAACTCTGGATGTGCATATTAGCTGGCTTCGGAGGATCCTCGAAGTCGATCCCCGCCATCCTCGTTTTATCAAAACCATTCGCGGAGTTGGATATCGTCTGGACGTGTAATTCTCCTCGATTGTCGATCGCTTAAATCGATAACCCTCGTGAATAATAGAAACAGACAGCGTCGTCACTACCAAAACTGGTAGTGATTTTTTTTATATCTTTTTTTATGCAGTAGTGTTTCCAGTTGAAAAATATTGATAAAGGCGTAGCTCTCTTTCTATAAGTATCTCGATAGTCAGAGAAAGATTTAGCCGTTACAATTAGCCATTGGGTATCATCATCACCAAAAATACTGTGGTTGACAAACCCTTTTCGATAATTGATCCATTATTCAGAACTTCCAATTTGTAACAAACGGAGAAAATATATGACAATTCCAGAGTGGGCAGATACCGTTAACGGCGCTATCACAGTCTGCGATTCAGACGGAAAGATCATCTACATGAATGAGGCAAGCCAGCGAAGTTTTGAACCAGACGGCGGCAAAAACCTGGTTGGAAAATCGATGTTTCCCTGTCATAAACCAGAATCTGCTCAACTGATAAGGCAGTTTATGGAAACAGGAAAAACCAATGTGTACACCATATTAAAAAAGGGAGTAAAGAAATTGATATACCAGACACCCTTCTATGAAAATGGGGAGGTTGCTGGATTGGTTGAGTTTTCATTTGTTTTACCTGAAGATATGCCCCACCATAACCGGGATTAGCTTCCCTTTACCCAACCGGCTGGATGATTGTGTCTTCGGTCGGGTTCTCGTGGCTTTTATTGATCAAATAGACACCAGACAAGACTGATCCCATACCTAGCCATTGGATGGGTATGAAGGCTTCGCCAAAAACCGGAATTGCAAGCAATGTGGATAACACGGGTTGCAAAATGATCGTCGGTGAAACGATCGCGGCAGGCAGATGTCCTAACGCATATGCCACACCAACGTAAGCGATGCATTGGACAATTACCCCGGCGCCGATAAATGAAAGGACAGTCTGTGGCGAGTATCCAAGAAGCGGATATCCCATTGCCAGGCTGAATCCCAGCAGTAAGATGGACGATGTCAACGACATCACCCATAGATATTGGATAACAGAAAGCGTTTTTCTGCCGTGCTGGGTGCAAATATAATACCCGCCATAGAAAACACCGGAAGCCAGTGAGAACAAATCACCAACACTCAGGTGTGGGCGGCGTAAGAAGTCATAACTTAATACTATCGCCGCACCCCCCATAGCCAGGAGCAATCCGAACCAGAATGATTTCTTGAATTGTTCTTTGAAGACAAAAAACGACACCAGGACAACCCAAACTGGCGCTGTGTTACTCATCAGTGTTGCATTGGCGATGGACGTTTTGTGTAGTCCTGTATTCCATAAAGAGAGGTCTAGTGCTGTGCAAATCCCTCCTAATATTGGAAAAAGGAGTGTTCGGAACGACCAGAAGGATGGATCCGGTTTCGTGCGGAGAAACAAAAAGGTAATTAACAATCCTCCGATTGCCAACCGGTAAAATGCAAAAACCGGACCCGGGACATCTCCACCCCACCGTACAAAAAAAGGGGATAATGTTTGCGAAATGATCCCAACTCCGAGGGCAAGGTAAGGCAGGTTAGTGCGAAGGATCCGGGGAAATATCATGAGCGAATCTCAAAGTATGGGATGGGTAATTCTAACATAAATCACTACTCCATCAGCGACATCAAAACATCAGCCCCATCTTACAGATGGGGCTGATCAATAGTAATTGCGATCAGATCAGGGAGTAACCATAGGTACGTATACTTGCAAACCCTGATCCACCCATAATTGATAGGCTGCTCCATCTCCAGCGATCAATGGGTTTAAATTGCGTGTCCGTAGATAGAAGGTGCCATTTGCTGGAGCCATCCAGCGTAATGCCGATGGAGAGCCAAGCTGGGTTGGGAATTGTTCTGCCAATGGATTCCCGGAACTATCAAAAACGGTTATTACTGGACCAACAGCGTTGGATAATGGGAGCGCATTGAAATAGTACATCTCATCAGCAGTCAGGGAGACCTTTATCCAGTCTTCATCAAGTGGTCCGCAGAAAGTATGTTGGATGTGATCTCCATCGATATCGACCGCTTTCGCCTGCGCCAGAACGTTGTCCAGTTCAGATGCATCCACGCCAGAAGTGCACGCTTTGATTTCGACGGATGTTTCTGGAGCTTCATTCCAGGCTTCTTTATTTCCCATCGGATCGGTCACCCGCATTCGGAATCCATACGTTTTACCAGCTTGTCCAATAAACCAGGCTGAACGATCGGTAGTTTTGATTCCGTCAGGAGGTGTCCAATTCTGCCAGGCTCCGCCATTTTCTTTTACCTGAATTTCAAATGCAGCAATGCCCGGACCCACATTATTGGCAGTCCATTGCAATAGGACAGTGTTCAAGTTGGATATAGCAGCGAGGGGAATCATGGTTGATGTTGGCACAGGAGGTGGTGCTTGAGAAGGATCTGTCTTTAGCGCCCAGCTTGCTACGCCGGTTTTATTGCCAGAGCCATCATACACCTGGGCGTAAATTGCGCCCATAGTTCCTTTGACTTCCTTGGTTGGATCAAAAACAAAATTCCAGCCATCGCTTCCGTTCCAATCCTCACCGATTTTTTGCCATAAACCGCTAACCCAGTCGTGATTGTGCCAGTAATACAAAACATGGCTTATTCCACTCCCATTCGCATCGGACCCGGATACGGAAATATTGAATGGTGCATTGGGCAATAAAGTACCAGAGGCAGGATAAACAAGTTGCGCATTAGGAGCGGCATTATCGTTATAAATTCGGATCGAGTAGAAATAGTTCGATCCACCAACCATTGGATGATCCCAGGCTTGCAGCTTGAGGTAGTAATCTCCATCCGCAGGAATGAGGTAATAGATCTGTGAATCCTTCACCTGTAACGCAACCTCGTCATCGTTTTCCGCCAGGACAGTCCTTCCATCCCGGTTGATCAAAGTCAAAACTGGGTCTAAAGCTGAACCTGCTGTTTTCGCATCGACATCGAATGTGAGACGATCGCCGCCTTTCGCGCTGAATTTGTAATAATCCACATCACCTGCGGCGCAGATATCACCAGATGCTGGCTGGTTGATCGAGATAGCACTGGCGGTGCTGAGGGAATTATTCGGAGATGCTTCATTACAACCTGTCGCTGGTCCAGTTTGAGTTACACGAATATCATCCACGTACCAGCCATCACCCACGTTCAGGGCGGCATCCAGCGAGTTAAAGTACAATCTCACACGGATGTTTTTATTCGCATACGCTGATAGATCGATGGCAGGGCTTTGAAGCCAGGTGTTTTCTGGATCCCAGAACAACTGAATGGCATTTGTGAAAGGTCCGCCATCCACAGATATCTGAACCCATTTTTGATCCCAATATTTGGCAGATCCTTCCGTGTTATAACGATACACAAACCGGAGATAGTAACCGGCGCTCGGAACACGAATCGATGGGGAGGTAAGGGTTCCTGTTCTCCCTGTGACATATTGAACAACGCTGTTGATCGTCTCACCATAGTACCAGGAGTGGCTGGAGCTGGAAGACTTTGCCGTAGTCTGATTCCAGATGCCGGTTTTCACCCAACCGTTGACTCCGGATTCCACATTATCCTGCCAGGGAGCCGTCAGGGGAGTACCCAGACTAAGCGTAGCAGCTTTGATGGTCAGGGAAGCACTCACCCAGCCAGATGTTTGGTGGTTGGCATTATTCCGGGCACGTACTTTCCAGGTATATGTCCCAACCGGTAAACCACCGATGCTCCAGTTATGACCTTGAGTCCACTCACTGGTGCGTGTGACAAAACCATTGTTCCCGCTAATTTCAGCCTGGAACTCATCAGCCCATCCGTTATTCGCCCAGAAGAAAGTGATGCTTTCGTCAGTGGTGAGATTCGTACCATTCGTTGGTGAAACGATGGACGGTGTAGATACGGCGGTTGCGTGGGTTCGGACCTTGAAAGAATTAACATTATTTCTGTTGATCAGGTTATCAGCCAGGTCCGGGTCAGAGGTAACCAATGTTTCCGCCCGCGAAGAGTAGGCTGCTTTTGCCCATAGACGTAACCTGGGCATTGGTACCGACCAATACGGATTCCACGTCATCTCCGAGGAAACCCTTCATCGCAGCCGGGTTTGTGTAATCCCCGGTATTAAATACCTTACAAACACCGGTGTAATTCGTTCCGCTATAAATTGCGATCTGATCAGGATCGGGATCGCACGGAGGAGGCGGAGGTGTATTGGTACAGTTAAAATTCTTTACGACATTCTTCAATCCCTGTAATCCGATCGATTGATTTCCTTCCACATCCCACAGGGTCATCGCAAAACTGATCGGACCGTCAGGTACTTCCGCACCGGTACTGCACAGATCAAGGTTGATAGTGAACGGGAATTTCGTTTGTGGAATTCCAACATCATGCCAGGCGTTGTTATAAAATGCCATTAATTGCGCCTTGGTCACTCCTTTGTCATCTTTCCCTGTCCCCGTTACAGCTACTGTCCTGCTTGTGATGGAAGCTCCATCAGCAGGAGCACTGATCGACCCGGTTGGTCCTTTGGCCGGCTTATTTCCGGATGTATAATAGGTCGTGCCCTGTCCACCATATTTATTGGCCTCGGTTGGTGTGCGTGGACGTCCGCCTTTGGTTACAGAGTCATAATTGATACTTACATCCTTGAATGTAATATCAACGGACTGACCCCAATACCCATAGGAATTTGTATGAACCATGAAATGTAAATGGTTCGCAGTGCTGGCACCCGTATCATCTACGTTCCCAATGTATGTGCCCTGATTTACCACTGCGCCAGGTTTACGCAACGCTACAGGCAATGACCCATTCGCCATGTGGTAGTACATCTGGTAAGATACCGGAGTCGTACTGTTATCTTTGAGAATGAGATAGTTTGTGCATTTGGTTGAACCGTTACTGCAAGTCCATTGTGCACCAAAGACAGTCCCTCCCTTGGCTGCCTGCAATGGGAACATCGTTCCATCCGCAAAATCGAACGCATATTTACAATCACTTCCCGAGCAGGACGCGTGAGAAAGACTCCAGGTAAGCCGCTTCTTTTGCCCACCACCCCAGGGAAGATAGTAGCCGCCGAATTTTGCCGTTACTTTCGGTTCAGGGTATTTAGTTTGAAATCGTTGTTCAAAATCGTCTCCCAATAGCCCTTTGGGTAATCCTTCAATTGTCTTGCCATATTCTTCACTGGAAGGAAGGATGATCGACCACTCATCCGCAGTCCCCTTTTGTCCTTTTGGATTCCTCTTTGCAATAGCGATTTCTGGCTCTCGGGCAATGACCTCACCAGTTTCCGGATCCAGAGTAGCCAACCACACCATTGCAGAGTTCCCGTCTTCAGAGTACTCCACGTTATCAATTTTCACATTGTAGAGCAAGAATCCGGGATCATTCTTTTTCAACTCTTCGATGGATAGTTCCAAAGATTTTTGGATACCGGGATCAACAACCACCGGTGTCTCAGTTGAAGATTGCTCTGGGACGACTGCCGGCGTTGTGGCATCCAAGCCAGCCAAGCGGGTCATTTCTTTTCGGAAGAAATAGGCAGCCGCGACGATCAGAATGACCGGGATTATGAGCAGTAAATAACGGAAGGGTGAGGGCTTTTCCATAAGAAGACTCCTTATCAGGGAACACGGTGCAAGATGCAGACCAAGCATTTTGAATGCATGCTATTTTTACACTATCAGAATTCAGACTGCAGCGCGATTTGACTTGTATGAAAGTTGATTATAGAATTTGATCAAGGTAAGGAATATCCAACATCGAAGATATCTGCTTGAGATACCGATACCCACCTTCCGAGTTTCATCAATTCCCGCAGAAATACCCTTCCGCGGCCTGGAATTTTCAGCCAATTAACCCAAAACCGATGATGCGAGCCTGCATCGTCGGTTTTCTTATTCTTCATTCGCAAATCGAGGATTGAATATATGTATACCTTACGATTTGATGGTTTGTATCGTACCGGGTGGCTCGATTCTGGCTCGCGTGAAACGGCTCTGATGTGTTATGGATGGTTAATCTACAAACATGGGGCATTGATCGCACGTGGACATGGAGGTTTGGTTCGGGATGATATTGCATCCTCCAATACAGCAGAATACCTGGCATTGATTGAAGGATTATCTGCCCTTTACGACCTTGGTATTTTTAACGAATCGATTCAGGCTGTCGGTGATTCAAAAAGTGTGATCGAACAGATGAGTGGTTCTGCTGGAGTCAATTCAGCCAGAGTTAAATCCCTTTTTCACCGGGCAACCAGGCTTAGTCGCCGATTTAGTCATTTGCATTGGTTGTGGGAACCCAGAAAAAGAAATCACGCCGCAGATGAACTTACACGACGTGCTTATAAACAGATCAAACTTGGTCTTTCTTTTGGAATCCAACCTGGTGAAACTGCTTTGGATTTACGATTATTCTATTCGGCTAAGCCCGCCAGAAGCCACGCCTGAGTGGCCTGACATCCTCCAGAGTAATAAACGCCTCTGGATCAGTTTCCAAAACGATTGTATCAACGCGATCCACATCTTTTCGCTGTACTGACAAATTCAGCACCGTGACCATTCCATCCCGCCCGCGGGCAGGGATTTCTGTGACAGCAAATCCAGATTCACGTAATCTTTCCGCTACCTGCGTTCCTCGAGTTGAACTTACTACCCGGATCGAATTATGTCCAATGGCCAGTCTCTCCTCTATCAGCATCCCAACCACATTTCCTGTGGCGAATCCTGCCGCATAACCGATAACGGTCAGCGGATTATCCAGGTGGGTTAAAACAGAGGTGATCGCCATCACAAATATGACCGATTGAGCAAATCCGAGGAACCAGGCAAGCTTCTTTTTCCCACGAACGACAAAAAGCATGCGTAACGTATCGCAGCCCATATCCAGCACGCGCAGGAAAAATATGATCAGCATATTCATCCAGGCGGTCGGTGAAGCCAACCAAATCATTGGGTTAGCAAACCATTCCTGGATCATACTGTCTCCTTTACCAATACTTTTTTATCCCTCTTCACACGGAATTTCATGGCGGGTTGGTAGAGTTCATTCATATATTCTTTTACCATCCGCCGGGTGCAGAATTGGGGAACCAGAGTTCGAATACTTTCTTTTTCTCTAGCGATCCAATCAACCGGGAGATTGTCCGCGGATCTGGCGTCGTAATACATTGGAATGATCTCATTTTCGAGGGTTTCGTACAGCGAATTCGCATCCGCATCATCCTGTTGGTTTGGATCCAGGTAATCGGTGTCGTCACCAATCGCCCAGCCATTTTGTCCGTTGTACCCTTCCCGCCACCAACCATCGAGCACCGAGAAATTCAAGACGCCGTTTAACGCTGCTTTCTCACCAGAAGTACCGGAGGCTTCGTTGGGTCTGCGAGGAGTGTTAAGCCAGATATCGACCCCTTGAACCAGGTAACGGGCGATGTTAATGTCGTAGTCCTCGAGGAAAACCAGTCGGCCGCCATTCCGTGCATTTTTTACTGCGCGATAGACTTCCTGGATGAGCAATTTCCCTGGCTCATCAGCCGGATGGGCTTTTCCGGCAAAGATTATCTGGACCGGTTTGTTGGGTTGATTAAGAAGATTGATCAGGCGTTCCGGGTTGCGGAGGATTAAATTGGCTCTCTTATAGGTAGCAAACCGGCGGGCAAATCCAATCGTGAGTGCATACGGATCGAGAAGGACACCGCCAGCAATGATCTGTACCGGATGAATTGTATTGGAGATCCAATTCTGACGTGATCGTTCCATCATATAAGCGACTAATTTTCGTTTCAAATGTCTGCGTATTATCCAGAATTCATTATCCGGAATCGAATCAATACCGTCCCAAACCTCCGGATTATCGACCTGCTCCAGCCAATCGGGTCTAAGATATCGATCGAACAAGAGATGCATCCGGCGGGCAAGCCATGACCCCGTATGGACACCGTTGGTTACATGGGTGATGGGCACTTCGTCTTCACTGAGTTCTGGCCAAAGGTGGTGCCACATCTTTCTGCTGACTCCCTCATGGAGTTCAGAGACGGCATTCCGCATATTGGCATGATGCATCGCCAGGATCGGCATAGAGTAAGTATCACCACCCCAGGTTTTCGTGTTGCGAGCGATATCAATGAATTGGTCACGCGTCATTCCCAATTCCTGCCAAAAATAGGGGAAATACTTATCGATCAGCCAAAGAGGAAATTCATCATTGCCAGCAGGCACAGGAGTATGCGTGGTAAAAACACAGGTCGGGCGGATCAATGCCGCTGCCTGTTCATATGTTTTTCCCTCAGCCATATACTCTCGCACCCGTTCCAATGTCAGGAAGGCTGAGTGCCCTTCGTTCATATGCCACACTGTTGGTTGAATACCCAGCGCACGTAATGCCCGAACCCCTCCGATGCCAAGAATTAGTTCCTGGGATATCCGTAGGTCGACATCGTTACTGTACAGTCTGGCGGTAAGCTGCCTGTCGGTCGGGTTATTCTCTTCCACATTGGTATCCAACATATATAATGGAACACGCCCAACTTGAACCAGCCACACCCGTGCGAAGACGGTTCTGCCAGGTAGTTCGACGGAAACCATGACATTCGATCCATCGGATTTCTTAACCTGGAGAAGGGGCATGTTTTCAATCTGGAGCGGATTATTCCTGGCTTCCTGCCACCCATCTTCCGTAATTTTTTGTGAGAAATATCCCTGGGTGTAAAGAAAACCAACCCCGATCAATGGTAGACCAAGATCACTCGCTTCCTTGAGATGATCTCCCGACAAAACACCCAAACCACCCGCATATACCGGCATGGATTCATGCAATCCGTATTCAAATGAAAAATACCCTATTAACGATTCGGCATTCTTCGGATAAGCATCTTTGAACCAGGTCTTCGCACCTTTAAGATAAATATCAAAATTATGGATGACCCGATCATAAACATCCAGATAGTAACGGTCCTGGGTGACTGCGTTCAATCTGGATCGTTCCACCTGCCTTAAAAACACGAGGGGATTGTGATACACCTTTTCCCACAGGGCTTTATCGATCAATGTAAAAACACGAGGCGCTTCCGAATTCCACATCCACCAGAGGTTGTAAGGAAGACTTCCCAACCGGTTCAACCGGCGGGGTAAACCAAAATTCGGAGGGCTTTCCACCACTATTGAATCAACCATATTCTTCCTTCCATCCTTCTATCGATTATCTTACCATAGGCGGAATGCACAAGTGTACCCATATGGAATCTTTGCAACAGGCGAATATCCATTTCCAGGATTTTTATAATTGGTTATGAAAGGATAAATGTCGAAACGCTGGACGATTCCATTACCAGACCAGTTCAAGTGCTGGATTTTCCAGAGATTTTCGTCCCACCTTTGCAAGGTCGACCCAATGTCCATGTACCTTCACCCTGACCACATCACCGGTAAAATCGGTCACCGTTGCACCATGGTTATCGAATAAGGACGAACCAACAGCATAGGTGTCGACAGGTACGTTTAGTCTTTCGAAACGTTCAATTTTTTCGGGACCAAACCCACCGGAAACAACAATTTTTACATTTTTACAATAGTCGGATGCGCGTTGTTGCCATTCCACAGGAAGATTCCAAGACTCCCAGGCGTGGTCCAATGCTTGCCGAACATTAAAAACCAAACGCGGATTCACACCCAGATCAAGGTCAGGATCACCCATTGGCGCGATGGATACATCCCGCAAACTGCCACTCGTATCCAGGCGAACCCCATATAGTTTATACCGCTCCGCCTGATCCGTCTCACCCAGGTCGATGTACTCCCGATACTTTTGAAAGAGAGCGGTTATCGTATCCAATGAACCACGAACACAGTCATTATTAAAATCGACCAGCGCGATCCTCGGTATGGATACAGGTAACACCGTGGAAAATGCCAGCATGGCTTCGGCGGTATCCCCAAAGAAGCAGGCGATGGCGCTGTGGGCAACCGTTCCACCACCCTCACCGCCCCACCAGTCTCCCTGCGCGTCGGTCGAAACAAACGGAGGTAGCTTTCCGGCAAAATCTTTATTGAAGCGTTGTACTGCGATCTGATAGGCATATCCATCGGCAGCCTGAACCTCATGGGCATCAAATCTGGCTGGGAAAAATAGGACTGGTTTTCCTTTGGCAGAGATCAATGTGTTATAGACATTTGTGGCAACCCGGCTGCCCCGGGTCAATACCCCAAGGATCGCTGTTTCTAATATGGCAAAATCACGATAACGCCCCCGAACCTTCATCACTGGCTGAACATGAAGGGGATCACCGTTTCCCTTGAGGAGATATCCATCCTGCACAGCCCAGACCTTCAACCCTCCAGAGGTGTCGATGAATTGTTCACCGTCCCAATAACCGGTCGCATGTTTCAACATCGTAATGGCTTTATCCAATCCGACTGCGATCGTAGCGCCCGGTCGACGGGTAAAGAACTGCATTTCTACTTCCAAATCGCCGGATTTTATTCCATGCTCCAATAACGATGGAGGCAGATTGGCTTTTTTCCCCTGGTAGGTATAGCCACTCTTGGAGAGCGTGGTTAACATTTGGGCAATATTGGTAAAGTATTTATCGGAATACCAACCTTTCCGCATCCGATCAATATCCAATTTAAAGGTCGAATTGTCGAGGCGTAGCCCATTAAAAATACTCATAGTTGACTCCAGTATCTCAGTTCTTTTTTTCGTTGGAGGAGGATAAAGTGATATTTTTTACTACTTCGACACCGTTCAAAGCCATATGATAGAGAAAAACCATATGGAGTAAATCGCCATCATGGGCATATGCACTAAGTGGTTTGGCGATATTTACCGGCATATCATAAGTAGCCACACAATCTTCCGGTACGATGATACTTCTGTTCTTCTGACGTGCGTTCGCATCCAATCGAAGATGCATTGCCAATTGATACACACACAGGTCGGTACAATCTCCCACCACAATATAAGTGGTGATTTTAGCATGCGCGTCAATCCATCGTTGCAATCCGGTGTTTATCCCCGAATGAATGGAGTTCTTCTCGATGATCTCCATGTCTTTGAAGAATGGGAGCTGTTTCAATTCCGGTATCGTTTCCGACTCGGCCGTCCCTCGAATACAATGAGGCGGAAATGACCCGAATTCGATCGCATCCGGTTCATGGGTATCTTGTGTCAGGACCAGATCCCGGATGCCATATTCCCAGGCATCCCGAAAGAAACGGATGACCGCAGGAACAATTCCCTGAACTCGGGGACTCGCCAGCGGACCGATCGAACAAAATCCATTTATCAGGTCGACGGAAATGACCGCTGCTTGCTTTGGGTTTGGGATCAGATCAGCAAAGGTACGAGCTGAAAGATCATTTTGCCATTCGGTCAGATATTTAATAAACTGACGCTGGTTTTTTGTCATCATACTCTCTTTTACAATGAGACTTTTTAGTAATTGCAAACTTACTCTATGGGTGAAAGGCTGTTGACAAACATACCCATATATTCTTTCATGGAACTGGTCGTGGATTTGAGGTTGGAAGAAGTGGGCAAAATATTAATGAGGACGTTTTCCCAGTGCCAGGTGAAAAGATCCTTCCATTCCTGGTCCGATATCGTGAAATCCACAGGCGCCGGAATTACTTGAATACCTTCACCGGCAAATAATTTTACAGATCTGGGCATATGCAGCGCGCTTGTGACCAACACAATCCGGGTATAACCATTATCTTTGATCAACTTGGCGGAAAATCGGGCGTCTTCCTGCGTGTTCAAGGAATCCGTTTGTAACAACATGGCATCGTTGGGAATCCCCATCATGATCAGTAAACCGGCCATATCTTCAGCCGGCGAGGTAGTACGAGTTCCCTGCCAGTCGACAGTTCCACCGGAAAGAAGGATAAGCGGGGCAACATTTTGTTGATAAAGTGAATAAGCATAGGTGACACGATCGCCTGCGCCATTAAGCTCAACCATCTGCCGCGGATATTGCGCCGCCTCAGTCCCTCCACCCAGCACGACAATCACATCCGCCTTGGTTTTTATATCCATGGGTGGGTATTGCCGCTCGAGGGATCGGACCAAAGACATGCTTATCCAGCGATTTCCGGCTACAAAAAGGATCAGTAATGCAATATAGATGAATATTTTCGATAGCTTGCGTTTCCTCCACCACAACAGGGCTGCTAGCAAGAGGAGCGTGATCAGACCAGCCGGGTAAAAGAATAGTGGTAAGAATTTCGAGAGGAAAAATGTCATGGCTACATTATACTCATTCCTGCCTGGCTGGACGCCAGCCATTGTAGATGGCTTCTTCCAGGGTGCAGAACCAGCGCTCTCCTTTTTCAGGTTGGATTTTGACCTCTCGATAATCTGGGCTGGATGGTAGATGGTAGATGTAGTCATCCTGGGAGGTAATATTGCCCTTGATATTGCAGGAGGAAAGATGAGTTGTGCATCCGTTCGGACAACGTTCTTTTCCCTCATGGTATTGTTCGTCTGCGCCTTCCCAGATTCCAAGTCTCTCCTGGTACGCTTCCAGCATATCTTCCGTAAACAAGCTGGCACAGGCTGAATCATGGGGACGATTGAAGCTGGTCGCCAATCCCTGTTTTATCAATTCGCGATTGACGAAGATATTGTCAACAAAAACGAAACGCAATAATCGTCCAAAATCATCTTTGTCCTGATCCCCACGGTATAGTGTGACCAACTGGTTGCCAACCAACTCCTGATTTCTTCGTTTTGCGATCCGCCCAGGGTTAGGATCAGACGCATCCATCTCAGGGGTATCCAAACCGAGGTATCGAATCGTTGCCACACGCTGGTTGATGGATACCGTGATCGTATCCCCATCAATGACAGAGATTACCTGCACAGGCTCAGGTTTTAAGTTTGGAATACAGTTGGGGATAGGTTGACCGGATGGCGGGGAGGATGGGATTACCGTTGGGCTGGGGGTAATTCGTGATGGAACAGGAAAACAACCTGTCATAACGAAAAAGCAGGCGAATAACATGCACCGAAATAAGATTAAATGAAATCGGAAATTCATTGACCAGATAATCTACTCTCCCTTACCGACCAACATTGGTTGACCATCACGGATTGGAGAGAATTTTATCTAGGTTTCGGAGGATGAGGGCACGCTCATCCTCTAAAAATTCCGGACGATCTGTCCAATATGTGAGCATTTTAACCAATTGATCCCGAGTGACCGATGCAAGAAAGGTATCGCGGTCTTCAAGAATGATGGATCGTCCAAACGTCCTGCAATCACGACAGATGGGTATCTCCTCCGCGTAGGTCTGAGGAGGAAATATTGAGAAGCAAAACGGACAAATCAGATCAGTCTCATTCATGGGATCAGGCAGAACGGTAAATTAAGGTCTCACCTGCGAAGTAATTGACTTCTACATATACTTTCTTGGACGCCAATTCGAATCCTGGAGTTTCATCCTCAATGGGCGCCATTACACCCGACATCTTTTCACCGAATAACTGGATCTCACCGGCGAAATATTGCGCTTTTACTTTCACCCCCACCTCTGGTGGTACTGCGATCCGGACTTCACCTGCGAAACCATTGAATTTAAGATTGAGCCCGCTTTCGGGGATCTCCATTTTCGCCAGATCAATATTGGTCTCTCCGGCAAAGATGGACTGCTCCCTCACCTTTCCGGTACCAGAGAAGATCGTCTCATACTTTCCATCTGCTTTTCCGAATATCCCAAACCAATCCCACCAGGCAGAATCGGCTGGTTTGACCAATATCCAAATGCCCAATGCCACAAGTACAGCCGGCCAAAAATAATTCCAGATGTCAATTTTCCAAATAGCGCTAATTAGTGAAAGAATACCGATGACTACGAGAAACCAACCAACATACATTGCCCAGCGTCGCATATTTCCTCCAAGCGGATTACCACCTTCAAATTGAAAAGACCTCTATTGATATTAACATATTTCTTGTGTCGCGCTAATCCAACTTTCATCTAAATCACATACAATAATGAAAAATAGCAAAATAACGTGATTTAATTGTATCCATGGTCTCAACTAAAATCAGGATGAGACCTGGTAGAAATAAAACCGTATACTATGTTAGAGATGATTACGTTGTTTTTGTGTGAAATGGAAGGAAGGTAGCAAATGTTTTTACCTGTTGGTTTTGGTAGTGGGTATATGTTGTATCTACTCTTCTCTTTGCCGGCACTATTGCTTGGATTATGGGCGCAGGCCAAAGTAAAAGGGTCCTTTAATAAATACTCGCAGGTCCGAACCTATGGAAACTTTACCGGGGCGCAGGTAGCCCGATACATGTTAGACCAGAATGGTTTAAGGCAAGTAAAGGTGGAGGAAACTGGCGGAACTTTGAGCGATCATTATGACCCCCGGGAGCAAGTCCTACGGTTGAGCCAGGGTGTGTATAATACTCCGTCGATCGCAGCCGCCGGGATCGCAGCGCATGAAGCCGGTCACGCGATCCAACATGCGGAAAGTTATGCTCCATTAAACCTGCGTAATTTTATGGTACCGACGGTTCAAATCGGCAGTTGGTTGGGACCGATCATTTTCATGCTGGGATTATTTATGGCTGGCCAGACAGGCACTACGATAGCCTGGGTAGGTATTGCCCTCTTTGGAGCGACAGCCGTCTTCGCCCTGGTCACATTGCCAGTCGAATTGGATGCTTCCCGAAGAGCCAAGGAATGGCTTGCCATTTCTGGTGTGATCCATACGGGAGAATTGGAAGGGGTGAATACAGTTTTAAACGCTGCCGCCTGGACCTATGTTGCTGCCGCTATTCAAGCCGTGACAACCATTCTCTACTACGCCACGATCCTTATTGGCCGCAGACGAGACTGATCCATGTAGTATTAATTTATAAGGCGCTCTTGGGAGAGCGCCTTATTTTTCGTTATTTTCACCAAAACATTCCAAATGGAACCCTTTAGTCAGTTTGATTAATTCATCACATCGGCGATGGTAGTCGTTTCCAGCTTATGGGAAATATAATTTCGAATATCCTTGAACACACTCAGAAGTCTTTTTTCCTTCTCGATTGGAGTGTGTTCATAGAAGTTTTCACTGACCGACTCGGTGGGAGCCAGGGCGCCATCAAACAGGCGAATGACTTCTGCCAAAGAGATTTGATCTGGTTTCTTCGCCAGTTCATATCCACCCTTCTGTCCCTTGGCGCTTCTCAGAAAGTGAGCGCGTTTCAGCGCTAGCACCAGTTGTTCCAGAAATTTTGGAGGAATTCCCTGCGCGGTTGCAATGGTTTCAATGGAAATGAATCCTTCCGATTCGTGTCTGGCAAGATACACCAGAGCCAGAAGCCCATATTCGCTGCGAGTGGTTAATTTCATATGTCGACCTTTGCAATATATCCTATCGGGAGTATAGTCTAAAAATACAAGGTGTCAAGCTTGCATACTCTCAGGAACCCTTTTAGGGGTAGCATCCTTGCTTTCCACCCGCATATTCCAGTAAGATTGATCTACTCTGGCTGTTAAGTAGGAGGCAAATGAAAACCTATCGAAAAGAAATTTGGATGCTCATCCCCGCCAGACGGGGATTTGTGAACATCACACCCGATGTGGAAAAATGCCTGGAAGAATCCGGTATCCATGAAGGGATGGCACTGATCAATCCGATGCATATCACTGCCTCCGTGTTCATTAATGACGATGAGCATGGATTGCATCAGGACTACGATCGCTGGTTGGAAAAGCTTGCCCCCCATGAACCGGTCTCTGGATATATGCACAATCGAACGGGGGAAGATAACGCGGACGCGCATATGAAACGCCAGGTGATGGGCCGTGAGGTGGTGGTTGCCATCACCAACGGCAAGCTCGATTTTGGAACGTGGGAGCAAATCTTCTACGGTGAGTTTGATGGGGGTCGCAAAAAGCGCATACTGGTTAAGATCATCGGAGAATGATTTATCTTCACCTGCGATTGACCAGGAGGTTGTAATGCAGTTGAATAATGTGAGTGACGAAGCTGTAAAAGCCAAAACCGGACATGATTGGACGGAATGGCTGGAGATCCTGGACAGCGTGGGTGCGAAAGAAATGACCCATAAAGAAATTGTGGCGAACCTGGTTGATAAGCATGCCGTCCCAGACTGGTGGTGCCAGATGGTGACAGTCGGCTATGAGCAGGCGCGTGGATTACGTGAAAAATACCAAAAGACCGATGGTTATCAAGGCAGTGCCAGTAAGATGGTTGCTCGTCCTATCTCAGTGGTTTATAACGCCTGGATCGACGAATCAATCCGCAAAAGTTGGCTGGGTGATCAGGAAATTCAAATTAAAAAAGCAACCCTGGATCGGTCACTTCGGATTATCTGGCTGGAAAACCAGAGTTCAGTTGATGTCGCGTTTTATCCAAAAGGGGATGAAAAATCCCAGGTCAATATCAACCATGGGAAATTAAAAAATCAGGAAGAAGTGAACCGAATTCGGGAATACTGGTTGGCCGCCTTGGTTCGATTAAAGATTCTGCTCGAAGCAGGTTGATCAGTCACAGTCGTCGCACACTTTCCCGGCAGCCTTCTCAAAAGATTCGCGACCTTCCGTATACGAGAAATATGCCAGACCGACTGCTCCCAGCGAATCCAGAAAGGGTATCTTTGTAACTGTGAAGAGCAAGCTTGAAGCGAGCAGCACTACCGACATATAAATACAGGTCTTTGTACAGTTTGCATCCGCCAGAATTGGCGCAGAATTTAACGCCCGGCCAACTTTTTGTTTTTGCCTCATCAGCCAGATCATGACTGATAAGGAAATCAACGAGATTACTGTTCCCCACAAAGTTGATACAGGACCGGTTCCCCTAATTAAATTTAGGATGACGGAAAGAATCAATCCTCCTGTCAGCAGGTAAAAACTGATACCGGTGATCCGTAAAGCCTTCACCTCGATGCTACTTCGTGGGGATTCCGGTTCTCTTCCTATACGGAGGATCATCCAGGTAATACCAATCGCGGAGATCACCTCGATGAAGCTGTCGATTCCAAAACCGAAAAGCGCCAGGGTCTCATCTGAGAATCCAAGGATGGTTGATGCCACACCTTCGATCAGGTTCGCGACGATGGTGAAGATACCAAGCCCTAGTGCATACCTGTATAATTTTCTTTCTTGATCTGTCATTTCCTACCAATAATGCAAACGGGAGCTGATTATTCCTTGATCATGATCAGTAACATTTTATAAGGCGTAGCCGCCTTCAACGCGTGCGTCTTGTTGGCCGGCAGCAGCAGGGATTGCCCGCCGATCACATGAAACCATTCGCCAGAAATGCTGATGTCGGCTTCGCCGTCGATCAGGATAGCGAGGGCATCATACGGGGCAGTATGTTCTGATAGCGATTGACCTTCATCAAAGCCAAATAAAGTTACTGTGCCGGTAGGTTTATTGATGATCGTTTTACTGACCACCGCATCAGATTGAATCTGAATCGAATTGGCAAGGGAGAATGGAGTACTGTAATTTTCCGTTTTGCTCATAACAATTTCCTTCAGGATAAAAACTCCCCTTTCGGGGAGTCTGATCAATGACTGCTAATAGCTGACAACCCTTGGTAGTTTCTTTGCCTGTTCAACCCAATTTTTAACCTGGGCTTCGGTCGGCAGCTTCCTGACCAATTCTTTTTTCTTATTAGTCTCTTCCAACATCTTGAACAGGTTTGCCGGATTTCGGTTCGCCAGTTCAACAACGGTATCCACACCCGCTTCTTCCAACAAATCAGAATACTCACTCGCCACGCCTTTGATCCGGAATAGGTCCACATGGTTTACCCATTCCAATACCAGGCTCTCTGCGATGCCAGCTTTTTCTGCAATCCCTTTTCTTCCTTTGGGGGTTGCACCTTCTTCCAACAATTTCTCAACTGTCTTGATCCCAACCTTTAACAGTTTCTTAGCATAGGATTCGCCAATGCCTTCCACTTCCAATATCGCCGTCATATTTTCCTCCTGATAAATTGGATAGCTTCATACCATTCCATTATAGGATAGGAATCACCAAATATCAAAACCTATAATAAGGTTATTTGCTTGCGTTCTCTTTATTGTTTTTAAGCAAAACCAGACGCTTTTTGCCGTCAGAGTATGCGCGATCGAATTCGATTTCCAATCCTGGGTGCACTCCTCGAAGACCGTCCACAACCGCCTTTGCCCAATCCAGGTAATCCATTCGCCGGGAATCAGGCCAATCTGCCGGGGGATCTTCCACTACATCGCGAATATTACAGATCTTGTCTGCCAGTTTGACCAATTTTGCCTCAGGTGATAAAAAAGGCGCGTGCTCAATTTGTAGTAGTTTCCGAACTGGCTTTGGCTTGCTCTTATCATCGGTCACTTCCAGAACAATAGCCGCTATCTTCTGCCCGAATTCTCGGGTTAGTTCCGCCATTGTTGTATCGGTGTCTTCCACCGTATCGTGCAGCAGTGCCGCCAAAATAACGTCCCGGTTACGAACCCCTCCCAAATCCCAAAGAATGACCGCAACCTGGATCGGATGATTGATGTAGGCAGACGCCTGGCTATCTTTCCTCCGTTGTAAGCGGTGTTTTTGAGCTGCAAATTGAACCGTTCTCAATAGATCACCTGAAAAATCATCCGGTTTAAGCAGGGTAGACGGCGAATTTTGTGTCATAAGATGTTTCCTTTTAATTGAAACCAGTCACCTATAAATTTCAAGGTGACAAAAGGCAAAGTCTGGATTTTGTTCCTTAATCAAATGAGAGATACTGATTGAAATCGATCTGCCACCCCTGGGGAATAAAAGCACCTGATGCAGTATCCTGTTCGTATTTGCCACGGTATTTGCCCTGCTCGATATCCTTTAGCGCATCCATCAGATAACCGACTTCATCCAGAGTATTATACAATCCGAAGGATACGCGAACCAGTCCGGGTACTTCCCGTTTATCATGCTGCAGGATTTCGGTTCGGACTTGTGCTGCATCTTCTTCTTTAACTTTCAATAATTGGAGCAGGTATGGATGAGCGCAGAAGCACCCATTCCTTACACCTATCCCATACTCATAACCTAAAATGGCTGCCAGCAGATAGTGCGAGAATCCCCTCATATTCATTGGGATGACTCCGAGACGACTTGCTGCTGTCTCTGGTCGAGAATCACCCAGTACGGTTATGGCTGTCCGCGATGTGAGTTTTGACAATATTGATTCGGTTAATTCCGCTTCGTGGCGGGCGACTTGATCCATTCCGATCTTTTCCAATTGCGAAATGGCTGCGGCCAATGCTATCGCACCGATGGTATTTGGACTGCCAGCTTCATCCCGATCGGGCGGAGCAGACCATTCAACACTGTCATAGGTCACGATCTCCACCTCGCCACCACCCTGCATATCAGGATCACCTCTCGCGAAGATATCTGTTCTGCCAATTAACGCTCCTGTCCCAAATGGGGCATACATTTTGTGCGCTGAGATCGTAATGAAATCCAGATGCTCCGGATCTGCCAGACTACCCATCGAGATCCGGCGGTGAGGAGCCAATTGGGCGCAGTCCACGCAGATCATGGCACCAATCGCATGGGTTTTCGCAGCCAACCGGTGGATAGGGTTGATATATCCGGTTACATTGCTGGCTCCAGTCACCGTAACCAATGCGATCTGGTCCTTGTATTCGGAGAGCAAACGCTCAAAATCAGTTTCATCCAGTTCACCAGTCGGGGTCAATCCGATATGAATCACATGGGCAACCGCCCGCCAGGGGAGGTCATTAGAATGATGCTCTTGCGAACCTACCAGGACAATATTCTTCTTATCTGTAAATGGAAAGCGATGCGCGAGTTTATTGATTGCTTCCGTGGTGTTTTTACCGAAGATGCATACATATTCTTCGGGATTCGCTCCCACAAAAGATAATCACCTTTTGCCGCGCCTCTTCGTAGAGATGAGTGGATAACTGGCTTTTGAACCCGGTCCCACGATGGACACTGCTGTAGTAATCCATGAAAAGATCCACCTTCTCCTTAACTGGTTGCATGGGAGGTGTGGATGCAGCATTATCAAAATTGATATAGGTTCGTTTGCTTCCATCCAATAATGGAACCTGGACATCCATGCCGACAAATAGGTCGCGGTAAGTCGTATCTGCTTCAGTACTCATTGAACACTCCAGTAATTGCCACGTTGGTCTTATCGAATAAATTTATCCAGCGAGTTTCTCAGATCTTTAAAAGCATCTTCAAACTCGCTTTCGCGCACTGCGTCGATCAAACAGCTTTTTACATGATCTTCCAGAATTACTCGACCCACACCATTCAGAGCGGATCGGACTGCTGCTATTTGAACCAGGACCTCTGGGCACTCTGTATCTTCTTCCACCATTCGTTTGACCGCCCGGATATGACCTTCAATCCTGGAAAGGCGATCGATTACTGCTTTCCGATGTTCATGGATATGATGATCGGAATGCACTACATTTTGTTCTGTCATAATGACACCTCTTCCCCTCATTCTCCGGATTCAAAATTCCATTCACCCGACCGGATTCGTTTATATAACCAGTTATAGTCTACTAATTCAATTTCCCGGTGTCTTAATTCAATCTTTAATTTCGGATCCAGAAGGATTTTTAACTCATACACCCGTTCCTGATTATAAGAATCAGGGAGATCCTGGGGAGTAAAATAACCGGGATGACAACAAATTTCCATAACACCATGCCAGGGGTGATCCAACAACGTCAGGAAATCTGAGATGGATGAATTCTCATTGCCCCTGAATTGGTCGCAGAACACCCTGGGTGCAAATTTATAAGGGCTATGACCGGCATATTGTCTTCCCCACCGGATCGGAATATCGTATTCTTCTGCAACGGTCACATAAATCGCCATAATATCCGGTAAGTAGTGCAAGCCAAAATGGTAATCGAGATGAGAAGGCTTCCTGCCCATAAGGTTGAGATAGGTCTTCACTTGATCGCGTAATTCATCACGGACCACGATCAATTCTGCGGATGTGAATAGATGGTTGACCTCTTTTTTCATCTCCCGGTTGAATAGTTCGCGGGCAAGTTGACCTTTCGGGCCGATCATCTCCTGTTTTTGCCGCTGATGATTCTCTACATACTCCGTGACGAAATCAACATGGATTCCGACCGGTAATCCCATCTCTTTTGCCAGTTGCAATCCGGATTCAGCATAGGGGCTGTGAATCAGGATCGATGTGTCTGTCACAATCCCATTGTTGAAAGCATCCAGAATACCCTGATTGATTTCAGGGGAGAATCCAAAATCGTCTGCATTTACGATTAGGTATCTCATAGATTTAATGAAGTCGCATCCACTTTGTGAAACGCTTCTGCGTATTCGATCCCCCGTTTGATCCCGGCAGTATGCGCTGTCGCCATGATCTGCTGGATAAAGTTCTCTCGATCTGCTTCTGTTCGGATAAAATCATTTTGACTGCAGTGAGCCAATCGCGCACGGATCTTTGTCTCCAGAACCGCATGGATATCCACCCAATAATTAGGCTCTTCAGGGGCAAATAAATACATTTCTTCGGGGTGCCAGGGTTGGATACCTTCCATCGTCAATTCCGGATATATCCATGGCAAATCGGCTAACATACGTGCTTCTGTCGCAAAATAACCCACCGTTCTATGGTCGGGGTGAAATTCATAATGCTTCCAGGGATCAAATGTGAGAATGACATTTGGGCGAAGCTGTCGAAAGAGGCGGATCAAATGGTCCCGTAATTCTGGCTTCCTTGCCAATTCCCCATCGGCATAGTTCAGCCAGATCACTTCTTGAACGCCTAAGATCGATCGGGCTTCTTCCTGCTCTTTTCGGCGGAGACCGACCAGCGAGGATGGACTAAGCTCCCTTTGGTGACTTCCTCGATCGCCGCTGGTGCAGACGATGAGCCGCACGGTATTTCCATTTTTCGCCAATTGGGCGATTGTTCCACCACAAAAGGATTCGGCATCGTCCGGGTGAGCCACAATAACTAATACTTCCGAGTTTGTAAGCATCGGTCAGCCTTTGATCCCTGTAAATGATATTCCCTCGATGAAAGTTTTCTGGGCGAGGAAAAATATAATCACCATCGGGAGTAATGCAACCATGGAAGCGGCCATCAAATATCCCCAGTGGACGGAATACATACTTCGATAGAAGCTTAATCCCAGGGCTATCGTATAGTTGGTTTGTTTATGCAAGAAAACCAGGGGGTAGAGGAAATCATTCCAGACGCCCTGAAAGTTGAAGATCGCTACTGCGGCTAAGGCTGGTTTGGCATTCGGAAGGATGATCCGCCATAGTATCTGCAATCGGTTGGCGCCATCGATGAGTGCCGCATCTTCCAGTTCTCTAGGTATTCCCATGAAAAATTGGCGAAGGAGGAAAATATAGAATGGGCTGCCAAAAAACGCGGGGACGATCATGGGTAGAAATGTATCCACCCAGCCTAATTTATCAAAAATGATATAGATCGGAATGATGCGGACAGGTTCCACCAGCATCATGGTGGACAGCATGAGGATGAAAAGGAAATTCTTACCGGGTGCCCTGAGTCGGGCGAAACCATATGCGATGATCGTGCAGGATAGCAAGTTTCCGGTGATTGCACCCACGGCAATGATCAATGTGTTGAGCGTGTAGCGTCCGAATGGCACATAGGTCAGCGCCTCTGGATAGTTCTGCCATTGAAATGGGTTGGGAATCCAGCGTGGTGGAATTTCCAGTATCTGTGAATCAGTTTTAAATGAGGATGTAAGGGCGAAGAGGATTGGAAGAAGGAACATCAGCGATCCAATGATAAGCATCGCATAAACGACCACGTTCCAGAATTTCTTCTGCGAGTTCTTCGATATAAGTACCTGCGGATTCGGTTTCATTTTGACCTCAGTCATCCGCACCTCGATAGAAAACCCATTTTCCACTCGTGGCAAATATGAGCAGTGTACATACCAATACGATCAGGAATAAGATCCAGGCTAACGCAGACGCGTAACCCATCTCCAGATGATCGAATGCCTTTTTGTATAAATAAAGGACATAGAACAAGGTTGAATCGAGTGGACCTCCGTTGGTCGCTACATATACATTTGTGAAAGACTGAAACGTCATGATCAACCCGAAGATGAGGTTGAACAAGATGGAGGGCGTTAACATGGGAAGAGTAATCTTCCAGAAGCGATTCCAGGCATTTGCTCCATCAATCGAAGCCGCTTCCTGCAACTCGCGGGGAACATCCTGCAAACCAGCCAGGAAGATGACCATGCTTCTTCCCACCTGAAAGATGGACATCATCACTAACGCCCAGAGGGCAAAGTGTGGATCGAGGAACCAGCGAGGTCCCTTGATTCCCACGAACGATAGCAGGGTATTGATCAATCCAACCTGCGGGTTGAAAACCCACATCCACATCACAACATAAGCCACACCTGTGAGAACGGATGGGAGGTAGAAGATCGTTCTAAAAAATCCAATACCCCGGAGAGGACGATTTAATAATAGGGCGATCAACAATCCCAGAATTAGATCTAACGGGACATATGCCAGAGTATAGGTGAGAGTAACTTTTAATGATTGCAGAAATAATTTATCGCGGGTAAACACCCGAACATAGTTGTCCAGCCCGGTCCATTGGGGGGGAGTGATCAGGTCCCATTTTGTCAAACTGAAATAGAATGATGCGATGATCGGACCCAGGTAAAACATGATGAATCCGATGATCCAGGGTAATACACAGATATAAAAAGCGAGGGCTTCTTTGCGTTGCAGGTTCCAAAATGGCTTTCTAGGGGAGAGGCTATTTTGCATGGGTTCCTGCGAAAAAGTGTGGAAAAAAAGTTGGGGAGCGGGTACGAGACCCGCTCCCCTGGAGAGGGGACGATTACTTGCTTTTTTCGTCCAGCGCAGCTTGTGCTTCAGATGCTGCCGTCTTCATCACTGCCGCGACATCCGCAGCAGGGTCAGTTAATACGGTTTGCAACGCCTTATTCAACGCAGGATCAGCGGTGGAACCCCAGAAATCCGTGTACATATAAGCACGTGGTTTCAAGTTATCCAAACCTTTGATCCAGACACTTTCGATCGGATCTGTGAACATTCCGACTTCTTCAGCCGCGGCTTTTACAGGAGGAATCCCGTGTTGAGCCCATACTTTGGAACCTTCAGGTCCAACATAGAAACTGAGGAAGCGCCAGACAGCTTCTGGATTCTTCGTGCCGGCGAAAATGCCAAATCCACCCCAGAACAAGACATTCGCTTTTTCCTTACCAGCGGGAACAGTCACCAGGCCGAGGTCAATTTTGTCGTTCTTTTTTAGACCAGCCTGTGGCCAGCGACCAAACAAACGCATTGCCGCAGTGCCATTCTCAAATTCTGGATTTCCACCCGCCCATTGGTTGAAATCTGCCGGCGGAGGAGCCACTTTATATTTGTTGTACAGGTCGGCAAAGAACTGAACTGCTGCGACCGTTTCAGGAGAATCCATGTGACCAACAAATTGCTTGCCATCTTCGCTGATCAGGCTGCCACCTGCAGCGGCGACCCAATATTCGAAGCCGGTCGTCCAGTTGGCGGTGAGTTGGACACCATAAATCTCAGGAGTCCCATCTTTGTTCTCATCAATGGTTAGTTTTTGGGCGGTCGCGAGGAAATCATCCCAGGTCCAGTCATCTTTTGGATATTCCACGCCGTATTTATCAAAGATCTTTTTATTGTAATAGACGGATAGTGTGGAGAAATCCTTGGGCAGGAGATAGGTTTTACCCTGGTACATACCCGGTTCGGTAATTCCCGGTAGGTAAACACCCATATCAAGCGGGTATTTTCCCGTAATAAATTCGTCCAATGGCAGGAAGGCACCCTTGGATACAAAATTGGGGACCGCATCATCGCCAATCTGCATAATATCGGGAGCATCACCGGAGGCGATTTGGGTTAGCAAACGGGTGTAATAGTCATTACCCGCGACAGCTTCCAGCTGAACAATGATATCGGGATTCGCCTTCTCAAATGCGGCGATGATCTCCTGATGTGGGTTCAGCCCTTCACCGCTATCGCCCGTACCCACGCGGATGACAGTTTTGCCACCTTCCTGAGTAGGCGCAGGAGTTGCCGTAACGACAACTTCTTTAACCACTTCCTGTTGAACAATTTGGGTTACCACCACCGGTTCAACTGGCGCAGCAGGGGTGGGTGTCGCACAACCTGAAATCATACTGGCCAATAGTATGAGAATTACAGGTAAAGTCCAATTTCGTCGAATGCTATTCATAACTCCTTCTCCTTAGCTGTGATTTGGTTCTGAATAAATCATACATACGAAACAACTGGATGTGCGTTAAAGGGTGTTCACCTCCTTCTAACCTTTTTTATTCTATCGTAAAACCGAGCCCTGTGATTTAAACGAAATTTTTTAGTTTTTTACTCCTGGCGATACCCGACCAGTCTCGCAGAGTTTGCAAGGACAGGAACGGATGACCCTTCATGAATTAATGCCCCGATGACTGGTCCGATGAGACCAAAGGAACCTAGAAATACGGCGATTACATTGACACCCATCGAGAAAATGACATTCATGCGAATGACCTTTAATGCCTGCCGGGAGAGTCCGATCAACTGGGGAAGTCGTTCAATTTCATCAGACATCAACCCAATTTCCGCAGTTTCCAATGCAACATCCGTCCCGCTCAGACCCATCGCGACACCCACATCAGCAGCCGCTAACGCTGGTGCGTCATTGACACCGTCTCCTGCGAATAATACCTTCTGCCCGTTCGCCTGCAGGTCCCGAATGATCCGAAGCTTGTCCTGGGGCAGTACCTGCGCAAAGTATTGATCCACGCCCAATTCAGTGGCGATCTTTTCTGCTGAAAATGGATTATCGCCTGTGATCATGATCACTTTCTTGATACCCAGGCGTTTGAGATCGGCAATTGCTTTTTTCGCCTCGGGACGTGGAGTATCCTGCAAGGCGATCAACCCTTCCACGTTGCCATCAATGCCAACCGGAATGACCGTATGCCCGGCTCGTTCCAATGATTCCACCCGGGCATCTAGGGCTTTGTTCCAGATGATTCCATTTTCGACCATCATTCCACGAGTACCCAGAGAAACCTGTCTTTCATCCACTTTCGCCTTTACTCCAAAGCCGGGTAATACTTGATAATCACTGGGATCGGACAATGCATTACCCTGTACCGAATTCGCTTCCATGATCGCTTTTCCGATCGGATGCTCGCTAAACCGTTCGGCTGAAGCTGCCAGATGGAGAATCTCTTTTGACGAGACGCCATTGAGGCTGATAATTTCCTGGACAGCAGGTTTTCCGATGGTCAAGGTACCGGTTTTGTCCAACGCTACCACATCCACCTTGCCGGCCAGCTCGATCGATGCACCGGATTTTACAAGGATACCCCGCTTGGCTGCGTTCCCGATGGAAGCAACCACAGCAGTAGGTGTTGCCAATACCAGTGCGCATGGGCAAACCACTACCAATACTGTGATGGAGCGGATGATATCGTTGGTAAGAATATAAACCAGGATGGCAATTGCGAATGTAACCGGGACCAGAATTCGGGCGTATTGGTTTGCGATCCGTTGAACTGGTGCCTGGGTTGCCTGCGCATCTTTGACCAGTCTAACGATCTGACCCAAAGTAGTATTTTCTCCCAGTTTCGTCGTGCGGACTTCCAAAATTCCCATGTCATTCATGGTTCCGGCGAACACTTCATCCCCACGGGCTTTATCCACCGGGACGGATTCACCGGTAATGGCTGATTGGTTGATACAACCATTCCCATTTTCCACGACCCCATCCACGCCAACCCGCTCGCCGGCATGCACGAGGATCATATCCCCGATCTTCACCTGTTCGATCGCGGTGACGAATTCTTTTCCGTCACGCCTGACTGTAACAGTTGCGGGGATCAATGTTGCCAGATCTTTTAGTGCATTATCAGCTCTTGCGATCGTGAAGTTTTCCAGCCATTCACCGACCGACATCATAAACACCACCAACGCAGCAGCACTATATTCGCCGACAATAATGGCGGCGATCATTGCGACCGACGCCATCACACCAGCGGTGATATCATGCTTGATGAATACTTGTTTAGCCGCGAAGATAAATAACGGGATTCCACCGACCAAGGCGGAAGCCAGGTAAAGCCACCGTCCAACCTGAGGTTGTCTTAATAAGGTAGAGACTACGAATCCTGCGATCAACAGCAATAAATTCGTTGCAGTCATTATTGTTTCGTAGGACAATAAGAATTCGCGGTACCGATTAAAAAAGGATTTTTTCTGTACCCGGCAGTCGGGGCAATTTTCCAATATGCTTGATTCAATTTCCATGAGTTACTCCAAGGGGTTTTGTTATATCCCCCATGGGGGGATAGGGGATACATTCATTATAGTCCATTGTTTAAAAATTTCAAGTTAATCCAGATCAAAAAAATGGATGGATCACAACGGATCCATCCAACTTATAGAATTCACGTTCAGTGTACTCAAAACAATTTATTCGTCTTCCACTTTTCGAAGATGCGGGAATAAGATCACTTCCCGAATCGACCGGTAACCCGTCAATAGCATCACCAGCCGGTCGATGCCCATCCCAAATCCGCCCATCGGCGGCATCCCATAGGACATCGCGCGAAGATAATCTTCATCGAGCGGATTCTTTTCTTCGTCATCATCGGCGTAGGCACGACCCATTTCAAGGAAACGAGCCTCCTGATCCAATGGATCATTCAGTTCAGTAAAAGCATTACACAGTTCCATCCCGCCCACGAATCCTTCAAATCGCTCGACGATCTGGGGATCACCAGGCTTGGATTTCGCAAGCGGTGAAATGTCACGCGGATAATTGTAAATAAAGGTGGGCTGAATGCAGAAGGGTTCCAGATAATCACCGATCATCCCATCGATCAGCTTGCCCCGGGTAGCGTTCGGATTGAATTTCAATCCCTTATCAGTCATCGCCTGCCTCAGGCTGGAGTCCTCACGATAAAGGTCGATATCGATCCCGGTCGCTTCCAAGATCCCCTGGCGAAGTTCCAATCGTTTCCAGGGTGGAGCAAGATTGATCTCTTTACCGTCAAAAATAACCGTTGTTTTCCCCAGGGCTTTCTCGGCAGCATAAGCAACCATCTGTTCGGTCATTTCCATGATTTGCAGGTAATCTGAATACGCCTGATAGAATTCCAGCTGGGTAAATTCAGGATTATGTTTATAAGAGACGCCTTCGTTGCGAAAGTCCCGGCCAATCTCGTAAACCCGGTCGATCCCACCGACTACGATCCTCTTCAGATACAACTCAAAAGATATCCGTAGGTACAGATCCTGTTTGAGTTGATTGTGATGGGTCGTGAATGGTCGGGCGGCCGCGCCTCCATATAAAGGTTGCAGAATGGGGGTCTCCACCTCAAGGAAGTCGCGCTCATCCAGGAAATTACGCAAAGCAGATACGGTTTTTGCACGCACCCGGAAAATTTCCCTTACTTCAGGATTTACAGCCAGGTCAGCATATCGCTGGCGGAACCTGACTTCTGGATCAGATAAAGTGGCATGTCGGACAATCTGCCCGTCCACCACTTCATCTTTAGCGGCAGGAAGGGGTAATAACGATTTTGCCAGGATCGAATATTCACTCACCTGGACGGTGATCTCCCCTGTTCTGGTGCGGAACATTTTTCCGGTTGCCTGAATATAATCGCCCAGATCCAATTCCCGGACAAAGAAATCCATCTTTTCTTCACCAATTTCGTTCACCCGCAGAAATAATTGCAGGCGTCCGGCGCCATCTTCGATATGGGCGAAGATCAATTTACCCATCGGACGGGTGGAACGTAACCGTCCAGCAACCTTAACGATAACTTCAGTCGGATTCTGACCTTCCTTTTCAGCCTCGATCAAGGCCTGGATTGCCTGTAAGGTGGTATGGGTCACATCGGAACGGGTCGGATAGGGCTCGATCCCGCCCTCGCGCAGGCGATTCACTTTTTCCAGCCTGGTTTTCTCCAGCTCAGTCATTTCAGAATCCATAGTTGCCTCTTGCTATTGGTTGAATTGAAACTTCATTATAAATGATTTTTGGGTGGGGATTTATTCGTAATCGATATACGTATCCTACATTCACCATCCCACCCAACCCACAATTTCCAAAAATCTGAAGAGTAAATTTCAATTAACGGGTTAGCTCATCATCACGCTATAATGATGCCATCTGGAGAAACAGAAATGACCAATCCAATCAAGTCTCCATACGGCAGCTGGACTTCCTCACTCACTCCACGCTGGATGAGCAGCGGCACCAGCCTGGTGGACCCGCAATGGTCCGGGGACACCCTGGTGTGGCTCGAACAGCGTAACGACCGCTCAGCCATTGTCACCTGGGATGAAAACCGAGGTGTGCGTGATCTCACTCATGAGCAACCCATTCGCGGAGGATTATTTTATGGTGGCGGAGAGTATGGCTGCTCGAGAGATTGGATTGTGTATGTCGGAAAGACCGGGGAGATATATAAGCAATCGATTGCCGGCGGTATTCCAGTTTGTCTGGTATCACCCACCGGAAAATCGGCTGCCCCGGTGATATCACCAGACCAACGTCAGATGTTGTTCGTTAACACTGATGAAGAACGGGATAGTCTACGCTGGATCAGTATCGACCATCCACAGGAGCTATCCATCACACTTGCCAAGCTGGCAGACTTCTACATGCAGCCGGTCTGGCATCCGGAAGGCAAAAAGATCGCCTGGATTGAATGGGATCATCCCCAGATGCCCTGGCAGGGCAGCCGTTTGATGGTTGCAGACATATCCAGTCAACCCGTCAAGTTGGAGAATATGACTCACATTGCTGGGGATTCAGTTACGGCTGTCTTTCAGCCGATGTTCTCACCTGACGGGCAATGGTTGAGTTATATTCAGAACCGGGAGAACTGGGATGAACTGGTCCTTATCCACCTGGAAAGTGGAGAAAAACGAACCCTTCTCAATCAAATGAACCTGATGGTCCCGGCCTGGTTACAGGGGATGCGAACCTATGGATGGATGCCGGATTCTACAGGATTGGAAGTATCAGCTCTCGATCATGGCTTCAGTCGTCTCATTCGGATCTCTTTGGATTTAACGCAGGAAGAAATCTCCCTCCATCCATACAGCTATCTCGCCCAACCCTCGATTTCAATGGTGAATGGGAAAATTGCCGCGCTGGTCTCATCACCCAACGCGCCGACCAGACTAGCCGTCATCAACGGATCCGAAATTCAGGCGATCAAAACCAGTATGCCGGACACGGTGGATAGTGGCGAACTACCTTCCGCACAACCGGTTGAATGGGAAACCCCGACCGGAAAAGTTTTCGGGATCTACTTTCCGCCCTCCAACCATCGCTATTCATCCGATGGTCTTCCCCCTGCGATTGTGCACGTCCACAGCGGACCAACGTTGCAGGTACATGCCAACTTTTCGGCAGATACCGCCTTCTTTACCAGCAAAGGATTCGGCTTCCTATCGGTTAATTACCACGGCAGCACCGGCTACGGACGCGCCTACCGGGATGCATTAAATGGACATTGGGGTGAAGCGGATGTGGATGATGCACTCTCGGCAGTCCAGTTCCTGCGGGAAAATAAACTAGCCGACCCCGCCCGCATCGTATTAAAAGGTAGCAGCGCAGGTGGTTATACCGTCTTGAATTGCCTCATCCGTCATCCGGGTATGTTCAAAGCCGCCATCTGTGCCTACGGAGTCAGTAATCTCTTCACCGTTGTGGAAGAGACCATCAAATTTGAATCGCATTATTATGATTCCCTGATCGGTACGTTGCCTGAGAATGAAAAGAAATTCTTCGATTGGTCTCCATTATTTCGCGCTGAGAGCATCCACGATCCGCTCCTTCTTTTCCATGGATCGGATGACCCGGTAGTTCCTGTAACCCAGACTGAAGAGATCGTAAAGAAGTTATGTGAACAGAATGCTCCATTTGAATATCATCGATTTGAAGGAGAGGGGCATGGCTGGCGAAAAACAGAGACACTTGAAGCCTATTATCAAAAGATTGATTATTTCCTGAAGAAATATGTGCGTTCTAACTAAGGTGGATTCGAAATGGCATTCCTGAACCGTTTCTCTCGAGTTTCCAAAGCCGCGCTACTTCTGCTGGTCTTCTTCGCAGCAGACAAAGTGCTGGCTATTTTACGGCAGGTGTTGACTGCCCGGGTGTTCGGGCTTTCCCCGGAGTTGGATGCCTTTAACGCAGCCAATAACCTTCCCGATCTGCTATTCGCCCTTATCTCGGGAGGGGCGCTGGCTATCGCCTTCATTCCGGTCTTGAGTGAAGTGATCACTAAACAAAACAGCACGGAAGCCTGGAAGCTCTTCTCACGGATCGCCAACCTCGCTTTTCTGGTCACTGCCATCCTCGGGATACTGGTTGCCATCTTCGCGGATCAACTGGTGAGCTGGCGATTGGGGATCGCACCGGGATTCCACAGCGAGCAGCAGCGCCTGGTTGCCGAACTGATGCGGCTGAACCTGATTGCCACCTTGCTCTTTTCCATCAGCGGGCTGGTGATGGCAGGCTTGCAGGCGAATCAGCATTTCCTCTTCCCCGCCATAGCGCCGCTATTGTACAACCTCGGCCAGATTTTTGGCGCCTCCATCCTTGCGCCCGAAACGCCCATGCAGATCGGACCCATCCAGCTGCCCGCTTTGGGACTCGGAATCCACGGGTTGGTCTATGGCGTGATCCTTGGGGCTGCTCTCCACCTATTAATTCAGATACCCGGTCTGGTGCGTTATAAATTCGTATGGGTACGGGAGTTGGGATTGAAAACGGAGGATGTCCGCAAGGTCCTGCGTTTGCTCGGACCGAGGTTGTTGACCATGCTCTTCATTCAATTGATCTTCATCGCCCGGGATAATATCGCATCCGGGTTGGGAACAGGAGCGGTATCAGCGCTCACCTACGGCTGGATGCTGATGCAGGTGCCCGAGACCCTGATTGGAACCGCACTTGGCACCGCCTTATTACCAACCCTGGCCGAACATGCCGCCCGTCAGGATTGGGATGCTTTCTGGCTTGCCATCCAGCGCTCCACTCGATACCTGATCGCTCTAAATATCCCGGTCGCATTCATCCTGGCGCTGGGACTGGGGCCGCTGGTGAAGCTGGCATTCGGCTTTGATGTGGACGGTACACAACAGGTTATGCTGGCAACAACCGGTTATCTGGCGGGTTTACTTTCCCATTCTTTGATCGAAGTGGGCGCCAGGGCTTTCTACTCGCGTCAGAACGCCAAAATCCCGCTGGCAGCTTCGGTTGTGACCGGCGTTGCTTTTATCGTTTTTGGGATCTGGTTTTCGAAGTTGTTTGGCGCTGCCGGTATCGCCTGGGCGACATCCATCGCATTTACCGTGGAGATGCTGCTTTTGTTTTATCTACTCACGCGGACAGTCAAGCGGAAGATTGAATTGGGAAATCCATTATTTCGAGTCACGATCGCCACGATTCTTGCCAGCTTGATCACCTGGCTGCTTCCCCAGGTATTGCCATTCCCAACCTGGATATCAACCATTCTGGCAATGAGTACTGCTTTCGGAATCGCGTTGGTGATCGTCTTCCGGGATGTAAAGACCATCATCCAGATCTAGCTCGAATGATCAGATGTATCTGCAAAATCTATATGAACTTTACTTAGGAATCTCAGCGCTCTCAGCGTTCTCTGCGGTAAATATCATTAATCCTAAACTAGTGATCTCTATCCAATTTCTCCGGAATTGTCACATCAAAATCTCTCAGCCAGGTGATATCCAACAGCCAGGTAACCTGGCTGCGCGCTTCAAACCGATCAAATGCCTCGATCAGGTAATCGTCCACTTTCTCTGCGAGACCAGCGATTGACGCGCATTAGATGGCGGATGGCCGCTTCTTCCCAGCCCATCTCACGAGCCAGAGCCATGTGTTTTGCCCGATGACATTCCCTGCATAGGGCGGTCAAACCGCGCAGATACTGAACACGATCATCTTCATCATATTCCCAAATTTCATGGCATTCCAGAGAACGCCCATAGTTATCAGATCCGCATATGTCGCAGCGGAATCCCGCTTTTTGGATGCTCCATTGGCGGAGTTTCTCCCAATCCTTTTTACTCAGATTGGAACGAAGATTCGAGAAAAAGCAGGTTCGGGGCACCATTTCCACGATAAGAGGCGGTGGGTTCATTTATTGGTTCGCTTTCCAGCCTAATGAATCGGTTTACATAGAATTATGCTACGATATCCCAGGGAGCGGTTTGGGTGCTACCGCTATTTCGCAGAGATCCCATGATCTCTGCCTGATGCTCCGGGAGCAGCTCTGCAACCGCGGTAAGCAGACCAAAACAACCAGTGATCATCATATCGCCAAAAGGAGCGGGGAAATAACTCCGAAAGCAGGATGACCGCATGAAACCACGGCGCGGACCGGTCACTGCCAGATCGAAATCGGAGTTCTCATTTTTCATTGGTACCGGATCGTAAATCAAAGAGCCATGTCCCTGATCTGCAAAAACGGACTCTCGATCGAGAGTTCCATCCATCAATTCTTGCAGGTAATCATCCAGCTTGGCCGGGGTGAGGAGTCCGGTGTGGTGTTCAAACACACCGTCAATTTTTCCCTCATTCAGGCGAAAGGCTAATGTGTGGAAATTGCCTACATTGGCAATCAACACCGAGTTAAGGCTGCCTACTTTCCGGTCCAGGAGTGCTCCGGCGATGGCCGCAGGCGCTGTGTCCATGACGATCAACTCTCCAGGAATATTTACAGCAGATTTTTCCACAGATTGCAGGCGGGTCATGCTTGCCGGGATCTGGTCACGACGATATGCAAAGGTGCTCAGGGAATTCTTGAACCGAATCCGCTCGTCGAGATAATCAAACCGAAATTTCCGGTCCGATATATCAGGGGGAGCTGCCCCATGATCAAATACAGCCACGGCAACGGCGTCCAGGTTATCCAGCGAAACTCCAAAGCGGGAGAAGGTGTCACGGATGGCTGCATAATCAAAATCACGCAATTCGATCCGCAGCACATCGGTTGGAAGAGAACGGATCTCATCCGAAGAAACCAGAATGACCCCCATTTCTCGGACTTGATCAAGGTCATCGTTTAGGGTCCTGGCCGCATCTGCCGTGGCAAAGACCTGTGCACCAGCCTTGATCACCGCATCCACCCCCCAACTGGACGGACCTCCACCCATCATCAAACCATGTAGAACAATCGATTGTCGTCTTTCCGCAGCCTGCTGGAGCTTTCGATGGACCATCATCGTTGGAGAAGGGAGGATCAATTTATAGCCATTCTCCACGTCCAAACGCGAATCATACAGGAAAATATCCTGAGTTCCGGTGCCTATGTCGTTGCAGAGGATTCTCATAAATTCAATCGAAAAAAGTAGGATCAGATCCGGTTCAATCCAAATGCCTGCTCCACCGGCAGGATGGCCATGATACCGTTATTGGGGGAATTCAGATCTCCCAGAATGGATTGAGTGGCTTGAACGACCCGATCAACCAATTCTTTTCCCTGAACCACGCTGAATAATGTCCGGTTTAATACCTCATCCTCGGCAAATAAATTGCTGATTAGCGGCATGAGGGGCATATCTTCACGTAATGCGCGTTCTTTGTCCATGCTTGCCATCCCGAGGCTGGGTAAGATAGTCACTCCTGTTACCCCGGCATCGCGCCAGGCTACAAGGACATCTTCAAATTTTTCCACGTCATGAACAACCAGGATCATGAAGAAATACATAGGACCTCCCATCAGGATTTTTCCGGGGAAGCTACCTCAAGGTTGGTGTGATCCCTTGGGAATAGCGATCTTAATAACGGCGGGGTTACAACGGTGGTAATCACCACCATTCCAACCACTGCAGAAAACTCATTCGGATCTACGAGATTGGCTGACATGCCCACCGAGGCGACGATCAAGCCTACCTCACCCCTGGAAATCATACCCGCGCCAAGCTGTAAAGATTCTAGATTGGTAAACCCGGCAAGTTTTGCCCCAAGACCGGCACCGATCAGCTTGCCGAGGATACCGATAACGCTGATCGCGAGCATCAACCATAACACGTCAATTTGCAGGTCACGCAGGTTCAATGAAAGACCGATACTGATAAAGAAGACTGGAATAAAGAAACCATATCCCAATGCCAACAAACCGGTCTCAAGTCTTTGCTTTTCCGGGCTGCGAGAGAACATCAACCCGGCGATAAATGTACCGGTAATAGCTGCCATCCCCCCGATCAGTTCCGCACCGATTCCGTATATGAGCATTACGACCAACGCCAGTGTTAGAACGCCTTGAGTAATCGGTAGCTTCCCGACAGCATGGGCTACTCTGGGTAATACCCAGATCCCCAGGCCAACCGATAAGGCCATGAAAAGGATAATTTTAACGAAAATCCAGATAATGGCAGCGGGTGTTCCTCCACCGGAAATTAGTGCCAGGAAGATGGATAGAAGGACGATCACCAGAACGTCATCGAAGACCGCTGAACCCAGAAGCCCCAACCCCACCCTGCTTCGCAACATTTTCAATTCCATCAGGGTTTGTACAGAGATCGAGACAGAAGTAGCCCCCATCGTCAATCCGAGGAAAAGGGCTGCGGGTTGGTCCATGTGAAATAACAATCCAATGCCCCAGCCAAGGAGAATTGGAAATACAACACCGAACGATCCGGCAAGCGCGCTGACCTTTATCTGGCTGCGGAGTTCATTGATATGGAGCTCCATTCCAGCCAGAAACATCAGCATTAACACACCAAATTCACCCAATTGCATCACGATTTCAGAAAGATGCGAATCCGTGATAAACGATAGATGAGTAATATCCAGCAAAGATGGACCCAGAATCAATCCAACGATCAATTCCCCCAGAACAGAAGGTTGACCTATTTTCTTAGCCAGATATCCGGCCACTTTTGCCGAAATCAGGATGGCGACCAGCACTACCGCAAGTTGTAGAAATGACGACATAATATATTCCGAACGGTTGGTTTCAGGTAGTGTACCATAACAATATTTCCTACTGGGGTGGAATTGACAGGTTTTATAATCCTGACATCTCACCCAACCTCATGCTATAAATAATGGTAGACGAGTAATTGGATCAGAGAGGGATGATGAACAAAACCCGGATATTTTGGCTTACATTTCTCGTATTGTTTTTCTTACTCTCATGCCGGATATCGGAGCCAAAAATGGCACCAGCATCTCCGCACATTCCACTTGCATCTACAGCTATCCCGGCTGAAACCAGCGAGGTGCGCCCAACCAGCACATCCACACCACCGGCACCGTACACAGATCACCTTCTCTTCCAATGGGCCATACATCCTGTTAAGCGGAAGTAAAGGCATCTGGCTAGGCAATCCGGATGGGAGCGTACTCACTCACATATCGGATATAGATCCCGGTCTGTTTGATTTGCACAAAGCCATTTCGCCGGATGGTAAGAAATTGGCGGTGGTCGCGCACACAGATGCGGGGTTGGATCTGGTTGAGATCACGCTTCCGGGTGGTGTGCATAAAACAATTTCCCAGCTTATCAATATCACTCAGAACGAACTGACAACCAATCCCACCGGAAGAAAAGCATTTGCGTACTATGCGATTGCACAATATGACAGTGTTGCCTGGCAGCCGGGCGAGGGCAGATTTTTGGCTTTTATCGGATCGATAAAAGGTCCGACCGCTGATCTATATGTATATGACACCCAGACAGAAGAAATCACCCAATTGACAGATGGCGGTTCTCAGGCGATCAATCCGACCTGGTCGCCCGATGGGGAATACATTCTTCATTTCGGGGTCAGTTGGATTCCTCCTTTCGGCGGGGCAATCGTGGGGTATAACCGGCTGGATGGTGTTTGGTCGGTGAGGATGGTGGATGAAAAAGTGCTCAATATGCCGAAGCCAGAGGGGATAACTACCAATTTCGTTGGCTGGCAGGATGATACGCATTACCTCACCTACGATTCTGATGACACTTGTTTTTCCAAAAACCTGCGCGCGGTCGATGTCCAGACCGGGGAAGCTTTCTCAATATTGGAGTCTAGTATTTATTATTCCCCCGCCCTCTCACCTGAAAATGGAGCGATCCTCTTTTCAGGGTCAGCCGGATGTCAGGAATCACCGGGTAATGGTGTGTTCCTGCTAAAGCCCGATGAGAAGGAGCTTATTCAAATCAGCCCCAAAAAAGCGTATGAAGTGAATTGGATGCCCGAAAGCGATGTTTTCAACGCCTATCCGGAGCTGCTTGTGTCATCCGATGGTGAAATACAATACCTACCACCGGTTTACGATAAGTCATACGAACCGGCAATTTCAAAAGTAGGATATGAAGCCTGGGAAGTGATCGAAAACTTTAAGGGAAGAGTGGTCGTAAAAACACCCGGCGAGGGTTGGCGGACAATTCAGGATGGTTTGGTGGATGAGTTGATCTGGGATCCGACCTCTGGGGAGACCTTGATCATGGCGATGCAGGACGGAACGATCTACTCGGCCACCTTCCCGGATTTCGAACCAATTGCCATCGGAAATGTCCCGGGTGGCGTAAATCAAGCTATTTGGGTTAGATAAAAGGTATAACCCACCAACTATGATTCCAATTCATAAGCTTGGATTGGATTAAGAAATTTTCTCGGGCATCGCTTTCTCGAAAGATCATTTGTCAGGCGCGGTTTTCCCGTTTACCTCGGTCGTTTCGTGCAAATACTTTCGTAAATACGTCCCTGTATAACTTTTCGGATTATGACATACTTCCTCAGGTGTTCCGGTGGCGACGACCTCGCCGCCCTGATTGCCGCCCTCTGGTCCGAGGTCGATGACGTAATCGGCCACCTTGATGATGTCGAGGTTGTGCTCGATAATCAACACGCTATTTCCAGCATCGACCAAGCGCTGCAATACCTCGATCAATTTGTGCACATCCGCAGCATGCAAGCCGACTGATGGTTCATCCAGCACATAAAAGGTCCGGCCTGTTGCCCGGCGGGATAATTCTTTTGCCAGTTTAACGCGCTGCGCTTCTCCCCCGGAAAGTGTGGTAGCCGGTTGACCGATCTTGATATAGCCTAACCCCACTTCCTGAAGAAGTTTGAGCTTGTTATAGATCGGCGGGATCGCGGAGAAGAGCTCCAACCCAGAATCCACCGTGGTATCCAAAATATCCGCAATCGATAAACCTTTGAAGTGTACTTGCAAGGTTTCACGGTTGAAGCGCGCGCCATGACAGACATCGCAAGGGACATATACATCTGGCAGAAATTGCATTTCGATCCGCAATTGACCATGTCCCTGGCAGGCTTCACAACGACCGCCATGAACATTAAAGGAGAAGCGTCCTGCTTTATACCCGCGCATCTTGCTTTCAGGCATTTCTGCAAACAGGGAACGGATCTCATCAAACATTCCGGAATACGTACCCGGGTTCGATCTCGGAGTCCGTCCAATGGGGGATTGGTCAATGTTGATGATCTTATCCAGCAGTTCCACCCCCTCCACCTTATCATGATCACCAGCCTGGGAATGAGCGCCGTTCAATTCACGTGCAAGTGTGGCGTACAACACATCCACCATTAGGGTGGATTTTCCCGAGCCAGATACACCCGTGATGCAAACCAATTTCCCCAATGGAATTTCGACATCAATATTCTTGAGATTGTTCGCCCTCGCTCCCCGAATGGTCAGGTGTTTTCCGTTCCCGGTCCGACGATGCTCCGGCATGGGAACCTGCAGCCTGCCGGATAAGTACGCCCCGGTTAGTGATTCGGGGTGAGCGAGAATGGTATCGACCGTTCCTTCCGCCACCACCCAACCTCCATTTACTCCCGCTGCAGGACCAAGATCTATGATCCAATCAGCGGAACGGATGGTATCGTCGTCATGCTCCACCACCAGGACAGTATTACCCAGGTCTCGTAAACCTCTCAGTGTATCGAGAAGGCGACGGTTATCACGCGGGTGAAGACCAATGGACGGTTCGTCCAAAACGTAGAGAACACCCATCAACCGGGAACCAATCTGGGTGGCCAACCGGATACGCTGCGCCTCCCCGCCGGAAAGCGATCCTGCCGAGCGGCGAAGCGTCAAATAATTCAAACCAACATTGACCAGGAAACCCAGTCGGGCTTCGATTTCTTTAAGGATCCGCTCGGAAATAATCTGCTGGCGATTAGATAGTACAGAATCCTCTTTCATCAAATCATGGATCCATTCGAGGGACTGGTTGATCGGCCAGTCGGTGACCTGCAGGATATTTGCCTCGTTGACGGTGACAGCCAGCGCTTCCGGGCGCAAACGGTTGCCGTGACACGCCGGGCAGGGTTTGTTGCTCATGTATTCCGAAATCTTGTTGCGAATGTATTCGGATTGCGTCTCCCGGTAGCGGCGCATCAGGTTGCCGATCACCCCTTCAAACGTGGTGCGATAACTGGCCGACCGGTCTTCACGCTGGTAATGGATGTTGATCTCCTGCTCTCCCGCGCCATAGAGGATCACTTTGACCTGATCCTCGGTCATCTGATTGATCGGCTTGTTCAAATCAATATGGAAATGTTTAGCCACTGCTTCCAACATTTGCCAGTAGTACTTGCCGTCTTCTCTGGCGTTATTCCATTCCATCGCTACGATGGCGCCGTCATTGAGGGATTTCTCGCGGTCCGGGATCAGTAGATCGGGGTCTATCTCCTGCTTTGAACCAAGTCCCTGGCATTCCGGGCAGGCTCCGTGAGGGGTATTAAATGAAAAGGTACGTGGCTCTATTTCCGGGATGGATACTCCATGCTCGGGGCAGGCCAGATGTTCCGAAAATGGCAGATCGCGGGGAGGATCGACAGTCACGTTTTGGATCGTGACATATCCTTCACCCACTTTAAGGGCGGTTTCGATGGAATCTGTCAGACGTGTTCGGAACGCAATGAGGTCCTCTTCAGTTCCTTCGCGGGAGATCACCAGGCGGTCTACGACAGCCTCGATCGTATGGATCTTATAGCGGTCCATCGTGATCTCTTCATCTAATGAATAGACCGTCCCATCTGCTCGTACGCGGGTAAATCCGGCTTTACGAATCTCATCGAAGACATTCTGGTAGGTACCTTTCCGTCCGCGGACCACAGGCGCCAGAACCAGCAATTTGCTGCCCTCAGGAAGCGATTCGACTGCGTCCACGATTTCCTGGGCGGATTGTTTGACCACTTCCCGTCCGCAGATCGGGCAGTGTGGTATTCCCACCCGGGCAAAGAGCAGACGTAGGTAATCATAGATTTCAGTGACCGTCCCTACTGTGGAACGGGGATTGTGCGAGGTGGCTTTCTGATCGATGGAAACCGCCGGTGATAACCCATCGATGTAGTCCACATCGGGTTTGTCCATCTGACCCAGGAATTGGCGGGCATACGCGGAGAGCGATTCCACGTATCGGCGCTGACCTTCTGCAAAAATGGTATCGAACGCCAGCGAGGATTTTCCCGAGCCGGACAAACCTGTAATAACGACCAGCTTATCACGCGGGATCTCGACTGTAATATTTTTGAGGTTGTGTTCGCGAGCACCAACCACTCGAATGGAATTTTGTGTCATAGGATCACCCAATTGCCGAAATGCAATCTTGTATTATAAACCGGACTCGGTTTGAAATGTGAGGTCGTATATAGAACAATTGTACTATATATCAAGCGATTTGCAAGGATTATTGACGTTGCCGGTCCGGACGTGGGTGCCAGCCACAGACTTATACTTACCCAGATTAATTACTCGGTTTACCGGCAGACGGCGAGTTTGTTGAACCTATGGTATACTTGCACCCGCCTGATATGTAGTACCCTTCATGTCAGAGTATCCAATTCGAAAGGGCTTGATACCATGAAAGTTCTCCTTCTCAAAGATGTCTACAAATTAGGTCGCGCTGGCGACGTAAAAAAAGTAGCCGATGGTTATGGCCGCAACTTTTTGCTTCCTAAGAACTTGGCTGTATTGGCAACTGCCGGTGCATTGAAACAGGCAGACCACATTCGGGCACAGGCGACGATTAGTCGAGCAGCACTCAACCAGGAAATGAGTAGTGTTGCAGAAGTGCTCGCGAAGCTCGTTCTCGTTTTCCCGTCCAAAGCCGGCGAAACCGGTAAATTGTACGGTTCCATCACCCCTCAGATGATCGCCGACGCCATTAAAGCCAAATCTGGCATCGCTGTCGAACGACACCAGATCGATGTGGAGCCCATCCGTACCCTGGGTGAGAAAAAAGCGCACGTCCGCCTGACCGTGGATCTGATGCCAGAAGTTCGTGTGATCGTCCACCGCGAAGGTGAGACCATTGCTGAAGCAGTGGAATATGTCCCCGAGACAACCCAGGAAGAGATTCCAGTCGCTGATGTTCCCGTTGTTGAGGAACCCGTAGTTGAGCTTCCCGCTGATGAGACAGCCGCTGAAGAAGCCTAACCCATCTGACTGAATCATCAAAAAACTCTTCACCCGGTCTGACAGGCGAAATCCAGGTCAGACCGGGTGCTTTTACAAACAGGCATGTTACAATTTTCCCATGAATGAATCCATTGGACAGATAATCCATCAGGCGCGGACGGCGAAAAAACTTTCGCTCGGTCAGGTAACCCGCGCGATCCATGTCCGCGAAGGGTATCTGGATGCCATTGAAAGGGATGCCTTATCAGAACTACCATCTCCGGTTCAAGCCAAAGGATTCATCCGGCTCTACTGGTCATTTCTAGGTCTGGATGAACTACAACTGTTTCAGATCTGGAATCCTGCAAGTGAAGTGGAGCCAGAAAAACCGAAGGAAGTTCCTCCAACACCCAGTCTTGAATCCACATCCACCAGGAAAACTCAGGCACGAAAAAGGAAAATTTCCCCAGAAGAGGACACCTCCCCGGAATTACAGATCGGTAAAGAAGATCGTCCATTAACCGCAGCTGATCAATCTTTCATTCTTCTGGGTAAGAGTTTACGAGATCAACGGGAACGGCTTAGCCTGACCATTGAAAATATAGAAACCTATACGCATATTCCGGTCCACTATTTACGAGCCATCGAGAGCGGTAACATCGATGACCTCCCCTCTCCGGTTCAGGGGAGAGGAATGATCTCGAACTATGCCAGTTTTCTGGATATGGACATTGATGAGGTTTTACTGCACTATGCAGATGGACTCCAGACCCGACGAGACGAAAGCCAGCAGGAGCAAGAACAGAATCGGTCCAAACGAAAACCATTCCAGGTCGTTCGACATGGGGTTCTGCATAGCATCATTTCGCTGGATGTGCTCTTGGTCGGGTTAGTGATAGTTGCCGCTGTAGTTGCTTTGATCTGGGGTGGAAGCAATATACTTGCCTATCAGAGTAATGCCCAACGAACTACCACAGCCATACCCATATCCGACATTTTAATTCATACCGATACGGTTACCCCGGAGTTGACAAATTCTACGATTGAACCGGCAACAGCAACCGTAGCATCCAATAATCCAGTTATTATTCAATCCACTGGTTCAGCCACATTTGAAGCCATTACGGGTACTCCAGGCACTCCCGGAGTTTATCCAGTACAGGTATTTGTTGTCGCCCTGCAGAGATCCTATCTACAGGTGATCGTGGATGGGAAGACTGAATTCAATGGCCGGATCACCATGGGAAATCCATATTCATTCAATGGGCAAAATCAGATTGAACTGATCGTCGGAAATGCCGCTGCAGTTCAGATCATCCATAACCAACGAAATCTAGGCTCCCCTGGTGTGGTAGGTGAAGTCATCCACCTGGTTTTCGGAAAGGATGCGTACGGAACCCCGACACATACCCCGACTGCAACACCTACCAAGACGTTGGTTCCAACCCGAACACCAAAACCAAGCAACACCTATCCACCCACACGTACTCCAACGGATACCAGGACCCCCTGGCCAACCTCAACTCCCAAACCGACGAATACCCCGAAAGGTACTGTCGTTCCCTAATTCTTTTATAGGTAGAAACATGAAATCAAACAGTGTTAGTATTGTCTCGCTGGGTTGTGCAAAGAATACGGTTGATTCTCAATCGATGGCCCAGATTTTGGAAAAGAACGGCTATGAATTGGAAGAAAATCCTTCCCGCGCCATGATAGTGGTGGTTAACACCTGCGGATTTATCGGCGATGCGCGCGAGGAATCCTACCAGGTACTCAACGATCTTTCGCGGAAGAAAAAGAAAAATCAACTTTTGGTAGCGGCGGGATGTCTCACCCAGCGTTACCGGGAACAGGTTTCCCGTCAGATCCCAGGTATCGACGGGTTGATCGGCACACGCAGCTGGATGGATATTGTTCATCTCGTCCAGGCTTTGCAGGAGCGGAAATCGCCAATCCCTCTGTATCATCTTCCAGATGCCCCCATCTACGCGGAACAAGGGGAAGGTGTACTACGGATTGCCGATCAGGGCGCGAGTGCTTATGTCAAAATTGCGGACGGCTGCCGCCGTCCCTGCGCGTTCTGCGCGATACCATTAATAAAAGGGACACAGATCAGCCGTCCGATGGACTCTGTGTTGAACGATGTACGATTCCTTTCAGACCGGGGAATCCGCGAGATCATTCTGATTGCCCAGGATACTACCGATTATGGTAGTGATCTCGGGATGGCGGATGGGTTGAGCCAGCTTCTGGATGCCATCACTGAAGAACAAATGGAATTCCCGTGGCTTCGGGTAATGTATGCCTATCCCGGTTATGTTACCGAGCGGATGATCGATCTCATGGCGAGCCGACCGCAGATCCTGCACTACCTCGATATTCCCCTTCAACATGGCCACCCGGATACCCTGAAACGAATGAATCGACCCCACAATGTGGACTGGGTCCGCAAAACCATCTATAAAATGCGGACTGCTATGCCCGATCTGGCCATTCGGACCACCTTTATTGTCGGATACCCGGGCGAAACCGAAACCGAGTTCCAGACTCTGCTGGATTTCATCAGGGAGATCAAGTTTGATCGGGCGGGCGCATTCACCTATTCTTTCGAAACCGGGACTGCCAGTGAAGCTCTGAGTGACCCGATTCCGCAGGAGGTAAAAGAGGAGCGGCTGGAACGGTTGATGCTGCTCCAACAGGAGATCTCGTTGGAGAAAAATCAATCCTTTGTTGGGAAAAACATGGATGTCCTGATCGAAGGCAGCGGCGATGGAATCAGCCTGGGAAGATCATATCGTGACGCTCCGGAAATTGATGGTATGGTGATCATACAAGGTGAACACCCGGATAGTGAGATCGTCAAAGTCCGCATCGATGGCGCGATGGTACACGATCTATCCGGTGTGGTCATCCAAAACTAATTCTTATTCAGACAGTACATCTCCCCCGATGATTCGATCGGGGGAGATGTTTTATATCAAATTATTTTTGAGAAATAAATATTCTATGGGGTCGGCACTGTCGGCTCGATTGTGGGCGCTTCGGTCGGAACAACCGTTTCTTCAGTAGGTACCGGCTCAGTCGGAAGGTTCGGATCTATAGTTGGAACTTCGGTTGGTTGAGACGCAACACATTTGTTATTGGCTTTGGTGTAATTGACGATCACCTTCTGGTCTTCAGCCATAGCGAGTGATTGCTGGTAATATGGGACAGCCTGACACCATTTTTCTTTCGCAAGCAGCGTATCGGCATATCGGAATAGGCTTTCGCGATAACGATCAGAAACAGATCGGTGTGAGGAATCCATCAAGGATGGGAAATACTGGTTGACCTTGCCTAGAGCATCCACTGCCTTTTCCCAATCCCAGCCAAAATACCTGGCTGCGTCGAGATACATAACCGCCCACTCTTCCGCATCGCGACCATCCTTGTCCAATGGACCAAAACGGCGTGCTAAAGCAAAATCGAAGATACCACCTTCAAGTAGACCTTTTTGCATGATTTTCTGGATCCCGCGGCTACGGTACATGCGATAGTAAAGCCCATCCACTTCGAGTGTTTTGAAGGATCGGATTCTGTTTCCGCATGGTGTCCAAAACGAGTTGGGCGTTATCCCAATCCTGAGCCGCCATCAGTTGTTTGGCTTGTGCTAATAGTGCTTCCACCCCGCTCAGATCCAGGGTAGGAGCCGGAGTCAGGGTTGGTAGTACCTCAGGTGTCGCGGTGGCGTTCATAATAATGGTAACTTTCGCCATACTTTCAAGTACACCCGGATACATGGGGTCTACTTCAATAACGTATTGAAATCGTTGCTTGGCGAATTCATAACGTCCTGCTTCCAGATCTGCCACACCAAGCTGGTATTGCATACTGGCAGCCAGCGTCCGTTGGTTCTGTTCCACTGCTTTTCGAATCTCAATACCAGAATAATACCCGGCTAATGCGCCAAGACCGCCTATGATGATGACCACGAGCAATCCGCCGACGATCCATTGCCAGAGTTTGGATTTCTTTTTCGCTGGAGGGGCTGGAGGTGCCATTTGTTGCGTTTCCTCGGACGGGACCGGGGTTGTTGGTTGAGTCTGTTCCATATTCTGATCGTTCATGCTGGGTATTATACCTTAAATGGTTTATATCCCTTTCGGGTTATAACTGAGACGAAATATAAGGTAGTGATGTTCCCAAATTGTCCTTTTCACTCATCCGGTGTTTAATAGAGAAAGGATATTACCTATATAGGAGTATGTTATGGATAAATCTGTTGTTGATACACATAAGAAAGCCATCTGGGCATGGACGATGTATGACTGGGCTAATTCTGCTTTTGCAACCACCATCATGGCAGCCGTCCTGCCAGTGTACTACACATCGGTTGCGGCTGCTCATGTGGCACCCAATCAGGCAACAGCCTTATGGGGATATACCTCTTCAGTCGGGGCATTGATCGCAGCACTCATTTCACCCGTATTGGGTGCGGTTGCAGATTTTAGAGGTAGCAAGAAACGGTTCCTCACGATCTTTATGGTAATCGGTGTGACAGCTACCGCCTTGATGTATTTCATCAGTACCGGCGACTGGTTGTTGGCATCCCTGTTATTTGTATTTGGACAGATCGGATTTGCCGGGTCGCTGGTTTATTACGATGCTCTCCTTCCTCATGTCGCCAGCCCGGATGAGATCGACATGGTGAGCAGCCGCGGGTATGCGATGGGTTACATTGGCGGTGGGATTTTGCTCGCAGTCAACCTGGCCATGATCCTTCTTACACCTCCTGCATTGACCGGTCTGATGACTCGTCTGAGCTTTATCACCGTGGCAATCTGGTGGTTTATCTTCACCCTGCCATTGCTACGGCATGTGACTGAACCACAACGACGAATATTGCGTGGAGAGGAAGGTTTTCAGCCCATCCAGGCAGCTTTCTCTCGCCTGGCAAAAACCTTTCGCGAAATTCGTAAATTCAGGGATCTATCCTTCTTTCTGCTTGCCTTCTGGGTATACGCCAATGGGATAGGGACGATCATCATCATGGCGACAGCCTATGGGAATGAGCTTGGTTTTGACCGCATCACTCTGATCGGAACACTTCTGATGGTGCAGTTCCTGGCCGCTCCATTCGCCATCCTGTTCGGCAGGCTATCCAAAAGAATGGGGACCAAACGAGCCATTTATCTCAGCCTATCCATATATTCAGTAATCGCCATCCTCGGTTTCTTCCTTTATCATGAATGGCAATTCTGGGTTTTGGGTGCGTTGGTGGCAACTGTCCAGGGCGGTTCCCAGGCACTCTCCCGTTCGTTGATGGGAAAAATGATACCCAAGAGCAAGAGTGCTGAATTCTACGGATTTTTCAGTGTCTTCGAGAAATTCGCCAATATCCTCGGACCGGCGCTTTTTGCGATCGTCTCACAATTGACCGGTCACAGCCGGATGAGTATCGTCTCACTGATCGTGTTCTTCGTGGTCGGGATCATCATCCTGACCCGGGTGGACGTAGAGCGGGGTACCAGGGTCGCACTTGATGATGAGATTGGGATGGAACCAGCCTGACCGGGTGGAATCAAAAAGCCAGAGGCAAAGCGCTTCTGGCTTTTTTCGTTAATGAAAGTTATTTGGTTACTTCATACAATTCGACCAGCACGCCACCGGTGGATTTGGGATGGACAAAGGCCATCTTGCGTCCTGGTTCCTCGATAGCTGTTTCGTTTATTAGCCTGATGCCTTTGGCTTTCAAGTCAGCCAGCATCTCATCGATATTATCCGTTTCCAGGCAGAGATGATGCATACCCTGACCTTTATCGGTCAGGTACTTCGCCATGGTGGAATCTTCCGAGGTGGGAGAAACCAGCTCCACATCGCTTTCGCCAACCGGAAGAAAAGCCACCTTCGATTTCTGGCGGGCGACTTCCTCTACGTGGTGCAGCTTCATGCCCAGACAATCCACCCAAAATGGAAGTGATTCGTCTATATTATTTACCGCGATTCCAATATGATTGATCTTGGTCAGTTTTGCCATCTCTCCTCCAGAATAGATGAAGTATTTATCCAACCGCTTTGGGTGTTAAGTATTTCGTTGATTTCTCTGTGTGCTCTCTGTTCTCCGTGGTAAATCTTCTTATCCCCAGCTGGGAGCGTGGTACTCACCCCACACCTGTCGAAGCACACCCGTGATCTCACCCAGGCTGATGTCATTTTCGACGCACTCAATAAATAGGGGCATCATGCTTTCATTGCCATGCGCCGCCTGCTCCAATCGGGTGAGCAACTCGCTGGCTTTGGCTGAATCCCGTTTGGCTCGCATCTCTGCCAGCCGGTTACGTTGATTGGTTTCGATGCTCGGATCCACCTTCAATCGTTCCATATCCAATTTCTCGGTGACCTGGAACGCGTTCACACCCACCAGGGTGGATTCCTTGTTTTCCAGCGCCCGCTGATACTGGTACGCCGCTTCCTGGATCTCGTTTTGCATGTATCCAACCTCAATGGCGGCCAGCGCACCACCCATGGTCATCTATTTTCTGAATGTACTCACTGGCTTGTTTTTCGATCTCATCGGTCAGATATTCGATCATATACGAGCCGGCCAGCGGATCCACGGTATCGGCGGCTCCGGATTCATAGGCGATGATCTGCTGGGTACGCAAGGGCCACTCGGACCGCTTTTTCAGTCGGCAGCCATAAGGCTTCGTCAGCGCTATTGGTGTGCAGGGATTGGGTTCCACCCAATACCGCCGCCAGGGCCTGGAGCGTCACCCGAACCACATTGTTTTCAGGCTGCTGTGCTGTCAGGGTCGATCCTGCCGTCTGGGTGTGGAAGCGCAACTGCCAGCTCTTGGGATCCTTCGCACCGAAGCGCTCGCGCATGATGCGAGCCCACATCCGGCGGGCTGCCCGGAATTTGGCGATCTCTTCCAGGAAATTATTATGGGCATTGAAAAAGAAGGAGAGTTGAGAAGCGAAGCTGTCGATGTTCATCCCGGCTTTCAGGGCGGCTTCGACGTAGGCAATACCATCTGCCAGGGTGAAGGCGACTTCCTGAACTGCTGTGGACCCCGCTTCCCGGATATGATATCCGGAGATGCTGATCGTATTCCATTTCGGGACCTCCCTGGTGCAGAACTGGAATACATCCGTGATCAAACGCATGGAAGGTGTGGGAGGGAAAATATAGGTTCCCCGAGCCACATATTCCTTTAGAATGTCATTTTGGATCGTTCCGCGTAATTCAGAGCTGGGCACACCCTGTTTCTTCCCGACCGCGATGTACATCGCCAGTAGGATGGATGCGGGAGCGTTGATGGTCATACTGGTGGATACTTTATCCAGCGGAATTTCATTAAAAAGTTGTTCCATATCTTTAATGGATGATATGGAAACACCTACCTTGCCCACTTCCCCAAGCGCCATCGGGTGATCAGCATCATACCCAATTTGGGTGGGCAGGTCAAAAGCGACCGACAAACCAGTCTGTCCCTGTTGTAAGAGATAGCGATATCGTTTATTCGATTCTTCCGCGGAAGCATACCCGGCATATTGGCGCATCGTCCAAAACCGACCGCGATACATGTTCGGTTGGACGCCGCGAGTGAAGGGATATTCCCCGGGGAATCCCAACTGCTCGGCATAATCCATCTCCGAGGGAGTCTGAATGGTCGGAACCGGGATGCCTGACAGTGTCGTAAATTCTTTTTTGCGCTCGGGATTTTTAGTGACAGTGGGCTTTAGGACTGACTCTTCCCACCTTTTTTGATCGTTCTCGACGCTCATACACACCTCTTTTAGATGTAAGTATTGAATACTGAGACACCCAAAGTATACACGAAGTAAAGGAAGATGGGCAAATTCTACAGGAAAGAGAAAGGTTACGTGCCGATTCGGAAACGTCTTTGGGAATGGAATATTCATCACTGAGTACACAGAGATCATCAAGAGAACATAGCTTTATCTCCTTTGAAGAGCCTTCCATAATTTAATAGGGGCGACCCCAATCCTCTTGACAAACGAATATGATAGTTCTACAATTTCCTATAATATACCGACGGTCGGTTTATTATAGGGTGATTATGGCTAGAACATCGAATGAAAACGAGTACAACCAGAAGCGAAATGAGATCCTCCTTTCTGCGCGGAAACTCATCTACTCAATGGGATTCGACCTGATGTCCATACAGGACATCCTTAATGATCTAGATATCTCAAAAGGGGCTTTTTATCATTACTTCAAGTCAAAACCCGACCTCCTGGAAGGAATGATCGAGTTAATGATGAAGGAAGCACTGCTGGTGATAGAGCCGGTCGCGGACGATCCCTCATTGAATGCACTCCAGAAACTGAAAGAATACTTCCTGCGAGCATCGATCTGGAAGACAGATCAAATCGAATATTTGATCCCGATCTTCAGGGTATGGTACCAGGACGAGAATGTGCTCGTCCGGGAAAAAGCGCTGGTCGCAACCCTGCGTTCGATCATCCCCAGCCTGTCCAAAATCATCCGACAGGGCGTCGATGAAGGTGTTTTTAACACCGCATATCCAGACTGCTTGGCCGAGGTGGTTTATATGCTTTTTTACGGTATGGGAAATACCTTGAGCAGAGCGCTTATCCTGAAACCGGATGAGAGTTTTGATGAAGGTAAATTCTACAATAGCATCCTCGTATATTCCACGTCCCTGGAGCGGATACTGGGTGCACCGGATGGGTCTTTGGAAATCATCAATGTGGATACTTTGAAGAGATGGGTTCAGGCAATCCTCACACAACCGAATGGTAGCCTGCCTAGCCACCAAGAAATAGGGTGAAATCATCGCGGAAAAAGACATCTTGATCCGCTTCATTGAAAGGAGTACCACACATGAATTTATTTTTACGGCTCGCCTGGCGTAACATCTGGCGGCATCGACGGCGGACGATCATCCTTGTCATTTCTGTTGGATTCACAATGGCGATGATGATGATGTATGACGGCCTGGTCGACGGATTCCAGGATGCTATCTATACAAATGCCATCCGCGTTCTGGGCGGAAATATCCAGGTTCACGCAGAAGGATACCGCGCCAAGGTTGAGCAGATGCCCATCCTCCCCCTGAAAAACGAGCAGGAGGTGCTGAATGCAGCAAAAGCGCAACCCCAGGTTATATCCGCTGTCCGTAGGATCACTACCGGCGGGATGGCAACCAACCATGAGGGCGCTTTTGCCGTTACCATCCTCGGGATCGAGCCTGAAACCGAAACCGATTTCAGCCTGGTTCCCGGTAGGACAAATGAAGGGCGTTTCCTCAAGTCAGATGACCGTGATTCCATTGTCATCGGAAAAGGTCTGGCAGTCGCCATGAATGCGACCATCGGGGATCAAATTACCCTGGTGGGTAAAGCAACCCATCAACAGATGCGCAAACGCACGATGACCATTACCGGGATTTATGATCTTGGGATGCGCGATATTGAAAAGAGAACCGTCTATATTTCGCTCGCAGAAGCCCAGGATCTATACGGCCTGACAGGCCAAATCACAGAGGTGGCGATCTCCATCAAAGAATTAGGCAAAGAACAACCGGTGGTTTCATCCATTGAGAAAACCGTGAAGGGTGTGGAAGTTGATTCCTGGCAGACCAACTACCCTGAACTCGAATCAGCTCTATCAACCAAAAGTGGTGTGATGAATATTTTCAGCATTATCCTGCTGGTTATCGCCGGAATCGGCATTATGAATCTTCTCCTAATGGCCATTTTCGAACGAACACGCGAAATTGGCGTGCTCGGAGCGCTTGGCTTGAAGCCGGGCCAGATTTCCGTTTTGTTCCTGCTTGAAGGTGTCATGATGGGACTGGTGGGCGCCGCGTTTGGTGTGGCTCTGGGATTGGCCGTCAACGTTTTACTTGGGAAGGTCGGATTCGATTACAGCCAATTCGCATCGATGACTGATTACACCGCGCTGATCAGCGGGAGAGTGTATTCCTCGTTGGGTGTCGGTAAGCTGGTAAGCCGCCTGATTACAGTGATCATCATTTCCATCCTGGCATCGTTTTATCCTGCCCATGAGGCATCGCTTAACGATCCAGCCGTTTCACTCCATACCGTGTGAGGTGCGTCATGATTCAATTATTCAAAATGGCAACACGCGATCTCTCTCGGAATGTCCGTAGAACCCTTTTGTCTGCTCTGGCACTGGGAATGGGTTTAGCGTTGCTGCTCCTGATGGCGTCCATGGTAAGGGGAGAGATCCGCGATTCCATCGAGAAAACCATCCGCCTGCAGAGCGGTCATCTCCAGATTCAGGCTTCATCCTATGATCAGGATAAAACCAGCCTGCTCTGGGAAGATCTGATCGAAAACCCGGATCGCATCGTAAAGATGGTTTCTTCTCTCCCTGATGTGCTGCTGGCCACTCCCCGGCTGGTGGCAAGCGGAATCGTCAGCTCCGGAGATGTATCCAAAGGGGTACAGATCGTCGGTATCGACCCACTCTCTGAGGCGAGTGCACCTTTCCGGGATGGGATTATCGATGGGACATTCATCACTCCAGACGACCGGGATGGGCTGTTGATCGGAAAGACTCTGGCGGATAAGTTGAATTTAAAAGCTGGTGATACCACACTCCTGCTAGCCAATACATCCAACGGCGATGTGAACGAACAAACCTTCACCATTCGAGGGATATTCACCACCCATACTCCCGGTTTTGATGAAGGGACCGTGTTCCTGCCAATTGCGAAAGCACAAGCCATCACTCAGACAGACGGGCACGCCAGCAACATTTTCATCCTGTTGAAGGACCGGGGGAAAGCCGGCACCGTCATCAGCCAATTGCAGACAACCCAGTACAAAGTTAGAACCTGGGAGGAAATGAATGCATTAATCTCCCAGATGGAGTCTTTTGCTGGCGCCTATATGGTCGTTCTCTACTTCATTGTGCTTGGTGTAACCGCAACCGTGGTGGTGAATGCCCTGATCATGGCTGTGTTCGAAAGGACTCGCGAGATCGGGATTCTCTCCGCGATCGGAATGCGCAGCAGCCGGATAATGGCCATGTTTCTGACCGAATCCGCTGTCCTGGCCGGGATCGGAATTGTCATCGGATTGGCTCTGGGGTCGTTATTCCTTCTTTACGCAACCAAAGTTGGTTTTTATATCGGAAATATGGGTGTGACAGGTTTTGCCCTGCCCGACCGTTTGTATGGATATATTGTGCCCGGTGATGTGGTCACCCTGACCATCACTGCGCTGGTAGTCACCTTGATCGCATCACTTTACCCGGCGATCCTCGCAGCCAGAATGCAACCCGTTGAAGCTCTGCATGGCGGAAAACAGGCATAAGGAGAATGAAAATGGAAGTCACAAAAGTGGAAAATGTTACGAAAACCTATACGATTGGCAAGATCGAAACTAACGCGCTGCGTGGAATCAGTATGTCGATTGAGAACGGCGAGTTCACTGCCCTGGTCGGTCCCTCAGGATCAGGTAAAACCACGCTCCTGCAGCTTATCGGCTGTCTCGATCAACCAACCACCGGGCAGGTTTTTATCAACGGGAAGGATGTCAGCAAGCTAAACCGCGACCAGCGGGCTGACCTCCGCCGGGGAACAATTGGGTTTGTCTTCCAATTCTTCGCCCTGATCCCAACCCTGACCGCGTATGAGAACGTGGAAATGCCACTCTTGCTGAATGGTGTGAACTCGACCGAGAGACGCGAACGGGTCATGAGTCTGCTCGATTCGGTTGGTCTCGCGGATCGTGCGCATCATCGCCCCGATCAACTTTCCGGCGGTGAGCAGCAGCGTGTGGCGGTAGCCCGCGCGCTATCCACCCGACCTCTGTTGGTATTGGCGGATGAGCCTACCGCCAACCTGGATACCGAGAACGGCAAACAGGTCATGGAGACAATGGTTAGATTGAACCAGGAGACTGGAGTCACATTCGTTTTCGCCACTCATGACCCCCGGGTCATTCATTACGCGCGTCGGGTGGTTACTCTGCGTGATGGTCTGATCGATGCGAATGGAAAAGGTCCTGCCAGTGCGTAGGAGGTTTGAATGAAAAAATATTTTGGGATTCTCCTTTTGATTACCGTTATATTAACCGGTTGCGCTGCCGGAATTCAAAACACACCCACTCCGGTAGCCACGCTCAACCTGGATGCAATTCAACCAACGGGAGCACAACCGACCGGGTCAACACCACAAGTTACGGGTGGAGTGACTGCCTCCGGTGTGGTGAAGGCAGCCCAGGAAGCGAAGATTGGCAGCCAAATCGCCGGTAACCTCGCATCAGTGGGAGTAAAGCTGGGTGATGTGGTTCAAGATGGTCAGGTTCTGGCTGTCTTTTGCCGGTGGGGAACAGGAGCAAGCTGCCTTATCGAACGCAGAAAAGATGCTGATCGAGGCGAACAACCAACTTGAGGATTTTACTACCCAGGCGGCAATTGCATCCCTGCAGGCTCAAAAAGACTATTTTAATACGCAGGACGACCTTCAGGACGCCAAAGACCGGTTGACAAATCTGAAATATCAACGCTGGTTATATCAGACAAAAACGAAGGACCAAATAAAAGCGAGAGAAAGAGACCTGGATGCCAAGTTTACCAATCCAACCCAGGCTAATCTGGACGAAGCGGTTGTAGATGTGTCATTGGAAGAAGCGAAACTGGCTGATATTTCCAGACGCGTTGAATTGCTTAAAAATGGTCCAGATCCTAAAAAGCTGGCCTATTTGCAGGCATCGGTAAAAAATGCAGAAGATCAAGTTGCAGTGGCAAAGGTCGCCATAGACAACCTATCCATTAACGCACCTTTCAGTGGAACGATCAGTCTCGTTAACGCCACCCTTGGAGATGTCGTATCACCTGGACAAATCCTGTTTATTCTGACAGATGTGTCATCCCTCACTATTGAAACCACTGATCTGAGTGAAAGGGATGTGGCAAGGATCCAACCCGGGCAGACGGTAACTGTCCGTTTCGAATCATTACAGACGAATGTATCGGGGAAAGTGACCGTGGTGTCCGTCCGTGCTGAGTCGATCGGCGGGGATGTGGTCTATCCGGTTGCGATCACCCTAGATTCACTGCCGGAAGGGATCAGACCCGGTATGAGCGTGGAAGTGGACTTCTAATATCCCAACCAATTTTTACCCCTTTTCCAAATTGGAAAAGGGGTTTTTTTTTATCTGCTGAAAGATCGAAGAGCAGTACTACTTTTCCGAAGCTGTCAAGGTTGTACTTTTTTCTGTTTTTCGGCCAGTCGAAGGTAATACTTTTCCCAATCGATAATAAACCGCTCATGTTCGCCTTCTGCAATCTTTTCGACCTCATCCCAAGCTTCCACTTTGAAACGCAATCGACGGCGGTCGATTTCGAGCAATTCGCTTCTAAACCGGACTTTCATACCAATCGGGGTTGAAGCCAGGTGGCGGACATTCACGAGCATACCGACTGTGCTTTGTCCTTCAGGGAGAGAATGGAAATACAGCCAGATGGCAAACTCGTTCCAGGTACATGATCATCCGTGGAGTACTGAGCACCGGGGGGAGACTTTCTCCTCCATATTTGCGGGCTGTTTCGTTTTCATCAACCAGTATTTCCAATTCACCAATCAAACCAGGTTCCAGCGCCATCTTATCCTCCGGGAGAAATGGTGTTAGTATTCTAATTATAGTAGACAGTACTAACTGGTCCAGACAAGTACTGGATGCGTTATTCGCAGAATTGTATATTTTCAGGTAGAATATAGAAAATCAAACCAAATTGATAATTCAGGGAAACCTATGCCTAAAAAAGACACCGCACAAGAGGTAATTGAGAATTACAAAAAGAAACAGCAATGGGGACCATTCGTTTTCGGCGCCCTGGCTGTTCTTTTGGTCGTTGTTGGGGTTTTCATTGTCGTTTTCTGGATGACCGGGGATCAAAATAAACCTTTGCTTCCTTTTCTGGCCAGCAAAACTCCCACCCCAACCAGTACGAACACGCCAACTCCAGTCACACCAACTGCCACTTTCACGAACACTGCAACTGTAACAACGACCCCTACCATCACATTGACCCCAACCGCATCCGGACCATTTGAATACGTTGTTCAGGAAAACGACACCTGCTATGGTCTCGCCCAGAAGTTCAATACCGATCTGGCGGTTCTGGTTAAGTTAAACGAGCCGCAATATGGGATCAACTGCATCATCTCGGTGAACGCAAAAATTCTGATACCACCACCAGGGGCGAGACTACCCACATCCACACCCGTGGACCTGACCAAGTTGGTGAAAGGATCCATCTATCGGGGGTATGAGGTCCAGACCGGAGAATCTCTCTCAGTTATTGCCGAGAAATTCCTCAGCACCGTTGATGCCATCATGCGCCAGAACAAATTGACCGATGCCAATGCCATCACCCTCGGGCAAAAATTGGATATCCCTGTCAATATCGCTACCCTGATCCCAACCAAGGCACTCACCAATACTCCAACCGGTACTCTGCCTGCAACCGCAGCGGTGACCAATACACCCAATCCTTAACAATCTTCTACGACTTTATGAAGCCGCCTAAAAGGGCGGCTTTTCGTTATAATAGCTTGTCTCGGGTATGATTGAAGTAGAGGAACTATGGAAACAGGGAAAACAACAAGACTATACCACTGGATCGATCTGGTCACCGCCGCGTTCGTCGCGGTTCTCCTGATATCCAACGTCGCCTCCACGAAGATCGTTCAAATGGGTCCATTTTCCTTCGATGGCGGTACGATCCTTTTTCCATTAGCCTATGTATTTGGCGATATCCTGACCGAAGTGTACGGGTATAAAAGATCTCGCCGGGTGATCTGGACCGGATTCATCTGGATACTGGTGGCTGCAACCATCTTCGCCATTGTCGACAAACTTCCGCCCGCAAAGGGATGGACGCTTCAAGAAAGCTACCATAGTATCCTGGGCCAGACACCCAGAATTGTGGTCGCCAGCCTGGTCGCGTATTTTGCCGGTGAATTCAGCAATAGTTATGTACTGGCGAAGTTGAAATTGATCACCGGGGGGCGTTGGCTGTGGACCCGAACCATCGGATCCACCCTGGTCGGCGAAGCGGTGGATACGGGGTTATTTTTAGTGATCGCCTTCGCCGGTGTCCTTCCCGGTTCCTTATTATGGACAGTCCTGGTATCAAACTATGTCTTCAAGGTAGGGGTGGAGACGGTATTGACGCCGCTTACTTACAGACTCGTGAACGGGTTAAAAAAGGCAGAACAGGAAGATGTCTTCGATCGGGACACTAATTTCAATCCATTTGTCCGTTAGATTTTTCCCTTCAACAAATACCTGCCTGTAGATTACAGGCAGGTATTTGTATTTAATAAACCATTTTTCTTTATATGCTCATTGCAGATTCTTTTCTTATTTGGTATTATTGATAATGATAATCATTATCAATAAATTAACGGAGATTTCTATATGACCACTACCGGATCTACTCATTGGATCCAAAGTATAAAAGACAATGGTTTTCGGATAACCCCGGCTCTCAAGGCTGTAGTGGATATCGTCACTTCGAATGGAAAGGCACTCTCTGCCCAGCAGGTATTCGATTCTGCCAGACGAATGCATCCGAAACTTGGATTGATGACGGTATATCGCGCATTGGAAAAGCTGGAAGAAATGGAGTTGATCCAACGCGTTCATGACCCGAATGGCTGCCATACTTACGCCGTAGCCCCAGAGGGACATCAACATTTATTACTCTGTCTAAACTGCGGTAAGGTGGAATACTTTTCTGGAGATGAACTCGAATCACTGTTTCAGGGAATTGGCGCAGATAAAAAATATCAGATCAAAGAACACTGGCTGCAGCTATACGGTTTTTGCCAGGATTGTAAGAAGACAAAATAAAAAATGAAACATGTCTTGTTTCCACTCATTTCATTGGTACTGGTTTTGAATGCCTGCTCGCCATCTAAGCCAGCCCATACCGGCCCAAAAGTGATCGCAGTTGAGTCTTTTCTAATGGATATCGCGCAACAAATCTCCGGTGAACGGATCCAAATCGATTCGCTCATTCCGCTTGGATTGGATCCACATGCCTTTGAACCCACCCCACGAGATGTCGTCCGACTCACTGAATCCGATGCCATTATCATTAATGGAGCGGGGTTCGAAGTATGGATGGGTAACTTGTTGACAGAAAATCTGCGATCCCAGCAGGTCATCGAAGCGGCGGCAGGTCTGCAGAGCAGAAAGCCTAACCCACAGGAAACAGGAATTATTGCAAGTTACCCTGAGGTTGACCCCCATTTTTGGTTGGACCCGATCATGGTCGTTCAATATGTGGATAACATCCGCGACGGATTGATAAAATTGGATCCGGATGGAGCAGAATCCTATACGCATAACGCGGCTGCCTACGCTTCCCAACTGGTTGAATTGGACAAATGGATCAAACAGGAAGTTGCGACGATCCCACTACAAAAACGGATGATCGTAACCAATCATGAGTTGTTTGGCTATTACGCCGACCGGTATGGATTCACCATAATCGGAGCCATCATTCCGAGTGTTACAACCGGAGCCAGCCCATCCTCGCAGCAACTTACCCAACTTGTAGATCAGATCCGTTCAACCGGCTCCACTGTCATCTTCTTGGAAACAGGAGCTAACTCTCAATTGGCAGACCAAATTGCCAATGAGACAGGCATCAAGGTTGTCAGTAACCTTTACACCCACTCGATCACGGAAAAAGATGGGACTGCGCCAACCTATTTGGAAATGATGCGCTGGAATACCAGGCAAATTGTGGAGGCATTACGATAAATCCTATGAGTGCTGAAACCAACCCAATGGATCCTATTTCCGCCCGCATGGATATCCAAAATGTGTCTGTAGCCTACGGATCAAAAACCATCCTTAAAAATTTAAATTTCCAGGTTCCCCATGGGACCCGACTGGCTGTTGTTGGTCCAAATGGTGCGGGAAAATCGACCTTATTTAAAGCGATGGTCGGCCTTCTACCCCTGCAGGAAGGTCAGATCTATATCCACGGTAAACCACTTGGGAGCCATCTGGATTGTGTAGCCTACGTCCCTCAACGCGAGGAAGTCGATTGGAAGTTCCCGGTTGATGTTACCGATGTGGTGTTGATGGGGCGTTATGGTAAGAAACGTTGGTTTACCTCTCCCGGTCCGGAGGATAAGAAAGCTGTCGCCCGTGGGATTGAAATGTTGGATATTCAAGACCTGACAAAACAGTCGATCCATTCTCTATCGGGCGGGCAGCAGCAGCGTGTTTTTCTTGCCCGGGCTCTTGCACAGGAACCGCATATTTTATTGATGGATGAACCTTTCACAGGGATCGATTTCGCCACCCAGGAAACGACCTTACGATTGTTGGATGATCTTAAAAAGACCCAGGTTACGGTTATTGTCTCCACCCATGATCTGACCCTGGCCAGAGAACGATTCGACCTGGTTTTGCTGCTGAACAAAACTGTAATCGCTTATGGAAAACCTGAAGAAGTATTTACCACCCATTTCATCCAACAGGCATATCACACCCAGGTGATGGTTTTAGATGGCACGGTCGTAGTCGACGAATGCTGTGGACATGATGAAGATCACCGGGAGGTGGAATAATTATGGCCTGGCTGGTGGAACCGCTCTCCTATGGTTTTATGCAACGTGGCTTAGCTGCTTCATTAATTGTGGGAATACTGTGCGCAGTTATTGGCTGTTATGTGGTATTGAAGGGCATGGCTTTTCTCGGTGATGCCATGGCTCACGCCATCCTGCCGGGAATTGCCGTGGCTTACCTACTACAGGGAAACTTGTTAATTGGTGCGCTAGTCGCCGCGATAATCGTTGCCTTGGGGATCAGTTTTTTCTCAAAAGAAGGAACAATCAAAGAAGATACGGCAATTGGTATCTTTTTTGCCGCCGCCCTGTCTCTAGGCGTGGCGCTCATCAGTTCGATCCGAACATATGCGGTCGACCTATCCCATATTTTGTTTGGGAATATCCTTGGGGTAAGTGTACAGGACTTGATCCTGACCGGAGTTCTGGCATTAATTGTTATTGGAACGCTTATTCTCTTGTACAAACCATTTCTGGTAGTCTCCTTCGATCCGATCCTGGCTGCGACACTGCGCCTGCCCATCAATTTCTTACGGTCTTTGCTGATGGTATTGTTGGCTATGACCGTAGTGGTTTCCGTTCAATCCGTTGGAGTTGGTTTGGTCGCTGCCATGCTGGTCACTCCCGGAGCAACTGCATATCTGCTCACCCGTCGCTTGCCCAGTATGATGATGGTCGCGGGGGTAATTGGTGCGATCTCCAGTCTGGCTGGATTATTTATCAGCTTCTACCTGAACATCGCCTCCGGAGCAGCCATCGTGCTTACAGCCACCTTCCTCTTTATTGCAGCTTACTTGTTCGCACCTGAAAAAGGCCTCCTCTTCCGATATCATAAATAGCTGCCGTTTCTTTCATCGATACAACTTCTTTACTCTACTTACGTAAATAAGAATAAAGGAGTTGAAAGATCATGAAAAATAAATTCGTAAATGGATTCATTATTGCCGCGCTGTTATTGGGTGCGGCGTTTGTGGCTGTTAAACCGGTCCAGGCGTATGAATACGACCAGGATGGACAGGTCGCTGAAGGTGAAGTCGTCAATGATGATCTGATCCTGGTGGGTCAGCAAGTGGTTATGGAAGGCACCATTAACGGCCTCTTACTGGCATCCGCACAGGATATCGTCATCAACGGGACAGTGAATGGAGACGCCTTCTTATTCGGGCAGACTGTCACCATCGGAGAAGGTGGAGTCATCAAAGGCAATCTTTTCACAGGCGCCCAGACTGTAAATAATGACGGTAAAGTCGAGGGAAGCTTCTTTACGGGAACCATGGCAACCACCCTCAAAGATTCCGCAGTCGTAAGCCGCAATCTCTATTTTGGAGGTTACAGCCTGGAAATCCTGAAGGGAGCAGAAGTTGGCAAAGATCTGGCTGCCGGTGGATACCAGGTGATCATCAGCGGTAAGGTGGATCGGGATGTAAACGTGGATGTTGGCGCGCTAAAAATTAATGGAACGGTTGGACGAAATGTGGATGCGAAAGTTGCAGAACCATCCGCAGCAAACCAGCCGCCATTTATCAGTCAGCCAAACATGCCAATGACCATTACTCCAGGCCTTCATATATCAGAATCTGCCAAAATTCTTGGAAATCTGAACTACACAAGTCCGATTCCTCAGAGAAGCCAGATTCAGGGGCAACCGTCAGGAATTGTGACCTACCGCACTCCAGTACCGAATGAGAAAGATGAACTCAGACCGGCAAAACCTGAGAAAAATGCCTTTGACTTTTTCGCAGCAGGCGTTGGCAGAATCATCAAGGGAATGGCGCGTAATTTTATCTCCATCTTCCTATTGGGAGCGTTAGCTCTCTGGTTGATCCCATCCATTGTGAAGAGTATTACGGAAACCATGCGTACTCGTCCGCTTCCTTCTGCTGGATATGGCATCCTCACCTATATTCTGGGTTGGGTGGGTGTTGGGATTGCTGGAATGGTGATCATCGCGGTGACAGTGATACTGGCGTTCATCAGCCTGGGCGGACTTTCCGGTTTCGTATTCTGGACTGGTACATCCGCGGTGGTTGTCTTCCTGACCTTCTTCGGTATGATGATCAGTCTGGGTAGTAAAGTGTTGGTATCCTATCTGGTCGGCAATTGGATTCTCAAGAAACTGACCAATAAGACAGAAGTCAATCCATACCTTTCCTTGCTTGTGGGTGTGGTTATCTACACCATCCTGCGCGCGGTACCGGTGCTTGGTTGGCTTGTGGCTGCCTTTGTGATCGTCATTGGTCTTGGAGCAACCTGGTTGTATCTCATCCACCTGCGTAATAAACCCGCACAATTGGCCGTCTAAAACCATTCACGAAATTACTTCCCGCGGGGATCCCGGACAACAACTGGCATCCCCGCGGTTATGTTAAAATGGACGATTATGCTTGATACTATCAGATCTGGTTGGCGGGAATATCCTCGCCAGTTTTGGTTAATGTTCTTTGGAATGCTGGTAAGCACCATCGGTGCCAGTATGATCTGGCCATTCCTGATGGTATATGTCAGCGGAAAGCTGAATCAACCCCTTACATTGGCTGCCACCTTATTAACTTTCAACTCAGGTGTGGGTCTAATCATGAATTTCATCGCCGGACCATTAACTGATCGGATTGGCCGCAAGTGGATCTTGGTACTTGCCCTGATGGGGAACGCGGTGGTTTTCCTGTTACAAAACCAGGCAGCCACCTTCGCCGCTTTCGCTGTTGCACTTAGCCTGGGTGGGGCATTCAACCCAATGTACCGGGTGGCTTCCGATGCCATGATGGCTGACCTGATCCCGCAGGAAAAACGTGCGGAAGCCTATTCACTCATACGGATGAGCAATAATTTGGGTGTGGCAATTGGTCCAACCATCGGCGGTTTTGTGGCGTCTCACTCCTACTCAACCGTGTTTTATATCGCAGCGTTCGGGATGTTTGCCTACAGCTTGTTGCTGGCGTTCGGCGCCAGGGAAACCTTACCCCGCACGGGAGAGATCAAATCACTTACAGACCAATCCGAGCCCTGGGTGGATATTCGATCATTTTCAAAGACAGGAAATTCTTGACGACGATTGGAGCCTTTACTTTTTGTATGACCGGCTCGGCGATGCTGTGGATTCTGCTTTCGGTCTATCTCAAGAAGAATTTTGGTATTCCTGAAAACCTTTATGGGTTCATCCCTGCGACCAATGCGATTATGGTTGTGGTCTTCCAACTCGCAGTGACACGATTCACAAATAAGTTCAATCCGATCCTGGTGATGGCGAGCGGCGCTTTATTCTATGCGGTCGGAGTCGGCAGCGTCTATTTTGGGCATGGGTTCTGGGGATTCTGGCTGAGCATGGTGATCATCACTATCGGCGAATTAGTTCTCATCCCTACGACGACGACATTTGTTGCCAACCTGGCTCCCCCGGATATGCGGGGTAGATATATGAGTATCTATAATCTTTCCATGGGTACCGCCATGGGGACTGGTCCTGTGATAGGCGGCTATCTCAGTGATAGCTTTGGTCCACGCAGCACCTGGTTGGGTGGATTCTCGATCGGGATCATCTCACCGGTCTTGTATCTGATGCTTGCCCGTCGGCGAAAGAAAGAACAATTCTTGGTCCAAACGCCTGAATAATCCCGGAGGATGGGCTTCCACCGAAGGTATCCTGCGAATAACACCCTTGTAAAAAGACGGAAGGTGTTTCCACCTTCCGTCTTTGCTTTTGCTTACTACTTTCCAGTTTCTTCTTCCCGACCTAGTATTCCGGCATGGGCGGAGCGGCTGGTTTATCCTTTTCAGGAACATCAGTGATCAGCGCTTCGGTGGTCAGGATCATGGCTGCGATGGACGCGGCATTCTCAAGAGCGCCACGGGTCACCTTGGCGGGATCAATCACGCCACCTTTGACCATGTCCATGAAGTCCTCACGAAGGACATCGTAACCAACGTTCATGTTCTTGGTTTTCTTCTGTTGCTGGCGGACATTTTCCACGATGACGGAGCCATCTTTACCCGCGTTCTCAGCGATCTTGCGCATGGGTACTTCAAGTGATTTGCGTACAATGGCGATACCGATCTTGGCATCTTCATTGTCGGCTTTGAGCGCATCGAGGGCTGCAACTGCGTTGATGAGAGCCACACCACCACCAGGAACAATTCCTTCTTCCACGGCCGCGCGGGTCGCGGAGAGGGCATCTTCCACACGGTGTTTCTTTTCTTTCAATTCGGTTTCGGTTGCTGCACCCACACGGATGATAGCAACACCACCGGAAAGTTTCGCCAGGCGTTCCTGGAGTTTTTCGCGGTCATAATCGCTGGTTGTGTTGTCGATTTCCACGCGGATCTGGTCGATGCGGCCTTTGATCGCGGCGGTATCGCCCTTGCCACCAACGAGGGTGGTGTTGTCTTTGTCGGATTCCACTTTTTCAGCACGACCGAGGTCGGCGATGGTGGCGGTTTCCAATTTGCGGCCGGTCTCTTCAGAGATGACAGTCGCGCCAGAGAGGGTGGCAATATCGCCAAGCATGGCTTTACGGCGATCGCCAAAACCGGGGGCTTTGACGGCGAGAACGTTGAGCATGCCGCGTAGTTTGTTCAACACAAGAGTGGCAAGTGCTTCGCCATCGACATCTTCGGCGATGATCAACAGGTCACGTTTGCCTACCTGAACCATCTTTTCGAGCAGGGGAACGATATCGGTCGCAGCGGAGATTTTCTTGTCATAGATCAGGATGTAGGGATCAGCGATGACCGATTTCATGTGCTCCGGATCGGTGACAAAGTAAGCCGAGATATAACCACGGTCAAACTGCATACCTTCAACGTATTCTGTTTCGAATTCCAAACCTTTGGATTCTTCAACAGTGATGACGCCGTCTTTACCAACTTTGTCCATCACATCCGCGATGAGGGAACCGATATTGCGATCCTGGGCGGAGATGGTGGCGACATTGGCAATTTCGTCCTTGGTTGTGATCTCGATCGCCTGTTCCTTGATCTTGCCAGCCACTGCCTTGGAGGCGGCTTCAATTCCACCCTTCAGGAGCATTGGATTGGCGCCGGCTGCCAGGTTTTTCAAACCTTCAGATACGATCGCGTGAGCTAAAACGGTGGAGGTAGTAGTACCATCACCGGCAATGTCATTGGTTTTGGTCGCGGCTTCCTTCAGAAGCTGGGCGCCCATATTCTCAAATGGATCTTCGAGTTCAATTTCTTTGGCAACGGTCACCCCATCATGGGTGATGGTGGGTGAACCGAATTTGCGATCCAGGGCTACATTACGGCCCTTAGGACCAAGGGTAGTGGCAACAGCATTTGCCACAATATCGATGCCGTTTTTTAAACGACGGCGGGCATCTTCACCGAATACAAGTTGTTTAGCTCCCATAGAAATCTCCTTATTCGTTCAGAAAGTTATTTGGTTTCAACAATTGCGAGAACATCTGTTTCACGTAAGATCAACAGCTTTTTGCTATCGAGTTTGATCTCGGTGCCGCTATATTTGGCATAAAGGACAACATCGCCAACTTTTACATCCATCTGAATGCGTTTTCCGTCTTCATCGCGATCGCCAGGACCAGCGGAAAGGACGGTACCTTTTTGCGGTTTTTCTTTTGCGGTTTCAGGGAGAATAATGCCACCGGGAGTGAGTTCTTCCTGTTCGAGCGGTTCGACTACCAGTCGATTTCCCAAAGGTTTCAAATTTATTGCCATAGGTTCCTCCGATATGAGATTAAGTCGAGTACAAGGTAAGTGGTTTAGCAGTCTCGGTATGCGAGTGCTAAACCACTTCAATCTTACCCGTCTTCCAGGCGCGAGTCAAGAGATTAATATCGATTCTTATACATTTCTGATATTACATTCTCGATCATCGAACTGAGTGGGGTGAGACCTCACCCTTCGGGCCTACGCGGCATGGTCATAAGCAAACCGAAGCCAACCCTGCAATTCCTGATTGATCTCATCTGGTGAGACAAGAAATACTTTGTATTGGCACATTCCACCCGGCGGCTGTACCAGCAATCTTTCGCTGCCTGGAATGTCTTTCATATTCAATCCCAATTCAACCCTGCCTTTGGTTCCCGGTCCGATCATGGCGAATTGTCTTTTTCGCCGCAGACTGACATACCCCTTTTTGGGTACTACTTCAAATTCTCCCAGCCCGGTGATCGTTTTCATCAGCGCATCGTGGATCGGTCTGAGAGGTGAACGGGTACCGGAGTAAATCTCATCTATCACACCCTCAATGGATACACCCTTCGCTTGAGCCGCCGTCTGCCCATCTGATTCTTGCGCAAAATGCACCAGCATGGATGCATCGCCGAAGCCTAATCCAAATTGGTCGATCAACATCTGGCGAATTTCCCCATGTTTGGTCAATCCGCTGTTTTCAATCAATGTTTTCAACTCTACGAACGATTTTCCTGTCTTTTTTTGGATATTCGCCAATTGTGTTTCCCGGGCTTTATCAAGGCTGCTCATGAAATTCCTCCTTTTGAATAGGAACATTTTTGTCCATTTGTTATTACCATTATCTTATTAGTATTTTGATTCTACAAAAAATCCCAACCCGGGTATGGATTTGTCTATGGTTATGGAACTTTCCCATAGTTAAATATATATGATCGGTCATTAAGAGGATAACAGTTTACCTGTTGTGATAATTGACCTACAATAAAATAAGGATAAGTAGATAGATATAATGGTAAATCGATGAACAGACTCCGCGGAAAAAGCCAGGCGTTGGTGTTAATCCTGACCTCAGGGGTAATCTTGAATCTCTGTTGTCTGACCTGGATTTTATTGACTTTGACATTTATCCCCGGTTGGCGATTCTATCCGAAAGAACAAAGTATCGGATTTTCCTTCAAAGGTCGGGCCCCACAGTTTAGTGGTGGAGATACCACGGCTGCCAGCCATTTGTTCATTCATCAATATGCAATCCCGGAAGACGGAGAGATCACCTCCATCGCCTACCTTAACGACGTGGAACCCCAGGGTTTCGAACTGGATGAAGAAGTATATCTGTTGATACTCCGTCCCGAATCTGCGGGAATGCGTATCATCTATCAAGTGACCATCCCAACCGATGAGCTCTCCTCAGCCAAATCTGGGGTGATCATCTACAATCTACCAGAACCTTGACCGGTAAAGAAAGGGGATGAATTCGGTCATTGGCAACAGGTGAATATCCCCACCGGACCGATTCCTCTGAATATTGAAATGGGTGCTGTGGATGGCTTATCCATTGGGAAAGCTGGATTTTCGAAAGATGAAATTAGCGTTGGTAATCTTATCAGGTTGGATGGCTTTGGCGGACAGAGGGATTATTTTATCAACCTGATTCTGCGGCCAAAAAAATAGATTATGGAGTTGGCGTCACACTTAGTGCCACCGGATTCGTCAATGTATCGCAGACTTTTTCACCTTCTTGAACGATACCCATGATATCTTTATCTCCGCCATAATTTGCGCGCACCTCACTAAATACCTTCAGCGCCTCAGGACAGTAATTTTGTTGGACCCTGCTCAAACCGGCCAGAACAGAGCCGTATGTATAGTAATAAACAACGGTCGAGTTTGAAAGTGGCATTCCCTCGATGGCTATCTGAGGATCGACCTCAGCATCACATTGACGTGCTTCACAACTTTCCACCGGTGTGCATCCACGAATGGCGCACTTTAGTGCTGGAATGGACCCTTCATAGTTCTTGCCCATGAAGTAGATGATTCCCAATTGACCGTAAACATCCGGGTTGGTCGGATCCATTTCGAGCGCTTTCTGGCCATTGCGGGCTGCCACAAAAGCTTCACCCATCTGAACATAATTCTTCGCAATAGCCAGGAATGGGATCGGATCTTTGATACCCAGTGTTGTATTAATATTTGCGGCTTTAGCAAAATAATCCAGCGAATCAATATAGTATGGACTGCGCGGTTCTCCTGCTGCAAGAACACGATAATTCAATCCGATATAGTTATACAAAAAGGTGAGATTGGGCATAATCTCGGTGGCTTTTTTGTATTCATCAATGGCTTTGAGGTAATTTCCGTTGATCTCCCATAATTGCCCGCGAACCCGATGCACATCCATCAAACCTGAATCGCGCTCCAAAGCCTGCTCTATATACTGCTCGGCCTGGGTATATTTTTGAGAATCGATCAGCACTTCGGCATAAAAGGCCAGCGCCATGGTATTGGTATTATCCAATTGCAGCGCCCGAACCGCTTCCTGTTCAGCCTGGGTAAGCAGGTTTTCAGATTGGTCCCCTGATAAGACCGGATTGGAATTCCAATCCAATACAAAGGATTTTATGGCATGCACGTCCGAATCTTCGGGAGCCAATTCTGCCGCCGTATTGATGGAAGCAAGCGCTTCTTCCAATCGCTGTCGTTTCTGGTCATCCGTGGAGAGGGATGCAGAGGAATACACCTGGATGCGAGCCATCTCTGCGTATAAACTGGGATCCCGCGGGTTTAACGCGATCGCCTGCTGGTAGGCGTTGATTGCAGCCGGTAGATTACCGGATCGGAAATGAGTTTCGGCTTCCAGGATAAATGACTGGTTAGTTCGGGTTGGTGTTGGGGTTGGATCGAAAGGTCTGCTGATGACACCGGAATCAAAAGCACGTGCCACAAAAACCAGACCAAATATCAGACCAAGGAGAATGAGGATCCGGGCGGGATGAAAATAGGTTGGACCCTTTCGATGAAAAGTAACCTTTTTACCGGATAGATTCATATCATTCGATCACAGTTGGAGTTGCTTCAGCAGCGCTACCCGGATCCGTTTCTTCGGTCGGCGCGCCGACGACGCCTCCCTGACAGATGGTGATCATCGCATTGGCATTGTAAACCGAAATCTCATCATCCCGCGCTCCCTGTATCAGGAGCTGGGCTATCTGAACCGCTTCATTACATTCTCCAGATTTTGCCAGGGCAAGACCATACAGATAATAATATTCGGCAATCCGTCCGTAATCCAATGGAAGACCTTCCACTACAAATCCATCCTCGGTTGTCCCTCCCCGGACAGCCAGTTTTAAGGCAGCGATCGCTTCCGGGTATTTCCCGAGTCGATAGTTCATGGAACCCAGAGTTCCCCACATGTATGGATCTGTCGGCGCATCATTCTTCGCCTGTTCAGCGTATTGGATCGCTTTGACATATTCACCGATATTGGCGTACGTCCGGGCAATGTAGGTATCCGGGAGAGGATCGGAAGGATTCAGCGCGTTGGCAATGGTAAATTCCGTCACGGCTTTGTCTAACTCCGGGGGATCTAATTGGCGATAACCAAGTCCGAGTGACATATGCACATCTGCCACATTTGGATTGTATTGGATGGCGGTTTGAAACTCCTGGATCGCTTCCGCATAATTACTGGTATTCTGTAAAACGATACCGCGTGCGCGATGTGCTTCCATCGTGTCATTGGCGAGCGCAAGGGCCAATTTCGATTCTTCGATCGCCTTCTCAATTGTTCCGATGGCGCCTTGACCGGCTTCGATCTGCCGGACCAGTAATTCTGCATAAAAAGCGTGTGCCAATCCATTGTTTGGATCTAGATCGATCGCCTCTTTGATGCTGGTTTCAGCCGGGAGGTAATCTGCCTGCATAAGTTGCGCCCACCCGCGGATTGCATGCGCAATGGCATTATTGTTATTCAACAACAGCGCATTTTCCGCACTGGTCTGGGCATCTTTATACTTTTGGGCATAAATTTGAATCCAGGCAAGCGAGACAAAATTATTCACATTATTGGGATCGGCAGATATCGCCTCGGTGTACATATCCACCGCCTGGCCGTATTTTCCTTCAGATGCCAGCGATTCCGCATCCGCAATAAAAGTCTCTGGTGACCGGGTGGGGGTGGGGGTCGGAACGAATAAAGGAGGTGTCTGTGGCACGATGACATAGTTCACATAAACAGCCCCGCCAATTAGTGCTAGCAGGATGAGTATTCGACCAATGTGGATCGGCTTGCGCCGCCGGAGCATGCTCCATTTACTTCCGTGAAGATACATAGCCAATTTATCTTACCGTTACGGACCTGTATAGTCAAGATTTGCCAGTTAAGCCTTTATTAATGCGGACAACTGGTCTCGCTTCCTTCAACCGACCGATTCCGGTACAATATCAGTATGAAATTCGATATATTCACGTTATTACCCGATGTTTTTGAACCCTATTTTTCTGCCAGCATCCTTGCCAAAGCCCGGGAAAACCAACTGATTGAAGTGATGGTGCACGATATCCGTAGTTTCACCTCCGATAAACATCACGTCACCGATGATGCACCGTACGGTGGCGGCGGCGGAATGGTGATGAAACCGGAACCGGTGTTCGCAGCGGTGGAATCTGTTTTGGGTAACCCACCGAATTGCCCGGTCATTCTACTTTCTCCCCAGGGACGGGTATTCACCCAAAAAGTGGCTTCGGAATTAGCCCTGCTACCCCAGCTCGCATTGATCTGTGGTCGCTACGAGGGGGTTGACGAGCGAATTCGTGAGCACTTGATCACCGACCAGATCTCCATCGGAGATTTTGTACTTACCGGCGGGGAATTGCCCGCTATGATCGTCGTGGACGCAATAAGTCGACTACTTCCGGGGGTGTTGGGTGATCCGGATGGAGCATTGGACGATTCTCATGCTAGCGGATTATTGGAATACCCCCATTACACCCGACCGCCCGAGTTCAGAGGGTGGCAGGTACCGGAGGTACTCCTGTCAGGCAATCACGCCGCAATTGGCAAATGGCGCAGACAGCAATCACTTTTGAGAACTCTCCTGCAGAGACCGGATCTATTGCAGAATAATCTTCTTTCCAAAGCAGATCAAGAATTCTTGAAGAATTGCTGGGAGAATATTCAAACTCAATCTAAAGAGTAAAACGTATCACCCAAAACATCTCGAGGATAAATGGAGGGAATTATGGCTAATCCTGTTTGGGTTACCACCACATTCAATTTCGATGGCTATCGAATCCTGCGGTATCTGGGACTTGTCCGTGGAGTAACAGTCCGATCTCGCAGCGTGGTCGGAAATTTCGTGGGCAGTCTGCAAACCCTGGTTGGTGGAAACATTACCGTGTACACCGAGTTGTGCGAACACGCCCGTCAGGAAGCATTCGAATTATTGATGGAACATGCCCGTCAGATGGGTGCCAATGCCGTTATAGGCATGCGTTACGATGCCAATGAAGTGATGGATGGCGTGACTGAGGTACTGGCTTATGGGACTGCCGTCGTCATCGAAAAAGAGACGACACCGGTATGAAACAAGATTACTTGGGCAAGATAATTTCAATTGTCCCCTTCTTGCGCACGGATTTGAGTAGTAGTATACTTAGCTGAAATGGGGAAGAAAGAGACGGCGAACCGTCTCAACGCGCCAAAAGAATTCCCCATTTAAATCAACCCCAATTTTTTTGTGGAGGAGAGTCCCAAATGACCAAGAAATTAACTGTGTTGCTATCTCTAGTAGTCCTGGTCTCAGTGCTGCTGGCCGCATGCGCACCAGCTGCAGTACCGACCGAGGCACCCGTAGTGCCGACTGAGGCACCCGTAGTCGTGCCGACTGCTGTCCCAGCGACAGAAGTCCCACCGCCGCCCCCGACCGAAGCCCCCAAAGTCTTCAAAGCCTGCCAGGTAACTGACACGGGCGGTATTGATGACAAATCATTCAACGCCACCGCCTGGAAAGGCGTACAGGATTCTGTAACCGCTCTGAAAATCGAAGGGAAATACCTGGAATCCAAGGAAGTGGCTGACTTCGAGAAAAACCTGAACGCCTTCATTGAAGAAAAATGCGACATCATCATCTCCGTTGGTTTCCTCTTGGGTGATGCAACCAAAGCGGCTGCTGAAGCCAATCCTGATTTCAAATTCTCCATCGTTGACTATGCCTACGATCCCACCATCCCGAACGTACTTGGACAGGTCTTCCAGACCGATGAAGCCTCCTTCCTGGCTGGCTATCTCGCCGCTGGTATGACCAAGACCGGTAAAGTGGGTACCTTTGGTGGTCTCCCGATCCCGACCGTAACCATCTTCATGGATGGTTTCGTTCGTGGCGTGAACTACTACAATACCCAGAAGGGTACCGCCGTAGCAGTTCTTGGTTACGATCTGGCTGACGAGAAGAAAGGTCTCTTCTCCATGTCCTTCGATGACCAGGCCAAGGGTAAAGAACTCGCCATCTCCCTGATGGACGAAGGCGCTGACATCATCATGCCCGTTGCCGGCCCCGTCGGACTCGGCGCTGCTGCTGCAGCCAAGGAACGTGGAAACGTCCTCATCATTGGTGTGGACTCCGACTGGTTCCTGACCGCTGCTGATTACGCTCCCATTACCCTGACCTCCGTAATGAAATTCATGGATGTCACCACCATGAACGCGATTAAATCCGCCATGGATGGCACCTTCGCTGGTGGTGTGACCGTTGGTACCCTCAAAAACGGTGGTGTAGGTTTAGCTGGCTACCATGATCTCGATGCCACTATCCCCGCCGAACTGAAAGCGGAAGTGGAAACCCTCAAAGCTGGAATCATCGACGGTTCCATCAAGATCAAGTAAGACGACTTAAGTTACATTAGCAATAAATACGAAGGCTGTGTCGAACAGCCTTCGTATTTTCTTTTTCTATGATGTGTTTTTCCAGTTTCCCTGCTATGATAAAATAATAACTATACTTCTCATGATAGGGAGAAATCATGCCTCCGATCCTGGAACTCTCTGGTATTACCAAGCAATTCCCCGGCGTACTGGCAAATGACAACATGAATCTTACCCTTGATAAAGGTGAGATTTTAGCTTTATTGGGCGAAAACGGCGCCGGTAAAACCACATTGATGAATATCCTCTACGGGCTGTATCAGCCCGACCAGGGGGAAATTAAAGTCAATGGTGAGAAGATCATCGTACGTTCTCCCACCGACGCGATCAAGGCTGGAATTGGCATGGTGCATCAACACTTCATGCTCATTCCAGTCTTTACTGTCAGCGAGAACGTCATGCTCGGAGAGGAAGCAGTTAAGCCTGGAGGTTTTCTCGATCATGCCAAAGTGGCTGATCGCATTCGTGAAATATCCTCCCAGTACAAGTTGGAAGTTGATCCGGATGCGTACGTAAAAGACTTGCCGGTCGGTGTCCAACAAAGAGTGGAGATTATTAAATTGTTGTATCGCGAAGCCGAGATATTGATCTTCGACGAACCCACCGCCGTACTTACGCCCCAGGAAGCAGATGAATTGTTCACGATTATGAGGGAGTTGACCAAACAGGGCAAATCCATCATCTTCATCACCCACAAACTGCGGGAAGTGTTGGAAATCTCCGATCGGATCATGGTCATCCGACGTGGAAAAGTGGTCGGATCAACCACACCCGCGGAAGCGAATAAAGAAACCCTGGCGTCGATGATGGTGGGACATGCCGTCAATCTTGAAGTTGATAAAGTTCCGCCCACCATCGGCGACGTCGTCCTGAAAGTGGAAAACCTGACGGTGACCGACACCCAACGTCAGGTTACTGTGGATGAAGTTAGCTTCGAAATCCATGCAGGAGAGATCGTCGGTGTGGCAGGTGTTCAAGGTAATGGACAAACTGAATTGGTGGACTCTATTACCGGTCTGACCATTCCTGTGAATGGAACCATCACCCTGCTTGGCCAGGATATTACCAAAGCCACACCCAGGCAAATTACGGAACTTGGCTCCGCCCACATTCCGGAAGACCGTCAACGGGTGGGGTTGGTCCTGCCCTTCCCGGTCGCCGAAAATTTGGTGCTGTGCACCTATTACCAGCCGCCCTATTCCAAAGGCGCGATGATGCAATACCCGGTTATTGTGGAAAGCAGCAAAGAACTGATCGAGAAATTTGACATTCGCACGCCTGGTCCGCTAACCGCCGTCGGCTCCCTTTCCGGTGGAAATCAACAGAAAGTGATCATCGCCCGGGAACTTTCCAGACCAATTAAATTCCTGGTTGCCTCTCAACCTACTCGTGGGCTGGATGTCGGTTCAATTGAATATATCCATAAGCGAATCGTAGAGAAACGGGATGAGGGGTGCGCGGTATTGCTTGTCTCGCCCGAGTTAGACGAGATCATGGAATTGTCAGACACCATCGCCGTGATGTATCGGGGAAAAATTGTCGCTATGGTCCCGGCTGAGGAAGCTACCAAAGAATATATCGGCCTGTTGATGGCTGGCGTCAAACCGGAAACTTTGCAGAAACCGGTAAAACGAGCTGTAATCGAGACCACATTCTAATGGGGTGGAACCTTGAGTAAAGAAGAGAATAAACAGGATGTAGGCAAGGTTGTCCTCCAGGAAGTAATCCAATCCGGTAAGGAATCAAAGGGTTGGAAGAAAATTGGAGAGATGCTGCTGGTTCCTGCGCTGGCAGTGGTTAGTGGAATGCTCATCGGCGCGATCATCATGGTTGCGACCAGCCAACCCGTTTATGCCGCGTTCAAACAATCATTTGGCGCAGGAATAACTGCCGCGTTTAAAGAAGTGGTTGTTGGGTACGGAGCGCTGATCGAGGGTTCGTTACCTGATCCAATACGAATTTTTAATGCGATAAAGGCTGGCGATCCGTTAGCAATTCGACAGGCAGTCAACCCATTCCTGGAGAGTTTGGTAACAGCCACTCCCTACATTTTTGCAGGACTGGCAGTTGCGCTTGGTTTTCGAGCTGGATTATTCAATATTGGTGTGGAAGGTCAAATATTTATTGGCGCTGCCTGCGCGGTGTATGTCGGTTATGCCCTTAAAGGTATGCCGGCTTATATCCACATGCCGCTCGCCTTCATTGCCGGTTCCGCTGGTGGTGCTTTCTGGGCGTTCATCTCAGGCTATCTGAAAGCAAAAACAGGTGCTCATGAGGTGATCAACTCGATCATGTTGAACTGGATCGCCTTCCGGTTGACCGAATGGCTCTTGTCCGGACCGATGAATTGACCTGGATCCGGTGGAATGCCGATCAGCCCCATCATCGAAAAAAGCGCTCAAATTCCACAATTCTTTCAGCAACCGATCCGGTTTCACCTGGGATTCTTTATAGCGCTCGGGGTTGCATACCTGGTTTATGTGCTGCTCTTTAGAACCAAATGGGGATTTACCATGCGAACGGTCGGATCCAATCCGCGCGCCGGGCAGTATGCAGGCATGAATCTGCAGGCAAATACGATGATCGCCATGGCTCTGTCTGGCGCATTAGCAGGAATGGCTGGCGCGAATCAAATTCTGGCTGTCAACCGCTCCATGGCTATCGGATTGTCTTCCGGGTACGGGTTCGATAGTATTGCGTTGGCGTTGATCGGAAATAGCCATCCGGTGGGTGTGATCTTATCCTCACTCTTATTCGGTATCTTGCGCAATGGAGCCACCCGCATGATGGTGGTCGCAACCATTCCGATCGATATCGTCTCCATTGTGCAGGCACTTATTCTAATGTTCGTGGCGGCTCCGGCAATCATCCGAGCCATCTACCGTATCAAGGTGAAAGAAACAAGCGGAGCAATCTCACTTAGCGGCTGGGGAGGTAATAAATAATGACTACCACCAGTATGATTATCCGTCGTCGTTTAGCAGTCAAATCTCAAACCCGCCGCTTCTTAATGGGTGGTTTCTTCGTCCTGGTTGGTATCCTGATCTTTATTCTCTTCGCAACCCAGGTCACCCCTGATCTCATGACCAAATTCGTTATGACCCCGGGCGGACTCACCCGCGGCGTGATGGGGGATTGGATCATCCCAACCCAGTCCACACTTTATATCATGATGGCGATCAGTCTGGTACTGGGTGTCATCCAATTAGTGAAGGGATTCGGGCGTTGGACCAACGCGATCCTGGGTCTGGTGGTCGTTTCCTTTATATTCGCGTTTCTAACCTGGTCTGCTGCCGGTAAACAATTGAACCTGGCTGGGATGTTAAGCAGCGCCGTTTTGCTTTCAGTACCCATCGTACTGGCGGCTTTCTCTGGAGTACTGGCTGAACGAGCAGGGATCGTCAACATCGCTATCGAAGGAATGATGCTGATGGGCGCGATGGTCGGTGCGTTGGTCGGCAGCGTCACCAAGAATTCATGGATCGGTTTGTTTGCTGCCATTCTTTCCGCCGTCCTTCTTGCCTGGCTGCATGGTGTTCTTTCGATCAAGTATCGGATCAATCAAATCGTATCTGGTACCGTGATCAACATTTTCGCAACCGGTCTCACCTCCTTCCTTTCTCAAAAGTTCCTGCAGCCATTCGAATATTTGAATGCTCCTCCCATGTTTTCACGCATTCCGATCCCAGTGTTGGCTGATATCCCATTGATCGGACCCTTATTCTTCAATACCAATCTGTTCGTGTACGCCATGTTCATTTTCCTGATCATTCTCCAGGTTTCGCTGTTCTCCACCAAATGGGGATTGCGAATGCGGGCAGTTGGCGAGCATCCCAAAGCGGCTGATACCCTCGGAATCAATGTGTTCAAGACCCGTTATATGGCCATCTTATTGAGCGGCGCGATGGCAGGTTTCGCTGGGGCTTTCTATACCCTGGCGAGCGTTGGCAGATTTGATGAGGAAATGACCGCCGGCAAAGGGTTCATCGGTATCGCTGCGATGATCTTTGGCAACTGGACTCCGATCGGTTCCATGGGAGCTGGTTTCCTGTTCGGTTTCGCAGATTCGATGGCGTCCAAGTTGTCCCTTGTGGGAAGTAACATCCCTCCTCAATTCATGGCGATGCTGCCCTATATAGCCACGATGATCGTCCTGGCTGGAGTGGTGGGTAAAGGTCAGATGCCAGCCGCAGATGGCGAAGCATATGAGAAGGGGTAATTACATAGAAATTTGGAACCTGGTAATTGGTAATAGGTAATTGGAAACTGGTCATTGGAAACTGGAGACTAGTTACTAGTTTCCAGTTTCTCGTTTCTGGTCACTGGTTTCAGATTTCTGCTTTTTTCCCCCAATGTTTCATTTCTGTTACAAACTGGTCCACAGAGCATGACAATAACCTTTCAAATCCCTTGCATTGATTGACTGAGCCTGCCCGTACCGGTATAGTATATGCAGGTGTGGACTATCCATATGCGGTTCTACCGTATCAGGTGAAAGAATATGATCAGTAATCTTAAACAACAATGGAAGCGAAATACCCCGCACGGGCAAAGCCTGGTCGAATTGGCGCTCTTCTTCCCAATGATCCTGATGATGCTATCCGGTCTGGTGGAGTTTGGTTTCGTGCTGAACCAGTACTTGAACTTGATGGATGGCCCAAGGGAAGGCGCCCGCTTTGGAGTGGATATATCCCCCTTCCTCGACCCAACCGAAAACGATGATATTACTTTTTATTACAATGCAGCCTATGAAGCGAACCCAGGTTTATGCAATTGCTCTCCGGGAGTAACGCAGATCGTCAGGCAATCTATCAACCCGTATGTCTTAGATCCCGCTGTAGACGATGTGGTGGTTTCTGTTGTATCCATTAAAGATGGTGCGATTTTCCACCGTTATCCGGATGATGGGGGGGTCACCTCAACTCCTGGTCAGTATAGTTTGAATGGGAAATTTGCCAGCAGGATGACTGATGCTCAAATCGTGAGTAAATTGATCGGCTCTGCACCAAAAGTTGGTGCAGTCGTAGTGGAATTGTTTTACAACTATCATCAGGTGCTCGCCTTGCCCTGGATCACGCTCTTTGTCCCCGACCCGATCCTATTACACATGGTCGCAGTGGCGCCTTTACCAGCCGCAACACCCCCAGACCCAACCCCGATTCCATAAGAGATCCGTCTCATGAAAAAATTTCGAATTGCTCTACCACCTCATTCAGAAAAAGGCCAATCGATTGTCCTGATCGCCCTCGTTTTTGTCGGGCTGTTAGCTTTTATCGGATTGACAGTCGATATGGGCATTTTGTTTGTTGGATATGGCAATCTCCGAAGAGCAGTGGATAATTCCGCACTTGCAGCAGCCACTCAGATGCGAGAAAATTACACCATTGCCCAGCTTAAAGATTCCGCCGCTCAATTTTTGCGATTGAACAATGTGGACGCGAATCCTGCCACAGTGGATGTGGATTTGTGCGATCTCACAGCCAGTCCGGTTGATGCGGAGTTGTGCCCAACGGATAGACGGAAACTGGTTCGGGTGACTGCCACAGTTCCGGTCAAATTCTCTTTCCTACCGGTAATTGGATTATATGAAACCAACATCACCGCCAGCGCCATTGCTGAAGCGGCTTCCATGGATGTCGTACTGGTGATCGACATCTCCGAATCCATGGCGAACAACAGCGTGTCTCAGAATAATAAAGATCCGATCAAATGTAATGCCGCGGATGCTTGTGAACCATTCAACGCGGTCCAGGATGCAGCGGGCAGCACTTTCGCCAATTATATTCTAAACAAACCGGCTGCAGAAGAAGAAGATCGACTTGCGATTGTGGTCTTCTCCAATGGCTGGCAAGCTCACAATTATTATTACCAACCCGGTTATGCAGCAAATTTAACCATCCCATCCACTGGAACGGGTGTGGTTTGTCCTTATGGTGAATTTGATGGGTTCGGACGCTGCACCAATCCCTGGACCAGTGATTACAACGTTGCCTGGGATTTGATTCAACATCTTAAAGTCTATGAGCGCCCACAGTGTCCCTTGCCCTGGGAGACCGCTGATGTTACCGGATCTTGCTCTGAGTATGATCCATCGGGTACATCCTATGTAGCCGCTCGTTGTCCTTTCGCACAGGATGTAAATACTTTCCGCAACCAGGTCGACTCCTCCATCTGTCAGACAACCAATATCGGCGGAGGATTACAACTTGGTGCTTCACTGTACGGTATGAATATGCGTAAAGACGCGCTCTGGTTACTCATCCTATTAACCGATGGAGCTGCGAATGCGACGGAAGTGAACCACGACTCGGATCCTGAATATCTTGCTGCGGATAATGTGACTGTGTTACAGGACATAAAACTATCTTTACCCATTGGTTTCTGCCCACCCTCCGTCGCCGTTAAATAATGGCTGTCGGGATAACAATGCAGCAGGAAGACATCCTGATACAAGTGCCAGCTATGATGCCGATGATTATGCTCGTGACATGGCAGACCTGGTTTCCTGTGATCCCAAGGACTCCAAAAGCAGCCTGCTCTCGGTCAGGACAAGGGGCAGTCATGTTTGCCATCGGACTTGGTCCTACGGTGGTTACTTCGCCCGTAGATGGATCAGGTGTCGCCTATGGCGATACCCTCCTTCGTTATGTGGGTGCCGTCGGCGATGATGGTGATCCGGGTACCGATCCATGTTCTACAGTCACATACCCCGGAACAGATTATAACTGTGGCAATTATTACTTTTCCTCTACCGGGTCCGGATTGAACGCAGTGTTTCAACAAATCGCATCCCGGGTGTTCACGCGATTGGCCAAATAGGAAGTGAGCAAGCTGATGAAAAATCCAATGAAATTTTCTCTCCCGTTCCTGCGTAAGAAATTTTCCGCCCAATCGATGGTGGAATTCGCGCTGGTGCTTCCTGTGTTGCTCGCTCTCATTTTCGGTATCATTGAATTCGGCCGGCTCTTCCAGGCATGGTTATCGGTCCAGAACAGCGCCCGCTTTGCGGTTCGGTATGCTGTAACTGGTGAATACAATCTTGGATATTGCGATGATGCCGGGACTGCAACTGCTGCCAATGATGTCTGGGATACCTACAACAGTCAGGCAATTTCTCCTGTGATCAACCCGGCTGCCGCGGATACATACGGAGGCGATCCAGCGGATTGCCGTATTCCGAATACCTTCCAAACTGACCTCATGGCTCACGCTCCTTTCTCCACCCTGTCTGGAAATGCCCAGCAACTAGCCTTGTCCGAAGGTATGCAAAATATGACGGCGGTTTTACAGGACTACGCCCGTCTGCAATCCATCCACGACATTACCCGTCAGGATGCCTTTGCCATTGCCCTCGATCCTACCGCCACTCAAGAAGACGAGCTGGGATATTTCAATATCGTGGTGTATTCATCCCGGTTGCTTGCAGCCGGCGGCACGATCACCTACTCCGACCCTGCCAATGGCGTTTATTGGGATGTCGCTCCGAACCAGGACCCGGGTGGTCCAAGCGACCGGGTTGCCATCGGTGTGGACTTTAATCACCCCCTGATCACACCCTTCCTGATGAGTATCTGGCCGTATGTCCACCTCACCACCGTCCGCGAAGGCATCATCGAGAACTTCCGTTCGTCCAAGACGATCAATGTCTCACCACCCATTGGGATGCCCACCCCGACCGCCTCGTTGACGCCAAGTCAGACCAACACCCCAACCAGCACCAACACGCCGACACCCACGGAGACGCCTACATCGACGCCAACCCTTACGCCATCTGACACCCCTACACCGACGGAAACATTTACGCCCTCTCCGACGTTGTCATCCACACCGACTCTTACTCCTTCGGATACGCCGACCATTACATTAACCCCATCGTCCACCGCGACGCCCACTCTTACGCCTACGCCAAGTTGTGCGAATATCACCATGGCTTTAACAATTCAGGGGTCAGGAACCGGGCAGTACCTGCGGGCGAGGATCCGTCATACGAAGCCAGCTCCAATCACGTTTGGGTCAGTGGTTGTCACCTGGACCAATTTCCGACCCGGTATTCAATATGTGGATTACATGACTATCACTGGGACAAATTTCTATAACGGAAATGATTTTGATTCAACCACATCCGCGACAAATTCTCCGGAGAAGGATCTTCCAGGGTCAAGTGCCAATAATGACCTGGTGATCGATTACAGCGGGTTGGATTCACGCGGTCTGGTTGGTACGTTCACAGTCGCCGCCGTGTTCGAAGAAGGCCGCTGCCCGAAGTCTGCAACGATTACTCGTGTGGAACCTACCCCGACGAATCCGCCACCACCCACGAGTACCAGAACTCCGGTAACACCAACCAACACTAAGACGCCAGTGACACCGACACTTTCACCTACACCTGTGACTCCGACCCCGGTGACACCGACCAAATCACCAACTCCAGTGACGCCAACCAGTACAAAAACACCGGTTACACCGACTCCTGTCACGCCAACCAAGACGAACACTCCCGTGACACCGACTTTAACGAATACACCGGTGACGCCAACGAAGACACCCACCCCAGCGCCTCCTACACCAACAAAGACGCCAAATGGGTGCGTGGACTGTTAAAGTAATGTCTCAACTCACAGGAGCGGCAGATCAGTGCCGCTCCTCTTTTTTTCGTATACAATCATTATATGGAACAAAATGAAAATCGCTGGACCCGCTATTTATTTTATGGGGTTCTGCTTTTTACACTCGGAATATCCATAACAGCCATATTCCTACCTCCCGGGCGTGGGATATCTTCCACATTGGCTACGATATTATTTCTGATCCCAGGTCTGGGCGCGTCCATCGCCTGTCTTCTGTTTTTTATCCGGATAAAACATCCAACAGCCATTCTCCAGGCAGCCGGTATTTTCCTGATGCTTCTGGGAGATTGGCTGGTATTCAACAGGATGACCGATCAACATTTCAGCGCAACGTTGATCCACTGGAGCAGCCTGGGAGGGTGGATTTGTCTTTTTGGATCCTGGTTTTTCCTGCCGCTACTGCAACGCCGCAGCATGATGCGTTTGAAAGTCTTATTGGATATCGCGATCTCGACCGGGGCATTTGTAGTACTATGCTGGTTACTGTTCCTCGAACCGTTTTCACGGCAATTCGAGCTGGATAGTGGTTCACAAAGTCGAATCCTCTTCTATCCCATTCTTGGATTGGTTCTCGTATCGGTATTATTCAACTTCATCTTACTCACAACCATGAGAACCATTCGGATCGCAATGATCCTCTTCCTGGCTGGAATGGTTTTTCTGACCATCTCGGATTTTGCAATAGGGATAAATCTTCAAGCGGATCTATCCGCACTCCTCTCATTTCAAGCGTATGGCTACGTGATCGGGTACTGTCTGATCTGTCTGTTTGCCCTCTATTTACTTCGTGCCAGGGATCCATTTAAAGCGTCCCCGGCAGGGACGGAGCTTTCCCTTGGGGAGCGAGTCCAACCGGTTTTGGCGTTAGCGCTGGCGTTGGTTTTAGTTGGCGAATTGATCGTCTTCTGGCAATTCAATCGCGTGATCCCGCAAACTGTTGTTGGATTTAGCGCAATGGTGTGGTTGTTACTGATCGCGCGACAGGGTGTGGCAGCCGGAGAATTTGAGCTCCAACAATACGCCATGCTCTTTAACCATTCCGCTGAACCGTCATTCTTATGTAAGCCAGACTTGAAATTACTCCTGGTCAATCCGGCGATGCTTCGAATTTGCCAGGAAGTGGATGAAAATTTATTAATGCAGAAGCGGCTGTCTGAACTCTTCCAAAATTACCCCTCGCCGAAACTGGATCATGACGAAGTTAAGTTTGAAGCGGTATTAATTTCGAAGCGTGCTGAGGAGATACCTGTGGACGTGACCCTGCAGGTACTACAATTGGGTTTGCTGAGGAGAAAAACCGTTGCAGGTGTCATTCATGACCTAAGTTCGCAAAAAATACAGCAGCGAGACCTGCAGCTTGCCTATGACCGGGTCTCACAGATCCGCAAGGAATTGGTTGACCTCAATAATGATCTGGAGCGGAGGGTGGAAGATAAGACCGGTTCTCTAAGCCAGGCATATAAACAACTCGAGGAACAGCACCGCGAGCTTCAAAGCCTGGATAAATTGAAATCAGATTTTGTAACGATGGTTTCCCATGAACTCAGGGCTCCGCTTACCAATATCAGTGGAGGGATTGAGCTTGTTCTTACCGGTAAAGATAAAATGAACACTGGAAGTCGAAATTCGCTTCAACTTGTGCAGGCTGAGATCCAACGGCTTACCCGGATTGTGGAGAGTATTCTGGACCTTTCTGCGCTGGATTCAGGGAAAATGCCCATCTATCCGGAACCGATCCAAATTGAGGACCTACTACCTTCCGTGCAAGGATTAACCAAACAGTATCGCGATCCTTCCCGATTCCAATATAGTATGCCGAACGATCTGCCCATTTTTCTGGCTGATCCCCAGGCATTGATCAGTGTCTTGTCCTATATTTTGGATAACGCAGTAAAATATGCACCGCAGGGACCAATTACGCTATCAGCATTGGCGCAAGGGAATCAGGTCGAGTTTTGCGTAACAGATGAGGGACCCGGGATTCCCGCCAAAATGATCGATCAGATCTTTGATAAGTTTTATCGGGCAGATAATACGGATGCCCGGGATATTTATGGCCGGGGTCTTGGCTTGTATATGGCTAAACGGCTGATTGAAGCGATGAGTGGAACGATCACAGCAGCCAACCGGATGGAAGGTGGCGCAGTTTTTTCTATTCGATTACCAATAATGGCAGATGCGTATGAAAAAGAAAATCCTATTCGTGGATGACGACAATACTCTGATCCAGTTCTTCAGCGAATATCTGACATCAGACGGGTTTGAACCAATTACGGCGTCCAATGGACCGGATGCATTAAAAGCAGCCTATATCCACCATCCTGATCTTGTAATTCTGGATGTTATGATGCCGGGCATGGATGGCTGGGAAGTCTGCGCAAGGCTCAGGGAAATGTCGGCAGTCCCTGTCATACTGGTCACAGGAAAAACCAGCGAGGCAGATAAATTGCGGGGGTTTAAACTGGGCGCAGATGACTATCTGACCAAACCCTTCAGCTTTGCGGAACTTACTGCACGGGTTCGGGCAGTATTAGGACGCAGTCAACAAGTTATTCCAGAATCGAACTCGATCTTACGGATCGAGGATCTGACCATTCATTTGGAAAAACGGACCGTCAAAAGAGATGGCCTGGAAATCATTCTTACTCCGACCGAGTTCCGGTTATTGGAATACCTGGCAAAGAATCATGGCAGAGCCATCCCTGAAGAAGAGCTGGCAAAGGCGGTGTGGGGAAACTACCGCGAAGAGGAAGCCAGCACAGTCCGCAGGTATATTTTCTTATTACGCCAAAAGGTAGAAAAAGACCCGGCGAACCCGGTTGTGGTCAAAACCTTACGCGGTTTCGGATACCGGATGGGCACCGCCAGTCTGCATCTGCCAGAGGAATAAGATCCGAAGCTGGTTAGCGTTGTTAGGGAACTCGGTTATTCGTTCTCTACTTAATGTACTTGTCCTCATAACTTAACTTCATCAGGCGTCTCCAAAAAAGGTATGCTTCCATTCACTTTAGGTGTGGTAAGATATTTGTATGGATGACAAAATTACCATCATCGAAGGACCGACCCCCAGCTTCGACCATGCTCCGGATGCCTGGGCTATGGGGATTTTCGAAGGACCCATTCAACACGACCTGGTTTTTACCAGGCTGCGGACCTATAACGGTCCCGCCCTGGTTGAACGCTGCTATCGCGCCTGGAAAACTCAATCCGGGATAGTACTGGAATATCGGGATGAAATTGGAATGACGCAAAGCAAACCGATCATAGCCATCCGTTCTGTCTCGAGCGAGGATGGGCAAGTGCTCTTGATGTGGCTTCGAATGGAACACCGGGAGGGTGAAGGGGAGCAACCCCCTGAACTGGATCTTGGTGGAAATGAAGATCAGGAGTAACTCATTTTAATAAAAAGGAAGATGGCAAATGCCATCTTCCTTTTTTATATTCTCTTAAGCAACAAACGCCTGGGTGAGGGGGGCACCCAAACGTTTGTTGACACTATCTTATCATATCTGGTAACGCTGTCAAGTTTTTTTAGATTAGAAATAGTTAACAATCAGTGATAGTATAAACAGATTGTGCCCCAGGAGGGACTCGAACCCCCAACCTAGGCGTTAGGAGTGCCTCGCTCTATCCATTTGGGCCACTGGGGCAACATCCCTATTTTACCGCAGAGTCTTTCCCTGACCAGAGGATAATACAACCAATCTTCTTCCTGGTTCTTTATCCTCCCTTTATGAATTTCACCTATTCCCACAAAAATCAAAAATGTGTCATAATTACGCCAGATAAAGGAGGTTTCACAAATGAAATCACAATTTCGATATTTGAGCATTCTGCTGGTCATCGTTATCGGATTGACAGCATGCACACCCCTTGCCACACCTGTTCCACAATTACCTTCCGCAACCGTGGATGTAAATCCGATCTATACTGCCGCAGCGAAAACTATCGCCGTTGAATCCACCCGGAATGCCGCGCTCATACCAACCGCCACAGAACTGGTTCTACCCACCGCCACTGTTACTCCCACCCAGGAAGCAACCGTCGCGCCTGTTGTTCTGCTGGATCAGGCAGCTACCCCTACGATGTGGGTTCCCGCGGAGACTAGCGGTCGTCCTTCCATTACTGCCAAAGAGAATACCAACTGCCGTCAGGGTCCGGATCCGGCCTTTGAAGTGGTCACCGGCTTCTTGACTGGCGCGAAATCCGAAGTATTCGGTCGGTCGTATGGTGGAGGTTGGTGGTATATCAAGAATCCAACCAGCGAAGATCCCAAATATTGTTGGGTCTGGTCTTCCACAACTGAAGTTTCCGGCGATACAGGCAACGTCCCGGTATTGATCATCCCGACGCCTGTCAAATCACTCCCTAAAGTTACAGTCAGTTTAGGTGTATCACCTGTTGAATCAGGAACCTGTCCGCAGACTTACAGCTTTACAGCGACCTTTACATCCGATCGGGCGGCAGATCTCAACTATATGGTTCTGGACGATGATGGTGCTACCCTCGATTCGGGGACAATATCATTCGCTGATGATGGAACGAAATCCATCAGTTTCAGCAAAAAGTATAGTGAAACCGTAACCAAATGGGCAATTGTTAGGATCAATTCTCCAGTCACCGGCAAATCCAACAAGGTATCCTATTCGTTGGATTGCCCGTAATCCAGTCCTCAGCCTTGTAGCCTCCATCTTCGATGGAGGCTTTTTTTTAATTTTCCATCTGGTATAAATATGTATGAAGATATTCGCTATTGAATATATAATTTTTCTTATACAATTGTTGTATAGTAGATTTGAACATCTAGTTGCTACGAATAATAGGGTCAATCACCCATTGACCTGCTTGTTATAATATTAAAGACTCTAGCTTGGGGAGGATTCTATGAAAACCAATTTGCTGCGTACAATGTTGCTCCTAATGATCAGCGTATTAGTGCTATCCAGTTGCGGATTAGGGGCAGGAGCGGGAGCTCCAACCTCTGATCCGGGTGTGTTCTTCACCCAGGCAGCAGAGACAATGAGTGTTGAGCTTACCCTATCAGCGTTGGGTGCCTTACCGGACGAATCCGTATCCACGCCTGTTCCACCGCCCACAGAAACACCCATGCCTGTTCCAACGGACGAGCCTGTAATCCTGCCTACTGCCACTCTTGAACCAGTGGAGATCCTCCCGACAGATACGCCAGAACCTCCTCCTGCCCCCGAAACCCCGATATTGAGGGTGACAACAAATACAAATTGTAGAGCAGGCCCCAGCCCAATTTTCCGGGTGGAAGGGTATATCACCACTGCAATGGAACTCCCGGTGCGAGGTGTTAGCGAAGGGCGTTCCTGGTGGTGGGTGGACAATCCGACTTATCCCGATTACCACTGCTGGGTGTGGAAATATACATCAGAAGTGGAAGGTGATACCTCGCAAGTTCCCGTCTATCGGGAACCATGGACACCCACGCCTGGAGAAGCCGTGATGAGCGCCAGCATCGTCACCGGTCCATCGAGTGTGGTCGGAAAATGCCCGCAAAAGGTCACGTTCGGCGCGGTGATCCACACCAATACCGGTGGGCAGGTACACTACGAATGGTTCAAAAAGGGTGGAAACAAGACCGATAAAGGCTGGGTTACCATTGCCGCTGATTCTCAGGCAACCCTTATGTGGTCCTTCTATGTATCTGGCAGCGGAGAACAATATGTCCGGTTGAAGGTCAATTACCCATCCCACCTCACATCCAATACCTGGAAATTTACGGTGAAGTGTACAAAATAGAATTCTACTTAATTTGATAGAATGTTCAAAATCAACAGCTTATGTTGGTAAGCATGAAGGAGGATGATGATCATCCTCTTTCATTTATTTTGATGGTGTTCCAGCTTATCCTGATACATTCGCTGGTCTGCCTCTCGCATCACTTCGACTAGAGGTTCGCCAGGATTTGCGGTTGCCACCCCGATGGAGAGATAGAGTTGGTAAGGGGCAACATTCCGGCTGTTTTCCTCTGCAATCGCCTGCCTTAGCCGATTCAAAAGGCATATTCCGATATCCTGATCTGTTTTAGGGAGCAGCACGGCGAATTCATCCCCGCCGATCCGTGCAACGACATCTTCCGGGCGGAAGGTCATCCGCATTACCTGAGCAGCTTTTTTCAAGAGTTGGTCACCGGCAGAATGTCCAAGCGTGTCGTTGGTTTCTTTTAGAAAATCGGTATCAGCGATCAGGATACTAACTGGATATTGTCGGCTCACCTGCAGACGGGCTAACTCTGCTTCGAAATAGCTGCGTGAGTATAAACCGGTCAATCCATCGTGAGTACTCAGGAATATAAGTTGATCCTCGGAAATTTTTCGGTCCGTTATGTCTGTCAGAGCAACAATCGCTCTGCCGAAAGATTTTTCATATCCCGGGACAACAATGAAGTGAAGGTTATGGTATCGGATAACGCCATCCTTTATATCATTTGCACCTTCACAGCTGAAATGGGTGCTTCCATTACTGATTTCAACCATCTCCTGAATAAATAAATCATCCGGTTTTAATTGCTGGGTCACAAGGTAGTTTTTAAAGAGTTCTTCCTTGGACGAGACATCAACCAATTGGATTGCTGCCTGATTGACATCAATTACTTTCATGAGGTCAATCAACGTATGTACCTCCTTTGGATGCGCATCCAGGTACTTTTGGATATCCGTAACACCTTTGATATTCTGTAAATAATCCAACCGTTTCTTAACCTGTGAGAAATCTTCCTCCCACAAAGCGATCGGGGTATGTTCAAAAAGATCGTAGAACCGTGCCTGGCTTTCAGACAGAGCCTGCTCGATTTGTTTCCTCTCGGTAATATCGTACAAAACCCCATGCCATAAACTTCTCCCTTTTTCATCTTTGAAGAGTAGGGCATGGTCAAGCACCCAGATGACTTTCCCATCTTTTCGGACCATTCGGTATTCCACCTGGAATGGTTCACCGGTTTTGTTTGTGCGCACATTTTCCTGTTCAACTCGATCACGGTCTGCAGGATAGATCAGTTGCCAGTATAGATGTGGGTCGCTCAACAGTTCATCTGATGAATAACCGGTCAATTCTTTCATGCGAGGGCTTATATATATTCCGGTAGACATTTCATCAGCTTCATCAATGTACACAACAGCGGCAATTTGTTCTGCCAGAATCCGATAGCGCGCTTCGGCAGTAGTGAGTTTTTCTTCGCTCAAAATTCGTGATTTCGTGCTTGCCAGCATCTCAACAGAGAGCTTTAAGAATTGTAAAGTATTGTCGGTCCATTCTCTTGTTTCATTCGCGGATTCCACCCAGATAGTACCCACAAGACTCCGATTGGAAGAAACCACTGGCAAGGACAAGATTGCGCTGGGTGAATAACCAAGGAAGGAATAAATTTCCTGACTAACTTCATCCGCTTCCCGCTGATTATTTTTCCAGCTAAACACCGTTTTATTTTGGATGATTTCCCATATTGAAGGATAAACCGTTTCCATCCTATCAGGCAGGGACAGATTTCCACCGGGGTGTGAACTGGAAGTCCAATCGTAGATCTCGGATGGGACCTGAGCATCCATGGAAAAGAGGGCGAAACAACACCGGTCTACATGCAGGTATTCCCCAACCATGGATAATACTATAAGGGTTTCCTGGGTTTTATTATCAAATTGAATTTGATTGAGTTTTGCAGCTATTCCAGTCAGAACGCTCTCTGTCCGAAGCCGTTCTTGTATTGAGACCTCGAATTCTTTTCGGTGGGTTATGTCCCGGGAAACTGATGTAATGCCGATAGCCTTGCCCTGATCGTCCAAAACCGGAACTTTGATCGTCTCATACCAGATCTGTTTACCAGAAGGAGCTACATCTGCGAATTCAGTTACCTTGGCAATCTGGGTTTGAAGTATCTCATCCTCATCCAGGTCAGATTTAGCGGCGTATTCGGGATCAAATATATCGCTATTCGTCTTGCCAATGATTTCTTCTTCACGAAGGTGAAAAAAGTTACAAAAGGTCTCGTTTGCGGCTAAAAATCTCTTCTGTCCGTCTTTTAGGCTGACCAGATCCGGCATGTTGTTTAACAAACTTTTAAGACGAGCTTCACTTTCTTTAAGGGCAAGCTCGGTATGATATCGGTTCGAAATGTCGCGTGAAATCCCGACTGCGCCTTTGACTTTCCCGTCCACTATCCACGGTGATTTGATGGTTTCAAACCATCTGGAAGGCTCATCAGGACGTAGCTGCGCTTCGAACCTCATCGGTTTCTGGGCTTCCATCACCATCCGATCAGCTTCCACAAATGACCTGGCGATTTCCGGTTCGAATACATCTTCATCCATTTTACCCACCACATTCTCCCGTCGGATGGAATGTAGCTTTTCCATTTCCTGGTTGATAGCCAGGTATTTGCCGAATTCATCCTTTAACCAGGCTGGGTCGGGAAGATTGTTGATGAAGGAGGTGAGCAACTGCTCACTGGACCGGGTTTCAGCCTCAGAAGTAACCAGAGATGTGATATCGGTGACAGACATCAGTATATATCGCGGTTTCGTATGTTCTTTCTGAACCGGTGAGCAACTCCCCTGCACCCATCGAGTTTCATCCATTACGGTCTGAAGCCGAAACTTGGTTTGAATGATTGCTTTCTCTTTGATGCAGGCATGAATTGCTGATTGAACCTGGGATACATCATCCGGATGAATGATGGAACTCAAGTTGATTCCGGTTATATCTCTTTCGGGATAACCTGCCAATTGACTAAATCGCGGGTTTGCGAAACTGATTACCCCCGACCTGTCCACCTGACATAGCCCAAACGGTGTCAACTTGGCTATAGCCGATAATCTTTCTTCGTGGGTTGAGATATCAATAAAGAATTGATGACGCTCGGAAATAAAGGCATTGACCACATATGCAACCACGATTGCGCTTACAGACAATAATTCGAGTTCGATGGCTTCTTCCAGATAAAAATGCCGCTGGCTTGCCATTAACATTTCGATGGAAAAAATCAGCCAAAAGAAGATGGATGCTACAGCCCGATTAAAGCGGATCGTCGCATAAATGATCGGAATGGTAAATAATGAATAAATGAGGAGATCTTCAGTCCCTGGAAGTTTGGTTAGAATTATTAGAAGGACAGTGGTGGTCAGCCCAACAACCAAAACCTCTGCCAAAATGCCTTTGTGCGAAAATACAGAATCTCGCACAATCCTTACAAAGCCGGTTACTGTTTCCAGTTCCGAGTTTTCCGGATTCCGGATCAAACCGACATAGGAAAGTATGAGGAATCCAACGAAGACGATCCCCAGAAAATCTCGTAAAGCGTAAAAGAGGGATGCATTGAACGGAAAGTCTGGCAGTATGAGTGGATTTAATGCCAGAAATTGATGGTTGGAAATACCGGTTATTATGGCGATTACAAGGGCTGTAATTGAAAGAGCAATCGTATCCTGGAGTGAGACTTTTTGGATATCGATCTTGAAGAGTCTACGGGAGAACTTTGGTAATGCGACAACAACCAACCCGAAAATCGATGAATATACTAAACCGAACATATTTGCCTGTTGATGGCCAAAGATCACCCGGCTAAAGTAATCACATAAGATAAGAGGAATAATATAAGCGGGGTGACCTAAAAACCCGACAGCGAATGCAATCCCAAGAGCCGGATGCCAGGCAAGGAGTGGAGAAATCGAATAAAACCGATAGAAAAGCCACTCGGCGGCGAAGTAGACAAGAATCAAACTGACTATTTTGAAGATAGCCCAATACCAAGTACTTTTTATGGTTTGATCCAAAGACGGCGCCTTACCCACATGACTCACCTTTTATCTTTGATCTACTTACCCCCAAGGATTACCATAAGAACCATTATATCATTACTTATTTTTTCAAAAGATGTTCAAAAGATGACTGAATATTGCTTTAATATTATGGTAGACAAAATATGTTATAATGCCAGAAATTAAATAGCCCTAGCGGCACTCTTATCCAGAGAGGTGGAGGGACCGGCCCGATGATACCTCGGCAACCGCGAATCAAATTCGTTGGTGCCAATTCCGGCAGAAGTATTCTGATAGATGAGAGGGCAGCCGAACGTGAATTTCAGCGTTTGCCCCTCAATATCACCGCAGGGGCAAACTTTTTATTTCAAAGGAGAATTGATTATGACTACCACCTTTATGTCGTCACCCAAGTATCTTTTTACCTCCGAATCGGTGACCGAAGGCCATCCTGATAAAATTTGTGATCAGGTGAGTGATGCAGTCCTGGATGCATGCCTTGAAGACGATAGCTTCAGCCGGGTTGCCTGCGAGACAGCTACGAAAACCGGTTTTATTCTTGTCCTGGGCGAGATAACCACCCATGCAGACATTAATTTTGACCAGTTAATTCGGACTGTTGTAAAGAACATCGGTTACGACAACACCGATAAAGGGTTTGATGGCAATACCTGCGGTGTTCAGGTAGCCATTGCTGAACAAAGCCACGACATCGCCCTGGGTGTGGATCGGGCAATGGAATCCAAGGCCGGTGAGATGACCGACAAAGAAATTGAAGCTATCGGTGCCGGTGATCAGGGAATGATGTTTGGCTACGCCTGTAATGAGACCCCGGTGTTGATGCCGGCACCTATTTACTATGCGCATAAACTGACCCGTCAATTGGCCATCGCCAGAAAATCTGGTCAACTCAATTGGCTCCGTCCGGATGGCAAGAGTCAGGTGACTGTCGAATATGAATATGGGAAAGTCAAACGGATTGACACGGTTTTGATAAGCACGCAACATTCACCAGATATATCCCATGCGGATATCGCGGAAGCAGTCAGGGAATATATCATTAATCCGGTTCTCCCTGATTCAATCGTGGATGATAACCTCAAGGTCTATGTTAATCCTACCGGACGTTTTGTGATCGGTGGTCCGATGGGTGATGCAGGCGTAACCGGGAGAAAGATCATCGTTGATACGTATGGCGGTATGGGACGCCACGGAGGCGGAGCGTTCTCGGGCAAAGACCCGACGAAAGTGGATCGCTCGGGTGCGTACGCAGCCCGCTGGGTGGCAAAAAATATTGTGGCAGCCGGTCTTGGCAGATCGGTGTGAGATTCAGGTTGCATATGCCATTGGAATAGCTCACCCACTCAGCATTAACGTGGAGACATTTGGCACGGGTAAAATCGATGACGAAAAGATTGCCCAAACCGTTCGGGATGTCTTCGATCTGCGCCCCGGCGCCATCTTGCGCGATCTCAATCTACGCCGTCCTATCTATCAGCAGACCGCATCCTACGGGCATTTTGGCCGTGAAGAAGCTGACTTCACCTGGGAAAAAACAAACAAGGTTGCTGATCTCCGATTCTGCTGCTGGTATATAAATAAGGTAATCCTTTTATATCCAGAAATCCCGTCGTGCAAAACGGCGGGATTTTTCTTTAATACATATTGACTTTATCCAGATATGTCTTCTGTGCAGTTATAATAAGACACTATCGGATATCCATATGAGAAAAATAATCATCTGTCTCGTTTTAGTCGCTATTTTTATTGGTATACAACCCGTTAACGTGTTTGCACAACAGGATACCCCCATACTGGAGACGCATCTTGCTGTTCTTGAAGTCGATTTGCGCCCTGAATTTGACCAACCAGATATGTTGGTAATCTACCACCTGGTCCTCGCTGCAGATGAAAAACTTCCTGCTTCCATCACTGTTCGTGTTCCAGCCAGAGTATTAAAACCAACGGCAGTTCAAGCGGTTGATTCAAGTGATGGAAGTTTGACTCTTCTTCCTTACACCACAACCAGTGAAGAAAACTGGTTATTCGTCTCTTTTACCACACCGACATCTGAAATCAATTTCGAATTCCACGATCCTTTATTAACGAAAAATGGCAATTTGAGAAATTATCAATTTCTATGGGCTGGTGACTATGAAATTGATAATTTATCCATTTATATTCAAGAACCAATGGGCGCCAGCAAAGTGTCAATCACTCCGTCCCTGGGTAGCCCTAAAACGGGAGAAAACGGTCTGGTTTATTATTATTCCCAATTGGGTGGATTAAGCCTTGGCACGGGATTTTCAGTTGGCATCCAGTACGAAAAAGAAACGGATGCATTAAGCCTTCCTCAATTACAGGTTCAACCGTCTGGCACGCTGGATGATTCCACTCCCGGGAGAGTAACTTTAATGGAGTTGGTCCCCTGGTTGGTCGGTTTTGCACTGATTTTGATGGTCGCAGGGGGTTTCTGGTGGCTATGGGTAATTCGGCATTCGCCTAACCAGCAAAAGAAATACTTCCGCCATCGTACAACGGTCAATCAAAAGAAGGATTCTGGAGAAGACCACGTCTACTGCCATGAGTGCGGTCAGCGGGCAGAAAAAGGGGATATTTTCTGCCGTGTTTGTGGTTCAAGACTTCGATTATCCTGATACAAAAAAGACCAGACATGATTTGTCTGGTCTTTCTCGAAATTACTCTTAGATGACCCCTAGTTTTTTCCCAACATAGCCGAAGATATTGAGAACTTCATTAAGCTGCTCTTCGGTGTGAGTGGCCATATAACTAGTTCGAAGAAGCTGATTACCTGGTTGAACCGCGGGTGAGATGACGGGGTTTACAAAGACGCCAGCGTCAAACAGGGTTTTCCACATTAAAAATGTGAGATCATTATCCCCAATGATTATCGGCACAACCGGAGTAACCGAATTACCAATATTAAATCCCATCTCACGAAAACCTTTTCGCATCATCTCAGCGTTTCGCAGAACCCGCTCCGGCCGATCAGGTTCGTCTCGCATCACATGCAAGGCAGCTAATGCAGCTGCAGCCGCGGCTGGCGTAATGCTCGCGGAAAAGATGAGAGACCGGGCATGGTGTTTGATATACGCGATCACGTCATCGTCTCCGGCAATAAAACCGCCTAACGATGCAAATGACTTGCTAAATGTTGACATGATCAGGTCAACCTGGTCCGTAACCCCAAAATGCGCGGAGGTACCATGTCCGTGTCCCATAACACCCATTCCGTGAGCATCATCGACCATTAATCGGGCTCCATATTTTTTTGCTATCGGTAACATTTCTGGAAGCGGTGCCAGATCACCTTCCATACTGAATAGTCCATCCACCACTATCAATTTGCCCGCATTTTCCGGGATCATCTGTAGAGTACGGTCGAGATGAGCCATGTCATTATGAATATATCTCTCCAATTTCCCATAGGCTAAACGGGCACCATCCACAATGCTGGCATGGTCTTCTTTATCCAAAATAATATAATCGCCTCGATTTACCAGCGCGCTGATTGTCCCCAGGTTGACTTGCATACCGGTTGAAAAACAGAGAGCAGCTTCTTTTCCAACCCAATCTGCCAATTCATGCTCCAACTGTTCATGCAATTCCAGGGTTCCATTTAGGAAGCGGGAACCAGTACACGATGTACCATATCTCTTAATGGCTTCAATTGCGGCTTCCTTCACTTTGGGATGAGTTGTCAAACCCAGGTAGTTGTTCGATCCGCACATAATAAGTTTATGGCCGTGAAAAGACGCTTCAGTCCCTTCGTTTTCAGTCAATGGGATAAAAAAAGGATAGATGCCGGTTGCCTTTGCATTTTTTACATCTTGATAGTCATAACAGCGTTGAAAGATATCCATGTTTACACCTCAAAAGAATAATTGCTATCGCCTGCGTTTGATAATGGTTCGGATTGCGTTGTTTATCATAAAATCCATGACCGGATACGCCAGATCTCCAAGCAGGGAACTCAAGGTATATAAGAACCAACTATTAAATCCGGGCAGAATGGTATATCGATTTCTCTGCACATCTTTCCAGATGATCTGCGCAACTTCATCTGCTTTCATAACACCGGCCGTGTCAGATAGTTCGCGGGTGATCGATGGTTTTAAGTCTTTCTCAAATTCCAATTGAGGTGTCTGTGTATCAGGAGGAAAGACTACCGAGACTTTAATTCCGCGTAAGCGGTATTCGGCACGGATGACATCCGAAAATCCACGAATGGCGTATTTGCTTGCGCCATACGCGCTATAACCGTAGGTACCGATGATCCCAGCCATCGATGAGATATTGACAATATAGCCACTGCCCCGTTTGAGCATTCCATTAATAAAGGCGCGGGTGACAAATGCTGTTCCAAGATAATTCACATCGATCAAGGAGCGGATCGTATCATATGAGAGTGTGTGAAATTTGCCTGGGTAGGTGATCCCCGCTGAATTGATCAAATAATCGGGTGCCCCATACTCCCTCTCGAAATCTTCCAATTTAGGTAATAGGCTTACCAGGTCAGAAACATCTGCCTGAATCGGTAGTATCCGTTGAGAAGAATCAATCACTCGGGCTAATAATTCTTTCGTGGCAAGATCCAGGAATTCCTTCCTCCTGGCAAGGATCGCAACATTCGCACCTTCTGATATGAAAATTCTGGCCAGAGCCAGACCTATTCCACTCGATCCCCCTGTGATGAACATCCATTTACCAGAGATATCCACGGTAACTCCAATGTTGATGGGCTGATATGAAATTGTACCAAACTTCATGAAGGAATATTGTGGGGCGGTAAAAACCGCCCCAGATCAGGATCATTTTTCGACGGCACCGCTCTCAATCCATTGCTGGAGGAGCGTGAGTTCTTCGGGAGTAAATTGTCCAGGGTGACCACCTGCTATTTGACTGGAATAGATCCGCGAACCAGACAAGTCCCCGGGAATGATCCCCGCACCAGCATTGCCACCTTTGAGAACGGAAGCATAATCGGCGACCGATAATCCACCCGAAGAGCCATGGCACATCGCACATTTTGCCTGGAACATGGGGGCAATCTGATCTACCCAGGTAACCGAGGGTAGTACGGGTACAACCGCTTCTGTTGGCGTTGTAGCAACCGGTACAGCCTGGGTAGGCGCGGGAGTTGAGGTAGGTGCTTCCGTTGGGACTGGGGTTGGTTCTTTGGTTGGTAAAGCAGTCGGCGCAATGGTAGAGATTATCGGAACCCGTTCCGCGGGTGGAAGCGTAGTTATCGAAGTGGTTTCGGCGGTCACAAAATAATACACCCCGACCAACATCGCAACGGACAAAATCGTGGCGATCGGGAAGAAGATCATTTTTCGTTTTCGTAATTCTTTTGGATCGATCTGCTTTTCTTCTGCCAGATCAATGGTTTCCAATTCCACTGGATGTTCTTCTTCCATTTGGTGCTGGGTCATCTTTCCATTGATCATGCTTTTATTGAACATCTTAAAATGGACATGATAGGTATGCCAGATCAAGATGGCGAGAACCGCCAGGATAGCCTCTGCTCCATGAGCGGTTTTGGCAGCCGGGATGAATACTCCGGGTAGGATTCGAGAGGTGATGATCGGATTCCAGAGCATGAATCCGGTCAGCGCCATAATCACACCGCCCCAGATCATCGCCCAATATTCCAGTTTCTCGTCGAAGGTGTAACGCCCCATTTTCGGACGGGATTTCGAGAGACCAAGATTGTATCCCAATGCCTGGATACCATCTCTGGCATCCTTAATCCCAGGCAGCATACTCATCTCAGCTTTTTGGACGAATACTTTGTATCCAAGGATGATCAGATGGTAGATGGTTTCCACTAGGAACACCACAGCAGCAACCCGATGGATGACCCGTACGCTTGTGATGCCACCCATCACCTGAATTAACCAGAGCGAAATATCCACTCCAATAAACTTTTGGATCAACCCGGTGATTCCCAGTAAGGTAAACGATAGAAACAACAACAAATGTTCAATGCGTTGGGCGACGTTAAAACGAGTGTAAGTTTTCTGAGCACTCATGATACTTTCGCTCCTTTACGCTTGTCCATTCGCCTTCGAATAATATCCGATATGACATATAAGATCATTCCTCCAATTACTGTCGGTATCAAAATTTTATAGAAGAGTCCGACGTAAAACACGAGGGGAGCCTTGGTTGGGCTTGGAATATAATGGCTCATCCAGGATGCGGAAAAATTGTCGCCAGCATCCGGATGGCATTTTTGGCAGGTCTTTATTAAATTCGCTTGAATTTGGATTCCTTTTACAGGATCATCGGTCCTGGCAATATTATGGACACCATGACAATCCACGCAGACCGGTGTATTCGTTTCCTGGTCTGGAGCAGTTTTGTCGAAGATGGTCACGGTCGTACCGTGGAAATCGGAGACATAGGTATCCATTACCGCAGTTGACAGCCCATATTTGGTCATCATTTTTGGATCGGTATGGCATTTCGCGCATTCCTGCGGAGACCGCAGTCTGAAAGCATTATCTACTTTCTGAATATCATGGACCTGGTGACAATCCGTGCAGGTCGGTGAATCTGTATTTCCATCGATTAGTAACCCAGCCCCGTGTACGGAATCAGAGTATTCTTTAAAGATCTCGTTATGGCATTTCGCGCATGTCAAGGGTATATTCACCCTTTCTTCTTCCAACCGAACACTCGTGTCTTTGTCTTTTAATCTGGTCTGGGTGTGTGGATTATGGCAATCTGTGCAGACTGGCGCGTTGGGATTTCCGGTGTCCAGGGCTTGCTTATGGATACTGTCATTCAGCATCGTGGATTCTTCGGTATGACACTGCGTGCATACCTGTGAACCTGACTTCATATAATCTGGATACGATGCTGCATCCACTTTTGGGTGTGGGAATTCAGTGATACCGGTATGGCACGCTGTACAAGACATCCCATTCGCACCATGGACCGAACCGCCAAATTGTGCCGGGTCAACCGTGATGCTGACATCTGTCCCGCCAATGTTTGAAATCAAACCGGCTTTGCCGTGGCAACCAAGGCAATCAGCGTTGGTCAATTGGGTCAGAGTGCCTGCACGATTTCTTCCGGACACTTCAGCATTGACTACCGAGGTAGGTCTTGTTCCCATAAGCAGAAGACTGGTAAGAATCAGACCACTCCCAAGCAGCAACCCGAAGCGCAAGAAATGAAGATATTTTCGCGTCATGGATCAATTCTCCGAGATTGGATATTTCTAATACTGGTAAAGATTAATGCTGGATTAATTATACTGGAAATATGTCTCAGTTTACCCAAATAATCAGATTAGAATCTGTAATATGACAAAATTAGGAAGTACCTCACCAAGTCTATAATTGAGATTGAATACCTTTGAAATAGGAAGAGTACAATACTACTATCTCGAACTTCGGAGGAATTTATGACAACATTTGCTGGTATTCGTTTTATGCATGATTCTGAACAGGAGTATATGGAACAAACTGCTGAGGAGAAAGGTCTACCTCAACCAGCGCTTGAACTACCTCAGGAACCATCCATTCGAATCATTGACCTTCCGCGAGTCCATGAGATCCAGCTTCCATCAGTAAGCCTCTGGGATGTGATCGAGACCAGAAAAACTCTCCGAAGATACCAACCGACACCGCTTTCACTTCAGGAACTGTCGCTACTTTTGTGGACCACCCAGGGCGTCAAAGATGTAACCGACCGCCCGGTCACTATGAGAACCGTCCCTTCGGGTGGCGCACGCCATCCATTCGAAACATACTTGGTCGTCTCTACTGTTGAAGGTCTGGAACCGGGATTATACCGTTACCTGGCGATCGAGCATAAGCTAGCATTTCTTCAATCGGATGGTGAGTTCCCTTCAAAAATAAGCGAAGCTTGTAAGAATCAGCATCATGTACGGGATTGTGCCGTATCGTTCTGGTGGAAAGCGGTACCAGAGAGAATGACCTGGCGATACAGCACCCGCGGATATCGGTATCTACTGATGGACGCGGGACATGCCTGTCAGAATCTATACCTGGCAGCGGAAGGGATCGGTTGTGGAGTATGTGCCATCGGTTCGTTCTCAGATCAGGGAATCAACCAGCTCTTTCAAATTGATGGCAAGGATCAGTTCATCGTTTATGGCGCCACAGTAGGAAAAAGATGACAAATAGCATTCAGATACTTATTGAACATTTGCAACAAAATTCACCTGTAGTTCTGGCGACCATTCTTACCCGGAACGGTTCGACACCCAGAACCGCCGGTGCAAAGATGCTCATATTTCCGGACGGGTCGATCGAAGGCACAATCGGCGGTGGATTAATGGAAGCCCAATCCATCGAGTTGGGGTTGCAACTTCATTATGATCATCTGGCAATGGTCACAGAATTTCGGATGACCGGGAAGGATGCCGCATCGAGCGATATGATCTGCGGTGGTAACCAGGAAGTGTTGCTAGAATACCTGGATCCGCAAGATCAATCCTTAATTCCTGCGTTTGAAGCGATGAGTACATCCATGAAAGAGCGGAAAAACGCCTGGTGGATCACCCTCCTTCCCCAGCCCGGGGTAAAGATTGCGCGACTACCACACACTCTCATCACCGCCAACGGACAATCCTTCCGGTGTGGTGAGTGGGCCGATCCGAATGATCTTACTACTGAGACGGGCTTAACCGATACAGTAAAATCTAGCTTTCCTACATTCAAGATCGGTCAAAACCAAATCGATCTATCCGAAATCCGTGAGGCGAGACTTATTACTCAAGGTGAGGTCCGTTATTCCATCGATCCGGTGAGTAATTATGGGACGGTCTACATTTTTGGTTGTGGACATGTCTCTCAAAAACTGGCCGCCCTTACGGTACCGGTTGGATTCCGCACGGTCGTTCTGGATGATCGGCGGGAATATGCCAGCCAGGAGCGTTTCCCTGGAGCTGATAAGGTCATTGTTCTCGATTCGTTTGCCCATAGTCTCAATCAGATCACGCTCGATCCGCAGAGTTATATCGTCATTGTCACCCGCGGACATCTGGATGATCAGGTGGTCCTGGAACAAGCGTTGCATTCCAATGCTGTCTATATCGGTATGATCGGCAGCAAGCGTAAATGCGAGACGATCTACCGAGCCCTTGTATCCGAAGGTTTTTCTCGAGTGGATTTGCAAAAAGTTCATGCGCCAATCGGTTTGCCTATTGATGCCGAATCACCAGAAGAGATCGCCGTCAGCATTACCGCCGAGCTGATCCAGGCAAGGGCGAAATTGCTAAAAACTGGATTGACTTAATACCCGGAGGTTTGCTGGTACGATCTACGACACTGCATAAAGTCCTCCCAAATATTGGGAGGCACCAATCCGCGGATTTGCTTATAAACTAGGGAAATCCTGACTGCTTGTTCTTGGATAAGATCAGGTGGAATTGCCATTATAAGGTCCTCATCAAAGATCTCCAACCATTCACTGGCACCTCCCAGGCGCGGAGGGGAATGGGTGAGCCATTCTGTATCATGGAGAGCTAGAACTATATGTAACAATTGATCCAAATCTCGATCATTCGGTGTGAACGACGATTCCCAGGATGGAGTTGCTCCACCGGGATAGTCCGGCCAGAATTTGATCGACCCGCCTGACGGGAGCAGTTGGATTTCGATCTCGTAGTGATCCGGTGGGGGAACAGTTGCCTCCGCCCAGTGGTAGACGATCTTTGGATTGGCTATTTCCATCATTTCTCTGAATTTCTTACCTTTAATTCCTGGATTCAGGAAGCCTTCATTATTGTGGGTTTCCCATTCATTCGAAAGATACACCTAAGGGTAAATCCTTATCCTCAATCCATAAACGAGTCACTTCACAGAACAAATCCGGTAATTGCATATTCCAGACATGGGTTCCGCCGTGGATGACCAACCGTTTGGAATGCGGAATTCCTTTCTCCAATTGTTTTGCCATGGATTTCGCGATTCCGGTTTCGCGCGATCCAACACAAATCAAAGTTGGCGATTTTGTCATGGATGGCATCGCAATTTCTCCGTAACATTGCATAACAGTAGAAAAAGATTTCACCGAGAACGATTCAAAATCGGCTGACATCGAAGGCAAGTATTTAGGCGGAATACCAAACTGTTTTGCCACCATTTCAGCTAATTGTTTCGGTGATAGCATCTTCATGACCGGTTCATTCAAGCGCTGCAAATTGATCAACCAGCGGTTCAGGCGTGTGGATGTGCCACTCAGGAGAACATGGTCAACCAACTCCGGGTAATGGAACATCAATCGCCTGGGCAACAACACCACCGAAAGACAAACCTATCAAATGGGCTTTTCCGCCTGGCGCCAATTTATGGATAAGCTCAGCCAGTCTGTCCAGCGTATCTGGCATGGAAAAGGGGATTTCGGCACTGCGGGCATGACCCGGCAGGTCAGGAACAATGCAATAATATTCATTCAGTCTATCGATTTGCGGCTGCCACATCCTGCCGCTCAGGGGTGAGCCGTGCAAGAATACTATAGCCGGATTTGCGGGGTTACCAAATTCCTGGCAATACATTTCCATAGCCTTACCTCATTCGATTATGACTTCATTTAGAATTAGTCGGTCGATGTCTACTTTACGAATGGCCTTACGGGTGCTTGATTCTTCGGATATCACCTTGTAATGGGATTGAAATCTCCACAAGCCCGGCAAACTGCTCGTCTTTGAACCACGGCGCATGGATCACGAGTTCCTGCGAACCATCCTGCTCTTCTGTCATATAGACGCTAGTTTTCTGTCCTCCAACAGCTTCCTGACCTGCGCGCCGAAGTCGGGACCGTGGCAGTCGAACATGCTGGAGCCGATGAGGTTCTTTCCACCAGATGATGCGAAGTAATCCGCAATCTTTTTATTCATCACCAGGATTTTCCCCTCGGTATCGCAAACCGAGATCATCCCGGGTAATCCATCGATCCAATCGTTATCCATCTTCACTCCATTCTGTGTATTTTGTCTAATTATAGAGTGACTTGTTATAAGAGACGTCATAAACAAAAGAAGGTCCTATGAAAGCCAGAGAGGTTAAGCATTTACATCGAATTTACTTTACTAAGAGATGTAGGATATTCGATGGCAGGATATTTTCTGTTTCGTTGGTTTGAGACACAGGCAAGGAAACGCGGAACACTTGAAACTGTATAACTTCCTATTTTTGCAATGCACTTTCAAGCCGCAGGATCTGCGCTTCCAATCCCTGGATTCGGGTAAGCAATTCCTGATGCCGTTTTGTTTCCAGGTCGAACTCTTTTGAAATAAAGGAAATACCGCCATCAGGTTCCATAATCGCCTCATCCACCTGATCGAGGGATTCGATTCCGGCTTTATGAGCTGCGACTAAAAGCTCATTAAGATCGATTGCTTCCTTTTTAAGGACAGCATTTTGAACCACACCTTTTTCGATCAGACGGGTTTCCTTTCCTTCCATTAAATTCTCCGCATTCTTATTCCGGTGGATCGCTCTAACGACGAGCCAGTTAACCAGGAGTAAGGTCGCCCCACCGATCAACCCACCCAACAGGGAAGTGTCATTCCCGATGATCGCATTTTGCACCGTATTCGATATGGTCAATAACACCACCAGATCAAACGGATTTAATTGGGCCAATTCCCGTTTACCGGCTAGTCGCAACCCGATAATTAAGAAGAGGTATACCGCGATTGGTCGGATGATTTTTTCGAGAATGGGGATTGATATAACGAAAAGATTATTCCAAATTGATTCCATGATTTCCTCCCGTGGAGAATCAGGGTGTTTCTGAATTTACATCGTTAGTTTGCACTTGAGCGGTTATCCATCGTTGAATCAGGAGAATAAAAATGATCGCCGCTGCCAGAAAGCTTAAGAGGGAATATATTGGATCCAGGCCATTGGCCATAAAAATGGCCGGCGAAGGTAATGCGGAACCTTCATAATTGGCTACTATTACTGCGAAAAGATTATTCGCTGCGTGAACCCCCAATGCAAGTTCCAATGATTGGTAACGTAGAGTCATCCAGGTCAAGAATGCCCCGAAAGAGAAATAGTAAAAGGCTAACAACATAAAGTCGATCTGCATTTCAGGATTTAAAAAATGGGGAACAGCAAAAAGAATTCCTGATACCACAATCAGGACGGTTTTATTTCGGGTGATCCTTCCCAATCCCTGTAAGAGGTAACCCCGGAACATCCATTCTTCCGCAGTCGTCTGGATGGGGGTTAGGAGTAATGCGGTCAAGGCGAATGGGAGCCATTGCCTGAGATCAAACGCCAGCTTGTAAGTACCTGGGTGCAGAAGAACATCTCCCAGGGTTACCCAGATTGACAGAAAGAACCAGAGCAACCCAGGCAGCCAAATTTTTCTCCAATCCAATTTTCGCTGAGGAGTCATTATTGTAAGCAGCGGCCGTTTGTGGATATACCGGATCGCGAGGAATATAGCCAGTAAAAAGCATAGAAATGAAAAACTCTGTGTCAGGTAGCTCAGGTAAAGATTGTTGGTTCTTTCAAGGATATAGACAACAGCATAGGGCATGGCTCCAATGATCTGCCAAAGGAAAATGATGAGGAAAAATGAGAGCAAATAACGATACCAGTGGTTCTTCCCCTGGTCGGATACTGCCAGGAACGGGTTTTCCACATTATTCCTGCTGGAGTCTCCATCATCCATTAGATTAATCCAGCCTTCCCCTGGAAATATCCTTGCATCGGGGCGAGATAATAATCTTCCCAGCCCTCTTCAAACTCATCCTCTCGTCCTTCAGGAAGATGGGAATGCGTCAGAACCATCCGGCAACCCTCCGCCTCTGGCAGGATGAGAATATCCAGAATTGAATCTTCATCTTCAGGATCAAAATCGGTTGTACGCCAACGCATCACGATATGGAATTTCGGCTCCAAGAGGGCATACGTCCCATAAATATACCCTTCCCAGGCTGTGAATTTACCCCCCACTTTCGGGTCGGATTGCGCAGGAGAATTGGTGAAACCGGCATGTTCTACTGGATCCAACCAGGCGTCATATACAGTTTCCATATTGACAGGGAATAATGCGGCTAATTGAATTATATCTGGCACGAGATCCTCCACAAACCAAACATTAGTGCTTTCCAAGTAACTGATCGATCGATGTTGCAATCCGTTTCGCTCTGGTTTCCGGCTTTTTTGCGTCTTCTATCGCTTCGATATATTCTCTTTGATGAGTGAATGAGAGCTTTTGCCACCTTATTCTGGCTGCGGGATGCGAATCCAAAGCAGACTGAAAGTCAGGAGGCACATCAACAACACGCGGTTCAAGATCCTGTACCAACTCCACCTGCACGATCTCTCCTGCCTTTACACCAATGGCGTCTCTTAAATTCCGGTTTATTCCCAAGTAATGGACGCCACCGTATGGCGCAATACTTGAACGGATTGTGTGTCCATTGATCGTGCCTCTCACTGCAACTCGAGCTCGCGTTCCCCACACTTCAAGGATATTAAATGGAATGGCGATAAAGGTGGCAGAGCTATCTGGTTCACGGGTCAAAGTGGCAGAAAAAACCAGCATTTCCATTTTAGTCTCACCGACCATCACATATCTCCTTATGTAGTAATTCTATATCAGGATACAGTTGCAACCAATAAATGGATGATTCCATATACAAACTTATGATTCAGTATGTTCATAAACAAAACGAGCGGTTTGAGCCGCTCGTTTTAAAAATACAATTCCTAAACCTCTATTGAGCCAGCTTTTGTTTCACTTCCGGTAATTCAATATACCAAAGAATCAAACCGGAAATAATCATGGAGATGACTGTCATCACAAGGTAGGCACTATTAACAGCCTGTACGCCATTCAATTCCAACGTGGAATTCGGCATAAACATGAGTAAACGGCTGATAATATTAAAGCCTTGTGCAAAAGCAACCAGGTAAATCGGCCACGGCGCGGATGATTTCCGCAATAACTCGACTATCCCGACGAGAGCAAGAACTACCAGAATTAATGGAAGCCACCATTCTTGTGACTTGATATCATACGTGGAAGCGGGAAAGAGGAGAATTGGCACCAATCCAAGAATCAGGATTGTTTTTATGACAATTGGTTGGGTAAAACTGGATTGTTTCATATATTCTATCTTTCGTGATGTATTAGAGATGGAAATCCAATTTGATTTGACCGCTACGCTTATCCACCGAATTAAACACCCAGATAAGCCGCTTTGACCATTGGATTCTCAGCGATTTCACTTGCCTTACCAGAAAGGACGATCCTTCCAGTTTCCAATACATAGGCACGGTGGGCAATAGAAAGGGCCATTTGCGCGTTCTGCTCCACCAGCAGGATGGTGGTTCCTTCCTTGTTAATTTCCTCAATGATCCTGAATATTTCCTCAACCATGATCGGACTCAAGCCCATTGAAGGTTCATCTAACAAGATCAGGGAAGGCTTATTCATCAAACCGCGACCGGTTGCCAACATCTGCTGTTCGCCACCAGAAAGTGTGCCCCCAAGCTGATTGATTCGTTCTTTTAGACGTGGGAAGCTCCGAAATACCCTTTCCATCATTCGGTTGATCTCGGCCTTATCATTGAGAATATAAGCGCCCATTTCCAGATTTTCCCGCACTGTGAGTGGTGCAAAGATCTTTCTTCCCTCGGGTACGTGGCTAATGCCACTGCGCACGATCTTTTCAGCAGCAGTAAGGGTGATATCTTCACCCTTAAAGTGAATTGATCCACTCCGGGGACGAATTAATCCCGACAATGCACGCAAAGTAGTGGATTTTCCAGCTCCATTCGCACCGATGAGTGTAACGATCTCGCCCTCTTTCATCTCGAAAGAGACGCCTTGAAGCGCGTGAATAGCGCCATAGTACACATTCAGGTCATTTACTTCAAGATACATGCTTGGCTCCCTTCCCTAGATAAGCTTCAATGACTTTCGGGTTATCTTGAATTTCCCTGGGGGATCCGCGAGCAATGACTTCACCGAAATCCATTACCGTAATATGTTCACAAATTCCCATGACTACGCGCATTTGATGCTCGATGAGAAGGATGGTCAGTTTGAACTTTTCTCGAACAAAGTGGATCAAATCCATTAACTGGTTGATTTCCTTCGGATTCATACCGGCAGCTGGTTCATCTAGTAAGAGAAGCCGAGGCTGACATGCCAGTGCGCGGGCGATCTCCACTCTGCGCTGCTCACCATACGGAAGATTTTTAGCAATCTCATTTTGTAACCGGGAAAGCTTCATCACTTCCAATAATTCTTGTGATTTCTCGGTAATTTCGCTTTCCCTTTGAGTGAATCGGCTATTAGAAACGATGCTATCAAACATGCTGTAATTAGAAGTCGGATGGAATGCGATCCGAACATTGTCCAAAACCGATAGATTCGAGAACAAACGAATATTCTGGAATGTTCTACCGATTCCGGTGCGTGTGATCTCATGCGGTTCAAACCCTACCAGGTTGATCCCATAGAATTTGATACTGCCTTTCGTGGGCAGGTAGATACCGGTGATCTGGTTAAATACCGTGGTTTTACCAGCGCCATTCGGACCAATCAAACCTGCGAGATCACCATCATTGATGGTCAGATTAAAATCATTTACCGCACGCAAACCACCAAAGTTTTTTGTCAGGTTTTCGACCTGCAAAACAGGAGTGGAGTTTTCAGTAGGTGTATTCATGCTGCTTTTTCTCCTGTTTGTTCTTTCGCCTTCCGGACAGGAACAACCACACTCTTCAGGAATCCCCATTCGACCTTTCCCAGTAATCCCTGAGGGCGAATGAGCATAAGCAGAAGGAGCGTGAGCGGGTACAACACATACCTCCATGATGGCGCTTCAGGGCTGATCTTGCCAAGAACTTCTCGTAACATGCCTTCCAGGAAGAATATCCATCCGAAAGAAGCAGTAACCGTTCCAGTCATACTACCCAATCCGCCGAAAACGACAATGATCAATGGGTTGAATCCCACCAAAAAGTCGAAGGCTTTTGGACTGAGGAAACCGATGTAGTGGGCGTAAACAGCTCCGCCAAGACCCGCGAAGAGGCTGCCTATTACAAAGGACATTAGCTTAGTACCTGCAACGTCAATTCCCATGGATCTTGCTGCGGTTTCGTCTTCGCGTACAGATAAGATTGATCGTCCAGTGGAAGATTTGAGCAAATTACGCATGACGATGATGATCAACAGCAGGAATGAGAATGCCCAAAACCAGGTTGTCAGTTTGGGTATTCCGATCATACCTCTCCCTCCCTTCATCTCAGGGAATGGCAGGATGGTGTCTGAGTTGACCATCAGGGTATATATGACGATGGAAAAGCCGAGTGTTGCGATCCCAAAGTAATCGGAACCAAGTGAAAGGACTGGCAAACCGAAGAGGAAGCTTACCTCTGCAGCGAACAATCCGGCGAAAATTACAGCCAGGAAAAACACGATCTGCAGAGATAGACCTTGTGCCAAAGGTCCAGGCAACAGGTTAGTACCCAGCATGGGATTTATACTTGGCGCAATTGAACTGCCAATAAAGAATGCCACCGCACCAGCAATAATCACACCGATTAAGTAGAGAGCAAAGGAAGAAAGGACTGGCATTCGGCGCAGGTTACTGAGAAATCGATTGATCCCCCAGATTGTTAGTCCGCCGAGAATAACGCCCAAACCTAATACCAGCAAACCGCTTAAATCACCGTTCACCCAGCGGTAAGTGATATCAGCCGCGGCGTATGCGCCAATACCGTAAAATCCCCACTGCCCAAGGCTGAACTGCCCATTGAAACCATAGATCAGGTTCAATCCAAGGGCAACCATGGCCATAGTACACGCCTGGTATAACAAACCACTGTCGAAGTTATTAAGCAGGGTAAACCCAAAGACACCGGTTAGAGCCAATTGGATCACACCAAAGGCGATGATAGCACCAACGCATTTAACCAGGATACTCAGGTTCACCTCTCTGCCAGCGATCTTCACCGGCTTGACATTCAATCCCAATACCCAGAACAGTCCGTAAAGGTATGCAATTACGGCGACAATTTTGACTAAAGAAAAGATCATACTAGTGATGTCCATAGGTATCTCTCTTAAGCTTTCTCATTTTCTGGCTCACCAAAGATACCGGTAGGACGGATCAGGAGAACCAGGATAAGGATTGAAAAAGCTATTGCATCACGCATTGGTGTAGAAATGTACGAAGAGGTCATGGATTCAGCCTGTCCCATAATGAGCGCCCCAACAAATGCGCCGGGAATACTTCCAATACCTCCAAGTACCGCTGCAACAAACGCTTTCAAACCCGGATATACACCCATCAATGTCTTGATCGAAGGGTAGGCGATCGCATAAAGAACTCCACCCAGCGCAGCGAAAGCGGCTCCAATCGCAAAGGTGAATGAAATAACCTGATCTACCTGAATACCCATCAAACGGGAGGTGGGTTTATCGAATGAAGTTGCCCGCATTGCAATGCCGATCTTGGTTCGCCTTACCAGGTACTGTAGAAAAACTTGAACCAGGATGGTTGCGATGATGATGATAACAAGAATATTGCTGAATGTGACTGCGCCATCAGGAAGGGCAGTTCCAGATTCCAATAGATGAACTCCATCCTTGATATACCAGGTTACAACTTCAAAAGGACGAGTATATGGTATGAAACGTGCGGAAAAAACGAAATTTAAAAGTCCAAAATATTCCAGGAAAAAGGATACCCCGATCGCAGTAATCAGAGCTGCAATCCTCGGCGCATCACGAAGTGGTTTATAAGCAACCCGTTCGATCGTGACAGCCAATAAAACACAAATCACCATCGATAATAATATCGTGGTAACTGTACCGACAATCATCGCCAGCATCGGATCGATTGCGGGGAAGAGTTTTAATGGCCATTGATGTAATTGGAATTTTTCAACCGCGAAGAAACTAACAAACGCACCGACCATGAAAACATCGCCATGTGCGAAATTGATCAGTTTTACAATACCATATACCATGGTATAGCCAAGCGCGATCAAACCATACACAAAACCCAGTTGTAAACCATTGATCACATTTTGAACGAACAGATGTGGTTTATCAAATAGATTGATAATTAATACATAAGCAGCTGCGGCACCAAGAAAAATCAGAAAAATTTTTCCTATCCACGCCAAAAAGGATTTTGGCGAGACGATTATGGGCGGTTTGGGCGTTCTGGTTGCAGGAAGCATACTTAAGCTCTCCTTGGGTACATTGGTATTTAAATCACAAAAACGGGGGCAGTAAGATTACCTGCCCCCTTTTTGGCTAACAGTGTTTACGGATTGACGACCGTTTCAAATTTAACACCATCTGCAGTCACTGCAAGGATTGTTGCAGATTTCACAGGATTGTGTTGTTTATCGAAGGTAATCGTTCCGGATACGCCACTGAAGGTGATACCTTCAAGAGCTACACGTACTTTGTCAGTATCATCAGCACCGGCGGCAGCAATGCCCGAGAGCAGAAGGTTGGTTGCGTCATATGCTAAAGCAGCCAAAGCGTCTGGGGTCTTGGAGTATTTCTTTTCGAAAGCAGCTCGGAAATCTTGTACTTCCGCGCGGGGATCGTCTGGTGAGTAGTGGTTGGTGAAGTATCCACCAGCGGCAGCTACCTTATCGAGGTCGGCTGAATCCCAGCCATCACCACCGATGAACGGTGCGGTGATGCCTTTTTCCTTGGCCTGTTTGGTTACCAGGTTGACTACATTGTAATAGTCGGGGAGGTAAACAACATCGGGCTTGGCATCAGCGATCTTGGAGAGAACGGCTGAGAAATCAGTGTCGTTGCCTGTGTAAGATTCTGCGCCAACGATCGTTCCGCCACCTTCAGTGAAGGACTTGGTGAAGAATTCAGCAAGGCCTTTCACGTAGTCATTCGCCTGGTCAGACATAACGAAAGCAGTCTTGGCTCCCAGTTTTTCCATTGCGAATTTCGCGCCCACCTGACCCTGGAATGGATCGATAAAGCAGGCACGGAAGATGTAGGCTTTTGTAACACCATTTCCATCCACGGTTACGCTTGGGTTGGTGGAGGTTGGGCTGATCTGGATGACTTTGGCAGCGTTCGCAATTTCTGATACAGGAATTGAGGCGCTTGAGCAGACTTCACCGATGATATAGTGAACACCATCTTGGCTGATCACTTTATTTGCAGCGTTAACGGCTGGATCGGGGGTGCATTGGCTATCTTCAACGAAAGGAACAATGGTGGCGCCATTAACACCACCCTTGGCATTCCACTCTTCGATGGCCATAAGGGCGGCATCGCGGGTCATTTCACCAAAGGTTGGGACTGGACCTGAGAGAGGTGCCAGGATTGCTACTTTGAGTTCAGCAGGTGCAGCCGGTGCGGCAGGTGCAGCCGGTGCGGCGGGAGCTGCAGGTGCGGCAGGAGCGGCTGGGGCTGCGGGTTCAACGGGAGCAGCAGGTGCAGGTGTTGCGGCAGGTGCACAGCTCGCCAGTAGAACTACTACCAGAGATAGCATAAATAATGCTCTAAAGGTCTTCATATTCACTTCTCCTCTTTACGTGTTTGGTTGATTGTACTGAAAACGATGAGTCGACTTCTACAACTGTTATCTTCGTAAACAACCACCTCCTCCCGTTGAGTTAAGGTTAATTCTATCAGGTTATTAAAAAAACCACCCCTGTTGCTATGTGGGTGGCTTCGGTGTTGTTTCGGTGTATTGGATTAATTTGATTTCAATTTAACCTTCACACTCGCCATCCATGGGTAATTGGGGCTAATCATATACATAATGAGAGCCATAATTATCCACGCGGAGCTTAGAATGAGGTGAGGTGTCAACATAATCTGTACTTGAACGATAATTATAAGCACCAAAGTCTATCTGTCAATAGATTCGAAGCTTTTTATTACTTTTACTCGATTAAATAACGGGAGTTGAGCAGACTACGCGAGAACGGCCAGATTCTTTGGCGTTATACAAAGCCCGGTCAGCTTGCTCAATTAATGCGGGGAGCGTTGTCACATCTTCGTCCAACTCGGCTACACCAATACTTGCGCTGATCGTGGCTTTTCCCTGAGCTGTTTCGATGGATACACTTTCAATAGCTGACAGTAACCGGTGTGCGATTTCCTGAGCAATCTGGACTGTGTTCTCAGGTAAAATAGCAATAAATTCATCACCGCCATATCTTCCCACTAAATCGACATTTCTGAGTTTGTGGCGGAATTGTTCAGCCAGTTTGACCAACAATCTGTCTCCTACAGGATGACCGAAATTATCATTGACCTGCTTAAAATAATCCAGATCGATCATCAGGACAGACAATGGTCGGTTGAAACGGATCGCTCTTTCCACTTCTCTGCTGCCCAATTCAAATAAACTTCGCCTGTTCCGCAATCCAGTCAATTCATCGGTATCGGCTTTCTGTTGGACTTCAGAGTAAAGTCTGGCATTCTCAATGGCAGTCGCAGTCTGACTCGCGAAAGCTACCAGGCGTTCCGCATGTTCCTCGGTGTAGAAACCACGTGTCTCACTGAAGAGGCTTAAGAAGCCAATGGTTCGCTGCCTGACCCGTAAAGGCATCCCGATATACGATTTTACCCATTTATTAATTGGGAGAGCCTGCCAGCCAACATAAGCGGAGGTATCTGGAATCGCGATGGGTTTTCCGGTTTCTCTCATCCAGAGCATATTCTTCATATTGGAAATCGGAAATGATTCGAAGGCAGTCGAATCGGTAAATCCTCGTTCAGCATATCCACGGCTGCGAACGATTTTCAACATATCATCTTCGAGGAGTAATATGATGCCCGTGTCGCTTGGAATAACCTTATCTGCATTTACCAGTATCCGATCCAATAGACTTTCAAAATCAAGGTCACTGTTCAAGGCTTCCGAGGTATCTCGCAACGCCTCCAGGAATACCCTCTGGTCTAATTGTAATTTTTCCATCCGCTTCTGCTCGGTAATGTCATTGATAATTCCGCCGATCTGATTACTGCCGTCAGTGCGAACTGGAAAAAGCGATAACTCGGCTACCAGCTGTTTTTCAGGCGATAGCTGATAATTGAGTTCAATTGTTTTGTCAAAATATTTTTGGGATTTGTTTTTAACAATAAAATTATGAAGTGCCGGCATTTTGTCTTTCACCAACTCCAACCGCCTATCATCCGATGTGATCCAAAATGGAATTTCGTAGAAAGGTCGTCCCAAAACATCTTCTTTTTTAATCGCCGTTAATAATTCCAATGATTTATTCCATTCAGCGATTCGACCTTCTGAATCAAGCAGGAAAATCCCAAGCCGTGATTGTTCGACCAGACTCCGGAACTTTCGCTCGCTGGTCTCCAGTTCTTCTCTGGCAATTTTTACTTCAGTGACATCTCGAAACACTGCGTAAGATCCGATGTATTTACCCTGATGGTCAAATCGGGGAGCTGCGGATACTTGTAAGATTCTGGTTGGTTCATCTTCCAGATCAACTTTAATATCGTATTGACCTTTAACACCCGTTGTCCTTTCCCTGGTTTCAGATCTCACTCGGGCAGCATCTGTCCAACTCAAAAAGGAGAGGATATTTCGACCAACAAGGGAACCACCTTTAATACCAAAAAATTTATTCGCAGCCGGATTGGAAAACAACACATTTTCCTTTTCATCAACAATTACTAGTCCTTCTTCCTGGTTTTCCACAAGAATTTTGTAACTTGCCTGAACTTCTTCCAGCGTATCCAAAGTGCTATTTATGGACTTGACCAGGGTGGAGATTTCATCCCTACCTTTATCAATAGGAAGACGATTTTCAGGATTTCGAGATTGGATAATGGTCGATAAATCAAGATGAAGATTGCGGATTCGGGTAAGTAGGATTCGGTTGATGAGAAAATAGAATGTTATGGTTACGATGATAGCAAGAGCAGCTAATACCCAGAAGAAATAGAAAAGAGTGGATTTTCCCTGCTGGGATATCGTCCTTGGGATATCGACCTGCAGCAAATAGACAGGTTTATCTGATGGATCCTTCAGTAAGCTGAACCCATCGACCAATTGTTGGTTTCGAATTCGGGTGGTGATAAATGTGTTGTTATTCAATTCCGCTAGGACGGTTTTCAAAGTGGGGTCTGGTAAAACACTATCAAAACCAAGGACGGTTACATTGGAATCTGTTTGGCGGGATAGGTCAGATAGTAAATTTGGATCCAGAAGTCGTCCAATCAATAGAGTGCCCATACATGGACCAGACAAGTCATTCGGGAAAATTGGTGTGGCAACAATAATCATCGGTCCTTCAGGAAGCCGCAGAATTCCGGATTCCTGGGTCGGATGAACCGAACAATTGGACAAATTCGGGTATTGTTTGATCCATTGGTCAGGTGGAGTAGTGAGCTTAAACGCTTCTCCGTGATCTACATCGAAGGCGTTCGAGTGGATCAGGTTTCCATTTACATCCAGGAAACCCATAAAGGATATATCGAGGGCAAGCATTGAGCTCAGCGAGAGATTATCAATTATGTATTCAGAATTTTGATCCTGCACAAATTGATAACTATCATCCCAATATGCCCAATCGGCAGATGTGTTCTTTAAGTAGGTGGTTGTCGAATCGAGTGTAAGTAGGACTCGCTCAACGCTCACCCTTGCCATATTATCTTCAATTGCCTGATAACTTCGGGTAAGAATAATGTAAGTAGTGATAAACAACAACGCAATCGCGAAAAATAGCGTTACAGCAACAATAAGGAATGACTTTCGCCTGATAGACATTTATTTCCTTTGAACCAATTTCATTATATTCATACGTATCAGGTTGTTATTATGCCATTTACTATGGGGGATTCCTGTAAAAATTAACTAAAATCATACAACATTAATGGATTAAGTGATAGTAATCTCTGGCACATATCTGGCAACTCTACTTGGACAGGTGATTTCTGCCAAAGAGGAGTGAACGATGAAAAATTTGAAGACAAAATGCCTGGCTTTGGTCCTCGCGTTTGTTTTAGCTCTTTTGCCGAATCCGGTTTCAGCGCAAACAGGGAGTGTCGGATTCTCCACTACTATTACCTATCAGAACATCGGTGCTTCTATAGCCCATGTCACCCTGCTATTCTATCCCGAGGGACAATCAACTCCCATCAGTATTGCCCGCCCAGACCTTCCGGTTGGAGCGAGTGCCACAGTAGCAATGGGCAGTATCGGGTCATCGGCCGGATTCCGCGGGTCAGCAGTGGTCAAATCAGATGTCCAACTCGCCGTAACCATGACGCAAATTCCATCTGTAAGTACGGCCAAATCAAGACCTATGGCCACTGGATTTATCCAGGGAAGCGCGGAAATCTGGTTCCTGCATGCATACAAAGGAGCGACCTCCACGGTTTTATCTGTGCAAAACCTCGATAACAAACCGGCCAACCTGACGCTCGAGTTTTTGGGAGGAACAACTCCCATTACATTGACGAAATCCAATATTGGCGCTGGGAATGCAGCTTATTTTGATCTCACGAAAGTAACCGAGATCCCAGCCGGTTTTAGTGGCGCGGTCCATGTTAAGGCAATTCGATCAGGCACCACAACCATAGGGAAAATAGCCGGGATGCAGCTAAATTTGACACCGGACGGCAATGCTGTTTATGCCAATGATAGTTTCTCGCAGGTTGGCAAGAAAGTATTTATGCCGATTGCACTTTGCTCTGCCCTGGGCGGAATGTCGACTTCCTATTATGTATACAACACCGATCCAACCCAATCAACCACAGTGACAATCACCTATAATACCGGCAAGAAAGGTACATTAACACTCGGTCCGGCCAAATATGGCTGGTATAACGCCTGTCTGCCCAGTGGGACAACAACAGGGTATTCAGGGCATGCCGTTGTCACAAGCAGTGCGACAGATATACTCGTGTTTGGGCACGCCAAAGATGTGGGTATGTCTGCGACCTTCTCAGGTCAATCGGTAGGGTCAGACCGAATGGCTGTCCCATTTGCGAATTATTCCACCAGTTATTACACGACTGGACAAAAGCAGAGAACCACGATCTATGTGATGAACTTGGGTGCCAATCTGGCCAGTGGTGCAGTAAAAGTAAAGTATTTTGATAAGAATGGCAAATTGTTAGGAACTCACGCATTACCGGCGATAGCAAATGGGGTTAAAGTCGAATCGTCTGCGAATAAAATCGGTACGGCTGGCGCTGAATTCGGTTATTATACTGATGGAACCTCGGGTGGCTCGGCTATGATCGAAGGACCCGCTGGCAGTAATTTAATGGCGACCGTCTGGGTGATGTCTAATCCGGTTAAAGGAACCCTTGTTGGCGAAATGTACAACGCCATCCCGATCTTGATGGCACCATAAGAACACAATCCAAGCTGGTAAAACCCTCTTTTGCATGCAAAAGAGGGTTTTGTCTTATATAAAGATATGGGTGACAAGGATCCTCAGACCGATCCCAATCAAGATCACTCCACCAACAATCTCCATCCGTTTGCCAAATCGTTCTCCAAGTTGGTTTCCCATCCTTAATCCGAACAAGGATAACCCGGCAGTAACCAAGCCAATTGTCAGAACCGGTTGGAGGATGGGGGTATCGATCAAAGCAAGGCTCAAACCAACAGCCATTGCATCGATGCTGGTGGCTACTGACAATAAAACGAGGAAACCACCCTTGGATGGATTCTGGGAATACGATTTTGACTCGGATTAATCCCCGACCGGATCATATTGACGCCGACCATTGCTAATAGAATCAGGGCAATCCAGTGATCGAAGGCACTAATCCAACGAGATATCGTTGTGCCTGCCAACCATCCTAGGAAAGTCATCAAACCCTGGAACAGTCCAAAATGAAAGGATAGCCGAAATATAGACCTTTTATCGCCGGCTAGCCTGGAAGTCCCCACACCGAGCGATACGGCAAAGGCATCCATGGCAAGTCCAACGGCCACGATAAGGTTTGTAAAAAAATCCATAAGCCATGATTATACTTTATGGGAATGTAAGTAATACGTGTCAAATTTACAAATAAAGACTCCCGTCCTGACCTCGACCGGGAGTCTTCTATAGTCGCTTAGTAGAAATTGATTGGATCTTACTGATCGATCACCAATTCACCAAAGTCAAGTGTCTGACCGCCCTGGGCAAGGATCACACGTGATTCACCCTTCTCATCGGGTAGAATCCGGTACGAGGTCATTGGATCACCGATGATCATTACATATTCGCCAGCAGGCAACTCGGCTAAGCTAAATTTACCTTGCTTATCAGTGAGGACCGAAGGACTGGTTCCCGCATCATAGAGGAAAGCTGCCTTCCCCTTATCGCGATAAACCTGGGCGAAATGTACTGCGACCTCTTTCAGTGGGGATTTCTGCAGGTTTACAAGCACACCCTCCACCTGGGTAACACCGGGTACAATTTTTGGTGCGATGGATTTTGAGCTGAACAGGCTGTCTCCCGATATAACCCGGCATCCACTCAGCAGGATCAGTATTATTACACTTAGTATGGTTAGTTTTTTCATACGATTCTCCCAAAGGAATATCTATTAAAGGAAATTGCAAGAAACTTACCAATCTAAGTGAATATTTACTCTGGTTTTATTTGAAACGAACCACCTTTACGGGATAATAATGAAGTCTGTCAGCAAAATACTATGAGTACGGTGTCCCCTTAACCTCCCTATTCCTACTTAGGGTATGATTAATAGATTATGCGGATAAAACGATTGGCGTCTTTCTATGAGAAATATCGCTGGATTCCCTGGGTGATATTTGTCTTTCTCCTGATAATCCTCGGATTCATGGGTACCCGTTTATTCGGCAATAATGGTCAGGAATTTCTGACAGAAAATGAACGATCATGGTTGCAAGATCATCCTTCGCTCCGTTTTGCTCCCGATCCTTCTTTCAAACCCATTGAGTACTTTGATGTGAATGGAAATTATCAGGGTATGATTGCTGATTATTTCACATTAATTCAAGATCGACTGAAGATCAATATTGATATTGTCCGCTACCCGACCTGGCAGGCTGTGCTGGATGCCGCGAGAAATCGGGAAATAGATGGGATAACCGCCGCGCAAATAACAGATGATCGGAAAGAGTATTTACTATTTACTTCTCCAATTTTAGATATCCCTAATGTAATTATCACACGGAAAGAATTCCTCAATACCCTTGAGCTGAAGGACATGGAGGGATGGACGATTGCCATGACCAAGGGGTATGCCAATGAGGAATACATCCGGAAGAATTTCCCCTATATCACCATCAAACAAGTGGATAATGATCTTCAGGCTCTCCAGGATGTTTCTTTTGAAAGAGCGGATGCGACCATTGTCAACCTTGCTATCGCCAGCACAATATTACAGGAACAGGGATTTACTAACCTCAGAGTTGCCGGAGACTCAGATAAGAGTAACTCTTTATCAATTGGTGTTCGCTCTGATGATCCCATACTGCTTGCGATCATGGAAAAAGGCTTGACAGCCATCTCTGCCCGTGAGAAAGATGATATTTATCGTAAATGGATCGGATTTTCAAATGAGGGTTTCTTTGGCACTTCATCATTTTGGATTGTGATATTTTGGGCGCTAGTCGCCGTCACCCTTATTTTTGGAGTTGCCCTGACCTGGAACAGTGCATTACGATTGCAGGTTGATTCGAAAACTGCTGAATTGAACCAGGAACTGAAGGAGAAACAAATAGCAGAAAGCAAGTTGAGCCAACAATTGGAAAATCTATCTGCCCTTAGGGCTGTTGGTGGTGCTATTAATGCCAGTATGGATCTACCTTTGACCCTGAATATTCTGCTCGACCAAATATCGTCAAAACTTAACGTCGATGCCTGCCGTATTCTGCTATTAAATCCATTTTCCCGAACCTTGGATCATATGGCAGACCGAGGTTTTCGTACACCTTATCTTCGGGGAATCAGCTATCCAATCGGAAGCACCAGCTTTGCCTGGAACGCGATTCGCACCCGTAAATTGGTCATTGAAGATCTGCTGAATCAGCACGAAATCCACCTGGATCCTTCGGTATTGGAGACGGAAGCGTTTGTCAGTTATATTGGCGCGCCATTGATCTCGAAAGGATCAGTAAAAGGAGTGTTGGAAATATATAATCGTTCACCTCACCCCAAAGACCAGGTGTGGATGGACTTTTTGGAAGCAATGACCAGCCAGGCGGCTATTGCCTTGGATAACGCCACCCTCTTCCAGGATTTACAGCGAGTGAATCTGGATCTAACTGTGGCTTATGATGCCACGATTGAAGGGTGGGCTCATGCGCTGGAACTGCGTGATGGCGCCACTGAAGGCCATTCTCAGCGGGTTATGAAAATGACCCTCGAACTTGCCAGTCGGGTGGGAATACTGGATGATGAATTAATTCATATTCGACGGGGAGCTTTACTTCATGATATTGGTAAAATGGGCATACCCGACCAAATATTGCTAAAACCAGGTCCACTAACCCCGGAAGAATGGGAAATAATGCGGAAACACCCGGTTTATGCCTTTGAAATGTTGAGAAGTATTGAATACCTGAGTTTGGCGCTTGATATTCCACATTATCATCACGAAAAATATGATGGGAGCGGCTACCCATCCGGATTGAAAGAAGACCAAATCCCCCTTGCTGCCAGAGTTTTTTCTGTGATCGATGTCTGGGACGCTCTAACCTCTGATCGTCCTTATCGTAAATCATGGGGGGAAGAACGAGCCATCGCATACATCAAAGACAATGCAGGTTCTCATTTTGACCCGGGTATCGTGACGGAATTCCTGAATCTGATGAAAATCAAGTAAACTGAGATTAGTTTTTGGTAGAAAACCGCCATCCGATGAGGGAGGTTACCATGGATTACAAAGGATCAAAACCATTTCATACTTTGGTCCTTTACGAAATCTATGTTCGAAACCATTCTGAGGTTGGAACATTCCAGGCGGTGGAAAATGACCTGGATCGGATCAAAACAATGGGGGTGGATCTCATCTGGCTCATGCCAATCCATCCAATTGGAAAAGAAAATAAAAAAGGCACGCTTGGCTGCCCATATTCGATTTCTGATTATAGAGCTATCAATCCAGAATTTGGAACAATTAATGATTTTCAACACCTAATCCATGAGATCCATGCCCGTGGGATGTTGGTGATGATGGATGTCGTTTTCAACCACACCAGCCATGATTCGATCCTGATAAATAAACATCCTGAATATTTTCATCTGGATAAGCACAGAAAACCCACCATTAATGAATCAGATTGGTCCGATGTGATCCATTTGAAACATCCGAATAGCGGACTGACACGCTACCTGACAGATACTCTTGCCCGTTGGGTAAAAATGGGTGTCGATGGTTTTCGTTGCGATGTAGCGTCGCTGGTGCCGCTTTCGGTTTGGCATGAGATTAAAAATGAAATTGCCCAAATAAATCCCAGGGTAATTTGGCTGGCAGAATCAGTCCATCCGAGCTTCATTGAAACTCGTCGAAGCAAAGGTTTGACTGCGTTGTCGGATGCTGAGTTATATCAGGAATTTGACCTTACCTATGATTACGATATCTGGCCCTTGTTTCAAGCCGTTGTTATTGGAAAGGAACCAGTGGACAGATTAGTAGAGATGTACCGTTTCCAGCATGCAATTTTGCCCAATCTGTTTTGTAAAATCCATTTTGTTGAAAACCATGACCAGGCCCGGATCATGTCTCTAGCTTCAAGCACAAACCAGGCTCTCGCCTGGACAGCTTTTCAAGCATTCAATCAGGGAGCATTTCTCATATATGGAGGCCAGGAATCAGGAGCCACCCACACGCCTTCCCTCTTTGACCATGATCCAATCGATTGGTATGATTATCCATTCCAGGATTTTTTGACCCGTTTAGCAATGATCAAGAAAAATGTCTACATCCAAAGAGGACAGTTCATTATTTCAGCCGGCTCGCCAGCCATTATTGCCTCGTATTTTACGGAAACTGGTGGATTATTGGGCGTTTTCAATGTATCAGCCAATTCGGGAGAAATCTCGGTTCCAATAAGAGATGGATCATATACCGATATAATCAGTCAAGCAACGGTGAGCGTCGGGCATGGGAAAACGTTTCTTCCTCAGATTGCCATGATTATTAGAAATACCAAACGAATTCAAACCACAGGTGTTGTTTTCCAACTTAATGGATGTTAATATCAAACCGAGTTGAATTATTTCGGATGATGTGTAATAAAAAGTAGATGGAAAGATAAATTACTATGACTCTCGAAACAGATTCACGATCTCTCCACATGACCCTTCAGCTTCCAGTTCCGCCAGAACAGGTGTATGCCGCCTGGATAGATAGTATCGGTCATCGGGATTTTACGGGTGGAAATGCGCAAATTGATCCGCGCCAGGGAGGAAATTTTTCTGCCTGGGACGGTTATATTTCTGGTATCCTATTAAAATTGGAGCCCTCCCATCGAATCGTCCAATCATGGCGGACAACTGATTTTCACCCACTTGATCCTTCGTCCATGGTTGAGATTGTACTGGAACTCGAATGAAAATGGAACACTATTAACGCTCAATCAGTCGGAGATACCGAAAGGACAGACGGAGAAATATCGGGAAGGTTGGCTGGAGTATTATTTTGTGCCCATGCTGGGATACTTTACGATTAAGGCAGAAGAGAATAAGAGGGATGAGATTCAATCGGATGGTACCGATGGTTTACATCCTGAACAGGATTGACGCATCAAGGTCATTGCTGTAGAATCTATGTACAACTGAATAGACAGATCAGGTGCCTTATCCCCCGGATGGGAAGGCTCAATGGCGAAGCCGGTGACATGGAAACATGAAGTCCGGTGCTGTCGCGCAACTGTAAGGATGAAATCTATCCAAGCCAGGTCGCCCGCCTGATCTGTATCCGCCACGCTCTCGCGTTAAGGAGGTGGGAGGCTTACCCTAAGGTGAATCCTACCAGTACCTGACCTGTCGCGTGACAGGTTTTTTTGTTTAACCATTTTGAGCATTGGGAGACTTTCATGAAAACATTGTCACAACGAATCCTTGCAGTCCTGCTGGTAGTCAGTTCCATTATCTTCCTCGCTGGCTGTTCCCAAACCGAACTACCTGTGAAAAATACGTCAACCTTTACCGATGGTCTGGGTCGATCCGTAACGCTGGAAAATATTCCGCAAAAAATCGTATCTTTATCTCCGTCCAATTCAGAAATGCTTTTCGCGGTTGGTGCGGGGATACAGGTAGTTGGCCGAGATGAATTTTCTGATTTTCCTGAAGAAGTAAAGGACATTCCCAGCGTGGGTGGTTCAATGGGCAAGATCAACCTGGAACAGGTCGCAGCTTTGCAGCCTGATCTGATCCTCGCGGCTCAGATTAACACTCCTGAACAGGTGAAAGCCCTGGAGGACTTAAAGCTTACGGTGTATTATCTGCCCAATCCGAAAAATATGGATGATCTATATTCGGTTTTATTGACAGTCGGACAGCTTACCGGTCACGAAAATGAAGCCAAGGCTTTGATCGATTCATTGAAAATTAGAGTCGATACAGTCAAAAAGATGCCAAAACCAGAAAAGCCGGTTTCAGTTTTTTATGAGTTGGATGGCAGCGATGCATCCAAACCGTGGACTCCGGGTAAAGGTTCCTACCTCGACGATTTGCTGACATTGGCGGGGGGAGTAAATATCGGCTCCGATGCTGGTGAAGGGTGGGTTCAGATGAGTCAGGAGACGATCATCGCGATGAATCCAAAAATTATCTTGCTCGGAGATGCAGCGTATGGAATCACTCCGGAACAAATTGGACAGAGGACTGGATGGAATACTATCGATGCGGTTAAGAACAATCAGGTATTTCCATTCGACGATAACCTGGTAAGCCGTCCCGGTCCCAGGATGATAGATGGACTTGAAAAACTTGCTGAGATTATCCGCCAATAGTTGAGATCAATAGGAACATGAAGAACCGAACTTACCCTTACCTGATCACCTTCACTACTGGCTGTCGTTGCGATCCTGCTCAGCCTCGCAGTAGGAAGTGTATCTATACCAACCCTTGATCTATTTCGTTTGTTGGGAGAAAAATTAGGGATTCCGGTTCAGCCTGTCTCATCCGTGTTCCGAACGATCCTTTTTGACCTGCGATTACCCAGAATGGTTTTAATTGGATTAACCGGCGCCTCACTCGCCGGTAGCGGGGCAGCGTATCAGGGTTTATTTCGCAATCCACTGGCTGATCCATACTTGATCGGGGTTGCATCAGGGGCAGGGTTAGGCGCCGTGATTGCCATGAGCATTCATTGGCCTGTCAAGTTATTCGGCATGCTCACAATCCCAGTTGCCGCTTTCGGATTTGGGTTGTTAACCATCTTCTTGGTTTATTCCCTGGCCAGGATCGGAAAGACCGTGCCAACGACAAATCTGCTTTTGGCCGGCGTCACAGTCAGTTCGTTTTGTACTGCATTGACATCCTTTTTGATGATCCAATCACAAAGTGAATTGAGGAGGGCTATCGTTTGGCTGTTGGGTGGATCTGCGTTAACCGGCTGGGAACCAGTTGTCGCGATGTTGCCCTATGCGATCGTTGGTCTGACAGGATTGATCTTGCTTGGGTATCCGCTGAATGTCCTGCAATTTGGCGAAGATCAGGCACGACAAATGGGGCTGGATGTTGACCGGATTAAAACATTGGTGATCCTGGCTTCGTCATTGACGGCTGCAGCTGCGGTAGCCTTCACCGGGATCATCGGATTCATCGGTCTTATCGTGCCGCATGTTGTCCGCATCCTCTGGACATCCGATTACCGGCACCTTATCCCGCTCACATCAATCATGGGAGTCGCGCTATTACTCATTACTGATGTAATTGCCAGGGTATTGATTCCTCCGCAAGAAATACCACTCGGGATAATTACGGCATTAGTCGGCGCTCCATTTTTTCTGTGGGTTCTTCGACGGTCCAAACAGCAAGCATTTTGGTAGTGACAATGATGGCAGACGATTTTACCCTCAATATTCACCAAATAAACGTATCCTACGGAAGCAAACAAATCTTGTTCGGGATGGATGCAATGGTCCATCCGGGTGAGGTAGCCGCATTAATCGGACCGAATGGAGCTGGAAAATCAACTCTGATTCGGGCAGCGAGTGGCGTTTTACCTGTGCAGAGCGGCTCCATTTTCATCAACGGATATGATTTATTGAAGCTCCATCCACAGGAGAGCGCTAGATTGCTTTCAGTCATACCACAGGCGCGCAATCTTCCCCCTGCTTTCACAGTTCGGGAAATAGTAACAATGGGAAGGACTCCTTTTATCGGATGGTTAGGGCATCTGACCAAAGACGATGAAAACATAGTCCTTTCCGCGATGGAACGGACCGGCACTATCGATCTCGCTGATCGTCCCATAGGTGAGCTTTCAGGTGGAGAACAACAAAGGGTGTTGGTTGCGCGGGCAATAGCCCAACAGCCAAAGGTCATGTTACTCGATGAACCGACCACCCACCTGGATATCGCTTATCAATTAAGCCTGATGGAATTGATAGTCCGCCTGGCTCACGAAGATCATCTCGCCATTCTGATGGCTATCCATGACCTAAATTTGGTTACTAGATTTTCGGATAAGGTTATTTTGATCGTTCAGGGTAGGTTGAGGTCATCTGGACCTCCTGACAAGGTTCTTTCCGAGGACAATTTGTCCAGTGCATATCAAGTGCCTATGACGGTTTATGGGTTAGTTTCTGGTAAGTTCTTTATATTCCCGGGTAAGTTTTTTTGATTTCCTAATCGCTTTCTCATCAATTTTCAGCTGCAATGTATCTACAGCTGAGGAGATTTTGTTGACGGTAAGCAGTATTTCCGATATTATTATGATAATTATTATCGCAATTGTCTTATTTTAGAGGAGGACAACATGTTTACAAATACTGGCAAAGTCTTCCAGAAACTGGCACGACTGGGATACACACTTGGAATGGTTTCCATGCTCGCCGCAGCCATGCTGTCGGTGATCAATCAACCTGTTTCTGCATACTTCAACTCATCCAATACTAGGCAGACCTCGTCGGAAGGAACACAAGACCCTGGCGTAGGAAGTCCGACGGAAGAGGTCAATGGCGATTCACCCTCGTTATCCATCCAATCCTTTGGTGGTGATCATGGTGATGATGATGAAGATAAAGGAACAAAGACGCCAAAACCGACCAAGGAACCCACCAATACAAAGGAGCCTGAGGCTACCAAAACAGATCGTCCTACCAAAACTCCATCTGATCCTGAATCCACAAATACTCAAGTACCATCAACTGCAACTGAAGTACCAGCAACCTCCACAAATGTCCCTCCTACTGAGACGATCATCCCGGTTACCGGCACTCCGACCTCAACAGAAGAACCCACCATCCAGGTGGCACCTTCCTTTACTCCGACAGTAACGCCATTAACAGAACTCACTTTCACACCAACAGCAACGAAAGGTAATGAGCAGGAACTTAAACTTAACCTTTCCCACATTGTCTGTTTGAATAATGGGTCGGTTGAGATCCATTTTGTCCTTCTCAATGTCCCAGACGGTGTAACTCCAGGGACTTTATCCTATACGTATGGATCGATCGCTCCGGGTGCGCATACAGGAAACGTTTGGCATTATACTGATAACAAACCATCCGGATATTACAACGTCACCTCAGCGAGTGTGAGCGTGGGAGGTTCAACCGTCAACTTACATAATCCGGGAGCATACGAAGGTATGTACAGCTGTGGTGCGACGCCAACATTGTCTACAAATCTCACATCTACACCTACCGCGACTCCCACTGATCTATCTACGAACACCCCAACATCAACGGCAACCGATACGCCCACCGCGACATTGACAAATACTCCAACTGATACACCCACAGCGACACTGACAAATACACCAACAGATACGCCCACAGCGACACAGACAAATACCCCTACCTTTACACCCACAAATGTTCCATTTCTGGACTTGAAACTTGCATGGGCTTGTATTCAGGGAGCCCAGCAATGGACTGTTACAAATGAAAATGGCTTCCCGGTGGATTTCCAATGGGAACTGAATAACGCGGTGGTCCAAAATCTGGGTGGAGCGAAGCTAGCCAGTCTAAAAAAGATTGCTTTGTTCGCCCTTGATAGTGGGAACGGAACCGTGCCTGCGAATAGCGCTCTCAGCTTCTTCACTGCCGGTGGATATCACACCATGACCATCCGCTGGAATAATGGAGAGGTGCAGGAAAACTTGAGTCTGACTACCAGCCCAACCAGCCCATGTCTTCAGCAACAACCCACATCCACGCCAACCACCATCGTTGGTCAGACTGTGACCCCCAAATCAACGAATACCCCTGTTAGCAGAAATACGCCAACCAATACACCAGTCGGCGGTAATACTCCAACCAATACGCCGGTCGGTGGCAACACTCTAACTAATACGCCGGTCGGTGGATCGACCCCCACGAAAACACAAGTTGTCAGCTCCACCCAAACAACAGCATTGCGGATCAATCCGACGGCAACTCGCCTTCCTACCATAGTAAGGACACTGACACCCGATCCGGCAGAATTAGCCATGGTCGAACCAGAATTGCTTATTCCGGTGACCGGTTCTGACGTAAGTGGTAATCCATTTGCGAATCAGTCTCTCTCTACTTTTTTCCTCAACCTCGGTTTTATCTTCTTTGGTCTTGCTTTTACCAGCCAGGGATTAGCCTTAAAGCTGAATAAGAAGAAAACTAATTAATCCTCATTCAACTCATGGGGAGGGCACTTCATAGCGCCCTTCCCATGGCATTTAATTATGAAGCTGAAATCCATCTCCCCTATCATGTTATTTGTAACCGGCATCCTGTTCCTTGGCGTTGCCGGGTTGAATTTATTTCTTAACATTCCTGAACAAATCCAGGAGTATGTATTTCAACGACATATCAACGCACCACTCTCCCCGCCGAAATCGGATGTAGATGTGTATACTCAACCAAATCAACAATCCTCCCCCGATTCTGACTCCTTTACCAAGAAATCGGTTTTACGCCAGGAATTGGTTACGCTTAAATACAAGATCCGAGCAAAAACGCCCTTCAACCGCAGCAGATAATTCGCGAGTGCGTATATTCCAGATAGGATCGTCATTGATTCCATCCATCTGGACGCACCCGTAATCATTGCCATCAAGTAAATCAGTAGAACTAAAAGATCAATGGTTCGAGCAATGGGCAGCTCCGGATGAGTTTGCCGTAGGTTGGCATGACCACTCCGCACCGTTAGGTATTTCAGGGAACACCGTTCTGAATGGTCATCATAACGAGTTCGGAAAGGTCTTCGCCAATCTCGTTTATCTTAAAGAGGGTGATCTAATCCGGTATATTCAGGCAACAAATCATTCTGGTTTAAAGTCTCACAAATGATGGTCCTGAATGAGAGAGAAGCAAGCATACAGACCCGTATGGAAAATGCCAAATGGATCAATAAAACCGATGATGTTCAACTTACATTGGTCACCTGTTGGCCGAAACGGAATAACACACATCGTTTAATTATTGTCGCTCTACCTGTCGGGGACAATCAAACACAGGAATTGAGCCAAATTTCACCCTGATTCTCATTTAATTGTCATACATTTTGACACATAACTAGCCTCATGATAAAATTCATTTAGTCGGATGACACATCCGAATTTTTTTATTGAAACTTTTGCTCTGGTCGTAACCAGGGCTTTGAAGAAGTAAAGGTTGTATTAGATGACAAAAAAATCATTACGTATCATTCCCCTCGGTGGGCTAGGAGAGGTTGGCAAAAACCTCATGGTCTACGAATACGGGGAAAATATCCTCATTGTAGACACAGGATTAATGTTTCCATCCAGCGACATGTTGGGGATTGATTATATTATCCCTGACATTGAATATCTTATCCAAAGAAAAGAATGGGTTCGGGGAATCGTCATTACCCATGGTCACGAAGATCACACCGGGGCAATTCATCACATTCTCCAGGAAATAAATGCCCCCATTTATGCGACACCACTCACCCGCGGGTTAATTGAAGTCAAGATCGGCAAAAATGGTTTGGCATCGAGAACTGTATTAAATACAGTTCACGCAGGTGATAAGGTTACAATCGGACCGTTTGATGTTGAATTCTTCCATGTTTGCCACTCCATCCCGGATGCTGTCGGATTGGGCATCACCACCCCTTATGGATTGATCGTTCACTCGGGTGATTATAAATTCGATCATACTCCCGTAGATAACTGGCCAACGGATTACGCCAAGCTGGCGGAATTCGCCTCCCGAGGTGTATTGGCGTTATTGGCTGATTCAACGAATTCAGAACGACCCGGTTGGACACCTTCAGAGAAAGTGGTGGATGTTGCCTTTGATAGAGTTTTCCGCGAAGCACCCAATCGAATCATTGTAGTTTCGTTCGCCTCTCTAGTGAGTCGCATGCATCAGGTTGCAACGGCTGCCGCGAATTTCGGCCGTAAGCTGGCATTCGCCGGATCATCCATGGTCGATAACGCCAAGATGGCCGATAAATTAGGTTATCTGGATATCCCAGAGGGTGTACAGGTGCCCATTGATCAAGCGTTGGGGATGAAAGACAAAGACGTGGTCATTATGTGCACCGGATCCCAGGGAGAACCTTCTTCTATACTGGGCAGGTTATCCATGGGGACAAATCGTCAATTCGATATCAAGGAAGGCGATACCATCGTCTTATCTTCCCACCCGATCCCTGGTAACGAAGAACCCATTTCCAGGATGATCAACCGCCTTTTCGAACGGGGCGCGAATGTAATTTATGAAGAAATCGCATCCGTACATGTGTCAGGGCATGCCAGCCAGGAAGAAATGAAATTGTTGCTCCATCTGGTCAGGCCGAAATATTTTATCCCGATCCACGGAGAATTGCGTCATTTAAAACAGCATTCAAAGCTGGCTCAGGAAGTGGGTGTTCCTTCTGAGAATATCTGCGTCATCGAAAACGGTCAGGTTATCGAAATTAATGATAACGGGATGAAATTGGATGGTCGTGTACCGGCCGGTGATGTATTCGTGGATGGTTCGGGTGTGGGTGATGTAAATCACGACATTATGCATGAACGGGAACAATTGGCGCAGGATGGAATGGTCCTAATCCATGTGAATTTGGATCGATTTACAAATGACATTCTTGGTGAGCCTGAAATCATTACCCACGGTTTTATTTCTCTGTCAGAGAACGGTGATTTCCAGGTTGGCTTAAAGAAGCGCGTTACAGATGCCATTAAAAGATCCGGTGGAAAAGACCGGAATGAGTTGAGAAATATCGCTCAATCTCACATCTATTCTGAAACCAGAAGGCGACCGGTCGTTTTTATCAACATCGGAAAATCGTAATAAATTATAAAGAGGAGAGGTGGAGACGGAATTTCGTCTCCACCTCTTATGATTTAAATCCCCACTCACCCCTAAGGGGTACAAACGCAACCGGGATATGATCTGTTTCAGAGATTTCGCCTGTTAAAGATTTCGTCCAGATCTGTAATAGTTGCTGCCAGCGATCTCCGACCGGTATAACCAATCTTCCACCTGCTCGCAGTTGGTCCAGTATTACCCCGGGCACACTCGGAGCGCAGGCTGCAACCAGGATTCCATCGTAAGGTGCGCAATCAGGGTAGCCTCCAGAACCATCCCGGCTATGAATTTCGACATTCATAATGTCGCATTCCGCCAGTGTATGCCGGGCTTGCTCCGCCAATTCAGGGATGATTTCCAGACTGACGACCTGTCCTGCCAACTTGCTCAGTATTGCTGCCTGATAACCAGACCCGGTCCCAATCTCTAATACCTTGGCATCGGGTTTTAGTTCCAACAGGGAGGACATAAGCGCAACGATATATGGCTGCGAGATTGTTTGGTCATATCCAATTGGGAGTGGATAGTCTGAATAGGCTTCAGCCACTGATCTGGTCGGCACGAAGCGGTGACGAGGGACAGACCGCATTGCTTCGAGTACTCGCTCATCGAAAACACCCCGGCGTTCGATTTGCCAGGTAACCATCTTTTCACGAGCTTCCTGATAATCTTCCATTGTCATTAAATTGCAGAAATCATTCCACCTGAATTTTACCGGATCCTTGAAGGTAACTTTTAGCAGGTGGTAATAGCTTTGCTCAGGTCGCGGGAAATCATCCTGTCTATCTTACCCATCGGATATTTATCCAATTCGCCAATATTTACCCAGGCGTGAACAGATTCAATCCTAACCGGCGGTGTATTCGTCGGATAAAAACAAAAAAATGCGTACAAGATCACTTTGAAATGCGAATAAGCATGCTTGTATTTCCCCTGCTGATGTCCAACCTGAATGTCGATGCCCAATTCTTCCATCCATTCCCGGGCAAGACAGCCTTCCAAAGTCTCATCATCTTCCAACTTACCACCCGGAAATTCCCATAAACCTCCCAGTAATCCTTTTTGCGGTCGCCTTGCGATCAGGACTTTTTCTCTCCGGTCATCGAAAAGAATTCCGGCTGTCACAACAATTTCAGGAAGTGCATTTTTCGCCTGCCTGACGGGACGCAATGCCTGGATGCCATTCTTCCGGGAAATGCAATCGTAGCTGAGAGGACAAGCCTTGCAATCCGGATTATCCGGTGTGCAAATGGATGCCCCCAGGTCCATCCATGCCTGGTTGTAATCTCCCGCTTTCCCAGCCGGGAGGTTGGCATCAATAAATGCCTGGACCTGTGATTCAAATTTCCTGGTTCCCAAAACGGTTGTCAGGTCCTGTAACCGGGCAACTATCCTGCGGATGTTGCCCTCGACGGTACCGATATCTTTTCCGTATGCGATCGAAGCGATATCCGCTGCACCTGCTCTTCCTATCCCGGGTAATGTGAGAAGAACATCTGGATCCTGAGGTATCCTACCGCCAAAGTTCCGCATTACGATCTGCGCGGCATGATGAAAGTTCCTTGCCCGGCTGTAATAACCTAATCCCTCCCAGACGGTTAAAACATCCTGCTGGCTGCTCTCGGCAAGGTTGGATATGCTTGGAAATCGTTTCATCCAGCGGTCAAAATAGGGAAGGACTGTATCGACCCGGGTTTGCTGCAACATGATCTCAGCGACCCAAATCTCGTACGGATCTCGTGATGTTCGCCAGGGAAGATCACGGGCGTGAACGGCATACCAATCGAGCAGCCGTGCGGCAATTTCGTTGTGCATGGATGTTTAAAATTGAAATCGGGATTGCGCAGGTACGATTTTTTCCTCGTAATGAAGAACGACGTCCATTAATTGCTGATGGAGATTGATCCATTCATTGGTACTCATAGCTAACCGGATATCTTCTAGCGGAAGGCATTGTTGCGCCAACCTGTATTTGAGGTCGTTCTCCATAGGCGGTTGCCCAGGCTTCCTGGATTTCAAAGCCAAGAGTCTGTATACCTGGAATAAAATCCCGAACGACGAATTCAAAGTATTCCTGTTCACGGTTGGGAGTGATATCCCAGGTCATGATCAGTTTCGCTGATTTAGGCTGTCCCGTTTCTGGCATGCTCATACTCCAGTGTGTACACGTGAGTCTCATCCGGCAGGGATGAGAGCGTCACTTTTAGGGATGGCAGATTTTCAATCGTGGATAAGCCCATCTCTTTGGTGAATTTGTTTAATGGCTCCAGGTTTTCAGGTTTGCTGTGATAGGTTGAATAATGCATGGGAATCACTATATTTGGTTCCAACAGACTGATCACTTCAGCCGCTTTCGCTGCATTCAAACTTCCACCGCCACCCACAGGCACCAAAGCGATGTGTACCGGACCCAGGGCTTCCACTTCCGTTTGGGAGGGAACTCGGGACATATCACCCAAATGCGCAACGGTTAGTCCAAAGTAATCGAACACATAAAGGGTGTTGCGGATCTCCCCATCCTTCTTCTTCCCCGCGCCATCCGTTTGTATGCCAGTGATGAATACCCCACCAATTTCATATTCGCCAGCGCCTGTGATTACCCGCGGTTCCCCCTTCACGGCAGACACAAAATTGTGTCCAGCAGAGTCGTGACTGACTGTGCAAATTTCCGCCTTCAATTTTAATGGCTCATAGCCAGCGATATTTGAATCAAACGGATCGGTGACCACTGTCGCAATTCCACGTTCGGTCAACCGGAAGCAGGAATGTCCATACCATGTAATTTCCATGAATCCTCCAAGATTTGATGAAATTATACATTGTATTTGATGTTCTCTCATGAGAAAGTAGATACAATAATGGAAGTACCTTTTATCGTTGAAGGAGTCTAGATGAGCAGCGAATCGAATCTTAAGTCAGGAAAGATCAAAATTAAAATCGATGGTCCATATAAGGTGGATCATGGTATTCCATTGGTATCAAAAACACAAATCGTTACCGAGTATGGCGAACCCATTGCCTGGAAGAAAGATGCAGACATCCCAGTTGAAGATGAGTATTCCCTGTGTAGATGCGGTGAGTCCAGAGAAAAACCATTTTGCGATGGAACGCACTGTGAAAATGGATTCGATGGAACTGAATCCGCCGATACGGGCTTAACAACCGAACGTCAAATTGAAATTGAAGAAGGTACGAATATTTTTGTAAGGCGAGATAACAGCCTTTGTATGAGCTCAGGTTTTTGTGGGAATCGTTTCAGGACCGTCGATGATATGGTTCCAGACACAGAGGATGTGGAAATACGCTCCAATGTGATCGCAATGATCGAACGTTGTCCATCCGGATCGTATGTATATCGCACGGCACAATCAGAACCCGATATTGAACCCGATCTTCCGATCCAAATTGCGGTGACAACCGAGATCACTGCCGATGGTCCAATCGAAGGCCCGTTGTGGGTGACTGGTTACATTCCAATCGAGCGGTCGGATGGGAAACCAATGGAAATTCGTAATCGGGTGACTTTGTGCAGCTGCGGAAAATCCGATAATAAACCGCTCTGCGATGGTGCTCACCGTTACCCGGAAAATCGTCGTCCCGTGTGAACAATCAACAATAACCAGGATCTATTATAGATATTCAATGTCAGGTTGGCTTGATCGGGGTGGATAGTACTCGCTAGGCTATAATCTCATCCAATTCATATTTCCGCACCTATCCTTGCGATGTTGCTCAGATGAAAATTAACTGATAATATCGGTACGCAATTTAATAATATCCTATTCCAAGTCAAAGGGATATCCAGGCAGTCAATGTCGCAGACCCAATTGAATTCGACCCAGCGATCAAGTTCTCTTAGCATCATTCCGGTCACTTATTTAGCAATTTGCTTCTATGTAGGGATGGAATGGATCTTTTTTGTTACAAAGCCTTCCTTTCTCGATACTCTATCAATCTGGCAAAAGATCCTTGTTTATCTTCAGGCGGAATGGACAATTCTCCTTGTAATCATCCCTTTACTCTTGCTCCTCTGGGTTATTTCATTGTTGCCATACACCTGGGTAAATTCATCAGTAAAAGTAATACTCCTGCTGATCACGGCTTTTTTTCTGTCACTCACTTTCTTATTGATCATCGACAATTTTACATACACCGTCTTTGATTATGGGATCATCAGGGCGACAGGAATCTGGCGTGGAGCGTATCTATGTCTTTTTGGATTAATTTATGCTCAAATGTATCGGCAAATCTTCATCTTGAAATCCGATCACCGTCTCCAACAGCCGATCCGGATGATCGCTTCCATTCTCTTTGTATCATCCACGGCAGCAGTGATACTTGGTTTTTTCACCCGAGCTGAATCCTCCCGTTTTATCAGCACCGGAAACCCCACCCGCACTCCCAATATTATCTTGGTGGGAACGGACGCATTGGATGCCAGCCATCTTTCATTTTACGGATATGAAAGAGATACAACACCCTTTCTATCTTCGATAGTGGAAAAAGCTTTAGTCACAGAGAATCATTTTTCAAACGCAAATAATTCTGCTGGTTCTGTGGGCTCTATCTTCACAGGAAAACTGCCAACCCGAACGAAGGTTAGTAAATATCCAGACACATACCAGGGAAAAGACGCGTATGAGCACTTCCCTGGTATCCTGATGGATTCAGGTTATCAGAATTATGAGATCACATTTTCTACTTATGAAGACGCTCTAAACCTTAATATTAAAAGTGGATTTCATAAAGCCAGTGGAACATCACTGGACACGAGTGTGTTTTCCCGATTAATTAGTTGGTATGTACCCGATCCGGCTCGATATCTTTTGGATAGCCTTCTTGAACGAGCGTCTGATCGCCTCCTGCATATTTCCTATTTCCGAGTTATGCCCGATCCTTTCACTCAGGTTTTCGAACCAAATAACATAGAAGACCAGCAAGAACGGATTCCCGAACTTATGAGGGTAATTTCCGAATCAAAGCAACCCTATTTCGCGCACATGCACTTACTGGGAACCCATGGTCCGAAGTACGAACCTGATTCCAACTACTTTTCCAGCCAATCTGTTCAATCCGGCGATTGGATGGCTGATTTTTATGATGATTCCATCCGGGATTTTGATGGATATATGAAAGGGATATTTACTTCACTCACTGAAAACGGACAATTGGAGAATACAGTTGTGATCCTGTATACGGATCATCCTAGAACCCGGGAAACAAACCATAAGATACCACTTATATTCTGGTTTCCCGAGGGCGAATATCATGGCAGACTCACCAGCAATACGAACAACCTGGATATCGGACCGACCATATTGGATTATCTGGGTATAAATAAACCAGAATGGATGGAAGGTGTCTCCTTAATTCAAGGAAATCCTGATCCATTTAGGCCCATCTATGGGACTATATGGCATAAGCCCAAGACTCCTGGGAGAACACCGTTATATAACGAATTTGGAAATTTTCGGATGGTGATCTGTCAGGAATACGTCGACTATAATCCGCCTGAAAACACCTGGCGAAGTGGAACTATATTAAATCATACTGCGCCATGCCCGTTAGAACAACTTCCCTCTATCCAGGAAATGCAGGATATCCTGATCGCGCGGATCAAAAGCGATGGTTATGACACGACACTGATGGAGCAGAGCCGTAAATAGATCTATTCGCCGCTGATCTCTTCCAGGGAGTGTCCGGTCGTTTCCAGTTTCAATCCAGCCAGGGTTATCATCGCCACTGCAGGCGCGGCTGCCAGAATCGAAAACGTGATCATTGGTCCGCCCCCTATTTGAATGATCCAGCCAATAATTAATGGAGCCACAACCCCACCCATGCGGCCGATGCCGGTTGCCCAACCGGTGGCTGTCCCGCGTATCGAAGTGGGATACAACTCAGAAGAAAATGGATGCGCGAGACCCCAAGCCATTCCATTAAAGACCATCAGTAAAAATCCAACGAGTAAAACCCATGAAGTGGTGGAAATATTACCGAATATAACCGTGCATATGCCCAGTAATCCCAGCGAAAATATGATTAGGTTACGCCGACTGGTCCGGTCTGCGAGGTATGCGACCAGCAGGGTCCCGGGGATCTGACCCAGGCTTATGAACAACGTCAATAGGAATGACCGGTTGTATGTGGTTTCTGCGCCTGCCAGCAGAGTTGGCAACCAGATAAATACGCCCTGATAGAGAAAATTTAATGCTATCCAAAGAGTCCAGAGAGCCGCTGTGATGCGGAAATACGTTGCGGACCAGATTCCACTTTTCTTGTTTGCAGGTATCTGTGCTGGATACTCTTCTTCCTTCCATGGAATTGAGGTTGGCGCCGGAATTGTGGCCATAATTCGACCAGCTTCGAGCTGTGCCTGTTCCAGCTTCCCTTTCCCCAGCAGGTATCGGATGGATTCGGGCAAAAGATAATGCACTAGCGGGCTCGCGAGACTTGCCAGGCCACCAAACAGCATCGCCGGCCGCCACCCGAAACGCAAGACCAGGTAATATCCAACTAAAGCTGCCAGTGTTCCCCCCAAACCCCAGAAACCATTCAGTAAGACCATCATCGTACCGCGTTGTTTTACCGGACTGAATTCGGAGACAAGGGTTCCGGAAGTGGGTAAAATAGCGCCCAATCCCATTCCAGTGAAAAACCGCAACAGGAGGAGGATTGAGTAATTTGGCGCAACAGACGAGAGAATGAACATTCCTCCAAGGTACAACATGATCCAGGTCAAAATTCGGCGTCGGCCAAAACTGTCTGAGAGTGTCCCTCCGATTACGGACCCCACCAGCATTCCGAACATTCCGATCCCTGCCAGGAATCCCAACGCGGAGGAGGAAACCTTCCATTCTGCTTGCAGAGACGGCAGCATGAATCCGACAATCGTCACTCCATAGGCAGCCCAGATCCAACAGGATCCAGCCGTCAGCATGAGGGTGAGGTGAAATTTACCGAGTCGGGCTTGATCGAAAGGATGGAGGAGAGTATTCATAGGTATGGTGGATTATTATAAACCGGGTTCGGATAGAAAATGCCTTATCCATCCCATTCGGGTTCAAGTAAATCCATGGTATATGATGTTATTCAATGGATGCCAGCAGGAGAACGATGCCAGCCTCTCGAAATTCTCCTGTAAAATACTCCGTATGAACCGTGTTGTAGGTATCGGATTGATCGTAATCTCGGCGGCAGCCTTTGGTGCGCTCCCGATCTTTGGTCGATTCGCCTACGCTGACGGTCTAGACGTGACTACAATGATGTTCCTGCGTTTTAGTGCAGCCGCCATCCTTATGCTTGGATGGATGGCGATCCGGAAGATCCCCTTCCCGCGCGGTCGTAGCCTATTCCAATTGATCGGGATGGGAGGCCTCGGATACGTTGGGCAATCCTTTTGCTATCTGAGTGCCATCCAGTATGCTTCTACCGGTCTGGTTGCTCTCCTGCTCTACTTATATCCGATGTTTGTCACCTTGCTTTCGATCATATTCCTTAAGTCGAAACTGACACCCATTAAATTATTCGCCCTCATTCTTGCTACAATCGGAGCAGCTCTGACCGCCAATCCGCAGGGAGGACAGCTTACCGGTATTCTACTGGCCATTGGCGCAGCAGCGATCTATGCGGTCTATATTATCGTCGGGACAGGTGTAATGCAGAAGGTAACTGCCATCCAGTCATCCACCGTCATCTTTGCGTCGGCAGGGTTGGTATACGGTTGTTTGACTGCCATCCGCGGTCCACAATGGCCGGAGTCAAATACCGGATGGCTGGTCCTGGCTGGGCTGGTCGTCATTGCTACGATCATTCCGGTTGCAACATTCCTGGCCGGGATGAAGATCATCGGACCAACCGACGCATCTCTGCTCTCCACTCTTGAACCGGTGGTGACCGTTGTATTGGCATCCCTGATCCTGGGGGAGCCGGTTAGATCGTTCATGCTGGTGGGCGGTGGATTCATCCTTGCGGCAGTTGTGTTAACGGTGAAGCCTGTTCGCCTAAAGAATGGAACGAACAAGCTTAATCTGGATATCACCGACTCCGAATAAAGGTCTCAAGGTATTAGTTAGTAGATAGAATCCACCTGTCTTCAGGCTTTTGTCGAAGAGAATATCTTCCCATCCACTTTACACATCGCCTTGATTACTTTGCGACCAGACTGTGCAGCGGTCGTAATGCCACCCCAGGATTCCACCCATTGACCTGCCATATGAAATCCTGCGATCTTCGGATCTGAATAAGTGGGGCTTGCCTGCAATAAGGATCGGATCATACTTGAGTTCGGTTTTCTGGCTTGCATGGCTCCCATCCAGTTTCCGGTATAACGTTCACGGGTGAGAGGGGTCGAGACATCCACCACTTCCACCCTCTCCCGAATCCCGGGATGCCCCATCTCTAACACTGAAAGGACAACCTCCGCGCAGCGTTCTTTTTCCATCCGGTAATTTTCCGGGTCCGCGGCGATATCTTTCCACCAGGTGTAATCCGAATCAAGGAAGGCTGTCAGGGCGCTTTTTCCTGCGGGTGCTGCGTCAGAATCGTAGAATTTGTTGTGGATGGTGATCTTGGTTTGTTGTTTTCCGCCCGCGAATTGAGCCTCTGGCAGGATATACGTGACGGCACCATTCTCGATAGAAAAATCCTCTGCGACCCCCAGATTCACCTGAACCGGTTGATCAGATAATTCTTCAGGTCGAAACGTTTTCTCGATTTGAGCTGACCCTTCACCCAGAAGCTGTGAATGTGTAAATCGTCCATCAACTGTAGAGAGGACTCGGTCCGCAAATACCTGCGATCCATCTGCTAGCTGAAGACCCTTCACCGATCCATTCTCGACGATCAACCGTTCCACCTTCTTCCCATATTGGACGGAGCCGCCTAATTCAAGGTATCGCTTTTCGACCGACATCGCAAAATCAAGCCAGCCCTTTCGTGGGATGCCAGCCATCCCGCGATGAGCATACGCCAGGGGCAGGAGCATCGTCAAAATTGGTACATCGGGTCCGCCAAAATGGACGATGTTGTAGAAGACCAGCTTCAGGTCTGGGTCTTTGAACTTTTCCGCGAACTGTCGGATGGTGAGGGAACTGTATTTCAGCGTGGCGGGAACACTGGGCAGCATACCCACGAAGGTGCTAATTCCTTCTTTTACGGCATTCCAACCCTGAGCGTTGGAGAAGGGGATATCCAGCGCCAACACTGACCGGATAGCTTCTGTAAATTGGCGAATGGACCTTGCTTCATGGGGAAACTGGTCCAGCAAATGTCCTTCCAACCGGTCGATATTGGAATAGATGGTCACCACCCTGCCGGATGGCAGTCGGACATGACCAAAGTTCTCGCCGAAATGGAGGGTACAGTACTTTGCCACCCCGATCTCTTCCCACAAGTGGTACAGGGGACTGCCGGGCGCCGCTCCAGCCAATCCGGCTGCGCTTCCATCGAATAGATATCCCCGCCTTTTCCAGGAAGTGCACAATCCTCCAGGTGTATCTCCCATCTCGAGAATGGTCGTGGAATACCCGTTCATTTGGGCATAACATCCGGCGGTGAGACCTGCCACACCTGCCCCGATAATAATCAGTGGATGATCCATGGCGATAACCTGTTTGTTCGAGATGAATTTGATTGGATTATCCTAGCACATATTTCACCCATAGGAACAAGATTCAGGTCGGAATTTTCAGGTAATAGTTCATTTTGGAGAAGGTAAAAAAATAGATTAAATCATGGGAATCAGTTATCTGATCACTGATCTCTGATCACCGGTCTTACTTATCTGTAGAGGCTAATCTGGAATTGGCTACACGTAGATCATCGGGAGTATTGATATTGAAGAAAGCCAGCCTGCCGGGATCAAATACCCGGATGACTTCTTCCGGCATCGGATGGACTTTCACTGCATGATGCCAATCGATCAGGCGAGATTTTCCAGCATTCAGAGTCACCTCGATCTCTGGCAGGCAAGTGCTTTTTCGATAGACCGCATGGAGCGGCTCCAACTGCCCACCCACTTCCGGAATCACAACATCCATATCTAACTCTTCCAGAAGGCGTGCTTCCTCTGCCAGCAACAACGGGCTGACAAAAGGCATATCACAGGCAATGCAGGCAACCACTTCATGCTTCGCATAATGGAGCGCAGTCTGCAATCCACCCAACGGACCACGTCCCAAGATCAGGTCGGGATATACCGGATGGCCTATCCTGGATACCAGATCCGGATTATTGGAAATGACCAACAGGTCATCGGTCAGGTAAGCAACCCGACTTGCGGTCCAGCCGAGGAGCAATCTACCCTGAAACGGCAGCAGGGCTTTATCTTGTCCCATCCGGGTTGATCGTCCTCCCGCTTGTATCCCAATCGAAATCATAGTATCTTATATTAGTCCAAAATTTATCCATTTACTACATTTTTTCCTGCAATTTCCAAATAAGGAGCGCATATGCCGGATCAGACCCTCGAAAGCCTGCAGCCAGTACTCAAAAAGTATGCAACTGCTGGCAGAACTGCGCTGCTTCCCGTCCTTCACGCTGCCCAGGAAATGTTTGGATATATTCCTGAATTCGCCGCGGCTGAGATCGCCAAAAATCTGAGAATCCCACTGGTGGACGTGTACGGCGTGATCACTTTCTACTCACATTTCCACGACAAACCCGTCTCTGAAACGGTCGTCCATGTGTGCAATGATCCGGTCTGCGCCATGGCTGGCTCGGATGGTTACTTCAAGCTGATGCGCGAATCCCTGCAAGATAAAGGTGATGGATCCATCACCCTGGAACGGGCTCCCTGCCTGGGTTTGTGCGATATCGCCCCATCAGTCATGATCGAAGGGGACGTTCACAAGAAGGTTCGCAAGCTAGGCTGGCGCGAGATGGTCGCCAATACCAGCCGCAAACATCAAACACTGGTCGGCGGGGATGTCGCCATTCTGACCCGCAACTGCGGCAAAGGCAAGACCACCTGGCTGGCGGAATACCGTGCCTCTGGCGGATACGCCGGCTTGGAGAAAGCGCTCACCATCCAGCCGGCTGAGGTTATCGCCGAAGTGAAGACCTCAGGACTGGTCGGCAGGGGCGGAGCGGCTTTCCCGACCGGACTGAAATGGGAAGGCGCAGCTGCCACCGCTGATACCACCCGCTATGTCGTCTGCAATGCCGATGAGGCTGAACCCGGCACCTTCAAAGACCGTGTGATCATGGAAGACGATCCGCACCGGGTCATCGAAGGGATCATCATCGCCGCATACGCCATTCAAGCCCATAAAGGGTACATGTACATCCGCGGGGAATATACTGAACCATTCGAGATCATGGAGAAGGCTTGCGCGGAAGCTCGAGCCCAGCATATTCTGGGAAATCATATCCTCGGGACGGAATTTTCCTTTGACCTGGAACTAAGGCAAGGGGCGGGGGCGTACATCTGCGGGGAAGAGACTGCTTTGTTCGAATCGATCGAAGGGAAGAGGGGAATGCCGCGGGTTAAGCCACCCTTCCCCACCACCCATGGATTGTTCGGCAAACCCACCGTCATCAACAATGTCGAGACGCTGTCGAACATTCCCAGAAATCCTGAAGCTGGGAGCGGAAAAATATAAGGCAGCCGGCACCGAAAAATCCAGCGGAACCAAGCTGTTCTGCGTTTCCGGTGATGTGAACCGCCCCGGATTGTATGAAGTGCCCTTTGGGGTGACCATGCGCCACCTCTTGATGGACCTGGCGGGCGGCGTCCGTAAGGGAAAAACTTTCCAGGCTGCCCTGGTGGGAGGAGCCGCCGGCGCTTTTGCCGGACCGGAACACCTCGATGTGCACCTTAGCTTCGAAGATATGCGGATCGCCGGTATTCCGCTGGGAGCGGGTGTGATCACCGTGTTCGATGAGACCCGCGACCTGCGGACGGTAATCCTGCGGCTGGCGCATTTCTTCGCCGAAGAATCGTGCGGGAAGTGCTACCCCTGCCAGTTGGGAACCCAACGCCAGGTGGAGATCCTCGAGCGGATGATGCGCGGTAACGCCCTGCCGGATGATCTGCAACGTCTGGAGGAGGTCGGACAAACTATGACCGATGCCTCCATCTGCGGGCTGGGGCAGACCGCCTCGATGGCTGTCCTCAGTGCGCTGCACCGCAACCCCGACTTGATGTTCGCACCCATCCCAGCGAAAGGCGGTGTCGCATGACCAAAATGATCCAACTTACTTATCGACGATGAATCCGTCTCGCGTACCGGAGAACACCACCATTTATCATGCCGCCCTTGAACTGGGTATCGTCATCCCGACCCTGTGCTTCCATGAATACTGCACGGCCAACGCCTTGTGCCGCATCTGTGTGGTCGAGGTGGAAGGCTCGCGCGTCCTGGTTCCAGCCTGTATCGCCAAGGTAAGTGAAGGGATGAAGGTGAAGACCGAACACTGAGCGCGTCCGCCTGGCTCGCAGGACCATTCTGGAGATGCTGGACGCGTCAGTCGACCTGACCGAAGCGCCGGATGTGCTGCGGATGATGGAACAGTATGGGGCGCGCGAACACCGCTTCCCCGATACCATCCGTCGCAACCCGCCGGTTTTAGATGATAACCCGATGTATATCCGGGATTATGCCAAATGCATTCTATGCTGGCGATGCGTGCAGGTGTGTGCGCAGGATGCCCAGTACACCTTCGCTTTGAATCTCAAAGACCGCGGCTTCGAAACTCAAGTGGCCACCTATTACGATAAGGGCATGACCGAAACCACCTGCGTATTTTGCGGACAGTGTATCGGTGTGTGCCCGACCAACGCCCTCAAACCCCGCCGTGAATGGCTGATGGAGGTGTCCAAATGATCCGTGAAGATCGCATCGTCTCAACCGTGTGCCCTTACTGCGGGGTGGGCTGCAATCTGGAACTGCACATAAAGGGCAATACCATCTACAAGGTGACCGCTCCGTTCGACTCACCCACCAATCACGGCAATCTGTGCGTCAAGGGACGCTTTGGCTACGACTACCTCTATCATCCCAAACGGGTGAAAGTGCCCTTGATCCGAAAGGAAACCCAACTGCCCGGAAAGCGTCACCCCGCCCGAGATATGTCTGCCTGGCGGGAAGCCTCGTGGGAGGAAGCGCTCAACCTGGTGGCAGACCGGCTGTGCGCCATCTACAAACGGGACGGCTCACGAGCGATGGCCATGTTCTCCTGCGCCAAAGCCACCAATGAGGAAAATTATCTGCTGCAGAAGCTTTTCCGCTCGTTGTTCCGTACCAACCACATAGACCATTGCACCCGCCTGTGCCATGCCGGATCGGTGGTGGCGCTCCAAATGGCAGTCGGATCCTCGGCCATGAGCAACACCGCTGCGGAGGTTATCCACAACGACGTGTTCATCATCACCGGCTCGAACACCACCGAGACACACCCCATCATTGGCTTACAGATGAAGGCGGCCATCGAACAGTATGGGGCGAAGCTGATCGTGATCGACCCGCGCCGGATCGAGATGGTCAATTTCTCGACCCTGTGGTTACAGCAGCAACCCGGCACCGATATCCCGGTCTTCTCAGCGATGGCGCATGTCATCCTGAAGGAAAAACTATACAACCAACAATTCATCGACGACCGGACGGAAGGCTTCGCAGATTTCGCTGCGTCGATGGAGAAATTCACCCCCGAATACGCCGAAGGCGTCTCGAAGGTCGACCGCAACCTGATCGTGCAGGCAGCGCGGATGTACGCCACAGCCAAGAACGCCGCCATCTACTGGGCGTTGGGCATCCCCGAGCACACCCACGGCACCGAGAACGCGCTGGCGGTCATCAACCTGGCGCTGCTCACCGGGCAGATCGGACGGGAAGGCACCGGGCTGAACCCCTTGCGCGGGCAGAACAACGTCCAGGGCGCATCCGACTCGGGCGCCATGCCCTGGCATTACCCCGGCTATCAACTGGTGGATGAGGAAGCCAACGCGCTCAAGTTCGAGAAAGCCTGGAACATCGAACCGGGCGGATTGAACCGCGTCCGCGGACTGACCAACACCGAGATCGTCAAGAACTTTGGACCCGACGGGGTGCGCGCCATGTATATCATGGGCGAGAACCCGATCATGTCAGAGCCCAACTCCAATCATGTGCGGCACCAGTTCGAGCAGTTGGAATTCTTCGCCGCGCAAGACCTGTTCATCAATGAGACCCACGCCTACGCCGATGTGATCCTGCCGGCGGCGGCTTTCGCTGAGAAAGATGGCACTTTCACCAACACCGACCGGCGCGTGCAGCGCGTCCGTAAGGCGGTGGAGCCGCCAGGAACTGCTCGCCCGGACTGGGAGATCATTTGCGACCTGGCCAGACACATCGAGAAGCGCCTGGGACGCCCGAATAGCGCCTACTGGAGCTACAACCATCCCGGCGAGGTAATTGAAGAGATGGGACGGGTGGTGCCTGAGTACGCCGGCATCCGCTACCACCGGCTGGAAGGCTGGGGCTTGCAGGTTCCGGTACCGGATGAAAACCACCCCGGCACGCCCTTCCTGTTCGCTGATAGCTTCCCGCGCGGACGGGGCAAGTTCCATTGCCTGGAGTATCTGCCCTCGGCCGAGATGCCGGATGATGAGTACCCTTTCATCCTGACCACCGGACGGGTTCTGGAGCACTGGCATGGCGGCACATTGACACGTGCCTCCAAGTTGGACAACCTGTACCCGCAGGCGCTCATGGAGATCAACCCGGCTGACGCAGAAGCACTGCGCGTGGAAAATGGCGACGAGGTGAAGGTGAGTTCCAGGCGCGGCAGCATCATCATCCGCGTGCAGGTTGGGGAGAAGACCAGGGCGGGGGTGGTGTTCATCCCGTTCTTCTTCGCCGAAGCCTCCGCCAATGTGCTGACGAATGACGCCATCGACCCGAAGGCGAAGATCCCCGAGTATAAGATCTGCGCGGTGAAGATCGAGAAGGTGGGCAAGGATGTGACCCTGCCGGAGTACGAGAAGCGGGGCAGGTATTAGCGCGAAGGTAGGGTGTGGTCCTGCCACATCATTGACGAAAACCTTTCACCACTGAGAACGCAGATGTTGTTGAGGCATTTGTAGGGTGCGTTAGGGATCGAACGCACCAATTAAAGTCGTAGGTTGGGTTGAGCGTAATTTGCGAAACCCAACAACCACATCTACAATTATCCAATGGAATATCGCCGCACCTTCCTTCACGGGGGGACATTCTTCTTTACCTTGGTGACGCACCAGCGCATACCTTTCTTTCACTATGAATCCAACATCGCTCTGATAGGGGATGCCATCCGGTATGTGCAAATGCAGCATCCATTCGAATTGCTCGCGTATGTGTATTTGCCGGACCATCTGCACATGATCTGGCAATTACCCGAAGAGGATGGTAATTACCCGACCAGGATACGATTGATGAAGAGCTTCGTTTCGAGAAAGATCGTGTCTCGCCCGCTGGTCACCAATCGGAGCAGGATTATGAAAGGCGAGCAGGAGATTTGGCAACGGCGATATTGGGAGCACACCTGCAAAGACCAGGATGATCTCAACACCCATGTGGAATATATCCATTACAACCCGGTGAAGCATGGGTATGTCACGGAACCATGCTTATGGGAGCATTCCAGCTTCAGGAAATATGTGGAGGATGGGGTATATGAGATGGATTGGGCCACGCGTGGGGAGGAATCGAATGGGCTCGTGGTTGAAGGAGAATGAGATTAAGGGAGTTGGGTTTCGCGGAATACGCTCAACCCAACCTGCTGAGAACGTCGAGAGTACGAGAAGCGGGGCATTTGTAGGGTGCGTTCGCATCCGCGAGCTTCACGTCCCCGAGCCCGTGTCGGGTGAGGGGGGTGAACGTACGAATCACGTGCCCCCGAGCACAGCGATAGGGGCGAATGCGTCCTACGACAGCGATGCGTAGACTTCGGAAGTCTTAACATTTAAGATAGCATCTCAATTAATGAGTAGATTATCTGAGGGTAAGGGAATAGATATTTCTTCACCGTTGTCACATATAATTGCGCAAGCCGATCTTTCTGGCCCTCTGGACGATTCGATGTTTCACCATGTTGATGTGCAGAAAAAACACCCCTTTCGGACAGGACGATCTGACTACGACTGACCACATTCATTGCATCTGGACCCTGCCCGAACAGGACATCGATTACTCCGTCCGTTGGCATGAAATCAAGAAAATGTTCACCCACCGTTATTCAAAGCAAACTCAGGATGAAACAACCTTGAGCCTATCCAGGCAAAAACGGAAGGAAGGGGCCATTTGGCAGCGGAGGTTTTGGGAACATACCATTCGGGACGAAAAGGATATGTCAAACCATCTAGATTACATTCATTACAATCCCGTCAAACACGGTCTGGTGACCAGACCGTGCGATTGGGAGTGGTCCAGTTTTCACCGGTATGTACAAATGGGAATTTATGAAAAGGAGTGGGGCGATCAGGGGAATGATGGATTTTCCAGGTTGGCAATTGAAGGTGAGTGAGAATGAAAATCCGGGAATGGTGCGTTCGACCCCGAACGCACCCTACGACTGACCTGTGGCTTGCCAGAATTCAAATTGTTATCATCCTCCAGCACTCGCTAGTCTAATTTAATTAAACGGAAACCAATCTTAAGCACGAAGAACGCATAGAAAATATCTAATAACCAAAGTATAACTGAGTATCTTGTTGTTAGTGGGATCATTCAGGTAACCCGTAATTTGTTGTCCTATGCGGAGTGGGAAGGGGGCGAATCCACTCCCATCTTATCCAGGTCCTTTTCCCTTCCTGAACTGCACAAACAACATCGCAGCCAACCCAGCCGCGAGGACGAGGATCACCGGCAGCAGGGAACGGCCATCCCGGGTGGACAGTCCGTCAGGTGGAACCGGTGTGGCTGTGGCGGATGGCATGGGAGTATGCGTCTGCTCCTTGCGCGGTGTAAAGGTCGGGACAAAGGGCGTGGCAGACTCAATCCCGGTCGGACCGGTAGTCCCCACCGTTGCCTGTGATGGTGCGGCGGACTTGCGGATGATCAGCTTCTGCCCGACGAAGATATCGGTCGAATCGGATGGGATGCCATTCAGGGCGCGGATCTCATCCACGGTCACGCCGTACGAGATGGCGATGCTCCACAGCGCCTGCCCCTCCAACACCGTGTGGATCAGGACCCCATCGGCGGAGGGAGTGCTGGTGATGAATGGCTGGAAAGGTGGGGAAGTCGATTCGTTCCCCGGGGGTGGCACCTACGGCTGCACCACCGGTCGGTGTGATCCAGGTGAAGGCGCCTCCGGCCTCACGAATGTTCACCACGTAATGGACCTGACCATCCGCAGCCAGGGCGATCCCCGCACCGATGGTTCCGGATGGGTAATCGACCAGGATGTGGCGGTGACCCCAATCCGACCAGATCTCATTCACAGCCACGTAGGGGGTGATATATCCCGCGTCCCCGCCGGCGACGTTTTCATGCAATCCGGCATCGTCCGGACCGGATCCATCGCGCTGGTCATGGGAGCTTCGCTGCGTCTCGGCAATATAATCGGCGTGATCCTGGGCATACGCCATGATTCCAGGGGTCGATCTGGTAGGGCTCGAGTCCCAGCGACGCGCGTAGGGCATTGATCTCGGCGATGAGGTCGTAAGGCGTCTCAGTTTGAGCCATAGCCACCTTCGGCTGGAAATTTGCCAGCCCAAGGATGATAAATACAAGCAGGAACATCTTCATCAGCAGTTTCATTTCCACCCCAAAATGTCTTCGTATTTCCTTCGAATGATATGCTCGTCCCTCGATGAGTATTTAATTCCCCTATACCACTGATTTCCGGGCTAACAGAATGGCCGTGGCAGGCAGCAGGATTCCCCAGGCAATGTAGCCCAGGTCCGCCACCGGTTGGATGGTTGCCACCACCCCGACCACATGAATCAGGCTTAGGATTCCACCCGTCCGCATCAGCCCACGAATCCACCTGCCGGGTTTGTCTTTCCCGAAAGGAATGGACATGAAGATCAGTGCCAGGCCGTAGAAGATACCCCAGCCCAGGTGCTCGATGGCATACATAAGCGATAACGGCTCATGAACATCCAGCATGGCCAGAAGAGTGGGGTTGCCAGCCAGTCTGGGGACGAGGGCCAACTGGACAAACCAGTTGGCGCTGCTGGTGGCACAGACCAGGATCATGAACACCAATCCCAGGTCAGCAAAGAGATTGGGCGAAAACCGCGCCCGAAGCCCGGCGAACAAAACCAGGAGGGAGAGATCCAGCAGAATGGCAATGACAGCAGAGATCATCGGGATGGGTTGGGCGGAAATCGAATGCACTGTCCCATCCGCGATCAGCTTACCGATCAGTCCCGAGCAGGTAGAGTCCGCTGAAGAGGACGGTGAGGCTGGCGGAGGTCTGGATCACTTTTTGGGTGGTTGATTGCGACAGTATTAAATTGGAGCTATTTGTCTCTACATCCATAATTCCTCTGGTTCAGTCCGGTCTGCAAATGAATGGATTGGTTATCATATGGCTATACGAATATCATTGGATGGACACTGCCAGAAATGCATGCTCGGCAGGTTGCCGTAATCAGCGCAAGGTTTGTCCTCAGTAAATACCGCAGCGTACGATCTGGTTGCTTCTATGGGAGTATTATATATCATCAGGGGATGAGAATAATTCGCAGTGCTGTCGCTCTGAGCTGAAGTCTTGCTGAGGCGAAGAATCTCTATTTCGGCTGGCTGAATATTGGATGATCGGAGAGATCCTTCGCCTGGCGGCTCAGGATGACGAAAGACGAATGAATCCCCCGCTCCGAAAGAGCACGGAGCGACCTTATGGTAAGTAGGTCTAGAGGAATTTTATTCAATACGTGGAGGGTAGGATATCTTTAGTTTACCGTCCTTGTCTTTACCGACAAAGGTATAGAGGTTGGAAAAGCCGGACGGGTCTTTGAACACAGAGCCATCCTCTGATTGGAACTGGAAATACACGATGTCGTCCCCCAGGTTGGTCATCCCACCGCCAGGCAGGATACGCAGTAAAGGCTGGCAGATCAGCTTGCCCAGCTTGCAGGAAAGTTTGAGTTGAGCAGCCAGATCAGCGCCGGCATCAGGGGATTGATAATCGACGATTTCAAACTCACCCGGCTGGAAGATTTCCGCTGCGGCTTCGTAATCTCCCCGGCTGAGTGAATCATAAAAATCCATCACCAGCTTTCGGTCTGCGATGATCTGCCCGTTAATTGGACCCCACATCCAGACCTGGGTGAAACTGTTGGATAGTAAATAACGGCCATCCGGCGTAAACTTGATAGTGTCAGACGGGTCATAATCAAACAGTACGCCCATCCTCTCGCGTTTAATTAAATCCCAAACGCTCAACCCACCCAGGTCATCTGGCCCGCCATAACCGGATACATACAACAAACCTGTATCTGGCGCGATGGCGATGCCATAGATATATTCATACGTCTCCTCCAGCCGGTCAACCTGTTTACCTGTATCAGCATCCCAGACCAGCAATTTCACCGGTGTAGCCTTCTCAACTGTCAACACTCGCTTTCCGTCCGGAGAAAAGGCAATCGAAGAGGTATTGGGGATGGGGATGGTGGTAACAACCTTCCAGTTGGCGGTGTCATAGACAGCCAGTACGGGGGGTTCCGATGTTTTATACACCAGCAAACGTGAACCGTTTGCGCTATAGAGCGGCAATACCGAACCAAGCCGTCGAGCAGGGACATCAATGATCTTCTCCCCGGTGGCAAAATCGAGCACCAGCAGATTGTCTCTAGTCACAACAGCCAATTGGGTGCCATCCGGGCTGAGCTGCATTTTTGCGTACGAACGGCTTCCCTCTTCTTTGAACATGGTCCGCTCGAGTTTCCCGGCGGCGATATCCCAGACCTTGATCTCAAACGGGATCAAAATGTAAATGAGTTTGCGGCTGTCCTGAGTGAACGCCAGGGCAGTGATGGTGGTGTTCTTCTCGGGCAGCTTGGCAATGACCTCGCCGGTATTGGCACCCAGGATCACAAGGAAGGGATAGCCTCCCAGTACATCATTCGGGCATTGGCTCATGGCGGGTTGGATGCATCCACCAATGGCTACATAATTCCCATCCGGACTGAGAGCTACCGCGTCAACCGTGTCTTGTCCCTCGGTGTAATTGATCGCATCCAGGGCAAGGCGCATGTAATGGCCGGTGATCGCCAGGGTGGAGTAATCATCCCCGGTGACACCAGGCGGCATGGTTGTGGGAGCTGGGGTGGGTGTGGCGGTTGGAGAGAGGACAATGGTGGCTGTGGGTATCAGCTCAGGGGTCGAAACTGTCACCGGCGCGGATTCGACCGCTTGAGACTGCGTTGGTTCGAGGCTTGTCTGGACTGTATTCGCTGGTGCGCAGCTTGTAATAAGCAGCGCTGAGCAGGATCAATACCGGTACGGTTTTTTTCATGACCCCCTCCAAAGGAAGGCTTTTGCTTCATTATAAGGAGAGGTAAAGCGGAATATCCGGAGCTGTATAGCCTGGTTGACCTTCAACCAGGCGCCAAAACCACCAGAGAGTACCCTTACCTATTCAATGTACACCCTCATTTATTCCGGAGGTGGCCGATCCCTCCGATACATGGAAAAAGGCTGTCGGATACAGGCAGGTCCGAACCCACCAATGGGGATACATACTCGGTCATGAAGTGAGAGGGAATGGGTTATATCGCTTCACCGTCAAATCCAGCGTTATTTTAGGCGCCGATCAATTCAAAACGATGGTGTTGTTGCAGACATTTATTTTCGTTGGAACAAATGGGAAAGGTGATTGCCCGGTGTGAAAGCTACTCTGATCTGTCATTGACAGGTTTTACTGATTTCGTACCGAGGGACATCACACCGACCAAGATGTATATCATTATTGAGTAGGACGGTAGTCAGAGACAGGTTGTGATTGAATTCTGGGGGCTCCGCAACCCGGACAAATCCAATCATGCATGCAATATTGCTTCCCACAGGCAGGGCAACGATACGCTGACTCTTCATATTCCACAAATTTATCGTACCCGTATTGGGCAATGAAGGTCAGGTTTCCGATTGGACTGGTGCCATATTTAGTCCGATAGCGTTTGTCCAGGTGTTTGATCCGATCGCATGGAAAGGTGGAGCAGTCGGCGCAACTGGTCAGTCCCTGAAGTTGCAGTTGGTCACAATTCTTGATCTTGCATGCCAGCCAGGAAATTGATTTAGATTGATTTTCACCCCAACAGCCGGGGCAGGGTTTGCGTTCCCGCAGGTATGCCCGGCAGAGGCGACAGTCCAGTCCACAGGGGGAAATTGGTGGGGTTTCCATGCCTATTATTATAACAATTCTCCTGTGATTCAAAGCTGCGTATCAAATTTATTTTCGGGTTTGATGAGTTTAAGCTCTATAAACCGAGGGCTTGGTCAAGTCATTCTGAGTCGAAGTGAAACAGAGGCGGCGAATCTCTACCTTAGCCCGGCTCGTGGATCGGCACGCTAGAGATCCATCCCCAAGGGAACGCTTCGCGGGATAACAGGGACAGGAATTGATCAAACCGGACGGCGTATGCTCTGGGAATGAGATATGTAGCTCGTCAGGTCCCGAAGGTGCATATCATCCAGCAACTCGAACCTCTGCCTAAGCGGGAAAGGATTCACTTCGATGAATGGAATATTCCATTCCAAAAAATCCACATGAATATATTTGTAAACAGGGTGGAGCCTGGCATTAGTACAGTGAACGATTCAAATTACCCGTTGAGAATGATCATGCCCGGTCTTCAGCCTCGAAGCGAATCACCAGGCAAACTGCAAGACCCGAATAAATTGAAAATGTGATTCCCTCTACGTTCAAATAATTAATTGGTATAGGGTAATATAATATAGATAATAAAGGTATATATTATGCAATTCATGCATACTATTGCTGATTAATACTTTTCAGCAACAATTTACCTTAGGAGAAATATTATGGCAAGTATGTTAATTCAACATCAGGTGAAAGACTTCGCAGCATGGAAAAAAGTGTTTGATTCAAATATAGATTTGCGTACCTCCAATGGAGAACTTAAAGCCCAAGTTTACCGCGACGCGAGCGATCCCAACAAAATAACCACTCTTAACACATGGAATTCATTGGCAAATGCCCAAAAATTCGCCCATTCTCCTGAGCTGAAAGCTGCAATGGAAAAAGCAGGTGTTTTGGGGGTACCGACTGTCACATTCCTGGACGAAGCATAAATAAGGATATTTTTGAATCTGACTTAATCTTTAGGTCGTCATAAATGTTAATAATTGGGTTGAGGATGTGAATTCTCAACCCAATTATTATTTTCGAAACTCATTTTATTCCTTACAATAAATTTTTGAATTACCTCCAAGAAGGCATATTTCAGGGGATTGTGGTTATGTTATTCTGAGCCGAAATGCAATGAAGGGTGATCGTATGACCCCCCACAGGGGGGAGAAATCTCTACCGAAATCAATTTTCTGGTTCATCGTGGTTGAGATCCTTCAGTCGCGGAGCTCCTTCAGGATGACAAGGACGGGAAGGATCCCCCCGCTCCGAATAAAACATCTGAGCGACCCCCTTTATAAAGTGGGTCTAAGAAAACAAATCCCCCAGGACGGCGTTTCCTGGGGGTGTGAGACATATAGCTCCTCGGATGCCAGGGGCGCGCACCTCGCCAGGACTCGAATACTACACCCTTCCGGGTGCCTGGAAGCTACTATAAAACAAATCCCCCAGGACGGCGTTTCCTGGGGGTGGGACATGTAGCTCCTCGACCAGGACTCGAACCTGGAACCTAGCGGTTAACAGCCGCCCGCTCTGCCGAATTGAGCTATCGAGGAAGGCGAGTGGAATTATAAAAGCACGCTGCAGGGATGTCAAGGAACGACACGGGAATCAGTCATTCCGGGTCGCGCAGGTCGAGCAGCAACCGAAGATCATGGAAGAGCATATCCAATTCGCCGGGGATGATCTCATGGCGGGTGATCCTTCCCTCAGCGTGCGACTGGATCAGCCCGGCGTCACGCAGCACCCTGGCATGGATGCTGACCGTCGGACGGGATATCTGCAGGAATTCCGCCATGTCTGTATTGTTCATCCCGATATTGCGGATCAACCGCAGGATCACCAACCGGGTTGGATCTGCCAGTGCCTGCATCCGGTCAGCCAGTTTTTCGGCGAAGCGATAGAAGTTCAGATACAATTCGCCTGGCTGGGCAAACGAGACGATCACCTCACCCGGCAACAGCAGCCAGGAATCCGCCAGGGCGAATGGCTCCACCCAGAAGTGTACCCGCAATCTACCCTCCTCCACCGCGGTCTTCATCTCAGGGTAACGCAGCAACGGATTCTTTTCGGAAAGCCAAATGAGGGGTGGTACGCCATCAGGTGAGATTGATCCGAGCATCGCCTGCGCCTGTTCTACCAGTTCATCCATGACCGCTTGCCGGGATCTACGCCAGGGCAGATATATTTCGTAATACAGCCGGTCCAGCCAATGCCAGAAGCGGTCGTGCGACACCCCTCCGCGTAGAATTGGCACGACAACACCCAATTCTGCAGCTTTCAGGCTCGGATATCCCGGTTGAAACGGCATCTGAATCGCCGAGTAGGAGTCGGTATAAAATCGTTCGACCAGGTTCGCAAACGTTTGGTCGTCCTGTTTACCATTTTGGGATCCATTTGGAATCCCGGAAAGCGACCTGATTTGAGTCAGTAAGGTTGGCAAATCCATTTCACGCATGACCATGGACGCCCGGCTGTAATCATCCTCCAAAATCACCCCGCTAAAGACCGCCAGTGTCTCGAGGATGGAGTCGGAAATGTTCTCTTTTCCGAAGATGGCATGCAGTTCATCAAGCCACTCCATCGGTATGCCCTGGAGTAGATCGTTAAAATCCGGTACGGTTGTCCCCAGAATCCTTTGGTTTATGAGGAGATGCAACACAGTATCCAATTCCATGCAGATCGAATGGGATATGGTCCAACCGGAATTGATGCGGGAGCCTGGGTTCATAGGGATTATCTCCTCACGCGGAACACTTTATAGCATGGCAGTTTCTGGCATCGGGGCGGGTCTCTTTAATTGTATGCCAAGAAAGAGGACGAGGAAACCCAACCCGGCGGCGGCCAGCAGGAAGAAACCCGTCATAGATAACAAACCTGGAACCAGCAGAGGAGTTACCAGGATACCGATGATCTGCCCGGAGACAGCCGTGCTCTGGAACAAACCGCTGACCCGCCCGAGCATGCCCTGAGGGGTCAACGTCTGAAGCAGGGTGGCCATCTGGACATGTACCAGCCCGTTGCCAATTCCACCCAATGCGCAGGCAGCCAGCACGATCCAACGCAGGAGAGCGATGTTATGGATAAATGTTCCGGTCGCCAGGCTGAGGGGGATGATCGCCAACAGGATGATGCCGGTGACCACATCACGCCATGGATTTCGTCCGTGGGGTTTGCGCATCAATAGGATGGTGGCGAAGAGTGTGCCGGCTCCAACCAAACCGATGGCTAGTCCCATGTATTGCTCACCCGTTTTCAGGACGTCCCGGAAATAGATGGCACACAACACATCAAAACTGATCAATACCAGAATACAGAAGAAAACCGCAGCAAAGACCAGTTTTAGACCTGGCGCCTGAATCAGAATCGATCGTATACCTGAAGCAGTGGGTGTAATCGAATCGGCTGCCTCAGGTTGAACCGACGGCGCTTTATACGGAGGCAGCTTTGGCAGGAACTTCCATAACATGCCCGCGGCAATGAAAAATGAAACGACATCCAGAATGATCGCCTGATGCGGGTTAAGGATAGCCAGTACACCTCCCGCCAGGATGGGCGCGCCAATCTTTACCAGGCTGGAAAGCTGCTGCAGGAAAGCATTGGCACGGGTGAGTTCGTCTTTGGGTAAGATGTCTGGCAGGACAGAGGATCGGGCTGGCGTCATCACAGAAACGGTTATCGCCTGAATTGCCAGCAGGGTGTAGATCCAAACCAGATTTTCCGTGAAGATCAACCCGCTGATGACCACTCCGGACAGGATAAGACTGCCTATCATTAGTATCTTGCGATCGAACCGGTCGCAAAGCCATCCGGCAGCCAGACTGGCTGGCAGGGTGGGGAGCAAACCCGCCAGAAATATACCCGAACTTTGCACTACGCCCCCATTTCCCCGAAAGACAAGAAGCGCGAAAACTGCCATCATGGTGATCCAATCGCCAATTGCGCTGACCGATTCCGCCGCTCCGAGAATGATCAATGTTCTGTTCTTCATTCGTTCTCCTTTTGTATCGTAGCTCTTATAGCTACGCTTTTATATTAGCACAACAATTACGTTAATGCAATACCATTTCTGATATCTTGTGTATCTCAATGACATAGTCAATGCTACAATTAATCCGAACCAAGGAGGAAGCCATGCCTGATGCAGTACTTGTAGATGCCATTCGCACCCCTATCGGGTCTTTGGGCGGGGGATTAGCCAGCATCCGTCCGGATGATCTTGCCGCATTGGTGTTACGCTCGCTGATCGAACGCAATCACCTGGACCCTGCACTCGTGGATGAAGTGCTACTTGGCTGCGCCAATCAAGCCGGAGAAGATAATCGCAACATAGCACGCATCAGCACCCTCCTGGCCGGTTTCCCCGTGTCGGTTCCTGCATTCACTGTTAATCGGCTATGCGCATCCGGATTGGCTGCGGTCAACCTGTCGGCGAGAGCGATCCGCGCTGGGGATGGGGAACTATACATCGCCGGCGGTGTGGAAAGCATGTCCCGTGCGCCGTATGTTTTCGGCAAGGCAGAGCAGCCGTACTCCTTTGGCAATCTGACCGTCTACGATACCACCCTGGGATGGCGCTTCCCCAACCCACGTTTCGCCGAAATGTATGGAACTCTTCCGATGGGAGAAACCGCAGAAAACATTGCCGACCAATTCCACGTGACCCGCGCAGAGCAAGATGAGTTCACACTTGCCAGCCATCAGCGGGCAGTTGCCGCGGCGGAATCGGGCAAATTCGCTGAAGAGATCCTGCCCGTGCCTGTCCCGCAAAAGAAGGGTGAGCCATTACTGGTAGAGCGAGATGAACGCCCACGAAAAGATACCAGTATGGAATCACTGGCGAAATTGAAACCTGCTTTCCGAAAAGAGGGAACTGTAACTGCCGGTAATTCGTCTGGATTGAATGACGGTGCCGCTGGCTTGGTGATAATGAGCCAGGCTAAAGCGGATGAGTTGGGTGTTAAGCCGATCGCCCGATTCGTCGCTTCTGCATCCGTTGGAGTGGAACCCAATACAATGGGGCTGGGACCCATCCCCGCCACGCATAAGGCATTGGCGAAAGCCGGTCTGACCATCGACCAGATCGGATTGGCGGAAATTAATGAAGCCTTTGCAGTCCAGGCATACACTTGTATGCGTGAGCTGAATTTACCGCACGAAATCACCAATGTGAACGGAGGTGCGGTTGCGCTCGGACACCCGCTTGGCTGTTCCGGTGCCCGGATCCTGGTCACCCTTCTGCACGAAATGAAAAGGCGCGCTCCTTTAGTAAAACGACCATTCTACGGTCTGGCAACACTCTGCGTGGGTGTCGGGCAGGGCGAAGCCACGATCGTAGAATGGCTGGGTGAATGAAAAAGTGGCTGAAAACCAGAAAATGGAAATCAGAAAGCAGATATTTCAGGTCAAAGGAAACGGCATGAAAACATTGCAGCTCGCATCGATCATTTTAGTTCTACTCATCTCAAGTCTGGCTTGCAGTATTCCAGGGATCTCGGAAATACTCGCGCCCACCTGAGAACACCCCCATTGAGGCTACCGAAGATCAGCAACCAACGAATATACCACCTACCATCGAACCAACGCAGGCTGAGATCCCTACCGAAGCCATTCCTTCTGATGCTGATAATGATGAAACCTGCACCGAGGTCAATAATTTTCAAATTTGTGTACCGGCAGAACTAGCTACCGTACTGGTTGCCAGCACAATTCCGGAAGTAAAGGAAGGGGACGGTCCGTTCTGGGATGTCATGCCGGAGCATTTCCAGATCGATCTTCAGGGCTATCCATTAACGAATACTTTCCTGCAACCCCGGATCCACATCATCCCGGCAGCGGATTATTTCCTGTCTGAAGGTGCATTGATGACCGGCAATCAACTAATGGAATTGATGAAATCTCGCGATGCCCATCCAGACAGCCTGCCTATCCTGCCATTGGTGAATGCCGGATCCGTGATCACATCACGGGTGACTTATATAGAATCTGATACGTTTCATGGCATTGAAGGCGTCACACAATTAGCCCAAAGCGCCGCGGTCATCAATAACACCTCGTTGATCTACACATTTCAAGGAATCACCGATGATGAGAAGTATTGGATCGGGATCATCCTCCCCATCACGCAAAACAGCCTTCCTGCGGATGATACAATCATCCCCGGTGGTGACTACGAGGCTTTTCTAAACCAATACGAAACCTACACCACAGAAATTGAAAGCACGTTGGATAGCGCTCCCGTGGATAGCTTTTCACCAAACTACGCGGTAATCCAGGATATTGCCAAATCTATCACGTACATGCCATAATGAAATTGATGGGTTATCGAGAATTCAGATACATACATTTTGAGAGCAGGGGATAAATATGAAAATACTCCGCATCGTGTCCATCGTAGGTATTTTGCTCATATCCAGCATCGCCTGTCGGATTCCCGGGTTGAGCGGCAATCCCCCAGAGAGGGAGGAATCGACACCGCTTATTCCGACCGAAGTAACCGTTCCAACCGTTGAGATTCCGCCGACACAAGAACCCACCGCTGAGCCGCCTGTCATTCCCACAGTTTCACCGACCGAAACAACCCAGGTGCTTCCACCGGAAGATCTGAATTGTGTATCGGTTGTCGAGTTCCAGGTTTGTGCTCCCAAGGATCTTGCTTCTGCACTGGTTATCAGCACAATACCATATGTCAATGATCCGGAAGGCGCTCCCTGGGAGAACATGCCTTTGCATTACGAAATCCAGTTCCAGGGCTATCCTTTATCCAACACATTCCTGCAGCCAAAAATTACGATCATCCCACTTGAAGAATATATTCAGATGTCTGAAGGTGCGAAAGCTTCCAATGATAATCTGACCACTCTTCTGCAAACCAAACCGGAAGTACCACCCAATTTACCTTTCCTGCCACTGGTTAATGCCGGATCAGTCATTATCACCCGGCTTAGCTATCCTCAGACCACATCCATCCAGGGTGTGGCTGCGCTCACCCAATTAGCCCAATATTTCGCTCCAGTAAATAATCACTCGCTCTTTTATACATTCCAAGGGACAACCGTAGATGGTAAATATTGGATCGGTGTGGTTCTACCGATTACCCAATCCTCCCTACAGCCAGACGAGCAGACTGTCCCAGGTGGAAACTTCGATCAGTTCATCGAACAGTATGATACCTACATCGCTCAGATAAGCCAGTCTCTGACCGAGGCGCCATCAGACAGCTTCGTGCCCAATTTCGATACCATTGCATCGGTCCCGATTCTTATCACCTACACTCCATGAGGTGCAAATGAAACAGATCGCGGAATTTCAAGCTCACGATAGTCATGTAGCTGCCGTTCTTTTTTCGCCAGATGGCAAGCAATTACTTTCGGCAGGTATGGATGCCCTGATCCAGGTGTGGGATGTGTCCACCTGGAAGAACAGCCGGACTATTCGGGGACATGAAAAATCGGTCAACTGCCTGACATTTTCCCCGGATCACTCCCTGCTGGCATCCGGTTCTACCGATAATTCCATCCGTATGTGGGAATATTCCACTGGCGCTGAGAAAGCCGTCCTGCGCAGCCATCGTAACACCGTTGCCGACCTGGACTTCTCGCCCGATGGAAATTACCTGGCGTCCTGTTCCTATGATACAAAAGTAAAACTGTGGGATGTCGGGAAAGCGGAATTGATCTTCACTTTTGAAGAACACCTGAAAAATGTGGCTGCTGTTGCGTTCAATGCCAATGGCATCTTACTCGCGTCAGGGGGAATAGGGGGCGATATATTAGTCTCCACCATTCCTGAAGGGACGCTGGCTCACCGACTGAAAGGCCACCAGGGGACGGTCGCCGCCATTCAATTGATGCCGGACAAGAAACGGATGGTATCCATTGGCTACGAAGGAGTCTTGCGGATCTGGTCCACAGAAACCTGGCAACAGGAAGCGGAGATGCCGATTAATGCACCGCGGATGTTGCCGATGGATGTCTCGCCTGACGGATCGATCGCTGCCATTGCGGCAGAATATAAGATCGTGCTGGTGGACTTGAATAAGTTGACCACCAAGGGAGAAATCACCCTGGTTACCAAGGGTAATTATGGCGTGTCTTTCTCACCCGATGGTCATCTACTGGCCTGTGGCTCAGCCGATAAACAAGTCCGGGTTTGGGAGTTGGATTGATCCAGTTTTCTACCACACTTAGTCTGGAGCATTGATGCAAAAATTCGAAGCGGCCTATCATTTTCCAAAAGGTTTTTTATGGGGAACCGCAACTGCCTCCCACCAGGTGGAAGGGGGTAATACCAATAATAACTGGTACCGATGGGAGCAAACCCCCGGCAAAATCCGTGAAGGGCACACCTCAGGATTAGCCTGCGACTGGTGGGGTGGCCGCTGGAAGGAAGATTTCGATCGGGCGGTCGAAACAGGGCAAAACGCCCACCGCCTGTCCATTGAGTGGAGCCGCATCCAGCCTGAACAGGACCGCTGGGATGAGGATGCCCTTGACTATTACCGCGAGATCATTCGCGGGTTGGTAGATCGCAACCTGACGCCATTCGTTACCCTGCACCATTTTTCCAATCCACTCTGGCTCGAAGACATGGGTGGCTGGTTGAATCCGGATACACCGCGCCTGTTTGAGGTATTCGTCCGTAAAGTGGTCGAGGCGTTGAAGGAATATGTCACATTGTGGGTGACGATCAATGAGCCAAATGTATTCACCTATGCCGCCTACTTATATGGGGATTTCCCGCCCGGACATTTATCGATGCCCGAGACATGGCAGGCGACCATCCAGATGGCCAAAGCGCACGCAGCAGCTTACCACGCCATTCACGAAATCCAGAAAGAAGCCAGGGTTGGCCTGGCGATCAATTTCCGCAAGTTTGAACCCAGGGCGAGCTGGTCGCCTTTCGACTTTTACTTGACAAATATGCTTGATCAGGCTTTCAACCGCTGCTATAACCAGGCAGCTCTCACAGGAAACCTGAAATTTCTCCACTACCGCGAGCTTGTCCCGCAGATGAAAGGAACTCAGGATTTTATCGGGGTAAATTATTATTCTCGAGATTATGTAAGTTTTAAACCACTTCAACCAGGCAAAATGTTCTTTGAGCTGGGATATTCCAAATCTGATCAACTAAGCGGAACCGGATTTATTGCCAATGTCCCGGCTGGATTGGGGCATATCCTCCAATCTGTAACCAATTACAACCTACCCATCCTTATCTCAGAGAACGGGGTGGAGGACGAGCAGGATACTCTCCGTCCGGCATATACACTCGAGCATATCTACCAAACCTGGCGGGGGGTGAATTTCAATTGGCCGATCAAGGGCTATTTCCATTGGTCATTGGTGGATAACTTTGAATGGGAACGCGGTTGGACGCAGCGGTTCGGATTGTGGGGATTGGAAAGGGAGACTCAGAAGCGCATCCGCCGGAAGAGTGTGGATCTGTACGAGGATATCTGCCGCGAGAATGGAATCACGACGGCGATGGTAGAGAAATTCGCACCGGATATCCTCCCGAAGATATTTCCAGCCTAATCACTCCAGATAGCACCAAGGTAATAATTGAGATCTCCCCGTGTTCGAAACAACGGGGAGGTCTTTTATATCCTGATTTTTCAGCCAATCAAAAACTCATAGTATTAGGGGGGCTGATTTACACATATATTTTTCTTACTTTTTTTCGATATTTTATTAATATTGCCATCTTATGATTCAGGGTGATAAGAATTAATGAACAGGAGGAACCCATGTACTATATCAAACATAATCGATTACCCAATATGTGGCGTGATATGGGTCGGTTCCAGCAGGAAATGAACCGCCTGATGGATCACTCATTTGTCTCACGCGCAGGTCTTGGATCAAACGATCCGTTAATGAACGTATATACCAATGAAGACCAGGCCATTGTCACTGCAGAACTACCCGGTGTATCGGCTGATGAGGTGGAAATCAGCGTAATTGGAGAGACCATCACCATTCAGGGCGACCGGAAACCCGATGAGGTCGAAACTGAAAAGACGATTCATCGCCAGGAAAGACTTTCCGGACGATTCAATCGCAGTATTGAACTCCCCTTCCCGGTGGAGACCGATCAGGTTCAGGCATCGATGAAGAATGGAATACTCACTATCCAATTACCGCGAGCGGAGGAAGATAAACCGCGCCGGATAGTAGTGAAAAGCTGATCCAGGAGGTGTGATATGACAGATAAGAATTCGCTTGAAGTAACACCATCAGAGAATGTGCAGAGAAAAGAAACCCGTAGGCTGTTTTCCCCCCGAACTGATATCCTGGAAAACAATGACAAGTATCTGGTTATCGCCGATATCCCGGGCGCGGATCAGGATAGTGTATCCATTACGCTGGAAAAGAATGTGCTGGTAATTGACGCCAAAACAACCAATCAGTATCCGGAAGGGTATACACTGGTTCTCTCTGAGTACGGGTTGGGAGATTATTCCCGCCGGTTCGTCCTTACCGATCAGATCGATCGGAATCACATTGAAGCCAATGTGAAGCATGGGGTCTTGCGTCTGGTTCTACCAAAAGCAGGTCCTGCAAAAGCCCAGACCATCAAAGTCAAAGCAGGCTAATTTTATGCGATCAAATAATAGGAGGTGTACGATGCCTATTTCAGACCTTTTACCATGGAATAAAGAGAAGGATAAATATTCGATCCAGCGCCGGGATCAGATGGATCCGTTCGATTTTCAAACGGAGATGAACCAAATGATCGCTGATTTCTTTCATGATCCGTTTGAAGAAACGCCTGTCCGAAAGTTGCGTGACCTTCGGTCTGGATTTTATCCGAGGTTGGATATCAGTGAGAACGAAAAAGAGATCCATATCAGCGCTGACATGCCAGGAATGGATGAAAAGGATATCAATCTCACCCTGGAAAACGGAATGTTGACGATCAGTGGAGAAAAGAAGATAGAGCGTAAAGAGACAGGTCAATCTTATTACCGGGCTGAACGAAGGGTCGGTGCGTTCCGCCGGAGTGTTGAACTCCCCGGAGAGGTCGAGATCGACAAGATTGACGCCAAATTTACAAAAGGCGTTCTGGAAATCAGTATACCGAAACCAGCTCAAACCGTCTCACAGAAAAAGCGAATTACAGTAAAACCGGGATAGGGAGAAAACCGCATCCATGAATAAAAGCAGGTCAATTTTCTGACCTGCTTTTATTCATTTCATATTCAATTCATCTGCTTTTAAGATTGCTCCACAAACCGCAAGAACACTCTGCGTTTGAAAACCTTTTCAAACAGATCCGCTTTCTGGTAAGCCTGTTTTTCCTCTTCGTTGGAGTAGGCAGAAACATGGCATTGGATGATCACATCCGAGGTGTTGATAATACAGGAAATATTCTTAATATGTTCGCTATGCGCATAATCCAATCCATCACCAATTCTCAAGAGAGCAGCCATCCTTGAGACCATTTTTCGTTCCCCGGGCGATAACGCCGCGAAATGATCGTGGCTGACATCCGGAAGAGACTTGCGATGGTAACGGGCAATGGACCCGACGATCAGTTTTTCTTTATTCGAAAACGGTAATTTCTTATTTTCCAGGATCATCTTCAACGAGTTCTTATGATGTCCTTTCCATCCTTGCATCCAGCCGATATCGTGCAGCATGGCTCCGCATTCCAGGAAATGCCTCTCCAACTCCCCATCCTTGTGTAACGGTTTAAGGGCATCAAAAAGCATGAGGGATGACCGGGTGACCTGTAACGTATGTGAGAGATCACCCAGGCAGGTGAGGGCAAATTGATAAACCGCATCGGTTGATCGCGAATTCTCCGAGTCCATATTATGGGGTTTCTTTATTCTTCTCCTCCAAGATGGGTACTACCTTATCAAATCCAAGCGATTGCTCGAGAGTCAGGATATACGATTCAGGCAATTGGGTTTCCCTCATCGCCTTCAAGGTTTTTTCAATTTCATACTCTATCCGATAATGATTGATGGTGATATTTCCCTTCTTTACAATCAATACGCAATAACTGGCGCGGGGGTCTCCATCAATGGGCTTCCCGACTGATCCGGGATTAATAAAAATGGTGTGGTTTACCTCCCGGACATATCCGATATGGGTGTGACCAGATAAGATGATATCTGCCTTGGTAAGTTTGGTCAGTTCCTGGAGTCGATCATCAGGCGTATCAATATAGATCGGATCATCCAAACCGGCCGGGCTCCCGTGGGTCAGGAGAAAGCGAAATCCACCCAATTTGTACTTCAATGTCTCCGGGCTGGACGCCAGAAATTTTCTGCTTTTTTTGGATAATTGCTGGTAGGTCCAATAAAACAAGGTTTCTTTCTCGCTCATCTCGGTCGGGTCTTTCTTCTTTAATGCTAGAACATCCCGGTCAATATTGCCATGAATGGTAAGTAGATTCAATTTTCTGATCGTTTTGACTACTTCCTGGGGAAAGACGTTGAAATGCACATAATCGCCCAGACACCAGAATTGACTTACCCCAATACTTTTCGCATGAGAGAGGACGGCTTCAAGAGCGAATAAATTTGAATGGATATCACTGATCACGGCTATTTTCATTGGATACCTCCGTATCAACTTCTTTCTCTATCTCTTCCTGATTTTCCGGTTCCATTATTGGTTGATCGGAATCGACCGGTGTTGCACCTGTTATAGTGGCGAGGTCAACGATCCCCGGGGATTCTGGTACACTCTTAAGGACTTTTTCTCGTAATTTTTCCCAGATATTTTTCCCTGTAGACCGGTGCCAGATCAGGTTGAATTCCTGATATCGCCGATTTCGGTCGGCTTTCCTATTCTCCAGAAATACTTCCACACCTGGCAAAATTTTCTTATATCCGGTAAGGCTCCCAAAATAGGCTTTTGTCAGCGCCTTTTCATCTTGAAGAAATCCGGGAATGAATTCCACCCAAACATCACAATCGTGGACATAACCCAGCAGGTCCTGGATCTCTTTTAATGGTTTCAACCAGTTTTTATAGCCATCTCTAACAAGTGGAGCGAATAGCTCCAATGTATAGCGCATTCGTTTCGCGGCGATTCGCATGGCATGAAGTTCTGTGATGCGCTCAGGATCGTCTACAAAAGGTTCATAACTTAGCAGGTTATCCAATTTTTCCAGAATAGAATCGGCTGCCACCCTTTTTAACTCGAAGGTTGGTTCAGCTTTGGTTTCGGAGGTTGGCCCGAGTTTCTGAAGACGTTTGCGAAATTGGTTGACCACTTTTTCATTCGAGAAATCCTTTACAACCCGGATCACTTTCTTCTGGGTGTTTGCTCGGGATTGAAGCAGACGCAGGAAAAGCCGGTTGGCGCCAGGTTGGCTTTTTGGATCCGCTACCATTAATCGGAAGCGCCGGATCGTCTCGATTTGAATATCCAGGTCTCTCGCCATTCCAAGAGAACGGGTGACCTTCTTGATGACGGACTCCCACTCCCCGGCTTTGCGCCGAAAAAGGATAGGGTCAAATACTGCCTGGGCTGCTCGCAATCGGCGGGATGCCACCCGCATCCGGTGGATACATTCGATATCCGAACCGTCGGTCACACCCTGAATCTCATCCTGCATCAGTTGTAACTGACGCAGCATAATGTCTGCGGCGAAAGATTGAAGGGTCGGATCCGGGAGAATGACCATGGTAGTTATATTAAACCGATTCCCACTTGAGATTACAAGCTACTGCGGTAATGGAGGGTTGAAAACACGGCTCTTGCGTCTACGCAAAAGCTGAGACCTTTCTAAAAGGTTATGTCTCTACTTTTTATTGCTACGCTTGACAAACGCTTTCAGGTTTTTCTTCAGCTCTTCAAAGACAGACTGGACAGGTTGATTGGCATCGACAGGAATAAATCCGTACTCCTGAGTCATCAGATCATATTCGTGTATTAGATGACCCTGGTATGCTACAAAGCTATCATACAAATTGTCCGCGCAACGAATGTCCATGCCTGATTCCCAGTAATCAAACCCCCGTCCGTTTACCATCCTGGCTATGATATGGGGCAGATCACACTTAAGGTAGAAGACTAGATCAGGTTTTAAGGCAAAACCATACACCTGCCTTGCCCAGGCCGGGTCAGCACCACGAACTACGTCTCTGGCGATAACGGAGAAGAAATAGCGATCGGAAAGTACATAGAAACCGGCCTTAAGAGCTGGGATGATCTGATTCTCTAGCCTGTCGGCAAAATCGGTGGCGTAGAACAAGCTCATTGTCAATGGGCTAAGTGTATGCCCGGTTTTCGCAGCTTCCAATCCAGGCTGGGTGAGCGCCGATCGTCGTAAACCGGTGTCAGATACTGCAAATCCTTCATCCTCCAACCATCTCCGCAATAATTGGATCTGGGTGGACCGGCCGACGCCATCTGTCCCTTCCAATACGATCAGTTTACCTGAATATTCCTTGAGGTTGAGATAGGGAAATCCTGCGCCGTACGATAATTGCTTTTTCATGCTGCACCTCCATCATCTTCCGGGCTTACTTCCAGTTCATCCGGTATGTGGAGTTCTTCAGCGGTCACACCAGGTTGCAACACACCATGGGTTTTCTTCAAAATACCTTTCACAACGGTTCGGACCAATTTTTGTTGTTTTTGTACAGGCAACGTCCCATCGATTTTGATCAAACCGAATTCTGGCACCATCTTCTCATATTCATCCACAATCATCTGTTGGAACAATCGAAAACTGGTGATCTTGTTATCTGATAAACCCAGGTCCATCCCTGCTTCATAATATTTAATTTTCGCACGGGCAGATGTGATTCGCTCGACCGCAATATCGAGCGGAACCGAGAAATAGAGGGCAATATCCGGTTTGAGCGCGAAAGAATACAAATTCCGCACCCACTCGCGATCGACACCCCGGGTAACATCCCTGGCGAAAGCGGTGAAAGCAAAACGGTCAGCCAGGACGATCGCGCCGGCTTTTATAAGGGGTAATATTCGGTTCTGCCATCGGTCTGCGAAATCGGTTGCCTGGATGAGGGAGAATGTAGTCGGGGTGAACATCTTGGTATCTTTCCCCAATCGGGTGGTGCTCTTCACCAGATCCGATGAATTCCATTCGGAGAAATAAACCGATCTCCCCTGTGATCGCAGCCATTTATAGAGCAAATCGATCTGTGTGGATTTGCCGCTGCCATCGATGCCTTCCACAACAATGAGTTTGCCTAGATACGGGTTGGGCGTTAACATAAGTCCCCCTTTCGGATTAGTTTACGGCACCGCTCTCCATGATGTCCTGATCGTTGGATGCCACTTCCAAGAGTTCTCCGGTAACCACAAAAATGGTTCGCTCACAAATATTACTGACCCGATCAGCCGATCTTTCCAGGTTGTGAGCTGCCCATAGATAATAATTGGCATGATCGATCACTTCCGGGTTGGTGATCATGGTTGCAACCAGTTTGCGGTACACCGTTTTGTACAGATCATCCACCAGGTCATCGTCGCCTGGAATTGCCCTGGCCAATTCGATATCTTCTGCAATAAATGCGGTCAACGACCGGTGGAGCATACTGACTGCAATTTCGGCCATTTTTTCGAGATCCCGCATTGGAGCGGCTACATTTTCATATTCAAGTAACACATTAATTTTTGCGATGCCCTTCGCATAATCGCCAATTCGCTCGAGTTCGTTTGCCACTTCGAGAATTGCTGCCAGCAATCGTCAAATCATGCGCCATCGGTTGTTGGGTGGCGATCACCAATAGGGTGGCGCTTTCGATGGCGAACCGTTTCTGATTAACTACCGTATCCGCCTGGTAGACTCGCTGGGTTTGATCTTTGTCTCTGGACCTTAACGCTTGCATAGCGTCCAGCATATTCTGTTCAACCAGGCTGCCCAGGGTTAGTATTTCATCTTGCAATTGGTGGATCTCACGATCCAGAGTCTCACGTGGCATTGTTCTCTCCTTAAAGATAACCCTGGTAATTAACCGAATCTACCCGTAATATAATCTTCCGTCCGTTTGTCTTTCGGATTGGTGAAGATCTGACTGGTTTCTTCGTATTCCACCATCAACCCAGCCCGATCGGTATCCATGGTGAAGAAGGCTGTGTAGTCAGACGCGCGGGCTGCCTGTTGCATGTTATGGGTAACAATGATTATAGTGTAATTTTTCGAGAGTTCACGCATTAACTCTTCAATTTTCAGGGTCGCGATGGGGTCAAGCGCCGAACACGGCTCATCCATGAGGATGATCTCCGGTCGGACAGCGAGCGCCCGGGCAATACACAGCCGTTGTTGCTGCCCACCCGAGAGTTCAAGTGCACTATTGTGGAGATGGTCTTTCACCTCATCCCACAACGCAGAGGAGATCAATGTCTCTTCTACTAATTCATCATAACTGCCCTGGTATCCATTGATTCTGGCACCCCAGGCAATGTTATCGTAGATAGATTTTGGGAATGGATTGGGCTTCTGGAAAACCATCCCTATCATTCGCCGTACCTGGACAGGGTCCACTTGAGGGTCATACAGATTGCTCCCGTGAAAAAGGACCTTCCCCTCAATCCTGGCGCTTTTAATGAAATCATTCATCCGGTTGAATGTCCGCAACACGGTGCTTTTTCCACATCCGCTCGGACCGATGATGGCAGTAATTTTCTGGCGGATCACAGGCAGATTAACCTGTTTGACCGCCCTAAATCCTCCATAGTAGACACTTAGATCGTTGGTTTCAATCGCCAACCCATCCAGTGGTTGATCCATAGAAAAATCTATCATGCATTCCGCCTTGAGAAACGATTCCGTAATAAAACTGCGAATAAATTAAGCGAGAGCAACGTCATCAATAAAACGAGAATAGCTGCAGCCGCAAGCCGATGATATTCATCCTGAGGTCTGGTTATCCAATTGTAAATCTGAATCGGCAATACTGTAAACTGTGAGAACGGACCGGAAGGATCGGTTGTTATCAGAGTGGATGCGCCAACTATGATCAACGGCGCCGTTTCGCCAATTGCACGGGAGATGGCTAAAATAGTCCCGGTCAGGATGCCCGGCATGGCAGATGGCAGGATATGATGCCAGATCGTCTGCCAGCGAGTGGCGCCCAGCCCGTAACTGGCCAGCTTCAAACTGGTCGGTACCGCTCGGATCGCCTCCTGGGTGTTGATGATGATCAGGGGAAGCACCAGTAATCCCATGGTCAACCCGGCGGATAACAACGTCCTGCCGTTTGATCCTGCCATTCCAAGAAATTGGCCGCTGGTGATGAAGGAAAACGCCCGTACAAAAATTGCCAACCCGAGTATGCCGTACACAATGGAAGGTACACCGGCCAGATTATCTATATTTAACTGGATGATCCGGTTCAACTTGCTGGAGGTGGTATATTCCTCCAGGTAAATGGCTGCACCCACCCCGACCGGGAATGCGAAGAGAATGGTTATACCAATCAGCCACAGCGATCCGAACAAAGCCGTTCGTATACCGGCTGTCTCCGGTCTGCTGGACATGGAGCGGGTCAGGAGGGTCTGACTGAACCAGGATCTGAAGATGAGTTTTCCGGTAGGGAATTTTTCGGATACCAACCTGGTTATTTCTTCCTTTTTTGTGACTGATTCAACCAGATTGTACGAGGCTACCACCTGCGGTTTGATGACCTTCTCCATCAAAATTGCGCGCAGGTCATCGGCAGATCGGTTTTCGAGCGCTTTGTCTTTGTCCAGACGCGCTATCTCGCCACGTGCAAGGCGGGCTTTCAAAATGGAAATTATCTCTGATGTAGGGATGTCTGCAATGGGTTTCGACGATAAAGTTGCAAGATCAACTTTCTCCACGATGATCACGTAACCGGTCGAATCATTAATAATGTTGAAAAGCAACGCCGCGAGTGCGAAAATTCCAATCGCGGTGGCCAACAAATACACTCTACGCCAGACCAGACTTTTTTGATGGCGACCCGTCAGGTTGTGGAGACTACTGGAATACTGATCGGACGTCCGGTTGAGATCAGTTCTCATTCGTACACCTCGCGGAATTTAAGGGCGAGCTTCCGGCTGATCAGGTTCAATGATAGAGTTACAAGGAAAAGCAGTAAACCGATGGCAAATATACTGTTATAGTCCGGCGTATCGTATCCCAGATCCCCGCCACTGATCCGTGCAATATACCCAGTCATGGTCTCTGCCGCTTTCAACGGATTGAATGTAAAGGCGGGACCAGACCCGGCTGCGACCGCCACGATCATGGTCTCGCCGATAGCTCTCGATATGCCCAGGATCACAGCCGCGATGATCCCGGAAAGCGCCGCTGGGACAACGACCTGCATTGCCACTTCAAAGCGGGTGGCGCCCAATCCAAACGCAGCTTCACGCAATGAGTGTGGAACCGCCTGAAGCGCATCTTCTGAGATGGAGCTGATTAACGGCAGGATCATTATCCCCATAACCAGACCGGCAGATAACATATTGTATACATTCATGTTCTCCTGTCCGATGGCAGACCGGAGTAATGGTGTGACAAATGTGAGCGCGAAATACCCGTACACGATCGTCGGGATTCCCGCCAGGACCTCGAGAATGGGTTTGAGGATCGATCTTGCCTTTGAAGAGGCATACTCGCTGAGATATACCGCCGCTGCCAAACCTAGTGGAATGGCAACCATCATCGCGATCAAGGAAGTGATCAGGGTGGCATTCAAGAGAGGTAGGACTCCGAATTTTCCGATGGAAGGCTGCCAGCTCGTAGTGGTTAGGAAGTCTACCAGGTTGACTTCGGGTGATCGGAAGAAGAGCAGGCTCTCTTTCCCTAATTCAAAAACGATCCCTAGGGTGGTGCCTATGGAAAGGATGCCACAGAAGAATAAGAAAGCCTGGATTAACCGCTCGGCGATCTTGGGTCGTCGTTTTAATCGGGCGAGAACTTCCACAGAGGTGAGCTGCGGCATTTCGCTTTTCGTTGAGAAGGGTCGTGTTTTCAAAATATCTTGAATCATGGGTATCTCGTTAATGCCTGCTGGCCGGGTCAACAAATCTGTTGACCCAGCCAGTTATAAATCGCAAATTGTCGTTATTTCGTTGCATCCAACCACGCCTGTCGGGATGCATCCAGAGCCTCTGCGCTGGCCGGGAAGTATCCGACCTCAGTGATGACTTCATTGACATGGGTCAGGTAGAAGTTGATGAAGGCGGCAACCTGAGGTTTGGCTTTCATAATCCCGGCATCAGAGTAGATATAGAGCGGGCGAGCAATCTTGTATTCACCAGACTCTGCGGTGTCGAAATCAGGTGTAACACCTTCCACAGAGAGTGTCTTCAGTCTATCGGTGTTTTCGTTGTAATAGGCATATCCAAAGAAACCGATGGCGAACTTGCTTCCTTCCACACCCTGTACCAGGACGTTATCGTCTTCGCTCTGGGACAGGTTCTTCGCTTCCAGGAATACCTTTGTTGCATTCGCTTTATCCTCTTTTCCGTACACGGGCAGCATTACCGATTCGATGAAATAATCATAGGTACCTGAGTCTGTGCCGGGAACAAATCGCTGAATTGGCTCGGCAGGATATGTAGGATCGATATCAGACCAGAGTACCGCCTCACTGGAAAAGATCTTTGCCAGTTCTGCCATAGACACATTGCTGATGAAATCATTCTGGGTTGAAACGACGATGGCTAACGCATCGGTTCCCACTCTAAATTCAATTGGGGTTCGATTGATGGCTGCACATGATTCCAATTCAGAGTCTTTGATCTTGCGACTCGCATTGGCGATATCTGTTTCGCCTGATTTGCAAAACCGCTCAATTCCTGCTCCAGACCCAATGGAATCCAGCTTGTTCTCACCAGTAAATCCCTGATCGCTGAACATCAATACCAGTTGTTCCGAAAGCGGGTAGACCGTAGAGCTGCCAGCGCTGTAGATATCTCCGGACAGGCTGGCTGCATCCACCTCGGGCAATACGACGTTCCCGGCGGTCTCAGCAACCGGAGCTTCAACCGGTGCGGCAGGTGCGGCAACAGTAGGTTGCACAGCGGCTTGAGCCGATTGTTCAACCACAGGTGCGACCGGTTGCTCCTGAACAGAAGCGACGGCTGGTGTGCAGGCCGATATGATGAACACCAGAATAAGAAGTGCGGCAGATGCCAGATAAGTTTTTGTCTTCATTTTTCTCCTCATAGAGTTACTTTTATATATGTTTACAATTTCATCGTAACCAGGAATGTTTAAGGTCTGAAAAAGGTCCGGTTAACGTTTAGTTAACAAATTCGCTGCAGGAGAAACCTCCCGCGACTATGAAATCTAGCCAGAATCATGTATGATATTAAATTGTCATGGATATGAATTGCAGCAGGAGGTGGGCGTAATGGGATCAGGGACCTTAGTAATCGTGGCATTTGTCAGTCTCCTTGTTGGATACCTGGCAGGGTTAGTTCTCACCCGGATGAATACCCCAAAGCTAAAGAAGGATGTTGCACCGGAGTCGCCGGGAGTGGGACCGCGCCTGGAGTTACTAAAAATGCATGTCTTGCTCTGGCGGAAAGACGAAAAAAGCCCTGTCCGGGCAGATGTTTTTGGAAAAACCGTTAACTCACCGGACGAATTAACCCCGGCAGAGAAAAGCCGCTTGACCAGAGATTTGCAAGCAATCCACGCCTGGTTTGGACTGGTAAAACCCGCTGTCCCCGTAGTATCCCCCCTGAAGGAAGAAGCGATTCCCCTACCGGTCGGAACCGATCAGCCAACGGTTTTATCCGAAGAAGCACCTTCTGAACTGATTGAACCGGAAAAATCGTCGGAAATGATCGAAAGGGAGGAATCTCCGACAAGTACGTCACCTACCGAATCGGTAAATACCTCACAAGCATTGCCACCCATTCATCTGACCCCCGTTTACGAGGATACATCTGTGGAACCGGTAAAACCGGTTGAGGTGAAGCTGGATCTAAGGAGCAAACCAAAAGCCGCACCGGTCATGAAAAGCATTGTCCAGCAGATCGACGATATATTGCAAGAAAAAGTAGTCCGATCGTCCCTGGCAGAAACCGGCATTAAATTACAGGAGTCACCCCAGGGGGTATTGGTCTGGGTGGGAAATCAGTCATACCAGGGTGTGGATACTTTGCCTGAGGGAGAGGCGAAAGCGCTAATTCATGCAGCGGTAAAAGAGTGGGAAAAAAGAGGTTGAACAGGGATACCATCCCGATCATCGCACCTCGTATAATCAACCTAGCTATATGCATCTATCAAGGGATAATTTTCGCATACCCAATTGGATAGTCGTAACACCATCGAATGGAATCCTACCCTTACCGCCAGGTTAAGCACTATCTGATCATTGAATCAGGTGGTCATCAGTTGTTGGTTGGGTCTGGTGTTCCGGATAGCATGTGTACCTGTGGGGAAATCGTAATCGAAGGAATTTCTTTTCCTGCAAAAAAGCATTCCCTGCGAATGACCCCGGAGCAATTCAGTGAAGCGGTGGGCGTTCCGCTCGACGGTTTGCTGGGTGCAGATATCCTTTCACACTTCGATTACCGGATCAATCCATTCCGGCAGGATATCAGTTTTTCCAGGGATGAGGTCCATCCATACGGGTATGCCGCTCATTTTGAGTTATATCGTAGCGTACCCATCGTCAGCATCTGGATCGGTCCGAAGGAAATCCCCGTATTTTTCAATACGGCTTCGCGTATGACCTTCCTGGCGCCGGAGATCGCCACAAATTTTCCACAGGTCGGAAAAACCAGCGTATTCTATCCGGGGATCGGTCATTTTGAAACCCCGGTTCATCGGGTCCTGGTCTGGCTCTCGGGCAGTGATACCGAACTTGATGTGGGGATTCCACCATCGCCCTTGCTATTAACGATGAAAATGACGCATACACTGGGTATACTTGGTTGTGACATTTTCCATGGTCCGGGGGTGTTTCTTGCCTCCCGCCGCCGTGAAGTGATCTGGTTTTGGCATGATTATTAGTTGGAGATTATATGAAACCGAGAATTGCCCTCGTCACCCTGCTTACTGATTATGTCCCGGGAATGGTCCAATTCTATCGCGACGTATTTGGGTTCGAAGTCTTAACGGATATGGGTGAGTATGTTGAATTGAAAAACGAAGGCGTCCGATTCGCGATCTGCGATCGAAGCATCATGCTCAAGGCGACCGATCACCCAGGGTATTTGCAGGGAGCGACTGGACAAGCCGTGGAATTAGCCTTCCCCTGTGACACGCCCGAAGAGGTCGACCTGGCTTATCAAAAAGCGGTCAGCCTGGGAGCGAAACCTGTCAAGGCACCTGCCAGTATGCCCTGGGGTCAGAGGACGGCGTTCTTTGCCGACCCAGAGGGTTATATTCATGAATTTTTCTCAGATCTACCCAAGCAGAACACCTGAGAGGATGCAGGGGAATGTCACATCACATACTGGTTATTGATGACGATAAAACGATCGTTCAGATCATGCAATTGGCGTTGCAAAGCGATGGCTATAAATCGGAGGTAGCTTACAACGCCAATGATGGTCTGGCAAAAGCGCTCGCAAACCCTCCAGTGTTGATCCTACTCGATTACAATATGCCGGTCAAAGATGGATTTACCTTAGTACGGGAGATGCGGACCATTCCTGCGCTGGAATCAATCCCGGTCATCATCGTCACCGCGCTTTCCATACCGGATATCCTGGCCGAAGCGAAAGCCCTCGAAGTGGCTGGTTTCCTGGTTAAGCCATTCGATCTCATCACGTTGCTGGGGAATGTGAACCGGGTGCTCAAACCGAAGCCTGGCGTCTGACAGATCGACGTCTCCATCTGTTGCGCATCACATCCCTTATCGCAGGGAGGACTTGCTGAAGTCCCTCCCTTAGGGAGGGTGACGGGTGAGTCTACACTTCGACCAACCATTCCTGGCATGTTGTTCAATCCAAAAGACCCCACCGTCCGCTTCGCGGCCACCTCCCCTACCGAGGGGAGGACTAAGGACGTGGACACCCGACCAAAGTGGGTAGGACCCATGTCGTTTGAAGTCGGTATAGAAAGTGGTATTGGGGGTTTGGTCGTGCTATAGTGAAATTGAAAGGAGGGAACATGTTCAGTACAACCGACCTGTTCTTTATTCTCCTGGCTGGACTATTTTTACTGGTTGCCATCAGCCTGACGGTGGCATTCTATTCCGCAGCGTCTTCCCATTCAAAAGAGACCAAAGAGGATGAGAATCCAGATGAGATGATCACTTCGTCTCTACCGGATGCGCATATGACCAAATGGCATCTCGGCGATCATATGGCAGATCATTTCCCTCCCCGATCGGTTACAAATAACATGGAGAAATCTCCCTTTGCGCAACCTTATCAAAAAATGGGTGATACTACGCTGGATGAAGCACAGGAACATCCAACCCGGACGACACCCGAGAACAAAACGGTGGAGAGAGCTAACCGGCAGATCCGCGAGATGGTGCACTTGCACCACCGACCCGAGAAGGAAGAGCCGTCAGATAACGAAAATATCCTGAACCATTAAGCGGTTAGCCGGACCGATTCTTCCCAAAGACGAGAGGCGACCGTTTGGTCGTACGATTCTGCAGATGACCTGGCTTCCTTCGAGTTAATAAAATATTTCCCGGTCACACCTTCCACTTCAGACGCTGAGGATAGATAGATACTGGTTTTAGCGCCTTCTTCAGGTGAAATCGCCCCCAGATGTGCCAGACCAAAGACCCCCTTATAAATTCCCCCATTGCTCTTCCCAAAATTTGTTGCCACAAACCCGGGATGCAGCACATTGGCTGTGATCCCGCCCCCATTTAGCCGGCGAGTCAGTTCATAGGTGAACAGAACATTCATCACCTTGCTATTGGAGTATGCACGCCAACCGGAAAAATTCTTCTCCGATTGTAGATCATCGAAATCAAGATGTCCGCTCACATGGGCTGCCGATGATACATTAACGATTCTTGGATTGGATCCTTTGCGGATCAGATCCAATAATTCCTGTGTCAAAACAAAATAATTCAGATGGTTCAAGGCAAAAGACATCTCATACCCATCTGCCGAAATCTGACGGGAGGCGAAAAATGCACCTGCATTGTTCAACAACACATCCACATGATCGGTATTCTGATGGATCTCCCTCGCAACCCGGCGAACCTCCTGGATGGAAGATAGATCGGCGTTGAATGCCAACGCATTTCCACCTACTTCCCGGATCTGTTGTGCAACGGATCGGGTCTTATCCGGATTCCTCGATATGATGAATACCTTCGCGCCCAATCCAGCCAATCGCCGGGCAGCCACTTCACCGATGCCTGATGTCGCTCCGGTAATGACGATCACTTTATCTTTTATCATTGGATTTATCTCAGCGCTGGAATTGATCTTTTGCGTGATCTCTGCTTTTCGCGAGATCGAACAGGAACGGGCTGCAACTCCAGGTTGGGCGGAAGGGTTAAAGTCTCGACCACCCTTCGAAGTATTCGTGGGATTAGTTGCCAAATTCGTGCGCTCATTCTACTGATTTTCATTCGTCCTCGATAATTGATCCACACTATGGATACTGATCGGTATGGAACTAAACGCTCTTATCCTGATTGACAGGTCAATACTTGATTCTACACATCACATCTCTCAACGATCATAAGAACGTTAGTGGAATGCTGATATGGATTAGATGCTTAATACTGCGAATTAGTTCCGGATCACCAGTCTTGCAGGGATTTCACGATCGCGCCAAGGAATGCGTCTGCTGTTGATCCATCCAGCACCCGGTGATCGAAAGTCAACGATAGATAGACCATAGGCCGGATCGCGATGGCATCCTGAATTACAACTACCCGCTTTTGAATTGTGCCTATACCAACAATCGCTACTTGCGGCTGGTTGATGATGGGTGTGGCAAATAACGATCCACCGGTGCCGTGATTGGTAATGGAGATCGTTCCACCGGTTACTTCATCCGGTTTGAGCTTGCGGGATCGGGCTCTATTCGCCAGGTCATCTACCGCCCGCATTAATCCCGGAAGCGAAAGGTTATCCGCGTTCCGAATCACCGGGACGATCAATCCGTCTTCTCCCAACGAGACAGCCATCCCGACGTTGATATGCCTGTGAACCAGAATACCTTTCTCTGACCAGGATGAGTTGACCATCGGGTATTGCAACAGTGCTTTCGAGACTGCTGCGATAAAGTAAGGCGTATAGGTCAGGTGCAACCCTTCCCGCTGGAAGATGGGCAAGTTCGCCTGCCGGTCTGCCACCACTTTACTCAGGTCCGCTTCCATCACCGTGGTGACATGGGCGGAAGTCCGTTTACTCATGACCATATGCTCGGCAATGGCTTTCCGGGATGTGGTGAATGGAAGGGTCTGATCCTCTGCCTTGCCCGTTTCAGTATTCAATGCTGACGTGCCTTGCTTTGGTGAAACGGCGTGCGGAATCAATAGTTCGGTCGGTTTGAACAGGTCGCCGCTCCCGGGAGTTTCCCAGGCGGGAAGTTCTGGGCTGGCCGGTTTCTTTTCGGTATCACCTTTCTCGAGGTAATCCAGAATATCCTTTTTAGTGATCCTGCCCTGATTGCCTGTCCCGGTGACACTTGCAAGATCAATATTCTTATCCTGTGCGATTTTTGCTACTACCGGCGAGATAAACCCAAAGTCCCGGCTTCTGATGCCTTCAATTCCTGGTGATGTTTCGTGTGGAGCTTCCAGGGAAGCAGCCTTGCCTTCAGGTTGGCCGGCGGTTGCATCCGGGATGGCCTCTCCCGGTTGGCCAATCCAGGCCAGGACCGTTTGGGCAAGGACCGTCTCACCTTCGGGGATGACGATCTTGAGCAAGACGCCCGCGGCCGGGCTGGGAATCTCGCTGGTCACTTTGACCGTCTCCACCTCGAGTAATGATTCGAACTCAGCGACAGTCTCACCTTCTTTTTTTAACCATTTCAATATCGTGCCATCGACGACCGATTCACCCAATTGCGGCATGATCACACTCGTTGCCATAAATCCCTCCCGCTTACCACTTGGCCAGATCCCGAATTGCCTGAAGTATTTTTTGCGTATCCACCATAAACCACTCTTGCAGGGGCTGACTGAACGGAACACCCGGCACGTCTGGTCCCGCCAACCGTTTGACAGGGGCATCGAGATTTTCGAATGCACCGTCGGCAATGGTCGCAGCGATCTCTGCGCCATACCCACCGGTGAGATTATCTTCATACACGATCAACGCTTTACCGGTTTTATTGGCAGACGCCAGGATGGTTTCCCGATCTACCGGATAAAGGGTCCGCAAGTCCACCACCTCAACGGAAATGCCCTCTTTTGCCGCTTCTTCCGCGGCTTTAAGCGTGTAATAGTGCATCATTCCGTAGGCGTAGACACTCAAATCTGTCCCCTCGCGTGTGACGGCAGCTTTGCCGATCGGCACAGTATATTCGCCGTCAGGAACCTCGCCTTTGATCAACCGATACCCTTTTTTAGGCTCAAAGAATAAGACCGGATTCGGGTCGCGGACCGCCGCTTTCAGCAAGCCCTTCGCATCATACGGATTGGATGGGATCACCACTTTGAGTCCGGGCACATGGGTAAAAAACGCTTCCAGGCTCTGCGAATGATACAACCCGCCACCTATCCCGCCGCCATATGGAGCGCGGATGACCATCGGGACGGTCCATTCACCATTCGAGCGATAACACATTTTGGCAGCTTCGCTGATGATCTGGTTCATCGCCGGGTAAATAAAATCTGCAAATTGGATCTCACAGATGGGACGCATGCCATATAAGGCCGCGCCTATTCCGACCCCAACTATGGAAAGCTCCGCCAGAGGCGAATCGATCACCCGTTCGGGTCCATATTTATCGAACAGACCAACGGTAGCCCGAAATACCCCGCCCCGTTGACCCACATCTTCACCCACAATGAATACCCGCTTATCAACGGAGAGTTCCTCGTCCATCGCCTGCCTGATGGCATCCAATAGTGTCATCTCAGGCATGGCTCACCTCTTCCGCGTACACAGGGATGCTTCCCTGCGAGGGATCGGGGTAGGGTGCTTGCAAGGCATATTCCACCGCTTCGTCCACCATCTCTTTGGCGCGGGTTTCCATTTCCTGTAATTTTTCCGGGGTCAGGATACCATCGGCCATCAACCGGGTGCTGTTGACCAAGATCGGATCTTTCTTCTTATTTTCTTCCACCTCTTCGCGGCTGCGATAGGAGCGGTCATCATCATCCGAACTATGTGGGGTGATGCGGTACATCCGGGCTTCCACCAGCTTGGGACCTTTGCCAGCCCGGGCATTCTCCACCGCTTCGCTCATTACCTCGTAGACGGCCAGCATATCTGTGCCATCCACCGCCACACCTGGCAACCCCATCCCACAGGCTTTATCTGCCACGCTGGGAACTGCCATCTGCTTTTCCACGCCCTCAGAGATGGCATACATATTATTCTCGACCATGAACACCACAGGTAATTGATGTACCGCTGCCCAGTTTACAGCTTCATACCACTCACCCTGTGAAGTGGATCCTTCGCCCAGGGTGGTAAAAACCACCCGATCATCCTTCATTAATTTGATTGCCAATCCCACCCCGGCGGCATGCACACATTGGGTGGCAACCGGTGCAGAATGGCTGATCACATTCATTTTTCGAAAACCCCAATGGCTGGGCATCTGACGCCCTCCGCTATTCGGATCTTCCTTTTTCCCCATCGCACTCAACATAAACTGGCGTGGTGTATATCCGACCGCCATCATCAACGCGAGATCTCTGTAGTAAGGAGCGATCCAATCATGACCAAGTTTCAACGCGAATGCCGCTCCGACCTGTGCTGCTTCCTGCCCGATCCCGGAGATATGAAATGCGATCTTTCCCTGCCGGTGAAGAATCCAGGCTCGTTCATCGACCTTGCGCGCCAGGAGGATCGTCCAAAACATTTCCAATTGTTTATCCGGGCTTAGAACCATCCATGTACCTCCCCGCTTTCCAGATTGAATTTATCCGATATAAGAAGTGTAGCACGGTGGTATAAGCTTTCACAAGTCTTCATATCACCCGCCATGGTCAAAATAACCTGCTGATACTTAGCAAGGAAATGTAAAATAAACGGTCCAAGAATGATATTGGGAAAACGATACAAATAAAAAAAACATCATCCGGAGTAATTACGTTGGATGATGTTTGGATGTATTACCCTAACAATTTCTCGATGATTGCCCTGCCTTCAGTCACCGAATCACCCAGATATACACCAGGGACAATTTCCCGCAAGGATGGCTTGAAGATGAATGCCTGCCCTCCAAAACCAAAAATCGGTTTCGGTTTGATCCTGCCCAACTTTTCGTTCATTTTGAGCAACCGTCTGGCGCTATCTTCCATCGTCGCGCTCATACAGATCATGGCTGGATGTTCCTGTTTGGCATAATCCACTATATCATCCAATGGCAGGTCCGGACCCAGGTACTCGACGCGATACCCATCATGGCGCAGCAAAACCGACATCATCAAGCAACCGATCTCATGCTGTTCTTCGGGTGCGCATGCCATCAAAATCAGTGGGGCTCCCCGACGGTTCGGATACGCTTGCAGTAAATTAATTAATTTACCCTGCAGATATCGGCTGGCAAAGTGTTCATCCGTGATTCGCATCTCCCCTTTATGCCAGGCATCACCCACGGCAATCAGGGTATATCCGATCACATCCACGCAGACGGTAGTCAGATCGTACATCGCATTCGCCTGTTTCAGGATATCAGATGCGCCAGCTTCATCGTGTTTGGATAGCGCTACGAATAGATCGTTGGCTATTTTTTCCGGAGGTACAGGCTGATAGGATCGTGATCTGGTTGTGATGGATGGCAATACCTCGGGGTAATCTCCCCGGGACAACATGCTTTTAAGTTCTCGAACTACCCCGGATATCGAAATCCCCTGATCGACCTGGCTTTTTACCCAGCGTAAGATCGCAACATCCCGCTCGGAATACAAGCGATACCTGTTTTCGCTCCGCTGTGGATTTAGTAACCCATAGCGATTTTCCCAAGCGCGAATAGTGACAGCCCGGATCCCGGTTTGAGTAGTTACCGTCTTAATGGTGAATTTTGACTCGTCTGAGAGTTCAATAATGGTTGTCATCAACGATTCCTTATAGGCAACATTATACAACAAATCTAATGTTTCACCGACCTACATTCGGATCGACTCAGGATTTGCTCCCAGATCCAGGACAAAATTGGCTGTCAATTCCCGCTCTTCCCAGCCCTGTTTGATATAAAATTGCCGGTGATAGGATTCCCGTTTGTGCAAATTGATCAGCATCAACCGTGAACACCCCCGTTGTAAAGCATCCTTTTTGATGGTTTCCAATAAGAGAGACCCTACCCCGTGTCTCCGATCTGCCTCGCGGATGAATAATTCGGAAATAAACCCTTCCAATCCCTGTAAGAGAAGATATGGAAGCCAGTGTACCGCGGCGTAACCCATCACTCGCCCATCATCCCCTTCCGCGACATACACAGTATGGCTGCTGTCTTTTTTGCACAACTTTAATCGTTCGATAATTCGTGATTCAGTTTCGGTAATGGCTTCCTGGTCGATATAATCAAACCAACCAAGTTCTTTTAAGATGTCGGCTATTCCCCTGGCATCACTGATCATCGCGTGACGAACCATAATATCCATACACACCTCCCGGATAGTCGCACAGATGTATTATAGACCTATTCGTGGTTGGGAAAGAAAAGAGATATGGTTTAGTCAGACATTTCTGGGACTTCTTGACCTTGATAAACCCCATATTTGATCAGACGAATATTCCGTTCAAACTCGTGGGTAATCTGATCCATCATCGTCAACACATCTTCAGCAGAATGTTCTTTGAGATCGCCCTGATATTTGCGCAATAAACCTTCCTGCAGAAATCCCACCAGCTCCATGATCTCCCCAACTGAAACGTATTTCCGAAATTTCGATCGATCGACGTTCATCTGCATCACTTGGGTGCTGGCTTCAGTATACCGGCGAGTCCTTTCCAGCAACGGCTCTTTCAACTCCGGAGGGAATTGGATGAATGCCTTGAAGAACATCTGGTAGATGCGCGGCTCTGCCAGAGCGAACCTGATCTTAATCTGACCAATAAAGAAAAGCCGTTCGAAAATATCATCTGGTAAGTGGATAATTTCTTGTTCGAAGTAATCGATATATCGTTGAACACAATAATCGACCAGATATAGGAATAATTCCTGCTTGCTTCCAAAATAGAAAAATAATGTTCCTTTGGGTATGCCGGCTTTTTCCACCATCTGATTCGTGGACGCCTGTTCATACCCCGAACTCCCAAATTCATCCAGGCATGCAAAAAGGATTCGATCTCGATCGTTAGGAGATATCTTTTCGAATAATTGGAGACCAGATCGTTTGCTTTTCATTCTCGATCAAATTGGTAATGGACGGTATATTGGATATTCCGCAGAAAAGGGATGGATTTGAGAAATCGAAAAGCTCCGAGACGGGTATGACCGGTATCAAAGTACGACCAGTCTTCCAGATAACGGATACCCTGATGCCATTCCTCCATCTCCCGGGGATGGGACAACCCGGATGCGAATTTCGCGCCTTTTCCCATTTTCAACCGCTGTTGCATCTTGCGATGGATCAACGATCCCCAGGGTTCTTTCAACCAATCTGAGTTAAATACTTCACAGACTAGATCACTTCCGGGGAAATTGCGAATCAATGTGCCAACGAGATCCTTGACCTGCTCGCTCTGAAGATACATGAAAACCCCTTCTGCCAGAAACAGGAATGGGCGTCCGCGGTAAGCAGACAATTGCTCTATCCAGGCATAATCCAGCACAGAATAGGGTAGGAAATGATACCGATCTGTTTCCTCAACCAGTTGGTTCTTCAATTGGATGACTTCGGGGAAATCGAGATCGAAAAGAATTAAATGACCGTCATCCAGGCGGTGAAAACGAGAATCCAACCCGCAGCCGATATTTACGATCACGCCTTCCTGGTGTGCGGCTAGAAACTCACGGGCATATTGATCATATTTCGCTGCCCGAAGTGCAATATGTACGGTCACCTGTTTGTCCACTTTTCCTTGCGCGAGGGATTGTAACAGGTCATCCTTCGACGCGGATATGATCGGGACCAAACGCGCTGTGATCGATTCTGCCACCGGGTCGTTTATGATCCGATCATCCCGCCGGCTATCGATTGCCCTGCAGAACAGGGTTAATAGACTGGTGTTGTTAACATCTGATAACGTAATTGTTTCATTCATTCCTATTTTTTGTTCCATAATAATCCTCTTTTACTGACCATCTGGTCAGTAATTCTATATTGTTTTTTCCATGTGTCAAGGGTATTGGTCCCTGTCTTTGATTTGAATTTACTTGGTCGACGACAATCACGAGGAGCGATGAACCAATCCGTATGGAAAATATTATACTGCCAGACCAATGCAAAACTTATTTGCTCTCCATCCGTATATGAAGTAAGCTGTCTGAAAAGTATCCAACCGCAGCCCTTTATGTGCGTGCTGTATAATCAACGGTGAGTGAAAATTCGATATTTTTTAATTGGAGGAGAAATGCAAGCAGGAAAATCATTTACATATATGTTTGAGGATAATCAGTGGCCTTCCAAAGCATTGATCGGAGCACTGGTTAGTATGGTCCCGATCCTTAACTTTGCCTGGCTCGGCTATCTGATCGGTGTCTTACGAAATGTCAGCCATGCAGAAAAACCACTCCCATTATGGGATGACTTTGGGGATAAATTCATGGATGGCTTGAAAATCGGAATTGCCTCCGTACTTTATACTCTCCCCGCAACCATCCTGGTGATCGTCGCCGCGGTCGTCTTTGTCATACCCGCCATGGCACAGCAGAATCAGGATTTGCAGGCAATCCTGGTGGGTGGGGCCAGCCTGGCTTATCTACTGGTTTGCACCCTGGTGGGATTATATTTCCTGGCTTTCTCTTTTTTCCTTCCTGCCATCTCCATCCATTTCGCGCGGATCGGGACATTCAAATCCTGCTTTGAAGTGGGCCAAATCCTCGCTCTGGTAAAGAAGGACTTCAGCAGTTATCTGACCGCCTGGTTATTATCACTTGTCGCCGGATTGGCAGCCGGTGCGGTTGCTTCTGTGGCTGCTGCGATACTCGGCTGGATCCCATGTGTGGGACAGGTAGTGATCTGGATCTTCAGCGCTGTCGCGACCGTATGGGGTTCCCTGGTAAGTTACCATCTATATGGTCAGGTCGGAGTAGAACTGGCTGCATGATGCGGTAAACTGAGTAAATAAACACATCTCCCCAAATCTGGTTGAGTTGGGGAGATGATTGTTTACTGGAATGTCTTACTTCCATATATAGATCCTACCGGGGAGGGTGGGTGAAATCTCCACCCGGGTAAGAGCCCATGAAGTTGTATCGGTCACCCATAATCCGGGTTCCACGCCTGCCTCAGGAACTGAGTAGAGTGCGAGTTTTTTCCCTTCCGGATTCCATGCGCCTGGAAGAAATCCCTGTCCTGCAAGATGGACACCCATATTTTCGACGGCATCCGCGCGCATGACCCAGGCACCAGAATCCAGGTCAGCCTTGGCTTGCATGTAATATGCAATCCATTTTCCATCGGGACTCCACAAGGGGGACTGAACCGGAAAGTTTTCGGATTCGGGTTCAACAAGGGGACTCAATTGATAGGACTTTTTCACTAGATCAAAAACAACCACTCCCGACCTGAGTCCAACATTTAACCCGCTCAGCCAATACCAGGCGATCTTCGTTCCATCTGGCGACCAGGCAGGATGCGAGATTTGCTGACCCTTTAGCGAATCGAGTCCAAAATCAGCCGGGTCGAATGGAATGGGTTCCTGCTCGCCCCCAAACAACCAGCCTTTCTCGCCATTCCCATATGCAATCCAGATCCCATCGGGAGAGACCGCCGGATTCCCGGTGCTGGGATGGTCCGGATCGAGTACCAGATACCCCGTCCCATCCATCCTGATCACCGATAAAAATCCTTGTGTTCCAACTCCGGTGGTGGAATTGGCATTATTGGAAAGCATCAGCACTTTCTCGGTATGCCCGGTCCACCAGGATGCGCAGCATTCATGTCGGGATGGTGTGTCGGTTAACTTGACCAGTTTTCTTACAACGAGATCATACATCCAGTAATCGCCGTTCCCGCTGGTCAGAGTATATCTACCATCTGTTGACAGAATATCCACCGGACGGTCATACAAGATCTGGCGGGAACCATCCTGCCCTATTTGAACCAGGTTTCCATCATCATAAATCAATCCGGCGAGGACGCTCGCGCTCACGGGAGCATTGTTTTTCGTTGAATTGATTATTACCAACGTCGATGTGGGTAATTGGGATTCCGTTGAAGAAAGGGTTTGATCCATTGCCGGGTATAACGTCGGTCTGGGTTGAGACGCAAGTTGTGTCTGAACTGCGTCTTCCACCGCACTATCCTGAGTAGGCCAGACCGGTGTCTTCGGCTGGCAGGAAATGAGCAACAAACCCAAAATCAGAACTGCGATCTGGTTTGCTTTAACTATGAATTGTCGAACCATGAGACTACTCGATGGATTTCACTCCGGTTACAAGACTCGCAGCGGATCTGCTGGCGAGGATATCAATACCCGTCCCCAATACGTTCCGAGCTATGACCTGCCCAACCCGAATTGGCGCTTTCAATTCCAGTTGGCGAAGCTCAAGGAGCAGTTCACTGATCCGTGGTTTTGGAAATGGAGCGGAAGTATATACCGGCATCAGTGGATGCAAGGCATTCGTAATTTTCACCGTTGAGGCGACCATCCGGCGGGGATCACGCATCTCACGTTCTGCGTATTCATTTCCCCGTTTACAGCCAGCCACAACCTTGGTAATCGTTTCCCCATCTCTGGTCACTTCCAATGTGCATCCCTTGGGACAGGTGATACAGATCATTTTTTTCATTTCTTCCATCAGTGCACCTCTTCCTACCGCTTGATCACATCCACGGTTAGAGATTTTGCTTCCAATACGTCATCGTACGATTTGGGTAGAATTTCCATCGTGATAATCTCACCCGGACGGGCATATGGTTCGGTCTTGCGTGTCACCAGGTTTTCACCATTATGTACTTCGATCCAGCAGGGTTTTTCTATTGGCTGTTTCACCCGCAATTGTAACCGCACTTCACCTTCCGCCAGACTCTCTTTATCGAGTTCATGGGGAACCACATAACGTACGTTCTCACCGGGAAGCAATGGGATGTGCCGTAATTCACGCCGTCGCAACTCTCGCGCATACCTGGCAGCGCTCTTACCCGCCGCATAGCCTGCCTCGGTCACCCAATCAACCAGATCATACACATGCACGACATTCCCCGCCGCGAATACGCCGGGAACCGATGTCTCGAAGTGATCATCCACAAACGGTCCGCCTGTGATGGTGTCAAGTCTAACCCCTGCTTTTCGGGAAAGCTCATTTTCCGGGATCAATCCAACCGAAAGAAGCAGCGTATCACATGGAATCACTTCCTCAGTTCCGGGGACAGGCTGCCATTTGTCATCCACCTGAACCGACTCGACTGCTTCCACCCTTTTATTTCCGATGATACGGTTGATGGTATGGCTCAGTTTTAATGGGATATCAAAATCCATCAAACACTGGACGTAGTTCCTCGTCAACCCGGTCAGGAACGGCATCACCTCTAACACGCGGTCCACTTTCGCACCTTCCAGACTCAACCGGCGCGCCATGATCATCCCGATATCACCCGAACCCAAAACAACAAAACGTTTTCCGGGCATGTATCCTTCCACATTCACCCAACGCTGCGCAGTTCCGGCAGTGTAGACTCCGGTCGGGCGGCTGCCTGGTAGACGGATCTGAGCACGGGTCTTTTCGCGACATCCCATGGATAAGACAATGGATCTCGCCTGAACATCCACAAAACCAGCGGATTTACCAGAGGCAAAGATCCTGCGCTGGGGGGTGATCTCCAGAACCATAGTATCCAGCAGCATTTCCACCCCCTCAGAGCGGGCTTCATCGATGAATTTTTGGGCGTATGCCGGGCCGGGTAAGTCCTGTCCGAGTAATTCCAACCCGAACCCATTATGGATACATTGCAGTAAAATCCCGCCCGGTTCCATATCGCGCTCGATCACGAGCACATCACGGGCGCCATTCTTCTTCGCTGAGATGGCTGCCGCCAATCCACCCGGTCCACTGCCGATGACCACTACATCATATTTATCTTTGAGTGCCATGTTATGCCTCCACGTCCTTGGTCATGCGGAACAGGAACTCGGATCCCTTCCCTTTCTTCGTGACTTCGAGGGGAGAGATACCCATTTCCTTTGCCATCAGGTCTACCACACGGGGCATATCAAAAGAGCCCAGACACCTTCCAGTCCCCAGCCAGGTGCGCCGTTTGATGGCATCGTATGTTCGAGCCGGCAATGGCGCATGCATCTCAGCCAGGATCTCACCTTCAGTGACCATTTCACATCGGCAAATGATTCTGGCGTACGCCGGGTCTGAACGAATGAGTTTCGCCTGCTCTTCCATAGACATTTCGCGGAAGCGAGGTCTGGGTGGTCGGATCGGGTTCCAATCTTTTTTCTTTTTTAACTTCTCACCGGCGTCGATCAAGAGATCCACCACCATTTGCGCGATCCCCGGAGCGGAAGTAAGGCCGGGTGATTCGATCCCGCCCAGGTTCACCAATCCCTGCACTTCGGCAGGAATCTCGATCATGAAATCACCTTTGTAATCAATACCGGGAGTCAGACAGGGCGCGTTCCCCGTGGCTCGTAAACCTGCAAAACCAGCAATGAGGAAGCGTTGCTGCAAAGAAGGTACAAGTTTGGTGGCACCTTCCCAAATTTCATTCATACCCTCGCGTGTCAGGGGTCGATCGGTTCGATCATCCTGTTTACTGGCATTTGGGCCCACAATCGTATTCCCATGTAGGGTCGTAGTGACCAGGATTCCCTTTCCTTTTTCAGATGGGCAGGGAAAAAGGACGTTGTTGATCGTGATCTCTGCCCGGTCAAAAACAAAGTATTCACCACGCCTGGGAGTGATCTTGAAATCTGGATGAATACCTGCCTTGTGCATCACTTTGTCCGAATTGATCCCGGCCGCATTGATCACCCACCTGGAGGTAAAATCACCCTGGTTGGTCTTAACACCCCGGATGCGTTTTCCATCAAGTATGAAATCCTCGAAGGCGGTATCCACCAGGATCGTGACACTATTCTGAATGGCGTTCTCTGCTGCCGCGACAACCACTCCAAAGGGGTCACATATCCCACCAGTGGGAGCCCACAGGGCTCCGCTTACCTCGGGGGTAATGTTATGTTCCCGCCGACGCATTTCTTCCCCACTGATCATGTGCATCCCGGGAACACCGTTTTTTCGACCCTGGTCAAGGAGCGAACCAAGATGTTTCAACTCGGTTTCGCCCACGGCTACAACATAATCTCCCCTTCGTTCGAACGGAAAATTCAATTCACCGGCCAGAGTATCCCACATACCATTCGCCTGGACATTTAACTTTGCCTTTAAGGAACCGGGTAACGGATCATAGCCGGCATGAACTATCGCAGAGTTGGCACTGGTAGCCCCCATGCCTATATCGGCTTCTTTTTCTATGAGAAGGATGGATAACTGATAGCGGGAGAGAAATCGGGCTATCATACATCCAACCACTCCGCCCCCAACAACAATAACGTCGTAGGAATTTGCCACACTTGCCTCCTCAAAATAAGGTAATCGAAGACCAAAGAATGTACGGCAATGTCAGCGGCGATGTCTTAGATGTAGTATCTCAAAACCGTTAATTGGAAAAATATCAGGATGTAGTACTAAACCAGTATTGACGTTGGTAAATGGACTATCCCAACCATTGTACATGAGAGTGAGGTACAAGGTATGAAAATATTGTCATGCTTTCTTTTGATGGATTGCATATACAACTTCGCTCAATGCGATGAGGGTTGCCGCTGGATCAGTGCGACCTTTCACTTCCACCCCTCCCTGCCCAAGAGATCTTTCGCTGACAGTGATCCGGATAGGCGAACCGATCAAATCGGCGTCATTGAATTTTACCCCAGCGGATTCCACCCGCTCATCCACCAAAACTTCCATCCCATCGGACTCAAATTCGGTCGCCAGTTTCATTGCCGTAGGTAAGACTTCCTCATTTCGCCCGGGAAGAACGATCATATGAATGGGGTATGGAGCGATTGATGCTGGAAGCGTGAGACCTTTTTCATCATGATAGTGTTCCGCTAGACAACCCAATAAGCGCCCCACACCGATTCCATACGACCCCATCACCACAGATCTCTGATTCCCAAGGTCATCCGTGTATACACCCCCAAGTGCATCGGTATACCGGGTTCCCAATTGGAATATATTTCCCACTTCAACTGCGCGGGAGGCAGATAATGGATGAGCGCAATCCGGGCATGGATCCCCTTCCTTTGCTGAAACGATATCTTCTAACAGATCTGCCTGGTAATCACGTCCATAGTTTACATTTTTAAGGTGATAGCCTTCCAAATTAGCGCCAGCCACCAGATTTGGACAATCAGGGATGAGTCTATCAACGACGACTAAAACATTCTCGTTTTTCTTCAAACCTACTGGGGATGCATATCCGGGAACTGCACCAGACGCTTCTATCTCCTCATCAGTTGCCGGTCGAAGATCTATCGCCTTCGTAGTGTTGGTGAGCTTGGTTTCATTCACTTCCATATCCCCACGGACTATGGCAAATATCAGGACAGGTTCTTCCCTGCCGGCAATTTGCGTCGTAAAGAATACCGCTTTCGCAGTCTTTTCAACTGGAATCTGGAGCAAAGCAGCCAGATCAGTTATAGTTGCCGTATGCGGGGTTGGAATTTGTTCCAGGGGCAAGGCTTCTTCCATAGATGGCTTCTCATAATCCACCCGCGCTACCTGGCGATTGGCGGCATAGCCACAATGACCGCAATGCATAATGGTATCTTCACCGATGGGAGATAAATACATATATTCATGCGCAACCTTGCCGCCCATCATTCCTGTATCGGATTTGACCGCCATAACCGGAAGACCGCAACGCTCGAAAATTCGGAAATAGGCTTCGTAATGGGCCTGGTATTGTTTTTCCAACCCATCGTAATCTGCATCCAGGCTATACGAGTCAAGCATGGTGAATTCCCGCACGCGGATAAGCCCTGCCCGGGGGCGGGGGTCATCGCGCCATTTGGTTTGGATCTGATATACCAATCGGGGAAGTTGTTTATACGAACGGATCTCGCTTCGAACCAAATCGGCCACTACTTCTTCGTGGGTCATCGCCAGAACCATGTCGCGGTTATTTTTATCTTTGAAGCGGCCCATCTCACTGCCGATCGTCTGCCAGCGACCGGTTTGCTGCCACAGCTCCGCCGGATGTACCACCGGCATGGTGATCTCCTGCCCTCCGATTCCATTCATCTCTTGGCGTATGATCGCCTCGATCATGTTCATACTTCTGCGTGCCAGCGGTAAATAACTGAAGATGCCCGCTGCCAATGGGCGGATAAAACCAGCGCGAACAAGCATGGCATGTCCAGCCGCCTCTACATCGGAAGGCGCTACACGTAATGTTTGAGAAAAAAGTTGAGACATTTTCTGCATAACTTACCCCGATCCAGTTATCCAATTTTGGCTGACTATACCCTCATTCGTTACTTTTCGCAACTACACATTCCGAATCAAATGTATGTCAATCAATGCCAGTCTCTCTGTTGGTCATGTTACAATACGAACCACCACTTTCAGGAAATTATAATCAGTGAATCGTCATCCGCGAGTCAAAAGGGAAGCCAAGACAATTCAAGCCATGTTCCGGTTATATTGCCGAAGCAAACATGAGAATATGCCTGGGCTGTGTAATTCTTGCCAGGAACTGGAGGTATATGCCCTTCAAAAATTAGATCGTTGCCCATTCCAGGAAAGAAAGACAACCTGCGCGAAATGTCCAATTCATTGCTACCGGACTGATAGGCGGGTCCAGATTCGCGAAGTAATGCGTTATGCCGGTCCACGGATGATATTTCATCATCCCTGGTTAGCCATTCTCCATCTACTGGATGGGTTACGCGAAAAACCTGAGACAAAACAGACAACTGGATAAGTTAATTTACATCCAGAAAAGCCACATATGGATGGTATGGTACAACCAGCCGGGGAATATACTTCCGGTTCTCTTGATGATCCATCCAAGCAGAAGGCCCAATAATAAGCGATAGAGAGCCAATGCAAGAAGAACCATCCACCCAATTCCGAGCAATGGTAAGACAACCCAGACCGCAGAGAACAGAGCTGTCAGCAGATAACCGATCGGCACCCCGAGCCAATTTTCCAGACGGGGCTGTAAGTATCCTCGAAAAATGATCTCTTCGCCAAAAGCCGCAACAACACAGGCGATCAATAAATAGAGCTGATTGATCTCTTTATCGCCATAAATCAACGGTGAAAGTTTTCCACGCAAAAATATTGTCACCAAAACCAGTGCGAATCCCACCTGCAGCCCGCCGCTGAGCATTTGCTGCTTCAACCCCAAACTGAGCCATGGCTGTTTTTTTCGGCGAACAAAGTAGATCACCGGCAAGACGCAAATAGCAAAGAAACCCAGCAATGTAATCAGATTTCCGATGCTCAGCTCACCGGGAAAATTAAGCCGGGCAAGCTCCATATCCCACGGTTGAAATGATACAAAACCGGAGAATGGAACAGGAGCTAATCGGGCAAAAATGATCGTGAACAGCAGAATCAAAACCGCCAGGCTGACAGCCCCGATACCTTCCTGGCGTGGTTTGGTAAACTGTACTGGACGTCGATTTTTCAGCACCGGACTGATGGACAGGATAAGTACGACCGCGATCACACCAATCCATTCCGCGGCGATCAGTACATATCCGGTCATTCTGTCTTAGCTGCTTCTACCGGAAGTCCGGCACCAGCACTACCCGGATCAGCGGTGACCGTGGTTGTGTCTTCCAGTCCATATTGGCTAAGGTCTATCTTTTCTTCCATCCGGATCTGGCCCCGCAGGAATGCGCCTTCTTCAGTGGAAAAAGATACGACTACCACATCCCCCCATACCCTACCTGTGGAACGGATCTCCAGTTTTTCAGCTGTAATATTTCCTCTTACCGCCCCGGCAACGATGACGGTGTTGGCTACAACGTTCTCACAGGTTATTCTTCCTGTCTCTCCAACCACCAGCAATCCGCGCAGGAGGATTTTTCCTTCAAAAGTACCTTCGATTCGAATGCCACCTGACCCCGCCAGATTTCCATTCCAATTAATGCCCGGACCCAGTACCGAAGTAACCCGTTCAAGCGGGGAAGTGGGGGGATTGATGGCGGTGTTTGGTTTCTTAAACATGTTCGGAGAGGGTCCTACTCTGTGGGTAATCTAATTGGCCAGATGGTTCCAGCGCGAACGATTTCACTATCCGGGACATTCTTTTTAATGGTTGCCCCATTGCCTATGCGCACATCATGACCGATCTCCAAGTCCAGATTAATGGTAACCCGCATACCGATCTGGGACCGATCTCCGATGGTCACTCCACCTGCCAGCGTCGCTCCTGGTGACAAATTCACATATTCACCGATGTGACAATCATGCGACAGGATGGCGCCATAGTTTACGATACTGCCAAATCCAATCCTCGAATCACTTCCCACATAGACCAAAGGCAGAATTTGTACGCCTTCTGCAATTTGTACGGAAGGTTCCACAACTGCCTTCGGGTGAATTAAATATGGACAGGTGTATCCTGCTCGATCCAATCGCTCGAAGACCCGAACCCGTACTTCTGGGTTTCCGATCCCACCCACCGCGTTGACTGCGTACTTCAGTCCACGGTCAGCCAGGATTTCCAATAGGTCGCTTTTTCCAAGGACCGGCACCGAAAGGATCGTTGACCCGACCGGAAGTGCATCATCAACGATCCCGGCAATCTGATACAAATCTAACGCTCGAATCAAATCGATCACAGATTTAGCGTGACCCCCACCACCATAGATGAGGATGTGATTTGCGGTAAACGATTCCGATTGCATTCCTCTTTTATACCATAAATCCGTGAATGCCCGGTTTCTTCGAGATGGTTGGATACAATTCAATGACTGATCCAGCGTTTTGATCACACAGGCTTATACTATTCTGCCTATCTTTATCATATTTGCTATAATAGATTCATTCTGTAATTCCCTGGAGGCTATACTAATGACACACCTGAAAGTTGGTGATAAAGCACCAGATTTCACACTTCCCAGCCACCTGGATACATCCGTTACATTAAGTGACCTGCGGGGAAAAGCCGTCGCAATGGCATTTTTCCCTCTGGCATGGACGCCCATATGAACAGCGCAGATCCCGTCGTATGAAGCCGAACTCGGCAAGTTCACGGGATTAAATGCTCAGGTTCTGGGCATCAGCGTAGATTCAGTTCCCTGCCTTAAAGCATGGACGGAAACTTTTGGCGGGATTCACTACCCAATTTTGAGTGACTTCTGGCCTCATGGCGAGATCGCCCAACTGTACGGCGTATTAAGACCAGATGGAACTGCAGAGCGAGCCATCTTTATCGTCGATGATGATGGGATAATCCGTTATATCGATGTTCATGATATCAATGATCAACCGGATAACCGGGTTTTATTCAGCGAAATCAAGAAATTGCGCCCGTTGTATGTCGAGCCTGAACCTAAACGGGTGATCGAGAATCTCCCCCATGGCGGCATTGTCATGTATTGCACTCGCTGGTGTCCGGAATGCCGAAAAGCCAGGGCGTTCTTCTCGGAACATAAGATCAAATATACCGAAGTGGATATTATGATGGTTCCCGGCGCAGATGATCAGGTCCGCAAATGGACGGGAGGCGACCTGGTGACTCCCACTTTCGACATCGACGGTCAAATTCTGATCGATTATGATGAATCCAAATTGAGGCAAGTATTACAGATTAGATGATTGATGAGTAAGGTGGGCTTCCCCTTAAGGCACACCAGGAAGCCCACCCTTCTACTTTCCTACTTCAACAGGATATTCCGTTCGCTTTCTTTCAGTACCCATCTCCATCGGATGCTATACCAGGGTTCAGGCACAGTCCCCATGCCAATCCGGGGTGTTATCTGCAGCTGGTTCTCCGCAATCTGCAATCCAATATCGGTGATCCATAACCCATTTTCCCGAGAACATAGATCCACACCATTCAGATTCCGATCAATCTTCAATGCCTGGCATAGTTTGGCCGGACCATCCGTCCACCCACGGTCTCGCTGTTGCTCTGACAAGAGAGCCGGCACTGGACGGTTCTGTCGCATCTCGTCCAATCCCATTGCCGGCCAGATCGCTCTGATCAGAACCGCAGCTGGACTGCCCTCGGTGTCGGTTACCGCATTGAGCATCCAGTGCATACCGTAGGTAAAATAAACATAGGAATGACCGGGTGGACCGTACATTATCATTGTTCGTGGTGTTTTCCCCACGTGCGCGTGACAACCCAGATCTTCTTCACCCTGGTAGGCTTCCGCCTCCAGAATGATTCCAGCCAGGAGAGATTGGTCAATTTTTCGGACGAGGAGTTTGCCAACCAGTTGCGGGGCTACCTGATCGGCGGGTCGATTGTAAAATCTTACCGGGATTGGGGTCTTATCCATCCACAGACTAGAGTCTGCGTTCGTTATCGCCATTATCAGTGACCGCGAAGTGTGGATCGCGTTCCAACGTGAGCCGTAAGCCTGTTTCAAGATCGATGGATGGTTTGTAATTCAGTTTTTTCTCTGCCAGTGAAATATCCGCCCGTAAAAATGACACACCACTTTCAGCACGGGGATTGCTCACCACCTGAGGCTTTCCACCGGTGATCTCCATCACTTTCTTAACCAATTCTTTGATACTGGTTGATTGACCGCTGCCGACATTAATGACCATATTATTGATCTTCGGAGCTGTTCCAGCCGCGACCATGGCGGTCACCGTGTCGTCCACGTAAACGTAATCTCGGCTTTGAGATCCGTCTCCATTCATGACGATGGTCCCATTTCTCACAGCCTGTTTTAAAAAAGAGGGGATCACCGGGGCATGGACTGGCGGGATATGTTGCCCAGGACCATATGCATTGAAAACCCGTAAAACAACTGTTTCCACATTAATGGTTGCGCCGATAGTTCGAACATAGTATTCCGCCGCCAACTTGGAAACCGCATATGGTGAACGCGGTTTGACCTGTGAATCTTCCCGGCTGGCCTGATTTTTCTGGTCTCCGTAGACAGCCCCAGAAGAGATAAACACGATCCGTTTAATACCTACATCACGGATCGCTTCCATGAGAGTAACAGTTCCGCCCACATTCGTGGCATTATAGTCTCGCGGGAAGAGAATCGATTCAGGAACAGACACTCGCGCTGCCAGATGATAGACAACATCCACCCCCTGCAATACAGTCCATAATTTCGGACGATCGTTGACATCGCCCCGGGTAAAATAGATTTCCGGTTTTAAATTGGAAGGATCACCCGATGAGCAATCGTCGAATCCATGAACCTGATGTCCTTCCAGGATCAAGCGATTCGCCAGAGCGGAACCAAGGAAACCTGCTGCACCCGTGATGAGTATATTCATGCTTGTTCTACCATACCAGTTTGGATTGCTGGATTATAGCACAGTTGGATGGTGACATTTTACCAACAAGAGGTGATTCTCTAGTACAATTGATCAGTTTTATCTGTAGAGTAAAAGTGGTATAATTCAGACAAATGTTGTCCGATTTACAAAGCGAGATGTTATGCCTTTAGACCGGTTTGGAAGGAATATCCATTATCTTCGCATCAGCATTACAGATCATTGCAATCTGCGATGCGTGTATTGCATGCCCGAAGATATGAAATTCCGTCCTCGGGACGAAATGATGTCTCTGGATGAGATCCTTCGCCTCACCCGTTTATTTGCGCAAATGGGTGTGGATAAGATCCGCCTGACCGGTGGCGAGCCAACCGTCCACCCGCAGATCAAGGAAATCGTCCAGGGGATTACCAACATTCATGGGATCCGTTCCACTTCGATGACAACAAATGGCGTTCTGTTGAGCAAACTGGCTGCACCATTGAAAGAAGCCGGTCTCGAACGGGTCAACGTCAGCCTGGATACGACCAACCCGGAGGAATTCCACCGCATCACCCGTCGCAATTCTTTCCATCAGGTTTGGGATGGAATTCTTACTGCTGAATCTGAAGGTTTGCTGCCGGTTAAACTGAACGCCGTGGTTGTTCGGGGATATAACGACAACTCCCTGATCGATCTGGCAGCCTTAACTCTCTCTCATCCCTGGCAGGTCCGTTTCATTGAGATGATGCCTTTTGCCGGAGCAACCGATCTGCAAGTACACCAGGTGGTGACCTCGAAGGAGATGATCGAGCACATCGAGAGTGAATTCGGGACGCTCGAATTTATCAACGAAGGACATTTGGATGGTGAAGCCCGAATCTATAAGATCAAGGGTGCGCCCGGCAGCCTGGGTTTCATCTCATCGGTCAGCATTCCATTTTGTGCGCAATGCACCCGCGTCCGTCTGACATCCGATGGGAAAGTACGCTTATGCCTGCTCCGGGAAGATGAAGTGGATCTGCTCACACCCATGCGAGCGGGTGCGGACGATGAAGTCATTCGCAAGCTGATCGTGGAAAATGTCTGGCACAAACCCTGGGGGCATGGTCTCGCCGAAGGTCAAATCCCCGTCAACCGTACGATGAGCGAAATCGGCGGGTAATTTCCAATTTAATTAATTCAACAAACTGAAGAACCAAATCACCAGCACCGGGGTGAGGGTGCAGAATCCGTTTACCCAGTCGTTATTCAGCCAGGGCAATCCGCGTATTAGACGTGTTTCTGTCCCGCAGATATGGGTCGGGTGTCGCTCTGTTTCTTTCTGGCAGGTCGGGCAATAATACACAGCCTGGATGGTAGCTCCGAGAAACGAATCTACCAGCGAACCGGCGAATCCAGCCAGCGTAATTCCGATTAATATGAATATCGATCCACCCCGGAACATAAACCCGACCGTTGCAACCAGCAGCGCTCCAAATAAGGATGCCAGAGTGCCAACCGGTGTGATTCCACCCGAAGTCCCCATCTCCACCCGCTTCCAGGTCGTGATCAACCTCGGTTTGACCGGTGAGAGAACTCCCACCTCTGTCGCCCAGGTATCCGCATTGGCTGCCGCCAGGCTGGCACAGAAAGCCCACCACAACCAATCAGCCTGGGGATACAGTCCAGCGAGAACGATGAGAACACCGCTCACTCCCCCGTTGGCAAGCACCTGGCCAGCGTCCCGACGGCTGCCTTTGGCATGCTTCTCATCCATGATCGCTTTTCGCCGTTTAAACAGAGACGATAATCCGGACGAGGAAATAAAAAAGGTAAGCAGCACCAGGGTGGCCGGTAGACCACCGAACCCGAACACAAGCGTTCCCAATATGCCCGCCACAAGAGCGCCTGAATGGTTTAATGCCCGCGCCTTGAATGATAGAAAGGCAGCAACGCTGCCAAACAGGATACCAATCACTATGGAAGCGAAAGAGGGATAAGCGATCATAGCTTCAATGTGATCCAAAGGATGGAGATAATGAGCATCGCATTCGTCAATGCACCGCCAGCCCACAGGAAATAGGCTGCCGTGCGTTGTTCAGTGTTGCGATAGAAAAATGCGCCGCCAATCAGATCCAACAGAAAGACAAAACCGCCCAGGACCGGAAATAGGATCAATTGAACGGATGACACCATATTCTCTGCCTGTCCTGCCTGGATATTGCCAAATTGCACCTGAGCTACAGAGGTGACCAGTAGCAGTACCCAAATAACGAGCCCAAGCTCCAACAGGAAACTGGATAAGATAAAGATCCGAGCGTATAGATCATCCCAGACGTTTCCGAGGATGAAGGATGGCAGGATGGATTCCGCCTGTACAGTTTCGAGGCTGCCAAGCTCGGTATAGCGATGAAAGAGAGCCAGAAATGCGCGTGGGTCGGATGGGGAGATCACATAGGCAGTTTCCGGCATGGCTACCAGTACTCCATTCAACAACGCATCTGCCATGAACTCGGTCTTCCCGAGTCCCTCGATCGGGCGCACGCCGATCAGCGCGCCGGGGATGGGCAAGCGAGGTTTGGGTAGCTCCGTAGTCAGATCTTCCACCGGTCGCACCCACTCGATTTGACGCAGCGGTAGGACTTCCGTTCGCAAGCCCCAGTGAAGCTTGAGCACGTTGCGATCCATATCATAATAAGCGCGGTTAAGTGCCAACAGTCGATAACTGAGCATGGGCAGGGGGAAACAGGCAGCGACACCGGCAGCCAGATAAATGGAAAAGAGCCAGGCGGTCGAGGTGATCGTTGTCAGGACAAAGAAGAGTCCGGCAAGGAGAACGCACAAGAAAACCAATCCCCCTAGAATTAAATTTCCCTTGCGTGTCGATGGTTTAAACCGTCTGGGCAATTCTTGCGAAGCCATAGGTTATCGAAGGCTGACCAATGCCTTTTGCAATTCACGGCAAACCTGGTCCACTTGATCCTCGGTCATTTTCCCTGAGAATGGCAGCGCTAATCCACGCTCGCCCAGATCTTCGGTGACCGGAAAATCCCCCGCCCGGTAGCCAAACTGTTGGACCATATACGGCTGCAAATGGATCGGCAGGAAATAGGGGCGTACTGGAATGCCCTTTTCTGCCAGAATACCGGCTACCTTCTGCCGATTGATCCCTCTGGGGAGACGAATTACATACACGAACCAGGAACTTCGTGTGGTAGTTGGCTCAACAGTCGGCGTTTCAATTACGGGAATTTCAGACAGGCGTGTGCCATACCAGTCTGCCACCTGTTGACGGGTTTGCATCAGATGATCAATTCGGGACATCTGCGCTTTGCCGAGCGCGGCGCTGAGTTCATCCAGCCGGTAGTTGTAACCCAGGTAGGTATGTGAGAGCCAGGTATCCCCGGGAGCACGTCCCTGGTTTCGGAGGGCACGCATAAATCCAGCCGCTTCCTCATCGTCGGTGACGATCATCCCGCCTTCACCGGTAGTGATCTGTTTATTCGGGTAAAAACCGAACACACCATAATCGCCCAGGCGACCGGCTTTACGTCCTTTATATTCCGCGCCGAGCGCTTCGCAGGAATCTTCAATCACCTGTAGATTCGCAGACTTCGCCACCTCACAGATCGGATCGAGATCCGCTGGCTGTCCAAAGACATCCACCGGTAAAATCGCCTTCAGTTTGCCGGTTCTCTCGGCACCCTTGCGGGGCAGCCAGCGGCGAGCCAGCCTGTCGCTGGTTTGAATATCCTTCACCACTTCGCCTAATAGGTCGGTGTTCATATTCCCGGTCTTCGGGTCCACATCCACAAAGACAGGAATGGCTTTTTCGAATAGGATCACATTGGTTGACGCGACAAAAGAAAATGGCGTCGTGATGACCACGTCACCCGCTTCGATTCCGGCTGCCCTGACGCACAGGTGCAAACCTGCCGTGCCTGAATTGACACCGATCGCAAAGCGGCTGCCTGTGAATTCCTTCACGGTCTCTTCAAATAGCTCAATCTGTGGACCAATACTCAGGCTGGTTGTTCCCAACACCTGATGAACAGCATCAATTTCCACGTCGGATAGATCCGGAGACGACATTGGTATTTGGAGAGACAGGTTTCGGTCGGTCATAGGGTTGATTGTACTATATTTCATTTATCGCCCTGGATTCAAAAAGGGCACTCCAAAATTTGGAGTGCCCTTGGACTTTCTTGAGTTCCAGATCAGTTATTGCCCTGACCGGGGGTTTTATTCTTATTCTTGTTTCCGTTGTCTTTGCCATTTCCATTGTTCGAGGGATCAACGACAACAGTTGGTTCGAGAGTACCTTCAAGAGTCGGAGATGGAGTCAGATCAGTATCTGTTCCTTCACCATTCTTGTTCTTGTTCTTATTGTGTTTTTCCACAGCCTCTTTCCACTGACCCATATTGAACTTTCCCTTCAATTCATCGGGGGTGTTCATATATTCTTCGAGGGCTGTGATTTCGAGCCTGAACTTTATCCAGCAGGTTTTGAATATTTTGCTGGGCGACCAGAGGCTGTCCCCGATCGATTTTTTCCTGCAAGACCAGCTGCATATGCGCCTGGATGCGGAGCAATGCTGCCATCTGGTTTTCCCGATCAAGACCATCCGTAGATTCGATCGTCTCATCCAATTGGTCGATCAGGCTATCGGTGATCTCATCGCCAACATCGCCATCTTCAGCGAGTTCCTGATTCAATTCGTCAGAGCGGCGTTCCAGTAGTTTCAGTTCATTTTTCACTTTGGAATCCGGGCTGCCACTAAAGGTGAGGGCAATCTCTTCGGAGACCAATTTGACCGGATAAAGCAGATCATTCGGCATCGCGGATTGTGCAGCGGCTACCGTGGCTCCTGTTCCACCGAACAGAAGGGTAATTACGATTAAAAGGGTGGGTACTATACTCATTTTTTTTGTTTCCTTTCGTTGGAGGATGTTACTCCACCAGGTATGACGTATTCCATCCGTCGAAGATACGGGTTGCTTTGATCGCAGGTCTTGCGCGACGATCTCAGCCCGTGCCAGGAACGCTCCCCTTTGTTGCTCGATCCGGTTTGGATCGCGTTCCGGGGAATCCCGTAATGCTTCCAGCCTCTTCTCGATGGGATCAAATTCAGGTAAAGATGGATCAGTCATTTTTTCCTCTGGTGGTGTCTTCCCACAACCGTTGCAAAGACGCCAATGCCCTGTGTTGCATGGCTTTCACGGCGCCTATTGTTTTATTCATCGTTTCCGCCACTTTCTCCAGCGGCCATTCTTCTAAATATCGCAGTATTACAACCTGCCTTTGTTCATCCGGTAATCTCAAAACCAGCTTCCGCAAATGGCTCTGTTCCCACCTGGTTGACACCAGATCCTGGGTGTGATGCGTGGACGCCATTCCATCTTCCAATTCAACCGTTTTTGTGGATTCCTGCTTCCGGTAATAATCCACGATCCAGTTATGTGCCATCCGGAATAAGTAAGCCTGCAGGTAATCCTGTGGACCGCCTCCCCGGGCTAACGATGTCAGAAATCGATCAAAGGTATCCGCCACACAATCTTCCGCCAGACCTTCATCGCCAAGAAGACGGTATGCATAACGGAAAACGGGTGAACTAAATTGATCATAGATTTGGGCTAAAGTCTGCTTGTCCATGGATCGGGCATGCAGTAACAGTACCCTTTCATCGTTAGCGTTCATGTGTCCTTTTTCTATGACGGAATGGGGTGGATAAAGATACGGGCATTGACGTGTGGTCGCAATGATTAATCCTTACTGTATCGCAATCAGGTCTATTCCGTCAACACCAATGAAACGTGCCCATTGGATAGTATCCAACAGGCACGGATCATATTTATATTTTGCTCAGGTTGTTATTGGACTGAGAATTCCAGTGTTTTTTCCAGCTTATCGTTCAAGAATAAGTCCACTTTGTAGCTACCGATGGGCCAATTTCCATTATTCACCAGGGAGAAAGGCACCTTTCCGTCACCTGTGGTAATGGAAACCTCGTCAATCTTGGTGTTTGGATCGGTATTCTCGGCATCCACCGCATACCAGACTGCCTTCAGGGTCGTGTCATCCGGTGCGTTGGCCAGGGTCACAATCGCCCAGAAAGTCTCGTCCTGCGCAAATGTGGTGGTTTTATTTCCTCCGCTGTCATCGGTTGCCATGTAGGCGTCCTTAATGTTGGCGGTGCTGGCGCTAAATCCGCAAGCCAGAGTGGTGAGTAATAAAACGAATACTATGGCGATAAGGGATAACTTGTTTTTATACATTGAATTTCCTCCTGTAATAAGACCATGCTAACCTTGCGAGAGTCGAAATACAAGGATGTGTAAAGGGGGGGGTAGATGAAATCATAAAATATCCAATATCAACTTACACAGACATTCTGACTCTGGTTGACTTCCTATTTTGGGCAGTTCATAATGAATTTTGGGCTACAGAGTCAGGAAGGAGTAAATATGAGCAGCGTTCGATTATTGGTCGGCACACGTAAGGGGGCATTCGTTATATCAGCAGATGGCAAACGGAAAGACTGGAAGATAGATGGGCCGTTCTTTGGCGGATTGGAGATCTACCACGTGCAAGGCTCACCGATCAATCCGGACCGCCTGTATGCTTCACAGGTCTCGGACTGGTTCGGGCAGATCGTCCATCGCTCCAACGATGGCGGGAAGACCTGGGATGCGGTCGGTAATAATTTCACCTATGTGGGTGATCCGGGAACCCACCAGTGGTATGACGGTTCGCAGAAACCCTGGGTGTTCAAGCGCATCTGGAGTCTGACGCCTTCCTTGACTGATGCAGAGACGGTCTATGCCGGGGCAGAAGATGCCGCCCTGTTTAAATCCAGCGATGGCGGGCAAAACTGGCAGGAACTGGCGGATCTGCGAAACGCCAAGGGACACTTGTGGCAGCCCGGAGGAGGCGGTATGTGCCTGCATACGATTTTGCAGGACCCGTCCAACCCGAAGCGAATGTATATCGCCATATCGGCGGCAGGCGCTTTCCGCACCGATGACGGCGGCGAGAACTGGAAACCGATCAACAAGGGATTGAAATCCGATTACGAGTTACCGGACCCCGATGCGGATGTGGGTCATTGTGTCCACAATATCGCCATGCACCCATCCCGCCCGGAGGTGCTGTACTTGCAGAAGCACTGGGATGTGATGCGGTCGGACAATGCCGGGGAACTCTGGAGTGATGTGGGCGAAGGACTGCCGAGTGATTTCGGCTTCCCGATCCGTGTGCATGCCCATGAACCGGAGACGATTTATGTGGTACCGATCAAGAGTGATTCCGAACACTATCCGCCCGACGGAAAGCTGCGGGTGTACCGCAGCAAAACCGGGGGAAATGAATGGCAGCCATTGACCAAAGGTCTGCCGCAAAGCAATTGCTATGTGAACATCTTACGCACATCCATGGCGGTGGATACAATTGGATTCGTGCGGGGTATATTTCGGGACGACCGGCGGTCAGGTGTATGCCTCTTCCGATTCCGGGGATAGCTGGAATGCCATCGTCCATGATCTGCCGGGCGTTCTTTCGGTGGAAGCGCAGACGCTGCCATGATCCGGGTGATCTTGCCTGCGCATTTACGAGTGCTTGCCCGGATTGACGGGGAGGTTGTCCTGCCGGTGGATGGGCAGGCTACCGTCCGGCGGGTGGTGGACGCGTTGGAGACGCAATACCCGATGCTGCGCGGTACGATCCGCGATCAGAACACGTTGGAACGGCGCCCGTTCATTCGATTCTTCGCCTGCAGGGAAGACCTGTCGTTGAACTCGCCGGATGATCCGCTGCCCGGGAAGGTGGTTCGCGGGGAGGAGGTCCTGCGGATCGTGGGGGCTATGGCGGGGGGGTAAATAGAAGAAGGGATTCGCAGAACCACTCATCCCAAATGAAAGGCTATTGAGTTGTAAGGTGTCGAAATAAACCATCATCCAACGTGGTGATCGGAGATTAGTCGGGTTCGTTTTAGCTCTTGGGTTACCTAACCAACTTTTCTTTAGCCGCTTGGAATTCTTGTTCAGATATTATCCCTTGTTGCTTCAAAATCGCTAATTTCTGAATTTCATCAGATAGGCTTGTCGCAACAGGAGCAGCATGTGGGGTTCGCAATTCTTTGATCTTAGATGTTATATATTGCTTTATCTCAATGGCTTTCGCATTGTTCTCTTGTCCAACAAACATGAACGTATTTTCGTCTTTTGCGGCTTCTAATATTCCGCCTCTGTTTTCGTTTCCACCTGGAATAGTGAATTGTAGATAGCCACTCATCAATCCACTCTCTTTGAATTGAACAGCTACAATCGAGTAGTAGGGAATTTCCTTAATACCTCTTACCCCTTTGTTCATCAGACCAAGGAGGCCTCTAGGGACAATTTCAACTCGATCTTCGTACACTTGTAATAAATCTTGTACGCCATCAAGGGAGAATATTGGTTGTGTCTTTCCACCTTGAAATGAATTTTGTCGAGGAGTGGCTGTTGCCTGCATGGGCGAATTCTGATTAGCGTTTTCACTATGCTTATCTTTGGGCTTGATGAGATACCATCCGAGTGCAACTAAGGCAGCAGCCATAAAGAAGAAGATACAAAGTAAGGACAGGTCAATCGTTTCCATAATTCCTCCCCTTTTCTCTGTCTTGATTATATAACAGATAAGAAAATAGCCGCTTAAACAGCGTGTAGGTCGGGTTGAAGACGAAAGCCCGAAACCCAACAATCAAACTTAAATCAAAAGTGATCCACCAGGGACTTGAACCCTGAACCAACTGATTAAGAGTCAGCTGCTCTGCCATTGAGCTAGTGGACCATCAAGCAATCGAAAATTATACCCGAATCCCCCCTTGTGTCAACTGAAGAAGATCCGCCGGGTCTCTCCGGCGGATCTCATTTCAACTACTTCAATCCCAGTAGCCGTACCAGCCGCAGTCCAGCCGTTCGCCGTCCACCATCAGATATTGCCAGCCAGTCTCCTTGTCCTTCAACATCGGGTAGGCAAGCTGCAGGCTCTTATCGAGAGAGGCGATCCTGGTTTCGGCAGCCAGTAAAGAGACGTTGTAGCCCATCCAACCTCGCTCCGGTCTGGGAGGTGTGGTCGCATCTACGGGCGGGTTCATCCGCAGGTTCCGGCAGGCCAGAACGGCACCGATCCCTGTATTCTTCGCCGGGTCGGCAGAATACACATCCGCCAGGTAGGGGACAGAATCATCCGACAGGGTGGCAAGATACTGGATATCGAGCTTATTTCCACCGACAGCCCGGGCCACATTCTGACGGGCGATGGTCGCATCGATATTGATCAGATTGACGGTCACGCCAAATCCGATGGCGCAAACCAGAACTGCCAGGGAGAAGAAGCGCTCCCGGCGGATGAATTCCAGCAACGCAGTCGCCAGCAAAAGGACAGCCAGCCACACCATGAAAGTCTCGGAATAGAGCCGCACCCGGGTAAATCCGTACGCTGCTTTATACATGAGCAACCGTTGGAAGGCTGAGATCAGGATCATCACCACCAGCGCCACCAGCCCTATATTCAAACCGGAGAAGATGCTGGCTTCCTTGTTTTCCTTCCGTTTGGTTATGGCGCTCAACAATTGGATGAGCAGCAGCGAAAGTACCGCAACGACGATCAGCTCAAAGAATCCCTTGCGGGCGTAGTCGGCATAGGTAAAACCATCTTCATGGATGTTCACCGCTCCACCAAACAGGTAATTTACCTGAATGATGATGAAGGTGGCGAAGAGCAGGTCCACCGCCCCCAACACGATCACGGATTCCACCCAGCCGAGGAAACGTGGCAGCCAGGGCTTCTCCAATCCGACCAGATGATCGTCTGAGCTGTGGGTCAGTGTATGCAGATAGGCTCCCATCAGCAAGTACGCCAGCACCAGGATATAGAACAACCGGAAGAGGTACTCGGGCAGTTTCTGCAGATCCAGGTATTTCAGGAAATCCTGGAAGTGCTTGTTGAAGACCGGATCACCCGACGCCAGCAGGGCGGCAAGGACCAGCACGATCGGAATCGCCAGGATGATCCCGCGGAAGATCGCCCAACCAGTCCGAGGTCTGGCGGGAACGGCCGCTTCATCCAGCGGGGCGACCGGTTCTTCACCAACCTCGCCATTGGTCTTTTGCTTTCCGATGATCGCCAGCAAACCGGACGAAATGATCGAGAGGAAAAATTTCAGACCCTTGACCACATAATCGCCAAAGGAATAATTCCACCATTTTCCGCCCAGGCAGGTCAGCGCCAGGATGGCCATCAGACCGATCGTGTAACAGAAATCGATCGCCTGGGTAAAAGACTCCACCCGGAAGAAAAACATGACTGCGAAGAATAAAATGGGCGGAACCAAAAGCCAGCTTGTTTTTGGCACCTGTTTGCCTTCCGCGCGAAGGATGATGTAGCCAACGATCAGGGTCACCACCACCAGGATGGCGAACGATATCCCCGGCGGTCGTTTCCAGAAGAGCTGGTCAAAGATCCACGCGACCAGGACGGACAACCAGACGATCAGGGAAATGTGTTTTATTTTCATATGTATCCTCTTTATAATAGTATCAGGTTCGGGCAACAGCCTCCCAAACCCATTGGGCAATGCATCCATAGGATACAACCTTATTCCAATGGATCCCAACGCTCAAGAACGCATTTCGCTGCACTCAAGTGCTTGACATAGATTCAGGACAGCTTGAAGATTAACGCCTGGAGAGACGTATGAAACTCATGATTGTGGAGGATAATCCATCCCTGCGGAAGGCTTTGGCTGAAGGATTATCCAGCATATCGGATATCACGATCCACGCCAAATGCGGTTCCGGTGAAAAAGCGATCGAAATTTGCCTGGCCGAACCGCCGGATATCATTCTGATGGATGTCCAGTTGGATGGCAAACTCAACGGCATCCAGGCAGCGGTTGTGATCCGCAAGGAGTTTCCCCGTTTGCCGGTGGTCTTCTACTCCATCCAGGATGATGACGTCTACTACCGAGATTTTCAACGCAGCGGGATCTTGAGCCATTATGCCTATGTGCGGAAAAGCAATTATCTCCTGCCGGCACAGCTTTACCCGCTCCTGGTCGATGCGCTCCGCGGTAAAAGTCTGATCGATCCTGAGATCGAGCAGCGTGTCCAGGAAGTGCGCCATAAGGATGAGACGTCCCCCATGTCGGTACTGGAACCGAATGAACAGGCTGTCGCCCGGTTGATCGGACAGGGTCTCACCAATGAGCAGATCGCAGACGCACTCGGTTTCCACGATAAACGATCGATCAGCCGCACCAATGGGCAGATCTATGCCGCCTGGGGTTTGGATTCATCCACGACCGATGAGAAGGTCGCCCGAACCAGGGCTGCGCTGATCGTGTTGTGTGGGCGATTGCTGGAATGGTCCAGCGATGGAATCCCATCCTATCGCGACGAAACCGGTAAATCAATTCCATGGAGTGTCAATGAGCGGTAATCTCTGGCTCGATTGGACAATCCTGACCCTTTCGCTCATCAATATCGTGTTGATGCTCTGGCTGGGTTGGATGATCTTCTTGAGCGCAGAAAAACGCACCTGGGGGGTGTATCTCGCTGCCGGGGGATTATTCGCCGGAACGCTCTTTTTCACCAGCCACGCGGCGCTGTTGGGTGAAAACATCGCCTTATTCAATCTGGATGTCAATTTTTGGTGGCACCTGGGCTGGGCGCCCATCATCGCCGCGCCGTTTGCCTGGTATATCGTTATGCTCTGGTTCTCCGGGTACTGGGAAGCCGGGAATACCATCCTGCGGGTAAGGCACCGCCCCTGGATGATCGTCACCATACTTTACGCGGTCCTGCTCCTGGCATTGCTCATTTTCCTGGATCCGCTCGGAAATTTGAATCCGACTAATGGGCTCGGTTATGATTCTGCCGCCGGGATGACCAGCCTGCCCCTGCTCTACATCGGTTACCCGGTCTTTATATTGATGTGCATCATTCTCTCGATGGATGCGCTCCTGCGTCCCGCCCCATCTAAACGGCGGATGGGCGAATTCGCCCGTGAAAAAGCAAGACCCTGGCTGGCCGGAGCCGGATTCATCCTATTGGTCACTGCCATCGGAGTAAGCTTTACGATCGGATGGGTGTTGACCAATACACGCAACAATGACGATCTGCCGTTACTCTATGGAAATATCGCTCCCACTCTCGCCTGGATCGATCTATTGTTATCCATCTTGATTACCTCGGCTGTGATTCTGATCGGGCAGGCGGTTGTCTCGTATGAGATCTTCACCGGCAAACCCCTGCCGCGTAAAGGATTTCGGAGACAGTGGGGCGGTGCGATCGTTCTGGCTGTTTGCATAGCAACCACCGGCAGCCTGATATATCTCCTGCAATTACGTCAGATCTATCTCCTGATCCTTACCGCTTTTCTTGCAGGCAGCTTCTTCGCCCTGTTCAGTTGGCGCGGCTCGGTGGAAAGGGAACAGACCATTCGTCAACTCCGTCCGTTCCTATTCAGCCAGAACCTGACCGATATCATCCTGACTACTCAGGACCTCCCATCCCTGTTGGAAGAATTGCGCAAGCCATTTGCATCTCTGATCCAGGAAGTTTTGGGGGTGGACAAAGGATACCTCGAGATCACCGGCGGATTAGCCCATTATTATCCGTTAAGATTGTCATTCCCTGAACAAAATATAACTCTACCGTTCTCGTTGCCATTGGATGGTGATACTGGTGCCTACTTTCCAGCGCGCCCACTCGATCCGGACACTCAGGACGGATTTGCCTGGTCGATCCCATTGTGGAGCGAGCGCGGACAGGATGGTTTTTTCCTGCTGGGAAAAAAACTGGACGATAGTTTCATCACTCAGGAAGAGATCGAAGTCGCCCGGGCAGCCGGTGAGCGGATGGTGGATGTCCTCATTTCCACCGAATTGGCCATCCAACTGGTGAATTTGCAGCGAGAAAAAATGGTAGATCTGGCGATCAGCGAACAGCGTCCACGAAGATTTATTCACGACGAGATCCTTCCACGTCTGCATGCGGTCATGTTGGGCTTGTCTGCAAGCGAATCAGATAAGACTGACGTGATCCAAGAATTGGGGACCATCCACAAAGACCTGGCCGGGCTGATCCGGGAGATGCCTGCATCACCTCCCGGGCGGGTTGAACAGGTAGGTTTTATCCCCGCCCTGCGTGAGGCGATCCAGCGCGAATTTGTCGATTCATTCAATACGGTCAATTGGGATGTGGACGCTCACTTCGAAGACCAAATGAGTGCTAAGAAAGAGACTTCCCGTGAGGTGTTGTTCTACGCAGCACGGGAGATCATACGCAATGCCGCCAAATATGCCCACCCATCGGGAGATGTGTTGGTCAAGCCGACCTTGATCCATTCGTTGTCAGATCGATCCGATCCTGGAGGTGATCATTGAAGATGATGGTCAGGGCATCCCAACCGACCTGATTCGAAATGACACAGTCAAAGGTCAGGGATTATTCATCCATCATTTGATGTTGACCATCGCAGGTGGAAATTTAGTGATCGAATCGGAAGAAGGGAAGTATTCCCGTTTTCGTTTGCGTCTTTGACGATCAGGAAACCTGACCGGGGATATTCTCATCAAAACCAGATGGGATGGATTTTTGAAATCCCCGCGGTCGCTCATGACGGATCTGGATCATCATTCCAAGGATCAACAATCCGAAGAAGATGATCTGGCTGGCAGGCGGTTTCAGCGGAATGGATTGGGATATCAATAGTGCGCCGACTGTGGAAGACAAGATCACCAGAGCCCAATCAAATAACGTCAGCATTAGCCCTGCGCCGATTGCCCCGGCCGCGATCAGAATTAGCCAGTGCAATGTTCCTACATTCAGGTTCATGATTTCAAGTAAACCGTTTGCCAGATACGCCCCCAGGATAAAACCACCAATTCCGAAGGCAATATTCTTTAGCAATTTGACCATCATCACCAGGATAATGGCGCAGATGGCACCCATGATCCAGGCATACCAGAAGGGTTGTTTCTCCAACAACGATTGTCCGGCGGATAATCCGCCCAGGAATCCAGCCGCTCCGATGAAGAACCAGAACAGCTTTCGTCCAAACAGGATCAATCCACCGCCAACAAGGATACGTATCAGTTCGAATTCCACAGATGCCTCAATATATTTGGTTGACTATCCGTATGGATGCAACAGTTATGCCTTATCTGTCAGGTGAGGTTGGTTCCCAAAGGTCTGCCAATGGATGCGGGTTGGATCATACTGAGAACGGGATTCTTTTTCGACGGCCGGGTATCCCAGATAGATCAAACTTAACGGTATGACGCTCCTGGGTAGTGACAGCGCTTTGCTTACCGCATTCTTGAAAAGAAAAACCGGGTGGATGCCAATCCATACTGAAGCCAATCCCATTTCGGACGCCGCCAGTAATATGTTTTCGGTGGCTGCACTGCAATCCTGCACCCAGAATAAACGACTGGTAGGATTCCGGGTTATTCCCAGGTTTCCACAGACAGCGATCGCCGCAGGCACGTGATATCCACTGTAGGGTGTGGCTTTACGGAGTTCGGCCAATCTTTCGGCGTCGGTGACCACCACGAATTCCCAGGGTTTGGTGTTCATCGCGGACGGGGCAGCCATGCCAGCCTGAAGTAATAAGTCCAATTTTTCAGCCTCAATTGGTGTATCCAGGTATTTGCGGATGCTTCTCCTGCGAAAGATAAAATTTAATCGTTGATCCATGTTAATCACCTCCAGAGAACATATTAACGGCGAGTTCCACTAAACTGATATATGATTATAGCTATAAACGGACTCTGGAGGTTGGGATGATTGGTGCAATTGCCGGGGATATGATAGGCAGTATTTATGAGTTTAATCCGATCAAAAGGATGGATTTTCCTTTATTCCAACCTTTGTCCACCTTCACCGATGATAGCGTCCTGTCTATCGCTTTAGCGGAGAGCATCCTCACCGGGCAACCATACCTGGATATCATGCTCAAGTACGTCCAGCGTTACCCTGGCGCCGGGTATGGTGGACGATTTCAAGGCTGGATATCCGGTGTTGACCATCAGCCCTATAACAGCTACGGGAACGGCGCGGCTATGCGAATCAGCCCGGTCGGATACGCCTACTCAACACTTGAAGTGGTCTTAAAGGAAGCGGAAAAAGCGACTGTAATCACCCATAATCACCCGGAAGGGGTTAAAGGTGGATTAGCCACTGCCGCAGCGATCTTCCTGGCACGGAAGGGAAACTCGAAGGAAATCATCAAAACCTATATTCAATCGAATTTCCAGTATGATCTGGAACGAAAATTGGATGATATCCGCCCCACTTATGGATTTGATGAAACTTGCCAGGGCACCGTCCCGCAGGCGATCATCGCCTTCCTCAAATCAAACTCCTATGAGCGGGCGATTCGGTTGGCTATTTCCCTGGGCGGTGATGCAGACACGCTGGCCTGTATCACCGGGGGAATCGCCCAGGCTTTTTATGGCGGGATATCCACTGAGATCGAGATGGAAGTGTATAACCGGTTGGATGAATATTTGGCAAAAGTGGTTCGAGAATTTACAGAAAAATTCCCTTACTGAGAGTGATCACCCGGCTGATAGTACCGAATACGCCTGCACCGTTACCCACGGATTCATTTTTATTTTGCTGACGGGTCCCCAGTCCACCAGGCAGGGCGACCTTGCACCCTGCGCGGTATGATAAAAGCGTGTTTCGGCAGGGAATCCACCATCCGAAAGTTGCTTCGAAGCCAGCACCTGAATCGCTTTCGCACAGCGCGGATCATCCAGAGAATCCATTTCAAGCATTGCACCCAGGCCTGCCAGGATATCATAATGCCAGTAAACCGGATAATGGAGTTGGGTAAAACTGCGGGTAATAATCGAACCATCCGTTTGCCGTAAAAACAATTGACGTTTTAAGAAGACTTCTCTGGCTTTCTCAGCCGCCCGCTTTGCTTTCACGTCAGCCGAAATTAATCCATATTGCCATAAAGCCCTCATGGGCAGTAGCGTTTCCATAAACGATGAGTGGTGCGCGGTCGGAGCAACATCACAATTCCAACCCCCGTCCGACCACTGCCGTTCCTGGAGTATGTGAGCCAAGACCGGCCACACGTCAGGTCGCAATCCCAGACGGATCAAGCTTAGGAGGGCGTTGCCTTCCATTGATCCGCAGGAACGGATCGGAAATCCACCTGCCCGTTTGGTGCGATTTTCAACTTCCAGCCGGCGTCCTTTACCCAGGATCCAATTGACCACTTGATCTGCCAATGGTAGTAAATCCGGATCAGCGGTCGGATATGCCAGGTCCGCCAGGGAGGCCAGGGTCCAGTGAGCCCCTCGCCACTTTTGATACGGATGGAGAGGGATCTTCCCGTCTGAATCTCGCCCGGAAAGTAAGGTTTTGACCCTGTCTGATCGTCGAATGGACTCTTGCAGCGTTTTAATGCTTTGAGAATTTAAGGTTTCTTTCTGCCATTGCGTCCGGATCTTATATTGTATGGACGGCTCGAGTAAGGAAAGGAGAACATCGATCAATCCTTGATCGATTATTGTGGTGTTAATCACCGTTGGAGACCCCACCCCCCGACACGAAAATCACGGTCGCGGTCCATCTCCCAGGGATAGACAATATAGACATCGGTAGTCGCTGCAAAATAATCGGGTTGCCCGGGTTTAAATAGATTCCGGTAGGGATTGAAATGCAACACGCACGAAAATGGGGTTCCCCCTGCTACTGCTACCCGATTTTTTACCGCCGTACTGGTCCTGCCTGATCCCCAGACATCATCCACAATGAGCACCCGTTTAGACCGTAATAGCTCATCAGCAGGGAACTGCATAAAATTTGGCCATGACATCAGATTCTTAGCCTGCATTTCCATGGTTGCGGGAAAGTCCACTGCCGCGGTCAATACCTGTGGGATCTGTAATGCCTCAGCGAGCATTCCTCCGGGTACAATTCCCCCCCGGGTGATCATCAAGATCACCTGAAATTCACCTTCCAGTTGTGGTAATAAATGGTCGATCAGGGTTTCAACATCATCCCAGGAGAGAGCTTCCTTACGCATAAGACCTACCTGAAAACGTCAAATTTACACGGTCATTATAGCAGATTCAATGGATCGACTTCGACCCGCCAGGGGACCAATTCCAGTCGATGCTTTTGGAAAACGGGCAGCATGTCCCCACCACGGACTATGATCTGCCAGCGGAAGTGTCCCCGGATCTTTTCGTAGAAGCAGGGCGTTGGACCGATGATCTCCGTACGTGACGAGCCGCTTTCGGCGATCCACCCCTTTAATCTGGTTGCCAATTCAGCCGCTTTCTGTTGCGCCAACTGAGAACTAAGTTCGCGAATTTCAAATTTAACCAACTGGGCATAAGGTGGATAACCTAACTCGCGGCGGTGTTCCAGCTCGGTATGATAAAACTGCTCGTAATCTTGGTTTTTTGCAGCCAGGATCACCGGGTTGTCGGGTTGATAGGTCTGGAGAATTACCTGTCCGTTATCCACACCACGACCAGCCCGCCCAGTTACCTGGGTAATTAATTGGTACGTTCGTTCTGCCGCACGATAATCAGGCATGTTCAAGCCAATATCTGCCAATACCAGCCCAACCAAAGTCACGTGCGGAAAATCAAGTCCCTTGGCAATCATCTGCGTGCCGACCAGGATATCGTAGTTATGGTTTCGGAAGTGGGTAAGGACTATTTCATCCAGGTCCATCTCCGAGCTAGAATCACGATCCCAGCGCAGGATGCGTGCCTCAGGAATTAATCGTTTGACTTCTGTCTCCACCGTCTCTGTACCAACTCCCACCGGGCGGAAGCTGGTTGATCCACATTTCGGGCAAGACGGTAATTTGGTGCGTTGATATCCACAGGCATGGCATAAATAATGACTATCATTTCCATGGGCGGTCAGAGGCAAACTGCAGCGGGGACAGAGAAGGACATACCCGCATTGACGACAAAATATATGGGTTGCTGATCCGCGCCGGTTCAGGTAAAGAATACTTTGTTGTTTCTTCTGAAAGGTGATTACCAATTCCTGTTGTAACCGCTTACTGAAGATCGAACGATTCCCCTGCTGTAATTCCTGTTTCATGTCCACGACATGAATCACAGGCAAACGGCCGGGATCGATATTCTGTACTCCTCCAGGGGCAGTGGAGGTTACCCGTTCGGGTAAGCGCAGAACTTTCCAACCCTCTTTTCTTGCTTCAGCCAGTTGCGCCACATTTGGTGTGGCAGTGCCTAGAATGCATAAAGCGCCGAGCAATTCAGCATATGACCGGGCAGTTTGCACCGCATTATAAAATGGGGCTACTTCCGATTGTTGGTAAGAGGAATCGTGGCACTCGTCGATGACGATCAAGCCGATGTTATCCAGCGGTGAGAACAAAGCGCTACGCGGACCCACGATGATCGGCAGCTTGCCTGTCCGTGCCCGTCGCCAGGTATCATAGCGTTCGCCATCGGTTAAACGGCTATGCACCAATCCAACCTGACCCGGGAATCGATGCAAGATGCGTCCGATGGTTTGGGGCGTCAGGGCGATCTCGGGAACCAGCCAGATCACCGTTTTACCCAGTTTCAGACAGGATTCAACAGCTCGAAGATACAGCTCTGTCTTTCCTGATCCTGTCACTCCAAACAGGAGGATAGGTTTGACCGGTTCTTTCTGTTCCATTTGGTCCAAAGATGACGAAATATCTTTCCAGATCGTTGCCTGGGTTGGGGTCAAAACATGTTTTGCGAATGTTTCTGGTTTTATTCGTTCAACCGGATCACGGATCACCTCCGATTCCCATAATCGGATGATCTCCGCTTCTGCCAGTGCCTCAAGGTCCGTTGGGTTATATTCAACAGCCAGGTTCGCTCTCAGCCATTGCAGATCGATCGGTTCAGGATTTTCCGCCAAATATGCTACGATGGCTCTTCTGGCTTCCATCCTCCGTTCGCTCTTGCTGAACAGAGGTGGTTCATTGAATTGGATCTCTTCGACGGTTGCTGCCAGTTGTATCCGCCGCACCAGTTTGGGGTGGAGGGACGGTCTCGGCAACTGGGATTTTGTGGTCAGGTATCCCAGCTGCACCAGCCTTCGGGCAGATGGACGCCAATCTATTCTCGGAAAAGCCGCATCCAATTGCCTGGTTCGAAGGTTACCAGCTTGACTAGCCAGTTGGAGAATGCGGTATTGAATCGGTTTCAGGTCTTTTGGGATTTCTTTTGTTGTTACTGTATAGGTAATCTCCGCCTGTTTGCTTAACCCTGGCAGAAGCAGCAGGTCAACACACTGGCTGACGGTGTTGAGCGAGTTTTTTTCCATCCAGAAAGCCAGTCGGAGCTGATCACTCGTTAACACTGGTTCAGAAAACACCAAATGATGGACAGGTTTGGTCTCGACTACCATCGGTTCATCGGGGCATTCAACTACAATGCCCTGCACCAACTGCGATCCAAATGGAACTTCCACAAGGCAGCCAGCCTGGATATGAGAAATCAATTCATCTGGTACATGGTAATCAAATGTGCCCGAGACTTGCGGCACATTGACACTGACCCGAACAAATTTATGAATGGCTGGTTTCGATGGCATATCCAATTTCAAATCTTCTTGTCCACGCCGGTGATCATTACCTGGGTAATCCGCAATCGATCCATGCTGTAGACGCTCAATCTCACACCAGATTCGGTGTCATCAACAATATCCCCCTTCCGCGGGATCCGGCCAAGTCTGCCGAGAATAAAGCCGGCAACTGTATCATAGTTCGGATCGTGAAGATGGATCCCCAAATGGTCATTCAGATCATTCATTAAAGTAAGACCGTCCACTAGAGTCTCTCCAGTGGAGACACTTTGGATGGATGGCTCTGTTGATTCAAACGAATCCCGATAATCACCCATGATCTCTTCGACCAGATCTTCCAATGTTACCAGTCCGGCAGTTCCTCCAAATTCATCAACTACAATAGCCAGGTGTTGGCGCGTTGCCCTGAATTGGTTTAAAAGATCGTTGACAGAGATCGTCTCAGGAACAAATAAGACCTCCCGTGCCAGGTCACCAGCACTGACATCTCTTTGAGCAGGTTGCTGTAATACCTGGATCACATCTCTGACATGCAACACACCTGTGATCTGGTCGATGCTCTCTGTATACACAGGCAGTTTTGAAACATGGTGCTCTGAGAACGTTTTGAGGATTTTATCCAGATCATCCGAGGATTCAAGCGCAATGATCTCTGTCCGTGGAATGCTGACCTGGCGCACGACCATCCCGCCAAAATCAATCACCGCGGATAGCATGTCTCGTTCTTTTTCTTCAATTACGCCTTCCATCTCAGGACCGCTTATCATTACTTTCATCTCATCCAACGACATACTTGATGGATGGGTGTCGTGAGCATCAATACCAAAAAGCGTTAACACAAAACGAGCGGTGCCTTCCAATAAATTAATAAAATGCCTGAATATATAAATAAATACCCGCATCCAGGGTGCAGATAATAAGGCAAACCGTTCCGGAGAGCGAAGAACCGCGACTTTTGGAACCAGTTCTCCGAATACAACCTGCAATCCGGTCGCGATGAGCAGACCAAGCAGGATAGGTAGTGCCTGCAATATTTTTTCCAGGTACGCGAAATTCGGTAGTAATTGGATCCGTTGAAATATCGGTGCGAAAATGGCTGAAAACGTATTTTCACTCAACGCGCCCACAACCAGATTGATCAGAGTAATAGCTACCTGATTGGCAGCAATCAAACGGTCTCGTGATGATGGATCTTCCAGCCAGGTTCGCACAATCTGGAGAGCTTTGGAATCTTTCTCACCAAGTGTTTCCAACCGGGAGCGGCGAGACGCTACTGCCGCATATTCCACGGCAACGAAGAATGCATTCATACCAATACATAGGATAATGATGAGAAAATTTAATACGATCATGAGTCCGCCAGTATTGCCACAGCTCCGTAACCTACAACAGATGTGTAATCCCCGGTGATAGCACCAGAGGTCGATTGATTCAATAATACAGCATTATTCGCGCCGAGCAGGCAACAACAATCGATGACCGCGGATACAGCACCAAGCCCACAGGCGAACCCTCCATCTCGCAGTTCTAAATCGTACATCTGCTCTGGAGACAGGGCTGTGATCGCCTGCAACATATTATGATCCAATTGTTCTGCGATCCGTTGTGAATAAAAATGGGATAGATCGGTACTGGCAATTAATACAAATCTTTTACCCCTAAGAATTGTCGACAATGCGATTCCAAGCGATCTGATTTCCATTCTGGTCTGGGATTTGACCATAATAGGCAGAAATCGGTAGGTATGGGTATATATTCGCTGAATGAAAGGTAATTCGATCTCCAACGAATGCTCAGGATCGAAAGAAATGGCGTTCAGAGAGGATATTCCTTGCGCTATCAAGGATTGATTTGTTTCCGCTACCAGCTCTTTGTCCACCGGAATCACCCCCAGGGGAGTGGCATACGCATCATGGCTGGTGATTAAAAAGTTATCTCGATAGGGATGATGCATGGGAGACACGATTACCACTATGTCGGGTTTTTCGTTTTTGATCGCGGCAAACCCATAACCCGCAACCCGGCCAGAATAACGGTGCCCGGCGTGTGGAACTACTATCCCAAGGAGCTTGCCTTTAAGTTGTGGCAATTTCGCCTCACTGATATAGCCATCTACATCGTGGGCTAGTTCCACAGGATCACCAGAATACCATTGGCCGGCAATTGGAGAAGGTCGAACGTCCATAATTTCACTTTCCAACCCACGGAACGTTTGGGTTTTTCTATCTCTATTTTAACATTCTATCTGAATGAAATGCAAAAAGAGGATCCAGAATATTGAATGGATCCTCCTGTCTGATTTTTTACCCGTTTAGTATAAGTAATCTTTTGGATTTACTTTTCCGCCAGAATCACTCATCATCTCAAAATGAAGATGTGATCCACTGGAACGTCCGGTGCTTCCCATCAGTGCAATGGTCTGACCCTGGTTGATCCACTCACCACAACCAGCATAAATTTCACTCAAGTGGGCATAAAGAGATTGCCAGCCGTTGCCATGATCGATCACGACCATGTAGCCATAACCCCAATCATTCCACCCTGAATACACAACCACACCACTGTCTGTGGCATATATTGGATTGCCTGTTTCACCATTTAGATCAATTCCAAAGTGGTTTGTCTGAGGTGAATAATCAAAACCGGAGAGGGTATGGTCCGCGGTAGGCCAGATGAAACTACCGGTTCCAACCGGTCCATCAGTTACCGGTCCACAGGAACCAGCACCCAAAACCTTGGCAACACTTGGGTCATCCCTCGTAATTCTCGGCGCACTCCAATTGACAAATTCACGAATTCCACCGGGAACGATCAACCAGGTGTCAGGTTTGATATTAGGGTGAGCGAAATCGCCAATCTCTTCTGCTTTTAATTTATTTGGAGGATAGTTGATGATGTCTTCAGGAGTGACTTTGTAATACTCAGACACACCATTCAAACCCTCACCAGCGCTCCACTTATGGTACGTACCATCGATGGGTAAGATGTTTAGCACTTCACCCGGTTTCAGGAAACTCGGGTTATCCAGGAGGGTGAAATAATTGCCCCATAATACGGTCTGAGGCTTTAAGCCAAACTTTTCAGCAATCCCAAAAATGGTATCGCCCTCTTGAACGGTGTATTTTTCAATTTCTTCCCGGGGTCGGGTGGGGATATTTGTGTGCAGCAAGGCTAATCGCGGTATCCCATTGGCATTCGCGACTTCGTGAAAAGTGCTCAAATCTGGCGCAGAGACATTCAGCGTGACCGTGGGAGTGACTCCAGCCTGAAATCCAGCGGATACACCCCCGGATTTTGCGTCACGTCCACCCAGGAAACCCTTCAACGCCAGACCAACTGCTACTAGTAAAACTACTGTTACGATGCCCGCCACTATGCGGTAGATCGGATTTCGGAATCCCAAAAGATCATCTATCGGTTTGACCGAGGATGGGGTGATCTCTTGTTTGATGATTTCGGGGGATGGATGGTCCAGTTCAGGACCATCCTTCAGAGGATCGAAGCCTCTGTTTTCTTTGTTCATTTGGGACATTCTTGCTCCGCCGGTGACTATAACACAGCCAATTGGAATGGTCAACCCTGATTTGGATAAATTGGACTGTGATTAGCCAATTCAAATTTCCACCGGGTTTTACCGGAATACTCTTCCAGCTGTCAAATGATAAAGCTGATGAACGTAATTCTGGTTATGTTTTACCGAACAATGTGAATGGTTTCGCCTGCTGTTACTTCCCCAATAACCCAGACGGGTTGATGCATTATTTCAGACTCGGTGAGGAAATTTGCCAGTCGATCGGGTTTCAATCCCATAAGAAGACCGCCACTTGTTTGGGGATCGAATAAAAGCATCCGTTGATATTCTTCCAGAGCAGGGTCCAATTCAACAAATTTCTCAAAGAAGAGCCGATTGTCTGAAGCGCCTCCTGGGAATGTCCATTGACTTCCATACTTTTCTGCGCAGGAAACGAACGGAATATCAGAGAATTTCAATCGCATCCCCACCTGCGAGGCAATCGCCATTTCATGGGCGTGCCCCAGCAAGCTGAAACCTGTCACATCGGTCATTCCACGCACTTCGAATTTCTGCGCTAATAACGCCGCATCCCGGTTCAGGCGGGTCATCCAGCCGACCACTTCGCGGACATCTTCTTCTGATGCCAATTGTCGTTTGAGCGCCGTTGTTGTGACCCCAAATCCCAATGGTTTTGTCAGTATTAATTTATCGCCGATTTGTAATCCGCCTTTGGTAAGCAGTTGCCGGGTTGGAACCATTCCAATCACAACCAGACCAAATTTTGGTTCTTTGTCCTGGATGGTATGTCCGCCTGCAATCACCGCGCCGGCTTCCTTTACCTTTTCAGCACCCCCCCGAATGATCTCTGTGGATAGGTCGATGGGTAGATCCGGTGGAAACGCGGCGATACTCAAAGCCAGGAATGGGGTGCCACCCATGGCATACACATCGGATAGAGCGTTCGTGGCTGCGATGGCACCGTAATCGTAGGCTTCATCGACCACCGGTGTAAAGAAATCGGTCGTCACCACTAACGACCGTTCGTCATCCAGCCTCCAAACGGCAGCATCATCCGGTGAATCCAAACCAACCAGGAGATCGGGATAATCCGCTCCCTGGAAAATGGATCCGAGTGGACGCAGCACCTGCGCCAGCGTATCCGCATTCAGTTTGGATGCTCAACCAGCGCAACTACTTAGGCTGGTGAGCCGGACCTGTTTGCCGTTTTGTGGTATCGGCATACGTACTCCTATGGTGTGCTACCGGTGATGGATGGGGTATTTACTCCCGGCAGGGGTAACAGGAAAGGTGTGTTGCTGGGTACAAGCATGGTTTGAATGGTTGGCGCCAACTTGGTAATGTATTGATAGGTGAGGAGGTCAGGGTTATTTTTTAATGCCTCGCTCACGAGTCTCAATGCTTCTGCTTCGGCCTGCGCTTGGACAATTCTTGCCTCTGCATCACCCTTGGCACGGATGACAGCAGCATCCGCCGAACCCTGGGCTGTCTGGCGGGCCTGTTCTGCTTCCTGACGTTTTGATTCCACGACTAGTTTTGCTTGCTGCGCCTGCTGCTCGGCGATCTGTTTCTGCTCAATGGACGCTGCATACTCAGGAGTAAATGCGATATTTCGCAAGACGAAATCAATTAATAGTAAGCCGTTCTCGCTTAATTTCGCATCCAAACCATCACGGATACGGCTGGTCATTTCGGTGCGTTTCGTGCTAACCGCTTCATCCACCTTGTATTGAGATACGACATCCCGGATAATACCGCGAGCCTGCGCCCGAACCAGGTCATTGTCATACCTCCGCTGCCATTGAATATGGATTTGAACCACTTTCTCTGGATCCACCTGGTAGATCACCGACGCGTCTACATAGATTTCCTGGCTGTCCAGGGTTCGAGCGGCGATCGAGTCGTCTCCCTGCGTTTGACCTTCAGAGGGGGCAATGGACATCGTGTAGGTCTGCTTGGAGATGGGATACCTGACAACATTCTCTGCAAACGGAATGATCCAACGCAGTCCGGGTTGTAAGCCAACCTCGCGATACCCTTTCGGGGCAACTGCGGATATAACCACCCCGCGTTCATCAGGTTGGATGAATACCAACCCGGCGCTGATGCTTGTTAGAACGATGGCAACAGCAGCGATGAAAGCGATGATCGATCCACTTCTTTTGATCGGTTGGTTTCGGGATGCTCTAATCACAACGAAAACAAAGAAAATGACCAGGGCGCCCCAGGCCAAAGAAGCAACACCTTGTAACAAACTGGCGATATTCATTCTTTCCTCCAATAGGTTTACGTACCACAAGTATTATACCGGAATGGAGTAGCTTAGATTGTGTATTGTGGATGAATTAACAAAGGATTAACACTATTCTCTTGTCAAACCTTGGACCGGACTTTTTATATGCGGACAGGTATAATCAGCCAGGGAGATAAATATGAATACTGAATTTTTAGAAGGCATCCGAGATTATTACCAGATCGGAACGAATATATTTACTGCCGGGCAACCGACGCCGGAGCAGATTGGTCTGATCTCTAAAGCCGGGATCGAAGTGGTGATCAATTTGGCGACAGAGAAATCGCCGGATTCCATTCCGAATGAAAAAGAGCTGGTCATGGAAGCCGGGATGGCATATGTACATATCCCGGTGGTATGGGAACATCCTGAGATTGCTGATTTCGAAAAATTTATGGCCATGTATTCCAGATATGACTATCACGCGATCTTCGTTCATTGTGCCCGCAACATGCGGGTCTCTGCATTCATCTATCTCTACCGGGTTCTCGTTAACCAGGAGAAGCCCGAAATTTGTGAAGAAGATCTGTTGACGATTTGGAAACCAGATGAGATATGGCAATCATTCATAGAGAAAGTGTTGCTCGAAGTAAAAGCCCCTCCTTCAACGAAGGACTGGGACATCGATTGGTCGGGGTATACCGCCTTCAATCCCAGAAATTAAATGGTCTTTGGTTTTTCCAATCATTGAAAATCATATGACCAGGAGCCATCAGGCGGGATGGTATTACCCGGCTGAATTCTGTACACCTTTCGAAATAACATCCTGAGGACTATCAACGAAGGATGTTTTTAAGCCCTGGTGTGCAAATAACTGGACAAATAGGCAATAACCTTCCATGAATGCCTCCCTGTCTTTATAATTGCATCCATACGAATTAAAGATTGACCAGAAATTTTCGCTCTTTATTATTTAGGCATATTGATGGAGGTAGAATGAAACCCGAAGTATTCTATGCCAAGGTTCTGGCAATATCCAACCAGCCAGCAGAACGACGGGTTAAGGGTATGAATCATTTGCACGTTGAGTGCATGGACCAATACCTTCAGGCTGTTCGGTCTATCGATGACGAAAAAGCCAAATTGGTGACTGCGGATGGACGCACCCTCGCGCAAATTGTCGCCCATATCGCTGAGTGGGAACGGTATACAGCCCTTGCCCTGGGGGAAATCATCGCCGGAGTGAAAGAACCTCAGATCATGCGCATGAAAGGCTATGTTGAAACAGACGGCCAGATCCTGTCGTTTAAAAACGTCAATGATTTTAACGCTTACCAAGCCAAAAAATATGAGACCATCCCCTGGAAAACTATCCAAACTTTAGCCATACGCATGGCAGTTGCGCTTCAGGGGACTTTTTCTCAGCCGGCAATTCTTCCATATGAACTACTTGAACAGACCGCCCCGTACCGGTACCGTCTCGCCGGGGGGTCGCTAATCTCTCTGCCTGTTGCATGGTATTTATGGATCGTCACTCTTGAACATGAAGTAGTGGAACATGCCCTTGAACTTCATTCGTGATCCGTTATTGAGGTGTGAAATCCATGCCAATGGTCATGGAGTTGCAATATTTTAAAATAAGCACATCCTAAATAGCCTTTGGAAAAACCTGTTATATAATGAATCAAATTGATGGGATGATTGTCATCAGGAGGAAATGCATGAAAGTCTACATCTCATATTCGAAATCTCAATTCATTATTCATACGAATGCCAATTGCCCCGATATTAAGCAAGAAGCCAAAGAAAATGAACGGATTGTCATACTCACAAACGACAATATCATTGACGTATTACAGCTGTTTATCAAACAAAATTGGAAATTTTCCAATGCAAAATTCAAAGATGATCTTTGGTTGGATATCAATCTGAGGGATCAAAAACTGGAAGAGAGTTTTGTGTTTGTACTTAGAGCGATCATGTCTTCGTATTACAAGCCATTTATACAATCACAAGTGATCTTTCACTGCTAATTATTTCTCGAGTTGAAAGTAATCTTCATCCAGTGCCCGCAAGAATTCATTTGTTAATTGTGGGTCAAAGTGTTTCCCAGCCTGTTCTTCAATATAATTGCGGGCCTGGTATCTCGACCATGCTTGCCGATATGGTCTGGGGGAAGTAAGGGAATCCCAGACATCGATAAGGGCAAACACTCTCGCGGAAAATGGGATGGTATCACCGCGTAAATTTCCAGGATATCCAGTGCCGTCCCATTTCTCATGGTGGTTGAGTGGAATATCCAATGTGCGGCGCAAGTATCCAATCGGTTTTATCAATATTGCTGCGTATTCACAATGTTTCTTCATCTCCACCCATTCGTCATCGGATAAGGGACCTGGTTTTAAAATGATGGTTTCGGGGACACCCAGTTTTCCGATATCGTGCAACAATGCCCCACGCCGTAGATGTTCCAACTCAGATGTGCGTACCCCAAGGCGGACAGCCATCTGAGTTGTCATGTGCGCCACATTAACAGAGTGACCTGCCGATTCCTTGTCCCTCATATCCAGAGCTTGAACCCAACCTTCAAGCGTAGAATCATAAGCCAGTAATAACTCATCATTGGTACGTTGCAGAGTACTAAATAACTCAGCGTTATCCACGGCAATGGCTGTCTGGCTGGCGAGCATGGATAAATAATCCATCCACTCGCGGTCCGCTTCCACAGGTTTTCTCGAGAACACTTCCAGGACTGCTTTTACTACTCCCTTCGAGATCAATGGAACCCAAAATGCAGAGACAAAACCCTCTTTCATCATTTCTGAATTAAAATTCGCAGGATTTTGAAAATCCTTTTGGTCACTTGTGAACACAATTCTGCGTTCCCTGATGGCTTTGCCAACAAAACCATCACCCAAGCCCATATGGAAGAATTTTGTGGGATCGTGATGAAATCCCCTGCCGATCACTAATTTCAGGGTCTGCGTAAGGTGGTTGATAAGTAATACACTGGATGCATCCACATTCAATTGTGAGACTACATGCTCAAGAACGATATTTAACGTTAAATTCAAATCCAAAGAGGCAGAAATAGCGTTATCAATCGTTAGCATTGCTGAAAGACGTTCCATCTGACGCAAATTGTATTGTTCCGCTTCTTTCCTTTCAGTGATATCTCGTGTGATACTCTCAACCGCGGTCAATTGGTTAGTTTCTGACAAGACAGGAACATTTCGTTGTTCCATCCAGACATAATGCCCATCCGCATGGCGGAGACGAAAGATGGATGGTTGAGCAGAGGTATTCTTCCCTTCAAAGTTGCGGTTGATCATCTCCCGCTCAGAAGGGTGGGCAATTTCCAGATATAATTGTGGATTTTTATAAAATGCATCCGCTTCATACCCAAGGACAGTTTTTACTGCTGGACTGATATATTCAAAATGGGGCGTTGGGTCGATTGCGACCCGCATGATGATATCCTGCGCATTCTCAGCTAAACGTCGGAATCTCTCTTCGCTATCTTGAAGCGCTAATTGCTCTTTTTGGAGTTTGTTTCGATTGAATGCATTTTCGATCACCGAAGGTAAGTGGAAAAGGTAATCGCTGCTTTTTACGACGTAGTCAGAAGCGCCCAATTTCAACGCCTGCACAGCGACTTCTTCATCGCCGTGGCCTGTGACCAGAATGATCGGAATACCCAAATGGTACGGCATCAATTCTTTCATCACCTCCAGGGCATTTAATCCTTGAAGCTGATGGTCCAGGAGAATTACATCGTATTTCTCCCGGCCAGATGGATCGATCAATAATTGGATCGCTTCTTGAGAGTAGTTGATCACATCCAGGTGGATATGGGGCGCGTATCGGGCTAAATGTCGGCGGGTGAGATCAATATCTGCCGGATTGTGCTCTACATATAGTATTTTGATGATATTGGATTTTCTTGCGGTTTCTGCCCTAAAACGAGTATAGGCATTCTCAAGCACAGTTGGGAGCTTTTTTAGGTAACCAGGAGTTTTTGCAATGTAATCATCCACGCCTGCCTTGAGAGCGGCAACTGCGGTGTCTTCATCTCCATGACCGGTAATTAAGACGACAGCAAAAGGAAAATCATTTTCCCTGATCCATTCAAGGAAATTAATACCATCTCCATCCGGGAGATGCATATCCGATAATACCAAGTCAAATTTGTGATTGTTTTCAATATCAATTAACTTTTTTCCATCTTCAATAGTATTAACTACATGGATATGAATTTGTGGTGAAGATTTTCCCAACTCTTTTCGAGTCAGGTCAATATCTGCTTTATTATCTTCGACATATAGGATATTCATCGCGATCATCCATTTTGAATATTGAGCATACACCAGTAATTATTGATCTGCGCTGTCACTTCCATAAAACGATTGAAGTCTACTGGTTTAATAATATAGGAATTTGCCCCAAATTCATAGGCGTGTGATATATCGCCAGTATCCGAAGAGGAAGTAAGAATGACGATCGGGATTTTGCGATACGCCTGGTGGAGTTTCAATGTTTTTAACACTTCAAGACCATCCACCTTGGGTAGTTTCAGATCAAGCAGGATCATCAAGGGGATTATTTCTCCCCGATCCCAGTTTTCAATGAAAGCTAAAGCTGATTCACCGTCCCGGGCAATTTGAATTTGATATGGAATCTTAAGCCTGGCGAATGCCCTTAACGTCAGATCGATATCCATCGGATTATCTTCAACGAGTAATATTGGCCGATAAGTGGTTGCCATTTAACCTTCCTTCGGAAATTCCAAATAAAAGGTCGATCCTTGTCCAACCTTGCTGGTAGCCCAAGCTTTGCCACCGATCCGTTGCATTGCTTTCTTGACGAGCGCCAGACCGATCCCAGTTCCAGGATAATCGTCAGCCAGGTGAAGGCGTTGGAATATATCGAATATTCTCTCTCTATACTTCATATCAAATCCAATTCCATTATCAGACACAGAGATAATATAGGTATCCAGATTCGTTGTTAGTGAAAAGTGAATTTTAGGCTGGTTTTGATTGCGGGTGAATTTAATGGCATTATCCAACAGATTACGGAGCGCTTGATCGATTGCGCGCTGATCAACCTGAATGAAAATTGAAGGGATCTCATTCATTATCTGAAGAGGTCGATCATCAATGTCGGCTTGTCGTTCCTTTATGAGATGATCTACCATATATTTCAAATCCAATTTATCACTGGTAAGCGCTCTGCGCTCCAAACGAGAGTATGAGAGTAGGTCCTCAATTAACTGGTTCATTTGGTTTGTCGCACTTCGGATTGTCTGCAGGAATGAGATCGCCTCATCGCCCAATTGATCCGCATGATCTTCAATCAACAACCTACTGTACCCCTCTATTCCACGAAGGGGTGCTTTAAGATCATGTGATACCGAATAGGTAAACGTCTCCAGTTCTTTGTTTTTTGCTTCCAAATCCGCGGTTCGCTCTGCCACGCGATGTTCGAGTTCCTGGTTTGATGTGCGTATCTCATCCAATAATCTATGTTTATACATTCCCAGCGCAACTTGCCCTGCCACCTGTTCCGCTTTGAAGACTTCATCGTCTGCGAAATTATGGTCTTCATCAAATCCAATTAGAACCGCGCCTAATTTCCTTCCGCCTCCCAATAAGGGAAGGGTTAACACACTCCGTGTTGGAAACAATTTTGCCAGAGTTGAATGGATAAACTCTGAGTTTTGCATGTCAGGAACGTACAAGGGAGCTGACCGATCCAGAACTTCTTCGGTGAGGGTACGTTGCCCGGGTGGTGGCTGCATCGTTGGGTAGGTCTCACGCAATGGACCAGAAGCAGCCATTGGGACAGTAATTCGGTTGATTTCATCCCAGGATGTAACGGCACAAATATCGGCATGGAACATGGATGTTACCAATTCCACTATATGTTGTACAAAGGGTTTGAGCTCCGTCGTTTCCAACGCGGAACGGGTGATCTCGTTAAGTGATCCGAGATATTGTGCACGCTCACTCAGGGCTTGAATCGCAATTTTCCTATCAGTCACATCCTGAGTCATCACCATACCAGATGTGATCGTGCCCTTGTCGTCTGAAATCGGAACCACGTAGAATTGAACAACCTTGTCTGCAAGAGGTAATTCAAATATTTCTGTTCTTCCGGTTAATACTGACCGATAATGTGGCTCCAGCGCAGTTGCGATCTCAGGTTGGAAAATTTCAAAGATGGTTTGTCCTTCCATCTTCTCGCGCTCTAAACCGAACACTTCCAATCCAGCTCCATCAGCAACGGTATTTCGCAAATTTGAATCGAATAACATGACCGCGCCATTGGGGAAATTTCTAACCAAAGTTCTGTACCTGGATTCGCTTTCGCGAAGGGCATCGCTGGAGAATTTTCGATCGCTTATATCACGCGTTCCAAAGATGGCACCCCGAAAAACGCCTGATTTGTCGTACATCAGGTTCACCAATGATTCCATCCATAAATAGACACCGAAGGAATTTTGATATCTGTATTCCACCTGAACCCGTGATTCAGCTTGATGCACACTGTGAAATATCCTATCCATTACAAGTTGGCGATCCAAGGAATGAATATTGGAAAATATTGGAGTACCAATGACCTGATTAGGATCATAGCCCAACGTATTTTTAACGGATGGGCTAGTGTACGTGATCACCCAGTCTTGATCGACCAGGGTAACCATATCGAGCATGTTATCTGTGATATAGCGAAGTTTCTCTTCGCTATCCTTCAAGGCTTTTTCTACCGCTTTTATGGCAGTAACATCGCGAGTAATTGCCCCTGTCATGAACCCTGAAGGTGTTTGGATGGGGAAATACGTTGTTTGGATAAACAACCTTTTACCTTCAGATAACTCGATCTGTCTCTCAAGGAAATCAGATCGAACTGCACCTGCCCCTCGAGAGAGCAGATCAATCGTCCTGCTCTTTATTTGAAGAAATTCCTCTTCATTCCTCGCTTCCTTTGGAAGGATTTGGAATTCAATATCCCAGATATACTTTCCAAGGACATCGGATGCATATAAACCGGTGATCTGCTCCTGACCTTTACTCCACTCAATCACAAATCCTTCTTCGTCGGTTAAAACGATCCCATCCGCGGATTGTGTGATCAAAGAACGTAGTTTTTCTTCGCTTTGACGTAATGCTGTTTCTGCTGCAATGCGTTCTGTTATGTCTCGGATGGTTATCTGAAGCTCTATTACAGAATCGCTCATCGCATCTCGGACTATGGCAGCAATTGATTCCACCCACACATAGGAACCATCTTTTCGATGCAATCGGTATTGAAGCGGATATGATTCTTCACTTGTTTGGGCTTGTTCAAGCACAAATGAAACAATGGATTTGTCTTCAGGATGGATCATATCAATGAGAGGGTGATTGATAATCTCTTCTGGTATATAACCCACGATCCTCTCACAGGCAGGAGAGACATAGACAATGGTACCGTCTGGAAGGATCCGGGAAATCATATCGTTCGATCTTTCCGCCAATAATCGGAACGATTTTTCTGACTCCTCCAGGGCGGATTGCATCATCTTACTGACCGTCATATCCGTATGAGTTCCCACAATTCGAAGAGCTTTCCCATCGGAAGTCCAGGCAATTACCTTACCGCGACCAGATATCCATTTATAAGATCCATCCTGGCACTGCATTCTGAACTCAATGTTGTAATCAGGCGTATTCCCCCGGATGTGGTCTTGTATTGCCTGAATTGTTTTTTCCTTATCTTCCGAATGGATATGCTCAATCCATTCTTCATACGAATTCTTGAACTCTATTTCCGAATATCCGAGCATTTCTTTCCATCGACGGGAAAAAAACACTTGATTGGTTTCCAAATCCCAATCCCATACGCCTTCTCCGCTTCCTTCCAACGCAAATTGCCAACGCTCTTCACTGAGGCGAAGTGCTTCCTCCATCCTTTTTCGGTCGGTAATATTACGACCGACGCATAAGATTCCCTGCGGATCTCCGATTGAATTCCGCACGAGAGTGGCAACAACCTCACTCCATTCAATGGAGCCATCCTTCTTGTAAAACTGGACTTCCATCAAAGCGGATATTTTCAGTTCTTTTTCTGCTAAACGAGTTGGAGATAGTTCGTTCCCGACAATTTTCATAACCAATTGATAAGATTCAGGCGTAAGCTGCTTGTCAATTGGCATCGCTTTAATTTCTTCAAAAGTGAAACCCCGGTTCTTTTCGACGGAAGGACTGACAAAAGTGGTCCGGAGATTCATATCCATCAACCAGACCGTTTCTGCCATGTTCTCTGTAATGATCCGATACCGCTCTTCTGATTCTTTTAATGCCCTGTTTCCCTGGATCCGTTCGGAAATGTCTCTGGCGATACTCAGTAAGAATTTTTCACCATCAATTTCGATCAGACGCGCAGAGAAGAGGCCAGTACCAGTACGATCACCTTTGCCTTTAAACTGAGCTTCGAAATTGATCACTTCCCCCTTTTTTTGAAGTTCAGTAACTACTTTATCCCGATCCGATAGATCTACCCAAACACTTAGATCAGCTAATTTTTTACCGATAATATCATCCCTGGTATATCCGGTAATCGAACAAAATCCTTCATTTACGTCAATATATTCCCCGTCGATCAACCTTGTAATAGTGATGGCATCCGGGCTGGTGTGAAATGCTTTGGCGAATTTACTTTCAGAAATCTGTAATGCTTCCAGGGTTCGTGTGTAGGCGTCCTTCCTCCGGATCGATTGGATTCCAAATGAGAGGTCATCTGCCAGTTGGCGTAAATGCAATATTTCAGCTTCGCCAAAAATTGGCGGGCGATCATCATATATTGCCAGGATACCGGATGAAGATTCGGAGAGTTGGACCGGAAAAGCGGCCATATATTGATAAGGGGTTTTTTTAAGATGAACTTTTCGGCCAGTCGCTGTGCGTTCCTCTTCTCGCGACCAGACCATTGGGGCTTGTTCTGAAATCGCTTTATGGAGTATTGGCCCGGTGTATTTGTTGATAGCCAGGGTTGGATCAGCCAATAGCTGCGGTTGTATGGTGTAGGAACTTAATATTTGGAACCCGGTATGTGAAGTTGATTCTGGTATTCCAACCCAAACGTATTGGTAATCACCAAGTTCGACAATTTTCCGGCAAATTGTTCTGAGGAGTTCTTGCTCTCCTGCAGCCCGAACCAAGACCTGGTCACATTCGGTAATCATCTGAAGGATTCGATTGGAATCTTTGAGCTGCCGTTCATTGCTTTTGATCAGGGAAATATCTTGTGCAATTCCCCACAGCGATTCTACATTTCCATTCGCAGAAAGTTTTGGATTGATCGTGATCCAGATATCAGAAATAGTTTTGTTGGGCTTAATAATTCGCAATTCAAAATCGCTGGACTTGTGATCATGTAACGCAAACTGGCGGCCTTCCAAATAAGTCGGTAGGTCTTCCGGGTGTATCAGCTTGGTGAATGATTCGATGGTCGGTATGAAACTGACCGGTGTCTCTTCGATGATCCTGTAAAGCTCATCAGACCAATGGAATTCATCTGTTAATACGTCACATTCCCATAGGCCAATGTGAGCTCGTCTGGTGGCATCTACCAGAGCAGCTTTACTTTTATCAAGGTCGTCTTCCACAAGGAGACGCTGGTTAAATTCCAGCTCCAATGCCTGAGCTCGTTTTTGAATACCCAGATTTAATTTTTCCTGCCTCTTTAAAATCAAAAACACCAGGACAGTCATACCAATGATGATTAACAAACCGATCAATTGAAAGCCGAGGTTTTTCCCCTTACCAAGCTGAGACCAACCATTTTCTGGATAAGCCAAAAAATTGAGATTCAATCCATCCAAATAGATTGGAATAATGATGGGATCAGCGGTTGGTGGAATTTCTTTTCCGTAAAGTACAGTCCCCTCTGTACTTGAGAGGACCAGGTTCAACAATTTCAGAGATCCACTTGGGATTGCACCCTTGACTGCTTCTTCAAAAGGAATCGCCATCACAAGTCTGGCGGTTGGATTTTCCCCGGATAAGTATCTTTGTTTAACCAGCCACCAGCGATTCGATTTATCTTTTATCAACTGGCAATCTGTCCCTGTATTGATTTCTTGATTGGAGACATCGAAATAGCCATCCACGGGGTAATTTATCGTTCCAGTTTCAGGATCAAACCAACTTACTTCCAATTCAGAGGAAGCTATTCTCTGTTATGGATCTAATATCGTTACTGAATGTGTCTCGTCGGGAAGTGGGTTCCGAATATTTACCATTGTTGATATTTACCGAAAGCATATCGAGAAAATTGAATTTCGCGCGAGCTTCCTTTTCAATACCATTGGCCATTTCTGCCATCGGTTGATAATATAAATTTTTCACTTCAGACCGATAATATCGGTCCAGATAGTTATTGCTCCAATACCATGTGATAAAGCTTACTAACACCAGGATACAGATTAGTAACACTGTCACTGTTTTGGGGTGTGATGTTCTCTTTAAAATCCATTTTCTGATCTCTGGATTTAGATAATTCATTTAAACACTGTATCTCCGATGAATCGATCATAGCATAGCGCTGTTCATAATCTTATTCTCTTTAGCGTGTATAACCAATAAAAATACGGTAAATAAATCCTGGCTATTTCCTCTTTATACTGATTGCCGTGATATAGGCAATTATGCAGCTAAGCATCCACATCAGAATCGGGAAGGGGTTGGCAGATAGAGTGTCCCGAAGGCCAGTGAGGAAGAAAGAAAACGGAATGAGTGAAAATTGGATTCCGGAAGGAAGGGTTGATGGATCATAACTAGACACCAAGCTGAGTATTAGATATTCATGCACAGCGATAATTGCCAGCATTAGCAGGACCGCAAGGAATCCAGGTTTTTTTAGAGTACCTCCCGGAATAAGGAACGAGAGTATTCGGGCAATCCCCCATCCTGCGAAGACTCCAAGAGAATCCCATGGATGTCCTGTCAGAATGAAAATCAGGAACCAACCAATCGCAAAGAAAATGGAGATGAGCAACAACCATAAAACCCCCAAATAATTATCCGTAACTTTATTTCCTTGCGGGTTGATCATGTTGTCCTTTGAAATCAGGTTTCACAAAATAATTGATGACGGTCTTGATTCGTTCGCTGGTACCAACCCTTATCTACAATGTACTATTCATCCACCCATGTGGCGAAAAGATTTCCCGATTACTTCTTTCTCGCGCAAGCGGGTAGAAAACAAAAGGATGGCAGGTAGAATTACTGCCATCCTTTGTTGTATCATTATCTTCCAATAAGCTTATCCTTTGAACACACCTTTGAGTAAAAAGGACAACCCGAGTGCGATCAAGATAATTGGTCCGATGACTGACCAGGAAAAGTACTGCCCCATGCCAATACCGATGAAAACCACAGCCAGTATCAGAGATCCGAGAAAGTTTCTCCTCGTCTGAGGGAAAATGATCCGTGCCACGACTTCCAGTAATAGAATAAATCCCGCACCTAAAAAGATCATCGACCAGGTTGAGAGACCGCGTAATCCATCAGGTAAACCGGGCAAAGCAAAGCTGAAACGTTCCATGTAGCCGGTATTTGAAGCGAGGAAAACCAATCCCGCCCAAATAAGGATAAATGCCCATGTGATGGCAGAAATACGGTCTCGTTCGTACCGTTGTCCGCCGATAAATACATCATTTCCGGATTTTTTTGGTAATGGTTGATCGTCCATTTTTTTCTCCTGAGCCTTCCTTTATTGGCTCTGCATAATTTTGAATGTACGTATCCTCGATTTTGGGATACGGAATCACCCTGAACCGGTTAATCTCGGCTGCAAACGAACTACGGCTTCCTGGGCAAAAGCCTGTACTTCCTCAGAGGAATCGGTGGAACCCAGTGTCATCAATTGATCCACGGCGCGATACCAAAACTGGTTTGTGCCAACGCCCTTCTGCCCAAGATCGGCCAACGCCCTTGCTGTGTTCAATCTGACTGACGCATTGGTATCGTGCAGCATTTCCAACAAAGGGTCTAATGCCTGCGCATCACCTAACCGACCAAGAGAACGGGCAGCGCATAAGCGGGTGAAAAAATCATCATCCCGTAACAGCCTTATCAATGCCGGTATTACTTCCATATACGGACATCCACCCAATCCAGTTGCAGCCGCGGCTCGAATTGTCGAACTTGAATCAGTTAACATGCCCATCAATGTCTTCATGACTTCGGGCTTGCCATAATTAGCCAGAGCAGCCGCAGCCGACGCTTTTACGCCTACCTCTTTATCTTTGATCACTTTCAATAACGCGTCTGCCGCGCGGCGATCTTCCGTCATATCTTCAAATCTGCCAATAGGTTTTTTAGTATCGTTCGGATATTTAATAATACCCAGCGCGCGGGCAGCTGATTCACGCACGATCGCATCGGGGTCATGCAGTGCCTGTACCAATATGATCACCCCGCGCGGATCGCCCATCATACCCAAAGCCCATACGGCAGCCTCACGAACCGCCGTTTCTTTATGCTTGGAAGCCAGATCTAATTTTTCAAAATCATAGTCCGCATCCAATACAATCTGCGGAATTTGTTTATTCCGTTTTAAAGGTGGATAATTTGGTTTCTGGCCAAATCCAGCCTGGGTTAACATGCCGATATCGTAAACAGTCGCAGGGGGTGCAATCTGGGGGGCATTCACCTTTTTTGGGACTGAGACAATCTCAGGGGCAGATACATCCACCTGTTTCCCGTATGTTTTTAACGCCTCGGCGGCCGCAACTCGAACGCGGAATTCCCTGTCTTTGATTAGTTTCTGGAGTTCGCTGATCGCCCATACATCATCAGGGGTGTCTTCGAACATGCTTATTTTTCGGTTTATGTTCGGAAGGGTTTTAATTTTCCCCAGCGCGTAGGCTGCCGATTCGCGAACAACTGCATCCGGATCTTTGAGGGCATTGACCAGGGGCGAAATGCAATCGAAAGTACCGATCTCACCCAGTTTCCAGGCGGCTGCTTCTCGAACGTCAAAATCCGGGTAACGGATAGCAGAACTTAATTTATCCAGATCCTCCCCGGCCTCAAGAACAATGGGGGGTAAAGGTTTTTCTCGAGAATTCTGACTCACGACAACCTCCTGGTTAGTTTTCCTAACCATCATTATAGAACAAGATAAACAAGTGCAAATACAATTGACAAATAATCTTAAGAACTAAATAGTAAGAATTAACAGGATTGCCATGAGAGTAGTTGCAATCCGTATACCAGGAACGGTTGGACACCGTTATTTCCGCTACGATTTTCTGAGATCTATCGGTCAGACCATAACTTATCCACGAGGCAATGACTAATCCTTCCCACCAACACTGTCCTACGGTTCAATCCAACCAGTCTATTGTAGATTATCAAATATGGTACTTAATTGCCAAAACTTGGGATTTTGAATTACAGTGATCTATTAGGCAAAATTATGTCAAAGATAATCGATCATGGGTATAATCACATTCCGGAGTAAGTATGACGGATTCGGAAATATTCTATAAGAGTCTCCTGGATAATTTATACGACGGCGTTTACTTCGTAGACAATGACCGGCGTATTTTGTATTGGAATAAAGGCGCCGAGCGAATTACTGGCTATGGATTCGGCGATGTCGTAGGAAGATATTGCCATGAAAATATCCTCAATCATGTCAGCTACACCGGGGTTTGTCTTTGCACCGGTGATTGTCCGTTGAGAAAGACAATCCTTGATGGGCAATACAGGGAAACAGAAGCATTCCTCCACCATAAAAACGGACACAGAATTCCAGTGTTAATTCGGACTTCCCCGATCTATGACGAATTGGGGATTGTGAAAGGGGCAGTTGAAATCTTTAGTGATAATTCTGCTCATGTTCAAACCAGAAATGAAAAGACGGTCCTCGAGGAAGTAGTATATAAAGATCCTCTTACTGGTATTTATAATCGCTCCTTTATGGAGATAAAAGCCAGGTCAGCATTGATGGAATACCAGGCCAGCGAGATCCCTTTCGGTCTCCTTTTCATGGATCTGGACAATTTCAAAGTGGTCAATGATACCTACGGTCACTCTGTTGGTGACATGGTACTAAAAATGGTGGCAAATACACTGGCTCACAATCTTCGATCTATCGACCTGGTCGGCAGATGGGGTGGTGAAGAGTTTTTAATTGTCGCCCAAAACATCGATCAGGATAATTTGGTTCACCTGGCAGATAAACTTCGGTCATTGGTTGGAAGTTCATCATTGGATATAAATGGAACCAAGGTACGGATAACCATATCCATTGGTGCCACGATGGCAACCAAGAACAATTCATTCGAGATTATTCTAGATAGGGCAGACCTCGGTCAGTACTTGAGTAAATCGAATGGAAAAAATCAGGTTACCCTTCGGTAACCTGATTTTGAAATCTTCCTCATTATTTGGAATAAGTACCCATGAGTTCAGCCATTCCAACCATATGACCTTGAATCGCTTTCAAGACCTCCGGCTTGGTTGCGCCTTCTGGTAGATCAAGCATTGTATCCAGGGCATACAATTTGAAGAAATAACGATGTGTGCCAGATGGAGGGCATGGACCGTTGTAATATGCCTTCCCGGCGCTGTTCTTTCCTTGCAGGATGCCATCCACCAATTCACGATTTTTACCAAAGGCTTCGGGTAACCCAGAATTATCAGATGGAATATTGTAAATAACCCAGTGGATCCAAGTTCCGATCGGCGCATCGGGATCATCCATGATGAGGGCGAAACTTACCACTCCATCCGGGGCATCCCGCCATTCTAGTTCCGGGGATAAGTCCTCGCCGGAACAGGTATACCTTGAAGGTATTTTCGTTTTATTCTCAAACGCGGGACTGAACAATTGGAAAGATACCACAGCATCCTCCTCTGATTCAATCGTCTGAACGAGTGTTTCCGATACACCAGATTTGCCTAACTCACAACCCGCCAGACCGATGGCTATGCCGATTAAGACTGCAAAGCGATAGAAATTAATTTTCACTACGATCCTCTTTTATCATAATCAACAAAGGTAAAAAATCAACACCCGGAATTCATGGCATACTTTAGTTAATTTTTCGAATCTGATACAAGGAACCATCTTCAAATCCACGTGATCGGTAATACTCTCGTGTTCCAACAGCGGAAATGACTGCCAATTTATCGAATCCGGCTAGTTGCCCAATTCTTACCGCTTCCTCGATTAAACGTGTCCCCAAACCGATATGCTGGGCAGCACCTGGCTGACCGCTCCCTACCTTCAACGCCTGTCCGTAGACATGCACTTCCCGGATGATGGCTGTTCCTGTTAGATCAGATAAATGAGAGGCAAGCTCCGGATCTGTGACCACCGGAATGGAAAGACGTAAATACCCGACGATCTTATCCTCCAGGGTAACAAACGAAAGGAAATGCTCCCGTGAAGAAGCTTCTCCAGGCAGTGAGGCTGGAATATATCCCAGATCTACAAGGGAAAGCTGATCAACATCAATTTTCTCACCACGTACTTCGCGGCAGCGGATGCACTGACAGTTCACTCCGCGGCGAGACATCTCCAATAGCGCATCCTGACGCAAGCTTGTTCGACGGTTTCCTTCCACAACGTGGGTGCTGGGGATATCCCGGATCACTCTATTTACACGGCAATATCGGGGCACCATTGCCTTCACATCTGCAAGCAAGTGGATAAGCTGATCCTCTGTATAAGGGTGATATTCACCCCTCTGCCAGTACTGGTAAAGTTCAGCGCTTTCCAGGAGTTGTGTCGGGTATATTTTGATCTCGTCCGGGCACAACCCGCCATTTCCTTCCAGATCGCCCCACATCTTGCGAAAATCCTGAACATCCCCCTCGGGAGTGGCGCCCAGTAGGTTGGGCATCCAATGCAACACGATCTTATAACCGGCAGCCCGGGCACGATTGACAGCCTGAAGCGTGTCGCGATTCGTGTGTCCTCTTTGGTTTAGTTTTAGAATTTCATCATCGAGTGATTGAGCACCCATTTGAAGTTTGGTTGCGCCTAAAGCACGCATCCAGGCTAGTTCAGAATAGGTAATTTCGTCTGGCCGGGTTTCCAATACCAGCCCGACATTTCGGTGAGATGCATTCTCATTTTGCTTTAGCAACTGATTCAATGCAGGAAGAGAAGGAGAATACACTTCGGGAGGATTCTCCGGATGGAACGAATCATCATTTCCGATATCCCGATCTGCGCCAGCTGAGGTGGGTATTTCTTCCTGATTCATAGCCCGGAAGCATTCCTCCACAAACCACTGCTGATAGCGTTTCGGATACGCATTGAACGTTCCACCCAGTATCAACAGCTCGATCTTATCCACAGGGTGCCCAACGGAGTGAAGTGCCTGCAACCTGGTCGTTACCTGCAGGAAGGGATCAAAGTGGTTCTGTAAAGCCCTTCTCGCACCGGGCTCATCCGAAAGATAGCTTTTCGGTTCGCAGGTTTCCGTCGGACAAAAGATGCATTTCCCGGGGCAGGGATAGGGTTTGGTCAGGACTGTAACTGTTGTCACGCCTGACAAGGTTCGAATGGGTTTCATCCGGATCTTTGCCAGCAATTCCGGATCTTCTTCCCACTCCCCGGATTCTATCAATTGCCTATACGCATATACCAGCGTATGTTTGGCGACATGGCCACTAGCTGGAATCGGATGCTTCCGAATCGAATCCTGAACCCCCTTCCCAGCTTTCACATCCTCAATGATCAAACGGGCAAGCTCAAGAATTTCCGGGGTGTAATTCCTTTGTTCCAACCACTTTCGGGGTACATTCATATTTTGTAGATACCGCTATAATGAACCTGATGAAAACTGAAATCGCCAATCTTTTAGTAGAACTCAATCGCCAATTTTACCAAAGCTGTGCTGAATCTTTTTCCAAAACTAGACAGCGAATTCAGCCAGGTGTGATGAGAATCATAAATCAAACCTTATCGAAAGACAATCACTTATCCATCCTGGATCTGGGCTGTGGAAATGGAGAATTAGCGAGAGTCTTATCCTCCATGGATTATCCCATTAATTACACTGGAATGGATTTTTCCATACCATTGATGGAATGTGGATCGGCTATTCCCGAGACCAGCACCTTCCACACTTCTTTCCAGGAAGTTGATTTGATCGGCGAATACTGGCAATCTCGATTGACAGAGAAAACTTACGATCGAATCTTTTGCTTCGCGGTTTTGCATCATATTCCGGGTACAGAGAACCGCAAACGGTTTTTCTCACAGGTATACAATCTGCTGAATCCGGGTAGCCTTTTTGTTTTTTCAGCCTGGCAATTTCTGAGATCCCCGCGCCTGGTAAAACGAATCCAACCATGGGAATTGATTAACCTGTCCACTGATCAAGTGGAGGAGAATGATTATTTGTTGGACTGGCGGGCAGAATGTCAATCTCAACCGCTACGATACGTCCATCATTGCACTGTCGATGAGTTGGAAGACCTGAGGCTTGGAGACAGGCTTTCAGCTGATGGAGCGTTTCACATCGGATGGGCATACCGGTGATCTAAGCGAATATCAGATCTGGTCCAAGCAACTCAGATAGGTCTCATTCTTTCGTAAAATGAAGAAGGACCTGCAAGGCGTTTAAATTCTCTTCAAAATCAGTGCTTAAATGGGTGGTCAATTCCAGGTCGACAGACGGGATACCTTGCAATGCGGTCCAATCGACCAAACCACCACTGAATCGACAGCCGGTATCGATGGGGGGATATTTGTAGTCAGTCACCGCGGCTATCTGCTCAGCCAATCGAACCGATTGACGCTCAGGTGGTAACCCTGCCGGAAAAATTCCCAACGCGGCAGAGTGATAACTGATCAGCGCATCCAGGGGATTGGATAAGACAAAACGGATCAAGGTCTGGGTCTCCGGTTCCGAATTTGGATATGGGCCTGCGCTTGTTTCTCGTAGGCTCCAGCAACCATCCCGATCCCAATCCGGTTCCCAACCCGCATCCCAGTTACGATTCAGATCAACTCCATTATCATTTACCCGCCCATCGGGATTAAGCGCTCGAGCCAATCCATCTGGGTTAAGAGTTCGGATGATATATAAAGATACATCCATGGGAATGACATCCGGGTTGGCTTTTATGTATGTGATCAATTGATCCATAAGGGCAGTCGTATTCCATTCGTTTCCGCCATGGATATCAGCAACCATCAATCGTCCGGAAGGACCATGTCCAAAACGGATGATTTCAATCGGTCTGCCAGAAACGGATGTGCCGATCACTGAAGGGTTAACCCCATCCTGATATGGTTGGATCGTTGCGGTTGAGATGAGGGTCGGATAGGGCGTATATGGCGTGAATGTCGCCATTTGGGTCGCGGTTGGACCCAACGTTCCGGTTGGGTCAGGCGGTAAAAGTGTCTGGGTTGGCGCTGGTGTCCAAGTTGCCGGGAATGTTGGCAGTGGATAGGGGGTAAGTAACGTGGGATTAAGTGTTGGAGAGAGATAGTAAGGATTTCGGATACTTAATGTAAAAAATAGGATGACCCCTACAAGAATTAATCCGGCAAATATCCCCAATCCGATCAGAATTCGGATCTGGGCAGGAGTGAACTGCTGTGGTCCAGGTTCATTTGGGTTGGCTGGTTGCTGACTGTCACGAAACATGGCGCTCTTGGGTCACAGTAGGGATGAGATCTGTCTACCTTTGCAACTATGATACCAGCCGTATGTCGTCATAATCACAGGATGATTTACTGCGATTGGAAAATGTTTCCTGCGGCTAAAGCACCAAAAAATACCATCGCGATATTAATCCGATGACAATCGACACAATCCCCAGAACCATGCCGGCGATCGCAAACTTCCGTTTGCGTGATTTCAAACTCATCGCGCCCAGAACTATTGCCGGAACGCTGGTAATGAATCCACAAATTCCAGGAATAAACGTGGAAAATAAGCCAATTACACCCAAAACCAGGGACGCCACAGCCCAGTATGAGCGATCTTGAAGCAAAGTATTGATCTCTGTTACCGGGATCGTGATCGGGGTGGATTGTCGCGGCAATCCTTCAACGACAGGAGGAAGAGGTTGAGGCGCTGCTTCGACGACTGTTTCGGTATAGTAAGGGGAAGGTGGTGGAATCACATCATCCAATTTAATTGGGGCGCCACATGCCGGACAGGATAAATCATCCCTGGTGATGGTTGCATTGCAAAAAGAACAGTTCATACATCCTCCTCAGATCGGCTGGCAATGTGGGCAAATATGGGTGCTTCGCTGTCCGACGCGTAAATGTTCAATCATGGTACCACAGACCGGACATGGCTCACCTGTCCGACTGTATACCCGAAAGTGGTTTTGAAAATCACCACCCCTGTATACCCAATCGATGCTCGCGCCATTCTGTTCGATCCCTTTTGTGAGTACAAATCGAATCGATTTCAACAATCGGCCGGTTTCTATCCTGCTCAAATTATCCGATTTTCGTAATGGATGCAGCTTTGCCAAATGGAGGGCTTCATCACAATAGATATTCCCAATACCAGCCAGTAAATGCTGATCCAACAATAGTGGTTTTAACTGGCGATGCGCGTGAGTGATCAAGGCGTGGAATTTTGCGGGAGTTAATATCGGATCCAGTGGTTCCGATCCCAACAAGCCAGTAACCAATGCTGGATCTTTGACAAGCCAGACCCGTCCAAACTTACGGGGATCATTGAATACCAGCCGGCTGCCACCCTGAAAAGCCAATACCATGCGAGTATGGAGAGGTAGATCGGCGGCGGGGTCAGTCAAAACCAACATATCACCAGACATGCGCAAATGGATCAACAGAAAATCCATTGTCAGGGAAAACACCAGAAATTTTCCCCGGCGTTCGACTGAAACCACTTGTTGCCCCGCGATTTGAGAATTAAATTCCTCCACATTCGGAGTTGTCAGCGTTTTATGCCAGAAGATCTCTGCCCGGGAAATTAATAGACCGACTATTGCCGGGCTCTTGGGTGAGCCCGCACGCAGGATTCGGGCGATGGTTTCAACTTCAGGAAGTTCCGGCATAAGATAAAAGTACCGGGCGTGTGGGTAACGCCCGGCTGAGTTTATTCGTTGAACATCTCGCCGACACTGCGGCCTTCATGCGCGCGGGAGATCACCTCGCCAACCAAAGGGGCGATCGATTGGATTTTCAACCTGTCCCCGAAAAATGCTTTCTTCTCGTTCGGAATAGGAATGGTATCCGTGGTTATGAACTCACAGACATCCAGCGCGCCCAATCGCTCGGCTGCATTTGCAGTCAAACCGGGATGAATGAAGGTCATATAGATATCGCGCGCGCCATTTTCTTTCGCAATATTCACTGCCTGGACCATTGATCCACCCGTATCAATCTCATCATCCACAATGATGACATCCTTCCCGTTCACATCGCCGATGATGGTCAACGCCTTGGACTTGGCGTCATTTCCACTACGCCGTTTTTCAATGAACGCCATCGGAGCGTCCAATCGGGCGGCAAAATCGCGGGCTTTCTTGGCGAATCCCAGGTCTGCGGTTAGGATCACGGGCGAAACCAGTTTGGACTTCAAGCTTTGTAGATAGGTGACCAGAATATGAAATGCCGAAAGGACATCTCCGGGTATCGAGAAAAAGCCCTGGATCTGACCGGCATGGAGATCTAGCGTCACGTATCGATCTGCTCCTGCAACTTCGATCATATCTGCCACCAATCGCGCTGTGATAGGAACCCGCGGTTGATCTTTCTTATCCGATCTTGCATAGCACAGGTACGGAACCACAGCCGTGATTCGGGCAGCCGAATCCAGTTTCAAGGTTTGCATCAGGATCAGTAATTCCATCAAGTTGCGATGGGTGGGAATGCTGGTGGTCTGAATCACATAGCAATCCTGTCCGCGAACAGAGCTGTGCAATTTTACAAAAAGGTTGTCGTTTGGAAAATTGATGATGTCCCTTCCACACAGGGGAAGGGTCAGGTACTTTGCGATTGAATCCGCCAGGTCGGGGCAGGAAGTTCCTGCATACAGCTTGATATCACCATACATACCGACATCATGCCGGGTGTTTTTCATCATCTAGCCTCCTACAATAAACCCTGTATCAGTGTGATCATCGCGTCACTACTATTGTAATATACATACGTTACAGAAGCATGTGCTATTTGCTGTCTCATGGGACGATTATATTCATATGATTATTCTGACATGTCATAAAGAATGCGTTTACAGAGAGGTTCAATTGCACTTGCTTTCAAATTGAAAGGTTTGGATAAAAAATCCCCCGTTTTAAGAGGGATTCGACAATCATTTTTCTTCTACCATTTATGAGATAGTATGATATTCAGCCACTTCCATTAACCTTACACACCGGGATGATATTCATCCTTCCATTCCGGACGCAGGACGCTCATTAAGACGATGTCGATGTAATTTCCGTTTTTATACTCCGCGTCACGCTTGTGCCCCTCAACGACCAATCCCGCTTTCTGATAACACTTAATGGCTCTCAGGTTGTCTTCATGGACTCTTAGCCAGATTCGATGCAAATTTAGCACCTCAAATCCCACTTTCAAAAGCAGTTGGACCGCTTCAAAGCCATAACCTTTGTCCCAATAATTTTTCTCGCCAATAAATATCCCAATTTCGGCGTTCGCATTCCGCCAATCGAGATCGTGAAATCCGCAATTACCGATGCTGATCCAGTTCTTCCCTTCTTTAGTCTCGATCACCATCGGATGCATTTCTGTGGGCTGCTGCAACATATGATCAAACCAGCGGGTCTCTTCCTCCAAACTCACCGGGTAGGTAATGGTCAAGCCATCTTTCACTTCCGGATCATTAACCCATTCTACAAACCGGGAAATATCAGCTCTTTCAGGAGCTCTTAAACGGATGTTTTTGCCAATATACATAGGTCATCCTTACGTATTCTTAAGCCAGCGGGTGATTATGTTCACGCCATTCCCTTTGCAGAATGGACATTAAGATCATGGAAAGATATTTTCCATCTTTGAAACGGGCGTCCCTTTGTACCGCTTCCTGGATAAAACCAACCTTTTCATAGGTATGGATGGCTCGTTGATTGGACTGATATACCCTGAGCCAGATCCGATTCAGCTGCATCGTCTCGAAACCGAATTGAAGCAGAAGGGACGCAGTTTCGGTCCCGATGCCACGGTCCCAATATTTTTTGTTTCCCAGGAAAAATCCAACTTCCGCGTTACGATTCCGCCAGTCAATATCCTGATAATTGCAGTGCCCAACCATCACCCAATCGGTTTTATCCAGATATTCTACGGTGAACAATCGGATATGATCCGGGTTCGCGGTCATCCGCTGAAGCCACTTTGATTGATCTTCATAGCCGATCACTGCTGGCATCGTCAGATGGGCGGTGACTTCAGGGTCATTCAACCAGGTTACCCAGGCAGGAATGTCGGTTGTGGAAGGCGCGCGTAACCGGATCTTCTTTCCAAGTATCATTGTGACCTTAATTATGGTGTAAGACGGTTAGGCCCGCGGAACAGATAGGTCGCTTCACGGACATTGGTAAGGCCTAACAATACCATCAGGAAGCGATTCAACCCCATCCCAAAACCACCATGCGGGGGACAACCGTATTTGAAGAAATCCAGGTAGAACTGGATCGGCTCCGCCCGCAAGCCTTTCTCTTCCGCCTGACGTAATAAGACATCGTAGCGGTGTTCGCGTTGCGCGCCGGTGGTTATTTCGAGTCCGCCGCCGAGTAGATCAAAGCTCTTGGTGAGATTCGGGTTATTCTCGTGACGCATGTGATAGAACGGTCTGACCGAGATCGGCCAATCGGTTATGAAAACATACTCATTACCGTATTTTTCTTTGACATATTTACCAAGCAATCGTTCTCCGCCTGGGTCAATATCACCCTTTCGTTCAGGTGGTAGGGCATAGTCCTGCGCTTTGAGAATGGCATAGGCATCGCTCATCGAAAGCCGGGGGAAGGGTGTTTCCGGGACAACCAATTCCAATCCCATCCGGTCGTGAATTTCATCTCCGTGAGTTTCCTTCACCCGTTTGTAGACATATTGAAGCCATTCTTCATGGAATTTCATCACATCTTCGTGGCTGTCCACCCAACTGATTTCCACATCCACACCTGTAAATTCCGTCATATGCCGGGAGGTGAAACTGGGATCAGCGCGGAAAACGGGTCCGATCTCACAGACCTTATCGTACCCAGCGGCCATCGCCATCTGTTTATAAAATTGGGGAGATTGAGACAAATACGCCTTGCGCTCAAAATACTGCACTTCAAATAGTTCCGCTCCGCTTTCGCTCGGCGTACCCATGATCTTGGGGCTGTGCATTTCTCGAAAACCGTTGGCGATCCAGTATTCACGCATGGCCATCTCAGCCGTGGTTTGCACTTTAAAGATCAACGCGGTCTCAGGCCGACGGAGGTCGAGATAGCGCCAGTCGAGTCGATAGTCCATGTCTGGTTGAGCTTCCGCAAAAGGATCCAGGGGTAATGGGGAACCCGCCATGTTTTCCACCTGAACCTGGTGCAGCTGGATTTCCAACCCATTCAGTTTGACAATCGGATTATCAATCACTAATCCAGTCAGCGTTACGGCACTTTCCACGGTAAAGGTGGATATTTGCGCAGCCAGATCCATATTTGATGCTTTTTCAAAGACCACCTGGGCAGCCGAAGTATGATCGCGGATAACCATGAACTGCATCTTTTTCTGGTCGCGCAGAGTTCTGCAACCAGCCTTGGATTTTAACTTCTTTACCTATCGATCCGCGTAAATCTTTTATCAACGTTCGTTCCATAATTTACTCCAATAGATTCCGGACAGACTGCCGGGTAATAACGCCTTGGGATATATGCCCGTTATTATACGATAAAGTAAGGATTACACAACCAGACTGGAATTTCTGTTCCATGGTACATCCCGGGGGACGGTTCTGAGTTGATATGGATTGCTCATACTCATTTCCCCCGGAAAATAAGCAGGAATACTTGGAGGAAGACCAAAATAGTTAGTTTAGAATTCGTCGTACGGCTTCCTGCGGAGAAATCTCACGTTTCAGGACTTTACGTAATTCTTCCTGAAACAGCCCATGGCTGCCGTTTTGTTCCCAACGGCGAAGCAACTCTGCCTGGAGCTCTTCGTGCATCTCTGTTTCCACCCGATCTTGCTCACGCCGCTGCCACTCTCCCGTTTTTTTCAACCATTCACGGTGAAGTTCAAGTTGAGTCAAGACCTCTTCAATTCCCTTCTTCTCGGTTGCAACCGTTCTCAAAACCGGCGGGAGCCAACCTGCATGAGAAGGCTTTCCTTCTTTTTGCACTTCATCAGACGATCCATGGTGACCTGCATATCGTGCGTATCCATTCGATAATTCCAACATCGATCTCAGAGCACGTTCGGTGGATTCCACACCTTGATGATCCGCTTTATTCACCACCAGGATGTCGGCAATCTCCAGAATTCCGGCTTTGATCGCCTGGATATCATCACCCAGTCCGGGGGCTTCTACCACCACGGTAGTATGTGCCAGTCGGACGATATCCACTTCATTCTGCCCTGCTCCGACAGTCTCAATGAATACCAGGTTGAATCCGGCGCAATCGAATAGTTGAGCCATGGCAGCGGTTTGCCGGGCTAATCCGCCCAGTGCGCCCCGGCTTGCCATTGAGCGGATGAAGATGCCTTCATCACCAGAAAGATCACGCATCCGAACCCGGTCACCCAGAACAGCGCCTCCGCTGAACGGACTGGTTGGATCCACGGCGATGATGGCCACCTTTTCATCCGGATGTAGTTTTCGGTGAATCAGCACGAGTTGATTTACCAGGGATGACTTCCCCGTACCTGGTGAACCGGTGATGCCAATTAAATGGGCATTCCCTCCCCGTGGGTAGAGTGTTGATAATATAATTTGCCCATCGGTTGAATTATTTTCAACGGCGGTCAAGGCGCGTGCAAGCGCCAACCGGTTACCAGCAAGAATGGATTCTATGGATATAGACATGGAATAACACATCCATCAGGCAACGAAGGACATGCCTGATATCGTGTACAACTAATTCTGGACAAAACTCTGGATATCCTGGGCAATCACCTGGGTTGACGTCCCGGGTCCATAGACAGCCCTGACACCGAGGGAGGTCAGTGTTGTAATATCTTCTTCTGGAATGATACCGCCAATGACCACCGCCACGCGGTCCTGACCCTGGTTCTTGAGAAGCTCCATCACGCGGGGAACGAGTGCCAGATGTGCTCCGGATAAAATGGACAACCCAACTGCATCCACATCTTCCTGGAGAGCGGCTTCGGCTACCATTTCTGGAGTCTGGCGTAATCCGGTATAGATAACTTCCATACCTGCATCGCGAAGGGCACGAGCAACAACCTTGGCTCCCCGATCATGTCCATCCAGACCCGGTTTTGCCACAAGTACACGGATTTTCTTCTCTGTCATTGAATTCTCCCTACAATGAGATGGTTAAATTATACACCAGCCGGGGAATGGAATTCCCTTTCAGCAAGCGTTATCAGCACGGACCTCGTGCTATAATTTGGCATTCAGACATTGGGGAATAGTATGGGAACTGCTTCGGTCAATTCTTACGTAATCCTGGGTGGAGCGGCTGCTTTGATTGCCGCACTTTTATGGTCCTTCGCCGCCATCCTCTTCCGAAAGCTTGGTGAGGATATTCCACCCGTTGAGTTGAACTTGCTCAAATGCTCTCTGGCAGTTTTGGCAATGGTCGTGACAACTGTCATTTTGAGAGAGAAAATTCCATCCCTTCCCAATAGCACGCTTCTCTTACTCGCATTGAGTGGGATCATCGGGATCGGTATAGGAGACACCGCGTATTTTTTCTCTCTGAATCACCTGGGTACCCGATTGGCACTGCTGTTGGGTGTGCTGGCACCACCAATTGCCGGTTTAATTTCCCTGTTCTTTTTGGGTGAAGTATTACATCCAATTGCGTGGCTTGGAATTTTCGTCACACTTGCCGGCGTAGGCTGGGTGATCCTTCAGGAGAATAAAGGCGAGAGTAGAAAACCCGGTCTATGGAAAGGGATCGGGTTTGCATTGCTTGCCAGCTTGTCGCAAGCCGTCGGAGCTGTCTTTTCCCGGTTCGCCCTTGTGTCGTCCGATATATCTGCCTTACAAACAGCCATTGTTCGATTACTTGCAGGTATCGCTGCGCTTCTGATCATCGTGCTGTTTTTTCAGAAGAGCCGTTTCCAGTGGCTTTCCCATCCGAAAGAGACAGGCTTATCCACCCGACAGTTGTTCGGGTTTGATCGCAGCAGGCAGCCTGTTCGGTACGTACACAGCTATCTGGTTGCAGCAGGTTTCCCTTGAATATGCCCCGGTGGGAATAGCACAGACGTTGCTATCCACCAGTCCAATTTTTATCCTGCCGATCGCAGCAGCACGTGGAGAGAAGGTCACCTGGAAAGCGGTGATTGGAGTCGTCGTCTCAATACTGGGAGTAGTCTTGTTGTTCGGTTTTAGTTAACGATTGGAATGGATGAGCGAATTCCCCAATTCCAAATCAAAAAAGATGAATACTTGGCAGGCGATAGTAAAGCGGATCTGGTCAGATTTTGGTTCTGTTTGCGCAGAGCTGGAAGTCTCACAATCTATTAACGTCATTCCCGGTCAATACCTTCTGACAAATCCGGCTCTGCAGGGATATTCGGAGCTGCCTGATACCGTTTTCCCTACCCATAACGCTGGATCCAGAATACGGATCGCACCTCCCATCCCGACATCCTGGGAGCCCGGTTTTCAATTGAATGGAAAGGGACCTCAGGGAAATGGATTCCACATCCCAGCTCAAACCCGCAAATTAAGCCTGGTCTGTTATCATCCCGCCCCGCAACTGATATTGGGGTTGGAGCGATTGGTTCGTTCAACGGGTTGTGAAACGAATCTCTTTTGGAACCGACCTGCTGATATCGACCCAATACTTCCATTGCAATCCCACCTGGAAGTAGTATCGATCACAGAGGTTGAAGAAGCATTCCTCTGGGCTGATTATGTGGCTATCGATATTCCCATTCAAAATTTACCTGAAATCTTGTTGCTCCGGGATAAGCTCGGTTCAGCGATCCATGGAAAACCAATCGAAATTCTTATCAGGATAGATATGCCCTGTGGGGGGATTGGAGAATGTGGAATTTGTAGTATCCCAACCCACAAGAAAAGTTGGAAGTTAGCCTGTAAAGACGGTCCGGTGTTCAGACTGAATGAGTTAGCGGGTGAAGCAGGTTAGTGGTTAATGATATCGTTGTAAAAATCGTGGATGGAAATCCGTACTTTGTTCGCATCCACTCTTTCACGTATGATCTCACGGTTGATCAAAGCGGCTTGCTGGCGCAGGATCGTATTGTGAATCCCTTCAATAATTCCATGAGCGATCGACATCGGGTCCCGTGGATTGACTAAAATTCCATTCCGGCCATTTTCGATCCATTCCCTGATCGAATCAATATCGCCGGCAATTGGAAAGCATCCGAGTGCCATTCCTTCCAGCATGGAATTAGGCGTGCCGTCATGGATTGCTGGAGAAATCAGGATCTGACAATCCAGGTATCTCCGCCAGAGTGTCTCTTGAGGTTCTGGTCCCAGTAAGAGAACTGAGTCACCGAGATGAAGTTTATTCACCCACTTCTCAGCATCGATCTGACCCTTCATGGCAGCGCCCAGGAATCTGGTCTGGGGTTCCTGTTTTAATACCAATGGTATGGCTTGGAAGAAACTATCATTCATTACATACGCAGGTCGTATACCGCGAGGATTGATCACATTAATGGGCACATCACTTCCCACCGAGAATCGCCGGCGTTCATTGGCAATCTCCTCCAGGTGGATAAGGTCCAGACCACCATTACCCGGAGCAAATTGAGTCGGTATATTTCTCCGCAAGCCCCATTTCTTTGCCAGCCAGATATCTCTGAAACAATCCGCCATGAAACCATTCGCCCTGCGGACGGCTGCTCGTGTTAAGTTCCTCATCAATAAAGATCCGCCTGCATGCAGGGTAAAGTCATTACCCCAGGTGGATATGATGACCCGGTACTTGGAAGGCGTGTAACTGGCCAACATTCCTTCAAACGGAATCCGCAATGCATGGACCAGGTCTGGTTTGATGCTGTCAATTAATCCTTGATAGTGCGGACTAGCCCGCATGACACTGATCGGACCAGCATAATATCGTAGACCCAGCAAGGCTAGTCTGAACCTCTGAATCAACGTTCGCCTTATTCCATCAGATTTTTGAGGATATACTGCCTTGAAAGATGCCGCTCCTGCCAGTGGCAGGATATGCATTTCGGTTACCCCGACTGGTTGCTCACATGGATACGAAGAGATAAGAACGATCTCATGTCCAAGTCTGACCACCTGTTTGATCCACCCACGAGTAGTTGGGCTGCGTCCATCAGCAACCAATGCAATTCTCATGATCGATTTACCTCGTTCATTACCAGTATAAAGACATTTACCATTTTTTCGAGGTTGATCTCTTCTAGAACGATGCGAAATGATTCTTTCCCCATATTATTCAATGCTGTCCGGTTGGATAAGGCAGCCACCAGACTTGTTTGCAGATCATCCAGATCCCCTGGTTTAATTTGCCAGCCATTGCCTGACCGGACCAGATCTGATTGGGTGCCGTCACCTTCCGCAACGATGATGGGCAAACCAAAAGACATCGCCTGTTGAACAGCCAGACCGCCTGTACCAGGCAGAACAAAAAGATCTGCCTGGTTGAAATATATGTCAAGGTCTGAGCCTGTTAAAGCACCTGTAAATTGGGTTGAAGGATAAATGGATGCGGCTACCTTCTCCAGGCGGAGGCGATCCGGTCCATCACCGACAATGACAAGTTCAGGCTGCAGGTCCCGCGGTAAAGTTGAGCACGCCTTCAGAAGCAAATCCAAACGTTTTCGTTCCTGCAACCGCCCAACAAATAAGACATTTATCCGTCCCACCCGCCCGGAACGATTCGGCATGGATTGTACAGGGGCTGGAGCAACTGCATTAGGAGCCACAAAAATTCTGTCTGGCGGAAATCCCTGCTTGGAATATTCATCCGCGCCAGCCTGGCTATAAGCAATGATTGCATCAAACGATCGGATGAACTGGCGTCGATGTTGATTTCCCCAGCCCGAGAGGAACCCGCCACTTTTTGGAGAGCCCAATCCCCATCCGATCACCGGGCGGTTGCGTTTATGCATCCAACGGATGGCTCCTGGCGTTGCCAGGTAACGGGGATTGGCTTCCATGATGAGCACATCGGGCTGCCAATCTGCCAGCCATTTCAGCAGATTTCGTTGCCAGCAGAGATACATTCTACCGGAAAACAGATGCCAGTTCTCCGCGTGCACAAATTGCGCGTTCTGAATGGTTTCGCTGACCTCAATTTTTTCAATCGGCCGTGGATCACCTGCGAAAACAGACAATCCTCCTGCACATCGTTGCCGAATCATTTCAAATAATGGTACACGATAGAATGGCATCACCCGTTGCTGCAACCCGACCCGGCCTGTAAATTTAGGATCAATCATAGTTGTAGCACATCCAGATAGTGTTCTACCATCAAATCCAATCCAAACCGGTTCACCGCAGTCTCCCGAGCAGACCGGCGATAATCAAACAGATTATCCAATAATTGATTGCCTGCAGATTGAAAATCTCCGACACAAACCGGATCCATTTGCCAGACATCGGTTCCATATGGTAAAACAATGCCGGAAGATTTGGGCACCAGTTCTTTGATCGCACCTGATTCATACGCAACCACAGGTAATCCACAGGCAAGAGCTTCCACCACCGAATTAGGACATGCGGGATTCATTTCGACGGAAAAAAACAAATGTGATTTGCGTAATTCATCTGGAATTTTTTCTCGGGGCACAATTCCAAGCCAATCCACGCGTCCCGGGAGCTGTTCTTCGACCTTACCTCTTACCTGTGATGGAACATCTCCCGCAATCACCAAATGGATAGGCAGCTTCTGATAACCATGCCAGTTGGAGAGTGCGCAGGCGGCATTGTAGAGGCCAAGCTCCAGACCATTTTTGAGATGTCCTTCCACAACCATCACGCGGATTACATCCTGCAATGCTGGCGACTCTTGCGCAGGAAAATAACTGACCAGATCAACACCATTGTAAATGGTATGGGTTGGTTTATCTACAGGTTTATAGACCCTATCCCACCATTGTTGCGAGAAATGACTCTGATAGACGATCTCTGTGGCTACATTCTTTCGTATATATTGCAGGATCCAATTATTGATCTCAGAGCGAATATAATGGCGGACACCCGTAAACCGCACCCGGTGGACCCAATTCATCCCATTCAACCGTTGAATGATTGGAATACCTTTATTTTTAACATTGGACAGGGTTTGCAAGTGGCGACTGCCGGCAATTACCAGAACGGCACCAAGATTCGGAGTGGCAAGATCATAGGTCACCTGGATCTTACGCTTTGATAAACCCTGCACCAATTTTTGGTGGAAGGAAGCGGGACCGCCCAATCCCTTTACATCCGGAATGATTCCAATGATTGGATAGTCACCCGTAGTCATACTTTCTTCTTCCCAATGGGTTGGTACGCCAATAGGATGTCCCGAATCCGTTCAGAGGCATGTCCATCTCCATACGGATTACTGGCTTTCGCCATCGCGTTATATGCCAATCCATCATCCAATAATTGCCGTGTTTCCCGGATTATACGTTCAGTATTGGTGCCGATCAACTTGAGGACGCCGCTCTCCACACCTTCCGGTCGTTCCGTAACATCACGCAATACAAGAGCGGGTATACCCAGCCCGGGAGCTTCTTCCTGAATTCCACCTGAATCAGTCAAAATCAGGCTGGCGTGTTTCATCAAGTGGATCAAAGGTAAGTAATCCAGAGGCGGTAATAGGGTAATGTTCTGATTCTTCCCGAGCAACCGATAAACCGGTTCCTGTACATTTGGATTCAGATGAACTGGATATACAAATCGCACCTTTCCCTGATAATGATTTGCAAGCTGATCCAGCGCTGTGCAAATTTGTTCGAGTGGTTGTCCAAAATTTTCACGTCGATGAGCTGTGACCAGAACCATTCGATTCCCGCCCACCTCGGTCACTTCAAGGTTTTTCAACAATTGTTGTACTTCACGCGGTTCAGGTTGTTGAGTGATCCATTGCAATGCATCAATGACCGGATTACCCGTCACGTGGATCGTATCTGCAGGAATCCCTTCCCTGAGAAGGTTGTCCCTGCTCCAGTTGGTCGGTGCGAAATGCAGATCGGCGACAGCGCTGGCAACCCTACGGTTGATCTCTTCCGGGAATGGTTGAGTCTTATCATGGGTTCGCAATCCGGCTTCCACATGTCCTACTTTTATTTGACGGTACGCCGCACAAATGGATGCCGCCAGGACAGTAGTCGTATCTCCCTGTACCAACACCCAATCAGGTTGCAATCGGACCAGGACCGGATCGAGGTTCGTAAATACAGCCGCGCAAATTTGAGCCAGCGTTTGATCTGGTTTCATAATATCAAGGTCATATTCCGGGCGGATATTAAATGCCTGTAGAACCTGGTCTAACATCTGGCGATGTTGACCTGTGGCGCAGGTGTAGATCTGGATTCCGGGGGTTTCTTTTAATATCCGCGTTACCGGAGCCATTTTAACTGCTTCGGGGCGAGTTCCATACACGGCAAGAATGCGGATCGGTTTTTTGGGCTTCAAATTACCCCTTTACTGACTTATTATCACCCAATCTATATATCCTCATTGGGCTATTGCGCCATTCTGGAGTGTTCCATTGATTGACCACATCGAAAAGGGTGGGCTTTCTTTGCCAGGAGGCAAACAATTCTGGTTTTATCTTCTTATACTCCTGATGTGCGACCAATAGGATCACTGCGTCCACTTGGTCAGATAGAAGGCTGATGTCATGGAAAAGGTTGATCTCGTGAAAGAGATTTCCACAGGCGTACGGGTCTGTTGCGATGACTTCAGCGCCTCCTTCGTTGAGTAAACGTACAACCTCGACAGCGGGGCTCTCTCGGAAATCGTCCACGTCAGGTTTATAGCTCAATCCTAATGCCGCAATTTTCTTCCCTTTCAAGTTGCCTAACTTTTTCTGCACCCAATCAACTACCATGCCGGGTTGGAAATCGTTCACCAGCCTGGCTGCTTTTATCAAAGATGTGATATCAGGGGCAGCCTCTACAAGGAACCATGGATCCACACTGATGCAATGTCCCCCCACCCCTGGACCGGGATTTAAGATCTTTACCCTCGGGTGCCGATTGGCTATTCTGATGGCTTCCCAAATGTCAATTTCAAATCGATCTGCCAATCGGGAGAATTCATTGGCAATTGCGATGTTGATGTCGCGGTAGGTGTTTTCCATCAATTTGACCATCTCTGCGGTGGTCGCGTCAGTGAGAACGATCTCTCCTTTGACGAAAATGGAATATAAGTCTTTCCCAATCTCCGCTGATTTTGGGTTGATACCGCCAATTACACGCGCGTTTTCAATGAGCTCTTGCAGGATTTGTCCGGGAAGAACCCGCTCTGGGGAGTAGGCTAAATAAAAATCTTTCCCGCACTTTAATCCCGATCGCTCCAAAATTGGCTGGAGTAACCGGGTGGTTGTCTGCGGTGGTGAGGTTGATTCCAGAACTACCAGGCACCCTTTATTGATATAGGGAACGATTGATTCGGTGGCAGCGATTACGAAACGCATATCCGCCAGTTTACCATCCTTGAATGGTGTTGGGACCGAAATAATAAAAGCATCCGCTTTTTCTGGTTTATCCTGGAAGGTCAGATTCCCAGATGTGACCGCTTGTTTGAATAGCGGTTGCAGACCCGGTTCAACGATATGCAGACTTCCACTTCGCAGCGTGGTTAAGATGTGCTGGTTGATATCAACCCCCACCACCCTAATTCCATGAGACGCAAATGTGCTGGCGGTTGGTAATCCGATATAACCCAAGCCCACAACACAGATTTTTTGAAATGTCACTATCACCTCGAGGGTCTTAGAATCTCCTCTCATTTTAACCTATTCTTTCCATCGCACAGGTATGGATTCGATTATCGAGGAGTGAACGCATTCATCCCACCCCGCTTGACAGGGAACAGATGTTCATGTATAAATAATGTTAGAACATATGTACGGTTTGTTCGCCAATGGAGGATAACATGGTTAGACGAACACAGGGATTAGGTCCCCGCCACGAAAAGATACTCGCCTATATGGAAACATACCAGAGACAATTTGGTTTTCCTCCTGCCATACGTGAAATTTGCGATGAGACACAAATTTCTTCCACATCCGTGGTGAATTACTATCTTGACCAATTGGAAAAGTGGGGCTATATCAAACGCGAGAAAAACATTTCGCGGGGAATTACCATCTTAAAGAATGCACTCGGTGTTCTGCTGGACGATAAAATCCGTCCATTTGCTAATGCAGTCGAAGACCTATTCCGAATTCCAGTTGTTGGACGAATCGTCGCAGGTCTGCCTGTTCCGGTACCTGCGTCTGATCTGAACTATTTTGATCCAGAATCAGCCATTAGTATTGCCCGCAGTCTGCTCCCTCCCCGCGAAAAATTGGAAGACCTGTTCGCGCTGGAAGTTCAGGGAGATTCCATGATCGATGCGATGGTCAACGATGGCGACCTGGTTATCATGAAAAGAGCCCAAGAGGCCCGCAATGGCGAGATGGTGGCAATCTGGTTGCTGGATCGGGATGAAACCACCCTCAAGTATTTCTACCGGGAAGGCACCAAAGTAAGACTTCAACCTGCCAATAAAACCATGCAGCCGATCATCATCGATGACCCCCGGGTTGTTCAGATCCAGGGTAAAGTTTTGATGGTTGTCAGGCGGTTGCCCGTGGCAGCCTAAGATATAGGGTCGACGCAAGCGTCGCCACTACGAATATATTTATCCCAACGCCACATCCAGCAACATCATGATCGCAAAACCGCCCATCGCGCCGATGGTAGCGATGTCTGTGCTTTCCCCTCGCTGAGACTCAGGAATCAATTCCTCCACTACGACATAGATCATCGCGCCGGCTGCGAATGCCAACGCGTATGGAAGCATGGACCGCATCGATAATACCGCTGCCGCTCCAATTACAGCAGCAATTGGTTCCACCAGGCCTGAAGCCTGTCCAAGCATAAAACTCTTCAAGCGAGTAAGACCTTCTCCCCGTAAAGGAATGGAAACAGCCATTCCCTCCGGAAAGTTCTGCAGACCTATCCCAAGAGCAAGGGCTATCGCTCCTGTAAGTGAAGCCGCTGGCAAACCTGCAGCCACAGCTCCAAATCCTACCCCAACCGCCAGCCCTTCCGGGATATTATGCAATGTGATCGCCAGCACAAGCAAGACAGAACGCTGCCAGGAGGTCTTGATCCCTTCCGATTCAGACGTGGCGAGGCCCATGTGCAAATGGGGAAGGATCTTATCGATGATGAAAAGGAACACACCACCCAATAAGAAACCGATCACAGGTGGTAACCATGGGATCATGCCCAATTCTTCTGACAGTGCAATGGATGGAATCAATAAGCTCCAACAGGATGCGGCGACCATCACGCCGGCTGCGAATCCGAGCATGCCCGAGAGTAATTTCCTGTTGACGGTTTTATTAAAGAATACGAACGCAGCGCCAAAAGCGGTCACTCCCCAGGTGAATAATCCTGCCAGAAGTGCCTGCAAGACCGGATGAATGGATTCTATATAACTGATCATTTACAACCCTCTGGTAATTGAATATGGTTCATTATAAACAAACGAAAAAGGTCAGACAAATAAAATATGAATGTATGGATCGAATAGTCTATTTTTCGGAGATTGGGCACTGACATAGGCAGGCAATATTTATTTTGAATAAGGCTAACTGGATGATCAAATATTAAGATTACCCGGCACCAGATAATAAAAAGACAGCCAGTATACCTGGCTGTCTTAGAGAAGGCAGGAAAAATATTAGGCGACTTCGACGACTGCGCCGGCTTCTTCCAGTTTCTTCTTGGCGTCTGCTGCAGCATCCTTGGCCACAGCGGAGAGGACTTTGGCGCCAGCGGTTTCGGCCATGGTCTTCGCTTCAACGAGACCGAGGCTGGTGAGGACGCGAATGACCTTGATGACTTCGATTTTCTTGGGGCCGGCATCCTTGATGACGACATCAAATTCGGTTTTTTCTTCTACTGGTTCAGCAGCAGCTGCACCACCACCGGCGGCGGCAACGGCTACAGGTGCGGCGGCTGAAACGCCCCACTTTTCTTCCAGCAACTTCACAAGCTCGGCTGCTTCCAAAACGGAAAGCTTGCTGAGTTCATCTACGATCTTGGTTAAATCTGCCATTTCAAAATCTCCTTACGAATTGAGTGATTGTTATTTACGGGATACCACTCGGTTTACATAAACCTGGTTTCCCAGACGATCAACCTGGAAAATCAGGCTGTCTGCTCTGAATGAGCTTTGACCACTGCGGCCAAACCACGAGCGGGTTCTGCCAGAGTGCGGACCAATTTACTTGCGGGAGCCTGTAAAACGCCCAACAAGGTTGCGCGCATAACGGGCAATGGCGGTAGGTCGGCCAACGATTTGATCTGTGCGGGGTTCATGGCTTTGTCGCCAAGGTATCCGCCTTTGATCTTGAACAGTTCATTGCCTTTGGCGAAATCGGTAAATGCTTTCGCGATAGCTGGAGCGTCGTTGAATGCGAATCCGATCGCAGAAGACCCTTCCAGTAGTTTGCCTTCAACCGGCATACCCTTAGCCTGGAAAACAGACCGCATCAAGGTATTCTTTACCACATGCAGTTCACCACCAGCTTCACGAGTTTTGGCACGGACCGCATCAATACCTTTCATAGTCAGACCAGAATATTCCACCATGATCATAGCCTTGCTCTTGTCGAGCCAGACCTGATATTGTTCCATCATTTTGGTTTTTTGCTGTTTAGAAAATGCCAATGTAGAGTCACCTCCTTCCGATAAAAGATAAAAAGTCTTTGCTTGGTTGAGACCAACCGGGCAAAGACTTTTATTGCCTGATTTCAGGCAAGATCAATTAATATGATCGTCTCCACCTCGGCTGGATGTTTAAGCCTTTTCAGGCACCTGCTGTCTCTGGTGAACAGATATTCAGTTGTTCGGTATTATACCCTATTCCGCAACTTCCGTCATCGATTGGGCAGCCAATGCGTCGATCTTTACGCCAGGACCCATGGTCGAGGTAATGGTGATGTGCTTAATATAGGTTCCCTTGGCTACCTGGGGTCTGGCTTTCTTGATCGCGTTCATCAGCGCAGCCAGGTTATCAAATAATTGTTCAGAGCTAAATGAGACTTTACCAATCGGAGCGTGGATATTCGCAGTCTTGTCCAGACGGAATTCAACACGACCAGCTTTGGCTTCTTTGATAACTCTGGGAAGATCCTCGCCCGGGGCGACTGTGCCGGCTTTCGGGTTAGGCATCAGACCGCGAGGCCCAAGAACACGACCCAATTTACCAACCTTGCCCATCATATCAGGGGTAGCCATGGCGACATCGAAATCAGTCCAGCCGCCCAATATTTTGTTTACCATTTCGTCGGTATCGACGATAACGTCAGCTCCGGCTTCCTGAGCTTTTTGAGCCGCATCACCCTGTGCGAAGACAAGGACTCGAACGGTTTTACCCAGTCCGTGCGGGAGGACGACCACATCTCGGACCATCTGATCGGCTTGCCGGGGATCCAGACCCATCCGTAGATGAACTTCCACGGTGGCGTCAAATTTGGTGAATGAGGTTGCCTTCACCAGATCAACTGCTTCTTGTGGGGTGTAGGCGTTATTGATATCTACTTTGGCCTGTGCGGCCATGTAATTTTTTCCGTGTTTTGACATTTTTACTCCTTGGTGGTTCAGGCGGGTTGTATAAAACCCTCCCACAGGGGTTTACTTTTCGACTGTGATACCCATGTTGCGGGCGGTGCCTTCGATTTGTCTCATGGCGCTTTCGACATCGTAGGAGTTCATATCTTTGTACTTGAACTCTGCGATCTCACGAACCTGAGCGCGGGTCACTTTCCCAACTTTGGTCCGGTTCGGTTCTGCTGAACCTTTTTCAACCCCGGCTGCTTTAGCCAATAAATGGAGGCTGGCGGAGATTTTAAGAACGAAGGTAAATGAACCATCGGTGAAGATGGAAATTTCTGCAGGAAGTACCTCACCCGTTCGATTATTGGTGCGGGCATTGTATTCTTTGCAGAATGCCATAATGTTGATCCCGTGACCGGCTAGTGCTGGACCGATCGGGGGCGCCGGATTGGCTTTACCGGCAGTGATATTCAACTTGACGATTGCTTTCATTTTCTTTGCCACTTTTCACTCCTTTGTGGTATTAGCGGGTGTTTGGAGGTACATCCTTCCACCTATCTCAGCCAGGATTGGCTGGATTATCACATTACGCTCGTTCCACCTGTAAGGAAAGTCCAATTCCACGGGTGTTTCTCTACCGAAAAAGTTGACCATGACGCGAACTTTACTTCGTTCCATATCAATTTCTGCAACATTACCGCGGAAGTCATTGAATGGACCATCCACAATGCGGATCCGTTCACCAATTTTAAACGTAACCTTGACCACTGGTGCTTCGGCTTCCATTCGGCGTAGTATCTGTGGACTTCTTCCGGTCGCAACGGGGTTGGTATATTGCCCATGCCAACAAACCCGGTGACTCCTGGGGTATTACGGACAACATACCAGGATTCTTCCGAAAGGATCATATTGACCAGAACATAACCGGGGAACACGTGACGTTCAACGGTCTTTCGTTTCCCATCTTTAACTTCAATTTCTTCCTGGGTTGGAATGACCACATCAAAGATCTGGTCTTTCATACCCATGGTTTCTATTCGTTGTTCCAGGTTATGTCGTACTTTATTCTCATACCCTGAGTAGCAATGAACCACATACCAGGCTCTTTGATCACCAGCCTGTTCAATGGATTGTTCAATGGAGAAATCAGGAGCAGCAGGGGCGTCCATGCTCAATGGGGCATTATGCCCGGAGGGAGCAATTTCTTCCCTGGGTTCTGATTCCATTGGCAGATCTTGATTTTCTAAATCGTGCGCGTCCATCAAATAGCGCTCCTCTCACTGGTCGAATCCCAGTAAGAACCTATACTACGATCAACTCAATAAGTTTGGAGAACATGAAATCAAGTGCTCCCAAAATTACACTCATCGCTGCCAGAACTAGTAAGACTATTCTTGTCAGATGCCAGGCCTCTTTGGTTGTCGGCCATTTCACCTTCCGCAATTCGCCAAGTGTCTCACGAAAATAGCGTTGGATGACATTCGGTTCTTTCGCTTTCTCAATTTTGTCAGCCACTGCTTACTCCTTCTGATCTTTTTGGCGGGAAGCTCCAGCCAAGATGAGTCAATTCTTACGGCTAAAACGCCGCCCCGTAGAGACGGCGTTCACTTTTTCTGGCAGGCCAGGAAGGAATCGAACCCTCAACCTCCTGTTTTGGAGACAGGCGCTCTGCCAATTGAGCTACTGGCCTATGTCAAACGATCTCGCTCTTTTGGGGTGAGCTGAATCGCCTGCTCGAACCTATTTCGTCTCGCGGTGTGCGGTGTGTTTTCGGCAATGCGAGCAGTATTTTTGCATTTCCATACGACCCGGGTCATTCCTGCGGTTCTTCTCGGTCGTATAATTCCGTTCCTTGCACTCAGTGCAGGCCATGGTGATTACAGGTCGTACATCTTTCTTCTTTGAAGCCATTTTATCTCTCTATATGGAGCCTGGTATTTTTCAGCCAGGCTCCATTCCTTTTCAGAAATTTAGTCCAGAATCTTAGTGATCACACCGGCGCCAACCGTCAGACCACCTTCACGAATAGCGAACTTGGAACCTTGTTCCAACGCAACCGGCATGATCAATTCCACTTCCAGGTTCACGTTGTCCCCAGGCATGACCATCTCGATCCCATCCGGGAGCTTGATGTTCCCGGTCACATCCATCGTCCGTATGTAGAACTGCGGCCGATAACCTGTGAAGAATGCTTTGTGTCGTCCGCCTTCTTCCTTCTTCAGCACGTACACCTCGCCCATGAATTTCTTGTGCGGGGTGATGCTGCCCGGCTTCGCCACTACCTGCCCACGCTCTACATCCGTGCGCTCAATCCCGCGCAACAATATGCCCAGGTTGTCTCCAGCCATGCCTTCGTCCAGCAGCTTGTGGAACATCTCCACTCCCGTCACTACACTGGCTGCGGGTCTTTTCCTGCAAGCCCACGATCTCCACCGGCTCGCCAACTTTGATCTTGCCTCGATCCACTCGACCGGTCACAACGGTACCACGACCCTTGATCGAGAATACATCTTCGATCGGCATCATGAACGGTTTGTCCACCGCACGCACCGGCTCGGGTATGTATTCGTCCACCACCCGCAGCAGTTCCTTGATGCAAGCGTATTCCGGCGCTTCCGGATCCGTGCTCTTGCTCTCCAGCGCCAGCAATGCCGAACCACGCACGATCGGTATGGTGTCCCCGGGGAACCCCTGCTTCGAGAGCATCTCGCGCAGTTCCAGCTCCACCAGCTCCAGCAGTTCCGGATCGTTCATCTGGTCTACTTTGTTCAAAAATACCACGATGCTCGGCACTTCCACCTGGCGCGCCAGCAGCACATGCTCGAACGTCTGCGGCATCGGCCCATCCGGAGCTGCCACCACCAGGATCGCGCCATCTACCTGCGCCGCACCCGTGATCATGTTCTTGATGTAGTCGCGGTGTCCAGGCATGTCTACATGCGCGTAATGCCGCTTGGTGGTCTGGTATTCCACATGCGCAATGTTGATCGTGATCCCACGCGCTTTCTCTTCCGGCGCGTTATCGATCTGATCATACGCTTTGAATTCCGCCAACCCTTGCATCTGGCACCATTTCGTGATCGCCGCCGTTAAGGTCGTTTTACCATGATCGATATGTCCCATGGTCCCTACATTCAGATGCGGCTTCGACCGGTCAAACTTTTGCTTCGCCATCGATTCTTCTCCTTACGTGACATTTATGTTTGATTACGGCAGCATGAGCCCTCAATGGGATTCGAACCCATGACCTCGTTCTTACCAAGAACGCGCTCTACCGACTGAGCTATGAGGGCTTGCTGAACCCTGGATCTGACCTTGCGGCGATCCGTTTGGTTGGTAAAACCAGTGGGCGGTGAAGGATTTGAACCTCCGAAGTCGTCTGACAGCTGATTTACAGTCAGCCCCCTTTGGCCACTTGGGTAACCGCCCGGGTAGAATATCCGTACGCACGATGGTTAGCTCATGCGCAGAGCCGACGACGAGAATCGAACTCGTAACCTACCACTTACAAGGCGGTTGCTCTGCCGCTTGAGCTACGTCGGCATCAATTGTTAAGCTGCCTTTATCGCGCATTGCATTATACCAAAAGCATCCTCTCTCATCAAGGTATCTCGATGGATGGATTCAATTGATACAGGCACGAGAGCCGAGTCTATCAGGATTCAGGGTGTGCGTCAAGATGAAGAGATTATAGGCATATTGGATAGCTCATCGGTTGACCAGCCGGCTGGATTATCGTCGATGTATTTCCAGATTCGAGTGAAGTCTGCATCATCACGAATAATGTGCTCATAATAATTACGCTGCCATACCCTTATCGGATCCGCGATTGAATTGTTTTCCCGTAAATTTATCTTTTGCGGAAAATGTTTTAAACCTCGAGATTAGGATCTCTGTATTAATGGAGTTTTTCCTTTTTCGGCTTCCTTCGGGCGGACACATGGGTCCGCCGTACCGTATTTCGTAGGGGCGCACCTGCGTGTACGAATTCGTGACTTGATATCGTGATGATTCCATGAAAATGATTTGGCATGATTACAATTTATCCATTGCAATAAAATGTAATGATTGGTAATTCTTCCCAACTACTTTTACCAACATCTAACCTGGTCATTCAACGCCATTTCACCATCCACAATATTCCCCGAACAGACACAACCTGCCTTGGGTGACAATAGTGACAAAATACGATCCCGGTTGAGAGTAATCGTATCCGGGCAAGCGGATGGATTTACGGTGATGGATTGACGAATCAAACATTGGTGATTAATCAAACTCGCGTATCGCTGCCAATTCCAACGGCGGGTACACCTGTCCTGATACCGGTGGCATCGGACTGTATACCCAATTCACATCCATCGCGCCACACTGGAAACCACCCCGGGAAGAGATGCCCTTGAATGTTCCTCGAAGCAGAACATCTTCCATGGAGAATGACATACAGAAGAAAGCCAGCGGCGCACCGGCAGGTATCTTCCTCAAGTCATCACCATACGCCCCGGTCGAAAAGATCACTTCGCTCGTTCCGGAGGTCTGTCCCTGAATCACCGGCACGATCACCGGATACCCATCCCCGTCCACATAGGATACAAACTTCAGATTATCCAGTTTTCCGATCAGGTTTCGCGTCCAGGTGTTCAACACCTTCAAGGCTGTATTTCTGCGGGCTGATGGTCTTTGCCACTAACGACTTAATAGCCGCCATTACAACCCTGTTCATCGGCAAGGCTTCCCTGCCAGACTGCTCCACCAGGTCCATATAATACACTTTGTGGATTCCGAAGTAGGCATTGTAGCGGAAGAGGGGAGTATTGTTGAAGAATTCGAACTCCGGACCGGTAATGGCAGTATGAGTGAAGGTAGCTTTGCCGCGCCAGATCTGTTTATCGAGGGTCAGCACCAGCCAGCCCGTTTTCGGATTTTGCTGGATGTTGTCCTTGCTCATCCCTTCGGCAAACTGTCCCCAGACCATCTCATTGGGAGAAAACGCCCGTAATGTGGAAATTAAGGTAATATGTGGCTGCCCTTGCGGGTTGACCGTGGCGACCAATCCAATCTTCATTTCCGGCTTATGCGCTTCGATATCTTCCTGTGAAAACTGACGATGATCGTTCATTTTTTCTCCTCCACTCTCGCGGAACCGGTGACAAACACTTGATGCGCTGGAAAACCACTGGCTTTTGCCCATTGTCCAAATTCAGTTAATTCATCTTTTGTGTACAATCGACTTTCCTGGAATTTCCAGGTCTTTCCCAAGCGGCGATATTTATCTTTGCATAAATTATTAAAGGCGCACAATTCCCATCGTTGGACCATTGCCTGGTATTGATTCGCGAGATGGGCACCGATCGATTGAATATTATCCCGTCCATCGGTCGCACCAGGGATCAGAGGCGTACGGATCCACACATCCGGTTTCCCGTCATGTTTTTCCACCCACAAACTCAGGAAATCAAGATTATCGAGGATCAGGCGATTATCCTGACCGGTCCAATCCCAGTGTTCCTGTGGGTCGAGGAGTTTCAGATCGAACAGAACCAGATCCACTTCGGGAAGAAAACGGGAGAGGACTTCACGAGAGGTCAATCCACATGTATCGAGAGCTACGGAGATACCCTTCTCTTGTAATACTTCGATCAAGCCAATGGAAAAATATGCCTGGATGGTCGGTTCACCCCCTGAGAGCGTGATTCCGCCACCTGACTTTTCGAAGTAAGGTTTGTCCTTGACCAATTCCGCAGCCAATTCGTTCACGTTGATGAATTTCCCCAGCACTTCGAGAGCGTTAGACGGGCAGGCTTCTGCACAATCACCGCACAGATTGCAGATGTTGCGGTGGATAATGAGGCCATCGTCGGTCCGTTCCAATGCACCGACCGGACAGGTTTGTACACAGGTGCCGCAGCCGATGCAACGGTTTTCCAACCAGTGCAATTCTGGCTCACGCGAGATGCTTTCAGGATTGTGACACCAGGCGCAGGACAACGGACAGCCTTTGAAGAACACCGTGGTACGTAGACCCGGCCCATCCTCGGTGGAAAGCCGCTGCAAATTAAGGATCGTTCCGGTCAGGTTAGGTTCCTTCATTGATAAATCTTTACCCCATCAAATGGCTTTCGCGGGCGATGATCTCATCTTGCAATTCTTTGCCGATGGCGGTGAAATAGGCGTTGTAACCGGTTACCCTTACCAGCAGGTGGCGGTAGTTTTCTGGATGTTTCTGGGCGTCTTTCAACATTTCAGCATTGATCATGTTGATCTGCAACGCCGTCCCGCCGTTTTCGGTATATCCGCGCAGGAAAGACTTAAATTTGTCGCGGTGTTCCGGATCGCGCAAAATGGATGGATTGAAGGTCATGGTATGACTGGCTCCATTTGGCAGCACGTTGAAATATTCCTGCCAGTCGCCTTTTCCATCCAGCGCCTTTCCGCCCAGTACCTTACCAACCGAATTTGCATTGGCCGTAGGACCATTGGTATCCACCCCATTGGAAGGACAGATGGCATTGGAGAGGAACCGTCCCTTCGGACGCCCGTCAGGGCTGGCCGGAAGGATGTACCCGTAGGCGATCCAATAATTCCAGCTCAACATGCCTGGACGGTATTGCCGATCTGTAGCCGGAGTCTTGTGGTTCCAGGTTTCTTCAGTCCAAAGCTGCATCACCTTCCAGGCTAGCGCATCCGCTTCATCGTCATCCCGCCCATATTTGGGCGCTTTGTTGACCGCTTTAGCCTGCAAGATTTCATGCCCGATCCAGTTATCACGCAGCGCTTGGATTAATTCCGCCATGGTGCAGATCTTCTTGTCGAAAACAAGGTATTTGATCGCCAGCAGCGAATCAACGGTTGTGGCGAAGGTAACCGCTTCTACCGTTACATATTTGAGTTCCGCGCCACCTTCATTGATATCCATGCCGCTCTCCGCGCAACCCTTCACCAGACAGGAGAGAAATGGGGTGGGGGTAAATTTTGCCCGAATGGCATCCGTCCGATTGTATATATCTGCCACCTGTCTGCAGGATGAACCGGGTCTGTTCTGCATACGCTATCCAGAATTGCTCAAATGTGGTGAAGATACTTGCATCGCCCGTATCCGGACCGTGGCGGATGACAGGCTCCGTCTTACCGGTGATAGGATCCGTAAACGCATGAAAATCATAGCCGCCTGTCAGCGCCAGTTCGACCGCCTTGTACAGGTTCAGGTTGATATCCACCGTTCCGGAACGGTCATTCCCCGCCATGGTGTTTTCCAGGCAGCCTACCGGAGCGTAGTCAAAGACATTTTTCTCGTTGATCAGATCTTCCACACCGGAACGATGCGCCTGAAGCATCATCCCCGCCATGGAGCGTTCATCAAAATTGAGCAGAAATGGCGCTCCCTGGCTGGTGGAGATCATTTCCGTTACCTTGTCCAGCAATCGCTCAGGCGAACCCCGATGCAGGCGGACATTGGGTTTGGGCTCTAATATTGGCGACATCTCATCGATCACTTCCAACATGGCATAGGTCAGATCATTGGTGCAATCCTTCCCGTTCCGCGCCCAACCCCGGAAAGGGTGATGAGCTGCCCGAAACCGGCGGTAATTCCCTGGTTGCCGTTGGTACGGATCATGGCATCATAGGCGGTGTTGGCGTGGATCCACATGCATTTGAGGATATCCTTGCCAAACTCGCGATCCATTCCATCTGCAAGGGATTTTTCCCATAATGGGAGGAGGTATTGATCGATCCGGCCGAAGGAAGTACCCGGACCGGGATAGTTTTCATCGCTCATCACCAGCATATGGGTCATCCAGAGCGCTTGAATGGCTTCCCAGAAAGTCTGCGGCGGTTCCCAGGGAACACGCTCCAGATTTTTTGCCATCTGCTGTAATTCAGCTTTCCGGTTTATGATCCTCCTCCTGATTGGCCAGTTCCAAACACAGAGTCCGATATCCTGCCGCGACTTCCCGAGCCATCGATGCGGATATCATCATGGCACGGAGTTGAGCCCCCTTTTTGCCCTTCTTATCTTTATCATCCAACCGCGCGTAGTGCTGCTCCAACCCCACATGGATACCCTTCCATCCTTCGCGGATCACTCTGGCATAATCAGGGATCAGATGTCCGCTGGTTGCGCCGGCATTTCCATAGCCGTGATTGTGCAACCAGAACAATGCTTTGCGCATCCCCCCCTTGCCGACCAATAGGTCACGATACTCTTCGCCTTCTTTTTCCGTCAGGCAGCGCGAGGTTTGGATATTGAAACGAGCCCCCGCCAGAAGATCTCCTGGAAGGATTTCCATCGGCAGGTAATGGGTCATCACTTCCTTTACAAACCAGGCCAGCCGCTCGGGTAATGACCAGCTCCAAAAATCGGGATGGAGCACCACCGGTCGGGCTGTCTGTTGGAATCCTGAGGTAAACGTGGGGAAGAATGTGTACGTCTCGGGGACTATGTAGAAATTCGTTTCCTGGTATTGGGTATCCCAGGGCGTCCCGGTCGTCCACGAAGTAAACTCGTTATTCCATTTCCGTTTCACCCCCTGAAAGTAAAAATCCCGTAACCATTGAATTCTCGGAGACAGGTTTTTGGGTTCCTTGATTTGATACGTGGATTGTTCCAAAGCCGGCGTGCACATCGGTTATTCTCCTTTCCAGTGTTCCTCGCCATGATTCAACATCTCTAACATGACGAGACTGGCTTCTCTGGACTGACGGTTTTGAATCGCTTTGACCAATTGCGAGTGAAAATCAAACACTTGCTGGATGACAGGACTGCACAGGTTATCGGTAAAGAATGCCCGCGTGTAGCTGGTATAAGCGCCCTTGAATGAGTTCAGAATTAATGGATAAACGGAATTGCCCGATGCACGGGCGATCAGCAAATGAAATGCAAAGTCAAGCTCGGTAAGGGCTTCCGGGGCGGAACAATCTACCGTGGTTTCCGCAGCCAGGACGCGCTGCATTTCAGCCAGATGATGCCTGGATCGCTTCCTGGCAGCCAGTGCCGCCGTTTCGCTTTCGATCAGCCTTCGAAAGGCAAACAGGTCCTGTCGGAATGATTCATCCAGGTGACCTTCCCGATATGCCACCAGGCTGTCAAGCAATGCCAGCGAGCCGGTATTCTGGTAATCGTTCACCCTGACTCCGTGCCGGGGAGAGATGGTCACCAATCCGCGGGCTGCAAGTTCGACCAGGGCTTCGTGCAGAACGGGTCGACTGACGTTGAGCTGGACCGCGAATTCACGCTCTGGCGGAAGTTTAATTCCAATGGGAAATTCACCCGATAAGATCCATGTTTCGATCCGGGCAACGCAGGTCTCTTTTAGGGATTGGGCTTTGGCTAAAAGGTTGTCAGTCATTGGGAATTCCAAGTTGGTGGTATTACCACCAACAAATAACAGCATAACAAAATTCCCGCCCATTTTCAAGTACTAAAATGAAAGAGAGCGGGAATTCAAAATCTTTTGGTATTTTATTTATTCGGAACTTGTTCGTGAAAAACCGGAAGCCAGACAGTGAACGATGTTCCTGAACCTTCTTTCGATTGTACTTCAATCACCCCGCTGTGATTTTTTACGATCCAGAACGCGATGGAGAGTCCCAATCCAAAGCTGCTCCCGTCTGCTGAGCGAGTCCGTGCCTTATCACCCCGGTAAAACCGCTCGAATATATGAGGCAGATCACGGGCGGGAATACCCGGCCCTGTATCCGTGATCATGGTTTGGACACGGTTATCCACCGTTTTTAGGGACACGATAACTGATCCGCCAGCCGGAGTGTATTTCACCGCGTTTGCCAATAGATTCAAATACACCTGTTTCATGCGATCCCGGTCAGCCATCACTTCCACCGGCTCAATATCGCTGATCTGTAGTTTGATCTTCTCACCTGCCAGTACCTGAACCTGTTGGAAGACTTCAACCAGAACGCTGTCCAGATCAATTTTCTGCAAATTCAAGGGGAAGCTTTCCAGATTCTGCCTGTGCAAGCAGGAGTAAATCGCCCACCATGCGCGTTAACCGGTCCACTTCACTTTCAATTGTCTGCAGCGATTCCTCATCTGGTTTTTTCATTTTGCGTAACAGGCTCACATTCCCCTTGATCACGGTCAGGGGAGTCCGTAATTCGTGGCTGACATCTGCCATGAACCGCTTCTGGGTAGAAAACAGCTGTTCCAAACGATTCAGCGTCTGATTAAAGGCTTCGATCAAAATCCCGATCTCATTTTGGGAATGGGTCGTATTCGGGATTCGTCGGGATAGATCATCAGCATTGGTGATACTTAATGCGGCAGCGGTCACTTTCTCGAGGGGCGCCAGTACCTGCCCGGTAAGCAACCAACCCGCGATAGCCGCAACGGTTACAAATAGAACCATGGCACCTGCTAAAACCCATAGCATGGTTCGGAGTGTGAGGTCGATAAGAAAACGATTTTCCCCGATCTGAAGCAAACCCACCCGTCTGCCTTCCACCACCAACGGAACGCTTAACACCCGAAGGGAAGCCTTGTTCACCAGACTATCGCGGTAGACGGGTGAGACCGTCCGTAGACCTGTAGAATCCAGTGGTTGATCCAACCGGCTGATATTCGGTGAGGTAATTTTTAGATCGTTTTTCTCATTCCACACCTGCACAAAGATGGCTGAGGTCACATCCAATGATGGGAATTCGATGATTTCCAGGTCTCCCATTGCGTTGATTCGTGTGTTTATGATGATCTGATGGGCAGTTTGATTTAATGAGAGGTCCATCTGGTCAACCAGCATAACACTTACCAGGCCATAAATAGCGATCCCGAAAAACAACAGGATCGCTCCGGCAACCGCCGCATATAGGACTGTCAGTCTAGTTCGAAGAGTCATCAGGGCATTTCACGCAAGACATACCCCACACCGCGGACTGTGTGAATCAATTGGGCTTCATCACCCACAACGAGCTTCTGACGCAGGTAACGAATATAGACATCCAGCACGTTTGATTCTCCACCAAAGTCGTACCCCCATACCCGGTCGAAAATCATTTCGCGTGTGAGTACCTGACGGGGATGGCGCATGAACAACTCAAGTAGATCATATTCTTTCGCTGTTAATTGGATTTCACGTCCTGAACGGATCGCTTGCCTGGAAGCCGTATCGAGGGTAAGGTCTGAGAAGGTGAGAACTGGAATTCGTTCAGGTTGAGTGCGCCTGAGTAAAGCCCGGATCCGGGCTAATAACTCATCCAATTCAAATGGCTTAACCATATAATCATCGGCGCCAGCATCCAAACCCTGGACTCGATCTTGGACCATATCTTTGGCTGTCAGCATCAGGATGGGGATGGGTCCACTCGCCCGCAAGCGCCGACATACTTCCAACCCATCCATACCTGGTAACATCCAGTCTAAAACAATCAGGTCTGGGTGCCATTCTCTGGCTTTATTCAATCCCTCGTGTCCATCAACGGCGGTTTCGACCTGATATCCTTCAAAAGACATTCCCCGGCGTAAAAATCGGAGAATACCTTCATCGTCTTCAATGATCAAGATTTTTTCTTTCATAGTTCCCTCCAGAGTCATTTTAATCATAATGTTAATAAAACCCTCCGTCAAGCTGATGCTTATACCATACTTGTTCAGTCTGTATAGCTCTTGTGGATTTTTCGGAAACCAAACCATTGAAGAGGGAGGGTATAATCGTGGACAATGATTGTAAAGCATACACGTGTTTGGTTACTGGTAGCCATCCTAACCCTGCTTGGATTGCTTGGAGGATACTGGATCTATCGGTTTGTATTCCTCACTGCCAATCGAACTGCATGGGTCATGAAATTCATCCGAAATCCGGATCAATATACAGGCTGGACACAAAAGGCGTTAAATCGTTGCAATAACGCACCATTTATTTCGCCGACAGACGGCTTCATTGGTTTTCTATGGGAAGATTCATTCCGACCTTTCCATCGACATCAGGGGGTTGATATCTTCGGAGGCGGTTTACCCGGCATCACACCCGTCTACTCAGTAACAGACGGATATCTAAACCGCGAGGTTACCTGGAAATCCAGTCTTATAATTCGAGTCCCCAGTGACCCGCTTCAACCAGGCAGGCAAATCTGGGTATATTACACTCATCTTGCTGACCCGGAGGGAACTTCTACGATCCTCTCCACCTTCCCCCCAGGTACTTCGGATATACCAATTCGGCAGGGAGACCTGCTGGGTTATCAGGGAAATTACTCTGGAAACCCCGGTAATCCGGTTGGGGTACACCTTCATATATCCGTTCTCAAAGATGATGGACAAGGTCATTATCTGAATGAACTGAAGATCAAGAATACGCTGGACCCATCCGGGTATTTTGGCTTATCTTTAAATGCCATAGATCAACCATCTATGCCTGTCAGCTGCCCATAATCCGAGTCTTTTTGACACTGTAATAATCATGTAATATTTGAACGGCTTGAGAAATCCCTATCCTGGCTATAATTAAGAAAATACATATACTCTCCGGTTAAGCCGTAGGAGGGTCTGATGCTTTCTTATAGAGAGGTGTCAGCCAGGTTACAAGACCTAAAGTTGCCAGTTGAAGTTCCCTTGATCGTCCATGCCAGCCTATCCAAAGTTGGTGGAATTCGCGGTGGCGTGGAAACGATGCTGGGAGCTCTCTTTACGTTATCTGAACGATTACTATTTCCCACGTTTACCTATAAAACAATGGTCATTCCCCATGAGGGGCCTGATGATAATGGCATGACCTACGGAGTTGGGCATGACACCAACCCGATGGCGGAAATTTATCACCCCCTCATGTCTGTCGATCGAACGATCGGGTTATTGGCAGAAAAATTCCGACAAATGCCAAATACCCGACGATCATTTCATCCCATATTATCTTTTACTGCATCCAATTTTGATGAATCGATAACCGCACAAACCAAACTGGATCCGTTGGCACCAATCAGGGTTCTTGCCGATCACAACGGTTGGATCGTTCTTATCGGTGTTGACCAGACCAGTAATACAACCATCCATTTCGGTGAAAAAATGGCTGGCAGAAAAGACTTTACCCGCTGGGCATTGACTGAGGACGGAGTCCAGGACTTTCCCGGCTTCCCGGGATGTTCGGATGGCTTTAACCAGATCGCACCCATTTTGCAGGGTGTGACCCATCAGGTAACGCTTGGAAATACGACTGTTTTAGCGATGCCAGTGGTGTTCGTAATTGATGTGACAAAAGCGATGATCTTGTCTGACCCGGAAGCCTTGTTGTGTAACAGGCAGGATTGCCCCCGTTGTATGGCTATACGAAAAGATGTCCGTACAAATTCAGATATCGGGATTAGCTGAAAGGTTGGATAATTCTTGACAAGTTTCATTACTCATCTCGAATGCTCCATCTGCGGAACAATTTACTCTCACAGAGAAGTAAACAATACCTGTCTGCAATGTAACTCTCCCCTTTTTGCTGCCTATGGATTGCTTCAGGTTGGAGAAATACTCACCAAAGATACTGTTCTTTCGCGTCCAGCAGGACTCTGGAGATGGTCAGAATTATTGCCGGTCGTAAATGAGGCAAACCAGATATCTCTTGGCGAAGGTGACACCCCGGTCATTCCATTAAAAAATATTGGCGCAATGATTGGAACTGATCGATTATTTTTAAAGGATGAAGCTGGAAATCCAACCGCATCATTCAAAGCGCGTGGTTTGTGTGTTGCCCTATCAAAAGGGATCGAACTCGGATTAACTACATTTGCACTACCTACTGCGGGAAACGCGGGTGGAGCACTTGCCGCGTATGCTGCTCGAGCCGGGGTGGACGCGCATATCTATATGCCAAAGAGTTCTCCGCAATCCAACCGCAGCGAAGTGATCGATTATGGCGCCCATTTGCATCTGGTGGATGGAACCATTCAACAAGCTGCCAAGCATGCCAACGAAGATTGCCAAAAATTCGGATGGTTCAATATGGCCACTTTTAAGGAACCATATCGGGTTGAGGGGAAGAAGACATTAGGTTTTGAACTGGCGGAATTTCTCGATTGGGAGTTGCCAGATTGGATCATATATCCAACCGGTGGCGGAACAGGTTTGATCGGGATGTGGAAAGCCTTCAATGAGCTGGCGGAGTTAGGTTGGATCGCACCCGGACAGCCCAGATTCGCGGCAATTCAGGCAGCAGGCTGCGCCCCTGTCGTCAAAGCCTTTCGGGAGAATCAACCAAATACCGAAGACTGGCCTACTCCATTTACAATCGCGTCCGGTCTGAACGTGCCCAGTGTTTTTGCCGGGCGAAAGCTCCTCAAAATCCTCCATGAAACCAAAGGGGTTGCCATGGATGTAAGTGAAGAAGAGATTCTATCCGCACAGACTACCTTGGGAAAAATAGAAGGCATTCTGGCATCACCGGAAGGCTCAGCCACGCTTGCAGGTTTTGAAAAATTGCTAAATATGGGTATTATTAAACATCACGAAAAAGTTGTACTATTCAACACAGCTAGTGGATTGAAGTACTTTTAACCAGGTGGTTGTATGATTCAAGACAGTACTCGATCATCTCTGGAACTTCTCTATCATGTCAGTCGAGAACTGGCAAATGAAATCGAGTTGCGTCCACTCTTAAAAAAGACCCTTTCCCTGGCGGTTTATCATGTTGGCGCTGAAAGAGCCAGCATTGTCATTTTAAATGAGCAAAATAAACCAATCGATGCCGCCATTATGTACGGAGATAAGATCTACAATCACACCGTCCAACAACTGAAAGAGACCGTTGAAAAAGGGATGGCAGGCTGGGTTGTCCGCCACCATAAACCTGTGATGGTTGATGATACAAGGGAGGATTTACGGTGGGTTCGTCGCCCGGATGATGACTCAAATAAAAGCGGGGCAAAAAGCGCCCTCTGCGTTCCGTTGATGGCGCATCGTAAGCTGGTGGGGGTGCTTACGGTTGTGCATCCAATGGTTGGTTTCTTTAACAATGATCAACTGAATTTGCTTCAATCGATCGCCGATATCGCCGGTCTGGCCGCCCTTAATGCCAGGCTGTATGAAAGCAGCAAGCAACGATCTCGAGTGATGTCTGCGTTAATTGACAATGCCGTTGCGCTTAATTCATCCCTGCAATTGGATGAGGTTCTGAAAATCCTAATGGAGCAAACCACCCAGGCGTTGGAAGTGGAAGTGGCAGCGCTGGGGTTGATCATCAATGAAGGCAAGGAAATTGAGTTCCGGTCAGCCTGGGGAGAAAGCTCCCAATTTGTGGAACATGTTCGGATTGAAGTCGGTAAAGGTGTTGCGGGTACAGTGGCGGCAACCGGAAAATCGATGATCACCGGATTGTCTGACCTTAAAGAGATCGATCAGTATCCCGGATACTCAATCTACAGCATGGCCGCGGCTCCGGTTCGTGCGAACAATCAGATCATCGGTGTGTTGCTCGCCATGAATCCGAAAATTGGTGAGTTTGATCCTGATACCCTCACCATCCTTAATGCCATCTGCAGTGTCGCCGGGACCGCCATTCGCAACGCACAAACTTTTGAGCAGTTACACATCTCGCAGCAACGCTATGCGGAACTATTTGAAGATCACATCGATCCAATTGTCATCACAGATTTTTCAGGCATGATAGTGGAAGCCAATCAGCAAGCCTGTACGAACCTGCAATATTCCAAGGAGAGTATCCTCAAGCTCTCCATAAGTCAGATCCATAAATCAAATGATAAAAAATTAGGGGCTGGTTATAAGCATATCTCAGAATCAGGGACCATCACCTATGAATCAGAAATGGTGGCATCAAATGGTTGGCGGATCCCGGTTCAGGTGATTGCACGAAAGGTCAATTTTAGTGGCATCGCCAGTATCCAATGGGTATTGCGGGATATAAGCGAGAGGATAGACCTGGATACGTTGCGGAATGACCTGATCGCGATGGTTTATCACGATCTCAGGTCTCCCCTGGCAAATGTAACCGCCAGCCTCGATATCCTCAGCTCTCTCACGCCGCCCGATCGGGATGAAACGACTGTCAGTTTGTTGAATATCGCGATGCGATCATCAGACAGGATACAAAGACTACTTAATTCATTACTGGATGTGTATCGCCTGGAAGCCGGTCAGACTGTCGTAAATAGAAAAGAGATCGAACCGACCACCCTGATCACCGAGGTTATTGATGTCATCCAGCCGGCGTTGGATACAAAAAACCAATCCTTGAATCGAGTAATTTCTGTCGATCTGCCTCCGTTCTGGGTAGATCCGGACATGATCCGACGGGTATTGGTGAATTTGATGGAAAACGCATCCAAGTTTTCACCTCAGGATTCTCATATTGAAATTGGTGCGGATCAGGTTGATGGCTATACCCGCATTTGGATCAAAGATGACGGACCGGGTATCCCCTTGGAAGACCAGGAACGGATCTTTGAAAAATTCTCCCGATTAAAGGTAAATGGAACCATAAAAGGGCTGGGGTTGGGATTAACCTTTTGCAAATTAGCGGTTAGTGGTCATGGCGGAAAGATCTGGGTGGAAAGCACACCTGGGAATGGAAGTACCTTCTTCTTCACCTTGCCTCCAAAAAAGATAGCCGAGCAATCCATGCAATGATGATACAATCCAGACAATTGGAGACATATGCAAGAAATTACCCCTGATATCTTTATTGAAACGAATTATTTGGGTGTCGTTTTAGGCGCGATTAACGCCCCCCATGGATTAATTTTAATTGATGCACCACTCCGGCCTGAAGACAATCGGACCTGGCGATCTTCCCTACTGAATCTCAGCGGGGGCGTGGACCGAATGCTGATCAACCTGGATGCCCATCCGGACCGAACTCTCGGGGCAAGAGCTATGGAATGCACGATAGTTGGGCAGGAGAAAATTGCCCTGGCATTTCGCAATCGTCCAACAACTTTTAAATCTCAAAATTCTGAAACGGGAGCCGATTGGGAACTGATCCCCTCCCTGGGAACCATCCGCTGGAATCCACCGGAAATTTCATTCAGCGAAAAAATGCAAATCCACTGGGGTGACCGCCCCATATTGTTGGAGGCCAGACCAGGTCCTTATGCCGGATCTTTGTGGATCATCCTCCCGCAAGAAAAAGTGATCTTTGTCGGCGATGCGGTTCTTAAGGATCAACCGCCATTTCTAAGTCATGCGGATCTTCCTGCCTGGATCGCAAACCTCAAAGAGCTACAAGCTCAAGAGTATCACGAGTATTTTATTGTTAGTGGCCGGAGTGGATTGGTAACACAAGAAGATGTCCGAAAACAAACCACATATCTGGAAAAGATCAATGAAGTCATTGATCAATTTTGCGAACAAAAATTACCTTCCGAATCACTCGAAAAGATCATCCTGGAATTTCTTTCACCATTTCAGTTTCCGTCCTATAAATCCATTCAATTTGCCCAGAGATTACGGTGGGGATTGACCCATTACCATAGTCCGGAAATCATTGTCAGCCCTATAGACCCGGAAGAATAAAGACAATGGAAACCAGTCCATATGTCCCCCTATTTGAAGCCACGCGCGGACAAATAGTGGAATCTGTCCAATTCGGGGCAATCGTCGTGGTTGATATCGAAGGGAAAGTTCTCGCCCATGAAGGTGACCCGGAATTGGTCACCTTTTTACGTTCTTCTGCTAAACCGTTTCAAGCGTTGCCTTTTATGGAATCGCGTGGTGATTCATATTTTCACCTCACAGAGAATGAGGTGGCTATCATGTGCGCGTCACATGCCGGGACTGATGAACATCTTCAAGTATTGCAGAGCTTTCAACGGAAAATTGGCATAACCGAAGATCAGTTAATGTGCGGAACACATCCCCCATTCAATACCGAAACCTGGCACCACATGATAAAGACTGGTGAAAAGCTCACCGCCAACCGCCACAATTGTTCGGGTAAACATACCGGGATGTTAGCATATGCCCGATTACGCGGATTATCTTTTGAGGAGTATCCATCGATCGAGCATCCGATCCAGCAACAAATTCTACAAACATTCAGTGAAATGGTCGGTGTGGCGAAAGATAAGGTAGAGGTGGGCATTGATGGCTGTTCTGTTCCGACCTTTGCAGTTCCTCTCCGTAATGCAGCCTTCGGATACGCGCGACTGGCTGATCCTTCCCTGTTATCATTGAACCGTAACGAAGCGTGTCGCCGAATCGTAAAGGCGATGACAACCAACTCCGATGATGATTGCAGGACCGAAATTATTTGATACGGTATTAATGAGCCTCGCCGGCAACAAGTTTTTAACCAAAACAGGAGCTGAAGGGTTTCAAGCCCTGTCTATCCTGCCGGATGCAATCGAACCAGGATCACCCGCTCTGGGTGTCGCGTTGAAGATCTCAGATGGAGATTTGGATGGTCGAGCCAAACCGGTGGTCATGCTCGAACTACTGCGTCAGTTGGGGGCTCTGTCCTCCAGTGAGCTGGCAGCGCTGAAAGATCTTTCCCGCCGTCCGATCTATAATTTCCGCCACCTGCAAGTTGGCGAGATCCGGCCATCTTTTTCCATCCATTCCATGAATTTGGATCCAGACCTTCAGAAGAAAGCCCAGACTGTCTATCAGATCTTGATCGACCATTTTGGCCAACCTACCTGGAGGACGCCTCTCCCTCCGGTTGACGAACTGGTTTCCACAATCCTTTCTCAGAACACGAACGACATCAACCGTGACAGAGCCTTTACTCAATTGACATCTCGTTTCCCCGACTGGGAAAGTGTCATGAGCGCTCCGGTAGACGAAGTGATCAGCTCCATTAAAATTGCTGGATTAGCCAACCAGAAAGGTCCCCGTATTCAACAGGTTTTACGTCAAATAGTGGCAGAGCAGGGAGCTCTGGATCTATCCTTTCTCGAAAATATCCCATTGGAAGATGCCAGATCCTGGTTGAAAAAATTTAAGGGGGTTGGACCAAAGACCGCTGCGATCGTACTGCAATTCTCATTAAATCGGCCTGCTTTTCCGGTCGATACCCATATATATCGAGTTACCGGCAGGATCGGGCTGCGTCCACTTACGACCAGTGTGGAAGAAACCCATCGCCTTATGGAAACCCTTTTTAAACCGGAGATGTTTTACGCCGGTCATTTAAATTTGATCAAGTTGGGTAGAGAGATCTGTACCGCCCGTAGACCTTACTGCGAGCGGTGTCCATTAACCGAAAATTGTGACTATTTTAGAGATTTCAAGCTAGGGCAGTAATAAGAATCAGTTTTTGCCGATCACTCTTGTGTAAGATCACCAATCATCGACCAGGGACCGGTCCAGGTAATTTTAACCGGTTTGAGCATTCCCTTGAGATTCTGATCTGTTTCCACAAACACCAGCTTGTTGGTAGGAGTCCTTCCCCGCCAGCGCTGTTTGGATTTTTCTTCGAATAAGACGTCGGTTACCTGCTCTTGATATCGGCTGTTAATTTCTCCGACGATCCGTTCCTGTTGTTCCTCAAGTAATCGAAATCGGCGCATTTTTTCTTCCTGAGAGACATCGTCTGCCATCCGTCGGGTCGCCACCGTGTCTGGTCGGGGTGAATAACGAGCCAGATGAGCCACATCCAATCGCAGCTCTTCCAGGAGGTCATAGGTCTGCTGAAATTGTTCAGCTGTTTCACCCGGAAAACCTACAATAATATCGGTCGCGATGGAGACTCCGGGGATCCTTTCGCGAATCTGATGCACGAGATTTCGATAATCATCCCGGGTATAGCCTCGCTTCATATTTGCCAATACCTGGTCATCGCCAGCTTGAACTGGGACTTCGATATGTGGAGCTACTTTGGGTAATTCCGCGACTGTTTCGAGCAATTCAGATGTCATCCAATTAGGATGGGATGTAAGGAACCGGATCCTTTCCAGACCTTCGATTTTGTGCAGTTCCCTCAGGAGGGCAGGAAGGTCTTGTCCCGGCGCCAGGTCTTTTCCGTACCGGTCTACGATTTGTCCAAGTAGGGTGATTTCTTTTACACCCTGCAGAACCAGGGATTTTGCTTCTGAAACAACGACGTCGAACGGACGGCTCTCTTCGATTCCCCTCCGGTAAGGAATTACACAATAGGTGCAGGCGTGCGAACAACCCAGCACAACCGGTAGAAAGGCACATACCTCATTACTGTGATCAAATCCGGGCAAAACGATCTCGCCATCCATTAATGCAAATCGATGGACAGTCTCGGATCGATCAAGGTCATGATGATTTTTCTGGATCAGGTAATCAACCAACGGCATGGGATCTGATGGGGCAGAAAATACGTCTACATATGGAAACCGGTTCTTTAGACGTGGATCTGGCTTCACACCAACCAGGCAACCCATCAAGTTTATTACGAGGTCAGGATGATTCTGTTTCAATGGTTTCAGGGAGCTCAATCTACCGTACGCTTTATTCTCTGCAGATTGGCGGACAACACAGGTATTCAAAACGATGACATCGGCTTCTTCAGGCGATCTGGTCTCGCGATATCCAAGCTCTTGCAGAGCAGAGGATACCCGATGCGAGTCGGCTACATTCATCTGGCAGCCTTCTGTCCATATGTGATATTTCATAGCCGCGATTATACCAGATGTAATTCCCCCTTATTTAGTCCGATTTATTAAGTTTTATTTAATTTCACATGATAGAATTACCGCCATGTTAAAGAACAAATATATGTCTGCACTCCTCGGAATGCTGGCGATGATCATTCTGTTATCCGGTTTTTATTTTGTGCCCGACGTCAAACGGCGGGTGGATTGGCGCATGGACGAGATAACCACTTATCTCCGGGTTGTGTTAAACCCCATCAAAGATATGCCAACCCCAGTCTCTGTATCTCTACCCCAGATAGCCTCCACCGCAACCCCGGCACCGGAGATAGTCACACCGGAACCAAACATTGTCACGCAAGCCCCACTTACGCCTACCCTGACTCCTACGGTTTTACCTTCATCCGCCTCACTTCAGGCTCCTGAATACGAACGGCAGGGAACGAATAATTGCGGTCCTGCCGCCCTATCCACCTACCTGCGATACTATCAATGGGATGGGAACCAAGATGACATCGCGAAGGTTCTTAAATCCACAACAGCGGATCGCAACGTAAATGTGGAAGAATTGGATTATTTCGTTAAGAACTATGCCGGATGGCTGCAAACACAATACCGCGTGGGAGGTGATATCAAACTCCTTAAAACGTTGATCGCGAATGGTATACCCGTTGTCATTGAAGAAGCAATGACAATTGATAAATCGTACTGGCCCAATGATGACCGTTGGGCAGGCCACTACCTATTTCTCAACGGGTACAACGATGCCACACAGACTTTTGTCTCTCAGGATACCTACTACGGTCCGGATATGGCAGTCAGTTACACCCAACTTGAGAAGAACTGGCAGGCGTTCAATCATGTTTACATTTTGATCTATCTGCCCGAGCAGGAAGAGACGGTGAAACAAATCCTGGGGGAAAACTGGGATGCGGTAAAGAATAGAGAAAACGCAATCACAACCGCAGAGGAAGCTACCCGCAAAGAACCGGATAACCCCTTCCACTGGTTCAATCTCGGTACCAATTTGGTCTACTTTGATCGGTATGGCGAAGCTTCTGCAGCATACGATAAAGCCCGCGAGATCGGCATCCCGCAGCGTATGCTGAGGTATCAATTTGGCCCATTCTTAGCTTATTTCAACGCACTACGCACAGACGATCTACTTGCTGTGGCAAAATACGCGATCACCATCACACCAAATTCGGAAGAAGCGCGTCTCTGGTTGGGATGGGCGTATTTTCGCAATGGAGATAAGGCTGCAGCAGAATCTGAATTCTGGAAAGCACTCGAAGAAAACAATAACTACAGTGATGCCAAGTATGCGTTGAACTATGTAGCATCGCATTAAGCAGGATAATAGGTGTAATTTCGATGTAGGTGGGAAAGGTATTGACCATGATAATACGATCACTCAAGACGTTAAAAGATGGGTTGATATTACGTCGATCGACGGTGGATGATATTGAGGCATTGGCGCTCTTCCAATCGACCATCCATTCAGATGATCACAAAACGCCTGACTCACGCATCGGAGATTGGGTTCGTGACTTAATGTCTGGTCAACATCCTACCTTCCACGTGGATGATTTCACCATCATCGAAGATCCCGCAACCCGGAAGATCGTTTCCAGCCTATGTTTGATTGATCAGACCTGGAGCTACGGAGGTATTCAATTCAAAGTAGGAAGACCTGAACTCGTGGCAACTGACCCGGATTATCGCAATCGGGGATTGATCCGTGAACAGATGAATGTGATCCACGAATGGAGTAAAAAACGTGGACAGGTCCTTCAAGCGATCACCGGTATTCCATATTACTATCGACTGTTTGGATATGAAATGACCCTGGAATTGGATGGGGGCAGGAATACCTATGAATACCCGATTCCCAAGAAAAAAGAAGACAAACCGGATCAATTTGTCTTTCGACCTGCGAATTCCGCTGACATACCCTTTCTGATGGCCATGTATGAGCAGGCTGCCAGCCGATCGCTGGTTCATTGTATGCGAGATCAATCCATCTGGGAGCATGAGTTGAACAGTAAACTCGATACGGACCTCGAAAGGTTGTGGATTTTTGTCATCGAGACCAAGGAGGGATTCACCGGTGGGTATCCTGGCGCATGCCAATGAATTGTGGGGACCGACCATGCCAGTCAAACTCCTGGAGATCATTCCGGGGCAGCCCTGGATGTCCACCTGTCAGGAGGCGCTCCGGTTCGCCTGGTCGCAAGGCAAGATGCTGGCTGAGAAATACAACCAGAAGTTTGATGTATTGGGTTTATGGCTGGGATCAGATCACCCTGCCTATCATGCCTTGCCCGACAGTCTTCCCAAGGTTCGCGATCCATATTCCTATTACATCCGGATCCCAGACTTAATCCAGTTTCTCAACCATATCAGACCGGTATTGGAAAAAAGAATGGAGAACTCGGTTGCCAGTGGATATACCGGAGAACTCCCGATCAGCTTATACTCCGATGGGATCAAATTCGTCTTCAAGAATGGCTTAATCACTTCGATCGAACCCTACCATGAAAAGGAACACGAAGCCCAGGCATACTTCCCATACCTGAGCTTCTACCATCTCCTTTTCGGAACAAAGTCACTGGCGGAATTGGTCAAGTTCTATGCAGATTGTTCTGTCCGACCCTGTTCTGACGCTACACCGATCCTGGAGGCGCTCTTCCCACCGGCTGTGTCCAACGTCATACCGCTGAGCTAAGGCAGATTGGGATAACAACCAGGTCTTATTCCAAATAGACTATTGACAATCCGGGTGGGTCAAATATACCTGTTGTTTATTCTTACTTGCACGGATGGAGAAGGAATGGGCAAGTTGCTCTTTCGCTTGCGATCCAAGTGAATCGTATTCACTGGAAGCTAAAATCCCATAACAATATCGCGAATAATCGCCCTGTAGGAATCCGGGTAAATCATTTGTTACACTTTCCTTGGGTAAATTTCCATCCAATGCAATATTGAGCATGATTCGGGTGTAGTCAGGAGTAAGACCAATCGGCGCCCTACCATTCCTGACAAAATTTGAAGCGAAGATAAGTCTATTAGGGTAGGACTGAATATCTGGAGCCCATTCATTAATAATTTCAAACCGCTGGTTCACAACCTCTGAAATATTGTGAGATTCTAACGACGAAAATATCTGGTTGAAAGGAATAAGACTACCTGAAAATAAGACCAGACCTGTGAGAACGAGTCTCCATCCCGTTGCTCTGGCCGGAACAAGAAGAAGGACCAGCGAGAGTCCAACAATGAAAATGGGAAGGACAAAAACACCATAGACAAATTCAGTCTGATATATTCCCTGATCCAGTCTTTGGAGGATAAGCGTATCAATGGCATAAGAAATAATGGCTGCGATGGGAATTATGACAATAAACCAGAGGATTCTAATTGTTTTTTCTTGAATAAGAGGGGCAAGGAAAGGAGCGGCAAGTATTGCTAAGATGGGGTAAATCGGGATTAGATAACGTGGATAGGCCTGGAAAGGTATCAGAGAGTAAATGGCAATAAAGACCAGGGAAAATGAAATCAGTATCTGATAAATCTGTTTTTCGGATTGAGTCTTTGGTATCGCATATTTCAACAGGATAAGGAACAAGCTAAATAGGCTTGGAGAAAAAACCAACGCAGTAAAGAAGTTCTTATTCTGAATGGGTTTCAGTCCTGGATCAAAACCTGTCCTGGCAGTATACCAATTCGCAAAATCGGAAGCCCTAAATCCCCACAAAGGATCATGCAGGATGATGGCATTCAAGAGGATCAGGGTAGCACAGGCAAGGACGATACCCAGTATGAATAGCCCTACCTGGGTCAGTATCTTTCTTGCCGATAAGTTTTGACGCCCATAGATCCACAAAATACCTGCTACTGGCACCAGGATTGCGATGGCCACTTCTTTGGTTCTGAGACCGAATCCCAGGACCAAACCCAGCAAGAAGACAGAAACACTCTGTAGAACCTCGGGACGGTCAGTGAAAGGATCACCAGAAAAGCGCAAATGGAGAATAACAACTCCAGCGTGAAATCCACGTAGGCGACACCGATATATTCCATAACAAACGGTTGGATCGAAAATAGGAAGAGTCCAAATACGCCGCACACGATCCGAATGAGAGTTGCATGTTTTCGGGTCAATAACACGATGGACAAATACACCAGTGTCAGAACTGTGCATTGGACGACGATCCAATAATAACGGACAGCCCGGAAAGAATCACCATTGGTCAACCAATAGAATATTTTTAACAAGAAGATATGGAAATACTGATTTAGTACCCTTATCTCTGCTACCGAATTCTTGGCGGCATTCATATATAAGAGTTCGTCCCAGGTTGTTGGTCCACCGCCAACACCGATCAGGAACCGGATTAAGGGAACCAGTATGACGATAATGAACAAACCTGGAATCACCCATTCGCGATAACCGGGGTAATAGCTGATCCAAAGGCAAACGGCGCCATATATCAGGAGGCTGAGGCCGGTTAGGATGGTGTAGTTTTGTGATTTCGCAGCCAGGACTAAGGAGAGTAGAAGTATTCCAAGCACCAATGAAACGATCGCGATAATCTGACCAAGGCGCTTATCGTGGGTGATCTTATCGGAAATTCTCTGAATCGCCTGGAACACTATCTATAAATCCTTTTCCTTTGGAATCCCGAATAGATGCAAGAGTCAGGGCAGGAAATATTAGGCTGGGATGGTCAGAAACAATCTATTCCAATAATTCTATCCTTTACCAGCTCAACAGACAACAAGATATCATGAATAGATTGCATTCCCAGAATACTCTTTCTTTACACCATTACATTAGTTATTTTTTTGAACTATTTCATTAGTAACAATTTATTCATATTTCAGCGCATTCACCGGTAGTAACGTCGCAGCCCGGAGGGCAGGATATAACCCTGACAGAAGTCCAACCAGGGTAGAGAATACCAGACCAAATATTGGCAGCCAGATCGGGGTAAATACTGCCGTCGTAGGCGGTAAACCTCCGGTGGTAGCCGTTTGCGAACTTAAGTAGCTCACCACCACCAGGTTCAGGATATACCCCCCACCCCAACCGATGGCAACACCCCCCAGCCCGCCAATCAGACCGATGCCAGAAGCTTCCCCGAGGAAGATGCCAAGCACATCCCGGTTCGTGGCTCCAACCGCTTTCATCAGACCGATCTCGCGAGTTCGTTCCAGGATCGCCATCGCCATGGTATTGGCGATTCCGATCGCCGCCACCAGTAATGCAACGGCACCTACCCCACCAAACACAAATTGCATGATGAGAAAGAAACTGTTGATCCCTTGAATGTATTCTTGCGGGGTGAATGCCTGGAATCCCATTTCTTTAATCTGTTCCGAAATATCCAACGCCTGCTTTACATCCTGCACCGAAACCGTAAGCTGTTGATACCCATCTTTCGTCCGGTTGATCGGCTTTCCCTGCGCCCAGGCATTGATAGCGGTGACATCTTCCATCGTCATATAAATGGTATAGTCCGATTCAGCCCGCGACTCGGTTAGTATTCCCACCACCCGAACCGGTATAGTTTTTCTCACTTCCTGTCCGTCAGTAGTGTATTTGATCAGTACCAGTTTCATCCCCTGTTCCAGCGGATTTGGAGGTTCGGGAGGGGGCATGCCTGGGCGAGCTTTTGGATCGTAGAAATTAGTTAAGACCGGAGCTCCCATTATTGCAGTGCCGGGTTCAAGTTCAAGGGTCCCTTCTTGCAGTTTGAAATCCAGGTCATCCAAATTATGGGTTCCCACACCCATGATATTTCCCCATGATTCCAATCGCCCTATTTTGATTTGAGAGCCGAGTTGAAGAAAGTCGCGCGGGATGACTTTTACTACGCCAGGAATGGCCGCAATTTCAGTTATGGTTGTAGGAGTCAGGAGTTTATTTTGTTGTGGACCAGGCTTTCCGCTACCGCCACCTCCGCCTCCCCCGCCTCCCGCCATGACCATCATTCCCGGATTCTCACCATAGGTTGGGAAAACGTTGATCTGGGTAAGAGATCCAATTCCACCAAACTGGGAGGTAAAGTTTTGTTGCAGGCCAAGACCAAGGGACACAAGAATAACGATAGCCGCCGTACCAATGGTCACGCCAATAGCGGTCAACATTACTCTGCCTTTACGGCGATTCAGATTCTCCAGAATCAACTGGATCAGATCAAAGAAGCGCATGCAATTTTATCCTAGGGTTTGCCTGGAACCGGTACGACAGCGCCCCCACCACCACCACCACCGCCACCCTGCATGATGACCCCATTTCCATTTCCTTCCATGGTTACTGGAGGTGTGCTTGGCTTTGCACTGTCCAGTCCAAAAATACCTTTTACGAACCGGACAACTTTTTGCCAAAATGTCTCTGGCATGTCTACTACCGGCAAATCGACCGGAGGACCTTCCATGATGGGTGCATCTGCAACATCCACCGACAGTTTAAATTCCTGATGGCGGGGTTGGTTGAAATCATCAGTATATTGAATTTGGATCAGAATCTCAGCTGGACCCGGAAACTCAGGGGTGAATGACACATCCATTGGATAATATCCGCCAGCATCGAGCGTCCCGACCAGGAGGGAACTGTTGAGCATCTGACCAGCATTGGAGGTAACCGTCATATTTCCCAGAATGGTCGAATTTCGGCTCAGATTGACGACCTGGATCGGAAGCATACCTGTCTGACCGACCATGAAAGGATCGGCCGGGCGGTAAAAATTGACCTCAATTAAAGGCAGGCGGTAGACCAACAATGTAATTACCTGGTCATCCTGGTACTTGTTTCCATGTTCATCGCTGTAGATATAGGAAAACTTGACCGGATAGGTACCGGGGTTGGTTGTCACATTGACAATTAATTGCTGAGATGCCGTGATAGAAGCCTCGACATCAAGATTGCCCAATGGTTGAATATTGGATGCGCCCAATGGAGCAAAATTGGTAAATTCACCGCTGGAACCGGCTACGCCACCTGGCGCGGGTGTCCCACTATCATTTCCGGATGCTGCTGAACCACCTCCGCCCATTACCATGGTTATATTCCGGGCGGTTGCCATGCCAACATTCTTCACATCCAGCGTGAGTTTAAAAGATGTCCCGGGTTGCAGGGGTACGACATCCGATTGATAGCCGGAAATAATCACCTGGGGTCGTTTGGAGACCGTAGGGGTCGCAGATGCGTACGATCCGCTACCGGAAGAAGCAGGTTCGCCGGCAATATTAAACGCCAGGGTCGCGTCGCTGCTGTAACTGACCCCATCGCCATCAGTATACGAGATACTGGCTGTTATATACGCCACTTCCTTTCCGGTCACACTTTCTGCCGCCGTAAGCGATTGGCTGAGTACCACGCCATCACCAGCCCCCAATACCGATATGGCCTGGACGCCGCCTGTTCCTCTGGCTACAAAATCACCGGAAGAGAATGAAACCACCACATTTGATGCGTTTCCTGACCCTTTATTCTTTAATGTCAGTGATACATCAAATGTTTTACCTGCGGTAACTTTTTTCCCACCGCCATTATATTTGGTCACGACAACCAGTGGACGTGGAAATGGCGTCATTGTGGCTGTAGGTTCGGGAGTAAAGGTAGCTGTTGGTGTATCAGTCGGAATAGGAGGATCGGTCGGTTCTTCACCCTGCGCAAGGACCGGATTCCACCCGAAACCAGTGACAACGAGAGATAACGTGATCATTACCCAAAGAATTGTTGAAATTCGTTTCATAGTCTCACCATTTATTGAAAAGCTGTGGTTGTGCTGGCCTCGTAGGCTGCCGCATCTACCACTCTCCCATCCAGCAAGTAGATGGTATGGGTGGAAAATCGCTGCATACGAGGATCATGGGTCACCACCAGTACGGTACGTCCCTGTTGGTGCAACTCAGATAGGAGCTGCATAATACCCATTCCGCTGCTGCTATCCAGATTCCCGGTCGGTTCATCCGCCAGGATCAATTCGGGATCATTCACGAGTGCGCGAGCTATAGCCACCCGTTGTTGCTGCCCACCCGAAAGTTCTGTTGGTTTGTGATGTGAGCGTTTGTCCAAACCTACCTGAGTTAGCAGGTCCAATGAGCGTTGTTTTCGCAGGCGATGAGGAACACCGGCAAACCGCATTGGAAAAGCCACATTTTCCTGGGCGTTCATCGTTTGGACCAGATTGAATGACTGGAAAATAAAGCCGACCTTTTTCCGGCGATAGACTGCAAGGGCATTCTCATCCATTTCATCCAGACTGGCGTGATCGACAAAGATCTTTCCGCCGGTCGGGCGATCCAATCCACCCAACAAGTAAAGGAGAGTACTCTTACCCGACCCGGACGGTCCCATCACCACAGTCAAGCTGCCCTGTGGAATGCTAAGATCGATCCCTGCCAGTGCATGGACTACATTTTGCCCCATCCGAAATGTCTTGCGGAGTTGAGCAATTGATATAAAGGTGTTCGAATTCATTAGAAGAAGAATGGTCTTGAAAAAGACATCCCTGAGATAACTTGGCTCACTGTGCCTGGAATTGCCTGTAGTAATACGACCAGGAAAACACAAATCAAGACACAAATGACGGCTTTTGAAAGGGTTATATTACCCATCCGTCGAGCCCCAACAGTTAATAGTACAACCTGCCATAACAGATACAAATCCACCAACCCAAGCACCACTGAGAAGTAGATGCTGATTCCGCCGGCAGGGGCGATAAATCCGGCCAGGCCAGGCTGGCTGATCACCTGTTTCGTTACCAAAGTGGCGATGATCTGGACAACCAACCTGATCGTTATCGCCATTGCAGACCAACTAGCCAGGTTCAACGAGGCAAGGGTGTTATTCCGGTTTCCAGCAAGCGTTAATCCAAGGTGTAAGATACTACCCAGGATAATCCAGGATAACCAGATCCCAATAATCGCGGCCAATGCCGGAAAGAGCACCGTAAAGACGGGACCATTCGTCATCGCGGCACCTTGTTGGATCTTTGCCAACTCCTCCGGGGTCAGGTAAGACATTTCGGGAGATGGCATCGTCTGAGCAGCGAGTGCCGCAGCGCTTTTCAATGGCCCATCGATCACACTTTTTATGATCTGCAAAACTGAGAGAATTAAAAGCGGGACCAGCCAGACTGCTTTTTCTTGCGAGCAGATTTCAGACAAAGTAAATCTGGGTCTGAACCAGATATTCATCAGCCAGAACATTGGCCTGGATGGTTGCTGGACCGCAATCTCATTTTCCCCCACCTGAGCTGCGATAAGATCAGTCATATTACCCTCCAATCCTGATTTGGGACATTATACTATATATCAAAATCACGCCAATTGGTTAGGTGTACAGTACCGACGCCTGCTGAACCGGTTTTGTTCCTCAATATTTACCCAAATTCCTATCAGTTTGACAGAATAAAATTCGGGATTGGGTCACTCTACAACTGAATTCGGGATGATCACTTTCAAGGTATAATCATGACACGAAGGGGATACCATGGCGCAGATACTCGTTGCGGAAGATGAAAAAGATATCAGGGAGTTGGTTGGATTCACCCTTAAATTGGCAGGTCATGACGTTCGTTATGCTATGAATGGTCAAGAAGCTGTCGATCTGGTCAAGGAATTCTTTCCCGATCTGATACTGATGGATTTGCGCATGCCGGTATTAGGCGGTAAGGAAGCGGCTGACGAAATCCGCAGAATCCCTCAAACCAGCCAGATACCCATCGTTTATCTGACCGCCAGAGATCAAGACCCCATGATCACCGGTCAGATCGCCAACGGTGTGGATTACATCGCCAAACCATTTTCGATCGAATTACTCAATAAGAAAGTGGCTGAAGTCCTCGCTCGCTGAATATTCAAACCTATTCCCGATAGCAAATGCTCAGGCAGACCTAGCCTGGGTATTTCTTTTTTCGGTAATCGTCCCCTGCCTTCTGTCCTTTGAATGTTTGGATCGTCACTGCAGTCAATTCAATCGGTAAATAACACGTCCAGAGAGAGATGAAAGACCAACCCGCTACGTATAACGTGCTGTGTCGATCTGATATTAATTCTAGAATCGCGTCAGTCGTAAACGGATTCGGCGCCCCTAATTCCAGGCAAACATCCCGTAAGGGTAGGAAAAATTTCCACAGAAAAAGACTACGCCGATTTCGTCTGCCCAACTCCTCGGATATCCTTTGTCGGTACAGATCGGGTTTCTGTTGCAGGATCACCTCAGCGGCAATCTTTCCACTTTTAATGGCCGGGCGTATCCCCTCCCCCGAGAAAGGATCAGCCAAACCGGCTGAGTCACCGACTAACAGAATCCTATCCGCTTGGAGAACGGATTTCGGGTTATAGACCGGAATGGAATGCCCATGCACGTTCACCCCGTCAAGGGAAATGCCATGATCATTCATGATCCGGTTGAGGTGTGTCCGCAAATCCGGCGTTTTTCCAAGGTTTCCGATTCCCACCGAAAGGAAATCACCTTTTGGAAATATCCAACTGTACCCTTCCCTGGGTCGATCAAAAATAAATACGGGCGAGTCACCATACCGGTGCTTGAGGTCAGTTGTCCAGGGGATCTCAACTTCTATGGCTCCGATTAGATCTCGGGGAGAATTCAAACCTGATAATTTACGTACCACTGAATTTGCACCATCCGCGCCAATGACATAATCAGCAAGTAGGATCTCCCCTGATTCCAGGCCGACCTCAACGCCATCTTCTTTTTGCGATAATTGGGTGACTTTTGACCCCTGCCAAACTTCCGCGCCACTTTCTTCCAGGATCAATGCGTCAAATCGGTCCCGCATCACCATTCCCATCACACCCGGGCGGCAGGTGATGTTCGCGAGCTTTCCCCCATTGTATTCGTAAGCTATCGAAGATATTTCCTTATCAATGACCGACTTGAATGAAAACGGAAACGTATTTTTCAGAAATTCCAGCGAGAGACCGCCACCGCAGGGTTTGTAGCGCGGTAGTTTTTCTTTCTCCAGGACCAGAACTCTTTTTCCAGCTTTTGTCAGAAAATAAGCGGCCGTCGCCCCGCCGGGTCCACCGCCAACAATGATGACATCATACCTTGTCATTTCTGTTACTCCGGAGCACTCCACTCTTTTTCGAGGTCAATGACTTCAACTACATCGGTTCCCAAATGCAAACCATACAGAGGCAGCCGGGTACGAATCAAGTAAGGGAAACGACCGGTCCGACGATGCAATTCCACCAGTAGGACACCTGCTGCATAACCGTTCGCAGGGGGAATCAATACCAGCCGATCCTGCTTTATTTCATCCAGGGAAAGCTTGACCTTGGTGAACATGGAATCAACATCCTTGATAAAACCGTGGGCATTATTAAATTCAACAGGGAGCATAATCTGCTCATTAATTGTCAAACCGGTCAAAGCATTAAATTGTTCGAACCCGGTTTTTTGCATCTTGCCACCAAAATTTAATAAGATCATGACTCCCTCATCCTAATTACATCGAATCGGATTGCTTGAGGATCTTTTGGATATGCTGATAGTGGTCGCGCTCATGCCAACACAGACGTCGAACCACCTTACGTGGAGACCAGATTTCGCCGCTCTTGCCAACTACCTGATCCAGCTCAATGAGTTCCGGCAGCGTGACCAGCAGCTCGGCTCTCTCTTTCTGATACCGTTCGATTGGATCCTTGTCCAGCATCTCTTCCGGGTGTGAACGTCCAAGCCGGTCCATTAACCACCATTCTGACCGTCCGATATGCCCCAGTATCTGGCGGATCGTCATATCTTCATTCGGGTGTGCCTGGTCCAAAATGTTCTCGGGAATGCTTGAAATTAATTGCAGCATATCCTCTCTCGCCCAGGTCAACACCTTCATCGCATGTTCCACATCCTCTTGAGAAAGGATCTTCCAATCGGTTTTGAACCAGGCTTTGATTAACCGTCCGCTACTTGATACCACCTGATACGATGGGTCGATAAAATAATCATCGTATACATCCACCAGCCGGATGTCGATCTCTGCCGGATTGAACCAATTATCCTGCGTGTGTGATTCCAGCCAGGCGATATAATCGGGGATTGCTTTCGCCATGGCAACCACGGCAGATTGTCCATCCGCTCCATACCCGATGCAGCCAAAATGCTCCAACGACCAGGCCAGCGAACGGCCTTCGTTATTATTTTCCACACCGATCAGAACTCGCATACGATACTCCTATGCCCAGAAATGGCGAACAACAGAATCCCTTTGTAGGTTGAATCCAGCCGGGACGGTAAATATTCGTTTCAATTCATCTAAGGCGGATAGGGCATGATCCATTTCATCCGAAGAAATCGGCTCAGCTGCAAATTCATCTTCATCCAGAACGATCTGCCTTCCATCCGGAAATACCAACAGATCCAACGCCAGGTCTCGATAGGAGATATTCCATCGCCGAAAAGTGGCGGGAGCGGTGACATTACAATACCACCCTTTTAGATGGTTATCATCCCGGTCGTAAATTTCAAAGACGTTGTACCACTTTTTTCGATAATACGCCTCATAGAATAGATCGCCCTTCTTGAGCAGCATGCCGTTGAAGAAAAAATCATCTTTGCTGAATTTTGCGGTCAGTACAAGCTTCTCAGAATCGCGAACAACCACATCCCCCGTGTATCGCCATGCTTCATCCCCGGTTGACGTGAGCTTGATGACTGTGATCTTAGGCATTGGAATCCATTGGATAAATATTGATCTGATCGGAAGGTATTTCCAATTGTACCCGATCGCCTTTTGTGTAACGCCGCGTTAATACAAACAAATAGGTCTGCCCCATTTCGGTTTGGATGGTACAGGAATAGCCGGTTTCTTGAAACACAGAATCAACAATCTGACCCGTCACTCTGTTATAGATCGATTGCTGATCATCTTCGATCGTCCGGGCATTACGCAAGACCAATACAACCTTCGAACCGCTTGTTAAGACAGGCATTTTCGGAAGATCACCGATGAAGAATAACCCCAGTTCGGTTTGGACGATGATCCTCTCTCCCGATTCAACAACAATTCCGGGCAGATGATTCGATAAGCCAAGAAATGTCGCCACTTGCAAACTGGCCGGGTGGTGATAAACCACATCTGGTATTCCTGTTTGCGCGATCTCACCACCCACCAACACAGTTAATCGATCAGCGATGGAATAGGCTTCTTCCTGGTCGTGAGTTACATATATCGCGGGGATACCAGTCTCTTGCAGGATCTCCCGCAACTCGATCACCAGCTCCTGGCGCAAGCTGCGATCGAGCGCGGCTAAAGGTTCATCGAGCAGTAACAGCCGTGGACCTGCCGCCAGCGTTCTGGCCAGCGCAACCCGCTGCTGTTCACCACCCGAGAGATCGGTCACAGGGCGGTGAGCAAATCCCTCCATCTTCACTTTTTCGAGCGAGGCTTGAACAGTTTTCTTGATATCCTCTGGGTCAGCTCGTTGCATTTGCAATCCAAATGCCACATTATCCCAGACGTTCCGGTGTGGGAAGAGTGCATAATCTTGAAACATCAAACCAAAATGACGTTGGTGGACTGGCACACCCAAAATAGATACGCCATCCCACAACACATCTCCGGCATCTGCATTTTCAAGACCGGCGATGATACGCAGTAAGGTGCTTTTCCCACTTCCGGAGGCGCCTAATAACGCCAGGGTTTCACCTGACTCAACCGTAAGTGATATTCCGCGCAAGAGCGGCTTCCCTTCATATTCTTTTCGGATATTTCGTATCTCTAACATGGCAATCCTCACATCAGACTACTGCCTGGCAGTTTCATTTTTTCTATCAGGGTAATTCCTGTCCCGCAAACCACCAAAAGGATGACCGCCATCGCCAGCGCCTGACCATAATTTAAGCCGCCAGGCTGCGATAGATAGCGGAAAATGGCGATGGGAATCGTCGGGAACTCCGGGCGGGTTAAGAAAGCGGTCGCGCCAAACTCACCCAGGGAGATGGTGAAAGCGAAGATCAAACTCGATAAAACCGCCCTCCGGGTCAGCGGCCAATCTACAAATTGGACAATCTTAAACGGCGAAGCCCCAAGCACCGCCGCGCTCTCTGGCAAATGCGTGGGGATGGAAGATAGCACCGGTTGGATCGTTCGGATAACAAAGGGCAGGGCAGCCAGGCTGTGAACTGCAGGGATGATCCAGGGGGAGGTTGCCCAGACGAGGGGTGGCCGACTGTACGCGAGGAGTAATCCCAACCCAAGGGTAACCGCGGAGGCGCCCATTGGCAATAGGAAAACCATATCCAACCAGTGTGTGATCCGGGTTTGGTGACGCAATCCATACGCTGCAAGGCCGCCCACCAGTAAAGCCATTATGGATGCCGCCAGGGCGAACCGCAACGAGTTGACCACCGCTGCGATGGGCGGAACATAGAAGATGCTTTGCTGTGGATTTACGAACAAGGCTTGATAATAGGCAGTTGTAAATCCGGGTTGAAAACCGCCTCGCTCACCCCGATTCGCTTCGAGGCGAATAAAAGAGCGGGTCACCAGGGCAGCCAGTGGAGACAACACCAATGTTATCAGCAGGATGACCATGAAGGTAACGAAAAGCTTCTGCTTCCAGGTTCGCGCAGACGCTTTCACTTCACGCTCGGATGCTGGAGAGAGCGGAACACTTTTAGAAGAGAGCATTCGATGTATGAGTGTGAGAATCAGGGTGCAAATCAGTTGGATCACAGTCAAAAGAGCAGCTACCGGTAGATTGAAGAGATGAATCGCCTGGGTATAAATCGCTACTTCGATGGTGGCGTTATTCACTCCCCCCAAGAGCAAAACGACCCCAAAGCTGGTGAAATTGTACAGAAATACTAAAACCAATGCAGAGAGTATCGCCGGGCGAAGGAGAGGTAAAGTCACATTCAAGAACACCTGCCAGCGATTGGCGCCCAATGTCCGGGCGACTTGTTCCGGATGGCGTGATAATACCGACCAGGCTCCCCCCACCAGGCGTATGACGATACTGGTGTTATAAAACACATGAGCTAACAGAATAGCCCCCAGAGTGCCTATCAGAACGATGGGAGGCTTTTCCAACCGGAAAAGGTTCTGTAAACCAAGATTTAATAATCCTCGCGAACCAATTAGTGCATTAAACCCAGCCGCGGCAACGACGGTTGGCAGGATGAACGGCAGGCTGATCAAAATACGTAAGGCTTGATTTCCGGGGAATTTATAATGCGAGAACAAATACGCGCTCGGAAATCCGATTAAAAATGTCAAACCGGTGGATAGGATAGCCTGCCAGAAGGTGAATACAACAGTCTGGGAAATATTCTGCCTAAGTGCAGGAGAGGAGAGATCTAAGCCTGTCCGCGCGAAACTGGTACTCAGGATCACCCAGAGGGGATAGAAAAAGAAAAGCGCCACAAATCCAAGCGGGATGATCCACAACCAGGCGGGGGTTTTGCGCCAATTGTAATTCCCTGAACGGATCATCGCAGGATCTTATCTGTCCAGGCTTGAAGAAGAGCGTCGCGCTTCTGATCGATATAAGTCGGGGTCAGTCTGGCCGGTTCCAGCGGGATCTGGCTGTATTTGACGAATGCTTCAGGCAAAGATGCTTTAGCATTCACCGGATAGACAAACATCTGCAGAGGAATATCTTCCTGTATGGGAACATCGAGCATCGCGTCGATGAATTTTTCGGCGAGTGCACGGTTTTTTGTTCCTGCCAGAATACCGATGAATTCCACCTGCCGGAAACACATGCCTGCTCCAACCAGCGATGCGGTGGGAGATTCGGTCAATTCTGTTTCAGCGAAGACTACTTCCGCCGCCGGGCTGGAACTATACGATACGACCATCGGCTGAGGACCTTTTCCGCTCGAAGCTGAGAAATTGGTATAGTACGCCGTCTCCCAATCATTCACGATCACTAGACCGTTTGCTTTTAAAGCTTCCCAATATTGGAGATATCCATCTTCCCCTAACGTGGCAACGGTTGCCAGAAGAAAAGCCATGCCGGGCGAAGAGGTTGCTGGATTTTCCACGACCAATAAGTCTTTATAGGCAGATTTGGTCAAGTCAGCCAGCGAGGCGGGCAAAGCCAGATTAAATTGCTTGAAGTATGCTTTATCATAATTGATGCAGACATCTCCATAATCAACAGGGAGCGCCCGATTCTCTGGATCAAGTTTGTATTCCTCCGGGATATCAATCAGCTTCGGCGAGCGATATACTTCAAAAATACCTTCAGTCAACGCCCGTGAGAGGAATGTATTATCCACCCCAAAAAACACATCCGCCTGAGGTGCTGCTTTTGTAAGGATCGCTCGATTTAGCGCAGAACCGGAATCACCTGATTTTATAAATTCCAGAGTTACCTTGTTTTCGGCTTCGAACTCCTTCACCACCTTCTCGCTCAGAGAGAAAGAGTCATGGGTCATCACCCGTAAGATCTTTTTCTCTTCAGGTGTTGGTGATTTTAACTGTGAACAGGATGCTACAAGAAAGCTACCAACCAATAGGAGAATCAATGTCTTTGATGAATGCATAGTAACCTCCCGGATTTTATACGTACCTCAGCACATGCCGTGAGCATCACATTGGATATTCCCCGGCTGAGATCTGGATAGAGCGTTTCATTATTCAATGGGTATTGCATTCCCAGGGTTGTAACACCGACTGCTTCGCCACCCCAGGGAATCAATGAGACAGTATCACCTGCTGCGCCATCCACCTGCCTATTCCGATGGATATAATACATTTCTCCGTCATCGCCCCAGAAAGTGATCGCTGGATCTGCGAAATGTGCCGAAGAAGCGAGAGACAAATTTGTTAAAGTATGGTCCAACCTGCCGCCTGATCCCGCGAAGATGTTTACTTGTACCGGGCGTTTTTGATATACGTATTGAAGAGCTAGTTCAAAATCAGTCTCATTCTTTTCGACCGGGAATTGGATTATCGTAACGCCACTCTGTCGTTGTTCTTCCAATGCCGTTTGACTGATCGAATCCATATCGCCTATCAGGATATTTGGGATGAGGTTCAAGGCGAGCAAATGGTTCAATCCACCATCGACCGCGATGAGGCTGTCTCCGGATTGGTACGTCGCACGAAAGATCGCTGGATCGCACATCCTCCCATTTAGAAATAAATGATATGTATTTGCAGACATAAAACAACCTCCGTCGGGGAGGTTGGATGGATTTGACCTATTCTCCCTCCGCCGGCATTACCCGGATCAGGTTCATTGGGTCGAGGGCTTAGCGTCCTCCTCTCAGCCTGGCAATTCAGGCTCCCCGCATGTTCATAAATTAATATTATCTTTTTCCAATATTGTAGTCAATAGAGTCGGATAAGGATTGTCATACTGTAAAAACCGAGATATCTACGGCATTGTCATTCAACAGGTTCTGGATCAATTCTGATGAGACAGGCATTTGCTCCCCGCGAGATACATTCCTTTTCATCGACAACGAACGCCCTACCACTTCCAATCCACGCCAGATACTCTTGCAGAAATCCAAGGTAGAAGGAGCAAATGGTATTCTGAATGACAGGATCATTACAATCCAGGCAGTTTTCAATCTGCCAAAAATAGGAGTCATCTCTGATGAGCGTGGTTACCTGTTGATGATCCAAGCCGGAAAATTCTTCGGCAAGAATTGCCAAACCCGCCTGCGCTTTTCTCTTGAAAGGCAGGAAGCGCAGGTCTGGCAACATTAGTCCCAAACCATCTTTTAAACTGAACAAATATTCGCGAAAGAATGATCCTGCCGATACGCCACAGTATACCGGAGGCGCTGTTAATGCCATATCGATCCACAAGCTTTACTCTTAGTTCGGATATGAACCAAAGATTATCTACTGGCAATTGAGCTAACAGGGGAATAGAGTCTTCCTCTCCTAAAATTTCCAGAAGGGAGGAACGAACCAGAACGGACATCCGGTAGACGGTCATAACGCCGGATTGGGAAACATCCTCAGTAATAGCGACACTCCTACGATAGGGTAATCAAGCGCTGGGAATTATATCAGCCTTCTGAATGGTCTTTTTCCATTTCCATCAGAATACTGTAGAGAAGTTCCAATAAGACTGACTTGACCGATTCTTTATCAATGGCAACGCAGGGCAGCAGCTTAACCGATGGGTCCAGACGTAAGGCGTGGCGGATATCTTCCACATCCCAGGCATCCGGTCGGTCCTGCTTGTTCGCGGCAACAATATAAGGGGTCGGGGCATATGCGCGGAATGTTTCGAGGATGGATCGCGCTTCGCGGAACGTCTCCGGCCGAGTGCTGTCAACCATAACAATAAAGCCCAGCATCCCTTCGGAGAGAATTTCCCACATGAAGTCAAACCGTTTCTGTCCCGGTGTGCCGAACAGATAGAGCACCAGGTCTTCATCCACGGTAATGCGGCCGAAATCCATCGCCACCGTGGTGGTCTCTTTTATCTGTTCGCTCTCTAGCGAGACTTTCTTTTCAGTGGAGACAACTTCAATCTCACTGACAGAACTGATCAGTTCTGTTTTCCCTGAATTGAAAGGCCCTGTTATTACCATCTTGACGGTTTGCATATCGCAACGTCCTCACACACGAATTATAACGATTTGATCCTGTTGATCAGGCGGTTCATTAAGGACTTCTGTTCCTCCCGATTTTGAGTGGGGAACTGACTGCGTCCAATAGGTCCGGTTGAGCTTACCGGACGGACGATTTCAATTAACCCGGCTTGTAATAAGCTATAAACCACTCTCCGAATTTGCAGGTCATCCATCTTGGTTGTTCTGGAAATTTGCCGGATCGAGTTTTTAGGGTTAATGAATGAAACTACGCGCCATTCTTCAACATTGAGATTGATATTTCGCAGATTTGCACCTGGGCGATCCGTGAATTTTAAGGCCATATCCAGGCTGGGGATTTCTTCCTGAAGCTGGACCATCTCCTTCAACTGTCGGGCGCCTTCGATGATCAGGTTTTCAAGATCCACCCGAACCAGGATCTTCCCATCAGCTGGGAATGAGTTTCCCTCAAAATGGAAATACCCTTCCACCCAGGTAAACAAACGTCTCACCAGATCCAGATAATATTCTTGCAGACAGGACAAGATCACATCCTGGCTAAAAAAACCGGCGTTGATTAACAAAAGACCGAGCTCTTTATCCGTCATTTGCACAGCACGTGCTTTAAGGGAAATGGATTGTTGCGGTGAGATCTTTTTAGTAGCCGCCAGAACGGAGGGCAGGCTATTATCTTCCTGACCGATCTGGGCATAAGATAATTTCCCATCCCGGAAAGATAGCTGGGCTACTTCCGTGGGACCCTCAATGATCAACATCCCGGACTTACAGGCGAGGTTGATCAGATTGAGCAGTTGCGTGATGGAAAAATCTCTTAAGTTCCCCTGCAGGGCCATGGACTATGCTCTTCTGAAACACCTAGGTATACCGAATTATACAGGTACAATGTAGGAGCGTCAATTAAGAACGCCTATTGATTTTCGTCAAGCAAATTCAGTATCCAGTATTATTGTTTTTTAATTCATGCTATACTATCGTATATCAGATTGCTATCCCATCGACGAGGAGGTGGTGCCTACATGAACGATTATGATAGTACCCGTACAAGCGCTGCGGCATCCCTCCTCAACGTCGGTTGATAAGGGATCCGCAGCGCGGAAAGCGCCGCCGAAAGGCGGCGTTTTCATTTTTACCCTTACTCACGTAAAAAACGGTACCCCACTGCAGATTCCGTCTGGATGAAGGTTGGGTTGGCAGGATCATCTTCAATTTTTCTTCGCAAATTACTGATATTTACCCGAAGCAGATGGGCATCTTCCTGGTAGCCACTTCCCCACACTTTCAGCAAAAGCTGGTGATGTGTTAGAACCTTACCCGCGTTCTGCATCAATACTTTTAGTAACTCATATTCCGTTGGTGTCAGCGAGATCTCATCGCCCCGAAGTGAGACCACCCGACGGACCATATCCAATCGTAATGTGTCAATCTCAAAAATGGAATCTGTCCTTTCTGATAATTCAGAATGCCGTAACGCGGTCCTGATTCGCGCCATCAATTCGCCTACACTGAAAGGTTTCGTTAGATAATCATCCGCTCCAGAATCAAGCGCATCCACTTTGTCTTTTTCGCTCTCCCGGACGGACAGGATAATGATCGGGATTTTGCTCCATTCCCGGATCTTCTTCAGTACGGTTATGCCATCCATGTCTGGCAGGCTGAGGTCCAGGATCAATAGGTCCGGATGAGAAGAAGCTGTTTTAGAAATGGCTTCCTGCCCATCAACCGCTTCCTCGATCTCATACCCATACACCGACAGAGAGGTCTTGAGGAACCGCCGGAGTGGACGTTCATCATCCACAACCAGGATACGAGCATTCTCCGTACTCATCCATTTTCTCCTGACTGATTAACTTCCATGTTAACTAGCGGTATAGTGAACGAAATGGATATGCCCTTTTCTGGATTATTCCAGGCGACGATTTCACCGTCATGGACCTCAATAAAGCCTTTGCAGATCGCCAAACCCAATCCGCTTCCGGCAGTCCGTTCGTGCGACCTGCTGCGATAGAATTTCTCAAATATCCGACCGATCTCATCCGCAGGAATTCCTGATCCCTGGTCAGATATTGTCACGATTAGGTGCTGATCCTTGACATCCGCAAAAACCTGGATGGTATCTCCGGGAGAAGAAAATTTGATAGCGTTATCCAGAAGGTTGACGATCACCTGTTCGATCAGCGTGATATCCATGCTGACTGGTGGGAGATCCGGGGCGATCTCCATGTGGATAAATATCTGGGCGGTCTGCGATTTTAATCGCCGGAGAGCGCTAGCTATCACATCGGTGATATAGGCTTCGGATAGTTTCAGGTGAATGGCGCCGGATTCGAGTCTGGTCATATCCAACAGGTTGCCAATCAACCGGTTCATGCGGTCGGCTTCTTCCAACCCCGCGTTTACCAGATCAAATCGAGCATCACGCTCCATGATTAGCCCCGGGGTTACCTCAGCTTCATGTAAGGTGCTCAATGTTCCGAGGATTGTCGAGAGTGGTGTTCGCAGATCGTGGGAAATGGAATTCAACAAAGCTGATTGTAATTTTTCCGTTTCATTTGATATTTTAATTTGATTGGCTTTTTCCATTAGCTGCACACGCTCCATGGCTAAAGCTGCCAGATTCGCGTACGCCTCAAGCATCTGCTTTTCTTCTAAATTAATATAGTCCGGAGGATCTTTCAACCAGATCCCGAGCACACCCCGGCTGATCCCATTCGAATGGATCGGTAGATAAAATATGCGTTCATTCGGGTAGGTTGTGGTATTAAATCCGGCAGGTTGATGCTTCTCCATGACCCATGAGACGATCTTGAACCAATCATTACTCTGGGCAATTGCCTCGGATGATGGCTTTTGAATTAATTTCCCATCGATCTCAAAGTACAGACACACCTCGCGGCGTATTGTGGCTGTCATTTGTTTGAGGAGAGTAGTGATCACAATCTCCAAATCCATGGCTGTCGAAAGTTCCCGGCTGAGATTATATAAGGCAGATGTGCGAATCTCACGCATCCGGCTGTTGTCTACTTGCGCCCGGATGGTTGCTGCCAAATTGCTTACCAGTACGCTGACGATCAAAAACGCAAATAAAGTGATCAGATACTGGGTATCTTCCACAGTTAAGCTGAACTTGGGTTCGAGCATAAAGAAATCGAACACAAGGACGCTCAACACTGAGGCAAATAGAGAAGGTCCCCTCCCCCAATAGATCGCGCTGATCGTTACAGCTGCCAGATAGATCATTACCACATTGACAGCCGTAATTCCAAAATGAAGCGGATAACTCATCGATGTGGCAATGAGAACCAACCCGGCTGCTTTCAAGTACATGGTATAGCGGCTGTGAGGGGTTACCCGTTCAAGAAAGGATTTCTGTAAAGCACTCCGCTCATCACTGATGACGAACACATCAATCGAGCCGCTCTGTTTGAGCAGTTGGTCGACAACTGTAGAGCTGAACACTTTTTGCCACCATGATCGGCGCGGGTTGCCGATGATGATCCGGGTTATACTGTTTTCCCGGGCATATTCCAGAATGGTGGATGCGATGGCATGCCCATGTCGTTGAACAACGGTTGCACCTAAAGACCGGGAGAGTTCGAATGTTCGGCGGAGTTGTTCGCTATTGGGAAACATTTCTCCCAGCCGATCGGGCGTTTCAACGAACAACACATGCCAATCGACGTTCATCTCATCCGCCATCCGCCTTCCAGCCCTGACCAATCGTTCTGCAAGGGGATGGGAACTGATGCAGACGAGGATCTTATTGGGCAGAATATTGTTCTGACCGTCACCCGTAGTTCTCGAGTAGATCGATTTTACCCTTCCAGCGACACTGCGCAAAGCAGCCTCACGCATGGCGGTCAATCGTTCGAGTGAGGAACAAGCCTCAACGATCAGAGGGTCTATTTCTGTGGAAGCCTTAATTCGCTGGATCAATTCTGCCGGCGGGATGTCTATGACCTCGATTACCGAGGCAAGGTCAAAGAACGAGTCGGGTACCGATCCGGTTTCCTTGAGTGGTTCACATTGCCAGGGAGCATCCTGCAAGCTCTCCAACTGGTACACATCCATGGCGGTGTACACATCGATCCCATTGTCAAGCAATTCCATTACATCCTGGTATCGGCGCGGATGCCTGGTGGAAAATGAATCAGGCGATGCCACATCATCTACCACTACCAGGTCAGGATGAATTTGAAGAATTTGATCGAGAGAATATGTTCCGGAGAATGGAATGCCGTCTGGCAGATCGGCTTCTACTTGTCGGAGGAAAGTATCATATCCCTTCCCTAGATAATCTTTGATCGCGACCGGTAAAACATGGATCCCCTCTGCCTGTCTTCTGACAGCCGCATCAAGCATGGTGTAAGTCTTCCCTACTCCGGGTGCATAACCTAAAAAGACTTTTAATTCACCCTTCTGCTCGATGTCGCTATGGTCCATGTTGACATTATACTTCAGCCGCCGTTCCAGATAAAAAGAACCCTGCTCCGTGTCTGAAGCAGGGTTCTGTGAAGAAATACCGATCAAACCTGATAAGGTACTTCGATGATAACAATGTCATCCCGATTTAATAGCGCTTTACGGAGCGTCTCGGCTGTTCGGGTGTGCAAGTATTTCGTCCACCAATGTTTGGAATTGAATTGAGGAACCACAATGGTGATGATCTCATTCGGCAGGGTCACCTTTGATATCTGATCGACGTACTCCAGCAATGGTTCGATCAACGTCCGATAAGGTGAATGGAGAATGATCAGACGGTTACTTTCACCCCATAAGCTCCACTTCTGCTCGATCCGTGTTGCTTCTTTTGGATCGAGGCTGATATGGACTGCGGTGACATCATCAGAGAGGGTCTGCGCAAATTTGAGCGCTTTGATCGTCCCGTTATGAACACCACCAATCGGCATGATGACCCGGTTACGATTGATGCGTTTTGCATGTTGGTGCGACTCTAATGATAGCTGTTTCGCGACCCTCTTATAGTGGTGATGGATTGAAAAGAAGAGAGTAACCAGAATAGGGGTGAGAAGTATAACAACCCAGGCGCCATCTTTAAATTTCGTCACTGCAAAAATGATCATGACTGTAAATGTGCAAAGTGCACCAAAACCATTAATAACCATCTTAAGCTTCCAGCGATTATCATGCTCCAGTACCGAACCTGGTTCAATTTGTTGTTCTCCAGGTTTTAGGTGTCCACTCTTCCACCAACGTTTCGCCATTCCTGTTTGAGACAAACTGAATGATAGAAATACACCGATGGCGTAAAGAGGAATCAATCCAGTTACACTGGCTTGAAATCCAATTACGAGTAAGGATGCCATGACAGCTAAAGTTACAATACCTCTATCAAAGACCAGACGGCTACCCCGGGAAGTGAGCTGCCGTGGAAGAAATCCATCTGTTGCATGCAATGCTCCTAATCTTGGAAAATCAACAAAAGCGGTGTTCGCTGCCATTACCAGGATGATGGTAGTGCCGGAGATGGTCGCCAGGTACAGAATACCCTGATTATGGTAGATGGTACGCGCCAATTGAGAAATGATGGTTTCTCCTTCGCCGGGGATGGCACTCGTGTGAACGGCAAGAACGGTAGTGGCAAGTAACATTGTGCCAAGAATTCCCGCCATCCAAATGAGGGTTTTACCTGCATTCGTGCTCCTTGGTTCTTTAAATGCTGTAATGCCATTTGAAATTGCTTCCACTCCGGTCAGGGAGGTGGTCCCATTCGCGAAGGCTCGTAAGATCAATAAGGCAGTAATTGGTTGAACGAGTGAATTGTCGATATGAGGTGGGTTAATTACTACTCCAAGTGTTCCTGTAGCATACTGGTACAAACCAACAATAAGCATGGTGAACATGATGATCAGGAACAAATAGGTCGGAATTGCGAAAGTAATACCTGATTCCTTCACGCCGCGTAGATTGATCACCATAATAAGCAGGATCATGGCGACTGCGATCTCCACCCGATATGGGTAGATCGATGGATAAGCTGAGACAATTTGCGCAACACCAGATGAGATCGATACAGCTACCGTGAGGATGTAGTCCGTCAGTAAAGCGGCGCCAGCAGTCTGAGCTGGCAATTCTCCCAGGTTATCGCGGGCGACGATATAGGCGCCACCTCCACCCGGGTAGGCGTGGATGGTTTGTTCATACGAAAATGTAAGAATGAATAAAAGTGCAACAATGCCCGATACGATCGGAATAGATAATCCCAACGCGCTCGATCCTGCGGCCGCCAGGATGACCATTAATTCCTGCGGTCCGTAGGCGACGGACGAGAGCGCGTCTGAAGAAAAGACAGCTAAACCAACCACCTTCCCAATCGCCTGGTGCTGTGCATCGGCGCTTGAGATTGGTTTTCCTACCAGTAATGATAGCCAACTCCGCTTGGGTGCCTGTTCAATCGTTTCATTAAAAACATTGGTGAATTCGTCATTAATCTGCATATGATCTCTCATTCTTATTTGTCAGCCTTATTAATACCTTTTAACATGACAAGAAACTGGCAATAATTGTGAGAAACATGTCAAGAAACCGTCAAGAACGAACAAAAAAGCTGCCCGACGGCAGCTCTCTCAAAGTGGTTTAGACGATTAGTCTCCAAAACATATTCCAATATTCCGGCCGGTAAGGATGGCATCGCCATCCAGAGGCAACCCTTTTAGGTATCGCAATCGCCTCCGCAAGGGTTATATCAGTTATGACCCCATTTTGCAGTGAGACCATCCGTCCGGTAATCCCAGTCATCGCCAACCGTACGGCAGCCGCCCCGTACCGGGTGGCAAGCCACCGATCAAATGCGCTGGGACTCCCTCCTCGCTGAAGATGCCCCAACACGGTCAGGCGTGTTTCTACGCCAGTTCTCCTGGTGATCTCCATTGCAACCAATTCACCCACTCCACCCAATCTGGCCACGGATACTTCATCCGCTGCGATCGAGTAGATCGGGCTTCCTTCCACCGGATGAGCCCCTTCCGCGACGGCAAGAATGCTGAATTTGGTCCCACTTTCCATCCGTTCATTTATTTTCTGGCAGATCGAATCAAAATTAAATGGAATTTCCGGAATCAGGATCACATCGGCACCACCGGCCAGGCCGGCGTTTAAAGTGATAAATCCTGCATCCCTACCCATCAACTCCAAAACCATCGCCCGGTGATGCGCCTCTGCAGTGGTATGAAGGCGGTCAAGCGCATCCATCGCCGTATTGAGCGCCGTATCGAATCCGAATGAACTCTCTGTCCCACCAATGTCATTGTCAATGGTTTTTGGCACGCCTACCACCGGGACTCCCAGCTCGAATAATTCCTGAGCGATTCTCAATGTGCCATCGCCTCCAATGACGATCAAACAGAGCAGGTCCAGCGAACGAATCCGGTCCAGTATTTTCTGAGAGATGTCTTCCACAATCCACTGTCCATTAATTCGGATCTTTCGAGCGAATGGATTCCCACGGTTTGCTGTGCCCAGGATGGTTCCTCCCCGTGGAAGGATGCCGCGAACGGCATCCAAATTCAGCGGGAAAATTCCATCCGGCTCCGCAAAGCCGTCAAACCCATCCCGAACGCCTAAAACCTCACCGCCATACTGCAATACGGTGGTCTTTACAACCGCTCTCAGTACCGCGTTCAAACCGGGTGCATCACCGCCTCCGGTTAATACCGCAATTTTTTTCATGGTTTCCTCCCTCGAGGGTCTTTAAGATGATTATAGAAGGCTTTCGATTAAATCCAATAGCACCTTGTTTTCCTTCGTAGGGTTAAGAGAATATATAATTATCTTATTCCAATCCGGAGAGACACATGCCAAAACGAGTTAAGCTCATCTTTAACCCGATCGCAAACCTGGGAAGAGCCTGGTCCATCGCTGCGGCGCTGCGACCAATTGTCTATGAATTGGGGGGAGCAGACTGGACAGGAACCGTCTATCCCACCCATGCCACTGAGTTAGCTCGTCAGGCGGCTCAGGAAGGATACGACCTGGTGGTCGCGATGGGCGGAGACGGCACCATGCATGAAGTCCTAAATGGATTAATGCAGGTACCTTCCGACAAGCGGCCAGCCCTCGGAATTGTTCCGGTCGGATCGGGCAATGATCTCGCGTATGCTTGTGGAATTTCCCCAAACCCGGAAGAAGCATTGCGCCAGGCTTTATCCGGTTCTCCAAAAGGAATTGATGTCGGCATTGTAAGAGATGAACATGGTCGGGAAGAATATTGGGCGAACGCCATTGGGATAGGATTCGATACAATTGTCACCTTGAAGTCCCGGAAGATACCTGTATTTCAAGGTTTTGCCGTCTATTTTATCGCTGTACTGCAAACCATCCTTTTTCAGTACGAACCATTCAAAGTAAAAATCAAAGTGGACGATCAGGAAATATCCAAGGACCTTATGCTGTTGGTATTGATGAATGGGAATAGAGAAGGGGGAGGTTTTCACGTTACACCAGATTCGAAACCGGATGATGGGCACCTGGATTATCTGATGGTTGACCATGTCAGCCGCTTGCGAATGTTGCGGATTCTGCCAGAAGTAATGAAAGGCAGCCAGGCTAAACTTTCTGATTGTACGATGAGTACATTTAAAAAATTTGAGCTGACCTCTGATAGACCTCTGTTTGTACATACAGACGGGGAGATCTTTGCAACACCTACCTCAAAATGTAACTATTTATATGCAGAGATGCTTCAAAACGCAGTGCAAGTGGTAAGATAAGAAATATACTGTCAAAATTTATGATACGTTTTGCAAATAGATGGTGTAATTAAAGAAGTATCGTTACAAATCGATCGTTTCATATATAAATATAATAGTCCTATATATATCCCTTATTTGTAAAGGAATTTCCCATGCCCGATATATTACAGAGTTTGGAAAGTCAGGATACCGGTTTTCTCACAATATTATCCAATCTCTGGGATATTGAACCACCAGCATCCAGACTCCCCTGCTGAACGATCGGAAATAGCCAGTCAATTGACGGATTTATCCAAATTCCAGTCATTATTCGCCTCTTTAACGGTTGAAGCCCATGACGCCATGCACGAACTCCAGAAACATCATGGCAGGGTAAATTGGAATGTGTTCACCCGCAAATATGGTGAAGTCCGGGATTTTGGATCCGCCTGGCGGGATCGTGAACAACCCTATTTAAATCCAGTGTCCACAACCGAATATCTCTGGTACCGGGGATTGGTCGCACGTGCTTTTTTAAAACAGGGACCTGTTCCTCAGGAATTCGCCTATGTGCCCGATAATCTCCTACCCATGATCCCGCCGCCAACTCGAAAATACAATCGCCCGATTCGTGTTCAATCCACAAATTCCCGTGAACAAGTCCAACCTCCCTATACGACCCGCCTTCTGGATGATCTCTGCACCGTCCTCTCGGCATTAAGGTGTGGATTGCCGCCTTATCAAAACGCACATCTCCTAATCCGTCCACCTTATTCCGCTTTTTTAGCCGAAATCTTACGTTCCATGGAATTAGTCAGTCATGATGGGATCTTGCAGCCTGAACGAGCCCGACAATTGTTGGAATCGCCCCGCGAATCAGCCTTCCTGGAGGTATTCCAGAATTGGCGGGGAAGTCGGGATATATACGAGCTTGCACTGGTACCTGCCCTGCGGATGGAAGGGAACTGGTCTTACGATACACTATCTGCCAGGAGCGCGGCAATAAAGATGGTGATCGATCTTCATCGCGAAGATTGGATTAGCCTCCAGGAATTTTGTAATGAGGTGAAAGAACATAATCCGGATTTTCTCCGCCCGGATGGAAATTATGACACCTGGTTTGTTCGCGCCCGCTCATCCGGTGACTACCTGCAAGGTTTCGATCACTGGGATGATGTGGAAGGTGCCTACTTACGTTTCCTCCTTCTCGGTCCATTATTTTGGATGAATGTGGTCGAAACCCATCGAGATGAGACCCCGGGCAGCCAGATATTTTTCCGATTGACCGAATTAGGTCAGGATTTGCTACATGGGGCGACGCCGCCGGCATTCCCCAGTGACCTTGGGAAGATCACCTTTTTGAAAACGACTATGCTGGCGGTCCCCGCGGCCATACCCAGGTGGGTTCGCTACATGATCGCTCGGATGAGTGAATGGGTCGGCAGACAGGTGGACGTGTATATCTATCGAATTACACCTGAGTCTCTCGCCGTTGCCAGGAAACAGGGTCTCTATCCCTCCCACCTGATCAAATTACTCCAACGATTCTGTGCCACACCCGTTCGCCCGAGCCTGGTCCGCGCGTTGGAACATTGGGAAGATACCGGCACAGAAGCGGTGATTGAAACGGTGGAGGTCCTCCGGGTATCCTCCCCGTCGGTTTTGAGTAAACTAAAAGAAACTCCTGCCGCCCGTTTCCTGGGTGATCCGCTTGGTCCGACCGCTGTCACCATCAAGGCTGGGGCACGCGATTCAATTCTTCGATCACTCGCGGATATCGGTTATCTCGCTGAAGTAAAGCGAGATGGCAAAGAGGAGAATTCCACACCTGCCAATCATAGAATCGGATAAATCAATATATCAGGGAGACTATGAGCGAAAAACTGGAATGGATTCAGCAAGAACTGACTAACCTGCAAAACTCAGGGGCGTATAACCGTATCCGAACCATCGAATCAGCGCAAGGCGCCCGCCTGGTGGTGGATGGAAAAAAAGTATTAAACTTCTGCTCCAATAATTATTTGGGGTTGGCCAACCATCCCAAATTGGTTCAGGCGGCAAAGGATGCCATCGACAAGTATGGTGTCGGACCAGGTGCTGTGCGTTCCATTGCGGGAACGATGAGCATCCACCTGGAACTGGAAAAGAGGCTGGCAGCCTTCAAAGGGGTTGAAAGCGCCATCTCTTTCCAATCCGGTTTTTGCGCGAACCTGGCAGTTCTCCCCGCCCTGGTTGGTAAGGAAGATGTCATATTTTCTGATGAATTGAATCACGCCAGTATCATCGATGGCAGCCGTCTTTCGGGAGCACGGATCGTGAGATTTGCCCATGCCAATCCGGCAGATCTGGAAAAAGTGATCACAGAGAACACTGGTTCATATCGGCGAGCGGTGATCATCACCGATGGTGTGTTCAGCATGGATGGCGATATTGCTCCTTTGGACCAGCTATACGAGATCGCGAAGAAATTCGATATCATCCTGATGGTGGACGATGCCCACGGTGAAGGTGTGATCGGCCGGGGTGGCCGCGGAATCGTGGATCACTTTCATCTTCATGGCAAAGTGGATGTCGAAATAGGTACTCTATCAAAGGCTTTCGGGGTTATGGGTGGTGTCATTGCCGGCAATCCTGTAGTGATCGAGTGGCTGCGTCAACGCGGTCGCCCCTTCCTTTTCTCTTCCGCCCTGACGGTTCCGGATACTGCAGCCTGTATCGCGGCGGTTGACCTTTTGGAAAATTCCACCGAGCTGGTGGATAAATTGTGGGAGAACGCCCGCTATTTCAAAGCGGAAATGAAAAATCTCGGGTTTGATACCGGGGTAAGCGTAACGCCCATCACTCCCATCATGTTAGGTGAGGTGACTGTCGCAAAGCAATTCAGCGCAGAATTGTTCAAAGAAGGTGTTTTCGCCATGGCATTAGGGTATCCGACTGTACCACAGGGAAAAGCCCGCATCCGGGTGATGATCTCTGCTGCACATGATAAAAATGATCTCGATCAGGGATTGGAATCCTTCAAGAAAGTTGGCAAGTCATTGGGAGTGATCCAGTAAACAGGAAAGAGTAATTGGTAATTGGGAACTGGGAAAATTGAATAGGTTACGAATTCGACCCTCTTCTGGAGAGGGTCGAAACTTTCTTTGAGGGTACTCATTCAGGAAAATTGCGAATCACTACAGATTCGGTTACCCTGATGCGGATTATTCTTCCGTTGTCTTGTGCTTTATCGGTCTTGAAATGGATCAACGTCCGGGTTGGTACCTGAGTAAATGCAGGCGCCCTGACTGAACTGATTGCATAACACGCTATTACTGCAGCGATGCGCTCCCACCCTTGGTGTATCCCCCAGAAAATCCATCGGATAGATCACTTCCACTTCCAGACTCACATCCATATCGGCATGAGCACAATGACAGGTTTGTAATTCTTCCCATGTTTTCTCAGCCATAATTCGCCTCCTAACAATAAACAATTCCGATCACTCTTTGTTTTCCACTTCCTTCACTTCCGCGTCGACAACGATGTCATTCTCTGTTCCTTTTTGAAATGGACCGGGAATGTTCAAGCGTAGATTGGTCATGTGTTCTTCCACAACGAATTGCGGACAGAGTTCAATGAATAGATACATGCCAAGCCCAACCACAGCGATATCATCAAACGGCATAAACGGCAGGAAATCGGCGGGAAAGACAAGATACAGCAACGAGCCAATCGGGATAAGTTTTAAACCCGTATTTACCCGTTTATCGCCCATTAATCGAAAGACCAATTTAGCCTTTAGAAGCATATCCTGCAGAAATCCTGGATTGGTGGGTATTATTTTTCGAGGAGAATTCATGTTTTGATTCCTATACGTACCTATCTGAATCATATCACGATTCAGAAGTCGGTTCTTGCATCTGTCTACGCCTTCGGAGATTGATCAATGGCGCGATGATCTTTCGGAGGTAATACTTCATCACCAAAACCGAGAAAAAGCTGCCCCCGTCCCGATAATGAACACGTAACATTTCCGGCCAACAGCGGTCATCTGCGGTAATAGTCTTACCCATACCATGTAACCGAAAGTTTGCCCAGTCACGACGGACATAAACCAGCGGGGCAAGTTTGGATAATCGTATCCAGAGGTCATAATCCATGGCGAAATAAAAGGTGGGATCCAAAGGTCCGACTTTCTTCCACAGTTTAGCCCGGAAGAAAGAGGCTTGTTGTGGGATATGGACATACCCCTGTCGAAGTTTCTCATAATCGGTTTGCGAGGCCGGGAACTTGCCTATTACATCACCATTACTTTTGATAAAACGTGTGTCTCCGTACACCATTCCCCAGGAAGGATGCTCCTCCAACAAAGCGACTGCCTCGCTGACTGCTCCAGGCAGATAGGTATCATCCGAGTTCAGCCAGGCCAGGATCTGGCCATTTGCCCGCGCGAATCCTTTGTTGATCGCATCTGTCTGCCCTTGATCTTTTTCCGATACCCAGCCTGCCAAACGGGACCTGTATTTTTGGATGATCTCCAGGCTGCCATCGGTGGATCCTCCATCGATAATCCAGTATTCCAAATGGGGATAATTCTGCCCGAGCACAGACAGGATCGTTTCTTCCAGGTATTCAGCCTGGTTGAAGGAAGGGGTTACGATTGAAACCAGGGGTAAGTCGGTCATTTTGCTGATATTGAATCTACACGGTAATACGTGGCGGCGCAACGGTTTACCCAATGTTGCGGGTCGTCCGATAATTCACGAATTCGACCCATACTATCGTACGCCTGAACGATCAGGTCTTTCTCTCCGGATTGCCGGGAGGATTGAATATCGCTTGCCCGGATATCCCAGGCTTTTGCTCTGGCTTGATAGTCTGGAATGACAGCCAGTGTCTGCAACCCACCGTAGAAGAGATAGAAACACATAATCACCAGGATAAATCCATGCCCTGATTGGGCACGCAGCAATTGAAACTTCGGTGATTGCTGCCGCCAATGCAGGTACACAATTCCGATCAGGTAAGCATAAGCTAGCGATAGCCGCCGTCAGGATATAACGGGCAGATATCATGGCGCGGTCTTCGGGATAAGCGCCCTGCGCAAATGCACTGGGAGCACAGATCGCAGCAATCGCCAGGTAAACGATCAACAGGAATGACCCAGAAAAGATTAAGTCCACTTTCGTGGTTGGGCGTTGCTGCCAATCCCTTTGTTGGGAGAGAGAAAACCCAATGATACTGGTCGCCAGGAAGGGTAATGGATAGGAGCTAAATGACTGGTAAATAAATCCCAACCCAAACCGAAAGGTAAGAAAGAGCCAGCGTAAGAAAGTGGGCGGCTCCGGCATCTGGCTCATTCGGACCGTATTGCCGGGAGATATGATCATGACAACCAAGGCGAGGAGTGTACCTCCGATTGCCGCCCAGAGAAACCCTTTTCCTTGAAATGACATACTTGTTAAACGACTTCGCCAGAGAATCAATCCCGCTGCCATCACCAGCAAAGTTAATTGTAAAGCAGCGGTCGTCTCAGAAAACCCGCCATTAAAGAAAACAAGTAAACCAACCAGCCCGATTTTCCAAAACACTGGTTTGGAAGTTACCTGAGAAACCAAAATTGCAGATAGGATCAGCAAGCCGACGATGGGAAGGGTGTAGGTGATGCTGCCAGACCGCCAGTAAATAGATTGAAATTGATTTGGTGCTGAATAGATACTGATAAAGGTGATCAACCCCGCAATGACGACTAACTCCAAATCTGACAGGCTCCAATTCAGGGTCTTCCGCATAGAATGGAGTAGATAATATCCGCCCAACAGCAAGCCGATCACCAGGATAGTAGGTAAAATTTGCATCCCCAACACATCCAGCGGATCCACCATTCCGGTAATAAACATGGTACTGAACCGGTTTGACCAGCTAGTATACGATTGCCATTGCGCATTAATAAATCCGTTGATGCGTAATAATTGAGCAGAGCAGTAATCGTCCGCCTGGTATCGCGAGTAGATTCCGGTATAAATGAATGGTAAAAGCACCAAAATCGACGTCACAGCCGTTAAAGCCAGCACAGTAAATTTCCAGCGCGGCTGATTTGGATCACGCCCGGGACGATTTCGGAACATCGGAGCCAACCACATACGAGTTACACCTCTTGCGGTAGAGATTTTTGATACTCTCCCCGCCATCCCTTCCAACGGATCGATAGGATATCTTTCAGCATATCCCATGAATCAGCAAAAATACGAACCCGGCTTTCATTCCGATAATAGGATAATTTGACCGGTACTTGAACGATGCTTAATCCTAGCTGACGGGCGATGAAGATTACTTCCACATCAAAGCTGAAATGCCGCATTGTTTGCCTGGGAAATATAGCTTTCGCCGCTGTCTGACTGAAGCCTTTCACGCCGCATTGCGTATCGGATATCCCGGAAAACAGCAGAAGGCGGACCAGAAGGTTAAATATCTTCCCGGAGAGATGCCTTAGAAAAGGCACTTCCGATTGGATTTGTGATCCGGTCACAAACCTCGATCCGATGGCAACATCTGCCCCATTCCTAATTGATTGAGTAATCAGATCAATTACGGATAGGTCATAGGCAAGATCAGCGTCAGTAAAAAAGACGATCTTTCCGCTGCTCGTTTGCATCCCCCGCTGGATGGAATACCCTTTACCCTGGTTTGTCTCATTTCGCAGGACTTGAACCGAGCAATCCCTGGGTAGGGATAGCGTAGTTTTCTCCAGCACTTGAGCTGTACCATCCTGAGAACCATCATCCACTACAATGACCTCAAATGATGAATATCTTGGCTTGAGATAATTAATTATGGATTGGACTGTACCGGAGATATATCGGCTTTCGTTATATGCCGGAATGATCACAGAGAGTTGAGGATTTCCCACCCTGAAATCCTTCTAACGGGTGTAACCCATTTTAGCTAAATAGGGGGAGAAAGCGGCTGCCATCTGTTCCTGTTCAGCGGGCGAAAACTTTTCACGGAAGCGCCCGATCTGTCCTTTGAAGAAATGCAACCCATCTTTACCTTCCCGCGCGTTCCCGGGACGGTATTTCTCAATAATCGCTTTATTGGCTGGGAGGTCAGGTGAAAAACCTAAATACTTGAGTAATTTAGTTGATTCTTCGTCGTAGTTCGTCAACAGGTCTTCATAACGGGCGTGCAGGACATCGGTTCTTTTCATCCAATCCTGCCAGATCAGGCAATACTTTAGCATAAAATCGATCGCCACATCAAGAGATGTCAGATGAGAAAAAGCATTTGGCTGCCCTTTTTCCAATGTCCGCCGTCCAAAATCCATCGCGGATAGTAGGGCATCTCGAGGATCCCGGTAAATATAGCTGATCTTTAACCATCCCGCTTTCGTTGCCAGATCAGATACCACCGTCGGTCCGGAATGTGCTTTAAGGGTAAACGTCTCCCCTTTAAGGGACGGGATCAACGCGCGTGATACCCGGCGCAGGGTGAGCGCACTGATATTGCAATTTACTTCTGTCAAGATATCTTCAAGGTGGTATTGTTGTCTGATATCACGTGAATTCGTACCACCATTTGAGATAACCAGGTCTTGAATGAGGTTGAAATACCAGCCGGAACCAGCCCGCGGCATTCCCACTGAGAGAACGATCATGAGGAAACCCTTGTTATGAGAGGATGTGACTCAATGATAACATGGTTTCAGCGGGTGGTTTTCGTACGCGGTTCATGCATTTGGGACGCAGTCAGGTAACCTGCCATCCCGAGAATTAGACCAATACTCAACCAGCCATTTGGATCAATGAGGGAATCCTGGGTGAAGTTAAAGAGAAAAAGAACCAGCCAGGTTGTCATTCCTGCCCCGGCGATCAACGTATGGATTGGTTCTTTTTTGCGATTAATGACCAAAACCTGCGCGAGGACTGCGAGCCAGAATACCAGATAAAATCCAAATCCTACGATACCCGTCTCCGCCAGAATACGGATGTGCAGATTTTTGATATTGGGATACAACCATGCATCCGGCGTGAGTTGACGCGTGATCTCCGACAGGGTGGTGATGGACCAGTCAGGTATGTGATCATACAGATATAAACCGCTAGCGCCCAAACCAACACCGGTCCAGGGATGAGTTTCATAGATTCCCCAACCGGCCATCGCGTAAGCTAACCTTGGACCGGCTGAAATATCCACCACATAATCAATGGGATTGGTTTTATTGGATTTCCAGATGCGGGAGAAATACTTGTTTTGCGACAGCAGATAACCGACAACAGCAACCGAACCAATGATCACCAGGAGAACGCTTATACGAAATGCGATAGATTGAATCGCTCGTCTCCGAAATGGCTCCCGGAACCAGTCGATCACCTTTTTGAAGAATGAGCGTTGAGTAAGAATAAAACCACCCGCGCAAGAAATGACACCGATTAGCATTCCCCCTCTGGAAAATGTACTGATCAGGAGAGCCACAGTTCCCACCAGGAGGATAGGCTCGATCCATCGTCGTTTGAATACGCGATACCCTGTGAGGATCGAAATCCACAGCCAGGGTAAATAGACTGTCGCCAGTTGGTTTGCCAACCAGGATGGTTCAAATGCAAATCCGGTCACTCTCTCTTTGACCAATATCTGCCGTACAGAAAAAAGGAGTTGGAATTTGTTTAATACATTCCTTCCCGGAAAATCGGTCAGGTACGATAAAAATTGAATCCCCCCCCAAAGAATACTGACACCAAGTCCAACATATAACCACTTTAAAGTGAATCGCAAATCTTCATCGGATTGATTCATCCCAACTGTTGTGAGAAAGAAGGCGAGCCCGCCGAGGAGAGTTACCCACGCTCGTATGCTTCTTCCCAGATACTCCTGCCCATGCATGGATATCGGAGCAAAAACATATCCGATCACTGTTGAGGTAAACGCGCAAAGGAGAAACAGGAAAAGCAACACCAAACTCCGGTTTATTCGAGGTCGATATCCAAGCCAAAGAAAACGAATGACAAGCAATATTGCTAATACAGCCAGAGGATAGAACGCCAGTGGACGGACCATGGTGTCTTTCCCGAGAAATGGAAAGTATCGAAAACTGGTTACCGGAAGGGTGACGACAACCAGAGCCCAAAATATCCGGCTCCATTGGCTCAATCTGGAATTCAAAGAGGGTCTGTTATCCATTGGCTCGACGGAAGATCAGCATTCCGATGATCATTGCGACCAACCCGATCATAGCCCCGGCAAAAATATACGCTCCTTGATTCACGGAACGGGCGACAGACAGGTCAAATTTCTGGCTGCGAAATACCTCTATCTCCGGGTGAATCCCGTATGAGGAGGAGGTTAATTGGGTGATCCGGGAGTTCAGTTCTGTTATTCGATCACTGTTGGCGGGGTCTGTCGGATCGAGAAGTTGTACAGCTTGTTTCGCCTGTTGAAGGCTTCTTGCATTTTCTACGCCAGTCATGACCGTATCTGCGAATGCGTTCGACCAGACATTTGCCAGCTTTCTGGCAGTATCAGGATTGGATGAGATACCGTACATCCGCCATCCTCCATCGGAAGGCTGGGATAATTGAAGCATACCACCCCGAAGTTCTGATATGGTTAGATCGTTTGCCTGCTCCACCACTTTTTCCATCACTACATCCGACCAGGCCAATTCTTCCAGCTTCTGCGTTTCACGTTCCAGAAAGTAAAATATTTCGCGGTCGGGTGCTGTTGGAAAGACTTCTTCCAGGTTCTGGTCCATCACCACGACAGCCATCGCTCGGTATGGTGGCGGAAAAAGACCGTACACTGCCGCACCCAATAATCCTCCTGCCAAAAATGCAATGATCAAAAGTTTCCAGCTCCAGAGAACTGGAACAAGGGAGTTAAAATTTGGCGCGGATTGCAAGGAGGGGACTCGTTTTTTCTTCATTTATTATCCCAAATCAATTTCCTGAGGGTAAAGGTTCCAGCAGGTTGAATAACAAATACCCATCACCCTGCTCCACTGCGAAGTGACTGGTCAGGTAGTCCTTCACTTCAGGCTGCCTGTTGAACTCCTCGAACCATGTGACCAAAAAATATTGTTCCCCGGTGATTTGTTTTTCAAGCAGGGATATGACATCCCCTTTATCTTTACCTGCCAGATCACGAATCGCGAGGTCACCGGTGGATGGCCAATTCTCAATTGTGTCCCAGCCATAATAAGCCATCCGGTAACCATAATCCTGGGTTAGACCAAGGACTGAACTGTCCCGTAATCGATCCCCCAGATTACGCCAGAATGCAGGCTCAGATCGGTAATCCTGTCCGAGAAGAAGTAATCTACCGGACAAGAACGACGCCATGATGATCAAAACGAGCAAAGTATTCACCGGGATGACCCACTTCTTCTCCCTGACAGCATCAGCCAAATAACTCAGGATCACAGCACCGATGGGAGCCATGGAAATCGCTGCCAGGGGCAGGAACGGGAGCTGGTAATAATCATGGGTGCCGATATGGTAGGCGAAGGTCAAACCATATACGATGTACCCCAACCACGCACCCAGGATAAGTCGCTGAGGTTTTCCGCGCTATAAATAGCGGAATACCCGTCAGATGCTAGCAATAAACCTGGCAAGCCGACCGTGTCGATGACCTGTTTGAACCAGCGTGAATAATTCGCCAGTTCAAACCAGAGAGCGGGGAAAAACCTGAAGTTGAATTGTTGAGACAGAAATTTTGCTACAAACGTCCCGTAAATGGTATAGATCGCTACAGGTATGAGTGTAAGGATCACCACCCACCAGCTTTGTTTATCGCGAATCCCATTCTTCCAGCCGTCCTCCAGCACGACAAACAGGAATGGAAAAAACAGGAAGAAAATCGAGGTGTTCTTAATTAATATGGTAAGACCGGTAATGAGCCCGGCAACGACAGCAGGACCAACCGTCTTGTTCTGCCTCCACCGATAGAAAGCCCACCATGAGACGATGATCATGCTGACCATCAGGGGGTCCGGCTGGAATGTTCGCGATGCCTGAACCGCGTAGGAGCTGAATAAATAGACGCCCAGTGAGAATAATCCACCATCAGGATTCACCAGCGAGGCTGTCAGGCTGTATAGTGCCAGCCCTGCTGCCACCCAGAATATAGAAGATAGCAATCGCGCGATCCAGAGATTCTCACCGCCGGTCAGATGGTAACCCCAGGCAGTCAGTCTCTCCAGGATGGGCGGTTCTATGACGGCTTCCCGCTTACCCTGCTGAATGGCAGTGCGGACCATCCACTCAGGAGCATCCTGTATCTGCGAGTAGTACATCCCCCGTGCCATCAAGGCGGAATGCAATTGGCGGGTGGGATGGATGTCCAATGGCGGATCAGTCAGATCCAACAGGCGAACACCCAATCCTGCCACGAGCATCAAAAGCAGGATCACCTTATGAAATAATGGTCTTTCACTAAAATAACCGGTCAATGGTTCTCCACAATATGTTCGCTACTCATTGAGCTTGACTGGTTGCAATTTCCGACGCAGATGCAGATACACCGCTTTTAATTTTCTCATACCCAACATGGCAAGCAGGCAATAGACCATCCGATGCCATTCCGGCAATACCAGGGCGGGACTGCTCAACATTCCCTTCCAGTACGCCGAGAAAGCCCTGGCGGGTTGATCCGCATCCAATAAGTAGCGGGCATTCATCCGATGGGCGCCTGCCCAGATTTTCTTTTTGAGGGATTGGTACTCACTTGCGTAGGCAGGATCGGTTTCCAACCAGCGGGCGATCTGGTACGCCTCCTGTCCGAACTGGCTGGCCGAAGCCAGATTCTTCGCAGCCGGGTGGAAGCGACCGGCAGCCCAGACTTCCCGCACGTGTTTCAGTTTTCCAAGGCCAGCCAGTCTCAGCCATAGGTGATGATCCAGTAAAAAGTGGTAGTCTAGCGAAAGCAAACCAGCCTGTATCAATGCGTTCCGGTTCATGAACACAGCGGGTTGATTTATGATCTTAAACATCATCAATTCCGCCAGTTGATAATCGCCGCATGGAATTCTGCGGATCGGAGAATCATTTTCATTTACGGAGATCACATCACCGTAGATCATTACCGTTTCTGGATTCGCCATCCAGGCATTCGCAGCACTGGCTATAGCACCCGGAATATACATGTCATCCGAATTCAACCAGGCAACCAGATCACCGGTTGCGTGAGCCAGGCCGTGATTGATCCCATCGGCCTGACCCTTATCCTTTTCAGACACCCACCAGGCAAACCGGTTTTGATAGCGTTTGATAATCTCCAGGCTCTCATCTGTAGATCCACCATCCACGAGCAGGATCTCCATTCGATCATATTTCTGATTCAAGACAGATAGAATCGTTTTCTCCAGGAAATCTGCCTGGTTATATGAATTGATCACAATACTGACAAGGGGTTGCTGATCCATAGAATTATCAAACTAATTGTAGTCGATATACCATGTGTGAAATTATAGTTCGGGGAATAGGCTTTGGTACTCTACCTTTGGAAATATTGTAAGTTTGCCACCCACCGTCGCATCAAGCACTTTCCGTCCATCCGCATGGAATGTGTCCCGGGCGAGCTGGTACCCCAATTCGGATGTCTCCAGGTCTGGCAACTGCCAGCGAAAACCCTTGCCAAAATACTGTGGGTTGAAATGATTTGGATCATCACCCTGCGAGACGATCGTGGTATTCGGCTTGCCCTGGGTCACAAAATTATGATCGACGCCGATCAGGACCACTGTGGAAAAGCCCATGTAGTAGGCAAGCTGTAAAGACACATAGGTAACGGTCGCGCTTTCCCAAACCCGTTTTGTGATATCTTTTGAAAATCCAGGACCAGTATAAGTTGAATAGATGAACTGGGTTTGTTCATCCGGTGTGATCCACTTTCGCGATCGCCAGGAAAAGAATTTTGGCATCGGAAGACCGGCAAAATCTTGCGCGCATTGTTCTATGACCAGGTCATTCATGGAAACAAAATAGGTGGTCTGAAAACCCATCTCGGGGAATGCCATATACAAACGGTTCATCCCAAAAGTGAACTCATTTCGTAAGATAGACAGGTCCATTTGTTTCAGGCTTGGACCATTACCGATGATAAAGCAACGCTTCCCGGCGTGGATGTTGTGATATCTTTTCAGCCTTTGGATGCTGTCTCGCCGCCAGGGGTGCAGATAAGCACCCGGCAGGTCCGGGAGTCGTCGTATGCCATCATAAAATGATTTCACTCCCGGTTTTAAAGGGGTGGGAATCAATGAGATCAATTGTTGCTTCAGGGTTGTCATTCCGTGCTCAGCCGGGCAGTAGCGCCTCCATCCACGACCAACGCCTGACCGGTCATAAATGAAGATTGGGTATTGTCTGCCAGGAAGAAGATGGCAGATGCGATTTCCGCCGGCTGCCCCACCCTTCCGTTCACTGTCTTTCGAGCCAGATTTTCCAATCGATCCATTACGGATCCGCCATCCAGATGTCCCCGTTCAAGTCCAGCTCGAAGCATCGGGGTATCGACCGCTCCGGGCAAGATGGCGTTCACACGAATGTTATCTGGTGCAAATTCGATTGCCATTGCCCGGGTGAGAGCGAGTAAGCCGCCCTTGCTGGCTGCATATGCCGCGATATTGGCTGATGTTGCAATGGCATGCACCGATGAAACGTTCACCAATGCACCTCCCCCTGCCTTCACCAGTAGAGGATGCGCCAATTTCGCCCCGAGAAATACCGAACGGAGGTTGGACGTCATCACTGCATCCCATTCTTCAACTGAGGTCTGCAGGATAGGTTTTGCGATCTGAAGAGCCGCATTATTCACAACGGCATTCAGGTGATGGCTGAAATGATAGGTGTCGTCGTATACCCGTTTAATATCATCCGGGTTGGATATATCCGCCTGTATGAATAAACCGGCATCGGGAAAGTCGTTCGCCATTTTGGAACGATCGACTCCGATGACTTTCCACCCCTTTTCGAAAAACAATTTCACCGTTGCTCTGCCAACGCCGCCGGACGCGCCGGTGATCAAGACCGTCATCACCTGTGGTGTCATACGTTTTCTCCAGACTCGTAGAATTTGGATAGATCCGAGCAGGGAATCTTTAAGCCTTCCAGTAGGTTTCGGATCGAATTCCAGTGTACTTTCTCCCAGGCTGCCGGACTTGAATTGGAGTTATGAGGGGCAATTAACACCTGGTCCAACTTCAATAATGGGCTTTCCGGCGGAAGCGGTTCGTTTTCGAAAACATCCAAACCGGCTCCACCCAATTGACCGCTCAATAGCGCATCAATCAGGGCAGGCTCGTCAACGATGGAACCGCGTGCTGTGTTGATCAGGACCGCTCCGGTTTTTACCGCCGCCAGCCTCTCGCTGTTGATCAGGTGAAAGCTGGTGGGATTAAGGTCACAGTTGATACTCACGAAATCGGACCTTGCCAGCAGATCCTCAAGGGATGTCATTTCCACGCCATACTGCGGATAGAAAATCAGGGTCGATCTCGATGATATCATTCCCGAGTAAGGTCATATCAAATCCATGTGCTTTTCGGAGAACGGCTTTACCAATATTTCCAACACCGATGACTCCAAGCGTGCATTCGTGTAAGGCTTTGCCCGGAATTTTCTCTCCAATCACCCTGTTTCATCTCCCGGTCCATCCACGGAAGTTTGCGTGCGAAAGATAGAATATATCCCAATACGGTGTCTGAGACTGGGATGGTGAATGCATTGGTCGTTCTGCGCACCTGGATCCCAAGCCTGGTTGCGCTGGCGTGATTGATCGAATCGATCCCTGTTCCCCACTTGGATATCACTTTCAACCGGGGAACGCAAGCCTCAATCACGCGGGTGGTAAACCGATCATCGCCGCACAACACGCCATCGAATTTTCCCGCATATTGTAGGAGTTCATTCTCGGATAAGCGTTCGTGCACTTCCGGGATGATCAATTCAACCTGATAATGCTGAAAAACAGGTTTGAATCTCTCCACAAATGGGATCATGTATGGTGCGGATAGTAACACTGTCTTCATAGGTATCCTTATTGTGCCGGGCATTCAACCGGAATCATATAGGTCGATCTATCCGGTTTGGACGAATAGCTTTGATCAGGCAGTAGGTCAAAATGCTGACCGAAATATTGATTCAATACAATTCTAAACGAATTTACCGGTGATATCGTTGGATACAAGTTGGAGGTTCCATCACCGGGAAGATAGTAGGCATTCAAGATCTCATAATACTTGCTCTCGCCGGCTCGCTCAGCCCCGTGATCGCCTTGAATGATGATAACAGGCGGATTTTTAGACTTTTCCAATAACGTGTCAACGATCTCACGCATTTTCTTATCGGAAAAGATCAGGGTGTCCTTATACCCTTTATAATATTCGTCCTGACCTTGTCTCGGTTTCATCACATGGAATGCGAGAGTGGTTGGATCTCCATTGCGATCAAAAACAAAGGGGGGATGCGTAGTGCTTAGGTGAACAAATACCAACTTGGGACCACTGATATCAGGAACCTCTTTTAATTTTTCATACGTAAAAAGGGTAAGTGTTCGACGATAGGTTTCCTCAGCGTCGTTCGCCTGCTGGATATTCGCATCCACAATGGTTGCCAACATGGTGCTGCGCAGGAAAAGTGTATCGAAACTGCTCAAGCTGCTCAGAATTGATTTTGTTCCAAGCGCCGCGCTGGTGGGAATGAAGTAGTAATCCGCATCAAACCATTCGGTAAAGTTATAACCGGTCTCGAATGCTACCGTTTTATATCCCAATCCCTTCAATATTTGTCGGATGGGATTGTGCCGGATCCCTTTACCCAGGCTGGTTACTTCCAACTTGGAAGGATCTTTGAGGTAGTCCATATTCAGGGATAGATACAGGGAAAGGTTTGTCTGGTTGTAGTTAGCCTTGCTGCATTCAGCGATGTAAAAACCTTTGGACTTCAAATAGTTCAGGAACTCAGAATTATCATACTGGTATTCCGATTTAAGAATATCGCTTCTGCTGTAGGTATCTAAAATGATGTAATAAATATCCGGCAAGTATCCGGCTGTCTGGGTTGTACTTGAGATATCTTCCACTTTTTCGGTGAATGCTTTAACCGTAATTTGAGCGTTCAATTGTCGGTAAATTATTTGGCCAACTGGAAGGAGAACCAACACCACACTTACGAAGGTGATCACCTGTCCAATAGAGGATTGAACCTGCCTGCCACGCAGAATCAACCACAAAACGATGACGAGAATCACCAGCCAGAGCGGGAAAAGAAATCGATGCCTGCCAATGAGGATCCCGCCGAGGCTTGATCCTTCGACCAGGGTGTAGATATGTCCATAGGAGAAAAAGAATAACTCCAGGGCGATCGTTAGCAATGCAGCTTTATCCGTCTTCCGGGTAACGAGATAGAAGACCGTATAAGCAAGGATTGCAAATCCAATAGAAAATAAGATCGGGAGGAATACTTTATCAAAACCGATCTGCCCCTGATTCGCAGCGAACAAAGCCAGAGGTGGATAAAGGCTGATGATAAATGGATAGATTGTAGAAGTCTTAAATGAATTCTTTAATTTGATCACTCGAGTTCGCTTTTCATTCCCACGTAATAAGTATAAAACCAAGGAATTTTACTTATCGGCTTTTATTGAAGATTGTAAATTCTCTCACCGAAGAATTATTTTCGCAAGGACAACATCAGCTCCGCCATCCGGAAATCGGTTTCCTCATCCACATCCCAGGCTTCTTCCGGTGTGATCTCAAACATCATGGGGCGCTCTCCCACCCGATTCCTCTTTAACTCCAGGCTCTCCCGAGTAAAGAGATACATGCAGGAATTTTCCTCGTAGACGGGTGGTAGGTCCTGGGTTTGGATCAATACCGCCGGGTTGTGATTGATCGGTCGACCCAGCTGGTCCCAGAATCGGACCTGACGCCTTGTAACACTAAACATCGAATCATAAGCGGGGTATTTAGCCAAAAATCTTCGGATGCCGTTTGAGATCGTGGCTGCAGAAAGAAGCGGATTCGTTGAATGAGTTTGCAGATAAAAATCGGCTTTCACACTTTGGGTATCAAAAAGCAGTATTTCGTTCATTGGAATCGTGTCTGCCCGAAGGTGGTCTGGTCGGTGTAAGCGGATAACCGTGGGAAAATCCCGTTCCAGTGATTCCAGAATGACAGGACTGTCTGTATCCACGACTACTTGCTGAATTTCCGGCACTTTTAGTAGGGTTTCTACGATATGAGCGAAGAGTGGCTTTCCCGCCATCTCGCGGTAATTCTTTCCGGGCACCCGTTGAGAGTGGTGACGCATCGGCACTAATGCAGCAATTTGTGGTTGAGACATGGCAGACCCCTTCAATGGTTTTCTTTATTATACTGAATCGGTGCGATCTTTCGGGGTTGGCCCTCAGCCCGGGATATCTGCTGGTTTGGATAATAGAATCGTTGTCTCAATTGAAGCGTCAATGGACCGGATTGGTTATATCCCTGGTAGGTTCCCCAAAACTGCATAAATCGAAACCAGATGATCTCTTGCCAGACTTTAGCCAATAGATCCTGGTTCCTTGCTTCTTTGTAATCATGCCAGATATTGACCCAGAGTAATCGAAAGAAATCCCGGAGACCAAATTTCTCCTGGGGGAAGATCCGTTTGAATGCCATACCTTCCCGAAGGTATCGGTTCATCACTCCGCGCGGAGATTCGTCATGGACATGAATGATCTCCGCCTCGGGGACATATTGGATCAGTTTTCCCTGCTGATAAATCCGATTTGCCCAATCCAGATCTTCCAATCCGGGTAACATCTCATCAAATGGATTGGTTTCCCATAATGACTTACGAATGGCTGCATTTGCATTGTTGCAGAATGGATGTGCCTGGACAGGGTTGTATACATCGGGGAACCATTGTTTGAATATCTGGTGTTCCGCGAATTTACTCTGGCTGTTTCCGCGCTGTTTTCCATAAGACAGCCCAACATTCGGATTCTCGAACGGCCTCAGAAGAACCTCCAACCAATCGGGGTAGACCGGGTAGACATGAGCGCTGGCAAAAACCACCAGCTCTCCACTTGCCTGGGAAATGCCCAGGTTCAGGGAACGCCCAAAAGTAAAATCAGCCGGGTTTATTTGGACCAGTTTGATCGGGTAGCTGCTGGCAATCTCAATCGTCCTATCTGTGGAACCCGAATCGACCAGAATGATCTCGATCGGTTGTACACTCTGATGGGTGATCCCCTGAAGAAGGCGGTCAATATGCTTCTCTTCATTGTGGGCTCGAATAACAATGGAACAGGAAGGGGTATCAGACATTTTGGTTACAATCTGTCGATTTGAGCAGGGTTGTCTTCATTTATTGAATTCTACAGGGAGCCGATGCATCAAGTGTGGTAAACAAGAATGGATCCTTATTGATGTTGGATGACGCATAGTGGTTTGGATGCAACGGAATCTCACTCTTAAAAAGGTCATTAAAAACAACCGGAAAAATATTTACCGGTGATAGATCGGATGGGAGAGAATTGGGATTGGATAACCCATATATTGACAACAGTATCGAGTTTCGTCCCGGAGCCAGTACCCCATGGTCTCCCTGTAATATGATCACAGGTTTCTTGTTTGCTGTCTAGCTATGATCGATTTCAAGACAGGCAGAAGTTCCGAATTGGTATACTGCAAGACCCGCTGGTACCCGTCAATCAGATATTCGGTGTTGGCTGGAAATCCTTCATACAAATAATAATTCTTATCGACGATCGGTGAACCGTCTGGATTGAAGATGTAAGGTCGATGGGTTGTTACCAGGTGGATAAAAACAAATTTGGGTCCGGGAATGGTGGGGATGGAAGGGATTTTTGAAATAATAAATTTCTGGCGTTGGAATTTATCGCTGAATTCGAAACCGATCCCAAGGGCTCGAGCGAAATCCTGATTTCCCTTCAGCGCCGAAACTATGGTGTTCTCTACTGCGAGTACTTCAAAAGCGGTTAGATAGGGAGCGAAATATGGTTTCGATATTACGGAAAAATGGATATCCGCGTTTACCATATCGGTAAAAGGATAGCCAGTTTCGAATGCCACGATCTGGTACCCCTTCTCACGGAATTTTTCCACCACCTTGCTATTCAGGATATATGAATCCAAGATCGTCTCATCTTTATTTTCTGGAACAATTTCATTACTCAGCTTGTCAAGGTAATCCATGTTCAATGAACTTGCCAGAGATAGTCGTGTGGCACTGTAATTACTCAAGCTGCAATCTGCAACAAAGAATCCCATACCTCGTATTTCATTCAGGAAAGGACTGTTGTCATACTTGAGGTATTCCTTAATATAATCTTCCCTGCTATAGCTGTCCAAAAGAAAGTAGTATACGTCTGGTAAGGTTGTCGCATTGGCGTTTACGGGGGCTGAAGGTAAATTGAGTTGCTGTTTTGGAGGAAGTTTGATCTTATCCGCATGAAACACCACCTGTGTGATAGGCATCACCAATAGAACTATCGCGATGATATTTCCATAAAAAACCCATGATCCCAATCTATCCTTTTTTTGTGCAATCACCCACCAGATGATCGATCCAAACAGGAGAAAGATAAGTGGTGCTAAGATTCGATGGCGACCAAGAATAACCCCGCTTAATTCGACTCCCTTGATCAAGTTGTAAATGATCCCATATGATGAGAACAAGATGATTATCAGGGCAGCGATAAATCCTGCCCGGATTGAATCTTTCAGCACAATTCGAAGAATACCCCAAAGAACCAAAGTGAAGATAAGATAGAACAAAACCGGACGTATCAGGTTCAATACGTTCACTTCCGTTATATTTGAACTATACAATGCCGCGATCGGGTATAAGGCAATGCAGAGAACAAACCAGGGGAATTTTTTCATCTGTCCTTTATACCGCTTTCAATGATGTTTTACTCATCCTTTGAGATCAATCGCAGGTATACGAAAACAACATCTTGCCAAACACCTGATACAAGGGTGCAAGACATCCATCAAAGATCTGATTGTAGGGCGGGCTTGCCAGAATGGCGTACTGGTTGGCAAAAACGTACTCCATTTTCATCCGTTTCAGGATCGGGTGGGTATTTCGCTGTTTTAATGCATCAAAATATTCCTTGCTATTCATCAAACCGTCCAGGTTCATGATCTTTCGATCTTGTACGAAGTAAGCAAGCGTTCCTCCACCGGGTGTCCCGATCACAGCTCCAGGCGGGGTGAAGCTCTCGACCATACGTGGTATGACAAGATATGTTTCGGGATCTGCCCCACTACGTAACGGAGGATATGTATTGTAAATATTCCTCATCGTGGTAACCGTGACAAAAATCGCAGCAATTGAAGTAATGGCGAAAATGATTCCCTTAATCCCCCTTGATTCTGGATACATCTCGTACCAGTCCAGAAATACGACAAGGATCAAGAGGAAAATCAAGAAAGATTCAATGGTCCAATACCAGGAACGCATATGGACATAACCTGACACGTAAAAATACAATACCCGGTACACGGTCGCGAGCAGTATCGGGAGCAGCGCCAGGCGATCCCACCAGGCTGCGACCGGTTTCCTCTGTTCGTAAACAAATAAGATAAGATATCCCCCGAGTAACATAAGCCAGGACGCTGTGCTTTCCGGGAACTGATTCATTTTAAATGGGGATGTTATGGCTGTACATGATCTTATACAAAATATCAAACGGAGAATCATGACTGAATAAATAGTTTTGTACTCCAGCCAGAGAATGGATCGGTGAGCCATAGGTAGTTACTTCCAGCGTGCCCCACCATTGTTTGATCTGCCCGCTAACGGGCATGACTGTGTGAAAATTGATCTGGCTCCAGACCATGTATGCCCCTACCAATACGATCACCGGAACCAGGAACGCTACAGGCTTTATGATCCACTTCCCAATACGAGTAAATAACAACTTTCGGGGAATTTGACTTTGTTCTCTCGTACCAAAAACACGGCGAGCCAACCAGGTCCGGATCAACGCGGCGTAGAGTATCCATCCAACGATAGTGATCAATAGGATGGATCGGGGAAATAGAAAAAATACACCCTGCCTGCCTAGAATATAGATCAATCCACCGGCCACTGCTGCACTGATCGTACCGGCAGCTGCTCCACGAAGATACCAATTCGAGATGGGCATCCGGAGCGGTTGAAAGCTGTAAAATCCGAATAGATACAGGAAAGCCGTACCAAAAAGGATGATCGTGCCAGCTAAGAGATAAATGAATAGTTGAATTGGGGATAGGTTGTAACCGATTCGTTGGATGCTTACAACCACAACCAAAATCACCGGAACAAACATATCCAACAAGAGAAAAGACGAATCCTCTCTCCGGTCAAAAACTAACCAGATTCCAAGAAATCCAATTAAGATAAAGTTGTCCAGCCGGCTAAGGATCGTCAACGCAGCTGCCACCCCGACCCAAAATAGCAGCCGGAGCGTACGTTTCTCCCCGGAATGAAATTGAATTGCAAGCTTCCAGGTCACCACTGTCATCAGCATGCTTAAAGCTGATTCCAACCCTCCTGTGAATGTATTGTTGAATACCGTCCATGAAAATACAAAGCTGATGGTTAATAGCAATCCAAGCCAGCGGCTGACCCGCTGTGAAATGACCTTCAAAAGAATGATGGCGGTAATTAATTGAAAGATTCCGAAAAGAAGTACCACGATACGCAGGGGTATGAGCAAATCTCCCCGAATGGCAAAAATGGGAATACAGATTAACATCCAGAGGGGATGGAATCCATTGGTCGGGTTGATGCCATCAAATGTAACCCCATTCCCCGCGGCTATATTCTGGGCTACTTTAAAATAGAAGAATCCATCATCATTGTTGTACCAATTTACCAGACTGGATGGAGTGATAAAAGCGATATAAAACGCGGCGCCGAGGATCAGGATAGCGAGTATTATTTCAGGCAGATGAAGGAAAATGCGTTTTTTCATGGGGGATGGATTCACCAGTCGTTATTTGTCTCGTAGCCCAGTTGGATAAGTAAGTTACCGCCGGTCTCTTTGAAGAGGCGTGTGATCTCAGGAGTAAAAGAGGCGCGCCATCCGCCTGTCTTTCCGGACCGAAAAGTGGGGGATTTTTGTGGATTGATATGAGTCATTAATAATTGAACTGCTTCATCCTTGGCAACGCAGATGGGAAACCCTCTTACTGTGGCAAATTCAACCATTTGCCCGATGGTTTGCTCTCTGTTTCCAAGGAGGTCTTCATATTTGATTGTAAACACATTAGGGTTGTTGATCCATCCCGTGAAGGGGGCAAACCGACCTGCAATATCCGGGAAGGGATTCGCAGCATCAGGCCGACCCAGGATGCTCGTCTTGAGTCTATCCTCAAATGTCTTGAGGGTGTTTGCATAATAATCATGGTGAACATGCTTGGGTTCCATCTCTGTTACGTAGTGAACGTGTGAAACCACGATATCTCTCGGGTCGCGCAAAATAAACATGGTCGCGAATAAAGGCGAAGTTAATTTATCCGTGATCTCAGGTAACGCATGCAGATGTCCGTACGCGATATCGCCATGGAATAATTGTCGCAAATCCTTCACAATTTCACTGATCGATCGTTCCCGCCCAGTCTCTCCTTCGTACATCACGATTGCAGGTAATCCGCTTTGTACGGCCGGACCGATTTGAACAAACCCTTCCAGGATTTGTGTCAGCAAATGCGTGCCACTTTTGGGAAATGAATTGGCAAACAATACCGGAGCGTTATTCAGGGTTAGCGAATGGTAGCGCACCTGTTGAACGAACCTGCGCATGAAATGGCGGTCTTGTTTCAGATGATTAACCAGGGCAGTCTTCATGGATACAGCCATCAGTTTACCAATTCCCATCCTTTTCATAACCAAGTTTCACGAGCAGATCACCCGTATATATTTTAAAGTTTTCAATATTTTCTTTTGTAAAATGTTCCCGCCAGTTCCCTGGTTGTCCTTTTCTGAATGTGCCTGACCGCTTTGGCTGGATGGCTTTTGTTAATACCTGAACGGCGTTAGCTTCACCCTTTACTGGTTCAAATCCATTCTCCTTCAGATAAGTAAGGATCTGCTTCAAAGCTTTCTCCCGGTCGAGGATCAATGCCTCAAACCGCATGGCTAGAACGCCTGGTTGATCCAGCCATCCCAGATACTGCTGGTATTTGTCATATACTGGTGTAAGTGGATTAGCCGGATTTGTAACACCCTGAATCGCCGCATTGATCCTTTCTTCCATCGAACCAAGCTCTTCCGTGTAGTACTTATGCATGGAATGGCCGGGGTGCATTTCGGTTGCATAGAAGACGTGCGAGACAATCATATCCCTCGGGTCGCGATACACAAAAATAGTCGCTCTACCGGGGTGGGTCAATTCAGACAGATAAGGTTCTTCGGCCTTGAGATAACAATATCCGATGTCACCAGGTTTGAGTCGGGCGATATTTTTCAGGATCTCTTCCGGTGGGAGATTCTGGTTTTCCTGGTTGCGGTTCAACGGAGGCATACCCGGATTGACAAATGGTCCCAAACCTGTCAAGCCCTCAAGAATCTGAATGATCAAATGGGAACCGGATTTCGGCATCGAATTACCGATCACAACCGGCATGTGGCGCAGGGTATCGTTGCCCCATTGCGCGGCGACCTGTGCCCTTCGCAACTGCCAGCGAGCCAGCTTTAATCGGTATTTAACTTCAAGTGATGTTTTCATTCGTCATTCAGAATAAAGGGCAACTGCTTCTGGATGCCATTCAAAATTGTTCGGATGGCAATGGATTTTTCAGGCTTCAATCTATCCACCTCAAACTTATTCATTAAAACCAATCCGGGTCGATGTGATTCGGCCAGGAATTCTCCAAAAGGCAGGGCGGTCTTATACAGTTGGTAGTATAAAAATCGCCTGGCGTTATCCCGATGCCCGGCAGGAGCCTTGACCTTATTCGTAGTCAGTAACTTTTCCAGGAGGGCGAAGTAATCGATTGAATTCTCAGGATAATGGACGGTCGAGTAATTGGTGTAACGCGATCTACCCGCCGCCAACACCGTTGCTCCCAGAATGGATGCTTCCAATCCAATACTGGAATTGTAAACCAGGACGAACTTGGATTTAAGGATCAGCTCATAAGAACTGAGATATTCCACCGCATCGACAAAAATGACATTGGCTAGTCTATCAACCTGATTCTGTTTTACCCAATCCCTGACCGTCTCACGACTTTGTTTGGCGCTCCCCGGTCGAAGCTCATCCGGATGGGCGCGGATGACAAACAATGTCTCAGGGTGCCGTTGAATTACCTCATGTACAAGGTCGAGCCAGGTAAACATCTCCGGAAAAAGGGTATTCGAATGAGGCTGGCTGGTATCGAAGATCACATTTGTAAAGATGGGGACTATTTGACTGAAGCCTGCTGCCTTATCGAGGAATTTTAGGTCCAATCCGCGCATTCCCTGCCAGAATTGGATGCCAGCCATCTTAAAATCACCCTTAAATCGAGCTGATAAGTATGAATCCAACTGCAGATCCATCTTCTCAGTGAGCTGAAAAGTGGATGGAATATCCATCGGGTAAGCGGTTGCTTCTCCGTCGGTAAAGAATCCGGAAAAAGGCAGCATCCCGACTTCATGTGTGATCACCCGGATGCCCCGTTGAATGGCCAGATAGCGGACCATCGCTTCCGGGAAAAATTGCCCATTGAATACGATAACCAGGGATGGCTCAACCTGACCCAACAGCGTCAGGAACTCCCGGCCTACATTCCATGCCGACAGAATAAATTCCCGATAGAGGAAGCGGGTTGATTCGTCATCATTCAAATGATGGCGTCTTAACTCCCATCGAAGTGCCGGCAGGACAATCTCCCCCAAAGGGATATCCTGATATTTCACCTTCGCCATGGCGTCTACTGATAACCCGTCGATCAGGTCACGGAGAACCTCATCGACCTGGTACTGAAACCAGTACACGTTGGCATGATCATATTCCGCCTGCGAATGGCGGATACATTGTTCGCATGGCAGCGGTTGATGCACCTGGTCGCGGTTTGTGCCTAATACGCACCGGCTCATCCCTTTTTGGCAAACCATATGAACCACAGGATAGCCGGCAAGTTGTAAACCCCAGGCAGTTAGAAGAGAAAATGCGGCGTTCAAACTCAACCCGCTCAAACGGGTGGATGCATTAAAGAAAATGACAGGCTTCAAACCGTTTTGATTTTTTGAGTTAGAACCGACTGCTTTTGCCATGGCTCGAATCGTTTCATCGTTACGCATCCGCGCCAGACTGGATTGAATTCTTTTTGTGTAGTTCGAAATCGATTTGAGCGCCATAATCCCTTTACTTACAGACCCGATGATCTTTCACCACATTAAAATCAAAAGGAGTCGAATCTTTAGATGCGTAATTAATATCGGTTAAGCGTTCGTAATCTCCCTGGAAATAATAATTGAGGATGGTTCGAAATGAATTCACCGGTGTAATTGTTGGATACAACTCGGATGACCCACCACTTGGCAGATAATACGCATTCAGGATGAATGACCGCTTTGGATCAACACCATGATCCCCCTGAAGAATGATGATTGGAGGAACTTTCGAGTTCGCTTGAATTTCCTTCAAGATTGGAATGATCCGTTCATTTATATAATCCAACTGATTCCGGTAGCCAACCGCATAGTCTTTGGGGGTCGGTCCAACTGGTGTCGCGCCGTCATTACCAGGAAAATTGATGTTCACCCCACTCCGGCTAAATACGAACGGCGGATGAGGAATCAAGATGTGGGCATACACAAATTTCGGACTAGTTTCATCAGCCAGGGTAGGGAGTTTATCAAGCACGAACAGCTCGCGGATCACATGCGCCTTCCGGGTATCCAATGCGTCTGCGACAGGATGAAACCATTTTGTCTGAGCATCCAGAATTGCCGAAATAGCGGTCGTTCGAACCAGCATCGACTCGAATGCATTGATATGAACGATTTTCTGGTTCGCATCCAATTCATGGTAAGACGGGGACAAGAACTCATCTGCATCCCTGATTTCGGTAAAACTAAACCCGGTCTCAAAATTAATGAGCCGGTATCCCATTTCCTCGAAAATATGTCGAACCGCGCTCTGATGTATCAGCGAAGGAAGGCCAGATCTATCCCGATTGCCCGCCTGATATTGGCTTCCCAGCTCTTGCAGATAATTCATATTGAAGGATGAAGCAAGAGAGAGTTCAGTCATATTGTAGTTGGACATACTGCATCGCCCAATATAAAAACCCAAATCCTCCAGATCTGATAGAAATTTCGAGTTATCAAATTTAAATTTTTCTTCCAGGATATCGTCGCGACCATACATATCCAGGATGATGTAATACACATCCGGTTTTACCAGATTTCCCTGGCTTACCCCATGTGTGATTTGCGAAATAGCCTGTTCATTTGCCCGTGTGTTTTGGTAGGTCGACCAGGCATTTGCTCCAAGCTGCACCACCGGCAACCCGATCAGAATCGCAGAGATAATATTAACGACCTGATTGGTAGATACCAAATTGCTTTTGGATCTGTACACAAGGAAAAATAGAATGGCGCTGATCAGTATCCAGACCGGAGCCAGGAAACGATGCCGTCCTAACTCAAATCCGCCGCTGTTCAGTTTCTCGAGCGCATTGTAGACCTGTCCATAAGCAGAAAATGATATGAGCAATATCGAGCTGAGGATACCCGCTTTTTGCCAGTTCCTTGAAACAAGCCAGCTCAGTAAATAAACCAGCCCACCCAGGACGAGAAAAACTAAAATAGACCGGAGGGCATCCACCGGTCTGATTTGCAGGATGTTATTAGCCAGTAAAGCAATTGGCGGGTAGAGAGCAAACAGGATCGGATGAAATACGATCATCCGCCTGGTTGTATTTCCTTGCATTATTTTCTTTCCAGAAGATATAACAGTCTTTTAGAACCAGGAATTGGCTCTTTCGCGCGTTGATGGAAGCAAGTTCCAAACGCCTTTTCAAATCCCTCAGGATGGTAATCGGGGAATATATCTTCTCTGGTTGAAAGTAACCGCTGGACCTGCGAATCCTCTTTGGGGACGAACTCGATTACGAGCCATTTCCCTGAAGCTGCGAAAAATTCTGCCAGCGTAACCAGAGGGACATTATTCGAAATGGCTAGATGATGGATCAAAGCCAACGCCATCACACAGTCCACCGGACCGCGCTCCATAAAGGATGATCTTTCCTGATTAGACCAACCAATTGCCGGACTTGGATTGGTTAAATCCAGTACCAATGGCAACAGGTTTTTCTCTTTCTTCAGCTTCACATCCTGCCAGGCTTGTTCTACAGCCAGCGGATCGATATCAAAGGCAACAGAATAAATACCTTTATCTGAAGCAACCCGGCTGAAGTAGCCGGTATTCGCACCGAGGTCCCACAGGGTGTTTGGCGATGCCTGATCTATGAACTTTCCTACCAACTCGCGCTTTTCTTCCAAAGAGCCTTCGGTGTAATTGGTTGCGGTATAGTAATCTGCCCATTCGGTCTTGACACCCTTTAATGTCAGTCCTTTGATAGTTGACTCGAGCGAATCGATCAAACCCAGGAAGGCATTCTTGTTCATCTGTCCGCGATTTTGTTTTTTCGCGGAGGTGTCATCCGCGTACTTCAATTGTGCGGCGGCATGGGTATGAATATGCAGGTTGAGGCCCAGATTAAATTTGGTGCTCCCTGGAAGTAGTTTGCTCGCCAGATCCAACGGGATCCCATCTATGTACACCCGCAACAGTTGCGATAATCGTACATCGGTTAAAGCCATCAACGCCAGGGGAGCCAGGAAATGCTGGCAGAATTGCCGGTAAGCCACCCATGGTTCGCCAGCTTGATACGGTTCAAAAGAAAGGGTATCGATCAGAACCGCTTTGCCATTATAAAACTGGATGTTGTAAGCCGAAGCGTCTTTGAGTGCCAACCCCTTCTCAAATGCCTGCTTTTGAATTTGCAGAGTGCCGAGGGCGGCATCTTTCAATTGCGAAAAACTCCACTCATACGGATAGGAAATGAATGGCAGCTCCCACGGTTTGAGGATTTTATAGGCGATCTCCGGGTTCAACGGTGGAACATCAACCTCCTCGGATGCTACGAGCAATCCCTGTTTCCAGAGCGACTCGAGCAACCCGGAAGATATCAGCAAGTCATACTGAGTACGATAATGCTGGTTTACCTGTCGGTACAGTACTCCGTCACGGCGGAACATGAATCCGCTGGGATCGCGAAAGGAAGCGGCAACTTTATTGGGGCTGCTCATCCTTGGACTCTTCCTCTGTTACTGCCGGTTTCTTAAATAGTTTTCGAAAGAAAGCGCTGATCTGTTTCCAGAATGCTTTTATCGCAAAACCACCGCCGAGCAAAGCGGCAATGAGGATTTGAATCAAATAACTGCCCGAGCCCGGGTCAAGATAAGCCAGGATTATTCCGGAAATGGTTGTGAAAGGATGCATGAATACCTCCAACGGTTATTGATATCTTCGAAGTTTTTTCAACGAAGATTTTTCTGATTCGTAAATTCGCTTAACGCCATCGCCGAGAGCTTGCTCAGTGACACGTAAATACTTCACCAATCGTTCGATCCCACCCGGCTCTACAGAAGCTGCCTGGTCTGTACCCCACATGGCGCGGTCGAGTGTGATATGCCGTTCAATCAGACAAGCGCCAAGAGCCGTTGCGATAACAGAGGGGATCAATCCCACTTCGTGCCCTGAGTAGCCGATGGGAACAGGAAAAGTGTTTCGCAGGGTTTGAATTGTTCGCAGGTTTAATTCATCCGGTTCACACGGGTATGCGCTGGTGGTATGGGTGATCAACAGGTGATCGGTTCCAACCACGTCCACGGCTTCCCGAATTTGCTCCATGGTAGACATCCCAGTGGATAAAATTACGGGTTTTCCAAGAGATTTGACCTTTCTGAGGAGGTCGTGATCGGTCAATTGGGCAGATGGAATTTTATAACAAACCGGGTTGAACTTTTCCAGAAAATCCACCGAAGGGATATCCCATACCGAGGAGAACCAGGCAATGCCAGCTTTACGGCAGTACCTGTCTATTTCGGTGTATTGTTCTTCGTTAAATTCGACTTTGTACCGATATTCGAGATAGGAAATATAACCCCAGGGTGTGTCTCTCATCTGTTCGCGTTGCTCAGGCGGGACGCAAAGCTCCGGGGTTCGTTTCTGGAACTTTACCGCATTAGCACCGTTCCTCTGGGCGATATCGATCATTTGTTTGGCAATATCCAGATCGCCGTTGTGATTGATCCCAATTTCTGCCACAAAATAGGTGGGGTATCCATCACCAACAACCACATTGCCAATAGTAATTTTCCGTGTCATTCCACCTCGCTGAATGTTTGCGATTCCTTCAGATCTGGTCGAAATGATAAATCGCAATGCTTTTTATCCATATCAATCGGTATTAGCTGGTCTATTGTACTATGAGTCGTGTAAAAGTTCGGGCTGAGCAGGTTACTTGCCGCCATAGAGTTCCATCAACATATCGCAGACTTCCCTCACCGCTCCCTGCCCTCCCCGCCGGGACAAGACCAGGTCTGCGGACATCAACACCTCTTTTTCCGCGTCTGCCGGGGCGATGGCATAACCAACTATCGGGAAACATTCCAGGTCATTCACATCATTACCAATATAGATCACCTGCTTTGGGTCGATCCCTCTCTCATGTAGGACCTTCGCTAAAGCTTCCGCTTTCTGGTCAATTCCCTGTATCACCGGAATATTCATCTTCTGGCAGCGCCTGGTTACAACCGGATTTGTTTCTTTCGAAATGACCAGCGGTTCTATTCGCGCCCGCCCTCTTAATAAAGCTAATCCCAGGCTGTCAGATCGATAAGCCGCCACGGCTTCTTTCCCGTTTTCGTCGACCCAGACCCGGTTATCGGTCAAAACGCCGTCAAAATCCATCACAATCATCTTCACCACTTTGGGGAAGGGGCGGGGAGGTTTTCCAGGGAAAACCATATCCAAACCACTATGCCAGACCAGCCATTCAGCCCGACTCCAGTCCCGTAGTGAATCGATATCCACCGTAAACGCGGGTTCGATCATCAACGGTAATATCAAATCGCCCGAAAGAGACTTCTTCTCCAAAATGGTGCTGGTTCGGATCGCATCAATGTGTCCGGTTTGCCAGTAGGTTGGGGGTAAATTCTGGCGGGGTGAGTTGTAAGGCTCCGCGATCCCTTTAACTTTTAACAAGGGGATCAATCGATCGGATTCAATTTGCCACATCTTGTAAGGGTTTTGCCCTGAAGGAACCACACCACGAACGGAATCGGCATCTGAATGATTGAAGAGGGTCTGCACAGCCTGGTCGACCATCCCCTTTGGACGAATTGGTGATGTTGGACGCAATTGCACCACGATCTCAGGCGAATAATCCTCGTTTTCTTTCAGCCAATCAAGGGCATGTTTGAATAAGGGATAATCAACAGCCAGGTCGGTCGCCAGGTCTGCGGGGCGAAGGAATGGAACCTCTGCGCCATGCAATCGACTCACCGTGGCAATCTCCTCATCATCGGTAGAGACGATCACACGGGTAACCAGTCCAGCCTGTTTTGCGGCCGCGATACTCCAGGCAACTAGTGGATGGCTGGCGAAGTTTTTAATGTTCTTGCGCGGAATCCCCTTGGACCCTCCGCGTGCCGGTATGATTGCTAATACTTCAGGTCGATCTACCATGCCGTCCAACCTCCATCCACGACAACATTAGAACCGGTCATATAGGATGACGCATCTGATGCAAGGAAGAGTAGGGCGCCATTCATTTCATCCAGTTGAGCCATGCGCCCCAACACAGTATGGGCAGAATAGTTCTTCACGAACAATTCATCATGGTTATTGAATACCCCACCTGGGGTTAGGGCATTGGCTCGGATCGCCGTTCCCGCATAATAGGTTGCAAGATAATGTACTAATCCCAACACACCGGCTTTGGTCACCGAGTAATAGACCGGCTTCACGCGCCGGGGTTCTCCAGGACGGACATAGATCCGCTGGTCTGGTCCAACCAGTCCATAGGTGGAGCAGATATTAACGATGGAGCCCCTATTTTTCTTAACCATTTCGCGGGCAGCCGACTGGCAGCACAGGAACATGCCGGTCAGGTTCACATCGATCGCCTGCTGCCATTGCTCTAGGGGATAATCTTCGAAAGTACCGCGATGCTGATCTGCCTGGGTGTTGTCAAACTTAGGGTCCATGGCAGCGCTATTGACGAGTATATCCAACCCGCCGAATAGATCGACGGCAGTGTCCACCATCGCCTGAACGGATTCGGGATCGGTGACGTTGACCCGGGCAAATCCGGCGTCAAAGCCCAGATTTCGTAACGCGGCAGAGTAGTCGTCGGCCACATCACCATTTAGGTCAGCAACCAGTACTGATGCGCCTGCCTCGGCAAGCGTACGACAAAACTCTTTGCCCAATAAGCCTATTCCACCGGTGACTATGGCTGACTTTCCCTTGAGATCAAACTTATCCTGTATGCGTGTCATTGGCACCTCATCTGATTCAGATGATAAGAGGGGCGGGTTTTTCGATCATAGCCTCGAAGCTTCCCCGTCCCTCCACTCATTGCGATCTCTTTCTCTCAGATCTCTTTTTCGTTATTCTGGCAACCCATCAGGCGTCAGGAATCCCCGTGATTCCAGGAATTTAATGATAATGCGGGCGTTCTCTTCCGGAGTGATACCAACTGTCTTCAGCGTAATTTCCGGATTGATGGGCTCTTCATAGGGATCATCCACACCGGTGAAGCCTTTCAGCTCACCGCGGCGCGCTTTGGCGTACAACCCCTTGATATCACGCGATTCACAGACCTCAATCGGCGTATCCATAAATATTTCTACAAATTGTTCGCTGCCGACCATTTTACGGCATTCGTCCCGGGTGGCACGGTAGGGGCTGATGGCAGCACAGGTCACCACACCTTTGTGACGAACCAGTTCGGCAGCCACAAAACCGATGCGAAGGATGTTGGTATCGCGGTCTTCCTTTGAAAAACCCAAACCCTTGGAGAGGTGTGTTCGGATGACGTCACCATCCAGTTGGGTAATCTGTTTGCCATATTGCAGCAATAAGGTGGTGAGCACGTCGGCAGTGGCAGATTTACCTGCACCGGAAAGTCCGGTGAACCAGACGCAGAAACCCATATTGTGACGGGGCGGGTACATCTGACGTAGAATGCGGGCTGTCTCCGGGCGGGTGAACCATTCCGGGAGCAGCTTACCCTTCGCCAGGTAATCATCGCGAACCTGCGTACCAGAGATGTTCAAAACCTTGGCTCCGGCAGGGATTTTGTCCGCTTCCACATATTCTTCCGTGTCGGGCAGGTATACCAGCTCATAGAAGGGAACAGCTGTCATACCGAGTTCGCTCGAATGCTTGTTGAACAGTTCCTGTGCCTCATACGGACCATAAAAGGGTTTGCCAGAGCTATCGTTGCCCGGACCGGCATGGTCGCGTCCAATGATGAAATGGTTGGCGCCGTGGTTGCGGCGGATAATACCGTGTAAAAGTGCTTCCTTGGGACCAGCCATGCGCATGGCTAAAGGAAGCAGGCTGAGGGCGGTTTTGTTTGGATCGTAGTACTTTTCCACCAGCGCTTTATAAATGCGAACACGGGTGTAATGGTCTACATCACCGGGTTTGGTCAAGCCAACTACAGGGTGGATGAGTAGGCTGCCACCAATGGCTGCTGCGGCACGCTTGGTCAGTTCTTCGTGGATGCGGTGCAACGGATTGCGGGTCTGGAAGGCTACCACGTTGCTGTTACCCATCTTCTCCAACTGAGCCCGCACTTCAGAAGGTGTCTGGCGTAATTCTTTGAAATCATAATAGGTGGGCAGATTAATGACTTTCAGCTCACCGGATATGCACAGATTGCCCCAGCGAACCATCTCTGAGACCATCGGGTGTTTCGAGTCTGGTGGAACCATAGGCCAGTCGGGCTTCCTTTTCTTTGTCATACGGGAAAGCTTCTTCCACCTTCATGATCGCGATCAGATTGTTCTGGGTGTCGCGCAGTACCACTTCTTCGCCCAGGGAATCATAGTTTTCCTTGTCCACCGTCAGGGTGATCGGAAGGGGAAACAGGCTGCCATCAGATAGACGCATTTCTTCCAGTACCCGTTCGTAATCTTTGTGACCCATGAACTTATCGAGGGGAGAGAAAGCGCCGGTAGCCAGCAATTCCAGGTCGCACAGATTTCGTGGAGAAATCTTGATGGATTGGAGGTGGCTTGCTTTTTCAATCAATGCCTGTCGTTCCGCACCGGTCACAACCAGGTTAACCAGTTTTCCACCATAGGGGGCGATGATTTTCGCCGTCGTCGTCACTGCCATTGTAAATAAGCTCCTTGTTCTTTCATATTTTCTTTCGGTCGGGTGTATTTACCCGTAATTTTTTCCAATCGGTAACCGATTGATTATAACCTATCGAATTTGGCCTACCGTAAAGGTAATTTGTCCTGATTTTTCACCATTTCATCTTGATTCCTTCCGCAGCTGACCTATGGACCGCCAGCGCTAATTCAAGTGCACGGATGCCGTCCTCCAATGTGCAGGGGGAGGTGATCTCCCCCCGCATCAATGCCAGGAAGGCTTTGGTTTCTTCAGCGAACAACCAATTTCGCTCGAATCCGGTTGGCGGAAGGAACTCCTCCCATTTTTCTGAACTTGCCCTGTACATATTTAAGGCAGCTGTGGCATTATCCCATCGAAGCATTCCTTCTGTCCCGGTAATTTCCAGGGTATGGCTGCCCGGACGTTGCAAGTAATCAAGGTGGACGGTACCGGTCACCCCGGATTGAAAATGCAAACCGATCTCAGCCACCGCATCCACATCCGAACCTAGTTCTGCTGCTGGACTCGTGAATGCCCAGAGTGAATCCACTTCACCGAGCATCCAACGCAGATAATCAAGCGGATGACATAGTGTCAACACCACCCCGCCACCCAGGTCTTGCCGGGCGGCATAACTGGAGCGGTGATCTTCCCAGGGATGCCAGTTGGGCAGGTACTCGCCCCAATTGGATTTGAAGGACACCACCCGTCCGATTGCACCATCAGCCATCAGATCCCGGGCTTTGCGGAGAGTGGGGTGAAACCGGAATTGGAATCCGATCAGCACTTTACTGCCCGATCCCTTCACGGCTTGAGAGAATTCGTCGATCCGATCCATAGAGTGCGAAATAGGTTTCTCCAACAGCAGGTGGCACCCCTGCCAGGCAGCGGGAATGGCCACATCCAGGTGCAGGGATGTCGGATTTGAGACGATCACACCATCCGGTTTGTGCCCAAGGGCAGATGCCAGATCCGTTTCTACCGGGAAGCCTTTCAACTCATCTTCCGGCATGGTGCTTCGATGGGTACGATAAAGCAGAATATCCCGCTCGCCCAGGGAAACCAGGTTGCGTAAATGCCTGCGTCCGATCGAACCGAGACCCGCAATTAAGAATTTCACCTTACCATTCCAGATCTTTCTCGTAGCCCCAATCGATCAACAACTGGCCGGCCACATCTTTAAAAATCACCTTGTCACGATTGGTGAACAGTTTTTGCCAACTGCCCTGCTGCCCTTTGGGGATCAGTCGTGCCAGATCACCGCTCTTTTCGGCTTGCCAATCCGCATCCGGGTTGGCGTTCATTTCGGCTCGGATCTTCTCTTCCAGCTCAACCGGGATATCGTTCACCCCCAGTAATTTCCAGATCTTGCACATCTCTTCCCAGGGAGTTGCCATCAGGTCTTCGTAACGCAGGTGGTGGAACTTCCCGGCATATAGCCGTTTGCCTTCGGCTTCTGTTTCACTCACGTTCTGTACCCAGGAACCGGTGATCTGGCGCATTTCTTTTTCGGTGAAGATCGATCTCTCACCGTTCAGGTACGGCTGCGGATCATGGATAAAATCTTCACGGATTCGTTTGTCCTCCGGCGTCAAACGGTCCTGCCGGTCTACGAAACTCTGAAATCGGTGGGATAACGAGGTGTCGCGTCCGTCCCGCACGATGTTGATGATGAAGGCATCCGGATAGACAGCCGCCACGTTTCGGACGGCTTCGCCGTGAAATACGCTGGATGGGCTTTTATCGCCCACAATCCGTTTACCTTCCTTCATGGCGTCCCGCTCGAGGATCAGATCAGCCGCACCGCGCAGCACCAATGGAGATAGATCTCGACCATGATTCCAGCGGTTGCTGTGATGGGTCAGCCACTTTTCCACCTCGACATCGTTGACCAATCCCTTCAGGAAGGGCGCGCGGGTGAAGAAGTGTGCCTGCCAGTTGCAATGTACTTCCGGATGCAGTCGAATCAAGTCGTGCCAGTAGCGTTGTGCCTGAACGGGCGTGACCAAAGATGAAGAATTTATCCCGAGGGAAAAATGCCCGCGCATCTGCCACTTCTTCAGCGGTGATCGCCGGAATGGAATTGCGGGTTTGCCTAGAAGCCGGAGCCCCTTTGATCAGTATCCTGGCCGCTTTTTTGATGCGTACTAAAAATGACTCTGCCATCCAGACTCCCTCAGGCGTTAATGATCTTGTACAAACCGTTATAGATTTTTCTCGCAAGGCCATTAACCAGGCTGGTGTGGGCAATCTTCTGTATCCACCCGCTCGATTTTGCCATGCTGCCCGCTTTCGCTTCCATTCCAAAGGATGTTGTTAGTTCTGCCGTTTCAGCACTGACCACATTACCAAGCAAACGGGTGACAGGCTGGGGTGTGTTCAGACGTAGATAACCAGCCTTGTCGATCGCGTCATCCAATTCGCGCATCTTCCCCATCAAGCGACCGGTCCAGCCATCGGGTAACGCCTGCCGAATTACATCGGTGTACGCCACAAATTGGTGGTGCCCGGCGGAAGCCAGGGCGGTAACTCCCTGATAGGTAAATTGAGTATCCTGCAGTCCACGGGTCTCTTCATCATACTTTTCCCAGGTGCGACCCATGTTTTCAATGTAATGTTCTTCCCACTTGCGGTCCCAGAGCACCCCGCAGGATGTCTCCACGCCCGGTTGTTGAGCGAAGTCCAAGGTGGACTGAACACTCCAATTTAATTGAGATCGGATATAAAAGCCAGTTACCATACCCACCTTCGGGAAGGTTTCCAGTATCCGCAGATGGGCATCCAACCAGCCCGGCAGGAAGAAGATGTCATCATCTGTATATGCCACTATCTCACCGGGAGCAGATTTGAAAATCATCTGAAGCGCATCCACCTTGCCGATGTTCCGGCTGGACAGGAACAGGTATTGGATCTGATCCGCATCTCGTAATTTGTTCAGATACTCAACCACCTGCGGACTGCTGGCGTTGTCAAATACCATCAAGTCACAGGCAGGTTCCGTATTGTGAATCAGACTCTCGATGCACAATCGCAGTACGTCAAAGCGATGTTCGAAATAACCGTCTTCATTGGGCACATGGGTCAATACCGCCAGAGTCACCCTGGAGGGCTTGTATCCTGAATCGCGGTTGCGGGATGGGTTCATTCCAATGCGAGGCATTCCATATCTCTTTCTTGATCCCTACTCATCGTCTTCCAAAGGCTTTTTGATTCCAAACAACCGGGCAATTCCGGGTAGTTTGTGGCGGATAAACTTGATCGGATGGGTAAGATAGAAAAACGCATCCATCCAAAACCGGTTTCGTGAATGCAAGGTTGGATATCGCTCAAAATTACGGACCAGTTTCTGCCATGACCACGGGTATGGTTGGATTTTACCATCCACCAACACCCGATCTGCATCCAACAAAGTAAATATAAACCGCTTACCACCTGCAAGGGTTAAATTCTGATCGGATTCCGGGTGCGTATAGTGCTTGACCCCGCCGGGGAGATGGCTGTAGTCATGCTGCTGATGGATGATGGTGATGTCATGGGTGGCATCAATCACCGGCCAGCCCAATGACCGGGCACGAAAAATGGTCCAGTTATCCCAACCAGCCCGTCCAATGGCAAAATCAGGATATGGATCGAAATCTTCCCGGCGAAAGGCAAAGTAGTCGCTGCCTTTGCTCTTGTGGAGTTTGCCATCCGCTGAAATTTGCGAACGCAAGCGAATATCCCAGCCATCCGTGAAATCAATGGGTTCCCGTATATCCAGGTCCCAGCGGCGGCCCAGGATCAGGTAATGATCACATTGCTGAGCCACTCCCAGGATGGATTCAACAAACCCGGGTAACAAAATAATATCGGCATTCACGATCCCCATTATCCGGGCGGTACTCTGACTTCGGGCTTGCTCCATCATCGAGCTGATCAAAGGGGTGCCTGATTTGGTGCGGCGTAGGTTGGGACTATGTCTGACGCCCAACTCTCGCGCCGTCTCTGCCAGACCATCCTCTTCCCCCAGCAAGAGAACATCCACACTGTCTCCCAAAAGTTGCCAGGATCGGATGGCATTGCGTTGAATCAGCGCAATATGCGGATTCGTGAATGGCTTGGGTGCTGCGAATAGAACGATCTCTGCCACTACTGGCTCCTGCGGGAATCGATTTCCCGATAATCCTTGTGGTGAATTCCGGCATTGATCGCAATCAAATCCGGGTCTTTCTCAAATAATGCCAACACATCCTGCCAGGTGAAGGGTCGTCCACCCAGGCGGGAATAGATCTCCCGGATCAGAGCCAGGTCCTGTTCTGTATCCACTGTCCAACGATGGAAACCAAGGTCGACCGGCCAGTCTGCAACGACGCAGCGAAAGCGATTGGGCGCGTCATAAAAATACGGCATCACATGTTCCCGTTCGAAGGGAGCCGCAGCTTCCTTCCATACCCTTTCCAGGGCATCGAAACGGCAGGCTTCCACGTCCAACCCGATGGGAAAAGTGCGATGCCAGGGCGGTGGCATACGGGTGGAAGCATAATCCCAGGGGATCTGATCTTCGGGTTTTGGAAATTTCTCGGCATCCGCCTGCGGTTTCCAGATGGCGTTACCATTGCTGTACCCCAGCATCACTTCCACGGTCTCATCGATCAATCCAGGGTCGATCAACGGGCAGTCTGCGGTAATGCGCACCACAATATCCGGCTTTACCGGTTTGGCAGCTTGATAATAACGATCCAACACATCCTGCAGGCTGCCGCGATAACAGCCAACCTCCATCAACCGACATAATTCTGCAATCGGGTCTTCATCAAGACCATTGGTGGTGGCTACCATAACCTGGTCCACATGATGGGCAAGCTGCACTCGCTCGATCACCCGGGTGAGCATCGGTTTGCCTTGAATATCCAGCATGACCTTGTCGGGCAGGCGGCTGGATTTCATGCGGGCTTGAATGATGGCAACTACTTTCTTTTTCATCAATATCAATTCCAGTAGAATGACGGCAGGATTAGTCCCTCGCCAATCCCCTCTCCAAAATTGGTGAGGGGATAATTATCACCAGGGCTCTGCAATCACAGGCATCGGCAATTTGCCAATCAGTCCTTTGGCGTAAAATCGTTCAATATACGCTCTGACTTCTTCATAATCCATCGAAACTGTCTCTGCAATTTCAAACACAGAGGTATTGCCTTCCATCTGCATCATGATCCGTTCGGTTGCCCGGTTGAGAGCCCAATTATCACGCCAGTCTACCCATAAACCGTATCTGGAAAGGAATACCGGTCCACGAAACCTTCGTTTTGGGATGTAGTTCGCCGCATAGATTCGGATGATCTTCTCCACGATATCCGCCGCTCCCTGTAAATCCTCTTCAGAAATGATCTCCAGATTATCATCGGATGTGTGGTATTCGTCGTAAGGCCAACGGCTGATTGAAATACACGGGACATTGACGCCGGGTCCGTTGATGACACGCTCATCATTGGCCACCACCTGGGCAAATTCGCCCTCGCGGAATTCCTTGCCGTGCCGGTTTAGGACATAGCGGGCTACCCTGTCGATCAAACAATCATCCTGTCGGCTGCGCTGGAGGACGATGGAATTTTGGTTTCCTGTCATCTCGACAAAAATACCGCCTTTGAAGCCAGGGATTAAGTCTTCATGATTGGCCAGATAAGCGATGCTGCCAATCGTCTCCGGGCAGAATAAAAAGCGGACACTCATGGATCCGGCTGGCAATGGTTTCTCAGCCAACCGCCGGGCGACCTCAACGGCGGAGGCCACACCCGCTGCGTCATCATTCGCCTGCATCGGATGACAGATATGGGTGCAGATGATCATCTCCCCTGCCCCCTCCACTTTTCCTCCCACCGGATGGACGACTCCCACTCCAAGTCGAAATCCATTCTCTGGATCGTTTTCGAAATCGACATCGATCACAGCATGATATTTCTCGTTCCGGTTTAATTGATCGAATTGATGCTTGCTGAGACAAAATCCCCAGTCGCGTTCATAGTATTTGAATTGCCACGGAATCGCCCAGGGTCGTTTTTGAGAGGTGTATAAATGAGGCGCCAATTCTTCCCAGGTCAAAACCCGGTCGATTGGGAGGGAATAAGAAAGCAAGTGAAGGGGATTATCTGCGAAATCCACAACCTTATTCCCCGATTCCGTTTCCAGGTACGCACGACGGACGACATACCGTTCCGGCGTTTTCCAGGTCCATACATCCTCACCTGGAGGGTAATTTTCAATTTCATAGTCCAACGATGGAGGTAAATAGTCTCCCACGATATCCAGCGCCCGATCCAAACCATCCGATACAAGCGTCCGGTGTAACGGATAGAGCTCTTCCACAATTTGTTTGACAGCTGAATAGTTCTTCATCATGTCCCTATGTATGATGGTTCTGGTCAATCTGATACATCAACTTTGGATTTTTCTTCATTTCCACGGAGGTGACACGGTACACATCATTGGCTTTCATCAGCTTAACGTCGGCTTCACCGATCTTTTCGATCTGCACCACTCCCTGTTTTTCAAGTACGGCACCCATTGGATCCACCTCGGTAAGAACACCCTTATCGATATTCCGAACAAGCATGGTGAATGTATCCGTGTAGGTTCTACCGGTCTCGTCGGTGACCTCACCTTTAAATTCTTTGATGAACCTGTAATCCACCCCTTCCATTTGTTCGATGTGATGGAAGAAGGTCATACTGTGAGTGTAGGAAAGCCCGATGATCATGATCTTGGCATCCCGTTTACGGAGCTGCATGAAGATCGAATCCTTCCCGTAGCTGTCTTTGTATCTTGTGTGAGTCAACTCATCCTTGAGTTTACCCAGAATGGCGAAGGAGTAAAAGGGATGGAAAACCCGTCGACTCGCAGGGTTGGTGCGTGCGAGTTCGGTGATTGCTCCCATGTGGGAAGGTGTTTTCAACACATCCCAGGGCTCCCCCTTGTTGAAATTAAAATTAAAGGTCGGCATGATGAGCGTGCCATCCGGGGTCAGCACTTCCAGCAAAGCATCGATAACAGTCTGCGGTCCACCTTGCACGCTTCCCAATGATTTATAGGAGCTGTGGACCAGTACAATATCACCGGCTTTTAATCCCAATCGGGAGAATCCCATTATCAGATCCTGTTTTGTCAAATCCATAGATTGCTCCTCAAGATGGTACTACTTTCTTATATCCGTCCAACATCCGCGCCTGGTTGATCTTCCAATTCGCAAATTTCTCCGCTTTATGCCTGGCTTTCAGACTCATGACTGCCAGATCCACTCGAGACTGGCTCGCTTGCTGCAGGATCCCCGCTAAAGCTTTGTCATCCCCATCTTTGAATACCCAACCTTGCTCTCCGGATGTCACCCATTCCAGATTTCCTTCAATGTTTGAGACAGCCACAGGGACCCCGCACCCAAGTGCTTCCATTAAGGAGACCGAGGAACCGTCGGTGTGAGATGCACTGATATACAGATCTGCGGCGCGATAGTAGTCCGGCAGACTCGTGAAGTGTATTTGGCCGGGCATGTGAACTCTATCCAGAACGCTGCCTTCCCGTAAGATCGCTTGGATCTGATCTGCCTGAGAACCAGTGCCCAACAATAACAAGCGTAGGTTCGGGTTGACTGATGACGCTTGCACAAATGCCCTTGCTACAATATCCACTCCATATGGGGGTTCCCAGGATCGGTTGCAGAATAAGATAAAGGCATTCTTCCAACCCAATTCATGGCTGATGTTCTGGTTCTCTCCAGGGTGGAAGTGATCCAGATCAATGCCCCAGGGAAAATAGGTACTGCGTTTGATATCATAACCAAATCGAGCTGCTTTGTTCAACACTGCCAGGCAATCACCGAACAACCAATCTGATTTGCTGAGTACATTCCGCGTAACCCAGCGATACCAGAGGTTTCGATCTGCGTGCAGCATCAGATCAAACCCCCAGGACATGCTGATCAACGGATGGAAACCGGATAAGGCAGCAATCAATCCCACGGATTGGATGGGACCGGCATGGACAAGATCAGGCTTGATATCTGTCAGAACTCGTTTAAAATCCAGAACCAATCCGGGTACGTCCAGCCAGCGAAAACTCCTGCGAGGCTTGCTCCATTCCGCCAAATGGACACCAGCTGGTATCTCGCGTGATTCCAGGTTGCGGCCTGAATTTTCAAGCCGTAAATACCAGGCTTCATGTCCCCCCGACTGGATCGCAGTCAGGATCCGGTGGTCATGCGGAGAGTAATCGCGCGAGAAATACAGGATTTTCATCGACCCAGATCCACCCAATTAAGCTCTTTACCAATTTGGATATCGGTCAAAGCTCTGGTACCTATGACTTCGGGTATCTCGTATGGCAGGATGGCGCCGGGAGCAACCGGTCGGAGGACGTCGATCATCTCGCGGGATAACACTTCTCCCGCCCGGATGTCTCTGGCAGCCCGCAGGCAGCGTCGTTGCACGATCACTGTCTGTTGTTCGTTCTCATTTACCACTTTATCGGCGCTACCGAGGGCACGTTCCAGTTCCCGCGTTCGATCCACCATGGCTTTCCATGTGGTGGGTGTCATCGAGAAGGGATGATCAGGTCCAACGCGAGTATTATCGTCGGTGAAGTGCTTCTCGATCACACGCGCACCCAGGGCAACGGCGCCCAGCACTGTGGCATGCTCGGGGGTATGGTCGGAGAGTCCCAGAACCAGATCAGGGAACATCGTCCGATAGGTGTTCAAAACTCTCAGGTGGATATGCTTGAAATTATCCAGACTGGCCGTGTAATTGGTGTTGCATTGCATAAGGATAATCATTGGATTAATTGCCTGGATAATATGAACAGCCCGCTGCACCTCTCCAATATTGGATGCGCCGGTAGCGAGAAGGATCGGTTTCCCTGTTTTTGCCATTCGAATCAGCGCTTCATCCCAGGTAATGTCTCCAGAGCCGATCTTGTAAGCAGGCACGAAGGGGTCGAGCATATCGATGGCGTCAAAGTCGTATGGGGAGGAGAAATAATCGATGCCGACCCGGTCGCATTCGTCTTTGAGGATGGGGGTCCATTCAAATGGGATGGAAGCGTCAGAATAAACCTGGAAAACGGATTTCTTCCAGGTTGACTGATGGGCCACCTGTCCGCCCATGTGGGTGAAGCCATAATCAGACACGATCTTCCCGGCTCGAAAGTTTTGAAACTTGGCAGCATCCGCACCGGCATCCTTTGCCAGGCGAATTAACAATTTTGCCCGTTCGAGATCACCATCATGATTGGCAGAAATATCCGCGATGAAGTAGGTGGGATTGTTTTCTCCAATCCAATGCCGCCCGATCTGGATATCCATCTCTACCCCACTTTCCGGTATGGATTCAAGTCTTTTACCGAATTATCCACCATCCTGCGCAAAACCTGTGGATAACCCTGTGCATAAAGATCTTGAAATTGGGTTAATCCTGTGGAAAACCCCGGCAATTCCCTGTGGAGAGCATTTGTGATTTTGGCTGTGTTCAAACACAGATTATTCGCCCGGGCAGCTTTCAATCCAAAATCCTGCACCGAGAGCGGTGAAATCAGATTTTCTTCAAAGTGAAATTTTTTCGCGATGTGTAAACCAAAATCAAACTTGCTGATGCATTCCGAACCAACCACATGGTACAAACCAGAGAGATCATTGGCCAGCATCTCAAGTAAAACCCCGGCCAGGTCATTAGCCAGCATCGGACGAAACATCACATCCATGAACCCTTTGACCGCTTTCCCCGCCTGCATGTTGTAAAAAAACCATTCAGCCAGGCTGCGGTTGCCTTTCAGACTCCAACCGAATAAATTGATCCGCGCGATGATCGCATCGGAATTGGCTTCCATGACCGCCCATTCCCCAGCCAGTTTGGTCTTTCCGTATACACTGAGGGGATTCGGTTCATCATCTTCGGTGTAATCCGCCTGGCTTCCATCAAAAACCGCATCCGTCGAAATATGAATCAGTTTTGCCCGCCCACTGGTTACCCGTGCGATCTCGCCCGGTAGTTCAGAGTTGAGCAGTTCGGCAAAGGCCGGGTCTGATTCGCATTCGTCCAGGTTAGCCAGTGCGGCACAATGAATTACATAATCAGGCTGTACCTTATCGAAAATCTCAGCGAAGGTATCTTCCCCGAGGAGTTCAGCAGTGATGCAATGAAATGGTGGGTCTTGCAGAGGATTTGCGTTCACCACCCCAAACACTTCATGTGTTTTCGCGGCTTCCATAGCCAGATTAATTCCCAATAGTCCACTTGAGCCAGTAACGAGGATGCGCATCTCCCCTCCTACTCCACTTCCAAGGTCTCAATAATTGATTTGATGGATGGGATATCCAGCCATTCTGTATTGGTATTGCTGGCATAACGAAAACCATCAGGCAGGCTTTTTCCTTTATCTTCCCAGCCGCGCCCAAACCAGTAGGCTTCAGCGGGTTGAACCACGAACATATCCGCTAATTCAACGCTGGTCCTGGCTTCGTCTTCAGAAATCAATACTTCGTGCAGTTTTTCTCCCGGACGTATCCCAACAACCTGTACTTTCGCTTCAGGCGCGATCGCCTTCGCCAGGTCTGCCATGTTCATGGACGGGATCTTTGGTACAAAGACCTCGCCGCCCTGCATTTGCTCGATGCAATGGATCACGAATTTCACACCCTGATCGAGTGAAAGCCAGAAGCGGGTCATGCGCTCGTCAGTCACAGTAAGCACACCCGATTCACGCTGCTTCAGGAATACCGGCACTACACTCCCTCGGCTGCCGACCACATTGCCGTAGCGGGTGCAGGCGAAGCGGGTCGGTTTGTTGCCGGCATACGAGTTGGATTGGACAAAGAGCTTTTCCGCCGCCAGTTTGGTGGCGCCGTATAAATTGACCGGGTTGACTGCTTTATCCGTGCTGAGCGCCATCACCTTTTCAACGCCGGCATCCAAGGCCGCATCGATCACATTGCTGCTGCCCATGATGTTGGTCTTGATCGCCTCCATCGGATTGTACTCGCAAGCCGGAACCTGTTTGAGCGCTGCGGCATGGACCACGATATCGACCCCCTGCATCGCCCGAACCATCCGGTCGCGATCACGCACATCGCCTATGAAATAACGCAGGGATGGATGATCAAATCCTTTAACGCGCATCTCATGCTGCTTCAGCTCGTCGCGACTGTAAATGATGATCTTCTCCGGGTGATAGTCTCTGAGCATCACCTCGATGAATTTCTTGCCAAAGGAACCGGTACCACCGGTCACCAAAACCACTTTCTCATTCCATTTCATATCCACTCCTTCTCTCAAAGCCATCCACAATGGATGCGTCAAATTGCCTATTTTCGAATCAGGATCAACGGATACTGTCCGTTCTCTCCAAAATAGTGCGGATACTTTTCTTCGAGGTTGAATAACAGGCGTAAGATCGCTTTTCCACCCAACCAGGAATGAATGAAAGTCCGCAGGAAACGTACACTGGCGCTGCGCCAGACCCGAATCTCATATGAAAACGCGCCATCCAATTGATGGTTCAACCAAGCTGCGTCATACTTCTGCACGAACGTCCCTTTTTCTCTGGCAGCATTCATACCTCCGACTGGTTTTCCCTTTAGCGTTCGGACTATGCGTTTTTTCAACCGGTTGAAGCCTTTGACCGAACGATCCAACCACCCGACCAGGGCGGAATCCGTCCATCCGTTGACCACAACCGCCGTGTTTCCGGATTGGAGCACACGGAACAATTCGAGGTAGGCTTTTTTATGATCATCCCTAGGCAGATGATGGATGGTGTGCATCGACATCACCCCTTCGAAGGCTTCCGCTTTAAATGGTAGATTGGCCACATCGGATACCACATACAATCCCCGGTCGCCCAATTTCTTGCGGGCTTCCTTCAGGGCAACGATCGAGATATCTGCGCACACCCGATAGGTATACCCTTTCAAATAATCGATATATTCCGTGTACTGAACCGGACCGGAGCCGGCATCCAGCAGGTATTTGCCACTGGCGCCCAGATATTTGCCCACCCGCAGGTGACAGCGGTGGATGTATTCTGCAGAAACCGGACGAAGGTCCTCATAGTGCGCGTTCTGATACAGGCCGTCGGCTTCCAACTGCCAACCCACCTGGTCGTAAAATCGTCTGACTTCCTGTTTGATGTCGTTTTGCGTCATGGTTACCACTCAATCGGTGTGCCGGTAAGATAATCAAACGTCCTGTTATATTTTCCCATACCTTCGCCCAATACGTATGAAATCGGTCGTTCTTTAAGGTCATCCCACATCTGAACCAGACGCCAGGGGAAGGGCAATGAAAATTCAAAGAAGAAACAATAGGCGTAATGCCAGGCCAGATCGATCTGCGCCTGCGTCAATCGGAAATCTTGCGGATGTACGAGCAAGGCATCCAGACGCGCAAAATATTCTTCGTAGGTCTGAGGATCAATTGTAAAACCGTTGCCCTTGTAGTGCGTCACCCCGGCCACGATCACCGGAACCCCGCTCATGGCCATTTCCATGCCGGTGGTGGTGGTATAGACCAGGCCGAGGTCAGCCATCTCGATGATATCGTAGGTATTGACCGGATCCTTCGGACCCACCAGGTGGATATTCTCAGGCAGTTCGGGCAGCGCCTTCTGAACAACATCCACCATGGATGGACCGTGTGTCAACACTTCGCCGGGATGGACACGGATGACCAATTGCACATCCGGCCGCCTGGCAAAATAGGCCACGCTGCGCTCTATCCATTCCGCCATCGTTTTACTGAAGACCTGCCGGCCAAGCGTCAGGCTGTCACCCAACACATTGGTCGCCAGCAAAATCACAGGGCGGTCGTCGATGCCCAGCGTTTTTGCCACTTCGCTACCGCCCTTGCGGGGTGAGGATTGCCAGTGCCGGACAAAATTCTTCCAGGTGTCTCCCTGTACTTTGGCCTTATAGAGGGATTGAATCGTTTCCTGCTGTTCAGTGGTCAACGCGACATCTTTACGCGCCTGCCACAAGGCATCTGTCTCCTGACGCATGATCTCGCTATTTTGGGCAAGCCAGATGCGGTCTTTCTGATCACTGAATTCATAGGTGCTGACCGGGATGCCCAGATGTTTCGCCACCCGGTAGGCTGCTCCCAATTCCTGGATGGTGCCGTTCGGCACGAGGATCACATCCGGTTTGAGGTCATCGCATAAGGCCAACAGCTTTTCCGCAGCAAAGCGGTTCCGCTCCAGGCGCATCCGGTAGATTTCACTGTCGAGATCGACCGTCTCCACCTGGAGGGTATACTGGGCGTCGTAGTAGCTGACGGTTTCGATCTCCTTCAGCAATGCAGCAGGCAGTTCCCGATTGTTCTTATATCCCAGCAGTGAGACCGGCCGGACATAAGGCAAAGCTTTCTCCAGGGTCAGCCGAGCGTAGATATCCTGCCGGCGGAGATCAAAACGGTTGATCTGTTTCTGCCAGTCAGAATATGGCAGGTAGGCGAGATGACAATCATGCCCGAGACCGGCCAGGGTAAGACCCAATAAAGTCGCCTGTTCGATCCAGTAATGGAGGGTGGCGAAAAAGAGAACTTTCTTGCCGGTTGGTGCTTTATCAGCGTACTCACCCGCCTGCATCACCAGGTCAGGCAGATTTTTTTGCAGGTTGATCAGAGAGAAACGCGAAGCGAGCGGTTTATTCTTCTGGCGGAAAAGGTAATACAACTCGGCAGTGTATGGGATCTCACCGAGCAGATTCTTAAAGGATTCCACCGCGCCATTTTTCATTGACGTTCCTCAATTTGCCAATCCAGTTTTGGCCGCAACGGTCCGACCCTGGGTTCGCTCCAATGGGTTCCGGGGGCACCGGTGGCATCCACCGCGAAGATGATCGCCTGCTCATCCTGGAAATAACGCTTGATCCGGTAGGAACTGGCGTTCAAACCGATCACGAAGCGGCCTTCGTTGAAGGTGTCCGCAGGGATAATGCAGCGGCTGATGTAATGTCCGGCTTTACGGGATGGCATGCTTTCGAACCGTCCCGGATCATCCGTATCAAAGGTGGCGAAGATGTGCTCTCCGCGGGTGGTCTGAAAGTACAACCCGACCCGCAGCCCGGTTAGCGCCTGGGACAGCTCGTATTCCATCTCCACCTGGAAGGGCTCGGTGGAACGGATGGTATCCACCGTCTTTCCGCGGATATCCACGATGCGCAGCGCAACCGGCTTGAAGGGTGCGGCATCGGCGGGGATCTCATCCGCCGCCCAGGTTCGTTCGCCCTGGCGTGAGAATCCGCTCGAAAGGTAGTAATCCACGGCCTCCTGGGTCGGAGCACGCATCACCAGGTGACCTTTTTCCAGAACCAGCGTCTCTTCGGTCAGGCGCAGGATGGCGCTCATGTTGTGGCTGACGAACAAAACCGTGCGCCCTTGTTGGGCGACGTCGCTCATCTTGCCCATGCATTTGCGTTGGAAATCGGCATCGCCGACTGCCAGCACTTCATCCACCACCAGGATTTCCGGCTCGAGGTGCGCCGCGACCGCGAAAGCCAAGCGCAGATACATCCCGCTGGAATAACGTTTGACCGGGGTGTCGATAAATTTTTCCACTTCCGAGAAGGCAACGATCTCATCGAATTTGCGGGTGATCTCGGTTTTCTTCATCCCCAATATCGCACCGTTGAGGAAGATGTTCTCACGCCCGGTCAATTCCGGGTGGAAGCCGGTGCCCACCTCAAGGAGCGATCCGACCCGCCCGTGGATTTCTGCTTTCCCTTCGGTCGGTTCGGTCACCCGGGAGAGGATCTTCAACAGGGTGCTCTTTCCTGCCCCATTCCGGCCGACCACGCCCAGCACCTGGCCATAATGAACATCGAAATTGATGTCCTTCAACGCCCAGAAACGGTTATCTGCCTGCTTTTCTGGCAGGTTGTTCTTCTCGCCGGCATGGAGCAAGGCCTGGGTGGTGGCGGTGAAGGTATCCACCAGGCTGTCACGCAGGGTGCGGTAATTCGTACCCAGCGCACCCAATTGGTATCGTTTTCCCAGATTTTCTACCCGGATCGCAAATTCGCTCATGGTTACACCGTATCGGCGAAGGTTTTTTCCATCCGCCTGAAGTAATAAAGACCGGAGATGAATAACAGAACCATCACCGTGGAGGAGATCCACATCAATTCGCCGGGAGGCGTTCCACCCAGCAGCGACCAGCGAAATCCCTGGATGATCCCTGCCAGCGGATTCAGCCCGTAGATGAGCTGCCAGGTGCGGTCAGTGATGATCCGCGCGGAGTAGGCCACCGGGGACGCGAACATCCAGGCCTGGATCAGGAAGGGGATCATCTGCTGAACATCGCGATAGCGGACGTTCAAGGCTGAGAGCCACAATCCCACTGCCAGGGCCGTGATGAGAGTCAACAGCAGGAAGGGGATGATCCAGAGCACATTCCAGGTCGGGTAGACCTTATAGTAGATCATCATCCCGATCAGGATCACCAGGGAGATGGCGAAATCGATCAGTCCGCCGAACACCGCCGAGATGGGGATGACCAGGCGCGGAAAGTAGATCTTGGTGATCAGGTGCGCAGATCCTACCAGGCTGGTTCCTGCCCGCTGCAGGGCATTGGCGAAGAGCTGCCAGGGTAATAACGCTGCAAACGTGAACAATGGGTAGGGGATCTGGTTATCGGTCGGCAGCTTGCCGAACTTGCCAAAGATGACACTGAAAATGACCATTGTCAGGATCGGCTGTAGAATTGCCCAGGCGACTCCCAGCGCCGCCTGTTTGTAGCGCACTTTGATATCCCGCCAGACCAGGAAGTAAATCAGCTCGCGATACTTCCACAGGTCGCGCAAGTTGAGCGCCACCCATCCGCTTGAAGGTTTGATGATTGTCATTTCGTCATTCATTGCTACCCTTTTACCGCAGAGAACGCGGAGAACGCAGAGATATTAGAATTGGTGAACAACACGTTTGATTCCATTCTTGAGCTGCTTAACATTGAAATTTATCAACAATCCGACAGAGCAGCCAGACAATTTTAAGTACGTTATCATCTGCGCGTCATGCACAGGAGAATACATATCTATCGATTTTATTTCCAGAACGACTAAATCCTCAATGAGAAAATCCAATCGGTAACCACATTCCAAATACTTCTCTTTATATCGTACAGGAAGAGGTTTCTGTTTTTCGAATTTCATACCAGCTTGCGTTAACTCATATGCCAGACATTCTTCATAAGCTGATTCAAGTAGACCAGGTCCAAGATTCTTATGGACTTCGATGGCACATCCGATGACTTTTTCAGTAATATGGTTTATTTCCATTAGATCCTTCCGGTGTCATAATCTCTTAATCCATAATAAATCTCAGCGTTCTCTGCGCTCTCTGCGGTTTGTATTCTTTGATCATAAAGTCCTTTGCGCCCTTTGCGGTGAAACAACTCAACGGTTTGCCGCATACCAATCAATCGTCTTGCGTCAGACCTTCTTCAAAGCTCATCTTCGCCCTAAACCCAAACAGTTTTTCCGCCCGTGATACATCCAATCCTCGCCGGGGCTGACCGTTCGGTTTGCTGGTATCGAATACCAGTTTGCCCTCAAATCCGGTCAATCTTGCGATCAGATTCGCCAGGTCTTTGATGCTGATCTCATTGCCTGAACCGATGTTGACCGGATCAGAACCATTGTACTTTTCCGTCGCGGCAGCGATGCCTTCCGCGGCGTCTTCCACATAGATAAATTCCCGGGTTGGGCTGCCGTCACCCCAGATGACGACTTCCTTCGCCCCGGTTTCCTTTGCCTCCACACATTTCTTGATGAGCGCCGGGATCACATGCGAGCTCTCCGGTCGGAAGTTGTCGCGCGGACCATAAAGATTGACCGGGATCAGGAAGAGCGCGTTATAGCCATACTGCTGGCGATAGGATTGCGCCTGAACCAGCAGCATTTTCTTCGCCAGTCCATAAGGCGCGTTGGTCTCTTCCGGGTAACCATTCCAGATGTCGTCCTCGCGGAAAGGTACCGGCGTGAATTTGGGGTAGGCGCAAACAGTACCGATCGCCACGAATTTCTCCACTCCCTTCTTCCAGGCTTCATGCATCAACTGGACGCCCATCATCAGATTATCGTAGAAGAATTCGGCCGGGTGTTCGCGGTTCGCCCCGATGCCACCGACATGCGCCGCCAGATGAATGATCACATCCGGACGGCTGTCATCGAGCATCCGCAGGATATCTTTTTGTTGGACGAGATCATATTTTTCAATGGTTGGAATGAAAATATCCGTCGCACCACGGCGTTTGATATTCTCAACCAGGTGATGGCCAAGGAATCCAGCTCCACCGGTGATGCAGATCTTCTTCTTATTCCAGAATGATTCGTCCATCTCTCATCCTCCTTCAAGATGCAATCGGGCAGCCAGTCAGGTAACTGGTTGCGCAACGAATGTGCAATAAAACCGATACCATCGTCCGCCCAGGATCCAAATATCTGTTTATCTTCTTCCCGGACCTGCCGGATGGATTCGGATATCTGTTGTAAACGCTCGTCCTCCAGGAAAGGTGAGATCGATCCGTCCAGAACCATACCCAATCCGGTCTTTTCCAGGGTCACCTGGGTATGCCCCATCTCGGGATCATCGGCATAGGACATGCGGGGTACTGCCAGCGGTTTGATGTTCGCCAGGCATTCCCAGATCGTTCCCCAGCCTCCCCGCGCGATGACCCCGGATAACGCAGGATCGCCAAATACGGAAGCATTCACCCGGGAAAATCGACTGGCTGGAAAGTCGCCATGGTTCCGCAGATGACCCAACACCAACCGCTTATAGGTCTACCGGCGATTGGGCTGCCAGATGGTTCAATGAATGGACATCCGTCCGCGTGCCGGATGGGATAAATAAGATCGATCTTTGCTTAAGCTGATTCACGATCGGTCGTTTGAATGCCAGCGGTGGGGTGTGAATGACATCCTTGATCTTGTCTTTACAATAGCGAAAGGCGTGTATGCGTGGGATGAATGAGTGAGTATACGTGGATTCTGCCCGCCGCCACAGGTCAGTGAAAGGTTTTAGTTTCTCCTGCGCCATCTGTGACTCTATCGACACATCCCCATCCGGAATGATGCCGTACAGATCAGACATCCAGGCAGTGAAAAAGAATATATGCACAGGCAGATTCACCCGTAAAGGCAGCGTGGAATTCAATACGCCTGCGAAATCGGATAAGGAAAACCGGTTGTGTGAATTCCCATCCAAACTTTCAGCCACAAAACCAACCCGAAGCATCTCCCCTAACGAATTTTCGATGGCTGTTATCCCGTTTGGATTGGTTGGATCAGCCAGGAATTTCTCCGAATTCTGAAAATGATGTTTCGCTGTTCGCATCCAATAAGAGGGGCATTAACAGTTTACCGAGTTCGCGGGAGAGATAGACCTGCGATTCACAACCGGGCAATTCTTCCATCAGGATCTTCCGTTGCGGATTGCCGTAATAATCCGGGATGACGACCCGGACATTCCCAAGCGCTCGCGCGAGACGGGTGGCCATCAGGTAAGGCGCGTTTCCATGGCTGGTCAGTGCCAACAAAACAGGCGGCGTCATTTAACTACCTCAGGCGGCAGTACCAGAACCAGTTTAAGCCCCTGCATTGAGATCAGTGGTAATTCGGCATCGTCTACGACTGCAATTTGATTTTCCAAACAGGTCAGACGAATGACATCTTCTGCATCACCGGATGCGTGAATTCGAACTGCCTGGTAGCCTGCTTCTTTGATCTGCGGAATGATAGCCTGAGCCCGGGAGCGCATCAAACGATATAGCTTGAATGATTGTTGGACGAAATCTATAGTCAGCCGGGCTCGTAAGGCCAGTCCTTCGGTTGTAATAATATAGCGAAGTTTCCGGCGGGTAGCCCGTTTGACTTTGATCGCGCCCTTTTCGATCAGTCGTTTTAAATGCCAATTGACCGTGCCGACAGCCACCCCCAGTTGAACAGCCAGCGCCGACTGATTGATATCCGGATCTTGTTCTATTTCTTCCAACAATGTCAGATCACGGACGGTGTCCTGAGACAGTTCTACACTAGTTTCAATATTCAATAGTTGAATTATAACCCAGACATTTGACCGGTCAAGGTTATCGCCGTTAAAGGATTACCCTATTCCGGTATATAATTTTTTGAATAGGGAGATGGAATGATCTTTACCCGCTTGAGAATTCGTTTCCAGCAAAATCCAAATTTCCGGAGCGGAATTATCCTCGCCGCGGTGTGCCTGGTTGCTTATGGACTCCTGATCCCGTGGCTGGGATTCTACGGTGATGACTGGGGATACGTGTGGATGCTGTACAAGCACGGGACACTGGAGCCTTTTCTGCGGCACAGCCGGGTAGGCTTTATCCCCATCTACGATGCCCTTAAGAATGTGATCGGCCCCTTCCCCTGGATGTGGCAGCTTTACATGATCTTTTTGCGCTGGGTGTGTGGAATGGGTTTCTGGCTAATTCTCCAAAAATGCTGGCCTGAAAAATATCGGTATACCCTTTTCGCCGCGGTCCTGTTTGTGATCTACCCGGGATTCATGCTTCAGTATGCCGCGGTAAACTTGAGCGCTTTTTTTATCCTGTTGGGTTGCTTTCTCTTCTCCCTCTGGTTCAACATCCGCTTTCTTGAGGGCGGCTCCCGGCGACTGGCTTTTCCTGGTGATAGGCTTACTGCTGGCACTCGCCAACTTGACTCTGGCGGAATACTTTTTCTTTATGGAACTGGTCAGACCGATCATTCTGGTACTCTATCTTGAACGGTCGCAATCCTCTTTCGCGAAAAATGTAAAGAAAATGCTGCCTGCCTGGCTGCCATTCTTAATTCTCTTCGGCATGACCATCCTCTGGAGAGTATTCGCACAATCGAAGATCAATGCCTTCTACTCCTTAAAGCTTCTGGATGCATTACAGGAGAGTTTCTTTCCAACAATCCTGCTCCAATTGAGACAAATCTCGCTCGATATCTGGAACGCAGGACCCTATGCCTACGCGCACGCTTTGATTCCCCTCGACTTCTTTCAGACCCGGAATAGTATTCAATTAGCAGGGTATATCACCCTCATCCTCACCCTGACTTCTGTCCTATTTTGGGTCTTTCGAAAATATAAACCCACCTTCGAAAGGGTATTACGTCGGGATTCCTTCATCTGGATACTCCTTGGAATTGGGTGGTCACTCGTTAGCGGGTGGGCGATCTGGCTTGCCCAGCTTCATTTTTATGGCGACTTTACTTCCTCCCGTTTTACCCTCCCGTTCATGCCCGGATCTGTGTTGATCTTGCTTGGTCTCATCAGTTTGTTTTCCCGTTGGCAAAGGGTGGAAACCTTCCTGTTCCTGCTTTTTGTGTCTGGAAGCATCCTTTTCCAGAATCTGGTGGCGAATGAATACCGGCGGGACTGGTCTAACTTGAGCTCTTTCTTTCACCAATTAACCTGGCGCTTCCCAGATCTGGAACCTGGAACTATGGTGATCCTGTCTGATAATCCGATGAAATATGGAGAGGAGAACTCACTTTCTGCCGCTCTGAATTGGATATACAACACAGCGCCAGGTCTCGACCTCGATTATTATGTCTATTTCTTACCTGGCAAATACGATAACGATATCCCACCATTACAGCCTGGTGAGACCAAACTGAAAGGGCACCTGGTTGGTCAGTTCAACGCAACCTACGAAAAAATGGTCGTCCTCCAATTCGATCAACGGGGATGTGTGCGCACGTTGTATCCAGACCTGGATTCATCCAATGGCAAATATAGTGAATTTATCCGCCGCCAGACCGCCCTCTCCCATCCGGATTCTGTCTTGCGATCCGCTGTTCTGGCTCCCTACAATAAAATTCTAACGACCTTTGGAAACCTTCCCGAGGAGGGCTGGTGCTGGCGCTATCAGCAGGCGGATCTATTAGCCCAATCTCATGATTGGCAGCAAATTGTGAACATTAGCACAGATCTCAATCCCACTGACTATAGCCACGATGAGCAGAAGTTATTGGTATTTATTCGTGCCTATCTGGAAACTGGAAATACTTCAAAAGCAGACACTATCCTGCGTGAGATCAAGTTAACCGACAAAGGGTTCAGTCGACCATTCTGCCTTCTCTCCCAGAACTGGGAAGGTCTTTATCTGCCTGGTAGCGGTTTTGCTAAAACACTCATGATCAAACAAATTCAAGCGGGATGTTCACAATGAGAAAGGTTTACTTAACGGCGAAAACCATTGCCTGAGTAATCGCGTCTTGTTCGTCATCGCCCGTTAGATATTCCGGAAGAATTCGGTCTTTTATCTTCAAAAATTCCGGGATATTTGCTTCCAAGATTTTCCAGTTCGATTGGGTGAACTTCGGATCGATGATCCGTTGATATTCGCGCAAGCGCAATCGGTTTAAGTGGCTGGTTGGGTTCAGCCAGTGCTTCCAGGTCGATTCAGGAAACGTCAGCATCTCAAATGGGTACTTAAAGAAATGGTCCCTGAAATCAATAAACGCGATGAAACAACCATTCGGTTTCAATAAATGGTTCAAAGCGGAAGTGATATCTTCCACGTCGGAAAGATGCTCAAAGACGGAGGCGCTAACGATAGTGTCATACATCGGGCCAGAACTTGTCCTGGATATTTCCTTGATATCACCATGGACCAACACCAGACGGTCCCCTTTTGGAATGACTTTCCCCTCTTTCCGTTCCAGATATTCTTCAAAGCCAGGTAATAAATGGTCATTGCGCCTGTCATCTGGCGGTGCGAATAGATCGGTTAATGTCACTTGCTCTGCTCCCAAACGGAGCAATTCCACCCCAATGGCATACCTGCCGCCATACCCAAAGACGAGAATATGCTTTCCCAGTAAAGTCTTTCCGAATTGGGCAAGGACTTGTTGGTATCGTGCGGCTGCTTCAGCGGGTACGCGGGTCTCCAATCCGGGTTTGATTAGCACATTATTTCGGAGTAATGCCCGTGTAACCCCCTCTGGGAGGAAATGGCGGACCAACCGAGCGACGATATAGATCAGATTCATTCTGGCCGGTATGCTTTTATGGTTTTTACAACATACGACTGTTCTTCATCCGTCATCCCGGTATAGAAGGGTAGCCGGACAAGCCGGTCGCTTATGCCTTCGGTGATGGGGCAGTCGCCGGTTCTTCCGCCGAATGACATTCCCATCGGGGAGTTATGCAACGGGATGTAATGGAAGACTGCCATAATCCCATTCGCCTTCAGGTATTCGATGAATGTCTGCCTGCCGGCCAGTGACGGCAGGAGAAGATAATACATATGGTACGTCTGTTCACATTCCGCCGGAATATAGGGTTGCTGAACCTGATTCTCTTTCGCCCAATCCGCCAGTTGAACATCGTAGTATTCCCAGATCTGTTTCCGACGGTTTTGGATCTCCTGCCTGCTTTCCAATTGAGCTAGTAAAAAAGAAGCCAGTATTTCGGATGGAAGAAAACTTGAACCCATATCCACCCAGGTGTATTTGTCCACCTGTCCCCGGAAGAACCGGCTGCGGTTGGTCCCCTTCTCTCGTATGATCTCTGCTCTTTCTATCAGGTCGGGATCATTGATTAAGAGAGCCCCACCTTCGCCACTAGTGAAGTTCTTGGTCTCGTGAAAGCTTTGAGTTGCAACGCTCCCGAATGTACCAAGATAACGATCTTTATATTTTCCGAACAATCCGTGCGCATTGTCTTCCACTATCTTCAGATTGTTCTCCAGGGAGAAATTACAGATCGAGTCCATCTCACAGCCTACTCCCGCGTAATGGACCGGGACGATGGCTTTCGTTCTGGAGTTGACCAAACTGGATAATTTCGTCTCATCCAGATTCAGAGTATCCGGTCGGATATCGATAAATATGGGCTTTACTCCCCGTAAAACAAAAGCATTAACCGTCGAGACGAAGGTAAACGATGGGATGATCACCTCGTCGCCGGCTTGAATATCGAGCAGAATGGCAGACATATCCAGGGCATGGGTACAGGAAGTGGTCAATAATACTTTGGGAACGCCAAGTGTGTTTTCCAATAGCTCGCTACATCTCTTGGTAAAGCTACCATCTCCAGATAATTTTGCAATAGCTAGAGCCTGGGAGATGTATTCTGATTCTTTTCCCGTCAGATACGGTCGATTGAATGGAATGGGATTCATATAGTCTCGGTTGGGTTGGAAGAAATAATTAAATCTGCATTCAAAAATGAGCCGTTGAAGTAACCTTACTCCTCATAAAAGATTCGGTTGGCTTCGAACCATGATTCAGGAGTACCTGCGTCCATCCATCGCCCGTCAAATATGTCATATTGCATCTGTTTCAATTCGATATAGGCGTTATTCACAGATGTGATCTCGAGTTCACCGCGGGTGGAATATTGTTGCGCCTTGATAATATCAAACACTTTTTCATCGTAACAATACAATCCAACTACGGCAAAATCAGAGGCAGGTTGTTTTGGCTTCTCCTCAATAAATAAGACCTGTTTTTCATCAAGCGCTGCAACCCCATATCGTTCCGGATCATTCACTTTTTTCAGAACCACCCGGGCACCTTCAGGTTGGTCGCGGAAGTGTTGGATGATCTGGGCAATTGACCCGCCAAAAATATTATCCGCCAGAATGACCACCACTCGTTCACCGCGTGCAAAGTCTTCCGCCAGCGATAATCCGTGCGCGATCCCAAGAGGTTTTTCCTGCACGCGGTAGCTCAGGGCACAGTGGAACTCTTCACCCGATCCCAGGCAACGTACCAGATCGCCCATATATTCAGTGCTGGTTACGACCATGATGTCTCGTACCTCTGCTTCCACCAGTCGATTCACAGCGTGGAAGATCATTGGCACTCTGCCAACAGGTAGAAGATGCTTGTTGGTCGCTTTCGTTAATGGGTATAAACGGGTTCCCTGCCCGCCAGCCAGAATCACACCCTTCATGCTTTCGCCTCCATACGCCATCCATAGTTTTTCTTCATCCACTTTTGATACTCACCACTACGAACATGATCCACCCAGGTGCGATTTTCGAGGTACCACTCAACGGTTTTTCTCAGGCCGGTCTGAAAACTTATTTCTGGTTTCCAACCCACTTCTGTGGATATTTTGCTTGAATCAATGGCATATCGGCGATCATGCCCCGGCCGGTCCGGTACGAAAGTGATGAGGTCCTGATACTTTTTGATCGTTTTGATCATCATCTCCGGATTCTTTCGTACAGGATAAGCATCTTCCAAAATATCGCAAATGAAATGGACGACATCGATATTTTTCTGTTCAGAATCACCACCGATGTTGTAGACTTCACCCGGTTTATTCATCTCCAGAACGGTTTCCAACGCCGCGCAATGATCTTCAACATAGATCCAATCCCGGACATTTCCCCCATCGCCGTAGACAGGAAGCGGTTTGGCTTCAATGGCATGGTTGATCATGAGGGGAATCATCTTCTCGGGGAATTGATACGGTCCATAGTTATTGGAACAGTTAGTTGTTACGGTTGGTAATCCATACGTGTGGAAAAAAGCCCGGACAAAGTGGTCGCTGGATGCTTTGGAAGCGGAATAGGGAGAATTCGGTTGGATCTGCGACTGTTCGGTAAACTTTCCCTTTTCTCCAAGAGAGCCATATACCTCATCGGTGGAAATATGGATAAATCGAAACGACTCTTTCCGGTTTGGTTCCAGACCTGTCCAATATGCAGTGGTTTCTTCAAGCAAGTTAAACGTGCCCAGCACATTTGTCTGGAGGAATTCAAACCCACTCACGATGGAACGATCAACATGTGATTCGGCTGCCAGATTGAATACAGCTCCGGGTTGGTACTTCTCGAATAATGACTTCAAAAGAGCTCGGTCGCCGATATCTCCCCGGATAAAAGTATGATGCGGATGATCCTGCAAATCGGATAGAGACTCCAAATTGCCGGCGTAGGTAAGTTTATCCAGATTTACCACAGAATACCCACTCTTCAGGCATAGCCGTCTGACCAGGTTGCTTCCAATGAAACCTGCCCCACCAGTCACGAGGACTGTTTTATCGGTCATTTCGGCTCCCCTCCACGGATTTCCCTGTCTATCACGTAGGGAGGTCGGTCTGTGCTGCGGGTGAAAATGGACGCCAGATATTCGCCAAAGATCCCCAGTGTGAATAGCTGTGCTCCACTGAAGATCGTGATAATCGATGCCAAAAATGGAAAACCGGGAATACTACCTTCGGCAATATATCGAATGAATACATAAAGAAAGGTCACGATCCCGAACAACGTGATCGCGAATCCGAGCATACTTGCAAACCGTAACGGGGTAGTACTATATCCCGTCAGTACCTGAAACGCCATCCCGGCCAGTTTCCAAAATGTATAATTCGATCCTCCATACTTTCTGGGCTCTTCATGGACAGGCACCACTCCGAATCGGGTGGTACCCCAGGAGAGTAACACGTCAATGATGACCTGTGAATTCTGATAATGTTCGAATGAATTTCTTAAGTTAGCCCGAAACAGGCGGAATGGGCTGATGTTCACCACATTCGGAATACCCATTACGAATGACATCACCCGTTTGGTTATTTGTGAGGACGCATAACGCCAAAACTCATGCGGGGGTTTGATGGCGTAACCGTAAACCACATCATACCCTTCCAGGTATTTGTCTAAAAGCTTTTTCGCTTCTTCAGGCGGTTGCTGCAGGTCATCATCCATCGTCAGGATGAGGTCATAACGGGCTGCCCGGATGCCGCACAAAAGTGCGTTGTGCTGACCGGAATTTCGCATCAAGTCGATGCCGTGAACCAGTGGGTGGCTCTTTGCGATATCCCGTATCACTGCCCAGGACTTATCTCGACTGCCATCGTTTACCAGGATGATCTCAAAAGACTCGCACAGAGTCGGCATGACTTTTTCCAGTCGGTCAACGAGTTCATTGAGAGATGGCTCGGAGTTAAAGACAGGAACAACCACCGAAATGGTTCGATTCCAAGGATTCATCTCATGATCTAAATCTGCCATCTTGTCTCCCCTATACTCGCGGATCACTTCCACAAAAGAGAATCTTGCTCTCCTGATTTTACTTCATAAGTTTCATTCTTTCATTGCAGTCCCATCACAAGCTATCATGGAAGTCCTTCTCTGAGTTATTCAATTTCAAGAAAAGTCACGCCCTTTTAACAGGCGTTCAGGGAAAAAAATAAGATATACTGACAATAATCAGTTCAATGATAACGGGGTAAGCAAAATGGGATTATCAGCAACAATTGTTATTCCAGCATACAACGAAGGCAAGGCTCTTCCAAGAATTATTCCAGCAGTGTTGGAGTTATGCCGGACGAATCATTGGAAGTTGATTGTCGTTGATGATGGGTCTACTGATGATACCAGCCAGGTTCTAACTCAATATGAAGAAAACCCCAGGTTATCTGTATTGCACCATAAGCTTAACCGGGGATATGGTGGTGCCCTCAAAACCGGGCTTGCTACAGCAGACACTGAATTATGTCATTACGTTCGATGCGGATGGACAACATCAGTTGGAAGATATCCCCAGATTGCTTCAGATCATGATTGATCAGGATGCCGACCTGGTGGTCGGTGCGCGCCAGCGTAATAAGCAATCTCATTGGTACCGTGAGTTGGGAAAATGGATCATCCGTCGGGTTGCTTCAGTCCTCATGCCTATGCCTCTACACGACCTCAACTCAGGATTTAAGTGTTATCGGACCGAACTGGTTCAGCAATACCTGCACCTCTGTCCGAATTCGATGGCGTTCAGCGACGTGATCGCTCTGATATTCTTGAATCAACGCCACCGGGTTATCGAAGTGCCGATTGAAGTTCTGCCCCGTACATCTGGAGAGAGCACGATCAGCACCCGGACAGCCTTTGAAACCCTGCTTGAGATCCTGAACCTGGTCATGTTGTTCAATCCGCTGCGAATATTCCTGCCAATCTCAATACTGTGTGTATTGATCGGTTTGATCTGGGGTATTCCTTTCATAGTCCTCGGCAGGGGTGTGAGCGTCGGGGCTATGCTGGCTATCGTATCCGGATTGCTCATGTTCACAATCGGATTGGTTTCAGAACAGCTCTCTCAAATCCGGAGACGGCAGAAATAAACCTCATGTTCTTTGTTTCGTTTTGTATTGCGATTGCTTTCTCGATCATAGCATCCAGTCTTCTCAAAATTAAATCTGCCCTGATTTATATCATTAGCCTAGTTCTCTTCTTCTGCGCTCACCTGGTTCTCGTATTCCAAACCGCCGGTCTACTGTCAGTACTAAATAATCGGTTAAGCTTTCTGGTCATCCAATTCATTTTTTTGGGAGGTTTGTCTTGCGTTTGGCTCGTCAAAGGTAAACCTTCCCTTCTCTTTTGGCTTCGTAAAATCAAACTATCAAAAGCCGCGTTAGGTCAATTTTTTCGCCAGAATCCTTTACTCGCGATCTTTATGCTTGTTGTTGATATCAGCTATGCCATAAATGCTTACCTGATTTATGTGGTTCCCCCGAATAACAACGACAGCCTCTATGTACATATGGCAAGAGTTGGGCATTGGATTCAAACCGGATCGTTTAATTACTACAATACGTATTACCTGTTCCAGCATTATTATCCGTTCAATGCGCAGGGGATGATTTTCTGGAACGTTCTTTTTACAGGATCCGATCATTTTGCGGGTTATGTTCAATTTGCAGCAGCCGTATTCTGTGCGTTACTGATCTACGGTTTCGCCCGATTATTGGAACGCACCCAACCACAGAGTCTGTTCGCGGTCACACTCTGGTTGACATTTCCCCAGGTCTTTTTTGAATCAACCACTACCCAGGTAGACCTGGTAGTGACCGGTTTTGTTCTGGGTAGTTTTTACATGCTCTTTTATGGGGTCAAATACGATGACCGCGCTTCTTTTGTACTTTCCGGCATATCTCTGGGGATCGCCATCGGAACGAAACAGACCGCCTTTTTTGTGATCCCTGCACTTGGATTGGCTTTACTCGGCTACTTGTTTATTAAGAAAGTTCAAATATGCGTTTTCAACTTCTGGCTTCTATCCATTTTGCTATCAACGATCCTATTTGGTTCCATCGCGTATATTCGCAATTTTCAATGGTTCGAGAATTTCATGGGCCCAAATGAAAAAGTGGAATTCTTGAGGCTTCAGGGTGATATTTCGATGCCTAAAGCATTCGCTATGAACACCAGCCGGCTTCTCTATCAGGCGCTGGATACGACCGCCCTACCGCCCCTTTTAGAGGGGTATTTGTTCCGAGGGAAAGCCCATCTCGCAAAAGCATTTTTTGATGCCATTGCTTTACCCTTGGATACATCGGCTGCCTGGTATCCTGATAGAACCCAATTATTCGATTATCTCAAGCGTCCTCCTTTGCAGGAAGATGGTAGCTGGTTTGGCATTATCAGCGCCATTTGTCTCCCTATCCTTCTCCTTTTCGCATCAGTGAAGGGGGTCAGGGAAAAAAATATCCCCTTAATATTGATCCCAATAATCGTTGTGACATTCCACATCATGGAATTCTTGATCCGACCGGGGTGGGATTTTTATCTGGGGAGGAATTATCTTATCCCCGTCACGATTGCCGCACCATTATTCGCGTACCTGTATCAACCGAAGCTTAAATTCCAGGTGATTTCCACCGTCATCATCCTCTTAAGCACATATATGGTCGTCAATATGGTGTTGAACAATGAATCCAAACCATTGCTTGGAAGAGATGCTATCTGGATCCTGGATCGCTCCCAGAAGATCACGTTACAAACCCGCTTCCTGCGTATACCACTGGACTTTGTAGAGAGAAAAGTGCCGGATGGAGCGACCATCGGCCTCTCCGATGGAACTATGGAATATCCCTACTTCGGAGAGCATTTCACACGCGATGTCAAGGCTGTTCAACCTATCGAAAAATTGGCAGACAGGCAATGGTTGCTGGCAAACAAGATCGATTACCTATTGGTGAGATATAGCGCAATTCCAAAAGGGATACTTATCCCATTCGCACCACTGTTATCAGATAGCGAATGGGGATTATATAAAGTGCAATAATCCACCCTTATTTGGGAACAAACAACTGGATATTATTCTTCTTATCCAGATATATCGATTGGTAATAGTCGTACATTGGAATTGTCACATGCTCAACCCAGGCATTATTTTCTTCTGAGAAGTCATCAACATTCGTCTTTTCGGAAATATTAAGGGGTTCGGAAACGATCAAGGCGAATCGCTTTCCCCGCAGGTCTTTATAAAAATGCGAAAAATAATCCTGGTTTCCAGCCATCGCCTGATCCATCATGTATTTTTTTTCATAATCAGGTACCAATTCGATGTCTTTTACTTCCCCGAAGGTGATCAGTTGACGTTGATCCAGAAATAACACTTTTCCCATCTTCCCTTTTTCAATTGATTCTTTCTTGATCTCCCGCAGGGTTAACTCGATCAAGTCTTGCTTCGGAAGTTTTAGAGGTCCGCCCAACCCGGTGACGCTTATGATTGGCAAGAAGATGGCGAGTCCAAATAATATCCATTCCACCCGGGGTCTGCTCAGGCTTATGTTGTGTTGTTCATGCCATTGCAGAAATATCACGAACAGCAGTAAAAGAACCGCGAAATACATATCCAAATTGTGGAGGTTGCTGCCGCCCCCTATCTTAACGCTAGCCACCAGTCCGGCGATAAGTAATCCAAACACGACCGCAATACTTGCGGCAATTTGCCAAAAATCCAGCTTCCAGGTTTTTGATGCGATCCAATACAGCACCAATACCAGCATCGCGCCTGTTGCTAATACACTCCCTACTAGAATGCCGGTGGAGTAGGTGGAATTTGGCCAGAGCCGATACCACAGTAACACCTGCGATTGGATCATAGAGCCCTGACTGGAAAACACTTCAGGCCAGCTTACTGCCATACCAGGTACCAGACCTGCGAGGATCAGGATCGCAGTGGGTAACAATCGTTGGATCCAGGTTCCTTTTCGGGCGGGATAAAACAAAAACAGATCAATGAGTTCCTGCCATTCCTGCAATGGCTAGCACCCATGTGAACCGGCTCAGTCCCGCAAAGAGACTGGCTACTATTGCTGCCAGGATTCGCCAGCCGATCTTTGATCTCTGGAATAACATGAGGATGATCGCCGACAATGTCAGTGTTGGGTATACTGGCCCCTGGTTAAAAAAGACAGCCGTCCCAAACGCGCACGCCCACTGGTAATAACGATTTGAAAATCCCTTACCTAACAACAAGCCAAGACCCACACCCGGTATCAGATAGAGTATGGCATTCCATAAGCGGTGTGCCCAGATAGGTAATCCAGAGATCAGGAAAGGTAATCCCCATAAACCATACCTGCCTGGCGAAAAATAATTCGGCTGCAAGTCGCCGGTAAATTGGTAAATCGCCTTGCCGAATATTAGCGAATAATCATAGAACCGATTCCCTTCCGACCAATATAACCCGAAAGGATAATCGGTTACCCTGCTCAGATAAGTTCCTGCCATCATCGCGAAGCCGATCCAGGTTAAGCTGAAAAGAACAGACGGAAAAGAGATCCACTTAAGCGATGATGATTCAATGAGCAGGCTGAGAATCAGAGCCACAATGATCATCCATTCCAACCGAATGAATGCACCCGACCCCACGTTATCTTTGTCCAGCCAGTAAATGAACCATGGGAGTAAGGCAGATACCATCAATCCCACTAGTACCAGAATAGGACGTAATTGTTGTCGAAATTTCACCCAACCGGTATGGATGGCCTGTGTATTCGACCAGTTCTCTTTGATTATCCAGACTGATGCGATTACCAGCGAATTGAAAGCCAAAAAAATATAATGCCAGTTTCGGTAGAGCGTATTGAGGGGAGCAGCAACTTTAAATTCCTGTTGCGCTTTAATCAAGAGCAAGGCGAGCAGCGCCATCGCTACATCTTTCAAGGATATTCGCTTCTTCAAAGCGCTAATATCAAGTTCAGTAACCGCCTGGACGATCACCACCCATCCGATCAACCAGATCGGGGTTAACCATGAAACGAGGAAAACCCGGAGAGGCGTGGCATGAATGAAGGCGACCGCCAGCGCGAGGTATCCACCCGCGACAGCCAGCCCCATCCAGATCCTTCGGGATGGTCGAGGTGAAAGGTCAGAGACCTCCTTTTGCTGGAAGAAAATGCAATACCAACCCGACAGTCCGGCAATCATTAAAAGGATGAGAATCCCAATGCCAAATCCGCTCATCCAGGATTGCACCTTGAAGACACCTGCCGGTTGCAGTTGATAGGTTTGCCAGCTACGGGAAATCCCCATCCCTTCGACCAATACAAATAAGAGGAAAAGGATGAATGATTTGGTTTTCGAGTTGAAGATCATAACTCTTTCAGATCCTCGTCTTTTTGGCTGCGTACTTTCGACCAGAGAAGTCGGTCATTGACTGCCAAAAGTATACCGCCAAAGGCGCTCACCGAAAGTGTAAGCAACCGAATGAATAAGGCGGAAGCAAGTGCCTGTTCATACGTAAAACCAATTTGCATTAACAAAAGGGAATAACTCCCTTCCTGAATCCCGATTCCGTTGATCGATACAGGCAGGATTGTGACAAAATAGGTCAAGAGTGTAATGAAGAAAATCTTCAACCAGGGGAACGGCTGGCTGAAATGCTTGGATAACCACCCAATAGGAAAGGATTGTGAAAAACAGTGAGATGTAGGACAGCAGGTATACGATAGCTATACTTCGGAATTTGAACCAGGGTTTCACCGCCGACCAATAACGCTGCAGTTTCTCCGTTAATCCTTTGGGGAAGAGGGTGACAAACAATGAGGAATGCAGGAATGGGAGATCAAAGGCCGGTTTTAGTCCCTGCGGGAACAGCCAGAGCACAAATGGTAAGATCAGGATCTTACTCGAGAGACTGAAAACTCGATCTGCGACTACCGTAGAAATGCGTAATGACCGGTTTTGATTTTCTTTTCCCTGTAAAATCCCAACCACTTTTACCAGATCACCACCTATGGTTGTCGGCAGGAAATTGGATAAGAATAATCCGTAATACACCAATCGAACCGCCGTCCAGAATGGGAATTCGATCTTGATCGACCGAATGAGATAATACCAACGAACGGCGAAGATGAAATTGGCGAACAGATTGATACCAAATGCCAGCAGTAAGAACCCATACGGATAACCCGTCAAAATCCGTTGGATCTGCTGCCAATCGAGATTACGGAATAAAAAATAGAGCAGGACTACCGGGATAACCACTCTGAGGATTCGAAAAAGGATCCGCCAGGCAGCCTTCAGATCGAACGTGGCTTCCTTTTCCCTATCTTGCATTATGGGTTTTGAACCTTCCCCAGGAGTAGCGTCTCATACCGGTCAAGGATCGCCTGCAAATCAAAATTCGCTGCCAAACGGCGTGAGTTTTTGCGGAATTTCAGAAGTGTTACCGGGTCAGTCACGAGTGCGGCCAGGGCAGACGCAAAATGTGCGGTGTCATCTGCCGGAAATAAATAACCATTTTTCCCCGGCTTGATCAGGTCAACAAATCCACTGGTACTTCCGACCATGGCCAATCCCATCGCCAATGCCTGTACCCCGACTACGGGCAACCCCTCCGATAAGGATGGCATAAACAGGATATCGCTATTCCGGAAAGTATCAATGACATCATCCGGTGTCAGCCAGCCTGGCAACTCTATCCTATCGGCGAGATCATTTTCAAGGATCGATTTTTCGATCTCGCCCCGACAGGGGCCATCCCCAAGGAGCTCGCAGTTCCATGGTAGATGCTTGATCCTAGCCAAGGTCTGGATGATTTGAAGCGGATTTTTCTGCGGGACGAATCTGCCCGCGAAGACGATCTTGGCAGGAATATGGACCGATATCCTGCCGGGTTCAAACCGTTGAATCTCAATACCGTTAGGAATAACCTCAACCGGGACAGGATAATATTTTTCTGCTAAAGATTTTGTGAACTCGCTCACGGCGACCACTGCGCTGGCTGATTTCCAGATGGGTGGAGTAAACGGTCTAATCCATTTAAACCAGCGATCCGTTTTTTCCGGTACTCCTCCTGGGACGTCCCCCAGATGAGCCGTCAAAACATAGGGTACACCGGTAAGTTTGGAAAGAAACCAGGCCAATGCTCCAGCGGGAACCGCGAAATGGACATGGATCAAGTCCGGCTTCCAATTGCGTATTTCCTTCAATCCACGGAAGAATCCAGACAGCAGGTAAAAGAACATGCTGGAAAGCGATGCTTTATAGGCATATCGCCTGCCTGAACGGATCCGGATCAGCGACACGCCATCTCGGGTCTCGCTTCGAGCCAGTCCTTTGAGATGCATCGTTAAAACACGCACCTGATGACCCCGTGCAACCAATCCTGCGCAGATATCTTCCGCTACTTTTCCCCCTCCGCCCCCAATGGGAGGATATTCGTGAACCAGCACCAAAACTCGCATGCCTACTGGCTTTCAATATCAGAATTCTTGTTATAGAAAGTCCTGACGTTATAGATGGGTTTGTCCTGTGATTCATGATAGGTTCGGACGAGGATCTCTCCGATCAAACCCAATAACAATGACTGAAAACCCATCAAACCGGTTACTGTGCTTATCAGGAACAGCGGAGACTGGGTGACGCCGATCATGAAAAATGTTCGCCGGATAAACAGGTAGAGCAGAACCAACGCGCTCAACGCCATTAAAGTCAGTCCAAATCCACCGAACAGGTAAATCGGTTTCGTCGCGTAACTGATCAGGAACTTCACCGTAAACAGATCAAGCAGAACCTTGAGCGTTCGCTCCAGACCGTAACTGGTCTTGCCAAACTTGCGGGGATGATGCTGGACAGGCACCTCGATGATCTTCGCCCCAAATCTGCTCGCATAGACTGGAATAAATCGATGCATTTCGCCATACAACCGGAAGCCTGTGATCACTTCCCGCCGGTAGGCTTTGAGCGTGCAACCGTAATCATGCAGATGTACCCCCGTGACTGATGAAATCAATCCGTTGGCCAATCGGGAGGGCAATGTCCGATTGATGAAGGCGTCCTGGCGGTTCTTACGCCAACCAGAAACAACATCGTAACCCTCTTTAATTTTGTCCAACATCATCGGGATGTCGATCGGATCATTCTGCATATCGGCATCCAACATGACGATCACTTCGCCCACGGCATGATCGATCCCGGCCGCGATGGCAGCCGTTTGTCCAAAATTCCGGCGAAGTTGAACGACACGGACATGCTCCGGATCTTTCTCATAAAGCTCCATCAATACAGCCAGGCTGCGATCTTTGCTGCCATCATCCACGAAGATCATTTCCCAACCCGGCTCAGGGTGATACGGATCAATGGATTGGTGGATGGCTTCAAAAACCAGAGGCAGATTTTGTTCTTCGTTATATACCGGAACTACTATGGAAAAATCCATAACTGTTTTCGCTTTCAAAGGTGATTTGGGTTCATTTTACTATAGGACATTCAATGAAACCGATTCTACCTCTTTCATTGGGTGCATTTGGAGATATCCAATAATTTTCGGATCAAGCCTGGCCACATTTTTAACGATTCCATGGGTTTGACACAGGGTTGGTTGAGCAGTTCCTGGTTCTTCCCATTTTCGGTTGACCAAAATTCTTCGTCAATGTACACATAATCATAACCAGCTTTCTTAAGCTGATAAGGATCGGGGAGTGCAACCAGTGATTTCCATTCCGGGTTGAGGTCGTACCAGGAAGTGCCCGCTTTGACCGCGCGTCCAAACACAGTCACCGATCTGGATGGATTTGCATCAAAGACCATGGCGTTCGAGTCCAGCTTATTCCAGTATTGATCCATGACCTTGGCGTCCAACTCGTTCAGAAAAGTCGATTCAACTGACATTTGCAGCGATGGAAGTTGTACTGCGAATAGTACCAATCCGCCAGTAATAGAGATCATGGTTAGTAAAGCCATTCCATACCGAACCCATTCCTCTTTGATCGACAGCCCAATTCCACAAAGTCGGAATAAAGTAAATCGTAAAAAGCATTAGGAAGAGATAGAGATGGATTGTATTTCGTATCCCGGTAGACCCTTGATAATTTACAATAATCGAGCCGAGAGTGAGGAAAAAGCCCAGAATTAAAATGGCTTCAAACCATTTGGACAATTTCCAACACTGTAAACCATAAATAAGGAGTACTGGCGCCACTAAAATTACAGGGCCAACCTCAATGATGGCCAATAGGAGGGTTCGCCAATTAAATATCGACAGGCTCCCTAAATGAGGTGATATGATCGAAGGCGGCCAATTCAGAACTAATCCCACCTCAGGATAAGACTTAACCTGTGAAGAAAACCAACTGGATATGATATTCAGGAAAGCCCCGCCCTCCAACAGGCTCAAAATAAAACTGCCTGCCAATATCCATCCCCATAACGCAAGATCCTGATCGAGCTTCATGGTGCGTTTTTTGATGATGAAAATTGCCGTCAGAACAACCCAGCCGATAATTAATAAAATTATGTCCAATTCACCGATCAACGAAAGGCTGGAGAGAATTATTACAGTTAAGATGGCGGCTTTTTTACCACGCCAGGTATTCCACGTAAGAAGAAGCAGGAGAATAACCATTATTTCAAATAAGCCATTCGCTCCGTGCATTGCCAGCACACCGGGTTGGACAATGCCGTTGGTGAACGCGAATGGTATGGGAAGTTTCGAAGCACCCTCGATCCGCCAATTGGACATGATCGCTTCCAGTAAGGTTGCCCCACTGCTGGCACCAGATCCTATCAATGTAACCTGTTTGGATAATTCTTCCAGAAATTTCACGGGAAACAGAAAGATCAACCAGCGTGTCCCTGAGCCAAAAGCAATAAATATCCCTGCTAGAACTCCAGCTACTTTACTCTTTGTCACTCTGATAGTCCAGAATCCCGCCAAAAATACAGCCAACCCAAGTGAAAAAGCCCTCGCCAGATCCAACGCCGTCCAGGGAAGGACATTGCCGATTCGCATCACTTGAGCCGCGAACAGCATCATAAAATAATGGTAGGCATAGGTAACGCCGGGGGCATATGCGAATGGCGGCGGGATCTGACCGGCTGCCATAAGCGAGGTGGTGGGAAGATGGGCGTAATCATCAAAGATCGCCATTCCCCGACAAATGGCAAAAGCTAATAGGAATATTGGAATAAAACCAAGGATGGGCGCAGTACCCTGCCAGGAAAACACCCTGGTTGATGGACGATTCAAGATGAAGAGACCAAGTCCTGCCAGAAAAACCAAACCTGCAGCGAGATAAAATGAGGCAGGAGCTCTGATCACATTTGACAGTAGTGCCGTAAATACGACTTCCACACAAATGGCAACGGCCAATCCAGTGATCCACTCTTCCTCTGGTCTGAGATTGAAACAGCTTCTAACCAGCAGAAATCCCCCAGCCAGAATGAGGAAAAACCAGAGGATCAATAAGAAAAATGGGATCATGGATGCCTATGAAAATCGGATTTTAGTCGAAAGACTAGTTCTATTCTACAACAGAACCAATTACCAAAGAACGATGACCCGGTTTCAGATAGCAGTACTATTTCAGATTAAGTCGTTGTCGCCTTCGGTCAGATATCCATCCGACAACCACTATGAGCAGGCTGATTATCCCAATTATCCCCAGCATCACTTTGAGGTCGAGCCTACCAAATAGTTGATAATACCGGGATGCGTACCATTGAGCAAAGAATACCAGGAAAACACCTTCGATCAGTCCGATTCGTTTCAGCCAGACAAACCGATGTTCTTTCGCCCATTCCCATGCCCAGGTGGCCAAAATAGCCAGTAATGGGATGAGAATCACCCGGTAGCGCGGATTATCCCACTGATCTCCGCCAGCTCTTGCTGAGCAGATCAGGATCCAGACCCAACTGACAATCGTCATCCAGATGAGTTGGTTTCGTAACCTTGTGTCCTTTTCCCCCCGTATCGCGAAGGGGATGTAGATCAATAATGGCAGCAATAAATACCAGCCTGCGGCGAGGATAGAAGAGATCACATTCCAGATCCACTGGGCTTTGTCCAATAATGCGGCCGGAAGGACAGGCTGCAAAACACCATAAACGATTACAAACGGGAATTGTAAGATGCCCGGAAGTGATTTAAAAAGAAATTCCAATCGTCCGGATCCTTCGGTGGATAGATAGACATCCCAGGCGATGGCATTTTTGAACCATTTGAAGATGATCTCCAAGGGTGAATTTTTCGCGAATTGCTGCGGGCTGGACAATCCGTATGCGAACGCGAAGATGCCCAGCCAGAATCACTCCTGCTCCACGCCAGATAAACCCAGATCGGAATGGGCTTTCTGTCTTCTTTCCAACAACATCCACCCGGCCAGGAAGATCACCGTAAGGAGGATCATCCCGGGTGAAATGAACAGGAATCCCACCAGACTGATATGCCAGAGCCCAGAGGGACTTTTCGATTGTTGGTTTTTTTCCATTCAACAAGGCTCCAGAACGCCATGGTGAGGAACAAGATCAACCAGGGTTCCCGCATCTGCGAGGCGCCCATCAAAACACTTTGCGGGAACAGAACGAATATCCAACCAGACAGTTTCGCGAAGGATTCCGACCAGATCCGTTTGGTCAGCAGCCAGAAGAATGGAACGGCAGCCGCTCCTGCCAGCGCGGACAGGATCAGCATCAACTGCGGACGATGCACTTCAGGGGAGAGATAACGATAAATGAAAATACTGGAAGCGAGATACCCACCATACTGGTCGGTGCTGTATCGTTCGGTAAAAGTAGAAAGGATTGGTTTATCTGATGAGGCAAGATTTGCCGCCTGTGTATCCCGACGAAAGGCATCGAAAAAGACGTATCCGGCTTTTTGCTGATCCGTTGGATACCCGACCACAGGCAGCGCTTTCATCAGGGTAATCCCAATCCCTAATCGCAGGAAAAACGCCACCGCGATCAACCATGCCAGAGTTTTTCCGGTGCCGGCAAAACGGAACAGAAAATACAAGATACCAATGGAAATGAAGAAGAGGATGCTGGTTGCAACCATTCCACTGAGCCAATCAGTCGTTTCCATGAGCGATGAGATAGCCGCACCACAGGTGATCGAAAGGAGTAACCAGAGCAGGAATTGCCTGGCTCTGATGAGGCTATTCCACCGGCTCATGAACCACTCAATCCTTTCAAGATCATTTCCTCCCTCGCCAGGATGCTATAACGATCTGATCTTTTCCGTGCCTGATAAGCCTTCTGTACACTTTCTGGATCAGTAACCACTTTTTCCAACATCTTTGCCCATGCCTCCGGATCCTCCGGTGGGCAAAAATAGGCACACGTATCATCCAATACTTCCCGAATAACGGACAGATCACTGGTGAGGATGATCCTCCCGGCCGCCATGTATTCGAACATCTTCATCGGGCTGCAAATGTCGGCGGAGTTCCCGCCGCTGCTGCCGGCGATGGACAGTTCATACGGCATTAGCAATATCTCCGATGCGGCTTGATACAAAGGTAAAGTCCGGTTATCCACGAATCCGGTCAGGATCACATTTTGGATCTGCTCCAGGCTCAATCTATCCCTTACAGGGATTAATTCTTTTTCGCGTCCACCCACCCAGAGGAATTCGATGTTCGGGAAGTTTTTCGCCAGATGAAAAAGGATGTCTGTTCCCCGTCCTTCATAGAAATGCCCGGTATACGACACGGTCATCTTTTCAGGATAACCCAGAGCGATCCGTCGCATCCCTGGGTGTGGGTAGATCTGCATAACGATCCAGATCCACCCCGTTGGGCGCGATAACCACCTTTTGATCCGCTATCTTAAGGTGCAATTGTTCTTCCAGCGCTTTACGTCAAGGCATTGGTAATGCAAACCAGCAGGGATTTCTGCGGTCGTTTCAGGTATTGTTTCAAAATCCAGGGTCCCAGATTTCCGGTCGCCCGATCATGCATCTCCAGCACAGTTGCCAAACCGCGTATTTTCGCCAGCAATGCGGCCTGTGGAGTCCAGGTGTAAAACACATCCGCTCCCCATTTTTGGGCTTTGCGGACAGATTGCCAGGAGAAGTCATAGCGTTTGAATCGGGCGGAAGCTGGCAGCCATTCGATCTCAAAGGTTGTCGTTAAACCATATTGTGTTGGAATATCTGCGATCGTAACGGGCGTCTTGCCCGGCACCCATAATTTGACCTCATGCCCGAGTTGTGCCAGTGCCTGGCAGACCTTCAACACCTGGATGCTGTTGGCGGTCGAAGATGGCACTTGCGAAGTGCTCACGCAGGCGATCTTCATTTCACACCTGCCTCTCGAGCTCTGATCATCGTCAACCCTTTCCAGACCAACACACCGACTGTGACTGCCAGATAAATTGTCAATAAGGCAGCTTCCCATATGTAACCAAGGCGGGGAATCAGGGTAACCGTCAGGATCACTTTGATCAGCGTCGCCCAGAATGCCACCTTGAGTGGATAATCTGCCTGTCCGAAACCCAACAACAGAGATCGATTCCAGTAGAGGCTATTCGCTACGCCAAATCCGACCAACAATATCAGGATGATCGGCAAAGACGGCGCGTATTCCGGTTTATAAATAGATACCAACCCGCCTTTCCAGGGGATCCAGGGTGTGAAGAGAAGCTGCTGCCCAAACAGTAACAGTCCGGTTGCAACTAAAACGGTCCAACCGCCAGCCAGCAAAGTAACCCGCCGTAATAGTTGTTTGAGTGGCTGCCATAATTTTTGCGAGATCGTGCGGGTAATTTCCGGGTAGGTGGTAGCGATAAATGGATTGATGGGCATGATCAGAAGGTTGATGACCGCAAGTGCCGTCTTATAGTAGCCGGCTGCCTGGGCATTAAAGATTCCTCCGACCCAGAGCAATTCACTGTCACGGACGACCATATTGATGGTGCCGCTGATATTGGTGCTAACTGCAAACCGGAATAAATTCTTCAGAGGTGGTAGATGCTGAAAAGAAGCACGCCACCAGCCCGGTCTGGGTCAGTTCGTCATTCGTCTGACAGCAAGGATGATCGGTCCGATACCGGCGATCAGCTTCCCAATCAGGTAGGCAAATAAGACCACCAGAATGCCCGATTGGGTGAAATAGGCATACATGATCACCGCTGCCGTCGCGAGCGCCTGAATGAGATTGATCACCGATTGACTGCGGAAAATATCCACCCACCTGCAAGACGCCGGTCGCAGTCTCGGTGGCGAACATTCCCAGGATTGATATGCCATATAGAATGACCAACGGCGTGCTCGCTGGGTCATGAATAATATAGGCTGCCCCGAGCGGAGCTAAGACAATCAATAAGCCAAAGGCAATAAGGGAGGTCGCTGTTTCCGTCAACGCCGCCGCCTTGACGATCGCCGCGGCTTTTTCCTTTTCATCCCGGGCAAGGAAATCGCCCATGTAACGGACGACCACATCACCCATCCGGAAACTGAGCAACCGGTTTACGCTAGACACGAATGAGATCACGATCCCCAGCGCGCCGAACTGTTCCACACCCAATAAATTCGCGGTGAGGATGCTCAGGATTGCGCTGATTATATTGCTGGAGAACAGATACCCTGAATTTCGTACCACCCGCCCAAGCAGACGATCTTGCCCCCAGGTTGCCATCAAGCGCCGGATCAAGGTCATCCGGTCACCACCTGGCTCGCCCAGGACCGTTCCTGCAGATACCACTCCACCAGCCGGTCGACGCCTTCCTTCAAGGTGACCTGTGGTTCCCAGCCTAATTTCTCACCGGCTTTCTCGACCGATGCCAGGTTAGCCAGCGCATCCGCCATATGACGGGGTTGGTATTCAATCTTTGCCTGAACGCCCAGTTTCTTTTCAAAGAGTTTGATCAGGTTATTCATCGTGATCACTTCGTGACCGCCCAGATTGAAGATGTCATACCCGACCGGTTTCAAACCAGCAATAGTGCCTCGGGCAATATCGTCTACATAAGTGAAACCACGGGACTGTTCACCATCCCCGTTCACACGCACGGTTTTTCCTTCAGCGATCCATTGGGCAAAGCGGAACATGGCCATGTCCGGGCGGGCGGCAGGTCCATATACGGTGAAATAACGGAAGATCGTCACATCAATATTGTGCAAATAATGATAGGTGTACGCCAGGGATTCACTGGCTTTCTTCGATGCGGCGTAAGGCTGCATGGGGTAATCAGTGTTGGCATCTTCCCTGAACGGCATGGGTGAGTTCTCACCGTATACGCTGGAGGAAGAGGCTTGAATGAATTTGCTGATCCCTGCCCGCCGGCAGACCTCCAACATATTCAGTGCCCCATGGACATTGGTTTCATAGTAGATCCATGGGTTTGACACACTGGTTCGAACCCCGGCTCGAGCTGCAATGTTGAATACCGCGCTGGCTCCTTCCGCCTTCGCTGCGAAAAGGTCCAGGTTGCTTTTATCGGCGATATTCTTTTGGTGAAAGCTAAACCGTGGGTGAGCAAGCAGACGGTCCAACCGCCATTGCTTCAATCGCACGTCGTAGGCATCATTCATATCATCGATGCCAACCACCTCGTGTCCGCCTTCCAACAGGAAATCCACCACCCGGGCGGCAATGAACCCCGCCGCGCCTGTTACGACATATCGCCCCATTACAACCTCACCACCTTTGGATTATGTTTTCCCAGTTTTCCAATGGCGTTACGGGTATCCATGATCAACGCAGCCTTTTCGAGAATGGCTTTGTAGTCATACACCGCGTGATCCGTAACGATCACTACGCAGTCAACCTCACCCACTGCTTTCATCACATCAGGAACTGAGATGAGATTCAAGGAATCGTGGTGGATCTCCGGTATATAAGGGTCGTGATATTCCACTATTGCGCCTTTGGCGATCAGCAATCCCATCACATCCAGGGATGGTGATTCCCGCAGGTCGTCGATATTCGGCTTATAGGCGGCTCCCAATACCAGAACCCGGCTGCCTTTTAATGCCTTTCCATGCTCATTCAGCGCATCCTGGACCTTGCCTGCCACAAAGCGGGGCATATTGGTATTGATCTCAGATGCCAGTTCGATAAACCGCGCATTGTAATTCAGAGCTTTCAACTTCCAGGACAGGTACAACGGGTCGATGGGGATGCAGTGTCCACCTAATCCCGGTCCCGGGGTGAAGCGCATAAAACCGAAAGGTTTGGTGCTCGCGGCATCAATCACTTCCCATACATCCACCCCAAGCCGGTCGCACATGATCGCCAGTTCATTCACCAATCCAATATTGATCATCCGGAAGGTGTTCTCCAGCAATTTGGTCATTTCCGCCACTTCCGCGGAGGTGACCGGAACCACTGTCTTCAACGCCTTGCCATACCAGGCGGATGCGACTTCCATACACGCCAGGGTGATTCCGCCTACCACTTTCGGGGTGTTATACGTCGTCCAGTCTTCCCGTCCAGGATCAACCCGTTCGGGGGAGAAGGCTACGAAGAAATCTTCGCCCGGCACCAGGTTGCAGCAATCACTCAATCTGGGCAGGATCAATTCCCTCGTGGTCCCGGGGTAGGTGGTAGATTCCAGAACGACAACCATCCCGGCATGGACATACTTTGCCAATTCATCTGTCGCGTTGACGATGAAAGACAGATCGGGATCGCCGGTCTTGCGCAAGGGGGTGGGGACACAGATGCTGACCGCATCCACCTTCTTAAGTACAGAAAAATCGGTGGTTGCTGTTAATAAGCCCGCATCGACCAACCGGCGGATATCGCTGGTCGGAACATCCTGTATGTACGATTCTCCCCGGGTCAGGCTGTCCACCTTTCGCGGATCGACATCGATTCCCACTACGTGATATCCGGCATTACCGAAGACAACCACCAAAGGCAATCCAACATAGCCCAGACCGATGATCGCCACGACGGCGGATTTATCATTGATCTTCTGCAATAACGCATCTTTGATCTGTTTTGTCATAAAGGTTCCATTTCCGGATCTAAAACAGACTCATCTGTTTCGGATCATGGGTTTCACTTTGTTCAGGCTCCGGATCTTGTTTTTCAGGTATCTGATCCAGAAACGTTGGTTGAATTCCAGGCTTATCGATAACTGGTACATTCGCAGGAGTAGCCGGGATCACAACCGATTTTTGTTCCAACACCGGTTCAGGTTTTGGCGCCAGCACGGAGGAAGGATGCAGTAAATTAGCCAGTCCGGCAAAATCTTTTTCCAGATCGGGCCGCAGAAGGGGTTGGTGGAGTGCCGCAGCCGGATGATACATCGCAACAACAAGTCGTCCATCCACCTGGCTGGCTCTTCCATGGATCTGGCTGATTCGCGCGTTGGGGAAAAACTTTGCCATTGAAAACCGACCAAGCGTCACAATCACTCTGGGATCGATCACCTGGATCTGCCTGTCTAGGTATTTTCCACAGGCCATAATTTCCTGCGGTTCAGGGTCGCGGTTGTTGGGAGGTCGACACTTCACCACATTGCAGATAAATACTTCCGTTCGTTTCAATCCGGCTTTTCCCAGGAGCTCCTCCAGAAATTTGCCTGCCGCACCCACGAAAGGACGTCCCTGTTCATTTTCATTATGTCCGGGACCTTCCCCGATGAACATGATTTCCGCATTGACAGGACCCTCTCCTGGAACTGATAATTTCCGGGTAGTATGTAATGCACATTTCTGGCATACCCGTACTTCCTGTGCAATCAACTCTAAAGTATCTACAGGGTCCACATCAACCTCCGGGTGGATTCTACCTTAATATTTCTATGCAGTCGGGTCTCTCAATATATCGAGAGATTCCAACGACATCAGCACAGCGTCTTCATGGTTATCTTGATAATAATGTGCTCGTATTCCGTCAACCTGAAAACCCAGATTCTCATATAACTGGCGGGCTATCGTGTTACCCGCTCTTACCTCAAGGTACGCTTTTAGTGCGCCTTTTTGTTTTGCATGATGCAATGCAGTGAGTATTAATGCATGGCCAACACCTGCCCTTCGACATTTCTGATCGACAGCAATCGTACCAATATGGGCTTCGTCCACGATCAGCCAGACAACGATAAACCCGATGATCTCGACGTTTCCATCTTTAGCTGTTGCCTCAGCCACCAATGGAATACTGCTCAGGTTCTCTTTGACTTCGTACAAAAAAGCGCGTTCTGGCCATGGCAAGGAAAAACTGGCACGGTCAATGGCAGAAACCATCGGCGCGTCCGTTTCCATCATTGGACGAATTCGGTATGGATGACTATCGTTCAAGGATTTATCCGGGGATCGGATCTTTATAATGCAGGTATGTCGGTGCGATGGATACGACGTCATCCACATCCATAGATTGCCAGCGTTTCCAGGCAAGCTCTGCCAGATAAGCCGGTCTTCGGACAGAGATGGCAGGCGATGCCAATACTACATTCTTCCAGCGCCGGGCTAAGGTTTTGCGTTCGTCCACTGTCAACTCACCACAGACCAGGGTGGGTTTCTTTATGAATTGTTCCAATTCCGCGGGAGTCATGACCTCCAGATCGCCTTTTCCCTGCCAGCGACCATCCACAGGCTGATACATACCGACAGCCAATCGGCCGCGTCCTGCTTTTAATACCGCAGCCATCCGGATGGACTGAATGGGTACACCGGCAGCCAGAATATCCAGAGTAGGTATCCCGATCACCGGAATGCGTAATCCCAAAGCAAGCCCTTTCACTACAGCCATCCCGATTCGAAGACTGGTGAATGATCCGGGTCCAGTTGCCACGGCGATCACGGTTAGGTCTCCCGCGATGATTCCGCTCCGCTTCAAGATCCGTTCGATCGCGGGTGATAGCTCGACGCTATGATGGGTGCGAGATTGCCAGACTTCTTCAGTCAGGATCTGTTCGTCTTGATACACCGCCAGACCAATCCATTGTGTGGAAGTATCGACAGCCAGAAGCATTAGTTGCCTCCGAAAAACTGTTTTTTAAGCTGATGTATCATGTTTTGATATCGTTTGCCTGTCCCTTTAAACAATAAACCCCGCTGTTCATCCGCCAGCCAGCGCAGCGATACCCAGACCCGATCCCGAGGGAGAACCGACTCGATTCGTTCAGGCCATTCGACGATGACAGGTCCATTATCCAGCAAAGGTAAAAGGTCGAGGTCTTCGGCTTCATCAGCGTTTCCAAGACGATAAGAATCCAGGTGGGACAGTGTTTCGCCATCCGGACGCCGATAGACATTCACCAGAACAAACGTAGGGCTGGAGACCGGATCAAGCGATCCCCATCCTTTAGCAACACCCTGAACAAAAGTGGTCTTGCCAGTCCCCAATTCACCAGAAAGGCAGATCACATCCCCCGGACGGAGCATCATCCCAAACCGAATCCCCAACCGTCGGGTTTGATCCGGGCTGTGGGAGAAGTAGTCGAGTGAATTTTCATCCAGGATGGGCATATGATGGATTATACGATACGGACAAAATCGGAGCAAGGAACAGGCTTGTCCACATGCAGTGGACCATGATCAGTCATGGTCAATGCCTATCTTTTCAGCGATGATCCGCGCGATATCTCTGGACGCGTTCGGTTTGGCAAGGCGTTTGCAGGCTTCCACGGCTTTCATCCGGGTTTCTGGGTGCTGGATCCAACCTTTGAGCGATGCTACCACCCGATCTGGGTGAGGAGCCCAAACCCCTGCTTTATGATTCATCACATAGAAAACATTCCCGTCTTCCTGTCCAGGCATCCGGGAATAGATGATCAACGGCAGACCGGCAATGAATGCCTCGCTGATGGTTCCCGGACCGGCTTTGGTAACCAAAATATCTGCCGCCGCCATCAAGTCGGGCATATTCCGGACGAACCCATACACGGACGCCGGAATATTCCACGGTCTTGTCTCAAGGCGCACCCTGGCGGAATGGTTTCTACCACATACAACAGCCAGGGCTGTATCCAACCCGGCTTGATCGATGGCGTTCGCGACCATCTCCAGAGGACCCATTCCCTCTCCACCGCCTACAAGCAGGACAACCGGCTTGTCATGGTTCCACCCAAGACTATCGCGGAGAGCTTGGCGATCGGATGGCGGATGGCAAAAGCGTTGAGCGACAGGCAAACCAACTACCCGGATCTTTTCCGGATCCACCCCGTAGCAAATCCCCCTTTCCTTCGCTTCCTGGGTGGGAACGATTACCAGATCTGCCTTCTCGTCATACCAGAACGCATGAGTGGAGACCATATCGGTCACGACAGTCATGAACGGTTGCGGAGAATCTTTCATCGCCCGTAAGACTGGGCTGTTCGCAAGGGGGTGGACAGATACGATCAGGTCCGCTGGATTCTCGCGAACCAGCTTACGGGTCGCCCGGCGGATATACGGCCAGAGGAATGAATTAAAAGCGGAAGTTCTTTTTTGCCCGTCAGAGATATGGTAACCGAAAGCCCAGACATCCGGCATTTTGGAAATTGGAGGGTAGAACTGGGGAGCATATTTTAACGGTGTCGGTGCGTAACTCTTGAAAATATCGATCATCTCTGTCTGTATTTGGTGGGGATAATCTAATTCCAATGCTTCGATTATCGCTTCAGCAGCAGAACGATGCCCTCCACCGGTATCAGAGAAAAGAAAGATGACACGCGGGCGTTTACGGGGATTTGTTTCCATCAACCTCTCCGGTCAGATTTTTCTTTACCCGTTTCGCCAGATCACGCCGAGGAATAAGCACCCTTCTTCCGCAAGTCTGGCATTCCACACCGATATCTGCCCCTAACCTTACAACCTTCCAGGTAAATCCTCCACAGGGATGTGATTTTCGCAGGAGCAAAAGGTCATTGATCTTCAGATCGGGCAGCACAAAATCATTATATCATCCGCATGTTATAATCATTTTTGCGTATGTTTAACCTCACTCCTGCGACTCTGATTTCCCGAATCATTACATTATTGATCGCTTTCACTGTCCATGAATTCGCTCATGCCTGGACTGCCTATAAATATGGGGATGATACCGCCGCCCGGGCAGGTCGATTGACGCTTAATCCACTCGCTCACCTGGATGTCATTGGGTCGTTGATGCTTCTGGTAGCCGGTTTCGGCTGGGCAAAACCCGTTCCGGTAAATCCTTACACACTGGAACGAAAATCACCCTTCGCGAATATGTTCGTCTCACTGGCAGGACCTGTTTCCAATATGCTGTTGGCGATACTGGCGGCAATCCCGTTCCGGTTAAATCTGGTAAGTTACGCACCCAGCACGTCCATATTTTTCCCCAGTATCTCCGATTTTCTCCTGGATTTTATCTTTCTCAATATCGCCCTCCTGCTCTTCAATCTGATTCCAATTTCCCCATTGGATGGGGAGAAGGTTTTATGTTCGCTTCTACCTGCCGGGGGAGTTCGCTTTATGGATACCATCCGACCATATGGACCAATTATCCTGCTTGGGTTGATCATGCTGGGCAGGTTTGGTGGGGTTGATTTGTTGTCTGCGATCATGAGACCTCCAATGACTGCCCTCTTTCGTCTGTTAATCGGAGGATGACAATGTCCTTTAATATCACTATCATCGGACTGGATATCGTCGGCTCATCCATTGGCTTGGCTTTGGGCGAGTTCAAAGAGAAAGTCTCGCGAACAGGCGTGGATAAGGATAATGACCGGGCAAAAATTGCATTAAAACTCGGCGCGGTCGACAAAGTCGAACGGAATCTACCATCTGCCATTGCCAATGCGGACTTGATCCTGCTGTGCGAGCCGACCGCCGAATCTATCGATACACTCAAGACCATCTCACCCGATCTGACAGGTACCCAATACCTATTCGATGTTGGCTGCTCAGCCCAATTATTCAATCAGGAGCTGAAACAGATCTCTCCGGACTTTGCCCATCATGTTAACCTGAGTCTGACGGTAAACCCGGCGCATCTGAACGAGATCACCTTGAGCGCCGATGCAGCCAAAGCCGATTTCTTTCAGGGAGGAATCCTTTTCATATCATCCACGAAAGAATCTTCGGCAGATGCCGTGGAGCTGGCGGAATCACTGGCATCTATGCTTAAAACCGGTCTCGTCTTTACGGAACCGGTCGAACTGGATGGACTTCGCACTTCAACGCAGCAATTACCGGAAATTCTCGCATCTGCCCTCGTTCGGGTGGTGTCAGAACAGTCTGGCTGGCGTGAGGCTCGCCGTATGACCGATCGCGGCTTCTTCAATGCCACTGCTCCCATTTATCTTTCAGGGAACTCTGACAAACCCGCTGTTGATTATGTTGCAAACAGGACGAACCTGGCCTATTGGATCGATCTTCTCATCGGGGAATTACAGACCATCCGGCAGCACATTATTGAGGGCAAGGAAGACGAATTGAATACCCGGTGGAAAGATAGCCTCGAGCAATTGTTGAAAGTTCAGACGAATAGACAAACCGGTGAATGGGATTTCCTAAATCAGCCCAAAGTGGAGATACCCAGCATGGGCGAACGTTTTAGTCGTCTCTTCGGATTAGGTAAAAAGAAGAAATAGGTATCCCCGATGGAGACCGCTTTCTTTTGTTACATTCTTTCATGCGCTGACGGCACTTTCTATACGGGTTGGACGACCGATCCGGTCCGTCGCGAAAAGCAGCATAATCGGGGTGTCGGATCCAAATACACCCGGATGCACCGCCCGGTCACCCTGGTCTATCTCGAAACACTACCAAACCGTTCTGAAGCAATGAAGCGGGAATTGAAGATCAAACGGTTATCGCATGATCAGAAACAAAAATTGGTCCGGTCAAATCCTTATGGAACAGATTGATCTATCTCAATTTCCGTTTGTATCTGAAGCCCCCGGTCGGGTGAACCTGCTGGGAGAACATGTAGATTACAATGACGGCCCGGTCTTACCGGCAGCCATCGATCGAACCGTCAAACTCTTCTTTCGCCCCAAAAAAGAACCAATGGTATCGCTGACTGCCATAGATTTTAAATACGAGCATGCCAGTTTCAACCTGGAGCTTCTGGACGAATTAAATTCTGGAGATAAAAAAACTTTGCCCACCTGGGCTGTCTATCCAGCTGGAGTTGCCTGGTCATTGCTTAAGACCGGACTGCCGATAGGCGGGGTTGATGGTGTGATCACATCTGACCTGCCGATTGGCTCCGGGTTAAGCTCTTCCGCCGCGGTTGAGATGGCATTTGCCGCGGCATGGAATTATCTGGCTGGTAACCCGAAGTCGACCATGGACCTGGTGAAAGCGGCGAAGAGGGCGGAGAATGAATTCGTGGGTGTGAATTGCGGCATCATGGATCAGTTCGCATCAGGAATGGGAAAGGCTGGACACGCCCTTCTGTTAAATACCCGGACACTGGAATGGCAGGCATTACCGCTGCCAAAAAAGACGGTCATCATTATTGCCGATTCCCGACTACCACGAACGTTGAACACCTCCGCGTATAATCAGCGCCGGGCAGATTGTGAACTGGCTGTAAGCATCTTATCCAAAGAACTTCCGGGCATCTCGGCTCTGCGGGATGTCACCAGCGAACAATACCGGCACTTAATGCATCTAATCCCTCCCCCAGCAGACAAGCACGCCCGCCATATCGTTGAAGAATGTGAACGAGTTGACCAGGCTATTCCCATGCTCACACAGGGTGATTCGGCGGGGTTCGGACAGCTCATGTTTGACTGCCACAACAGCCTGCGTGATCTGTATGAGGTGAGCCTGCCTGAGTTGGATCATCTGGTGAGTATCGCTTCCAGCTTGCCGGGCTGTCTGGGCGCGCGTCTGACAGGCGCCGGTTTCGGCGGCTGCACCGTCAACCTGGTATCAGAAGAATACAGCGAGTCGTTCATGCGGGCATTAAAAACCGGTTACCAGAAGGTGACCGGTCGAACAGCCAATATATTCAGATGTAAACCCAGCGATGGAGTGCGGGTCCGGATTAATCAGTAAACACAGGCAAATGTCCCAGTGAGATGATCTCACGCCATTTTGCCCTTTCCCCTTCGGTGAAGATGGCTGCTTCGGCTACGATTTGAGCGCCTGCCTTTTGGATGAGCAGCCGCATCCCCTGGAGGGTGGATCCAGTGCTGATCACATCATCCACAATCACTACCTTTTTCCCAACCATCATCGCTCGATCTTTTTCGTCCAGGAAGAGCGTCTGTGGTTGACCGGTGGTAATGGATAAGGTCTCTGCCTGAACGGCATTTCCCATATATGGCTTATAGGTCTTTCGCAAGATCACATACGGCTTGTTCGTCTCCACACTCAAAGCGTACGCCAGTGGGATGGATTTTGTTTCCGCCGTGACTAAGATATCATATTCGGTGAATGATAACTTTTCTGTGAGGGCCTTGGCGCAACTCTGCACCAGCTCAGTATCTCCGAGAATATTGAGGATGGCAATGCGAAGACCGGGTTTGATTTCGAATAAAGCCAGGTCCCGTTTGATTCCCGCGACCTCAACGGAATAGAATTTTTTATCAGGCGCCATCGCGATCCCTCCATCGAGAATTAAATGCAATTAAGTGTACTACACTTCATATTCGCTGGTAAGAATTAAACGAAAGTGCCTTGCCGACCGGTTGAGGGGGGCAACCGATCCACAAGGCTCTTATATCATAGTAGATACTTGTGGTGAGCACAAGTCAAAATCAGGTTAAATCGCCGAGAATTTGGTACGAGTTTTGATGGTTTGGGGAAATGGTGAGTGCCGGGGACGCCGACCCCGGCACTCAGTTTAAGGAGGAGAAGAAGAGAAGTCGCCCTTTGATATTAATATACTCGGTGATGCTCCAGGATACTTGACGCTTACCCTACGCTTGGTATACGATATACCTATGAGCAATCCAATTTCTGAAAAAACTGTCACCAGTGACGAATCGTTGACTCTGATCTGATCTGCCCATCATCGGAACGATCACCATCCATGCCAATAAAAGTGGCATCTCACGGTTGGATTTTATTTCGGAACGCACAAACAACCACACCAAAACCGATCTACTCATTCGCGATTGTTACTTGATGCCATGTCGCAGATGCAGGACTATCTGGATGGATCGCTTACCCGGTTCGATCTGCCGATTGACTGGGAGGTTATGCATGGTTTTTACCGGGACGCCTTGCAACTTTGCTACGCCATCCCATATGGTCAGACTCGCACCTACGGAGACATCGCCGTTGAACTTGGGAAACCATTCGCCACAGCCAGGGCGGTGGGCACTGCGATGGCTCGCAATCCAATTCCGGTCATCATCCCCTGCCATCGGGTGGTGGGAAAAGACGGTAAATTGCAGGGGTATTCTGGTCCGCGCGGAATCGAGACCAAAGCGGCGCTGCTTCACCTGGAAGGCGCCCGGATGCTGTAATAGCAAACCGTCCAATCGTACACTATAATCAATTCCATGGAACAAAATTTGCCAGCTACTTTTCGCAGCGGTTACGCCGCCATCGTGGGACGTCCCAGTGTGGGAAAATCCACCCTGGTCAACACACTATTGAACCAGAAGATCGCGCCTGTCTCACCCCGTCCGCAGACAACCCGCCGCCGTCAATTGGGCATTCTTACATCTGAGATCATGCAACTGATTTTAATGGATACACCAGGTATCCATCAACCAGTCCACAAACTAGGCGAATACATGAACCAGATCGCCCTCGACACGCTTCAGGATGCCGATGTGATCGTCTGGCTGGTGGACGTTTCAAGCCCTCCCCATAAGGAAGATGAATTAGTGGCCGGCTACTTGAACGATATTCCATCCCTTCCCCCTGTACTGCTGGTCTTGAATAAGATCGATCTGTTGAAAGAATCGTTGCTTCAAATTCGAACAGATGCGTATCACGCGCTGTTTCCATCCGCCCAGACGATGGTCATATCTGCCCTGAGAGGAAATGAAACCGGGGCGCTCCTGGAGAAAATAAGCAGCTTTCTGCCGGAAGGGGTTCGCTATTACGACCCCGATCAGGTCACAGACCTGTATGAGCGAGAGATCTCAATTGACCTTATCCGCGAGGCAGTCTTGCGCAGTCTAAAGGATGAAGTGCCGCATGCGGTGGCTGTCCGGCTGGACGAGTATAACGATGAAGGCGATACTTTCGCGCAGAATTTCCGCCACATTATTCGTGGAGAGAGAATCACAAAAAGGGATCGTCATCGGGCAGGGCGGACAAATGATCAAAGAGATCGGCACGCTTGCCAGGAAAGAGATTGAAAACCTGACCGGTCGAAAAGTGTACCTGGAGCTCAGGGCAAAGGTGCAGAAGAATTGGCGCAATGATCCAAATGCGCTCCGCCAATTGGGATATCAATCAGAGAATAAGGATTAATCCGATGTTCGTGGGGGGAATCGCGCTGACGTTATTCTTCTCGACTTTAGACTGGCTGGTGGTTTTCACCCAGAAAGCCAGGGTGAAATACATCACCAAACCGATCGTCATGGTGATCCTGCTCATTTGGTTGTATTTTGAAACAGGTTATCGGGGATTTTGTCTCTTCTTCGGATTCGGTATATTGTTTTCTCTGGCGGGAGATATCTGGTTAATGCTTCCCGGGCGATTCTTTCTGGCCGGATTATTCTCATTTTTGCTGGCTCATGTTTCGTATATCGTTGGACTTAACCAGACGCCATTGCCGTTCTCTGGTCTGTCACTGTTGGTTGGCACGATGGTTATCCTGATAGCCATTGCCATGTTTTGTAAAATCCGGTTTGGCTTCATGCGGATGATCGGCACCCTGCGGGCACGATTTCCCCTGGCTCTGTATGGCCTTGCATTGACTTTCATGCTTTTATCCGGTGTCTCGACCCTCTTCCGGGATGCCTGGAATACGTCCGCCGCATGGATGGTGACCGTTGGTGCCCTTCTTTTCTTCATCTCCGATAGCTTGCTTGGCTTTGATCGCTTTGTGAAACCATTTCGTTTCGCCCGGCTGCTGGTACGGATCACCTATCATTTGGGACAAGTAATCCTCATCGCAGGCATCGTCAGTCAGAATCACCTACTCTAGAACTGGGTTACTTCAACGGTCGGAATCCCTCACCCATTGCCTCGTGCGCTTCCCCGATCACCATGAAGGCTTTCGGATCCATCTCCCTGACCACCGATTTCAAGGTACTCACTTCAGATCGTGACACAACACAGTAGATCACATCCCTTTCCGTGCCGGTATACGCACCCCGCCCGGATAAGAACGTGACTCCCCGTTCCATTTCGGTCATGATCTTTTGTGCCACTTCCTGCGGGCAATGGGTCACAATGATGGCTGTTCGGAATACGCTGCTGCCTTCTGTGGTCACTTCCGCTGCCAGACCACTTACGTAGATCATCACCAGACCGTAAAGGGCAAATTCCCAACCAAACACGAAGCCAGCCGCCAGCACCACGATCGAATCGGTTGCCAGATAGGCTTGCGAGATGGAGATTCCAAAGCGGTGATTCAGAATCCGTCCGAGAATATCACTGCCCCCACTGGTGCCCTGACCGCGGTAGACCAGACCCAACCCGACGCCCAACATGAGACCACCATAGAGGGAATTGAGCACCAGATCGTGGGTGAGACCAGCCGGAGGGATGAACCAAACCAGCGCGTCAGTCAGGAGCGAGAACGCTGCGATGGCCACCCCGGTCCGGGCTACAAAACGCGGACCGCCCAGGTAGCGCCATCCGAGCAAAAAGAGAGGCAGGTTGCCGAAGAAGACCATCAGACCTATCGGCCAGGTCGTGTAATGGCTGACCAACTGGGCTGCGCCGCTGATACCTCCGCTGACAAGTTGTCCGGGTACCAGGAATAAGCGCATGGCCAATCGCCTGCACCAATGCTCCTGCCAGAATATATAAATAGTCTTTGGCATTCTGACGGCTAAAATCCAACCCCGCCTTTTGGATGAAGCTGCGGAAATCCTTTTTCTTATCTTCAAGTATCGCCATACTATTCTCTCCTGGTTTCGCTGATTACCCGGTTACAAACAGAACGCGCCTCAAAAGAGGCGCCAAGTGATTTCAATCCTTGCGTTTCGATCTCTATTTGGAGTCAGAGATACTGGGTGTTGCCTCTTTTGTTTCGGTCTTCACGCTGGTCGACTCGCTTTTCGAACTGGTCTCTGGCGTGGCTGTCTTTTCGGTAGATGGAGGTTTTTCTTCATTCTTGGAGCTGGAACTCATTCCCGAAGGAGACTTGTGATCTGTGGAATAAAAACCGGAACCCTTAAAGACAATACTGACAGGCTGGAAAACTTTCCGTAAGGATTTCTTTCCACATTCCGGGCAGGTGACCAGAGGGTTGTCTGCAAATTTTTGTTTTTGTTCAAACTGCACACCGCAGTTCTCGCAGTGATATAAATAAACGGGCATGGCTTCTTTGTGCGATCTACTTCTTTCAGGATGATGACAAGTGTGTAATTATAAGCAGAGTCAGGTTGTCTGGCAAGATGGAGGGGGATCGTGGATGTAAGGTTTCACAGTCGTGGAGTATCCCTCCAAATGTTATTTGCGAGGCTATCAGCCTGAGCAATCGCGGTACAGTAGGCTAGATTGCTTCACCCACTTGGAGGGTTCGCAATGACATGGGTACGGATTGATCCAAATCGACAGCCTCGCCCTGACACGGGTGCGAAAAATCCGTAGCCGGGATGGGTGATGAGACGACTGTCCAATTGTCGAGAATCGTTATACCGATTAGAATAGCGCCAATACCTAACCCATAAACAAATTTGAATCACATAATTAGCTGACCTTCATGAAAAAACAAGTAGCCCTGTTCCTCCTAGTCCTATCCATTTTCCTCACCGGTTGTGGGCTTAATGGATCGTCCATTTCATCTCTCAACATGGATCGTACCATCGCGGCGGCAGTGCTAACCCGGGTAGCTGGATTGCCATCGTTCACTCCCATACCCACATCAACACCAGAACCGCCTACAGCAACTGCAACCCCACGCGCCCCAACCACTACCCAAACGCCTCAAATCAGCCTCTCTCCGACCGGAGATACACCCTATCCATACATCTCGTGGACTCCCAGCGGGTGCGACAAATCCGCCTTCCTCGCGGATTTGGATATTACAGATTATTCATTCGTCTATCCGGGCACCAATTTCACCAAAACCTGGCGTATTAAGAATATTGGGACCTGCACCTGGACAACGAAGTACCAGTTTCAATACATCAGCGGTAACCCGATGGGGGCAGACACGATCTATCTCCCGAAGTCGGTCGCACCAGGAGATACCATCGATATTTCCCTGAATATGAAAGCCCCGGATATCGATGAAGACTACCGCAATTACTGGAAGTTGCGGAATGCTGCCGGGCAAATCTTTGGCACGACGTTCTATGTAGCAATCGAGGTATCCAAGATCAGGGTGACGATCACTCCTTCTGCCACAAAAACCCCCACTTCAGGGTTACCAACTTCCACTCCCACGCTGACCAATACGATTCCCCCCATTCCAACAGAAACCTTGGTTCCACCCACGGAAACATCCACCATCGTTCCGATCGAGACCGCCATCGAATAGGCATAAGACACCTATTGATCGAATGAGATCTAGTAAAACAAATACGATAATTGTCTAATCCTTCCCTAGCGATTAGAATTGACTCACATGTCATTCAACCGAAAACCTATCCTACTTTCCTGCTTGATCCTGATATTCACGATTCTCATCTGTATCTGCCTGATCACACTGCTGGGAATCGGTGCTTTTCTCTTGCCTGCCCGGGTGACAAGCCTGCGCCCTGCCATTCAGTCCACCCCGTTCAACCTGGATTCCCTGCCGACCCCGACCGGAGATAGCAGCACGTCCATCTTGCCAAATGATCTGCTCTCCGAGATGAAGCAGATCCAGGTGGAGGTGATCTCCGAACGGAATTTGCTGCCTAATCGTGAGATCCCCCGCGCATTCCTGACGCCGGCTGAGTTGGGCGTCATAGTGGAAAAAGACATGCTCGCCAATTACACCGAAGAGCAGGCGCTCAAAGACAGCCTGGTCCTTCTCCATTTTGGATTGATCGATCCATCCATCGATCTGCTCACGTTCTATAAAGACCTGTATTCCGAACAGATCGCCGGCTTCTACGATCAGGAAACCGGGGAAATGTTTGTAGTTAAAGGGAAAGAATTCGGACCTAATGATCGCCTTACTTACGCGCATGAATATACCCACGCGCTGCAGGATCAGAACTATGGCATCAAGGATAAACTGAATTTCAGCACCGAAAGCTGCGTCGCCGACGAGGAACGATGCGCGGCTGTCCAATCCCTCATCGAAGGTGATGCTTCCTTGCTGGAATACCGCTGGCAAGGTGAGCATTTCTCGAAACAGGATTTCCGGGATTGGCTATCCTCCTCCCTCTCCATGCAGTTCCCGGTGCTCGACCAGGCTCCTCCTTATTTTCGGGAAGACCTTTTGTTCCCCTACCTGTACGGCTTGAACTTTGTCAGTTATTTGTATGAGAAAGGCGGCTGGGATGCGGTCGATGCCGCGTATGCCAATCCTCCGGTCTCAACCGAACAGATCATGCACCCGGAGCGCTATCCGGAAGACAAACCTGAGGTAGTAGCAATCCCTTCGATGGATGGAAACCTTCCTGAGCACTACGTCCTCGCTGATGAAGGTGGAATTGGGGAATGGTTCACCTACCTATACCTGGCTCATGGTGTTGAACCAAACTATCAACTGGAATCGCAGGTCGCAAAGCAGGCTGCTCGGGGATGGGATGGTGGTTCTTATAAGCTGTTCACAAATTCGCAATCTTCCGATACCGTCCTGGTAACCTGCAATGTCTGGGATACTCCCGAAGACGCCCGGGAATTCTATTCAGTTTTTTCTCAATATGGGAACCTTCGCTGGCCAGATAAAATGTTGGAAGATAGCGATGAACCGAAAGTCTGGATGGGATCAGAAGGATACACTACAATCAAGATCGATCAGAAGCGAACCTGTTGGACCATTGCTCCCGATCAGGAAACCATGTTGCATTTTTCCACCTCAGCGATGAAGTAGAATGCCATGACTTTAGATATCTCCCGCATCAAAGGGATCTGTTTCGATATCGATGGTACCCTGAGCGACACCGATGATCAGGTCGTGGAATAAACTGATCCGCTGGCTAAGACCGCTGCAACTGTTTTCCGGAGTAGACCCGGCAAAGCTGGCACGCAGACTGGTGATGGCTGCCGAAACTCCTGGGACTGCATTGTATTCCATCCCGGACCGGCTGCACCTGGATGATGAGCTCGCCTGGTTGATGGAGAAAATGACCCGCTGGGCTGGCAAGAAACAACACTTCCTGCTTTTGTCAGGCGTCCGGGAGCTTTTGCAGTCACTCGTGGAAATCTACCCAATGGTGATCGTGACCGCGCGTGAATCGTATGCTGCTGACCATTTTCTGCGCCAGTTTGATCTGATCCCTTACTTTCGGCATGTCATTTCTGGTCAAACCTGTGAACACACCAAACCGTACCCGGATCCAATTCTGCACAGTGCAAAACTATTGGGTTTGCAACCTGGTGAGCTGGTGATGGTCGGCGATACAATTGTAGATATCCTCTCCGCACGGCGGGCAGGCGCTCAATCAGTTGGGGTTCTGTGTGGATTTGGGGAAGAAAAGGAACTACTCCACTACGGTGCAAACTTGATCCTTCCAACCACATCCGATCTGGCGCAGCATCTTTTATTGGGCAAAACTGGAAACCAGGAGTAAACAATGACCGGACCGCGTTTTCAATCCATTTGCGTATACTGCGGCTCTTCCGATAACATCCATCCCTCCTTCTTGACTGGGGCGAGGCATCTCGGATTAACGCTGGCCAAACACAATATTCAATTGATCTACGGCGGGGGTAAGACCGGTCTGATGGGTGCTGTAGCTGGAGGGGTTTTAGCAGGAGGTGGAAAAGTGACCGGGGTGGTTCCTGAGAGCTTGAACCAGAGTCAACTGATCGCAGCCAATTTATCCTCCCTCGAAGTATGCCCGGATATGCAGACCCGTAAGAAACGGATGCATGATCTGGCGGACGCATTGATCGCACTTCCGGGCGGCTTCGGTACACTCGATGAACTGTTTGAAGCACTTACCTGGGCGCAGATTGGGCTTCATCAGAAACCGATCGGAATCCTGAATTTGGATGGCTATTTCGACCCTATGTTTCTGATGATCGAACATGCTGCCGTGGAAGGATTTATCTACCCCGAACATAAAAATCTGCTGGTGTCATCCCCTGATCCGGAAGAATTATTAACCAAAATGGAAGGATATAAACCTCCGGAAAATCTGACCCGCTGGATCAGCCGCCCGAAAGAGGATTAATCTGGTTTTTACTGGACGGTAAAAGAAATATCCGATCCGATCGACTTATTACCGACGCTATCGTAACCGATTGCCTGAAGGACGTGTTTGCCAGACAAAACATCCCAGGGGATGGCATAGGGAATAGTCGATAATTCCGTTAGCTTTTTCCCATCCAGCCAGATCTCTACCCGCTCCATACCCACATTATCCGAAGCATCCACTCGAATGAGAATTACTGGTGATGAAGACGCATCGATGATTTGATCAGCCCCCGGATATGCGATCTTTACTTTGGGCAGCTCATTATCAACCGTCAATTGAAGGTAAGCACTCTTGATCCGGTTCTGCGTATCGATCACCTGCATGCGTAAAACATATAGACCATTCAGACCAGTCGTATCCAGCTCTCCGAGTAGACCTTCAATGACAGGTGTGCGTCCGTCTTGCCCGATCTGCTGCCAGGTGCGGGGATTCAAGCCTTCGCCAATTTGGATACGGTAGACCGAAAAGTCCTGGCTGCTGGCCGTTCCGGTCAGTTCCACTTTCCCATGAACGTACGAATACATTTGGGGCGAAGAGAAATGAACCGCCGGGTCTTCAACTCCAGATTGGATAATGTCATATTCTGTTGGAGAGATGTTTAACCCTGCATTTTTCGCCCAGGGAATGAATTCGGTCGGTACATCCAGAAATACCTTATCCTGGGTCAGCTCTGGCGCGGTAAAGACGGTTGCCAGCCGTCCGGTTTCACGGTTGATGGTCAATCGATGATAGAGCGTATCGGGCGTAGTAGGTTCCAACCCGCTGATAAAGATCTCTTCGGCAGTGATGGGACAGTCTTCCGTTGGCAAATAACCGGATGGATCGCAAACTTTCAGAGTGGTTACGCCAGGCGGAGGCGTAAGCGGTTTTGGGGTGACCTCACTCATCGAGCGATCCATAACCGCACGCCATATCCCAGCTGTCCAGCGATAATCTATGACAACCGGATCCGGAGGACTAGATTCCCGAGCGCCAAGCCAAACTCCAACAACCCGATCGGACGTGTAACCGACGGTCCAGGATTCATTCTTCGTCAAGTTCATTCCAATTTTCGCTGAAGTGGGAGTACCCAACTGCAAGACATTCGGAAAACCCATACTGGGTCGGCGCGCAATATCATCACTCAACGGTTGATTGACCAGGTAAACCAATGGGGCGCTGACGACTGACACCGAATCGGGCGTGGTCCGATCAAGGATCAAATTTCCATTTTCATCCCATACTTTCAGAATGGAATTCAATGAGGGGTATTCCTCGGAGCCATCTTTGACTCCAGCACGAATGCCACTGCCAGCCAGTACACTATACGCTCTGATCACGTCGGTCAGGGTGACCTGTTGTTGCAACAACTCCGATGCCTCTTCCGTTTGGTGAAAACTCAATCCCATTGAACGAGTGAGACGCAAGAAGCTATTCCACCCCAATTGCCGAATCATCCACACAGCGGGCTGAAGATAATCGTTTGCCAGCGCGGTGCGGATGCTGACCGGTCCGTGAAATTGATCCGGGTTGCCACTGATATTCGAAATGGCTGGTTGGGATGAATCTGGTGCGTCCCATACCAGTGTGGCTGGAGAATATCCCTGAGCAAATCCATTAATGTAGACAAACGGGGTAACCAACGAACCGATAGCGTGCGGTTGCAGGACAGGAGAGATTCCGGTGGTTGATATTTCGCCTGTCATTGCCAGGATCTCTCCCGTCTGGGGGTCTGCCACCATCGCGCTGGAAGCGATCCTCCCGGGTGTGAAAGTCTCACCAGGGGGCAGCAACGGTAATAATCGGGAAGCAGGACACAATTTGGATTGTTGGATTAGGTCGGGTGATTTGCCTTCAAGGGCTGAGAGTTGGGTCTGAATGATGCAGACCAATTCGCCTTGAAGGGTCTGATCCAGCGTGGTCTGGACGGTCAATCCTCCGCGTTCCAGGTGTGCTTTTCCCAGTGTTTGTTCGAGTTGCTTTTGAACTTTCCTGTTGAAAGTTGGTACGGACCCCTCGGGCTGAAGGGTGATAGGAGCGATATCTACCGTTCCACGGATGGCCGCATTAAAGACAGCCGGCGTGATAACGCCCTGCAGCGTCATGATCTTTAAGACTTCCTGTTTCAGGGTTTCTGCGCCAGCCTTTGAATCCCAGGGATTAATAGCCGGTGCCAGGGCAACACCCGCCAGGGTGGCAGCCTCGGGTAAATTAATGGCGGAGCTGGCTTTCCCGAAATAGGTCTGAGCTCCAGCTTCCACCCCGTAAGCCAGATGTCCGAATGGCAGACTATTGATATACCATTCCAAAACTCGATCCCTTCCATAGCGTGAGATGATCTGGGCAGCCAGAATCCTTTCCCGAATTGCCCTGCGACTGGTCGATGGCTCCTGGGAGAGTAGCATGTCGAAGACTAGTTTTTGTGCGATCGTGCGATGTTCTTCCGGGTTCAGATTCAGTAAATCCACCCCGCTGGATGTATGATAGCCAGGTTCGGTGATCGCGATGATCGCGTTGACGAAGTCAGCCGAAACACGATCACCTACACCAGCTATGCGCATATATTTGCGCTGAACCCCGGGTGTGGTCAAATCCAATAACACCTGAGTTCCGCTCCGATCGATCAATCGGGTTGGTTTCGTAAAAATGACCGATTGTGCATTCAACTGTTGGGGGATTTGTTCAATCGAAGGCAGATCAAAGGTCAATCTGGAATACTGCCAGGTCAACAGTAAGATCACTCCGATCATCGCCACAGCAGCTATCGCTGCCATGCCCCAACCGGTAGTACGGAGAACCTGTCTGCGATGTACCCGCACGTGTTGACGACGCTGAATCCGTGCACGGGTGAGCAGATAGGTATGTAATCGATTCATCCTCTCCTCACCAGTGCATCCGTCATGCGTGCCACCCGAACTGCTTCTTTGACATCATGGACGCGGATGATATCCGCGCCACGGACAATTCCCACGCAGATGGCAGCCAGTGTTCCTTCCAGACGTTCCCCCGGTGGTAGATCCAGCGTATAACCAATGAATGATTTTCTCGAAGGTCCTAACAATATGGGGTAACCAGCCATACGGATTTCGTCGATCCGATTAATTAAATCCAGGTTATCCTGAACCGACTTCCCAAAACCAATCCCAGGATCGAGGATGATCTGTTCCTTTCGAATACCTGCCTGATGCGCCGTATCCACCCTTTGCATTAATTCTTCCCGGACATCGGTCACAACATCCACGTATTGGGCGCCCTGATACATCCCTCCGAGCCCTTCACGAACCATATACTCGGATGGTTTGCTGCGGTTGTGCATCAACACAATTGGGCATCCGGATGAAGCAGCTAACGTTGCCATGCCCGGATCCGCTTGAAAAGCCCAGACATCATTGATCCAATCTGCTCCAACATCCAGGGCTTCGGACGCGATATTTGATTTATACGTATCCACGGATAAAATCAATTCAGTTTCCTTCCGCAATGCCCGGATGACAGGGATCACCCGTCCTCTTTCCTCGTCCGGTGTGATGTAGGTAGATCCCGGTCTTGTGGACTCACCGCCAATATCGAGAATATCCGCCCCTTCCTCCTCGAATTTATGTGCCAATCGAATAGCTGCCTGCACCAGGTCATCACCCTGCATCAAACCATCGCCCGAAAAACTATCAGGGGTGACGTTTAGAATTCCCATCACATAGGTTCGTTTTCCCCAATCGGGCAATGATGATCTATTCACGGCTCCCTCTCCAAATTGTGACACCGCTTCTGATCCAGTTTATCCAGGTATTCCTGTATCCGTACGCTTCCACCGGGAAGCACCAGGTCCGGGTTTAGTTCTGCGAGCGGAACGAGTACGAAAGCTCTGCCCGTTAGAGATGCGTGAGGAATGGTCAATTCTTCATCGTTTAGAACAAGGCTGCCATAGATGAGGATATCCAGGTCGATCACTCTGGGACCGTACCGAAATGTCTCTCTTCGACCCATTTTATCTTCGATCTCTTTCAACCGTTTAAGCAATTCAAATGGCTCGATATCCGTTTCACATTCGACGATCTGGTTGAGGAAATCCGCCTGGTCGGTGTATCCCCATGGTTTGGTCTCATAGATCGATGACTGCCGATGTATGTTGACAAGAGCGCGGAGATTACGCACACCTTCATGCAGATAATCCTGACGAGGTTCAATGTTCGTTCCGAGTGAAAGGTAAACTGGAAATACGCTGTTATCCATGGATGTTAAAGGAGATTCCTTCTTCCTTCAGTTCGTTAGGATTCCAATGCTTAAGCTTTCTTATTCGAAATCAAACTGATCGGACGCAATTCAGCCAGTCGGCAAACATGCCATAAGCCGTCGTCTCCGGACCCGGATCTGATTCCACGATCCCCAAACCCGGGAGTGTGTCCAATTCGAACTGACAATAGGAGCTAGTTCCCTGGATGCTATATAAAACAGAGGTGGGATCGACCATTTCGGGAGCGACTCGGGTGATCACGTGGTCTCCATTCCGTTTGGCAGTACAGACGAGCTTCCAGCGTTTACCCTGTTCCGCTGCCTGTCTCAATTCAGAAGAAGTGATTCCCCGGATCCCAGTCCGATCCACTTCCTGCGGCTTGCACGGAATGCCCATCAGGACGCTGACCAGCGCTGCCACTTTGATGGAGGCGTCCCAGCCATCAATATCAGCCGAGGGATCCGTCTCCGTGATCCCGATGCTCTGGCCATAGACGATCGCCTCCTCCAGCGTTTCGCCCGTCTCCATTCGACCTAGGATCATATTGGTACATGAATTCAGGATGCCGCGAAATGACTTTAACTCAGCGAGGGGAAGGGTTTCCCTGAATAGGGAGAAGATCGGGGCGCCATCCATAACCGCTGATTCGAAGTAAAACTTCTTACCCTGCTGGGTAGCCAGTTCGGTAAGCTCCCGAAAACCGTGCACGACCGGACCTTTATTCGCGGTCACAACATGCATTCCCGCTTCGAGCGCAGCCCGGATATGTTGGATCGCAGGCTGCCCGGTATGGTGATTAACGGGGGTTGTTTCCACCATCACGTCACCAGGGCAAGCCCGAATGAACGCTTCCCCATCCGCAGGCACAGGAACGGACGAAACTTCCGACAGGCTTTTTCCCGTTTCAACCATTTCAAGCGCCTGCTGTAGGTCTATTCCCGTGGGAGAAATCAATCCTCCATGCCTGCCCGTCAAAATACCGGTCACTTTAAAGGTGATGCCCTTCTCCTTACGCAGCATCTCTTCTTTTCTCAGCAACAAGCGGGCAAATGCCTTACCCACATTCCCAAAACCGACCAGTACCAACCTATATTCTTCCATAGCTCCTCTACTTTTTTACTCTTCCTTGCAATTTTACAATGGTGGGAACGGAAACATTCTCCGATCCTTGCCAGCGTGAGGGAATACTCCGCAGATCAATATATCTTTGGCTCTCTGAATGAGCGCTTTGATCTCACTTTGCAACAAATATGGCTTCAATTCGATGACCAATTCCTCCGGGCGCTGGATCAAACTCAGTAGACCAGCTCGAATATCTGGTGAGATTTCCTCACCGGCCAGATGCCAGATGACCGACCTGAGTTTATTTTCTACATGAAAGCATAATCCGTGGTCGATACACCACAGATGTCCATCCGGCGATACCATCACATGGCTCCCTTTTCGATCAGCATTATTAATTATGAGATCGAATGCAACCACCCGATCCAGTCGTTTACGATCTTCTTCGGAAAACGAAAAATAATGGTAATTGGGGTCATGCTCAACATGATATTGAATTGAACCGCTTCCATAGGGAAGCTTCCGCCGTCTCAAAACGGTTGGTGGAACCAGATCCCAGCCAAGAAGTTCGCTCACTCGGTATGCTGCCACTTCCCGTTTTGCCAAAGAATTTTCGGGAAAATCCCAGAGTGGTAATTCTCCCCGGCTCGGTTTATAGACGACCTTGCAGGAACTGTCACCAGAAGTAACTTGACCCAGGAACGTATAGTTTGAGCCGTGGACGAATTGACCTTGTAGGCTGAATTCTCCAACTTCCAGGAGGTGTATGATTTCTGGTTTTTCCATTATCCCTAATCATACTAGAAATCACCTGAATAATATTGTTCCGGTAAGAGGATTTGGTGCCATATTAAACAAATAAGCACAGTCTAAAATGAGACTGTGCTTATTTTAGTATCGCCAAATTTATTTCTTATGGCCATTTTTCTTCGGACAGAGATGCCCTTCGGGAGGGATCGGCTCACCACACTGGGGACAGATGGGCCGACCGCGCCCGGAAAGTTCGATTCCCCACTGACCCAGAGCTCCCAATTGTGAGCGGGTACACCAGAAACGGATCTCACCTAAATCATCTTCAGTTTCCTGATCGGTCAGGATCTCTTTTACGACTAGAATTGCCAGGTCTTCTTCCTCAGAATAAGCCAAACCAATCTCGCCTGCTCGAAATGTTGGGTCGACCGGCGGGGTGATCCGCATACTATCCTCTTGATAGCTGGCATCATACGGTTTTATTCCGGGATATTTTTGTGCTATCTCTGCCAAAAATTGTTCTACTCCCACGCAGATGGTTTGCACCTGAATCTTTTCGACCAGAATTGTCACCACCTGCTCAAGTTGTTGCGCCTGAAGATAAAATACTCTGGAGCCGGGTTGTCCAATGGCATCCACTGTAAGTCGATCGATCGGATTTAGATCCAAATCCACTTTGGGCATTCATTTCTCCATTATCTGGCTAGTATGCGAGCCATTTCGTAGTATTCCGGGTTGATCTCCCGGTGTTTTGAGATGATCTCGCCGATGGGAATCGGCAAGATTTCATTACCCCTCAGACCTGTCATCACGTCTGTCATACCGTCCAGAAGATATTCAACCGCCTTTATACCAAATCGTGCTGAAAGGATTCGATCGTATGCCGTGGGCTTTCCACCCCGTTGAATGTGACCAAGGATCGTTACACGCGATTCAAAGCCAATTTCAGCTTTCTCGAGCGCTGCAGCCAGATCGGTCACATTCGTCTCATATCCTTCCGCAACAATAATAACCGCATGTGATTTCCCACGTAGATAGGCATCAGTAACGCTTTTAACCACTTCTTCCACAGAGACGCTCACTTCCGGGATCAATACCATTTCAGCGCCGCAGGTAACACCTGCCATCACTGCCAGATACCCGCAGTTACGACCCATGGTTTCCACGAGAAACGCCCGATTATGGGAGGACGCCGTATCCCGCAATTTGTCGACCGCGTCAAGGATGGTATTCAACGCAGTATCCACACCAATGCACATGTCTGTGCCCCAGATGTCATTGTCGATGCTGCCCGGGATACCAACCACACGCACGCCTCGTTCTGCGAGTTTGTGGGCACCGGTCAGGGATCCATCACCACCGATAACGATCAGTGCATCCATTTCGGCATTATTCATCTCACGGATCGCTTCCGTCTGACCGGCGAATGTTCTAAATTCGCTCGAACGTCTGGTTTGCAGAATCGTTCCGCCGCGTTGAAGAATTCCACCTACATCTCTTAATCCGAATTCCTTATATACACCGTGCATCAATCCTTCATAGCCGCCGGTGATACCAAATACCTTCAGCCCACGACTGATCGCGGCACGGACAACCGCACGAACACAGGGGTTCATTCCTGGAGCATCTCCACCGGAGGTCATTACTCCAACGGATCTGATTTTTTCTTCTGTCATCTTAACCTGCTACTGGATGGTCACTGTTTCAACAACAAATTCGTCTTGTCCCACAATATGGCCTAGACGATCCAATAGTTCATGGCATACCTTGGTAGTGTGGTTTGGAAATTCGATGAGAAAACCCTTCCCGTGCTCGAAGATTTGGAAGGCAAAGAAGTCTTTTCCGGGGAATGAGAGCAAAGTCCCCTGGATGTTCTTCATTTTTCGAATATCGCGTTCCATATTTCCGGAAGATCGGATATACACCAACAACCTTTTCCTCTCCAATCCATCCTCAGAAGATGCGATCGGAGTCAAACGGATCGGTTGCATGATTGTTGGAGTAACATCCATGACGATTGCCTCAGCCGGGTAAAGTGCTGGATCTTCCAGGGTAATCGCTGTGATGGGAGCTGAGTTCTGATTAATATCTTTGCTGGATTCGAATTCATGATCCTGCCATAACAACGATTCATTCAAGAGATCTGAAGATGAAAGCTCCATATCCATATCAGGCGGGAAAGGATCCATTGTCTCATCATCCCAATTCTTCTCCCTTGTATTCTTATTCTCCGTCAAGACCACTGGCGATCGCGGGGAATTCGCCTGAATGGCTTTGGTCTCAACGATCACGTCCGGCTTCAACTCTTTCACGTCTTGCTTCTGCGCATCCTCAGGAGAAAAACAAGTCATGCGATCCACGAGAATCTTGGGAGTGGCGCCATCGTTATCGACTTTTCCTTCAACGATGAGGATTTCATCCACATGGACCAATTTTCCACATTTCTCCCACGCCCGGGGAAAAACCACCAGGTCCATCTCGCCTTGCAGGTCCTCGATGGTTACGAAACCCATCGGATTCCCATCTTTTGTCTGGTGCGGGCGAAAACGAGTGACCATTCCGGCAACCTTAACTTTATCTTTACCGGATACATCCTTCAATTGACCTGAATGGTGACTCACCTTTCCCTTAAGCAAAGGAAGGTACGGGGTTAATGGATGGGCGGACACATACAAACCAATCAGTTCTTTTTCCCAGGCGAGTAATTCTTTACGATCCGGGTCTTTTACAGATGGTAAATGGATCTCTTCCGACACTCCCTGATCAATTCCGAAAAAGCTCATTTGACCACTCTCAATAGCCCGGAAATGAGCGCCGGATGCATTGACCAGCCGATCCAGTGACTGGAATATCGCGGCCCTTGGACCGAAATTATCCAACGCACCAACTTTGACCAGGCATTCCAACGCTCGTTTACCAACACCGCGTAAATCCACTCGTTGAGAAAGGCTGGTCAAATCCTGGAATCGGTCGTTTTTTCGACCGGCGAGGATCATCTCAACCGGTCCAAGTCCCACATTTTTAACGGCACCCAATCCAAAACGGATGGCTGGCTTCGCTTCTGCTCGGTCTTCCACCGAGAAATCCCACTGGCTGAAATTGATATCAGGAGGCAGAACATCGATTCCCATCGAACGGCAATCCGCCACATATTCAGCCACTTTCTCGGTTTCATTTTTGGAGGCAGATAGTAAGGCGGTCATATATTCAACGGTGTAATGCGTCTTTAAATAAGCGGTTTGAACTGCGATCACACCATAATCAGCCGCATGAGATTTATTGAAACCATAACGGGCGAAATTTTCCCAGTCCTCAAAAATTAAGTTTGGCAATCTCTTCAGAAATCTGATTCTTTACTGCACCGGTCACAAATTTCCCGCGATGTTTCTCGATTGCATCCGCTTTCTTTTTTGAGATCGCCTTGCGCAGATCATCTGCTTCCGCTGCACTGTAACCAGCCAATTCGATCGCCGCAAACATGACCTGTTCCTGATAAATGGCGATACCGTACGTCTCTTTCATGATCGGTTCGAGCGAGGGGTGCCGGTAGGTGACTTCTTCTTCACCGTGCATACGCCGGATATATTGCGGGATAAAATCCATTGGACCCGGACGGAACAATGCCACCATCGCGATCACATTTGACAGGGTCTTGGGCTTCATCTGGACCAGGTAGCGGGTCATCCCGTTCCCTTCCAACTGGAAAACGCCGGCAGTGTGGCCCTTGCCAATAAATTCATACGTCTCAGAATCATTCGTCGGAATGTTTTGCAGATTAAATTCAATCCCATGTCTGGCTTTGATCAAGTCGCAGGCACGTTGCATGATCGTCAGCGTAATTAATCCGAGGAAATCCACCTTAAGCAATCCGAGTTTATCCACGTGGGACATCTCATATTGCATGACGCTCTTGATCGGAGACTCTTCCGACCCATTCGTAGGACGGTGTAAAGGTGCATACTCCACGATGGGTTTGTCTGCAATGATCACCCCAGCAGCATGGGTACCCGCATTCCGTACCGTGCCTTCCATCCGGCTGGCGGTATCGATCAGGTTCCGAACGGTGGAATCGGTATTATATAACTCAGTGAGCTCCGGTGATTCTTTGACTGCCTCAACCAGATTCATGACTTTATTCGGAATGATGGGGATCATCTTCGCGATGCGGTCGACATCAGGTATGGGAATGCTCATCACCCTTCCGACATCTCTCAGGGCACCACGCGCCCCCATGGTGCCAAATGTGATGATCTGGGCTACTTTATCAGAGCCATACTTCTTCGCGCAATACTCCATGATCTTGCTTCGCTGATCGTCCTGAAAATCCAGGTCAATATCCGGCATTTCAATTCGGCTTGGATTCAAGAAGCGCTCAAAGATCAACCCATGGTCGAGGGGTTCCACTAGGGTGATATCCAGGGTATAAGCGACCATCGAACCGGCGGCGGACCCGCGTGCGTTATACCAGACTCCCTCCGCTCTCGCATAGCGGCACAAATCAGATACGATCAGGAAGTAGGCGTCAAATCCCATCTTATGGATGACGTCCAATTCATATTCCAAACGTTGCCGAACTTTGGGATCGTTCGCTCGAGCGCTGTATCTGCGGATAAGTCCTTCTTCACACAATTTTCGAAGGTATGATTCTGTGGTGAATCCTTCCGGCACCTCAAATTGGGGGAGGTGATATCCCTTCTTTTCCAGGTCGATGCGGGTTCGATCTGCGATCATCTGGGTGTTGCTTATAGCTTCAGGAACCTCAGCAAATATGCGTTCCATCTCTTCCGGTGAACGGAGGTAATAGGATGGATCTTCCATCCTGAACCGCCCGGGATCGTCCAACCTGGAACCCGTCTGCACAGCCAACAAAACGTCCTGCATCCGAGCGTCATCCGGATTAATGTAATGAACATCATTGGTGGCAATGTAGCGCGCTTGATAACGGGAACCCAAATCAAGCAATGATTTGTTGATCATGGGTAATTCTTTGATATTGTGCTGCTGCAATTCAAGGAAGAAATTATCTTTCCCGAAAACATCATAATACCAGTCCATTTTTTTGCGAACAGGTTCCATGTCTCCCGCAACGATTGCCCGCGGGATCTCAGCAGCCATACAACCCGAGGAAGCGATCAATCCTTCGGCATGTTCGGCAAGGTATTCATGGTCGATCCGGGGAAAATAATAAAACCCATCCAGTTGCGCCGCCGTGGCTATTTTTAACAGGTTTTGATAACCGGTCTGGTTTTCAGCAAGTAATAATAAATGGTTGCTGTGTTTATCCAGTTTTGAATCTTTATCCGTCATTCGTCTGGCGGCCATATACGTTTCCAAACCTACGATCGGTTTTATTCCCGCGGAGGTGGCGGCATTATAAAACTCGATCGCTCCAAACATAGTGCCATGATCTGTGAGGGCGATTGAGTTCATCCCCATCTCTTTGACTTTAGCGACCAATTTCTTCAGGTCACTAAAACCATCAAGAAGGGAATACGTGGAATGGACGTGCAGATGGACAAATGACATGAAGGATAGGTATCGATCTCGGAATAGGATGCTGGATAACAATAACCTTTAAGATTATAGCATTGGGATTCCTTGAAACAAAAAGGTTTAAGATTAGAGTATTGAGATTTCTTAATTAATCGGTTTTGTTGTTCAATCAATAATTAATAGAGGTGATGCGATCTGCACCACCTCTTGTGTCCAAATATCCGGCTATTTTATTTTCCACTCTTGCGAGTTGTTACATCGAAGATAACGGCAGCTGTTAGTACCAGGCCACGGACAATGTATTGGAGAGAGATATCAATGCTCATCAGATTCATACCACTGGTCAGAGACATCATCACCAGCGCTCCAACCAGTGAGCCGACCACCTTTCCCACACCGCCCGCTGCCGATACACCACCAACGTAGGCTGCTGCGATCGCATCCAACTCAAACAACGAGCCAGCAGTTGTTGTAGCAGATTGCAACCGGGATGCGAATAGGATACCAGATAAAGCTGAGAGCATACCCATCGATCCAAAGACAACAAATAGCAGTTTCTTGACACTGATGCCGCTTAGCTCTGCCGCTTCGGGATTACCACCAATTGCATAGATATGTCTTCCAAGTACAGTCTTGGTGGTTACAAAGTGATAGATCCCCACAACCACCAGTACGACGACCAGTGTCCAGGACAATCCTTGATAGCCTGCCATCACCCATGAAACGTAACCGATCAGAAGAGATACGAAAACGAGTTTTATCACGAACATGTTGATCGGAAGCATTTCAAAGTTATAGGCTTGTTTCTTCCGCCTGCCATTAATTTCGTTGATGATGAATAAGACGATCGCAAGTACGCCTACCAGCAAGGTGACTTTATGCAGGCTGGGTAGAAATCCTGGCAGGGGTAAATCCGGGATATAGCCGTTGCCGATGGCGTTGAAAGCCTTATCTGAAATAATAATGGTCCCGGTACCCATGGTAACCAATAGGATCGCACCTCGATAAATCAGCCATCCAGCGAGTGATGCCACGAAAGAGGGAATCCCCAGCTGGGCTACCGGAAAAGCTGTGATCAAACCTGCAATAATTCCAAGGAACAAGACAAATGGAATAACGATATAGACAGGCAAATGCCAGGAAACCAATGCAATCGCAGCGATGGCGCCAAGAAAACCTGCGAGAAATCCCACCGAGAGGTCGATGTGCCGTACAACAATGACCAGAGTCATACCGACCGCGAGGACAGCAATATACCCGGTCTGGTTCATCAGATTGCTGATGTTCCGGGGGGATATGAAAATTCCTTTGGTTGTGGCAGTAAATATTACAATAATAATTAAAAGAGCGATGTACATCCCGTACTCACGGATGTTTTCTTTCAATACTCGTTTTGCATCATCCATAAATGTCATTTTCTGCCTCCTCAATCCGTCGCCAGTGCCATAATTTTTTCCTGAGTTGCATCTGCAACTGGCATTTCTCCTGCAATTTTTCCAGAAGAAACCACATAGACCCGATCACTCATTCCGAGTACTTCTGATAACTCAGATGAGATCATAATGATACTCATCCCCTGCTCAACCAACCGATTCATAATGGTATAGATCTCGAATTTGGCGCCAACGTCGATCCCTCTGGTTGGTTCATCAAGTATTAAGATTTCCGGTTTAACAAATAGCCATTTTCCAACCGAAACTTTTTGCTGGTTTCCACCGCTTAGATTACTGACTTTCTGTTCCACCGTCGGGGTTTTGATATTTAATGATTTCTTATATTGAAGGGCAACCTTAATTTCTTCCTGTTCGTTGACGATTCCACCCTCGGTGATCTCCATTAGATTCGCAAGGGTGATGTTCTGTTTAACATCCTGAATCAGGATCAGACCATCCCCTTTTCGATCTTCGGTTACATAGGCTACCCCTGCCTTGATCGCCTGCTCAGGATGGGTGAAATGCCGCTTCTTGCCTTTGACCCAGAGGTCTCCCTTGATCTGATATCCATCCGGATTACCAAATATGCTCAGGGCTAATTCGGTTCTACCCGAACCCATCAAACCTGAGAAGCCAACAATTTCACCTTTCCGAACGTTGAATGCGACATCTTTCAGAATTTGCCTTCCCAGGGTTGGATTATAGACGGTCCAATTTTTTACTTCCAACGTCTTATCGCCAAATTCCATCTTTTCCCGGAGGGGATAGATATTATCGATCTCCCGACCGACCATATTCTTGATTAAAATATTTTCGTTAACTTGCCCTTGCCGCGCATCCAGGGTACAGATGGTCTTGCCATCCCGAAGCACGGTCACTTCATCGGCAATTTCAATCACTTCTTTCAACTTATGGGAGATGAGAACGCAGGTAACACCGTGCTTCTTAAGCTCGCGCAACAAATTAAGTAAGTTCTCACTATCCGTCTCATTCAAGGCGGATGTTGGCTCATCTAGAATAAGCAATTTCACGTCCCGGCTCAGTGCCTTGGCGATTTCCACCAATTGTTGTTTGCCCACTCCCAGGTCTTTCACTTTCATTTCTGGGTTGATATTCAATCCAACTTTCTTGAGCATTTCACCGGCGCGTTTGATGGTCTCATTCCAGTTGACCGTCCAACCTCTGGTTATTTCGTGACCCAGAAATATGTTCTCATAAACGGTCATTTCGGGGACTAAGGCGAGTTCCTGATAAATAATCGCGATTCCGGCTTTTTCGCTGTCACTGATCCCTTTATATTTTTGGATCTCATTATTGAAGAGAATATCGCCGGAATAGTCACCGTAAGGATAGACTCCACTCAAAACCTTCATGAGTGTGGACTTTCCTGCCCCATTCTCCCCGACCAGGCAGTGGATCTCGCCTGCCTGCACCTGAAAGCTGACATTATTCAAGGCTTTCACGCCGGGAAATTCTTTCGTAATATTTTTCATCTCAAGGATCGGTTGATTCATGTCACCTCCCGATAATTTTGGACTGCCACTTCCGTTAGAACGATCATATTCACATCACCATTAATAGATCCCTTTTCCGCGACCCTTTATCTGGAAATAAGATATCCCCTTCCTTTAACCTTTCAAAGATCCAGCCATGAGCCCCCGGAGGAAGTATCTCCCCAGGAAGATATATACCAGCATGGTAGGCAATGCCGCCATAAATGTGGCAGCCATTAATACGTTCCATTGGACAAGTTGGCTTCCTGCTAGGTTGTTAAGTGCGACAGTCACCGGCCAATGGCTTTGATTTGTCAATACCACTGCGAATAAAAATTCGTTCCAAGCCTGGGTGAATTGCCAGATGATCACAACCGCAAAGCTGGGTGCAGATAGAGGGAACATGATATGACGGTACAAACCCATCAGGCTCGCTCCGTCGATCCGACCAGCCTCCAGGATTTCGCTGGATATCCCAGCGTAATAATTCCTGAAAATAAGGGTCGTGATGGGAATACCATAAATAATATGGACCATCACCAACCCAGGAAGATCTCCATACAATTTGATCGACTGCATGAATTTGACCAGCGGAATCAGAATACTTTGATATGGAATGAACATTCCAAACAGGATCAAAGAGAAGATGAGGTTGGAACCTTTAAATTTCCATTTCGAAAGCAGGTAACCATTGATCGATCCAAGAAGAGCTGATAAGAGAGCTTCTGGAATCACCATTGCCAAACTATTCATAATGTTGGGACTTAGCTGCTTGAAACCTGCAATAAAATTCTCGATATATAGTCCTCCCTGAGGGAGATACCACATTGTTTTCAAGTCAACTTGATTAAATGGTTTAAACCCGGTCAGGAGCAATAAATAAATTGGGAGCAAATACACAGCTGCCAGGATGCCCAGAAATAAGTAGAAGGAAATGGTTAATAACGGCTTCCTGTGGGTCATATCTGAGTCTCCGAACGCATACTTTGAATCAGGTATGGAATAACCAGGACAGCCACACTGATTAACATCAGTACACCTATGGCTGCTCCCTGAGCGTAATTTGTGCCGTCAAATGTAGTCACCCACATATAGATACCTGGAACATCGAGCCGAATATCCTTATTTCCCAAAGCGACAATAAGATCGAAAATTTTCAAAGACATATGTCCCAGAATAATGATCGCGCTGAGAGTTACCGGAGACAGCATTGGCAAGATAATATACCGATAAACCTCGAATTCGGTTGCCCCGTCGACCCGGGCAGCCTCGCGGAGATCATCCGATACGCTACGAATACCTCCCAAATAGAGAGCCATTGTATATCCAGATAGCATCCATACCGCAGGGATTACTGTGAACGCCATCCCCCAGGGTTGTGGAGTTGAATGCCATAAACTGATTAATGAATCAAGACCCAGGGTTTTAAATATCAAGTTGATACCTGAGGTACGGCTGCCGGTGGCAGGGTTCATCAACCATCCCCATACGACACCGGATGCTATAAAGGAAATTGACATCGGAAAAAGGAAGATACTCCGAAAGATCGCTTCTCCCCGTAATTTTTGATCCAGAAGAATGGCAAGCGTCAATCCGATTACCAGGCAGGCAGCAATGAATAAGATCGTAAACATAACCGTATTTCTAATATCAATAATAAACCGCGGATCTTTATTAAACAGCTCGGTATATTGTGCCAAGCCCACCCATGTAAAATCCGGATTTAATCCCTTCCATTTGCTCAAAGACACCCGGATCGACCATCCGATAAAGCCGTAAACAAATATAGCCACCGCTACCATGGAAGGTAATAATATGGATATCGATAAAATGGTCTCATTCTCGAACATCATAACGATGACGATAATTCCAGCGTAAAAGACCAATCCGGCTATAAGTAATGCAATGGATGTGTAATTCGATCCGAATAGTACAAGCTTCGTTTTGGATAAATAAATTAAAGAAAGGATACCCGATACCATAAGGGCTATCGCTAAGATCAACCTGTTCGGGCGAAATCTAAATTTGAGAGACATTCGTTGCTTCATTGGTAGTCATCCTGAAGAAACTGTATCATAGCGGTTTTCCATTCTTATTTAAGTTCGTTTATGCTCACTTAAAAATAAAACCTCATAAGAATTCCTATGAATAGAAAACCACAAGACTCAACCTTAAAGAGAATTATAGAAAGATTCCAGTTTTATGCAAAAAAGTAATGTGGCTAGTTTAAATTGAACGTCTGAACCAAACTCAACTATGATTTCGTACAATGATCTAAATGGGAAGATCATTCTATGATAATCCAACTAATTAAGAATATTGTTCTAAATTGGGCGGCTCGGGTGAGCCGCCCAATTCTTTAGAGCTTTGCTATCGGTTGATTATTTGCAGGTACCATCAGATACACAGGCATCTGCTAGTGCAGTCTGGAATACACCTTGAGCGGCTGCATCCATAGTACTGGCCTGGAACAGGCCAAGAGCAGTACCGATTTTGGTAGCCCAGGCTGGAGCAGCAACGACACCATGCTGCAAGGAGCCTACCACGACATTGGACGACCAATCTTTGGCTGCATCCTGTGAATACTCACTGAACAAAGTTTGGTCACAGTCTGTGCGCGCGCAGATGGATCCCTTGAGCGGGTTGAAGGCTTCCTGACCTTCCTTGGAAGCGGCTACGGTTAACCAGGCAATTGTGCCTTCCGGATTCTTAGCTTTGACTGGTAACACGAAACTATCAGACAGGAAGTTGAAGACACCATAAGTACCTGGTGCAGCTGCCCAGTCGAAGTCTGTGTGAGGTGTCAACGCCAGGCCGTTAGGAGCAGGATTGGCGAAGTAACCATATGCCCAGTCGCCCATAACGTTGAAGGCGGCATCACCGTCAGAAACCATCTTGGAAGCTGGTTGCCAGTCAGATAAAGTGGAAGCATCCGCATTGGTATAAGAAAGCGCCTTCGCGAAATCTTCAACACCTTTCTTCACTTCGGCACCTGCCCAATCGGTGGTCGGAGGTGTGGTCCAAAGTCCGTTCCATTTTTCGGCGCCCATGGAGCCGATCATGACATTTTCGAACAGATGGATCGCTGTCCAGGGTGCACCCATTGACAGACAAATCTTCCCTGCGGCTTTGATGGTATCGCAGACTTTAAAGAAATCATCCAGTGTTTTGAAATCGGTCTTGGGGTTAGCTGTAACACCAGCCTCAGCAAGAACCTTCGGGTTGTACCAGAGAACGTTAGAGCGATGGATATTCACTGGGACACTGTAGGGATGACCATCCTGTGAAATTAGAGGCAGGAGGGTCGCAGGTAACACAGCTTCAAAACCTGTTGATTTGAACAGATCATCCAGCGGTGCAACCTGGCCAGCAGCAACATAGTTCGCAATGGTTTCCTGTCCAGCGTGAGCCTGCCAGGAATCAGGTGCATCACCAGCGGCAAGGCGGGTCGCCAATACTGCTTTGGCATTGGTACCAGCGCCACCGGCTACTGCCGCATTAACGAATTTGATAGTTGGATATTTGGCATCGAAGATTTTTACCATCGCGGCCAATCCGTCAGCTTCACCAGGACCAACCCACCAGGAGAAAATTTCCACCTGACCGGCAGGAGCGGCTGGAGCAGCAGGAGCTGCAGCGCCGAGGGTATCAAGACCAGTGAAGTCACTCGCCGGCCAGTATCCAGAATCGATGATGGCAGCCTTGAGGTTGGATTTGTCAACGGAGACAACTACGGATGGTTTGGCGGGAACCTGGAACTTGCCATTGTCGTAGGTATTGGTCTGTTCAGGAACCTTACCTTCGAGGAAGGCAATCGCAGCGGCAATAGCGTCGCTTACGAGAGTCCGGACGTCTTTCAAAACAGTCATGGACTGCTTGCCATCGATGATGTATTGAACAGAAGCTTTTTCAGCGTCCTGTCCGGTTACCACATAGCTTTTTACGTCTTTGTCGGCAGCAAAAGCATCGGCGATGTTACGAGCAGTACCATCGTTCGGAGCCAGGATGAACACATCACCTTTGTCGGCTTTGGTGGTTGCGGTCAGGTTGGCTTCAGCCAATCCCTTGGCGGTATTGAAGTCCCATTTCGTGGTGATCGGGCCAATGATCTTGGCCATCTCATCCCGGGTCAGGGTGGCTTTATCCTGCAGGGCAACGGCTTCGGCAGAGTTCTTGATGACAAAGGTGCCATCAGCGACCTTGGGTTGAAGAACAGTCCAGGCGCCTTCGAAGAACAGGAATGCATTGTTATCAGCGGAGTCACCAGCATAGATGTACAGAGGTAAGCCGGTTCCTTTGGCGTGATCAACCAGATATTGACCCTGTGCTTTTCCAACCGCGATACTGTCAAAGGTTACATAGTAGTCAACAGCCTCGGTGTCACGGATCAAGCGGTCATACGATATGACCTTGACTCCAGCTTGTCGCGCGGCTTCTGCGGCAGCAGCGGCAGCAGTGCCGTCCTGCGGGCAGATGATAAGGACTTTGACGCCTTTGGTAATTAAGGCTTCAACATTCGCCTTTTCCTTGGCGGAATCGCCCTGGCTGAACAGGATCTCCACATCATAACCAGCTTTGGTCAGTGCTTCTTTAAAGCGGGTTTCATCCTGAATCCAACGAGGCTCATCCTTGGTTGGCAGTACAATTCCGACCGCCAGTTTGCTTTCGGCGGGAGCAGGCGCCTGTGGTGCAGCTGGCTGGCAGGCAGCCAGAACGAAGGTCAAAATCAGCGCAACACTAATGATTGGTAACAACTTCTTATACATACTTTTCCTCCAATTGTGTTAAGTGAAAAATCTCGACAACTCATTTATAACCACTATCATTTCTTGTGACAATCACCTCCTTCCAATTTAATTCTTTTTGCGCAGTGTTTGGTAAAGATTAATTTCATTAAATGCATTTTCCATAACCAGTGTCGCTGCGCCAATTGCAACAGCTTCTGCGCCCAATTCCCCTAGGACCAGTTTCTCCCGATGCTCATCGAAAGGAATCGTCCTCTCCCGCAGAGAAGTCAGTACCGAATTCATAAAAAGATCGCCAGCTGCTATGAGTTCTCCCCCCATTACCACAAGACCAGGATTAAACAAATTGATCAAATTGGCAATCCCGATCCCCATGTACCGACCCGCCTTGGAAATCACTTGCTGGCAAGCCTGATTCCCTTCTTTGGCAGTAGCAATTACATTCTCCAATCGCAATTTATCCAGTTGGTTTTTCCAGATCTTATCATTTGCCAACCCAACCCTGGCATCTCGTAGAATTCCGGGGATACCCACATAGCTTTCAATACAACCATGGTTCCCGCACCTGCACAATCTACCCGATGCTTCGATGGTGGTGTGTCCGATCTCACCGGCATTGCCGCTAACACCGCGGTAGATCTCATTGTTAATGATCAACCCTGAACCCACACCGGTACCCAATTTGATATATGCCATATCCTCATAGCCGCGTCCGCTGCCCCAATATTTTTCGGCAACGGCTGCCGCATTGGCATCGTTTTCAACGTAAATGGAGACACTCAATAATTGATGTAACAAATCTGCCGGACGAATCCCAGCCCAGGCAGGCATGTAATAGGTAAGAAATTCTCCGGTTTTTGCATCGATTAATGGAGCAGGAACCGTGAGACCGATACCTAATAATTCATCGAGCGCTACCTTATTTTTTGTTGTGATATCGGTAATCATCGTACGGATCATTTCGATGGCATCGTGCGGTTGACCGATCACGTCCAGGTTATTCGTCTTGCGTGCGAGGATTTCCCCATTCAATTTCATTATCACGATCGTGATATGACTGGCGCCCATATCCACCCCAAGGGTGTATCGGCTGTCATAATTGAACTGGAGGACCATCGGTCGTCTTCCACCAGAAGATTCACCTATTCCAGCTTCAGATACAAAGTTGCTGGCAAATAAGACATTTACAAGGGAGGAGATGGTTGTGGGGGATAAGCGGGTAATTTGGTTTAACTCCGTGCGGGTAATCGTCCCCCGTTCACGGATAAGATTGAGCGTAAAGCTGAGATTATGTGCCCGCACTGCTGCCGGGGTGGAATAATCTTGATTCATAAAAGTGAACTCACCAACTTTTCATGGGTAGGAAGTTCTCTCAATTCGAATCGATTGTAGGATGATTCGAATACTTTGTCAAGTAGTTTGTAAAAGTAATTAACAAAGTATTTGCATATGTTAATCAATGCCTGAGGTACTGACCTCAGGCATTTTTATGTTACATGATATTGGATAGCTATTGCCTTGAAATCGTGACCACCGACCGTCTGCCGCCGAATGGTGTGAAGATATTCCAACTTTTAAGAAATTCAACAGTTTGCATCCAATACAACTTTTCTGCAGATGATTTCCACGAATTGATGAACCCCCACGGTCTTTGGATCCCATCGCTGCTGATATGGAGTGGATCATAAGCTGCAAATAGGAGCGTGTGATAACCCACCCTGGCATGGCTTGCATTTTGATTCAGTGCTGAATCCCCATATGTGATTTCCGGTGGGGTTCCAAAAAACCACCCTATGGTGACCAATTTAACCTGGTTGGTTTGTTGCAAACCTAAAACGAGCTCTTTCGAGGTCCCGTTTCCTCGTTCCACAAGAACACCCGCGATCTGATGCTCGTTGATCATCCATTGGATCAAACGAACATGCTGGATAGGAGAAACCGGACCATTACGAAACATCCGGTATTTCAGAATGGCTGGAAAGGGAATCCGATCTACTTTTTCCGACCAGAAATATGGATCGAGTTGCAGATCGAATATGAGATTTAACCCGGCACAGGCTGAAAAGACAGCACAATTATTCCCTGTCTGCTCCTGCTGAAAAGAAGCCAGTCTCTTTTCACCGAAAGAACGGTATTTGATTGCCATCTTTTCCTCGCTATACTCATTTTACGGGATATATACAGTTTTACGAGAGTATCACCGCAATATGTTCTTTATCTGGATTACTTCGATTGGATACCTACAAAATTAATCAATCTGTCCGGGCGTGTTTTTCATGCGTAGGATAGAGCAATCTCCGTTACTATTACCATCGCTTTTCAATCAAGAATTTTAATTAATGGCAATATCGTAAAGTAATATTTTGTTAAATTTATAGACAAAAAAAGACTCCCTTTGTAGGGAGTCTGCAGTTAAGTAGATATTTTATTGGCCCATTGGATTCTGGTTTGCCCAGTCGTTTCCCAGAACCACGATCACGTCAACCGGTGAGTTGGGATCATAGGCCGAGTTTCGGATTTGCGCCGGACTGAGCTTAAGCACACTGGTCAGGTAACTTACGGTATATGGTTTCCCTGTGATATCGATGACGTAAGATACCGTGGAGAGGTTATCGTTACCGACTTCCACCACATTTAGTCCCTGTTTGAGGAAGTAATTTCCGGAAGTCTCAGCCAGTCCTGCGGTTGAAGAGCCATTGCGAATGGATACTTTTGCCTGTTCCTGCTTCAATAATTCCGTCGGGTCGCCAGATACAATTCCAGGACCGATCGGACCACCGGTAGCAAAAGTATAATCACGGACTGTGCGTACTTTTTCCATGATCGGGATCAAAATAGCCTGACCATCGGGAGACATCCCTGTTAGCGATGAATCCGGTCCAAGCAATCCATACCGGATATTTCCTGTTGGCACCTGGGATGCGTAGAGAGCCAGCTGAACGATCTGATCCAGAGACAAGTTTGTGTGAATTCCGGAAGAAAGCTCTGAATACAATTTTGGAGCTTTGGCGATCAGAGTGGGAAGCATATTCAAATTCAACACTTTTTCCCGGACTGCCTGCACGACCTGCTGTTGACGGAATGCGCGGTCAAAATCACCACCGTCGGTATGGCGATCACGAGCATACGCCAGCGCGGTCGCTCCATCCAATTTTTGAACACCAGGCTTTAATGTTTTTTCTTCCCGGCTGAATGTTTTCCCATCTCCACTGTGGACGGTGTACGCGCCCAACAGACTTACCTTGATCTTCTTGGGAACATGGATATCGATCCCGCCCAATTCATCAATGAATTTTACAAAGGCGTCAAAATCGATTTGGGCGTAATAATTAATGGGAACACCCAGGAAACTTTCAACTGTCTGAACGGCTAACCCTGCCCCGCCGCCCGGTAATTTGTACGATTCCCCGAGAAAATAGGCAGTATTGATCTTAGCATAATCAAAGCCCGGAATATTTGTCCAGGTGTCGCGGGGGATGGACATCAAACCTGCCGTACGGGTTTGTGGATCCATGGAAACTACCATCATGGAGTCTGTACGAGGAAGTCTGCGTTCTTCGGTGTCGTCGTAATCCAAACCCATTAATAAGAGCGTCACCCTGCTTGAGCCATCCCAGGGTTGAGGAGTGGGTCCGCTGGATGGTTGTAACGCATCACCAGATGCAGGGAATGACGTGCCCAGCTTATTGACTGTTTGGGTCGATTCGGAAAAAGAAGGCGCGCCGGGAAGGTTTCCCAGGGTCCAACTTGACACCAATCCTCGGACGACAAAGAAAGCGGTAACAGCTACCGCCAATCCAAGGATGCCGATAATGGCAATGAGTATTTTATTGGATGTCTTCCGGGACATCCGTGAGGTCGATCTTGTATTTCTAGGTTGGGTCATAATTTATTCCAATATATAACGCCCTGAGATAATTGCCTGTTCCGCTTGGTGCAAGAGATGTTCCAGCGTGGCAATCGGAGGGTCTTCTTGATGGTTTTATTTTGTAGATGTTTGGTTTACCCCATCGGAGGTGGTGGGACAGGAAGGTCTTCGATCGCCGTATTAATCCACAGATCACCTTCATTAATCAACATGACGGGAATGTCTTCAGAAATGGGATACTTTCTTCCACAGTCCTGGCATACCAGCCAGGTCTCCCTTTCCAATTTAAGCAGCCCCTCGGTCTCACGTACGCAGGACGGGCAGCGGAGAATTTCCAATAGATCAGAATGTATCATCGAACCTCCATTTCCATCATACTTTGGCGACTAATCATACCTTCCAAGAGCGGTTCTTGTACAGGTTTAGATTAATGCGCATTAATCTCCAGAATAGGTGGTGCATTTTGGGTTAACTATCAAACCTACTTGCGCATCGTCAAATTTACGGAATTTCTATTGCATCCAAAAAATCAATTGGTTGATCATCGGTCTATTACCCTCACACATTAAGATATACATAGAAGTAGAAACAGGGGGAGAAGCCCCCAGATCAGAATTAGAAGACTGATTCCTGTCGAAACCAGTTTACCGGATAATTTGGGAAATGCATTCCAAATCCAACCAGTCATAAAACTGATGGCTAAGAAGTTTATTGGTAACTTAATATAGGTATATCTGGGATCCTGGTAAACCAGGGAATAGGCGACCAGTAAGAATAGAGCCATAAATAATATGGGCTGCCTATATTGCCTTAATGGTTTAACAAAGCTCATACCCATTATCGATAGCAACCCCAGCCATTGAGTCATAAAAAGATAAGAATAAAAGGCATTTCTTCCCAATTTATGACTCTCGTTTAATTTGAATAATTTCATTCCCCATATTTCCAGGTTGCGGAGAAGGAGGGTTTTCATGTTAAATGCAACATTTGAGAGATATACATTCGGGTGGGTGGTAATATTCCGGATGGCTTCTTTGAAATAGGCAGGTCGGGTGAGATCTCCATACTGGTACCATTTTGCACCAAGGTACTCGTGATCTCCGGTCGCTTTTTCAAAAAGCGGTAACCCATAATCTCTCCAAACGTAACCGTAATCAGCGTATTCCGGATGCTGAAAGAAATTAACAACTGAAATATGATAAAGCTCAACGTAGCCTTGTGTCCCCGTTAAAATAAATTTCCCGGTGACCTTGTAGTTTCGATAGGTGTAAGGGGCAATGACAACCAGTGCGGCTACGACAAGTATCATTAATTGTTTGATCTGATCCACCCAACTAGGCCTATTCAAGATCAGTTTGATTCCAAAAATAAAAAATGGGAAGATGATGAATATCGCCCTGATCAAATTTGCGATCCCCAAAATCACACCCAGTACGATTAGATCACGCAGAGATGTCTTGCTTTTTTCGAAATAGGGGATTGTGAATAGAACCAGTAGTAATATGCAAGTCAGATCAAGAAGAGAATAATCGACGCGCATAACCAGGCTCAACGAATTTGGGTTTAGGAGAAAGGCAGCTACCAAAAGTAGCGTGATTGGTTGGGGGGTGAATTTGCGGATGATCAGGTAGAAGACCATCCCGGCCAGAGCGAGTACTAGGAGTTGGGAAAGAACAACCGCGTGTTGATTATCCTGCAGCATGTCAGCAATGACGGACCCATAAAATGGTTTTACCCCCTCTCTGGTAAGCCCTTGCACAAAATCACGCGCGTGTAAAACACCTGAAACATAGATCGGGTATCCGGGTAATCTGAGGACATTGGGTTGACCCAGAACAGTCATCGAACCTGTATTGTATAGCGTGACCCCGATATTAAAATGTTCTTCTGAGTAATAGATCCACTTTACTTCTTCATCCGTTTCTTTTAAAAATGCCTGCCGGATAAGCAGGAAGTTGATCACCACCGCGAATAAGATAAGGATGGCTGCAATGAGCGATGTTTTTCGGTTGATCATGAAAATCCCCTACATTCAAAATGGAATTACATTATTGAAATTGGTTCAACTAGTATGCCATCTTAGACAAAATGCCTAATGCGAGAGGTCGGGTGGCGTTTTTGGTATCTTGGTTCCTGGTCCATATTCATACACCGCCTGCCAGGGGACATAATGGGTCTGATATGAATCTTGGAAGTAGACCTGTCCATCTTTGTAGACAGTGCGTGTCACATCTATATCTGCGCCATCTGCAGAATAATCGATTTGCTTAAATTTATTCTTTGCCAGTTTTTCATTTTCTACATACTTGACTTCGGGCGCCTTGACAATGTTGACCGGACCTGTGGTTTCCCATTTTACATCCCGTCCATCCTTGGTGGAATAGAATTTCCAGGTGATCGATGTATCAGAAACATAGGTTTCCATCAACAGCCAGTAAGGTGTGTCATTCTTAAATTTGAGATCCACGACGGGTACAAACACCGTCGCGTCCAATCCCGCCAGATTTGTATCGTGCGCACCAGACGCGGTTTGCTCATAATAACCCACCCGGTAGGCATGTGCGTAGCGTTCCAGGATCGGAAAACCGGCAAAGAATGCTGTGCGGAACAGGGTGGTGCTTACCTGGCATACGCCTCCGCCTACACCTTTGATGGTCTGATTGCCGAAAATGATCAGGGCTTCACTGTAGCCGTTATCGAGGCTGACATCACCCATGACATCGGCCATCGATACGACATCCCCGGGGGCAACCAGCAATCCGTGAAATTTGCCTGCGGCCGTTCGGATATTATTCACCCGCGATCCGGTAGAGCCATAAAAATAAGATGTCTCGGCAATGACCAATTCGGTAATTCCCAATTGCTCACCTGTGGACGAATCGGTTACAGCCGGTTCTTTCGTGTTGATAATCAGACCGACTTCATGTTCACCAGCCAGCAGCCTGGAAGTTATTTCCTGAAGTGTCTTCTCTATATCAAGTGTTTGACCAGTGACGGCATTCGATATCAAATCCAGTTTTCGGGTATCGTCATTGAAAATAAATCTGGCATTCGAGGGCATCTGATCAATTACTGGAGATAATCCAGACAAATAGCTGCGAATTTTTTCCTTATCCAGACCTATCTGAATCCGATTTGTGGCCGTGGCATTATCCGGATTGAAAGTGATCAACCCACCCAGCGTACCAGGATCGATTGCCCATGGTCCCGGACCTGACCCTCCTGCCCCGGGCACAGAAATCACGAGAGGCGCAGAAAGGATCTTCCGGATGGTATCCGCTTCCGACGAGAGGTCAACGATCTTTGGCTGGGTTTCCCTGATCACCAACGGAACCACACCATCTTGTTGTGTACCCAGTTGAACCTGAATAAGTTGCAGAGTACCTGGTATATCCAGTTCCCGTCCGGTTTGACCGGAAACGGTTTGGACGTCTGTTCCGTTAATTTGTAAACTGGCTTCAATCATCGGTTTATTGATGAGCTGTGCAAGTTGTTGCAGGTAGGTTTGAGCTGTTGCCTGATCAAAGATCATCCGTGGAGCCAGATTGGTACCGGTAAACCGAGCCGAATATTGGGATAACGCGCGTGTCAACAGAAAGCCCGACCGTCCATACTGAATCGCTGCAGTTACGGACGATTGCATGTCAGGAAATAATCCTAACTGAACCGGAGTTGTGATCCAACTTTGTTGCCCGTCCATCAGCATGATCTTGCCGTTGGTGTTGTACGACTTTTCAGACGACAATCTCGCCACGGCTTCTTCCGGCTTCATGTTCGACAAATCCACCCCGCCTACGGCGACACCGGGGAAGATTCTTCCGGGATATAGGGCGGAATACCCAAAGCCGAGTAGTAAAAACCCAAATAATCCTGAAATCAGAATTCCAGTGAGTAAAAAGAGAATGGAGATGGGAGGCTGGTTTGTTCTTCGTCGATTAATTCTGGTATAAGTTTCTGTCATGTTTGGCAAATTATAACATTGAACTGGAGAGATTTAGTCCACATTGCAGGAGCCGTGCCATTCGTCCGATCGGTTGGCAGGAAGATTTCCTTTATAATGTGAGGTATTAATACCAAGACGATCATAGAAACAATTAGTTCCCGTTCTCGAAGCTACTAACATTATTCGGAGGATTTGTGGGTTATATACAGCGAAATAAAATCTGGCTTATCGGAATTATCGCAGCGATCGGGATTCTGGCAAATACCTGGATGGTCGGAACTGTCCAGGCGCAAGCGCTGGATCAATCAACATCTGATCAAGTGGATATCTACATGTTTTGGGGGGATGGCTGCCCGCATTGCGCGAAGGCAAAACCATATTTTGAAGGACTGGCAAAGGACAACCCTCAAATCGTCCTGCATTTTTTTGAAGTTTGGAACGATAAATCAAACCGGGATTATTTCATCACATTCTCCCAGTCCCATGGATTTGAACCCACTGGTGTTCCCACGATATTTATCGGTGATCAATACTGGGTGGGGTTTAATGACCAGATCCAAACGGAGATCGGGGAAGCTGTCAAAAAATGTTTTATTGATACATGCCAGGATCCAGCCTTAATAGTTGGAGCGCGGCAAGATCAGGTTCAACCGGAACCCGTTCCCACACCAAACCCGGTCTTACCCGGTAATTCGGCGATAACCGTTCCTCTACTCGGATCCATCAACCTTGAACATCAATCCTTGTTTGTCAGCACCCTCCTGATTGCACTGGTCGATGGGGTTAATCCATGCTCCATCTGGGTTCTGACCATGTTACTCGCCCTGACATTACACACCGGCTCCCGGAAAAAGATTGTGATAATCGGGTTGATCTTCATTACCGTCACCGCGCTCATTTATGCTCTCTTTATACTGGGACTCTTCAGCATTATGAGCGTCCTCCCCTTTAGAGGGATCATTCAGGTGATCGTGGCGATCATCGCGGTCATATTTGGGATTATCAATATCAAGGATTATTTTTGGTACAAAGAAGGAATATCTCTTACCATTGCTGACGAAAATAAACCGGGACTTTATCGCAAGATGAGAAAAGCAGTGGATGCAAAGGATTCATTCTGGGGATTGGCTGGAGCGACGGTAGTCCTCGCCGCCGGAGTCTCCCTGGTGGAATTTTCATGTACCGCTGGTTTTCCGGTTTTATGGACAAACCTGATCCATTCGCAACAAGTACCATGGATCACCTTTGCCATACTGCTCTTGCTTTATATGGTCATCTACCAATTGGATGAGCTCATCATTTTTTTCACCGCAGTATTCACCTTGAAGGCGACGAAATTGGAGGAAAAGGAAGGACGCATCCTCAAATTAATCGGTGGTGTATTAATGTTCACCCTGGCAAGCGTGATGCTGATCAAACCGGAATGGATGTCGAACTTGACCGGTTCCCTGTATGTATTCGGTATTGCCTTTGGAGCCATAATACTGATCCTGGTGTTACATCGGATCCTCCTTCCTAGAATGGGAATTCGGATCGGGAGCGAAAAACAAAAACCCATGTCTAAACGACCGAAATAAGACCCAATAAACGCAATACACCGGCAGAAGAAGTTCTTCTGCCGGTGATTTTTTCAACATGGATCGATCATTTTTTAAAGAACTGGTAGATCTTACGCAACGTATCCAGGAACAGAATTGCCGCGACCAACCCTAGAACAACTCTGAAACCGGTGGCAAATTGGGTCTGGACGAGTAGTGCGGTCTCGGCGCTCATGTTGGCAACATTTTGCATCCAATCTACTGGAAGCTGCACAATCGATGGCCCAGCAGCCATCGCCACTAACAGCACGATATTAATAATTTTTATGCCTATCTCGAACACTCTGGTCTTCTTCGTCCAAACATTATCCCGCAAAACCAAACCGTACAGGATGATTTCCAATATCCAGACAATGTTCAACCAGAGAAGGAATTTGTAAAACACATCCGACAGAATGGGGTAACTTACCCAACTGCCATTCAGGTTCTGATAAAAACTGATGAGTTCAGGGTAAAGGTTAAAGACCACGATGGCAATCGTTGCAAATATGATGGAAAGGATCACATCTGTCATACTGACCCGGTCGGGTTCTTTTATCTTTAATAGATCCTCAGGTTTCCATTCGCTGCTAATTTGTTTGTTGGCAGGGGTAAAACGCTCCAATACAACGAAAACGACGACGAGTGTTCCAAACGCCTGGATAGCTGATTGGATCAAGTTTATAAAGGTTTGCCCGACGAGAATAGCACTTTCCGGAGCAGCCATTCCAATCTGTCCCAACCTGATTCCAAGCCCGACCACACTGGCAATCCCCACGACCGCCACAACGATCTTCAGAATCGTCATAAAGGTGGGATATATCCGTGGTCCGACCAGATATTTGGCAGGTTGATAGGTTGCAGCAACTAATTCCGGAGAACCATATTCCTTCAACAGGTTTCTGGCCATCTCTTCATCAGGCTCCCGATTCGCTTTCTCAGCACGATCCTCCAGCATATCCATCAAAGTGGATTTCAATTCAGCCTCAATATCAGCCCGAGTTTTGGCCGGAAGTCTTCTGCCCACTTCACTGACATACAAATCGATAATTCTCATTTCTCCTCACTTTCAATCTTTTCTTTCAAATGGATGATCATTTCATGTAACTGGTTCCATTCAGTCTCCATAGCATTGACCAGGTCTTTGCCATCCGGATTGATGACATAATATCGACGTGGTCGGCCATCTTCAACGCGCCAGACGGAATTTAATAACCCCTGGGATTCCATTCTGCGAAGTAACGGGTACAGTGTTCCCTGCTCTATCGTCAACCCAATTTCAGCCAGGTTGGTTTGCAAAGAGTATCCGTATTGTTCTTTTTGCAGGAGAAGTAATACTGCCAGGCTGGAAACTCCACGCCGCAATTCGAGTAATAAATTTTCAATCACTTCATTCTTGTCCATATACACCTCTTATCGTATTATACTGTATATGTTACAGTATTGCAATACCTATATTATTATACGGGGATATATTTTGAAAGTTGCATGATTCTCCCCTGATTCGCTACAATAGAACCATGATCTCTTATCGCTATCCGAGTGAAACCATCATATTCTGGTTTACCCTGCTTCTAGTTCTTGGGGTAATCGTTTTCACTTCGGCAGCTACCTTTTGTCTAAGCGGGGTTTTCATCCTGGCGCTTTTTTTCATGGCTTACTGGATGAATCGATCCCATCACCAGCAATTGCTCGAATCGGCGATCCGGGTTAATCCTCAGACATCCACAGCAATGGATCGGATCGTTACCTACTGCCAGGATCGTCTCCAGCCGGGAGCTGTTGAAGTTTATATTTCACCCGGACGACAATTAAACGCGTACACATTTGGAATGAGCACTCCAAAGATGATCGTACTTTATGCACCGCTAATTCAAATAATGGATCAGGATGAATTGGCCTTTGTGATTGGTCATGAAATGGGGCATGTCCAATTAGGGCACACCTGGTTAAATACAATTTTGGGCGGAATCGCAGGTATTCCAACATCATTCGGGGCGGCAATTATCCTAACCTTTGTATTTAGATCGTGGAATCGCGCCTGCGAGTTTTCTGCAGACCGAGCGGGTGTATTAACCTGTGGAAATCCGGAGAAGGGTGTTTCTGCATTATTAAAACTGGTCAGTGGAGATCGTCATCTTGATCCGGGTGAAGCGAATCAACTAATTCATATCCTTGATCAAGAGGATGATAGCCTGGATGGACAATTGGCTGAACTGCTATCCGGCCACCCTATGGTCATCAAGAGGATCAATCAAATCCGTGAGTATTCCAAAAGCAGGGAATATGAAACGGCCATGGCGAATCTGAACCGAAGATCGCCAAATCCCTCGCCTATGGGATAGTTTTGGTTAATCTTCGCTGGTATTTCTCTTCATACATTCTCTGATCAGCCAGTTTGATCGCATCAGTCAGCGAAATTCCATCTTCAGTACAGGCCATACCAGTGGATAACGACACCTTTGCGCAGTTGGAGGTGTGATTATTCTTTTCCATATATTTGCCAATTCGTACTATGGCCTTGTTCACAACGGTGCCGGTTGAATAAGGTAGAAGGACCACGAATTCATCTCCACCGATCCGGGCGACCAGATCATTCGTCCGAAACGCTTGTTGAAGAATTCGGGATGTAGATCGAAGGACCTCATCGCCTTCAGCGTGCCCGCAGGTATCATTTGTCTCTTTGAGCCCATCCACATCCATCATGATCACACCCACAGGGTTCTGCCTTCCAGCAGCCAGCCTTGTGACTTCTTCTTCGAAATAAGCCCGGTTATACAATCCGGTTAACTTATCATGGGTGCTCGAAAATTTTAGGGCTTCTTCGGCTTTCTTCCGGTCAATTGCCATGGCGATCTGGGTGGAAACGATTGTCAACCAATCACAATGTTCCTGGTTGTATCGGGTTCCAGCTTCGTAAGTTTGCACCGCCAGGACTCCAATGGTCCGGTCTTTTACGATCAGGGGAACCCCCAACCAGTCAATCGAATCAGCCCCACTATTGCTGATCCCTTCTTCTTCCTGCAGTTTAACAACCTGGTCCCGTGAGAGGAGGGATGGTTTCCCGGTCCGAATAACGTATTCAGTCCAACCATTACCAAACGAGTGGGGTTCTGGTGGTTCATCGTATTGATCCACGAAATAGGGGAATGAGATCATCCCGGATTCGTCATCGTATAAAGCGATATACAAGTTCTCTGCTGGCATGATCTTGGATAATGTCCAATGAATGGAATGATACAGTTCCTGAAGCGTGGCGGCGCTGCTGGCTTCCTGGGTGATTTGCATGACCGTGGATTTTAGTAACTCATCCTTCACTTCCTGAGTAATATCCATGGTGCTGACAATGACACGCCCCATATTTTCCTCATAGCCCGGAAACACAGACCAACGCATACGGATATTGGCTACTTCGGCTTCAAACGTGGAATTCTCCAGGGTCATTTCGAATACTTTTGTCCTCCTGGACATTTGGATGAGTTCCTGACGTACCTGGTTGGTATTCACGTTTTGGAAAATCTTATCGGTGTTTTCCATGATCTGTTGCTTGGAAGTGGCTTTGTAAAGGGAAAGGGTTGCCTGGTTCACATCCAATATTTTAAGTTTGGATATCAATCGGGTAACCTGGTCAGGGTGTTTTACCAGATACTCTTCAAGCAAATGATTTCCTAGCGGGAGCTCAGAAATACCCCTGATAACATCAGAAAAATCCTCTTCCCAGAGGGGAATCGGCAAATCTTCAAAAAGGCTGTGGTATCTTTTTTCGCTGTTATTTAATGCTTTTTCGGTATCCTGGTGAGTCTTTTCAGTCTCAATATATGCGTTGAACCAGTTGGATAATTCATCCAATTCCCGGATGGGTGAAGCGGGTGATCGTAAAGACCAATCTGGACTCCCACTTTTGATTTGTTGGACCGCCTTAATGATCTTATTGAATGGCATAAGTATGACGGATATTGTGATCAAACCTACCGATAATGAAATGAGGATGGAGATGAATAAGACCAGGGTGGAATTACCCAACAACATGGAGGACAAACGCTCAAGACTGTTCAATGGCACAGATGAAACCAGGTAGGCATCCGGAAGATCCAGCTTGCTGTAAGAAAAGAGGTATGGTTTCCCATGGATAGATTGGGTAAAGTATCCGTTAGTCGAATTGAAATTAGGCAGGATGCTGGACATTACTTCCCCGGAAAGATAAGTCGGGGCATCTTCATTCAATAAGTGTCCGTCTGAATCAACTAGTGCGTACTTCGGATCAACACCCGACAAATCAGGTATACCATCATCAGGAACCAGGTCCAACGGGAAGGTGATGATCAGTATCCCAATTATCTCGCTACCAGCTAAACCCGATCGATGAACCGGACGGATGGCTGACATTAATTTATGCGAGGTATTTCCATCCTCGGTAGTAACTTCATCCGAAAAATAACAACCTGTTTCTGTTTCCGCAGTCTTCTTGAGTAGGCTTTCAATCTTGGCGGTAGAATATAACCCTTTTGGGTCATCCATAAGTCGTGTGGTTAAAACATTCCCGTTCACGAAAGCAACATCAATACTCTTGATACCCTGAATCCCCAGGTATGTCCGAAGATTTCGCTGGAGTGTATTCACATCCAGGGTTGGTTGTGAGGTAGAGCCATACTGGCTAAATTCCGTGATGAAATAACCACCTGCGATTTTATCGGACAGAGAGTGGATCGTATCCAGCGTATTTTTCAGGTTTTGTCCCCGAACTGTCAACAAATCAGATGAGAAGGCGTAGCTTTGTTCGATCAGGTTTTTTTTTGCGGTTGTGTATGTTGTAAAGCCAACCAATAGCAAAGGAAAAACAGTGACAATCAATACGATCGCCGTGACCAACATGGATATACTTATTTTTCGTCGGCTTTGATCGACCATGAAAACGAATCCCTTAAATTTATTAAAACAAAATATTACTCTTTATAGCATAAAGGGAGTGTAAATATTCAATTTGAAGCAAATATTATTTCTTTTAGATCGTGGATCTACCCATCGCCAGCCCGACCCAATCAGCGATTTGGGCTTTTTCAAGCAAGACTAAACCCTGACGTCGACCGGCATTGATCACTTCGTCCGCCTGATGATCCAGTATCCCGGAAAGAAGAATTACTCCTCCGGTTGATACCAGACGGTCCATTCCAGCATCAAATAAGCGGATAATTACCGGGGCAAGGATATTTGCCATTACTAACGGTGATTCAATGATCTCGGCTACACCGGTGAGAAGTTCACTAACTGATCCTTGATAGACTTTCAGACGATCTTGTACCCGGTTGAGCACAGCGTTTTCCATACTGACTTTAACTGAGATCGGATCGATATCCACCCCAATCGCTTTTTTGGCGCCTAACTTAAGCGCCGCAATGGATAGGATCCCAGAACCACATCCGATATCCAGTGTGATGGTATCTTTTCGTAGGTATTTTTCAAGCATGGCTAAACAAAGTTGCGTCGTGGGGTGTGTTCCAGTGCCAAAAGCCATACTGGGATCGATCCGTAAGGGTATTCGTCCATGAGTGTCAGGGTCCATCCAGGCGGGGACGATCATCAGAGTCTTTCCGATTTCAATGGGTTTGTAATGCTGCTTCCACGAATTCATCCAATCTTGGTCTTCGATTGGTGTATAGACCGGTTTGGGAAGCGCCTGTATCCTGCCCAGGTACCAAACCGCTTCCTCCAATTTTTGGCGTTTATCCTCCAGGTCGTTATCTACTGGAATATATCCATACACCCGGACAGGTCCAACAGGTGTACCTTCGTCTTCAGCATCATCAAAACGGACGCCGCTTTCCACAGCTACTCCCCCTTCAACGAAGCGTCCTACCACCTCTGAAAGCGCCTCAGCCAATTCGCCGTTCACCACGAACGAGACTTCCAACCAGCGAGGGTCAGCCACCGAACACCTCTTTGAGAATATCCACAAAGCTCTTGTCGGTGGGTTTTACTTCAGTACCTAATGTTTTTGCCAATTCTTCCAGCAAGCCCCGTTGCGCTTCATCCAATCTGGTAGGGATATCCACGGTGACTATTACTTTCTGGTCTCCACGCGCGGTGGATTTTAGGTGGGGTACCCCTTTTCCACGTAAGGTGAAAATCTTCCCCGGTTGAGTTCCGGATGGGATTTTGAGGGTCGTATTCCCATCTACCGTTGGAACTTCAATTTCCGCGCCCAGAGTTGCCTGCGCGATATTAATACTCAAATTTAAGAAGATCTCGTTCTGACGGCGTTCGAAGAATTTGTGAGGTGTCACATCGACCTCTATGAAGAGGTTCCCATTTGGTCCACCGTATGCACCAGGTTGCCCTTCGCCCGCCAGGCGGATCTGAGTCCCTGTGTCCACTCCGGCTGGGACAGCGACACTCTTCTTCACATGTTTACGTTCATATCCATTTCCGCGGCAGACTTTGCATGGCGCGTTGATTATTTCCCCGCTGCCGTTACAGGTCGGACAGGTTGTCACCTGTACCATTGAACCCAGAAAAGTCTGACGAACCTGTCGAACTTCACCTTTTCCTGAACAGGTGGAGCACTTTGCAGGTTGAGTCCCTGGTTCCGCGCCAGTTCCCCGGCAAGTGGAACAAACCTCATCTCGGTCGAATTGGATCTCTTTCTCCACTCCAAAAATGGCCTCTTCAAAGGACAATTTCAGATGCATCCCAAGATCCTGACCCCGACGTGGGGCAGTCCGCGACCGTCTGCTGGATCCACCCATCGATCCGAATCCAAAGAATTCACTGAAGAGATCGCTCAGGTCAACTGATGAGAAATCGGGCATACCGCCCATGCCATTCAAGCCGGAGAAACCATACCGATCATAGGCAGCCCTTTTCTCAGGATCAGAAAGAACGGCATACGCCTCATTGATCTCTTTGAATTTTTCTTCGGCGTCGTGTTCCTTGTTTATATCCGGGTGATATTTTCGCGCCAGAGACCGGAAAGCGGATTTAAGCTCATCCGGAGAAGCTGCTTTATTGACACCCAATACTTCATAATAGTCGCGTTGTGCCATATTCTCCATTCAAATCACAGAGAACACAAAGGGAAATACTTTGCGTCCTCTGTGATGTTACTTAGCTACGATAAACAAAGAGTTATACGCTTTTAAACTCACCATCCACGACATCTTCACCACCCGGAGGGGTCTGACCTTCAGTCGGACCAGCAGCCTGACCCGGATCACCTTCCGGAGCTCCAGTTGCCGGACCCGCCTGTTGGTAGGCTGCGGCGCCAATTCCCTGGAGTATTTGACCTAATTCATCTGTCGCTTTCTTGATCAGGTCCACATCATCGGACGGCATGAGGTCCTTCAATTTCTTGGAGGCTTCCTCCGCCTTGGCCTTCATCTCCGCAGGGACTTTATCGCCCAAATCGCGGATGGTCTTTTCGGTGGTATAGATCAAATTATCCGCATGGTTGCGGGCTTCGATCAAATCCTTGCGTTTTTTATCGTCGTCAGCATGCGCTTCCGCTTCCTGGCGCATCTTATCAATTTCTGATTCTGACAATCCGGAGGATGCTGTTATGGTGATGTGCTGGCTGCGACCGGTAGCTTTATCCTGGGCAGTTACCTTAAGGATGCCATTGGCATCGATATCAAAAGTTACTTCGATCTGGGGCACACCACGAGGAGCGGAGGGGATGCCATCCAGCGTGAAACGTCCCAGGCTTTTGTTATCCGCCGCCATGGTGCGTTCACCTTGAAGAACATGGATCTCCACCTGGTTCTGATTATCGGATGCTGTGGAAAACACCTGGCTTTTCCGGGTTGGAATTGTGGTATTTCGTTCAATTAGGGGTGTCGCCACATTTCCGTATGTCTCCACCGAAAGTGTGAGTGGAGTGACATCGAGGAGCAGAATATCCTTTACTTCGCCGCCCAGTACGCCGGCTTGGATTGCGGCGCCAACAGCGACGACCTCATCCGGATTGACCCCTTTGTGTGGGTCCTTGCCAAATTCCCGGCGGACGGTTTCTTGTACCAGCGGCATTCGGGTCATCCCTCCAACCAGGACGATCTCATCGATGTCCGCGGTTGTGAGTTGGGCATCCGCTAATGCCTTTCGAACTGGTTCCAGAGTTTTCTGCACCAGATCACCCGTCAATTGTTCCAGTTTCGCACGGGTTAGGGTCATAACTAAATGCTTTGGACCACTGGCATCAGCCGTAATGTATGGCAGGTTAATTTCAGCTTGCATCGTACTCGACAGTTCGATCTTGGCTTTTTCAGCTGCTTCTTTTAAGCGCTGCAGGGACTGCCGGTCATTGCGCAGATCGATACCATTACTCTTCTTGAACTCATCAACAAAATAATCCAATAATCGCTGATCAAAATCGTCACCACCAAGGAAGGTATCCCCCGAGGTGGATCTCACCTGAAATACACCATCTCCAACATCCAGGATGGATATATCGAAGGTTCCACCACCCAGGTCATAGACAGCAATCGTTTCATTTTTCTTCTTATCGAGACCATACGCCAGGGAGGAGGCAGTTGGTTCATTAATAATTCGTAACACCTCGAGTCCAGCAATCTTTCCGGCGTCCTTAGTGGCATTTCGCTGCGCATCATTAAAATAAGCTGGGACGGTGATCACTGCTTGAGTAACGGTTTCGCCTAAGTAGGCTTCGGCATCTGCTTTCAGTTTGGATAACACCATGGCAGAGACTTCTGGAGGTGAATATTCTTTTCCGTCCAGGGTGACCCGCACGTCGCCATTGGGCGCCTTACCAATGTGATAAGGAATCCGCTTTAAGGTATGCTGTACTTCCGTGTCTTCGTATTTTCGACCCATAAATCGTTTGATTGAAAATACAGTGTTTTCCGCATTGACGATCGCCTGGTTTCGAGCAACCCGACCAACCAGCCGTTCGTGATTCTTATTCACTGCGACTACTGAAGGGATCAATCGTTCTCCTTCAGCGGAAGGAATTACGACCGGTTCTCCGCCTTGCATGACGGCGACAACAGAGTTGGTAGTACCAAGATCAATTCCGATAACTTTTCCCATGTTTGTTCTCCTAGCGTGCTACCCTTACGAGCGCAGGTCGAATGACCCGGTCACCGATCAGGTATCCTTTTTGGACTACTTCAATAATTTGACCGCATTCGTGAGCGGGGCTTTCCTCATTCGTTAGTGCTTCGTGAATCGATGGATCAAACATTTCACCTTCCGCGGGTATCTCTTTCACACCATCCGATTCAAGGATTTGCTGCAATTTTCGGTAGATCAATTCAATGCCTTCCGCCCATTTCGAGCCTTCCTCAGTGATGGGACGAGCTTTCAAGGCACGATCCAGATCATCTACAACAGGGAGATATTTTTTTGTGATCGAACCCACTGCATTCTGGTAGGATTGAGTCTGATCCCGTTCGGTACGTTTCTTAAAATTAACAAAATCCGCCCGCTCCCGTTGCCAGCCTTCAAAGTACTCACCTGCTTTTGTAGCCTGAGAATCTAACTGGTTCTGAAGGTCCTTGATCTGTTCTTCGAGATCCGTCTCTGGGTTCTTCATTCTTCCTTCATCGGCTTGTGTTTTATGCTTTCGTTCTGTCATTGATTTCTCCTGCAAGAATTAGGTCAGATGAGAACAGCAGCCTGTACCTTCATCCAGCCTTGGATTAGTAGCTTATTCGACCAACGTATCGGTCACCAGATCACTCAACAGCCCTGCCATAAACCGAACCGTCGAAATCGTCCGTCCATAATACATCCGGGTCGGACCGATCACGCCCAGGGTGCCAGTAGCCATACCGGGAACCCCGTAGCGGGCAAGGACTACAGAGCATTGTTTTAATTCTTCCCAATTACCTTCACCGCCTATCAACACCTGTACTCCACCGATGGTCGCATTGAGCCCTGTTCGAGTGAGAAGATTGTCCAGGAGAGGTCTTTCTTCCAGTAATCGCAGCGCTTTTCGTGCATCTTCAGACTGAGCAAATTCAGGCTCGGTTAATACATTCGTCAACCCATCCATGAACACTTCACCTGATACCGCTGCCGTGGATGCATCCAACTCCTGAAGGATCAATTTATAGACATCTTCTTCTAGGAGTGAGAGCTGCGGGACCAATTTCTTGATCGAATTCAGATCCAGCCCCTGGCAGATTTGGGATAGTTTGCTCGCGCTGGCAGAAAGTTGTTCCTGCGAGACCGGATCTGCCAGATTAAGCATTTGTTGGCGTATCTCTCCCCCGATCATGACCATCACCATGAGGACCTGCCGTCCACGTGTAGCTATTAATTCCAGATGTTTCATCCGGGCATTTTCTGGGTGTGGTGAGGTAATAATGGAAGCGGCGTGTGACTGATGAGCCAGGACGGATACCGCCAATTTCATCCACTGTTCCACATCCTGTCGGCTTTGATAAAACTGATGGCTGATCGTCCGCTGAGTTGTAATTGGTAGATCGGTGTCCTGAAGCAACCGCCCGACGAAATATCGATACCCCTCATCAGTCGGCATTCTTCCGGCAGAAGTATGAGGTTGGTGTAGATAACCCGCTTCATCCAGCGCAGCCAACTCATTTCTTACTGTGGCAGGGCTCAATTCCAGGTTATACCGATCGACCAGATACTGTGACCCGATCGGCTGTGAATTTTGCACATAGTCGTGGATCACGAGTGATAGAATGAATTTTTGACGTTCAGTTAATTCTTTCATTTCAAATTTAGCACTCTAAGCATGAGAGTGCTAATACCTTGTAATTAATGATAACATCCAAAGAAATGACCGTCAAGCAAGGTGGAATGGATTCCAATAAAAGGTTAATACTGTGGCAACTGATTGACTTGTCCATTTTCCCCGTCTACACTGTATCTATGAAAACTGTGAATATCTCCAGAAAAAATCCCTTGCAATCGTTACGCTTCTTTGCAGGTTTTTTTCGTACTGACCACGATCCCCCATATATCGGATAAAATCATACCCGATCATGGAGCTTTCTACCCGCTCCTCATTCACCCAAAATCAGGTAATCAGTGAGGTGATTATGACTCCTAGAGAGTTCGTTTCGAAACGCGCCGCGGTTTTCCAGAGTGTACCCGACGAAAAATGGAATGATTGGCGCTGGCAGCTAAGCCATCGCTTGAATACGGTGGAAGAGATTGAAACCGTTCTTCCCCTTACGGATAGTGAAAAGAAAGCCCTGAACACTGCTGGTTTATTCCGGGTGGAGATCACACCGTATTTTATCTCTCTCATCGATCCAACCGATATACACGACCCGATCCGAAAGCAGATCATTCCTACCGCCGATGAGATTCAATCCTTCACCGGTATGATGGAAGATTCCTTAGCCGAAGATCGCGACTCTCCCGTACCAGGACTGGTTCACCGCTACCCCGATCGGGTATTGATGCTGGTTACCACCCAATGTGCATCCTATTGCCGCTACTGCACCCGTTCACGCATTGTGGGTGATCCATCAGCCACCTTCTCACGAGCAGATTTTGAAGCCCAGATCGATTATTTGAAACGCACACCCCAGGTAAGGGATGTGCTTCTCTCAGGCGGTGATCCGCTCACCCTTGCGCCCAAACTGCTGGAAGAGCTCCTCACCCGCCTGCGCGAGATACCACATATCGAGATCATCCGGATCGGTTCTCGCGTCCCGGTCTTCATGCCCATGCGGGTAACCCAGGAATTAACCGACGTGCTCCAAAAATTCCATCCGCTTTGGTTGAATATCCATGTCAACCATCCGAATGAGATCTCGAGTGAATTGGCAGAAGCCTGTGACCGGTTATCCCGGGCGGGAATCCCACTCGGCAATCAGTCTGTTCTTCTGGCTGGAGTAAATGACTGCGTTCATATTCAGCGCCAATTGGTTCACGAATTGGTGCGCATCCGGGTGCGGCCATACTACCTCTACCAGTGCGACCTGGTCGAAGGCGCGGGTCACTTCCGCACGCCCGTTGCCAAGGGTATTGAGATCATCGAAGGATTGCGTGGACATACCTCTGGATATGCGGTACCCACCTATGTGGTGGACGCTCCTGGTGGCGGCGGCAAGATCCCTGTCATGCCCAACTACATGATCTCCATGTCGGATCACAAAGTGGTTCTCCGCAATTACGAAGGCTATGTGACCGCTTACGAAGAGCCCATCACCTACCAGCCCCATGATCCCGCCACGTGTTCGTATTGTTTGAGCAAACGGGAAGAGCCAGGTCAGCGAGGCATTTCGGGAATGTTGGATGGCGACCAAATGTTCATCAAACCGGAAGGATTCAATTTCATCCACAACCGGGGTGGCGGCGAGCATCGTTTGCGCGCTAATGCGGATAAATGGAAGCCGTTGGGGATTGGTGACGGTTCGCGAAGCGAATCGGAGATCGGAGATCAGAAACCCGAGAGCGGAGACAAATAATCCTGCATCCGATGTCGAATACTTAGAGTCCTTTAAAGCTCACTCACCTGAATTGATCTGGGAAAGTGTTAGATGAATGCTGAAGAGAGTACATCAACTGGAATTGAAAGATTGGAAGTCTGGCGTAAAGCGGTAGATATTGCAGTAGGTATTTGTAAAGACATTCTCCCTAAACTCCCGGGTGAAGAGAAATGGTGCCTCGCCAATCAATTACGAAGATCGGCTCAGAGCATTCCTGCGAATATTGCCGAAGGAGTTGGCCGATTCTATTACCAGGAGACCGTTCATTTTTGTTATATCGCACGAGGATCTCTTGAGGAAACATACAATCATCTAATGATTGCACAAAGGCTGGGTTACATCCAAGAAAGTGAAATCCAAACTTATATCAATGAATTGCAGATTCTCCGGAAATTAATTTCAGGTTACATTAATTATCTTAAAAGAACTAAACGAGGTGAGTTTGAAACCGGAAATCGTATTACAGAAGGAAATATGCACTACTCCGCGGATGTTGCATATTCCGACGTAGACGCCCCAGAAAGTGTAAAGTAAAGAAAATTTAGAAAACAAAAAGGGTAGATTCTTAATCACATCGTCTGATTTCTGATATCTGATATCTGATCTCCGATCTCTATTCTCTAATTACCAATTTCTACTTTCTTCTTCTCGGAGGGCTCCATGCACTATCGTCGACTGGGCCGATCAGGCCTGAAAGTAAGTGAAATATCACTGGGATCCTGGGTGACCATCGGATCGCAGGTCAATGAAAAAATATCGCTGGAATTGGTGCAGGCGGCATACGATCAGGGAGTCAATTTTTTTGACTGCGCGGATATGTACGCCGAAGGAAAAGCCGAAGAGGTCATGGGTAAAGCCATTCAAAACATCCCCAGACCTGCCCTCGTGCTATCCACCAAAGTATTCTTCCCGACGTTCCCCGGCCCGAATGGAAAAGGTCTGTCGAGGAAGCACATCACCGATTCGATTCACACCTCCCTTAAAAGGCTTCGGACAGATTACATCGATCTGTATTTCTGCCACCGCTTCGATCCCGATACCCCCATGGAGGAATTGGTTCGCACCATGACCGACCTGATCGCGCAGGGTAAGATCCTCTATTGGGGCACCTCCAAATGGACAGCGTCCCAGATCGCCTCTGCCGTGGCTGTTGCCCGTCAATTCAATCTGATCCCACCGACAATGGAGCAGCCCAAATACAATATGCTCGAACGCCGTTCGGTGGAGGTGGATCTGGCGTATGTCGTCCGTGAGTATGGCATCGGTCTGACCACCTTCAGCCCGCTGGCCTATGGATTGCTCTCCGGCAAATACAACGACGGCATCCCGGAGGGCAGCCGGGCGTCTTTGCCCGATATGGCCTGGGTGAAAGACCGCTTCACTCCCGAAGGGATCGCCAAGGTGCGCCAGTTGAGCGAGATCGCCGGGCAGATGAATCTGACCCCGGCCCAGTTGGCCATCGCCTGGATCTTGCGCCGCAAGGAAGTGAGCAGCGTCATCACCGGCGCTTCCCGTCTCGAACAGTTGGATGAGAATATCATGGCCGGCGATGCCGTCGACCGTCTGACAAACGACGTCTTGGAAGCGATCGAGAAGGTTTTATTGAATCATCCCGAAGAAGAATAACGCATTAATGTAGGGGCAGGTCTTCGTAGGGGCAGTAGGGGCAGGTCTAAGACCTGCCCCTACTCTGTTTTTACGCCCTCAATTTCGCGCCCAATTCCTGCTCCAACCGGCGGATGATCTTCTGCCGGATCTGGGCCGCATCCTTGTCAGAGAGGGTCTTCTCATCTGATTGATAGGTCAAGCCGTAGGCCAGAGACTTCTTACCGTCGCCAATTTGCTTCCCGCGAAAGATGTCAAACAATCTCACGGCTACCACCAGCTTGCCGCCGGTCTGCCGAATCAAGGCTTCCACCTTCTCGGCGGGTGTAGCTTCATCAACCACAACAGCGATGTCTTCCAGAATTGGGGGAAATTCCCGGATTGATTCCACGGGGAAGCGTTGAAAAGAAGCCAGAACAAGCATCGCATCCAGGTCAAATTCTCCTGCGATCACGCTTGCGTCCAGTTCAAAGTTCTGTTGCACCTGCGGGTGTAATTCCCCGAAATGTGCCCAGGATCGCCTCACCGGATCTGACCTCTGCGCACTTACCTGGATGGTAAACGGTATTGGACGCTGGTACGAAATTGACCTGGATATGGAGCGCTTGCATGAGCGCTTCGATGATCCCTTTCAGGTCATAGAAATCCACTGGCTGGGACTTCTGGCCATCCCAACTGGATTGATAGCGGTTTCCGCACATCGCCATGGCCAATCGGCGTGGTTCGAGCGGCAGATCGGTCGCTGAAATGAAGACCGGGCCCACTTCAAACAGCGCAAGCGAATCGACTCGTCTTTCATTGTTTTTGACCACATTCATTACCGAATTCAACAAGTTTCTACGCATCACCCTTTTATCAGGTGCAATTGGATTTGCCAGCCGGACATAATCCTGCTCCATACACCATTAGGTTGCCATCCGGCGCCAAACGTCGCTCAGCTTCTGGCGATGTCATACGGTGAGTGATGATCTCCTGCATCCCCAACGAAACGAGCAGATCGCGGACGTATTCTTCCCCTTCCAGGGAAGGATTCCCCCGTTGGGGTGGCAACGGATCAGCCATTCGCGACTCGGGGATATTCTCATAGCCGTACATGCGGGCGATTTCTTCCATGACGTCAGCCACACCGACGATCCCCTGTCCGATATCCATCCGAAAGGGAGGAGTGTGCACAACCAGGGTCTCACCCTTGATCTCCACTTTGAATTCCAGAGGCTCAAGCAGTTTCTTCACATCTGCCAATGGGATGGTGATCCCGAGGGCGCGTTTTATGTCCTTTTCGGTCAGCTGCACTACAGAATCAATCGGCGGCTGCGGGTACGCGTCTACGACACCCGGCGCCACTTTCCCGCCGCTCCAGGCAGCCATCCAGAACAAACAGCGTTTCAACCCTTCCATCGTCAGGCCGGGATGGACTCCACGCGACATACGGTAAGCCGCCTCAGACGGACACGCATGCTGGGTGGCGGTCCGGCGGATGTTGATAAAGTTCCAGGCAGCCGCCTCCAGCAGGATGTCGGTGGTCTGGTCGCTCACTTCCGTTTCGGCCCCGCCCATCACGCCAGCCAGGGAAAGCGCCCCGGCCGAATCACAGACCAGCACATTGGATTCAGTCAGCGTTCGCTCCACTCCATCCAGGGTGGTCAGTTTTTCTCCGGGATGGGCAGTACGGGTGGAAATCACCACCGGTTGTTTTCCCGCCCTCTTCTGCAGTACGCTGGTAATCGAACGCATGCAGCGGTTCGCCGATCTCAAACATGGTGTAGTTGGTGGCATCAACAATGTTGCTGATGGCACGTACACCCATGATGCGCAATCTACGTTGCACCCAATACGGGCTTGATTTAATTTCAACCCCGCGAATCAACCCCACCGTAAAGCGGGGATTCAGTTCCGGCTTGCCGATCTCGATCTTCACCTGGCCTTCGATCGATTCACCCGATGTTTCCAATCGATAGACCGGTTTCTTGAGTGCACGTCCCGTGAGGGCTGCCACTTCGCGCGCCACACCCAGTACGCTCGTGTTGCGGGCCATGTTTGGATTGATGTTGACTTCCATCACCGCATCGCCCATGTAATCGACCAGCGGTGTTCCGGCAACCGCATCATCATCCAGGAAAATCACCCCTTCATGTTCCTCGCTGATGCCGAGTTCTTTTTCCGAGCAGACCATGGAGTAGGACTCAATGCCACGGATCTTGGCCCGTTTGAGCGTGGTTAGCACCAGACCTTCGGCGTGTCCGTCATAGATTTCCGATCCCTCTTTGGCATACGCCACCTTGATCGGCTTCTCCAGCTTGCCAATCCCCTTAAAGGGAAACAGGTTCGGCGCGCCGGTCAAAACCACATGGCGTTCTGTTGCCATCAAACAGATCGCACAGAGTGAGTCGGTCTGCATTCGGGTGCGGATTGACCTCATAGATCTCCGCGACCACGATCCGGTCACGATCCCAGGCAAATCCGCTGATCTTAAATCCATGCCCTTCCTTCTGCGGGAGAGGCAAACCGGCGTAGTGGATCTCTTCCACTTGCAGACCCGCCATGGTGAGTTTATACGCAATATCGGTTACATCCAGACCGGACAGGTCTACGAAATCTTTGAGCCACGAAATTGATATTTTCATGCCGGCCTCCTAGAATTGTTCCAGGAAACGAATGTCGTTTCCCCAGAAATAGCGAATGTCGTTGATTTTATGCCGCAGCATGAACTGCCTTTCGGGTCCCATGCCAAATGCAAATCCGGTGTATCGTTTGGGATCGTATCCGCCGTTTGCCAATACCGTCGGATGGACCATGCCCGCGCCGACGATCTCCAGCCAACCGGAACGCTTGCAGACGTTGCAGCCTTTCCCTCCACAGATGAAGCATTCCACATCCATTTCAGCGGACGGCTCTGTGAATGGAAAGTGGTCTGATCGAAACCGCATTTTGGTATCCTGTCCAAACATCCGACGTGCATATTCCATCAAGGTGAATTTGAAATCGCCAAAGGTGATATTTTCGCCCACCACCAACCCTTCCACCTGGTTGAACTGGACCTCGGATCGGGCGGTAATTTGCTCATATCGGAAACACATCCCGGGCAATGCGATTCGGATGGGGGGCGGGTTCTGTGGGTTTGTGGCGGAGTACTCGCGCATCGCCCGAATCTGGCCCGGGGATGTATGGGTCCGCAATACCATGGAATAGGTATCTTCCTGGCGGGGAGAATCAATATAGAAGGTATCCTGCATCTCACGGGCGGGGTGATGGGGCGGGATATTCAGCAACTGGAAGTTGTATTCATCCAATTCCACTTCCCGAGAGGTATAGACCTGGAAACCCATATCCGCCAGGATCGCCAGTATCCTGCGCAGGTTCTGCGTGGCGGGATGCAGTCTACCCTGTTTGGGTTGCCGCCCCGGCAATGTCACATCCAGGCGATCGGTCTCGATGGTTTTTTGCAACTCGGTTGCTTGAGCTTTTGCCAATTTCTGAGTAAACGCCTCTTCCAATGCCACCTTCACCAGGTTGGCTGCCTGTCCAACCACCGGACGTTCTTCCTTTGAGAACTGCCCCATGCGGGTAAATACTCCCATGATCGGAGCACTCCGGCCCAAATAAGCGATTCGCCAGGATTCCAATGCGGCAGTATCGGTGATTGCCTCGAGCGCCGCCAGCCCGTCTCCCTGATCTGATCCAATTCCTTGATGATTTCCATTCTTCCTCCTTGTAGTGCTAAAACCGTTTTCACCGCAGAGAACGCTGAGAGCACAGAGAATTGCCGAGACAATTCTAAATGGTAATTCTCCATCGGCAACCAGTTAAATTAAAAACCCATCCCAACTCTGGGACGGGATTCTTTGCCCGTGGTACCACCCGGATTGGCTTTGCAGCCCACTCACACCAACAGCCTTGCGGCGATTGGTTCTTCCACTAACGGAGAAGGTGCCGGCCCGGACTACTTTGGATTTTTCACCCGGGCAGCTCGAGAGGGAACTTCGCCCCACTTTCCCCGAATGGAAGTTCCAGTCATTGCTTCCATCTTCCTGGCGGTTCGGGTGAGGTTACTTTCCTCTGTCGTCGCTGTTCTGATTAATTTTCTCAATTATCCCGCAATTGGGCGAATAGTCAATCCTTATTTTCCACTTTGATGGTGAACTCTTTGTTCCAATATTCGATAGACTGATATCGAATGGATTTTCGGTAAGCCGCGGATTCGCCCAATGAATGTTTCAAGCGTTTGCCTAATTCATCGGCATTTCGGGTTGGTTCGCCCGATATTACCTCGTAGCGAAGTCCATCCCGATCCATTGCCTGCAAAAGAATATCTCCACGGGCTGAGAGCAGGCGAACACCCAACTCCAGCGTGACCGGGCGCTGTGATGTTGCGGCTGCCAACAAATCCATCTTTACAGGTTGGTGCAGAAGAAAGGTCGGACCGGCCAGGATCTGTTTTAACCAACGCAGAAAAGCTTCCGGTTGGTCCATTCGGGGATCCACGTTGATCAGATACACCATCCGGGGTTGGATGGTCTGCATCACCTTCTTAATTTCATCCATGCCGGGCGGTGTCGTCCAGATGACCAATTCATTACCCGGAACCAGTTCCTTGCGATCCCTGCCGGCGACCTCTTTCCGCGCAGGTCCCTCTGCCCAAACCTGGATGGCTGGATTGGCATGCCTGATCCGTTTCAATTCATCGTGGGGGTCCGGTGATTCGCGCAGATCGATGAATTGGATCTGAATCACCGGCAGCGATTTTTGCGCTTCTTCAGGAATGATCTGTGCATCCACCCATTCCAACTGCGGCTGACGTTTTCCTCCGAAATCGCTCATCCGTACCGTGCAGGCCAGGTTGAACCAGCCCTCCGGGAGGATCTGATCTCCGCCCTGCCACCAGACCACCCGGCCAGATTGACCCTGACTGTCTTGAACGGTGATGGCACGGTGGTCACCCGTCACACCAATCGGCATTGATTCACTCACATGCACTTTTTCAATACTGAAAATGGGTGCCGGATTCCCCCGTCCGTAGGGAGCCAGGCTTTCCAACCCTTCCAGCAATTGGTATTCACCCGTATTCTTTCGCCGTCCATCTCCAAATATCTCGCCCAGGGTGATCGTTCCTTCAATGACCAGGCTTGCCGGTAGTACGATCGGATGGATGCGATTTCCTGACCGTGTGGTTGATCATCTGTCGAAATTCTGGGATCAGTTCGGCCGGTAGAGACAATCCGGCCGCCATGGCATGTCCGCCAAATTTGTGGAGAATTTTAGCCTGGGCGGCGATCGCCTGGATGAGGTTCACTCCATCCACCGACCGTGCGGAACCGGCAGCACGGCCATCTTCCATCTCGCGCAGCATGATGACCGGTTTGCCATATCTTTCCACCAGGTGCGATGCAACGATACCCAACACCCCGCCAACCCAACCCGGATGGGAGAGAACCAATACGGGATCTTCCATCCATCCCCGATTCTGTTCCAACTGTTGTAATGCCGCCTGCAAAATCTGGTCAGTCAACAGTCTTCGTCTGTGAATTTAATCCATCCAACTCTTGAGCCAGGTAGGAAGCCTGGGCAGCATCGGTTGTGGTAAAAAATTCAACTGCTTTGTTTGCGTCATCCAACCGACCCAGGGCGTTTAATCGCGGTCCGATCTGAAATCCAATATCCGATTCGATCAATCGGGAAGGATTGAGATCCATCATCTGGTATAGGTACGCCAGTCCAAGCCGGCGGTTCTCCCGCAACACCTGCAATCCGCGTTGTAGCAGGTAGCGCGCGTCCCCATGCAGCTCGGCGACATCCGCCACCAACCCCAGTGCGACCAGGTCCAATAACTCCCGGCACGATTCAATCAAACCAGATCTTGTAAATAACGCCTGTGTCAAGTTTATACGCCACACCACACCCGGCCAGGGATGCCATGCGGTTTCCGTCCGGAAGGAAATGTGGATTGATCAGCGCCACAGCGCCCTGTGGCAATACATCCGGCAGCTCATGGTGATCGGTGACGATCACATCCACCCCACGGGCGGCAGCCGCGTGGATCTCCTCGACGGCGCTGATCCCGGTATCGCAGGTGACCATCAGATCGATGCCAGCCAACAGGGATTCCATGGTCGCCAGATGAATTCCATGCCCTTCTGACTCTCTCAATGGGATGTGATACGACACATCCAAACCAAGTTTTCGGAAGGCGGAAACCAGGATGGTCGTCGAGGTCTGTCCATCCACATCAAAGTCGCCCCAGACCAGGACCCGTTCCTTTCTTCTTGACCGCTACCAGTATCCGGTTGACCGCCTCGTCCATGCCGGGGAATTCTTCCGGTCGGGTGGGAGTGTACTCGTCAGGATCCAGGAAAGCTCGAATCGATTCGGGGTCGATCAAGCCGCGCCGTATGAGGATGGATGCCAGCAGGGAATTCCCGCCTGCGGCATCCAACACCGTTTCGGTAATTTCGACCTTTTCCGGGTGGACCCAGGTTCGTTCGCGAAGAATGGGCGCCATGATCAATACTCGACCGGTTCAACCTGGCTGAGATCCAGAGTATCTGTCTCATCCAAAGCTTCAAAATCCCTTTGATTTCCAGCTTCTATTCCGCGGTCACAAAATGATCGGTAGGTGCAAAACCGGCAGCGGGATTTGTCATCGGTCAAAGGGAAATCACCAATAGACAAACGACTAATTTCATCCATCAACTGCATCAGCTCATCCTGGTCTTTCTGGTACTGGCTTGGATGATAGGGGAACCGGATCGGCTGATGCGGGGTGGTCGCCAACCAGTACACCATCTCCACGTTCTCTGCCGGCCAGGCTTGCCCGTGGTTCCAGTGAGCGCCAGCCTGTACCGCCAGCATCGGGTATAAACGCGTTTGAATTTTATCGGCCAGTTTTTCCTGGTCCAATTGCGCTTTGGTGGTTTTCCAATCATAGATCCAGAGCTTCTTATCGGGTTGGATCACCAGTAGGTCATATTTTGCCTGGATGCGCCATTGACCCAACCTGCCCAATAATGTATGTTCGGCGATGCGAATTGATTCCGGGGATGGATTGAAGACAGGTTCGAGATCCTGACCGCCAGATTGGAAAGAATCCCACCACAACCTGACTTGCGGATCTTCGATAGAAGAGGTCAAAACTTCAATAGAGACCCCCGCCACCATTTGTTGGATCAGCCGGTGGAGATCATTCCCCTGCCGTTGATGCAGCTCAAACGCCTTCTGGTCGGAAGTCTCCGCAGCCGGCCAGGCCATGTGTAAAATGTAACGTAGTTCAAACCGCCGGGGACAATCCAGGTAATCTTGCAATGAGTTTTGACTGAAAACCATCTGGTGAAAATCCATCAGGTTGCCTTTTCTCCGGTCAACATAGACACCTGGGCTAGATAATCGGCTAGCGCTGTGACCGCCACCGCCGGGACAGCCTTTTCCCTCATTCCGTTATTGCAAGTAATGGTTAGTTCCTTTCTTGCCCGGGTAATTCCAACGAACAATAATCGTAATCGCTCACCCACCAGTTTGTTCCGGTCGATCCGGGTGGCTTCGCCTCGCTGTGAGGATTGTCCATCCAGTAGCGTGGTTAACTCGGCCAATGCTTCCGCAGTCAGATTGATCTGGTTGCGGATGAACCATTTTTCAGAATAAAAATCATCTCCGGCTGCCCCGGATGGAAAGTCAAAGTTATTGGCGGAGGTGAGATACACCTTGTCCCACTCGAGCCCTTTGGCTTTGTGGAGGGTTGCGAGCACGACCTTCCCTTTATATTTGGATGGATCAAATCCTTCGTCTTCCCGACTGAAGCCGGTCAGTTTGCGTTGATAACCGGCAAAAGTGGCCAATTCTGCACTGAATTCTGGCAGGCGCCAATCGGGGTGCAATCGTGACATCTGGTTCAGGTAGGATGCCAGTTTATGGGTCAGAGGCCAGATCGACTGCCTCTTTGAATAAAGACATGCCGATGATCAAGAGCAATTGATCGATCGGGTAAACCGTCGCTTCCAGCCAGTGCTGGATATCCAGTCGGAATTCGTAAAACTGATTCAGCGCATGAACCGATAATCCATTTCCTTCCCAGGTTTCCAGCACGTCCAGTTCTCCGGGATAAAACAGGTTGAAAAGATCTTTCTCTTTATCCAGGTAAGGTTTGACCTCTGCCATGAATTCTGAATCCTGATCAGAACCAGTCCGCACCTTGTGCCAGGTATGGAGGGCTCTCACACAGAGCGGAGTATTGGTTGGATCCACCAGGAACCGGAGGATGGCTGTCAGATGCGAGGCGGTCAGCCGGGAGGTGGAAGTGCTTCGGAGAAGCTCAATATACGGTATTCCCTTTTTCTCCAGGATCTCCGCCATCGCTTCCATGTGCTTGTTCTGCATCGCCAGGACGGCCACAGTCTCTTCAGGGTGAGATTGCAGCCAACCCTGAACAGATCTGGCCACATTGGTCAGCTCTTCTTCCGAAGAATAGACCTTGGGCACAATTTGGATCTTCGCATCCTCATCCGGCGGATTGGGTGAAGCGTCATCTTCCGCAACCGGTTCGATATATGGTGGCGCCAGGGCTTGCCGCACGTCCGGATTTGGATGAGCGCTCATCGTCCAATCGATCAGACGATTCGCCAGGTCGATGATCTTTTTGGCAGAGCGTCCACTGGCAGGCAACGGCCGTGAGATCACGCCCTCCTCCTGGATGAAGTTACGCAGGTATTGGGGAGACGCGGTGGTGAATGTCTCAAAAATGGCCTGGTTTGGATCACCCACCCGAACCCAGTTTCCATGCTCCCCTGCCAGCAAGCGCAGGATCTCCTCTTGCAGCCGGCTTGAATCCTGGGCTTCATCTTCGAGGATATAAGGCCATTTATAACGCAGCCTCTCCAGCATCATCGCATCCGTCTGCAACATTAATAGCGCGTTCCGGATCAGATCATCAAAGTCCAACCCGTTGCGATATTGAAGGGCTCGTTGGTAATCTGTGTAGATCTGCAGACACATCTCAGCCAACGGCAGGTCTATTGGGGATCGGGTCAGCATGTCTCTCAAATCTTCCGGCAGTTTTTGGCGATCTTTCGCCGACCGAATGAACGCAACTGCCGTATCCTGCAGCGCTGCCGGCAGGTTTCGCCGACAAATGGTTTTAAAATCCATCCCATTGGCATCTGAATTCACAATTTCATGCAGTTCAGGGGTGTGGGTCTGGATCCAGGCGTTGATGGATTGGGTCAGGATTTGTTGCGCAGTATGGTCATCAATGATGGTAAAGTCGTTCGCCAACCCAACCAGCGATGGTCGCTCGCGGATGATGTCGTGCGCCAACCCGTGTAAGGTTCGCACCCGGTAACTCATTCCCGGCAGGATCGTCAAATTCGTCAAAAAGCCTGCCACTCGCCGGGTGAAGTTTTCCACCGCGGAATTGACCAGGGTAACGACCAAAATTTCCTGATCGGGTTTCAGGCAGCCAGACTTGATCAATTCAGCCGCCAGGGCAGACAGGGTGAAGGTCTTCCCACTCCCCGGAACAGCCGAAACACCCATCCATCCTTTTCGGTAGGTCAGGATCTCCTGTTGGGCGGGACGATAGGTCTCAGCCATGAAGTAACCTCGTTATTCTGAGGTTTGTGATGGATAAAATTGAGCTTTCAGCGCCACCGATTGAAGTGATTTCAATAATTCTCCTTGCTGAGAATACCCCTGCTCGTTGACTTCCACATAGCCCAGAATCGCTTTTTTCTTGCAGCGTCGCAATAAGCCCACCGATAACCGGTACATGCTCGCCTGATTAATGGCGAATTCCTCGGTATCCGTCCAGATCTTCCCTTCCTGCCAGGAACGGCTGAGCACATACGGATGAGTCAGCGGCTGCTCCAACCGTTCCCACCACCCATTGGATCCGATATCCAGCCAGATCTGATAATCCACCGGATGGTTCTGCATCAGATAGGTATGGGCCGGAGCCAGGAAAACCGCGGCGGGTTGTTCTGTATCGTAATGACGTAAAAATTGTGCGGCGACCAGACCATTCTCCACCGAGCGGATGAACTCTTTTCCAATCGGTTGGTCATTAATGGCGACGTTCTCGATGTTCTGTCTGAATTTTGCGGCCGACTCGATCAGATTCGCTGTTACTTCTCCGGCAAAAGGGGAAGTGTGGAAGCTGAAACCGGGTTGTGATAGCAACTCTCCAAACAGACGTCTGAAAAAGATATCCAATTCCTGAACAGGCTCAGACTGATATAACTCCATCCATCCACGCAACCGCTCATACATCTCCCCGGCTTGATAGGTAATATGGCTTTTCTCGTCTGCCTTGATCTGTGTGAAATCAGACAGGAAGTATTTCCCCCCCGCACGGCGATAGACGATCCGGCCAAGCAGGGTTGCGCGGATCAGATCCAAACCATCGATCGACCGGTGCAGTGCGGTAATGACGTCGTGAGGATGGGGAGCCAATTCCCAATGGGTGTGGGCCAGTTTCGCCAAAGTGATCAGGCTGCGAACGATCGGTTCATCCCGCAGCGATCGGGATGGTCTGATAGTGTGTACTTCAATGGATTCGTCCTGCAATCGTTCGGTCAGACCGAAGCGGAGCGTATCGGGCATGAACGGCGCCACAATGGCGATCTCAGCCGGATCCACTTTCTCGTCGAATACCAGTTGATGGACTTTTTCCACGCACCAATCCAGAAGTTGTGGATAAAAATGGGTTGTCTGAAATTCCAGGTGATCTCCGAGGTCGTGAATGGGTTGGGGATCCGTGTCAACCATTTTACCTTGTTGTCTTAGATTGCCTCCCAGTAATTTTGTAAATTGCTGCAATGCCGCGGGAAGTAAGAACGAGTGGCTCAATTCCACTATTTCGTCACACAGGTCAGATAACGATCCAGCAGAGACGGGATCTGCGCCAAGAAAGCGCCGAAAACCGCCATCCTCATCGGTGATCAATAAGACCGTTTCAAAGGATGGAATCCATTCACGCAGGATATCATGTGTGGAAGGAGTGTCTTCTTCGATATTGTCCGCAATCAGATGGTGGTATTTTTCCAACAGGTATTGCCGGCAGAGCAAACTTGGCCAGAGGTCCCGGATGAATACTTCCATTTGCAGGGAATAATCCAGCAGTTGATTTTTCAGGCAAAACTCGCGGAAAAGGTTGATGCAATCCTGAGCCTGATCATAAACGCGTAGTTGACTGGATGGTCCGCTCCAGGCTTTCTTCAACCGATCGGCAATCTCTTGATATGGGAATCCAACCAGGGCTGCCTTGTTCATATTGTCTAATAATTGACTGCATAACCGGTTGGGATCGATGGTGATAGCCGCGAAATATCCTTCGTTCACCCGTTTTTCTTCCACAATGGCGGCCATATAATATTGGGCAGTTTCAATGGTGAGAAAGTTGGGGGCGAAAGTCGGGCGGGAAAACCCGGCGGTTCTGGCGACTAGCGGCCAGAAGAGCCGGATCATATGCTGGGCAAGACCATTCATGGTCAGGATATCCACCATACCTCCCGGTGGAATATCCGGCTGGGCTAAGACCGCATGATATGGTTCGGCTAACGACCGTTGAGGAGTCAGAACCAATATCTGGTTCGCAGGAATACCATTGCTCAGCATTTGATGTAACCGGGCAGCTCCAGTCGTCGTCTTCCCAGTCCCGGCTATACCGGTGAGAAAACTGCGAGGGGTGAGGATTGGCCAAACAAGCCGTTGTTGTTGAGGAGTGAGCTGGAATGATTCAGGCGTCATGATCGTCTACTGGGAATCGGGAAGATGTCTAACCCGATGAATAATGAAAACCCCGGGTGGATTTCGTCTCTCATTTTGTTAGTATAGCATAGGCTATTCGCCGAACATTTCTCGAATCCACTTCAGTGAGATCCCATCGACGCAATCAACCGGATCAACACCCAGCTCATTAATTACCATATCGCTTCTCAGCCAGCAGGCAGATTCCGGATTATAGTAACTGGTGAGGTGTTCGATAAAGGAACAGATGCGTGAAGCGGGAGCATAGCCATTCGCAATTAAACTTGCCCGAAAGTTATTCAACGCGTCATCGTTATCAATTTTTTGGAATCCAGAAATGGCAAGCTCTCCCGGGGATTGGCGGCGACTGTTCATCTCAGTGGCACCGTCAGAATTATTGTCAAAGGCAACCCAATGATAGGGTCTCATAATTTCCTCCTGTCAAAGTCAATTAAGTTGGTCTGCCCCGGTCCCCTGTCAGGTTTATGTCCTGACCATACCGGGGCAGACCTGGCTTCGTTCCCCCTGAGCGAGCCGCCTCAGGTAGCCCCCTGCCCCCTGTTCAAAACCCAAAGTCCCTCAATCCGTCATGGTTTGGTTGGATCTGGTTTCTTGGGATCCTTCTTGTTTCGGAGTAATTCATCCACCTGCTCTTGCCGGGATTGGCGGATATTGTAATTCCGCATATGCGAATGCTTGCGATCCATCTCATTCATTCCTGATTGGATCTTATCTGCAGTATTACGATGCTCTGCATAGTCAGTCGAATCCATCATCGGTGCAGCTTGTTTAAGGTATTCCAATAGAAGGTGGGAACCTTCCTCTTTTCTACCTGCTTTTTCCAATTTCAACGCTTTCTCCGCTTGAATGGCTGCTTCCACTTTCTTAAATCGACGCAGCATGACCTTATTCAGCTCCTGCGCTTGGACAACTTCGGCAGTTGCGAAGGTAAATTGGATCGCCGCCTGAGTATCCATCCGAATTCCCTTCTCGCCATCCGCCGATGCCATGATCTGTAAGGGAATGTGGGTGTCTGCCCCATGCAAAGTACAATGGACCTCGAGGTAGAGATATATTTCCTGCTCGCGGATCATTTCCGGCACATCTATTCGCAATTGGTCGTTGATGAACTCATGCCGCCAATCACCCACTACCCGGATGGTCATCCCCGCAGGAACTTCGGCAGTCAGATGAATATTACGCGCGGTGATGCTGGTCAAGCCTTCCAATTCCTGTTCGAAAATGGCCGGGATATCCTGGACATCCGCGATGTAGTAATATCGCCCACCGCCCTCATTGGACATCGCCTCCAATAACCGCTCATCATAATCATCTCCCAGCCCAAATGTGGAGGTGGAGACTCCCCTGTGAAAAATTTCACCAGCGTGATGTGCCAGTTCTGGAACATTGGTCAATCCGACATTGGCAAGTCCATCGGTGAGTAGCAGGCAGCGTTGTAAAGAGGAGGGGTCAAGCACTTCCCCGACCAATTGGCAGCCTCGCAGCCAACCTCCAGACAAGTTGGTGCTGCCACGGACCATGAGTTCTGTGATCGCGCTTTGCAGGATCCGCTTGTTTCTCGCATCCAATGCGACACAGGGCGATATCGTTTCCACGCTGTTGTCGTATACAACAAGCGCGGCTTTATCCTGCGCGTCCAATAAATCCAGCACATGAAGAGCAGCCCGTTTGGCATAATCCAGCTTCTCGCCAGACATGGAACCGGAGCGGTCGAGTACCAGTGCCAGATTGACCGGTGCGCGTTTGGATAGCTCAAGCCGTTTGGGAGCGGTTAATTTAATTTCAATGATTCTGTCTGTGGATCGATTGGTGAAAAGATTTTCTGCGTCTTGTTCCAGACGAATACATAATGTTGGTTCGGACATACTTCCCTCCCTATACCCGGCTCTGGGAAGATTGAGAGCCGCCGGGCAGTCCGTCCCAATCTTAGGATTTCAACAAGTCGCGAGCAAGCTGAATCAGCTTTGCAATGCCTTCCTTATATTTCCTCAGGTATGTCAGTTGAACATTCAGCTCCACACCAGGCGCGACTTCATACCTCCGCCAGATGGTGTCCTCTCTGGCAGTACTTGGTATTTGCACATCGTAATTCAGTTGTTGGGCCGGTTTTTCCAGTTCAGAAAGAAATGGGTCTTGGATTTCCGGTTTCCTCAGTGGCGGCGATGAAGTTCTACTTTTTAGATCTGGGGCAGGACGATAATTCTTAGTGGTTATTGCCTCTTGGTCCATGATCCGTTGGGCGTAATTGGCTGCGGTATCGTCTTCCAACTCGACATTCAGCTCTTTGGATAGTTCGAGCAGCTTTTCGGATTGGTTCGCCCGGATGCTTCGAAGCAATTCCTCCTGTGGTAACCCTGCGCTTTCCTCCAATACAGCCCTTACTTTATTCGGCGGCAGGCTCAATACCAATGACCGTATCTCCCTGAGCGGTAGATACGCTTCCTTCAGCCTTCGGATCAGCTCGATCAGATCAAGGTATTCCTGGCTGTAGTACGCATATCGTCCGCGGGTGGTCGGGGCTGGCAATAACCCTTCTGCGATGTAGTAGCGGATCGTCCTTACGGACACCCCCGCCCTCTCTGCCAGCTCATGGATCAACAGCTGGTCTTCGAGGATTTTCATACGCCCTCGGCATTGTTACAGTGATGCTGTAATAATAACAGTATTACGTAACGTTGTCAATATGTTTTAAGACGAATTTTATGACCAATTTTGATTTTTCGACCCAATGAGAACTGATGAAATTTCACAATGAGATATTCGAGCATCAGCTGCCCCGATATTTGTTTTTTCGATTGTTTTTGTATTAATAATTCTATCCTCTGAAATTGGCATGGAATATCTTTCCAGCACCTTATCTAGGAATCCGCTATTGGATTAAATGAAGTTTATAAAAGCGTTAGAACATTATTAGATGTGATGCTTTTCTATTGACAACGGATAACGCGGGTTGATAATAATTAATACATATGGAATATAAAGATTATTACAAGATTCTTGGTGTTGAACGTACCGCAACAGCTCCAGAGCTCAAAAAGGCTTATCGCAAACTGGCAATGAAGTATCACCCTGATCGTAATCAGGGTGATAAGCAGTCGGAAGATAAGTTCAAAGAGATCAATGAGGCTTACCAGGTGCTCAGTGATTCGGACAAAAAATCGCGGTATGACCAGCTGGGTGATTCGTACTTTAATTATCAGCAGGGCGGTGGGTCTCCAAACGGCTTTAACTGGGAACAATGGTATGCGGCAGGTGGTCAACCCGGATCCGGTGGACGTCGTGTCCAGGTCGACAATATCGGGGATATGTTTGGCGGCGCCGGGGGTTTTTCAGATTTCTTTCGGATGATATTCGGCGACCTGGGAGGAGGTGGCTTTACCTCCACTGGCCGGACTCCCACCCGTCAGAGCCAACCTCGCGCTGTCGAACAACCAATACAAATATCCTTGGTGGAAGCCTACACCGGAACAACGCGAACCATCCAATATGGGAATAAAAGGTTGGAGGTGAAGATACCGAAAGGCGCGAAGACCGGAACCAAAGTGCGTGTTCCAGCAGGCTCGACAGCCGGTCTGCAAATGGACCTCTACCTCATTGTAGAAGTCGTACCCGATCAACGCTTTGAACGTAAAGAGAATAATTTATTTACCGATGTGACCGTCGATCTATATACCGCCATTCTGGGTGGACAGGTGAATGTCATCACCCCAGGCGGGTCCGTTCTACTCACCATTCCTCCCGGGACCCAACCTGGTCAGACATTTCGGCTTTCCAGTCGCGGTATGCCTGCTCTAAAAGGCCCGGCGAATCAAGGTGACCTGTATGTTCGGGCTCGTGTAACCATACCGAAAGACCTCAATGAAGAGGATCGTAAAATATTTAATAAACTATCCGGTCGAGACCACAATTAATGGTATCTCTCCCGGATAAAAGAGGTAAAAATGAGAAAAATAAAAGTACTACTACCGTTAGTCATTATCCTGGCCACAATGTTGGCCTGCGCTGTTCCAACTGCGATCTCCCAAAGTGGTAATTCCATCAAGTTGATTCCCACCCTGGCAGCGGAAATCCCGTCACAGATCGCTCAATTACCCGCCCAGGTTATTCAATCACAATCACTTCCAGCCGAATCAGAATTGCAGGTGGCGCTTTATCAGAGGGTTAGCCCGGGAGTAGTTTCGATCCAGGTGGAAACGGCTGCTGGCGGAGGACAGGGCTCCGGATTTGTCTATGACACGGAAGGTCATATCATAACGAACTTTCATGTGGTGGATGGCGCAACCAATCTGGAAGTGGATTTTCCATCCGGGTATAAAGCCCTGGCAGAAGTGGTCGGAACTGATAAAGATTCCGATATCGCTGTCATTAAAGTCGACGCCCCGGCGAGCGATCTCTTTCCACTGCCCCTGGGCGATTCGGATCAGATCAGGGTGGGACAATCCGTCATTGCGATTGGAAATCCCTTTGGTCTGGATGGAACGATGACTACAGGAATTGTGTCAGCCCTCGGGCGCACCTTAGACTCAATGCACCAGAGCTCGGATGGTAGTGTGTATACCGCGGGAGATATCATCCAAACGGATGCAGCTATCAATCCTGGCAACTCAGGTGGTCCGTTACTCAACCTCAATGGTGAGGTGATCGGTATCAACCGAGCCATCCGAACCAGCGGAACAACTCTCGGCGGAGAAGCTGGCAATATCGGTATTGGATTCGCCATCTCGATAAACATTGCAAAGTTGGTTGTACCTGAGATCATAAAAGATGGAAAATATGATTATCCCTATATGGGGTTATCCAGTCTGCCGTCGATGTCATTATCCACCCAAAAAATCCTGGATCTTCCGCAATCTGTTGGAGCCTATGTGGTGAGTGTTGTACCAGACGGACCAGCCGATAAAGCCGGCATTCTGGTTGGTACCTCAAAAACCGATGTACAGGGTTTATTCAAAGGAGGTGATCTGATAACCGCCATCGACGGACGCAGCATCATGACCTTTGGCGACTTACTAAAGTATTTGATCAATAACAAGAAACCAGGTGATACCATCACGCTGACCATCTTAAGAAATGGAAGTACGAAGGAGATAGAACTGAAGCTCGGATCTCGCCCATAAGCCTGTGTACGCCTGACATCCCAAAAGGAGGGGCATATGTTGACTGAAAGCGATTTGCATGAGCTATTGAACTTTACCTCCACGCACCAGGTATTGAGTTTGTATCTAAATACCGAACCAGCGCAAGGCAATGCCGATGCCTACCGCTTGCGGTTGCGGACTATGTTGAAAGATGTTGATCTGCCAAAAGATATCGAAAGGGTTGAACAGTACTTCGCGCACGAGTATGACTGGTCAGGTCGAAGTGTGGCCGTGTTCTCGTGCATGCCGGATGATTTCTTCCGGGCGTTTCCTTTAAAGGTCACAATCCAGAGTAGAGTACGGATCTCGGATCATCCACACTTCAAACCGCTGGCTGATGTATGGGATGCTTTTGGCGGCTATGGGGTGATCCTGGTGGATAAACAGGGTGCTCGCCTCTTTCACTTTCATCTTGGTGAATTAGAAGAGCAACAGGGTACGGTAGGTGAGGAAATAAAACATTCAAAACATGGTGGCGCATCCTCTTTCCCCGGACGCAGGGGAGGTATCGCTGGCAGATCGGGGTATTCTGAAGAACTCGTCGATCGAAATATGAAATCCGCAGCCGATTTTGCGGTTCATTTTCTTGATGCCAATCACATCCGGCGAGTCCTGATTGGTGGAACGGATGAGAACACGAAAGCAATGTTCTCGTTGTTGCCCAAAACCTGGCAAAGCCTGGTGGTTGGGACCTTCGCCATCCCTATGACAGCCACTCATGTTGAAGTATTTAATAAAGCAATGCAGATCGGGTTGGAAGCGGAATCCCGTCAGGAACATCACCTGATCGATAGTGCAATAACGGCAGCGGCGAAAGGCACCGGTGGCGCTGTCGGAGTTGAAAATGTACTGTCTGCGGTCAGCGCCCATCGAGTGCAGACCCTTCTCTTTAAGGAAGGGTATATCTCACAGGGAGTTCGCTGTAAGAGCTGTGGGTTCGTAACACCTCACAAATTAGAGGTCTGCCCGGTGTGTGGCTCCAAAACGGAGTCAGTCCTCGATATTGTCGACCTGGCGGTCCGATCGGTGCTCCAATCTGGTGGAGATGTGGAAGTGATCCACCATAGCCCCGAATTGGAAAGTGTGGGAAAAATTGCAGCCGTTTTACGATACTAGCCGGTTGAAAATGAACCGACCTCTTCTGAACGAAGAGGTCGGTTTGCGATTCTGGAGCAGGGTATAATTAGGATTATTCTATTCAGAAAGTACATGATTAAATGTCAAATCAATCCACTCCTAAAAAATCCGGTCTTTCCCGCGAACAACGCCGGTTACGCGTTCAACGTATTGTCTTCATCATTGTTTCCGTCATACTGATTCTATCCTGGACTTTGACCCTGGTCATCAATAAATGACCAAACGCCTGATCAGGAGGGTTCGTCCCTCGCGTGGTTGGTCTATACACTTCAAGATCAATAGGATGACTACACTGGATTGAGTCGGCTAATCAGGTAACCATTCCTTCTCCCATCCAAGCAATCTTCCTTCTGCTTTCCCGCCTTCCTCCAGGAATATCTTCTCCACATTCCACTGGTGAGCGGTCAGATTATCCTCCCGATTTGGGAATTCAATCTCATCACAAACACGGATGATCTCATCAATAGAGTAGCCTTTTTGAATTCCATTCTTCACCTTCTTGCGCATCTCCCTGATATAACCACGATCTCGTTTGACCCGTTCGAATGAATCGGTACCCGAATAGGATGGGTTTCCATGCCCGGGGATGAGCCTATCCACATCTAACCCGGAAACCTTCTCCAGTGTTTTCTGATATTCTATTGCCGACTGGCTCAGGTAGGGAATTTCAATATCAGATAACATATCAGCCGCCCAGAGCAGGCGGTCTTCTCTAACATAAACCCCAATTTGATCGAGGGTATGTCCGGGCAGGGGCATCACATCCACCTCGAGCTCACCGATCAGGAAAGATTGCCGGCGTTTGATGTGCCAATCGGAATGTACATCCAGAGACCACACCGGGCAAGTCATTTCCCCGTTTTGGATCAACCCATCGATCTTGGACTGAGATATCGAAGCCATCCGCTTGATCTCCTGGTCAAACAGGTGATGTGTGATTACAACCGTATTTTCAAAGGCATTCACACCCAAAATATGGTCATAGTGGAAATGGGTCAGTAAAACAGCCTCCACTTGAATATTTTTGGATAGACAGTAACCTCGGATAGCCATCACCTCATCGGGCGCCATTCCCGGGTCGATCACCCAGGCATGATCCTCCGATACGATCAATCCACTGTTGTAGTTGAAAATTCTGCCCGGAAAACGCCAGACATGCGTCAGATACTTGCTCAGGGATATGAATTGTCATTCGTACTCTCCGGTTTTTGCCAACCGAAGTAATATCGGGATTGCTGCCTTTACTGCTTTCGCCCGATGGCTAAATTTATTCTTCTCGAGCATCGTCAATTCTGCCATTGTTTTTTGCAAAGCCGATAATTGGAAGATACGGTCATATCCAAAGCCGAAATCTCCCCTCTCCTCCGGAATGATCTCACCCTTAACTTCACCGCTGGTAAACCACTCGCTGCCATCTGGCAAGGCAATGCAGACCACACAGGTAAATCGCGCCTTCCAGGGTCGTGGTTCACCTTGCAGGTTATCGAGAAGATAAGCTCGCCTATCGGCGTCGGTCGCCCCCGATTCGGGCAAATACCTCTTGGAAAAAAGACCCGGGGCGCCCCGCAAGGCTTGCACCTCCAGCCCGGTGTCATCCGCCAGGGCAGGTAATCCGGTTGCCTGGGCATAGGCGTGTGCCTTAAGTTGGGCATTCTCCTGATAGCTGCTGCCAGTTTCCTCTACACCAAGCAGAATCCCCATCTGCATGGCTGTCACCAATTTGAGCGGTTGTCCATTCAGGATGGATTGAAATTCTTCCAGCTTATCTTTGTTTTCAGATGCCAGGCACAATTCCATCATACTAACATCTCCGCAAGAAAAAGGGTCGTGACAGGGAAAAATAAATTCCTGCATCATTGTAAGATGTTTCAGGAGATAAGACAAAATCATTGTGGTGGACGGATCGAATCCTGCACAAATGCATTTTGATATAATCATCCTGTTTATAAGCCGGGCAGATAATTCGATTTGGAAACAATACAAACCAGAGCTGGAGTATGACGATTTTTTCTAAGAACCAATCGGCAGGTAAAAGGCTGAATATCTTACTGCAAAAGCCTTTCTACCTCTTTTTCTTCGCGTGCTATCCGATCGTGTTAATGTTCTCCAATAATAAAACTGATATTCAGGGCTGGATGATCATTCGGCCATTGATCGTCAGTCTTACTCTTGATGGGAATTGTCTACCTCCTCGCTCGATTAGGATTTCGATCCTCATTAAAAGGGGCATTTTTTACTCTCGTCTTCCTGGTTCTGTTCTTCTCGTACGGGCAGATCTATCATTTCCAGGAAAGCGCGCCATCCTGGATAGAGCCAATCATTCGGCATCGTTATCTACTCCTGCTGGCGTTGATGATTCTGATAGGTACCTCCTGGCTCGCTATAAAAAAGGATATATCCGGTCTTACCATCCCATTGAACATAATCACCTTGGTTCTGTTGGTTATCCCAACGGTTAATATTCTCACTTTCGAATCGCGAAAAATCCAGAACCAGATGGCCAGGTTTGATCTAGAATCGTCTGATGTTCCATCCCTTAATTTACATGTCGAACCAAATGCGCCGGACATTTACTACGTCATATTGGATACGTATACCCGGGCGGATGTCCTTCAAAATCGATTTGGATTGGACAATTCGCCATTTATACAGGAATTAACTAAAGAAGGCGCATACGTAGCCACCTGCAGCCGATCCAATTACGCCCAGACCTTGTTGTCATTGAACTCTTCGCTGAACATGTCCTGGCTCGATCACATCCGCCCCGAGATAGACAGTATCCAGGGACTTTCGCAATCTCTCAATAATAATCTGGTGTACCGGGCTCTCCGAGAGAATGGTTACCAACTCACAGCGTTTGATAGCGGTTTTATCCCAACCGACATCGTCAACTCTGATCAATACTTATCCCCGAAAAATGAGCTGCCCATCGCCAGGCTTACAAGGGGATTTCAAGCATTCGAATCGATGTTTTATGATTCAACTGCGATCAAATTGGTATTGGATAACCAGAATTCCTTACCGGTCGGTATCCAACAATTTATCAAATCGCCCTTCTCTGAAGTTCGAGAAACCATTTTTTACCAATTGGACCAGGTAACCAAGCTACCCGAAAGTGCTTCCCCTCGGATAATTCACCTCCATATATTAGCTCCTCATCCTCCGGCCAGCTTTGATTCCGAGGGGCGCCCTGTGGATGGCGAAAAATACTTCACATTAAATCCGGATCTGACCCAAAAAAGAGAGTTCGCCCAGCAAGCCTACATTGAAGAAGTGCAGTATCTGAATAAACGTATCCTGGATATACTTCAGCAGATCAAAATGAAATCCACCCGGCCGTTTGTGTTCATCGTTCAGGGCGACCATGGCACATATGGGTTTGGAACTGGTGACCAGTATGACCGGATAAAAATTCTCAATGTCTATTATTTTTCAGACGGCGATTACTCTTTACTCTATCCGGGAATCACGCCCATCAATACCTTCCGGGTGGTGTTGAACAAATACTTTAACGCCCATCTCCCGATGATGCCGGATAAAACCTACTATTCAGCTTATGACGCCCGATTTGATTTTTCCGAAATCGGCGAAAATTATCCCCCTTGCATGAACTAATCCCTTTCGGAAGTACGGCTATTTATTCTTGTACTGATCCAAGACCTGATGGAGGATATCCGGTGAGAGTTGGCTTCCTCTCTCGGCGATCACATTCGTCAATTCATAACGATTCATTTCCCGGCTGCGCTTAAAGGATTGATTCAACAGGTGGTCCTGAACATAATATACATTCGACCCTACACTCAATACCAGAAGGAAAGAAATGAGTAACAGCGAGGCTTTCTGTTTTACCCAACTAGAATTCGCATAACTGGCACCGATGAAGAGCATAATCGTCTCAAATCCAATATAGAGCGCCCGATAGCGGAATAACTGGAAGTGAATTATTGCATTCACTATCACGATGATCAGCGCCGCCTTACCGAAAGCGCCATTCTTTCTCCGTGCGTATGTAACTCCGAACACCAGAAAGATGGATATGATCATGACGATTCGGACCCGGGCATCCGCCCATGAGAGAAAACCACCCTCCGGACCGAAGATCAGTAGGACGTTGGCTCCAATATTTTTGAGGATATTATCGGTATAGACGAGTACCTGTATCAGGAAGGGAAATCGGGCGTTGTCCGGGTAGGACACCCAGCCGAACAGGTATCCGCTCTCAGAATAGGAGAAAGCTTGTCCATGGAAGATGACCGACCTGAAAAGCAAATAGCCCGCAGTAACAACTGCCGCTGATCCGATGATCCAAATGCGCTCCGGTTTTTTAAGTAAAAAGGCGATCACTCCAACTGATATGGGGACAATCAAACCGCTCTCCTTGGAGAGGCAAGCCAACAAAAAGAGGCAGGCATATACGAAGACCGTTTTGCCTCTGCTGAGTTCTTTCGATCTAAAAATGAACAATAAGGCGATATTCAATAAGACAGCAACCATCAACGTGGGCCGATCCGATACCCAGGTGGCGGGTGAAACCGAGTAGAGGGAAGTGCCGATACAAACGGAAATGAGCGCCGCGATGACGATGGGAATCTTCTGCCGGTAAAGCAAAATGAAAACCAGAAGCACGTTCAGGATATGCAGGCCCAAATTGATCACCTGATTGGGGAATGCCCAGACGCCGACCATTCTGTACATCAACCAGATGGAAATTGCATGGAGCGGACGGTACGCGTAATTTCCCAATCCCCAATCGGAGGCGAAATATTGGAATGGATTGGATATTTGGGCTGCCTTTGAGAGGATGACCAGGTCGTCACCATTGGAAGGCATATAAGCAAGTGCTGGTTTGTACAGGAGCAGCAGAAACCCGGTGATCAGCCCTGAAAGTAGAATCAGCACGATTAAATTTTTTCGGGAGTTGAAGATCTGTACAAGACGGGAGACAAAATTCGTCATATTTCGTTATTCCACCGGATGATCTGTTACCTGAGGTATGGCTGAGTAGTTATTGGTATTATACGCGTAACCAAGATACCTCGGTCAGGTTAATATTTATCACTTTATTCATAATTAATTGACATTCAAGAATGTTTGTGCTATACTTTGAGAGCTTGAAGCAATTATCCCTATTTATTAAGTAGTGATTGTGAAACCAAACCGTCATCCCTTGCGGCTCAATGTTGGATTCATCATCAGCCAATCCATTGGATATAGTCGCGACTTCGAGTTTGAATTTCCTTCAATTCGCCTTCAATCAGAGATGGACCTCACAAATTTGAGCGGTGTCGCGCGAATTAGCCGCACTCCTCAGGGATTACTCTGCCAGTCTCATTTTAAATCCACCATGACATTGGAATGTGTCCGTTGTCTGGAACCCGCCATAACCCCATTGCAGGCAGAGTTTGATGAATTATATGCGTTCACTCCCAGAACAATGTCTGAATCCGATCTTCTGCTTCCGGAAGATGCCCACATTGATCTGGAACCATTGGTCCACGAATACCTTACGCTCGAAATCCCAATCCGACCTCTCTGCAGGCCGGATTGTCAGGGATTATGTCCTGAGTGTGGGGAAAATTGGAATGAAAGGGATTGTGAGCACCGATCCAGACCAGTGGATTGAAGAATCGTACCTTTTTTCCATTGGATGACCACCACCCAGAATGAAGTGGGGTGATAGGTTGGAAGGTCAACTGAAGTAACGAGAGGAGGGTGCAAGTGACATATCCAGGCCGACACAGGCAAAACACCGAAATCCTGAGCATGTTGCTCGAAAAAGCAGACGTTCAGGGATATCTGACAACCGAAGATCTAATGGAATTTTATCCAGAGGGGGATGATGATTCGGAACACCTGGCAGCGTTAATGGTTGCCTTGCGCCGTCATGGCGTGGATATTCTTGACCACGAGAATGATTACAGCAGCCTCCAGGAAGAAGAACCGACACCTCCCAGCGATTTTGATCCGTACACTGATCTGGAACGAATTTCCATCGATGATACGGTCGGTTTATATCTCAAGGAAATGTCTCGTGTTCCCTTACTGAATATTGAAGAAGAAATGAGTCTCGCTCGCCGGATAGAAGCAGGACGTGCTGCGAGAAAAGAGATGCTATCTTGTGGAAAGATGGATGCCGCCAAACGACACGAATTGGAAAGCTTTCACAATGATGGAATCCTGGCGCGGGAACATTTGATCAAAGCAAACACCCGCCTTGTGGTCAGTATTGCCAAGAAATATATTGGTCGCGGTGTACCTTTCCTGGACCTCATCCAGGAAGGCAACCTGGGACTCATGAAAGCGGTCGAAAAATACGATTATCACAAGGGTTTCCGGTTCTCCACGTATGCCACCTGGTGGATCCGGCAGACCATCACCCGATCCATCGCCGACCAGGGACGCACCATCCGTGTACCTGTACATATGATCGATCGCATCCGCCAACTGTATAAACTCACCCATGAATTGGAACAGAATCTGGGGCGCGCTCCGACAGTGGACGAACTGGCTGGTGAACTCGGACTCTCTCTGCGCAAGGTCCAATGGATGTTGCGCGTCTCCTGGTTGCCTCTCTCGCTGGAAAGCCCGGTGGGCGACGAGGAAGATTCAGAATTGGGTATGTTCGTGGAGGATGAGATCACGCCCACGCCGATCCAAACGGCATATCGGAATATGCTTCATGAAAAAGTGGACGAAGTGCTGGGGACTTTGTCTCCTCGTGAAGCCCGCATTCTACGCTTACGTTTTGGTCTCGATAATGGCCGCACATATACATTGGAAGAGGTAGGTCAGAAATTCGGCTTGACCCGTGAGCGTATCCGCCAAATTGAAGGAAAAGCGCTGCGCAGGCTGCGCCATCCAAGACGAGCGAGGCAGCTTAAAGAGTACTTATAAATAGGAATAATACCTGCCCGCAAATCAGAGCAACCAATACTCTTAAACTCCATCCGATCGGATGGAGTTTTTCGCAACTATTTTTTACTCCCTCCGTATATTGACTAAGAAAGTAAAACAACAATAAAAAGAGGTTAACATGTCTGAACAAATTATCGTCAATGTAAATCCCAAGCCCGGCAAAGTCCAGGCGATTGAAATCATCCTGCTCGTTAGTGGTATCCTGAATATTCTCACCGGAATATCCATCACGTGTGGCGCGCTGGTTTCCGTCATCGGGATCCTATGCCTGCCTGTGGTAGTTCTTCCGCTGGTATTGGGTATTTTTGAAGTGGTATATGCTTCCCGATTAATGTCCGGCAAAGCTGTCCCGGCTCAAAACCTGAAAACCATTGCCATTTTTGAAATCCTTACTATCGTCTATGGCAACGTACCTTCCCTTGTGGCCGGTATTTTGAATCTGGTGTTCCTTGAAGAACAACCGGTCAAAGAGTATCTGAGCTAAGGTGCTCCTCCTCAAAGAGGCTTCTGACCTGATGTCAGAAGCCTCTTTCTATTTTCAGTAAAAGCCTTATTCCAAATTCTTAAGATACGCCCACAAATCAGGTTCTTTCGCGATCAGTTCCGGGTCAGGATCGGCGCCGAGTGCGTCAAAAAAGCGGCTGATGAAATTGCGGGCGACCACTGCTAACACCACATCCGTGATCTGCTGGTCGGTCAACCCATCCTGGCGCAGAATGTCAACATCTTCCTTTGTAACAGACCCTGAATCGCGGCTTATTTTACTGGCGTAGTCCATCAGATGAACCTCTGCCAGACTCAGACCTGCGTTGTGATAATCTTTGAGAATGGAAATGATTTGCTCAGCGGTAAATCCATTTTTACGGAGCACCGCTCCGTGTGCCAACATTCAGTACACACACCCAATTTCGCGTGATGCAGCCAGAGTAATCAGTTCAAATGTCCGCAGATGCAAATGAGATCGGATGGATTTGAGTAACTGGGTCCAGAGCGGCATCACCTCGGGTCGATGTGTCCACGCCCTTGTGATATTGGTAATATAACCGTCTTTCTCCAGGTCGAGATTAAATAATTCCCTGAGTGCTCCCTCAGCTTTTTCGTCTGCAATGGGTTGAATATGCCACATACATGTCCTCCTATCTTTAGCGTGGATTGCCATTAACTCGATATTTGGCTTATTACGCAGCGATGTTCCCTCAAATCCATTATACGTCTTTGGTTTACTTTCCCAAGATGAAATAAAACAAAGTACAATGATCGGAGCTAGACGATATCACTTCCCGGAGGATCTATGGCGATCGAAAATTTCCACGAAAAACTGCAAAAATACGCGGATATTGCCGTTCATGTAGGCTTGAATTTGCACCCCGGTCAGAATTTGCTTATCCGTGGTCCGATGGTTTTTGGAGCACCATTTTCAGCGGCAACTTTGATCTACGAAATAACCAAATCTGCTTATCAAGCCGGAGCTAAATTGGTGGATGTGCTCTGGGGTGATGAACAAATGGAACTTCTTCGTTTTCAGAATGCCCCACGCGATTCGTTCCAAGAATTTTCAGACTGGAAAGCGACCGGTCCTACTGACAATGCCAGAGCCGGGAACGCCGCCTTGACAATCACTGGCCTCGATCCGGATTTGTTGAGCCAGCAGGACCCGGACCTTGTCTCGCAGTATTATCAGACCTGCTGGGAAAAACTCGATCCATTTTTGAAAATTGCCGGGCGCAATGATATCAATTGGCTGGTTCTAGCCGTACCCACCGCTGGTTGGTGCGCGAAAGTATTTCCAAACCTGCCTGTGGAAGAACGCGAAGATAAGATGTGGGAAACCTTATTCAAACTTTGCCGCATCGATCAACCCGATCCAGTTCAGGCCTGGAAAGACCATATCCAAAATCTGACCACTCGCAGCACATATCTCAATCAAAAAGCGTACTCGGCTTTCCACTACACCGCACCTGGAACTGATCTTATTGTCGGTTTGCCAGATGGTCATCATTGGCACGCCGCACAATCCGATTGTGTTCTGGGTTTTCCTTTTACCGCCAACATTCCAACAGAGGAAGTGTACACTCTCCCTCACAAAGATCGTGTCGATGGGGTCGTCACCTCCTCCAAACCGCTCAATTACAATGGTCTGCTCATTGATGGGATTGTTCTGAAGTTCGAAAATGGCCGGGTGGTTGAAGCTTCCGCCACGATCGGTGATTCGATATTGAAGAATTTCATTGCCACCGATGAGGGTGCTGCCCGCCTTGGTGAAGTGGCCATAGTTCCGTATAGCTCTCCCATTTCCCAATCCGGGCTGCTTTTCTACAATACCCTTTTTGATGAAAATGCATCCTGTCATTTGGCATTAGGTAAAGCATATGAGACCACCCTCAAAGAGGGCGCGAGTTTATCTCCTGAACAATTCTCTGCATCGGGTGGAAATATCAGCGTCATACACGTGGATTTCATGATTGGATCCAACCAGATGGATATTGATGGCATCACCCGTGATGGAGTTGCCGAACCAGTTCTCCGCTCGGGTGAATGGGCGTTTACTGTCTGATAGCGGCAGAAAACCAATACGCCCGTTTTTTGGTCCCGTATCTGGGGGTGGTTGTTCATAGAAGCGGGGGTCATATGACCCCCGCTTCTATCAGTATATTCTCCCCTTCCAGCGAAATTATTTCATAATTCTGATTCGCGAGTCGCTGGAAGGGGTCGGGGGATGGTACTCGTGCCCGGGCATTATCGCCAAATCCTCAAACAACTTAAACAGCCCGGGCTTATATTTTCTTTGGGAGTAGGAGGCGCTGCCTCCTACTCCCAATCGCCCACGTCTCAAAAAGACCGGGATATTACTGGGCTGAACAACGAACCTAGCACAAAGACCCGGAAAATCTAGCCTCGATTCATTTCTTGCTTTTTACAATCTCCTGTAAAATTAAAACAGCGTAAGGAAGAAGGTTCCTCCTTCACGAACCTTAATTCCGACAAATACCCATTATCAGGAGGAATTACCATGTACCATACCATCATCATCGTAGGCAACTTAGGCCGAGACCCGGAAATGCGCTACACGCCTTCAGGTCAGGCTGTCACCTCATTTTCAGTTGCAACCAACCGTTCGTATACCGGAAACAATGGCCAACCCGTCAAGGAAACCATCTGGTTCCGGGTCAGCGCCTGGGGAAAACAGGCGGAAACCTGCAACAATTACCTTCGGAAAGGCAATAAAGTGCTTGTCGAAGGCCGATTACAGGCAGATCCATCCAGCGGCGGACCGCGCACATTCACCCGCCAGGACGGCACTACTGCTTCTAACTTTGAAGTGGTAGCCAGCCAGATCCGCTTCCTCACCCCGAAAGCTGGCGAAGATGATGCTGTTGCTGCTGCTGGTAGCGCGGAAGAGTTCACCCATCCGGCCGGTGGAGACGAAGAGATCCCATTCTAAATCAGATCCAAACCAGGAGTAAAAGATGAACGCAGCGAACCAACCTCACCCGCTGCGGTTTGTGCCCACCGGAGATGTTAATCCGCAATACGCCAACCTCGTCAGAGTATCCCACTCTCCCCTGGAAATGATGCTTGATTTTGCCCGTCTCCTCCCCGGGGAGGAGACGGCTCGTATTTTACATCGAGTCATCATGTCACCATTGGGTGCAAAACTGCTTTTACAGGCATTAAGCGAAAATATTGCCCGCTATGAAACGATTTTCGGCGAGATCAATATTCCCGCTGCAAATACATTGGCGGACCAGCTATTTCATCCGCCCACAACCCCACCACCCCCAGACCAGGAGCCGTAATGGATAAACTCGAACAGATCACTGACCAGATCCGCGAGTCTTTTGATATTCGTAATAAAGCCAGAGATGAAGCGTTAGCCGTGTGCCGGATCCTTACCCGCCATGCCGCACACGCGATCCGGGCGATCCATCGCAGTGAAGTGCATGAAGCCACCTCTCACCTTGAAGAAGCCCGGAAACTTGCCTCCGGTCTCCGAGATTCTCTAGCCGATCATCCAGACCTTTTCTTCTCGGGTTACACCCAGGATGCATTAAAAGAGTTCACCGAAGCCGAAATTACCTGCGCGTTGATCCAAAACAAACCACTGCCCGTGCCTGAAGATCTGCAAGTGGAATACGCCACGTATCTGAATGGCTTGGCAGAAGTGACCGGCGAGCTTCGCCGCCGCTGCATGGATATACTCCGCCAGGGTTACAGCGAGGAGGCGGAACGCCTGCTCGGCTGTATGGATGATATCTACTCCGTGCTGGTGACGATGGATTATCCGGATGCCATCACAAACGGGTTGCGACGCCATACTGATCTAGTGCGCGGTATCGTGGAACGTACCCGCGGAGATCTGACCATCAGCCTGCGCGAACAGCATCTGGAAACCGCTCTTGCAAATCTTTCGGCGAAATTGAAATCCGAGTGATCCTCCCATGCGAATAATTCGTGCGTCGGAAGTGAACACTTACCTGTTCTGTAATCGCGCCTGGCAGTACAGGTTGAAAGGGATCGAACCCGCCAACCGGCAGGAACTTCAATCTGGGACAGAAATGCATTACCAACATGGCCGAATGGTGATTGGGTCCATGCTGCTGAAAATCCTGGCGATCATCCTGGCTTTCGCGTCCGTCGTTTTGATTGTCCTTAGCCTCATCCCGAATGGCGGATAACATGATTTATGCTGTAATCCTCCTACTTTTTGCCGTCATAGTATGGATCTTGTCAAGCAGGCTGAGAACAATAACCGGCCTCCCAGGTGGGCGGATCATTTATTCTGATACCAAATTATGGGGGGCACCGGTCGAGAAACCGCTCTTCGACGGCAGCCTGGGGTTGACCGGAAAGCCGGATTATCTGATCAGTCAAGGCGGTGAATTGATACCGGTTGAGGTGAAAAGCAGCCGCGCGCCCACTGCCCCTTACGATTCGCATATCTTTCAGGTCGCAATCTACTGTCTTTTGGTGGAAAAAGTGTACCAGCGCACCCCCTCCCATGGATTGATCCACTATCCCGGTAAGACGTTCGCGGTAGACTTGACCGATGAGCTGCGCAAAAATACCCTTGCGTTACTCTCCAAAATGCATCAAGTCGAGAATTCCAAATCGATTCCCCGCAGCCACGAAGATCCACGGAAATGTGATCGCTGCGGGTATAAAGACATCTGTGATCAACGGTTGACATAATCAAAATCTGGATATAATCTAATCAATGGAATAGGGTACTCTGTGGGGAATAAAACTATTCTTTGGATCATCGATAAACCCTATAATTAAAACTTGTTCACCTCGATGCTCTGTACAAGGGAGATTGCTGGATGTCATGGGCTATTGATGTAAAGTCATTGAATAAGACCTTTAAAACCAGGACCGGTTTCTTCATCCGCAAATCGAAGACCACAGTCGCGGTTGAAGATATCTCCTTTGGCGTCCGCAAAGGCGAGTTATTTGGCTTGCTTGGACCCAATGGCGCCGGAAAAACCACTACAGTGAAAATGCTCTCCACATTGCTTTTGCCTACCAGTGGGAGTGCGACAATTCTCGACTTGGATATTGTCAAACAAACTCAGGATATCCGAAAACGGATCGGTTTCACGTTTGGAGGTGCCCGCGGCTTATATGGCAGGCTCAGCGCATCCGACAACCTTCGCTATTTTGCCGAATTATACGGTCTTGAACCCCAAGTCACCGCCAGGCGCATCCCCGAAATGCTGGAAGTCGTCGGGCTATCCGGTCGAGGGGACGACCGGGTCGAAACTTTTTCCAGCGGAATGCAACAACGCCTGCATTTAGCTCGTGCCCTCTTACATGACCCCGAATTGATCTATCTCGATGAACCAACTGTTGGGATCGATCCGGTTGGCGCGCGCGAGTTACGCGCCACGGTTAAACAATTGATCGAACGTGGAAAGACGATTCTGCTCACCACTCACTACATGGCGGAAGCGGAAGAATTGTGCGATCGGATTGCGATCATTAAAAAAGGCCGCATCGTTGCCCTGGATACACCGGCATCACTTAAGAAACAGATCAGCGGAGATACCGTCATCGATATCCAGGTAAAAGAAGAGAGCCTGACTATTCTGCAATCCCACCTTGAGAGGCTGGACAGACACTCAAAAGTAACCATGATGGATTTACCACCGCTCAAAATGGTATCCATCCACACCACAGAGCCGGGCGCGGTAATGCGTTTGTTGGCTCCGCTGCTAACCCCTGAAATCATCCAATCACTGGAAGTGCGAAATCAGTCGTTGGAAGATGTGTATGTCGCTATCATCCAGGGAGATCAGGTGTGATCAGACGATTTTTCCGGTTGGTCAGACGACAGGTAGAGGTGCAGTTGCGTGTGCGCACTTTCAACATGTTCAGCCTGGCATTATTGATCCTGCAGCCTGCCATTTTTAGTATTGTGGGTATGATCCTCTCACGGGCAGCCGGAAACGCCGTGCCAAATCTGGTTTACACGGTGATCGGCGGTGGCATCATGGGCATGTGGAGTGGATTGTTATTCACATCCACGTTTGATATTATGCGCGACCGGCGGGATGGTATGCTGGAATTGATCGTGGGCAGTCCCACTTCTCTTGGAAAAGTTGAAGCAATTCGTACTTTCGCCAATGTGATCACTGGATTGGTCAGCATGGCATTCGCTTTTGGTGTTGCGATGATCATTTTTAACTATCCACTCCAAACAGCCAACATCGCAGGTGCAGTCATTTCGCTCCTGCTGATTCTGGTCGGGCTGTGGAGCATGGGGATGGTCCTTGCGAACTTTCTGGCGTGGTCAAGGTTGAGCGGGACGATGGTGAATTTCCTTGAAATTCCGGTGGCGATCATCTGCGGATTCATGTACCCGATCAGTATCCTGCCGGTCTGGGTGCAATCTATCTCCATGATCTTTCCGATCCGCTGGGCGCTGGAAGCGATGGACCTCAGCTTGATGGGCGAGTTCAACACCGCGAATCTATTGCAGCTGTGGGGATTGTCCATCGGCATTTCCCTAACCCTCTGGGCGATCTCAACCTGGATGGAGCGAAAAGTCCATGACACGATCCGGGTCACCGGGGAGTTGAATTCAATATGATCCGTTCGATCGTTCGGCTGGTTCGTTTGTACCTGATTCAAGCCTGGTTCTCATACCGGGCGTTGTACGCCTGGAGCACTCCTTTTAGCTACCTCTCCAATAAATTCGGGTTCCCTTTCTTTGCCATGATCCTGTTTGTGTTTATGGGAAAATTCGCAGGGTTGACTGACCCTTTATATATCGTCCTCGGGAATATCCTGTTGATGCCGATCACAAACAGCATCTATGGTGTTTTTATGGCAATCTCAAACGAAAAGGAATTTGGCGCCCTATCCTATCTTTTGGGCAGCCCGGCACCGCGCGGACCTCTTTTCCTGGGACGGGCTCTCTTCCAAATTTTGGATGGTTTTATCACGGTAGTCGTTGCCTTACCGATTGCCGTCTTCTTCTTTCATATGGATCTATCCAGCATCAACCTGACTCTGGTACTCTTTTGCATGATCCTGATCACCATTACAACCTGCGGAATTGGTTTTCTCATGGGTAGTATCGGTCTTGTAACCCGGGACGGCTGGATGATCATCAATACCATCGGACTCGCTTTGTACATCCTGGTCGGTGTCAATTTTCCGGTGAATCTACTGCCACCATTCCTGCAATCCGTCGCCTATGCCTTGCCCATCACCCGGGGAATGATCGCAGCCCGAATGGCGTTGACCGGGTCGGGCTGGGTGGAAGTTCTGCCGTTGATCTACGGGGAATTGCTGATGGGGGCGATCTATACCCTGATCGGTTACCTTATGTTTCGTCTGCTTGAACGCCGCAGCCTTGTCACTGGCGCTTTGGATAATTTGTAATGCAATTGCCTAAACCAAACCCGAATATCCTCTATTCGGTGCAGAGTGGGACACCTTTTTGTCGGCATGCCAGGCTGAAGAATGATCAAGCCTGTCCGGGCACATACTCCATTCCGTCCCGTTCAGGCTATAATAATGCCAGTATGTTGTCAACAACGAATCCGCCCACCCGTATAGTCGTCCTGGCTCATCCATCGATGCCTCAGGCAATTCTGGAATCGCATCATGTCCAGGAATATTTCTCTTCACACAAGCTTAAGACAGCCATCGGATTGCTGGACGAAGCACCTCTCCTTGAGCGAATCTCCGGGGGAGAGTTCGATCTGGCTATCATCATAGGTGGCGATGGTGCAATTTTGCGTGCTGGGCATATTTGCGGCCAATCTGACACCCCCATTCTGGGTATTAACTATGGCCGGTTTGGATTCTTAATGGAAATTCAACGTACTGCCTGGCGCAATTACTTCCCCCGCCTGCTTAAGGGAGATTTCCGCTTCGAGTATCGCATGCTTCTTCACGCCGTTCATTGGCGCAATGATCAGACCCTCGGAGAATGGGAAGTCTTAAATGAAGTGGTTGTCTGCCGTGGTCAATTAGTCCGACCGTTGCATCTCTCTGCATCTGTGGATGGACATTACCTAACCACCTATGTAGCGGATGGATTGATCGCATCCACCCCGACCGGTTCGACAGCCTACGCTTTGGCTGCGGGTGGGCCGATTATGCCGCCTGAACTTCGTAACATCCTCCTGATTCCAGTTGCTCCTCACCTAACCGTAGACCGGGCAATCATCCTTTCAGAAGGTGCCAGAGTCAGCATATCCGTTAAAAGCGATCATCCGGCAGTCCTGAGTCTGGATGGTCAACCGCCGATCACCCTTGAACAGGAAGACCGGGTGGAAGCCTATGCTGGTGATCATTCACTTCGTTTTGTTCGCTTCCAGGATGCCGGTTACTTCTATCGCAATCTCATGTCGCATATGGAGCAAAATCCCGCCACTGGTAAAACCCGATGACCGATACATTGCCACCAAAACTATACTGTGCCAACCATCCAGACCGTGAAACCAGCCTTCGCTGCAACCGTTGTGAGAAACCGATCTGCCCCCAATGTGCAGTTTTGACTCCGACTGGCTATCGCTGCAAGGAATGTGTTCGTGGACAGCAGAAAATATTCGAGACGGCAGTCTGGAAAGATTATCCGTTAGCCTTTCTGACAGCGGGTTTCTTAAGCTTTCTGGGCAGCTACCTTTCCCAATGGTTCAGCTTCTTTACACTCATCCTCGCGCCGATTGTCGGGATGCTGGTAGCGGAAGCGGTGCGGTTTGTCATACACAAACGCAGGTCAAAGGGGTTATTCCTGACAGCCTCGGCAGCTGCCGCATTGGGAAGCCTCCCGCAATTAATTATGCCGGTCATTTTCCTCCTCTTTTCCCTTTCCGGTGGATCATCACTGGTAAATCTGGGCGGGTCGGGGTTGTCCCTCATCTGGCAAATTCTGTATTCCGTTTTGGTTACTTCCACCGTTTATTATCGCTTGAGTGGAATTCGAGTCAGCCTCTAATCCTATGCTCACCCGTTTAAAGATCACCGATTTCGCAATCATCGACCACCTCGATCTCGATCCTGGTTCCGGGTTGGTAGTCCTGACTGGTGAAACCGGCGCTGGTAAGTCGATCATCCTGGATGCCATCCAATCCATTCTGGGCGCCCCAGTGGATCAAACCATGGTTCGCGCCGGCGCGGCGAAAGCTCGCCTGGAAGCCTGGTTCAGCTATGCTGAATCGGCGAAGGAATTGATCACGTTATTAATAGATCAGGAATTAGTGGATGAACCCGGTGTTGTTGTCATCGAAAGAGAGATTCGTCTGGAAGGACGTGGCGCGGCTCGGGTGAATGGTCATGCCGTAAGCCAGGCGATCTTACGCGAAATTGGCGGTTATCTGGTCGACATCCATGGTCAATCTGAGTATCTATCCCTCCTGAATACAAAATCACATCTCAGTTTACTTGATCGTTTTGCCCGAGATGAAGAGTTGTTATCCGCGTACCAATTGGATTATCACCATCTCCAAAAGATCCACCGCGAAATACGCGATCTGGAACGTCTAGATAAGGAAGCAGCCTCCCGGTTGGAATTGATGCAATTCCAAATGAATGAGATCGAATCGGCTCACTTGGTCATAGGTGAAGACGAGCAGCTCGAGCAGGAACGGTCTCGCCTGGCCAATGCGGAAAACCTGACCCTGGCAGCCCAGGAAATTCTCAGCATGCTGGATGAATCGAGTCAGGATATGCCTTCGGTGAGCGATCAACTCGGGCAGGCTCGTCATGCGATGCAGACACTCACCCGCGTCGATCCATCCATGCAAGCAGCGTCCGAACAATTCGAATCAATCATGATAGAAGTTTCCGAATTGGCGCGGGAGATTCGGCAGTATGCCGATCAGATTGAAAACAATCCCAAAAGGTTGGCGGAAACCGATGAACGCCTGGCTTTGATCCAAAACCTGAAGAGAAAGCACGGCGGCAGCATCCAATCCATCCTCGAATTTAAAGAACTTACCCGGAGTAATCTGGAAAAGATCTCCCGCAGTGGAGAACGGTTGGAAGAGCTGCAAAAAGAAGAAGGTTCCGTACGGATCAAACTCACCCACTTTGCCAGGCAACTGACTGATGTTCGCACGAAGGCATCGCAAGCTTTATGCAATCAAGTGGAAATTCAATTATCTGAATTAAAGATGGATGGCGCCCGTTTTCAGGTGGATATCCGCCACCAGACGGATAAAGATGGTTTGCTTTTACAAGACTCTCAAACCGTAGGGTTCGATCAACGGGGCGTTGACCAGGTGGAATTCCTGATCGCTCCAAATCCCGGGGAGGGATTAAAACCACTGGTCAAGATCGCCTCGGGTGGTGAGACGTCCCGCTTAATGTTGGCATTAAAGCACGTGCTGGCGAAGGAAGATCCGATCCCTACCTTGATATTCGATGAAATTGATCAAGGGATAGGTGGACGGGTCGGTTCGATCGTAGGAAAAAAACTCTGGCAGTTGGCACAGTCACACCAGGTCTTCTGTGTCACCCACCTGCCACAATTGGCAGCGTATGGAGATATGCATTATCGGGTATCCAAACACACCAGCGCTGACAGGACATCAACCCGGGTGGAACATCTGGATAGAGCCGACCGGGTGGAAGAGTTGGCCGCCATGCTGGGAAGCACAACGGATACTTCCCTCAAATCGGCTGAAGAGCTTCTTGGCTCTGTCGAAGATGACCGGAGAGGTTAGATAAAGGTTCGTATCATGGATAAACTTCGGATCTTACTCCTGGGTTCTCCAGACGTGATCTGGAGGGAAGAGTCGTATCCGATCGCCCGGCGCTTATCCCGGGCGTTGCTATTTTATTTAGCCTGCCAACCGGAACCTGTCTCCCGGGGTCAAGTATTACTCTTATTTTGGCCCGACCTCGATGAACATTCAGCTCGTGCAAACCTTCGAGATCATCTGGGTAAACTAAGAGCAAACCTGCCTGATCCAGACATGGTTAAAGCGAGCTTGAATTCGATCTCGGTGGACTTGGAAAAAGTGGATGTGGATCTGTTGGAATTTACCTCCCTGGTCCGTTCCATTGGCAGAATTCCCTGGCAAATACCATCGGAGCAACCTCTACCAGACCAGATCTACCACTCAATGGTCAAAGCAATCAATTTGTGGCGCTTGCCGAATCTCCTGCAAGGATTCAATCTTCCCGGCTCAAACCAATGGTTTGATTGGGTGAACAAAACAGAACAAAACCTCCTGGGAATCCGGAATAACTTCATCCAGCGAATAGTATCCCATGCAGAAGCCAGCGGCGATTACATGGCCGTTGTCAATTGGATACGGCTGGCATTGGATGGAGATCCGTACAACGAAGATCTGCACCGGAAACTCATCGAATCACTACTCCTTTCAGGAAACAGGGCAGAAGCGATTAAGCATGGCAACCAGGTCAGGCAGTTATTCCAAAAAGATCTCGGGGAACAACCTTCCATCGAACTTCAGGACTACATCCAATCGATAAAAAAAGAAATCAAAAACAATGAGTTGAACAAGAACTCACTTGTCCAAGACGATGTTAGGATTGGCAACAAGTTTCGTCGGCAGAGAAGCAGAGATCAACCAGATAACACTGGCTGATGTGCAGGGACGGGTGGCTCTGATCCGGGGAGAAACCGGTATTGGGAAAACTCGCCTGGTCTACGAATATTACCGCCGGTCTATCCGTCCGTATAAAATGGTCATCGCTCCTTGTCTTGCTTCCACTCGAACCATCCCTTATCAGCCATTTATCAGCTTGATTCGGAATGATATTAAACTGCTGGAACGAGCAGGGCTTACCCCGGAAGATCAACAGAAACTATTATCCATTGACTCTACTCTATCGCCCAACCAAATAACTACCCAAAATGACCCCTGGCAGGAGGATCGACCCGACACTTCGAGTGTAAATGATCTGTTCAAGCGGTTCTTCCAGGGGATTGTCTCAAGAGAGCGGCTACTGTTGTTGGTTGATGACGCGCAATGGATAGATGAGGCATCGATTCATTTGATCAAATCGCTGGTTCAGAATCAGTATATTCCATCCAAGGCGTTCCTAATTCTCTCTTGTGATCTCAGTAAACAAAATCCCGGACTTGCCGAACTATTATCGTATCTATATCAAAAGAATATCTGTTCAAAGATAACCATTCAGCCGTTATCGATACAAGAAACGACTACCCTCGCTTCAACAGTTGGACAACAATTATTCTCCGATGACCAATTGGAAAACCTGGTTGGTGATACGAATGGGAATCCCCTGATGATCATTGAGATCATTCGATCTGTCCTTTATCATAAAACCGCCAATCCTAATGGTTCGAATCACAAAATCATTCCGGGAAGTATTCGCACTGTGTTTCGAGATCGGTACAATCAACTGCCTGCGCTCCAACGGCAAATCCTTTCCATCGGAGCTGTCACCGGGACACGATTTTCAATTGAATTAATGGAATCGATCAGTCAGCATCCAGCCGAGGAAATTGTGGAAGGGCTGGAAGACTTGGAACGGATAGGCATCTTAAAAGTGATGGAAGATACATCCAATCATGAATATACCTATCAATTTGCCCAGAATATTTTCAAAGAGGTAGTATTACTGGAAATGTCGGTTGCTCGAAAACGATTACTACATCGGCGCATTGCCCATCATATTGAACAATCCAGTCCGTACCCGGATGATGTGCTGGCGGCGATCGTGGCAGAGCACTATACCTCCAGCGGAGATCTAAATCTTGCGTTCAAGTTTTGGTTGAACGCAGCCAGATATGCCAGAAGGCTATCCTCACCACAAGACGCGTACCGGGCGTTTCAGAAGGCAGAGCAAATCTTTCCATCGATCGATATGCAGATGTCGGATAAGGAAATTCTCGAGTTTTACAAAGCCTGGGCAAAAGCAGCCTATCAAATCCAGGACAATGCCAATACAGAACGAATCGGCATTCTTCTTTTCCATATTGGCGAAACCAGATCAAGCGCTATCCTCATGGGAAGTGGACTCTATCTCCAATCGATGGCTCGGTTCGGATTTCATGATTATCTGGCGGGATTAAATATCTGCGAACAGGCTCTGCGCTATTTGAAAGAAAGCAATGTAACCGCTGAATGGTTAAAGGCCATGGCAAGGAAATCAAAATTCCTATATATGCTCTCCTATATCGAAGAAGCGAAACAAGTCCTTGAAGAATCGATCCGATCCCTCCCGGAGATAATGGACGAGGAGATGCAATCTTCCGCGGGCATGCTCTACTATGACTATTCGACTGCGCTAACCCTATTGGGTTTTCCTAAAAAAAGTCTGGAAATGGCTGAAAAATCCCACCAACTATATATCCAAACGAAAGATCTCGAAGGCGAAGCGAAAGTTTTCGGACAGATGGTCCTCTCCAGTGTCTATTGCGGGGAAAACCTTAAAGCAGAACAAGAAGCGGATATCGGATTGGGTTTAGCCAGAAAGATATCCTATACCCGGATGGAAGGATACATTCAGGCTTATGTTGCCATAGCCAGAACCGCATTGGGAAAAATGGATTTGGCCTGGAATAGCGCGCAACAAGCCCTGGATATTAGCCGTCAGAATCCGTTTCCTGAGATCACATCCGCCGCTCTTCGGACCTGTGGTGATATTCACAGATACTTGTTGGATTACAAGTCAGCCATTGACTATTACATCAAAGGGTATGAGGTTGAAGGAGATAAGATCGTCAAGTTTGACCACCTTGCCCGGAGAGGTTATCTGACCGGATTATTGGGGGATGTAAGAGGGGGAATGGAAATGATGGATGAAGCGTATCGTGCGTCTGCTGATCTGGGGATCGGAAGTGTCCGGATATCCTCCCGATTGTATCAATTCCTTGTCTTGAATTCTCAACGCGAATTGGAGAATTCATACCAGGAATTGGAGAGCCTGATCCAGGAGTCATCCGATCGAAATCTCATCATCCAATGGTGTGTCGGCCAATCGATCAAAGCGCGATTATTACTTTTGAAGGGTGATATCTCCGCAGGGGATCACCTGCTCGAGTTGGCTCTTCAAAGGGGATCACAGATCAATGGTATTTGGCCACAATTGCTCTATCAACATTTCCTGGTGGACATACCCGGAATGATCCAGCCAGTGGTTATCTTAAAATGGAAACGCATACTCCAGAAACGATGGGAGACCTTGTCAGCACAATGCCAGGAATCAGTGACTCAGCCTCTGGTGATGAATTTCAAAGAAGCCATTGACAAAACAGATTGATCGGACACTTTGTCCATGTTTTGTCTACGGGTCTATGATATAGTACCTTCATACGCTTGATCATAGACCACGCAAGGGAAGGGACCTTGCGGGAAGAAGTCGAGAGTGTCGCTTACACTCACTCTCGACTTCTTTGTTTTAACCATGTTCCGGAGGGGAATTCGCATATAAAAGGCAACAGACCGACAACAGGATAGTATCCAGCAAGTGGCTTGATAACTAATCAGTCTTGAGGTGAATAACAGTTACTCCATCACCGCCTTCATTGTCCATCCCAGAATCAAATCGGTCGACTATAGTGTTTTGGCGGAGTGTTTCTCTAATCACCTGACGCAGCCTCCCGGTACCCTTGCCATGGATCACCCTTACAAATGGCAAGCCCGAGCTGTATGCTTCAGAAAGATAGCGGTCCAATCGGTCGAGGGCGTCTTCAGCGCGCTCGCCTCGCAAATCGATCTCAAGACCGGTTGGCTTGGGCGATTCCTTCAACAACTTTTTAGGTTCGGAAGGCAATGGGGCGATGTTTGTTACTGCCTCTTCCTTGAGGGACTTCGCCAGGGATGCTCTCAGATCAGTCAAACGCGCTCGCATCCGAAGCCTGCCTACCTGCACTTCTGCTTCTTCTTCGCCCAGACTGGTGATCACGCCTTCCATTCCAAGGCCGGCTACCATCACTTTGCTGCCCAGTCGAAGCGCTGCCTGATGCGTATTGCTGACCGGTTTTCGTTCTGCCGGCTGATTGATCGATTCTTCGACCTGATCCAGCTTATCCTGGGTTGCTTTGACAATCTCCAATGGCTGATGGGCTCTGGCCAGATCTTTACGAATATCTTCCATTGTCTGGCGTAAAAGATAAGTCTCTTCCTCTACTTGCTTCCGGGCGGTTTCCAATATGGACAATCGTTCATCTTCAATTTTCTCCAACCGGGTTCGGAGGCTTTTTTCTGCGGTGAGATTCTGCAACGCGAGTTGTTCGGCTTCCGCGCGAGCCTCACGGGCTAGTTTCCGCTGCTGATAGATCTCTTCCAGTAGGTCTTCCGCCCGAAGCTCATCCGGGTGGATGGCTGTACGTGCCAGTCTGATGATCTCATCTGATAATCCGAGTCGTTCCGCGATGGCCAGCGCATTTGAACGACCCGGCAGTCCAAGCGAGAGATAATAGGTCGGTTCAAGTGTTTCAAGATCGAACTCAAGGCTGGCGTTAATAACACCCTGAGTATTGTGGGCAAATGTTTTCAATTCCGGATAGTGGGTGGCAACCATCGTTGTTACCCGTCTCTCCAACAAATGCTTTACTATCGCCATTGCGAGTGCCGCTCCCTCCTGGGGATCTGTTCCGGCACCAAGTTCATCCAAAAGTACCAGGGACCGGTTATCTGCTTTCTTTAAGATCAGAATGATATTGGTGATATGTCCAGAGAATGTAGAAAGGGATTGCTCTATCGATTGCTCGTCACCGATATCCGCAAAGATATGGTCAAATACGCTGATCTTCGAGCCAGATAAAGCCGGGATATGCAAACCGGATTGAGCCATGACAGCCAGTAATCCGACTGTTTTTAAAGTGACCGTCTTCCCGCCGGTATTGGGTCCGGTGATGATCAAAGCATAGGTTTGATTGTCTAGCTCCAGATCAATCGGAACGACCGAACCAGGATCAAGGAGGGGGTGTCGCGCACGGATCAATTGGATCGTGCTGCCTGGATGCCCTTCTGCTTTGCGGGGATGGAACGGAACCAATATTGGTTCCACCGCAGTCAGATAATCAGCATAACGAGCGCGAGCCAGGATAACATCCAGATCCGCGAAGACCTCAATTAATCCACTGATCGCCTCTGCATGTAACCCAACCTGCGTAGAAAGTTCCGCCAGGATGCGGCGCTCTTCATCCCGTTCAGATAATTGAATTTCCCGATATTGATTATTCAGTTCAACCACTGCCAGCGGTTCAACAAAAAGCGTCGCACCGGATGAGGATTGATCGTGAATGATCGATTTTAGTTGCCCTTTGAACTCTGACCGCAATGGAATCACATATCGTCCATCCCGCTGGGTGATGATAGCCTCTTGAAGCATGGGGGCATGGCGGGTGTCATTAATGATCCGTTCCAATTTCCCGAGTAATCGCTCATGGCAAACTTTGATTTCTCGTCTGATCGAACCCAACTGCTCCGATGCGTTGTCCGAAATATCACCCCGGTCGGTCACACATCGGCTGATGGAATCAATGAGTCCGACCGGTATTTCCAATCCCTGCAGTATCAACGCGAGGCTTGCGTAATTAGTCTGAATTTTTTCGAATGCCCTCAGAACTGTACGGGCAACGATGAGAGAGTTCTTGATCTCCAATAATTCTTCCTGGCTAAGGACTCCCCCCCTTGACGCCAATGAGCAGCTCCCGCGAATATCGGTAAGCCCACCCAGGCTAAGGTCACTGGTCGTGGCAAGCAAGAGGCGTGCTTCAGTGGTCTGTTTTAACCAGAGGGTCGCCAATGCAATATCTCTGGTCGGCCGCGTTTTTAATGCCAACTCATGAGAGGCGGAAAAATGGGTATGGCCGGCCAGAGCGGCTCGAATTTTCGGAAATTCCAATAACTGCAGCGTCTTCTCATTCATGGAATTAAGAATATCATGGATTGCAACCAGCGAGTAGGATCATTCCGGTCTGGTTATTAAGACATAAATCGTGCACAATTTTCTCCCGGTTTTCGTATACTATATATGCGAATTTGTCCTAAAGTCTCTGTCATTAACAAATTTATAAAGGAAAGCTCCAATGTCACAAGAAACCAAAAAATCGGTCATTATCATTGGCGCCGGCATAGCCGGACTCGCAACCGGGATCTTTGCACAGCGTAACGGTTACCAGAGTCAGATCTTTGAGTTGCACAGTCTACCTGGCGGGCTGATGACCGGATGGAAACGCAAAGGATATACCATTGATGGTTGTATTCATTGGCTTACGGGATCAAATCCAAAATCAAATTTTTACAAAGGTTGGACCGATCTTGGCATACTGCAACCGGATACGGAGGTCATCAACCCGGAAGAATTTATGCGTCTGGTATCTCGAGATGGAGAAGTGGTCCACTTCTATCGCAACATAGACCGATTCGAAGAACATTGGTTGGACATAGCTCCTGAGGATGAGAAAGTGATCCGGGATCTTTGCAACGCGAGTAGAAAGATGATCGGTTTCAACCCGCCTGTTTCAGGAAGCGGCGGATTCTTGCAGACCATTTTGAACTCTGTGAAGTTCTTACCTGCTTTACTATCCAAACTGCCTACCATCCGGAAATACGCAATCATGACTGTGGGACAGTTAGGCAATAAATTTAAAAATCCGTTATTACGTAGGTTTTTCGATGAGCTTTGGATTCCAGAGATGAGTGCCGCTGGATTAATATTCGTGATGGCTTATCTGAATGAAGCAGATGCCGGCTATCCGCTTGGAGGTTCAATCCCCATGGCGGAAAGATCAGAGCGCCGGTTCCTCGACCTTGGCGGTCAGATTCAATACAACAGCCGGGTGGAAAAAATCCTGGTTGAAAACAACCAGGCGGTTGGAATTCAGCTTATAGATGGAACAGAATATCGGGCGGATTATGTCATCTCTGCGGCTGACGGACATGCGACCATATATCAGATGCTGGATGGCAAGTATGTGGATGCCAAGATCACCAAAGTATATGATACATACCCTCTTTTCCCAGCGATCTTGTTGGTCGGAGTTGGAGTGAACAGGACTTTTCCGGAACTTCCTGCATTAAATGGTGGTATCAGCTTTGGATTGAAACAACCAATCAAGATAGGAAAACGAGAAGTCGATCACCTCGAGATGATGATCTATAACTTTGACCCGACCCTTGCTCCAGCCGGGAAGACTGTTTTAAACTGTGCAATCTCGACCGAATACCAGTATTGGAAAGATCTGGCCGCTGAACCAGAACGGTATAAAGCAGAAAAAGACCAAATAGGTGTGGAAGTGATCAAACGCCTGAATGAGTTTTTCCCGGGTCTTGAAGCCCAAATCGAGATGGCTGATGTAGCTACGCCCATCACTTTCGAGCGTTTTACTGGGAACTGGCAGGGAAGTTTCGAGGGATTCCTGCCAACGCCAGGGAACATGATGGGATCGATACCAAAAACCCTGCCAGGATTGGATCATTTCTATATGGCCGGGCAATGGGTCCAGGCTGGGGGTGGCTTACCCGCCGGATTAATTACCGGTCAGGATGTGGTGACCCGGATGTGTAAAGCCGATGGTAAACGGTTCGTATAAATTATTTCGCGCTAAGGGGTTGGGATGGTCGGCAGGGCTGTTTTTGTTGGCCTTACTGTTGGGGTTGACGTGGCCGGATAGTCTACCACGGACACTTCGTACAGCTGTAGATCAGAGAACTGGATCGTCACCGCCGAGGTTGCATTGGATGAGGTAAAGAATCCAATTCCTCCCGCTGTCGGAGCCAGTTTTTGTGAAGCTTGAAATGCATTATTCAAGTATATTCGTACTAATCCACCCCCTACCCACAGTCCAACCCGAAATGGCACGCCGGGAGTCCGGGCAGCCTGAGCGCTGGCTGCCCAATCTGTTAAAGCACTTACCTTGCCATTGCTGACTTTTTCGATGCGGAATAATCCACCACAGTTGAATACCACACGGTGGTATGTCCTGTCGTTTGTCGCCCAAAAAACCACCCCGAATGTATCCTCCCGTTTACACAGGCTGGCTGTTATGGATACTTCCAGGTAGAAATCATCAGTAAATGTATCTGTTCGTAAACTGGTCAATGTCCCACCCGGGGAAGCCACGGCCAGGTTGATGGATCCATCTCCGAAATCAATATTTCCAGCCGGAAACGCACCATGGATCCAATCAGATTGGATCTCAAATTGGTCGTCAATGACGAGATTCCCGTATTGGATGGATGCGTCTGGAGTGGAGCTCGGTTTGATGGTTATCTGACGGGTCGGTGTGGAAGTTGCCGGAAACCAGACTATGGTTGCGGAAGGTGTTTGGGTGACTTGTAAAACCGTGGGTGTCATTTCAGGTGCCACCTCCCTGGGCAACGAACAACCAGCCAGGGCAGATAATAAGAACATCGTCACAAATATACAAGCCAAGGGAACCTGCCTATTTCGGATTAGCATGGTCTGATTATAGCCAATAGTCATCTCCTGGTACACCTTTTCATAATTCCCGGAAACTTATTCTATCAGTCTACGTAAATAGATTGAATTAGGTACAGTAAGAAAAGACAGGAGCAATTCTATGAGCGGAACATCATATCGGACTGAAGAATTTCAGGTGGATGGGGAAGCACTCATCACCAAAGTAAAAGAATTGATCCACGAAGGCAATATTCGCAGGATCACTTTGAAAACTGAAGAAGGTCGAATTCTGATGGATTTCCCCCTAACCTTTGGTGTGGTCGGAGCACTTGTTGCTCCTCAATTGGCAGCTTTGGGTGCGATTGCCGCTCTGGTAACGAAGTGTACTTTGGTGGTGGAAAAAGAAAACCAGGTTCAGTAACTCTTTCTGGGGGCAAATGTATTGAGTACAAAACACGGCGCGACGAGGGGGAATAAAGCGCCGTATGCATATTAATTTTAATTATCCTTTATCCATTTTCAAATAGATAGAATAACCATCATTGCCCAGAGTTTTGGCTTTATACATGGCCAGATCCGCATCCCGAAGTACCTGCTCGGCACTGTAATAGGTCCGTAGCGAATCAACCACCCCAATGCTGGCTGTGATTGAAAATGTATGACCCATCATTGATATGGGTGGGTTCAATTCATTCTTGATCCGGCTTATGATCTCAGGTATTCTCTCGGGGGTAACATCTTCCAGTAGAAAAACGAATTCGTCTCCACCCAATCGGGCTACCGTATCAGTGGATCGAAGACTATTAAATAATCGTCGGGATACTTCCACCAAAAGCCGATCCCCACACAGATGCCCAAACTCGTCGTTGACTGGTTTGAATTGGTCCAGATCGAGAAATAAAACCGCATAATTTGTCTGTGGATGACGTATGGTCAATTCAATTGCCTGCCCCAACCGATCTAAAAAGAGCACCCGGTTGGGCAGACCGGTAAGCGGATCATGAAGGACATCATGCTGCAGCTGCTTTTCCAGGTTTTTTCGTTCGGTGATCTCAACCTGAAGAGCCTGGTTCAAGTGCACCAGATCATCCCGTCGTACTTGAATGGTTTGTAGGGCAAACATCAGCTCTTCATTCAATTGTTGGTTTTCCCGCATGGATAGGATCTGTTGCAGGATGACCAATAACAAGATGATCCCCAGGACGATTGCGAATGGAATAAATCCGACAGCCATGGGTGAGAAATGGGATTGGATCAAGAAGATATAGATGCCGATCAGATAGACATATTGAACATAGACAAACTTACTCTGGTATTTCTTGATGAATAGATCCACTTTTCGATCGGATGATTGCCAATTGCGTTGCACGTTCACCATGGTGAAGTTGGATATAACCGGCTGCCAGACCTAGAAAAGAGGAAAAAAGCCATCCGATCTGTAGAAAACTATTTGGCTGATATGAGTTATTCAATACTTGCCAGCTGAAGAATCCATCGGTCACGATCATAACGATCAAACTACTCGCGAAAACCACTGTGAAGATCGCGCTTATCCGCTGGGTCAATCTCTCGGATAAGGACATGAACTCCAAAAAGAAGGATCAAACCGGTAAAGGGAAAGAAAGACTGGATAACTTCAGGTAAATTAAAACGTCCATTGGATTGGTTCCAGGTCGGAGCGTATAAGAAATTCCAATATATAAGGATCAAAGCAAGGAGGATTGAGAATACTTCGATCGTTTTCCGCACCCTTTCCACTCGTCGAAGCTGTTTTACAGGAAGGTGTAAAATACCGATCAGGATCAAAGGGTAAAAGAGAAAGTATAAAATGTGGAACAGGTGAACCTGTTTCGTAAGGATGGGGCCGTTTTGTACAATACCCATCACAACATCGCCTAGAAATGTACATAGATATGCCAAACCGAAAAGGACAAATACGGCCTGGATCGGATGGGAATTCCGCCGTTCTCTCCGTGCAACGAGGAACATCATTACTGATACGAATAAATTCATGAGGGGATTCAGATAATAGAGGATGGAGAACAATATTGTCCTCGTGGGTGGAATATACCACAGTAGAATCGATAGGCTCATAAATAGAATTGCGGTGACGACGATACCCACTGGTATGTCCGGTTTTTTTATGGAAGCAGGATAGTTCATGGCTACGTTTTAATGATCCTACATGATGGTGGACGCAATGATATGGGTTCCAATGATCGTAAGATAAGAGTATCAGATATCTATAATTATTCGAATAAAAATCGCGTGAAGAACATCCATCGGCAATTCATTTCTCGATTGCGTGGCCAGATTATGGAAGACCTCACCCATCCGGTAGACATCACCGCCTTAAGGGAAGTGATTTTCATTCAATCAGGTATCATCGGAAATGGGGAAAATGGGATGAATCTTGACACGACACTACCGACGAGGTAGAATCTCCTTCCTGTAAGCCTGCCCCCGTAGCTCAATTGGATAGAGCGCCTGCTTGCGGAGCAGTAGGTTCGGCGTTCGAGTCGCCGCGAGGGCACAAAAAAACGGTCATGCATGCGTGACCGTTTTCGATTTGGGGAGGTAATGATATAATCTGCCCGTTATGGAAAATCTCAAGAAAGATCTCTGTGAATTAGGCAGGACCGCCGGCGGGAATCTGGGGGTTTCCTTGTCGTAATGCGCCTGCTGCCAGATAATTCATCCATCGAATCTTATTTTTACACCGCAGGCTACCCCTGTGGTGTTTTTATTTATAATAAAAGGTCAATATGATACAAATTCAATTTTCCAAAGTCAGCCTGACCCTCGGCGCCCATCCCATATTCCATGCCTTGAATTGGGAGATCCAGGAAAACCAAAAAATAGGCTTGATCGGTCCCAATGGCGCCGGGAAATCATCACTCTTCAAATTGATTACCGGTGAATATTCTCCTGAACCAGGCGGAAGCATCACCCGGGCAAAAGGAGTGACGGTTGGATATCTCGCCCAACAACCCGAATTCAATGAACAATTAAGCGCATTCCACTCCATCCTGGCGAATAATCCGCGCGTGGAAATGATCCGCAAGGAGCTGGCAGAATTGGAAACAAGTCTGTCTGATCCGCCTATCTATGAAAATCTAAATCGGCTTTCCAGGACGTTGGAACGTCAACAAATATTACTGGAGGAATACCAGGCGTTGGGCGGGGATCAATATGAACAGCGACTGATCGGAGTCTTGACCAGTTTGGGATTGCCGTTAGATGATATCCATAAGCCTATCCAACAATTAAGCGGCGGTCAAAAAAAATTGATCGGTCTGGGGAGCTTACTCATCCAATCTCCAGATGTTCTCCTCCTGGATGAACCAGACAATCATCTCGATCTGGCGGCAAAGCAATATCTTGAGCGATTCATCCGGGAGTACAAAGGCAGTGTTGTCATTATCTCGCACGACCGATATTTATTGGATGCGGCAGTCACTCACATTGCGGAATTGGAGGATGGCCGATTGAGTCAATTTGCCGGAGATTACTCATCGTATATCTTCGATAAACAACAACGTCTTGCCAGGCAAGATGAACTCTTCCATGTTCAGCAGCGACAAATTGGTCGAATCGAAGCAGCCATCAAACGCTATGCGATCTGGGCAAAGACGTATGACAACGAGAAATTTGCTAAACGGGCACGTGCCATTCAAAATCGGCTGGATAAGATGGAGCGAATCGAAAAACCTGTGATTGAAAGACGCAGGATGGAACTTCGCCTGAATGGATGGCGTGGATCCCAAAAAGTATTGGAATTTCGCGATATATCCAAATCGTTTGGGGATCAAATTCTTTTCGAAAATACGAATCTGACCCTCTGGCATGGCGAACGGGTGGGAGTAATTGGACGAAACGGAACCGGCAAATCGATCTTGATCAAATTAGCGATGGGAATCCTCGAAGCGGATTCGGGAGAAGTGATCCTGGGTCCCAGCATTACACCCGGATATTATGCCCAGGAACACGATACATTGGACCTCAATCAAACGGTCCTCGATTGCGTTCGCCTGGCAGGCAGCCTGTCCGAATCGAAGGCGGTTTCGTTTTTGAAACGCTACCTGTTCAGTTATAGACAGACGTCCCAGAAGGTAGGGGAACTGTCTGGCGGTGAACGGAGCAGGCTGCAGTTAGCCTTGCTGGTTTTATCCAACTCTAATTTTCTGTTACTCGATGAACCAACGAATAATTTGGATATTGTTTCCGCAGAAGTCTTGGAAGAATCGTTGGAAGAATTTCAGGGGACCGTATTGGTGATATCCCATGACCGGTATTTTCTGGATCAGGTGGTCGACCGGATCCTGGTGGTTGAGGATGGCGTTTTGAAAGAATCCGCTGGAAATTACAGTGATTATCTGATGAACTCCCTGGAGTGATTTGGTTTTCTGCGCCTGCTAAAGGACGAATAAGTAGACCAGGGTCGTGAACGCGCACATTGCCCCAACCAGGATATGGATGGAGCCCTGAGTTCGGAGCGCCTGTTGAGATTGCAGCCGGCGCAAAAAAACGGAAGCTGATCGACTACCTTCCGTTCGACGCAGGATTCCGCTAAAGAAAAGAAGGAGCGGGGAAACGATCAATTCCGACAGGGTCCACATTTTCCAGCCCATCCATAGGGTAACCAGGCTGAAAAGCAGGAAAATAATATCTCGCAGCCGTAATACCAGGCTTCCTATACTACCCGGTAGGACTGCACCGATCAACCAGATCGCCGCCCATCCGCCGAAGAGGAGTAATTGAACCCGAGCAAAAGGGTGAAGCTTTTTCATCTTTCCTCATTATACCGGTTTGTGAACCCTTGACAGAACGATCCAAATTGATATAATACAAACTAGTTTGCGTTACAAACATAATAATTGAGGGAAAAATGAAATCAAATGTAAATGAAATACAACGCCGTACGGTCGGTTACTGGTTTGATGATGGGTTGGTAGACTTGTTCGTGGGTGGGATCTTTCTCGTTCTCGCCATCTTCTTCACGGTCTCAGGATTGTTACAACCCGGATTCCTTACCGCGCTAACGGTTGGGATTGGACAACCACTGATCATCCTGGTGGGTTTTTTGGTGGGTAAAAAGGTGATCCCCATTCTTAAAGAGAAATATATCTACCCGCGCACCGGATATATCGCCTATCGTGAAAGATCCAGGTTGAGTCGGGGGCGAAGAATAATCATCGCGCTGGTGTCTGGTGCGGTCACATCAGCTACTCTCTTGCTCGTTCTCCCCAACCTGGGTGAAGACCTGATCTGGCTACTTAGCGGAATCATGATCGCTGCGTTCATGATCTTCTTAGGTCTACGGACAGGGCTCATCCGTTACCTGATTCTGGCTGGAATTGCCATCTTGACCGGGGCATTCGTTTCTATTATCGGAATTTTAGAACCCTTTCAGGCTGCCCTGTTTTATGGTCTGTTCGGTGTTGCCTGGCTCGTTCAAGGAGCAGTAAGCCTGTTCGGTTATCTTCGAAAGAATTCGAATATCCAGGTAGAGGAAAAATGACGACTCCTTATCTGAATTGGTCTGATGTGGATAGACTGGTGCATGAGCCTGCCCGTCTGGTCATCCTGACCATATTGGGAGTTGTGGAGAATGCGGATTTCCTCTACCTTCAGCGCGAAGCTAATCTCACCCGGGGGAATCTCTCAGCCCATCTGTCCAAGCTGGAAGAAGCGGAATATATCCGGATTGAAAAAACGTATCGGGGCAAACTTCCCCTCACTTTGGTGGAGCTGACAACGAAAGGTCGGCAGGCTTTGGATGACTATCGAACCCAACTCAAGAAAATGTTGGGGGATGATTGATCCACAGATTTTTCATACTGGTCCACAAAGATCAGACCGAATATTAACATTTGCCGAAGGTGACAAAGCCAGGTCGGTAAAAACATCCCGCGTTGGCAACGCGGGATGTTTTGTTTATCCCAGTTATCAACCCAAACGATATGACATTTGTCACTTGCTTCGACCCTGAGCATCCGTTATGATAACATATGATAAAATGCTATAACAACTTATAACATCCTATGGAAACCATCTATACCGTTCGACAAGTGCAAGAAATTCTTAAAGTAGACCGGATCACCATCTACCGGATGCTTCAGGATGGCCGTTTAAAAGGGATCAAGATCGGACAACAGTGGCGTTTCCCTGCCCCCGAAGTTGAACGACTGCTCACTGGCGATCCATCCGAATCTCAACCGTTGCCTCCTCAAGCTATGCCGGATAACGGTTTCCCCACTCATTGCGTCCAAACCATCCAGAATCTATTCGCTGAGATTGGCCAATTATCAGCCCTGGTTGTGGATATGGACGGTGATCCACTGACCGAGATCAGCCACCCCACCACATTCCAACACCTTATCCACAGCAATAACACCTCCCTTAGCGCTTTTAAGGCAGACTGGCAAACCTTTGCCAGAATGGCTGGTGAACGATCTGCTATATTTCAGGACCACTGTGGTTTTTCCTATGTCGCCTCCCCGATCCAATCTCAGAATGAACAGGTCGGCGCGTTTATCGCCGGCCCATTCTACTGGCAAAGACCGGATCGGTATGAAGAAACGGAACGGATCACTCGTCTCGCCGCATTATACCGGGTTGATCTCACAGAATTACAGGAAGCCATCCTGACCATTCCGGTTATTCCCACCGAGCGTCGCACCCAGGTGGAATCCTGGCCGAAAGCAGCCAGCCAGGCAATTCAAAGCATATTAAATGAACGAACGGGTTTTATCCAGCGGTTGCAAAAGATCGCTGATCTCACTCAAATTTCGTAAGGAGATTGTATGAAGACCTTTCTAGTCCTTGGCGCGGGCACAGCCGGAACCATGATATCTCGTAAGCTGGTATCCGCACTGGATCCGCGTGAATGGCAGGTGGTCCTGGTGGATAGGGATCCGAAGCATTACTATCAACCCGGTTTCCTGTTCATCCCGTTCGGATATTACTCTGAAAACGATGTGATCCAACCCAAGCAAAAATACATCCCGTCCAATATCCGCTTCATCATCTCTGATATCGATCTCATAAAACCTGATGAGAATCAGGTCGAACTGACCACAGGGGAAGTGATCCACTACGACTTCATGGTGATCGCCACCGGCGCAGACATTCATCCGGAAGAGACGGATGGTCTCCTGGATGGGGGCGGATGGCGTAAGAACATCTTCGATTTTTATACCTATCAGGGTGGCCTGGAAATGCATAAATTCTTGCAAACCTGGCAGGGTGGGCGGATGGTCGTCAACGTCGTTGAAAATCCGATCAAATGCCCGGTCGCCCCGCTTGAGTTCCTTTTCCTGGCTGACGACTATTTGATCAAACGCGGGATCAGAAACAAGGTTGACCTGATCTACGCCACGCCGCTTTCCGGCGCGTTCACCAAGCCCAAGGCGTCTGCCGCTCTGGGCGATATGCTCCAGCGGAAAAATATCCATCTCGAACCCGATTTCGCGGTTGGCGAGGTCGATGCAGGCAAAAATGTCATCCGTTCATACGACGAACGGGAGATTGGTTATGACCTGCTGGTAACTATTCCGACCAACATGGGTGCTGAGATCATCAAACGATCTGGCATGGGTGACGAATTAAATTTTGTTCCCACCGATAAAGCCACCCTGCAATCCAAGGGGTGGAAAAATATTTTTGTCATGGGTGATGCGGCAAACATCCCCGCTTCCAAAGCCGGGGCTGTGATCCATTTCCAGATGGAATCGGTTTTCAAGAATATCCTGGCCGCAATTCAAGGCAAAGCTATGCCCGCCGAATTCGATGGTCATTCCCTTTGCTACATTGAAACCGGTCACAAGAAAGCCATCCTGATCGATTTCAGCTACGACCAGGAGCCATTGCCGGGTATGTATCCCATCAGCGGGATCGGACCTTTCTCGCTTCTGCGCGAATCGACCATCAACCACTGGGGCAAACTGGCTTTCAAAGATATGTATTGGAATTTGATGTTACGCGGCATCGAAGTGCCGCTTCCCAGCCACTTCAGCATGGCTGGCAAAGAATTGTAATCCATTCGACTTATTTTCAAGGAGAAAACTATGTCTCAAGAACTGCTTACAAATGTCGCTTTCGACGCCGATGGGTATATGGTGGATGCCAATGCCTGGAACGAGGAGATCGGTAAAGCACTTGCCGAAAAAGAAGGCATTGAACTCACTCCCCGACACTGGGTTGTGATCAACTATGCCCGCGCTGATTGGAAAGCCAAAGGTGAATCACCCAGCCTGCGTGCCATCACCAAAAACACGGATGTCAGCACCAAGGAACTCTATCAGCTTTTCCCGGGTGGACCTGGCAAGCTGGCCGCCAAAGTAGCCGGGTTGAAGAAACCCACCGGCTGCATCTAAACAAACCAAATCTGAAAGGATCTCACCATGACTCCCGATGTTAATGTAATTAAGAAAGATATCCGCAAGCTTTCCATTATTGCCTCCAAAGGCTCCCTGGATATGGCGTATCCGCCCCTGATCCTTGGCAACGCTGCCCGGATGAGCGGCATCGAAACTCATATCTTCTATACCTTCTGGGGATCTGGATATCATCACCAAAAAGAAGATGAACGGCTTGTCCGTCGCAACTGTCGGAAATCCGTCGATGCATCCGTGGTTCCACATCCCCACCTGGCTGGGAGCCATCCCCGGCATGTCCGCGGCCGCTTCCTGGATGATGCGCGGCGAGATCGCCAAGCTTGATTTCCCGCCTGTGGGTGAATTCGTCCAACTGCTGCTTGACTCGGGTGCAAATATGTATGGTTGCAAAATGTCGATGGATATGATGAAACTAACCACCGCCGATTTGGTGGATGGCTGTTCCGTATTGGGTGCCATGGAATTTCTTGAGATCTCAGAAGGCGCGCAGGTTCTCTTTATCTGATTCTTCCATTTGATTGATATTAATTATTACTCGTAGGGTGCGTTCTATATCGAACGCACCCTACTGTTATGTAACTTACACTACAAACACACTCTCATTCCCGATGTAACCGTTCCAATCCCTGCGTAAAGAAACCCAATTGCGCGCACGCCATCCAGACAAAGCGCGCACGCCATCCAGACAAAAACCAACGTCATCGCCAGCCAGATCATGGTCAGCGCGAAGGGCAGCACTTTTTGGATCGTCGTCAATTGGGTGATCATCCGATCTACCGTTGATTGATATTTCGTAACAACGTCCCGCGCGGAGGTCACACTCGCATTGATCTTGTCTATCTCAGCCGCCAGGCGATGGATTGTCGATGGCATATCGGTCAGACTGTCGCTTGCAGTAGTCAGGGTGGTTTTGAATTCCTTCAGATTGCTCGGAAGGTCTGCCATCCCCACCGAGATGTTATTCACCGACTTGTCCAACGGCACTTCGGGATCATAAGGATCATTGCTCACAAATGGAATGCTGGAGATCAGCGCCAGGGTATTGTCGATCACCTTTGCGGTTGCCTGTAATGAGACCAATGATTCCTGCACCTTGGTAACTGTATTCACCATGTCGTTACCCACCAGCCCGGACAGGCTGTTCAGCAGGGGCGTGGTTGAATCCACAGCATTGGCTACCTGCCCGGTGATCTCGCTGACGAGAGCCAGGTTCTTCCCGGCACCTTCCAGCGTAGCTTTCGATCACCTGCAACATATTACTGGTCGCATTTAATGTGTCCAATCCGGTCGAGACCAGGGCTGTCGCGGTATTGGAAACCACCGGCTTGACCGCCCAGAGCGCCACCGCTCCAGCCAGACTGACCAGCCATCCGAATACCGCGGTCATGATCAAGATCCAGCCAATAATTTTGCTGGATAGCATCTTCTTGGAAAATGAACTCATAATACCCTCCTACAGAAAACAAAGCTGTCTATATTCATTATAGACAGCCGGTGACCAAATCATACATTTTGCAGACCCTGAGTCCTCCCTTCCTAAGGGAGTAGGCGGACGTAGTCCGCCGGGGGATCTTACTTTCCTTCCGCGAGAATGACCACCCGATCCATCCGTGGACCGGTGGAATATACATTCACACTGAAAGGAATTCGTCCACCCTCAGGAATTCCATCCGTGAATTCGATCTTGCGGACGCCGCCGGGTAGATCCCCCTGGTACCCTGAAGCGATGACCGACGCGTAACTCAGCGCCTTGCCCGGATTTACCAACTCACCACTGACTTTGATCCACACCCCCGCCGAGTCGATCTCCACAGCCTGGTTTTCGACCACCAAGATCTCAACCGGCGGTTGCTCTGCAGCAAAGGATGTTTTCAATGAAAACTCTGCCCGGAATGGATAGCCGACCGGTCCTTTGATAAAACCAATCAGCGGGATCTCTTTTCCGTTGGGGAGCCGATCAACCAATCCGGCGACCGGAACGCCATAACTTTTCTGACTATCCCCAACCAGGAACTCGCCCGTCAGATAGTAGACATCCTTGCCCTGGTTGTTGGTCACGTTGACCAGGCACCACAGGTCCTGCTCAACGGTCGGATAGCAATGCACTTTCCAATCCCCGACCGCTACCGGCGTGGGCGTATACAGGATGGGAGACGGTGTCTCTACCGGAGCGGGAATGACCAGGGTGCTGCCTTCCTTTAGAAAATTGAGGTTGACTTGCGGGTTGGCCATCTGGAGCGCCGCCAGGGTGACGCCATACCGCAGGGCGATATAGGAGCCCAGGTCGTCTTTTTTGACCGTGTAGATCAGAGGCGTGGGTGTTGGCGCGATAATGGCCGCAATAGCCCCCTCCCCACCGGAGACAGGTGTTCTGGTTGACATAACCGGCAAGGTGGACAGAGTCACCTCTACCCTCGCTCTCGGAGTGATCGTTATCGGCGTCACCGGACTGCAACTGCTGATCGCAATGATCAGGATCATCAGACCAAGAAAGGCACTTGCTTTTCGTTCCAGCGCTCTCATAGAAAAAATTATACCAGAGCGCTCTTGCGGCGATATTCTGCCTGTGCTAGACTAGATCGTATGCCCGAAGACCCGCTCCTCGAACAGGCGTTGACAGCCATCCGCACGCATGACCGCGCGAAAGCATTGGAGATACTCAAACGCCTGGTCAAAGCGGATCCGCATAACCACCGCTATTGGTTGTGGCTGAGCACCGTCGTCGAAACACCCCGTGAAGCGATCTATTGTCTCCAGGAAACGCTCAAATACGATCCGGAAAATCTGACCGCCCGGCGGGCACTTGTATTCTATGGCGCGGCGCGGTCCGAAAAACACGCCAGCGAGAATCCCTTCTCCAAACGGGTGGATTGGCAAGCCGACATCATTCGCCGGTTGACGCCTCCCCCACCCCCCAAACCCGAAGAGCCGCCCCGCAAACGCTCCACCGGTGTCCTAATCGTAGCCGCCCTGGTGGTGATTGCTGTGATCGCCGGTGGTGTGTATTTCCTCACCTCTCTTAAAAGTAAATCTGGTCCCACCATTTCCATATCCCGCCCGACCCCAAAGGCGTCTGCCACTTACCTTCCCACCCTGACCCCGGTCGGGTATAAACCATCCCCCACTCCCAAAGGCGCGCCGCCTCTCTGGACCCTGTTGGAGAAAACGTATACTCCCACACCCTTGTATGTGAACACACCCCACCCGAGTGAGGCCTATCAGCTTGCAGTCAGAGCCTATGAAAAAGGCGATTGGGAATCCTTCCGCCTGTATATGGGACAGGTCCTTGAAAGCGAACCGAAATCCGTCGACCTGTATTACTTCCTCGGAGAAGCCGAGCGGAAATCGGGCAACTGGAACGAAGCCCTGGCTTATTATGAAAAAGCGCTGGCAGTGAACAAGAAATTTTCACCCGCCATCCTGGCGCACGCCGAAGTGCTGCATCAACTCAAACCGACCACCAATGTGCTGGACGATCTGACCAAAGCCATCGAGTACGACCCGGCTTTCTACCTTGCTTATGTCAAACGGGCGGATTATCTCATCACGCGCGGGCAGAACGACCAGGCTATGGACGACCTGACCACCGCCCGCGAATTGAATCCCGATTCCCCCCTGGCATATCTCGGACTGGCTAAGGTCTACCTTGCCAATGATGAACCCGCGCTGGCAGTCGAAAATGCCAAAAAGGCGTACTCGCTGGATATCACCATGCTCGACACCTATCTTGTGTTAGGCGCGTCGTATATCGCCAGCGGAGACTTCGACAGTTCCATTGAGCCGCTGCAGACCTATCTGACCTACCAGCCGTATGATGCCAACGCCTACGAACTGGTCGGAAAGGCGTACTGGGTGGCTGGCGATGAGACGAAAGCCATCGAAAACCTGGAAAAATCGATCGCCATGGATACCCACAGCTTCGACGCCTACTATATCCGCGGGGTGACCAACCTGAAGCTGGGCAATTTTGCTTCTGCCCTGGCAGACCTGACCAAAGCGCTCGACATCGACGACAACCATTACGAAGCCGTCTTTTACCGCGCCCAGGCGTTGATGCAGCTGAAACGGTACGGCGATTCCTACAATCAATTCCTGCGGGCGGAGGACCTGGCGACAGAGGACAAACAGCGCGCCGAAAGTGTCTACCTCCAGGCGAAGTCTTCCATCCTGGCGGGCTGGGATAAGAACACCCGCGACGCTTACAAACGCCTGATCAAACTGCCGGAATCGGTGCTGACTCCCGCCTGGGTGGAGGAAGCCCGCGCCTACCTGAACCCCTGCACCGGTAATAAGTGCGCCACCATGACCGCCACCTTCAAACCCAAAGCCCCGGCGATCAGCACCCTCACGCCTACCCCTTGATCTCCCTGCTATTTATTACCCGTTTATTAACGCAGCCTTAATCTACTTGCGCAAGAGTATGAACCACCTATAATTGAACTTGGGTGGGCTTTATTTTCATTTTGTTCTCCCAAATTCATTTTGAAAACGACTAACGAAAGGGGGAATCCGTCACATCCAAACCGATTTGACCTTTCTCACACACGTTCCCATTAGTTTCATTTTCAACAATCCAAGGAGGCTTTATGTCTGGGTATTATCGTAAGATCTGGTATTTACCAATCCTGATCTGTCTGGCATTGGTATTCGCGCTGCTGATGGCGTCGCCGGTCTCGGCTGATGACGGTCAGCCAGTGGATCCACCGGCTGTGGAGGAAGTCACTGCTCCCCCGCAGACAGACGTACCTCCGCCGGTTGTGGAATCTGTCCCGCCGGTGGAAGAAATCGTTCCTCCTGTGGAAGCGGTTGCGCCTGTTGAGGCACCTTTACCGACGTCGAACCTGCGCGGTGAGATGCTCCACCTGTTGAAGAACCCGCACCGGTCGAAGAACCGACCGTGCAGGAAGTCACCACCGCCGTGGCGGATGCCGGGCTGGTCCTGGTGGACTCCATCCGGAACTACTGCGCCCATGGCGACCCGCGACACATCCCTGGGTGTGGTTGTGGGCGATCCTTACTTCAAGGTGGGCGGGACCGAGTATCATTTCACGGCAGCCGATTGCGATCCGGGTTCTGGAGTAAGCAGTTGCCCTAACCCCATCCAGGCGGCTCTCGATTACATGGAAAGTCATAACCTCACGCCGACCGACCGCAAGCTTTACATCGAAGCGGACACCTACAATGAAGATGTCTTCATTGGTGGTTGGCTGCCGGGTGTCAAAGGATTGCTAGGCCTGGTCGGACTGGGCGACTACCCGGAAGATGTCGAGATCAACGGCTCGATCTCGGTCTACGAGATGCCGGCCGGGTTTACCATCCAGAACATGTCTGTGTTCAATGGCGACTCTGATGAAGCGGCTATCTTACTTCGGATGGAATAAAGGTCTGATTCAATTGGTTGATGTCAATGCCACCGCCAGTGGGACGGATGGTATCGGTATCGCCGTATTCGCCCATCAAGGTAACGTCGAACTCAATCGGGTCAAAGCCAACGACAACGGCTATCATGGCGCGATCATCGATGTCTGGTCTTCCACCGGTTCCGTTAAAGTTACCAACAGCGAATTCAACCACAACCTGCTGGATGTGGATGATGGCTGGGGAGATTTTGACAGCCCATGGAGCTTTGATGGTTGGTGGGATGAAGATGAACTTACTATCAAGATGCCGACTATACCGGCGTGAGTATCTCTACAAATGGCCCGATAACTGTCAACGGGGTTTCCGCATCCAATAATGACGGCGATGGATTCGATATTTATGGATATAACTCGATCGTTTCTGTTAAAAACAGCGTGTTCGAGAATAACAATACGGATGTCTGGTTGACTGGTGGGGAGATGGTCTCTGGATCATGGGCAACACCGTCACATTGGAAAACATCCTGACCAGCGATAACGTCATGCGCGGTGTATACGCCGAAGCAAAGACCTCATTCACCGGAAACCAGATCTACGCTGAGCGAAATGGCTGGTCTGGAGTCGAAGTTGACACGTGTTGGGACTGGGATGATGATGGTACTTGCAATAATATAGGCACTGGTACCGTAGCCTTAAAGATGTCCAGCTCAACCGAAAACGGGGGGAATGGTTACAACATACTTGCCAAGGGTGCCATCACCATCGCGGATACCTATCTCGCTGGCAATGGTGAATCCGGATATTACCTGGATAATTCAATGGCTACCGCACCGGCCGCCATCACACTGACCAATACCAATTCCTATGACAACGGTCAAGACGGGTATGAGATCTATTCCCGCGGCGCCGTCACCCTGAATAATTTCCATGGCAGCGATAACGATTTGGGCGGATTGTATGTGAACACCTGTATCGATTGGGATGATGATGGTGTTTGCAATAATACTGGCACTGGCACAGTCACCCTGACCAATACCGGAGCCGCCTTCAACGAAACCGCCAGAAACGGCGAGAACGGTCTCTCTATCATCTCCAAGGGCGCCATCACCATTATCAACACCGACACCTATGAAAATGGCGGTTTGGGTGCCTACATCGATAACTCCGGGGCGACAACAGCCGCACCGGTTACCATCAAGGTAAATGTACCTGCCACGACCTGGAACGGCTATTCGGCTAATGGCGAAGGTGGCGTGGAGATCTTCTCGCGCGGTACCGTCACCATCTCCGATATGTCCGCTGACTATAACGGCGGAACCGGAGCCTTCATATTCAATATTCCCCCGGGATTAGCCGCCGGTAATGCTGTGACCATTTCAGATAGCGACTTCTTCATGAATAACGATGGAGACGATCTGACCACCGAAGATGGTTTGGTTGTGATCAGCAAGGGCGCAATCACCCTGCTGAATGTCAGCTCCACTGAGAATTTTGGAACAGGTGCCGTCTTAAATAACATGGCTGGTACCGCGGGCGTGACCATCAACGCCGGCACCAATCGCGGCAACTACTTCCTCTGGAATGCGGAAGATGGTTTATTCATCCAGACCAACGGCGCGGTCCTCCTGACCAACATCAATGCCTCGGGCAATGATGAAATGGGAGCATTCATCGACAATCGCACCGGAACTGCCGGGGTTACGATCAAGGAAACCGGCAACTGGGGTATGGGTATAAATCTTGACGACCTCTGGTCGTATGGCAGCTCCTTCTCTCATAACGACAGTAATGGGCTGGTCATATTGACCGACGGTGCTGTCAGTGTTACCTACAACCTGGCATCCTACAATGGCAACAACGGAATCATCATCGACAACACTTCCGGAACAGGCACCGTGTCATTGTTAGGCAACCCGGCTACCTGGGGTGATGCCTTTGGAAACGGATCCAGCGGAATAAACGTCTTCAGTAAGGGGAATGTCACTTTTAGTTATGTGAACGCTTCTGAAAACGGGGACTTCGGTGGGATCATTGTCAATTATCCGGGAACCGGTTCCGTGACCCTCACCAATGCCTTGTTCGAATACAACCGCAGCGGATTATCCATCATTACCTCTGGCGCAGTCACCTGGAAGTATGGTTCCGCCTGGGATAACTATGAGGCTGGTGCGTTCATCAACAATCTGGTGGACGTCCTGCCCGGTAAACCGGTCACGATCTCGAATGTGGAAGCCAATGAGAATGGCGAAACCGGACTTACGATCATCAGCAAAGGCGCTGTCACCATCACCAATGTGAGCGCCAACAACAACTCCGCCAACTACTATGAGATCGAGTATGGCCAGACCTGGCACGACAATATGAGCAATGACCAGACCTGGTGGTTCGCCGGTACTGGCGGTGAGAGTGTCACGATCTCGGTCGATTCCGATAACTTCACTCCGTCCTTCTATATCACCGATTCCGATGGGAATTATATCGACGGGGCTGATGGCTTTGAAGGATCGGCTTCCGTGACCTTCACTCTGCCAGGGCTGATCAGCGGTGAGTATCAGATCCATCTCTTAACCGACATGGGCTGGGACGGGTTGGGATACGATATCTCCATCTACGATGGTCCAACCGCTCCCTCGGATTGGGATGAATACTCCAACGAAGCCAGCGGGATCTTTGTAGACAACAGCGAAGGTATCAATGTTCCGGTTTCCATTACCAATACCTACGGTACCTGGAATGGCAACAACAGCGCCACGGATATCATTGTATTATCCAGCGGCGCGGTCACCCTCTCGAACATGGACCTCAACGACAGCAGCGGAAACGGGCTGTTGATTGACAACACCACCGTTGGTCTCACCTCTCCAGGTGTGACCCTGACCAATGTCAATTTCTACAATAATGACGGATCAGGCGCGGAAGTCTACACCGATGGCGCGATCGTCATCAAAGGCAGTAATGCCAACGGAAATGGTGGTTACGGGTATAACCTCGATAACGACAGCGGTAACGCTCCTGTCACCCTGACCGGATTCGACGTCAACGTAAACGGTGATACTGGCATCCTGGTATCCTCAAAAGGCGCCCTCACCTTAACCACTGTCTATAGTAGTGGTAATTATGGTACCGGCTTGGATCTGACCACCCTCGGCGCAGTCACATTCAATGGAGTGAATGCATACGGAAACATGGGATATGGCGCGCTCGTCGTGACTCCCTCGACCTTTACGATCATCCAACCAGCAGTTGGGGGTAACAGTTTCGGTAATAACATGCTCGACGGGTTGAATGTCACAGCCGGCGGCAAGATCACGCTCGCCAAGGTGAACGCCAACGGTAACGGCTGGTGGATAGATGACGATACCATCGATACCTACGCGTATGGCATCTATCTGGATAACGACGCCTACCTCTTCGGCACCGCCCCTGTCTCGCTGACCAATCTGCAAACAAGTTGGAATACCGTGGATGGTCTCTTTATCACCACAGCCAGCGCGGTGACCCTCACCGGCGCGAACGCTGAAGAGAACATCAACTTTGGTATCCGGCTGTACCAGGTGCCCGGACCAGCCCTCGCTCCAGTCATCACCCTGACCGATATCACCACGAACTACAACGGTATGGATGGTCTGTACGTGGATGTGTACGGTAACATCATCACGAACAAACTCAATTCAATGGGCAATGGTGGAACGGGTGCCAACCTCCTCACCCAGGGCAATGGAACCGTCACCGTCTTGAACACCAAGGGATACAACTTCGTTGGGTTCAACGGTGGAGTTGGCTTGAATATCGAATCAGATCGCGCGGTGAACGTTACCGGCGTGGAAGCGCTCGGTAATACCCAGGATGGGGTAGTGATCTGGAATGATACATCCGCCAGTGTGCCTGCCACCGTGACTGTGAATTCGCTGCTCCTGCGTAGCAATGGCTTGACCGGACTCGCCATCCATTCCTACGGCGTGGTCACGGTCAATAACACCTGGGCTGTCTCCAATGGCCAGGACGATACCCCGCCACTTAACGCAAGCCGGGATGGGATTTTGATCGTAACGTATGCCAATACGTTCATCAATAATTCCAATGCCATCAACAATGCCTGGGCAGGGATCTACGTGAATATGGTTCCGGCGATTCCTGATCCAATCATCTACACCCTGAAGCTCACCAACAGTACTTGGATGGGCAATCTGCGGGATGATCCCTACTCGGGCGACCGGAACCTGATGGTAATTGGGAACTATGTGATCTTGTAACTCGGATCTGAACCAGAATCATTTCTTTAGGTAAGTAAAGAGGCTGTCCCTACACGGGACAGCCTTTTGATTTCCGATCGAATCCTTACCCGTTTATTAACGCTGCCTTAATCCGCTTGCGCAGATAAATGAACCACCTATAATTGAACTTGGGTGGGCTATTTCTTTATTCTGTTCTCCCAAATTCTTTTTGAATAGGGCTATCGAAAGGGGGAATCCGTCACATCCGAACCGATCTGACTGTGCTCGCACACGTTCCCATCATTCCATTTTTTATTTACTCCAAGGAGGCTTTATGTCTGGGTATTATCGTAAGATCTGGTACTTGCCAATCCTGATCTGTCTGGCATTGGTATTCGCGCTGATGGTCGCATCGCCGGTCTCGGCCGATGACGGTCAGCCAGTGGATCCACCGGCTGTGGAGGAAGTCACTGCTCCCCCGCAGACGGACGTACCTCCGCCGGTTGTGGAATCTGTACCGCCGGTGGAAGAAATCGTTCCTCCTGTGGAAACGGTTGCGCCTGTTGAGGCACCTTTACCGACAGTCGAACCTGCACAGGTGGATGCTCCACCTGTGGAAGAACCTGCACCGGTCGAGCAACCGACCGTGCAGGAAGTCACCACAGCCGTCGCGGATGCCGGGCTGGTCCTGACGGACACCTCCGGAACTGCTGCGCCCATGGCGACCCGCGACACATCCCTGGGTGTGGTGGTGGGCGATCCTTACTTCAAGGTGGGCGGGACCGAGTATCATTTCACGGCAGCCGATTGTGATCCGGGTTCTGGAGTAAGCAGTTGTTCCAACCCCATCCAGGCGGCTCTCGATTACATGGAAAGTCATAACCTCACGCCGACCGACCGCAAGCTTTATATCGAAGCAGACACCTACAACGAAGATGTATATGTCATCGGCTCTCTACCAGGCGTCAAAGGATTGCTGGCGCTGGTGGGTCTGGGAGCAACCCCGGAAGATGTCCAGATCAACGGTTCCATCTCAGTCTACGAGTATGCCGGCCGGGTTTACCATCCAGAATATGTCTGTTTTCAATGACTACTCTGATGAAGCAGCCATCTTACTTTGAAGGGAACAAGGGTCTCGTTCAACTGGTCGATGTCAATGCCACTGCCTTCGGTCAGGATGGTATCGGTATTGCCGTGGCACGACATTATGGTAATGTCGAATTCAACCGGGTCAAAGCCAACAACAATGGTTATCACGGCGCGATCATCGATGTCTGGACTTCCGCCGGTATCCGTTAAAGTTACCAACAGCGAATTCAACCACAACCTGCTGGATGTGGATGACGGTTGGGGAGATTATGACAGCTCATGGAGTTTTGATGGTTGGTATGATGAGGACTATAACTATTACCAGGAGGCAGATGAAACCGGTTTGGTGATCTGGCCTTGGATGGCTTCGACAACCTTGAATGGCGTCGAAGTCAGCGACAACCGGGGTAGCGGCGCTAGCATCAGCGGCTGGACAAACACTGTCACCGTGACCAATAGCGTCTTCACGAATAACGACTACACCGGTCTTTTTGTTGGTGGGAATATCGTCACCCTGCAAAACATTCTCGCCTCAAATAATGGGGGGGACGGTATTTACAGTTATGTCAACACCTCCCTGAACGGGACAAATCTGTTTCTCGAAAACAACGGTTCGCATGGTGTGTTCGTGGATGCTTGCCAAGATTGGGATGACAACGGCGTTTGTAATAGTACTGGCGCTGGTACCGTTACCCTCAAGACGGGCAGCTCAACCGGCAATGGCGGGAGTGGATTCGCTATCATATCCAAAGGCGCCATCACTATCACGGACACTTATCTTGCAGGCAATGGTGAATCCGGGTATTACCTGGATAACTCGATGGCAACCGCTCCTGCCACCATTACTCTGACCAACACCAATTCCTATGACAACGGTTTTCATGGGTTCGATCTCAAAACCCGCGGTGCGGTCACGATGACGAATTTCAACGCCAACGATAACTTCGCGGAAGGCGTCTTCATTTTCAATGAACTGGACTCCCGCTGCGGTCACCCTGACCAATCTTGGTACAGTATTTAACAGCACTCGCAATAACGGAGGAAATGGTTTCTATATCTTCTCCAAGAGGTCCGGTTACCGTTACCAATGTCGACAGCACGAACAACCGGGGCAATGGCGGATACATCGACAACAGTACCGCACTTAGCAGCCGCACCTGTAACGGTGAAAGTGAATGTGCCAGTCGAGACCTTCAATGGTTTCTTTGAGAACTGGGAAGGCGGACTCCTCATCTACTCGAAGGGCGCCGTCACTGTCAGCAATGTCCAGGCCAGCGATAACTCCGTCAACAATAGCGGAATTTTGTATGGAGAGAAATGGCTGGATAATCTGAATAACAACCAGACCTGGTTCTTCACGGCGAATGATCTGGATGATGTGACGATCAATGTCAATTCCATCAACTTTACGCCTTCCGTCTGGATCTTCTCCATTGATGAATTCGGCAATTGGAATGATGTTGACTTCGCCGATGGGTTGGATGGCGCTGTCACATTCTCACTGGAAGACCTTGCCGCTGGTGACTATGGAATTCAGATCTTCCCCGACCAGCCCTGGAGCAATCTGCTTATGAGATTTCCCTGCTGGATGATAATAGCACCCCGGCGCCTTGGACATTATCAGTTCAAACGCGACTGGGATCTATATCGACAACTCCATGGGAAATGCCCCCGTATCCATCACCAATGCTAGCAATATCTGGAACGGGAATAATAGCGGGACGGGTGTGTTTGTTGTTTCGAAAGGTCTGGTTACCCTGACGAATATGGATTTGAATGATAACCGCCGGAATGGCTTGTTTGTCAATAATGTTTCCCCGACCGGAACAGCCGGGGTAACCCTCAGCGGGGTTGGCTTTAACGGCAATGACCTGAATGGCGTCGATATCATCTCCAAGGGAGCACTCCTTCTGACGAATGTCTATGCGCAAGGGAATGATGGCAATGGAGCCAACCTGGATAACACAGCCGGTACCGCCGGTGTGACCATCACAGTGTCCGGTACCAACCCAGGGCAACTCATTCAACGGGAACTTTGGCGATGGATTGAACATCCTGACCAGGGGTGCGGTCACCCTGACCAACGTTGACGCGAACGATAACTTCTCCAATGGTCTTTTCATCAACAACATGGGTGGAACCGCTGCCGTGACCATCAAAGAATCGGGCACTCGTTGGAAAAACTGGTATTCCAATAATGGCCAGATTGGATTGACCATCCTTTCTCGTGGTGCTGTGACAGTGTCGTTCGGCGAATGCCAGCGACAATGGCTGGACCGGGATCCATATCGACGCATCCAATGGTACTGGTGCGGTTACTCTGACCGGAAGCATCGGTCGCAACGCAGAGGTCATCGAAGAACGGCAATGACGATCGACGATAACGGTATCACCATCCTCTCCCAAGGGGAACATCACCCTGTACCCGGGTAAACGCCAAAGAAAACTACTCTTTTGGCGCCCTGCTGGATAATACGGCTGGCACCGGGACTGGTGACAATCACCGATGGTTTCTTTGATAACAACTACTATCGGCTTGAGCGTAAATAGCCATGGCGCCGTCATCTGGAAGAATGGTTCCGCATTCGGAAATGGGAACTACGGCGCTGAGATCATTAACAGTAACGTAAGCATCGGAAAGCCGGTCACGATCTCCAATGTCAGTGCCAGCAACAACAATGAAACCGGTTTATGGGTCGAAAGCAAAGGCGCGGTCACCATCACCAACACCGAAGCCAGCAACAACTCAGCCAACTACTATGTGATCGAGTACGGTCGAGCAGTGGCTGGACAACCTGAGCGATGACCAGACCTGGATCTTCGATGCGCAGTCGGGTGACGATGTCACCATCGCAGTGAACTCCGACAAATTCAACCCATCTGTTGAACTGTCTTCGATCTCGATTGGAATTCGATCGGATTTTGCAGATGGCAGCGATGGATCTGTCGAGCTCTCTCTCGGCAGATCTCGCTGATGGAGAATACTATATCCGGATCAACACCAACCAGGAATGGAATGCCTACGCCTATGATGTCTCCATATACGAAGGATTGACAGAACCAGTCTCCTGGGACGTGGAGGAATCCTATGCCCATGGTATGCTCATCGACAATCGTTTTGGCGTCAGCGCACCAGTGTCCATCACCAATACCTCATCCATGTGGAATGGGAACAACAGCAAAACCAACTACTACATCTTAGCCAGCGGTGCTGTTACCCTGACCAATATGGATTTGAATGACAGCCGCGAGGATGGTCTTTACATCGACAACAGTTACAATAACGGTTCTGGAGCAGTTACCCTTACCAATGTCAATTTCTTCGAGAATGATCTCAACGGGGTGGAGATCTACTCCAACGGCGCGGTCGTGATCAAGACCAGCAGTTCGGGTGGAAGCGGCGGCTATGGTTACTCCATCGACAACACGGGTCAAATCCGGCAGCGTGACCTTGACCTCGGTTAACGTCGACCGGACCGGGCATGATGCGATCAACATCCATTCCAATGGCGCGGTGACCCTGACCAATGTCTTCCAGAATGGAAGCGGTCATTCCGGTATTGTGGTCATTACCAATGGAGCGGTAACCTTCAATAAAGTCGATGCGCAGCGGAATAATGATTTTGGCGCCTACGTCGACACCAACAGCACCTTTACGATCGTCAAACCCGCAACTGGTTTGGGCTACAACAACTTTAGCGAAAACGGGATGGGCGGTTTGTATGTGGAAGCCGCTGGCAAGATCACCCTCGCCCAGGTGAGAGCCAATGATAACGGCAGGCGGAACGATGAGGGTATCATCGTCATGTACGCGAACGGTGTCTATCTGGATAACGACGAAAACGTCCTTGGCACAGCCCCCATCGCCCTGACAAACGTGATAACACAGGGCAATACCGAGGATGGTCTTTACATCACCACCACCAGCGGCGTGACCTTCACTGGCGCGTTATCCGAAAATAACAACGGCTCTGGTATCCAACTCCTTCAGGTGTACGGACCAGTCCTCGCACCAGTCATCACACTGACTGATATCACCACCAACTACAATGGCGAAGATGGCTTGTTCGTGGAAGTGCGCGGAAATATTATCCTGAACAAAGTCAATGCTTTTATGAATGGCGGTATTGGCGCTTCCCTCGACAATGCAGATGGTTTGGGGACCGTCACCGTACTGAACACCAAAGGACCGAACCTCGTAATTTTCAATGGCGAGTATGGTCTGGCTGTTTACTCGAACGGAGCAGTAAATGTCACCGGTGTGGAAGCGTTGGGTAATTCGCAGGATGGGGTTGTGATCTGGAATGATGATGGCAGCGTACCTGCTGCGGTAACCCTTAGTTCCATACTTGCACGAAACAATGGTGCGCGTGATGAAGATGGTGAAACGCTCGAATATGCCAATGGCATCTCCGTGTATTCGCTCGGGGTCGTCACCATCAACAATTCCTGGTCCCTCGGGAACACCTGGGACGGAATATATGTCGAGACGAACAACAATGTATTCATCAACAACACCTCTGCCATCAACAATGATCGCGGCGGTATCAATGTCGATCTCCTTGATATCACCAAGACCTTGAAACTGACCGGCAGCACCTGGCTCGGCAATCTGCGAAGACCCGAACCTGGCGATAAGAATCTGAAGTGTAATGTGACTCCAGTCATCTTATAGGCTTCAGAACACTTCAATGACTCACGTAATTCAATGATCGTAAAAAGGCTGTCCCACCCCGGGGCAGCCTTTTGAATCCTTACCGGTTTATTAACGCGGCTCGTTTCCGCTTGTGCTCGGAAAAGATATGCCTATAATGAGATTTGGGTGGACATTGAGTCGTACATACACTCACAACAGAAATACTTAGTTCGCGGCAAGAAAAGAGGGGAATTCACAGATCCTGACCTGAAATCCATAAATTCACACAACCTTTTTTGTGTTATCCAGTCACGTCCCCAAGGAGGACACATGTCTGCTCGATCCTGTAAGAATTGGTATCTGCCGTTCCTGCTTTGTCTGTCAGTGGTATTTGCACTGATGCTGGTGTCACCGGTCTCGGCTGATGACAGTCTGCCAGCGGATCCACCGGCTGTGGAGGAAGTCACCGCTCCTCCGCAGACGGACGCACCTCCAACGGTGGAGAAACCCTCTCCGGTCGAGGAAGCACCCGCGTCGGTCGACGAACCGACCGTGCAGGAAGTCACCACTGCCGTGGCGGATGCCGGACTGGTCCTGGCTGATTCCAGCGGAACCTCTACGCCCATGGCAGCCCGGGACACGAGCCTTGGCGTAGTGGAAGGCGATCCTTCATTCAAGGTCGGCGGAGTCGAGTACACCTTTACCCATGACGATTGCGATCCGGGCCTGGAGTAAGCAGCTGCCTTGACCCCATCCAGGCGGCACTCGATTACATGGAAAGTCATAACCTCACCCCTACTGATCGCAAGCTGTACATCGAATCGGTGGATGATGTGGATGAGGATTACAAGGAAGACGTGCTCGTCAACGGCATGGCACCTGGCGTTAAAGGATTGCTTTCACTGGTAGGCACAGGAGACTCACCGGATGACGTGATGCTCTACGGCACGATTTCGGTGTTCGGAATGCCCACCGGTTTTACCATCAATAATATGTCGGTCTTTACTGATTCCATCGATGAAAACGAGGCTGCCATTACATTCGCCGGGAATAAAGGTCTGATCCAACTCGTGGATGTCAACGCTACATCCATGGGGCAGGATGGCATCGGTATCGTGGTGACCGGGCAAGCCGGCAACGTGGAATTGAATCGGGTAGCAGCCAACAACAATGGCTATAACGGGGCGCTGATCACGGTGAGTTCTGGAACCGTCAAGGTCACGAACAGCGAATTCAATCATAACATGCAGAATATCGCTGACGGCTGGTCCGATTCTGACGATATTGACCCCATGGAGACCGGTTTGCGGGTCTGGTCGACCAACGGTGCAGTCACCCTCTACGGGGTTGAAGCCAGTGACAACGGATATATTGATGAAGATACAGGAAAAACCGCCTCAGGCGCCATGATCTTTGCCCGGACATCCACGGTGAGCGTCAAAAACAGCGTGTTCAACTATAACGGTCAGGATGGTGGCGGGGATGGTCTGTACATCGATGCGAACATCGTATCCTTCGATCATGTGGTCGCCTCAGACAACGGCTGGAATGGTGTAACAAGCGAGATCAACACCTCTTTCACCGGGAATAACATCGCCGTGTTAGAATAATGGGATCACCGGATTAAGTATTCTGGGCTGCTTCGACTGGCTCGATTCCGACATCTATTGTGACAACCCCGGTCCGGGCACGGTGACCATCAAAGACTCCGCCGCTGAGAATAACGGGTACAGGGGATTCGATGTCACAACCAAAGGCGCCATCACCATCACCAATTCCTGGAGCGGATTCAATTATGGCGGGTCGGGGTTTTATCTCGACAATCAGTACGCTCCAACACCTGCGTCCGTCACTGTGACAAATAGTGATGCCTACCAAGATAACTACGGATTTGCTATCTTAACTCGAGGCGCAGTGACATTGACCGACTTCAGTGCGGCCGAAAATTCCACAGATGGTGTGTTTATCAACGCGCAGGGCACCGGTGCGGTCACATTGACCAATGTCGGCACGGTCTTCAATGATATCCGCAATAATGGCGGAGATGGGTACCATATTACTGCCCTGGGTCCGATCAGTATCATCAACACAGACACTCACGACAATTCGAATTTAGGTGGGTATATCAATAACTCATCCGCTGGTACAGCCGCTCCGGTGACGATCAAAGTGATGGTCCCGGCTACTACCGTAAATGGCTTCTGGAATAATGCAGGCGGCGGGTTGGAAATCCAATCGCGGGGAGTCGTCACCATCTCGAACATTACGGTCCATAATAATGGCGGGACGGGGGCGATAATCAACAATGTTCCCCCTGGGACAGCCGCGGGCGTGGCAGTGACGATTTCGAGCGCCGATTTTAGATTCAACAGGGACGATTCTGACCCTGAGGCAGAGAATGGTCTCGAAATTAACAGCAAAGGCGCCATCACTCTCACCAACATTGTGGCAATGGACAATAGCGGTACAGGTGTGATTTTGAATAACCAGATAGCTGGAACGACGGCGGGAGTAACCATAAATACGGGCTCTGGTACACCTGCTGCATTCTTTGTTTACAACGGGGATGACGGCTTGTTTATTCGCACCAATGGCGCGGTCACCCTGACGAACATCAATGCCACCGAAAATGGCGACTACGGCGTCCTGATCGATAACTCCACCGGAACGGCCGGGGTGACCATCAAATCGACCGGGACCTGGGGAGCCGGATTTGATTACAATGACATCTGGAGCTGGGGCAATTCCTTCTCACGCAGCGGTTATGATGGGTTATCGATCATAAGCAATGGGCCGGTGAGTGTTACAGTCCACCAGGCGCGTGAAAACCAGGATGAAGGAATTCGTATTATGGCAACGGGCGGTCTTGGAGCCGTCACCGTAACCGGGACTGCCAGTTCATTCGCTCAAGTCTTCGATAATGGATCAGACATCAACGAAGATGGGATCCATATCCAGGCGAACGGGCTCATCACCCTCACCAGGGTGGAAGCCCGGGGTAATTACGCAGCTGGCGCCTACTTGATCAATGACGATGGTATCTGGTGGGATCACCTTGAGCGAAGTCTACGCGGATAACAATTATGACGGGTTATTTATATCTACCAAAGGCGCCGTGATCTGGAAGAACGGCTCTGCCAGCGGCAATTATGCCTATGGCGCATACATTATGAACCCGTATGGTCCTCTCCCGTCTAAACCTGTCACAATATCGAATGTGTACACGTCCAACAACGGCGAGACCGGTCTCTTTGTCGAGAGCAGAGGCGCAGTAACAATCACGAACGCAGAAGCCAACAACAATTCCGCCAATTATTATCTGATCGAATACGGCGACCAGTGGGTGGATAACATGAGCCCTGATCAGACCTGGTTCTTTAATGGTCTTCAGGATGAAGATGTCACCATCCAGGTGAATTCAATCAACTTTACCCCAACCGTGGTGGTGTTCGATTCAAATGGGAATTGGTTCGCGCAAGCGGAAGGGGTTAACGGTTATGTGGAATTGAGCCTGATCGATCTTCCCGCAGACGGGGAATATCGGATTCAGGTCAAGACCGATAGCTGGGATGGCCTTGGGTATGACATCTCCATCTATGAAGGTCCAACTGAACCATCGTTTGATCCTCATGAAAGCGCCGCCAACGGGATCTATGTTTACAATCGCGACGGGATTAATGCCCCGGTAACGATCACCACCACTTACCATCCCTGGAACAGCAACAACAGCGGCACGAATGTGGTTGTGTTGTCGAGCGGATTGGTTACCCTGGCAAACATGGAACTAAATGACAGCCGCCAGGAAGGTCTCCATGTGGATAACACAACATCCACGAGCACCTCTCCCGGCGTGATTCTGACCGATCTTAACTTCCATAATAACGATCAAAATGGCTTAACCATCATCACCGATGGCACAGTTACCATGAAAAACAGTCATCTCAGCGGAAATGGCGGCATGGGTACCAGAATTAACAATGATACAGGTGCAACCACAACCGGTGTGACTTTGACCAATGTGGATGTAAACAATTCTGGCATGGACGGAGTATACATCCGCTCCAACGGACCAGTCTCTCTGACCAGCGTCTGGAGTAATGACAATTTCGAGGATGGAATTGATATTGCGACCGGTGGAGCTGTCACTTTCAATAATGTGGGCGCCTGGGGAAATGAGGGGGTTGGTGCCGATGTCTCTGCGCTTAGCTCTTTCACGACCATCCAACCCGTCAATAGCTGGAATGAGTTTAGTGGAAATGGATCGGACGGTCTGTATGTGTACAGCAACGGGAAGATCACCCTGGTTAAGGTCCGCGCCAATGACAATGGACCTCGCGATGAAGATGGAAATCCGATTGGCGATGCGTATGGGATCTACCTCGATAACTCCGCCAATTCGGCGGGAACCGGATTGATCACCCTGACCAATATCGAAACCATCAATAACACCCTGGATGGGATGTCAGTCTTCACCAAAAGCGGTATTACTGCCACAACGATCGTATCCCGCTACAACACGGGGAATGGTGTATGGATGAGCCAGATTGCGGGTCCGGCCATTGTGCCTGTGTTGACCCTGTCAGACATCAGCGTGGACGGCAATGGAAGCGACGGTCTCAAAGTGGATGCCCTCGGTAATATCGTGGTCAACAAGGTGGCGTCGATCGGCAACGGCGGAGACGGGGTGAACCTTAGACAATACCGATGGAAAGGGAACGGTTACCCTGTTGAATAGCAAGGGAACCAACTTTGCTCTATACAATGGAGGGAACGGTGTTCTCATCGCGTCGAATGGCACAGTGACGGTGACGGGTTTGGAAGTGGTTGGAAATTCAAAATCGGGTATTGACATCAATAATACGGGGCGCTTCTGCCGGCTGCAGTCACACTGAACTCTGTCTATGCGCGTTCGAACGGTATGTTTGGTAACTGGTTGAAGTCGGATGGTGTTGTGACCGTCAACAATTCTTGCTCGATCGGAAATGGCTTCAGTGGATTCGATATCTGGACCCCGAACAATGTTTTCATCAACAACTCATCCGCCCTCAACAATAATTGGACCGGATTCTATATCGATCTGAATCCCGATGGGCTCGTAAGTTTGGGTTTCACCGCCAAGCTCACCAACAGCACCTGGTATGGCAATTTGAGAAATCCCCACTTCCGGGTAACACGAACTTGATGGTGATCGATGGCAACAAAGTGATTCTTTAACCTATAATTGGGTCCAGAATAAACTTGATCAGCGGGGCTGTCCCAAATGGGACAGCCCCATATCGTCTATCCCAGACCTTCCTATCCAGTAGATACTCACGGATTATTTAACGAAACAAATAATTGTTCAATTATAGAATTTGTCACTTCTGACAGGTTGATAATGCCGCCTCTTCTCCATATAATTAAGGGAGGAAGAACTATTGGATGATTTATTTTTTTTTTCGAATAAATCTCATTTCATTACAAAACGACACAAGAATATTGGGAGGTATATATGAAAGGGTCTGAACTCGTATTGAAAGTGCTGAATGAACAGCTTGCCGATGAATTGACGGCCGTCAATCAATATATGGTGCATGCCGGCATGTGTAATAACTGGGGTTATGAAAAGCTGCACGGACTGATCGAGAAACGCGCCATCGAAGAGATGAAACATGCCGAAGCCCTGATCGACCGGATCCTGTTCTCTGAATGGCAGCCCCACCGTCAGCAAGCTCAACAAGATCGCCATCGGCGCGGATGTCCACACTCAGCTCAAGAACGATCTTGCCGCCGAAGTGGGAGCCATTGCCGCTTATAACGCCGCCATCAAACTCTGTGTCGAACAGGGGGATAACGGAACCCGCGAACTATTCGAATCCACCCTCAAAGATGAAGAGAGACACCTCGATTGGCTTGAAGCACAGTTGGATCAGATCGCCCAGATGGGCATCCAGAATTACCTGGTGGAACAACTCGGGTAAGAGTATTTTCGCTGATCAAATATCAAGATCAAAGCAGGGCTGACATAGCCCTGCTTTGCCCACGATTTCGCTTATCCGTGTTTGATTGGAATCTGGAAGGTGAACGCAGCCCCGCCACCCGTCATATTTTGCGCGTAGATATCACCGCCCTGAGCCCGCGCCAATTGCCTGGCGATGGCCAGCCCCAAACCGCTCCCGCCTTCTTCGCGGCTGCGGCTCTTATCCACCCGGTAAAATCGATCAAAGATGTAGGCTAACGAATCGTCTGGAATACCCGGCCCACTATCTGCGATCTTTATTTCGATAGAATCTTTCGAGCTGGTCACACCCACGCTCACCGTACCGGCTGCAGGTGTGAACTTCAACGCGTTTCCGATCAGGTTGGTCAGGATCTGCTCGACCCGGATCGGATCAGCCTGCGTGAGTGGAATATCCGCCTGGCTGGTGAAGTGAATATCGATTTGGTCTCGCCCGGCTCGCGATTGAAACCGTCCAACCACCCGCTCAGCAATTCCTGCCAGGTTGGCCTCCACCATCTCCATCGGGAGCTCTCCTGCATCGGCCAGGGCTAACAGACGCAAATCGTCAACCAGCCGGGTTAGCAACAGATTCTGCTCCAGCAACGGTTCAAGGGTTTCCCGGTTGATCGGATACACTTCGTCCAGCATCGCTTCGACTCCCGCCCGCTGCACCGATAACGGCGTACGCAGCTCATGCGCGATATCCGCGGTCATATTCTTGCGGCTCTGTTCCGCTTTCTGCAAGGTGGACGCCATCGTGTTGAAGGTCTCACCCAACCGGGTCAGTTCGTCATTTCCATGGACCGGTACCCGCTGACTCAGGTCACCCTTCCCCAGGGCGGCGGCCGCATGTGAAAGGACGGTTACCGGCTTCATGAACCAATACCCCAATAAAAGCGATAGCAGCAGAGCAATCCCTCCACCGATCAAGCCCGCCCGCATTGCCGCTGTGTTCAGTTTTAGGATCAATGGTCGCACAAGCTCAGGCTGAAAAGTGGACAGGTTTTCGGAATAAAGGTAGCCGACCAGCTTGCCGTTCCGCTGGTTGAGTCCGATTGCCCTGAATAATTCCAGTTTCGATAACTTAAGCCGATTTGCCTCGGGTAGAGTGTCTACCAGGATGAGTCCATTGCCATCTGACAGTATCAAATGGGTCGGAGCGCCATCCAGGTTTTGCTGTTGTGGTCCCGCTCCCATACCCATCCGGTTTTGACCGCTCATATTCATATGGTTTACGAGTAGGCGGTCCGCCCCGGTCCAGGTTCCAAATTGTTGATAATATTCCTCCAGGTTGGATACCAGGTCATTTAAACCCATCATCCCCCCGCGGGAGACATAGCGTGTCACTTCCCGGGTGGTGGAGAAGACTGCGAACGCGCCCATGCTGAAAACAGTCACCACCACAACCAGTAACATCGCGAAAAGTAATCGAATCCTCATTTCGGACCGTTCTCGATCCGTCGGAACCGGTAGCCCAGCCCGAATACCGTTTCGACATGCTCCGGTTCGTGGGAATTCTTTTCCACTTTCGCCCGAAGATTCTTGATATGCGCGTCTATGGTCCGTTCATACCCTTCATAAGATATACCCTGGGTTGCTTCCAGTAACTGCATTCGGGTATAGACCCGTCCGGGATGTGCCATTAAAACGGAAAGGAGCGAAAATTCGGTCGGAGTGAGTTCTACTAATTCTCCGTCTCGGGACACTTCATGGCTATCCAGATCGATCTTTATTCCACCGACGATGATCGTCTGGGCGATCCGTTCAGAATGGTTCACTCTCCGCAAAACCGCTTTTACTCGGGCAACCACTTCGCGGGGAGAGAATGGTTTGGTGACATAATCATCCGCCCCCAGTTCGAGACCGACCAGGCGGTCTGGTTCTTCCACCCGTGCCGTCAGGATGATGATGGGAGTATCCTTTGTCTTCCGGATCGCTCTGGCTACATCCAATCCATCCATGCCGGGCAGGTTGAGGTCCAGAATTACCAGGTCGGGTTGGTGGCTTTCCCATAAGGAAAGTCCGGTGTTTCCTCGTCCGGCCGATAAGACCCGAAATCCGGCTTTCTCCAGGTAAGATTGAATTACCTTTACGAGTTCCGGTTCATCTTCGATGATTAAAATGGTTGCCATGCCAAAATTATAGCATCCGACAAAAATCACACCGCTTTTCAAGCGGTGATCTTCATCAGATATTCACATTTGAGCAACTGATTTGGTTGATTCGTAAAGTTGGAAAAGGGGTTTATTCTTCCACATAACCTGCTAATGCCAACGCTCTCGGTCCGGTGTTGATCCCAAGAACGGGTCCCGTAATACTGGAAAGAATTTCAACCGGATGGAATTCGTCCCTGATTCGGCTAACCAGTCTTTCCGCTTCTTCGTAGGCATTTCCATGCAATACAGCAATATGCAGTTTCTTTGACAAATCCATCGTCTCGAAGAATTTGGAGTACATCAACTCAACTGCTTTATGATACGTCCGTGCAAGCCCTACCTCTTCTACCAATCCCTTCACATTGTTGACCCGCACAACAGGTTTGATGTTCATCATCATCCCGATCAGCCTAACGGCGTCACCAATCCTGCCTCCACGGCGGACAAATTCTACAGTGTCCATCCCCACATATACGGAAATGGTTTTTCGAACCTCGTTGACCTTGGTCAGAATATCCTGGACTGTGCCACCCATTTGTCTCAGCCGGGCAGCTGCCAGCACTTGCCATCCCAAACCCATCGTGACCCCCAGCGAATCGATAATATGGATGGGTATCTGCACTAATTTCGCGGCGTTTCTTGCAGACTGGATAGCGCCGCTCAGCCGATTGGAAAGAGTGATTACGATGATTTGTTGATACCCTCGAGAGATCGCATCCATATATGCATGGAGGAATTGAACCTCAGTTGCCTGAGATGTGGTGGGAATGGTTTTTTGTGTTTCAATTCGATGGTAAAACTCTTCCGGTTGAATGTCCACCCGATCGAGATATTGGTCATCCCCCCAGACGATGGTATGCGGAACCACTTGAATATCATATTGTTCCAGGTAGGTCTGCGGGATATCGCAGGTCGAATCGGTGATGATGGCAATTTCCGACATAAGCACACCTCAATCAGATGGAATAATTAATTCGTCTCCGTAATTTTTGTAATAATTCTGGGCGCCTCCGGGTTAATTCCACGATGGCGAGTCAAATGATAGGCAAATAATTGCCCGGGAATTATGGATATGATCGGAGATACCCATTCCGGGATACCTGTGGGCAATGGAATAGGCATCTGGGCCATTCCCAGCAGCTCCTCATTATCTGAGATGACAGCCAGCTCGACCTTATATTTATCCATCATCTGCTTGAGCGGATCCCGGATTGTCTTGAATACTTTTCCTGATGGAGCGACTGCCATCACCGGGAAACCCTGTTCAACCAGCGCGATGGGACCGTGCAGAAAATCAGCCGTTGAGTAAGGCTCAGCCGCGATATATGCCATCTCTTTCATCTTGAGCGCCCATTCGAATGCGGTACAGTAATTAAATCCCCGCCCCAATGAAACACATCGCTGCATATACCGGTATCGAAGCGACTGCCGAGCGATCATCTCATCCTGCCTGAGGACTTGTTCCGCCCAACCGCTTACCTTTTCCAATTCCTGCCAACGTTGGGGTTCACCAGATAATGCGGCTGAAATCATGGCGACTGCCATCAATTCCGCGGTATAGCTCTTGGTAGCTGCGGTAGCTATCTCAATATCAGCGCAGATATCCAGTACAAAATCCGAGGCTTCCGCCAGTGGAGAATCGGGCGCGTTGGTGATTGATAAAGTTGGACAGCCCTGTCTTCGCCCTTCTTTCACCACACTGATTAGGTCCGGTGATTTGCCAGATTGGGATATGGACACAACGAGAGCGTTTCGTAGGGTGGGCGGTTGTTCATATATTGTAAACAGGGAAGGCGTAGCCAATGCCATGGGGATCTGGTTGTGCGCTCCCCACAGGTAATTCGCATACCGACCCGCATTGTCAGACGTTCCCCGGGCGACCAGAAAAACATAGTTGATGTCTCTCTTGACAATTTCTGCGGCGATCTGTTCCACTTTTAAACGCTGGGTTTTTAGTAGTTTTTGCAAAACTGCCGGTTGTTCAAATATCTCAGAGTAGGTTGTCATAGATGGTTGGGAATCCTTATAGTTCTCGTTTTAATCGAAGGGCGCTCCAGGTATCGTTGATCGCGATCAGAGCGACCGGTTTAAGATGGTAATTACCGGTGAACTTCCAGATGGTATCACGGTGAATATCCGATTTGAGGGTTGAGGTTTGTTTTGGGTAACAAATCCAAAATGAGCCGTCCTTTTTCAGGTAGTGCTCATAAGTGATCAGTTGGGTTTCAAGGTCAGATTGGTTATAAACAAATAATTGGATTACGTTCAGATTCTTCTCAGGAACTTCCACTCGAATAATATCAGGATCGATAGTGGAGTATAACGGCGTCAGTTCCTCTGGAAGATTAAGCACCACGATTTTCATCCCGGGCTTAATGAACATCTTTTGAAATATGGATTTTTCCACCATCCCAGACCTCTCAGCCAATTATACCTTCAGCAATGTGGGTGGATATGCAAAAAGTGAGATGAATTGATCAGGGAGAATCAAATACCCGGTTTCTTCCATCGACTTTTGCCTGGTACATTGACTGGTCCGCGGCAGAGATCAGAGCTTGAAGGGATGGGTATTGGTCAGACATGGTAATGACTCCCAGACTGGCCGTTATGAATATATCCATGTCTTGGACATGGGTCCTCGTCTCGGCGATATTCCTCCGAATTCGCTCGGCAACCAATAGTGCTCGTTGCATATCCGTTTCAGGTAGGAGCAAGATGAATTCTTCGCCCCCAATTCTTCCTGATATATCCATCTTTCTAAGCGAACTCGAAAGAACTGATGCAACATTCTGCAATACCCGATCACCCGTTGCATGCCCGTAGTGATCATTTACCTCTTTGAAGTGATCTAAATCCAGAAATATCAGCGAGAACGGGTTTTTATGGCGCTTATATCGTTCGAATTCTCTCTCGCCTAATTCGAAAAAATGATGCCGGTTAAATAATCCGGTTAGATTATCCAAAATCGCCATCTGTTCCACTTTCTCGAATAGACGGGCATTCTCAATCGCGATGGCTGCCTGCCCGGCAAATAGTTCCAATCTCTCGATGTGGATTCGGGTATACATATTTGGCTGGTCGCTATCTAGATTGATATATCCAACTACTTTTCCCTTAATATGGATGGGTGCGCCCAGGTAGGATCTGATCCAAGAAGAGGAAATCCTTTGAACCCAGATCGGATCAGTTTTCGTGTCCATAACAACAACCGGCGCGCCAGTGGTGGCCATACGATGAAGAGTGGGTGTTTCCGAAACGATTAAATGTACTTGTGATACCAATTTTTCCAATAATTCCGCATCATAACCGCGTGCCCGTACGATCTTCGCGGCTCCATCTTCTCCAACCAGCATGATATTGGCGTGATTATTCGGAATGACTTTTTCCAGGTTTATCAGAATCCGATCCAGGACCTCCTCAAAATTTAATGTACTACTTAACGCGGAGATGCTTCCGCTCAACGCTTCTGCGAATATACGTTCCTGTTTTTCCGATTCTTCCACTTCTTTGCGCTGAGTGATATCGTTGAAAGATAAGAATAAACATTGCCGATTCTCATAATGGGTCAGATTGGCAGAGATCACAACCCAAATTTCCCGTCCTACCTGGGTGGTCATCTGGACCTCGTAATCTGATAATAATCCATGTTGCTTGGCGTGTTTATATATCTCATGGATCTCATTTTTATCCGGGAAATATTTCTCCATCTTTAATCCCCGGTTGTATCGATTATTGATATCAAGCAAAGAACTCGCCCGCCGATTATAGAAGAGTATTTCCAGGGAGCGTTGATCGACAATAATTACCGGTAATGCCGCCTGTTCGATCAATTCCTGATACCTCAGCTCGCTCTCCCGTAATCCAATTTCAGCCAACTTCCGTGAGGTAATATCCCGTAGAATGATTGCCTGCCCAAAATAGGTTTTATTCTTTTTGAAAAGCTTATGGCATTGGAATTCAAGAAAACGCGAACCAGACTTCATCTCCAATTCTGCACTCAGGGGAACATGTTGTTCTTCTTGAATATATCGGTGCCTCAATAGTGGGATTACTTCGAACAGCTCATTGCCTATAGCTGCTTTCGGCATTACCTCAAATAAATTTTGCGCTGCGGGATTGATCTCAACAATTCTGTTCTGAGAATCCAATATAATTACCCCGTCACCGATGTTTTCTATGATGAACTCGCTATCCATCGGAGACAGGTCAAATAATTTCGTTTTGAATATACCCCAGGCAATAATCAGTCCGGTCAGAGAGAAAGCAACCGGAGTGAGATCCATTCCTCTTACGGGACTTAATCCCAATATATAAAGGATATTCCAGGCGATCGGGATTGGTACACCAATCAGTAAAGTGATGGATTGACGGCGGTACACATAACGATTTCGAATTGCATTTATTACCAGAACCCCGGTGGCGATTGCGGTCAATACATATATGTAAAGAATATTGATGTAAAACCCAACCCCATGGTGATAAACGAGGATGGTTGATCCCCGTACCCATTCAAAATCAGACCATATAAGGTGGTGGCTCTCATTCGTCAAAGTAAGTCCCAAAATGATGATCGGGACTATCCAGATTCCCATCGAAATCCATTTAGAATTCTTTCGTAACATCGAAGTGTACTGCAGAGCGAAAAGGAAAAACAAGGGTGCTGTGCTCACAATTCCAAAATAGGCGACCTTCGACCAGAAGACCTTTTCTTCTATGGTTATTACCAGTGTCTCCACTGCTGTTGTGGAAGCCCACATCGCAACCGAAGCCATCAACAACGATAGTTCCAAAGCTCCCGGAATCTTTTTACGTTTCCAGAGCAGAAGAAAGACCACCAAACACAGAATTGTGGAAAAGACCAGGGTGGTTGCATAAAAAATGATCCGCCAATCTTGCATCACTTTTGTTAAACTCCGATTATTAATTCAAGTTAATTCAGTAGGTGAAATTAAAACAAGTGAATCTTATCATGTAGTTTGATTAATAAAAATACCGGCGACGTCAAGAACCGCCGCCGGCTTATTGCAAAATGCTTTTATAGATCGGATGTGCAATGTGGGCAACGGGTCGCTTTAAGGGGAATGGCTGACAAACAACGAGGGCATTCCTTGGTAGATGGGGCTGAAACGGGTTCTGGTTTTTTCATCTTATTGATCGCTTTGATCACCAGGAAAATCACGAAAGCAACAATCACGAAATCGATGATGGCATTGATAAATATGCCGTAGTTCAAGGTCGGAGCCCCGGCCGCCTGAGCATCAGCCAGGGTGGTAAATCCCTTACCGGATAGATCGACGAAGAGGTCTGTAAAATTGACTCCACCCAGCAGGAGCCCGATCGGTGGCATGATGATGTCATTGACTAAGGATGTGATTATTTTTCCAAATGCACCGCCAATGATCACGGCAACAGCCAGATCCACCACATTGCCACGCATTAAAAATTCTTTGAATTCTTTCCACATAATTCCTCCTTTTCCATCCCTCGAAAATAGAAACAGATCTAGATCCATTGTAGAAGAACCATGGAGAAATAACAAGCCAACCTGTTGATTATTATCCCTTGACAAATCGTTAATTTAACGTAAAATCATTTCGATGTTCATCGTATTATATCGATGGAGGTGCTTTTGATAAAAGACGAGATACTTCAGGATTTACTCACGTTTTATAAGGCATTATCCGATGCGAACCGGCTGAAAATCATCGGATTGCTGGCGGCAAAATCATATTCCGTCGAACAAATTGCCAGCATGTTAGGGATCGGGGTGTCCACAGCTTCACACCACCTATCACGCCTGTCTGAAGCAAATCTGGTTACAGCCAGAGCAGAAGGGCATTACTATTATTATTCTCTCAGAACGGAGGTCTTGAAGACCATGACTGAAAACATACTTAAATCAGAAAATCTATCCCGGTTATCCGAAACCGCAAATTTGGACGCTGTCGACCAGAAGGTATTGAATTCATTCCTGGATAAGGATGGCAAGATCAAGTCATTTCCATCCCAGGCAAAGAAATTCGCAATCGTTCTGCGGTATGTGGTAAAAGCCTTCGATAAAGATGTGCATTACTCAGAAAAGGAAGTGAATGAGATCCTTCTCCACTTCAACCGTGATACTGCTTCTCTGCGACGTGGATTGATTGAGAATCATCTGATGGAGCGGGAGAGCGGGGGCGGCGCCTATTGGCGAGTGGAATAGTCGTCTGGTTGACACTCCCTCTGTCCACGAGTAGAATGACCCAGTGGACTTTCTAAAATATCTCAATTCCCAACAACATCAAGCGGTAACCGCAAAAGATGGACCGGTGCTCGTACTGGCCGGTCCAGGGTCTGGTAAAACGCGTGTATTAACCCACCGGATAGCCTATCTTATCGGCAGTCAAGGTGTTCGTCCATTTAATATTCTGGCGGTCACCTTCACCAACAAGGCTGCCCGGGTGATGGAAAGCCGGGTCTATGAACTTCTGGGCGGGGAGCAGCGCGGCATCATGCTGGGCACTTTCCATTCGGTCTGTGCCCGCATCCTCCGCCGTGAAGCCCAACATCTGGGCGTCACCCAAAACTTTTCCATTTACGATGAGGACGACCAACAGGCACTCGTCAAACGGGCGTTGCGCGAACTTAATATTGACGACAAAACCAACCGTCCTTCAACAGTACTTAACGCGATCTCCCGCGCCAAGAATGACATGATCACTCCGGATAAGCTCGAAATTAAAGGCTATCGGGATCAAGTAATTCAGAAGGTTTTTCAACGCTATCAGGAATTATTGCTGGCTTGTAATGCTTTGGATTTTGATGATCTTTTACTCGGGACAGCCCGCGTGCTGGAACAGGTGTCCTCTGTGAGGGAGTACTATGCCCACCGTTTCGAGCATATCCTGGTGGATGAATTTCAAGATACCAATCTCGCCCAATACAGCCTCCTTAAACACCTGGCTTCCGAACACCGGAATCTGTTTGTCGTAGGTGATGAGGACCAGTCCATTTATCGTTGGCGCGGTGCGGATTATCAAAACGTCTTACGGTTCGAAAAGGACTATCCGGATTATCAGAAGATCCTTCTGGAACAAAATTACCGGTCCTCTCAGATGATCCTGGATGTTGCCCGTGCCGTGATCGACCGTAACCATAACAGAACGCCGAAACGATTGTTTACCGAAAAAGGAAAGGGCGAGCGGATCAATCTGTACGAAGCAACCGATGATCACGCCGAGGCGGAGTACGTTGTTCAGAAAATTGTCGAGGAAGTCAAGCAGAAGAGGGCTGTCCTGGCTGATTTTGCGGTGATGTACCGGACCAACGCCCAATCCCGACTGATGGAAGAGTCCTTCCTCCACGCCGGGATTCCCTATAGGTTGGTGGGCGCGCAGCGGTTTTACGGTCGGAGAGAGGTGAAAGATTGCATCGCCTACCTACGCCTGCTTCACAACCCGAATGACGATAATAGCCTGGAACGGATCATCAACGTTCCCCTGCGGGGAATCGGTGACAAGACAATTCTAACGCTGCGGGAGTATTCCGTTCAACTCGGAACCCCACCGACCAATATATTACTGGACCTCGTTCGAGGAGAATCTTCTCCGCATTGGAAGCAATTTGGTGGAACGGCCGCCAGACGGTTGGCCGATTTTGGCAGCCGATTGGAAGAATGGCTGGCTTTGAAGGAAACCCTTCCGCTTCCAAAGCTGTTTGCCCGCATCCTGGAAGATATTGATTATCGCAGTTACATATCGGATGAAAGCGAAGAAGGCGCGGACCGCTGGGAAAATGTAGAAGAGTTGATGCGGGTTGCCTATGACTACGAATCAACCGGACTGACAGCATTTCTCGAGAATCTAGCCCTGGTTGCCGACCAAGATACCCTCCCCGACCGGCCCGATGCGCCCACGTTGTTGACCCTGCATGCCAGCAAAGGTCTGGAATTCCCGATCGTGTTCATTTCAGGATTGGACGAAAAACTTTTACCACATTCCAGGTCCATGGATGATGAGGAAGAAATGGCCGAGGAGCGACGCCTTTTCTATGTCGGGATTACAAGGACCCGGGAACGATTATTTCTAACCAGAGCCGAATCTCGAGCCATGTTCGGTGGATATGATTTCACCGATCCCTGCCGTTTTCTGGCTGATATTCCATCCAGCCTGATAAATACCACCCGCAGACCGGCTGCAAAAGTCTCACAATTCTGGCGCAAGGATGACGAGCCACAAGAACACAATAAAACGGGATATGGCTCAACTGTGATCTGGAATATGGGTGCAAATCAGCACAAGGTCAAAACAGTTGTTGAGCAGAAGTATAAAGAGAATATGAGGGTAGTTCATCCTTCCTGGGGCGAAGGTCTGGTGCTTGAAAGCAAACTGCTCGATGCTGAAGAGATCGTGGTTGTGGAATTCGACACGGTTGGTCTTAAACGATTGGATGCTGCTCTGGCCAATCTCACAATTCTGGAAAAGAAATGACCTTTCGTAAATCTGAGGTGGACTGATGAAACTATTTGTGACCGGCGGAGCGGGTTATATCGGATCTGCGACAACGGCGTTATTACTGGAAGCTGGTCATGAGGTCACTGTTTACGACTCGCTCGTCAAAGGCTATCGGCAGGCTATCCCTTCGGGAGCTCATTTTATCCAGGGAGATGTAGGCGATGAAGCTTCACTCATGGCTGCCCTTCAGTGCGACAACTATGATGCCGTGATGCATTTCGCAGCGTTCATCGAAGCCGGTGAGAGCATGAAAGATCCCGGTCGTTTCTTCAGAGAACAATTTCACCAACACGCTGACCCTTTTGGATTGTATGAGCAAAGCCGGGATACCAAGGCTGGTATTCTCATCCACCGCCGGGATCTTCGCATCAAATGACCAGCCGCTCGACGAGGACAGCCTAATCGGTCCTGCCAGTGTTTACGGGCAGACCAAGTGGATGGTGGAACAATCTCTGGAATGGTACGGCCGGATTCACGGCTTGAAATACGCCTGCCTGCGCTATTTCAATGCGGCTGGCGCCCTCCCGAGCAGGGGGGAAGCCCACCAACCGGAGAGTCATCTAATCCCCCTGGTGTTGCAGGTCGCCCTCGGACAACGCCCCAATATCGCCATATTCGGCACCGACTACTCCACGCCGGATGGGACGAATATTCGCGATTACATCCACATCCGCGACCTGGTCAGCGCCCACCTCTTGGCGTTGGAAGGACTCGATCAGCACAACAGGTTGATCTATAATCTGGGCTCGGGTCACGGTTATTCCGTACGCGAAGTGATCGAAACAGCCCGTAAGGTGACCGGTCACCCTATCCCCGCAGTTGAGGCTCCCCGTCGCCCTGGCGATGCTCCCCGATTGGTGGCCTGTTCTGATAAGATCCGCCGCGAATTGGGCTGGCAGCCGCAAGTACCCGAACTGGAAGAGATCATCTCCTCGGCCTGGGAGTGGCACAAAAGTCATCCCAATGGTTGGGATTAAAGAATAAGAGCGACCTGACGGTCGCTCTTATATGGTTTACTACTCTTCGCCTAGTGCTTCTTTGGCTTTTTTGGTCTGCTTCCCGCGTTCATCGGTGCTTAGTATTCGCTTGCGGATCCGGAAATTGATCGGGGTTACTTCCAACAATTCATCTTCAGCCAGATATTCGATCGCCTCATCCAGGCTCATATCACGGGGGTGACCAGCCGGACTTCGATATCCTTATTGGATGAGCGCATGTTGGTGAGATGCTTGGTCTTGCATACATTCACATGCACATCGGCCGGACGCATCGTTTCGCCGATGACCATACCTTCATACACATCCACTCCCGCGCCAACGAACAGGATGCCACGCTCTTCTGCGTTCTTGAGGCCGTACTTGGTGGAGACACCTGCCTCCCAGGCAACGATGGAGCTGCTGGCACGTTGGGTGATGGGTCCGGCCAGTTCGTCATAGCCATGAAAGATCGAGGTGAGTACACCCATTCCGCGGGTGGCGGTGAGGAATTGATAACGGAAACCAAGCAGTCCACGAACAGGGACAATGTAATTGAGCGAGACACTATTGTCAGGATTGTTGATCATATTGATCATCCGTCCGCGCCGGCTGCCCAGCATTTCAACCACAGATCCGACCGTTTCGGAGCTGGTTTCGATGTGGACATCTTCAAATGGCTCCAACAAGCGGCCGTCCTCATCCTGGTGGAAAATCGCTTCCGGGCGGGATACCTGGAACTCATATCCTTCGCGCCGCATGGTTTCGATCAGAATTGCCAGATGCAGTTCTCCGCGACCAGACACGACAAACGTGTCCGCGAACTCGGTCTCAGCAACTCGCAGTGCCACATTGTTTTTGAGTTCGTCAAAGAGACGTTCACGAAGTTTACGGGAGGTGCTCCATTTGCCTTCCTTGCCGGTGAACGGGGAGGTATTTACTCCAAATGTCATCCTCACCGTAGGTTCTTCAACTTGAATGGTCGGGAGGGCAACGGGGTTTTCCGGATCAGCCAGCGTTTCTCCGATGGCAATCCCTTCCAAACCAGCGATGGCGATCACATCACCTGCGCTGGCTTTTTCCACCTCGATCTTCTCCAATCCCTGGAAAACATACAGGTAACGGGCTCTTTCATTCAGTACCTGCCCGGTATTGGTAATTCGAGCAAGTGGCTGCCCGGCGATGATATGCCCTGCGTGAATTACCCCGAGGGCGGTGGTTCCACGATAATCGTCATAACTGAGATTGGTCACCAGCAACTGAAGGGGCGCATCCGGATCCACCAATGGGCCGGGAATTTTATCGAGGATCGCCTGGAAGAGTGGCTGCAGGTCAGGGCTCATTTCGGGTCCATACCCGGCTTGACCGGTGATGCCATTGGCATAAATGATCGGGAAATCAGCCTGGTGATCATCTGCGCCCAGTTCGACAAACAGATCAAATGTGTCGTTGAGGGTACGGTCTGGTTCGGCGTCTTTGCGGTCCATCTTGTTGATGACCAGGATCGCACGCAGTCCCATGGCAAGTGCCTTCTTGAGCACGAAACGGGTTTGAGCCATCGGACCTTCGGCTGCGTCAACGAGCAGGAGAACGCCATCCACCATATTGAGGACGCGTTCCACCTCGCCGCCAAAGTCGGCGTGTCCGGGTGTGTCGATGATGTTGATCTTGACCAACCCGCCGGTTTTGGGATCGGGAATGGTGATGGCGGTATTCTTCGCCAGAATGGTGATGCCGCGTTCACGTTCCAGATCATTGGAATCCATTACTCGTTCCATGACCTGCTGGTTTTCGCGGAAGACCCGCGCCTGTCGCAGAAGACCGTCCACCAGGGTGGTTTTGCCGTGGTCAACATGAGCGATGATGGCGATATTACGAATATCTTTTCGTTCGGATTGCATATGCTTTTCTTCTTGCCTTTTCATAAAATAACCCCGGCAAATACCGGGGTGTCTTGCCAGCAAGGAATAAATATATCAGACTCAGCAGGCTTTTGAACAGAGGGGGATATCTACAAAGGTTGATAGGGAGACCCAAGAGGGGTGGCACAGCTAGTGGGAGGTACGACATAATTGTCGTGCTTTCGTATGGGAAATTATCAGACCCACGAAGAGATGCAGGTTGTGCGCAAGTTGCATTCTGAATAATATTGGTGATAATTACTGCATAGCGAACCAAATCAGGCTATTTTTATGAGTTTATTGCGTCAAATCTGAAGGACGTATAAATCATAGTTTTGAAGCCACCGAGGTAGATGATCCGTGACTAATAGCAATTCTGGTAGTTGGTTGGAGGTCGTGCTTATCAGAGCTCAAGATGCCGGCTGGTGTGTGCAGCCGTATTGCACTACATGCGGAAGCTTTGAGTTCAGACTTGCCTATTGGAGAGAGGCAGCACAGCAGGCGGGGATGGACATCCAGATCAATCATGCTCATCATCCGCGGGATTTCTTCGCTGCTTTCACCACCGTTGAACGCGAGGTGATTGTCCGAACGCTCGTCGCCGGTCTTCGTCAATTGCCTCCGAGGTGGTGCCACTCCGATGCGTTCCAAACAATTATCATCGACCTGGATCCGCCATTTATTCGGCATGGTGTGCCGATAACTCTCGATTCCGAGCTTCGTGCCACCCCTGCTGGCGAGGAGTTGACACGGATGCGCGCTCATACCTCAAGGCTCAGCGAAGAACGGGCACGGCGCGAAGCGTTTAACAGTCCGCAGGCAGTCGAAGAACGGAAGCGAGTCGATCGAGAGAAGAGGGCAACTGAGCACGCCCATCGTCTGTCCGAAATGGATAGAAGGAAAAATCAGCGCTTGGAATTGCTTATGGACCTTACCCGCTTGTCAATAGCCGAACGACTTACACGATTCGCAATTGACGAAACACTCAATCTCGACTGGGTATCTAATGAGCTGATAACTGCGGAAGAAAGTGACCTTAACGACTTGGAGATGGCGAAAGCAGTTGCCCTCGTAGCGCGAATAGGTCGGAGAAAGGGTGCATGGGGCCGTTTGCGGCGTTTGATCGAGCATCGGCTTACCACCGTGACATAGTGATGGAAGTTGAAAGCATACCAGTTATTGTGAAGTGCGAATTTTTATATAGCTTCCTACTAAAGGTACAAACGTCGTTGTTCCGCTACACTTCTTTATTTTATCTGAGCTTGATCTATACGTCTCCCTTACGTCATCCTACTGATCTTTTTCCTAACACAGTTGGCATCCAACCAACCCATCACATCGGGACCAGGTATTCTAAATCAGCCAAATAATGATCCGAAAAAAGTGATAAAAACACCTCTCCTGATTAGTCTCAGGGGAGGTGTTTTTTGATAACCAGATTAATGCCCTCAGGCTACCGGAACCACCTGGGCGAGGAAATCTTCCACCACCCCCCGCAGTGCCGTTTCGGGCAACGCGCCGACCTGCTGCTTGACCACCTTGCCTCCTGAGACAAACAACATGGTCGGGTATTCCGCGAACACCATAATGCATTGCCCATTTGGGATGTTCGTCTGTATTTATTTTGGCGATTAACAACTTGCCGGTGTGTTCTTTTGCCAGTTTGTCCAGCGTCGGGGCAATCATCCTACAGGGACCGCACCAGGGCGCCCAGAAATCTACAATTACAGGGATGGGCGATTGTAAAACCACCTTTTCGAAGTTTTCATCCGTTACATGAATGGGTTCGTTCATTTTCTCTATGTCTCCTAACAATAAAATGATTACTTGGACCAATCAGCCACAATTTGTTTGCGGCCGCGTAACACCTTTTCCACTGACATGGCAGCGACAGCGCCATCTGCTGCAGCAACAACAGCCTGCTTAATATGCCCCTGTACTAAATCTCCCACCGCAAAGACACCGGGTATGGTAGTCTGGAATTCAGCATCAATCGGGATATAACCCGTCTCACTTAATTCCAATCTGTCCATCCAGATAGTCTGTGACTGGTTTTCCACCCTGCAGGTAGATGAATGCGCCCGTTACCGGTAGCATTCTTTCGGATTCACCGCGTGAGGCAAACAAAATGCCTTCCACCTGCGTTATTCCCGAACACCTCACGAAGAGCAGCGCCCGGATAGACTTGTCACTTTGGGATTATCCTGTAACTCTTCCACCATTTTTACGGGAGCTTTTAGCTCAGGTGTTGGTGATAGGAAATGGACCCGATCCACGAAACGTGTTAGAAAGAGAGCTTCCTCGATCGCTTCATCGCTGTTACCAACCACCGCTACTTCCTGCTCTCGAAAAAAAGCACCATCACAGGTGGCACAATAGGACACGCCTTTACCGAGTAACTCATCCTCACCCTTGACGCGCTTCCCTCGACCCATGGACCCGGTGGCAATGATGACCGCTCGTCCGGTGTAGGTGCCGCCATTGGCGAAAACAGATTTTTCTTCGGGTAACAGATCCACGCCGATCACCTTGTCTGAGACAAAGGTTGCGCCGAAAGACTGCGCCTGCTGGCGCATGATATCCAGCAATTCCGCTCCGCTGATCTCTCCCAGGATACCAGGATAGTTGGCGATCTTATTCGTAATTCCAAGCGCCCCGGCAGTAAGCCCTTTATCGATCACCAGAGTCGATAATCCCGCCCGGCTGGCATAGATGGCTGCCGTTGCGCCGGCAGGGCCGCCGCCGATGATGACAACGTCATAGGTTGTGGGGTCTGAGTGGTCGTTGCCGTTTTCGCGATCAACCTGGAAATCCATAAAGATACTCCGCATCTCGTCCTGTTCAGACATTAGATGCGGAATAAATCGAATGGTTACAAAAAGGGATCCGGAGACCGGAGACCGGAGACCGGAGACCGGAAAATTATAAGCCGTTGTAGATGATGATTAGTACCTTAATCTGAGATGGCGGCGGAACCATTCATAGCCTTCTGAACAATCTCGACATTGGCCATTTGCAGAAATTGGAGAGCATTTGGATCCATACGATAATCCACATCGTAGACCAGGCGGATAATCCCGGCATTTATCAGCGCTTTTGAGCAGTTGATGCAAGGGAAATGGGTGACGTAGCAAGTGCATCCGCGGGTGGAGACGCCATGTAGGGCAGCCTGGATGATGGCATTCGTCTCAGCATGGATGGTGCGCACACAATGTCCGTCCACCATCAGGTGACCGTCTTCATCACAATGTGGTTGACCGGTTGGAGAGCCGTTGAACCCAGTAGTCAAAATGCGTTTCTCCAACACGAGGACACATCCAACCATGGCGCGATCACAGGTGCTGCGTTCGGCTACGGCGGTGGCAATTTTCATGAAGTATGAATCCCATTCCGGGCGCATGGTTTGGTACCTCCAGGGGAAGAATGATGCGTTAATTATACGGTTATTTCAAAACATTAAATAAACATGTATGTAGGGGAGGGTCTGAGACCCTCCCCTACAAAGACCCTCACCTACAAAACCCGCCCCTACCAAAACCTTCCCCTATGAAGATACCAGGTGGGTTATCTGAAACGGATGCCTGGCTGTGATCTCATCGCAGATCAAGGAGCGATGACATCCAGCCGGGTCAGCTTCGAAACATAAAAGGCAAACCGTGTTGACCGATGCCGCTGAAATCAGTTCTTCAATAGCCTGAGATTTGGTTTGCAGATAGGGGACATATTTCTGGCTGAATATATCCCAATCCCTATCTTTCCGGTAGGCTTGCCTGATCTCTTTCGGACAGCCCAGATCCTTGAAATGAACATACTGAATGCCATTCTGAACGCATTTCTCAGCCAGAGCAGCTTTGGAAAAACCCTTCTTCCGGGAAATGGGCAAGTCACGCACGTCAGCTAAGACGGCTATGCCATTTTCGTGAAGGATTTGGAAGTAATCATCGACCGTCAAACCTTCATATCCGAGGGTGTAGAGTTTCATCCAACCTCCTATGAGCATATATTAATTTGGGATCATCCTATTATGCCATGTAACGCGATTGATTTATCTATGTTGATCGGCTCGCTTCCACCAAAGATATGTACAGAACACACCGACCAGACCCGTAACAATGACCAGAAGATAACTGGCAGGGATGAGGTCAGAGCCGCGTTTGGCTACATTCGCGAATAGGGCTGGAATGGACCAGGGATACAAGTAGCCCCAGCCGATCAGCACAATGATATTCCCTGTCATCAGACCGATGATGGCAATTCCGATTGGCAGCAAATATCCTCTCCCAATGCTGGCGAAGAAAGCGACCGGCATTACCACGATCACCACCAGGAGGGACGTCAACACGACTGTCAGGCTACCATCCAGAATAACCTGGGTGGTTCCAAGCGGCATACCGATGACTAATCCCAAGGCCATGCTGATCAAGTACGTTTCAAGCATCAATGCCAATGACCAGACCACCACCACTATAAATTTGGCTAGCACAATGGTTCCACGGGATACTGGTATAGCCATCAGGTCTTTCATCGTGCCATCCACAAACTCACGACCGAACACCCAGCTTCCCACCAGGCTGAACAGGATGATCCCTCCGATGGCAATTGCCTGGGCAAGCATGCTTAAAAATGTTGGCCAATCGGCTGTACCGCCCATTAGGTTGGCTTTGGCTGTCAGAATCCCAGCACTGCGGGCGAATTCGGGATTCTTGTAAATGAGCATCAAAAAGGAGATCGCCAATGGGACGATCAGAAAACCGAGCGCGGTAGCCAGTGGCATCACCGAACGGGTAGCTTTACGAATTTCGATCCAGATCATATCAGAGAGATGATTCATAGTTTTTTCCAGTTATTTAACGAGAGTAAATTGATTTATCGTTCACAATTTTCGAGTCTCAGGTTTTAGTTTCTGATTACTAATTCCGGTTTTTCATCTCATTTTCCACGCCTACGATACGGAGGAAGTAGCGTTCCAGATCTTCTTCTTCCACAACCAAATGGGTGGGCGGAGTACCGGTTTGAACCAGCAAGGTTGCAATCAGATCGGGATGATCGATTGCTTCGGGATTGGTCACACAGATCGTTCCGTCCGGATCTACCTCCGTTCGATGCCCTGCATCGATCAGGGTTCGGTTGGTTGATTCGGTGTCACGGGATTGAATGATGAGCTTGCGCAACCGATCCTTCCCCAATTCTTGAACACTCATTTCTTTGATCAATCGTCCCTGGTGGATAATTCCGATACGTTGTGCCAGGCGAGAAACTTCACCCATTATATGGCTGGACATAAAGACGGTTACGCCTTGTTCTCGGGTAAGATCCAAAAGCAGTCCGCGGATCTCGACCACCCCGGCCGGGTCCAACCCATTAGCTGGTTCATCCAACAGAAGCAGGGATGGATTGTGGAGAAGTGCTTTCGCAAGTCCCAGTCGTTGGACATTGCCCAACGATAGCGTTCCAGATCGACGATCCGCGTATTCTGACAACTTAAGCTGTTCGATAACTCGCGCTATTGCGTTTTCGGGAGTTCCGGGATGAAGGCGGCGGGCGACCTCCAGATTTTCCCGCACCGTCAGCTCAGGGTAGGCGTGGGGAGTTCTCAACGAGGTATCCGACCGACGCCCAGGGCTCTCGCTGACCAAGCTGGATAGGTGAACCGAGTACTGTAATGGAGCCGGCAGTGGGTTTTATCATTCCCAGCAGCATCCGAATGGTGGTCGTCTTGCCTGCACCGTTCAACCCGAGGAAGGCGTAGATCTCACCGGGTGCGACCCTTAAATTCAGGTTATCTACGGCAATCACCTTGCCGTATTCTTTTGTCAATTGTTCAGTCTCGATAATCCATTTCATGATTTCATCCCTTGTTTTGACCCTATACTATATGTTGCAGGGTAATCTCACCCAGGCAAAAAGCGGTCACCAGGTCTATGAGTGTGTCGATGGGACGATCCATCTGACCGGGTCCAAAATCCTCCTCGTGCAAGACGGTGAGAAAAATGATATACATTAAGCCGTTTATCTCATCGGCTTTCACCTGAAATGGGATACCGGCACGTTTGCCGCGGTCGATCAGCTCATCGAGGAAATTGTGATCGGCTTGCATATGTACCTGCAGTTTTTCCAAAGGGATTCTGCGGGAGAGCACTTCGTATTCGGCACGGGTAAACTGCTGCAGGAGAGGAATCGTTTTCCAAAGGGTAAAGGCTTTCTTAAAAACTGAAGACAACCTCGCCCTGGGAGTACCACCTGGCTGAACAATTTCTTTGAGGATCTGCTGTCGAAAACGGGTCTCAGCATTCTCAATAACGTCCATAAAGAGCAATTCTTTGGATTCATAGAATAGATAAAACGCGCCTTTCGATATACCCGCCGCCTTTGCCAGTTCCTCTACATTGGTTTTCTTAAGACCGAATGTAGAGAACTGTTGGTAGCCTTGTTCAATTAGGTGTTGCCTGATCATTGATTTTTCCTGGTCTGAAAATCCTCTTGGCATGGTTACTCCTAGTGTATGACCATAATTCTTATTTAGTCATATAGTATTATACCATTATTTAGTCCAAATCTTGGTTTTCTTCACATTCCCTCATGCCGGGTGTTTTCCAGCAATTAATGGGTATATTGGTCATACACAACACAGATGATCAAGAGGGTTTTTCAACTTCGAATGGGATATGGCAAAAAAAATAAGAGCACCCAACGGATGCCCTTATTTTCGGTTTGCTTCTGGTTCGTTGATCAATACTGTTTCGCGTATCTGGCTGTGCGCAGGATGTATATCGCAATCGGCATCAGGGTCATTAAGATCATATAGTACCAGAACGGATCCGGCTGGGGCAGGTCACGGCTAATGCCCGAGTACAGTATCATTCCGATTGAGGAGGTAGGAATGGATAATACGAATGCATCGTACCCCGCTCGTGAGCGGATCAGTAATTGCCGTTCATCTGTCTCTTCGATCATTGCACGTTTCACTGAGCCGGCGTTTCGGCGGGCAACTGCATAGCGGATCAAGATCGCCAACGCCCAGCCCAACACCAGGATGCCGAATGCGATCGCAAGCCGTGGCAGGTAAAACGTTTTCATTCCAATGATCGGTGGAACGATTCCCGCCAGGAATAGGATGATTGCCAATGCGAGCATTAACCAACCCTTTCCCATTTCTTTCTGAAACACTTTGTTCCTATTCTTTTCTTCCATTTTCTTATCCTTCATCAAAAATAAATACATCTTCAATGGATGTGTCAAACAAACGGGCCAGCTTAAAGGCCAACAATATGGACGGGTTATACCGCCCTCCCTCTAACGAGATAATGGTCTGGCGGGACACATCCACCCGATCCGCCATTTCCTGTTGAGTCCATCCCCGACTGGTACGAAGTTCTTCCAGACGATTTTCCATTGCACCTCCATTTGTAAAGTACACTTTACATAGTATAAAACAACCCCAAACAAATGTCAAGGGCGCTTTACATATTGGTTTTGCTTATTGGCAGTGTATATGAAGATGACATTGAATTAGTATCCGGAAGGTAATACAAGTATTAATAAATCAGAAAACGGCAGGTGTCTGGGAAACACACTACCGTACTGGGATCCAACCTATCAAAATTTATGATCGGTCTGTGTTAGAAGGCGACCGCTTGCAATTACATCTTAATCAAAAGCCTGGGGAATAGATCATCGGGTGCTGTATTCCCCGTTCACGGTCCCCATCGTTTTATCCCGGCGCTGCCTACTCTCCCGAGCCAGTTGGACGATCTGACTCATCACATAATCAGCCACCGTTCGAACCAGAAAGCGGTCTTCCGTGTCGCCATTAAAATGAATGGGCGCGCCGACTGTCATATGATACGGACCGCGTAAATACCACCGTCCATATTCCTCTTTTCCACGGACGATACTTCGAATGGAATGAATCCGTTCGCGCTCAAGATGAATCCCAACCGGCACCACTGGCGCTCCAGATGCTAATGCGAGACGGGCAACCCCTGTCCTGGAGCGAAGAAATCCACCATCTTCCGGGCTGAGATCACCTTCAGGGAAGATCATAACCGTCTTACCCTCTTTCAGGTATTCCAACGCTTTATCAATCGCAGCCTGACCTTGCCCTGCCTTTACGGAGATATGACCAGACCGTCTCAAATATTCACCCAAGATAGGTACCTGGAAAAGAAGATCATTAATTAATATAAATGATTGGAATTTCACCATCGCCGCGACAAAGAATGGGTCGGTTGTGCTTGGGTGATTCGCTGCGATGATCTTGGGACCAACGGGGAGTTCGCGATGCTTCTGGATATCCATATTGAGCATGGTGCCAGCATAGGTCCCTACAATGGGGCGAGAGAACCAATAAAGAGCTTTATCTGAAAACATGAACTGCCTGCCTTTAATGGGGCACAAGAATTTTTGTGTCAAATAAGATAGGTGGATGATACGGTCGAAACGAAATGCCGTCATCCACCCCTAGTTAGAACTTCCGCTATATCTGTATACATGCACGGGTCATACCAGATTGGGAGACCAATGGTCTTGTTTGGTATTGAATCAAACCCCCTGTTATGGATACAGGTACGAAATCCAGTGTTAATTTTGGATAAATTATTGATTATGGGGAAAGATGTGCTCAGGATTGGTGGCGATAATCATCCAGGTAGGGTGAGAGGATGGCCTTCCAGATGGTATAGCCACTCGCCAGTAGATGCAATCTGTCGTTGGTTATTTTTGGATTCAAGCCGCCATCCCTGCCAGTAAAATGTGGAAACAAATCAATGTAGGTATATTGGAATACTTCAGCCAACGAATGCAATTGCCGATTCAAACGCTGGATACGCTTTGAGTAGAACGGACCACGTGGCAAAAGAGATTGGACATAAACCTTTGTTTCAGGCGACTCCCGCTGACAGGTTTGAAGAATATGACGGTAGTCTGCCACAATATCACTGTCTGGCCGGTATTCGTACCACGGTAAATCATTGGTTCCAATGAGCAGAAAGATGGCAGCCGGCTTGCCAGCCAGGATCTCCGGTAGTCGCTTCAATACACCAGCGGTAGTATCGCCGTTTATACCCCTGTTTTTTATCGTAATGTTGGGAAATAGTTCTCGCCACTGGCACCCATCAGTTAGACTGTCCCCTAGAAACACCACATCTCCCGGCAGTACTGGGTGGGCGCGAAAGAAATCGGATCTTTGTTCATAATGCTGGCGCATTATTCGTTCCGCCGCCAAACGGGTAATGCTGAGCAAAATAAAAGTGGCAATAAACATGGCGGTCAGTAAACTTTCAAGCATTTTTCCCTCTTCCTCCCTTGATTATACACAAGACGTTCTGATAAGACTTGACCTAACTTTGGTGAACAATAGACAAAGAAAATAATAAATCCCGATCTGATTCTACCGGTCATTCCCACTCTCAAACTAAAGCAAGTATGCCATCAACCTCGCCGCTCACCTGGCTAGATCAAGTTAAAATAGGCTACAATCTTTTTGTAGAGTATCGTCATCAGCGGGTTAATTTTAGTGCTGTAATAAAGGTTGCCAGGATTATAGGAAGGAATCCCTATGGTATGGGTTGAGTTTATGGTGAGTGCGGCGGTCATCGTACTGGCTGCCACTCAATTAGTGAAGTATGGCGATATCATCGCTCTTCGGACCAGACTGGGCGGAATGTTTATCGGCTTGGTCTTGCTGGCAGGCGCCACCTCTCTACCAGAATTGCTTACAACAATCAGTTCGATTACGCAAGGTGTTCCCAATTTGGCCGCCGGCAATCTGTTCGGCAGCAATATGTTTAACATGCTTATTCTGGCAACTCTCGGATTCATAAGCCGTAAAAAACGTCTCCTTCGAGAAGCTGCCATAAAACACGCACTCTCCGGGAGTCTGGCAATTTTTCTTATCGCCCTCGTACTATTCTTTATGATCGCTGGATTCGACTTGAGAATTGGCCCAATCGGTGTGGATAGCATCTTTTTGATCCTGACATACCTGGCTGCGATCTGGCTATTGCGGTCGAATACGAACAAACAGGCTGCTTCTGATGATGAACCTTTCCCTCCCGGTTACCCATCCCTGCGGCGAGGGTTGATCGGGTTCTCCATCGCTGCGGTGGTCCTTATATGGATCACACCCATACTGGTGAAAAGCAGCACCCAAATATCGGATATCACCGGATTGGGAACGACATTTATCGGTACCACCCTGGTTGCCATTGTCACATCCCTTCCCGAATTGGTGACCACACTGGCTGCCCTTAAGATCGGCGCGAGCGACATGGCAATCGGCAATCTATTCGGAAGTAATATTTTTAATATGTTCGCGGTCGGAGTTGCCGATCTTTTTTACCCCCAGGGGAGCTTCCTAACTATCATCGATCCGACTTTCCTTCTTGTGGGTATGTTGGGTTTATTGATGACAGGAATGGGATTAATTGGAAACCTTGCCCGTTTGAAACGAAAGATCTGGTTTCTCGAGATAGACTCCCTGGCATTGATCCTCGCCTATGTGGTTGGTATGATCCTGTTGTATGTTCGAGGAATATCCCGATAGTCTTGTATGAATCCCGACCAGCGAGCCGAAGGTGGAATATCGGCTGTTGTTTTTGTTGTATCCTACTATTGAGCAATCTCGAAGGCATGATACACTATAGACCTTCGCAATGACTTGAGGCATGGATTAACACGTATGAGAAGAGTGAAACAAAAGTTTTTTATCGTCGGCGGCACAGTCTTTGTTGTTCTTGGTGTTATCGGGATATTCGTCCCTCTCATGCCCAGCACCGTTTTTCTCCTATTGGCTGCTGCCTGTTATGCGCGAGGATCGAAACGATTTTATGACTGGTTAATGAACCATCCAACTCTCGGATCTACCATCCGACACTACCGGGATGGAAAAGGATTACCTTTACGACAGAAGCTCATGACCATGCTTTTATTATGGTCTACTATTGGGGCGTCCGGGTATTTCTTTGTCCAAAAAGATTGGGTAAAAATAATGCTGGTTGTCATAGCATTTGGGGTGAGCATTCATCTCATCTTACTCAAGACCTATCGGGAAGAACTGCGAGAACCAGTGGAATTCGTCAGTAATTAAGAATGACAATCGGAAGCCGAGGTCGGCTTCCGATTGTCTTGTAATCATCAACAACTGATTATTATCTTCGCATTCCTGCGATCAGACCGCTGATAAACGGGACCAGCCAGATCAGCCATACAATGATGCTGAAAGTGGGGAATTTTCGAATTGCATTTTCATCCTTACGGGAAAGGACAACCGTTGCGGCGATAGCATTAACCAGCATCAACACGAACGCTGCGGTTCCACTCAGACCATGCAGGTCAAATTTCCAACCCTGGATGAGGCTGCTCATCAGGAATGTGCTAATTCCATCGAATACCAATCCTACCCAGAACAAGACCATTTGCCATGATCGTAATCCTTTGGTTAGTTTTGATCCCCATACTCCGATCGTATAAATGAAGAGTGCAATAAATACTGTGATGATTGCCCACAACAAGGTAGATGTCATTCGAATTTCCTTCAGTGATGAGATGGGTGAAGCAGGCATGAATTTTACCTGATTTCTTATTGATATATGAAAATTCAATCCTTAACCTACTTTTCATTGTGAGGTAATTTGCCTTCGTTCTTCTTTAATCCTTCCAATAAAATGTGTCGAGAAGGCTGGCAATTTTAATGGTCATGCTAAAATGGGTTTCTGTATTATTTTTCGTATTTCTTTCTTGTGAGGGATGATAATGAATAATCGATTCAAAAGGTTTTCCAACCTTGCTCTTGTCAACAAGATTGGGGTAATCAGCAGTCTCCTCACAACTTTTCTGGGAGTCCTCTATTTCGTTGTGATACTCATATCCATCCTAAATGGGAAATTTGTATTTCCTCCTTCAGAGGATTTGCAATTGTTCGCAGGGATTGTTAGCCTTGTGGTTTGCCCCATCATAGTCGTGATGATGGCATCCCTGCATGAGGTCACACCTTCACCACAGCGAATCCTCAGCCAGATTAGCCTCGGATTCACCCTATTATTCGCCTTGGCGGTCAGCATCAACCGGTTCAGCCAACTGGGCGTTGTCAGACAGGGTATGAACGCAGGTAACGTGGAGGGGTTGTCCCGCTTTTTAGCTTATGGAGATTATTCTGTCATGTTGGGGATCGAGTATTTAGGTTGGGCTTGGTTCCTGGGAATTGCCATGCTCTTTGCGGCCTTCCCCTTCAGAAGAGGAAGGCTGGAGAGATGGCTGCGATGGTCCATGCTCGTTTATGGCATTCTCAGTCTGGTCAGTTCGGTTGGATTTTTATTGGGAAATTGGTTATCCATGCTTGCATTTGCCGCTTGGGGAATTGTCTTATTTATTATTTCTGGCCTGTTGGTCTTCTTTTTTCTCCGACAATCACAAACCTAGAAACGAGGTCCAACTTCTCATTTATGCAAAGGGCGGATTTTCGAAACCAGAATTACTTAGCAGGTTTTCTTTCCATTGTAGAAGAGCATAGGTGGACACGTAGATCAATACAGGTGAATTTACCAAACACCACGATGATCTAGTAACAAAGGATGATTGAGAAAGATCGAATTTACCCAGTTTCATTCGTTATTAACTGGGTCGAAGATTTGCAAAGTAGCCAGCCACTCTTCAAAAATTGGCCTGACTTCTGGGTCTTGCTCAACCCGCCAGGTTCCATTCAAATACACAACTCGATCTGGGGAAAGATCCAGGATAATATTTACTGAATTCACTGGATAAGTATCCGTATCGTCTTCTACGTTTGTGTACATATCTGTATAATCGAATCGCTGTCCCGAGTATCCTGATATAGATACCGATTCCTCAGAAATATTGCTTACCTTATCCGAATATTTGATAGTATTGGTCATATCCTCCAGATATTTGGAATACCCTTTACCATCGGTTAGTTTGAGGTCAAACACGGTGATTATTGGATCACCATTATTGTAATTTTTAGGCATGATACTAGTACCAAGGGAAGATACCTGCGCCTCATAATCCCGGGGAGTGGTGAAGGCTAAGCCAGCTTCTTCGGAATAAACATCTCCGGTTTTTCCTTTCATGAAACTCGAGGTCAATTGTTCTGCGAACAGGCTGGCGATTTTATCCTGCAGATTGAGTCCGGATAAATTACATCCGCACGCGAGTGTTACGAAAATGACCAGCCCAATAATTATTGTTTTTACTCCTCGAGATATTTTCATCAGATGCCTCTTTTTATGGTGAATTTTGGAAGCAGATGCAAAAATATAATACCAAATCTAGTTAACTGTATACCAACTTTTGATATCAGTTACTCAAATTTTAGATGGAAATGATTAATAGTTTTCCCTCGGAGAATTAATAACAGATGATTCTAAGTGCGTTCGAAAATTAATGTATCTCTTGTAATGTCATTTGCCGGAATTTTTTACGACATGGAGAAATTGATCGACAATGTGTGGATCAAATTGCTTCCCTTTTTGTTCCTTTAAATAACGGATCACATCCGGCTCTTTCCAGGCAGGGCGATATGGTCGGTTCGACAAGAGCGCATCATACACATCCACAACCGAAAAGATGCGGGCTGGCAGCGGGATTTCTTCTCCCGAGATTCCCAGCGGATAACCCGTTCCATCCCAGTGTTCGTGATGGGAATATGGGATATCCATACTCGGACGAAGATACTCAATTCTTTCCAGCAGTTCTCGGGCGTATTGGGGGTGGTAACGCATAATGGTCCATTCCTCAGAAGAAAGTGGACCGGGTTTAAGGAGGATGCTGTCGGGGACGCCCATCTTTCCGATATCATGAAGAAGAGCTCCACGAAAGATGTGAGTCCTTTGATCGCCATCAAGGCCTAATTCGTCCACCATTTGCATCGTTAGATCTACAACCCGCCGGCTGTGATCAGCAGTCTCATGTTCACGCAGGTCCAGCGTGTGAACCCATCCACGCAAGGTGGCATCATATGCCTCTTCCAGGCTGTCATGCGCTTTCCGTAATTCTTCTTCCGCTTCAATACGCTCAGAGATATCTCGCGTCACAGACAGGATGCACATCTCACCATTCACTTCGATGATCCTTGCTGACATCAGCCCTGTTATTATAGACCCATCCTTATATCGGAATTTTGCTTCCAAATTCTCAACAACGCCCCGTTCACGCAACCCTTGTACCAGACGTGCCCGGTCTGCCGGGTCTGCCCAAATATTTAACTCGAGGGACGATTTTCCTACCGCATCTTCTCTTGTGTACCCAGTAAGATTGGTGAATCCTTGATTGATATCAACATATAGCCCGTCAGCTAATCGGTTGATATTGATGGAATCAGGAGAGGTGAGGAAGGCTTTGGAGAATTTTTCTTCAGATAAATGAAGGGCGGCGGCTGATTTTATCTTTTCGGTGACATCAGTGAAAACGGCAACCATTTTTCCGGGGGAAGTTTGAAATGCATGTACTTCATATGCGCCGCTAACTTTGTCATCCGCATAATTTATCTGATTGTGGTCCCAGGCAATCCCTTTACGGGCGGCAGTTTTGTATCGTGTCGGGATCTCTGTAACAACCAAACTGGGGAATGCCTCTTCAATGGATTTTCCGATAAATTCCGAATGGTCAATTGACAGGATAGTATTCGCTGCCGGGTTATATCCAGTAAATATCAGGGCATCGTCGTCGTTCAGGGTATACATATGAATTCCCATCGGAAGGGAGTTTATAATATTCTGGAATTTATCCTCAATTTCTTGTTGAGCAGCCTCCGCAGCCTTCTGAGAATTTATATCGCGACTTGAAATGACAAAGCCTTCCAATTCGTTTGAGCCATTAAATAGAGGATTACCCGAGGTCTCGAAATAGAGATATTGACCGTTTTTGTGTCTTATCCGCAATTGGACAAAACCAGGTGTTCGTGACGCGGCAGCCTTCTGTACTTCTTCTATTACGATGGGAAGATCGTCCGGATGCACCAACTCGAAAATATTCGTACCAATCAAAGTTTCGGATGGATATCCTAGAGCCGAAAAATAGGATGGGGACACATAGATCACGGTACCATCGGCTTTGATCTCGCCAACCAGGTCGGTTGTATTTTCTGCCAGGCGTCGTAATTGAGTCTCGCTTTCCCGAAGCGAAGATTCGGCCAGTTGCCTTTTATCCATTTCCTCGGTAAGGGCACGGTTGGCGTAATACTGATCATTCAAAATTGTTCTTAATTGGGCATCATAATACCACTGTAAAATGACAACGCCGATCATGATGAAAGTGATCGTAATATTGGTGCCCAGGTAATCGACAAAATTCCTTCCATTAATAAAAACGTTTAATCCGATAATCAGCAGAACAGAAAAACCGGCGACAAAACGCTGAATTGGTAGGCTTAATAGCATGCCCGCCAGTAATACCGCCAGGATAAAAAACATGCCCACGGTCGGCGAATTTGTTGAGCCGGTCGCCATATATACCCCCATCGCAAAGCAAATGAGAGAAGGAATGAACCGTGCCCATCGCCAACCGCCATGCCGGGAACCCCACCAGGCAGGTGCAATAACCAGGAACATGATATAAATCGGGAGCGTATCGATAAACGTAAAGATGTTGTACATGACGCCCATAAATATGAGAGTCATTGCGATTGATACAACGATCATCATTAATTGCAGGATATCGCGCGTCCATTTTTCATACTTGATCAGCCGATCAGAAATTTCGGTCGGATAAACGAATGAATCCCATAATTCTAACTTTTTCGCCAAAACAACATCTCCAATAAAATTAACAATCAATGCTCACAATATATCCTAACAATAACATAAGGAAAGTAAAAACTACCTTAAGTTTTTACTTTCCATGATTATTTGAAGTAATCCGTGAATTCCGTTGATCAGATGTCAGCAGATATGAATATTTTTTTTCGGAAAAGTGATATCACATCTATTTCGATGCTGCTGGTGATCATAAGATTTGAGCAACCGACTTACTTCCCAGCGCTAAATTGAAATCGAATGGCTTTTGCAGGGCAGCCATCAACACACGTACCGCACAGGATGCATTCGGGGTGTTCCATAGCTTCTTTCTGAACCATTCCATTGACATCCAGACTCATCGGACAGTTGCTCGTGCAGGTTTTGCAATTGGTGCAGGCAGACGCCTCGGCCGCCAGGCGTAAGGAAGGCCACGCGAAGATATTGCGCATCTTCCTGCCGATGATCATGAAAGGCGCCATCCAGCAGAGTGAGTGGCAGGATGCTCTGCGGCCGATGAGCAAGGGCGGGATAATGAATAGTGCCAACACGAGATAATAGAAGAAATAGGCTATGAAGATGGGGCGTTCCGGAGAACCCGCGATGGAAATTCCATTTTGAGTGTCCAGAAAGAAGTTCACGGTATGATATCCACCCGCTGAAACGACCATCCAGATGATGATGGCAATCCATGGCAGCCAGATCACCCATTTGATCCAATCCAATTTCTTGATCGGCGCGGGTTTGTTGGTGATGGAAAAAGCCATTTCCTGTATACCTCCCACCGGGCACAGCCATCCACACCATAATCGTCCCACAAATAACGCAGAGATAAACATCGCTGTGAAAACCATCAAACTGCCGTTGACGATACCTTGCGATGCGCCATCGATGATGACGTAAGGCGAAAAATAATTCATGATGATGGGGAACAACAGGAACATAACCAGGAGTAAGGTTCTGCGGATTCGCTGGCGGTTTGTTACGGATGCCTTCATGTTTCCTATATCTTTCTGCCGCTCAGTTCGCAGGCACTCGGTTATTCTTTAGGTCGTCGATGACTTTCTCCGCCCAGATGAGTTGGGCCTTCATGGTAAGGATGCCCATCTCGAGGGTGGAATACCAGTAGTAGGCTTCGCGAGGGGATCCTACAATCTGGGTAAAATATTCCGTTCTGGCGGGGACCGCTTCATAGAGTTGCAGCATTTTCCTGAAGATTTCCGCCGCTTCTTCGAACTTAGCCAGCGCCTCTTCGTTGCTCAGCTTGCCCATGAAGAATACTTGCACCAGGGGTCCGCTGTGACTGGCTTCCAACGGGAAGGGACCTGCCAGCCACTTGCGTAGCTCTTCCTTGCCATCCTCTGTGATATGGTAGACCTTCCGATCCGGACGGTCGCTTTGCTCCACCACTTCAATCACGGCCAGTCCGCGCTCCGATAAGCGTGCCAGGGTCCGGTAGATCTGGCTTTGGTCTGCGCTCCAAAAATGTTGTACAGAATTGTCGAAGATCCGCTTCAATTCGTACCCGCTGAACGAGTTGTATCCGAGAAATCCCAGGATGGCGTGTTCGAGTGACATATTCGCATTCTCCTATATATGCTAGCGCATATATTATAGGACTAATCCTATATCTGTCAAGGGTGGAATGGCCAGGAATAACCCGCCCGGGCAGTCTGGTTTCCCGCTCAAACATGGAGAACAGTCCGGGCAAATTACTTTAGTGGGTGAAAGACACTTTGTCTCTTCCACCCACATGCTCGTTTCTCCCAAAAGGATTAGTTGCATGGAATCAGAAGAAGATTCATGACCCCCTCCAGAAGTTTCCCACTTCCGGGGACGTTGGGATCTGGAAGGGGAGGCCACGGCGCCCTCCTTCCGATGGTTCCCCCCCCTGGAAGGGATGCAGTGGGTGAAAGACCGACTCGCCCAATATTCCGACCAAATGATAAAATAAACCCATGCCCGACTCCCTCGAACTCCTTTACGAGAAAATGCATCACAGCCTCGTCCAATTCGTCTGCCGGCGGGTTCCCACCTGCGAGGACGCCGAGGATATAGTTCAGGATGTTTTCCTCAAAATTCATCACAACCTGGATTCCGTTCGAGAGATGGACCGGCTGGAAAGCTGGGTGTACCAGATCGCCCGTAATACCGTGGTGGATTATTATCGACGGAACCGACCGGAAGTGGATCTCCCCGACCTGCTGACTGTAGATCTCCCACTCGAGTCGGATGCGGAGGAAAGCCTGGTTCCTGCCATGCGAGAGACAGTGGAATCTCTCCCGGCAGTCTATCGCGAGGCGCTTCTCCTCACTGAATATCAGGGTCTGAGTCAGGCAGAGATGGCTTTCAGATTGGGTATATCCATATCCGGTGCAAAATCACGCGTCCAGCGGGCGAGACAGAAAGTCAAGGACATGCTGCTCTCCTGCTGCCATTTTGAATTCGACCGGCGAGGCAAAATATTGGAATACCGCGAACGATGTTGTTCGTGCGATACCTGCAATTAATCCGAATTTCCCTGATTTTTGCGTCTTATTTAAATTACCTGCGTCTATCCCTGTGAGATCAACTTCAGGAGAATTAGATGGACGCATTTATTTCGTTATTCACAGAAACCCTCATCAAAGTCTGGCAAACATTCGTTCACAACTGGCCATTTCTGGTGGCTAGCACGATCATTGCCGTCTGGCTGAACCACGCTCTCAACCCGCAAAAAGTGGCTGCCTTCTTTAAACGAAACCAGGCGGGCGGTGTATTAGGAGCGGTCGTCGCTGCCGTGGCAACTCCACTGTGTTCCTGCGGTACTACAGCTGTTCTATTGGGAATGATGGCCAGCATGATGCCGTGGGCACCGATTGTGGCTTTCATGGTGGCATCACCCCTCACCTCACCCCAGGAATTGATCTACAGCGCCGGTCTGTTCGGCTGGCCTTTCGCCCTGACCTTCTTTGGCGCATCCATTGTCCTGGGTCTGATCGGGGGCGCGGCTGCCCATTTTATGGAGAAACGCGGGTGGCTGAAAGACCAGATTCGATTTATCCCAACCGAACATTCTGTCCCAGTCAGTAATGCATCGAATCAGTATGGGCACGCGCAATCTACGCCGATGCCATTGCGGTTTCAATCCGTAGCGGAAACAGCCTGTGGATGCGGAGAGCCAGCCCCCATGGTCATGCATCTGCAGCCAGTTGCTGAAGCTGATTGCGGTTGTGGTTCATCATCCCCCATCCGCTTCGCAGCAGCCGAATCTTCCTCCCGCTGCTGTTCTTCCCCCACTCCGATACAAAAGACTGTACCTGAATCAACATCCTGCTCATGTTCTGCACCGGCAAAATCCACACCGGCACCTTCTTCTTGTGGCTGCGGGGAAGCGAAATCCGAAAAAGATACTTCCAACCTTAAGGAATATGCCCTGGAAACGATGCAATTGGGTGGAAGGCTGCTGTGGATGTTCGGCTTGTTCGCCTTTATCGGGTACTTCCTAAACGGGTTGATTCCGCAGGAGTGGGTGGCCTCGATCTTCGGGGTTGGAAATGTGTATTCCGTGCCGTTGGCTGCCACGCTGGGATTGCCGCTCTATATCAATTCAGAAGCATCCCTGCCCCTGGTGCGCGGGTTGATCGATGGAGGGATGAGCCAGGGTGCGGCATTAGCCTTCCTCATTACCGGCGCCGGGACATCGGTGGGAGCCGTGGCAGGCATGCTGACCATCGCCCGTTGGCGTGTCATCGCCCTGGTGATCGGCGTCCTCTGGAGCGGCTCCATCATTATCGGTATGCTCTACAACCTGTTCGTATAAGCTCGCAGAAAGATTTCCATCCGCCCGGGCAGTCAGGTTACCTGCTCAAACGTGGAGAACAGCCCGGGTGAAATATCTTAGTGGGTGGAAGAGACGTTGTCTCTTCCACCCACATGCCCGTTTCTCCAAAATTTCTTTTCTGGGGAACTGGCATTTGGAATAGCATCAGCTTATCATCCCATGATTACACCTACGGGGATGTTGGCATCTGGAAGAAGGGGCGCCTACAGCACCCCTTCTTCCAGAAATGAAGTACCCCTTTCCGGCGATCAAACCCCACCCGTTCGAATTCCGTCCGCCGGAAGGGGGTAGGGGGATGGCACGAATCAACCAGCCCGGGCAAATTATCTTAGTGTATGGAAGTGACGTTATCCCTCCCACCCACCTGCCCGTTTCTCTAGTAATACTCGTACGGCAGACCGCCTGCTCGATCCACCCCAAATCGATTCTTTATACGTCCGTATAACGTCTGCGTGCATGGATATTGGAATGAGTCAACGAAATTTTTATACTAGAGTCATGAGAAAACTAATCGTACTGACATTTGTTTCCCTCGATGGCGTGATGCAGGCGCCTGGAGGAAAGGGCGAAGACCCCTCCGGTGGATTCGACCTGGAAGGCTGGACATTCACTTACTTCGATGAAGCACTCGGAAAAGAAATGGGCAGTCAGATGACCCCACCATTCGCTCTGCTGCTCGGACGCAAGACCTACGATGTGTTCGCCGGTTATTGGCCACAACAAGGCGCGGATGATCCGATCAATAAAGCCGTCAAATACGTGGTCACCAGTCATCCCATTGACGCGAACTGGGAAGTGACGATCCCAATCAGCGGAGATGTTCCCGCCGCGATTGGCGAGTTGAAAAAACAGGATGGTCCCATGCTACAGGTGCACGGCAGCAGTCAGTTGATCCAGACTCTGCTGGCACATGACCTGGTCGATGAAATTTGGCTCAAGACCTTCCCGGTGGTGCTCGGAAAGGGCAAGCGCTTATTCGGCGGTGGAGCTGTCCCGGCTGCGTTCAAATTGATGGAATCGACCGTTACACCTGCGGGAGTGGTGGTCGCTTCATACCAGCGCTACGGCGAGGTCAAATTGGGATCGTTTGCATAGGAAGCGATGGGTTCACCCCACTCGCTACGCTCGTCTCGCTCACTCCGTTCGGGGATGCACAATTCACGGGCACAAAAGGCGCGACTGCGAACCCATCCAACATGGTCGTTGGCGTAAAGAGCGCGAAATCGAAACTACTCTACCCTCTGGCATCATGCAAATATCGCCATTCGGAAATACCTTCACGGGGATGTTGGCATCTGGAAGAAGGGGCGCCTCTGGCGCCCCTTCTTCCAGAAAGTAATTCCCCTTCCGGCGAAAATGCCAAAACCTACCTTCCTACGGTCGCCGGAAGGGGGTAGGGGGATGGTAATGCAAGATCCGCCTGGGCAGAGTGTTTCCAAGTTCAAACATCGGGATTGGCCCGGGCGTAAGATATTTAGTGGGTGGAAGAGACGTTGTCTCTTCCACCCACATGCCCGTTTCTCCATGAATACCAAAAGAGGATAGCCCATCTGTTACAATCAATTCATGTCACAAGATTTCCTACCCACCACCCCCGCGGAGATGGCCGAACGCGGCTGGGACGCGCTCGATGTGATCCTGGTCAGCGGTGACAGCTATATCGACAGCCCCTTCATCGGCACGGCCGTGATCGGACGGATGCTTGAGCGCGCCGGCTACCGGGTGGGGATCATCGCCCAGCCCGATATCACCTCCCCGGCAGACATCACCCGCCTGGGCGAGCCGCGCCTGTTCTGGGGGGTGACCGGCGGCAGCGTCGACTCGATGGTGGCCAATTACACCGCCCTCAAGAAAAAACGCCGCTCGGACGACTACACTCCCGGCGGTGAGAACAACCGCCGTCCCGACCGGGCAGTCATTGCCTATGCGAATCTCATTCGCCGTCATTTCAAGAACACCTGCCCGATCGTCCTGGGCGGGATCGAAGCCTCCCTGCGCCGGGTGGCTCACTACGACTTCTGGTCCGACTCCGTCCGGCGGTCGATCCTCTTCGACGCCAAAGCGGACTACCTGTTCTACGGGATGGCCGAGCAGACCATCCTGGCGCTGGCGAAAGCCCTTCAATCCGGTGGACGATCCAACCACCATCCGCGGATTGTGCTATATCGCCAAGCCAGCCACCGGACGGATATCTGCTCCTCCCCTCATATGAAGAGGTTACCGCGGACAAGCTGGCCTTCATCCGCATGTTCCACGAGTTCTACCGCAACATGGATCCCATCACCGCCAAAGGGCTGGCCCAGCCCCACGGGGACCGCTTCCTCATCCAGAATCCACCCGCGCCCTATGCCACCCAGGCCGAGATGGACGCCATCTACGCCCTGCCGTTCCAGCGTCGCCAGCATCCCTTCTATGAACAGATGGGCTCCGTCAAGCTGCAGGAGACGGTCGGATTCTCGATCAGCACCCATCGCGGCTGTTACGGCGAATGCAATTTCTGCGCGATCGCCGTCCACGAGGGGCGGACGGTGCGCTGGCGCAGCCCGGAATCCATCCTGAAGGAAGCGGAACAGCTCACCCATCTGCCCGGATTCAAAGGCTATATCCAGGATGTGGGCGGACCGACCGCCAACATGTACGGCTTCGAGTGCCGGAAAAAGCTGAACAGCGGAGTCTGTGAAGACAAGCGCTGCCTCTTCCCGGTCACCTGCCGGGCGTTGAAACCCGACCATCTACCACAGACCGAATCTGCTCAAACGTATCCGCCAGATCCCGGGCGTGAAGAAAGCCTTCGTCGCTTCGGGCATCCGCTACGACCTGGTGCTGACCGACACCGCCCACGGCCGCGACTATCTACGCGAGGTGGTGGATCATCACGTTTCCGGGCAGATGAAGGTCGCACCCGAGCATACCGATCCGCATGTCATGGCGAAGATGGGCAAGCCGGGACCGGATAGCCTGGTGCAATTCAAGAAGGTGTTCGATGAGATGTCCGAGTCGGCCGGAAAAAAGCAGTTCCTGACCTACTACCTGATCGCCGCCCACCCCGGATGCGGTGAGGGCGAGATGCGCGAATTGAAGCGCTTTGTCAGCCAGGAATTGCGTATCACCCCCGAGCAGGTGCAGATCTTCACGCCCACACCCTCCACCTATTCGAGCCTGATGTACTACACCGGGCTGGACCCGTTCACCCTCGAGCCATTGTTCGTCGAGCGCGATCCGCTTCGCAAGGAAAAACAGAAGGTGATGATCACCGACCCTGAACCGAAACGCCAATCATCTCCACCCCAAAGACCGCATCCGCCAAATTCACCACGTCCCAATTCGAGAAGGAAACCCCGATGACCTATCCCGCCTATGCTGTCACCACTCCCGGATTGGAAGAGATCGTATCCGCTGAACTCGTTCAGTTGGGCATCGCCGTCAAGTCACCGGTTCCAGCCGAGGACGGGGGAAAAAGCGAGGATTCGGGCGGGGTCTCCTTCCAGGCTTCCCTCGAGCAGATTTACATCGCCAACCTGCACCTGCGCTGCGCCAGCCGGATCATCATCCGGGTGGGGGAATTCGACGCGGTCGGGTTCGATGAACTGCGCCGGAAAGCCGCCCAGATCCCGTGGGATACCTATCATCAAGCCGGGGATGGATGTCGCCGTCCGGGCGACCTGCCGCAAGAGCCGCCTGTACCATTCAGACGGCGGTGGCGGGAGACTGGTCAAAGCCATCAGCCAGAAGCTGGGGATACCCTCCGCCCTGGTCAAGCCATCCGAGGAGACCGAGAAGCCTCCCCAACTGGTCGTGGTGCGGATCGTGAACGACCACTGCACCGTCAGCATCGACAGCTCCGGGGAACTGCTGCACCGGCGTGGTTACCGTCTGCAGACAGCCAAGGCGCCCCTGCGGGAGACGCTGGCCGCTGGCCTGGTCCTGCTGGCCGGGTGGCAGCCGGAGTATCCGCTGATCGATCCATTCTGCGGGTCGGGGACCATCCCCATCGAAGCGGCCATGATCGCGCGCAACATCGCTCCCGGCCGGAACCGCAGGTTCGGATTCATGGACTGGCCGATCTTTGACAAGAAGAAATACGGCATCATGTTGGATCATGCCCGGGCCCAGGAACGGACGATACCCCTTCATATTTTCGCGTCAGACCGGGATGCCGGGGCGATCGAGATAGCCAAAGCGAACGCGCAGCGAGCGGGGGTGGAGCAAGCCATCCATTTTGAGCACAAGGCTTTTTCTGCCATCGAGGCGCCGGCGGACAGCGGCTGGCTGGTCAGCAATCCGCCCTACGGTGTGCGGGTCAGCCCGACCACCGACCTGCGCAATCTGTACACCCGTTTGGGGGATATTCTGCGCGGAGATTTGGCGGGCTGGCGTTACGGCATTCTGTGCGCGGATCCGATCCTCGCGGGGCACATGCGGGTCAAACCCTCGCGCGTCGTGGATCTGGTCAATGGGGGTCTCGGGGTGAAGTATTACATCGGGGGATAGCAGGGGGGACCGCAGAGGACGTTGAGAGCGCAGAGAAATCGATAAATCTACTTAGGCAGCGGGTGTCAATTAAGTGTTATGCGCCAAATACTTGTTTACACTGATAAGTTTCCAGATCAAGTTCAAATGTCTTCGGTGTGTGGTGGTGATTCTGCTCAACCAAATACACAATCCCAATTTCGGCTTTCAAGATTGCGCGAATTTGTGCAAGGCACTCAAATTGTGCTTCTGAAATCTGATCTCCTTCTTTTTTCACTCGAGGAACAATTTCGGTCCATTTTCCATATACAAGAATAAATCTGGCTCACCTTTTCCTGCTGGAAATCTCGAATGTGATCTAACCTCCCGGAAATATTCAAGAAGATCGCGCGAAAAGAGGTCTGCAATTTTTTGATGACCTTCATGATACTTTTCGAAAGTCGAAATCAAATGAATAGAATTTATATCCTTGCCAGCGGGCTCTCTCAAAATAATCTAGGACATAATATTCCCCGAAGTGATAATGGGGTTGATTGTAGATTTCAGGTGGTACAACACGACCAGCCAACCATTTTTGCTTCTCACCACATTTCCAAGCATCCAGGTCGAACGGGTGGTACTCAATAATAGTTTCTGTGAGACGGTAGATCATATTGATGTGTTCATCGAATAAACGTAATTACTACTTATGCGCAAAACGAACTTTTTTGATAATGGTGACCTTACCTTAACTTCCAACACTGGATTCTTTATTAGGTGATAAGACGAGCTTCCATCAAGGTCTTACTAAAGAGAAAATCTCTTGCGAGCAACCATAATAAACCCTGGGATTTCTATCTTGTGTACCGATTATTCAATCTTGTCACGTTTTTCAAGGTTATGCCTTCCACATAGTAACTGGATATTGTTTGCATCTGTTGAAGATCCTCCCCTCGAATATGGAATGATGTGATCAAAATGCAGGTCTGTGTCTGAACCGCATTTGGAACATTTTCCCCCGTCCCGTTGCCAAACTTTTAACTTTATTTCTGTCGGAATGATCCTACGATAAATTATGCCTTCGGGAACAGGAATAGTAATATCTTCTTCGCCTTCAACTGCAAGAAGTTTGAACTTATAGACTTTGCGACGGTTTTCGTATACTACCCACAGAATCCGATAGATGAAAAATTCCATTGTAAGACCAAATTCCAGATTTGATCTTTTCATATACTCGTACACGTTCTGGGGGGGATTTTTTATCTTTAAATTGTAGTGCGGCATTATTAAAAAGACCATTCTGGGTAAAGCTACCGGAAGGGGAAAGTCCAACCTGATCTACTTTTTTTGGATCAGGGCATTCTGATGATTTTGGCACATCATGCCCCTCATAAATTATTGTTGTTCCATTATCAACTACAACATCAGCATATGGTGCTCCTCTTCGAACCGACATGAGGATAACGGAATAGTGTCCTTTTAGGTGAAAATTCATCCCCCGCTGTAGACTTACGCCTTCTCTATCGCACATCTCTCGATAAGAAATAACTTCATTTGGCATATTCCCTCCTCCAAATTTTGTTATTTGTGGTTAATGTAGATGTATATATATTCCTACCAATTATATATCAGCGTTCTCCGAGGTAAATATCCCTGTCCCCTGACCTGGTAATCCCCATTGGACGACCCACTTAGGGGTGTTGAGTTCGCGCAGACCCATCGGACCGCGAGTGGGGTTCGCTACCTTATGCGCTGACAGGTAATTTTCGGATCTCAAGCATCAACAACAGGCTAAAAACAATCTCGACCGCTATCATACAGCCTGCAACAACATAGGGCGGAAAATTAATCCCCACAATCAGCGCGGCAATTGGAATAATCACGGATAAAACCATGTAACTGGTTGATCTATACAGCCAACCATAGGGGAACAGATGCGCCCCAAAGATCATCGCCAACACCATGACCATCTTTTCTGGAACCGCATTGAATATCCACATGGCAATCAGGAGATACAACATTTGATTCACAGAGAACAGGATGCCCAGGTTGGTGAGAGGATTATCTTTGTTCGTAAAATCTACTCTGATGATCTTTGAGATCAGGAAAGCCAGTGGAACAAGCGGGGCTGTGAAACAAAAGGTGAGCAGGTTCTTGGTCAAAATAGGCAGCTCTGTCAAATGGATGATCAAAACGGCAGTCCAAATAATGACCGACGCCAGAATAAAATGTAACCCTTTCTTCTGCTTGGTGGCACTATCCAACCGCATCTGATCCAGGTTCAAGTTCATATTTGTACTCCTAGCGAATACATAAACACTTCTATTTATGTTTACCGATCCTGCGTAAGACAATTGGTACTCTGTCTATTATTCGGGATGTTTGATGTGGTGCGGATTTACCATTTAGCCAGTCAATATTTACTCTCAATTATGCCAGTATCATACACAAATGGTCAGGTATTCTAACTGTACCCGACTAGAATTATCGATGCTACCCTGTGGGTGGATCCTTTTTATGATTTCCCTCAGCGTTCTCTGTGTTCTCCGTGCGGTTAAATACTTTATCCCCTGACCTGGTAATCCCCCTGGACCACCCACTTGTAAGTGGTGAGTTCGCGCAGACCCATCGGACCGCGGGCATGCAGCCGCTGGGTGGAGATGGCGATCTCCGCCCCCAACCCCAACTGCGATCCGTCGGTAAACCGGGTGGAGGCGTTCACATACACGGCCGCCGAATCCACCAGGCTCACAAACCGCTCGGCGTGGATCGGGTCGTTGGTCAAAATTCCATCCGAATGACCGGTAGAATGCGCGGCGATATGTTCGATAGCTTCATCCACGCCCGAGACTACCTTCAATCCCAGCACCAGCGACAGCCATTCGGTATCAAAATCCAACGGTAATGCCGGTGTGACCACTACGCCGAACTTGCCTGCCAATACCGAACGCGCACCTTCCTCCGCCCGGAAGGACACACCATCCGCAGACAGACGTTCCACCAGGCGGGGTAAAAAGTCAGCTGCGATGGAGCAGTGCACCAGGGCAGTATCCAGCGCATTACAGACGGTCGGGCGCTGGATCTTGGCATTGCGGATCACCTCGATCGCCCTGGTCTGGTCAGCCAATTCATCCACAAATAAATGACAGATGCCGATCCCCCCGGTGATGACCGGGATGCGGCTGTTCTGCCGGCAGAATTTATGCAGGCCGGCTCCGCCGCGCGGGATGACCATATCCACGGTCCGGTCCTGCTGGAGCAATTCCAACATCAGGCTCCGGGCGGGATCGGTGATCAATTGGATGGCTTCCACGGGGATGGGAGTACCGTTCAAACCATGTTGAATAGCAGTCCAGAGCGCCCGATTTGAACGGATGGTCTCACTGCCACCCCGTAGGATGACCGCGTTGCCTGATTTAAGCGCCAGTCCTGCCACATCCACCGTCACATTGGGGCGGGCTTCATAAATGACAGCCAGTACGCCAAGTGGAACGCGCTGCTTGCGGATCTTCAAGCCATTAGCAAGGACTTGTTCTTCGAATACCTCGCCCACCGGGTCGGGCAGATTGGTCACAGCCCGCATATCATCAACGATGGTCTCGAGCCGGGATTCGTTCAACATTAGCCTATCCAGCATGGAAGGATCGATCCCATTCGTGCGGGCAGTTTTCTGATCTTCCTGGTTCGCGGATAGAATCTCGTCCCGTTCAGCCCAGATCTGATCGGCGATCCGTTGCAGGGCAGCATTTTTATCGATACTGGAAACGCGAGCCAGCACATGGGATGCAGATTTAGCCTGAAGACAAAGTTGTTCGATTGACATATCGATCCCTATAGTATGACCATATGGTCGTGATGGATCACTTCGTCGCCGAAGGTGAAGCCAAGGATCATCTCGATCTCTGAAGTTTGACGACCGCACAGGTTTAGGATGTCGACCGCGGCGTAGTTCGTCAAGCCGACTGCGATGGCGTGACCATCCGGTGAGAGCACGCGGATGGAATCACCCCGTTCGAAATCACCCTTGACCGAGACGATTCCCGCCGGGAGGAGCGATCCACCATGAGAGAGGGCGCGCGCGGCGCCGGCATCCACGATCACTTCCAAGCCAGGGCGGCTGCCCGAGAGAATATGCCGTTTTTTACCTTCCAGTTTATTTACCATTGGCTGGATGCGGGTTCCGATAGACTCACCGGCTGCCAGTTTGAGTAACACATCGGGGATGGATCCGCGGGCAATGACGACTGTGGTCCCACCATGGCGAGCCAGATCAGCAGCCTGAAGTTTGGTGCTCATCCCACCGGTGCCCAGCTCCGTGCTGGAACCACCGGCTGCCTGCCACAACTCGGACGGGAATGGCTGCGGACCAATCTCAGGGATCAGTTTGGCCAGTGGATCGACTCGCGGATCGGCGGTATAGAGCCCGTCCTGATCGGTAAGCAAGAAGAGCAAGTCTGCTTCCACCAGGTTTGAGACCTGTGCGGACAGGTTGTCGTTATCACCGAAACGGATCTCTTCGGTGGCAACGGTATCGTTTTCGTTCACGATAGGGATGATATTATTCTTGAGGAGCGCTTCGAAGGTGTCGCGGGCGTTCAGAAAGCGGCGTCGGTCTGTCAGATCAGCACGGGTTAGCAGAACCTGGGCGACATGGATGCCGTAAATGCCAAAATATTGTTCATACAATGCCATCAGCCTCGGTTGACCGACAGCGGCCAGCATCTGTTTGGCGGGCAGATGTTTGGGCAGTGTGGGATAGCCGAGCACTTCGCGTCCGGCGGCGATGGCACCAGAGGAGACCAGTACCACCCGGGCGTTCTGGTTGCGGAGGATGGATATTTGACGCGCCAGGTCCACCAAGTGTGGAGTCGAAAGTCCTTTCCCTCCGGCGGTCAGGGTGGATGTTCCAAGTTTGACGACGATTCGCGGGTTGGTGGGCATGATAGGAAAATTCTAGCACATATCTCGGCCAATGATCGGGATATGTGTCCACTTTTCGGGACAAAGACATGTCCTTCTGACCGAAGGTAAGAATCTCTACCTTGGTACCAGGATGAATAACTTAATCGAAGATCCGCTCGGGCAATTTCACCATATTGTCAGGACAGAATCACTTGCCCGAGCGAGATTCAATTCTGGGAGGAAGAGGCGTTGCCTCTTCCTCCCAGATGCCCGTTTCTCCAAAGTTAAAAGTTGGTCAGTGGGCGAGGAACTCCATCGTTGCCTTCGGGGTGTTGAGCGATGGTAATACCGGACTATATGTCATTCTGACCGAAGGGAAGAATCTCTACCTTGGTCCTTAGGATGACATCCATCTATCGAAGATCCGCTCGGGCAGTTTCTCAAGGTATCTGGACAGCATCGCTTGCCCGAGCGAGATTCTTTTCTGGGAGGAAGAGGCGTTGCCTCTTCCTCCCAGATGCCCGTTTCTCCAAGGTCAAAAGCGGGTGGTTAAATAAAAAGTGGGCGCAGAGTGGGTTCGAATATCATCCCCTCATTGGGGACCCACGAACCTGGCTGGGTTAAAATAAAAAGTGGGCACAGAGTGGGTTCGAATATCATCCCCTCATTGGAGACCCACGAACCTGGCTGGGTTAAATAAAAAGTGGGCGCGGAGGGGCTCGAACCCACGAACCTCACGGATGTGAACCGTGCGCTCTAACCAGCTGAGCTACGCGCCCAAAATAGGGTAGGCAGATTATAGCAGATGGAGGATTGAATCGCAAGATAAGGGTCTGCCCCTCAGACTTAAAACAAAAGAGCGGGTAACGGGAGTCGAACCCGTCTGGCTTGCTTGGAAGGCAAGTGCACTACCGATGTGCTATACCCGCGCGGATACTATTTTACCCTGCCCGTTATAGCCGGTCAAGGTGAGCAATTCTAAACCAACCCAAGCTCCCTGGCACGGACGACCGCCTTCGTCCGGTCACTTACCCCCAATTTGGAGAAGATACTCGTCACGTGGTTCTTCACGGTCCCCTCCGCCAGAAACAGTTTAATGGCGATCTCGTGATTCGTTACGCCGGCGCACATCAAACGCAGAACATCCATTTCCCGGGTGGAAAGGGGTTCGGTCAATTCCTGTGCCCAACGGGGCGCGTTTTCTGATAACCGGCTAAATTGCGCCACCAATCTGGCGGCTACGGACGGCTGCAGGACCGATTCACCTTTGGCGGCTGCGCGGATGGCTTCGTATAGCCTTTCCGTTGGTGCGTCTTTCAGCAGGTAGCCTATCGCGCCAGACCGCAATGCATCAAAAACGGCAGCATCTTCATCAAAAGTGGTAAGGACGATGACCCGGCATTCGGGCTGACTGGTTCTCAGATGGCGGGTAGCGGATGCCCCATCCATTAGCGGCATCCGCAGATCCATCAGGATGACATCCGGGTGCAATTCGGCGGCTTTTCGGAGGGCTTCTTCTCCATCTCCTGCTTCCCCGACCACCTCAAATTCCTTTTGAGCACGCAATAATACCCGAAGCCCGTCTCGGAACATGGTCTGATCATCTACCAGGAGGACTTTTATAGGATCTGTCATTTAATCACAACATTCCGGTGGATAAGGTACAGATATTTGGATGGAAAAGCCATTTCCCGGCGCGGTATCCACATTTATGACACCTCCCAGGATCTGAACCCTTTCCCGCAGACCGGCAATTCCGAAACCGCCATCGACGCTATTTGTTCCGCGTCCATTATCCTTCACAGTAAGTGTCGCACCCTGAGCGTCGTATGCCAGATTAACTTCCACGCTGGTTGCATCGGCGTGTTTCCGAATATTCGTCAATGTCTCCTGGGCGGCACGATAAAACATCCAATTAATGGAAGGCGGTAATTCCACCTCATCACCCGATACCTCAAATTGATAGGATATGGTCTCGCTGCTTTCAGGGATCAGAACTCGAAGTGCGTCGCTCACTTTTCCCAATGATGGTTGATCTGCGCGTAATGAAGAGACCGAACGGCGTATATCGGTCAATGCTTCCTGGGTCAGATACTCCGCCTTATTCATGGCCTCCTGGGCCATTTCGGGATTCTCTTTGAGCACAGCCTGGGCAGCCTTGAGCTGGATATTGATGGATGTCAGGTAATGTCCCAATCCATCATGGATCTCCCGAGCCAACCGGTTTCGCTCCTGCAGGACCGTTTTCTCTTCCAATTGATGGGTGTATTCGCGCAGACGGTCATTTGCCGCTGCTAATTCTCTCCGCATCTTCTGCTCATTCACGGTGATCAGCGTAAAGACTGCCACGAACACCACCGCGCTCAGGTATCCCATGGCGGCAGACAAGGTGTTTGCCGGATTCCCGCTTAGCGCTACTGGTAGTACTTCTCCGATCCAGATCAGAATACAGACCAGAACGGCGAGGGGAACTTTATAATGTTGAATGGCTTCACTGACCAACGGCAGCAAGATCATCCACGCGGCGCCTTTGGAAAAGATTCCGATCACAGTTCCAAGTGAGATCGTTACAGTAAAGAAGAGCCCTTTTTTCCAAACACCCCAATATTCCAAACGATGGGCTGCCCACAACACGAGTGCGAGATAGAACACCCCCATTACCACCATCAGGATGGGCTGTACCGGAGAGAGGAGGTACGCGCCACTGGTAAAGTAAAGAACATACCCGGCCGCGACTACAATGATAAGGGCCAGGTCACCGCTACTAAAGCTATTCCACTTTGACAATCGAATCATGGTTTCTTAGCACACTGCCTTTATTGGACCGGTGGCTCGATGGTGATGGGTTCATTGAAATCATACATTCTTGTTACTGTGTGATAAAGCTTACCATCGATCGTTGAGTCGCCTTCGGTCCGGTGAATGTAACCATCCAGCATTCCAACCCAAACCTTGCTGGTTGACACGACACCATTCAGATTGTAGGTGTATTCGAAGACCATGAGAGGGGTGCCGTCCACTGTTTCGGGTCCGATGAGCTTCACATCTTTGACATTGTTCCGGAACATGTCAATACCCAACCCATAAATGGCTTTAATATCCAATGGGATCTTCATCCAGGATTCACCTATTTTCATATAGGCATCTTTTCCCACCATGATCTGTTCGGTCAGATCACCATTACTATCAATAACCACATGCATTTTATCGGGTGGTATTACTTCATATTTCATATCACTCGTGATGGTTTCACCCTGCGATACGGTCACATCCATGCGATAGGAAGACAACGCCATGGTCCGATCGAACACTTTCTGTAGCACATCATTTGGCACGCCAGTGAAATCGGTAAAGTTCTCTCCGGCTTTCGCTGCCGCGGTGGGTAGATTCTCCACCTGTGATTCCAGCGTCGGAGCAATTTCCGTGATCTGAGCCTGGACCGTCGTTAATACTTCAGTCGCGAGTTTGGCAGCCAGGGAGGGAATTTCTTCAGCTTGATTTAATGCTTGATTGATGAAACCGCAGGCAGATGCGACAATAAGTACAAATACTGCCACTAATACCAATGTTCTAGTTTTCATATTCACTCTCCTCCAATTCGTACCGGGGACGAAATACTCCAATGAACTTATAATAATATGAAGAGACTCTCAAGACAAGCAGATAAGCAGTGCAACAATCTTATATTAAGGCAGGATCCGTGATTGAACCCGTGACCGTCACCTCTACTATCGGTACCAAACCAAAACGCCCGTTGGGAGTCTGGATTTTTACCATCTATTCTTTGGTGTACGATGGGATTTTCCCCCTAACACTGGCTGTTCTACTGTTCCTCCAGAAAGATTTTGAACTAACTGCTACCAATTCCCTCATCATCGGGGTCAGCACGATAACCTCGCTTGGGGTGATCATCTCAGCCATTCTTACCTGGAAGGGAAATCCAAAGGCGAAGATCTGTTTTCTGATCTTGATCACTCTCTACAATGGTCTGTTGGTAGCAAATTCAGGTTATCTTTTTTATACAGGTCAGATCGAACAAAATATGATAGCCACCATAACCGGCAGAATGGTCCGTGGGATCATCTTCCCCATTGTATATTGGATCTATTTCAATCGCGAATCGGTCAAGCGGTTTTTCCAACCTGACCAGCAGGAGATGAAATGATCAACTTTCGTTCACAACCATTCGCGCACACATTTTCTATTGTGGCAAGAGATACTGTTACAGGTCAGATGGGTGTGGCGGTTCAATCGCACTGGTTTTCTGTCGGATCGGTCGTTCCCTGGGCGCAGGCTGGAATTGGAGCAATCGCCACGCAGTCTCTCACAGACATCAGTTATGGTCCGCTCGGTTTGGATCTGTTGAGGGGCGGTAAAACTGCCCAACAAGCGTTGGATGCTCTTCTGGTGGCGGATGATAATAAGGAAGTGCGCCAGGTGGCGATGGTCGACGCGAAGGGAAATGTTGCCACTCATACCGGGAAGCGTTGCATCGCAGACGCAGGACACATCCAGGGTGATGGTTTTAGCGTTCAAGCAAACATGATGGTCAACGACACTATACCTGCTGCTATGGCAAAAGCTTTTACCAAGGCAACAACTGACCCCGAACTAGATCTGTGTGCACGGATGTTGGCTGCATTGGATGCGGCTCAAGCGGCTGGTGGGGATGTCCGCGGTAAACAGAGTGCAGCTATCAAGATCGTCGGACCTGAGTTGACCAGTAAGACCTGGGGTGGGATCATCCTGGAATTACGCGTGGAGGATCACGCGGAACCATTGCAGGAATTACGGCGATTGGTGGAAATTCAAAAAGCGTATGAGTTTATGAACCAGGGTGACGAGTACCTGGCAAAAGGTGAAGCAGAACAGGCAAAAGTGGCCTACGAGAAAGCGGCAAAACTGGCTCCCCAGATCGTGGAGGTTCCATTTTGGAACGCGGTCTCTCTGGCGGATACCGGTCACCTGGATGATGCATTACCCATCTTCAAAGACGTCTTTGATCGGGAGCCGGTATGGGCGGAATTGGTCAAACGCCTCGTTCCAGCCGGACTGATCAAAGACGACCCGGAAATGCATGCCAGGATCGCGGCACTCGTAAAGTGATCGTTCAAATCAAAAACTGATCAAGGGTAATTTCCTTGAACCGTTCTGGTAGGATCACGGTTGTAGTCCGGGTGGATAGACTTGATCCATCGGCAAAAGTCTGTCAGGTCCAGGCGTTGAAAAAGGGAGCGGATGGCACCTGGCGGAAGCATCATCGGACGGACCGGTGTATCTATGGAGGTCCAGAACTCATCCCAATGGGATGGAATAATTACTTTAGGTGTAAGCCGCTCCAGGATTTGCTGCAGGCGCGCCTTCTTGTGGAACGGATTGACGAACAGGATTTCCACCTGACCTATATCCTGCTTGTCCGATACAGGAGCTGTCAGGAGAGAATAATCTGCAGATCGGATATGAAAGCAGAAAGATTCATCCATTACATATTGACGGGCGGTAAGGGGTGGTTTCCACAATGGGTCCACTTTTCCAGGTCGAAAGAAGGGTGTGTCGATGTGCCAGGAAGGATACACGGTGATCGACAGATCGCCGACTTTGAATTGATCACCGGATCGTATCAGATGTAGTTGTTCCGGCTTCACCCCAAGCATGGTCAAGAGAGAACAGGTGTTGTAAGACCCAAAGACAGGGATGCCGTCACGCATCGCAATGGCAGGTGCGTCAAACAGGTGGTCGATATGAGAATGGCTGATGAGTAAAGCATCTGCCTTTTGAATGAAACGTTCTGTTAGGTACGGATCCGGGGTGACTTTACCAAACCAGTAATTGTGGATGGGGATACGTGATAGAAAAGGATCCAGTAATATCCGGGTATGTCCAAAATCCAGTTCAAATCCGGCTGTACCCAGCCAGCGTAATGTAAGTGTCACTTTCCTTCCGTTAAAAGCGCATGTCTAAAGCAGGTCACTATATGATCATTTACGAAATCCGGCCGCCTGCATGAATGCATAGATGATAGTACTGCCGCAGAATTTGAATCCCCGCTGAATCATATCCTTGCTGACCCGGTCGGATAGTTCAGTGCGGGCAGGGATCTGCGCCATGGTCTCCCAATGGTTATGAATTGGTTTTCCGTCTACAAATCCCCACAGGTAGGCGTCCAACGAACCAAATTCCTTTTGTATGGCCAGGACGATTTTGGCGTTGTGAATGATCGCGTTGATCTTCAACCGGTTGCGGATGATCCCTGCATCCTGCAATAACTCCTGGATCTTTGCCTCATCGTACGCGGCCACCACTTCGGGCTGAAATCCATCGAAAGCGCGCCTGAAATTTTCTCGCTTCCTGAGGATGGTCAACCAGCTTAAACCTGCTTGCATCCCGTCCAGCGCGATCCCCTCAAAGAGGAGGCGATCATCGTGAATGGGCGTGCCCCACTCGAGGTCGTGATACGAAGCCATGATCGTTGGATCCATGCTCCATCCACAGCGAATCAGGGAAATGTCGGGTATATATTCTGTCATGTCATCATTATAGTGGTTATTGGCTTACGCCCAAATTTGGCTTTTGGTTTAAGCCAGGGCCAACTCCACAGCCGCGCGGGCATGAATGAGCGTGGTATCAAAGAGAGGAAGCTCACAATCTTCCTGTTTCACGAGGGAGCCAATTTCGGTGCAGCCAAGGATGACACCCTGTGCACCCCGTTCCCCTAGAAAGTGGATGATATCCAGATACTTTTTCTTGGATTCCGGTAGAGTTTTGCCCACAACCAGCTCTTCGAAGATCACCCGATGCACTTCATCCCTCTCAGGTTTCTCGGGAAGAACTACATCCAGTCCGAAGTTTTTCTGCAGTCTTCCGGTATAAAAATCCTCTTCCATCGTGTAGCGGGTTCCCAGCAATCCTATTTTCTTCAAGCCTGCCTGTTGGACCACCCTTGCAGTCGCATCTGCAATATGCAGAATGGGAATCTGGACATCGGATTCAATTCTCGGGGCGGATTTATGCATGGTATTGGCGCAGATGACGATAAAATCAGCCCCGGCATTTTTCAGGCGTCTTGCCGCGTCGACCAGCATCTCGTCCGCCTCATCCCAGCGGTTTTCATGCTGCAGGATTTCGAGTTCATGAAAATCCACCGTGTACATGACGCTAATGGCATTATGTAATCCCCCCAATTTTTCATGCGCTACTTCATTGATAATTCGATAATATTCGATCGAGCTTTCCCAACTCATACCGCCAATCAAGCCAATTGTTTTCATAATATGATCCTGTGGATGAAGGTAATTCAGATAGAGGGTGGTTTTAGTGATTTGCTAGTAGCATTATATATTCAAGCAATCGAAAGTAACAATTTTAAGAATGCTTTACTGTTGACTGTCATACGCGATTATCCTCCGCTATAATCAAAAGCGCGATTGTTTAGAGGAGTGGCGTGAAAGTTATTGCGTATAGACTAAAGCGCCTTGTCTTGTTCTATCAGTTGACGATATCTGTATCCTATAATTTTTCTCCATTAAGGAGCTGATCAATGGACACAATCCATCTTCCTACCGGTTGGAGCATTATTCACCCTTCTCCGGGTGATCTATCTCGGGTAACCGAATTCATCCGCTCCTGCGATGAAGCCTATTTTGGCGAACCGGATACCACCGAAGGTGACATGGATTACGAATGGAGACGGCCAGGATTTGAAGTCGAGCGCGACGCCTATCTGGTGCAAACGACAGATGAAACGATTGCCGGGTACACCGATTTTTACATCCACGACAATGAACTATATGTGACACACAATACCGCCATTCATCCTGACTTTCTCGATCGTGTTTCTGTTGTGGATCTGTTTATTGCGGGAGTAGACAGAGCACAGGCGTTATTAGCTCCTGGCGGGCGCATCCGAACCATCAGCCTGCGTGATGAAACCAACCAAATGCTGGAAGAACTTGGGTTTCATCCCATCCAAATCCAATACCGTATGCGGATCGATTTCGATCAACCTCCGATGGAGGCAACCTGGCCGTCAGGATATCGATTGACAGCTTTCTCTCAGGAAAAACATGCCCGGGAAGTGTTTGAAGTGATCGAAACCGCTTTCCAGGAACTACCTCACCGCCGTGGAAATACGTATGAGGGCTGGGTTGAGTTTATCTTGAAGCGAACTGATTTTGATCCATCTCTCTTGTTCATGGCGACCAAAGACGGAGAAATCGCCGGTGTAGCCGTTGGATTCGATAATCCAATCGGTGGGTGGATCCGTCAATTAGCCGTCAAGAAATCACACCGCGGGCAGGGTATTGCCCTGGCAATATTAAAACACGCATTCGCTGAATTTTATCGGCGCGGCAGGGCATCGGTCGGGTTGACCGTTGATTCGGAAAATATGACCGGCGCGCCACAGCTCTATCTGCGAGCGGGAATGAGGCAAATTGAGAAATATATCACGTACGTGAAGGAAATTTAATTCACCACCGGCTCACATCAGATAGATGTGAGCCGGTTTTTCATTAATATCCGTTCCGATTATCCATTATCCAGCGACGGTCGTATTGGGCGGGGGTTCGGGACAGCGTCCTCAGCTTTGTTAACTTTGGTTTCGCTGGCTGCGATTACCCGGTAAAGCGTCAGGAAAAGAATCGATCCAGCAGAGATCCAATACATCCAGTTCACCCAGGGGGTAGCCGTATCTGTTCCGGACAAAATTCCATGCACGAGCATACCTGCGAAAGTCAGGAAACTTAGGTAATGGGTGGTGCGCCAGGCTTTATATCCAATTCGCTTTTTGATATAAAAGGAGATCACAGTCACCAGCCAAAAGTAAAATCCTAACTGACCTACACCAACCCAGACCGGTCTGTATTTGGCTAATGTGAACGGTGTAAGGACCTGGAACAGGTTCGCGTTTATATATTTATCGCCCATTAATAGCAGCCCATGGATCAGCCCTGTTACCAATCCACCAATACTGACAAATTGGTGCAGATCATTAGCGGTGAAAGCACCGGGGAACAGCTTCGCAACTTTGGCACTGATCAGTAATCCCAAGACCATTGAGATCCAGAGAAATACAAAAGAGACCAGCGCCGTGCCGCGGGATAGGAACCAGAAGGCTTTTGGTTCTTCTCCACTAACCGAGTAAACTAATCCCGGCAGAAAGATCGGAATAACCACCACCGCCGCGACCAGTCCAAATACCGTTGCCATGATGCCGATCCCGGCTATCCGAAAAACAAATTCTTCTTCCTGGTTTTCTGGTTGCGTGTTTTGTTTGATACTCATTGTTCACACCTTTCGTAGTTCGAAAATCCCTGACTTCTGCAGACCTCACCATCTGTCGTGATCAGCAACAATTCAAAGCCTGGTTTGTTTTCCAGCCAATCCAGTCCTTGTTCGGAGCCCAGGATATTGAGGACTTTAGCCGCCATCTCCGCCTGGATCACATTCGGACCAATGACAGTCGCGGAATATACATCACTGACTGTTGGCAGATATGTCCGCGGATCGATGATGTGGTGTTGAAGTACTCCCGCTTTCATCCAGTGGCGACGGTTCTTCCCGGAAGTGGCCACGCCCATATCGGTAAGCATGACCTGGCTGATCTCTTCTTCCGTATGAAACGGATCCTCAAGACCAATTGGCCACTGGCTGCCATCCGATAAGATGCCCTGTACGGCTATATCGCCACCCGCATCCACCAGGACCGGACCAATCTTGCCGAGTGTGGCAGCCACCTGTTGAGCAGCCCAACCCTTTCCCACTCCGCCAAAATCAAGGTGCAATCCTGGAGGAAGTAAGACGGTTCTTTCTTTGGCATTAACCGTGATTTGATCCAGAACGGATCCGGATAATTGGTTAGTAATATGATGTCCGAATGTAATACCATCCAGAAACTCAAAACTTCGATCATAGCCTGCTGCATTGAGGGCGTCCAATAGTCCAGCCGTTACCAGACCACCGCTTTCCTTTTCCATACTCAGCGAGGTTTGGAGAACATCCCAGAAAATTGCAGAGACCTTTACCCGTGTACCTGATGCCCGGTTCAGCCTGGATAACTCACTCTCAGGTCTAAACCGGCTAAAAATGGTTTCCCAATACTCAAACCAGGTTGGCACCTGCTGCAGTATTTGACTATCTGATTCAGCACACTCCAGTGCTACCAGCATGGATGTTCCCATGGCACGAAATTCCAGGTTGTATATCACGAGGTCCGGGTCTTTGCCGCTGATTTCTTACGGGCAGTTTTCTTCGCACCTCCGCCCGATTGTTGCGCGCCACCAGATCCGGCGCCCAGATTGACTGTCTGTACGGGCTGTGGCTGGATGGAGACGGTGGCCGTTGGAATAGCTGAGATCGTTCGCAGTGCCGGCGGCAGGTCCGTTGGAATTACCGCAACAGACTGATCAGTATGTAGTTGGATTAAGGGCACCAGGGTAGGCATTGCGTCCAAAGAATTACTGTCATCCACACCATTATCTGTGTTGACGTCTTTGGTATTCGATCCTTCAACTGCTTGATTGGCAAGGAGCGTCCAGATGCCGATAGCCCCTGCCAGAGCGCCGGATGCGAGGAATGCTTTCAATCCGGTGAGAACAATGCCCGGTGGGCGTGATTTGAATGGAGAATTCATCAAATGATCCTGTTTCTGCTATAAATTATTATTTTTGATTAATCGTCATCCGATTCGTTTTCATGCTCACTCTCATTACTCGAGCGTGAAGACTTTTTAGATGATTTTTCAGTGGTATTATCGATGGTCGCTGAATAACTGGCATACAAATACTGGGGTTGAACCAGGGCTAAGACTTCACCCGCCAGGCTTACATACACTTGATCACCTGTAGAAAAAGTGACCATGTATGCCGGCACTTCGTTATATTTTGTCTTCTCAACAGAGGTTACCAATCCACCCTGCATGTAATTTACAGCGTCAACCAAAGCGATCTTGTCATCGATCACCGCCGACGGTCCCCCGGTGAGACTGTTGTATAGTATTTTGCCTTCTTCCGCGTCAAGGTATACTTTTTCGCCGCCATCCAATTGAACTTCATAGGCAACAGATCCGTTGTAGTCCACCAGTTCAGCGTGACCAGAGATCGATGATCCACTTAGACCAACGGCGGTTAAAGCCAAACTAACTGCTTTATCCATTGAAATTTTATGTTCGGTCGCTTTGGATTCATCATCTGATTGATTTTTTACTGATATTTCTTTGATGACTTCGTTCGCTTGCAGAATCCGATTATTCGCTTCTGCAATGATCTGGGAATACGCCTGCTTCTGTTCCTGCATGGCTTGTTCCAATTCGGCAGCGCGGGCAGTTTCGCGGGATGCCGAAACCACTTTAACTACCGTACCAACAACTCCCAGGACAAAAGCGGTGATTAATACCGCCAGTATTAATGGCATTCGTTTCATTTTTTCCTCCATGAATATTTGGGTTAGTTTTATTCTAAAGGCCAAGATTAATAGGAAGTTTGGGATGGACCCTCGATTTTCCAATCATTTTCCAATCTTTTCATGCTACACTGGAAAAATAGCATGGGGACAGATTATAGATTGGTCTATTTTGATTGAGGATATATGCGCGTACTACTAATTGAAGATGATCAGAGATTAGCGGGGATCGTCAAACGGGTACTGGAAGATGATCACTACAAGGTCGACCTGGTCCATAATGGACAGGAAGGATTAGACCTCGTCATGCGTGGTATCCATGACCTGGCTATAGTTGATTGGATGCTTCCCGGAAGAGATGGACCATCCATCGTACGGGAAATTCGAAAAGCACGATTGAGTATCGGAATCTTAATGTTGACGGCACGCGGTCAAGTGGAAGACCGCGTCTCCGGATTGGACAGTGGAGCGGATGATTACCTGGTAAAACCATTTACGTTTGATGAGCTCCTGGCTCGTTTACGCTCCATCTGCCGTAGATTCGCTCCGACATGCACGGATCCGCAGGAATTAAGGGTGGGGCATATCGTCATGGATACCGCAACCCATACTCTCCGGAGGAATGATCTGGCAATCGAGCTGACAAAGACAGAATGGGACCTGTTGGAATATCTGTTACGTCACCCCGGAAAACCGCTGACCCGACAGAGTATTTTGGACTATGTCTGGTCATACGAAAGCGAAGTCCGCCCTGATCTGGTGGATGTGTATATCTCTTATTTACGACAAAAAATAAATATTCCGGGTTTGCCAGACCCGATTCAGACTATTCGAGGGATCGGGTACCGATTCGACGCAGCGTATGCTTAAACGATTGCGAATTCAGCTTACCCTGCTTTTCCTTTTCTCCGGGATATTGCTGGTCGGAGTCCTCGGAGCCAGTTTATATATCCGGTTGGAAGGGTTCTTCCGGTCATCCACCGATATCGCATTAAAATACCGTCTCGCCTTGGAATTGAGAAATCTACAAGCGCCGATCTCGCCGGATATTGAAGCTGCCGAGAAAGATTTTATCAACCGATCTCAGTCTGAAGGGAAATTCCCCACCCCAACCGTTGACCTGGAGTTGGATGAAGAACTTGAAGGGATCAATTTCAACCCGTTAACCCACACGCCGTCACCGACACTAAAACCTGTATTACCTATCTCCCCCACCAAAAAACCAGCTAAGCCTGCCAGCACAGACGATAAAGAAGGAGACGAATCCGAACCTGAAGACAGTTCATCTATAGTATCAACGCCGGTTTCGTTGGTCCCGCTGCAGACCAAATCATTCCTGGCAAAACCCAGATCTGTCCAGCTAAGTACACCTACTCCTACCGCAGCTCTCATCGATTCGTTGCCTGTGTCAGCACAATCTGAACCAAACATTGACAATTCGTTTGATAGTGAGCTTTCTGCGATCTTTGTAAATTACATCGATTCTTCCGGTGGTGTTATTCCGGCAGCTTTCTCGAATCGCTCCCCATTTAAGCCAGATTTTGGTGCCATTCTTGCGGCTCGGAAGACCGGAATCGACGTACGCACAGTTGCAATGGCTGATGGTACACCAGTCAGGTATCTCACCTATCTTTTACCAGAAGGGTATCCGGCCGGCTTTATTCAGTTAGGGAGGAAAATTGACGATCAGGTTCGGCTATTAAATGAATATTTGATGAATATGCTGGTTATCGGGCTGATCCTTTTGATCTTGTTGGGATTGGGTAGCTGGTGGCTGGCAGGTCGTGCGGTTATCCCGACCCAGAGATCATTGGATCAGCAACAGGCATTTATCGCCAACGCCAGCCACGAATTGCGCACCCCCCTGACACTGATCAGGGCGAGCACAGAACTCGCCACGCGGTCCACACCACCCGGTGAAGCGAAGAAATTGATGACCGACGTATTAGGCGATGTGGATTATATGGCTAAGTTAGTGGAAGACCTATTGCTACTCTCCCGCTTGGACAACCAGAAAATCATTCTGGCCATGGAACCGGTTCAAATAGAAATGTTATTCGGAGATATCCAACGACAGTTCGAACCGTTAGTATCAACGAATCAAGTCCGCCTAACGCTTAAAACTTTGCCCGAGCAAATCATGGCAGACCCAGATCGGATGCGGCAGCTTTTGTGGATATTAATTGACAATGCCATCCAACATACCCCGCGTGGGGGCGAAGTTACCCTATCCGCTGAGAAAGACAAAGAAAGCGTACACATTCGGGTTACAGACAACGGCGCGGGAATACCAGAGGAAGATATCCCGCACGTGTTCGAACGATTTTTCAAGGGGCGTAATTCTCACTCAAAATCCAGAGGCGCCGGATTGGGCTTATCTATTGCGAGGAGTCTCGTGGAAGCCCAACGGGGAACGATCCAAATCGAGAGCGTTCCTGGTCGAGGAACGAGAGTAACCATTACACTCGATTCAGCTCAGGCTCCAAAACTTTAATCACTTGAGCGGTGACAGGAATATTAAATTGGGCTATCATTAACCCATCTTATTTCCCGGGATGTGATTATCCATTATGAAGAAAATCGTAGATGCTGGTGAACAAAAAGAGCTGCCCAGGATGCCCTGGGATCTGTCTCTGGTGATGTTGGCTACCGTGTACATCCTGATGCGACTATCGAAAATCGGCATTACCTTTATTTCACCTCCGGGTCCGGTTTATTTACAGACGGTTCTGTGGGTTGGATATCCGTTCGTCGCATTGATCTGGGGAATAGCCGCCAGATTTCTGCAGTTTAAATTCTGGTGGATGTTGATCATCTGTTTGATCGCAATGGCTGGCGGTTTATTCTTTGGCCATGGTGCCCCTCACCTTGTCTATCTGCCCATCTACCTAATCGCAACAATAGTTGGTTATTATGGGGCGGGGTTATTTCCCAAGCCCGCTGTTCGCAAACTTTAATTATTTCAGGTTACCCAACAAAATACCACCTACCATCGCCAATACACATCCGACCAGGGTGAATGTTGCTGCCTGTGTTTTCGGTTTGGGGTCTTTCAGAATATAAATACCCGCTAATGCGTTTACGACGACTGCCAGTTGGGCGATCGAGAATCCTTTTCCAGCGCCTATCCGGTCGGTAAGGACGAGCATTGTATAATTGCCGATCCCCCAAATGATCCCGCTACCGAAAACACGAACATAATCTCCAGTATTTTCCAACCGAATGGGGTGTTTTACTAACAGAATCATCACACAACCTGCAAAAAACATCCCCACCGCGAATGGGAAGGAAGAAACCCAGGCAGAAGTTCCGGTCAATTTCATTGGGATAAAATAAGTTCCCCAAAGGATTCCCGCACCAACCGCTCCTATGATGCCGGTTACCCATCGCCTGGAAACCTCCAGTTGAGCGCCTGGGCCTTTGGCAAATATGATCATAAGAACCCCGGTGATCATCATCGCCACTGCCAGGAACATGAGATACAAATTCATGCGGCTCAGGTTAAGCAATTCCTGAAAAAGTACTGCCCCCCAGATAATGCTTACCACAATATTCATCGGCGACCAAATTCCGACTGCTTTGGCAAGTCCAAGGCGGTCGGTGCCCACAAAAGCACAGACGCTGGAGATGGACCAGATGATACCTCCGGCAAAGGGAAGGGAGAAGGAGAATAGTGTGTAGTTCCAGCTATTCTGAGTCAGGGCAATGACAAATGCCAGCACGAGAAAAGCGGCCGAGACATAGAATGTCTTGATGTATTGGGAAGGCATCCGCACATTTTGGGTTGGCGCCAACCAAGAGCCCCAACAGGCGACGGTGATGACAGCGAGGAATAGGGTCATACGAGTCGATTATTCATGGTTTGCCTTGGCTTGATTGGGGGTAAGCATTTCAGGGATGGCATGAGCTCCGTCTGCGAAAGCTGCATCAATGCCGCGTCTGACCTCTGCCCACCAATCCCGCGCGGCTTTTATCTTATTTTCCCTGAACCTGACCAGCCATTCGGATAAGGCTTGGTCTTTCAAACCGAACCTTTCCCACTGTTCGAGAAATGTAAATATCAAATCGATGACTCGTTCACTTTCCCAGAATTCACTTTTATCCGATTCACTTTCGTGGATATGTTTTGCCAGGTTGAAGTGGTGCTCTTTGAAATTGATCGATAAGCCGTAATGGGCGGATAAAATTTCATCTGTGATCGTCTCTGCCCATTTGCGATGAAAACGACAGATGCCGCTGTTATCGGTGAACAGCTCATAAACCATCCGTTCTACATTCTTCCTTCCAAGCTCGAAGGGTGGCATAAACTTGCCTTCGTAATACACATAATATTTCCCCATCATTGGCATTGGGCTGAGCATTCCTGCTACCCAATATTGGTTTGGAACCATATAGCCAGATTCGCCATGCGGAATATAGACAGCCCGTTCCACCGTTTTTTTCCTGTGGCGCTTATCCAATGCTTCGGCTGCCGCGCGGATACCCGTTTGAAACAAAGCCGCTTTCGGATCGAACAGGATCGCTTCGACCACGCTGTGGGCGTAATTCGCGTTAAGAGCGCTGTCCTTCACCAGATCGAAGGATGCAGGGTCGGAAGTGAATTGCATTTTTAATTTATCCGCGGATGGAAACCCGTACGTTTCAGGAGAGATCAATCCGTTCGCGACAATATCCATGATCCATGCGACCGTTCCACCTGTCTGGATTGCATCGAATCCCATGGCATCCACATAATCATTGATCTGCTCCGCGGCGCGTTGATCGAAAACCCCAATCTGCGGACCGAGCGCATGGTAGGGTTCGTAATCTTTTTTATAGATCTCGAACATTTTCTTGCATGCCACCGGGCAAGGCTCCCCGCAATGTTGAAAATTCTTGGGTTTGATCGTTTCGGTATTGAACTGCTCCAGGTAATGATGGAGGATGAATTTCTCGTGCTGTTCCAGCCGCTCGGCATCTGAATGATATATGCTGGAGTAATTGAAGCTCATCAGCCTTTCATTCATTTCGCGCATGTTGACACCGAAGGTGCCTCCTGTTTCAAATTGAGGGACATACCTATACTTTTCTGTAAGCGCGATATCCGTTTGAATGGTCTTCTGTCCAAAATGTTCCATGAAATAGGAATCAATTTCCGCCGAATCGCGTAGATCGGGGTCTTCCCATTCCCCGCCAAAGAGGATGGCTGCAATATTATGAGCTTGTAGTAAGCGTGAACCCAGACCTCCCCGTCCAGCCCAGTCCACAACTGCAGATAATTCCCCTCGTCTATAAGGGCTTGAACCGATAGCCCCTTCGGAAGTATGCAGGGAGGCTGGACCAACAGCACAAACCCTCAGTTTCCCTTCCGGATATTCAGATTTGTAGCGATCAAAGAGCGCCTGTTGGATCGCGAAGAAACCAAGCAATGGCCTGCCGTTTGGGTCTGCGTATCCACACCAGAGAGTTCTCCGCGTTGACCGGTTCGATCCGGACATGGATCTCACCAAGTTTGTGATTCATCAAAAGAACACTTGTTTCGTGAGCGCGTCCGCGCAAGGCAACATAATTGACACCGACATTGTGGAAAGTGTATGCCGCTCCACCCATGCTCGAAATAAAGAAACCATCCCATTGGGGCGATGGCGCGCCAAATACCAGGCGACGTGACCCTGGAATACTGCTTCCAGCGAGAAGACCTTCACCAAATGTGAAACTGTCTGGGTATAGATGATATCGGTGCCAGGCATAATCCACCGGACCGAGAATCGCGGGCGATTCTACCGGACGCAGGTACCAGTTTCCGTTATTTAGATGAACGGTTAATTCCCGTTGGATGATGGGGTAAGTCATTGCACGATCCTTTACATTGGTTGTCTATTTGATTCTACCCGATAGTTATAGAACCTTTTCCATTCAATTGGTGCTGGAATGAAAAAAACCTCCGGATCGTCATGATCCGGAGGGGAAGGAAGGGAGGTACTTTTATTCTTCTTTTAGTTCTTTGCGGCGAAGCAGGAGGTATAACCCAATCCCGATCAACACTACCGGCCAACCCTGACCGATCACACCCAGGATTTTCAAACCTGTCTCACCCTGAAGGATCATTCCACCGGTCGCAGCCAGGATCCCACCAGGGATGAGAGGCCACCACATGAAATAGCGGGTACCGTCTTCTTCCGGAACTACCAGGGAGAGCAGCGAGATCAACAACCAACCTAGCGAGAAGATCATCAGGAAGAGACCGCCTTTGCCGTCTTCTGATATCAACGAGCCAAGTTTTTCCATTACGACGATTCCAGCACCCACTCCACTGATGATCCCTCCGGGGATGAGTAAACCACGGCTGTGGGCTGCCAGACCAGCCACCAGAAATATCACACCGATGGCGAGTACCAGGTACATCTCAATATCAGTTCGAATAATATTGGCCAAAAGGTTCATAATTCCGATAGCCACCAGGATCGCCCCGACAACCATACCACCACGTTTGGATCGATTCTTTTTAGTCACAAGATTTTCGTTCATTTTTCTTTCTCCTTATTATCACAATTCGTGTTTGATTTCTATGTGAATGATACGCTCCCTGCCCTATCTACGCATGTAGTAGTGGTCACGATAGACGGTCAGATATTCTCCATGACGGTCATATTTTAACCATGACCCTGCTATAATTTCTCTATGAAAAATAATCCCCTAACTCCCTTCTTTCAACCGAAAGGCATCGTTCTATGTGGTGCCTCCCAGGATCCCAATAAACTGGGTTACGCCCTGGCGCGAAATTTGGTCCGGAGCGGATATCCCGGTGTGATCCATTTTGTCAATCCGCGCGGTGGAGAACTATTCGGGCAAACCATCTTGACCTCGATCTTAGATACGCCTGATCCTGTCGACTTGGCCGTCCTGTTGGTTCCACCGCAGGCTGTCCCACAAATGATGGAAGAAACCGGAAAAAGGGGAATCAAAGCTGCCATCGTTGCCACCGGCGGATTCCGCGAGGTCGGCCCGGAAGGGGCTTTGTTGGAGGAACAGGTTTTTCAGATCGCCAATCAATACGGCATTCGTTTCATCGGACCGAATTGCGTGGGAATCATCAATACCCACTATCCTCTGGAGACCACCTTCCTGCAACCGCCTGGACCCCCTGCCGGAGAAATTGCTTTCCTGTCTCATTCCGGGGCCATCTGTGCTGCTGTGATCGATTGGATTCGCGGACAGGGTGGCGGGCTTTCCCATCTCATTAGCCTGGGTAACCAAACCAGTGTGAGCGAGGTGGACGTCTTGCCGGAAATGGCGGCGGATCCGCATACGAAAGTCATCACACTCTACCTGGAAGGCGTAAAGGATGGGCGAAAATTCATCGAAACTGCCTCCCGAGTTGCACGGAAGAAGCCCATTGTGGCGTTGAAGGTGGGACGATTCGAGAGCGGTAAACGAGCAGCAGCCAGCCACACGGGCGCACTGGCGGGACAGGAAGCAGCGTTCGACGCGGCATTCGCAAAAGCCGGTGTGTTGCGAGCTAATACGACGGAAGAAATGTTCCAATGGGCGCGTGCCCTGGCATGGTGCCCATTGCCAAAGGGGAACCGAGTGGCGGTACTCACCAACTCGGGCGGACCTGGCGTTACTGCCGCGGATGCCCTGGAAATGCACGGTATGAAGTTGGCAGACCTCAGCCCCGAGACGAAATCCGGCTTACAGAAGCTTCTTCCCGCCGCCGCCAGTCTGCAAAATCCGGTCGATATGCTGGCAGGCGCGGGCCCGGAGCATTTCAGTGGCAGTCTGGAGCTGATCCTGAACGACAGCGGGGTCGATTCGGTGATCGTCATTTCGCCTCCACCTCCACCCAGTACGACAGGTGCGCTGGTAAAAGCGATGCTCCCTGTTATTCAATCACACCAAAAACCGGTTCTGTTCGCGCTGATGGGTGAAGAACAGATCAAAGAAGCGGTTTCCCTGGCGAGGGCGGCACAGATCCCCGATTACCGCTTCCCGGAATGGGCTGCCTCCGCCCTAGGCGCGCTCACCAAATACGCCACGTTTCTCGAAACGCCGGTTGAAGAGATAGTGACCATGCCGGGAATACTCCAGAAGAAGGCAGCGAAGTTGTTATTGAATGCGAGAAAGGGAGAATGGCTGGATCAGGATACCGTCCTGGCTTTGTTGGACGCCTACGGGATCCAGACCATCGGATTGAAACTGGCAGAGACTGCCGACCAGGCAGCAAGGTTAGCGGGGAAACTTGGTTATCCCGTGGTATTGAAACTGGCTTCGCCTGACATTGCCCACAAATCCGATATAGGCGGGGTCCTGCTGAATATAAACTCCGCCAAAGAGGTACACACCGGGTTCGAGTTAATCATGGAACGGGCTCGCAAGGCAAAACCGGATGCCCGAATTGACGGTGTTCACGTCCAAAAGATGGCCGGCGCGGGGCAGGAAGTTATCACCGGATTTGTGCGTGACCCCATGTTTGGTCCGATGCTGATGTTCGGTTCTGGCGGGGTCGAAGTAGAAGGGTTGAAAGATGTCGCGTTTGGCATCGCACCCCTCACCCGCCTGGAAGCCCGCCAGATGATTTAATCCACCTGGGCAGGGAGAAAACTGCAAGGTTTTCGCAGCATATCCCAAGCGGACACGCTGGCTGCCGAGGATGTCTTGTTGCGTTTATCGCAGCTGGCAATGGGCCATCCTCAAATACAGGAATTGGAGATCAATCCGCTCAAGGTATTGGTCCATGGTGCACTCGCTATCGATGTACGCGGAAAGATGTAATCATGTAGGGTGGGTTGCCTTTAGGGCAACCCACCATCGATTTCTTGTTAATTCATCCGTACAATTGGTAAAACCCCTGTCATGCTGAGCCGACCACGTCGGCAAGCATCACTACCAAACTCTTACTCACGCCACCAATAACAGGAATGGTGGGTCGATAAAAACCACTCAACCCACCCTACTATTTCCGCGCGATCAAAATGACGGTCTGATATATACGCAACTGGTTTTCACACGTTGCTTGAGTCGCGAATCCCAACAACAATTCCCAGACTAAGACTAATCCACACATTTTCTACACAATTCGAACAGATGTCCTTCATACACCTGAAATATCCTGTAATAGACAGAATAGGATTCATCACTTAGGAAGGATTTTTCATATGAAGAATAGTTCGGGGAAGAAAGCCGGAGTTTCCAGAAAACTCCTGTATGTGGCAATTGTATTCTTGATTCTTGCAGTTAGTGGCGCCTTCGGTTATTACAAATTGATCTACAAGCCACCCTCCAAGACGACCACCTCATCACTCCAAACCACATCCGTAAAGCGCGGTGACTTGGTCTTATATGCTAGCGGAACGGGTACCCTGGTTTCCAAACAAACAGCCAGCCTCGGATTCCAGACAAGCGGGCAGGTGGCATCAGTAAAAGTCAAGGAGGGAGACCGGGTTGTGTCTGGGCAGGTCCTGGCCACTCTGGATGACTTTTCCATTCTGATTTCATACAACCAGGCAAAACGGGCATTGGCAGAATTAACGTCGGATGCCGCCATTGCCACCGCGGAAGAAACGGTGGCGAACTCCAAGACAACAGTTCAGGACGCCTTGAATACGCTCATTTATTTGATCAGCCCAACGGTATATCGGTATGAGACCAATTTGGAAAAAGCGCAGGCAGCACTAATTGAGACACAAGCGGCTTCGAGTGCAAATCCGAGTGAGGAAAATACCGTGAAACTGCAAGCCGCAGAAAAGCTGGTGGCCAATGCGCAGAAGAGTGTTAAATCAGGCTGGGATTGGTGGGCAAAGACCTATGTCCCAGAAATGTTCACATCGGTCCAACGAACCCGTTCCGGTACAACAAAGACAACCAGCAAACCCAACGATGCTGAAATCGCATCCACCCGGGCAGCTTACACATTGGCAAAGGCAACACTCCAGGAAAACGAGTACTATCTGGCAGCACTTAAGGGTGAAGAAATCCCATCGAATGCTACTGGATCCAGTCTGACAACCCTGGAAGAGGCGAAAGAGGCTTTGAAAACCGCCGAGAAATCACTCCAGTATGCAACTATCACCTCGCCAATTACTGGGATGGTCACATCGGTAACAATTGCAGTGGGAGATTCAGTTGGAACGGATACCGTGATAACGATCGCGGATAATAGTACACCGATAATTGAATTCTATCTTGACGAAGAGGATTGGGACAATGTGTCACCGGGTTACGATGTTGAGGTGATCTTTGATTCGCTGCCCGATAAAACGTATACCGGCAAAGTCATAGAAGTCAGCCCGGTATTGGTCAGTTCAAACGGCTCCACTCTCGTGAAAGGTCTCGCTGAATTGAACAATGTCTCGCAGGTTGTAAAAGAAAATTTGATACTCGGCTTGAACGCTTCTGTCGATGTGATTGGCGGGCGGGCTGATGCAGCCACACTTGTTTCTGTGGATGCACTCCATGAAGTCAGTCCGGGAGTATATGGTGTGTTCGTGCAAAAGAATAATACATTGACATTTACTAAAGTGGATATCGGCATCATGGACACCATCAACGCCGAAGTGAAATCCGGTTTGAACCCCGGGGATGTTGTAAGCACCGGCTTACTGGAGACGAATTGATGACCCGCTCGTACGATAATTGAAACCATCGATATCACCAAGCATTACGGAATGGGCGACGCAACCGTCATGGCCTTGGATGGAATCAGCATCAGTATAGAAGCAGGGGAATTTGTAGGAATCATGGGTCCATCGGGGTCGGGAAAAAGCACATTGATGCATATACTTGGCTGTCTGTCACGTCCAACATCTGGAACCTATATCTTGGATGGCGTTGACGTCAGCGAGATGGATAAGGCGGAACTGGCAATGATCCGTAACCAAAAACTAGGCTTCATCTTTCAGGCGTATAACCTGTTACCGCGAACCTCCGCCTTGCGAAATGTAATGCTTACCCAGATATACAACCGAGAAAACCATCGCAGCCGGGAGGAAAGTGAAAAAGAAGCTGCGGAGATGCTTGAAAAGGTTGGACTGGCTGATCGGAAAGACCATCAACCTCAGGAACTCTCGGGAGGTCAGCAACAGCGGGTTGCCATTGCTCGTGCGTTGATCAATCACCCGGCTGTCATTATCGCAGATGAGCCTACTGGGAACCTGGATAGTAAATCTGGTGTAGAAATCATGGCGTTACTTCATCAACTTCATGAGCAGGGAACCACAATCGTGATGGTTACCCATGACTTAAAAATTGCAGCCCATACTCAGCGGACGATCCATCTTGAAGATGGTTTGATCAGCTCTATTCTGCATAACGGGAATGGACATATGGAGGCAATCCTTGAAACCAATTGAGCTATTTCGGATTGCGGCAGAAGCGCTGCAAAAGAATAAAGTTCGATCGTTATTGACCATGCTGGGAATTATCATCGGCGTATCTGCTGTGATCATTATGGTTGCCATCAGTGCCGGGACAGAAGCAACCATTAAAGATCAAATTGAAGGTCTCGGATCCAATCTGTTGTATGTGAGGGGAAGCTTTTCCCGGGGAGGAAATCGCGCCATGGGACCGGAGGCTGGTGGGCTGGTCTATGATGATGCCTGGGCAATTCAGGACCAGATCAAAGGAGTAGGTGGCGTGGTGGTCGATCAAGGAACCAGCTCGACAGTTAAATCCGAATCTGCCACCCTTGAAGAGATCACAATTACGGGAACTACTCCAGATTTTCCATCTGTGCGGGACTTTTCCGTCGCAAAAGGCCGCTTCTTTAATATGACCGATCTGGAAAGGAAAAAAAAGGTCGCGATTCTAGGGTCGGACCTGGCAGTTGAGTTATTCGGGGAAACCGATCCAATCGGGCAGACCATCAGCGTGGGGAGCACAAAACTGGCAGTGATCGGAGTCATGGCTTCTAAAGGTACTGTTGGAAATGTAGATTATGACTCACACATGTTCATTCCAATCACAGTCCTTTTCCAGAAATTCGTGCCCACCCAATTCTCGAAAATTATTGGTGATCGGGTGAACCAGATCGTGGTCGAGGTGAATAGTGACAGCACCCTTGAGACTGTTCAAAACCAGATCACCTTGCTACTGGCAAAACGGCATAATGTTTCGACAGATAATGCTGATTTCAGTATTTCCACCCAGCAGGATATTATCGCGACCCGCGAATCAACCACTTCCGCGTTTCGATCGCTTTTAGCCTGGGTGGCGGGTGTGTCCCTCATCGTAGGTGGTATAGGGATCATGAATATCATGATGGTCAGTGTGACCGAGCGGACGCGCGAAATCGGTATTCGCCAATCGGTTGGAGCTACACCCAACGATATCCGGTTGCAGTTTCTTACTGAAGCTGTCTTACTCAGTCTGATCGGGGGATTAATTGGTGTTCTAACCGGGCTGGGTGGATCCTGGATATTTGGCTCAGTCAGCGATATGCGTACGGTGGTTGTTCCAAGCTCTATCCTGCTGGCTTTTCTATCAGCGGCGGCTGTTGGGATTTTCTTTGGTTTTTTTCCAGCCAACCAGGCAGCTCAACTTGATCCTATCGACGCATTACGATACGAATAAGGAATTTCGAAGGAGATCTGAATGAAATCCAAAATATCTTTTCTTACAGCAATATTGATCTGCACATTATTAACCTCTTGTACAGCTGTTGGATCTGCCCAATCTGGAATAATATCTACCGGCTCCACGGCCACTTCGACGGCAGCAAACAATCTTCCGACATCAGCATTGCTCATCGTAGGAAGTCTAAAACTTGAGGGGACCGATCAGACCATCACGCCAGCACAGGCGAGCGATTTGTTATTCCTTTGGCAGGGGTACAAAGAATTAAGTACACGAAATTCTGCTGCTCCTGAAGAGAAAGCTGCCATCCTCAATCAGGTGGAAAAATCGATGACGACAGAGCAGATGACCGCAATCTCCGCTTTGAATCTGTCCATGAAAGATGTTTTGACGATGGCTCGGGAACGAAGTAGTACGTCCAGCTCAAACACTACATCCAATTCAAACCGGAGTGGAACAAATGGCACTGGGGGCGGTCCGGGGGGAATGATCATAACCTTCGATGGAGGTGGACCCGGAGGTCTGCCACCAGACGGAATAAGCCCACGTTCGTCAGGACAAACGAGCACCAATACCACTCAAAGAGCTTCGAGAATATCGGATAATATGGCTGACGCATTACTTGATCCATTAATTAAATTGTTGGAAGGACGCATTGCGGGAAAATAGTCCAAGATTATTATTATTTTGTGGTTTGGTTGGGAGGTTCAGTAGCATAGAAGTTTGGAAATATAATCAAGTATGATTCAAGTTAAAGGACAGCATGTCAAAGAGTGTATTGGTAGTCGATGATGAAGAGCATCTAACCAGCCTGGTAAAGGTTTACCTGGAACGGGAAGGTTTCTTGGTCATGGTAGCCAATAATGGATTGGAAGGATTTAACCTGGCAAAAAGAGAAAAGCCGAATTTGATTATTCTCGATATCATGATGCCAGATATGGATGGATACGAATTTCTGAGAGAATATCGGAAGGTAAGTGTTGCTCCGGTTATCTTCCTCACGGCCAAAGTGGATGAAGAGGAGAAAGTTGTGGGATTGGAAATTGGAGCAGACGATTACATTACAAAACCGTTTTATCCTCGCGAGTTGATGGCAAGGGTCAGAGCAGTGTTGCGAAGGGAAAATAAAAAACAATTGACTGACAAAGTGTTCCAGGTGGCAGATATCACACTGGACTACGAAGCGCATTCCATTCTGGTATCAGATCAATTTATAGATTTGACGCCATCCGAATTTGAAATTCTTGCTTCCCTCATGTCCAGTCCTGGAAAGGTGTTTTCCAGGTTGGACCTGTTGGATGCTCTACAGGGTGTCCGTTATGAAGGATATGAACGGACTATTGATCTCCACATTAAAAATCTCCGAGCAAAGCTGAGAAATGCTCATGGGAGTCAGCAATATATCGATACGATCTACGGAGTTGGGTATCGTTTTTGCCGGAATTGAGAGTTATGAAAAGTATTACTATTAAATTGACACTGGCATTTCTTGCCATTAGCGCCCTGACAATCGGAATGGTGGTCATCGTCAATCAGCGCGGGACCAATAGAGAATTCAACACCTATCTTCTGAATCTGGATCGTTCCAGTATCGCCGAGCACTTTGTAACCTATTATCAGGAAAATGGATCGTGGCAACAGGTTAATTCGGCGTTGCCCGGTTTATATCAATCCCTGAAAATCCCAATCAGCCCGGAATACCCTCCTCCCTTTATTTTGACCGATCCATCCTATCGGGTGATTGTGGGTAGTGGGATATATCATCCAGGAGATGTCCTATTAATTCGGGATCAAGTAGGTTCGCTACCTATTATCGTCGGGCAGCAGGCGGTAGGGTACCTTGATATTCGAAATCCGGTACCACGTCCTGGACCTAATGAGCCCAGCTTCCTCGATCGGGTCAACCGGTTGATGATCGAGAGCGGCGTCATTGCAATCCTGATTGCACTTATCTTTGGCATTCTTATCTCGCGATTCTTCACCCGTCCTCTCCGTGAGTTAACACTTGCCGCCAGGGAAGTATCGAAAGGCAACCTGGATCAACGGGTTAACAGTACGGTCTACCGATGAATTGGGGGAACTGGCTCGAGTATTCAACGAAATGACAGGCAAATTAAGAAATGCAATGGATTCGCGTAAACAGATGACAGCAGATATTGCCCATGAATTACGCACGCCTATCAGCGTGATTCTTGGTCACGCTGAAGGAATTCACGATGAGGTATTGCCATTGAATCCTGAAACCATTGAGATAATTCGGGAAGAAGCAATCCGTCTTGATCATTTAGTAGAAGATTTGCGGACCCTCTCTCTGACTGATTCAGGGGAACTCCGGCTTGAACGGGTACCGTGTTCCCCGAATATTCTCCTCAACAAAGTCCGTGATCTCTTTCTATATCAGGCAACCGCAAAAGGCATCACAATCGAAATGGTTTTGGATGATAGGTTGGAAGACATATCAGTTGACACGAATCGGTTGGTGCAAGTTTTTAGTAATTTGATGGATAACGCCATCCGGTCCACACCCAGCGGCGGGACCATCCGCCTGTCAGGCAAAATGATCGAAGGCGATATAGTAATGGGAGTCCATGATACGGGAAGCGGAATACCAGAAGGAGAACTTGAAAAGATATTTGATCGATTATACAGGACCGATCAGGCCCGGATCCGGGACAAAGGCGGATCTGGTCTTGGATTGGCTATCGCCCGGTCGATTATCGAGCAACATGGTGGGTCGATTTGGGCGGAGAGTGAAATGTAATAAAGGAACCAGGATCTATATCAGACTATCGATGTATAAACCAGAGAGAGAAGAATAATGCTGGATCGTTCGCCATTAATGCGGTTGATATCCGTGATTCAGTTTAAACGAGATAGACATCCCCTTTTTCAGAAACGAATTCAGAGAAAGGGGATGTCTATTGGTATTAATAAAATAAAAGCCTCTTGGCAATGACCTACTCTCCCAGAAGGTCGCCCTCCAAGTACCATCGGCGCTGGCAAGCTTAACTTCCGGGTTCGAGATGTTACCGGGTGTACCCTTGCCGCTCCAATCACCAAGAGACTTTATTTACAAAGTCTGAGTGAATAGTGATGATGTAAGTTGATTGCAGATGTTATAGAAGAAGGAGTACCGAGTTCTCCGCACCACGCAGAAAGCACTCGATCATTAGTACGGATTAGCTTAATCCATTACTGGACTTACACCTTCCGCCTATCAAGCAAGTAGTCTACTTGCGATCTTACTCCCTTATGGGATTATAGGGATCTCATCTTGAGGCGAGTTTCCCACTTAGATGCTTTCAGCGGTTATCTCTGCCAGACGTAGCTACCCAGCAATGCCGTTGGCACGACAACTGGCACACCAGAGGTCTGTCCACCCCGGTCCTCTCGTACTAGGGGCAGCTCCTCTCAAATCCCTTACGCCCACAGCGGATAGAGACCGACCTGTCTCACGACGGTCTGAACCCAGCTCGCGTACCGCTTTAACGGGCGAACAGCCCGACCCTTGGGACCTTGTCCAGCCCCAGGATGCGATGAGCCGACATCGAGGTGCCGAGCGAAGTCGTCGATGTGAACTCTTGGACTTCACCAGCCTGTTATCCCCGGGGTAGCTTTTATCCGGTAAGCCACGGCCTTTCCACTCAGAACCGTGGGATCACTAAGCCCGACTTTCGTCTCTGCTCGACGCGTTGGTCTTGCAGTCAAGCTCCCTTGTGCCTTTACACTCTATGCCTGGTTTCCATTCAGGCTGAGGGAACCTTTGGGCGCCTCCGTTACCTTTTAGGAGGCGACCGCCCCAGTCAAACTGCCCACCTGGCACGGTTCCCCATCCGGATGACGGAATGGGGTTAGGGTCTAAACATAATCAGGGTGGTATTTCACCGTTGCCTCCACCGACGCTAGCGCGCCAGCTTCACAGGCTCCCACCTATCCTACACA
>CAVRIZ010000005.1:1292500-2024441 GCA_963721445.1 uncultured Chloroflexia bacterium
CATGTATATACCTGGTTTGTAGACAATCACCTCACCTATATTCGCCACACCTACCTGTTGCCAATATTCGTGATCACGGTCAGTTTACTCTTATTTCTTGTGATTCGATCAAGGCGTGATCTTAAAAACCTGGTCTCCACGCTGAATATTATATTGCTCGCACTGTCTCTTTATGCGGTTTTCCCGATCGCAAGGTCGCTACTAGAAGAAGCACGAATTGCCCGGGATAGAGTAAATTCCCCAACCCCGACGGGAGATTCGAACTCGCCCGATATTTACCTTATCATTCTGGATGAATATCCCCGGGCGGATGTGTTGATGAAAACGTTTCAATTTGATAACGCTCCGTTTCTGCATGAGCTGGAATCGATGGGGTTTCGGGTGATACCATGCAGCCAATCCAATTATCGATGGACTATCCAATCGGTCTACTCGATGCTGAATCTGGAATATGCCCCAATGGCAGACAATGAAGTTTTTGCCTACACCAACCAGGCGCAGACCAGCAAATTCACGGAAGGGATCAAAGATGGTTTTGTAATTCGGAGCTTACGGCAAAGAGGGTATCCATTGGTGGCTCTCGAAACCGGATACGCATTTACTGAATTACGAAACGCAGATGTGTTGTTCGCCTCCAGGGACCCGAATCAACTTTCCCCATTCGAATTGGCTTTCATTGACACGACCATGTTATCCGCATGGGATGATCTTTCAATCAGGCTCGGATTTGCCGCCGGAGATCCAAAAGCAAACAAACTTCCCCGTAACAACCCCCTCTATTATTATCGAATCAAAATGAATGGATTAAACCACCTGGATCAGGCAATCAAAGTTCCGGGACCCAAGTTTGTTTTTGCTCATTTACTGGGTGTTCATTTTCCGATCGCGATTGGAAAGAACGGGGAATTCGCGTACGCGAGCGGGATGAACGCCAAAGCTTATATCAATCAGCTCGAATTTGTCAACCGCAGGGTTAGTCAGAGTTTGCAGGTGTTAATTCAAAATTCGGAAATTCCGCCCATCATTATTGTGATGTCGGACCATGGATTAAAGTATGATGATTTCGATACTTCAGGACCCTATACCGATTCCCTTTTGAATTTCTCCGCGGTCTACGGACCTGCCGATCTATTGGAAAGTCTGTATGATACGATCACCCCGGTCAATGTGATGAGGATGGTCGCCAATCAACAACGGATGGGCTCTTTCGATCCGCTGCCTGATATCAGTTATTACACAGACCCGCAGGATCATCAGCTCAAGGAATTGACCAACACCTGCAAGGGTAATCCGTAACTCGACTGCTCAGGTAAATCCGCGCATTTGGCTATCAGAACAAGTATGGTGGGAAAATTGAAACAGTTAGTACACCGGGTAACGAAGTTTATTCAACAGAACGCGAATCGACCTCTTTTCGTATTGGTTACTTCGATCTTCCTCGGATCCATCATCTTTATCGTCCTGTTCACGGCAACGCCTGTTGACACTTCCAACGTGGAGTGGATGTTTGTTCGAGGTGGGGATTCGTTTCAGCACCAGATCGGATGGATGGCATTCCGATCAGAACCCTGGCAGATCAAGATCGGAACGATATCGAGTTTGCTATACCCTACCGGCACTTCGATCACCTATACCGATTCGATTCCCCTGCTGGCTGTTTTCTTCAAACTGTTCAATCCCATCCTGCCAAACCAATTTCAATATTTTGGACTCTGGACCCTGCTTTGTTGGATCCTCACGATTTATTTTGCCTTGTTGATCTTCTCAAGCCTGAACTTATCCTGGCCGATCCAATACCTTGGAGCGATCCTGTTTGCCATATCTCCCACCATGATCGATCGCGTGTTTCATCACGACGCCCTTGTTGCCCAGTGGTTGATATTGGCTGCGATCTGGCTTCTCATTAAACAGATTCAAGGGAAGAATGGGATAAACGCCTGGCCATTTCTGCTGGCGGCTGGGTTATGGATCCATGCCTACTTGTTTGTAATGGTCGGCGCGTTTTATGCATCAGCGCTCATGCTCGAGTTGGTGGTAAACCGGTCGTGGAAGAGGGTCGCGCTTAATGTGGGTATATCGTTAGTCCTCTGCGCCATGAGTGGATACGCGCTTGGGATGTTCGATTCACCCTCGCAGGTTAGAACCAAGAATATCGCGCATTACTCCGCAAATCTGAATGCCTTCATCAATCCATTAGATTCCTCCGCGTTCCTCGAAAAGCAACCCATCGCCTTTGAAGGGCAATATGAAGGGTACGCGTACCTGGGAATCGGCGGTCTGGTCTTGCTGGCATTAACGGTTATTACGATCAACAGATCCTTAGTTGACAGGAAAAACCTACCCTATCTTGCCCTGGTTGTCCCGACTGTGCTATTGGCAGCGTTTTCCAGCGGGGGAACGATCACAGCCGGCGAGACCGTGCTATGGAAAATACCTATCCCGGGGTTGTTGACGGACTTGTACCAGATCCTGCGCAGCAACGGGCGATTTATCTGGCCACTCTTTTATCTGCTGCTTATTTTTCTGGTCGCACGGTTCGATCAAAAACGATGTCCCTGGTGGGTACTGGTGGGGATCATCCTGATCCAGTATGTGGATATCTCCCCACTTGTCCGAGCAAAGCAATATACCGCGCTAACCACCTACCAAAGCCCGCTCTCCTCTGATTTCTGGAAGACGGCCGACCAGAAGTACAAGCACGTGTTTATGTTTCCCGAGGAAGATACCCGCCTGATCTATCCACCCTACGCGCTCTATGCGGTCCAACACCACATGACCATCAACTGGGTGTATCTGGCCCGGGCGGATTATCGTTACCTGGACCGGTTATATGAAGATGTGAAACAGGATCTGTATATGGGAAAGATGGACGGGGACACGATCTATATCGCTACGGACAAACGGATTCCGAATACGATTTCCCGGGAGGGGTTAATGGGTGTGATCGTTTGCCGGGAGGGCGATCATTGGATCATCGTGAAAGACGAAACAATGCCCATCGATGTGAAGAGTAGTTTTTGCAAAATTGCGAACCATGATTCCAATTAATTCGCTGAAAAAGGAGCGATTAATGTTTTATCAACTTATGGAATTTTTCAGGTAGAGGATAATTCGATAATTGTATCCGGCTGTGGTTTTTTCGTTCTAGCCAATGTCTGCTCAATTGTCGGAATACATAACATTATAACAAATAGGAACGGGAAACTGTTCTGGAGGAGTACTGGGCGGTAGGCATAGGAATAAAGCGTACTGCAGTAGCAGAATGCCATCAACAGATACAAGAAATGGATACCGGTTCTCCGCCAACCGGAAACACTACTAAGGTTCTTCTCAAGATAAAGCGTATAAACACCAAAAACAGCAGTCAGTAAGGGTAATTTGTAGTCTTTACTGGCCGGGAAAAAAGCCATCGCAAAGATCATACAGGCGACCAAAAGGGGTGGAAAAAAACCACCCGATGGCATCGACCTGAAATACAAAAACAGAACTGAAACTAAGCATACAATACCGACCAAAACGACCATACCTTTGATAACTAATACTCCCGTGTTCCGACACATTGAGATTATTGGTTCCCAAAAGGTAATCAATCCCGTAATTGACACCATGGTCACGTGAATATACACCACCCTTGGTCTGGTATGACATCGCTCGCAAGAACTCGAAAAAACCTTTGGTCCCCATCACAAACAAGCTGAGAAGTATTGCACCTGTCAGGCTGCCCAAGCGGATGAGGTTCCTTTTCCAGATCCTTCCAATTCTTGATGAAACACAATATGAAAACATATGGGTATATTTTAAACTGGAATGCCAGAAAGAAGAGAATGTAAGATACCCAGCGCAATTTCGGAAAATACCAGAAAAGGTAAACTGAAGTAGAGACATATGCCCATGGCGATAAGGTCAAACTGCCCCCGTTCCAGTGCGAACTGTAGAGCCGTACGAGGTAATCCCGGCAGCAGTGAGCAATATGATTGCCGACGGTATCGAACTCGACCGATAGTATAAATATGGAAGCCCCAGCGACATGAGGAGGAAAAAGAAGATGATCAGCGCGTAAACTAAGCGGTATCCTCCAACCCATGAGATATCGAAAAGGAAAATGGGGTAGAGGTAAAAGGTAAATATCGGCGGATATGCATTCTGGAGGTACCAATTCTCGGGGTCATCTCTTATATAAGCCTGATTTATGGTTGACGAAGTAATTGTAGGCGAACTTATAATCGAGAAGGAAATCATTCCCCGTCCATTTGTTTTCAGGGATGTAACGAGGGTAGATCATTTTTACTTGTGGGGTTAAAGAAATTGAACCTAAATAGAACCGAAACAGTTGTAACTACAAGAAACGCCCAGTAGAATCAAAGCTGAATATCCTGGCTTTGAGTTTTAGGGTACCGCATATTTTGAAGATGGTCATATTTCTACCATCGATCCATTCACGCGCCTTTACTTTATGTTGTCAGGGTTTAAGTTTTAATGGTGAATAACGACCGCAATACTAAACACAGGTTTCATAATTACTACCCTTACATGGATGTTTTGTGTTTCATTTCAAACACATACTGATAATTAATGTACCATATAAAGTCGATACTTATCATTTTGAATATCAGATCAAATGACAGGTTTTTTGCAGTGGACCAGTTGCTTTACTCGCTGCTATGACGATAAGGTTTATATTGTTCTTTATCATTTCTGTCGTAACCAACCAGGGTCGAATACTACTTGGTGTCAAACATGGAAAATATTTTCTCCTTATTGGCAAATTCATCATCTTCCCATAGATAACAAGTTGGTTTCCATATAGCGGTTTTCGACCAAAATAGTTTAACTTCTTTGTTTACTTGCCTTATATAGTTACTACGGCAAGCTATTCCCTAAGATATATTTATGTTGGATATCTGATTTATTTATCTGTCTCAATAACCTCAAGTTCGGATTTCGGAATTTTCTCTAAGTTCATTGGTATATACCATTTATAAATCGGCCCGTAGCGAACCACATATTATGCAATGAATAGGGCAACCAATATGACACCAATATATTTATTCATTGTTATTAATTTCACAAAGAATCAGCTAACCCGATCCCTAACGGGAGTAACCAGAAAATTCGATGATAGGTTACATTACTAGTAATCTGCGTAATTATCGGTTTGAGATGCGGATTCCAAAAGCGATTCAAGTAGTAACAATGGCATCAAAACCAATACTTTCATCTGATTCTGGTCACCCCTAAATATCAAGAAAAACATACCCACAAGATAAGTTAACATATACGGTGCAATCCTTTCTGGATATAATCTCAGGAAATTTAAAGGATTGAATGCTGAAATCAACATCATATCCATACCCACTATGACCTTTAATACAATAAGTTAATGCAGATAAACCTATTGAAATAAATACGAGTAGAAGATTTTATTATTGGTAGAAGAGATCCTTTTTGCTCATATTTCAATGAAAATCAATGCCACAATTAGCATGGGTATTAAGATAAATCACAATTGCACTAAATCCTAAACCAGCTATTGGAATCATAATAAATAGTAATAAGTTCACATATTGTTGGCGTTTTTTTGATATGTATAGAAAAAAGCTAACAGGTATGGCAAAAGTATATTAATGACAGTGGCTTTCCCTTTGCCAAAACCTAAGGATATATACCCCAAATGACTCTTGTGAATACCTACTCAAGATGGAAATTATTATTAAAATGAATTAAGACAGCAAGTACAATTTTTCTATTTACTAAATAATCTGCCAGATAGGCATATGCAAAGTAGCTAATAATTACTGAGAAATCTGGTAACCAGTGTATGTGCTAAAGCTAAAGGAGAAATTGAAAATGTTTTTGCGAGAACAGATTGAATAGCTTCCCAACTTCCAAATATATAATCGGTGTAAACTGAATATCTTCGTCTCCAGTACTATGGATCAAAATGTATATAATGATTTTGAATTTACTTGAATTTACTAATGCGAGATAGAAAATATCATCCCTATCACCAAATGAAAAATATGCAGTCCAATTCCCTGAAATGCATATCAAACCGACAACAATCATGAGCAGTGAAACGATAGAAACGATCTGCTTGATTATGTGATTTAAGTTCTTCTACCATATTGTGGATATTCAAGGTGCATAATTATTTATTCTGCTATTATTAAATACAAAACTGAAGCAACACAGCATAAACCGATAAATAAGAAATTGAAAAAGCTGGAAGGAAAGATGCAATAAGATTATTGGTAATGACACAATCTCAATAACCGCAAAAAATAGCACGAAACCCTGAAATGATAGATAGAATAACTGGGCTTATCCTTTTAAAAGCTTCTATAAATATTCACCAAAAATGAAACACATCAACAAGAAAGAAATACGATACAAAACAGACCAGAGACGAGGTCAAGAACAAAATCCATATTTCCTCTTTGAAGGATCGTGTCATTCTTACTCAGGTGATACTCTAAATAACCTGATGTTTGAGATCTCTATAAATTCTACTTTAGGTTGACGTGCAAGGGTTATCGAATTGATGATTAAGTTGAAATCAATATCATAGAAATACAATTGGCAAATAAAAGTAATGAATAAAACAATACACAATGCTTATAATATTCCTGTCGAAATTTCCCTTTTATCCATTCATTATCGGTATATTCCCAGTTATTAATCGAATGAGTTTATATTCCATCCCTGATTTGATAAAATCGAGTTACAGAATATTTTTCATTTATACAATAATCTCACTTTCAATATTTTGGGGATCTTATTTTGTTTGCAAAAATATATCTAAAGCCGCGTTATTTTCAATATCCTTATTATACCCCTACATTATCTTGGTCCTGATACAAGCTTACCTAAGTGGCTTTCAATATATGATTATCCATTTTGGGGACAAATAGTAGTCCTTATTTTATTTTCGATACTCATCTCCCTTTTTTTCTTTTTCATAAACAGAGCTAAGAAAATTACCAATTATATTACGATCTATTTTAATTTGCTCTCAGTAGTTTGGTTATTATTTCCAATCATTTCAGTATTAAAAAATACTACCACGTTTCTTTTTGACCCATATAACCTAATGGTCCCCAATTGGGCACCATATAAAACAGATAAAAAAATTATTAACAAGCCTGATATTTATTACATAATCTTAGATGGTTATGCTCGATCAGATGTATTATCTTCGTTGTACGGTTTTGACAATTCTGAATTTATAAATTTCCTTACAGATAATGGCTTTTATGTTGCAGAAAAAAGTCGGAGCAATTATCACCGTACTCAACTTTCATTAGCATCAACAATAAATTCTGAGTATCTCGAATACCTTAGGAATGCACCTAACTCGTTAAATGGTTATTACGAATTAAAACTCTTTCAAAAGAATCGATTAAGTGAATTCTTGAAGAAAGAAGGGTATACAATTTTTAATATCGATAGCGGGTTCGGTCATACAAGAGCTTTTGAATCGGATATATTCTTGAGCCCATCGAAAGGCTCTCTTCTTACTGAATTTGAAAATAACGTAATTAACTTTTCTTTTTGGGGTTATTTAAGAAACCTTAGAACACAACACTATCAAGTGACTAAAACCCGATCTCTACCATTTGATGAACAAAGGAAGAGGATTGCGTTTTCGTTTGAAAAATTGGGGGAGCTTCCTGATAGTGCCGGCCCAAAATTCATATTTGCTCACATTGTTGCTCCCCACCCTCCTTTTGTCTTTGATTCCTTCGGTAAACCAATCTATCCAGATTATAAGTATTTTATTGGGGATGGTGATAGCTACCCAGGTACAAAAGAAGATTATTTATTAAAATACCCTCAGCAACTCTCGTATATAAACACGCTCGTTGAAAAGGCAATTTTGAAAATATTAGCAAAATCAGAAACAGATCCAATTATCATTATTCAAGGAGATCATGGTCCCGGACTATTCCTTGACTCATCATCTGTAGAGAATACTTGCATATTTGAAAGAGCTTCTATATTAAATGCATACCATTTGCCTGGTGTATACTCTGATGCGTTATTGTATTCAACAATCACCCCGGTCAATTCTTTTCGTGTGATATTAGATAAATATTTTTTTACCAACCTTGGTTTGCTTGATGATAAATCTTATTATGCGCTTGGTAAAAAAGAACATTTCTTTGTTGATGTAACTAATAAAGATGATAGTAATTGTCATGAATAATAGAAATCTTTCATGTTAAAGGCGAGAAATGATTTTTCAAGATAATCCTGGCCGGCATCGCAAGGTATTTTTAGATCTACGAATAATAGTTTGTTTTATTATTTTATTAATAACCATTTCAATGTTGATTCTATATAAACAAGCATATATAAAACTCCCTTCAGATCACTTCGAATGGCTATTCCTATTCTGAAGAACACTTCAACATCGGGCTCGGACTTTACGAGAATGGTCGCCTTGAAAATGGTGGCTACATTAATACCGAAAGACCACCGGGGTACCCAATCTATGTTGCCGGTGTACTCCACGCCCGGGATTTTCTTGTTCGGTTAACATCCCTGCCTTCCGGGGTTACCATTTTTGGTAGAAGTTTTTTCGAAAATGCTGGAAGATAATAGAATTGCAATTGTTCTTTCCCAGTTTGTCATTGCCGGGATCAGTGCATTTTTCTTCTTCTTGATTATTCAGAAATATCTCTCACCCATTTATTCATTGTGCCTGTTAGTCTGCTACCAATTGAATATTACATTCTTCTCTTTAATCTTAAAAATCGATTATTCATTACTTGAGACATTGTTTATTTTATTAATTTTCTATCTTTCACGATTCCTTTATTGAACGTGAGCAAAAATCAACTGTAAAAATCCATCTTATTAGGCTTATTCATCGGGGTCTGTTGTTTATTTCGACCTGTTTACTTACTTTTTCCAGGTTTCTTCTTCTTGTACCTGTTATGGACAAAAAAACAATGGGTTTTCTCCCTAAAATATTCAATGATTGTTTTAGTTGCCATATTAGTTACTTTGTCACCAAACGTTTATAGGAACTATTTAGTTTCTGGAAAATTTATCCTTACCAGTGAACAGGGTGGTGTTGAGCTCTACCATAATTCGGTTGTGTCTTTCTTTACAATCACCAGAATATACCCAATATGGAAAAGTATGGGGAGAGTATGGTTGGCCATTAATTAGAGATGGTTTAGGGTACGAAAAGTATTCAGGGGTACTGTGGTATTCCGACACCGCAAGGATCTCTGAATTATTTTGGGATGCTTCCGTCCGTGAACTCAAAAAACAACCATTGGTGTATATCTCCAATGTTTTTTATAACATCCAACAAATCATCAGGATGGACTTTGAGTATTGGGGTAATCGGTTTTTCAAGCAATCCGCACAGGCAGATATTCGGTTATCAAGCATTTCACGTTTATCTTAGCTTTATCCAGATAATTGGAGTGATCTCTTTGCTCGTCTCTCTCCTCGTCAGTAAAGAACCTCAGTATCGGAAAACCATGTTATTTGTAATTGCATTGCTCTTTATCTCATATTCCCTCGTATATTTTTACCCAAGGTATATATACCTTAAATTTCCACTGTATTTCATCAGTTTTGGCGCTTTGATTAGCTGGTTTCAATCTAGATGGAAATCAACAACTGCGACGATTATTTCCTACATCTATTTATTGACAATTTTCACAGTTGGCTTAATTCCTCTTGCTTTCTTTTCATATGTGGTTTTCTATCTTAATGGATAGCGATCTGCGGGTCCTCTCCCTCCATTATCCTTGTACCCTCTACAACAATTTGTAGTTATCGGAACCTGAAACCATATAATTAACTAGATATAATGCCCGATCAACCAAATCACGGAGGGTAGGATGATTACTGTAGCAGATCTCTTGAAGATCAAAGGGGACCAGGTGTGGAAAGTGGCGCCTGACGCCACCATTCTGGACGCGTTATTGTTAATGGCCAAGAAGAATGTGGGCGCACTGGTTGTGGAAGAGGAGGGAAAGATCGCCGGCATCATCTCAGAACGTGATTTTGCCCGGCACACGGCTACCCACCGCACCGGTGATCTCACCAACCCGGTCAGCAAATACATGACGGCTGCCGTGCATACCGTCAACCCCGAAAGCACCATCGCAGACTGCATGACTCTGATGACCCAGGAACATATCCGCCATTTGCCGGTGGTGAAAGAAGATCACCTGGCAGGTATGATATCGATCGGCGATGTGGTTAAGACCATCTTGCAGGAAAAGGACGCCATGCTTGGCAATATGGAAGAATTACTGACAGGCCGCGGCTACGTGTCCGCTGGAGTCCATTGATCTCGTAAACGGATTATTAATTCAACATTTTCAAACACCAGCCCCTGTTGATCAGTAAATCGCAGGGGCTGGATTCTTGTCTGAATGTTGTTCGGCTACAGATCGTTTTCGGTTTTCAGAAATTGCAGGACATCGTCCAGATGAGTGAAAGCCAGCGCGGTGACGGTATCCGCCCCGCCGTAATAGATCGCGATCCGACCGGTCGGTTCATCGTATAACGCCGCGCAGGGGAATGTCACATTGGGCACATCTCCCACGTTTTCATACAATGTTTGAGGATGGAGAAGATATGAGCCACCCCGGCGGATGACCTTCCAGGGTTGCTCGAGGTCGAGCAGGGCGGCGCCAAAGCTGTAGACGAATCCATTGCAGGATGTGAGGACGCCATGGTAGAACAGCAACCAGCCTTCAGGCGTCTCGATCGGGACGGGACCGGCGCCGATCTTGGTGCTCTGCCAGCCGCGTTTTACGCCCATCACGAAGCGGTGTTCGCCCCAATGGATCAGGTCGGGGCTTGCAGAGAGGAAGATGTCCCCGAAGGGGGTATGTCCGTTATCGCTCGGACGGCTGAACATGAGATACTTTCCATTCACTTTGCGGGGGAAAAGGACACCATTCCGATTAAAAGGCAGTAATGCGTTTTCCATGAAATGAAAGGATTCGAAGTCAAAGGTGTAGCCGATCCCAATGGTCGGACCGTGGTAGCCATTACACCAGGTGACGTAATAGCGATCCTCCAGCCAGACTACCCTCGGATCATAGCGGTGGTCAAACCGGCTCATTTCCGGATCAGAGAATTCCCATTTGATCGGGTCATCATCCAGATGCCAGCGAATACCATCCGGGCTGAAGCCGCGGTGGATATTCATCTCCCGTTTTTTGTTGTCACATCGAAACACACCCGCGAATTTCCCATTGAAGGGCACGACCGCGCTGTTGAAGATACTGTTCGAGGATGGGATGAGATCTCGTGGAATGATCGGATTTGCGCTATACCGCCAGACCACATCGGATGAGCCTGCCGGGCGATCTTCCCAGGGAATGTTGGGTAAAGATGGATGGATCATAACTCTTTGCTCCTTGATGGATAAAGGATGATTTTTATGCAGGCACATCCAGTCAGGTGGACCGACTCAAATTTTCCTGTGAGCGCTCCTACTATTGTTCATCGATATTGTAGCATAAGACGATAATATAATACTTGATTCATGGATCAATATTCCCCTTCAAGATTGAGATTTTAACGGCAACTGGTCGCCGGGGAAGTAGGTATGGACTTGTCTTCCACGCATGCGAGAGGGGTTTCTTCATTTAAAAGCAACACAACCAATTATGGAAAATAGAGCCTTGAAAGTTAAATCTACTTGCCGAAAAAATTGGTAGTTGACTCTGTTTTCGATTCTCTGTATAATGGCTTTATAACTGGGAGCGTTCCCAGTTTGGAAGCGAAAAAAGACTTCTATGTATTAAGGGAGAGAACCTTTGACGGGGTTAACGCTGGAAGACATCGCAGAGCAAGCTGGGGTTTCGCGTTCCACTGTTTCACGTGTGGTGAATGAACAGCCTAATGTACGCGATAGTGTACGGAAGCGTGTTCAAAAAGTGATCCATTCCACCGGTTACCACCCCAATGCCGCAGCGCGGACCCTCGCTTCGCAACGATCATGGATGATTGGATTGGTCGTTCCCAGGAGCGTCAGCGCCTTCTTTACCGACCCCTACTTCCCACACCTCACCCAGGGCATCGCCCAGGCCTGTAATTTGAACAACTATACCCTGGCACTCTTCCTTATTGGCACAAAGGAAGACGAAGAAAAGACCTTTCCGAGGGTCTCCCGCAAAGGATTATTGGATGGCATCATCCTTCAATCCGGTCAGATGGGAGATCCTCTTTTTGACCGTTTGGTTAATGTCAATATTCCCCTGGTCATAGCCGGCCGACCATATCACACCAACGGCGTGAGCTTTATTGATGTCGATAATGTCCATTCGGCGTACACTGCCGTAAATCACCTGGTTCAATTGAAATATAAACGGATCGGGATGATCACCGGTCAGGCAAAAAGCATCGTCAGTGTCGATCGCCGGGAGGGCTATCATAAAGCTCTCGTGGATGCAGGTTACCCGATCGATGAAACACTCATCGCAGAAGGTGATTTTACGGAGATGAGCGGATATCAAGCCATGTTGCGTCTTTTACCCGCAAAACCGGACGCCGTATTTGCGTTATCCGATATCATGGCGATTGGGGCGATCCACGCCGTTCGCGACGCCGGATTACACGTCCCTGACGATGTCGCATTCGTGGGGTTCGATGACCTGCCAATGGCAGCGATCGCCAGCTACGGCTTGACGACGGTACGTCAGCCAGTGGTTCAATTTGGGATAAAGTCGGTCGAAATGCTGATCGACCTGATAGAACATGGTGTCAAACCAGCCCGCCGTCTCATTATGGATACAGAGCTGGTTATTCGCGATACCTGCGGCGCTTCCCGAAGAAGGTGAGGAGAATTTGATTATTCTTCCTCTTTTTTTTCGTTTATTGGGAGCGCTCACAATTGATAATTGGATCAGTTTTGGGGAGGAGGTGAGTGTACAAGAAATTCAGGTAATCCATTCCATAGCGTTTCTTCCAGTACTCAAACAAACCTATAAGGAGAAGTAAGATGAAACAAACTAGTATTATTTTGTCCATCATTCTGGCGCTCAGTATGCTGCTTGCGGCTTGCGCGCCTGCCGCTCCGGCTCCTGCGACCGAAGCACCCGCTGCACCGGCAGCTCCTGCTGCACCTGCGGCTCCTGCAGCTCCTGCAGCTCCTGCGCCTGTAGTAGCGGCTCCGACTGAGGCACCCGTGGTCGTAAATTACGAGCGGTCAGAGACTCTCTATACCAGCGGGACCCAATGGGGTCCTCCATCCAGCTGGAACCCGTTCAATGGCGGCGGTTATGCCATGGGCACCATCGGTCTGGTATATGAGACCCTCTACATCTACGATCCCCTCGCAGATAAGTTCACCCCCTGGTTGGCTGCAGAAGATATGAAGTGGGTGGACGACACCACACTTGAGATCAAACTGCGCGACGGTTTGACCTGGGCAGATGGAAGTCCTCTCACCGCCGATGACGTCGTGTTCACCTATGATCTCGCGAACCCCAACGGCACCGTCAAGGCTGGTCTAAACTTCACGGGTCTCTGGAGCTTCCTCAATTCAATCAACAAGGTTGACGATCTCACTGTCGACTTCAAATTCAAAGCCAATCCTGCCTATCAGGAAGTCGGCTTCTATCTCTGGCAAACCCCGATCGTTCCAGCAGCGCTCTGGTCCAAGCTGGACGTCAAAGACGTAACCGGTGGTGCCAATGAAAACGCAGTTGGCTCTGGACCATACATGTTCGAAAGCCACGACCAGGACCGCCAGGTCTTAGTCCGCAATGAGAATTGGTGGGGCAAAGCTGTCTTCGGAACCCCAGGTCCCAAACGGATCGTGGATATCGTCAATGGTTCTAACAACGTTGCCCTTGGTCTTGTTTTACAGGGTGGACTTGACATCAGCAACAACTTCCTGCCTGGAGTTGCTACCCTGGTAAAGGGCGGCTATGGCGTTCAGACCTACTATCCAGAAACCCCTTACATGCTCTCTGCGAATGTTGCCGCTTTGATCATCAACCAACAGGTAAAACCCCTGGATGATGCACAATTCCGCAAAGCCTTAGCCTTCGCAATCGATACCAATGATATCGTCGTAAATGACTACACTGGTATCGTCAAGGCAGCAGATCCGACCGGTTTGCTCCCAACCTGGGACAAATATGTGGACAAAGACATGGTCGCAAAATACAACTGGGGCTACGATCCTGAGAAAGCCAAATCAATCCTGGCTGCTGCAGGTTATAAGGATGTCAACGGTGACGGCTTCGTAGAAGATAAAGAAGGAAACCCAGTTGCCCTGACAGTCACCTGCCCAAGCGGCTGGACTGACTGGATGGCTGCCATCCAGATCATCTCCAAGAATGCCCAGGCAGTCGGTATCAATATCGTTCCTGATTACCCCGACTATGGTCCATGGCGTGACGCTCAGTTGAAGGGCACCTTCCAGCTCTCTCTCCAGAACGAATCCCAGATGAGCTCCACCCCCTGGTCATACTACAAGTGGGTATTCCAGAATCCGATCGCCAATATTGCCACAGCCCAGTACGGTAACTATGGCCGCTATGACAATGCCAAGGCTTTCGATCTGGTAAATCAGCTCGACCAGGTCAAGCTCGGTGACGATGCTGGTATCAAAGCCATCACCTCACAACTGCAAGAGATCACCATGACCGAATTCCCGACCATCCCATTGTGGTACAACGGTCTTTGGTCACAGGTCAGCAACGCAGTTTGGACGAACTGGCCATCATCTGTTGATACCGCCAACCATTATCTGCCAGCCACCTGGCGCGGATATTGGAATATGTCCGGCATCCAGATGCTTCTCGCTTTGAAACCCGTAGCAAAGTAAAGTAATGTTTTACAGGCTCCTCCTTCCACGCTACACTGGAAGGAGGAGCGACTCTTCTTAATCCCCCGTTACCGGAGGTCCAGTGAGACGGTACTTCAGTAAGAAATTAGTGATCTACATTGTTACATTCTTTGTTGCGGTGACCGTAGATTGGTTAATCCCCAGGTTCATGCCGGGTAATCCGGTAGATATCCTCATATCACGAGCCGGTCTGCGGGGCAGCGCAGTAAGTCAGATGTACACGTTTTACATGCAAGCGTTTGGATTAGATCTTCCGCTTTGGAAACAATATCTCAATTTTTGGGTAGCGATTTTTCACGGCGATCTGGGAACCAGTATCTTTCTCTTCCCCACCCCTGTTACACAAGTGATCGCGAAAGCAATTCCCTATGATATCGCCCTGCTCATCCCGGCGATTCTGACAAGCTGGTTCGCGGGAAATAAATTTGGGGCTTTCGCAGCCAGGAGTAAACGACTGGATAACACCCTTCTGCCGTTGGGATATATTCTTACCGCCACTCCTTATATGTGGCTGGGGATCTTATTGGCTTGGTTTTTTGGAATCATTCTCCAGATTTTTCCAATTGCGGGCGGTTACAGTTTTTCAATGCGCCCCAATTTGTCGTTTCCCTTTATTTGGAGTTTATTTCTGCACTGGTTTTTACCCTGTCTCTCTCTTTTTATAGTGCAGTTTGGCGGTTGGGCGATTGGCATGCGCAACCTGATCATTTACGAACTAGAAGCAGACTATTCTCATTTCCTGGAAGCGCTGGGGGCGCCAAAGAGTCTGGTGCGAAAATACGCGTTCAATAACGCGATGCTTCCGCAACTCTCAGGGTTAGCCCTCCAACTTGGTGTCATTGTCACCGGTGCTCTTGCCACAGAAGTGGTTTTTTCCTATCCCGGTATTGGATATTTGATCCTTCAGGCGATCCACAACGAAGACTATTTCCTGCTACAGGGTTGTTTCCTTTACGTCGTTCTGGGTGTTCTTTTGGCGAATTTTATTATCGATATTGTATATGTGATCGTTGACCCGAGAACCAGAACCGGTATGCAAGGTGGAGGGGCGTAATGGCGACAAAAAAGAAAAACGAGATTTTGTATTTCGCGTTCAAGAACACGAAATTAAAAATTGGTCTTGGAATCACCATGTTTTTCATTATATTGGCGCTGGTTGGTCCAAGTATCGCTAAATTTGGTCCCAAAGAGACGGCTGGTCCGCCAAATTCTCCTCCGACGGCTGAATACTGGTTCGGCACGAATACTTTTGGCGAGGATATTTTTTCGCAATTCGTAGGCGGATTGGGTTCCACCTTTTTAGTGGGTATCATCGGCGGGGGGATTGGAACTCTCCTGGGGATGTTGGTTGGTTTCACAGCCGGGTATCGGGGTGGCGCTGTAGATGAAGTTCTCAATGTGCTGACCAATGTGATATTGACGATACCTGTCCTCGCGTTACTGGTCGTGATTTCGGCTTATGTGAAAGTGAGGGGAGTGTTTATCGAATCCATTTTCATTGGGTTAACGTGCTGGCCATGGGCAGCACGCGCCATACGCGCCCAGACCTTCTCCCTTCGAACGCGTGATTTTGTTGATCTGGCGCGGTTGAGTGGCGAAAAGCCCTTGAAAATTATCTTTACCGAAATTGCTCCCAATATGGCATCCTATTTATTCATGACGTTCATCTTGATGTTTGGTGGAGCAATTCTCACGGCAGCCACTCTCGATTTCCTGGGCCTTGGACCTACCCAGGGTATTTCCCTCGGAACCATGATGAATATGGCCGTCCTGTGGAGTGCATTGATCCTTAAAATGTGGTGGTGGTTTGTTCCACCGGGGTTAGCCATTACGGCCATTGTGGGTTCTTTATATATTATGAATGTCGGATTGGATGAAATCTTCAATCCCAAGCTGCGAGAGTTGTAAATTATGAGCTTAAAAGTAGAAAATCTTACGATTTATTACCAGACAATCCGAGGCGATGTCCACGCGCTGGAGAACACGTCTTTTCAAATGGCGGATGGCGAAATCATGGGATTGGCTGGTGAATCGGGTTGCGGCAAAACAACGTTAGGTCATAGCCTGACATACTTCAAAGCCCCGATGAAATACGTCCAGGGCAAGGTAACACTTGATGGTAAAGAACTCCCGATCTGGGATATCGAAAAAATGAATCCTTATCGCTACTTCGAGGTTTCGATCATCCCCCAGTATGCCATGAATGCCATGAACCCGATTCGCAAGATCGGCAGGATGATCGAAGAATTGCTTGAATCGAAAAAGGTGGACTATCAAACCATTCATCCTACTCTCATAAAACGACTGGACATGGTCAAACTTCCACACGATGTCCTCAACCTGTATCCAATGGAACTATCGGGTGGAATGAAACAAAGAATGGTAATGGTGATTTCCACGTTATTGGACCCATCGTTGCTCATTGCCGATGAAATCACATCTGCGCTCGACGTAGCCAGCCAGAAAGCGGTTGTTGAGATGCTGGTGGACTTCCGAAATCACGGCTGCTGTAAAAGTGCGATAGTCATCACACACGATATTTCCATCCTTTATCAGATCGCGGACAGCATCATGATCATGTATGCCGGTCAGTTGGCAGAAAAAGCCTCCACTGAGACGATTATCCACTCTCCACGCCACCCATACACCAAGTTACTCATTTCGTCCCTCCCTGAGATTGGCGTAAAGTACACCGAGAAAAAATTAGAAGGCATTCCGGGAAAGCCTCCCCTGTTGCTTAACCCACCTGTTGGCTGCCGCTTCAGAGATCGGTGTCCGATTGCATTTGAGAAGTGTGTCGAAGTACCCCCGTTCGTTGAAATCGGCAAGGATCACTTTATCGCTTGCTGGAAAGAGGGCAGCGACCATGCTTAAACTCGAAGGAGTGACCAAAACTTACCGGGTCGGGACGTTTGGGGGAAAAGAATTACATGCAGTGAACGATGTCAGTTTTGATGTACCGGATGGAGAGGTAGTCTCACTAATTGGTGAAAGCGGCAGTGGGAAATCCACCATCGGGAAGATGATCCTGCATCTCATTTCTATAACCTCCGGCAAAATTTCACTGGATGGTATGGATGTCTCCACCCTCAAAGGTAGTTCGCTAAAGGAATATTATCGCCACGTTCAAGGTGTTTTTCAGGACCCGTTTAGTACCTATAACCCGATCTTTAAAGCAGACCGGGTTTTCCAGACCATTCATGACGAATTTTATCCACAGATCACTGATACAGAGTGGAATGAAAAGGTAGATTTCGCGCTGAAATCTGTGGGGATGAATCCAGAGCATGTGTTGAATAAATATCCTCATCAACTCAGTGGCGGACAACTCCAGCGCTTCCTGATCGCGCGCGCTCTCCTGCTCGATATAAAATTTCTAGTCGCTGATGAAATCATCAGCATGCTGGACGCTTCCACCCGTATTGATGTGCTGAATCTGTTGGCTGATCTAAAAACCCGTGGCCTTTCGATCTTATTCATCACCCATGATCTATCGTTGGCGAACTATATCAGCGAGAGGGCAGTCATTTTGTACCGTGGTTGCATTGCCGAGATGGGCGTTACCGAGAAAATATTCAATAATCCGAAGCATCCTTACACGAAAATGCTTATCGCATCCGTTCCGCGGTTGGATTTAAAGTGGGATAACGAAATCAATGTAGAGCTTAAAGCAACCTCATCGGCTTTCACCACAGGCTGTGTCTATTATGATCGCTGCCCCCTTGCCTATGAAAAATGCAGGCAACGACCTCCTTCCAGGGAAATCGAACCCGACCATTTTGCTGCCTGCTGGAAAGTGTTCGAGGAGATGTTGGATTGATCCTTTATTAAGGCAAGATTTCGCTGACACGCTGGAAGGGGAGCCTGGATCTGTAACGGTTGGTAATTATTTACATCTTCCTAAACCGTAAATTCGTTTAGGGATGAAACAAACAGGGAAATAAGGATCCATTTCCGGGTTTTTTTCTGGAGAAGATAGTTCAGAATGTAATGTTGTGCCTATTTCAGGGTATTTTGGTTGAGGAGAATCTATGCAATACGGCTATTTTGATGATGAACATCGCGAATATGTAATAACCAGACCTGACACACCCTTACCCTGGATAAATTATCTGGGATGTGAATCCTACTTCGGGTTGATATCGAATACCGCCGGTGGCTATTCATTCTATAAGGACGCCCGACTGCGACGGTTAACCCGCTATCGTTATAACAATGCTCCCCTGGATGTCGGCGGGCGATATATTTATCTCCGAGACCGCTCAAATGGCGAATATTGGTCTCCATCCTGGCAACCCGTCCGAAGCGACCTTGATGATTATTCCTGCCGGCATGGCATGGGATACTCTCAGATCACGTCCAGTAAATCGGGAATACATTGCTCAACCCTTTATTTCGTGCCCTGCGAGGAAAACATCGAAGTATGGAAGTGTACAGTTCGGAATGATCGTGATATCACAGCGGAAATGGATTTGTTCGCCAGCGTGGAATTTTGCTTATGGGACGCTCTCGACGACGCTACGAATTATCAGCGGAATTATTCCGTGGGTGAAGTTGAAGTTGAAGATGAGGTGATCTATCACAAAACAGAATACCGCGAACGACGTAACCATTTTGCCTATTTCGCCTGCTCCGAGACTACTGCCGGGTTTGATACGAGCAGGGACAGTTTTTTGGGACCCTACCGTGGATGGGACTCGCCTCTTTCGGTAGAGGTAGGACATTGCCAGAATAGCATCGCGCTTGGCTGGGCTCCGGTTGGTGTACATCAGGTCAGAATTTCCGTCAAACCCGGGGAAGAAAAGACAATAATTTTTCTTCTGGGATACCAGGAGAACAAACCTGATGAGAAATTTGACCCACCAGGTTCAAATCTAATCCGAAAAACAGGCGCGCGTAAGGTAATTGACGATTTCCGGAAACAAAAAAACGTTGAAAAGTCTTTCACAGATCTACGCACATACTGGGATGGAATCCTTCAGACCTTCACTGTCCACACGCCGGATATGCATACCAACAGGATGGTCAATATCTGGAATGCCTACCAGTGCATGGTGACATTTAATCTTTCCCGATCCGCTTCCGGATTTGAAACAGGCATCGGGCGCGGCATGGGATTTCGCGATTCAAACCAGGATCTCCTTGGTTTCGTCCAGATGATCCCTGAGAAAGCCCGCCAGAGAATATTGGATCTGGCTGCTACCCAGATGGAGAGCGGTGGAGCCTATCATCAGTACCAGCCGCTCACCAAACGAGGAAATAATGATGTAGGAAGTAATTTTAATGATGATCCTTTATGGTTGGTCATGGCGGTCGCAGCTTACCTGAAAGAAACCGCCGATTGGAGCATCCTTTCAGAACTTGTACCTTTTGATAATCGTCCTGATAACGCCAAGCCTCTCCTCGATCATTTAAGAAAATCAATCCAATACACGCTGGATAGGATCGGTCCCCATGGACTGCCCTTGATTGGAAGAGCAGATTGGAACGATTGTCTCAATTTAAATTGTTTCTCCACCGAACCTGGCCAATCCTTTCAGACAACTACTAATAAAGATGGGAAAATCGCCGAATCGGTCTTTATTGGGGGATTATTTATCCTCGCATGTCAGGAAATGAGCGGGATCGCAGGATACCTGGAAGATCAATTAGAGAAAGCTCGATTTGACAATGCTGCAACCCAGATGGAGACAACTCTTCTTGCTGATGGGTGGGATGGGGATTGGTTCCGGAGAGCATATAACAATTTTGGCGATCCGGTTGGATCCAAGCAATGCCAGGAAGGCAAGATCTTTATTGAACCACAAGGAATTTGCATCATGGCGGGCGTGGGATTGCAAGATGGGAAAGCCCGTAAAGCGTTGAACTCGGTCCGCGAATGGTTATCAACCCCGCATGGGATTGTTCTTCACCAGCCGGCTTTCACCCATTACTACCTTGAAATGGGTGAGATCACATCCTATCCACCTGGCTATAAAGAGAATGCCGGCGTGTTTTGCCATACCAATCCCTGGGTAATGATCGCGGAAACCAAAACCGGTAACGGCGATCAGGCTTTCCAATATTATCAAACGATCAACCCGTCTTTTCGGGAAACCCAATCAGAAGTCCATCGCTGTGAACCCTATGTGTACGCCCAAATGATCGCCGGGAAAGACGCAACGAAACATGGCGAAGCAAAAAACAGTTGGTTGACTGGTACCGCAGCCTGGAATTATGTGGCGATCACCCAATGGATTTTGGGAATTCGTCCTACTTTTAATGGATTACAAATCGAACCTTGCCTGCCAACAAAATGGGAGGGCTTTTCCGCCACCCGCCGTTTCCGCGGCTGTACATATGATATTGAGGTGAAACGGGTTTCCTCAGGTCCGAGAATCCAAATGTTCGTTGATGGGACTGCAATACCGGGAACCATTCTGCCGTTACCCAGAGAGAATGTAACCAATATGATGGTTAGGGTAGAAATCAATTGATGTAATTCAACAATTTTGGGGCTGTATGAAGGCAGGTAATTCCAAAACAAATCATCTCGAGAAAGCCATACGGTCGTATGGCTATTTTGACGACCTTGCCCGGGAGTATGTGATCACAACCGCGAAAACACCCCGCCCATGGATAAACTATATTGGTTCGATGGATTTTGGAGGATTTGTAGACCATACCGGTGGAGCGCTGCTCTGTAAGGGTGATCCGGGGTTAAATCGAATTACCAAATACATAGCCCAATTACCCGCCTCGGATTTCAAAGGTGAAAACTTATATATCAGAAAGCGGGTCAAAGACGGATTTACTCTCTGGTCTCCCTTTTTCACCCCCTGTTTAATTCCGTATGAAAAGTATGAATGCCACGTTGGATTAGGTTATAACAGGATCGATTCGATAACAAATGAGATCCGGGCAGAAATAACCATCCTGGTGCCGCCTGGTTCTTCGTGTGAGCTGCGGCGGGTAGTCCTGACCAATCTGAACAAAGAACCTGTCGAGCTGGATGCAATTCCAGTGGTTGAATACTCCCATTTTGACGCATTAAAGCAATTAACGAATGCAGACTGGGTTCCCCAGACAATGCAGAGTAAATCGTATCTGCTACCCGGCGGTCAAATAGTTCTGAAACAAAGCGCCTTCATGATGAACGGGCAGGCAGAAAACTATTTCACTGCAAGCATGCCAGCCAGCTCATTTGAAACCGACCGATCCCTCTTCCTTGGAGACTATGAATACAATAGCTGGGCAAATCCAGGCAGCTTGCGGGACGAACAACTACCCTGCAGTGAGGCTCTAAATGGAGAGAATATTGGCGCGCTTGTATTGCCGCTTGGTGTGATTGAACCTGGTGGGAATGTTGAATTTATTATTCAAGTCGGACAGGTTAATTGTGTTGAAAACGAGTTGATTTCCATTCAACATTGGTTTGATCCACTCCAGTTCTCCAATGCCCTGGATGAGATCAATCATTACTGGCAGACATATCTTTCCAGGTTGCAGGTGGATACTCCTGATTCCGCTCTTAATTCAATGTTGAATATTCACAATCCACGGCAATGCCAGACAACCAGAATCTGGTCACGTTATCTTTCCCTCTATCAAATGGGATACGGATCGCGAGGGATGGGCTTTCGCGATAGCTCTCAAGATGTGATGGCAGTCTTCTGTTCTTCGCCCGAAGAGGGGAAAGCGCTGCTTAAGGATCTTTTGTGCGTGCAACGCCCGGATGGGTCTGCTTACCACCAGTTTTATCCACAAACCATGCAAGCCAGCGAAGGGGATTCCCTCGAGTACGAAGATCGTCCCCATTATTATTCTGATGACCATTTATGGGGAATACTGGCAACTTGCCAGTACATTAAAGAAACAGGGGATCGGATCTTTTTATTCGAATCGCTCCCATATTATGAAGCAAAACTATCGCCCGATATTCGCGAACGAGGCACCGTCCTCGATCACTTGCACTGCGCTATGTCTTTTACACACAACGATCTTGGGAATCGTGGTCTTCCACGGCTTGGATTTGCCGATTGGAACGATACGATCAATCTGCCATTTGGTGCCGAATCGTTACTGACGGCTTGCCTCTATGGGAAGGCGCTATCCGAATTGATTGATTTACATACCTGGTTGGATAAACCAGACATTGCGAACCTGTATTCCGATTGGTACCAGGATATGAAACGGTCTTTCCAGCAAGCTGCCTGGGATGGAGAATGGTTCCGCAGTTATTACAACGCAGACGGGTCGCCAATTGGGTCCAAAATAAATCAGGCCGGAAAGATCTTTGCTTATGGGCAGGCTTGGCCTGTGATAGCAGGCTTCGCATCATCAGCTCAATCAATAACTGCGCTGGATTCGGTTAATAACCTCCTCAATACTCCCAATGGCATCAAATTGAGCACTCCGGGGTTTAACCATTACGACCGCGAAAAAGGTGGAATTACCACATATCCTCCTGGCGCCAAAGAGAACGGTGGGATATTCCTCCATGTTAATCCCTGGGTAGTCATTGCGGAAACCATCCTTGGTAGAGGCGACCTCGCATACACGTATTATTCACAAATCAACCCCGCCTTGAAGAATGATCATCTTGACCGTTATCAGGTGGAGCCATATGTATATGCCCAAAATATCCTGGGTGATGAGCATCCACGATTCGGGATGGGACGAAATTCATGGCTGTCTGGTACAGCATCCTGGATGTATCAGGCCGGCACCCAATATATTCTCGGTATTCGGCCGGAATTGAATGGACTGAGAATTGATCCCTGTATCCCGGCGAATTGGGAATCGTTTCGAATGAGGCGCTGGTTCAGGGCTGCCTGGTACGATATTGAGGTATCGAATCCTGACCACCGCTGCAAACGAATCAAGCGGTTGTGGGTGGATGGAGTCGAGTTGGAAGGAAATGTGGCGCCAATTTTTAAGGATGGTAATAGCCATCAGGTTCGTGCTATTCTTGAATAGTGCGTAGGGTTTATGTGTAACAGATCATCGGGAGAAATTATGAGCTTCTTTGGATTGGAAACCGGGATTCTTGAAAACCAGTTTTATCAGTTGGAGTACCTGGTGGAAGCCGGACCACGTATCGTTCGACTTATTCATAAACCCAGCGGTGTGAGCCTCTTCAGTGAAACCCCAGATTTGATCTTGGATACGCCGGTGGGAAGTTATCATATTCGCGGTGGGCACCGATTTTGGGTCGCGCCAGAATCGTATGACATGTGCTATCAACCCGATGATACAGGTGTTCAGGTAAGCCGAGATGGGACTTCTGTCGTATTACGTAGAGATGGGCAACCGCCGTTCCATTTGCATAAAGAAGTCATGCTGCAAATGCATGAGACCAAACCGATCATTCGGATTACTCATTCGCTGCGGAACGATTCTTCCCTCCCCATTCGGTGCGCACCGTGGGCAATTACCATGTTACAACCCGGCGGCACGGCTATCCTGCCTTTGCGTAAGGGAGTGAACGATTCAAACGGGTTGACACCCGACCGCTCCATCACCTTTTGGCCTTACACTCGCTTGAAAGACTCCCGCCTGGAAATTCGCGATGAGCGTCTCTTGATCCATGCCGACTCAACCGTGCTAGTCCCATTCAAGCTTGGCACACGGGCTCCATTTAGCTGGTTGGGGTATTTGAAGGACAAGATTGTATTTACTAAAAAATCTTTTTTTGGTCCTTCCTTTAATTATCCTGATCTGGGTTGTAACCTGGAAATTTATACAAATGGAGAATTCATCGAATTAGAGTCTCTTGGGTCTTTGGAAACCCTTCTGCCTGGTCGTTGGAGTAAACACGTGGAAGAGTGGGAAATGTTCCACTTTGATGGCCTCCCCGATGAGTTGTTTGAAAATATCAACCAAAGTATGTGATCATTTTGGAATTTCGGAGTAAAAACAGGCTATGGATATCTCCATGGTCTGTTTTTCTTTTGCCTGAATAATGTCATCAATACATAAACCGCACAACTATTATTTATTCTAATGAAAACCTCGGCGTTAAAGTATTTCGATCCACCAAATGGTTTTATTCAGTAACTGAAACAGAAATAAGTAGATTGCGGGCTACCAAACGCCTGATTTTGGCAATAATCTTGCACATGTAGAGATGCAGGATTTATGTCAATCCTATCAGGAGTGTGGCTATGTTAGACAAACTAAAGAAATTTTTTATCGGCTTGATATTGGCGGCACTGGCTTTGTCCAGTTGCACACGGGCTGCGCCTTCACAGAACTCCAGCCTGGATAGCGGAAATGCAAAAGCCAAGAAAAGCTGGTTTGGCGCCAGTCTCTTCAAGGCAAAAACAACCCCAACCCCTCCGGGTGATTATGTCTTGACTATTAATGTCGAGGGCGAGACGATGGATGCGGCGAAAACCCGGACCTATACGTTACACGTACCAGCGTCCTACACCGGTTCTGATCCAGTCGGCTTGATGGTCTTGTTTCCCGATGATGGAATGACGGCGAATAAATTCCTCAAAATGACTGAGTTCTTGAAATATACCGATCCTAATGGATATGTGGTTGTATTGCCCGATGCTCTGGGTGAAAACCCAGCCTGGAATACCGGTCTCACTGGAGCCAGCGGAGCAAATGATCTGCTCTTCCTGCAAACCCTGGTTGCCCAAATCCAACAAACCTTTAATATTGATCCGAAGCAGATCTTTGCATCAGGTTTTGGAACAGGCGGCATCATGGCGTATCAGATCGGATCAGCCATGGCGACCGACTTTTCAGCAGTTGGTGTCGTTGGCGGCGCAGTTGGTTATCGCTCCGAAAAGGGCGTTGACCCGGTCATGATACAACCTGCTACCGGACCTCTTTCCGTGATCTTCATCCACGGCATGAAAGACAAGGTCATCGGTTATGGTTCCGATAAACCCAAAGAGAAAGACGGCGCCGGTTATTTATCCTTCACTGCTGCTGAATCATATTGGAAAACCGCGAATGGTTGTGAGGGTAGTCCTCAAGTAAAGATCACCCGCAATGAAAACGTTCAAAGGCATCAATGGGAAAACTGCAATGGTGGTACGACGCTTGAAACCATATCCATCTGGGCTGGTACTCACGCCTGGTATCTGGGTGGAACTCCCAAGACCAGCAAAGCACCGGATGTCCCGGCCACAGAGACCATCTTCGCATTCTTCCTACAAAACATGAAGAAGTAGCCCCATCCTGACTCTTGATTAAAAACAGACCCAATTGGGTCTGTTTTTAATTGGAAAACGACTTGTAATTAATGTTTATTTATTTATAATTAGTGTATATATCAGCGTAATATATGGGGTTTTATGTCGAAAATCGACGAATTAGATAAAAAAATATCTGATTTGCTTATCGAAGATGGGCGGATGTCTTGTGTTGAAATTGCCCGACGAATTGGGGGGATTACCGAGCGAGCCGTCCGCTATCGGATCGATCGCCTTATCCGAAAAGGGATCATCGATATTCGAGCGAATGTGGATGCAAAACATCTTGGATTTGCCGTCATCGCTGATGTGTTTATAGAAGTAGAGCCGGGTCAGGTACTGGAAGTTGCTCGGAAAATTGCCGAACACGAGACAGTAAGTTATGTCGCTTGTGCTACCGGAGAGCGAGATATTAGTGTGCAGATCTTTGCCAGGGATAACGAAGAGCTCTACACCTTTGTGACCGATATCATCAGCCGGATCCCGGGTGTCCGACGGACTCATACATCCTTTGTTCCATTAATTATTAAGGATGATCAACGCTGGCCAATCCCCTCCATTTGTGTAAAGCATTCAGATTGAACTGAATGTTTTTTTATCCATCTTATCTTATTGGTATATGCTGTTACGACTGCCTCTGGTCAATATTATTGCGAATGGCAAGGGGAAATAATTCAAGCTAGTTGTCAAATCTAAGGAGGACGAGATGGAAATTGATATCAGTAAGGAAGCCGCAATCAGTAAGGAGAAGAGCAAGCTCAAAAGGGAACTCACCCTGCTACCCCTTTTTGGTTTGATCTACTTTACCGTCTGTGGTGGCGCGTTCGGTGCAGAACCTATGGTGGGCTTATCCGGTCCGGGATTGGCATTGCTGTTGATGGTGGTGACCCCATTGGTTTTCAGTATTCCAAATATGTTGATGGTCCGCGAGATGCAATCGATGATGCCTGTAGAGGGAGGTTATTACCACTGGGTCAAACAAGCGTTTGGACCATTCGCGGGTTTCATGTCCGGCTGGATGAACTGGGTCGTCTCGTGGGTGGATGTCTCCATCTACCCGGTTTGGACCGCCTGGTATTTGAGTTATTTCATACCAGCCCTCGGTGAAGGAGCTACGATAGGAGGGGTCGAATTCTCATCCGATCTCCTTTCATGGATTGTCGCCGCGATCTTGATTGTCACCGTATCCTTCCTCAACCTGCGTGGGGCAAGACTCTCTGGTTTGACCACGAACTGGCTTGGTTTGCTTATGATTGTCCCATTGGTGATCATGTCTGGCTTTGGTATCTATGCATGGATATCTTCAGGCACGACACCAAATATTCCATTCCTGGCTGGTGGAGCAGAAGTAACACCCGCCAACATCTTTGGAGCCATGAGCGTAGGAATTTATGTCGCGATGTGGAATTTCATGGGGTGGGAACTTCCGACCGCAGCCGGAGATGAAATTAAAGAACCGAAGAAAACATATCCGCGCGCCATGGCATTGGTTTTGGTCGCCGCCATTCTTTCCTACTCCATTCCGACCATTGCCGGGTTGTACGGCGGCGCAGGTGAAAATGGGAAATATCAGGTTTGGGGTATCGAAGAATATGAATCAGGCGAAGGGATTGGACCGGTCCTTAATGATTATGGGATTACCAATGAGCAAATCGACGCCATGGGCGTTGATCCAACCGTGGATGCCGGTTGGGAATTCCCAACCATCGCCCATGTGATCGGCGATAAAGTAGCAGGAAAAGACAGCCCATTATCCTACTTCCTGGGTGCCATCGTTGGTCTTTCTGCGATCTTTTCGATGATCGGTTTATTCATTGGTAACGGTCTTGGTGGAACCAGAGTGCCGTACGCCATGGCAGAAGACGGCATGATGCCGCGATGGTTGAACAAAGTCCACCCGAAGTTTGGTACTCCCTGGGTATCCATCATCGTATGCGGAGTGTTCTTTCTCATTTTTTCCACGTCAGCTTTTCAGAACCTGGTCGTCATTGATGTCTTCTTGAATATGTTGGTTCTGATGGCAGAAATATTTGCCCTCGTGGCGCTTCGAATCAAGAGACCGGAATTACCACGAACTCGAGTTCCTGGTGGTGTAATCGGATTGATCTATATAGTCGTCGCCCCACTCTCGATTATCATACTTGCGATTGTGAGCCAGGTTACCGATTTTGGCTGGGAATCCTCTATTGGATGGGGACTCATTGCCATGCTGGTCGGCGCTATTTTGTATTTCCCGATTCGTAAATGGGTCAAGAAGGGTGTGCCCGATGTTGATCCATATGTCTTGAATACAGTAGATGATTGATTCGTCGCAAAAATTATACAAAAGGAGTTCGATATGAAAGTGTTACTCGTAGGTGTTGGTGGAGTAGGTGAAGCCATTGCAGTGATCGCATCCAAACAGCCCTGGTTAAAACTGATGGTCCTGGCGGATTATAACAAGGCACGGGCGGAAGAAGTTCAGGCGAAATTACCAGATAAGACCAAATTCCCGGTGGAATTTCTGGACGCCAACAAACAGGAGATGATTGAAGGATTGGCTAAAAAGTACCAGGTTGATCTAATCATGAACGCCTGCGATCCAAGCTTCAACGTGCCTATCTTTGACGCGGCTTTCAACGTCGGATGTAACTACATGGATATGGCGATGACCTTATCCGAACCCCATCCCACTGATCCTCACCACAAAACTGGCATCAAGTTGGGCGATTACCAGTTCGAACGGGCGGATAAATGGGAGAAAAAAGGAATTCTCGCACTTCTTGGTCTGGGAGTCGAGCCCGGCATGGCCGATGTGTTTGCGAAATATGCCCAGGATCATCTCTTCGACGAGATTGAAGAGATCGGTGTCCGGGATGGAGCGAATCTGATCGTTCGTGGGTATGATTTCGCTCCCAACTTCTCGATCTGGACAACTATTGAAGAGTGCTTGAATGCACCCGTTATTTGGGAGGAAGGGAAGAATTGGTTTACCACTGCGCCCTTCTCAGAACCTGAAATCTTCGAATTCCCTGAAGGTATTGGCAAAGTGGAATGTGTCAATGTGGAACACGAGGAAGTATTGCTGGTACCCCGGTATATCAAATGCAAGCGAGTAACATTCAAATACGGATTAGGTGATGAGTTTATCGGCGTTCTCAAGACCCTCCATATGTTGGGATTGGACAATAAAGAGAAAATCAAGGTCAAAGACATAGAAGTCGCCCCGCGTGATGTCGTAGCTGCCTGCCTGCCTGATCCAGCCCATCTTGGTCACTTGATGGAAGGTAAGACTTGCGCAGGCACTTGGGTAAAAGGTAAGAAAAATGGGAAAGACAAACAGGTATACCTGTATCAAGTTGCCGATAACGATGAATGCATGAAGCGTTTGAATTGCCAGTCTGTTGTCGCGCAAACCGCATTCAACGCGGTGATCGGCATGGAATTGCTGGATAAGGGTACCTGGAAAGCGAAAGGCGTTCAGGGTCCTGAATACTTTGATCCAATCCCGTTCATGGACTTGATGAAAGAATACGGTTTTCCCTGGGCAATGAAGGAGTGGTAGTCTTTCCAATTCCGGCTATCCACCACTGAAATTTGGTCGTGGGGTCTTCGATTCACTTGTAACATCCAACTATGTCCTCCATAATTATTTCGGAGACCCCAACCCCTCCCCTTCTCCGGGGAGGGGCATCTGTCAACATAGGAGGAACTGATCATGCCATTTGGATATAACGGGAAGATTGTTCATGTAAACCTGACAGAAGGATCTATCAACATCGAAGAACCTTCGGTGGATTTCTATCGCAAATACATGGGCGGCAGCGCCATGGGTATGTATTACATTTTGAAAGAGACACCTGCCGGTGTCGATCCCCTATCCCCCGAGAATATTCTCACAATGATGGCATCGGTTACAACCGGAGCGGCAATTTCTGGTCAAAGCCGAATAAATGTTAATGCCAAATCGCCCATGAGTGGCGGCATCGGCAATTCACAAGCGGGAGGTTTCTTTCCGGCAGAATTTAAATTTGCTGGTTATGATGGGGTTGTCCTGCGTGGAAAATCACCCAAACCTGTCTATCTCTGGATCAAAGACGGAAAAGTAGAATTAAGGGATGCAACCAGCTTATGGGGCAAGACCACCAAGGAAGTTGACCAGCTCCTAAAAACGGAACTCGGCGATCCCAAAGTGCAAGTAGCACAGATCGGACCAGCGGCAGAAAGAGGTGTGCGATTCTCATCCATTGTCAATATGGCGAACCGGAATAATGGCCGGACCGGTATGGGACTGGTCATGGCAAGTAAGAACTTAAAAGCAATCGCGGTCCGTGGTACCAAGCGGGTTGATATAGCGAATACCGAAAAATTGACTGATCTTGCCAAGTGGGGTGTTAAAGCCATGCCGGATAATGGCGATGTCGATGGATTGGGTAAATTTGGCACCGCATCAGTGGTCATGTATCAAAATGCGCAGGGCACCTTTCCGACCAGGAATTACAGTGAAGGACTCTTTAAATCTGCGGTTGATTTGAGCGGCGAGACCATGGCAGACACGATCTTGAAACGGCGAGAGACTTGTTATGCCTGTGTAGTCCGCTGTAAGCGTGTTGTTGAAGCTGAAAAAGATGGTCTTACCATTGATCCAATCTATGGCGGGCCTGAGTATGAAACGCTGGGCACGTTTGGTTCCTATTGTGGCGTGAACGACCTGGAGTATGTATCCTACGCCAACCAGGTCTGCAACGAACAGGGTGTGGATACAATCTCCTGCGGGGCAACGATCGCGTTTGCCATGGAGTGTTTTGAAAAGGGTATTATTGGATTAAAAGCTACCGGTGGGTTGACCCTGAAATTCGGCGATAAACAGGCCATGCTGCAGGTGTTGGATCAAATCGTGAACCGATCCACCCCGTTGGGGAAAATCCTCTCAGAAGGATCTGCGAGAGCAGCCGAAGTCTGGGGGCCGGAAGCCAAGAAATGTTTGATCACGGTCAAGAACGAGGAAGCGCCCGCCCATATGCCTCAGTGCAAGAAATCGCTCGGATTGATTTATGCAGTTAATAGTTTTGGTGCCGATCACCAATCCAGCGAGCATGACTGGATGTATGAAGAAGGCTGTGCGCCATTGTACCTGGAACGATTGGCACTCATGGGATTGAATAATCCCCCACCTCCGGGAGATTTTGGACCCGAGAAAGCCAAATTTGCCACATTGACCCAGGTTTTTTACAGCATGCTCGATACTCTGGAATTATGCCAGTTTGTTTGGGGACCCGCCTGGACCCTTTATGGTCCGAAAGAGACTGTTGAAATGGTGCAGGCAGTCACGGGGTGGGACGTCACTCTCGATGAATTGATGGAATTGGGTGAACGCCGAATTAATATGCTGAGAGCGTTCAATACCCGGGAGGGATTCGATAGGAAAAATGATTCTCTCCCATCCAAGTTCTTCGAGCCTCTCAAAGGAACTGGTCCGACTGCCGGTGTCTCTGTGGATAAGGCACAATTAGAAGCAGCTATCGACCAGTATTATCAAATGATGCATTGGACAGAGCGTGGCATTCCAACAACCAAGCGTCTGGAAGAACTTGGGCTGGAATGGGTTACTCTTTAATCCCAGGGATAGTTACGGAGAATTCCTGTCCTAGAGAAGTAGGTATAATTCGAATCAATTGAGGTGTTATGGATACGTATCAAGAGAGTTTTGAACATTTATCACCGGTCTGGACCCATTACTCCGATATTATCGTAGATCATGGGGAAGGCACCTATTTATATGCTACCGATGGGCGTAAATTTATGGATTTCACCTGCGGGATCGGTGTCACAAATACCGGTCATTGTCACCCACTGGTAGTGGAGGCGATCTGTAAACAGGCGGGGCTCCTCTTGCACGGGCAGGCAAATCTGGTTACCCACAAACCCATGCTCGAATTGGTGGATGCCATGCGTCCGATAGTCCCCGTCGGTTTGGATGGTTTCTTCTTCAGCAATTCCGGGGCGGAAGCCGTTGAAGGAGCCCTTAAACTCGCCCGCCACGCAACGGGTAGAACGAACATCATTGTTTTCCAGGGCAGCTTCCACGGGCGGACTGTGGCAACAATGTCATTAACCACCTCCAAAACCATTTATCGCGCCGGGTACCAACCACTTATGCCGGGTGTTTTTGTCTCAGCTTTCCCATATGCTTTGCGCATGGGAATGGACGAGGAAAAAGCCAGCCAATTTTGTCTGGAAGAATTGGAATTTCTGCTCCTGACCCAGAGCGCTCCTCAGGAGACAGCCGCGATGATCATCGAACCTGTCCTGGGTGAGGGCGGCTACGTGGTTCCCCCCGTCTCTTTCATGAAAGGTCTTCGTGAAATCTGCGATCGACATGGAATAATGCTTATTGTGGATGAAATTCAATCCGGTTTCGGTCGAACCGCAAAGTGGTTCGCCATCGAACATTTCGGGGTGACACCAGATATTTTGACGGTAGCAAAAGGATTGGGCTCGGGCTTGCCCATATCCGGGGTGGTCAGCAAATTGGACCATATGAAGAAATGGATCCCTGGTTCGCATGGTGGCACATTTGGCGGTAATGCAGTCGCAGCCGCCGGTGCAGTTGCAACCATTCAAGCGATCAAAGAAGATAAAATGCTGGAAAATGCCCGGGTGCGTGGAGAACAGCTCATGGCAGGATTGGGACATCTGCAGGAGAAATATCCACAGATCGTCCAAAATAGAGGTCTTGGTTTGATGGTCGGAACTGAATTCAGGGATAGCCAGGGAAAACCGGACAAGAAAACTGCCAAAGGTGTGGTTCACGAATGTGCCGACCGAAAGCTTCTCCTTCTCACCTCCGGACCATGGGACAATTCCATCCGCTGGATCCCGCCCCTGATCGTCACTCAGGATCAAATGAGCGATGCCCTGAATATCTTTGAGGATTCATTGAAAGCCACGGTAAAATAGTACTGTTCAAGAGCTCGATTTAGGTAGTTATGGAGGCATAAAATGGCAGAAAACTTACTTGAGATGGTACAACGAGCACGTGAAGCACAAAAAGTGATCGAGTTTTGGGACCAGGAGAAAGTTGACGAAATGGTCCTGGCGGTTGGTTGGGAAGGGTACAAAAAGGAAACCGCAGAACAAGTCGCCAGACTGGCTGTGGATGAGACTGGTTTGGGCGTGTATGAGAACAAGGTAGTTAAACAACAAAAGAAAACACTCGGCGTCCTGCGTGACTTGCGAGGGGTAAAAACCGTCGGTGTAATTGAAGAGATCCCGGAAAAAGGGATCATCAAAATCGCAAAGCCTGTCGGCGTTATCGGCGCTATAACACCCATGACCAACGCCTCTTCAACGATGACATGCAATGGGCTTCCGATCCTTAAATGTCGCAACGCTGTTATTTTCGCTCCCCATCCGAAAGCCAAAAATACTTGTGACGCGATCTGCGAACACATGCGCGAAGGTCTGCGAAAAGTTGGCGCACCGGTCGATCTCATCCAGAATATCAAAGAGCCAACCATGGAAATGTCCCAGGAATTGATGGGGATGGTCGATTTGGTGTTGGCAACTGGTGGAGCGGGTGTGGTCAAAGTGGCTTATTCCAGTGGAAAACCCGCGTATGGGGTCGGTGCCGGAAACGCAACCGTTATTGTTGACGAGTCTGCAGATCTGGATGACGCGGCCAAGAAAATCTTCCTGGGTAAAACTTTTGATAACGCCACATCCTGTTCGGCAGAGAACAACGTTATCATCCATGAGACAATTTTCGATGCCATGGTTACTCGATTAAAATCTCACGGTGGTTACCTGGTAACCGGTGAAGATCGAGCCAGATTAAAATCAGCCATGTGGCCAGATGGTTCACATCTGAGTGGTAAGATAGTCGCCAAGGCTGTAAAAGTGATTTCCGATGTGGCTGGCATTCAGATCCCGGAAGGGACAACTTTCTTGATGGTACTGGGCGAGAAGATCGGCGCAGAAGATATGTTCTCTGCTGAAAAACTCTCTCCGGTGGTCACTCTCTGGAAATACGCCGATTTTAACAAGGCTGTCCAGATGGTGATTGACATCACCGCTTTCAGCGGGTATGGACATTCCTGCGGTATTCACTCGACGAATGATGCACATATCCTGGAATTGGCGACAAAAGCGAAAGTAAGCCGGATGATGGTCAGACAACCGCAAAGCTATGGCAACAGCGGCGACTGGGTAAACGGAATGGCTTTCACGATGACCCTTGGCTGTGGAACCTGGGGCGGCAATATCACCACTGAAAACGTAACCTGGAAGCATTTCTTGAATGTTACCTGGGTTGCGTACCCCATTCCACCCGTAATTCCAGATCCGGAGGAAATGTTCGCATCGCACTTTCAGAAATACGGACGATAACTCTAAAAATAGAAACCCAATAAAGCTGCCAGCATGCTGGCAGCTTTATTTTTGTCAGAAAGTTACTTTCCTATTGAAAAAGATGACCATTTCCACCATAATGGGATAACCAAACAATCGGAGAGCATAATGGATCGCAAAAAGACACTCATAAGATTACTCAATTACTCAAGGGCGTGCTTGCAGGAATTTGCAGATTCCATTCCTGAAAACGAACACAATATCCCCGGTGATCCCGACCATTGGACCGCGAAAGATCACCTTGCTCACATTGCCCATTGGCAGGCCAATTTTAATCACCGGCTGGCAAACCGCGAGAATCAGCCACCTCAGGCTACGGATGTGGACAAAGAGAACTTGAAAGTCTTTCACCTATACAAGGATAAATCGTGGTTGGAGATAAGAAAATTATTGGATGAAACTTTTCAAGAATTCAGCCGCGATCTTCGCTTGCTTTCCGAGGAAGACCTTCAATCCTCCACCCTTTTACCCTCGATTTCCAATAGGGCACTGTGGCAATCCATAATTGGACTCGGGATCGTCCATGCATTGAGTCATCTTGGAATGGTGTACAGCGAACGGGGGGATTGTAAAAAAACCGTGGAAATTGAAGAGACCATTCTGGAAGATCTGCAATCGTTGGACGAATCACAAAAATGGCGGGGGACCAATATCTACAACATGGCTTGTGCGTATTCTTTAGCTGGTTTTTATGATAAGGCAATCGAAGGTCTTAAAGAGTCACTACATTTGAATCCTGAGTTGACGGAATGGTCCACACACGATCCGGATCTTGCCGCAATTCGCGGCTTACCCGGGTTTAAGAACGTTTATATAATCACAGAGAATCCATAGATTCGCCATATCAACAGCATTAATAATAACAAGGCTCCACAATCCAGTTTGATGGTGATATGATTCCATGTACTTTCGAAAGGACGATGGCATGAATCCGGTCACATATACCACGTATCATCTGGTCAAAGGGGAAGACCTCAATCATCACGGAACCCTTTACGCCGGCAGGACAGCAGAGTGGTTCGTAGAATCTGGTTTCATCGCTGCTGCGAGTTTGACCAAACCAGAGAATATTGTTTGCTTAAAGATCCACGGGATGACATTTACAGCCCCGGTAAGACCAGGGTCACTCGCTCGATTTGACAGTAAAATTGTGTTTACTGGAAGTACCCGGATAGTGGCGCATATACAACTATCAGTGAACGGAACTGATGTAGTTAAAGGGTTCATCACCTTTATTAATGTCGATAGGGAGACAAAGCCCCTTCCTCACGGCATTGTCATCGAACCGTCATCTGAAGAGGATCGACTACTTTATAATGAAGCAAGTCACCTAAAATAAAATGAGTTCGGTAATTTTCACATTTTAAAACTACTTCATCTCATGGGTTGGTTGTCGTTTTCGTTCTGTCGCCTATTGACGGATTTCCCTTAGATCTTTTTACACGTTGAATATTCAGATTTGTAGTCACAATTTTGCTGTTCATATAGGGGTAGCTGGGTTTGCCGCTGAAACTATCCCTGCTATATTTAATCATCTTGGATTTTCTGGATATTAACCATTGTGTAACAGGGTAATTTTGTATGAAATTTCTCCAGAGGATTAGTAAAAGGCATTTGTTTTGGATCACAATCACCATCGGGATACTTTTTGTATCATATATTTTGTTAGCTCCCCTTCATCTTTTCACAGCACAACCGGCATTAGGCCAATTTCAAATACTGTCCCTTGAAGGATTTAAACGGATCCTGATTTTTGCCCCACACAATGACGATGAGACTCTGGGTACTGCTGGCGTGATCCAACTGGCAAAGAAGTTTGGCGCAGATATTCAGATTGTGATCGCGACAAACGGGGATGGGTATATGTTTGCGACGATGGAAGATTTTCGTAAAGTCTTCCCAAAACCGGGGGATTATATTCGATTGGGGAATTTACGGCAGAACGAATCGATAGCTGCCATGGAATCACTCGGTATAAAACCCCAACAATTGGCTTTTCTTAGCTATCCTGATCGAGGATCGCCTGCAGAATGGGAAACCTCTTGGGATTGTGATAAACCGTATCGTTCTCCATATACCGAAACGAATCACAGCCCATATCAGCTAACATATAATCCTACATCGTCTTATTGCGGATCGGACTATTTGAATGATATCAAGCAGATCATTACCAATTTCCGACCGGATATTGTTTTTTATCCACACGGGGAAGATGTTCACCCAGATCATTGGGGGTTGTCGAATTTTGTTCGACTAGCGCTGGCAGTGATTCGGTTGGAACAACCCGAATTTGCGCCGGTGGAGTACCAATACCTTGTTCACAGGCCAGATTTTCCAGAACCATCCGGCTATCATCCAAACAGGCCTCTCTTACCTCCGATATCTGTTTTTCAAGTATCTCCCGACTGGCGTATCGTATCTTTGTCAAACGATCTTATAAATAGAAAGTATTCAGCTGTATTGTTGTATCAGAGTCAATTACCATCTTTGAAAAATTTGCTGGAGAGTTTTATCAGGACCAATGAGTTATTCGCTCCAGCGGCACAGGTATCAATTGAAACAGGGAAGGTCGATAATCCCATCCAGCCAGATTCGTGGATTGATTCAAATGGCGTTTCGATGAAACCAATTCTTAAAGATCCGATAGACGATTTCTTTACCCGAGCCGCTGACCCTTCCGCAGATATTAAGTCGGTGTACGCCATTACATCATCGCAGAACGTCGATCTATGCGCGGAAATGGTAAGCAAAGTAGAATCCCTTAATGAATACTCTCTAAAAATCCGAACCTATGATAAGAAAATATCCAACTATCTGGTTCTATCCACCTCAACAGAGGATACAAAGAAAGCCCTGACCAAAAATGGAAAGTTCGTTTGTGGAACGATAAACCTGGCGGAATTGGAAAATCCAAAGATTGTAATGTTTGCGTTTGAGACCATGTCTGCTGATTTGGTGGAAGTGGATCATACAGCGTGGGCGTTACTGAATTTGTCTAAATAGGTCGTTTCTAAGGAATATAGTGTGATTATCCGTCCCTACCAATTTAGCGATAAAAAGACAGTAATGCAGATCGCAGGAGATACCGCATTTTTTGGTCGACCCCTGGAAGCTATTTTTGACGATCGACGATTATTTTGGGATTCGTTTTATGAGTTCTTCTTCCGCTTTCAGTCAAACACTTGTTGGGTTGCTGAAAGAAATGGTATTATCGTTGGATTTCTGGCGGGTAGCCCAGATGCGACCCGGCAAGCGCGTGTATCAACCAGGCATATCTATCCAGTACTTTTATGGAATTTACTCACAGTGAGGTATCATTTGGGTCGTAAAACCGTAAAATATGTTCTTGGGATGGTTTCCCAGGTTATTCAAGGTAAGATACCTGCGGCCGACCTGAAAATATACCCGGCTCATTTGCATATCAATGTTGTGGAAGAAGCTCGTGGTGGTGGTATCGGCCGAAAGTTATTGGAAACATATCATCAACAGCTTCAAGAATTGAATGTGCCAGGTGTACACTTACACACAACGGATCAAAACCTCGCCGCCTGCCGCTTGTATGAGAAAGTGGGATATCAGTTGTTGGATGCAAGATTCACTACTTTTTGGGAGACTATAGTAGGTACCATCGTGGAAAATCGATGTTATGGACTACGATTGAACAAAAAATAACAAGAGATCAAATCGATGTGGATTGTGTGGTTTCTGATCGTCATCATTGTCATCCTACTCCTGGTTGGTTTTTATTTTGCCACACGGATACTCTACCCACATACCCGATCGCATGAAGAAACATATCAAATTGAAAAAGAAAATGGGTTTCTTGCTGGAGACCGTTGGGAGACCCTGACCAAAGAAGAGATACTTATCCCTTCGTCTTTTGGATATAACCTTTTCGGTATCTATATTCCAAGCCCAAATTCTCATAAGACCGTCGTGATCGCGCACGGAATCGCTTACACTCTTGACGGTTCCATAAAATATATGCCACTTTTTCGAAAGCGTGGATTTAATGTGCTGATCTACGATCATCGTCATCACGGGAAAAGCGGTGGAAAAAATACCACGCTTGGCTATTATGAAAAACATGATCTGAAGGCTGTCGTTGATTTTGCCCTGCAAAAGCTGGGTGGTGATGGACCTGTTGGCGTTCATGGCGAATCGATGGGTGCAGCTATTGCCCTTCAATATGGTGAAATCGATACCCGACCCGCTTTCATTATTGCAGATTGCGCCTTTTCCGATCTCAGGGAACTGCTGGAATATCGCCTCAGACATGACTATCATCTGCCAGGTGGAATCTTTATACCGCTGGCAGATCTATTCTGCCGGGTCATTGCGGGAATGACGCTATCTGCCGTATCGCCTCAGCGAGATGTTCGCCATTACCAGACGCCTATCCTATTGATCCATGGTCAGGAAGACCGGTATGTGCCCGCGGAAATGTCAAAACGAATCTACGCAGCCAAACAAGAAGGCATCCGGCATCTATATATTGTTCCTGATGCCAGACACGCAGATGCCTATATTCATGATCCGAGAGAGTACGAGAATCAGGTTGAACAATTCCTCGCCCGCATCGGTCTGAACTAGGAAATCCAATAATCCTTCATTACAACTTCCTTACAAATTCGTTTTTCGACGACTCTTTGCCCTGAAGGTCGTTATAATGACCAGAAAGGAAAACTATTCACATTATTGTGAGCTGCTTATGAAAAAATCATGGTTCTTTAATGTTATTCTCGTGACGTTGGTTGTATCCAGTTTTGGACTGGCGAGTATCCAGCCTTCCGATGTTCAGGCAAAATCTGACACGGCTCTTAATGGTACGGCCACCCCCGTCAAACCTACTGTTACGCCCACACCGTCAAAAATTGATAAGACGATCAACCCTCTTACTGGGCTTCCGGTAAAAGATCCTTCCTTATTAAATCTATCGCCGATACTCGTATCCATCTCCAATTTCCCCATTTCTGTCAGACCACAGGGCGGACTCTCCTTTGCGCCGCATGTATTTGAAATGTCTATTGGCGAAGGTATGACACGTTTCCTGGCGGTATTTTACGGATCTTATGGACCTCAGGAAAAGATGGAAGTAAACCTCGGATCCATCCGATCGGGTCGGTTACCCTACGAAGACTTAAGGATGATGTACGATGGAATGGTGGTTATGGCAGGAGCCGATCCAACGGTGGGCGCCAAACTAAACGCAACGGTATATAGAGAAAAAATAAACTTTGCCGGTATATCAGAACTCGCAGAAGAACGAACAAATAAGCGGGGCGTGTCATCTTTACCGAGCCTCAATTTCTCCAGTTCCATCCAGGCTGGCGGTTTGGAAGGCAAATCACTGGAAATCATTTGGAGCTATCTTAATCGAGCCCGTTGGACCTATGACACTGCCACTGGAAAATATTTGAGGGAACAGGATAAATCAGATGGGAAAGGCACTTATTATCCAGCTACAGATAAGCTGACAGAAGAGCAGTTAGCTTTCGATAATGTGGTCCTGATGGACGTGGAACATACCTACCTCAATCCCACCAAGATCGAGATGGACATGTTGTATGTCATCAAGGAGCCTGCTATCTTTTTGCGGGACGGCAAAGCCTATAAGGTGTATTGGACTTCCCTGTCCCCCCTTGGGCCATTCCGGTTCATTAATCAGGATGGGACACCTTTTCCGTACAAACCCGGTAATACCTGGTATGAAGTGATCAGTGACATCCAACAGGCTACTCAAAAATCTGATGGTAGTTGGTTCGTAAAATTCTTTAATCCATAAGATTTATCGAGATATAAAACAAGGTGGAGGCTGTTCGCCTCCACCTTGTTTGCTTATATGGTAGTTACATCATGGAGTGCCTGATACGGTGCAACACACGCTCCGACCAGGCTGTATCCGGTGTGGGCACCGAGAATGGGACCCACATGAATAGTTGGGAGCCAAATGACATCGTATAGTTTTGTTATTTCTTCTTTCAGGTGGGCAACCGCATCCGGATTATTGCCATGGAGCAATTGAACCTGAATTTTTCTTGTGTCTGGATTAAAATCGCCAATTGTCCGGGCGATTTTCTGAAGTGCTTTCAGAGTCGTGCGTTCTTTGGCGAGCGTGTAATATTTGCCATCCGCTTTCCCAACAGCGATCACAGGGCGAATTTGGAGAAGGGATGCCAATAATCCCTGGATGTGGCTAATCCGGCCGCCGTGGATCAAGTATTTGAGGTTTTCCACGGTGAAGATTCCTTCACACAAACCCCTCATTTTTTCGAGTGATTTCAGAATATTCTCCAATGGCAGTCCATTCTTGACCGCTCGAGCTGCATATTCGACCTGCCACGCTTCCGGACAGGATAGAGTGCGGGTATCCCAATGTGTCACCTTGGCTTCGGGCACCATTTGGGCTCCGGATATTGCTGAATCATAAGTACCACTTAAACCTGAGGAAATATGAATGGATAAAATATCCGGATCGGTCTGTGCAAGCTTGCGATAGATCTCCGCAAAATCGCCTGAAGTGGCTTGAGAAGTGACAGGCATTTCGTCTGTCTTCTCCAGCAACCCATAAAACTCTTCCGCCGAAAGGTCCACACCGCTGGAATAGGTTTTGTCCCCCAGGGTCAACCGCATGGGTGCGAAATGAATGGAGAGTCCTTCCGATTGTTCCGGACTGATATCACATCCGCGATCTGTCACTATTTGCATAGACGCTCCTATATAAACCTAAGTAAATTACAGGTAATTAAGCATAGCCCGGGAAGGATCAATTCAACAGGGAGTGTAGTCACATCTTGGTCATATTAATTAAAATCTCAGACCAATTCTGTGAGGTCGCGGTGTATAATCATCATTTATTGGTTGAAAATAACTAGCCTGAGATCGAAATAGTATGTTCCAAAAAGCTAAAACACTCTATCATAGTTTTCCCGGGAAATTTTGGATACTCGTCGGCACCGTCTTCATTGACATGATCGGCGGCACATTACTATTCCCTTTCTTCGCCCTGTATATCACCCAGCGCTTTCAGGTTGGAATGACACAGGCGGGAGTGCTGCTCGGGACCATGTCCTTGTTCGGTTTATTTGGAAGTACAGTTGGTGGAGCACTCACCGATAAATTTGGCAGGAAGCAGATCATCCTATTTGGTCTAGTTTTCAGCGCGTTGAGCGCACTCGCATTGGGTTTTGTGAATGAGCTATTAATCCTATACCCCCTCGTTGCAGTCATCGGAATACTTGGCAGTGTATCTGGTCCCGCACACAATGCAATGGTCGCAGATATGCTTCCCGACGGAACAGCGAAATGAAGGGTATGGAATCATCCGGGTCGTGGCAAACCTGTCCTGGATCATCGGACCGACCATTGGGGGATTTGTCGCTGCCAGGTCGTATTTGATGCTGTTCATATTGGATGCGGTTTTTAGCCTGACCACCGCGGTAATCGTGATCAAGCTCATTCCAGAGACGAAGCCGGAGGCAAAACACGGCAAGGTTGAGGAATCCATCCTACAAACCCTGGTAGGTTACAAATCCGTGTTCAAAGACCGGTTGTTCATCGGATTCATCTTCGTCTCCATGCTTATGTTGTTGGTGTATCAACAGATGTACAACACATTATCGGTATACTTGCGCGATGTACACCAAATTCCCACTACTCAATATGGGTATATGTTGAGTGCCAGTGCAATCCTGGTGGTGTTGACCCAATTCTGGGTTACCAGTCAGACGAAGAAATTCGCCCCGATGCTTATGATGGCACTTGGGTGTGCGTTTTACATGATCGGTTTTGGTATGATCGGTTTTATCGGTGCCTTTTGGTTGTTCGTGGTGTCAATCTTAGTTATTACCATTGGAGAAATGATCGTTGTTCCGGTCAGCCAGGCGTTGGTGGCAAAATTTGCCCCGGAAGAGATGCGTGGCCGATATATGGCTGTCTCATCCGTTTCCTGGTCAATTCCATCCACGATCGGTCCGGCGGCGGCAGGGTTGATCATGGACAAGTACAACCCAAATTGGGTTTGGTACGCAGGGGGAATAATCTGTGCGGTTGCTGTGGGAGGTTATTACCTTCTGCACTTAAAATTGCGGCGCGTTGTCACGTTTCAACAGGGAATGGAACCTTCACAAGACGCTATCCCCAATTAGTTTGAATATAACAGACCGCCAGTCAAGTTTGACTGGCGGTCTGTTCTTGTTACGTTGATTCAGTTTATTTGATTGGAAAAACAATTCGAGTTTTATGCTCTGCGGGAGGTGTCTCTGGACCGGTGAGATAATGCTCGTATGCTACTCCCGTCGGCTCAAATGGCCCTGTTCTGCAACAAATTTTGTAAGAGCCTCATAGGCTGACGCCATTTCCGGGTAAGGACCGACAAATAGTGTGGTCGCCTTCCTACCGCCGGGTATAACACCCGGCTTTACCTCGCCTTTTCCATCACCTGTCGTTGCCACAGGAAAACCCATTTCCACATCCAGGTTCTCCATGTCAAGGTTGAAATAGGCTACATAAGGCTCACCAGACAATTGGATCCCATTTTCAGCCATCACCTGCATAATGGTTTCATAGGATTTTCCAATTAATTGCGGTAATTCTTCCACCCGGGTATTTACCCGGATGCACAATACGGGTTGATCTTGCGTTTCCACCCATTCACAGATGTGTTCCATAAATTAAACCCCTCCTGATTTGATGGATCTATTATGGAACATTTATTCTATTTTGTCAATAACCATCTACAATACAATCGGGGTTGATTTCTTTCGGCTGTTCATATTCGATGCAACCAACACTACAAGCATCAAGAATAATCCCGCCGCCACATACCAGGCGCTGGCGGATGGGCTGACCTTTTCCTGAAGGTAACCTTGCGTAAAAGGCAGCAGCATCCCACCAACACTGCCCATCGCTGAGGCAACGCTAGCTGCTTTGCCGGGGGCATGGCTAAAGGTAGTGATAATGAGCGACATCATGGTTGGATAAACCGAACCAGTGAAGAAACTGATGAGCAAGATACTAACGACTGTGGGCACCAGTGATCCGGTTGAAAAAGCGAAGACCAGTCCCATTGCCAGGGCGAGGATAAAAGCGATCAACAGAAGTTGCCTGGCAGGGAATTTACTACCTACCAATGCGGCCGCCAACCTGCCCAGAGTCAAAGCTCCCCAATAGGCAGATGAAACCAAAGCCGATTTTTCGAGACTCAAGCCGGTTGTCTGGTTGGTATAGGTCGTAGACCAGCCACCGACTCCGTTTTCGATTCCGACATAAATGAGGAGCACAAAACCCATCAACCAGAGAGTCGATGAACCATAAACGGATTTCTGACCGATTTGGTCCCGGGTTTCTTCTCCTATTGGATTTTGAACCCGGGTCACCAGAATTGCCATAACGATCATCCCGGCTGCGGCTATCCACATGACTATCATTCCGGTTACAGCCAATGGTTAGCGCCAGGCTAACCAGTGCCGGTCCGACAACTGCGCCTACCCCAAAGAAGAAATGAAGCAGATTCATAACCGAAGTGTTGTTCTCGATGTAGGTTCGCGATACCAGGATATTGACACAAAGGTCAACCGATCCATGGCCTAATCCCGCCAGAAAGGTGATCACCAACATCATCCAAAGGGAGCGAGCAGTTGTAAATCCGACCACGCCGAGCGCAAGGACGATCAACGCAAAATCGAGGACTATTTTGGGACCGAACCTATCCGAGAGTGGTCCGGCGATCAATTGAGAAACAAGCGCACCCAGAAATAAAGCCGTAAAAACCCCTCCCACTGCGGCCAGATTGGATTGAGTATTTCCAGCCAGTTCAGGTAGAATGGGTCCGAGACTGGCTGTAATCACCCCAAAGAACAGGAAGATGGTGCAGGCAACAATGAGCGGGTAGCGCGATTTCATTTGTTTCATTTTACTCCATTAACCAATTGACATCCGCAATATCGTGCAATATAATGCAATAACACGAATATACCAGCATAATTTGAGCGTGTCAAGCACGTCACCCCGCCCCTTATACTCTGAAACAAAACGAAGGAGAACAGATGTTGAAGGAAGAACGGCAATCCAGGATACTCGAACTCCTGCAGATCAACGGGAAAGTGGTGGCGACTGAGCTCAGTCAAGCTTTAAGTGTATCCGAAGATACCATCCGGCGCGACTTGCGTGATCTGTCTGAGCAGGGTCGCATCCACCGTGTCCACGGGGGAGGATTACCCCATTCCCCGGCTGCCGTCAGCTATCAGGATCGACTGAGCCAGTCGGGGCCGTCCAAACGCACGATCGCTTCGGCGGCCGTCAAACATATTCAAACTGGACAAGTCGTATTCCTGGATGGGGGAACCACCAATCTGCAGGTTGCGCAACTGTTATCACCCAATTTACGTGCCACCTTCATCACGAATAGTCCGACCATTGCCACCACATTATCAGACTACCCGGAGATCGAGGTGATCTTGATTGGTGGCCGGCTGGATAAAGAGCAGCAAGTTGTAATCGGCGCTGTGGCGGAAAACCTTCTTCGGACTTTCCATTTCGATGTGTGCTTTCTGGGTGTCTGCAGTATTCATCCCATCGCTGGCATCACCGTCCCTGACCTGGAAGAAGCCTCCTTCAAACGTAGTCTGATTCTGCAGTCAGATCATATTGTCGCACTTGCGTCCTCCGAAAAACTCGACACCTCTTCCCCTTTCTTTGTGTGTCCCCTCATCGATTTGGATATATTGATCACGAATCGACCGGCGGATCTTACAATTCTTGAATCGTATAAAGAACTGGACCTCAACCTGGAAATAGTTTAAAGGTGTGATATAATCATTTCCGGTCAAAAGTTGACCGAGAAAATAGATCGTGCTTGGTACAGTGCGCCTTGCCGGTTCGGTAAGGTGCTCTTTTTTTGTCAGGAGAAAGTTAATAATGCGTAGTTTTGAAGAATTAGGTCTTTCCACTGAGTTGGTTGGAACCGTGGAAAAGTTGGGATATCAGCAGCCGACTCCGATTCAAGAGGCAGCCATCCCTGTTTTATTCGCAGGAAAAGATGTGATCGGACAGGCACAGACGGGTACCGGTAAGACAGCCGCGTTTGCTCTGCCGATGATCCAAAAATTAGAAACTCACCAGAAGTCTGTCCGGGCGTTGATCCTTGCTCCGACCCGGGAATTAGCTATACAGGTGACTGAAGCATCCAATCGGATGGCGGAAAATTCCAGCCTCCGTTTCTTGACCATCTACGGCGGACAGTCTTACCAGATTCAGACCCGAGCATTGGCTCGAGGCGTGGACGTGGTGGTAGGCACCCCTGGCCGTCTACTCGATCTGATCCGGCAGAAATATTTGGATCTCAGCCAGGTAAGTTATCTGGTTGTCGATGAGGCAGATGAAATGCTCGAGATGGGCTTCATTGAGGATGTGGAGACTATCCTCGCTGAGATTCCAACCGAGCGACAGATCGCGCTGTTTTCTGCGACCATGCCAGATGCCATCCGCAAGCTGGCGAAACGTTACCTTCGGGAGCCCGAGACCATTGCGGTCAACCCGGAACGCCGGACCGTGGCGGAAATCGATCAGCGATTCTTCCGGATCCGTGAAGATCAGAAGCTGGGATCTCTTACCCGTCTGGTCGAGATGGAAGACATCAAGTGCGCATTAATCTTCACCCGTACGAAAGCTCGCGCGCAGGAATTGGCGGACGAAATGAACCGACGTGGTTATCCAGCCGAATCGTTGCATGGAGACCTCAACCAATCCCGCCGCGAAGCAGTGTTGACCCGCTTCCGCCAGAATCAGATCACGTTACTCGTTGCTACCGATGTCGCCGCTCGAGGACTGGATATCGATGACGTATCCCACGTATTCAATTACGATGTCCCGAATGATCCTGAAGATTACATCCACCGCATTGGCCGGACTGGACGCGCAGGTCGAAAAGGTATTTCCATTACCTTCTTCTCTCCTCGTGAAGCCAGGTTCTTAAGCATGGTGGAAAGCTACACTCGCCAAAAAGCGATTGAAAGCAAGCTGCCCACCCGCGAAGACGTCCTTGCTCGACGTGATGACCGTTTCCTGACCAAATTGTATGATCAGATGGTCAAAGGCAAAGACCAACGGGAACGGGTGATGATCACCCAACTTTTGGAATCAGACATCGATCTGGTAGACCTTGCAGCAGCAGCCATGAAACTGGCGCGCGCCGGAGAACATAATTATTCGGTGGAAGAAATTGCCCAACCTGTAGCTGAAGTAAGATCCCGACGCACACCAGACGAACGCCATAGCGAGAATCGACGCGGTTCCACCCGACGAAACGTGAGTGGAGCCGGGACATTCGCTCAACAGACCACCTGGTCCGCTGCACCCCAGGAAGGCGGAATGGTTCGATTGAAAATGAACCTGGGTGGGACACACGGTATCCGACCCGGCGATGTAGTCGGCGCGATCGCCGGTGAAGTGGGTATCCCCGGGAAAGCGATCGGTGCGATCGATATTCAGGATAGGCAGACTTTCGTAGACGTTCTGGAAAAACACGTGAAGCGGGTTCTGCAGGCCAGCACCGGCCAATATTCCCTGCGCGGGAAACCGGTCATGCTGACCTTGGCTGGATAATTCCTCACATTCAATAATTTATATATACCTGTTGTAGGGGCTACGCATGCGTAGCCCCTACAATTTTGTCAATCGATACTCAGAACAAATCAAAAGAGATAGGTGCCGAGACCTGGATTTATTCTGGCTTACTATCTCTTCTAATTCAAGTTACTATCTTCTTGCCACCATTTCGATCTCTATCAACGCACCCAGAGGAAGACCAGCCACCGCAACCGTTGTTCGGGCAGGATAAGGTTCGACAAACCGCTCCTTATAAACGGCGTTCATCCCGGTGAAATTCTTCATGTCCGTCAAATATACATTCACTTTGATAACCTGATCCATGGTCAAACCGGCTGCTTCCAGGACAGAGTTAAGATTATCAAAAATTCTTCCGGTCTGCACATCTATCTCACCTTCAACCAGTTTTCCGGTCGACGGATCGATCGGAGTTTGGCCGGAAAGATACAGCAAACCACCCGCCCAGACTGCCTGAGAATACGGTCCAATGGCTGCTGGCGCGCCACTGCTGGTAACAGTCATTCTTGTCATTAGATTTCTCCTCTATGCTCTGGATGTGAATTGCCTTAACCTATGTATTTTTAATGAATTTTCCGGTTCGATATTCCTTCAAAGCTGTCTGGATTTCTTCCTCTGTGTTCATTACAATTGGACCATACCAGGCAACCGGCTCGCCAATCGGTTTGCCGGAGATCAAGAGAAACCGGACCGGTGATTCGTCTGTACGGATAAGTATTTTATTCCCATCACCATACTGAACCAATTTTCCCTCAGATACGGAGCCATGATCAGGATCAAAAAAACCGCTTCCTTCGATGACATAACACACCAGTGTATGCCCGGAGGGAGTGTTGTGAACAAACGATGCTTTCCCAGGGACAGTTACGTCCAAGTATACTGGTTCGGTAACGATGTCCTGGACAGGTCCTTTGACTCCATTTACTTCTCCGCTGATGATACGAATTGTCGCTCCTGATTCATCGGTAACAATAGGGATCTGATCGACCAGCACTTCCCGGTAACGCGGCGGCATCATTTTTTGGCTGGCGGGGAGATTCGCCCACAGTTGGAATCCGCCCATACTTCCATCCACGTTTCCTTTGGGCATCTCCTGGTGGATGATACCTGAACCGGCAGTCATCCATTGGACATCACCCGCACCGATTACACCCCGGTTACCCATGCTATCGCGATGCTCCACAGATCCAGACAACACGTAGGTGATGGTTTCTATCCCGCGGTGAGGATGCCAGGGGAAACCAGCCATATAATCCGCCGGATCATTCGATCGAAAATCATCTAGTAGGAGGAATGGATCATATTGAGGGGCATCATTGTTGCCGAACACCCTGCGAAGGTTGACACCCGCCCCTTCCACGGTTGGTCTGCTGGAAAGTACTTTATGAATCTTTCGGATTTCGTCCATTATTTACCATCCTTATTATCATCATACAACAAAAAGACAGGAGTCTCCGGATTAATCTAACCAGTCGACCAGAGTATCGACATGCACCTTTGTACAAATTCGATTAGGATTATTATATAGTAGATAGTTAATATCTAATTTGTCTTATATTTGTATGAGTTGAAGAGGCTGCCATGTTTCATATTTTATGGTTCCAGTTCCCCCTCCCGGATGGATTACTTTTCCTGAGCGCACCCATAATCCAATTCTTCGCGAATATCGCTGCCTGGATACTTATCGCCCTGGTGGTCAATTTCATCCTGCTCCGGGTAATTCGGTTTATTACCCGCCAGCTTCCCGGTGACCTGGAAGATATTGTCTTCGGGATCTTGCGTGGACCATTGATCATTCTCCTTCTTGTTTTGGGGGTGGTTAGGTCGCTGGAACTGCTTCCCCTATCGGAAGCCGCGAATAAATTTATCAACCTGGTAGCATACACCATCGTTACCATTGTGGTCACCCATATCCTTGGACGAACCATCAGGGACATATTTGTCTATTACGGTGAGAAGTGGGCCCGGCGCACCGCCAGCCGGGTGGACGATGTGCTTATCCCGGTGTTGAATTTGTTCGGACCTGTGGCGTTGATTCTGGCGGCTGCCCTGATCATCCTGCCGATGTGGGGATTTAATGTTACCTCAGTACTTGTAGGAGCTGGAGTGGTTGGACTGGTACTCGGATTGGCGCTGCAGGATACCCTCAGTAATATTTTCAGCGGACTCAGCCTGCTAGTCGAAGCGCCCTTTCGCACCGGCGATCTGATCACCTTGAGCGATGGGCGAATCGGTGAGGTCCAACGGATCGGGATCCGCTCCACCCAGTTGTATTCGATTTCGGAACACGCCACGATCTACGTCCCAAATAAAACCTTTGTAAACACCACGCTTACTAATATAACCAAACCAACTGTGGATCAAAAGTTGACTATGGACATCAGCGTTGACGGCACGAAAGAGTGGATGCAGGTGGAGGAAGGATTACGGCGGATCGCCACCGCGCATCCTGCCACTTTGGTTATGGATCTGAACACCAAGATCCCTCTTCTCAAAGACCAAATTCAAATTATTCGTCAGAGAGCAGCCAATCTCGACCCAGGCGATCCGGCCGTTTTCCGATTGGTAGCAGAAGCAGAACAGAATGAGAAAAATATTATTCGGCTGGAAAAAGAAGCGGTGGTGAACAACAGTCTACTCGGATTACAGGAGGCTTGCCGAAACCTGATCCGAGGCATTCGCGCCAGGGAGGCCAAAGGGTTAAGCGAAGCGGAACGGCAGGAGATTTTCTGCCAATTCATCTCACCTCTTGATACGCAGTTAGACCTCGTGCTCACTTCCAGTCAAGCCTGGGCGGAAGAACCTGATCCCTGGTTGGATGACAGCGATATTTGGAACCTGCGCAAAGCCTGGGAAGAACGAAACCTCGAGCTTCGATCCATCTGGGAAAAGGTAAAGAAAGCAATCAATCATCCCAATGACCGCTCAGAGATGCGCCTCGATGATCTCGTTCGGGAGATGCTCAGTTGGATTCAACAGGAATACAAAATCCTGCCTGCCTTCTGGAAAAATCCCATGGTGACGTTCAAGGAATTTGACGACTCCAACGCTATCCTGCAATTATCCTATTACGTAGACAATATACGGTTGGAGCATGATGAAAGGGCAGACCGTGTCCGGACCGAGATTGGCAGACAGGTGCGGGATTTCTTATTTGAGATGAAAGTGTGGGGGAACGAAAGATAGAGATCGGTTATCTGGTCTCTCACATTTATATCCACTTCAATATTCCTGCAAAAACTACGAGGAGGATCGCGTTGAGCAGGAAAAGACCACCAATGAAACGAACCTGCTTGATCGGTCTCCAATCGTAGCAATAAAATGCCGCAAGGAAGAATGGAATATAGACGGTCAGAAAAACAGGGAACGCACCCCACCAGGGATATACCCAGGCGAACACGGGCGTTTTCGCCAGAAAGATCTCCAATATTCCGGCAAACGCGGCATTGCCGACTGCAAAGACCAACCGGTTATTGATCCCCAGAATCTTGGCTTTCGGATCCAGGGGTAACAACTTACTCATTACCAGCCCGGCGACGGAGAACATCAGCGAAAGCTCGATTCCCACCCCAACGAGCAGAAGGAAAGCGGTACCAGTCGGAACGGTCCACAAAGCATGTCCGCTGAAATGCTGGATAAGTGCGTTGGCAATTTCATACAGCCAGTGCACCATATAGAGCGCCAGTCCCGCGGCGACACCTTTCCAGTTTTTCTTTGATATTTCGTTGAAATAGATGTATAGCACAAACGCCAAAAAGGGCAGGATATACCATTGAAAGTTGCTGCCATCACGCAGGATGGATAAAGCTTGCTGGGTGACTTCGGGATGGATCATGTTCGATTCTCCTGTCCGGGGGATCCCGCACTCATATACTCGGTGATTTACGGGTCCTGTCTCGATTATGGCATGAATTAGCAAGAGGGACAAATTGGATGTAGTAGTTTCTCAATTTATTCGGATACTATGCCCAAACCTGCTCTGAGGTAATATTTTCATACAATCCTAAGAATTCCTTCACACATTCTACATAATCAAGCGGTATCATAAAGTTGACTAAAAAGACATTATGGAGGAATTTGAATGAAAAACGCATGGAAATGGATCCTTGGGATCTTGTTATCTTTACTGGTTATCTGTCTGGCGGTAGTGCCCCTCTTTTTCCGGGTCGGATACCGGTATATGCCAATGATGCGCGGCGGTTTTCGGGGTGACTTTCATGTTCCCGGTGCCTTTGGTTTCATGGGCGGTCTGATGGCGCTCAGGATGGTATTGCTGCCGCTCCTGGTGGTAGCTCTACTGGTGTTGATCGGATTCTGGATCGGAAGCGCACGCAGAAATTCAGTGCAATCTCCACCTACAGCTCAACCTCTGCCTCAAGCTTCTCCACCCGTGGCAACGACTTCAATCTCAGAAGAAAAGCATTGCACACATTGCGGGAATACACTTCAACCTGAATGGGCACACTGTCCTTCGTGTGGTACAAAAGTGGAATAAGTAGATTCGGAAAGATCCGAAGAGAGGGCGTTCATCTGAACGCCCTCTCTTCTATTGAATTGTTAGAACAAGTCAGACGGGAATTTAAAGTATAGACCTGCCAGGATCAGGATATCCAGGATCGGTCCGGCCGGATACCAGGGATGCCAGTAAAGGGCAATCAGAACAAGGGAGAGGAGAGCGCCTAGTGCCGCCAGATTCTGCCAGAGGGACGATAAAAATGGCAGACCAAACAATCCCAGCCCGGCAAGAACAAACAGGGCGGTCACAACCAGCCATAAGATCCACCCAAGGGTCCGAACCACATTCTCGTTCAAACCTAGTTTGGAGATTGGCCAGCTCGGCGACACCTCTTTACGGGTCCAACTCGGTAGGAAGGGGGTTTGCATGGCTCCGGGTTTGGGTAGTGGCACCCAGGACAGGCTGGCGTGTATGAATCCGTGGGCAATAAAAAATACAGCGACGACGATCTTCAGGGTAGTGGGGGACATACTGATCCTTTGGTGATGAGATGATTTCAGGATAAGATAATGCCGACTATTATAATATCCATTCGCTTGCCTGGGTAATTACATCAAATTGGGGTGACCTCCCGGTCGCCCCTACGCGCGTCTGGTTAATTCCCAGCCATTTGTTCTTCCGGGGGTGGTTTTTCATAGAAGCGGGGGAAGGAGCCCGGGCGCTATCGCTTAATCCTCAAACGGCAGGAACAGCCCGGGCTTTTTATTTCTGGGAGTAGGAGGCGATGCCTCCTACTCCCAGATGCCCACATCTCAAATTCTGCGATAACCATTAATGATGTTCGGGGGATGGCGCCCGGATATTTGCGGTTAATGCTCAGACAGCTGTTACAGCGCATGCTGTTGTTTTTTGGGAGTGGGAGGCTTGCGCCTCCTACTCCCAGATGCCCACTTCTCTTTATTAAGGCTGGAGGTCCAACTCCCAGTACCGCATACTGGGATCAATTCTCCAGCGGGGTTATAATCTTTTCAATGACCACGCCATCCCCAATCACCGCTGGAAGACAGATTGCCCGTGCCGCTGGAACGGTGATGTTTGCCATCATCATATCGAACCTGGTGGGGCTTGCCCGCCAGATCATCGTGGCGCACACTTATGGCACCGGTGGAGACCTGGAAGCATTCAATGCCGCCAACCGAGTGGGTGACTTGCTCTTCAACCTCATGGCAGGTGGAGCCCTTGCCTCCGCCTTCGTCCCAACTTTTACCGGATTACTAGTCAAAAGCCAGAAAGAGACCGCCTGGCGGCTCGCCAGCGCCATCGCCAACCTACTGGTTATCCTACTGATCGCGGTCTGTGTCATCACCGCCATCGCTGCGCCCTGGATTGTGCAGAATTTACTGGCGCCCGGCTTTAGCCCTGAAAAACAACAACTGACAGTACAGATTCTGCGGGTGCTTCTACCATCGGTAGTCATTTTCGGGCTCAGTGGCCTGGTGATGGGGATACTAAACGCCAATCAGCGCTTCCTCATACCAGCGCTCACCCCGGCAATGTATTCCCTGGGTATGATCCTGGGAGTCGTGCTCTTCTCCAAACAGATCGGCATTTTTGCCCTGGCCTGGGGTGCCGTAATTGGAGCTTTACTCCACTTAAGCTTCCAGGTCCCGGGGCTGCTTCATCTGGGGGGACGCTATAAACCGGTTCTGGATACCAGACAGCCGTTGGTCCGTGAAGTCGGAGCATTGATGCTGCCGCGTCTGTTTGGGGCGGCGATCGTCCAGCTCAATTTTTGGGTCAACACCATACTCTGTTCATTTCAGCTTGGTGGTTTGCAAGGCTCCGGATTTATCTACCGGTTGCTGGGTCCTTGGCTACTGAACTTGAAATTTCCTTTCCCTGAAGGAAGTCTGAATGGGTTGACCTACGCCTTCCAATTAATGCTGATGCCTCAGGCAGCCATTGCACAATCGATTGCCATTGCGTCCATGCCTACATTATCCGCGCAAGCGGCTATGGATAAAATGGATGAGTTTCGTACTTCGCTGGCTTCCAGTTTGCGTGTAATGCTTTTGTTGGCCATCCCGGCTTCGATCGGATTGATGATCATGCGTAAGCCAATCGTCGCGCTCCTTTATCAACGGGGAGAATTCAATACCATTTCCACTGAACTCGTAACCTGGCCTTTACTATGGTTCGCAGCAGGACTGGTTGGTCACTCGATGGTGGAAGTCCTTAGCCGGGCATTCTACGCCCTGCATGATACCCGCACCCCGGTCACTATCGGTGCGATCGCAATGACACTCAATGTGGTTTTCAGCCTGGCATTCTCCCTCCTCTTTACCTGGCTCGGATGGATGCCCCATGGCGGGTTGGCATTGGCCAATTCTCTCGCAACTGCGTTGGAGATGGTGGGGTTATTGGTTTTACTTCGCAAGCGCCTCCTCCACCTGGAAGGAACCCGAATTCTCCAGATGACCTGGCAGGGTCTGTTGGGTGGTGGTGTAATGACGATCTTCTTGTGGGGTTGGTTATCCACTACTGTTGCTCAGCCATTTTGGTTGCAGGTAATTGGTGGGGTCGTCCTCGGGGGCAGCCTATATATATTATCAATTTGGTTGCTCAAAGTGCCGGAACTGTACAGTTTCGCAGCTTCCATTAAGAGACGAATTTCCCGCCTTGCAGTAAGGCAGAACTGATGCCGCACGCTGCCGGGTGTTACTATAATTATTCTCCCCTCGGGAAAGCAAGTAATCCCCCTTTACTGTTCATCCATGGTGCCGGGGGCAGCAGCCTGGGCTGGCATACTCGTCTCCGCCGCATGCCGGAAAGAACGGTATATGCGCTCGATTTACCCGGTCATGGAAAATCGGAAGGGGAAGGCTGTCAGAGCCTGATCGCGTATGCCCGGGTGATCCTGGATTTTATGCAGGCGGTAGGCGTTTACAAAACGATTTTAATCGGACACTCGCTGGGGGGAATGATCGCCCTCCAAACCGCATTACTCTCACCGGATCGGGTTGCCGGATCTGGTGGTGGTCTCCAGCTCGCCCGAGTGCCCGGTTCCGCAGGAAATCATCCAGGACCTGCTGCATCCGATCACATACAAGCAATCCATGGATTGGCTGATTGGACGGCTGGTGGGCTCCTCCTCCGATCGCAAGTGGGTGGATGCCACCCGGCAGGCAGTGGAGCAAACCCGGAGGGGAGTCTTGTATGGAGATCTGCTTGCCTGCCAATCATCTGATCTGACCCGTCAAATCCAGAATATCCAGGCACCCACATTGATCTGTTCCGGTGATTTAGATCGATTCTTCCCCCCGCGCGCATCCAAAAAAATGGCGAAGGTTATTCCCGGCGCCAGGTTGGAATTTATTCGCGGTGCAGGACATTTGATACCACTTGAAAAACCAGACGAACTGGCTGTGATGATCAACCAGTTCGCCGATTCAATTTAATATCTTTCGGGTCAACTGCCGTCAGGAAGGGAGCTTCTGTCCGAGCCGAGCGCGTTCTTCTTCCACAATTACCGGCTCGAGTTTTTTAAACAAAGGTTGCGGTTGCCGCAGCATTTGGCCAGCTTTAAGTTGGCTGGCAGACCAATCTCCACTGGCACCATCTGGGTTGTAACGTAAGGTCTTATGTTCACCTAATCCGTCTGTGATCGTTTCAACGATCTGACTCCCAAAAAGCGGTGTGGAATAACCCAGGAACATATTCAGCTTTTCACAGGTAAACGGAATAAATGGCGCCAGCATGACCTTGAGTGAATCGATCGCGCGAATGGCGGTATAAACCGATTTAGCCGCCTGTTCCTTATCGGTCTTGATCTCAAACCATGGGGCAGACGTATCCAGGTATTTATTCACTTCTGACGCCAGCCGGATCGCTTCCGAAAGAGCCGCACGCAGCTTCACACTATCCATCATTTCAGCGACCGTCGTAAATCCTTTATCAACCTCTGCCAACAATGCTTTATCACCTTCTCGAAGCTCGCCAGGATCCGGTAATACTCCTTCCCAATGTTTGTAGGTGAAGGACAACACCCGGTTGACGAGGTTTCCCCAGGTCGCAACCAATTCATCATTGTTGCGGTGGAAGAAATCATCCCAATCCCAATCGGTGTCTTTAGTTTCAGGCATGTTTACCGTCAAATAATACCGAAGTGGATCAGGATCGTAGCGGGTCAGGAAATCCAGCGCCCACACTGCCCAATCGCGGCTGCCTGAGATCTTCTGCCCTTCCAAATTCATAAATTCATTGGCTGGCACGTCATAGGGCAGGTTGAGTGTTTGGGGTTTTTCGCCCATTAATCGGGCGAATGTTGTTCCCACGCCAGATAATTCCGCTGGCCAGATGACCGCATGGAAGGGAATATTATCTTTGCCAATGAAGTAATAGGTTTCAGCAGCCGGGTCGAACCACCAATTCTTCCAATCCAACTCAGAGCCGGTGAGTTTTGTCCACTCGACACTCGCAGAAAGATATCCGATCACCGCCTCGAACCACACATACAGGCATTTACCAGTCCAACCATCCAGTGGAACTGGAATGCCCCAATCCAGGTCGCGAGTAATGGCGCGCCCTCGTAAAGCATCGGCTTCGATCTGTCCGAGGGATTGACGAAGGACGTTGGGTCTCCAGTAATCCTGGCGTGATTTTAAGAATTCCACCACCTCGGGTTGAAGCTTGCCGAGGTCGAGGTAAAAATGTTCGGTTTCACGTAATTCCGGCGTCGAGCCATCCACTTTGGACCGTGGTTCGATCAGTTTATCCGCCTCTAGCATATTGCCGCATTTATCACACTGATCCGATCTGGCATAGTTATATCCGCAAATATAACAGGTTCCCTCTACATAGCGGTCGGGGAGAAACCGTCCCTGGGCGGTGGAGAACCATTGCATTTGTTTGTCAGTATATAAATATCCGTTTTCCTTCAAAGCCAGGAATATTTTCTGGGAGATATCAAAATGGTTGGTCGTATGCGTGCTTGTAAACAAGTCATAGGTCAGACCCAGTTTTTGAAAGAGATCAATAAAGCCCGTATGAAAACGCTGATACGCCTCGTAAGGGGTGGTTCCTTCCTTGTCTGCCCGAATGGTAATGGGGGTTCCATGTGAATCTGACCCCGACACCATCAATACATTATCCCCACGTAAGCGATGATAGCGTGCAAAAATATCCGCAGGAAGGTAGGCACCCGTCAGATTCCCCACGTGAATTTCGGCATTCGCGTATGGCCATGCCACGGATACCAGTATTTGTTTTTTCATACCATTCTCCTCATTTCACCTGGATAGCAAACGCTGGCTTTCGCCAGCGTTGGAAGTGTTCGGCGGGTAAGCGCACCCACCCGGAAGTTTACCTGGCAGTAAACCTTCCGATGTGACCACGCATCAACATAAATATAGAATCCATCCATCTTTTATATCATACCCCCTGCACAGACGCAATAGAACCAGGAAACCCAGGATTAATCGAGTGTGAACTTTTATGATCGGATACCTTATTTTTTCTTTGTCCTGAGACTCACCTGAGGTTACAATAGGGATACATGACAGAGACTCAGGCTTACCAACCTTCTCTACCAATGACAAGTCCTCCCGGTCTGCCCATCGATCAGGTTATTCTGGGCGATTGCATCGAGGAGATGTACAAGCTTCCACCTGAATCGGTGGATCTGATCTTTGCGGATCCTCCATATAATTTACAGCTCGCCCAGGAATTATGGCGTCCCAACCTTACCCGCGTGGATGCAGTGGACGACGATTGGGATCAATTTGAGAGTTTCGAGGCGTACGATAAATTCACGATTGCCTGGTTAACGGCTGCCAGACGATTATTAAAACCCAGCGGAACATTATGGGTGATTGGGTCTTACCACAACATCTATCGGGTTGGCGCCATTTTACAAAACATTGGTTTTTGGATCCTTAACGACATTGTGTGGACCAAAACCAACCCGATGCCCAATTTCCGGGGGGTGAGATTTACAAATGCCCACGAAACAATGCTATGGGTGCAAAAGGAAAAAGGTGCGCCTTATACCTTCAATCATCACGCGATGAAAGCATTGAACGAGGATCTCCAGATGCGCAGTGATTGGTCACTGGCAATTTGTTCTGGAGGGGAACGACTAAAGAAAGATGGAAAGAAGCTGCATCCAACCCAGAAACCTGAGGGGCTTCTTTATCGGGTTTTACTGGCAAGCTCTCAGGTGGGTGATGTGGTATTAGATCCCTTCTTTGGTACCGGGACCACCGGAGCCGTGGCAAAGCGTCTGCACCGTCATTTTATAGGCATTGAGCGTGATCCGGTATATGCGAAAGCAGCCAGGGAAAGAATCGATCAGCTTCTTCAGGTGGAATTCAACCCGCCACTGTATGTCTCGCCCGAACCGCGAAAGGAACCCCGGATTCCATTTGGAAGTCTTTTAGAGAACGGTCTCGTATATCCAGGTCAAAACCTCTATTTTGGTACATCCGGAGAGGTGACAGCCAGGATATTAGCGGACGGCTCGCTCCAATACCGGGGGGAAATTGGCTCCATTCATCAAATTGCTAAAAAGATTCGCCAGGGTCCAGTCAACGGATGGGATTCCTGGTACTTTCTGGATACCGAAACAAATCAACGAAAATCGATCGACGAATTGCGAAAATCGCTTCGGTCAACATCTCAAACCAACAGGTGATACCCATGCCTTCAGAAAAATACGCTCAATCTCCCTGGAGTTTATCCGATCTGTATCCAACTCCCACCGGTCCGGAAATCGATTCGGCTTATCTTCAGCTTGAAGATCTGGTGAAAGAACTGGAAACCCATCGGTCTGACCTCTCTCCAACCATTTCCGTTGAACGATTCATGGAAATAATCAAACTTGAAGAGGCGATCTCAAGACTGGAAAACCGCCTGGCCGGTTATGCCGGATTATGGTTTGCAGAAGATACCCAGAATCAACAGGCTATGACCATGGTCGCAAAAATTGACCAGATGATGGCAGAATACGGCAATCGGGAGTTATTTTTCTCGTTATGGTGGAAGAATCTGGATGACACCAACGCCGACAGATTGATGAGGAGTTCTGGAGACTACCAGTACTGGTTGGAGGAGATGCGCCATTTTAAACCGCACACGCTGACTGAGTCAGAAGAGAAGATTGTCAATATAAAAAATGTGACCGGATTTAGCGCGTTGATCACCTTGTATGACGCCATCACCAACCGCTACACATTCAAGGTCCTAGTCGATGGGGCGGAAAAGGAAATGACCCGCGGTGAGTTGATGGTGTATGTCCGCCAGCACGATCCAGAATTAAGGAAAGCCGCGTATCAGGAGCTGTACCGAGTATACGGGCAGGATGGTCCGATCCTCGGGCAAATGTACCAGACGGTGGTACGCGATTGGCGCAATGAGCAAGTGCAGCTTCGAAACTTTAGCGAACCAATTTCAGCCCGCAACCTGGGAAACGACATTCCCGACGAAGTCGTGGCCACATTATTGGACGTAGCTTACAAAAACGCGGGAGTTTTCCAACGGTATTTCCGCCTGAAGGCACGCTGGTTGAAAATGGATCGCCTCAGCCGGTACGATGTCTACGCTCCGGTGGCAAAATCGGAAAAGTCCTACCCATTCAATATCGCGGCAGATCTGGTGTTTGGCTCCTTCCGCGAGTTCGATCCTAAATTTGAACAACTTGCACGGCGGGTGGCGAAAGAAAACCATCTTGATAGCGAAGTACGGAAAGGAAAACGGTCCGGCGCATTCTGTTCCACTATCGGTCCAGACCTGACCCCTTGGGTTTTGTTGAATTACCAGGGCAGAGCGGACGACGTGGCAACCATGGCACACGAACTGGGGCATGCCATTCATTCCATGCTGGCTGAACATCATACTTTATTCACTCAACACGCCTGCCTGCCACTTGCGGAAACTGCTTCCACTTTTGGCGAGATGATGCTGGTGGATAAGCTGTTGAAAGAAGAGAAAGATGAGGCGGTTCGGCGCGACTTGCTCTTCAGGCAGGTGGACGATTCATACGCTACCATCATGCGTCAGGCATTCTTTGCCCTGTTTGAGAAAAAAGCCCATGAGTTGATCGCCAACAATGCCTCAGTGGATGAATTGGCGGATGCCTATATGACCAATTTGAAAGATCAATTTGGCGACGCAGTAGACATCGGCGAAGAATTCAAGTGGGAATGGGTCTCCATACCTCATTTCTTCCACACTCCGTTCTATGTATACGCCTACTCCTTTGGACAGTTACTGGTTTTAGCTCTCTACAAACAATTCAAATCCGAGGGGGAAAGCTTCAAACCAAAATACCTGAAGATGCTCTCGACCGGAGGATCTGAAGCGCCAGCGAAAGTATTGGCGGACGCAGGTATTGATTTTCGACAGCGGTCGTTCTGGCAGGGTGGCTTCGATGTGATCAGCGATCTCGTCAGCCAACTCGAAAAAATCCCGGTGAAGTGATCTATGCCGGTCCTGAGTGATTGAAAATGTGAACATCCCTGACCGGGACTTATCACCGCCCGGTCTGCAGTAGAAATTTTGTCAGGAGAGTATTCATGTATATTGCAATTGAGGGCGTTATCGGGGTGGGTAAAACATCTTTGGCAAGGTTGCTCCAACCATTGTTTTCATCCAATATCCTGCTCGAAGTTTTCGAAGAGAACCCATTTCTATCTGATTTCTATGGAGATCGAGCCAGATATGCCTTTCAAACCCAGATGTTCTTCCTGCTGAGCAGGTATCGACAGCAGCGCTCGACCATTCCCCAGGCGTTCGCCGATGGTTTGGACCTTATCTCTGACTATACATTTGATAAAGACTCGCTTTTTGCACGGATCAATCTGGCCGGGGACGAATTGGAAATGTATTATCGGGTCCACGAAGCGCTGGCAGAAAAGATTCCCCCGCCCACACTGGTGGTTTATCTGCGAGCCAGTACAGATACGCTGATGCAGCGGATCGCAATGCGCGATCGTCCGTACGAACGCCAAATGGAGCGAACCTATATCGACCAGCTTAATTCTGCATATGACGATTTCTTCACCCGTCAGTATCATGCCAGCGCTGTTCTAACGATCGAATCTGGTAATTTCGATTTTGTTGGGAGTTCAGAAGATTTGAAAACCATCGATCTTCGTATAAGACAGGCGTTGGAAATGGCGCCCTTCCAACCAGAATTGCCTTTGGGGTAAAATAAAGTCAAATTCAACGTTAAAGGTTAACCATGCGGATCACAAAGGAACTCCTAATTAAAACAGCCAGAGATACAATTGCGTCAAGGCAGCGCAGCGAGAAAGATATGGTGGCGGCGTATCTGGTTGGATCCACTTTGGAAGAGGAACCGTTGATCGGGGGAACGGGTGACATCGATCTAATCATCGTTCATTCGGCAGAGCCCAAGGTTACCCGCGAGATCGTCCGTGTTTTCGATGATGTACATCTGGATATTGTTCATCAGCCTCAAGCCTATTATCTGCAACCACGTGAACTTAGAGCAGACCCCTGGCTTGGCAGCTCGGTACAAAATCATCCGATGCTTTTGCATGACGTAAGGCATTGGTTCGAGTTTACTCAGGCCAGTGTAGGCTCCCAGTTTTATCGACCAGATCACGTCTTCGGTCGCGCCAGATGCCTGACAGATCAAGCCAGGGAAATTTGGTCCTTATTAAAGGAAACCAAAAAGTCGCATGCGGAGAGGATCCGGTTGTATTTGCAGGCACTTTCGGATGCCGGAAACTCAATCGCCGTTCTCTCAGGGATTCCACTGGCCAAACGAAGATTCAGCCTGGATCTGAAAAGTCGATTTGAGGCTATCAATGAACCTGGTTCTTATACCGGGTTTATGGCTTTAACTGGCGGCGAGTCTATCAGCCCGGATGAATTGGAGAAAATGTTGCCATCCTGGGCGGACGCTTTCCGGTTGGCAGGCAAACAGGAGGTCGTCCCGCCAGATCTTCATCCATTTCGAAGAGAGTATTACCTCAAAGCATTTCAAAGTTTTTTGACGAGCGGGCATCAGTATGCAGTTACGATGCCGTTCTTGCGCACCTGGAATAAAGCGATTTGCAGTATGCTTTCCACCACGCCGGAATATGATGCCTGGCTGAAAGCCATGTCTTTTTTTCGTCTGGGAAAAGAAGATTTTTCCGATCGTATGGATGCGCTCGATGCTTATCTTGACCACCTTGATGAAGTATTGGAAAGATGGTCTGACGAACACGGCGCCTGATTTCCACCCCTGTGGATAACCTGTTCTTTTTTGTGGATAACTAGTTCTAATAGAAAAAAGCGTTGGGAAGATTTCCGACGCTTTTATTGTGGTTATTAATGGACGGGTATTTCAAAGTAATGTGGTGTTTCTATTCCACTCATTTCATATTTTGTTAATTGCGATAGGTATTGGAAAGGATTTTTGAAAAAATTCTGGTGTTTTATATTAAAAGAATGTCTGTTCTTGTGGAAAACACAGTGGACAGAATTGGGAAATTCGGTGGAAAAGAGACTTGTTATGCACAAGCCGGCAAAATATCCACTACCCTGTCCTTTTATCCCAGAATTATCCACAAAACATGCTAATTTCAAATTGAGTTGGTATCCCCCAGATATGGTCCTTTAATGTACGATTTGTCTGCATTCAGGTGTATTTGTTGTGAATTCTTGGTTTTCCACATTTACACAGACTCTATTAATACTACGAATCCAGATACTTATACTTACAGATGGGACATACTTGTATAATCAACAAAATCCTGTACAATGACTTAAATAAGAGTGGATCAGAGTAACAATATAGTTGGCCCTACCATATTCAAAAATGTTGAATGATTCCAGAAGAGGGAGAAGAATATGGACATCATCAAGGTTTCAGCAAACTCCCGCACAGCTGCCGTAGCGGGGGCCATCGCAGGTGTAATGCGAGAACATCGTCATGCAGAAGTTCAGGCGATAGGAGCTGGAGCGGTTAATCAAGCGGTTAAAGCTCTGGTTTTAGCAAAGGGATATCTTGCAGCAGATGGCATTCCAATTATATGCATGCCTGAATTTGTGGATGTGGAGATTGATGGAAAAGTAAGAACCGCGATCAAACTAGTGGTTGATCCGCACCCAACAGAAATAAAATAAAATTAGTATTAATTCATTTCTTCCGGTGAAAAAACGACCAGTTCCTGGCCGGTCAACTTTTCTTGCACTTTTCTGGTGATAAGGTCCAGGTGATCTGTCCTGGCCACGTAATCCAGGTTATCAGCAGGAATGGTAAGAACCGGACAATAGGTAAAATTCTCGATCCAGCTTTCATATAAAATATTCAGTTGTTCCAGATACTCCCTGGGCATGCTCTTCTCGTAATCCCGATTTCGACGACTGATCCGGCGCTGTAATATGGGCACGGAAGCTTTTAGATAGACCACCAGATCTGGTGCGGGTAAAAATTCCAATAAGGTTTGGTAGAGATCACAGTATGTCTGAAAATCCCGTTCAGGGAGGTGTCCCTGTATATATAGATTTCGGGCGAATATTTCCGCATCCTCATAGACACTTCGGTCTTGAATGACAGATTCTGACATATGTGCCAGTTGATTGTGCATCTTGAGGCGATGACTGAGAAAAAATATCTGGGAATGAAAAGCCCAGGTACGCATGTCTGAATAGAATTCGGACAGATATGGATTTTGGGCTTCCGGTTCGATAAAAGGTTGCCAACTCAGTTTTCGGCTGAGCAGGTTAACCAGAGTGGTTTTTCCTGCGCCTATATTCCCCGCTACAACAATAAATTTTTTCATTAGTGGCATTATAGCATTGCTACCCCTGTCTTTTCGTTTCTTTAAGATTGTCTCCATAAAAGACCTGATGTACACTCAATTCAGCAAAAAAACTGGAGATGATCTAATGGCAGAACAAACAATCAACATGCCGTGGGGAAAAGAAGTAATCTCAGTCGAAATTCCAGCGAATTGGAAGATCAAAGGAATACTGGAACCAACCTCACTTCCTCCTGTTACTGACACAAAAGAGGAGATTAGGAGATCGCTGGCAACCCCGGTGGGTACAGAGACGCTGTCTCAGATCGTTCATCCGGGGGCAAAAGTGGTAGTGGTAATAGACGACATCAGTCGACCGACACCTGTACCCGTAATTTTTCCAGAAGTGTATAGAGAGTTGATTCGTGCTGGAATTAAATCAGAAAATATTACCATCGTTCCCGCCTTGGGCGTACATCGTGGGATGGCTGAAAATGAGATATTACACCGCCTCGGAATATCGGATTGGAATGGTATCCGATGGGAAAATCCAGAGGCGGATGATCATGAGAAGATGGCTTTTCTCGGCACAACGTCCCGAGGTACTCCGGTCTGGTTTAATAAATCTGCAACGAAAGCGGATCTGGTTCTATCAATCGGATGCATCGAACCTCATATAATTGCCAGTTTTGGGGGTGGGTATAAGAATATCCTTCCTGGTATTGCCGGGAGAGAATCGATCGCCCATAATCATGCGCTCAATTGCCATCCGGACACCTTCAATATGGTTGGTCAACCCATTGAGCGAAATCCGATGAGACTTGATCTGGAAGAAGCTGGTAGGATGCTTAAGGGAGAGGTTTTTATTGTCAATGCCATCCTGAATAATCTCCAACAAGTCGTTGGAATCGTCAGCGGCGATCCGATCCTTGCCCATCGGGAAGGAGTAAGGGTAAGCGCCAATTTGTACGGGGTGGAAGTGACCGGAAAAGCGGACATTGTCATTACTGACTCCCACCCAATGGATTCTGATCTACGGCAGGGCGTCAAAGCGCTGGCGAACACGATCCGTGCGCTCAAACCTGGCGGAATTCTCATCACCATCGTCCGGGCAGAAGAGGGGGTTGGAGTCTTTGGTTTGGCAAACAAGAAGCTTCCGCTGGGGAAAAAGGCACTAAAAACACTCGCACCGATCATTCTCCCACTCGTGACAAAGCTGAAACTGAAGGGAATGGGGGAAGAAGACCGTTTCTTCCTCTACTTTGCACTGCAAGCGATGCGGCTGGGAACATTACTCATGTACGCGCCGACAATACCGGTCACGATCCATGAAAACCTCCCGTTCGTTTCTTTTGTCGAGTCGATGGAGCATGCTCTTGAGTTGGCAAAAACAAAATATCCCAATGGGGCGGATGTATTAGTGTTTCCGAACGGCGGGATCACCTATCCAATGTTGGTTAGCCAGGAAAACCGCTAACGAATTTTCAGTTTCCAGTTTTAGATCGAACTCAATGGCAATTTAACACAAAAGAGCCGGTCATGGCGACCGGCTCTAAGCATTACTAATAAGAGACTAGGCGGGTTTGGGCGATTCGGTCGGGCAGACAGAAGCGCAGGTACCGCAATCAGTGCATTTGGCGGCATCGATCATATAGATGGTATCGCCCTGGGTAATAGCACTTTCGGGACATTCGGTTTCGCAAGCACCGCAGGAAATGCAATCGTCAGCAATAGAGTAAGCCATAGAAAATCCTTTCAGCAGAAAAGTTGAAACATGTGTATATAAAATATCACAGAAAGAGACCGGGTGATATTGAAGAATATCCGCCTAGTATATGCAAGATGTCATGAAATGGTTCTTATTTTCCTTCTTCTGTGTACAGGTCAATGATTTTTAATACCACATCCACTGATTTTTCGAGAGAAGGGATCGGGAGAAATTCATATTGCCCGTGGAAATTGTGCCCACCGGCGAAGATATTTGGGGTAGGCAGACCTAAGTAGGATAATCTCGCCCCGTCTGTTCCGCCGCGAATCATCCCAATTTTCGGTTCGACTCCCACCGCGATCATGGCATCTCTGGCTTTTTCGACCACATGGAAATGCTGAACGATGATCTCTTTCATATTCTGATACTGATCAATCATATTTACGGTGATTCGCTCTGATCCGTACATTTCGATTAATCAGCTCGGCCGCTTGGAAGAAGATCTTCTTGCGATGTTCAAAGATCGACCTATCATGATCGCGTATTATATAAACAAGGTCCGCTTCTTCGACCTCCGCTTTCATTTGGAAGAGATGAAAAAAACCTTCTGCTTTTTCGGTGTATTCCGGTCTCTCGTTGACGGGCAGCATTTCATGGAATTTGATGCCAACTTCAATTGCATTTACCATCTGGTTTTTCGCGCTGCCCGGATGAACGCTGCGGCCTTTAATATGAACTCTGGCCATGGCGGCATTGAAGCATTCGTACTCCAGTTCACCTAATTCTCCGCCATCAATAGTGTATGCCAGGTCAGCGTTAAATTTCTTTACATCGAAATGCTCTGTTCCCCGACCAGTTTCCTCATCCGGATTGAATCCAATTCGGATTCGTCCGTGGGGAATCTCCGGATGCTGGATCAGGTATTCCATGGCAGACATGATTACGGCGATACCCGCTTTATCATCCGCACCCAGAAGGGTAGTTCCATCGGTTGTTATGAGAGTCTGACCGACATATTTTTTTAATTCTGGAAATTCCTTCGGAGACAAAACAAGATTTAATTCTTTATTCAGAACGATATCCCCGCCATCGTAATTTTCCACTAACTGAGGCTTTACATTCTCGCCAGGCGCTTCGAAACTGGTATCAAGATGTGCGATCAATCCGATGGTGGGTATCTTCGCGTTTGTATTCGCGGGTAACGTGGCAAAGACATATCCAAATTCATCCATCTCCACGTCCTGGAGTCCGATCGAATTCATTTCGGTCACCAATAACCTCGCCAGATCGAACTGAACGTTAGTGCTGGGAAAACTGGTTGAGTCGAGATCTGAGCGAGTATTCACTTTCACATACGATAAGAATCGGTCTACTACTTTAGGCATGTTCGTCTCCTGTTGGCGATATCCACAATAGCTGAATTATAGATGATTTGGGCTCATTTTTGTGAATTCGAGCCAAAGATTGGCACCATCGCTGCTGAGATGAAGCCAACCAGTTCTGGATAGGTTAATCTGGTTCGAGCGTAGGTTGTTTTGTCCGGCAACCAGTAGTACCTGAGGTTGACAGCCATCATCTATCTGAATACTTGGTCCATTGATTAATACGATTCCTCCAGAACAGCTTACCGGTGTTTGGGATTTACCAAAGAGAAGATCCAGCGAAACTTGTTTCCAATTGACTTGAACGTGCTGAAGATCATCTGAAGCGGGTGCGAGGATAACCGTCAGATCATCTTCTGAGGTATAGCTAGCTCCACCCGGAGTGATGACACAATTTTGGTTCAAGAGACTGGAATTGAAATCGCACCCAGGGAGATCCCCCACACCCATGGCGTAGATTTCGTCAACCTGGACAATTGGAAGGATCGATTGTAAGACATCCTTTCGGTATTTCGTCGGTAAGAGAAATACCGCATCCAGTCGACGGGACGCGAATGGCGTGCGAGAATCGATGAAAGACAATAATTCATTGACGCTTCCGCCCGTATCGACCAATAGGGTACGCCCGCCTGGAGTTCGAAGCAAAATGGCTGGAGACGTTGAATTCCCAGATATGTATACATGCAGGTTTCCGTCAATACGACGATCAATTGCATAATGAATCAATGATAAAGCAACGAAACCAACTATGCCTGTAAGAATAGCAGGCTTCCATTTACGTCTGAGCGATACTTCCAGAGTAGGCAATGCCGCTGGAAGGCTGATCACCAACAACCACGCTCCGATCAACCCGAAGGATAACGTCGGGGATGTCAGGGATGGAAGATCCAATCCGGCCGCCCACTCCACCACCCTGATCGTGAGGGTGATAAGTGGAAGGCAGAGATTGGCCGCCAGACTTCCCAATGCTGGATTGATCCACGCTAATCCTAATGCGACGGCAGATAAGATCATCAGAGGAGGTTGTAGTGGCAGAACAAGCGGATTGGCAATCAAGGTTGCCATAGGAACCTGATGGAAATAATGGAGCAGAATCGGTATGATTGGAATCTGAGCTGCGATGGTAAAAAAGACATACTCACTGATCCACTTTCCCGCTTTTTTTGCAAAAGGAGACTGTGACGTACGTGAAACGAATTCCTCCACCCACTGTTGAATTGGGCTCGCATATAGTACCAATCCGAGGGTTGCCCCGGCGGAAAGTTGAAAACTGACGCTCCACAGTAGAAATGGATTATTCAGTAACATCAGCCCGCAGGTTAAAAAGAGTGCATTGATGCCCCCACTTCGCCTGCCGATCAGAATCCCCAGAATCCCAATACTGCCCATGATTGCCGCCCGCACTACAGGTGGATTTGCCCCAACCAGAATTGTATAGAGCGTAATTGCGACGATCGCCCCCAGAGCTCCCCGCCACTTGCCGAATATTCCTGCAAAAAGTAAGGTGACAAGGTTGGCCACAATCGCAATATTAAATCCGGAAATGGCGATCAAATGGGACGTGCCAGATCGGCGAAAGCTATCAGATAGTGCTGCGGGTATATCATTATCGTCTCCCAGAAGGATACCCTTGACGAGAGATCCTTCAGGTGAGGGAAAAATCACATCCACGAGGCTTAGCGACTTTTCCTTAAATCTGAAGAGGATATCCGCAATTCCACCCCGGGAAGGTGATTGTTCCAATACCTTTGGATACATGAGTTGGGTAAAGATCCCCTGTGAGGATAGGTAATCCCGGTAAGAGAAATCTGCAGAATTCCGCGGAGTTATCGGTTTACCAGATAGAAGGATAGAATCGCCATATTTCACTGTCTGTCCGGGTGAGAGAAAAACCATAAGCCGCTCGGAAACCGGCAGCGTCTCTTGTGAGTCAACTCGAAAAGCATCGGCTTGAATCTCAACCAATGTTAATTTTTCACGTATATCTGGTAATTCAACAACCCTTCCCCGGATCTCGATTACGTTTCCTCGATCGTTGTAGGAATAGATCGTTTCCCGAGTTTGATTTGGCAATGCCAGTTGGTAAGCTGCTCCACCCAGCAGGATGAACACAGGCAAAAGGACGACAGGTAGTCGGGTGTTTGGTAGACGAGAAGTAAGGAGTGGTGTATCGAAATGGCTAATTTTCTTGTATGCCGCGACAAGCAAAGCCGAAGAAATCACTACACTTCCGCCAAGAATGATCACCCAGACAGACGAAACCAGATCAAAGCCGGAAGAGATCAAAATCCCGATTATGAAAAGAGTGGTGATCCAGAAGAAAGGCATCTCTTAAATTACCGCACCGAAGGATCAGGGATGAAGTCTTGGGAAAAACATCGGAACACGTCTTTGATACTCCGCATATTCCGGGAATTGGAGCCGAAGTTTCTTCTCTTCGAAATGGGCACCAACAACGATGTAGAGGGTGCTTGAAATAATAAGAGCCAACAGGTTGGTTGTCATCCAGGGGAACAGCCAAATAATGACCAGTCCTAATGAATAAATAGGATGCCGGACAAACCGATACAATCCGCGGGTGTTCAATGATTCTGAAGAGGGGGATTTTTGCAGCATTGAAGTAAATCCAATAAATAAGAAGGCGTTGGTTCCCCGAAAAGCAGCTAACACCAATACGAATGCAGCTAATTGAATTAGGATGGTTAGAATTGCCCAGGGAAGTGGGATTCGATATAACGTTTTATCTGGTGCGAACAGCACTAAAACGCCGAGCGGTAGTAAAGAGATGGCTCCAAAGAGGGAATAGGCGAACCGATAATATTTCCCATAAAAGGTTGGGTAATTCTTCTCAACCCATGCTTTCATCGTTAAAGAAGCCAACCAAGAATGAATTACTCCGTAAACACCCATTGCAAGGAAAATTAGGATTGCAGACAACCATATCATACAAATGATTATAGCCTGATTGAATTTAGGATCCATTACCAATGGCTGGAATTATAATCAGACTATGCCCACCAGACAAAAGATCCTTTTGCTCAGTTTAATTCTTGTTCTGACTGGCCTGGCTATCGCCTGGTGGATCTTAACCCCCCGAGTTATGAGCCATTCACCAATCCATCAGGAAAAGGATGTCATTTCATCGGATACGATCGAGGTGCTATTCAATACTGAACTAGCCAGATCAGGAATTTGACCGATTTATCCAATTTAGATCCTGACCTTCCCTTCACGGTTCAAGCCGATAAAAATAAGCTGATCATCTCGCCGATCGATCCCATGCCAGAAGGAGCGACTCTTGATGTCACAATCCTCCCGGGAATAAAATCTATCCTGGGGTTAGCCTCCAGCGGATCAACGACCTGGTCGTTCAGCGTCAAGAACGCATGGTTACTCTACTTATTGGACGGAGAAAAAAAGACAGATCTGTACCTGATCGATCCTTCTGGTTTGACCACCGACAAGTTGATGGATATTCCAGAAAGCCTGATCGATTACAGTGTCACTCCCCGGGGAAATGCCGTCTTATACACCGCAAGGTCTGGGCAAGACACCCTGATCCGCGAATATGATTTATTGGATGAAACACATACGGATTTGTATACCTGCAAACAATCGGAATGCAGCCAACCTGCGTTATCTTTTGACGGAAAATATCTGGCTTTTATGAGTGGTTCGACATCTGCTGAGGGAGAAGAGGGTGGGGGCAGAGTTTGGCTGCTCACCCTTAATGAGCGTACAGTTGTGGGGGAGCCCATATCCGCCAGTGGGAACGATCACCCGACTCGGGATCCGATCTGGTCATCTCAGGGATGGCTGGTTACCTATGATGATGCCGACGCAGTTTTCTTATTCTACAAGCCATCAACAGGAGAACGAACGAAATTGTCAAATGCGACTGGTGAACCGGGAAGTTGGAATCCGGATGGGAACACGTATATAGTCCCAGAAATCACCTATGTCGACCCAAAAGTTAACCAGGGCGTGGAATACTACAGTCGACTGGTGGACTATCAACCTGACCTGGACCAAAAATCTGATCTAACCCAGAACAATCAGGTGGAGGATCTAATACCCGTATTCTCGCCCTCAGGTGTTAAAGTTGCATTTGCAAGACGATATTTGAATCAAGCCGACTGGACACCAGGACGACAGGTTTGGATCATTGATAGCGATGGAAGCAATGCGCGGAAAATGACCAACAACCCAGATTTCAACCATCTTGGGTTTGCCTGGAGTCCGGATGACCGAATGCTTGCCTATCTCCGTTTTAATACCGCATCCCTGAATCTGCAACGTGAATTATGGATCATGGATACACAATCCGGTCTGACCCAAAAGGTATTGGTCAATGCGTACCATTTGGAATGGCTGCCTTAGATAAACGGAATAATCAAGCCGTTATTTGTATCAATTCTTGAAGACGCGGATGATCATGATAAGCGCCCCTGAATTGCTCAGGAAGCAATGCAGCAATCCTGCACATGATCTCATCGGTATTGCGGGTTAAAATCTCTTCGTGATTGCCCCGAACGACCTCCGGGAGCATGAATGTCTTGCCGAAGGAGATGTGAATAGTAGGACGATGAAACGAGAGGATCGCTTTCATCGCTGATTCAGTCCCCCATAATCCGACAGGCAATATGGGTACTCGGGCTTTTTCTGCCAGCAGAGCAACCCCGTTTTTTGCCTGGATCAACGCCCCATTTTTACTTCGTGTCCCCTCTGGCGCGATCCCGAGCAGCCACCCTTTTTTGATACCTGCGACAGCCGCTCGAATTGCCTGAAAATCAGCGATCTCGCGATTGATCCAGATCGAGTTGGACACCTTCACAAATAATGCGAACAGGGGATTGTAGCGATATTTATCAGTAACCAATCCGAACAGGTCATTCCTTTTAATCGTTATGAAAAGGAATGGCGTATCCAACCTACTCAAGTGATTAGTTGCCAGGATGCACCCGCCCAGTGGAGGAATATTCTCTTCACCCGATACTACCATCTCAGTCAGGTTCTGGAAAACCCAGGTTGAAAAGGAACGAAGCTGGTTTCGAGTGATCACGACATTACTCCGGATCAGCTACTTTCTCTGGTTTTTTTCTGCTCTTGATGACTTCCACAACCGCAGGAATTACAGAGATTATGATGATGGCAATGATCACTATGGAAAAATTATCTTTTACAAATTTAAGGTTCCCAAAAAAGTAACCGCCAAAGGTAAATAACGCTGTCCAGACCAATCCGCCAAAGAAGTTGTAACTAATAAAGTAGCGGTAAGACATCTTGCCGACCCCCGCCACGAACGGGGCAAAGGTACGGATGATCGGAATAAAGCGGGCGAGAAAAATGGTGATTCCGCCATGTTTTTCATAGAAGGCATGCGTTCTTTCCAGATACTCCCGTTTTAACAACCTGGAGTTGCTGGAAAAAGCTTTTGGACCAATGAATTTTCCAATTTCGTAATTTACCGTATCACCAATGACTGCTGCGGCTGCCAGTATAGCCCAAAGAATGACTATATTTAATGGGCTACCTTCAAGCGCAACCAGGGATCCGGCGGCGAAGAGTAAAGAATCTCCGGGCAGAAAGGGAGTAACCACCAATCCAGTTTCCATGAAAATCACAGCAAACAGGATGGCATAGGTCCATAACCCCGCCTGGGAGATGATGTCAGCCAGGTGGACATCCAGGTGTAAAACAAAATCGATCAAAAACTTAATGAGTTCCATGGAATACCCTTCGTGTAGAATTTTCGGATTATAGCATGGATCAAAGGCCTGGTTCCGCTTTTGCAGAGACCTTTGATCCGTGATTTGTATCTAAACGGAAATATCGATTTAGTGCGAGTAGACCCGCGAGCGCTCCAAAAGAAAGAACACCAAGCAGATAAGGCGAAATCACCCCCACTATCGAAAGGAATCCGGTGGGAGATTTTACCAATTGTCCCGAAGCCAACGCCACGGCAAGCAGATTCCAAAACCCATGGATCAGAACCGCTCCAAGGTAGAAAAAGACCATCTTGATGTATTGGCGATTCTTCCAGGCGTACACGAATCCCATTCCGACCAACCCCGAGGCTAGGATGTGCATCAGAGCGGTGCCCACCCGGGTGATCACCACTACCAACCAGGTTTCGCCTGACATCTGGGCTGATGCCAGCAGACTCTCTGCAACCGCAAATCCTGCGCCGCTACATAATCCTCCGATGTATCCATCTGCCAGCGTCCATTCTTTTCGATAAAGAAACCAGAAACCGATGGTTTTTGAGAGCTCTTCAATTAATGGGATAAAACCGGAAACGATTATTAGGACAACCCCGATCACCGCCGGACGCGAAAGATATGGCAGCAGAATTTGTTGCAGCGCCTCCAGATCATCGGTTACGATCATCAACCGACCGGCCAATTGATTGAGTTCCGCCAGCCAGGCCGGATTCAGGAATATCAGCACCAATAGGATTATCCCCAGAGACAGCAGGGTTATCGTCTCCAAGATCAGACTGAGCGTGGTGCCGCCAATCATGCCCGTCATGGTGAGACCAGCTATTCGCTGGTGGCTTTTAAATTCTATACCTCTGATGGCGAGTCCCAGGATCAGGAGGATGGGGATGATGACGGTCAGAACATGGATCACCGGAAAGAGAAGAAGGTTTACACCAGCCAACTTCATGGATGCGACACCAGACACTAAAAGTATAGGCCAAACCAGGAGGACGATCCAATACCAACGCCGAATAGCGTACATGGGCGCCGGTGGTGTCTTTCCCGCAATAGATCTCAACGGTAGGATGATACCCGGCAGGAGGACGATTCCCAGGGTAATAAAGCTGGCGAATATCGCCGCTATGTTGAGCGGATCGGTTTGCCCAGACATGGTTCCAGGTTGAGGACCCGAAACAATATTGAGAACAAGAAATATAACAGCCACCCCCCAAAGCGTTAAGACGCCCATCCCGGTAAAGATCACCTGTAGAACGTCAAACGTATGGGAAGGTGGCTGCCGTAACGGTTGCATTAGCTTTCGGTTATTGTGACCTTGAGTATGGTTTCAGCCGGAGTCATTTGTCCGTCCGCAGAAACGGAAACCGGTAAACTCTCCAGGATATCCATCCCTTCCACAATCTCGCCTATAACCGAGAAACGACCATCCAATGCAGGCTGGGGGGCAAAGGTCAGGAAGAATTGACTGCCGTTTACCATCCCGACCAAACCTTTATGATCGAATTTCCCATCCGTGTTTTCCAATCCGATCTGATATCCGGCGGAGCCATAACTGGTTCCTGTATGATCACCGGCAATTGCCAATTGAAGACCATTCTCACCTTCGTTTTTAACAATGCCATTGAACGGAAGATTGTTATACCAGCCTTCGCGGGCGAGGAAAACGAAACTATTAACAGCCAGAGGTGCCTTATCTGCAAATAATTTGACTGCGATGTTGCCCTTGGCTGTTTCAATGGTGGCTGTGTACGTTTTGGCGGGATCTACCAGGGTTGGTGGACAGACTTTATAGTTCGTTTCCTGGCTGGACAGGAGATGGATCACAAGCGCCAGGTTCTGAGATTCTTGATCCAACAACACGCGGTCATTTAGCATAAGGAATGGGGTATGGTCGATTCCGGCTTTCAATGCCTGTTCCTGAGTGGTAATCGCCTTTTTTACCATGGCTTCACTGGTCAGATCTTTTGTGAATTGCCCTTTATCCAATCCCCAGCTTTCGGCTTTATCCAACAGGTAGGTTTGAAAAGCGGGTTCTTCCATGGAAGACCACTCCGCCTGATTTTGAAGCAGGTAATCGGTTACTTCCCAAAACTTACCCTGCAGACCTGCCGCTTCAGCAGCCTGGGTACCCATCAGCGATAATGGGTGGGAGGGCAGGGGGAAATGGCGGAAGACCAATCTGACATCATCCGGGCGGGCAGCTAAAAGTTCATCCAAAATAGGCGATAGTGCGGCACAATATGGGCACATAAAATCGCTGTACTCGAGGATGGTGTACTTCGCATCGGTTTTACCGCGTGACCAATCCGCGTCTGTGATGGGTGGAATGGCAGCTGCCAGGGAGGTCTGGGTTGCGTTGGGCGGAACAAGAATACTTTCGTCTACTTGACAAGTTGCCGGTCCTGATACGACGGGAACCGCATTCGCTGGCTCTGTCGCCTGTGCAACCGGCGTCTCGACCGGAATGGTGGCGGCTTGAGTGACTGCTACAGTCGATTCAACCGGTGTTTCGACGAACGAAGGCATGGTTGTGGCAGGAACGCAAGACGATATGACTATCCCCGCTACCAGTAATATAAATAAGAAATACTTTTTCATTTTATCCTTTCAAGATGCTAGCTGCATACGTTGTTTCAGGATCGCGCGGATCGCTGTTTGAATATCTTCTTTACTCTGGCGGGCATCGACTGTGACCCAGCGGCCGGGTTCCTGAGCTGCCAATTGATGGTATCCCGCCCGTACTCGCTGATGAAAGGCAAGGTCATAATCATCCAAGCGATTCCATTCGCCTCCACCTGCCTGTCTGCGTTTAAGTCCTGTTTCCACGTCGACATCCAACAATAAGGTCAGATCGGGTTTGAGTGAACCCGTGGTAAAGTCCAAAAGTTGTCTCAGAAAAACCAGGTCGGTCTGGTGTCCATACCCCTGGTATGCCATGGTTAAATCTGTAAAGCGGTCACAAATAACCACTTTACCAGCTTTTAGAGCGGGCCGAATAACCTCTTCCACGTGTTGGGCTCTGGCAGATTGGAATAACAAAATCTCTGTCCGGGGATGCATGGCTTTGTTGCGCATGCTCATTATGACATCCCGGATCTGTTCGCTGATGGGCGTACCACCCGGTTCGCGGGTTGTGATTACATCCAAAGCCTGGCTGCGAAGATACTCCGCCATGCCTGGTATCTGGCAGGTTTTTCCACAACCGTCCGGCCCTTCCAATGTGATGAATAATCCGCTCATTCCCGGTAGATTCGCACCCTGCGATAGGGTTCCTTTCCGTATGATTGCGAGATCAACTGGGCTTGTCGCGCCAGATCGTGTTGCAAACGACGAATGGGTGATGCGGCGGGCGGGAGGTCGATGTAGCGTTCCCCGTTCAATACCGCCTGGATGGCTGCCTGGGTTTGTTCGATAGTGCCATCCGAGTTAGTTCCCGGCATGGCTCCATCGGCGAGATTGAAAATCTCTGCCAGGAATTGTTCGATCTGGTTGACTGTGTTGGCGCGCAAGACATAAATGGGCATTCCCGCGTTCTTCCGCTTCCATAATAGTTGCCTGGCGATTGCGGTAATAAGAACGGAGAGTGATGAGCGATTGTGCTTCGCTGATTTCGTGGACCACGATCACAGGTACACCCAACCTTTTGGCAGCCTGTTGCAATCGATTGCGCGCGACCCCATACGGATAGATCTTCACCGGTTTGTTCGCGCGGACCTGACCTTCGAAGACTCCATTCGTTTCTTCTCCGGCCACTTCCCGTGGAGAGGAAGACACGGGTGTGGAGCCTGCTGGCGACGGGTTCCCTGCTGACCGACTTGCATTCCAAAGCCATCGTTACGGCGAGTTCCCCGACCTGTCGACCCGTATTGGGGTGGGGTCGGAGCCGGTTTTTCCGTTTTGATCTCACCGCTTTCCGTCCGGTAGCGAATCTCTGGGGGTTGTGGGTATCCTCGGACCAGCGAATCAACCGCGGCAGCCACATCCATTAATACCGCCACGCGGTCGCGATCCAGAATTTCCACCAGGAGATCGAAGGTGGGCGGAGCGCGCCGTTCCAGGACGGTCTTTTGGGTACCTCTTCGGCGGGCTTCCTCGTCCGATAGAGTAACCGATTCAATGCCTCCGACCAGGTCTGATAGGGTCGGATTAAGCAATAAATTTTCCAATGTGCGGCCATGCGCGGTACCGATAAGCTGAACACCGCGCTCTGCGATGGTACGGGCAGCGGCAGCTTCCAGCTCGCGGCCAATTTCATCGATGACGATGACCTCCGGGTTATGGTTTTCAACCGCTTCGATCATCACTTCGTGTTGTAGGGATGGCGTTGCGACCTGCATCCGGCGGGCTAACCCAACGGCCGGGTGAGGGACATCCCCATCGCCGCCAATTTCGTTGGACGTATCGACGATGATAACCCGGCTTTTCTCTGCCATCATACGGGCGGATTCGCGCAGCATGGTGGTTTTTCCGATACCAGGCTTGCCGAGCAGCAGGATGCTTTTACCGCTTTCGATCAAGTCCTGAATAATATCGATGGTTCCGTACACCGCCCGACCCACCCGACAGGTGAGACCGACGATGTGCCCCCTTCGATTGCGAATGGCGGAGATGCGGTGTAGAGTCCGCTCCAGGCCAGCCCGGTTGTCTGCATCAAATTCACCGATTCGCTCGACCACAAAATCAATGTCGACCCGATTAACCTCATCCTGATACAGAGTTTGTTCTTCCGATACGAAGCGGGCGGTGGGCGGACGGCCAAGATCGAGGATGATCTCGATCAATTGATCACTATTATTCACCCTCACGACCGCTTCCGCAATTCGGGGAGGTAGAACCCCCAGCAGAATATTCAAATCATCCGTTATACGTCTTTGTGTCATAAATACCTATATCCGTTTGGAAGTGTCGACCCTCGCCATGGTCGCACCTCTCCGAGAGTTTTCCATCGCTGCCACCCGAATGGGATTGACAGCTTTTTGGAGGACGGCCAGATGCCGCACCATCAATGCCTGGCGCGGACTGGCGAGAACCGGCAGTTCTTCCAACGCGCTTTCTATCCAGGCCTGGTATGAACGAACGCAGATATAAATGGAATGAGAGCCGCGTTGTTCCACCTGACGCAATAATTCTGCCAATACCGCCGGGACAAATTTGGCTTCGGGGTGGATATACGGCTGGACCCAGGTTCCTTCTCTGCCAAAGATGAGATCGGCATAACCCATCACACCACAATCTTCATGGCAAATCAGTCCTTCCAGCCGCTTGTCGAATACGTTATCCACCGGTTGTACGAACGCCGGAACCAAGGACTGGCACAGACTTTTTATGGGGATCTGATCCCGGTCGCTCGCGCTCTTCCAGGAGATCTCCTCCGGCGTAAAGGGCATATTGGCCGAACCAGTCTGATAGCGCCAGACCCGCTGCCAGGCATAGACCGAAAATCCGCTTGTTCGCAGGATATCAAATGAGTGTGAATGCTCATCAACCTCGGCCAGCAAATGGAAAGTACCCCATTCACCAGCCTGTTCCGAAAGATGATCGATCAATCCGACCAATTCTGGTGAATTCAATCCCCGGGTGGGGGTGATGAAAGATAAATTACTGGAACGGGAGGATCCTGCGTGGGTTATCTGTCCTGCCAGGGAGATATTGCCCGCCTCTTCCAGCAGTGCTGTGTATATTCCCCGGGTTGGATCCAGATAATCCAAAAAAGCGCGTGCGCGTAGAGGATTCCCGCGGGTCAATTGTTGAATTGTATCAAAGGCGAGTACCTGACCGCGCAAGCGGTGGAGCGCTGGTAAATCGAGTAGATCGACCGAACGTATTCTTATTTTGACATCTCCACAAAGTAGCGATGGAAGCGGTCGTCGGGTGTGAGCTCCGGGTGGAAAGAGGTCGCCAGCATGTTCTTCTGTCGGGCGGCTACCACCATCCCATTATCTAATTTAGAGAGAACCTCCACCCCTTCACCGACAGATTCGATCAGCGGCGCGCGGATGAATACTGCATGATACGGAGGGTTCTCCGGCTCCAGGTTCGCCAGGGCGGGGATCTGCAGATCTACCTCGAAGCTGGCGATCTGCCGCCCAAACGCATTCCGAGCGACCGTGATATCCATCAGTTGAAGCAAAGGTTGGTGCCGTTTGGCGTCTTTTGAAAGAAAGATCGCTCCTGCACAGGTTCCCCAGACCGCTTTCATCTTGCCAAAATCCCGCAAGGGTTCGATCAGATTGAAATCCACTGCCAGCTTGCCAATGGTGGTCAACTCCCCGCCCGGGAGAATCAGACCATCCAGGTGGGCTAACTGGTGAGCCTGGCGTATCTCCAGCGCCTCCACACCGATACGGCGAAGGGTTGTAATGTGTTCACGAAAATCGCCCTGCAGGGCGAGAACCCCGATGATGGTCATGGCGAAATACTACCAGCCTCTACCTGCAATTAATTCGTTCTCTGGGATCGCTGAGATCTGTCTGCCGACCATGGGCTCGCCCAGGTTGCGGCTTACTTCCGCCAGGATTTTTGGATCATTATAGTGGGTGGTTGCTTTGACAATGGCCGCGGCGCGTTTGGCTGGATCGCCAGATTTGAAGATTCCCGAACCGACGAATACGCCATCCACACCGATCTGCATCATGAGAGCTGCATCCGCCGGGGTGGCGATTCCACCTGCCGCGAAATTTACAACCGGTAAACGACCCAATTGTTTGGTCTCCACCACCAGCTCATACGGCGCGCCAATTTCCTTGGCATACGTCATTAATTCTTCATTCGGAAGTGTCTGCAAGCGGCGGATATCGCCCAAGACTGTCCGTCCGTGGCGAACTGCTTCCACTACATCTCCAGTGCCCGCTTCGCCTTTGGTGCGAATCATGGCTGCGCCTTCGCCGATCCGGCGTAACGCCTCACCCAGATTTCGGCATCCACAAACGAAGGGTACTTTGAAATCATGCTTGTAAATGTGATACGCTTCATCAGCAGGGGTCAGTACTTCAGATTCATCAATATAATCCACACCCAGCGCTTCCAATATTTGTGCTTCCACAAAATGGCCGATCCGGCATTTTGCCATGACCGGGATGGTCACCGAATCCATGATCTTTAAAATTAACTCGGGATCGCTCATACGCGCGACACCGCCACTGGCACGGATATCTGCAGGAACGCGCTCCAGAGCCATTACGGCGCAAGCGCCGGCATCCTCAGCGATCTTGGCGTGGTCCGCGGTGACAACATCCATGATGACGCCACCCTTCAACATCTGAGCCAAACCTTTTTTAACAGCAAACGTTGCTGTTTGTCCTTCCATTACAGCCTCCTCGTTGACCTAGTAATTCCATTAAGATTCTACCACGCCATACCCTATTCGCAAGGAAGAAGGAATGGGGTCAGGGGCGAACCCTTGACAGCCGTGGAAAACGGTATACAATAATACAAAGATACAATGATACAATATGGAGGATGAATGGAGTGAACCTACTAGTGGATTTTCGATCTGGTACGCCGATCTATCTTCAGGTTGTGGAACAGATCAAACAGATGCTGCTGCAAGGACTGTTGAGGCCAGACGACCAGCTCCCGACTGTGCGACAATTGGCGGCGGAGTTACGGGTCAATTTCAATACGATTGCCCGGGCATACAGAATTTTGGATGAGGCGGGATTGATCTCTACCCAGCAGGGTAGGGGAACCTATATCCTGGCCGAACCTGATAAAGAAGCGGTGGATTATATCCGCGAGCAAACATTGGAAGAACTGACGCGCACCTATCTGCAGGAAGCATTCAAGGTTGGATGCGATCAAACTGAGATCTATAAGACCCTCGAAATGGTCTTTTCAGAAAAAGAATTAACCCGAAAGGAAGGTTTGAATGACAATCGCTTACCTGAATAAGCAAAAACAACAAAAAGGACAAAAACCGCTGGACAACTCCCGGATCAATCCACTGGCAGGATTCATATTCACCCTGTTCTTCCTTGCCTCGCTCATCGGAGCGATCTTGATGGACGACAAAAAAGTCGTATCCGAATTTTGGATCGCGGTCTATGCGATCGGGCTGTTGCTGATCGGCATGTATTTCATGTTCGCGATTAAGATAGCATCACAATGGGAAAAGGTGGTCGTCCTTCGGTTGGGAAAATTTCTCGGCCTGCGCGGTCCGGGCATGTTCTGGATAATTCCGATCATCGACACAACCACATCCTGGATCGACCACCGCGTGATGGTCACCCCCTTCAACGCCGAATCAACGCTCACCAAAGACACCGTCCCGGTGGATGTGGACGCAGTGCTGTTCTGGATGATCTGGGATGCCGAAAAAGCAGCGATGGAAGTGCAGGATTACCGGGTAGCCATCTCCTGGGCGGCACAGACCGCTTTGCGCGAGGTGATCGGCCAGATGACACTGGCAGATATCCTGGTCGGACGGGCAAAAATGGATACCGATCTGCAAAAGATCATCGATGAACGCACTACGCCGTGGGGCATCTCTGTCCAGAGCGTGGAAATTCGGGATGTGATCATACCCCAGGGATTGGAAGACGCCATGTCCCAACAGGCCCAGGCGGAACGCGAGCGCCAGTCACGGGTTATTTTAGGCGAGGCGGAAATGCAAGTCGCCGACAGCTTTGCCGAGGCATCCAAGGCGTATGTCAACAATCCCACCGCACTCCATCTGCGCGCGATGAATATGCTCTTTGAGGGGTTGAAGGAAAAAGGCGCGCTGGTGATCGTGCCAAGCAGCGCGGTGGATACCATGAACCTGGGTGGACTCAGCGGCATGGTGGCGCTGGCGCAAAATCAACACGTTGAGACCAAATAACGAATTTGTTTCACGTGGAACAATTGGGATGGACTCCTTCAGAGTCCATCCTATCGGAGAAAAATGAAAAATAGAACTTTTATCATTATTGCACTATTGTGCATCACGCTCTCGTTTGGATTATCGCTTGCCCTGCAGGGTTATTTCCCGGAGCAGATGGCTTCCCATTGGAACGCAGCCGGACAGGTGGATGGCTATTCCAGCCCGTTTCTGGGCAAGTTTTTGATGCCGTTCATCCAATTCGGGGTATTCGTCTTACTGCTCGCGCTTCCGTATCTTGATCCGCGAAGCAAGAATATCACCCAGTTCAGCACGACCTACCGCTGGTTCGCGCTGGCGCTTATCGGATTTTTAACCTATATCCATATCCTCACGTTGATCTGGAACCTGGGTTTTCCGATGAATATGACCTTATGGCTCACACCTGCCTTCGCGCTTCTGTTCTTTTTAGCAGGTATCATGATCAGCAAGGCCAAGCAAAACTATTCGATCGGGATCCGCACCCCCTGGACGCTTGCCAACGCAGAGGTCTGGGACGATACTCACCGCGTGGGAGGAGTGGTCTTCAAGGTATGCGCGCTGGTGAGCCTGGTGGGAATGTTGTTCCCGGCTGTCGCTTTCTTCTTTATGATCGGACCGATCCTCATTGGCGCGCTGGGGCTGGTGATCTATTCCTATGTCCGGTTTGTTCAAATTGAAAAGAATGCATCCTGATTAGGTTTCATGTGAAACATAGGTGACTCATGGGTTCTGTGATTGAGGTTACGCAACTTACCAAAATGTATGGCACGCTTCGCGCGGTGGACCAACTCTCCCTGACGGTCGAAGAAGGGGAGGTCTTCGGTTTGCTCGGACCAAATGGCGCCGGTAAAACGACCATGATCCGCATCCTGAACGGGATCCTGCCGTTCGACGCTGGACAGGTGACCGTTTTTGGACTAAATCCGATGACAAGTGGGGATACCATCCGTGAAAAGACCGGGGTTCTCACCGAGACCCCCGCGCTGTATGAGCGGCTCTCTGCCCGGGAAAATCTGCGCTTTACCGGGCGGATGTGGGATATGCCGGAAAACCGGCTTGACCAACGCGTGGATGAGGTGCTGGAGTTGTTCGACCTCACCGATCGTGGGAAGGATAAGGTTGGCACGTTCAGCAAGGGGATGAAGCAGCGCATGGCGCTGGCGCGGGCGTTGTTGCCTCAGCCGCCCCTGCTCTTCCTGGATGAACCCACCTCCGAACTCGACCCCGAATCTTCGCAGCATGTCAATACCATGATCGATAAATTTGGACGCTCGGGTAACCAGACGGTTTTCCTGTGCACCCATCTCCTGTACGAGGCACAACGGCTGTGCGACCGGGTGGCCGTGATCAATCAAGGTCGGCTGTTGGCACTTGGATCACCTGAGGAGCTGGCCAGAGACCTATTCCCCGGTGTTCGGATCATCGTGAAGGTGGACCTACTCCCCGGCGAATCGATCCAACAGGCGATCAGGCAATCAACGATGGTGGAAGAAGCCGCCTTCAATGGGAAGGAAATCCACCTCAAACTTCAGAAGGAATCCATGGTTCCTGACCTGGTCCAGTGGTTGGTCACACAAGATGTGCGGATTTGTGCGGTCGTTCCGCAGGAAGTCTCCCTGGAAGAGGTGTATTTCACCCTGCAGGAGAGGGCAAACGGAGGCGTTTCATGAACATGCGAAGGGTGTTAAATTTAGCCCGTAAAGATCTGACTGAGGTAAGGAGCAACAAAACCGTCTGGATACCCATGTTGATACTGCCGCTCTTCTTCATGGTCCTTTTTCCATTGCTCTTTACCGTGCTGAGCGGGCAGATCGAAAGCTCTTCCGACAGCGCAAAGGCAGAATTGCAGAGTATTATGGTGACGATACCGGCACCCGTAGAGGTGCTCTTGGACGGACGAGATGGGACTCAGCAGATGCAGATCTTCCTCCTCGGGATCTTCATGGCGCCCATGTTCCTCATCCTGCCGTTGATGTTCTCTTCGATCATCGCAGCCGAATCCTTTGCCGGGGAGAAGGAGCGTAAAACGCTGGAAAGCTTGCTGTACACTCCGGCTACAGATACGGAATTGTTCCTGGGCAAAGCCCTGGCTGCGGTCACTCCGGCAATTTTGATTGCCTGGTTCAGCTTTATCGTCTATACCATCATGGTTAACGTAACCACGAATCAAACCATGGGCGGACCCTGGTTTCCGCTCCCGGGCTGGTATCCGGTTGTGTTCTGGATCACACCGGCAGCCGCCTTCCTGGGGACCATGTTCACCGTGTTGATCTCTGCCCGGGCAAAGACCTTTATGGAAGCCTATCAAAGTGGGGGGATGCTGGTCCTTTTGGTACTCGGCTTGATGGCTGGACAGATGACAGGTATCCTCTACCTGGGCGTTGAAATGGGAATCATCGTCGGGGTCATCTGCTGGCTGGTTGACCTGGTATTGCTGCGCCTGTGCATCCGAATGTTCAAACGAAGCCGATGGATATCATCCGCAGGATAAGGAGATTGTCATGTCTGAGAATACGCAATGGGAGTACCGGGTGGAGAAGTTCAGTAACTGGAAGGGGATCAAGCCAGAAGAGGTTAATGAAGCGCTCAATTTGTGGGGCGAGGAAGCCTGGGAGGTGATCGGGTTTGCAGGCGCAGCAGATGGCACCTTGTGGGTGACCGCAAAACGACACATGACCCTGCAAACACGCCGCATGCGCTCGATCCCCGCATGATAGAATATATGTTCTATTGGTTTGTCTTATCGCCAACGCAAAATACCAAATTTCGTCTGGGCATATATTAAATGGACACTCCGCCAGTAAATTGGCGGAGTATCTTTGTCTGACAAAGTGGATAGGTTAGAAGTAAAGGTCCATGCTCCCGCGCGGTTCTTGTTCCTTCGCCCACGAGATCTCCAGCTCGCGTAGTAATTCCAGGGTTCGATGGTCAATATACCGGGCGAGGCGGGCTCGCTGTTGCCGGGAGGATTCAAATTTCAATCCCAATTTGGCAAGGGTGCGGCTCATCTGTGTGAAAAACACCATGCTGCCATCGACCCGATAGGCAAAGGGGTCATTGGGCAGCGTAAAGTCAAGACGCAGCTTTTCGGTCCGTTTCAAAACAAATTCTTTTTCCGGGGATGAGTATATAAGCAGCCCCATCCCGCCCAGGGAAAGGTCGTCCAACGTGCTGATGCAGTGTTGCCCGCGGCAGGTCAAAGTCACCAGGATGGGGTGAGCCGGTTGGACGCGCTCGCAAGATCGGTCTTTCCACGGATTGGGAGAGGTTCTGAAGGAAGAAAGTGTGATCCATCCCCGCTGCGGATTTATCTCGCAAACCCGAGCCATGATCGGACGCGTGAGCGAACTTCCCCGTAAAAATACCCGGTCTTTAAGACCCGCGCACATCTGATTGTTGGGGATCTGAAACACGCCCATGTCTTTTTCAAAGCGCACAGTCCTTACCTCCTGAGCCAGAATCATCCCTTTGTAGGGAACGGATAAGATCAATGGTTGATTGGGATTTGGAATCGAACCCACGAATGGGAACATACCGTTGGTTGTTGAGAAATCTACCCTGTTCATGACACCTCCTTCCCGTGCACAAAACAACCCTCCAAGCGGAGGGCTGCGATTTGAGCTAAATCACTGGGATCAGTGGGGGTATATGGTGATTGGTTCAAAACACAATGGATGCTCAACAAGGAGCAGCCCTCGTGCAGAACGACTACAAAGCGAATACACGTTGTTCATGCGGACTCCTACTATATCGCGAACCCATCCATGAATCAATACACTTGCGATTAATTTAAGGTTAGCGTATGGGTAATTACCTAACTCATGGCTAACTAATGCAGCCTGGCTGGTGAAAAAAAGCACACGGAGATGATAATGTGAATGGTGGGAATAAGAAAGGACTACCCGTTGGCCTGGCAGCCTCGGATAGTCCATTTCTTTGATGTCTCAACAATAACCGATCCGGATCGGCTTGGGAATAAAAAAAAGATTAATTTTCTACGAAAGGATCGCATGCCAGCGGATCACCCAGGAAGCATCCATCTTTTCGAGCCGTTTCTTGGTCAGGTTTTCTTTCATGATGCGGCGAATCTCCGTCCCGGGAAAGATCATCCATTTCTCCATCAGGCGTTTACCTGTGTCAGGTTCCGCGGCGACGGCAACACTCCAGCAATAGGAGAGTCCTTTTCTCAAGACGTCACCTCCATCTTCTCTGGGATCAGTTTGCGCGGCATGCAGGCCGGTGATCCGATCCAGTAACGCCAGGACCGCGCGGGCATGCTCTTTCGTTACCAGCAGATCCGGTTCGCACAGGGCAGCTGCCGCCGCGCGCTGCTCAAGCGGATGAACCCTCCGCCCACGCCTTCATTTCTTCCAGAAGCGAATCGAAATCCAGTCTGCCCCAGGCTGCAAGCCCATCGCCACAGCCTCGCGGATGCGCCAGCGCCGATCCGATGAAGCTGCCCGCAGTTGTGCCCGAATGGAAGGGGAGGTGCCGGCAAATTTACCGAGCGCGATCCAACCGCACAAAACCGGATAATGTCTCGGGCGATTGGTCAAGATAGTTGTATGAATCAGATTCGAGCAGGGATTGCGCCTGTTCGAGGGTGGCGAGGCGGCCAACCGCGTACCCCAACTCGAGGTTGGCGCGCGGTCCCGGCAGACAACTGTTCCGGATCAGGTAGGGGATCCAATCGGTCAGGTTTTGCAGTTCCTGGATATAGGTTTCGACGGCTGACATGGGATCTCCTGTGAGGCGGGGTTGGTGTACACCTTCGATTGTAGTCCTTATCATAAAACACACCCGGTATTTGTCCGGGTGTGTTTGTACTTAGTGACAATGAGTTTACTGTGGTTCGGCGGTGAAATACTCAAATTCCACTTGCGATTTTCCAATATCGCTTGTAAACATACCAAAGCCTGCCTGTCCATCCGGAAAGTCACGGTCTGTGGCTTCACCAATCTTTACACCGTTGACATAGAAGGTGAGGTTAGTACCGATACAAGATCCAGAAATGACATTTGGCGCATTTTGTACGGCAATTTTATTGGATAATCCTTGTTTAAGGACCTGGAACTCGCCATTCGTACCGACAGATTCATCGCGTTTATAGATCCACCATCTGCCTCCGGTGGAGATATTGAATTCATACCAGCCTTTGTCTGATGCACGGCAAACAACGGCAATAAACACCTTATTCGGACCTTTCAGTTTAGTAGCCTGAGTGGTGACTACCATATCGTCATCCCAGAAATAATCATTAAAGGCATACGCGCCATGATCTGCTGGATCGACAGAAATTATCACCCTTCCCGGCTTTTGGACCACTGAATATTCACCTTCAGCGGCGAAGGCGTAAGGGTACCAACCTTCCTCAGTGAAGTCTGTTTCAAACTCGGTATTAATACTGTCGACGGTGGTACCGGTTGACGAATTATCATTGCCATTCGTGTTCTGCGATACACCACTTAAGCCCGCCGAAGCCGGTTGCTTGCAGCTCGCGTCCGTTCAACTGCCCTTCCAGGATCTCGTCGGTAGCAGGTCGGTAGACCCGGATGGACATCTTCTCTTCGGCGTCATGGCCGCGCAGGACATCGCAATAATCCTTATAGGTGCCGTCGGTTGCCAGCAGGATACTTTCCATCTCAACGATGATATCGCCCGCCTTTACGCCGGAAGTATCAGCCGGTGAGCCCGATTCCACCGAATAGACCCAGATGCCGGGGTATTCGGCGTTGGGACCGAAGGAGAACGCTTCTCCGTTCACTCCGATCGAATTGACATTCGTCCCTTCCTGCAGTTGGTCCACCACCGGCAGGGCGATCTTGGCGCCGATGGCGAAGTACTGGTTGTAATCCGGGCGGGAGCGATAGTTCACACCCACCACCTGCCCGTCGCTGTTCACCAGCGGTCCGCCGGAGTTGCCGGGGTTGATGGTGGCGTCGTGGCTGATTACGTAATCGATCGATGACCAGAATGTCTGTCCATCAGTCTTTTCTTTGGATACGATCCCCTTGGTCAGGTTGTATTCCGGTTCGCTGAGCGGGAAACCGGCTGAATACACTTCCATCCCAACTTTCACGTCGCCGGTGTACCAGTCCAGGTAGGGGAAATCTGACCCTTCCACTTTGATCACCGCCAGGTCCGCGCATTCCGAGGCGGCGATCAGCCGGGCGTTGTAGGCGGTGGAGTCCCCGCCAATGTAGACCTTGAGAATGGCGGCGCCGGTGACGACGTGGTTATTGGTGACAGCCAGTCCGTCCGGGCTGATGAAGAAGCCGGAGCCGGACCAACCCGCGTTGAGCTGGGTACCCTGTTCCGGGTCCACGCTGGTGCCCTGGGCGATGATCTGAATGGTCGCCGTCTGCACATCATCCAGGGAGGCGACTGCCTTTCCACTGGAGGTTTGGGCTGGCTTCTTGGTCGGAACTGATGATTCTTCCGTGGGTCCGTCGGAAGACTGGGTGGGTTCTGATGTGGGGGTACCGGATAGACAGGCTGTTCCCACCAATGCGATGAATAACGCTAAAAAGACAAAAGGTCGAATAAGGCGCAGGAACATGATGTATTCTCCTCCTAAGATTATTGTTTGTACTAGGTTAATAAGTAATAGTATGGAATTAGTATATACTCCGCCGGAATGATAAAGCAAGAAAATATATATTAATTATTTATTACAGGTTCTGGGATTATATGGGGCGAACTGCCGGTAGTTCTAATTGTTAGGAGAGAGACGTGGGCATCTGGGAGTAGGAGGCATCGCCCCCTATCCTCAGGATTAAGATAACCCGGTACAACATATTTCAACTATCCCCCGACCTCCGCTTCTGTAAACTACCACCCCCGGAATAATATAACCACTCCCGCCTGGCTTCTGCACAGAGATGTGGGCATCTGGGAGTAGGAGGCATGACCTCCTACTCCCAGAGAAATATAGCCCGGGCTGTTCCTGCCGTTTGATTATTGAGCGATCATGCCCGGGCGCCATCCCCCGGCCCCTTCCAGCGACCGATGTCCCGAAGATCTTGATCCTTTCGCTGGAAGGGGAGAATTCATGAAGAAGGGGTCAACCGCTTCTATGAACACCCCCCTGGAATAATATGACCCCTTGGCTGCATAGTGACGTGGGCATCTGATAGAAATAAAACAGCCCGGGCTATTCCTGCCGTTTGGGCAGTGAGCGAGTATGCCCGGCGCCATCCCCCGGCCCCTTCCAGCGACCGATGTCCCGAAGATCTTGATCCTTTCGCTGGAAGGGGAGAATATCAATAATAGAAGCGGGGGTCAAGTCCCCCGCTTCTATGAACAACCACCCCTGGAATAATATGACCTCTCTCACCTGGCTTTTGCATAGAGATGTGGGCATCTGGGAGTAGGAGGCATCGCCTCCTACTCCCAGAGAAAGTATAGCCCGAGCTGTTCCTGCCGTTTGATTATTGAGCGATCATGCCCGGGCGCAAATCCCCTACACCTGGGAAAAATCAACAAGTGAATAAAATGATCTATTGTGCGTCGAGGGCTTTGAAGTGATTGGTGAGCGTGTAGGTAATATAGTTCTCCCACAGGTCCATCACCTCATTCTGTCGAAAATCATGATTACAGAAAGTCTGGAAGACCGTCCGGCCATCCATACAGACCGTGATCATGCCATCCTTCTTACTATCGTTTTTGAACAACCCTGCCACGATCTCCGCATCACCCGTGGAACGGACCCGGACCCGGTCGCCCGCGTTCGACATCCAGTAACGGTTGTAATGCAGCAGGGGCAGCACCACATTGGGTTCATTGAGAATCGGATGGTCGGGTTTCACCCAGTAGATCGATTCTGCCAGATCCCAATTCGTATCGTAGGATATACCACATTCCGACGTGAAATTCCGCATCTTTCCGGCGCCCAGAATGTCCATATACCAGACCTCGGCAATGATGGCTGTCTTTTTATACGCCTGTTCAAGCAATACATCCCAGAATTCGCCTTGAATCGCGTTGTGATTTTCAGCCCCGACGATGATCAGGTCCCACTTTGTTCCTGAATCGAGATTAGCCATAAACTCGCCCGAGTAATCGAGGGTCGATGTGTATTTCAACCCCATCCGTTTGAGTGTTTCTTCGATCACTTGACCGATCCCCAACTCATTCGTGTCTTCGTAGAGCAGAATCTTGGCGTTTTTGATCCGCTGGGAATAATCAATTTCCCCGGGTGTCAGTTCCACCGTTGGCGCGATAACCGGTTCTGAGGTGAAAGTTGGTTCTTCGGTTGGCGGATTCTCGGTGGGAGCGGAGAGCGCGACCTGGGTCTGTTGGAGCGCGATCTGGGTCTGCTGCAGGTCCATCACCAATTGGGTGGACTGAAGCGCCAGCTTCGCATCCATCTCAGCCTGGCTGGTCTGCTGGAACGCCAGGGCGGTTGCGCCCGCGTCAACTGGAGGCGGAGAAGCGCTCGGTGCGGCACTGCTGAGACAGGCAGCCTGTACGATGAAAAGCACCACGAGAATACCAACCCATCCCGATAAACGATCAAAGGGCTTCCGGCGATTGTCCATGCTCTCCTCCGATGTACTTGTATTGATCTTATTATTTATCAGATGTCTTCGTCACGCAATAGGGAATTCATGACCGAGTGAAGATTGGGGTTGGCAGCCAGTAACGCGATCTTATCAGACAGGTCGATCGGCCCACCTTCAATCGAGGTGACGATCCCTCCGGCTTCTTCCACCAGTAAAATACCCGCCGCCACATCCCAGGCATTGATATCCAGTTCCCAGTAACCATCGAGGCGGCCGGAGGCGATATAACAGAGATCGAGTGCGGCTGAGCCGAGTCGCCGGACACCCTGCGTCTGCATGGTGAAGCGGCTGTAATGATCCAGGTTATGTCTATCGGATGTGGAAACATCATAGGGAAAACCGGTGACCAGCAGCGAATGGATGAGGTCTGGAGTGGATGAGACTTCAATTCTTTCCTGGTTAAGCCAGGCTCCACCGCCTGCCCTGGCATGGTACATCTCGTCGTGGATGGGATCGTACACCACGCCCAGGATAACCTTGCCTTCCAGAGCGAGTGCGATGGTTGTGGAAAAAAGGGGCAGCCCGTGGGCAAAGTTGACTGTACCGTCGAGTGGATCCACATACCAGCAATAAGGAGACTGTTTGTCATTGGACCCCAACTCCTCGGCTACGATGCGATGATCCGGCCAATGTTGCCGGATCTGATCGAGGATGTATTCTTCTGCTTGTCCATCGGCTTCGGTGACAATATCGATCGTCCCTTTGTGACGAATTGAGATGTACTTCTCCGAATCGGGATCGCAAGATCTGCCCTGCAGTCCGGGCGATCTGCTGCAGATCGGAAATAACTGGATTTTCTGACATCTTTTCCTCAGTGAATAAATTTAGATCATGCTTCTGCGTTCATTTCCGCGATCAGCCGCTTGTAATAGTCATCAAGATATTCATGCCGGCTTTTGGCGATCTCTCTGGCAGACGCGGTATAGAGGCGGTCCTTTACGTTCCGTAATTTAAAGATGAATTCGTGATAACTGCTGTGCGCTTCGCCGGGTAACTTCTCACCGGTGCGCAGGAATTGTTCCGAGACCGGCGCGTACACTGGCTGACCATCCAGAACGGCATAGGCGATCGTCCGGGCGACACCGACCGCCCCCAAAACATCCAGTTTATCGGCGTCAAAGAGGACCTTCGCTTCCAGGGTCTGAGGTTCTTCCCGTCCGGCGCGGAATCGGTGGGCGCGGATGCAGTGCAGAACCGCTTCCAGGCGGTCTTGCTGCCAACCTTCCTTCTGTAAGATAGTACGGGCAAATTCCGCTGAGCTTAGGTGGTGGTTGGCTCTTCCCGCTGCGTTTTCGCTTCCGGGGGCACTGCCTTCCGCGTCATGCAGTAATGCCGCGGTTTGAACGATCTCCAGGTCGGCGCCTTCTGCCAGCGCCAGGCGGGTAGCCATGTGGTAGACCCGCTCGATATGAGCAAAATCGTGGACTGGATCGGTATCGCTATACCAGGCGTGGGCTGTTTCCAAAGTCAATGAGTTCATGATACCGGGTATTCCTTTCCCTTTTGGATGACGGTATGCACCAGGTTGGTGCCGAAGCGATATCCCAGGTGGCGGTAATCCGCTTCGTTTAATATTATCAAATCAGCCTGCTTGCCGGGTTCCAGCGAACCAATCTGATCATCGCGCAGGATGGCTGCAGCGGCATTGATCGTGGCCGCGCAAATTGCTTCGGCGGGTGTCAGCTTCATGAAACGGCAGGCCAATGCGATGGCAAACTGCATGCTCTCATTCCAGGCGGTTCCCGGGTTGCAGTCGGTCGCCAGGGCGAGTAATCCGCCGGAAGCGATGATCTCCCGGGCGGGTGTATATTCGGAATGACCGAGACCAAATGGGGTGCAGGGGAGGGCGACCGCTACGGTATTACTCTGACCGAATGCTTCTATCTCGGCCGGGGAAGTCTTCACCAGATGGTCTGCGCTTGCGGCTTTCATTGAGATTGCCAGCCCACACCCGCCCTGGTTTTCGAATTCATCCGCGTGGACCTTGAGTGGAAAACCGAGCGCGATGGCTTTTTCGAGTATTTGCCTCGTCTGGTCGAGATCGAATGCCCCCCGCTCACAGAAGACATCCACGAATGGTTTGCGGGCATGAGTCCCGGTATTGGTCGAAAACACCTCCCACCATCGCGCCAGTTCCGGCAGCATCACCTCGGTCAGATGGCTGGTATATCCATCCGGATCGCCTTTGTATTCAGGGGCTACGGCATGGGCACCAAGATAAGTGGGAACGATCTCAGGGATTCCGTCTTCATTGAGTGAGTACAATACCGCAAGTTGATTCAACTCGGATGAGCTGTCCAACCCATATCCCGTTTTCACCTCTGCGGTGGTTGTGCCATATTTGAACATGACCCGCGCCCGTTTCCGGGTCTGTGCCAGAAGGTCTGGCGCGCTGGCGTTTCGGGTGGCTCGAACAGTGGAGAGGATCCCTCCTCCCTGCTCGAGTATCTCGAGATATGTTTTCCCCTGCAGGCGCAGCTCAAATTCGTTCGCCCGATCGCCAGCCCAGATCAGATGGGTGTGCGGATCAACAAACCCGGGCATCACCACCTGGTGGTGTGCATCCAATAGTGGCTCGTTCGGGAAACGGGACCGTAAATCACTTGAGTTTCCCACCTGTTGAATCACGCCATCCTGGTAGAGGACTGCCCCATCCGGAATGATATCCAATTCGCCCATCCGGGTACCCCGGCGTTTTCCACCTGCGATTGTCAATAGTTGAGACGCGTGGATCAGCAAGGTCATAATTATTTCCTCCCGGTACTTACGGGTTTCCCAGCGCCGCCAGATCAATGTTAAGACAAAACCACTGGCAATGGAGAATAACAGAGTCAGGAAGAATAATAGTTGAATCAACCATGATCCGGATTGTGAAATGGGTGATTCGGGATGGAGAACACTGGTCAGGGCGGATAATCCGTAAAGTAGCGCGATGGCAAACAGGGTGTTTGCAGAGGCAGTCAGCACAGGCTTATTGATCAGGGTAAGACCAACCTGCAGCAATGTGCCAACAATGGCGAAACCGAACGGAACGCGCCAGCGGGGTTCGTCAAAAAAGAATCCATTCCAACTGAGCTGCATTAATAGCAATGACATGGGCAAATAGGTCAGCCAATAGCATAACGCGGAGCGACCCAGGGCGGACGACCAGCCGTACAGGTCCACTTTACGGGTGACGATGGCGGCAATGCCAGCCAGGCCAGCGGCTGAAAACAGAGCGATACCGGTCCATACCCAGGCGCCATGAAAATAGATCACCCGTATGATGGTTCCGAGTGATTTTTCGGGAGGCACGAGCCACACCACCAGTAATGCCAACCCGACAAAAACCAGCCAGAGATAAATTAGCGTCCGAAATTTAGGCATAAATCATTATAATGCAGACCCCCGAAGCAGTTTTCGCATTCGGGGGTCTGGTCTGTTTTGATTTGATTTACTCGATCGTTGGCTTGGGTGGTTCGGGCATCTGCACCACATACACATTGTGAGCATCAAATTTTTCCACCAGGCCGACTTTCTTAAGATGGGTCAATTCCTCATCTATGGTTGTATGAGATACATCCTCTTCCATCCAGGATGAAATCTTACCAGTCAATATTTCCTGGCAGACACCATTCCCCCAATCCACTACAATTTCACTGGATTTAAGAGTAAGCACGCAATGTCTGCTGATTGGTATCCCTGTTTTCATGTGCTTCTCCCTGAAGCTGTGTTCCGGTAGGGCGGGCGAGAAAGATGATTGTATCTAGGCGAGGATGGCAAATGAGGTGGTTTTTAATCGATTGACCAGTTCAGCCTGGGTGTCACACCAGATCGGGCGGATGGGGCAGTCTTCGCCAAAACCGCAGGAGTGGATATTCAAGGTACAGTCATTCAGAGTGATGGGTCCATCAATGGCTTCCACCACATCCAGGATGCTGATTTCCGCCGGCGTCCGGGCAAGTGTTACACCTCCCCGGGCTCCTCGGGAGGTATGAATTAGCCCCGCAATGGAGAGCTGGGAAATGATCTTCGCAAGAAAAGACGAAGGGATCTTTTTGGTATCCGCTATGTGGCTTGTAGCCGCGCGCTCTCCGGGTTTAAGACCGGACAGGTACAACATGGCTCGGATGGCGTAATCGGCCTGGCGGGTGATCTGCATGGACATACCCTCTTTGGTAAAAATGATGAAAATTGTCTTATATAGTGTATTTTATCACCATCCAACCCGCAATAGCGAAACTTCCTATCGCTGGCAGGATGGGGCCAAATCTGCCGGGAAATTAACCGCGTGTGATCTCCTGAAGATCCTTCCGGTATTCCCGTAACATTCGGACCAGGTGTGATTTTCGAAATAAGTGGGTGACCGATCGTTCGGAAGCGGGACAATTGGCTGCACGCCAGACGACATCTGCGACCCGGTAGGAGGAATCGGGATGACCCAATTCCTGGGCTTTCACAGTCAGATCCTTCAGGACAGCCCGGTCTTTCTGAAGCCAATGGGAGCAGATCTCCAGCAGGTGTAATGGATCTCGGATCAATTCTCCAACGCCATGATCGATCACATACTGCGCGTTACCCATTTCCTGCCCCGGCAGCACATTGACAAGGGCCATCGGGCGTCCTACAGCCAGCGCTTCCGAAACAGCCAATCCGCCTGCCTTGCAGAGGATGATGTCCGCCGCACGCATCAGGGTGGGGACAAAATCTACAAAATTATGGATCTGCACCGGAACATGCCATTCTTCCTGCTGAAACCGTTCCAACAATTCATCATCTCCACCCGCAACAAGGATAAGCTGGACTGGCAATCCGGAATGGTTGATCCCCGTCAAAATTTCGGGCATCCCATCGATGCGCTTGCTTCCAAGCACCAACAGGGTGACCAGGTCGGGTTTCAATCCGAGTGATCTTCGGATTGCAGACGGCGTCCGTTTTTCTTCCATGATATCTGGAGATACCGGAATACCTGTGATTTTCACTTTGTGTTCCGGCAGACCGCCTTGAAGAGCCAGTTGACGGACTTCTTCGGTAGGGACAAGACAGAAGTCAACCCCGCTATTGAACCAGATCCGATGGGTTGATACCAGGTCTGTGACGACGGTCAAGAGGGGAACTCCTTCTTTTCGCATGGTGAATAGCGCATCCAGTGGCGCCTGGTAAACCGGGTAGGTAGTGACAATTGCGTCAGGCTTATATTGGGTCACCAGGTCTTTCATGACATCATAGAGCATGAGGATGAAGGCACCGTGCATCAACGTGGACGCGAGTCCGGCGTCGCTGGCTTCATACCCGAATCGGTATAACTCGGGCATGGTCTTCACCATCTTGTCGTAATCTGCCTGGGTATCTCGAAGGATGGGCGATGCCCGTTGATCATCCAATGGATTATGTAAAATCGTTTGGACATTATTTCCATTGGTTTTTTCCAACGCCGATTGAATGGCAAGCGCGGCACTCCGGTGGCCAAATCCGGCGTCTGCGTACAAGATCAAAACTCTTTTTGTCTTTGAATTCATAGACTTACCCGGATATTTATATCGAGGATAATGAGAGGGATGGTAGATCAGTTGCCTAAAGGACTCTTCCATCCAGCCAGGGTTGACCATCGGTCAGGTAACGCAACAAAGCCAGCAAACTCTCCTCTGCGGCTTTCGTCTTCACCCCTTCGCGGTCTCCTGGGAAACGAAATTTCTTTGCCCAAATTCCATCTGGGGCGCAAATACCGATCCAAACGGTTCCAACCGGTTTGTTCGGCATTCCACCACCCGGTCCGGCAATTCCACTGGCGGATATGGTCAAGTCTGCACGCAAAGCGTTGCGAACTCCAACCGCCATTTCCACTACCGTCTCCTGGCTAACCGCGCCAAGGCGGGTTATCGTGTCGTGTTCAACACCCAATAATTGTTCTTTGGCTTCATAGGAATAAGCGGTTACTCCCCCGAGGTAATATTCCGAACTGCCGGCGACATTCGTTATGCGGTGGCTGATCAAACCGCCCGTACAGGATTCTGCGGTTGCCAGTTTCCAGCTCTTCTGACGAAAATACGATCCGATTAAATATTCCGGTCCGTCTGGCATGCCTGACCTCGTTGGATTGAATGCACCTATTATACCTGTCTCTCTATCCATTTTTTATCATTTAGTTTATATTTTGGGTGAACAACCATGAAAACGACCCATTTTCGTCCTCCTAATAGCCGGCTGATTCGGGGATTATACACAATCGGATTTGGCTCGGTGATTGGACGGTTTATTCTTCTCCTCACGACGACTGGAAGAAAAACCGGCTTACCTCGCGTAACACCTCTCCAATACGAGCAGGTTGGGAATGATTTTTATGTTGGTTCCTCCCGTGGCTCACGGGCTGACTGGTACCAAAACATTTGTACCGAACCGTGTGTAAGCGTACAGGTAAAATCCCGGCGATTTTCCGGTATAGGCGAACCCGTGATTGATCCTGAACGGATCAGCGATTTCCTGCAATTAAGGTTGGAGCGTCATCCAGCCATGATGGCGAGGATCCTCGCAATGGAAGGATTGCCACCCGCGCCAACCAGGGATCAATTGGTCGAGTACGCGAGATCGCTAACCATGGTGATCATCCACCCGGAACTATGATGTTTGTGACAGCTTCCTAATTGCTGATTAACTACCCGGTGTTAGAATTAAACCAATATGGAAATCTCTCCCGAAATCAAGGGGATTCTAAAAACACTACCCAATAAACCGGGTTGTTATATCTATAAAAATAGCGAAGGTGTGATCATCTATGTGGGCAAGGCGATCAGCCTGCGCAGCCGCGTGCGATCATATTTCCACTCCCCGGAAGAGCATGACCACAAAACCCGTCAGCTGGTCAAAAATATTGCCACCATCGAATGGATCCTGGTTGGGTCGGAACTCGAGGCGCTCATTCTCGAGATGAACCTGATCAAGAAGCATCGCCCCCGCTATAACATCCGCCTCAAAGATGACAAACGCTATCCCTATATTAAAGTCCACTGGCAGGATCCCTACCCGAAGGTCACAGTCACCCGCGAGATGACTAAGGACGGTGCCCGATATTTTGGTCCTTACACATCTGTTTGGGCGGTTCATCAGACACTGGACCTGTTGCGGCGGCTGTTCCCTTACCTAACCTGTGATCGGGATATCACCGGAAAAGATGCCCGCGCCTGCCTGTATTTCGACATCAAATTATGCAGTGGTCCCTGCATTGGCGCGGTCGACCAGATCCTCTATCGCCAGAATATTCAAGACCTATGCGATTTCCTGGATGGGCATTCCGCTCCAATTGTTCGCCGCCTGCAAAAGGATATGCAATCAGCCGCTGAGCATATGAAATATGAACGCGCGGCAGCCATCCGTGATCAGATTCAGGCGATAAATACGATCGTGGAAAAGCAAAAAGTGATCTCATCAGACCAAATGGATTCGGATGTAGTCGCGATGGCACGGGCAGATGGGGAAGCCTGCGTTCAGATATTCTTCATTCGGGCGGGCAAGTTGATCGGAAGGGAATACTTCATACTGGAGGGAACGGAGGATGCGGCTGATCAGGAAGTGATCGGGCAATTCCTGACCCAATTCTATACCGAGGCAGCCTTCATCCCTCCCCAGGTTATGCTACCGGATGAGATCGAGGAAGCGAATATTATCAAGCAATGGCTGCACACCCAACGCAATGGGCAGAAGGTGGAATTGCTGGTCCCCCGCAAGGGCACCTCGGCCGACCTGGTCAAGATGGCTGCGGAAAACGCTGCGGAAACATTGACCGCATTGCGGGCTCGCTGGCAGGCAGATACCAACAAGCAGTCTGAAGCATTGGGGGAATTACAGCAGGCGCTTGGATTGAGTAATCCATTAAATAAGATCGAATGCTATGACATCTCCAATATTCAGGGGACTGCTTCTGTCGGAAGCATGGTGGTTTTCGAGCAGGGTGTTCCAAGCAAAAATAATTACCGCCATTTCAATATCAAAACGGTGATCGGGCCGGACGATTTCGCGTCGATGGAAGAAGTGCTCACCAGACGGTTTCGCCGTTGGCGCACCATTCACGAAGATGATACCCCGGGCAAGAAAGTGGATGAGGCCTTTTCCATATTACCCGATCTGTTGATTGTGGACGGAGGAAAGGGACAACTTGGCAGGGCGGTAAAAATTCTGGAGGAGTTTGATCTGCAGGAAAAAGTGCCAGTGGTTGGGCTTGCCAAACAACAGGAAGAACTTTTCCTTCCCCGTAAAAGTCGGAGCATTCTGCTCCCGAGGCACAGCCAGGCATTATATTTGGTTCAACGTATTCGGGATGAGGCACACCGGTTCGGTATCACCACTCACCGCAAGAAACGAACGAAAACTGGCCTTGCTTCCCGCCTGGACAGTATTCCCGGGATCGGACCGACCAGACGGAAAGCGTTACTGCGTTATTTTGGCTCGATCGAAGCGATCCAGGAAGCCAGTCTGGATCAATTGACCGCGGTCAAAGGGATCACCTTGCCGGTTGCTAAAGCATTAAAATCCGGTCTCGAATAATTGGTGTTCAGCCGATCATTTCTCGCGGCGGTTGGGTTAGAGCTTCGATCACGATCATATTGATCTTCGCAGTCTTATCACGTATGGCTTTGACGGGCTCGTATTCCGGCGATTCCGCCCACTCTCTTGCTTTCTCGACAGAAGGAAATTGCATGATCACCAGGCGGTCAGGGTTCCAGTCTCCAGCGAGCTTGACCATTTTTCCGCCGCGTGCCAGGTATTTACCTCCAAAGGCAGTAACCACTGGTGGGGTGAGTTTTTTTACCACCTCATAATTCTCGAGGTCCATGATCTGCACATCCACGATGACATAGGCTGTCATACATTTCTCCTTATTGGGGTGAGATAACAGGGCTATTTTCATTATAGGGGAGGGAATATTGAAAACCACCTGACAATCTTCCCCGATTCCTCCCCGATAAAATGACAAAAATCGGAGTTCTTGATGCGACTCCGATTTTTATACAACGATTCTGTTGGAATTCTAGTCGGAAATACTGGGAGTGAGTGTCACCTTTGAGCCAGATGGCAACTTGATCCTGCCTGCGACGAAGAAATTGATCAAAGCGATGGCAGTTCCAAGTAAGAATACATACTGGAATCCATATTGACTCCAGAGCAGACCACCCAGCAGTGCAACGCTAATTGAAAATACGTGATCCATCGTGACGGCGACAGTAAGCGCAGGCTGAATATCTGCGGGATCCACCGCGATCTTCTTCATGAAGGTGGCTCGCGCCATATTGACCGACATCAGCATTTGATCCAGCAGGAAACAAATAAACGTAATATACAGCGCAACTGTCTTCGAGAAGAGAAATCCTGAAAAACCATATCCAAGGCAGACGAAAACCAATAGGATAGCTTCTGCCTGGATCACATTCTTCTCGCCCAGATGATCGATCATCCAGCCCAACGCCGGTTGGAACAGGATGCCAATGATCCCGCCAATCATAAGCAGGGTAGCCATCACCTGGGTCGGCTGGTCAAAGACGGTCACCAGGACCCACGGACCGAAGGTCAGAAATATCTGCTTGCGGGAGCCATACAGAATCGCCAGCAGATAATAGAGTGAGTACTCACGACGCAATTTAAAAAAGGTTTTTGGTGGACGGGTCACATTCGGCTTCATGGTGAACATCAACACAGCCGCAATGCCTAGGATCACAGCGGTGAACACAAAGGTGGTTTGAAAACTGAATTTGAGATATTTAAATCCCAGAAAAACGAGAAAGCTACCGAATATCGCAGCCAGGTTGCGTAGTGAATTCATTTGACCAAGCCGTTGACCTGTGCGACCTTCTTCAGCCAGTTCCATCCCAATCGCTGACTGCAACGGCAGGAACAGATGGCTGCCAACGCTATAAATGAATACCCATATGGTCAGTACGCCGTAGGTCGGGGAGACAAAACCCACCAGGATCGAGCCGATGGCGCCGAGGATCATCGCCAAGACACCCATCCGCCGGCTGCACAGGAACCAGAGTAGAGCAGACAGGAAGACGACCAGTAGTCCAGGGATCTCGCGTGGGATCTCAAGGAATGACCGTTGAAAACCGGTCAGGTGAAAGAGCGAATTGATGTAATTGTTAAACGTGGAGTCGTAGATGTTGTAACCCATACCCATGGCGATGGTGGCCAGGGCAAAGATTTTAAGCTCGCGAGGCATTTTCTTGATGGATGAGAGAAAGGCTGTCATGAGGATGTATCTTTTCGGGAGAGAATGGCTCCATTTTAGCACAGCTCAAGCAATACCTCGAAATACGGGTGCTTATTCTCATTCATGTTTTTACTTGTGTAGTTGGACGTGAATCCAGATGGTGCAAATTTGCTATTCTGGTATAAAATAGGTACATACAATTTCCACAAAAAAATGAGGGTCAGCCATGAAGGTCTCCGTTTCGCAACAGAATCTGGCGCATGGTCTAAGCATCGTTTCACGGGCAGTGGCTCCGCGAACCACGTTGCCCGTGTTGTCCAACGTCATGCTTGCCACTGATGATGGCAGGTTGCGATTATCCGCAACCAATCTCGAGTTGGGTATCACTTGCTGGATAGGTGCCAAGGTGGAAGAAGAAGGGAGCTTCACTGTCCCTGCCCGAACATTTACCGATTTGGTGAATACCCTTCCCAATGAGGTATTAAGTTTGGTTTTGAATTCCAGGACACAGAGTCTGGAGATCCATTCCACTGCCTCTTCATCCGAAGTAAAAGGAATTGACGCACAGGAATTTCCACCCATGCCCGTCCCAGAAGCGGATGCGGGTGTAGTGCTCAACGTGGCAGACCTCAAGGAGATGATCCAGCAGGTGGTGTTTGCTGCTTCCGCAGATGAAGCCCGTCCCGTGTTAATGGGCGCGCAGATCATCCTTGAAGGGAACGAGATGATGATGGCGGCCGCTGATGGTTTCCGGATATCCGTTAAGCGGACTCCGTTATCCGCACCTTTGGCTAACCCCGTAAATATCATCGTCCCCGCAAAAGCATTGACCGAATTGGCGCGGGTCGCTGTCGATGGCGAGCAGACCGTAACCATGACAGTCCCAGCCGGGCGCGGTCAGGTTATCTTTACCCTCAAAGACGTCGAGGTCGCATCCCAATTAATTGAAGGCAAGTTCCCCGATTGCAACCAGATCATTCCCCGCACCTATAAAACCCGGACCGTTCTGACCACACAATCTCTGTTGGCGGCTTGTAAACGGGCTGAAGTATTCGCGCGAGAAGGCTCGAATGTAGTGCGGCTGAACCTGAAGCCAGCCGGCGAAAGTGCCATGAGCGTGGTGGAGATCTCCGCGATGAACGAAGAAACCGGAAAAAGCGATGAGGGTGTCGATGCCACCATCGAAGGCGCCAACTTACTCATAGCATTCAATGTGCGTTTCTTGCGGGAGGTTCTGGAAGTCATCCGGACGCCTAATGTCGCGTTGGAGACCACCGCCCCCAATACTCCGGGAGTAGTCAAGCCGGTATCTGATGATAGTTTTGTGCACGTGATCATGCCAATGCATCTTTAAAATCAGTGTCAGACTCAGCCCCATCCATTCGGATGGGGCTTTTTTATCTCTGAATCTTTCCAGTCACCTCACCTAACTGACGGAATACAAGTTATACGATGCCCTGTTTCGTTATTCAAAACAGGCTGGTTTGCTATAATGAATTCATGTTTCATTCCAACTCCACACCTCCCGCTACTGACAGACTGCTCTCGACAATCCTCACCATTAACCAGTACCCAATACTGAGCGGACGCATCAGGCAAAAAATGCGTAAGCTTATCTATTTAAAGGGAATGATCTCACAAGATGCATTCGAAGAAGAGGTACGCCAGAAAGCGGTTCAATCGCAGGTTCGGGAAGGATTAAGGGATCCATTTACCGAAGAGGCAGCCGATACCTGGGAGAAACGCATCTGCGCGATGCGCGACCAGCTCACCGATTATTACTTCTGCATGTACTATCCGTATGAAGAATTGGAGACATTGATACACGAGGTGCTGCAGGAGAAAGGAGTAGAAGCACAAGGGACGCTTCTTTCCTTAAATCCGGAGCTTGCCCCATTGGAATTGATCCTGGAACAGGCGAAGACCATTGAACAAATTTCCGGGGAAGACCGGACAAAATTGGAAGCCCGCCTCAGTGAATTGAAGGTGGTTTTGATTCGCCAACTCATCAGTGACCAGTTGCGCTATATCAATATCGCGAAAGAATGGTTCACCGTGGAAGATCTGACCAATGTGCGCAGGCACAAGATCGGTTCCGGACGAATTGGCGGGAAAGCTGCCGGGATGTTGCTGGCTTATCGGATCCTTCAGCGAGTTGGTGACGAGTCACTCCGCCTGAACGTCCGCACACCGGAGACCTTTTTCCTTGGATCTGATATTTTTTATAATTTCATGGAGATCAATAACCTGGTGCATTGGAATGACCAGAAATATAAAAAAGAAGTCGAAATGCGCAATGATTATCCATTGATCTTGAAAGATTTCGAAGAGGGACGGTTCCCGATTGAAGTCATGGATCGATTGTCGGGGGTGCTGCTCAAAGTGGGGGATCAACCTATCATTGTGCGTTCCTCTAGTCTACTGGAGGATAATTTTGGCACTTCCTTTGCCGGAAAATATGATAGCTGGTTCTGTGCCAACCAATCCAATCCGGATGAAAACCTGCGGAACCTGGTGAAGGCGATCGCGCGCGTCTATGCCTCTACGTTGAATCCCAACGCTTTGCTATATCGCCGCAGCAAGGGATTTCAGGATTATGACGAACGGATGGCGATATTAATTCAGGTTGTGGAAGGACAACGCTATGGTCAGTACTATTTCCCCGTAGCGTCAGGAGTAGCCTTCAGCCGAAATCTGTACCGCTGGGCACCTCAGATCCGACGGGAAGATGGTTTTGTTCGTCTGGTGTGGGGTCTGGGAACACGGGCTGTGGATCGGGTGGGAAACGATTATCCCCGCCTGGTAGCCCTTAGTCATCCACTGCTGAGGCCAAACTCTTCCCCCCAATCGATTCGGAAATATTCCCAACAGTATGTCGATGTGATCGATTTCGGATGCAATGACTTCCATACCATCCACAAAAAAGAACTGCTCCATCCTGATTATGATGATCTGCGGTTCGTTGCCCAGCAGGATCAGGAAGACTTCTTTAGTTCGCTCCGAACCAATATTCTTGAAGGGGACGAATCCTCACTATACATAACCATGGAAGATTTCCTTAAGCGGACGCCTTTCGCTGAACGGATGAGGTTGATCTTGAAAACGTTGGAGCAGCACTATCAATCACCGGTGGATATGGAATTCACAGCCGAGATCACCCACAAAGATGCCATAAAACCTGATGTGGATATCACAATATTACAATGCCGTCCGCAAAGCCAGTTGGAGATGACGGCCAAGACCCAGATCCCGATCAACCTCAAAACAGAAGACATGGTTTTTTCCATCCATGACATGGTGCCGGAAGGGTATGTGCCGGATATCCAATACGTGGTTTTTGTCCAGCCGGAAGAATATTACGCACTCGAAACGCCGGAATTAAGAGCAGAGTTAGGTCGGACGGTGGGAGCATTGAATTCGCTTTTAGCTCGCGAAAGCTTTATTTGCATCGGACCGGGGCGCTGGGGAACATCCAATCCGGATCTAGGGGTAACCATAAATTATGGGGATATTTATAACGCGCGGGCACTGATCGAACTGACAGGGGAAGGCTTTGGACACGCGCCCGAACCTTCTTTTGGGACACATTTCTTCCAGGATTTGCTCGAGTCTCAGATCTATCCCCTCGCGATCAACCTGGATGATAAACGGGTGGTTTTTGATCGGAAGTTTTTCTATGAGTCTCCGAATCACCTGACAACTTTTCTACCAGAGGAAAGCCGCCTCCAGAAATGTTTACGGGTGATCAAATGCAGTGATAGCAGGTCGGGTTACAGGTTGGTTCTGGCCATGGATGACGATAAAGGAAAAGCAGTAGCTTATTTTACAGAGGATTCACTATCCGCCTGAGGGTACCGGTGGTCGGCAGTTTTCCTTCTGGCAGCTGGACCACTATGGTTGTGCCCAGGTTTTCTCCGGCGCTTTCGGCCCAAATTTTACCCCCATGTAATTGGACAATGCCTTGAGCCACGCTGAGGCCTAACCCCAACCCGCCGTAGGTACGGGTTAGGTGGTGTTCTATCTGGTAAAACTCTTTAAATATGTTGCTCAACTCTGTTCGAGGAATCCCTAGTCCCGTATCACTGATCCGGATTTCGATCAATTTGGATTTATGTTCCACTGACACCGATACCCTGCCGCCGTCGGGAGTAAACCGGATCGCATTATCCAGTATGGCTGAAAAGACCTGTGGTAGTTTCTCCGGATCCGCGTTGACCATCATGACTTGCATGGGAACCAGCCATTCCATTTGATGGCCATGTTGTTTGATGCTCGCGAGTTTTCCCTGTAATGCCTTTTCAAGGATGGTTTGGATCGGAATCTGCTTGAATTCAGAATTCATCTCCCCACGACGGATCAGCTCCAAATTGGTCATGGTATCGATGATGTCTTTCATGTGATGAGCTGAATCCACAACTCGGGCGGCGGCCTCAGTGACAGAGTCGTCAGTGGATTGTTTGAGCAGGCTGCCGTAGCCAAGGATATGCTGTAAGGGAGTCCGTAGCTCATGGGATGCCAGAGCCAGGAAGCGAGTCTTCATCTCATCAGTGCGTTGAATTTCCGCGTATGCGTTTTGCAATGCCTGCATCTGGCGGGCATTATAAATGGCTACAGCCGCTTGATTGGCAATAATGGATAAGATGTCTGCGTCGTCCTTGCCAAAATGACCTTCCTTCTTGTTGAGCGCTTCCAAAACACCTGTCACCCGATCTCGAATGCGCATGGGCACACCCAGCAGGTTGCGGGTCTGGAAGTGAACCTCATCAGATACGAGGTCATAGTGACGCGGGTCATCTTGAACATCCGCCACCAAAATGGGTGTGTTTTCGCGAAATACGGCGCCTGCAATGGATCGATCTTTGGGGACGGGGATCTCCGCCAACTTTTTGGGATCGCTTCCGGTTGCCGCTGCGAAATGCAGCTTCTGGCTTGTTTCATCGTAAAGCAGGATCGACGCCGCTTCGCATTCAAGTAGATCGGTTGCGGATTGAATAATGGACTGCAATAACTGCTCAGGGTCCATGGTTGAATTTAAACGGAGACTGATCTCTACCAGTCGAATCAGTTTCTTAAGCTGCTGGCGCATTTCCTTTTCTCCGGTTGGCAGAGTGGCGGTAGGCATAATTGAAGTGTATCGCAATCCTATAAAAATACCTAATAGAATATTTTAGAATCGTCTCTACAGTTGAGAACCTAACCAAACTGTAAGGCCAGCGGTAGGGTGCGTTCGCCCCCTCTCGCCCGATTCGGGCACGGGGCGTATAGTTCGCGAACTCAATCACACCCAATTGTAATTCGGGCGACCACGAGGGTCGCCACTACGGACGTCTTTTCTCCCCGCGACACACCATCCCACCCTTCTACGGTATAATTAACAGGTTATGTCACCGAGGATAATGTATGGATAACAGCCTGATCCAACCAGTCGATATTGACCAGCAAATGCGCACGGCGTATCTCGATTACGCAATGAGCGTAATCGTCTCCCGAGCTCTACCGGATGCCCGTGATGGCTTAAAACCGGTTCATCGCCGAATCCTTTTCGCCATGAACGAATTATCGATGCGTTCGAATGCGTCCTACAAAAAATCGGCTCGCATCGTAGGTGAAGTGTTGGGTAAATATCACCCGCACGGCGATTCGTCCGTCTATGACGCGATGGCTCGTATGGTTCAAGACTTTTCCATGCGCTATCCACTCGTGGATGGGCAGGGTAACTTTGGATCTGTAGACGGCGATGCACCGGCGGCGATGCGTTATACCGAAGCCCGAATGGGCAAGATGGCCGAAGAGCTTCTGGCAGACATCGATAAAAACACCGTCGATTTCGCGGATAACTTTGACGGTTCACTACAGGAACCCACCGTCTTACCCTCGCGATTGCCGAACCTATTGCTCAATGGTTCGTCAGGCATCGCGGTCGGAATGGCGACCAACATCCCACCCCATAACCTGAAAGAGTTGATCAATGCGGTAGTCTATCTGATCGACAATTATGATGAACGGGAAGAGATCACCACCGACCAGTTGATGGAATTCCTGACTGGCCCCGATTTTCCTACAGGCGGAATTATTGTAGGACGGGAAAGTATTCGACAGGCATATTCCACCGGACGTGGAAAATTGACCGTCCGTGGTCAGGCGCATATTGAAGAATTTAAATCCGGTAGAAACGCCATCATTATTACCGAGATTCCGTATCAGGTGAACAAATCCACGCTGATCGAAAGAATCGCGGAACTCGCCCAGAATGAAAAAATTGACGCCATAACCGACCTGCGCGATGAATCAGACCGGCGTGGCATGAGTATTGTGATCGAGTTAAAGCGCGGCGCACAGGCAAAGAAAGTCCTCAATCAATTATATAAATATACGGCGCTTCAAACGACGTATGGGGTTCACCTGCTTGCCCTGGTAAATAATGAGCCGCGCGTTTTATCGTTGCGGAGGGCATTACAGGTCTTCATCGATCACCGCGAGACCGTGATAAAGCGCCGGTCCCAGTACGAACTCGACAAAGCGTTGGCGCGATTACATATTCTCGATGGGTACTTAATCGCGTTGGCGAACCTGGATGAAGTGATCAAGACCATCCGCGAATCAAAAGATGCAGAAACAGCCCGAACCGCACTGATGGAACGCTTCAAGCTCAGCGAGGAACAAGCGCAGGCTATTCTCGATCTGCAATTACGAAGATTAGCCGCATTGGAACGATTGAAGATCGAGGAAGAACATGCCCAGGTACTGGAACGTATTGCATACCTGGAAGATCTGCTGGCTAACCCCAAGAAGATCTTGACCGTAATCAAAGAAGATTTACTGGAATTATCAGATAAGTATGGCGATGATCGGCGGACACAGATTACAGCAGAAGCCAATGAGGAATTCAGAGAAGAAGACCTGGTAACTGACGAGGCTATCCTTATTTCTATCACCCAAAAAGGATACATCAAACGGGTTTCGATGGCTACCTACCGGACTCAAGCACGGGGAGGCAGGGGCGTCATCGGGCAAAATGTGCGGAATGAAGACGAGGTTATCGTCTTATTGCCTGCGCACACACTCGATACGGTTTTATTCTTCTCCGATCGAGGAAAGGTCTACTCTGAAAAAGCCTACCAGATTCCTGATGCTGGACGAACTGACCGCGGCATATCGATCATGAATATTCTCAATATGAGCGGAGACGAAAGAATTACAGCGGCAGTAGTTGTTCATAGCTTTGCTGATGCGGCATTTTGCACCCTAGCAACGGTAAGAGGACGTGTGAAACGCATGCCGCTCAGTGAGTTGGCATCAGTACGACCGTCGGGATTGATTGCGATAAATCTGGCTGAAGGCGATCAACTTGGTTGGGCGCTTTTGACCGGTGGTAAGAATGAGATCATCATGGTGACCGCGAATGGACTCGCGCTGCGATACTCGGAAGAAAAGATCCGGCCAATGGGACGTTCCGCGGCAGGAGTCATTGGCATTCGATTACGCCCAGGCGACCAGGTTGCCGGTGTGGAAGTAGTAGAAAATGATGCAGATCTGTTGGTTGTGACTGAAGGCGGATATGGAAAGCGCACGCCGTTGATTGAATATCACCCCAAAGGACGAGGTTCGCAGGGCTTGACGACCATCAATCAAAACAAAATGGACCTCATCGGGCAGATTGCTGCCGCAAGGGTAGTGAAAGACTCGGATGATCTGACGTTGATATCTTCGAATGGTGTCATGTTACGGTTGAAAGTGAATAAACTGAGCCGGTCCGGAAGGTCCACCCAGGGATCCCATGTGATGGGCTTGGAGAAGGGCGATCACGTCGCATCGCTGGCGAGAATTCCGGAAGTATTAGAAGAACCCACTCAGGAATGACCGAACCTGTCTTGATTTTGTGAACCATCAAATATAACGCGAAGACCCCCGAATTTCATCGGGGGTCTTTCACGGAAGGAGGTAAGTGAACCGGTAATATCAGAGATTAGATCCAGCCGCGAAGTTCCATGGCTTTCACGACACGGGCGATGGCGACCATATAGGCTGCGTCGCGCATGTACACTTTTTCCTTGGTGGCCATATCATAGACACCGTTGAACGCCAGGGTCATCTTAGTGTCCAACTTTTCCAATACTTCCTGGTGAGTCCAGTAGAAATTCATATCATTCTGGACACCTTCAAAATAAGAACAAGTCACGCCACCGGCATTGCAAAGGAAATCCGGGATCATGAAGACACCGCGGCTCTTGAAGACTTCGTCCGCTTCAGGTGTGGTGGGGCCATTGGCGCCTTCCGCAACCACACGGATGCGCTTGCTGACTTTCTGAATGGTCTCGGCGTTCACCTGGCCTTCGAGCGCAGCCGGGATGAGGACATCAGCTTCTTTGGTAATCCAGGCATTGCCATCTTCGATCACATAGCCAGCGTCGCGGGCTTTATTCTTGTCGATGGATCCGTACTGGTCAGTGATGGTCATCAGGAAGCGCGGATCAATACCGTCTTTCTTGCTGACGGTGTAGGAGGTGCGATCTTCGCGATCCCAATAAGAGACGCAGGCAACCTGTCCTTTGAGCATTTCAATAAATCCGATTGCTGCATATTGGGATACGTTGCCAAAACCCTGAACTGCAGCAATCGACTTGGAAGGATCGAGATTTAATTGTTTCATGGCTTCGCGAACGGTGTAGATCACGCCATAGCCGGTCGCTTCGGTGCGGCCAAGAGATCCACCGCCCCCCACCGGTTTCCCTGTGATGACGCCCGGCGTATACTGACCGACCAGCTTGCTGTATTCATCCATCATCCAACCCATCATCTGCGGGGTGGTTCCAACATCCGGGGCTGGAACATCCTGGCGTGGACCGACATTCTTCCACATGATGTCCATGTAACCGCGGACCAGTCTTTCTTTTTCAGCTACAGAGAGGGTGGCCGGATCGACCACGACCCCGCCTTTACCGCCGCCCAATGGGATATCAGCGACGGCGCATTTCCAAGTCATCCACATTGCCAGCGCGCGAATGGTGTCGATAGTCTCTGAGGGGTGGAATCGAATTCCGCCCTTGTTTGGACCACGGGCATCATTGTGCTGGACGCGGTAACCATTGAAAACACGCATGGTTCCATCGTCCATACGAACAGGAATGCGGAAGTGATACTCACGGGCAGGCCACCGGAGGACTTCGCTCACCTGTGGATCGAGCTTAAGTAGACCGGCAACATGATCAAACTGACGCTGCGCCATTTCAAACGCATTGGTTGTTACTGCCATTGGTATCTCCTCTCAAGATGTGGAATTGGGCTATGGACAAAAAAAATAGCGGGCATATCGGAATGCCCGCTGGTTATTATGAACTTGCTTGCGACCGGATAAGTTGCAATAGGATCATATTCGACACCTGTCCACGCTACAATTAAAGGATACAGGAAGAACTAAAACACGTCAATATGATTAACGGCAGAATCCTGTGTGATGTCCATCCTCTTTCATCTAATTAATCAGATGATTTGGTTTTCAGATTCGTCAGCGCAATATTCAATAGCTTGCGAACCAATTCAGGTGATGCCTGGCCCTTTGTGCTTGCCATCACCTGACCGAAGAACCAGTTGGAGAGGGTCTCTTTTCCGGCCAGATAACTGGCTGTCTCTTTTGGGTTCTCGCGTATGGTGTCATCGATCAGGGTTTGAAGGAAAGATTCATCTACGATCTGCGAAAAGCCTTTCTCGAGGATGATCTGATCTGCATCTTTCCCGGATATGAACATGTCTTCCAGCACACTCTTCGCTATGCTCAGATTGATCTGTCCCCTCCCTGCTGCCCGAATCAATCCAGCCATACGATCAGCAGGAATGGGAATGCGATCTGTTTCCAGGTTTGCGTTTTTCATCAGGCTCAACAACTCACCGGTAATCCAGTTGGCGGCGGTCTTGGGTTGTATATCTTCTCTGTCCAAAAGGATGGCCTCATAATATTCCGCCAGCCAGGGATCAGCGGACAGAATCCGTGCGTCGTAATCGCTCAGGCCATATTGCTGGATGAATCTGAATAGCTTGCGTTCGGGTAGCTCCGGCAGGTCGTGTTTGATCTGTTTCAGCCAATTGGAATCGATCACCAATGGAGGTAGGTCCGGTTCGGGGAAATAGCGATAATCGTGCGCTTCCTCTTTATTTCGTTGGGAAAAAGTGTATCCTTCCGCGTCATTCCAACCGACTGTCTCCTGTATCACCCGGCCGCCAGATTCAACCACCTGTATCTGACGTTGGATCTCATACGTGATCGAACGTTCCAACGCCTTGAAGCTGTTCAGATTCTTGATCTCGGTCCGGGTATTCAACAATTCCGTACAGGTAGGGCGGATGGAGACATTCGCCTCAAAGCGAATAGCGCCTTTTTCCATGTCGCAGGTGCTTACGCCGATATAACGCAGAATCGCCCGTAACGCGATGGAGTACTCACGCGCTTCCTCCACAGTCCGCATGTCCGGCTCGGTGACGATCTCAAGCAGAGGGATCCCGGCTCGATTGAGGTCGACCAATGTACAGGGATCTTTCTCCCGATGGACATGGGTCAGCTTGCCGGTATCTTCTTCCAAGTGCGCCCGGCGAATGCGAATCAACTTTTCCCCCTTGCTGGTCTTAATGGTCAAGTGTCCGTTTACAGCCAGAGGTTCTTCGTATTGTGAGATCTGATACCCTTTGGGCAGGTCAGGGTAAAAATAATTCTTCCGTGCAAAAATACTGGTGGGTTTGATCTCGCAATCCAATGCCAACGCTGCACGGATTCCGAGTTCGACTGCCTGACGATTCAAAACAGGTAATGTTCCGGGCATACCCAGGCAAACCGGACAGACCGCGCTGTTGGGTGGCGCGTAAATGACATCCACCACCGGACATCCGCAGAACATCTTTGAAACGGTCTTTAATTCTGTGTGGACTTCCAGACCGATGACGGTTTCCCAGTTCATGTAAATCTAAGCGATTCTATGGAATTATCCTTGCCTCCGCATGAATTTTTCCATGCGGTGCAGGGCTTCTTCTATCTTTTCAAACGCGGTGGCATAGGAGATACGGACAAAGCCTTCTCCGCCTGCGCCAAACGCATTTCCTGGGACCAACGCCACCTTCTCTTCATGCAGCAAGCGTTCGGCGAAGGTCTCTTCATCCAGCCCACTAACGGTAATGCGGGGAAATGCATAGAAGGCGCCATGTGGTTCAACCGTGGTCAGACCCAGGCGATTGAGTCCGGCAACCAGGAAGGTGCGCCGGCGGTCATATTCTGCCACCATCTCCTGAACGTGTTTCTCTCCATGGAGCAATCCCTCGAGAGCTGCTCGTTGACTCATGGTGGGGGCGGACATGATGGTGTATTGGTGAACCCGGACCATGGCTCTGATAAATTCTGCCGGAGCAGCCGCATACCCAATACGCCAGCCGGTCATGGCATAGTCTTTGCTGAAACCACCCAATAAAATAGTGCGGCTATGCATGCCATCCAGAGCCGGGAAACAAACATGCTCCACCCCATACACGAGACGGTCATAGATCTCATCCGAGATCACGATGATATCGTGTTTTTCTGCCAGGGCTGCAATCCGGATCATCACATCCCGCGAAGCGACAGCGCCGGTGGGGTTGTTCGGGTAACCGATCAAAATGGCTTTCGTGCGTGAGGTGATGGCTCTTTCAATATCATCCGGATCGGGATTGAACTGGTTTTCCATCCGGCAGGGAATCTCAACGGGCACACCGCCAGCAAGAATGACTTCTGCCTGGTAAGAGACAAAACAGGGGGTTGGGATGATCACCTCGTCACCCTGCTCAAGGATTGAAGTGAATGCCAGATAAAGCGCTTCACTGACTCCGACCGTTAGGATTATTTCCGTTTCAGGTTGGTAGGTTACACCATACATCCGTTGCAGATGGGCGCCGAGAGCCTGTCTGACTTCCAGAATTCCTGCGTTCGAGGTGTAATGAGTATCCCCATTCCGAAGGGATTGGATCCCTGCTTCCAGGATCGGCTTAGGTGTAGTAAAATCTGGCTCCCCGATCCCCAGGGAGATGACATCCTGCATCGTTGCAGCAATGTCAAAGAATTTCCGGATTCCCGATGGCTTGAGTGTCGCCACACGCTTCGAGATGTACGATTCGCGCATTGGATCTCCTTGAATTGCAGAATGGATTGCTTACTCTTCCTGCCCTGACCAGAGTGCTTTCTCTTCCTGATAATATAGCTTAAAAACCCGTTCTTTGTTGGTAATTACCCGAAAAATCAATCCATCCGGTAGACGGGAGCGCGAAATGATGGATTTGATCTCCAATTTTTCGTCTCCCCAATCAAATGCAACCGGTCGCTGTGGGTAACTATCATCGGACCGGCAAACAACATTTATTTCCTGCATACAACCCGGCAGGTATCTCCGATATCCAGGCTGCCCTTCGCTCCATCCACGAGAGTATTTCGCCCGATCAGCGATTTGTTCAAAACGGACGCTTTTATTGTCGTACCCGCGTCAACAATCGTGTCGCTGAGAGTACTCCCTTCCACAGTGCAGCCCTTGGCAATGGATGAATACGGACCGATTTCTGAAGACCGGATCACTGCCTCGGGATGAATGTTGACTGGATGATGAATGGTCACCCTGGCTTCGGGTGGGAAGACGGGATTGTTAGCCCTGCCATGATCCAGCATAAATTGGTTTGTTTCCAGGATGGCTTCCGGCGTACCCGCATCCAACCAGATATCTACTTCCATGGTTTTCATCTTTGCGCCGCGTTCCAGATAGATATTGGTCGCTTCAGTCAGGAAATACTCTCCTTTGAAGGTACGACCGACTTCCAGTTGAGTCTGGATCGCTGACATGATCATCTTTGCATCGCGATAATAGTACAATCCAATGACTACCCGGTTGTTATCCATCACGGTTGGTTTTTCCACCATACGGGTCACATAGCCATCGGCATTGATTTCGGCGACACCAAAACGACGCGGATCTTCCATCCGTTTGACCCAGGCAATTCCATCCAGGTCGGTTGTCCCAAGGACGGAAAAATCTGTTTCAGCTAACGTATCTGAAAAGACCACCATCATTGGCCCGTGGAGGTAATCCTTTGCCAGCCATAACGCTTGGGATTGCCCCTGCATCTGTTCCTGAACTACATAATGCGCTTTCACGTTGGGGTAGCGTTCTCCCATATATTCGCGAATTTGATCGCCGAGGTAACCAATAATGAATATAAGCTCCACATTTTCCGGCTCGGGCAGGGTTTTAAAACTCTCAAGCAAATGGTCGAGGACGGTCTTCCCCGCGACTTGTATGAGCGGTTTGGGTTTGGACCAGGTATGAGGTCGCATTCGGGAGCCCAGTCCAGCCATTGGTATAGCAATTTTCAGCGTTTCTTTCATCTGCTTTTTCCCTCTTGTTAAGCGCACATCTGTTTGTAAATTGTCACCTATCGATAAATAGCGAAACCCAGTCCTGCCGCCCCAAGAATGATGTAAACAGGGTTGATCCTGGTAAAAACTAATAATCCGAAAGCCACCAGGGCAATCAATAACTTATCCCAACCCAGCGTAAAAGCCTGCAACGGTCCAAATTTGCGGATGTTAAAAACCGTCATCGCCATTTCATAGGCTGTCCAGAGCAGAAGCCCAACCACCACAGGCCTGACCGCAGATAACATGGCGGCAATTGCTTTGCTATCCTTGATGCCATAGAAAAAGATGACCAGGACAAGCATAAGCAGGGTTGCGGGTACGACCGTTCCAATGACTGCGGCTACGGCTCCCCAAATACCAGCCAATTTGTATCCAATAAAGGCTGAAACCTGTGGCGATATGGGACCTGGGAGTGCGTTGCCAAATGCAACCGCGTCCGCGAATTCGGGTGCGGTCACCCAGCCAACGCTGGTTACTTCACGCTGCATCAACGCCAGGGAAGCCGGACCACCTCCCCAACTGAACAGGGCTACCCGGGTAAACAACAAGAAAATTTGCCAGAGCAATTCCATGACAGCTCCAGTTTATCGTTGAATTTGATCGAGTCGCTCGATCTCGGAGAGCATCAGGTCAACCAGCGTTTTCAGGGTGGCTGCATCAAACGCCAATTTTGCTCCGGCGGATCGATACAGAACCGGCAATGGGACAGTTCCACCAAATGCAAGCGCGCGTCGATAATCGTTCACCGCTTTATGCTGGTCTTTTAACGCGTTTGCCCAGACTTGAACCGCACCCAATTGTGCCAACCCATATTCAATGTAATAGAAGGGGATCTGGTGGATATGTTGTTTACGGTGCCAGCCAGTTTTCTTAAAATCCTCATAGCCAGTCCAGTCCTGATCTGGCATAAATCGGTCCCACAACTTTCCCCACTCGATATCGCATTGATCAGGATCGGCGCCCAGTCTTGGGTTCTCGTATACCCAGTGCTGGAATGAATCCACTACCGACATATACGGCCAGAAGATCAAACTGGTTATGAGCTGCTCACTCAGCGCACGAGCCGCATCGCGCTTTGAATAAAACCCACCGAACTCTTCACCCAAATAGGGAGATGCGAGCAATTCCATCCCCATGGACGCCACCTCGGCAAATTCCATGGTGACATTTAATTGGGCCATGTAAGGCAGGTGAGCGGATTCGAACACATGAAATGCATGCCCGGATTCATGGATCAAAGTTGTGACATCATTATGTGTGCCTACAGAATTACACACAATGAATGGCTTCCTTACCAGGTTGTAGCTGGTGCAAAATGCTCCCGGTGCTTTATTCTTCCGATTGGGAATATCGGTCAGTTTTCCATCTATCATCTGGCGGAAGTAACCACCCAAAACAGGATCAACATGGTTGAAGATATTCTGGGTTTTGGCAATTTGCTCTTCCACATTTTTGAAAGGAGCCAGGGGAGGTCGTCCCTGCGGATCAACATACACCTTTAGGTCCATATCCCAGGGACGCAGAATATCCACGCCCAGTCTCTCCTTCTGACTCTTGAGGAGTTTGGAGACCACCGGAACTACAACTTGTTCTATGGCATTGTGAAAATCCAGGCAATTTTGAGGGGAGTAATCAAACCGATAATACTTCTGCCAGGCGTAGGAACGATAATCCGGCTTCCCTGCGTTTTTAGCCATCTTCAAGCGCAATTCCATCTGTTTTACCCAGAGATTGTTGATGGCATCCCGGTCAGCGAATTGACGGGACATAATGGCAGTCCAGGCTTTTTCCCGTATGGCGCGGTCACTACTCTGGCGGAAAGGATCCAATTGATATACTGTTTTTTCTTCCCCATTCCAATCGGTAGTTTGAGCCCCCAACACTTTATCCAGCTCGTTGGAGAATTTTTGTTCTTGCGTTTGTAAGGGCAGGTTTTCTTCCCGGTATAGTTTCGTTTCCGCATTCATGTTTCGTAGAGGAATATCAAACCCCGCAGGTTCCAGCCGGGTGGCAAGCAATTTCTCTTTTAGATTTTGCTCATGCGTAATTGCGTTTGGAAATATCTCATCCAGGAAATTGGTCATTTTTTGTTCCGCCGCCTGATCCGCGGTGTTGATCGCAGTGGCAACCAGCAACCGATTGTATTGCTCATCCACACATTCTGAGACACGCGACCAATCAGTCAGCCATCCATCCACGTTTTCTCGGGTGATCTCATTCTTCTCCAAATCAAGGTACATGGATTCAAAGTCAGACCAGGTCATGCTCATCAGATTTGCAGTTGTTTTCGGTAATTTTGCTGTCATAATCGCTCCATGTGAATACTGTTATTGGAAACTTTATGCGGTGATACTCTTTAGTTCAGGTCTTAAGGTGTGCCAGGTTGTATCCATCTGGTAACTGTGGACCAATTGCAAAAGTGTCATTTCGTCAAATGGTTTTCCCATCAACTGCATCCCAATTGGAAGATGATTGGTGTCTTGTCCAACCGGAAAGGCGATGCCGGGAATCCCCGCCAGGTTGGCGGGTAGCGTAAAAATATCTTCCAGATACATGGACAATGGATTTTCTCCATGCTGACCAATCTTAAAAGCGGTTGTTGGCGCAACAGGAGCAGCGATCGCGTCCACTTTCATGAAGGCATCTTCGAAATCACGCTTGATCAACGTCCGGACTTTTTGTGCCTTTCCGTAATAAGCATCGTAATACCCTGCAGATAGCGCGTATGTACCCAGCATGATGCGGCGTTTAACCTCAGGTCCAAAACCTTCTCCCCGGCTTACTTTATATTGTTCAATATAGGAGTCCATTGGATGATAATGCCCATATCGAACGCTATCAAAACGAGCCAAGTTGGCGGACGCTTCTGCGGGTGCGACGAGGTAATAAACCGGAAGGGCAAAGCGGGTGTGGGGTAGATGGATGGGGATGATCTGTGCGCCCATCTGCTCAAAGGTTGCGACGGCATTTTTGACAGCCACCTCCACATCCGGTTGGATACCGGCAATAAAATATTCCTCGGGAATCCCGATCCGATATTGTCTGAGATCGATGCTCTTGGTTAGCCGTATTTCCGGTACGGGCAAACTAACAGAGGTGGAATCGAACGGATCATGCCCGGCGATCGCGCTGAAAAGGAGAGCCGAATCAGCAGCGGTCCGGGTGAGTGTGCCGACGCTGTCCAAAGACGATCCATACGCGATCAATCCATGGCGAGAGACCCGACCATAGGTCGTTTTTAAACCGGTCAGACCGCAAAACGCAGCCGGCTGCCGGATGCTTCCACCCGTATCCGTTCCGAGGGCTGCCAGCGCCATCCCGGAAGAAACGGCAGCAGCAGATCCACCGCTCGAACCACCGGGAACGGATTCCAAATCCCAGGGGTTATGGGTCGGACCAAAAGCTGAGTTTTCAGTCGAGGAGCCCATCGCGAATTCGTCGGTATTCGTTTTCCCAAGAATGACGACCCCTTGCTCGATCGATTTATCCACACTGGTGGCGGTAAAGGGGGGAATATAGTTTTTGAGGATCTTCGAGCCGCAGGTACAGCGGACGCCTGATAAGGCAAGGACATCTTTAATTGCGATGGGTAGACCCAACAAGGGTGAAAGCGGCTCAGGATCGTTTGGATCATGCCCAGAAAACAAAAAATCCGCCCGGTTGGCGCGGAAAAGGGCTTCTTCAATGGTTAGGGTCAGATAGGCATGAACGCTCGAGTCGAGGAGGTTGATTCGCTCAAGGCAAGCCATCGTCAGTTCACGGCTCGATATCTTTCCTTGTCGAAGGAGGATTGCTGATTCTACCAGTGTCAGATTGGCGAGTTCGCTCATGATTCATCCAGTACTGGCGGAACCTTAAATTGATTTTGTTCTTGATTGGGAGCATTTTGAAGCGCCTTCGCAGTTGTCAGGCCCGGACGAATTTCATCCTCCCTTAATACCGTACTACCTGGAAGAACGGAGGAAGTTGGCGGTATCATCGAGGTATCCAACTCTTCCAACATGGATATATAATCCAAAATGGCTGATAACTGGCTCTGATATCGTGAAACCTCATCGGAGCTCAATTCCAACCGAGCCAAGTGCGCAATATGCTGGACTTCTTCGATGGAAAGCGTCATGGAATAATTATACCAGCGCTGATATCTCTACTTTTTCTGTAAGTTTGCTCTCTAACCGGAACAGTATAATGAAATAAAGCGAGGGCTTATGGGTGCAGTTTTCAAGTTAGCGTTGACTTTTAATCTCTGGATGATTTCTCTATTTGCTATTGGATTACCTCAGCATCCCAGTTCAATTTTACCCACTGCAACACCTACATCTGTAATAGTTTGCAGGGAGTCATCAGGAAAAATAACTTCGTTAGAGGTCGATTCCAAACTGCTGGGAAAAACAATCCCTGTCCTGGTTTACACACCACCTTGCTACGATCCTGCCGCAAGTACCCCATACCCGGTTCTGTATCTATTACATGGACAATCGTTCAATGAACACCAATGGGAAGAGTTGGGCATCCTTGTAACAGCCGATCGACTGATCAACACGGGAGTAATTAAGCCGATGATCATTGTAATGCCCGGGGAAAAAGCGTATCTGGAGGATGCCCGGAAATCGCATTTCGGAGACGCGCTCCTTAATGAAGTAATTCCGTGGACCGAATCACATTTTTCCGTATCCAAAGAGAGATCCGGACGAGCGATTGGAGGATTATCGCGTGGATCCGGTTGGGCAATGCATTTGGGGCTGGCACACCCGGACATGTTTGTAAGCATCGGGGGGCACAGCCTGACCCAGATTGGGGGTGACATTAACCGTTTGGCCGGGTGGCGGAAGAAAACGACGGATAACAACCTCCCCAGGATTTATATCGATATCGGGCTGGCGGACCCCTATAAAGATACAGCCCGAATCTTTGAGCTCAAATTATCTGAATACTCCTACCCGCATGAATGGCATCTGAACCAGGGAACACACAACGAATCATACTGGGCCAGTAATTTGGAGGATTACCTGCGCTGGTATGATTTAGGTTGGGATGATTATTACCGCTAATGTTGTACTATTGGTAATGTTGATTAAACCGGAGATTAGTTCCTAAGGTGTATTACTATTTTTTTTCGCTGCATACCACTTTAAATATTCATCCACATGCGCTTTCCAGTAGATCTCATCATGCTCCCCAGGATCAATGATAAATACATGCGGGATATCCGCCGCCTTGAGATCTTCATCCACGCGTATCAAATAGTGTAGTTCATCATCCTGTTCACCCACATCAAGCCAGATTCGCTGGTCAGTCCACGCTTTCCTCATTAATTCCAGGAAACGCTCCGGTATATGTTGGAAAAGCGCCGGACTGTGACCGCCCACCGAGCTGAATATATCCGGATACTTAAGGAATATATCAAAAGCCCAACCTCCGCCTCGCGAGAGCCCACCGATCCCTCGGCCTCCTTTATCAAGCATTGTGCTGTAATGTGTATCAATATGGGGGATCAGTGCTTCCGCTAATGCTGATCCAAAATTGGATTCGTCTGGCCTCACGTAATTGGGATTGTAGGGTAGCACGATAATCAAGGGATCGATCTCACCGGTTATGATCAACCGATCCGCGGCATCAGTTATCCCCAGACGGACCCATTGATCATCAGAATAAGAAAGCCCGTGAAATAGGTACAATACGGGGTATTCCTTCTGATCGGAATAACAGGGCGGCAGGTAGATAGTGTAAAAGAGCTGCCCGGGTAGGATGGGGGTCTCTACCATCTCCCTGCGAATATCCCCTTTCGTTGCTGTACAGATGGGAGCGGGAGTCTGAATGAGTGTCGGCACAACGGGCGATGTGGGAATTGGCGGCGGTGGCGTTCTCGTAGCCGGTTCAGATGTAACGGTTGGGGTCACTACTGGAACAATCGCATGTGATTGGCTGGCAGGCAGAAATCGCCATTCCTATACACCCTCCGACCATCAGAAGAAGCACAAAAGAGGGTATGTCTTGACGGTTGAGCATACTTCGAATTATACTCGTGCCTGCCGGGGTGTAGCGCAGTTGGTAGCGCACCGCGTTTGGGACGCGGGGGTCGGCGGTTCGAGTCCGCCCACCCCGACCAAAGGTATAAATTGATTAAATCCCCTTCCGGGGATTTTCTGTTATTATGGACTATCTTCTTTTCTGTCTGGATCGTACCTTATGAAAAAAGACATCATTTCAGCGCTGGCAGCCTATACCTTGTGGGGAATTTTTCCTATCTACTTCAAATGGCTGCACAATGTTCCTGCCTTCCAAACGGTGAGCCATCGCGTGGTCTGGTCGTTCATCTTCCTCATCCTCTTAATAATTATCAGGCGCGAATTCACTGAGTTTAAAAGGTCCATCACGCTCAAACGGGTTATGATCTACCTCGGCGCTGGGATATTATTGGGAATTAACTGGTTCACCTATGTCTGGGCGATTGCCCGGGGGTATGTGGTCGAAAGCAGCCTTGGATATTTCATTAATCCATTGGTCAATGTATTATTGGGTGTGGTTTTCTTACGGGAGAGGCTGCGTCCCATGCAGTGGGTGCCGGTCGGATTGGCTGTAATTGGAGTAGCCTACCTTACCATCAGCCACGGTTCCCTCCCATGGATAGCGTTGGTTTTGGCCTTCTCGTTTGGTTTCTACGGTCTGGTGAAGAAAGTCTCCCCGCTTGGATCGCTACACGGATTGACGCTGGAAACCGGCGCCATCTTCTTGCCGGCGCTGGGAATCCTACTGATTGAAGAGATTAATGGGGTGGGTGCGTTTGGTCATTCGACCTGGACGATCAACCTTTTATTGGTTCTCACTGGAGTTGTGACTGCTGTTCCGCTCATTCTTTTCTCGATCGGCGCACGCGGTGTTCCCCTATCGACCATGGGTTTGTTGCAGTATATCGCACCGACTCTGCAATTCCTCTCGGGTGTCTTGTTGTTTGGAGAACCGTTTACCAGGGAGCGATTGATCGGGTTTGGAATTATCTGGGTCGCGCTGGCCATTTTCTCTGTTGAAAGTTTCTTACAACGAAGAGCGGTCCTTATCCCCAGCAAGTGACAGCCAACTACTCGTTTCAAACATTATCAACATAGCCTGTGATAATCCAGACTGGTCCGAATTACCCAGCCGATAGCAGTTTGATTTGAAGTACACTCAATGGAGAGGAAAATCCGATGAATGAGACAATCCGAACTTTGTTGAACCGCCGGTCAATTCGGCTATACCTTCCCGATTCGATTTCCGAAGACGAAAAAGACCTCATTCTTCAATCTACTATGAGAGCGCCGACGGCAGGAAATATGATGCTCTATACCATCCTGGAAATAACTGACCAGGCCATAAAAGATCAGCTTGCGCGCACGTGCGATGACCAGCCATTTATTGCAAAAGCCCCCTGGGTGCTGTTATTTCTGGCGGATTATCAGAGGTGGGTAGATTATTTTAATTTCTCTGGCGTGGCAGAGAAAAGCCCCGAGCGAGGCGTAGATATCCGACTTCCGCAGGAAGGTGATCTATTGTTAGCTATATGTGATGCATTAATTGCAGCACAAACAACAGTCATCGCAGCCGAATCTATGGGTATTGGATCATGTTATATCGGAGACGTGATGGAAAAATATGAAATTCATCGCGATTTATTAAATCTCCCCAGATATGTATTCCCCATCACCATGATATGTTTTGGCAGAACAGCCAAAGAAGAACAAGGGTGGAAGTTGCAACCGCGGTTCCCAAAACGCTTCATCGTTCACCAAAACCAGTACCAATCCCTCCAAAAGGAAGAGGTTGCAGAGTTTGAAAAACCTTTGGTGGAACGCTATTATCCCACAGGAAAATTCCCGCCCGGGTTAGACAATCTGGCGCAACGGTATTACTTTCAAAAATTCACCGCCGATTTCTCAATTGAGTTGAACCGGTCAGTTCAAGAAGTGATGAAAAACTGGAAAGAATAAGAGCTTCCCGGAAGGGTAAGCTCTTAGCGGCCAGAGCCTAACTGACTTATTTCAGTCTTAACACTTTGTGGTTGAGCCTGATTTTTTTCTATTGGAGGACTAGGCTTCCCCATTCTCCTTTGCAATATCCAATGCTTGATCCATGGCAGACGAATGATCAGTAGGATGGCTATCACTGAGCCATAGATCACTGGGAGGAGTATATTTCCGCGAAACTGAAGAAGGTTTGCTTTTTGGGCTAACGAATCATGGATAATGACCACAATGCCTGCCACATAGACCAACCGGTGGAGGCGTTTCCAATTCTTACCCATTTTCACCTTCCACCATTTATAGGAAGTGAGCGCCATCAGGGTCAGGATGATCAACGTTGTGAGACCGAACCAGATATACGGCTTTTCGATGAATTGTCGTAGAATCCGGCGCGTGACGAGACCATAATCGAACACCATGAAATTGACAAAATGAATTACAGCGTACATAAATGCATAAAGCCCAAGCGGTTTACGAAACGTCTTGAAGTAGTTTATGCCAGTGATAAGCTGAAGTGGTGTTCCTGATAGGGAGAGCGTCAGGAGGGTGATAGCCGTTCTACCAGTTCGTTGAGATGCCGCCTGGATCGGATTTGCTGTCAGGTTGTGGGTAAAATAGTCGATGACCAGCACAATGAGTGGCAACCATGCCCCAATATGCATCGCGTAGCGGAAAATCTTTTTGATCTTGTTTTGCCGGTCATTCATCCGCGTCCCTAGTAATCTTTATATAGATCCATTCCAGCGTACAAGTCTTTTACCTGAGTTTCATATCCGTTGAACATCAATGTATCGCGCCGGCTACCTTCCCCGATCCTGCGCTCTGAGTCTTGTGACCAGCGCGGGTGGGGTCTCTTGGGGTTGACATTCGAATAAAACCCATACTCATCCGGAGCGATCGTGTTCCATAGAGTCTTGGGTTGTTCAGCGGTTAGGTTTATCTTTATGATAGATTTGATGCTTTTAAACCCGTATTTCCATGGAACAACCAGACGAATGGGGGCGCCATTGGCAGGGGGTAAAGCCTTCCCATACACTCCGGTAACCAGAGAGGCGAGAGGATTCATCGCCTCGTCCAGACGGAGACCTTCAGTATACGGCCAGGGATAATAGGGCTGTCTCTGCCCGGGCATCTCGTCCGGTCGAAGCACCGTCTCAAAATATACATATTTAGCGTCTGAGGTCGGTTCGACTTTCTTAAGTAGGTTGGACAAAGAGAATCCCTCCCAGGGGATCACCATTGACCACCCCTCCACGCACCGAAGCCGGTACACTCTTTCTTCCTGGTCAAACTCTTTTAAGATATCCTCAAGCCCGAATGTGCGGGGATTGTTGACCAAACCGCCAACTTCCACTTGCCACGGCTCGGTTGTAAACCCGGCAGACATCGGTGCAACACCCTCTTTGTCAGTTGTAAATTCGTAAAAATTGTTATAGCCGGATACGTAATCAAATGGCGTAGAAATATCCCCAAATTCATCTCGTATCGTGGCTTCCACACCCATCGGAGTAGGTTTTACTGAGTTTACGGTTGGCGCACAAGCGGCAAGCGCGGCAGCGGCGCCAATGTATCCTGCTGTTTTCAGGAATCGTCTTCGGCTAAGGTAATCCTTTTCCGGGGTAATTTCTGAGGGAAGCGGCTGTTTTTTGTTTTTAATTCGGATGATCATTTTTCCTCCAACGATTATTCGAAATCGATGAAGCCCATAGATATACTATTAACAGCCCGGAAAAATCTGGCTGTTGAATCGGAGACCCAAATTAAGCATAGATCACACTCGATACAGGGTCGTTGCTTTGTCCAAGCATAAGCAGGGTCTTAATCGAACTCTTAGAAATCAACCCAAGTCAGTGAACAAAATTTATGGATAGTTACTCTGTTGACGCGAAGTCTTCTGTCGTGTATTCTAAAATCAATTGAACAATGGAGGCATATGGGGTCATTAAATGAAATCCTGGCGGTGATTTTAGGCGGCGGACGAGGATCCAGACTTTACCCGTTAACCAAGTTGCGCTCCAAGCCGGCTGTCCCGATGGGTGGAAAATATCGGCTGATCGACGTGCCAATCAGTAACTGCATTAATTCGTCCATTTATCGTATCGCTGTGTTGACACAATTCAACTCCGTCTCCCTTCACCGCCATATCACTCGAACCTATAGCTTCGATGCGTTTCACACCGGTTGGGTACAGGTTTGGGCGGCAGAACAGACCATGTCATCCTCAGATTGGTATCAGGGAACGGCGGACGCGGTGCGGAAACAGCTTTTTCAGATCAGCGCATCCAATGCAAAATATGTCCTGATACTGGCAGGAGATCATCTCTACCGGATGGATTATGCGGCTATGGCAGCGTTCCATTGGGAAAAGAATGCGGAAATTACGGTGGCGGTCCAACCGGTATTTAAGTCTGAAGCCTTCCGCCTGGGTATTTTGAAAGTGGACGATAACCATCGGATCAAAAACTTTGCCGAAAAACCCACCGATCCTGAAGTGTTAAAAAAGATGGTTAGCCGGGACGATCCCAGGAAACCATACCTGGGTTCGATGGGCATTTATATGTTCAACACAGAACTTCTATTGGAGTTGGTGGAGAAAGACGATTTTCCCGATTTCGGTAAAGATGTGATACCGCATGCGATCAAAGGTCATCGTGTATACGGATATAACTTTAATGAGTATTGGGAGGATATTGGAACAATTCGCTCATTTTACGAAACTAACCTTGCCCTCGCCACTGAACATCCACCCTTTGACCTATTTGATGCCGACCGACCCATTTACACTGCGCCGTTGTTCCTTCCTGGTTCAAGGGTGATCGATAGTACCTTGGAAGATGTTTTATTAACCGAAGGATGCCGGATTGAAAGGGCGAAAATTCGCCATTCCGTGGTCGGGCTCAGGAGTCAGATCGAAGACGGGGCTGTAATCATCGATAGCATTCTCATGGGAGCTGATTATTATGAGGGAATACTCAGGCCGAAGAAGAATATCATCCCTATTGGAATTGGCCCGGGATGCCTGATCGAAGGTGCGATTATTGATAAAAATGCCCGTCTGGGTGCAGGCGTTACCATAAAACCCTTCCCAAGAGGTACGGATATTGATGCGGATCCGTGGTTCGTACGCGATGGGATCGTTGTCATCCCGAAGGAAGCAGTAATCCCTGCTGGGACCCGGATCGAACCGTAATATGATCAGCTTTTACGACGTAATAATGTAGTGACACTATTCATTTAAAATACTAAACTAATGGATTGTGATAGATCCATTAGTTGACGCTTTTTTTCGATTGATAGTCTTTGATAGTGAAAAGTATGGATAATTCAGCGAATTTGAATAAGATTCATAAATCGACTTGACTTTCTATGTAGGAGAGAGAGATAGTGCTCACACCAGAGAACGAAATCCGCTCGACTGACGCCGACATACAAGTGCATTGGCATGCCCTCAGCCAGGAAGAAGTCCTGGTTCAATTGGATACCCGACTGCAAGATGGTCTGAGTTCGTCAGAAGTTGAAAACCGTCGTAAGCAATACGGATTTAATCAACTGCAGGAAGCTCCAAGGCCAGGTTTTCTTCGTATGGTCCTGGACCAACTAAAGAGCTTTGTCGTGATTTTGTTGATTGTAGCATCCGTTATTTCGGCTGTGATGGGAGAATATGTCGAAGCCGCTGCGATTATCGCGATCGTCGTCTTGAATGCGATCCTGGGTGTGGTACAGGAGAGCCGGGCAGAACAAGCGTTGGCAGCGTTAAAGAAGCTGGCTTCGCCTGAAGCGCAGGTATTGCGGGGTGGTAAACGGATATCAGTTCCGGCGCCCCAACTGGTTCCTGGGGATGTGATTTTCCTGGAGGCGGGCAACTATGTCCCGGCGGACATCCGCCTGGTAGAAGCCGTAAATCTTAAGGTGGAAGAAGCGGCGCTTACCGGAGAATCCCTCCCGGTGCAAAAATCTGCCCTGGATTCACTCGAACGTGAGATCCCACTGGGCGACCGAAAAAATACCGCATTTATGGGAACATTAATTTCCTACGGCCGCGGCAAAGGGGTTGTCGTCAGTACAGGGATGCATACCCAACTGGGCTTGATCGCCACCATGCTCCAATCGGTGGGGATGGAAGAAACACCGCTCCAAAAAAGACTTGAAGAGCTGGGGAAATTGTTGGGAATTGGCGCACTGGTCATTTGCGGACTAGTTTTTGCGGTGGGCGTCATCCGTAATCACAACGACGTGCAAGCCATCGTCGATACATTTATGATCGCCGTCTCCCTGGCTATCGCAGCGGTTCCAGAAGGTCTACCCGCGATTGTCACAATATCGCTGGCATTGGGGATGCGCGAAATGGTCAAACGGCATGCCCTTATTCGGAAACTGGCCAGTGTGGAGACATTGGGATCTGCCACTGTCATCTGTTCGGATAAGACCGGTACCTTGACCCAAAATGAAATGACCGTCACCCGCCTTTGGGTAGATAGGCATTTTGTGGATGTGTCCGGTTCTGGTTATTCCACTGACGGTGAGTTTTCCATCGCAGGTAAAACCGTTGAGTTGAACAAATATCCCGCGGTCTTCACAGCTCTCTGGGTAAGCGTATTGAATAACGACGCCCAACTGGAAGAGGGAAACGGCGGAGCCTCCACCTTCCGAATGGTTGGTGATCCCACCGAGGGAGCGTTACTGGTTGCTGCAGCCAAAGCCGGTGCCACTGTTTCCGGAATGCTCAAGGCATACCCCCGGGAAGAAGAAATTCCATTTGACTCGGTTCGGAAAAGAATGGTCACAGTGCATGCGGTAAAGCATCCTGATGACAGCGATTTCTCCCCGGTTTATGGCGCAGATAAAAAGGAATGGTACGCCATCGCGGTCAAAGGCGCCCCTGATGAAGTCCTCAAGCTGTGTTCTCATTACCAGGCTATGGACGACCGATCAACACCCTCACTGACTGATGAGATACGGGCGATGATCATCGAAGCCAATGATGAAATGACCCAATCGGCATTGCGCGTGCTCGGCCTGGCATACCGGTTGGTTCCAGATAAACCTGAAGAGATCGCCAGTGCCACATTGGAAAAAGATTTGGTTTTCGCTGGCCTAGTAGGGATGATCGATCCACCCAGACCGGAAGTAAAACCAGCGTTACTCAGGGCGAAAGAAGCCGGCATCCGAACCATCATGATTACGGGAGATTATCCAAACACAGCCAGAGCGATAGCCGAATCGATCGGTTTGCTTGGAAAGGGCCGCCGGGTCCGTACTGGAGCAGAGATCAACGACCTGACGCCGGACGAGATGCGTGAAGAAGTCAAATTGACGGATGTGTACGCGCGTGTCTCACCCGAACACAAAATGAAAATCGTGGAAGCGTTGCGTGCGAATGATGATGTTGTAGCTATGACGGGAGATGGTGTGAACGACGCCCCTGCGATCAAATTGGCCGATATTGGAGTGGCCATGGGAATAACCGGGACCGATGTCGCAAAAGAGACCGCCGATATGGTCTTGACTGATGACAATTACGTCAGCATCGTCTCCGCGGTCGAACAGGGACGGGTGATCTATAGCAACATACGCAAGTTTGTCTACTACCTGATCTCCTGTAATATGGCCGAGATCCTGGTCATATTTCTCGCGACAGTATTTGGTTGGCCGTCTCCATTGACCGCGATCCAGTTATTATGGTTGAACCTGGTGACAGACGGTGCGCCGGCGCTCGCTCTCGGGACAGAAAAGGGTGATCCAGACATTATGTTACAACCACCCCGACCACCAAAAGAAAATATTATCAATCGGTATATGCGGTTGGGGATATTAGTTCAAACAATAGCCATTACCTCGGTGACGTTGGGCGCTTATTACATCGGTCGCGTAGTCGACCCGCAGCATATTGCCTTCGCTGAAACAATGGCATTTGTAACACTGAGCTGCTCTGAATTGCTCAGAGCATTTACCGCGCGATCAGAATACTATCCGATCATCAAGATCGGCTTGTTCACAAACAAGTGGATGAATATCGCAGTTTTAGCCTCGCTTGTTTTGATCCTGGCTGTTATATACATACCGGGCTTGAATGACATATTCAACACTCTGCCTCTTGGTTGGGCACAGTGGGCAGAGATACTGCCACTATTGGCTATACCTTCTGTTGCGGCAGAGGTGACAAAGTTCCTCTTCTCTCCGGAGAAGAAGAAATTTGGAGATGTGATGGCAGATATACCAGTGGAGAAAATTGACTAGATAGAATTATCCAACATCGGACGAAAACTACGGCGGTGAATTGGCGTCAAACCAAGCGATTGGATGGCACTCCGATGAGCCGCCGTGCCATACCCTTTATTGGTTGACCATCCATAGCCTGGATGGAGTTGGTCCTGTTCATTCATTACGTGGTCCCGGGCGGTCTTGGCTAAAATGGAGGCAGCTGCAATGGATACGCAGCGCGCGTCACCCTTCACAAGTGAGGTTTGTGGTATGGCAACATCGGGGATCTTCACATAATCCAACAGTAAATGGACGGGGAAAATGGCGAGACTTGAGACAGCCCGTTTCATGGCAAGCCTGGTAGCGGGAAGGATTCCAATACTGTCGATCTCATCTGCAGAAGCGAAACCCACGCCCCAACAGGCAGCATACGCTTTAATGTCCAAAGCTAAACGCTCCCGCTGCTTTGCTGATAACTTTTTCGAGTCGTTGACTTGTTCCAGGATTACTGGCATGACGTCAACCTCATCAAAAATAACCGCAGCGGCAGCAACCGGACCAGCCCACGCCCCTCTACCAGCTTCATCAATTCCCGCGAGATACGGGTATCCTGCCTTCCATAGCTTTCGCTCAAAGGTAAGGTCTGGATGAGGCGGAAGAAGTATTGTTTCAGCTTTTTGGCGCATAGCTTCCTTTGACGTGGTTCCAGCGAATTAAGAAGAGATCTGCAAGCATTCGGATCGAGTTCTCGCAGGACTCGCACTTTCGAATTTGGGTCGTGGTACCAGGGGATACCGATCTCTACTATTTTGTATTTCTTTTTACGAGCGATAAAGAGGATCTCCACGTCGTATGTCCATCCCATAATCGTCTGGAGGGGGAACAACTCTTCCGCTGCTTTACGGGAGAAGCACTTAAACCCACATTGAGAATCGCGAATACCGTGCAGGGCGATCAACCGTACCAACCCATTGAAGATTCGACCAATAAAATGCCGGTATCCAGGTTCGTTGTACCGAATTGCGCCGGATGCTTCGCGTGATGCGATAACAATATCTTCAGAAAGCAAGGGAGGTATAAACCGATTGATCTCAGAAATGGGCATTGATAGGTCGACGTCACAAGCGAACCGGTAATCTCCATGGGCGGAAAGCATCCCGCGTTGGATCGCCAACCCTTTTCCGGCTTTATCTGTGTGGTACACCTGAACTGATGGGTGAGTAGCGGTGTACGCTTCAGCAATGGTGAGTGTTTGATCGGTGCTGCCGTTTTCGATGACTATAATCTCCGCGGTGAATGTCTGGGACTCCAGATAAGCAATCGTCTGATCCAGTGCGGGAATCAGCCTGATTTCCTCATTATGAGCAGGGAATATGATGGAGAGGAATGGGTCCGGCAAAATAATAAATCCTTAGAGGACGGGTACATTCAACAGCAGATCAATGTCTGGAATCTCGTCGGTGTTGTGGAGCACCATTTTATTTGAAGATTTATCCATTTTCACCCGACTATCCAACCGAAATGTGGAAGCTAAACCGGATAAACGCACTCCTGTGTAGATCACTTTGTGAGTTTTCAGAATGCGGAGAATTTTTTCGCGATTGCAAAGCACGATATCGGAATAGGAGGACCCCCTCCGTTCATAGAGCCTGACGAAATCGATCCACCCGTCTGGTTGATAATGCACTGCTTCAATTACAAAATCACTTTTTTCATCAGTCATAAGATTTTCTACTTTTCCGGGACTTCTTCATTTTACTGTATAGGGATAAAAAACGGTAATGATAGATCCATTAGACCATGCATAACAAGCATATACGGCGCGAGTTTGGGTCTCCACCGGATCAATAAACCAGTAAATATTGCGAATGGCAGGAACATGACCGCACGCCATAGAATAAATTTTCCATCCAGTATAAATGGAAAGAATACATGCTGAAGTGAATGAACGACAGTTGTAATTATCAATGATCCCCATCTTCCCAAGCCGATTGCTTCAAGCCGTGGCATCACATACAGGTAATAGGTGGGAATTTCGGTCAGTGCGACTGAAATGGGGAATATAACAATTAACAGATATTTGATTGCACCCGGAAGGGGCAGGAACATCATATTGAAAGGAACGATTGGGTCTCCCCACAACAGCGTTGCGAGAAGCGGGTTGGGGAAATAGGCAAGAGGTCCCCCGATGAGAAAAAGACCACCCAGAATCAGCAATTCTTTTCCGATCTTATGTTTTTCTACCCGGTAGTAATCCCAAAATCGGATTCCTTCCGCGCGGGCGGCGATGACCAATAAACATAATGAAATCAGATTGGTAATGGTCACTCCGACCAGCCACCACCGGATCGAGTCTTCCCAGGCGTGAGAGCTGCCAGAAAGTATGTAGAGGATAGCGATTACGCCTTGAATGGACAGAAAAAGGATACTGCGTGAAACCAGCATCCACCATGGTCGGGTGGATGGGAATCGCTTCTCATTCCATCTGCTTCGTATGGAGTCAAGCGAATTGGGCAGAGCGGCCATATTGTTCATGTTCTTTACCTCAGGAGGGTGGAATGGTAACGAAAAATCAATACTAGTGTTTTATCATGAGAAATGCAATGAATCAAATCATTTACAGAATATGTTGACAAATTGGAGAAAAACCTTCTATAAAACCAATATTCTAACCCTATTATTAATTAGTGAATCAGGTTATAATATTTTTGCCTTGAAGTAGGGCTTGTGTGCAAATGCCGCGCGACCAGAAAATCAGGTGAGCGGCTCTTTTTTCGACCTAAGGTCGAGTGATCAGGAAAAGGATGATGGAAACGAAACTGTATGTAGGCAATTTGCCATATTCCACCACAGAAGAAGATTTACGCACTCTGTTTTCGCAAGCAGGGACAGTAAATTCGGTGGATCTCATTAAAGACCGGATGACAGGAACCTCCAAGGGGTTCGGCTTCGTGCAAATGGACACCTCTGCTGACGCAGAGAAGGCTGTGAGCATGTTCAACGGTTACCAACTTAGCAACCGTGAATTGAAAGTCAATCCGGCGCGTCCTCGTGAAGATTCGGATCGTGGTGGCTTTGGTGGCCCCCGCCGTGATTCTCGAGGTGGATTTGGTCGTGGCGGCCAGGGTACAAACCGCGGTAGCGGTGGACCTCGCCGTTTTTAATCTGATTTATTTATAAAGGAAGAAAAGAAATGTCTGATCGTGTTATTGGAACCGTAAAATGGTTCAACAGCTCCAAAGGTTATGGCTTTATTGCCCAGGAAAATGGCCCCGACGTATTCGTTCATTTTTCCGCCATCCAGGCCGACGGTTATCGTTCTCTCGAAGAAGGTCAAAAAGTGGAATTCTCCATTGAAAAAGGCCAAAAGGGAATGCAAGCCGCCCGAGTCAATCTGGTCTAACCAGTCCATTGCCTCATTACAACTCCCGCTGAAAAGCGGGAGTTGTTGTTTAACTTTCATCTATCTTTTGTTGAGGAGCGACCTCATTCTACAAAGAGCTAAGGGCACTTTTGGGCAAGTTGTGTTTATGTAATAATCAACTACATAGAACTTAGATCTATATGAATGAATCTTCACCCTCTCAAAACCAACTCTTCTGTTTTCAGGCGATTCCAGACCTTTTCCATTCAGCCGCACTCCAGTTCATTGCGCTACTCCAACGGGACGGTAATAAATTTTTACAATTTTACTGGGATGAAGCGGGAAAACGTCTGCGACAGGAGTCGAAAGTTATCCCATATGGATTAAATCATGAATTTATTGAATTGCCCAAAGGCAGAATAATCATCCTTATCAAGCTGCCTGTCCCAATTCAACCGGGCGACGTCCAACACCTGGCACTCCTTTATAGACCGGACCGTGTTATGCTTCTCGGATTTCTACCGGACATCACGAAGGTATTGTTGCTTGAGCAAACAACAGATGAAGGAATGGGCAAGCTGGTGGAAATCACCCGCAAATTGGATCCGGTTCAAGTTCGTGAAAACATCCCGATTACCAAAGAACGATTTCTAGAAGTGGTGAAGGAAGAGATGGATTAAAAACCGAAGCCGCCATATCTGCGGCTTCGGTTGCATGTTATGCCGAACTAATTACTCGCTGGCAGTTACTATAAGTGATTCCTGGGCTTTTAATTGGGCCTGGCGTGCCAGATCGGTTGCGGCTGCCAGTATGCGCAGTGCTTCTTCCGGGTTGTGAAACCCCATACTGTTTTCGGCTGCTACAAAATCCCATCGGATCTGAGCTGCACGATGCAGCTTTCTGGCTTCCTCCAGTTGGATTGGATCATGGGAAGAATTATTGTCTGCTACCTTGATGGCGCTGATTGCATCCGTAATCGCCTTCTCGGTAGCCAATAGTGTACTATGAACGCTGTTTTGGATAATTTTAACCCGTTCCACCACGTACTGAACGTCTGTATGGCAGGCCGCGCATGATTTTTCCGGTTTAAGCAGCGGGCTGAAAACATCATGGCTGGTGAATTTGATGGAACCTTCCCGGGTGTAGGGCATGTGGCAATCCGCGCAGGCGACCCCGGCGTTGAAATGGGTGCTGCCATTACTATACATCTCATATTCCGGGTGCTGGATCTTGATCATTGCCGCTTTACTTTCAGGGTGTTCCCAATCCTTGAAACCGGCAGCGTTATAGTATGCTTCTATTTGCTCGATCGAAGTACCATTTTCCCAGGGGAAGGTAAGATATTTCCCATCTCCCTTGAAGTAATATTCCACGTGGCAGTTTGCACAAACCACTGTGCGCATTTCCTGACGTGTGAATGTCTTCCAGTCTCTTCCCTGTGCGAGCAACGCCTGTTCCAGAGCAGGATTGGTGACGATAAGGCGCATCGTCTCTGTTTCATGACAGTTCGCGCAGCCGATCGGATATTCAATGCGCGGGGTTAGATCAGAAAACAGCATCTTATCGTACGCTTCCATACCCAATTCTGCCCAGAGACGGGGGTTGGAGGAGGACTTGCAGGAGTAGCAGGTTCCTGGCGTTTTCTCATTAACCCGATCCGAACCTCTGACATCTTCCAGAGCCCACATATGACCGCGTTCTTCGTTATATTCGATGCTGAAGCCATATCCAGCGAATAGTTCCACCAGGAATGGATCGGCGGCCAGTTTGGAAAATGGTTCCGAACCGCCATATTGAGTGCGGGTATTGTTTTTCTTTGTCAGCATCAACGTGGAATACTGATTCGGAAAATTCACTCCCCACTTCTCCGAGTTGGGTTCCATGGGTTGGATGACCTGCAATGGTTCCACTCCCCTTCTCTGGATCGGCTGATTTTTTAGGAAAAGGAGGATTCCTATCGATATCGCCGCAAGAACAATAATGATGATTGAAAGTATCAGGGGGTTCACCCATTTTTTTGTCGTCGTGTTCATGGATTGTTCCTTTCATCCACATAAGGAGTGTAAATCCCTTTATCTTGGTAGGGGAGAATGGTTATACCGCGTTCCCCGTGGGCAACGGTTCGATGACATTCAAAACAGTAACGACCCGCATCCATCTTCCCATCCGCAATTTCTGAAACTGTTTCTTCATGGCAACGGATGCAGTTTTTCTGAACGATGTTCTTAGTTTCTTCTTTCGCGCGCAATGGTTCGGGGATAAGGTTGAGCGTGAACATGGTCACATGGACGGCACCGTGCCTGGCTTTGATGAGGTATTTTGGAATAAATGCATGGGGAGTATGGCAATCCACGCAAGTCGCCCAGATTTGATGGCCTCCGTGATACCAACCCTCATAGGCGGCGTCCATCACGTGGCAATTGTTACAAGTCGTGGGATCGTTGCCGAGATAGGATGTGAAATCAGTAGTGAACATGCCGATAGCCAGAACAGCAATAAGGCAAACCAAACCGATGACGATGGGGATCTTCAACTAACACTCTCTCAGATTATTTTAATCAATTATACCAGCGGGGTTGTTGCAATTCGCTATTTTGGATATTAATATCCAATTTGATGAATGAATATTGCCAAACAGTTCTTAATTCCTCGGGTTAATGGAATCGTTCAACCCGTCCCCAATTAGATTCCAGCCCACACTGAAGAGGATCAATGCCAGCGTGATCGGCAAGTACACCCACCAGTAAGCAATGAAATTGGCGCCTATACCCACCATGTAATCTCTGGCAAAATACATGACCTCACCCCATTCCGATGTGGATTTTAAACCGATGAATGTAAAGGATGCCTGAAGCAGGACAAAACTGCCGATATCTTTCGAGGCTAATACAACAATCGCAGAGATGGAATTTGGTATGAGGTGTTTGAACATAATCCGAAAAGAGGAAGCCCCGAGAGACTGGGCAGCCTTGATGTAATCCAACTCCTTATTCCGCATCACGATCAGATTGGAAAGCCGTGCATATGGCATCCACGAAAATAAAATAATAGCCAATAAGGTGGGGTCAATGTTTGTTATTATTGTGGCCGCTAATCTTCCCAAGGGGGATAGAGTGCTCCAGGCGTCTACGGTATACCAGAGTCGATTGCTAAAACCAGTCAAACCCATTACAACTTGTTGGACAACGACCACCCCGACGATAACCGGTAGTGCCAACAGTGCATCACTTATCCGCATTAAAATATCATTCACCCACCCACCAGACCAGGCGGCAGTAGTGCCGATGATAACCCCGATCAATCCGGTGATTAATGCGGCTAACAATCCAAACTTCATGGAAGTTCTGGATCCCTGCACCAGGGCAGTGAAAATATCGATCTGCCTTGCATTTACGCGGGTGGGAAGTGTTCCCAGTGGTGTAATGGACGCCGGAGGATGCGGGAGAACTTTAAATAGATCATTTTTCCAGGAGATCTCACCTGCCCAATAAATATCCCTGGAGGGTGTAAGCCAATCTGCCGATATGGCCAGTACGATGAATACGAACACGATGGAGAGACCCAGAATATTCTGCCATTGCTGAAAGAACTTCCGGGCTCTCCGGGAATCCACCAGTCGTCCCAGGTGCACCCCTTCCAACTTCTCGATCACAGGATTTCTCCGCAAATCACTGAAAACATGGTGGATATGATCATGTTCTAATGATCCCTTCACGGTAGCGAGGATCGAAAATTGCCTGAATCAAATCCAGAATGAACATGATCAGCATCACGCACAGCACACAAAAAACAGCAAAGCCCATCACTGCAGAAGAGTCGGGAATGGCATTGATCGATTCGACCATGGCTGAAATACCATTAATGTTAAACGTGTGTTCAATTACGATTGCACCGGTGAAAAGCGAGGATGCTCCCAGCGCGCTGCTTGTCAGCGATGGGGAAATTATATTTTTCAGGACATGTTTCCAGGCAATTGAGTGTGCCACGATCCCCCTTGCTTTTGCCGCCAGGATGTGCTGTTGATGATATTCCTCTATTGTAGATACCCTGGCGACCCGGGCTAACGTTGCCCAATTCAATAATCCTAGTGCTATAGAGGGCAATACCAGATGTCGCAACGCATCAAGGGTCAGGTCAAGCCTCCCATTGAGCAAGCCATCGATTGTCAATAATCCGGTAAACGCCCGATAATTTTCGGCAGTGATAACCGAATTAAAGATATATTCATTTCGTCCTGGCTGGAACCAGTGTAAACCGATATAGAAAACATCCAACAGTAAAATCCCAAGGACAAATTGAGGGAGGGAAATTGAAGTAAAGGCGAAAAATCGGAAAAAATTATCGAATCGGCTATTTTTAAATCGCCCCGCTCTTAATCCGGTGTACAAACCGAAAGAAATGAAGAATAACATGGAATATAATGTCAATTCGATCGTCGGTCCTGACCGGCGTAGCAGGGAAGGAAGTACTTCTTCCTGCAGCAATGGACTATACCCCCACTCCCCTTTAACCAGACTTACTGCCCAATTCACATATTGAACCGGATAAGAATCTCGTAACCCGCGTTCCTTGATAATTCGCTCAGTCATGTTGGCTAATGCCTGTGGAGGCATCCGTCCGGCTTTTTGGGGCAGATACAAAGTCGCCCGCTCTTCAGGAGGGGTGAGCATAATGAATCCATAGAGGATCATCGTAATGATGATTAGTGTGACGGGTATATAGAAGATCCTTCGGATGATATATTTCAAGAAGGGCGGCATAAGGGCGACCGGAGCAAAGGCGGATAAACTCATTATAGGGGAATTAACTCAGCTTCCAATTGGACACCTTGTCAATCTTGAAGGTGAGCTGTGTTAAAATGACTTTATCGGACGATCTAAGTGAAAACAGCTTCAGGTAAATAGTAGAGGCAGTGAGAGATGCAGGGGTATAGATGAAAGACTCAAAATATCAAATATTATTAGTGAATGACGATGGGATTGATTCACCCGGACTTTGGGCTGCAGCGGAAGCCTTATCGAAGATCGCCTACGTTACGGTGGCAGCGCCCAAGCAACAATGGTCGGGAGCTGGACGCAGCCATCCGACCACATCGGATGGTGTCATCAAGGTGCAAAAACTTCCCGTCAATGGGGAAGATTGGACGGCTTACGCAGTGGGTGGTTCGCCAGCCCAAACCGTGGTGCATGCCATTTTCGAGCTTTGCCCTCGCCAACCGAACCTGGTCGTATCCGGCATCAATTATGGCGAAAATGCAGGCAGCAGCGTAACCGCATCGGGTACCGTTGGCGCCGCACTGGAAGCCGCTTCGGTGGGAATTCCATCCCTGGCCATCTCGCTTGAGGTAGTTAAAAAATATCAGCTAACTTACTCCACAAAAATTGATTTTTCAGGTGCCAAACACTTCACCCGTTTATTCGCAGAAATGATGCTCAACACAACATTGCCGGATGATGTGGACCTGTTGAAAATCGAAATCCCGTGTGACGCGAATGAAAATACCCCATGGCGGCTCACCCGCCTTTCGCGTACCCCCTACTACAAACTCAGTATTAAACCTCGCGAAAATTTGGAAGACCCGGTACATATTGAATACGATGTGGATATGGATCTTTCCAGGCTTGAGAAAGATGGTGATAGCTATGCCATCCAGGTGGACCGGGTGGTGGCGGTTACTCCCATGAGTGTTGATTTCACCTCAAGGGTGGAAATGAAAGACCTTGATCGATTATTACGCAAATCCTGAGTGTAATTTTGGGAAATTTGGAACGAAAAATCGGATATCGTAATCAGATATCCGATTTCTATCTCAGGTCCTTGCTTTTCAGTTAGAACAACCGATTATCAAATGTTTGTAATGCTTTCATATAGTTACCACGTTCGAACGCAGCTGGTTCAGCCACGGATTGCTGACTCATTGCGCCTTTCAATTGGGTTACCGAATCATATTCATGATCGCCCATCCAAACCGATAGCTCTTCAAGCATCCCTGCCGCCCGGGCTGGACCATTTTCAACCAGTTCTGATGCAACCATCGTGATATTTGCTCCGGCAAGGATGGCTTTCACCATATCCACACCGGTATGAACACCCGTCGTAAGTGCGATGTCTGCCTTAACTTTGCCGTAAAGAATTGCAGTCCATCTCAAAGGTAACCGCAGCTCAGCCGAGGAAGATAATATCATTTTGGGATCTACTTCCATTTTTTCCAGATCAAAGTCGGGTTGGAGGAATCGATTGAACAGGGTCAGACCATTCGCACCGGCTTTGACCAACTCAGTACAAAATTGTGGGAGAGCGGTGAAGGAAGAACTGAGTTTTACAGTCAATGGAATTTTGATTTCTTCACGAACTGCCTGCACAAGCTGAGTGAAATTCTGCTCCAGCTCTTTCGCGGTCAAATCCAAACGAGTAGGAATGTAATAAAAATTAAGTTCCAGCGCATCCGCCCCGGCGTCCTGTATACGGCAAGCGTAATCCACCCATCCACCCTTGGAGACACCATTCAAGCTCGCGATGAGAGGAATGCTCACCGATTTTTTTAGGTTTTCAATATGCTGTAGATACGCATCGGGTCCAACATTGTAATGATCAAAATCCGGATAAAAGGTGGAGGCTTCCTGGAAGGAATCTGTACCAAAACTCAGATAGTGGTCTAGCGCTTTGCTCTCATTATTGATCTGCTCCTCAAAAAGAGAATAGAGGACAACCGCTGAAACCCCCGCCGCTTCCAGTTTCTTTACTGTTTCCACTCGTTTGGATAATGGTGAGGCTGAAGCGACCAATGGATTTTTGAGTTTCAAACCGAGAAATGTGGTGGATAGGTCTGTCATAATTGGCTCCCCGTTAATTTGTTGTCTTCTATATTATAAAATGGACACGGACCATTTGTGATCCGTGTCCATTGTTTTCCGCTTATTCTTCGGCTTTGTATTGGATCGCAGCCATCTGACGGTAAAGATCCAATCGCTTGCGGACGTCTTCTTTCGCGTCCTTCATTAATTTTTCCGCCCGAGGTTCGTCCGCCTGTACCAGCATACGGTAACGGGTCTCGTTATAGGCGTAATCTTCCAGTGGAATGCTCGGCTCACGTGAATCGATGGTAAGTGGATTTTTGTTCTCGTCCACGTTGGCCGGGTTATAGCGGTAGAGCGGCCAGAAGCCGGAAGCGACAGCGTTCTTTTGCTGCTCGAGACCTTTGCGCATATCAATCCCATGCGCGATGCAGTGGCTGTAGGCGATGATCAGGGATGGACCTTCATAAGCTTCGGCTTCGAGGAAGGCTTTGAGGGTGTGCTGATCATTGGAACCCATTGCCACCCGGGCGACATAGACATATCCGTAAGCCATGGCGATCATACCCAGATCTTTCTTGGGCAATCCCTTTCCTTTGGCGGCGAACTTCGCCACAGCCGCGCGTGGAGTGGATTTGGATGCCTGTCCACCAGTGTTGGAGTAGACTTCGGTGTCGAGTACCAGAATGTTGACATTTCGCCCGGAAGCCAGGACATGGTCCAGTCCACCGTAGCCGATGTCATACGCCCAGCCGTCGCCGCCGACGATCCAGACACTTTTCTTGACCAGATCATCTGCCAGAGAAAGCAGGTTCTTCGCGCGTGGATCTTTGACTTTAGCCAGTTTGGCTTTCAGGTCAGACACCAGTTTGCGTTGGACTGCGATGCCGGCGTCAGTGGTCTGATCGGTGGTGAGCAACTGGTTGACAAGTTCGTCACCGATCTGTGGGCGTAAAGCCTGGATCAATTCGGTTGCGAACTCCACGTGCTTGTCGAGGGTCAGACGCATGCCCAAGCCAAATTCAGCGTTATCTTCGAATAAGGAGTTGGACCAAGATGGACCGCGACCTTCCTTGTTGTGCGCCCAGGGAGTGGTGGGCAGGTTGCCGCCATAGATGGATGAGCAGCCGGTGGCATTGGCAACCAGGGTGCGGTCGCCAAAGAGTTGGGAGAGCAATTTGACGTAAGGAGTCTCACCACAGCCCGCGCAGGCGCCCGAGAACTCGAAGAGCGGCTGGAGAAGCTGTGAATTCTTGACGGTAGTCGGAGTGAAGAGCGACCTGTCCGCTTCGGGGAGCCCCAGGAAAAATTCCCAGTTGGCAGCTTCCTGTTCACGGAGAGGCAGTTGGTCTGCCATGTTGATCGCTTTTCGCCCGACCTGGTTTTTATCTTTCGCCGGGCAGGCTTCCACGCACAGGGCGCAGCCAGTGCAATCTTCGGGGGCAACTTGAATGGTGAATTTCGTATCGGGTAATTCTTTAAATTTCGCATCCATTGACTTAAAGGATGCAGGAGCGCCCTTTAATCCAGCAGGATCATATACCTTCTGACGGATGACCGCATGCGGGCAAACAAAGGCGCATTTACCACACTGAATACACAGATCGGGTTCCCAGACGGGGATTTCCAGGGCGATGTTTCGTTTTTCCCACTGGGATGTTCCGGTCGGGAAAGTGCCATCGATCGGCATGGCTGATACGGGCAGACTATCGCCTTCAAAGACGACCATCTTCCCAAGGACATCCTTGACGAATGCAGGCGCTTGCGCCGGAATGGCCGGGCGGCGGGTAATTTTACTGGTAACTGCAGCCGGAACCTTCACCTCTTTGAGGTTTGCCAGCGTGTGATCCACTGCCTCATAGTTCATCTTGACGACCGCATCACCGCGTTTTCCATACGTCTTCTTGATCGATTTCTTGATCTCGGTAATGGCTTCATCTCGGGGTAACACACCACTGATGGCAAAGAAACAGGTCTGCATGATCGTATTCACACGATTGCCCATACCGGTCATTTCGGCGATCTTATAACCGTCAATGACGTAGAATTTGAGTTTCTTCTCGACGATATCCTTCTGCACTTCCTGCGGCAGATAATCCCAAATCTCATCGGGACCATAGATCGAATTGAGCAGGAAGGTGCCACCCGGCATTGCGAATTTGAGCATGTCAAACCGTTCGAGGAAGGTGAACTGGTGACAGGCGACAAATTGAGCGTGGGTAATGAGGTATGGCGCACGGATCGGATCTGGTCCAAAGCGCAGGTGAGAAACGGTCACGGTGCCGGATTTCTTGGAGTCGTAGTAGAAATACCCCTGGGCATGATTGCTGGTCTCTTCACCAATGATCTTGATGGAGTTCTTGTTGGCGCCGACAGTGCCATCCGCACCCAGCCCGAAGAACAGGCAGCGGACTGTCTTTTCGTGCTCAATATTGAAGAACGGATCGAAATCGAGACTGGTGTGGCTGACATCATCGTTGATACCGATGGTGAAATGGTTTTTGGGTGATTTTTTCTTCAGCTCATCGAAGACGGCTTTCGCCATTCCCGGAGTGAATTCTTTGGAGGACAAGCCAAACCGTCCACCGATGATCTGTGGCATGGTCTTGAAGGGAGCGATTCCCATTTCGATGGCTTCCGCCAGGGCGGTGGTCACATCCAGGTACAGTGGTTCGCCACCGGCGCCGGGTTCCTTGGTACGATCCAGGACGGCGATGGATTTGGTGGTGGCGGGTAGTGCTTTAATGAAATGTTCCACTGAGAAGGGGCGATACAGATGGACCGTGACCACGCCAACTTTTTCGCCCTTTGCGTTGAGGAATTTGGCAGTTTCTTCCGCGGTCTCCGCGCCGGAACCGATTACGATCACGATTCGATCCGCGTCAGGCGCGCCGACGTAATCGAACAGATGATACTGGCGGCCGGTCTGTTTGGCGAAGAGGTCCATGGTTTGCTGGACGATTTCCGGAGTGGCAGTGTAGAAGGGGTTGACCGTTTCGCGTCCCTGGAAGTATACGTCCGGGTTTTGTGCAGTACCGCGTAGTACCGGATGATCCGGTGAGAGTGAGCGATTGCGATGCTGGCGAACCAGCTCGTCATCGATCATTTTATTGAAGACGTCATCATCCAGTTTTTCTATCTTGTTTACTTCCGCGGATGTCCGGAAGCCATCAAAGAAATGCATGAATGGGATGCGTGAACGCAGTGTTGCTGAGTGCGCGATCATCGCGATATCCTGGGCTTCCTGTACCGAGCGGGATGCCAACATGGCGAAACCGGTAGAGCGGGTTGCCATTACATCGGAATGATCGCCAAAGATGGAGAGTGCCTGAGCTGCCAGGGAACGGGCGGAAACATGAAATACAGTCGGGGTCAGTTCGCCGGCGATCTTGAACATATTGGGGATCATCAAAAGCAATCCCTGCGAGGCGGTGAAGGTAGTGCTGAGCGCTCCAGCCTGCAGCGCACCGTGAACGGCGCCCGCGGCTCCACCCTCGGATTGCATTTCCATAACAGAGGGGACGGTTCCCCACATGTTGGGTTTATTCGCGGCGGACCATGCGTCTGAAAATTCGCCCATCCCGGAACTTGGGGTGATGGGATAGATGGCGATGACCTCGCTTACCCCATACGCCACATGAGCGACTGCCTCATTGGCATCGATAGTAACCATTTCTTTTGTCATTGGAAATCTCCAGTACTGCAAAATAAACCGCCCGTTGGCGGAAAAGGATCAAGGTGTGAATATTGCTCCAATTAGATAGCTTACCCCCAATGATACCAGCACTTTAGTAATTTATATCACGAATCGCCATGTCCCCTGTCATATTGTCTGGATAACTGTCCCAATAGATGGGAAGAGCCATTTCCTTCAAAGGAAATGGCTCTTCTTAAGGGAAGTAATGAAAGAAGGCGACCTAGATACTCAATCTCCATTACGGGTTGCATCAATGGCTTGCCCGGTCCGTTTCATGAGCCAGACATAGCTGTCTTCCAATCCCGGTTCGGTTGGGACGGGAGGCTATAATCACAAAAAATTATGATTGGTTACCAGTATTAATCAACCTGAATTACGGGTACAATTGTGCCAGGGATAATGTCAATGAATATCTACTTCTCATGCTCCATAACCGGCGGGCGAAAAGACCAGATCCGCTTATCGTGCCATTGTCGATTATCTTCTGGCGGGGGGCCATACCGTACCAACGGCGATACTGGCTGACGAGAACATTCTCGATTTTGAAACTGTCATCTCACCCGAAGAGATATATAGCCGTGACATTGAATGGCTGGATAGTTGTGATGCGGTTATCGCGGAGGTCAGTACCCCATCGCATGGGGTCGGGTATGAAATTGCTTATGCTTTATTGATCGGAAAACCAGTCCTCTGCGGATACGAGAAAGGTAAGAATGTGTCGAAGATGTTGACCGGGAATAGCCACCCTGGGTTTCAAATCCTGGAGTATCAACATGTAGACGAGTTCATTCGGGAGATTGATCCCTTTCTCAAAAACAATACCAAATAAAAAGAAGTCCGGTTACTCACCGGACTTCTTTTGAATTACTTTTACTACGTTGCTGATTCCGCAACGGGTAAGACCACAGTGACATTCGTTCCCTGGTCAGGGACTGAGTCCACCCAGATCCGACCCTGGTGATTGTCCACGATCGACTTGACGATCGAAAGACCTAATCCCGTTCCGGGCATATCGGATGTGGCGTTGGATGCCCGATAGAATTTATCGAAGATATACGGGAGATCCAACGGTGGAATTCCAACTCCGGTGTCGCCTACCTGCAAGATCAGTTGATTGCCATCCACCTGGACTTCGATCTTGACTTTTCCGCTCTCGGGTGTGTATTTGATGGCATTGTCCACCAGATTGTCCACCATCTGCCGGAGTTGGATCGGATTACCAAAGAGAGGTGGCAGCTTATCAGGAAGTTCCCGTGTGACCTGAAGTTTATGGGCTTTCAATTTCTCTGAGAACATATCCAGTGAGCCATCCAATATGGTGCTCATAGACACGGTTTCCTTGCGGGTATCGAAACCAGATTCAATTCGTCCGAGATTCAACAGGTCATTCACCAACGCCGTGATACTGTGCACGCTGGCCTGGACCCGGTGAATAAAATCCCGTTGGAGATCATTGATCGGACCTGCCCGATCGAGTAGTTCAATATACCCAAGAATGGCTGTCAGAGGGGACCGTAGGTCATGTGAAATTGTTGACACAAAATCGTTTTTCAGGCGATCGAGCTTCTTGTGATAGGTGATGTCATGGAAGGTGATGGCGATCCCCACGTCTGTGATCGGAGTGAGTTGAGCGCTAAAAACCCGCCCATCGTCCAATTCCACTTCGCACTGGTTGGGGTAGTGTTCGGAGCCGGGTGTCTTTAACAGATCGAGTAGCTCAGCTTTTTGGACTACATCGGTGAAAAGTTTCCCTTGCAATGATGCGTCGCCCAGGTTGAACGCGGATCGCGCAGTTTGATTTGCCAGTATAAATCGCTGATCCGGGTCAAGGACGATCGCACCATCCTGAATATTCGTGATGATCGTCTCCAATTTATTCCGGTCGTAGGTGGCCGCGGAATAGAGATGTGCATTTTCAATCGCGATGACCGCATAATCGGCGATTGTGGACAGCAGCTTGACATGATGATCTGTGAAGGTGGTTCGGTTGTGCCGGTTATCCACACCCAAAACGCCGACGGTTTGTCCACGGCTGAGAAGGGGAACATAGATCAGGCTGTGCACCAGGTAAGAGGTTTTGATCTTTTGTGGTGTCTGCTCATCCAGGAGGACGGGCTGCCCGGTACGGACAACAGAACCAGCCAGGGAATCGTGGATGGGTAAACGGAATGTTCGGACAAATTCTTCCTGGAAATTTCGGCTTGCCCGCATATACAGGTCGCCGGATATTTCATCCATCAATAAAAGGCTGCCCTCTTCCGCACCGGTCAGATCGACAGCCGCGTCCACAACCGAAGCCAGGACATAGTCCAGGTTGAGAGAAGCCGTGATGGAGCGACCAAGCTGAGCCAGTGTTTCGATCTCATCCATCCGGCGTTGCAAGCTGGCGGTGGCGCGCTTGGATTCGAGGATGACCCAGTCTTTTCGGAATTTTGCCTGTTTGATCGATCGCTGAACAGCCTGAAGGATATCTTCGGTCTTCAATGGTAAACACAAGTAATCCATTACGCCTGTGCGTAACGCGTCTTTTAATAGCTCCGGCGTGTCATTATTTACAAACAATAGCACTGGCAATGCGGGGTAACGTCTGATCAGGTTACGGGCTAATTCCAGCCCATTCCCGTCTGTTAGTTTCTCGCTCAAAATCACCAGGGATGGCTGATTGGTTTCCAACATCTTTTCAGCAGCGGCTTTTTCCTTGATTGCCGTTACGCTATAACCGGACGAACGTAAAACACGTTCCAAAAGGTAATTGGCCTGGTTATCGGAAATAATGATAAAGATTAGGTCTTTTGAGTTGTCCGGCATGATACAAATCCTGATCTGACTTCACCTGTGCGTAAAATTACGCGGGTGGAAGCAGAGTAAAATGGAAAATGGATCCCTGGCTCGGGTTGGATTCAGCCCAAACCTTACCGCCATGTGCGGCGATAATTTCTTTTACCTGACCGAGTAATTGGGAACCGTTTAATGAGCGCCGAGACAATTCTCCCTTACCCCCTTCACCAGACAAATTGAGCTGCTGGGTTTCAATTTCAGCCAGGCTATTTCTTACAAGACAATGGACCTGACCATCGATCATTTTTTCCACCCGCATGGATACCTGTCCGCCATGTGGTGTATTTCGTAATGCATTACTCACCAATCGGTCGATTGCCTGATCCACCTGGTCTGGATCCGCATAGGCCATGATCTCTTCTGAAGAGTAGTCAGCTGTAAGGAGAATGTCATCTTCTTCTGCGGCTGCTTTGTATCGTTCGATCACCTTCTGACCAATCTCGACCGCATTCAAAGCTACCATCTGGGTGGGGAGAGGGTTGGTGGGTATTTTCGATACTTTTTCCAATGCTGAAAGACTTTGCTTTAGCTTTCCTCTGGCAGGTTCTAATAATTGTTTCTGCGCATCCGTCAAAGTCGGTTGGATCATTTCCAGGTTTCGGATGGCTTCTTCAAGCGGTGCGGCCAGTTCTTTGCCAGCCCCCTTGAGAATTTCATTTTTGGTTTTGGCTCCTGCCTGCGCACTTTCTGCTGCACGTTGCATATAACGCGCTCTATCTTCAAGGGCTCGAAAAAGACGGGCATTTACCAGGGAAATGGATGCGTAATCTGCGACGGCTTCGACCAGTTTTTGTTCGCTGGCGTTGAAGGGTTTGGGCGCGCGTCTGACTATGGCTAATAATGCAATCACCTGCTTCTGAACTTTGATCGGTGAGATGAGCGCAGATTGACCCAGATCGCTGAATCGAAATCGTTTGAGCGGCTCCCCGTGAATCGCCAATGTTTCCCCGGACATGGCGACCAAAGAGCTAATCCCGTCATCCCAGGGCTGTCCCATTTTACTAACCAGGGAAGCAGGCAGATTGAGATGTGCGGCAAGCAGAAATCCCCGGTCTCCTTCGTCCCGTACGAGGAACCAGCCGATATCTCCATTGGAGACTTTTACCGCGCCATCCACAATTTTATCGAAGAGGATGGATTGGTCGGTGACCGATGTGACCGCTTTTCCGATGGAAAAGATCGTCGTTAACTCGCGAACCCGGTTTTGCAGTTCGAGATTTGTTTGCTGAAGTTGACGATCCAGCCTTTCGCGTTCCCGACGATCATGAACCTGTTTAATGACGCGTTCCACCACCGCTATGACTTCGGCTTCTTTGACCGGCCAGAGCAGAAAATCGGTTGCTCCCAGGCGGAACGATTGCACCAGGTCTTCTTCTCCGCCCTTTTTGGTCAGGGCAATGATCGGGATCGATATCCCCTGCGAATTCAGGGCTACCATCAAATCTTTTCCACTCAGACTGGGGAGATTCAAATCCACGATGATGATATCGGGTGAAAACTGGATTGCCTTGGCAATGGCAGACTGAGCGTCTGGAGCAGTTTGCACCTGGTACCCCATGGATTGCAATGCCTGCCGGCCGATCAGATCACTGATATCTGCGTCGTTTTCTACGATTAATATTCGGTCCCGGTTTGTTCCCATGCGATTAATAATAGCATTAATAAAGAAAATAGGGGAGTCAAGCTCGATCCGGCTGTTGTTGGGTTATACAATGGATGTTTCCGCCACCCAGTAAGATCTCGCGGGCATAAATGCCAACAATTTTCCGGTCAGGAATGGCTTTTTTAAGGATCGAAAGCGCTAACTCATCGTGGCGATCATTGAAAATGGGTACTACCACACCGCCGTTGCAATAATAAAAATTGATATACGATGCAGCCAGTCGGTCTCCTTCTTTCCGTGGCAGTGTACCGTCAACCATTTCAACACCAGCAGATTCCTCCTGGGTAATGGTAATGGGATCGGGTAAGGGAACTTTTACGATCTCGAGGTTACGACCTCGCGCGTCCACCATTCGGGATAAACGAAGAAAGGCATCCAGCGAAATTGGATATTGACGGTCGAGCGGATCATCGGTCCAGGCAAGGGCAACCACGCCCGGTCTTAAAAAACAGGCGAAGTTATCCACATGCCCATTTGTCTCGTCCATAAATATTCCCTGAGTCAACCAGAGGATCTTTTCTACACCCGTATATTGCCGAAGTGCTTCTTCTATTTCTTTCTTATCCATGCCAGGATTGCGGTTGGGGTTCAGCAAACATTCCTCGGTAGTCAACAGTGTCCCATCGCCGTCGACATGAATCGAACCACCTTCCAGGACAAAGGGAGCTTTATAGCGATCCACCCGCTCGATATCAAGCACTTTTCGGGCGACCAGGTCATCCTGATCCCACGGAAAATACAACCCGCCCGATAGCCCTCCCCATGCGTTAAAATCCCAATCCACTCCCCGGATTCCATTCTGGCGGTTGACCACGAAGGTGGGACCGCAATCCCGCATCCAGGCATCATTATTCGATATCTCCACTACCCGTATTGTGGCTGGCAGCATTTGCCTCGCGTTTTGATATTGGCGGGCAGAGACACACATTGTCACCGGCTCAAACTCTGAGATCGCATTGGCTACTTCAACAAATGCGGCTTGAGCTGGCCTGGCGCCAGCGCGCCAATTATCCGGACGTTCCGGCCATAACATCCAGGTGCCGTTATGCCTGGAGAACTCAGCTGGCATAAAATATCCATCTTCTCGGGGAGTACTCTCAATGAGAAAGCTCATATTCTCTTCCTTCCACCAGGGGATAGCCGAATTAATTACTAAGGTCATCCCAGTTGGAGCATTTTCTCAACCTCAACTTTATGAAAAGCCTTTAACTCTTCAGTTGGGTGCATTAAATGGGGATAGACGAAATACACAAGCAGCCCTTTTTCAGTATGTAACCGATTTTCCGATTGGTCGAACACGATCGAACGAGGATGATCGATGACCTCGTCCGTCACCTCCACATTGCGCGACGCCGGCAGGCAATGCATAAATTTGCAGTGACCGGGTGCTTTGTTGAAGAGTTCTTTGTTCACCTGATACACCGGCATAAAGGCAGAACGACGCTCGGGAATCTGATCCTCCTGTCCAACCCACCACCATAGATCGGTATAGATGAAGTCAGCCTCCCGTACCGCTTCAACGGGGTCTTCTGTCAATGTGAGTTTACCGCCTGCTTTGATTGCATTCTTCCGCGCCCAACCCAACCACTCTGCGGGAGCCTGGTATTTGGCAGGAGCTGCTTGTATAAAATTGATCCCCAACCTGGTGCAGATGAGCATTAAAGAACTCAGCACATTCGTGGCATCACCAATGAATGTGACATTGAGATCTTCCAGCTTTTTCCCCGCGGGAGCATGTTCAATCATCGTAAGAACATCACAAACAACCTGGGTTGGATGGTTGTAATCGGTCAATCCGTTGATCACGGGAACAGTGGCAAATTTGGCCAGGTCTGTAACGGTTTGATGCTTCAACGTGCGAGCTTCGATCACATCACACATCCTGGAAAGGACCTGGGCAGTATCATAGAGCAATTCGCGCACACCCAGATGAATTTCGCCGGGTTTCAGATACAGTGCATGTCCACCCAATTCAGTCATCGCCACTTCAAATGAGACCCGGGTGCGGGTCGAAGGTTCTTCGAAGAGCATTGCCAGGGTTGCATCCTGTAGTAATTTGGGAGTACAACCCTGTTTGTCTGCGGTTTTGATTCTTCGAATCAGGTCGATGATTCGGAGCATCTCAGCCTTGGAGAAATCTTCCGTATCAATGAAGTGGCGTACTTTCGGCATATAGGTCTCCTTTTAATTGCGGGCTGATTAGTTTAGTGGAAATCGGCTGCCGGGGGCATCCATTCATCAATGCTGCGTAGTACGCGCGGAACCAGGGCATATCCTTTTACTTTAATGCCTGGGATCGCAGGTAATGTACGCCGTAAGAATTCCCTCATCTGATTGTTGTCTTTAAACCGGGCTTCGATGGATAGATCAGTGGATCCCTGTCCATACGCTACATACGAAATTTCAGACATGGAAAGGAGCTTATCCAGAATGGCTTGTTCATGATCCATGGAGGCTTCCAGAAAGACGTCCACCGCCACCACATAATCGAACGCATATGGATTTACAATGGCAGTCAGACGGATGATGCCACGTTCAATGAGCGAATCGATCCTATTCCTGACAGTCCGTTCGTTTAGGTTGTGCTTCCGGGCGATGTCCGCCGAGCTGAGGCGCGCATTCTTACGTAGCTCATTAATGATAGTCTGGTCGAGACCGTCAAACCTGTGTTTAGTGGCCATATTCTTTCCGATTGGGAATTCAACTCTTCCGATATTTTCAAATAGTATAGCATTGTCAAGCAGTAAATCCAAACCTTTAAGACTGTTTGGTTGCCGGATGATATTCTCACAAAATGGGACAGTGTCCTCATCAGAGCACTTCTTTTGGTACAATAGAACACTTATGATAGGAACTTGGATTAATTTCGCAGCCATTATCGCAGGCGGATGCCTGGGCGTTCTACTTGGTGGAAAACTAGGCGAACGAGTCAAATCAACCATTCTCGGCGCAATGGGTTTATTCGTCATTGCCATGGGTGTGCAGATGTTTTTAAAAACCTCCAACTCGCTTTTTACCCTGGGCGCACTCGTCATTGGTGGTCTCCTTGGTGAATGGTGGAAGATCGAGGAGGGTGTGACACGTCTGGGAGGTTGGTTGGAAAGTAAATTCACCCACGAGACAGAATCCACCGATCGCGAAAAATTTATCCGGGGTTTCCTGATGGCTTCCGTCCTTTTTTGCGCAGGTCCGGTTGCAATCCTGGGATCGATCCAGGATGGGGCTCTTGGCAACCCGCAATTGTTAATTATTAAATCCATCCTGGACGGCCTCTTTGCCATGTCGTTCGCTTCCACCCTCGGTATCGGTGTCGCATTTTCCGCCCTGCCTGTATTAGCTTACCAGGCGTTATTGACGCTTCTTAGTGTCCAGCTTCAGACCGTGTTGAACGAGATGATGATGCAAGAGTTGACCGCGGCCGGAGGCGTTGTATTGATGGCAGTTGGTGTAAGCGGAATTTTGGGTCTGATCAAGTTAAGGGTTGGTAGTTTGATTCCAACCCTGTTGATCGCGCCGTTACTGGTATGGCTGGCTCAGTTTTTTCAATGGATCAAGTAGGATAAAAGAAAAGAATATGGACCCCATATCTTCAGGAATAGCGATCACCCAATCGCCAACCTTATCAACTCTTCTCACGATCGCTATCTATTATGTCGCAGCCTGGGTCTTATCCATCCTGAGTAGACAGGTCGTAAAACGTCTTTTTAGCCTGAGCCGGATAGCGCCAAAAGATCGTAGACCGAGTCTGGAACGAACAAAAACTATTCAGGCACTCAGTGCCAGCCTGGTCAACTTTTTCTTCTTCCTGATAGCAACAGCACTTTCCCTATTATTATTTGTTACACCCAGCACACTCGTCTGGGTTTTGGGTTTATTCAGCGCGGCGTTTGGAATTGCCGCCCGTCCAGTGGTATCCGATATCCTGGCGGGAATAGGCTTTCTGTTCAAAGAAACCTTTGATATTGGGGAAAAGGTGGAATTTATATTGGTTACAGGGAACTTGCAGGGTGTGATCGAAGCTGTGAACCTGACCACCACGGTCGTTCGTGCTCCAACTGGAGAGCAATACTCTCTTCCCAACGGGGAGATTCGGGTTGTTCGAAATTTCAGCCGGGGAAAATTCTCACAGGTGGTTATCACCCTTTTTGTTTCGCCGGATGATCTTGCCCGAACCCTGGATATTCTTAAACCGCTTGGTGACGAAGCGTTTCATCAAATTGAAGGGCAGGTTGAACCCTGGCAGGTCATCAGCTCTTCCAATGTGGCGACAACCAAAGTTGAATTGACGATCATCGCAAAAGCGGTCCTGGGAAAAGGCGCGGAATTGAAGCTGCAACTCATCGACTTGATCCACGAGCGTTTGCGGATGGAAGATATAAAAATGCAAGAATAAAAAAACAAATCCGGCAATTTCAAGGCCGGATTTGTTTTTTTTATTGGTGTTTTCAGAATTACTAATTGGATTCAGATCTTCGCTGCCGGGTGTTCCCACCTAGAATCAGGGAGAGTATGAAGCTGACGACGCTGATAATCAGAGCGCCGATAATGGCTGTCCAAAAGTTATCGATGGAAAACTGCAGACCGAAGAGTTTGGCGATATCTTTTGTAAACCATAACATGAGCGCATTCGCGATGAACGTGAACAGACCTAATGTAACCACATACAGACCACAGGTCACGAACGAAAAGATCGGCTTGATGATGGCGTTCACGATTCCAAAGACGAGCGCTACCAGCACGATCGTCAGGATTGCATTTCCACCCACAGTGATTCCTGGTAAAAGCCACGCGGTGGCTGCAATCGCTAGTGCATTAATTACAAGACGGACTAAAAATGAATTCATAGTATTTTCCTCCAATTATTAATACGCCAAATCGAACATTTGGTTGCGTTATTCCCTGACAGTTTCTTCATCCTTTTGGGTGCACCACAACAAATGAAAATCCCACTCAGGTAGATCTACAAATAATCCATCCCGGGAGAGAGCATCTCCAGCACGATGATAGATAGTTCCCTTGAGAATATCGACCAGTTTCCATTCATGCCCTGACAGGTCTTCCCAGGGAAGATTAAGCACGCCTTGTCCGGGTTGATCTGAATAATTCAATACCACGATCAACATTTCCGACTTATCCCGCCAGGTCCAGGCAATCAGGTTACGGTAGGTTTGATTATCCTCCCAACCTGAGAGTGAGCCAATTTGCCACTCCCCATCCCGACATAACGGGGAAGAAGCAATTCGTAACAAAGTCCGATAAAACTTCACTCGCTCGGGATCGGCTTTCTCACTCGGCCGCCGGGATAAAAATACCGGTATCCGAACCTTTCGTCCTTCCATCTGACCCTCATGGATCAGCCGGTATCCGGGCGTGGTAGCGATGGTGATTGCTCCCAATACCTCCTTGCGGGTAGTAAATGCATTCCTGGCGCGCGATTCATCGTGATTTTCGATGAAATGAATTAATCTACTTGGGGAGGGAGATGTGGTTGATAACCTGTCGACTACGTCGCTGGCTGAGCCTTTTAGGAGGTTGTCATACAATATTTTGTCATAGCAGGCGTCAAAACCCAGTTGGAGTAATTCGTTTTCGGTATTCCAATATGCCTCAGCCAGGAAGAGGAAACCGGGATGATGGAGCTGTGTAGCGGAAATGATATCTTCCCAATACTCATGTCCTGGTTTGTCTCCAGCAAGTTCGCCCCACGATTGAGAAAAGATGCGATTCAAGCACAGCATGGCCATATCACAGCGGACCCCATCGCAAAGGTTTCCGATTTCGTCTAAAACTTTTACCGCCTCGATCCTGGTACCCGCGTGAAAGAGGTTGAGCTGAGCGGTATCCTGCCATGGCGGAAAGTAGGGGTCCTTACCGAACGCAAATATCTGTTGATCGGATTCGAAATAGGCTCCGCTGGACCCCAAAAGATCCACCGCCGAGCCTCGAATGAAATACTCCGGGTGTTCATTGATCCAGGGATGATCTCGAGCGACGTGGTTTGGGATGAAATCCAGGATCAGCTTGAGATTGTGGGCGTGGAGTTGCTCCCGCAAAACGAGCAAAGCTTCATTCCCACCCAGACGGGGATCCACCCGATATTGGCGAATCGCGTAAGCGGATCCGATATTATCTTTGGGAGTGTAGTCCGGCAACGCTGCGACAAACTCATTGAGAAGGTTTTGATTTTCGTTGGAGACCCGGATACTCTCCGGACTGCGCTCCCAGACCCCCATCAGCCAGACAGCGTCAAAACCAATTTTCGCCAGATCAACCCAATAAGAATTGGGGATATCCGCTAGCGAAACCTTCCGCTCTAGCTGACCAGCCAGATCATTTAACCAAACAACGGTATTGATTTCATAGATAATAGGATTGGTTGATCCGTTACGCATCACCCACCTCCTGGTTCTTTTATAGTCTTTTAGGAGGAGGAATACAAGGGGTTGGGTAAAGCTATAAAAATGCCCCCGTAAGGGGGCATTTATTTATGCTACTACTTCTTCGTCAGCGATCGGTTCATTGGGTCTTCTGGCACGGTAGACTATTCTTCCGCGGGTCAGGTCGTAAGGAGACATCTCCACACGTACGTGATCTCCCAATAAGATGCGGATGTAATACTTCCGCATTCGACCGGACAGGTACGCCAATACTTCGTGGCCATTTTCCAGACGGACTCTAAACTGAGTGCCGGGAAGGGCTTCGACAATTCGGCCATCTACCTAAATCTTATCTTCTTCTTTTGCCATACTCACCTCAGAACAGGTTTGAACTAAACCATGTCAATCGATTTGGTGAACGAGCGCCTGCGCATGCGGCGGGCAGCTTTTTTCTTTTCTATACGGCGCAGCTCACTCTTGGAAATGAACCAGCGTTTTCGGCGTACAGTACTTAATACACCACTTTTTACTACTTTTTTGCGGAAACGTCGCAGGAGTGAATCCTGAAATTCGTTGGGGCGTAATACGACGGAAGCCATGTTGTCTCACCTCCCTTCCAGGGGGACTGCATCAAAAAACCTCGGCGGGCATATGGATTTCCGACCGAGGCTTCATCTGCATTCGCAACATATACCTGGAAGAAATCGCTACGTCCTCCATTACCTTCTATTGTTCATTCTGCTCGCGCAAAATGACGAGGATAAATCGTACTGATTATACCTGAAAAAGACTGGATTTGTCAATTAATCATATTGCGGTTGGATTTATGCCGACGGGCGGGGTGTGAATCCAAACAAATTGGCTTTATATCCTCACTCCAGCCAATTCGAGCATCCCATCATTTCAAACATAGGTTTTGTTACACCCATGTAAAAATTCACACCATTCATATATGTATTTGGAGGATATAGGAAATTTACCCAACGCTCCTTCCAGACTGACCCAAGTTCCACCCATTGATCTTGAGATTGTTCAAACATCAGGAAGTTTTTCGTCGGCAGCTTTTCGTCAGAACCCGGACCATAACCAAAATAAAGGGTAGGTTCAAAATTCAAGCACCAAACCTTGCCTGTGTAATTGCTCATACCCATGCTCATCAAAACTTTGAGATCATCGGGAACTTTGCCTTCTACCGCATTGGTGATCGAGAATTCTTTTGTCTTATCCGCCTCTACCACATGCCAGCCGCCGCCGCGCCACAAATCTCCACCAAGGTCCTCTGACCAGGTGTAATACTCCCAGATGTCCTTTGCAGCTAGGGATACAGCTTCGGGAGTAGTGGGTTTGACCCTTCCTGAGCATGCGCTCAGCAAAAGAACCATGATTGCGAGTAAGATGATCAGGATTTGATTTGAGGTTTTCATTGATAGGCGTCCTATTGATTTGGCTGCTTTGGGATGGTGTTCTGTACAACTATACTGCAATTAACCGATCTATGTATAGATTTATGGCTGGCCTCGGTGTTCACAAATTGTATGTGTAGGGTGCGTTGGGAGTAAATTCTCCCAACGCACCAATACTTTTCACCTTCTTTACGTAAGTTCGAGTAAGTTGTAATGAGCGTCCTTCGCGAAACCAAACACTATCGCCTTATCCCAAAATATTCCTCAGCATTAATAATCCCGCCAGCGATTTGCCGTCTTTGATCTCGCCTCGGGCGACCATCTCGAGTGAATCTTCATAGGTGATCCGTACCACTTCGATGAACTCATCCTCATCTTGTTCCAGGGGGGATTCATATAAGCCGGTTGCGAGATAGAAATGCAGGTATTCGGTGGAATAGCCGGGCGCAAGCCAGAGTTCTCCAATGTGATCCAGCTGGTTGGCAGCCATGCCGGTCTCTTCGCGCACCTCTCGAGCGGCGCATACCAGCGGATCTTCACCAGGTTTCAAGGTGCCCGCTGGTAGTTCAAGCAGGACCTCTCCGGTGGCGGGACGGTATTGTTTGATAAATAATATTCGGCGATCCTCGTCCACCGGGACAATGGTCACAGCACCTGGATGATCGATGATCTCATAGACCACATCACGTCCATCGGGCGTGCGGAGGTAATCCTGGCGTAGTCTGAACGCATGCCCTTGAAATGCAATCTCTGATTTCTGGCGCGTAAATTTTCTAATTTGGCTGGGCATGGATCTCTCGCTTTCCTGTTTAATATCAGGGTATTTGCAGCAACTGACCGGATGTGAGTTTGTATGGTTCCTGAAGGTTGTTGACAATGATGATCGCTTCCGGGGAAACATCGCCATACAGGCACGCGACTTTGGATAGGGTATCGCCAGTCTTCACCGTATAGCTGGTCGGGTGAGGTAAAAGGGAACGATCGCCAGAAGACCAACGATGGCCGGTTCCGGGAGTGTACAGGGTGGTGCCCATTGGTGGACGCGATTCGGTGGTCAACCTGTTCGTGCTCAAAAACTCACCAATATCGAGATTAAACCGGCGAGCAATGCAATAGGGGCTCTCGAACTCTTTCAAAGTATAGGATACCGGCACACGGAGAGTGGGAACGGAAATCAATGTTGGTTGAATGCCTGTGGAAGGGGTCGGTGTCGTGGTTATAACGAGCTCAACCGGAGTTAAGCTTGCTTCCACCTCTGATTGGGTGGTAGGTGAACCCGAGTCTGGTAAATCAGTGGTCGATACTGCATTCAGTTGGATGCTGGATGCCATGGTTTGTGTCTGAGCGATTGTGATTTGGGCAGGGTTTGAAGTGACAGTTACAAAATTGACTGGTTCTGTCGCGATGGGCGCGACCGATGCCGAACGTTCACACCCGGTAAGCAACCCGATGGCAATCAGAAAGGCACAAACATGCCTGGCATGGCGAAATTCCATATATATTTGATCTCCTGATCCGACTGACTGATAGGCGAGTTCGGATCATACGTGTTACGAGGATAGCATAAGGCTGTCGGAGCGTCAAGAAATGAGTAGTTTTGTCGCAATACAACGATAAAGATTGCCCATGCCCTTATGCTATAATCCTTCCAGTAAACTTAGAAGAAGAGGACGATCCATGTTTCAGAACATTATCCGCGTGCTCGGCGGTGATCCAAACAAAAAAGCGATTGACCGGATGACCCTCATTGTGGATCAGGTCAACAACCTGGAATCCGCGTATGAACAACTCTCCGATGAGGAATTGAAGAATAAAACGACAGAATTTCGCCAACGTTTGGCAGATGAGGAAACGCTGGACGAAATTCTGCCTGAGGCGTTTGCGGCAGTACGGGAAGCCAGCAAACGAACCATCGGCTTGCGTCATTACGATGTTCAAATGATAGGCGGCCTCACCCTCCATGAAGGAAAGATTGCAGAGATGCGCACCGGGGAAGGAAAAACCCTGGTCGCTACATTGCCCCTCTACCTAAATGCGTTGGAAGGGAAAGGCACCCATCTGGTTACTGTGAATGATTACCTGGCGCGCCGTGATGCCCGATGGATGGCGCCGATCTACAACCTGTTGGGTCTATCTGTCGGCGTCCTGCAAATGGCGTCCCGTACCGAAAATGGACGATTGGCCTTTATCGTAGATCTGGAAAAAACATCTCCGCATGAGGACCAAAACCAACTGCGGCTGGTCCCGCGACAGGAAGCCTACGCGGCTGACATAACCTATGGCACGAACTCCGAATTTGGTTTCGACTATCTGCGGGATAACACCACCATGCGTTTGGAAGAACGCGTTCAACGGGGTCACCACTACTCCATTGTGGACGAAGTGGATAACATCCTTATTGATGAAGCCAGAACCCCGCTGATCATTTCTGGTCCGGCATCTGAAGATACCGAATGGTATGTCAAAATGTCCCAGGTCGTTCGCCAGCTCAATCCGGAAGATTATGAGGTCGAAGAAAAAGATCGAACAGTATCCTTAACTGAAATTGGAGAAATGCACGCCGAGCAATTGGTCGGCACCAGTTTACGTGACCCAGACCGACCGGAAGAACTAACTCCGGAGCAGGCTCGTTTGATGGGTTACCTGGAACAATCCTTAAAAGCCCAATTTTTGTTCAAGCGCAACAAGGATTATCTGGTCCAGGCTGGCAAGGTGGTCATTGTCGACGAATTTACCGGACGGTTGATGCCGGGCAGACGCTGGTCGGATGGGTTACACCAGGCTGTGGAAGCCAAAGAAGGCGTGAAGGTGGAACCGGAAAACGTGACATACGCCACTATCACACTTCAGAATTACTTCCGCATGTACAAAAAATTGGCCGGTATGACTGGTACTGCCCTGACGGAATCTGAAGAATTCAACAAGATCTATAAGCTGGATGTGCTCCCGATTCCAACGAATCTGGAATATGTAGCCACCCGTGATCATAGTCCCCTGGAAGAAATCTCCACCAAGGATGAGCGGGGATATAAATACAGCTATTTTGCCCGGACGGCTGATCCGGAAAAGGTGCCGGTCTACTGGCGGAGAAAAGATTTTCCTGATGTGGTCTATCGCACCGAAGAAGCTAAAACGCGCGCCATTTCACTCGAGATCATCAAATATCATGTCATGGGACGCCCTCAGCTGGTTGGTACGACCAGTGTGGAACACTCGCAAAACCTGAGTTATCGTTTGCACGCAGAATCGGTCCGCCGATTGATGCAAACTCAACTCTTGCGCACGGTTTGGCTGGAACAGCATAAGGATAAAGGGTCTGAGCAGGAAATTCAAGAGCTGGTTTACCTGAACAAGCCAGTGGAAGATCTGGATGTCGTCAAAATGCGTCAACTTGCACGCGAATTGGGGATCTCATTCAATCCCGAGGATCCAGACAATTTGAATCGATTGATCCCGATCCTGGAACTGCGGGAACAAGATTCAGATCGTCTTGCCCAGGTGATGCAAGCAGGTGTTCCCCACCAGGTGTTGAATGCGAAAAAGCATGATGAGGAATCCAAGATCATTGCCCAGGCGGGTGCGTTTGGCGCGGTGACCATTGCCACCAATATGGCCGGTCGCGGAGTTGATATCAAGTTGGGCGGCGAGCTCAATGACAATATTATGAACGACGTCAACCGGGTATTGAAGCGTTCTGGACACGCCAACCCCTTTGATATGACCCTCACCGAACGGCATATCGCTCTTCAAAAGATTCCCGCTGATGAATTCAGTATCTATGAGGGCGGCGTTCAAATGTTCCTGGGGTACATGGATAACATGGAGCTTGTCCGTGAATTGGGCGGACTTCATGTGATCGGCTCTGAGAGACACGAAGCACGCCGGATCGACAACCAGTTACGAGGTCGCGCCGCACGACAGGGAGACCCGGGTTCGTCCCGATTCTATCTTTCCCTTCAGGACGAATTGATGAGATTGTTCGGTGGCGGACAAGTGGAAGATCTAATGTCCCGCCTGCGCTTCGATGAGTCCATTCCGATTGAGAGTGGCATTGTCGGACGATTGGTCGAACAATCGCAGACCAGGGTGGAGGGTGCAAACTTTGACGTCCGGAAACATCTGCTTGAATACGATGATGTGCTGAACACACAACGTGGACGGATCTATACCCAACGCGATATGGTCTTTACCAAGGAAGAGCTCACCGCCGATGTGGTGGATATGCTCCATACCGAACTGACCCGACGAATCCCTGAGTCATTTGCCGACCTGGAGGGACCTTGGAAACTTCTGGCATATCTCGAAGATATCCAGCCGCCGGTATTCGCAGAGCAAAACTTCTATCCGAACTATACCCAACGCTTGATGCTTGAATCGATTCAAATCGATGATGACCGTGAGCGGCTGCGACAAACCCTTCTCGAGCTGGCAGAAAGAGCATACGAAGCGGAACAGAGCCATCTGATGGAAGCTGCCCGAGAATTGATCGATAAGTCCGAAGAGACTCTCAAGATGCAGATCGCGGAACGCCAGGAAGGGCTTGATACCTTTCTGGAAGGGCTATCCGATACAGAAGAACTGGAGCCCCGCCGTCCACAGGAAATTGCAGATGAACTGAACAGCGCGGTTCGATTACCCATCCGATTGAACAACGACCAACTCAGGCACCTGGGTACCGATCCAAAATCGCTGAGAGGAGAAATAGAAGATCAAATCCACGCCATTCTAACGGGATTGACCGTTACCCGTCTGGTTGGTGCTTTCGAGCGCAGGTTGGAAGAAGGCCTTTCAATGAAACCCGCCCAATATCAACAGGCGGATTGGAACAGTATCTCCGGTGACATGATGCAAGAGTTGGATGTCCTCTTCCGGAAAAACCAGGAACGATTATTTGGTTCCCAAGGGCAGATCGCCAAAGAACTGGATTCAGTATTTGAGAAATTGGGAAACCAGCCAATCACCGAAAACCTGGTTGTTCAATTGTTAGGGTATATGTCTCAGGGTTCGCGTATGGTCTTCGACCAAAAGACTCACCGGCAGGTCTGGCAGCGCACAACCCGTCTTCGCTATGTGTATTTGGCGGCAAAAGACCTGGCCGATCGCGAATCGGCATATGTGACCCAGGACGTGCTGGAACATTTGGATGGGGCGCGACAGGCAAACGCAGAATTGTGGGGGAGCAGCGAATGGAATCGCCTGCGCCAAACTGAAGGTACACCCCCAGATTGGCTGATCAAGAAATTAGGGGATGAGATCGGTGAAGAGCAAGCGAGTTCATTAGCCAATTTACCGTTGAACGATTGGCCGGAACATCATCAGGAATCAGCACGAAAAGTGTTGGGCGCCAATGTGTTGAACAATATTTACCGTCAACTCCTCTTAAGTGTGATCTCGGAATTATGGGTGGATTACCTGACCCGGGTTGAAGCATTACGTGTTTCGATCGGTTTGGAAGCATATGCTCAGCGGGACCCACTTGTTCAATACAAAGGTCGTGCATCTGAGTTATTCACCCAATTACTGAGCGACATCCGCGCCGGTGTCATCAGCCGGATGTTCAATTACCGTCCTAGGGTAGCAGTTCCAGAGGCGGAACAACAGGCTTTGCCTGTCGCGCAAAACGGCGCCATCGCTGCACCTGTTTCTGAACCCAATCCGGACACGCCCGTTAAAAAGAAACGCCGTCGGCATTAACTTCGCCCAATGGCGAATCAGGGGATATGAGAGAAGAAGACCATGCATATTCTGGTTACCAACGATGATGGGGTCAGCGCTCCTGGTTTGTTAGCACTTGCGACCGCCATGAGATTATTCGGAAAAGTAACCATCCTTGCACCAGACCGAAACTGGAGCGCATCCGGGCATGTAAAGACCCTGGACCGACCTTTGAGGGTCCGGGAAACTTGTCTGGAGGATGGATCGCCGGCGTATTGCACAGATGGAGCACCATCCGATTGTGTGGCACTGGCTGTATTGGGCTTTATTCCCGAGAAAATTGACCTGGTTGTATCTGGTATTAATCCGAATGCAAATATCGGTCACGATGTGACCTACTCCGGGACGGTGACCGCTGCCATGGAGGCTGCCATATCCGGGATACAGGGAATATCTGTGTCATTGGATCGCCCGGAAGATCTTCATACCAATATTGATTATTCATCTGCCGCTGGTGTGGCTGCACTGGTAGTTGAGAAATGGATGAAGCACGGATTCGCACCCGAAATTGTCTTGAACGTGAATGTCCCCTATCTTCCATTTGAGGAAATCAAAGGATATCAAATCACACGGACAGGTTTACGCATCTATAGGGACGAACTGGTTCGACGCCAGGATCCACGCGGTAGACCCTATTATTGGATCGGGGGAGAGAGTCCGACCGGGATGAAAGAGGACGGCACCGATTACGGAGCCCTCAAAGACGGGTGCGTATCGATCACGCCGATCCAATTGGATTTGACCGCATACCAGATGATGAAAACGCTGCAATCCTGGCACTGGTCATAACGTTTTGAATTCGGTAGAACGGCAGCGTCTCAATGAGGCGCTGTTTATATTTTTCTCCCCGTAGGTATATACCATATACCACTTTTGGAGAAAATCGCACGAATTTGGCATATTGAGCGGATTAATCAAGAAAACCTATTGCAATCCAAAAAATACTCACTATAATACCTATATAACAGCAGTAAATTCCCCCGTTCGGTGAAGACAATACCCATTATTGGTTGATTTGGATCAGCTATACCATATACCACTTTAGAGGTTGTAAGACAAAATCTTAGTATCTTGCGGTAAGTGGTAAATGTCAGAAGTGATCAACAAACCTTTGTACGTCCGAATTCAGGAGTATATTGCCGATCTGATCTTGACCGGCAAAATGAAACCTGAAGATAAGCTGCGTTCGGAGCGCGAGTTCAGCGATGAACTGGGCGTTAGCCGGATGACAGTCCGCAAAGCAATGACAGAGTTGGTTAATGAGGGACTGTTGGATCGGCGTCACGGTTCAGGTACTTATGTGGCGAAACCAAAGGTCACCTATGAATCGCATGAGATGTTGAATTACGTCCAGGCGATGCAAGCCCGCAATATTTCCACGTCCAGCCAACTACTGGATATGGAAGAGATTGTAGCCAGCCGCAGACTGGCTGAGACTCTACAAATCGAGATCGGCGCTCCCATTATTCGCGTTGCGATCCTCAGACATGCCAATCGCGTTCCAGTTATTTTGGAACGCGTTTTCTTTCCCTGTGATCTTTTTCCCGACATCCAGGAATGGGACCTGGAAAAAAGCTCAATCGTTGACCTCCTGACCACAGTGTACAAAGCGCAGCCACAACGAATCTCTCAGACGGTTGAAGCAGTTTTAGCATCTGATATCGTTGCCCGACAGTTGCGCGTGGATGAAAGTTCCCCGTTGTTGATGCTGACGCGTATCATCTACAGCCGGGAAACTGGCAAACCGGTCGTATTCGCGCAAGATTTCCTGCGAAGCGACTACGCCCGGATACACACCGATGTGAATCTGGAGTGATTGATATGGAATTGAGTCCGGATAAGGAGGAACAAATCACAAATATCGAAAGACAGTACTTATCATCAGGTCATTCTTTTATCAACTACACAAGGAGGAAACAAAATGGCTGATATGGTTGCCCCCGCTGGTGTTGGGGACAAAAAACTATATGCGCGAAAGAGCTCTGGTCTGGTCAGAACAATTGGTGTTTTTGGCGCAATGGTATTCGGCGTTCACTGCATTTCGCTCTCATCGTCAGGCTTAATCCCGTTCTCCTGGGTCGCTGGTGTGTGGCCCGGTAGCTCCATCATCGGTGTATTAACCGTAGCAATGATTTTCTGCCTGTTTCACGCCTATACCTATTCTGTGATCGGCGCAACTATGCCTCGTTCCGCGGCAGATTACACAATGGCCAGCCGAACCCTGAGCGCCCCTCTTGCCTTTGCGGCAAGCTGGACTCTGGTGATCTTTAGTGCCATGGTCGCCGGATCCTTGATCGCCTGGATACCCAAGACCGGTATTCCAGTTTTGTTCCGAACCATGGGCATCGTACTCAACAACCCTGGCTTCCTGGATTTCGCCAATTATGCCTCTACGAAGGGCGGAATCATCCTGATCGGCAGCATCTGCACCATCATCACCTTCGTCCTGATGATCCTGCCGACCCGAACCATCCTGCGTGTGTTGGAAGTCGGTTTCTTCCTCGGCATTCTAGCCTGGGTCATCATCTACTTCCAGCTTGGTTCTGCCAAAGCGGATGCCTTCCCGGCTGCCTGGGATCAATTCATGGGAGCGGGTAGTTATGCCGCGCGGATTGAATTGGCAAAATCCAATGGTATGGTCATCAACCCGAATGTGGCCATGATGACTCTGGCTGGTTTGATCATGGGCTTCTGGATCTTCTATGGCTACTACATCCCGACCTTCTTCGCCGGTGAAGTAAAACAGGCTGAGAAGACCCTGCTGGCTGGTTCATGGTCATCCCTCATCGTCACCTGGGCAATCTTCGTTGTGGCGACCCTGCTTCTGCAGCGGTTGGTCCCCCTGGAGTGGATTGCGGCTGAAAGCTTCCTGAGCAATTCAGGTGTGGCTGACGCCAAATCCGATGCCGTGGATCACATTCTATGCAGCGATCCTAAAACCCAATATCCTGTTCATCTGGATTGTGGCAATCGCGTGGTTATATCTGACCATCAATCTGGCTCAAACATACTTCTTCTATTGCAGCCGGATCATCTTCGCCTGGTCGTTTGACCGTCTGATCCCCGAGAAGGTCTGCTACATTCACCCGACCCTGCGCAGCCCGATCGTCGCCATCCTGATCATAGCGTTGATCGCGGAAATCGGTGTCATCGACGCGGCCACTGGTGGTGTAATGGGTGCTCAGCTTAACTTTGTGTTCTTCGCGGTCTGCACCCAGCTCGTTCCAGTTCTTGCCATCACCATCTTCCCATTCACCAAGCCTGACCTCTTCGAGAACGCCAGCGCGTTCGTAAAACGGAAGATCGGCAACGTGCCAGTGATCACCATTATCGGTTCGATCACCATGGTCTACCTGCTTTGGATGATCATCGCGTCATTCTTATATCCTGCGGTAGGCGGAAGGATTGGTACGGGAACTATCGGTACCCTGATCGGTTTCATCGCTTCCGGCTTGATTGTCTTCTATATCGCCCGCTGGTATCGTATGAAACAGGAAGGTATCGATATTAACTGGACCTTCCAGAACATTCCACCCGTATAGTAGTCACTACCTCAGGCTCCCTGACATCATACTCAACATCCCCAAAGAAGGTTCCGGATCCCTCCCGGAACCTTCCAGGGAGCCCTTTTACTGGAGACCGAATGAAACTGGCTAACTTATTTACCTCTTCAAAATTGACCCGTGTATTATACGGATCCGATTTTCACGGTTCTGATATTGTGTTCCGTAAATTTCTCTCCGCCGCGCTGCAATACAAAGCGAACATCCTGATCGTGGGAGGAGATGTTACCGGTAAAGCAATGATCCCCATGATCCACCAGGGTAAAGGGCTGTACCAAAGCTATTTGTTCGGAAAAGAATATTGTTCCATCTCACCAGAAGAACTAGATAAGACCAAAAAAGATATTTCAAATGTAGGTTTTTACCCCATTCTTCTGGAAAAAGACGAAGCGGATGAATTGGAAAACAATCCGGAAAAAATGGCAATCCGGTTTGAACATGAGATGTGCCAGCGAGTCCGTGAATGGATGGCGCTCGCTGAAGAAAAGCTGGTACCACAAAATATGACGTTGTACTTTATGGCCGGAAACGACGACCTGTCATCCATCGATGAAGCGATCGCTGAATTCAAGCATATCCGCAACCCCGATATGACCCATTTCGAGATCGAAGGCGGATATGAGATTGTCGGCTGTTCATCAGCAAATATGACCCCCTGGAAATGCGCCCGTGATCTGGAAGAACCTGATCTGGCAGCCAAGCTATCCTCGTTGACCGGATTGATTCAACATCCCGAAATCGACCATTGCCGTCTTACATGTTCCACCTTATCAATCCGGGTTGGATACCTGCCCTGAATTGGATAAAAATCTGAAAATTATCACAGAAGGCGGTCAGGTTGTGATGAAGGCTGCTGGATCTCCGGCAGTCAAGAGTTGGATCGAGGAAGTACAACCCATGCTGTCCTTACATGGGCATATTCATGAATCACCCGGTCATGTTCACATCGGCCGGACACTTGCTATCAACGCAGGAAGCGAATATGCAGAAGCAATAATGAAAGCGGCCATCATCAATCTGGAAGGTAATAAAGTAAAAGGCCACTTAATGATATCCGGATAGACTTGGAGGTTGGTGATGGGTAAATACGGTGTGATCATTGAGGATTTTTACACAGAAAGAACTCGTATCCTGGACGCCATACACGACGAGCCATACAAACATATCGTCATGAGGCTGATCGGTGCGTTAGCCTTTCGGACACATTGTCCCGAATTTGGGTATATTCAGGATAAACTGGGACGGAAATTTACCGATTTTGATTTCGCGTCTTATCCAAAGTACTTTAAGGACATCATCCGAGTTCTGACTGAGTTGGGCTATGAAGAAGACAAACAGGTTACCCAATTATTTGGAGATACCCGAATGATCTTCCATGATCCCAAATTTGGTCGCCACATCGATGTCTTCTACAATACACTCGATTTTTGTCACAACATTAATTTTGTGGGTCGTTTGGAAAAAGAAGAGATCACCCTCCCCCTGGCAGAACTGATCTTGGAGAAGATGCAGATTGTCCAGATCAATGAGAAGGATATTATCGACACGGTCATGTTGTTACGCGAACACCCCATCGGAGATGTGGACGCCGAGACGGTCAACGCGAAAGTGATCACTCAATACCTTGTGCAATGATTGGGGCTGGTGGAGGACCGTAACGATGAATTTCAAAGTGGTCGAAGACAGACTGGCCATGTATTCTGATCTGACCGAAGAAGATCGTAGGATCGTTCTCGGACGGCTCAACGAGTTACGGCAACGAATCGATTCCACACCCAAATCTTTGAAGTGGAAAGCTCGTTCGGCCATCGGGGACAAGATGAAATGGTACAAGGATGTAGAGGAATTATCGCGCTAATTCCGGTCAGATGATCGGTTCACCTTCATCGAGGAGTTGTTTATGAAATCGCCTGTTGAATTCATTAATCCATGGGTGCTCACGGCAGAACCCTACAGCGACAAGCACATGGATATCGCCTGGGATCACCCTGAAATAATTCGAATGATGTCCAATGAGAATTTATTAGCTCCCAGTGCCAAAGTGTTGGATGCCATCATGGCTGCCGCCAAACTGGGCAATCTATATCCCGGATCGGGTCCGGTATTAAGAGCAAAGTTGGGCGAACGGGCGGGATTAACTGCCGATCATGTCGTCCTTGGAAACGGTTCGACCGATGTCATTAATTTCGTCATTCATACCTTCGCAGGTCCGGGAGATGAAGTCCTTATCCCGGTTCCGACGTTCCCGATGTACGAATCGCGCACCAAAGTGACCGGAGCGACCCCCGTCCAGGTGCCGTTTACCAAAGATTTCTACTGGGACATGCCTGCCATATTGAAGGCGGTCACGCCGAAGACCAAGCTGATCTTCATCTGTTCGCCCAATAATCCGACCGGTAACCGGATCAAAGACGCTGACTTGATGACACTGGTCGAATTGGGTATCCCCCTGTTCTTGGATGAGGCGTACTACGAATTGGAAGACACAGTGGAAACCAAAGCAGGCTGGATCAAAAAATATCCACACCTGATGGTGAACCGCACTTTCTCGAAAGCATTTGGTCTGGCGGGCTGCCGGATCGGGTATATCCTGTGCGACCCCCAGTTTGCCACGTATTTCAACCGGGTTCGTTTCCCGTGGAATGTAAGTCTGCTTGGTATCGCCGCGGCTCTGGCAGAACTGGATGACGTGGAGGACCAGGAACGCAAACGACAGACGATCATCGACGGCAGGAATTTTATTTTCGATGAGATAAATAAAATGGAGGGTTTCAAAGCCTATCCATCCGAGGGAAATTTCGTATTGATCGATGCCCATATCCTCGGTAAGACATCCGAAGAGATTAGGGATGCGATGTCTAAAAAGGGCATCTATATTCGCCCCATGGGCGGGCATCATATGGAAAAAGGGTTTATCCGGATCACCATCGGCACTCCTGAACAGGACAAGTTATTTCTACGACTTTTCAAGGAGTACGTCGCCGAAGTACTGGATCATTAAGCCATGATTGAAAAAAAATACATCCTGGCGCATGATACCGGTACAGGCGGAGATAAAGCTGTTCTGTGCGACCTACGCGGAAAAGTGCTCTTCTCGGCTTACCAGGCATACGAGATATCCTATCCCAACCCAGAATGGGTGGAGCAGGATCCTGATGAGCTATGGATGGCAGTTGCTGCCACTACCCGTAAAGTGATACAGGATTCCGGGATCGACCCGGATGAGATACTGGGAGTGGGTGTATCGGCTCAGATGTGGAACACCCTACCAGTCGATGACAAAGGCACACCCCTGATGCCGATGATGAGCTGGCTGGATTTACGCAGCGTCCGCCAGGCGGACCGGGTTTTGACAGGCGATAACCCCTCCTTCCTATACCAGCATACCGGTAATATCCCAACTGCAAAAGACAGCATCCCCAAGATACTCTGGTTGAAAGAAGAGCGACCTGATATCTGGAACCGGACGGCGTGTTTGATGGATTGCAAGGAATACATCCTGTTCAAACTGACCGGTAAGATGGCGATTGACTATGTAGGCGCGTCGGTTTATTTCCTGTTCGATCCGGTCAAGAAACAATGGTCTGAAGAAGTCTGCAATCGGCTGGGCATACCCATGGAAAAACTGCCGAAAGCATTCCCCTGCACAGATATCATAGGTGAAATTACCGAAGAGGCAGCGAAAATCACCGGCCTCAAACCCGGGACTCCCGTGGTCATCTGCGCCGGAGATGTGGCTGTCGCCCAGTCGGGGGCGGGAGCCAACCAGGAGGGCAAAGTCCACCTGTGCATCGGCACCGCCACCTGGATCGGCGTGTCGACATCCACCTTCAGGAATGACCCGGTCAAACCTTTATGGGGATTGTGCCATATTGATCCGAATAAATACATCATCGCCGGGGAAATGGAAACCGGTGGTGGAGCGTTGATGTGGTTCCGTGATGTGCTTTGCAAGGAAGAAAAACTCCGGACGACCCATATTGGCAGGTCTACGTATGAATTGATCAGTATGATGGCAGAAGAAGTGCCGGCTGGATCAGATAAGCTGATCTTCCTGCCCTGGCTATCGGGAGAACGTGCTCCGGTTTTGGACCATTATGCCCGCGGTGGGTACATCGGTCTGAGTATGAGCCATACCAAGAGCCACATGGCACGGGCAGTCATGGAAGGGGTCGCCTATCACCTGCGCTGGATATGTGAGACGATGGAACAGGTCGGTTTCAAGATCGATAGTTTTAATGGGATCGGCGGTGGCTGCAACAGCCGGATCTGGACCCAGATCATCAGCGACATCACCGGCAGGAAGATGAACGTGGTCTCGAACCATCTGGAAGCAGGCGCGGCTGGTGCGGCACTGGCGGTGGCGGTTGGGATGGGTGTATATTCAAGCATGGACGAGGTCGACCGGTTGGTGGAGATCAAACGGGTGGTTGAACCTCAGGCTACAGATCAGCATCGGTATGATGATCTGTACCACGTATATCGGGATATCTATTCAACACTGGTGCCAATTTACCGGAAGATGTATGAGATCCAATGATTAGATTAATCGACAGCAATCGAATCAACCGATATGCTCTGCTATCAAACGTAGCCAGTGTGGGTGGGCTGTTATTGCTAATGGCGAGCGTCGCCCTACCCATGTTCTATCCATCTTTGGCCAGTATTTCCATCGTGCTGATGGCATCGGGATTGGGTAGTGCCATGGTTGGCATTTATTTTGCCAATCGTTGGGTTCGCAAGCCAAGACCGGAAGAACAGATCGATCGGGCGCTGAAGGGTTTGGGTGATACCTACGCCGTTTGCCACTATCCAAAATTACCGGTAGACCATATCCTGGTGACGCCTACGGCCATCATCGTCATGGAAACGATCGCCTATCAAGGAATGTTTGTTTATAAGGAAGGCAAGTGGAAAGAGAACATGACCATTGGGCGGGCGATCCGTTATATTGTGGAAGAGCATCTGGGAGATCCAACCCGAACGGTCTTATCCGAAGTGGATTACTTGAAAGAAAAGTTGAAACAGGAAGGATTGCCAGAAATTTCAGTCCGTGGATTGGTGTTATTTACTCACCCCGCTGCGATCGTGGATGTGAAAAACCCACCTGTCCCTGTCTGCCGAATCGACAAACTAAGGAAAACGATCGATATCCCGGGAGCAAGAATTTCGCCAGAGAGTATGGATCAGTTGGTCCTTTATTTCGAAGCAAAAACAATCTAGAAGTGCTGTTATTACTATCTGAAATCAGCCTTCTTTCAGATCAGATATACATTCAACTATTGTCAAAAAACAAAACTCGCTCGAAAACCACTGTTTCGAGCGAGGATTTGTTTATCTTCGATTGATTGTTTTCTTATGTTGGCCTGGAAAGTAGACTGGCAATGAACGCAACCGGATCCAGAGCAGCGAGCCTGTTCACCACCTGGTCAGCCCCTGCATTTCGTAAGGATTTTGCAGAGTTGGTCGTGGTTACTGCCAGGCAGTATGCACCGATCTGTTTGGCCGCCTGCACACCCGCAATCGAATCTTCGATGACAACACAGTTTTCACCCGACACACCCAGTAGATCACAAGCTTGTTGAAAAACCCAGGGATCCGGTTTGGATGGCTGTCCATAGCCGGGCATGATCACGTCAAATGAATGGCGTATCCCCGTCTCATCCAATACTTGATCGATATTCTCGATCGGAGCGGATGAAGCGACTGCTTGACGAATCGATTTTTGCCGAATTGTGTTTAGCCAGGTCGACACACCGGGCAATAACTGGATCTGACCGTGCATTTCCGCCCTGAACAGCGACTCTTTTTTGTGACTGATCTCGTCCAATTCTGACCGGGTCAATGATCTGCCGAAGAGTGTATTGATGGTTAGATCGTTGTTCATTCCAAAAACGGATCTGAATTTTTCGGTGGTTAATTCTAGCCCGTATTCGGCCAGAGTATCGACCCAGGATCGGTAATGAGCGGAGCCCCGTATCCACGAGAACCCCATCCAGATCCCATAAGAAGGCTTCCAGTTTCATATTGATGACATCCCAATCTCTTCAAACGTAAGCTCAGAAATCCTACAACCAACTGATGTATTTATATCATCTCCTGAGTATGAATTCAAAAAGCTGCCCTTTTTAGGGGCAGCTTTTATGTTTTATTTCTTATTGTTTTGAACGTATATTTTGATCGCTTCCCGGACAAATTCAGCCAGGTTCGGATGAACTTTGTCGTAGTTCGCCTTGAAGCGAGGGTCCTCGTTGTATAAGTCAGCCAATCCGAGCATTTGTTCCTCATTGGGCGACCAGAAGTATTCCATGTGCTTGCGCCATGCTTCAACACATTGCTGCGCTTCAGCGGATGCCGCTCCTTTGGGCATGGCATCCAGGAAACCTTGATAGACCGCATTGCCTTCGTCGCCAATTCGCTGCTTATCAGCAGCAGTATATGATTTCCATTTCCGGTTGGATGCTTTGACGATCTCAGGATCATAGATTTGCATCGCTTCTTTTTCGTATTCTGCCTGCTTTTCTTCGCTCAGAACTTCAAAAAGCTGTTTAGGGCTCATTTTCTTTTCTCCTTTAATGTGCTGGATGGTATCATTCACAGTTTGGATCAGCCGTTCCAGCTGCATGATCCGCTTTTCCAACTCATCGCGATGATTCTCGAGGGCATTCACAATGTCAAAGTCATGGCGTCCCATGAGACCCTTGATCCGTTCGAGTGGAACATCCATCTCGCGGTAGAGCATGATCTGCTGCAAACGGAGCAGGGAATCCTCAGCATAGTAGCGATAGCCGTTATCGCCAACTACGGACGGCTTGAGGAGACCAATCTCGTCATAGTAGTGCAGGGTGCGAGGGGTGATCCCCGCCAGACTGGATAGCTGTTTTACAGTGAACATGCCAACAGTATAAACTATAACGTAACGTTAATGTCAATAGGGATTATATATTCATCCAAACAATTTATCTGATGGGTTGTTTCGTATGATTGAGACACCCTGCGCCCAGACATGTGATAAATCCATAGTATTGCGAAAGTAGAGTATACAATAGTAAATAGCCTTAATGAATAGATACTTATTGGATCAGACACAAACACAAATCTAGTGTCGCAGGTAGAAATGAGGGGGACAACTCGATGGAATTAATTTGTTTCTCATTTTTTCTGGTTACCGGTTTAATTTGGCAATGGATTGAAAAAGAGAAAAAAAGGGAAGAAGAAGCAAGACTATCTGAAGCGTATAAAAAATATCGCTGGGATGATTATCATCGATTGACCCAACAACAAAATCGTAACCAACTGAGATCCCAACAGCAGGAACAGGAAAATGAAAGAACCTTTGGCACTTTTGTCTTTCTTGATGCATTAGAACAAGGATGCCTTTTACCTCCTCCAGAGGATACTTTCCCCGTGGAAGACGAATATCAGGAGGAAGATAATTCGGACTATGATGAGTCGGATAGACAATTCTACTCCTACGACACGGATGATGAATATTGACCTGAGATGGTTTACAATGACTTTAATGATGTTAATTTCAAGAGTAAAAGAGAATCAGTATGACTGCTTTCGATGAAATACTAAAGAAATTTCCACCAGAGGTCCAAAATGGGATCTTAACCATCTGGCAGTCACTGGCGCCTGCCGAGAAAGAGATCCTGCTTTCCTCGGTCAAAGGTATCCCATCAGAAACCACCCTGGTTAAGATGCTGATCCGCATGTCCGCCAACCAACTTAAACAGGCATTCGGGCAGAAATCAAAAGTGGTGATCGTTGGACCCGCCAACGTGGGAAAATCCACTCTCTATAACCAGTTTGTTCATGTCAAATCAGATGTTGCGAAGGTCAGTCCAATACCCGGCACTACTCGGGTCAACCAGACGGCGGATGCCGGTTTGTTCGCGGTGATCGATACCCCCGGGGCAGATGCATTTGGCGAGGTGGGGGAACGAGAAAAGCAGGAAGCGCTGCGAGCTGCCCGCGACGCAGATTTTCTGATCATCCTTTTCGATGCCATCCAGGGAATCAAGAAAGACAGAAAAAGAAATCTTTGATGAATTGACGGCGTTGGGAAAGCCATACATTGTGGCATTAAATAAAATTGACCTGGTCAAATCAGATCAGCAGGGGGTCATTAAGTTGACATCCGCGCACCTTGGCTTAGAACCCGGCCAGGTAATCCCGGTAACGGCAAAGGACGGAAAAAACCTCGATCAGCTCCTTATTTCAATAGCCATGGCAGAGCCATCCATCGTCGCCGCGCTCGGAAGCGCTTTGCCCGAATACCGCTGGAAGCTGGCCTGGCGCAGTATCATCAGTGCCGCATCCATCTCGGCGGTGATCGCACTTGCACCGTTGCCGATCCTCGATTTCGGTCCCCTGGTGATAAACCAATCCGTGATGGTATTGGGAATTGCGCGGGTCTATAGCTACAAGATCAATCTTGAACGTGCCAAAGAGATCGTTGTGACGTTCGGGGTGGCTTTCCTGGGTCGGATGATATTCCAGGAACTAAGCAGACTGGGTGGTATCCCGGGTTGGATTCTCTCCGCGGCGATCGCCGCATCGACCACGGTTGTGATGGGATACGCCGCAGCCGAGTGGTTCGATAAAGGACAAAAACTCTCGAAAGAGACACTGCAGGAAATGACCCGCAAGATCACAACCCAGCTGGTCGAATCTCTCAAAAGCCTGGGGAAAAGAAAACCATCCCGCGGAAAGCTGCAGGAAGTGATCTCGGACTCGTTGAAAGAGATTACGATTGAAGAGAATAAGAAGGAATAAATGCGAAGATACCAGTGACCTGAGACCAGATCACGGTTTTTGGAATACCGATTACAGGACTCCGGTTTCTGGTCACTTAATTCAATATTTGAACACAAGGCTCCAATTTCAACTCATCGATCAGTTGATTAAGCTCCACTTTCGTCAGCACCCGTCCCAACCCGGCATAGGCAGTCAGAGCGGCTTCCATCATATTTGTGCCGAAGGAGCGACCTTCATACCTCGGGGTGGTTGTGATCAACATCTTGACCCCCCGTTCTCGCAAAAATTCCACATTCTTTTCAGTGGTGGTGTTGGTGACTACCCATTTCCCAGTCAGATCATGGGGAACGTATTTCCGCATAAACAGGAAGTCTCCTGCCAACAGATCGGATTCTTCCCAGAATTTCACAAATTTTGGTTTTAATACCTCATTCTTATTGCTGCCGTAAAACAACATGCTCATTGGAAAGTGGCTGACCACAGGCAGCATCCATCTGGCCACCTTCGCGTAAGATTTCATCCCATAAATGGGGATGGGAATTCCCAGTGCGACCATCAGATCACCGATGATCACTCGTTCGCTCACTTCGCTGGCCGCTTCCCCCAGTCCGGGTCGGTCTACCACCACCGGGACGAATGACTGCTTAAAGCGCGGAATTTCCGGTAGCATGGGTTTTGCCAGTTCAAAAACCCGCCGTTCGAGGGTATGCTTGAGACCTCGGCCATCTACGACCGGGGTTGTTTTGACACCCTTCACCAGATCGAGGGCGGCGTACAGCGGATATTCCCTGTCGCCCAACGGAAGATACAGATCCACGCCGCCCACGCTAAGGCAGTCCACCTTGCCATCCAATTCGGTAAACAATTGCCTGGCTTTCACGACATCTCCATCGGTTCCAATCCGGTGGATGTTCACTTCCACCCCGTCCAACTCCACGGTCACTTCCTTGTCCCGCTCGGAGCTTCCCAAACTGATACTGACTGCTTTCCGCATACGATAATCCTTCCCTGATATTGAATTTCAGGTCGTTTATCCCAAGTGTACATGCATTTACGACAATTATCTCTGAAATGAGGAGGAGTATCACCTGAAAAGGCATTGTCTGCCTGATAAGGCGGTGTTAGGATAACAGGCAAGAGGGATGTGATGCAAATAGTGGTCTTCAACTGTGGAAGCAGTTCGTTAAATTACAAGTTATTCGAGTCGGAAAACAATTCCCTTACTGTCATCGGCTACGGGAAAGCGCACCGGGTGGGTGTGTCCGGCAGTGAGCCGTCGTTTATGGAACATCATCTGCAGGGTCAGTACTTGCGCCTGGTGACGCCCATCCCTACCCATCGGGAAGCAGCGCAGCTGATCCTCTCCTTTCTGCGGGAACAACAAGTTGGGTTTGATATCATCGGTCACCGTTTTGTACATGGGGGAAGCATCTTCCAAAGATCAACCTGGCTGACAGCGGAAAATGAGGCGGACCTGCGCGCTTGTTTACCACTGGCTTCCATCCACAACCCGAACTCGATGAGTGTGATCGAAGAATGCCAGACGGAACACCCGAATCTACCGCAATACCTGACTTTTGACACCGCTTTTCACGCCAGTCTGCCGGAAGAATCATTCCGTTACCTGCTGCCGGAAGGGATGATCAATAAATTCGGATTTCGGAAATATGGTTTTCATGGATTGTCTTACCAGTACGTCACCCGCCGGGCGTCGGAATTCCTGGGGCGTGATCCGGCCGAGTTAAAGATTATCGCCTGCCACCTGGGTACCGGCGGCTCGAGCGCCGCGGCTATCAAGTATGGCAAGAGCATCGATACCACCATGGGTTTCACTCCCCTGGCCGGACTGATGATGAGCACCCGCACCGGCGATCTGGATCCATGGCTGGTTCTCCGCTTGATGGACGATTTGCATCTATCCCCGGATGGATTGGATGCTTTGCTCAATAAGAAAAGTGGATTGCTGGGCATCAGCGGATTTTCCAGCGATCTTGCGTGATATCCTCCAGGCGATGGATGAAAAACAGGACAAACGCACCACGCTTGCTTTCGATATGTATGTAACCCGATTGAGGAAAACCATTGGCTCTCTGGCTGCGGAAATGGGTGGAGTCGATGTGTTAATCTTCACGGATGATATCGGCGCTCAGAATGACCGGGTCCGAGCCGCAGCCTGTCAGGGGTTGGAGTGGTGCGGGATCGTTCTGGATGAGTCATTAAATCGAACAGCCGACCCGAAACAGATCAATTTAATTAATGCAAGCGCAAGTACGGCAAAGATCCTGTGCATGCCCACCGATGAAGAACTGGTGATTGCGGAAGAAGGCTGGGCTCTGGTTGATGGAAGAGTAGCATGATCTTTCTCCAAGTAGACTTAAATCGAGTGATCGTTCACCACCCGGGTATGAATCCATTGGAATATTTATCTGCATCTGAATGTCTCGCAGAACTGGTTAACAGCCTGATCATCGAACCAATCATCGTGATTTATCCCTGCGCCAGGTCGATCCCTTCTTCTCAAGTCGAACCACTGACCAGTCAGCTCGTAAGTAATTTGAAAGCAAGCCTCTCGTTATTACCGGAATGGAATAAACCGACGTTTGAATTGATCGATGGCTTAATGCCATTGATTGAACGACAACCCATCCTGGTCGCTTTTGACGATTATCTCTTTCGAGAACTTCCTGAACATATCCGATCGTATGCTCTACCCTACGAATTGTCGCAGAAGTATCCCCGGTATGGTAATGACGGCTTAGCTCACGATTGGGCTTTTCAACAGATCATAGATGAAACCCAACCTAGACCTACGATAACCGTTCACCTACAGAGTAGACCAACACTCGCTGCGTTTAAAGCTGGAAGAGTTGTGGATACAACGACCGGATACAGTCCACTGGATGGATTGCCCGGAAATACCACATGTGGGACGATCGATCCAAGCCTGTCTGTTATGTTGGCTGCACTCTGGTATGACTGCGACAGCAATCCGTTCAGAGCTAAGCGGGCATAGTGGTTGGCAAACCACCCCATCGCCATCGGTGATGAGAACCCACTCTCTGGTAAAGGCGATCGGCAGTATGGCCGCCTCGTGCCACGGAATGAATACGCTATTTTTCTTTGGCGACGATCTGTCAGAAGTTGGAGCTATTTGCGAGAGGTTATCCGGGTTTGGTTTACGGCTCTCGGAACAAAAACCCAATGACCCATCTACCCTCCATTGTTTAACACGTATTGAGAGTGAGATACAGGTGTTCTGTGCCCAGAAGGAATATTCAGCCCTCCTGAATGACATCATCCAATCAGCGACCTGATAAGATGATCTGTGGCCAATTACCTGCATACGTTCAGGTAGAAACCCCATTGGCACTACAATCCATTTATAATAAAGATATCTACCCTTGCCATCCCCTATCGTTGTTGGTAGGATTTATGCGACAGGAGAACAAATGAAAACCCCTATACAGTATCAGCACGAATTGGATCAGGCTCTACTTGATGATGCGGGCAAACCGTCCATGGATAAATTGATGGCGTTGGAAGCAGCTCTCCAAATGGATGTAAGAGCATTGCAATTTCAATTCATGGGAAGATCCACTTCGCAAATTGGACGGACATCCAATAAAGGTGGGAGAGAGCGCGCGGAAGGTGAGCAACGATTGCAAGATGAAAAGATTTCGCGGCTAAAACCGTATGAAGATCTGTTAGAGAAGGTCAAGGAATCCATTCAAACGCTTGCCAAATAGACTTCGCTATGCAGATCTATTTCATCCGACATGCACAATCCCAAAATAATGCCCTTTTTCTGACAACCGGTGGGCGTTATGGAAGGGTCTCGGATCCTGAATTAACAGAGATCGGAGAATCACAAACCCGCTGTCTCACAACGTATCTGACACAGCAAGAAGACCAGTTCAAACTGACTCATATCTATACCAGTCTGATGCAGCGAGCGATTATCACAGCCACGCCTATATCAAAAGCACTTGCATTACCCCTCCGGGGAGAGATCGACCTGCATGAGTCAGGTGGACTTTATCTCGAAGACGAAGAATCCGGTGAACCTGTCGGCCAACCAGGTCGGAATCGGGCAGAATTCCATAAGGTTTTTCCGGGATTGATCCTGCCGGAACAGATGGATGGAAACGGCTGGTATAACCGCCCATTTGAACCTCAGCCAGAACGTCCCATCCGTGCCCGACGAATCGTGGATTGGCTTCTGTCAAATCATCCCGATCCCACGGATCATGTGGCAATCTTCTCCCATTATGGATTTTTTAATTATTTCCTCTGGGCATTATTTGGACAGGTCCGTCCCATTAACACCCTTTTTACCATCTATAACACGAGCCTTTCCTTATTTGAAATTGATGAAGAGGGTCCGACCGCTGTTTATATCAACCGGGTGGATCACCTTCCGCCCGATCTTGTGACAGAATAAACCCAAGGAAGTTAAGGCACCCGAACGGTTGCTGAAGTATCTCAACGAATCGCTGGTTGTAAGAATTAGCGATTACCTTGTTTCACTTATTCAGCTAGATTAACAGAGGCAAACCCATGACCAATCGAGTGGATGATTTTACCGCCTACCGGCAAAAGATGAACGAACGTATTTTAGAGATCGACCACCTTGGTATCAAGCGCTTCTTTAATCTGGATACTCAGGCTTACCAACCCGGCGCTTTGGATGAAAAGACAAAAGAGTTGCTTGGACTGGTCGCCTCAATGGTTCTACGCTGTAATGACTGCATCGATTATCACATCCTGGAGTGCATAAAAGTAGGGTGGACAGACAAAGAATTATATGATGCGTTCAATGTTGCCTTGGTAGTAGGTGGGAGCATCGTTGTACCCCACCTCCGGCATGCTGTGGAGACTTTGGACCTCGCACGACAATCTCCGAGAGAGGAGTAAATAGAAATTTAACCACGAAACGGCTTACAGACCCGATCGGACTGTGAGCCATTTCTGTTATTCAGTAGAATGAATAGTCAAGCTTCCGGGATGACCAGAAGCAGGATGATATACAGTAGGATTCCGGGTCCGCCGAGGAACGCGAGTAAGACAAAAGCCACCCGAACCAATACCGGATCAAGACCATAATAATCAGCGATACCCGCGCATACTCCACCCAATACCCGGTCGGAAGTACTGCGTCGTAATTTTTTTGGTTCCATTTTATTGTTATCTCCTTTCCAATCACTTACGTTTCAAAGGCACAGCGGTTGCACTGGTCGATAAATCCTGGATCGGATCACCTGTAATGGATTCAAGATAAACTGTTGGCAGATGCAGGTCGGAATGAGAAATGCGAGCGAAAAGAACCCGAACCCCTTCCCACAAAGCAGGTAATGTGTTGGTCAGGTTGTATATCTTTCCGGTTTTCCCATCGGTCGCAGCCGAGGCGATCCAGGCAGCTTTTTTGGCGGGCTTTTCGACGGTTTGGGCGAGGATTTTGATGACCATGGGGAATTGCTTCAAAAGCGGCTCAGATCCGCTCAATACCCTGACTTGGGTAAGTAAATCCGTGAGTACCATGCCCGGATTATAGGCGAAAACACCGACTCCGCTGTTTCTGGTTTCTTCCGCCAGCCCAATGGTGAAACTCCTGATCCAGGCTTTAGAGGCAGCGTATGCATTCTGATTTGGCACTGGTCCCTGCCATCCCCTGCCTAAGATATTGATCAATTTTCCCTTGCCGCGAGATACGAAATATCGCATCGCCACCCGTGAACCAAAATACGTTCCGATGATGTTGGTCTGTTGGACAGCGAGAAAATCGGATACAGGAACTTGAAGAGTAGGACCATATGGGCTTGAAATTCCGGCATTGTTCACCCAGACATTCACCTGACCAAACACCTCGATGGATCTGTCCAATAAACGGGAAACATCATCCAGGTTGGTCACATCGCAGCTCATACCTGCTGCTGACAGACCTTCCTCCCTCATAGAATCAACCACAGCCCGGATGCCTGACTCTGATCGAGCGGATATCATAACAGAAGCGCCTGACCGGGCTATTTCCAATGCCATAGCCTTTCCCAACCCGCGAGAACCACCAGTGATGACAACCACTTTACTCGCCAATAATTCAGCCATACATCCTCGATTGATCTATTGCTATGGTATAAAGAATACAGGTATTACTAAGTGTATCACTGGAGGAGGAAGGATATGCCGGAACAAATCAAACCCAAAAAAGTAAAATTTGGACTGGCATTAAGCGGTGGTGGTGCAAGAGGTTTCGCCCACATCGGATTATTGAAGGTCCTCGACCGTGAACATATTAAACCCAGTTATCTGAGTGGTACCAGTATGGGGGCAGTCATTGCCGCCGCATACGCATCCGGAATGACCGGGAAAGAGATCCAGGAAGAAGCGCTCAAATTTACTCATACAAAAAATTTGGTAAAAATGGTTCATCTCACACCACCTTTTCGAGGATTGATCAACCAGACTAATGTCAAAGAATACCTGACTCGCTTGATTCCCACCGGCATGTTATTCAGCGAATTGAAGATCCCCCTCTCAGTTTGTGCGACAGATTTGGTACAAAGTCGCGGGATTGCGATTTCGGATGGGTCTGTACTTACTGCAGTAATGGCATCCTCATCAATCCCAGGCATCTTTCCTCCCATCGAAATTCCACCGATGCGATTGGTGGATGGGGGAGTGGTCAATAATCTTCCGGTCGATCTCGCCTATCAGATCGGGGCGGAAAAAGTGATCGCAGTGGATGTTCAATTGGATCCGCACTCTGATATCCCATGGCAACACGCAGAGAATAAACAACGTTGGCCCCTCCCTGTGCCAGAATATTTTATGGATTTACTCTGGTCAGAGATTGTAATGGCAGCTAGAATAACAGAGATCAATCTGGCATCCTATCCACCTGATCTCTACCTGCGGATGCCATTGGGAAAAGACATTAATGTTTTGTTGAGCTTTCCCCGCGCCCAGGAGATCATTGAGATCGGCGAGGATACAGCCGAGCGATTTTTACCCAGAATTCGAAAATTGGTTGGTTTGGAATCGGGCGATGCTCAGAAAATCAATTCTCGACTAGGGATACCTGCGTAGAAAAGCGTTGACTCTACATGACTGGAGGATAGGATATCATGTTGGATGCGATAAAACAGTTGTTGGGAATAGACACGGAACCCATCTCCTTGACCCGGGACCAAAAACGTGATGTAGATAATTTGATCAAAGAATTGGTACAGATTGGCATTCGGGAAGACTATCTTGCAGAGGTGCCTGGTGGCGCATTCGATAATCAGTGTCGACACCGCCGCTGCCGTGAGATTGGAAATTTATTAGATCGTTTTGGTGGTTACCCATTGATGTGGAAAGCCTTTCGTGTAGTTCAGAAAAAAGCGGGTAAAATCCCTTCATCCCATTTAGAATACGCGTGGGTGGGTGTAGCTCATTGGATGTCATAAATCCTCAATAAAATGGAGTCCTTCATGGAGAAGAGCATTGTATATTTTGGGTCCGCTCATCAGGCGCGACTCGATGCAAAAGAAACACTTCCTGCCAAACTAGATCTTATTCTGGATCGTCTACATATTCGCGAGCGGGTTAATGGGGAACGGGTGTTGATCAAGATGCACACCGGAACGAATATTGGATATTCCACCATCCACCCGATATTTGTTCGCAAAGTTGTCCAGGCGGTCAAAGAAGGCGGTGGGAAACCCTTTATCGCGGATGTGACCTGGGATATAGAAGGTGCTGAAACACGCGGCTATACCCAGGAGGTTCTCGGCTGCCCGATCTATCCGGCTGCTTCCATCAAAGATAAATACTTTTACGAAGTTGAAAAGCCTTATAAGAATATTAAAACCTGGAAGATGGCCGGGTTGGTTCATGATGCGACTTTTCTTATTGATTTTGCTCATATCAAGGGCCATCCCAGTTGTGGTTTTGGCGGAGCCATCAAAAATCTCGCTCTGGGATGTATGATAGGCGAGACTCGTTCAGCCATGCATGACGCCTGTCATTACGATCCTTATTTCTTTAAGGAACTTGTTCCGGAAGGAACCAACTTGCAGGCAATCGTCGAATCTTGTCCCCAGGAAGCGCTGGTTGAAGATAAGAAAAACCCCGGAGAATTACATCTGCACATCGAGCAATGCAACCAGTGTGGAAGATGCCTGAAAGTCGCGCCTCCCGGCTGCCTGAAAATCGATCCAGTAAATTTCCGGGCATTTCAAGAAGCATGCGCCATCTCGACCTCGATCACTCTCTCCACCTTCGATCCTGGGAAAGCCGCCTACTTGAGTCTGGCTACTTTCATGACACCCGTTTGTGATTGTTTTGGGTTTACCAGTATGCCGATATTGCCCGATGTGGGGATCTTCGGCTCAGATGATATTATCGCGATCGAACAGTCCGTACTGGATATGACTGCCGGACTGCCTGTTTATGAAGAAAATCTGCCATCGGTGATGGAGGTCGTCTCCCGGGATGGTCATCCTTTTAGCTGGTTCCATGGATCTTATAAGAATCCATATAATGTCGTGGAATACGCTGAAAAACTGGGTCTGGGGAATAGTAAGTACGAGTTAGTGGATGTTCTGCCTGTGGAGAAAGTAGCGCGAGCATCGATGGGATACATTTCCGCACAGTAGCACCTCCTTAAATGCAGGTCACCAGATATGGGGGGAATACCTGGTGACCTATATAGGGAGAGTACTCATCTGAAGTTCTTATCTACTCGGGGGGGACGAGCAAACAAGGAAAAAATTCAGATGATAGACACCAATACCATTAATATTGCCTAGTGTCTTGTATACATTATATGACCCACTTTGTCGGAATAAAATTTCGCGTATAACCTTCATTTGGGTTTTTTTGAGGGATCCTGGTCGAACAATTTCATCCATTTTTCCACTTCGTCCGCTGATATTTTGGAGTCCATATTTTCCGTTTCTGGCTCCTGCTTATCTGCAGTGATCAACTTTTCCACAAACTCGGGAGAGGATATCACCCTGGCTTGCTGTGCGCGTGCATTGCGTTGAACTTGACGATCTGAGCTGACAACGGTTATATTTCGAGCGGAGTGTCCCATAAGGCGTAGCCTATCAATGATCGCCTGATCAGCAGTCTTCCCGGTCCGGACAAAATGAGCAATCACTCTTCCGAATTTCTTACTTGCTGGGTAACCGATAGGCGCTTGATCAAAATACACATCCATGACATCCTGGCGTGTACGGGTGTGATCCAGCAACCATTGGATGAGCTTGCTCTCATCATCCAAATCGCTTAAGCTTATTCCAGGAATATTGGGGATCAGATTGTGACCATCAATGATCCAAAACATAAAACTAGTCCTCCCCGCAGCCAACACTATACCACAGGATGGATTAAAATAAACTCATAACCTCACCTTATTCATTCAAGTGAAATTGATCATTGGGAGCAGCAGATGAGACAATCAAAACGCATAGTTCTTTTTTTACTATTGAATGTAGTTGTTTCTGCCTGCACCATACTTGCTGTGCTCTGGTTATGGGATCCGGGTAACCGTCCAGCGGTTCTGATGCCTTTGGAGCCGACACAAGTGATAGTTCCCGGGATCACTACGCCAGAAGTAGCAACGACAACGATCCCGCCAACTCCAATGCCTACCGAGATAAAAGATATTCCAAAAGGACTCATCACCATTGAAAATGTTATTGGATCAGGTAGTGTGGCCAGTGAAGTGATCATCCTGAAACGAAAAGGTTCAGGTGAGTTAAAGCTGACAAATTGGAAATTACAGGATGAAAATGGCAATACCTATACCTTTCCCGATTTGACCCTATATGAGGGTGGAGGAGTCTTTATCCATAGTACGGTTGGAGTAAACACAGTGATCGATTTATTCTGGAATCAGAACGAACCTATCTGGCAGCAAGGTGAAACGGTCACACTCATTGATTATCTGGGCAACATCCAGGCGACTTACGTAATACCCTGATTGGATTAAATATGTCTCAAGCGCTTTACCGTAAATGGCGGCCAAAAACCTGGAGCGAAGTTGTCGGGCAGGACCATATTGTACAAACCCTGAAGAACGCCATTGCAACTGACCGGGTTGGGCATGCCTACCTCTTTTCTGGTCCGCGTGGAACAGGTAAAACAACCACGGCCAGGTTGTTGGCAAAGGCAGTTAATTGCCTTGGTCCGGATGATCAGGAAAAACCCTGCGATGCCTGCGAACACTGCCTGGCTGTGGATAATGGCAATTACCTGGATTTGATTGAGATCGACGCTGCCTCGAATACCAGCGTCGAAGATGTACGTGACCTGCGCGATAAGATCAATTTCTCGCCTAACAGTGGAAAATTCAAAGTCTACATAATCGATGAAGTTCACATGCTTTCAACCGCAGCTTTCAATGCCTTACTAAAAACATTGGAAGAGCCACCTTCTCATGCGATATTTGTCCTTGCAACCACAGAAATTCACAAAATTCCCGCGACAGTCCTTTCGCGTTGTCAGCGGTATGAGTTCCGACGATTATCCGTCCCGGTGATGGTGGATTTGCTAAAGAAGAAAGCGGATGAAGAAGGATTTGAGATCGATCCTGAAGTATTTACGCTTGTAGCCCGCCAGGCAACCGGTAGTTTGCGGGATGGGATTTCGTTACTGGATCAGTTGACATCATCGAATCAAAAAGTATCCCTTGAATTGGCTGATACGGTTTTAGGGACGGCGCCCAGTACAAGCGTCATTAACCTGACAAACCATCTTCTTGCCAGAAACCTTGCGGAGGGATTGAACCAGATTCAAAAAGCGCTGGATACTGGAACCGACGCGCGCCAATTGGCGAGACAAATCGTAGAATATCTTCGAAATATCCTGCTCGTAAAATCTGGAAATCGCAGCCTGGTGGATGTGGCACAAGAGGTACGGGAAGCCATGGTAAAACAGGCGGAGATGTTCTCCCTGGCAGATTTACTCAATTCCGTTAATCAATTTAATCTTGCCGCTGGAGATAGTAGATCCAGCTCGTGGCAGCCTGGTCTGGCATTGGAATTAGCGTTTGCAAGATCTATTCAGTTGGACACACAATCAGTAGGAGCAGCTGAAAAGAATCCGCGTGTTCAAAAAGCGGATAAATCAGCCCGGGCTGAGAAAGAAAAGACCACCACAGAACCGGTTGGACATCCAGATCCATCCTCAAAAGCTATCCAAGCGGACCCAACCAAGGAACAACAGACAGAATCTGTAGATATAACTAGCAATGACAAGACTGACGCAGTATCAGAGAAGCATCTGAATACCGGGTCGAGTGACCATCAGCTGATACAACAAAACTGGCGAAAGATCATTGAAACTGTTCGCAGGCTATCACCTGGGACCCAGGCGTTGGTCAACTCCTGTCATTTCAATGGGATCAAAGACGGGTGTGTCCGATTGGCATTTGCCTCTGACTTGATCAAAACAAAAATGGAATCCAATGATCACCTGGACATCACGAGCAAGGCGATCCAACAGGTAACGGGTCTATCCATGCCCATTCGCTGTGAGGTTACCAGTGCGCGTATTGCGGATATTTCTCTGGATAACCAAGCTAACCAGGAAACGCTGGTAGGATCTGCTCTTCGGGAATTGGGCGGGCAGGTTGTGGACGTCCAGGATGTAAACGAAAACGAGAAACCCGAAGTGAATTAAAAAATTTATTGGAGGAATAAATCATGGCAAAAGGATTCAATCGTCCCGCGGGTGGAGGAATGGCCGGCGGCGGCATGATGCAACAGATCAAGAAATTGCAGGAACAGATGGCTCAGGCGCAAGATGCTTTAGCCCAGGAAACGGTCACCTCATCGGTTGGTGGCGGTGCGATCAAGATCACAATGACCGGTGATCAGCATTGCAGAGGGGTTGAAATTGACCCCGATATGTTAAAGGAAGCCGATGCGGAGATGTTGCAAGACTTGATCTTAAGCGCCATCAATGCATCTCTTGATCAGTCTCGTGAGCTTGCCTCACAAAGGCTTGGCCCATTGGCTGGTGGATTGGGCGGACTAGGGTTATAAGTGATGTCTGAGACTCCACAACCCATCCAGGATGTGATCGACGCGTTTTCGCGATTACCGGGAGTCGGTCCAAAAACCGCATCCCGGCTTGCCTTCTACCTTCTGAACGCACCCGATGACATATCCATCAGCCTCTCTGATGCGTTAAAAAACTTAAAATCCGGGATAGCGTTTTGTAAGAACTGCTTTAATATCACCCTTATTGGGCAGGAAACCTGTGAGATATGTGCAAATGACCAGAGAGATTCTGGTTTGATCTGCGTGGTCGAAAAACCGCTCGATGTCCTCGTTCTTGAGAAAACACAAGCCTTTATTGGTGTGTACCATGTGTTGCACGGGGTACTCTCGCCTATTGAAGGGATCGGACCTGATGATCTATTTATCCGTCCTCTGATGGAACGGATCAAAACAGGAACGGTTCGTGAAGTAATTTTGGCGACCAACCCGAGCATGGAAGGGGATGCGACAGCCCAGTATATTCAAAGGCAGCTGATTCCATTTGGGACTCAGGTGACGCGCCTGGCGCGTGGCTTACCCGTCGGTGGAGAGTTGGAGTATGCAGATCAAAACACGATCCTGCGGGCGCTCTCAGGCCGACAGGAAATGAAATAAGCAAGATCAAAATCCGAAAAATCAGGACGGATCTAATTAATATAGTTTCCTAATAACTTTTGGAATATATTTTTCTTCTTCTCCGGTAGCCTGAGCAGGACGATCGTGATATTGTCTTTACCCCCCCGATCGCAGGCCAGTTTTACCATCTCATTCACATTCTGTTGGACCTTCCCCGGGTGTTTTAATATTATTTCAACGATTTCATGATCACAAACATGGTCTGTCAAACCATCACTGCATAGCAAGACCAGGTCATTTTCCCTAAGTTCAACACCCTGGTTGGCGACCATTTGCGAATCATCTTCCTCCTTGCGCAAACTGAGCCGTTGGTCAGCCTTAGGCACAACGGGAGCACCCAGGTACCGGCGGATCACGTGGGAATTCGGATGATTTACCGCCTCCTCCCGGGTAATTGTTCCATTAGCCAAGGCTTCTTGCACCCAGGTATGATCGGTGCTTACCTGACGAATACTCCCGCCACGGATTAGATATATTCTTAAATCGCCAATCGTAGTGGTATACAAACGATTGGCTTCCAGCCAGACCATCGCGATCGTCGCACCCATGCCTTTAAAGTCATCTGATGATTGAGCGCGTGAGTAAATTGCTTCATTGGCCATTTGGATAGCCAATAACATGGTTTTAAGGGGACGATCACCAAAGCTATTCGCAACAGTCGATGTGATCACATCCGCAGCCAGTTCTGCCGCAATTTCCCCTGAACGATGCCCTCCAATTCCATCACAAACGACTGTAAAAGTGACCGGCGTGTGGTTGGATGATGATATCCGGAAACTCTCAACCGCGAAGCGGTCTTCATTATTCTTTCCAGTCATTCCCGGATGCGTTTGGGCAGCTACCTGAATGTGAGTATTCTTAATGCGAATCATTGATTGCTATTATACGGGCTTAACCTCGACAGTGCTCACTCGCCGGGGAGGATCTTCTTCATATCGGTACGATAGATCGCCGACTTGAATCACATCTCCATGTTGGAGCGGTGTTCCATCCTCTGTTATGGCTGTGTAATTTAACCAAGTTCCCAGCACGGAGTGGTGGTCAGTGATGGTGTATGTGCCATCTGCCTGGGGGTCAATGCTGCAATGTAATCCTTCCAGGCTGTCATCTTCAATCCAAATGGTCGCTTTTTGGGAGTCTGATCCAAAGTGGACTGGCTCTAAACCCAATTGAATGGGCGGATCTCCAACCGGTTTCATGTTTCGCCCCAATAGTTGAAGCGATGCCAGAAAGATTCTGGTTGGTTTTTCCGTAGGGGTGGAATCGGCTGAACTGTTGCTGAATCTTTCTTTTTGATCCACGTTTATCGATCCACCCGGACGATCATTTCCTCTGGTTTTGGGAAATAAGGTACCTTTCTCCCGTAGATTGGTGATGCCTATTGTGGCAAGGACTCCCAGGATAAAGACAGCCGCAAGTAAAAGGTAGACACCGCCACCGGCAAGGAATTCCACCCAGGAGTTTTGGATGGGTAGCGTGACAACTATCTCCACGGGGAGAATCGCGCTGGTCTGAGTAAATCCAAGCTCATCGGTAATTTCCGCCTGGAGGGTGTGTTTATCACTTGATGTGTAGGAGGACAGATCCCAGGCAAAGCGGTTGAAAGGTTCCTGCTTGTTTTCTGATACAACTACGCCATCCACCGATAATCTGGAGGATGCTATAGCCCGTGGATAACCATCGGGAAATTCGATCAGAAGCTCCATCAACTGTTGTATTGGCGCAAGTTCATGGATTGGATCTTTACTTTTCGAAGGTGCGGTTCGCTGGATGGTAGCGGGTACTCCCACAAAAATTGGATTTGGTGCTTGAAGATCGATAGGAAAGGTAATTGGTGCAGATGTGATGGTTGTATCCGGCAGGTTTATTCGAACTGCCAGCTTATGGTTCCCCGCATCACGAATATTGGAATGGTATTGGATCCCATACAAAAAACGCAGAGGTTCGATCAGGATCTGTGCCTCAGAAAATGGTTCAACGCCTGAGAAGGCGAAGAACCTTCCTCCTGTCTCTTCAGAGAGAGAACGTAAACTGGCGGCTTCGGGGTCATCAAATTGATTTTGCGAGGCGATCATCCAAATATATAGCCGCACCCCGGCTTGCTTGGCCCGGGTGATCAAATCCAATCTGACAGTATCCGTCATCTCTTCGCCGGGGAGAGGAGCAAAATATAAGATCGCTTTTTCAGTTGGAGGGTTCTCCTGGCTTTCAAACGCTGTTTGGATCGCATTGGTGAGGGGGTCTAGGCTTGGTGCTGTTTGTTTCAGATCAGGCTGAAAAGTGGCAAACGCCGATTGGAATGCGAGACTATCTTTCAGGTGAGTTTGATTCACCACGCCATTGGTGAAAATATTTAAATCGTCTATGGTGATCGATCGTTGACTCTGCGCAAAGGTCTCAATATATTGTTTAATATACTCATAACGAGCAACGCCTTTTCCATTGCGTAATGCAAAGGCGGGCGAAGTGTTGATCACGATCGATATTTGAACACCGAGCCTTAACTCACTCAGATCAGAAATTGGCAGCGACGTTCCATCCTCGATGACCTGAACAGAAGCTGGATCCAATCCGTGCAAGAAGGTCCCATCCGGCGCATGGGTATCCATGTACGCGGAGACAATTGGGAATTTTGACAGGTCTGGATTCATCAATCCAGCCTGGTACTCACCCTGTGCGAAAGCAGTCCAGGGAAGTACCAGGCTGATCAAAATGGCCAGTAAAGCCAGTTTTCTCATGAAATGATTATACTGTCTCCAGCGGAGCTGGAGGTTCCACCTCTACAACTGGTTTGGCGAGACTGGTAAGCCGTCGATAGGTCAGAGTCCAGGCAGATTGCACATACGCTGTAAGGATCCCCTGCAAAACCAAATAAAAGGGATAGATCACACAGCATAAGGCACCGGATATGAGCAATGTATTCCTTACACCCTCAAAATTATCGAATCCATTGGATACGAGTGAGATGATGGGTGGAACGAGTACAATAAGCAACGGCAAAGCGATGATGATGCCAACAATCGCTGAACCGACTCCCAAAACTAATGCCATCAAGACCATATTCCAGAAGTTCTTCTTAAACACGTTCCAGCCAAGTTTCAGTCCTTCAAAAACGCCAACATTTTCAACAACGATAGCGATAGCGCCCTGTTGTAAAACCACACCAACTAAAGCCATAGCAGGAACCAGGAGGCAAATAAAAGGAACCAGGCATACTAATCCGATACCCATTGTTAATACTCCCGCCAATAACAACGGAACCATCAAAATCAGAATGACCACAAATAGCGCGAGTCCGGTCAGCAGATCAAAAAAGAAAACCCGCCAAAAAAACCGGAATGATTGTGATACTAAGCCACCGAATGGTAGCGTCGCCACACCATCATCCGCCTGGCGTGTACCGTGGATCAGTCCAATCTTTCCGATGGTTGAGAGCACGATGACCACCAATATCAGTAGCAATACCCCGAGACCAATGGCTACCCAGACATACCATGGGATATCGGCCATGGTTCGAGCAAATTGGTTAAACCCGTGCTGCCACTCTGGTGGTAAATTGAATTGATTGTTATTGAAGAAATCACCATTGTTCCCATTGGTGGAAAAGTTGGAGCTTCCGCCTCCGCCCCCACCGCCTCCGCCGCCTCCACCGAGACTTGCCAGGATTCCAAAGATCCATAGGACTTTATACTTCCAGACAATTTTCCAGGCTTTGGATAAGATTTCACCGAAATTCATACTAACCTCCATTTATTCCCATTCAATCGTAGCGGGTGGTTTTGTTGTAATGTCATACACCACCCGATTAACACCGCGAACCTCATTCACAATACGGCTCGATATTTTCGCCAGTAATTCATGCGGTAGTTTTGCCCAATTCGCGGTCATAAAATCTTCGGTTGCCACCGCTCTGAGAGCAATGGCTTCCTGATACGTCCGCTGGTCACCCATTACACCGACCGATCTGACCGGAAGCAACACAGCGAAAGCTTGTGATGTCCCATCTCCACTATCCTCATTTAAATTTAGAAGACCTGCTTTCGCCAACTCGCTCGTAAAAATCGCATCAGCCTGACGAAGTTTTTCGATCCGTTCAGGGTTTACCTCGCCCAAACAGCGGACAGCTAATCCCGGTCCCGGGAAGGGCTGCCGCCAAACAAGCTCTTTTGGAAGCCCGAGCGCTTCACCAACACGCCTCACTTCATCTTTAAAAAGGTATCGCAGCGGTTCTACTAATTTAAATTTCAGGTCTTCAGGCAACCCGCCCACATTATGGTGGGTTTTGATCTTGTCGCCTTTGTTGCGGTCTGGGGCGCTGGATTCGACCACATCCGGATAGATTGTTCCCTGCACCAGGAAAGGCGGTTTACCTACATGCAGCGCTTCTTTTTCAAAAAGCCGGATAAACAACTCACCTATTATCTTTCTCTTTTGTTCCGGTTCCGTGACGCCTATCAGCGCCTCCATATAATTAATACGCGCATCAATTGTATGAAGTTGCATCGACTGGCTTTGCGTAAACGCAGCTTCCACCTGTCCCCGTTCACCGAGGCGAAGCAATCCTGTGTCAATAAAGACCGCAGATAGCTGATCTCCTATTGCTTTATGCACCAGGGCGGTTGCCACGCTGGAATCTACTCCACCACTGACGGCAGAAAGAACCCTATCTGTTCCCACATTTTCGCGGATCTTGTCAATGGCCGTCGAGATAATTGATTCAGGTGTCCAGCTCTGGGATGCTTCGCAAACTTCCACCACAAACCGGCGCAGCATTTCTTTGCCGTATGGCGTGTGGCGAACCTCCGGATGAAACTGTACCCCATAGATCTTCCGGGCATCATCAACGATTGCAGCGTAAGGGCTATTTGGAGAAGTAGCCAGCACACGGAAACCGGGTGGAGCGGTTTCCAACCGGTCGCCATGGGACATCCAGACCGGATATTTCCCTGCGGCCAAGAATTTGGATGAATGAAGAACTTCGATCTCGGCAAACCCAAACTCCCGCTCATTTGAAGGCGATACTTTTCCTCCGAGATTATGCGCCAAAGTCTGCATGCCATAACAGATCCCCAATATCGGCAAACCGGAATCCAAGACATATGCCGGGACCTGTGGCGCGCCTGGTTCATACACCGATTTCGGTCCTCCTGACAGGATATACCCGACAGGATTGATGGAATTCACTTTTTCGGGTGGTGAATCCCAGGGGAAGAGTTCGCAATAGACCGCGCACTCACGTACTCGCCGGGCAATTAATTGCGAGTACTGCGACCCAAAATCAAGGATGGCAATTGAGGAGTACGGCATCAGGCTTGATTCCATCCAATATGATTATTCATTAAAGTAGATTCCGGTTTCATCCATGCGGCTGATGGAAACGAGAGATACGATGGGAACTTCCAGATGGGCAAGCGCTTCACGTCCGCCTTCAAAGGACTTCTCGATCAACGCACCAATACCCACGAGAACTGCACCAGCTGCTTGAGCCAACCGGACCAGTCCAAGGATCGTCGCCCCGGATGCCAGGAAATCGTCAATGATCAAGACCCTTTCACCGCCAGAAAGGTATTCCGGCGAAACGATCAATTCCGTCATATTTCCCTTCGTGTGAGAAGGAGCGACGGTCAGGTACACGGTATCCGGCATGGTGATTGGTTTGGTTTTGCGGGCATACACCACGGGGACATTCAAATACTTGCCTGCCATCAAAGCAGGGGCTATTCCTGAGATTTCAGCGGTTAATACTCGGGTAGGATTCACGTCCTTAAAGATCCGCGCGAATTCCTGGCCGCATTCGTCCATTAATCCAGGTTCCACCTGGTGATTGATAAAGCTGTCAACCTTGAGAATCCCCCTTCCCAAATACTTGCCATTCGCCAATATGCGTTCCTGCAGTGCTTTCATTTTGGACCTCCGGGAAAGATGTATGGACATTTTACAACACACCCATCCCAAATAATAGTGGAAGTCTGTGTTAGAATCAAAAATCGATATGCCTTCGATCATACTCGCATCGAATTCCCCACGTCGGAGAGAATTGCTGACGTTGAGCGGATTACCTTTTATCGTCCTACCGGTCAACATTGATGAAACGCCATTAAAATCTGAGAAACCGGAAGTATGTGTGCGTCGTCTTGCAGAGGCAAAAGCTCGCAATGCAACCTCCCTGGCAGCGACGATGGGATTTCCAAAAAATCAGCTCGTTCTTGCATCAGATACGATTGTAGTAAACGAGACCTCAATCTTGGGAAAACCCAAAGATACGCAGGAAGCCCGGGAAATGCTCACCATGTTACGGGGCAAAACGCACCAGGTCCTTACCGCGATCTGTATAGCGAAGGTTCTTTCAGAGGATGTGGTTTCGGATCTTTGTTCCACTGATGTTCCTATGCGTGTGTATGACGATTTGGAAATTCAAGCCTATATCAATACCGGCGATCCGATGGATAAAGCAGGGGCATATGCAATTCAACACCCGGGATTCCATCCTGTTGAACAATTAAAAGGCTGTTATGCTAGTGTTATGGGTTTGCCTTTGTGTCACCTTACAAGGAACCTGAATCAGTTAGGGATTAAAATGGAAGATGATATAGCGGCAGCCTGCCAAAGCCATTTGGAATATGATTGCCCGGTTTATCAAACCATCTTAAATGAGTATGGATCGGCGTAGGAGATCCTCATGAAATTGTGGCGAATAGTTTTCATCCTGATATTTCTTATCACAGGATGCTCCCCCAAGGCAGGCGAATCACCTATTCAAGGTGTGATTCAACCAGTCAATAGCCTTCCAACCCCGATGGTAATGACTACCCGGGTTCCTGATCCGGAGTCTGCCGCGAAATTCTTCCTGGATGCCTGGAAGGCGGAAGACTATTCCAAAATGTATAGCATCTTGACGCAGCTCAGTAAAGACGCCATCACGTTGGACGATTTCACTAAGAAATATCAAGACACTGCGATCAATATGACCATGCAGAGCATGGATTACACCATACTCTCCAGCTTGATAAACCCAACCAGGTCACAGGTCGCGTATCGAGTAACGTATAAAACAGTGTTATTGGGAGAGATTCAGCGAGATATATTGATGTATCTCGACCAGGAGAAGGGATACTGGGTGGTTGAGTGGGAAGATGGGTTACTACTGCCGGAATTAAAAGGTGGAAACCGGCTCTCCCTCGATGTAAAAATCCCCGCACGCGGAAATATCTACGACCGAAACGAAAGCGCTATCGCAGCCCAAACGGATGCCGTGGCGTTGGGTTTGGTACCTTCAAATATCCTGCCAGATGATGAGGGAAACCTACTGCTCTGGTTATCCAGGATGACTGGGATACCCGCCCCATGGATTCGCTCGCGATATTTTGGAACAGAAAATTATTACATCATGGTTGGTGAGACCACCAATGATCGATACCTGGATTTCGCAGGCGCTTTATCCAATACCAGCGGTGTCGAGGTCACCCCTTATAAAACCCGATTCTATTATGATGGCGGAATCGCGCCACAAATAACTGGCTATGTACAATTGGTACCTGCGGAAGAGTTGGAAGCATATCGACGCAAAGGTTATCTTGGTGATGAGAAGGTGGGCATTTCCGGGATTGAAGGCTGGGGTGAAGATAAATTAGCTGGAACCCATGGCGGGAATCTCTATGTGATCGATCCCCAAGGACAGATCGTTACCAGATTGGCATCCGTGGAACCCACGAAATCACAATCCATTTACACTACACTGGATAAAAACCTGCAGGTAGGGGTACAGCAGGCGCTGGCGGGTTTTGCCGGTTCCGCAGTTGTTCTAGAACGGGATACCGGGAGAGTCCTTGCCATGGCTTCCGTACCAGATTATGACCCCAATCTGTTTGATCCGAACAATGTAAACTTTCAATTTCTATCTCAATCGTTATCTGACACCAGGCAGCCGTTGGTAAACCGTGCCACCCAGGGACAATATCCACTCGGGTCGGTCTTTAAAATAATCACCATGGCAGCAGCCCTCGAGAGTAAAACCTATACAAAGGAAAGCACATATAACTGCACCTCCCAATTTACGGAGGTTCCAGGATTGACTTTGGACGACTGGACTTTCAAAAAAGGATTTCCAGCTTCCGGTATGCTCAACTTGCAAGAGGCTTTGATGCGATCATGCAATCCCTGGTTCTGGCATATTGGGTTAGACCTGTTTCGCAAAGGGCTGGGAACAGCTATCCCGGATATGTCGAGAGGTTTCGGTTTAGGTTCAGCTACCGGGATCGATGCAGTCGCTGAAGATGTGGGAAATATTCCAACAGTCGAGACCGAAGGTGACGCGACGAACAGCGCCATCGGACAGGGTACGTTGTTGGTCACCCCATTACAGGTTGCCGACTTCATTGCCGCAGTTGGTAATGGTGGGACTTTATATACCCCCCAGATAATAGAAAAGATCGCCCCACCTGATGGGGACCCCTCATTCGAATTCACGCCTAAGGTTCGAGGCAAATTACCGGTCTCACGCGGAGAACCTGAAAGTGATCCAGGAAGCCATGCGTATGGTGGTCGCTGCACCGCGCGGGACAGCTCATCGAACCTTCACCGGAATGCAAATTCCGATCTACGGCAAGACAGGCACAGCTGAGACCTCCGTGGGCGATCAAACCCATGCCTGGTTCGCTGGTTATACCGATGCGAAAAATCCGGCCAGACCTGATATCGCCGTTGTGGTCATGTTGGAATACCAGGGCGAGGGAAGTGATTGGGCGGCTCCTATCTTCCGCAGGATCATCGAACTTTACTTCAATGGACAGATCAGCCGCACCTACCCGTGGGAAACCACCTATTATGTAACTGACACCCCGACTTTGCCAGGTAGTGTTGCCACAGCCGAACCATCTGCCACACCCAAGAAACGTAAGTAGGCTGGATGGAAGAGAACAAGATCTACGAGGGAGTGGTTACCCGAACACAATCGGGATTTGTGACTGTGAACTCTGGCGGAAATATTGTCACCTGCCAATTACGCGGAAAACTAAAACGAACGTACGAACATAGTGATCTCATCTCTGTTGGCGATCACGTGGAATTCACTCTTCACGAAGCTCACAAGGGCATGATTGAAAGCATTCTGCCTCGCCGGTGTATGCTGGTCCGGTTGGACCCAACCCCGCGCGGTATCCATCGTCAGATCCTATTATCCAATGTCGATCAATTGGTGTTGATCTTTGCCTGTGCAGACCCGCTCCCGCATTTGAGAATGCTCGATCGATTTTTAGTCATCGCGGAAAAACAGGAAATTCCCCCCCTCATTGTCTTCAATAAAGTGGATCTGATTGGGATAGAAAAAGCGAATGCTCAGTTCGGTTTTTATGAGCAAGTCGGTTATCCTGTCCTCTACACTTCCACCAAAACAGGTCTGGGTATCAGTCAGCTTCGGGAACACTTGGTCAACAAGTTGAATTCATTCTCTGGTCCATCAGGCGTCGGAAAATCAAGTTTATTAAACGCGGTTCAAGCTGGGCTCGGTCTGGCTGCTCGGGAGGTCAGCGATCTGACTGGTAAGGGGAAACATACAACCGTAGTCCGTGAAATGTTCAGTATCGCGGATGGTGGATTTGTGGTAGATACGCCCGGTTTAAAATCACTGGCCTTATGGGATACTCAACCGGAAGAATTGGATGGTTATTTCCCTGAAATCCGGCCACTGGTTGAGCATTGTGCTTTCTCCGACTGTACGCATCAGCATGAACCCAATTGTGCTGTGAAGAAAGCGGTGGAAAATGGACAGATCCATCCGGCGCGCTATGACTCGTATCTTAGGCTACGGTTTGGAGAATAAGTATGGCAATCCGAAACTGTTATTTGTATCGATTGACACCTTCCAGACCAGAAATGTTAGCTCAATCGACATCTCGGGAAGACGCCATCATCGATGACCATTTTACTTACCTGGAAAAATTAGAAAAAGAAAACGTGCTACTATTGGCCGGCAGGACGGAAACCCGGGAAAACAGCAGTCTCGGCGCGGTGATCTTCACCGCACGGGACGAGTTCCATGCCAGAGAGATCATGCAAAACGACCCGGCCGTAAAAAATGGAGTGATGCTGGCTGAATTACATTGTTTCCGCCTGGCATTCCTGAATTCAAAACATCCTTATATCCTCGAGTAATTTCACGGAAATGTTTATCCATAAAAAGCAAACCTGGTAATCCGATCCGGATGCCAGGTCTTTTGATTTGGACTATTCTACCCAAGTGTATGGGAATCGCCGGGCTGGAGGATGATGACGCGACAGGGAGTCTCGGCTTCAACTCGATTTTTCCAGGCTGACACATCCTGCTTCAATAACGGAAAGGTGTTGTAGTGGATCGGTATCACCACCCTGGGCTGGATTAGTTTGACTGCCCGGAGGGCATCATCGGGTCCCATGGTGTAATTATCCCCGATCGGCAGGATAGCAACATCCACACCCTCCTCACCGATCAATCGCATATCCCCAAATAATCCTGTATCTCCAGCGTGATATATCTTCTTGCCTTCCAGGTTGGATAATAATATTCCGGCCGGATTGCCACCGTATGCGCCATCGGCAGCGTCAATCCCGGATCCATGCAGGGCAAACGTAAGTTTCAGGTAGCCAAATGGGTAATTGAAACCGCCGCCCAGATGTTGAGCGTGTGTTTTTACCCCTTTGGTTTCCAGCCAATCACAGATCTCCGCGTTACTGATGACGGTCGCACCCGTACGCAGGGCAATCGAGACAGTATCCCCCACATGGTCGCCATGTCCATGGGTTACGACGATGTAATCCGTCTGTACATCATCCGGCTTTATCGGTGAAGCAGGATTACCCTTCAGAAATGGATCAATGAAAATGGTAGTGCCTGCTGTTTGAATTTTAAATGCGGCGTGCCCGAAAAAGGTCAGAATTGTATCCATTCACACCTCATTCAATTTTGACGAGGCTATTCGCCGTCAATTATCCGACGATCACTTCGTCAATTGCGCGCAGTTCTTCAAAACTAAATTCAAGGTTTTGGAGGGCGGCAACATTCGTTTCAATTTGTTCGATCGAACTGGCTCCCACCAACGCCGAGGTTACCACCGGTTGGCGAAGGACCCAGGCCAATGCCATCTGAGCCATGGTTTGACCACGTTTCTGAGCGATTACATCCAGTTTGCGAACTTTCTTAATGATCTCATCGGTTACTTCTTCCGGCCGCAAGTACGATACCCTGCGGGAAGCCCGTGAGCCTTCTGGAATACCATTCAGATATCGATTCGTTAATAATCCCTGAGCCAGCGGAGAGAAAACAATGGCTCCCACGCCGTCTTGAGAGAGGACGTCCAAAAGACCATCTTCCACCCAGCGATCGACTAGATTGTAATTGGGCTGATGGATCAATAACCGGGTTCCCATTTGGCGAAGAATTTTGACCGCTTTGGTCGTTTGTACCGGTCCATATTGAGAGATACCAACATAGAGCGCTTTCCCAGATCGGATGATCTGATCGAGCGCCCCCATGGTTTCTTCAATCGGGGTGTCAGGATCCGGGCGGTGGTGATAGAAGATGTCCACATACTCCAGTCCCATCCGTTTCAGGGATTGGTCAAGAGAAGCGATCAAATATTTGCGAGACCCCCAATTTCCGTATGGGCCAGGCCACATATCCCAACCGGCTTTGGAAGAAATGATCAGCTCATCGCGGTACGGTCGAAGGTCCCTGGCGTAGATCTGCCCGAAGGTTTCTTCGGCAGAACCGTAGGGCGGACCGTAGTTATTAGCAAGGTCAAAGTGGGTGACACCCAGGTCAAATGCGCGGCGTACGATCGATCTTCCGTTTTCGAATGAATTGACTCCGCCAAAGTTGTGCCATAAACCAAGTGAAATAGCAGGGAGGCGAATTCCGCTTTTCCCGCAACGATTGTATTGCATCTGGTCATACCGTTTTGAATCAGCCTGGTAAGTAGGTGTGATCTGCATGGAAGTTCCCCTTTTCTTGATGTGTATCCGACATATCTATTATATGACTCAACCGAATGAACCTCCCTTGAAACCAATAAGAAAATCGTCAGCTCGATCCCAAGAGATGCGACCATTATTAGTTCAATTAATAGTATTTATCCATAAACCGGATTCAAGCTTATCTGAGCTATACTTTAACCATGAATGAGCAGTCTACCTACCAGAAAATAGTAGATCAGATTCGAGAAGATATTTATACGGGCACTCTTAAACCAGGAACAAAACTGCCGGGAGTACGCGAAATGAGTATTCGCTGGCATTGCACTCCCGGAACCGTCCAGCATGCTTATAATTTGCTGGCGCAAAGTGGACTGGTGATCAGTCAACCCGGGAAGGGAACCGTCGTCCTTGACGCCAATATCAGTGAATTCGCAGGGCAAAGGTAATCTAAGGAAAGCGAGTTCTGGTAATTCGGACAGAACAATTCTTGCTCGAATGCGTGACTGGCGGATATACGTTGAATGAAATCACAGAAGCCCTGACATTGGCTTCGGAGCATTGGCGAATTCTGGATACAACTTCGGTAGTAAGTTCCGAAAACGTAATCCGGATGGTTGGTAGCAGCGATACCGTAGTGAACTCGCTGGCAGAAAAAATGCCTGTCACTCTTACCGGAATACGATTGCTGGTCCAGGTGGCGGGAAGTATGTCGGGGTTGATGGCTCTCGCTCAGGGAAACGCAGATATCGCCGGCTGCCATTTGTGGGATGCAGAATCCGACAGCTACAACCTTCCATATATTAAAAAGCTGATGCCCTCCAAACCGGTTCGGGTGATCACGTTCGCTCACCGTCGGTTGGGATTGATCACACAAGCGGGCAACCCAAAAGAGTTGCACTCCTTATCTGACCTGACCCGGTTTGACATCAGAATGATCAACCGGCAAAATGGATCTGGAACCAGGGTATGGCTGGATGCGCAATTAGCCAGACTGACCATCCAAACCGGTTCCATTGCTGGTTATGATCAGGAAAAAGCGACACATCTAGATGTTGCCCGGGAAATTGCGGAAGGGAGAGCGGACGCTGGTATCGGTTTAGAATCAGCCGCAAAATCTTTCGGTCTGAATTTTCAATTATTAACGAGAGAGCGTTATGATCTGGTTATGAATTTGGATAACCCAAACCTGGAACCACTGAATGGGTTTATCCGCTGGCTGCAATCCGATGAAGCCCGAGAATTTATTGGCAGTTTTTCGGGCTATGAGACGGAAGAAACAGGAAAAATAGTTATCTAAGAGAGTGTTGATTCCCGGTATATCTTATCCGGTTTTGGCGCGTATCAAATGGATCGCGCTGGATTTGAAGACGGCGGTGACCTGCATCCCTATTGCCAGTCCCATTTCAAGTGCAGAAGAACGGGTTATGAGGATGGAGACCGAAAACCCGGCGTCCAGTTGGACGCGCATCAATGGACCCTGATTGACCAGGCGGGTAATGGTGCCGATCAGCCGGTTGCGCGCGCTTGATGAGCCGGGAACATTCTCCATCCGGTAAATCGTAATGTCTTCCGGACGCATGCAGGCAAACACGGCTGACCCGATGGGAATATCACCAATGGCTTCGATCGTGATTCCATCCGCAGCTATCTGAACCAATTCCGCTTTTTGGGCTATTGCCGTTCCGGGAATGATGGTCTCCACGCCTACGAACGCTGCCATCTCTGGGGTGGCGGGTTTGGTGAACACTTCCTCTGGCGTTCCGATCTGATGCACATGTCCATTAAAGAACACTGCAACCCGGTCCCCTAGGGCGAGCGCTTCATCCAAATCATGGGTGACATAGATGCAGGTCTGATTGGTTTCAGCCAACAAGTCTCGTAATTCATCCAATAATTCCTGGCGAGTGGGGGCATCTAACGCGCTGAACGGCTCGTCCAACAGGATAAGATCTGTCTCGAGACAAAAAGCACGGACGAGGCTGACTCGCTGCGCTTCTCCACCAGACAGGGTCCGCGCCCGGCGTTTTTCCAGATGGCGGATGTGGAGCCGGTCCAGCCAGCGATTTACTTTCTACGTAGGCCAATTTTTCCGGCACACCGCGGAATCGCAAACCTGCGGCAGCATTTTGATAAACGGTTTCATCAAGAAGCAGAGGAGCCTGAAATACTGTCGCTACGCGTCGGCGATATTCCAGGTCTGAAAGATGGGGGGAATCGACCAGAGTGATAGATCCGCTGACGGGTTTGAGCAGTCGGGCTGCGGTTAGTAACAAAGTGCTTTTGCCCGCTCCATTGGGTCCAAGTACCACAAGCACCTCCCCGCGATGGATATCCAACTCAGGGAGATCGATGATCGTCGCTCCACCCAATACCACTTTCAGGTTTCGGATTTGAAGCAAAGGGGAAGCATCCATCATTTTCGCCTCTGCTGAATGGTTGTGAGCATCAAGTTAACCAGGAAGGCGATCAATAGAAGTATCAAACTCAAAGCAATGGCTGAGGCGAAAAGTCCCTTGCTCGTTTCGAGTACGATCGCAGTGGTGAGTACTCTGGTCGAGTTGAGCAAGTTACCACCCACCATCATGGATGCGCCCACTTCGGAAATGACACTGCCGAATGCGGCAATCAGAGCGGCAATCAATGGCAGGCGAGCTTCCTTCCAGAGTTGGAAGACCATTTGAAGACGGGATGCACCTAGTCCGAGAAGCTGCGTTTGAAGTCGCGGGTCCAGCTGCTGCAGGGCAGTCAGGGTAAGCCCGGCACAGACCGGGAAGGCGATCAACACCTGAGCCACCACCATCGCACCGGGAGTGTAGATCATCCTTAAAAACCCAAGTGGACCATTTCTCCACAAAAAGATGGAGACCACCAGTCCAACCACGACCGGGGGTAACGCCATACCGGTATTGATCAGGCTGATCCAGAATCGACGAGTGGGGAATTTTACCAGCGCGAGGAACGTTCCAAGTGGTAGACCGAATAACAGGCTGACAGCCGTTGCCAATCCGGAGACCTGTAATGAAAGTAGGGTGATCCGCATTACCTGTGGATCACCCTGGATCAATAACTCAAACGCTTTCAGAACGCCATCAAAAATATTTTGCATGAAGATTTATTTTACAGCATCCTCAGCTTTGCCTGCATCTGGGATAAAGAGTGATTCGCCGAATTTCTCTTTCCCAAATTCCGCGATCTTTTGTTGGGTCTCGGTAGAGGTGATGTAATTGGCAAATGCCATGGCACCATCATAATTTACTAGAGGCCATTTTTCTGGATTGACTGTGATGACATGATAGATATTGAGCAAGGCTTTGTCGCCTTCAACTATCACTGCCAATGAAAGGGTGTCTTTCAGAGAGAGGAAAGTAGCGCGGTCGGTAAATGTATAGGCGCCTTTTTCGGAAGCGATTCGGAGGGTGTCACCCATCCCCTGACCAGACTGCATATACCAATCGCCTTCAGGCGTGATCTCTGCTGATTTCCATAGGGCAAGTTCTGCTTTATTCGTGCCTGAGTCATCTCCGCGGGATACAAACCCGGCTTTGGTTTCAGCAATTTTGATATAGGCTTCCTTGGCGGTAGCGAGACCTTTGAGACCGGCAGGATCATCCGCGGGACCGACTATCACATAGTCGTTGTGCATCACCAGCAGGCGGTCCTTGCCAAAACCTTTGTCCATATAGTCCAATTCAGATTTTGGAGCGTGTACCAATAAGACATCCGCGTTACCTTCCTGACCCATCTGGAGCGCCTGTCCGGTGCCAACTGCAACCATCTTAACTTTGTATCCGGAGAGGGCTTCAAAATCCGGTATCAGGACATCCAATAAACCCGAGTCGCGGGTACTGGTTGTGGTTGCCAGGATCAATTCCGGATTAGCCGGTGCTGGTTTGGCTGTAGGTTCTGCCGTGGGTGGGACGACAGTTGGTGGAACCGCGGTCGCCGGGATTTCAGTCGGAACGGGTGGTTGAGTGGGTGCCGATGTGGCTGCGGGTGCGCATGCCGTCAGTAGAAATATGGAGATGAGTAATAGCGAGAATAGTGATACTAGCTTCCGTTTCATAAAAGTTCTCCTCTTTGAATGAATGTATTGTAACAATTATACTGTTAGGAGGAGAAAAAATAAAGGACGCCTCTCCATCTATGGGGAGAGGCGTATGTTATAATACTGGTGCCGAAGGTGGGAATTGAACCCACATACCCGAAGGTACACGATTTTGAGTCGTGCGCGTCTGCCTGTTCCGCCACTTCGGCAAAATCTCAAAGCGAAGTATATCTAATTCAGACGGCGCGGTCAAGCCCCGCCCTTCTTTCAGGATGAGAACATGAAGCTTGGTATCATTGGTTTACCCCAGTCAGGCAAGACAACCCTTTTCAATGCGCTGACACGCGGCACCATCCCCACCGGGGCAGTAAGCGGAAAACTGGAGATGCACACTGCCGTAGTAGATGTCCCCGACACTCGGGTTGATAAGCTCTCCGAAATGTTCAAACCGAAGAAAACGATCTACGCCAAAGTGACCTATGTGGATATTGGCGGGTTGGATGGATCCGCGGGAAAAAGCGGTATCGGCGGTGCATTGTTGAACCAGCTTACCCAAATGGATGGCTTTATTCACGTGGTTCGCTGCTTTGAATCGGATGAAGTGCCTCATCCTGCCGGCTCTGTGGATCCCCAGCGCGATATCATAACCATGGACAGCGAGTTGATCCTCAACGACCTGATCGCGGTTGAGCGAAAATTGGAGCGCCTGGTGGAAGAACGCAAGAAAGGCGCCGGTCGCGACAAGGCATTGATCGAACGGGAACATGAGTTGTTCACCCGTTTTCAGTCCGGTCTGCAGGAAGAAATCCCGCTGCGGGATATGGAAATCAACCACGAAGAAGATAAGATCCTCTCGGGCTTTGGTTTTCTTTCACGTAAACCCCTATTGATCGTACTCAACCTGTCCGAAGGTCAGGCTGCGCCCGTTATGGATTACCCACACAAACATACCCAGATCGTGGCATTGCAGGGGAAGCTGGAGATGGATATAGCCCAGTTGCCACCCGACGAGATGCAGATGTTCCTGCAGGAATATGGCATTGAAGAACCAAGCCTTAACCGGATGATCCGTCTATCCTACGACCTGCTTGGTTTGCAGTCTTTTTTCACTGCCGGCGATGACGAATGCCGCGCCTGGACCGTTCATCGTGGAGCGACAGCGCCGGAAGCGGCGGGCGAGATCCACACCGATTTGCAAAAGGGCTTTATCCGCGCCGAGGTTGTTGCGTATGATGACCTGATGGCACTCGGCGGATTGGTTGAAGTCCAAAGGAAAAGGCAAGCTGCGGCTGGAAGGCAAAGAGTACATCGTCAAGGACGGCGATGTTTTGAATATCCGGTTCAATTTGTGAGATCATAGATCAGAAAACAGAAAACAGTGACTAGTAACTAATTACAAATTTCTAATTTCTAGTATCTAATTTCTAATTACTATTCCCAACCCGAAAGGATAACCCATGACCACACTTTCCATGCAATGGAACAAAGCGCCTGACTACACCATCGACGCCAAGAAAAAATATAGGGCGATCTTCAAGACGGAAAAAGGGGATATCACCGTTCAACTCTTCGCCGATAAAGTGCCCAACACTGTTAATAATTTTGTCTTCCTGGCGAGGGAAGGTTTTTATAACAACACCATCTTCCATCGGGTAATCCCTGATTTTATGGTGCAGGGTGGCGACCCAACCGGTACCGGTATGGGTGGTCCGGGATACAAATTCCGCGATGAATTTCATCCATCCTTGAAGCATGACCAGCCGGGCATTCTTTCCATGGCCAATTCTGGACCAAATTCGAACGGAAGCCAGTTCTTCCTGACTCACGTTCCGACCCCCTGGTTGGATAACAAACACAGTGTGTTCGGAAAAGTGGTCGAAGGGTTGGATGTGTTGATGGCTATCCCGGTCCGCGATCCGCAGCGCCCCACCCACCCCGGCGCGAAACTTCATACCGTCGAGATCAAAGAAGAAGAGTAATCGCAATCGTAATAAACTGGAAAGATCATAAATCCCCTTCAATTGAAGGGGATTTATTTCTTGCAGTGGGCACGCAACTTATCATGTATTGTTGCGTACATAGCATAGATAAAAATAAAACGATGAAAGAGAAAATGCAATGAAAAAGTCTTCAATAGAAATTATTCTGATTTTAGGTACACTGATCCTGTCTTCCCTGGCTTGCACCATGGGTGGGTTATCCTTCAATGGGGATAAAGCCACGGTTGACATTACGCTTTCCGAAAACGAGCTCAATGAGATGATCGCGACATCGACATCCAACAGGGTTGCGGATGGCGATGATATGCTGAAATCCGTTTCCAGGGTGGAATTCAATGATGGTTTTGTCCGTGTTTATGGGACCATGGAAAATTCTTCCGGAGAAGAAGTGAAAGGCAATATGGATCTTGCCTTTAGGGCGTCAGAAGACGTGCTCATGGTGGAAATCACTGCCGTCGATTTTCCCGGCGTCTCAATGGATGATCCCCGGATTGTTAAAGCCAACCAGGAAATGGCGAAAGAATTAACCGAATCGGTGACCAGATCGAATGGGGATGTGAAATTCCTCGAAGCGAATGTCACTGGAGATGGGCTGCACCTCAAGCTGGAAGTCCAAACCGGAAAATAATAACCTTTATACAGCCTGCACTGCGCAGGCTGTATTTTTTTTAATGCGTGAGCATCCAGATAGCTGTCTTCTCGTTTCCGTTTATAATGGGGGAGTATCCTGATTCTGGAGGTTCTGTCCATGTCCGGTCCCCGCACAGTCCGCGCTCCGCGCGGAACCACCTTAACCTGTAAATCCTGGCAGACCGAGGCGGTCTACCGCATGATCCAGAATAATCTGGATCCTGAAGTGGCAGAAAAACCACTCGAATTGGTGGTCTACGGCGGGAGAGGAAAAGCAGCCAGGTCGTGGGAAGCCTTTGACGCCATACTTGATTCGTTAATTAATTTGGAAAACGACGAGACCCTGTTGGTCCAGTCCGGAAAACCGGTGGCTATATTCAAAAGTCATGCCGATGCGCCGCGCGTATTGATCGCCAACTCCAACCTGGTGCCGCATTGGGCAACCCAGGAACATTTTGACGAACTGTCCGCCCGCGGTTTGATGATGTATGGTCAGATGACAGCGGGTTCATGGATCTATATCGGAACCCAGGGCATTTTGCAGGGAACCTACGAGACTCTGGCTGCTCTGGCAAAACAAAAAGGCTGGTCATCCCTCAAGGGTAAATTTGTCCTCACCGCCGGTCTGGGTGGGATGGGCGGTGCGCAGCCATTAGCCATCACCATGAATGAAGGGGTCGGATTGGTGGTGGAAGTGGACCCGGAGCACGCCCACCGCCGGCAAGAGATCGGCTATATCGATATGGTGGTGGATACCCTCGAAGAAGCCATGACCCTGGTGCAGGAATGCACAGACAAAGGCGAGCCGCGATCGATCGGATTGATCGGCAACGCTGCAGAGATCTATCCGGAGCTGGTCCTGCGAGGAGTGATCCCCGATGTGGTAACCGATCAGACGCCTGCCCATGATGTGCAGATGTACGTTCCCGCCGGGCTTACTGTACAGCAGGCGGACGATCTACGAAAATCTGACCCGCGCGAATATGAAAAGCGGTCATACCAATCCATGGCTGCCCATGTGCGCGCCATGCTCGATTTCAAACATCTCGGCGCAGAGGTGTTTGATTATGGCAATAACCTGCGTCAACGCGCGTACGATTATGGGGTTACCGACGCTTTCGAATTTCCCGGGTTTGTCCCGGCTTATATCCGGCCGCTATTTTGTGAAGGGAATGGTCCGTTCCGCTGGGTGGCTCTCTCGGGCGATCCGGAGGACATTTATCGGACTGATGAAACGGTAGCCGCGCTATTCCCGGAAGATGAACATCTCCAACGTTGGCTGAAGATGGCGCGCGAAAAGGTGCCTTTCCAGGGTCTGCCGGCTCGGATCTGCTGGCTGGGATACGGAGATCGAGCAAAAGCCGGTTTGGCGTTCAACGACCTGGTGGCGAAGGGAATTGTCAAGGCGCCGATTGTCATTGGCCGCGACCATCTCGATGCGGGGTCGGTTGCTTCTCCCAACCGCGAGACCGAAGCGATGCGGGATGGCACCGACGCGGTCAGCGACTGGCCGATCTTGAACGCATTGATCAATGCGGTGAATGGAGCAACCTGGGTGAGTTTTCATCATGGCGGTGGGGTTGGGATCGGGTACAGTCAACACGCCGGTCAGGTGATCGTGGCAGACGGGACACCCGAAGCAGCCCGGCGGTTACAGCGGGTGCTCACATCCGACCCGGGTATGGGTGTGGTCCGCCATGCGGATGCCGGATACCCGGAAGCGATCAAAGCCGCCCGTGAGCGGGGCGTGCGCATTCCAATGTTAAAAGTGGACGACTGAAAAATACATGGGTCGAAAATTATTCTTCTTCATTATGATTCTTGTGGGCGCCGGACTCGGCTTGTATGCTGGCTGGGGTCTGAAAGCCATCCCTTGAATCAACCAATCCCTTGCGTTCTTTGCGGCAGGATTACAAAGCCGACTATGTCTTGATGGTGGCTGAAGTCTACGATCGTGATGGTGATTTAAAATTGGCGATCGACCAACTCGATCAGTTGGATAGCGGTCAGGCACTTGATATTGCCACCTCAACCGTCACCTATGCCCGTTCGGCAGGATATTCCATTAACGATCTGGAACTCATCGGTAATTTAATTCAGGCATTGCAAGGACCAACTCCGTTGACCACCGAGACACCCACCGGAGTCTCGCCATGAGAGAACGCGGAGGCTGCCTGTTCATTGTTACCGGTTTAATTCTCGGCCTGGCGGCTGGACTCCTGGTATCTTTGGTACTCAGTCCGGTCGAATATGTGGATATCACTCCCTCCATGCTGGGGACCAGGCAAAAAGACATCTACCGGGGGTTAATTGCCGCCTCCTATCAGTCCCGCGGAGATATTGGACGGGCGAAGGCACGGCTTGAGTTGCTCAAGGATTCCGATCCTGTTCAAACACTTACCGCCCAGGCGCAGCAGACAATTGCGCAGGGTGGATTGGCACAGGAAGCTCGCGGGCTTGCATTATTGGCGGCAGCCATGAATGAAAACCCGATCGAATTGACGACAGTACCTTCCTCTGCAGAGACACCCGTTAGTATCACACCTACCTTGACTGAATTTCCAACGCTGCCTCCTCTTGTTGAAACCACAACCATGCCAGAAGTGGGTGCGACGGAGGAAGTGGTTTTCCCAACACTTGAACCGTTGCCTCAGCTTCCCGGAGACCCTTATGTCTTGAAGGATCGCAAGGGACCATGTGATCTGGAAATCATGAATCTCTTGCAAGTGTATGTGATTGATAAGAGTGGAAAACCTGTCCCCGGCGTGGAAGTCATTGTGACCTGGCAGGATGGTGAGGATCATTTTTACACCGGCCTCAAACCTTCGATCGACCCCGGGTACGCAGATTTTGAAATGCAACCCGACACGGTATACAATCTGAGACTTGCGAATGGCGGTGAGACAGCAACAAAATTGACCCCACCCAACTGTAAGTTGGATTCGGGGATGGAGTATAAAGGTGGGATAAAGCTGATCTTCGGACAGCCATAGGATTTGGATAAGATTTCCGAAAATTTTTGGAAAGTACATTTATGGGACGACCGGCTGGTCGCCCTTTTGAGTCTTCCGGGGGTCGGAGGATGGTGCCCGGGCATTTTCACCCAGATGCCCACGTCTCTTCAATACCGCAAAGTCAAATAGCCTATCGCCTCTACGGGTTTCTGGATAATTCACTGCCTTTTATCCTTTTGGGATGTTGGCATCTGGAAGAAGGGCGTTAATAACGCCCTTCTTCCAGGAAATTAATTCTCCCCTTCCAGCGTTAAAAACGAGTTTTTCGGAACATCAGCCGCTGGAAGGGGTCGGGGGATGGCTGAAATCCGGTGTATCCGGAATATATTATTCCAGGGAGTGTGCGTCGATGGCTGCCACTCCCATATGCCCACGACGCTTCAATACCACAAAGTCAAATAGCCGGACGACCCAGACCAGATCGAGAAAATAAAAAAAGCGAGCAGAACGCTCGCTTTTACACCGATCTGAAACCATTACATTGGCAGGACGACTTTACCTGTCAGCAGCAAGCATAAGCTACCCAGAACACAGGTCATGATGAAGATCAGCAGCATGATCACGAAACGCTGGACGGGAGTCAATCCCAACAGTCTCTTCCCGACATTCACTTCGCCTGTCTCTTCTGAAGTGAATACCGGCTGATCCATCGAAAAGAATGGAGATGTATCCTGTGATTCCTGGGGTTGTTCTTCTGGCGGTTGATTGAACATCACGACCCTCCCATCCTATGCTCTTATCAATATACCACAAGTTATTTCTGGCGCAACCGTAAATGGACGTCTCCCACTTTAACTGGAATTAGCCCCAGATACGACCTGATGAGGAGATCGCCATTATCTGCAATGCCCTCCAAAGCTCCATCCAGTTCGTGTCCCATCGCACCCCGGATCTCCACTTCTTCACCAAGGAATGCCAGTCGCTGCCGCCAATAATCAAAGAACAGGTCATTGCCCAATTGGGATCGCCAGAAGATCATCTGCGTCAGGAATTCGCTCAACAATTGCCAACGATCTACGGTTAGACCGGCTTCTGTTTCGATGCAAGTGGCTGGAAATGTGAGTTCTTCCATGGGTGGAATTGCCCTGGGAGTGATATTGATGCCTGTCCCTATAACTACTCCCCTCAGGTCGTCTCCAATCCAGGCTGTTTCTGATAGTATTCCGCACACTTTTTTTCCTGATAACAATACGTCATTTGGCCATTTGATCTGCGGCTGGATCGAGTATAGTTTTTCCAGGGTCGACGCTACGGCAATTCCCGCCATCGGGGATAAAAGGTGTAATAGATTGCGCTCCCGTTCGATAGGCCGGATGATCAGGCTGCAGGCTAACGCCGCACCAGCACGGGTATGCCATTTACGGTGGAAGCGCCCACGTCCTTTGGTCTGCTCATCGGCGATAACGATGGACATATCTGGCGCACCTTGATCCATCCAGGTATGCGCGTCGTCATTGGTGGATTCTGTGCTGGGAAGATATTGGATCGACCCCAGATCCATTCCCTGTAACAGATCGATAAGCACCTCAGTTGACATCAGTTTCTCCCATCAGCAAATTCTCCATGGTCAGACGAACTGCGCAATAACCTTCTATCCGTCGGAGGGCGATATCGCAGCCAGTGATCCACAATTCGGCATCCATGGGTGAAATTTTATTTGAGAGGCTTTCAACGACACTGGAAAAATCGGTATTCATCAATGGAGACGAAGAACCCGAAGAGTGTAACAGGATATCCCGGAAGAGGCTCTGCCAATTCAAGACAGTCTCCTTCGCTCGTTGACGAAGGATCGCGAGTTCAAGCCGTTTTGGAAAATGTTGATCAATATATTGAAAACGATCCTTAAGCGTGGCATTCATCACTCGCACCAGATCCTGGATGTCTTCAACCCGCCGGGTAAGATGCGCTTCATCATTGGCTAGGCGGGCAGCAAAGCCGTATCTACCACCGGATAAATGATCCAAAAGGATGGATTTTTCCGGATCCAACTTCTGACGTTCCTGCAGAGCGGTAGCCACCAACCCTTGCGATAATGGACGGAGTCGGATGAGTTCGCAACGTGACACGATGGTTGGCAATAAATTTTCCGCACTATCAGCCGTGATGATAAGCCTGGCGCGATCCGGTGCTTCTTCCAGAGTCTTTAGTAATGCGTTTTGCGCTTGGACAGTGGCTTTTTGAAAATCCAACAATAGACCAACTTTATATGGGCTTTCATAGGGAGCGAGCATCAGGAATGACTGCAGTTCGCGAACCGAATCGATGGGTATCTCAACTTTCCCTTCAGGAAGTTGGACCACTTTGAGGTCAGGATGCTGCATCAGTTCGATTTGCCGGCAGGACCGGCAATCCGGCTTCATACAAGGATCGCCACTCCCTGATGAATTTGGACAATTCATCGCTTGAATAAACCGCAAAGCGAGAGTCCTCCGCCCGACACCTTCCGGACCGGATACCAGATAAGCATGCCTGGCTTGTCCACGCCGTAAATGCTCCTGAAGCAACCGGACGGCCCATTGGTGTCCAAGGATATTCCAATGTTGAGTTCCAGCTTGTGGTTGAGGTATTATCGGTGGATCGGGGAAATTTAATGCCATGGGACTATTTTAATCGACTTCCGTAAAACGCCCCATTCTTCTTCGCCAGTCAGTCGTATAATCAATAAATGGTAGAAATCAGGACATCTCTGGATCAGATGACCATCGATGGCACCCTGGCGGAATTCACGGGGGACGGAAATCTACGCTGCACTGCCTGCGCGCATCGCTGTCTCCTGAATCCTGGAAAACGCGGGATTTGTGGGGTTCGATTCAATGAGCAGGGAGCACTTCGCGTTCCCTGGGGATACACAGCCGGTATCGCCGTAGACCCGATTGAAAAAAAACCGTTCGGACATTTTCTCCCCGGTGAAGATGCCCTGACATTCGGCATGTTTGGGTGCAACTTCCATTGTGATTTTTGCCAAAACTGGCACACCAGCCAGGTACTGCGTGACCCGAATCTGGATACCACGGTCGAAATGATCCACCGGATCACACCTGAAGAAATTGTCAGATTGGCACTGCAAGCCCAGGCGAAGGTCGTTGCCAGTTCCTACAATGAACCGATCATAACCGCCGAATGGGCGCGGGATATATTTACTGTTGCAAAGATCAACGGGTTGAATACTGCAATGATATCTAACGGATACGCCACGCCCGAAGCATTGGATTATCTGCATCCGGTCTTGGACGGATATAAGATCGATCTCAAATCGATGCGTGACCGAAACTATAGGACGATGGGTGGAGTATTGAACCATGTGCTCGACTCGATCGCGTATGCCCACAAATTAGGAATATGGGTGGAAGTGGTGACTCTGATAATTCCCGATTACAACAACTCACCCGAAGAGCTATGGGACGCGGCTCGCGCCATCCGATCGGTTTCCAAGGATATTCCCTGGCATGTAACCGGATTTCACCCTGACTATAAGATGTATGCCAGCCGGTCCACAATGGCACGCGAATTACAGGTTGCTGCTGATATAGGGCAAGAAGCCGGTTTGCATTATGTGTACGCCGGTAACCTTCCCGGGAAAGTGGGCTCCATGGAAAACACGTACTGCCCTTCCTGCGCCAGATTATTGATCAGCAGATCAGGTTATCGGTTGAGTGAGTACCATATCACAAGCGCCGGTACCTGCCCGGATTGTCGCTACAAAATTGCTGGCGTATGGACAACCGATCCATCCACGGTTCAACTTGGAAAATCAGATTTACCATGGTTGGTAAGGTAATTTACCCTGCTATCTCTACTATAAGTTGATCGATCAATACACTCAAATCACCGCTGCCCGGTTTTTCCGCGGCGCCTTTGCTTTCTTCTTCAATATCCATCAGTTTTCGATAGGCTCGTTTTAATTGGGATAGTTTGAATTTCTGTGCTTGGGGGAAAAGTTTTCTAGCTTGAAAATCCGTAATTTTTAGATCCCGGATCAATTCGGTAACGCCACCGCCGCTGCTCACAACTTCACATCCCAGCAGCAGTTGACGGAATTGCCAGATTATCATGGGGAAAATTTCCTGCCTCAGGTCGAGAGTATCCAATAATTGGTGAAAGATCTGAAGGGCTTTCCGCGGATTGCCCTCGCCGATGGCATCGGTCAGGTCCCAAATTTTCAGGGAAACTACAGAGGTGGATAAATTCATCACATCATCTCTGTTGATCGTGCGACTTTTGGCGTATGTTATCAGTTTATCGATTTCTAAAACAGCCAGTCTGGTATCCGTTCCAACATATTCCGCCAGCTCTACGGAAGCAGCCTGATCGATTGCTCCACCCAATTCTTTTGTCTTTTTTTGGATCCAATTCGGCATCTCTCGAATGGACGGCAGGGCAAAACTACGAATACTGACATGCTCCTTATTGGAAGCTGCCCACTTCATTAAGAAATGCTTTTCAGTCAGGAGTTCCCATTGATACCCGCCAGCCCGCCATTTTTGATGATCTTCGATAACTAGGATCAACTGGGTTGTCTCCGGCAGGTTTTCAAGGATCTGAAAAAATTTTTGACGGCCATCTTTTTCTTTTACGGTTTCTCCACCCAGGCTTGTTTCATCACCGGATCTTTTATTTTCCAGCCTGTGTAACGGGTTTGTCAGAATAGTGATGCGCTGGTCGCTAAAAAAAGGAGTTGCCATCACGGTGTTATACAGATCATCATTCGAGCAAGTTTTTCCATCCAGCCTGGATGTGTTGACATCTGCCATCGCAGAATCGCCCGCTGCGTGGACCTGCAATGAAATAAATCGCTGCATGGCAATCTCATCATCACCATGCAGAATAAGGATGTTCGGTTTGGATTCAGTCATTAATATACTGCCTGCTTACTAACGTAACACCACCACAGTACCCGCTATGAGATCGTGTAATGCTTGTTTTTTTGCTGTGAACGCAGCCATTAGATAACCAATCAGGAGAATGGCACCGGAAATAATCTTCCCGAGGAAACGCCCCGTAGCGGTTCCGAAAGAGATCTGCTCACCATCCAGATCGGTGACTTTCATACCAAGCAGGCGTTTACCCGGAGTAGCCTGCATTCCGGAGCTTTCAAATATGGCAAAATATAACCAGGCGAGGACGAAATTGACGACGAGTGCTACAAAAAATAGATCCCCAAAACTACTGATCAATTCAGGGGGGATCTCTGTACTTCCCGGTCCAAAGCCACTGTTCATCACAACCTGGGAAATACTTGCGCCCATGAGCGCCCCGATGATCTGTGAAGCAATCCCGGTAATGATACTAAAAATAATGCTGTCAATGATATATCCGCCAAAGCGGCGAAAAAACCCAGCATACTCGATTGTATGTGGCGGTTCCTGTGGAAATGTTCCCTGTGAGAATAACGCCGGATCCAGGCTTTCCATAATTTCCTCCTACCCCGAATGGGTATAGACCCGGAACGCCTGAATGGCGCCACGGGAGACATCCTCAATCCGTAGGATAGCGAATTCCCCGAGATCAGATGTAGTTGTTCCCTTAACTTGCAAATTGTATGCCAGGGGTTGAGCAAGGATCACGGCCAGGGTAGATAACAGGAATACAACAGGAAGTCGATCTAGCTTGTCAGACATCTTTTTCCCTGAGCCAAGCATCGCAACCCAGGCAGAAAAACCGGTCACGACACCGGTTGTGACGATATTAGTGCCGCAATTTGGGTGATATACCAGGTGAGATTCCCCACCCCGGATCCGTTTCACCGCTTCGTCCACAGCCAGACGGATATCTTCCCCGGGAATCTGTCCGATGATCCAAAATCCATGGATATCCGAATAGCCCGAAATAGCGCGGGTAGGATGTTGCTTGCTCAGTATATGTATGGTGGCATGTTCGACGGCGTGGTTGCGCCGGATGGATAAAATCTGTCTTTGATGCAAGAATAGCTGAATGGGATTCATACGGTTCTCCTACTACACGAAGTACGCAAAATGTAATAAGTTTTCGCTTTCCTTCATTGTCTTTGCATGCTTCGTCATCTTTGAAGTATCGCTACGGTTGGTCTGATTCATGAGGCGGGTTTGATTTTGGGGTCCTCTTCTTGTCTGATGGCATTGCCCAATCCTGCAGCAAGGCGTGATTTAGTGCTTCCCGAACAGAACGGGCTTCTATGACATGGATCCCATCCGGGTAAGGCTCCGTGGCTTTCATCCGGCGCGGGACGACGGCGGTCTTAAATCCCAGCTTGGCGGCTTCCCGCAGTCGGGCTGACATCTGGCTGGCCTGCCGAAGCTCGCCTGATAACCCGATCTCGCCAATCAAGACGGTATCCGCTTTGACCGGGATATCTCTGAACGAGGAAGCGATCGCAGCCGCCATCGCTAAATCTGCTGCAGGCTCATCGATTTGCAGCCCCCCGATGACATTGGCAAACACATCCTGTTCCATCAGGTTCATTCCTGCCCGCCGGGTAAGGACTGCCACGACCAGTAATAAGCGGTTGAAGTCAATTCCATTTGGTGTCCGGCGGGGATTGCCGAAGTTGGTGTGGTTGGTCAGCGCTTGTACTTCCACCAACAGGGGACGGGTACCTTCCATGGTTACAACGATAGCGGAACCCGGAGAATTGATCATCCGCTCGACCAGAAATGCCTCGGATGGATTGGTCACCTCGATCATGCCACGTTCCGCCATTTCGAAAACACCCACTTCAGATGTCGCGCCGAAGCGGTTTTTCACACATCGAAGCAACCGATAGCTCTGAAAACGGTCACCTTCCAGGTAAAGAACCGTGTCAACAATATGTTCCAGCACGCGCGGACCGGCAATGAGACCTTCCTTGGTGACATGACCGATGACAAATACGGTGATGCCGGTCATTTTCGCCAGCTCCCGCAACCTGGACGCACATTCACGCACCTGCGTGACCGACCCTGCGGAAGAGCGCATATCCGGCAGGTAGACCGTCTGGATCGAATTGATGATCAGGATGGATGGCTTTACCTGTCCGACATGCTCCAGGATGGCCTGTAAATTTGTTTCGGTCACCAGCAGCAGGTCTTTTAGATCTTTGCTTTTCTCTTGATCGTCTTTTAGTAAGCGCATAGCGCGCATGTGGATCTGTTTTTCGGATTCTTCCCCGGAAACATACAGGATCTTCGCACTGGCAGCCATGACCACAGCCAACTGCAGCAGGAGCGTGGATTTACCTATGCCCGGATCACCGCCAACCAGGACGATCGAGCCGGGAACAATCCCACCCCCAAGGACACGGGAAAATTCACCGATAGGAAGATGCCAGCGTGTTTCTGCATTAGTATCGATGTCTGATAAGCGGCGTGGTTTGGATTGGGATGACAAACCGCCGACAGACCGGGCGGATATACCGGGCTCCGGTTCTACGAGCTCTTCGATCATGGTGTTCCACGCGCCGCATTGCGGGCAACGTCCCATGGGTTGGGCGACTACCCGGCCGCATTCCTGACAGACATAGCGATGTTGGACTTTGGGCATAGGCTAATTATACAGGAGATGCCTGCTCCGCGATTTATATGTACATCAAAATCTCGGAAGCTGTTCTGGCCTCCGAGATTTGTCTACAACATCGTATTGAGTGTTTTTATTCCATAAACGAAGTAACAAAGTCTAGTACATTTTGTCTATCCATACGGAAAACACCGCCTGTACCGGCACAGTTTCCATTTTTACCAAAGGAGGTAACTCCTGCCACGATATTTGTATTACCCAGGAAATTCGGTCCGCCCGAATCGCCAAAACATGTTCCACCCGTGTTGGCATTATTGGACAGGAGAAGGGAGTAATCGCCTCCGTAACCCGGAACATTGATCTGGATAAGTTTAGGATAAGCGACCATTCGGATTTTTTGACTCTGGTCTTTCCATCCAGCGGCATCCGGGAAACTCTTCTGCAAGCCGTACCCCACTGCAGTGAAGGTAACCTTATTATTGCCCCGTTTTGTTTTGTATTGATCGAGCGAATCGGCGGCTGGTAAAGCGCCATAAGTACTTATTACAACTGGCTCGTCAAGTACAACCACGCCGACATCATGCATATAAAATTGAGCGGAAGTAAATTCCGGGTGTGTATATACAATTCCATCAACGCTGGTTGTCCCGCCGTTTGGATAACCAAGTGCTACTTGTTGACTTTGAATATCAGATTCGAACCATATAGTTGCAGTTACAGCCGGTGATTCGGTGCAATGCCCTGCTGTCAGGAATACAGTTGGAGAAATCAACGTGCCGCTGCAGCGCCACAGGGGCCCGCCTGCAGCATCTTTTGCCACCATCAACCCGACGAATGGATGCCCATCGCCGTCCGGGGTACCATCTGTTACAGCGCCGGCGAATCCGATCGTACTGAAAACCAATACAATAGTCAGAATAACTGCTATCATTATCCTTTTCATTTTATCCTCCTGGTATCCATAGTCAATTCAATAAACTCAATGAAGCTGTCAGAAGACCTTTACACAGACAACTAATCACGATAATCTGAACAACCTCCTTTCTTGTGCTGACCAATTTACTAAGTTGATCCCAATGGTAGACCGAGGCTTTATGAGCGGAAGGATCCATGTATTTGTTCCCCTGCCTCATGGTAGGCTGACTCTTTTATCTTCGATATATAAATGTGATGTGTAGGGATTAATGTTTGAGTCGGTGTGACTACTTTGTGTTATTGATAATACCTATGGAGGGATCATATTTCAAGAGGGTTTTAAATAAGAGAGGAGCGATTTTTCGCTCCTCTCAGGTTCTTGGTATTAACCAGCTTTTTCCACTTCCGGTTCGATCAGGTCCTGCCCTTCCTTCTTGAGGACGATCTCTTCGCCTTCAGCCAGATCCACCTGGATGACATCGCCGTCTTCAAAGTCGCCGGAGAGGAGTGCATCTGATAGAGGATCTTCCACGTTTTGCTGGATGATCCGTCTCAAAGGACGGGCGCCCATATCCGGGTCATATCCCAGCTCGCCCATTTTCTGCAAAGCGGCGGGCGTGGCGTGCAATACAATTTCATGCTCCTGCAATCGTTCGGCAACCTTGTCCAACTCCAGTTTGACGATCTGCTGGATATTTTCCTTGTTCAACGCGCGGAAGACGATCACCGCGTCCAACCGGTTCACAAATTCCGGCCGAAAGACCCGCTTGAGCGAATTGAGCAGCTTCTTCCGCATTTCTTCGTATTCCGTTTTCTCCTCGATCGCTTCATCCCGCTCAATCGAAAAACCAAAGGACGTCTGCCGTTTGATCAGGTCTGCTCCGATATTGGAGGTCATGACGATGATGGCGTTGCGGAAATCCACCTTGTGACCCTTCGCATCGGAAAGATGTCCTTCTTCCATTATCTGCAACAGCATATTATGTGCCTCGGGATGAGCCTTCTCAATTTCATCAAACACTACGATCGAGTAAGGCCGGCGGCGTAACGCTTCGGTGAGCTGACCGGCTTCTTCATACCCGACATATCCAGGAGGTGCACCAACCAGGCGGCTGACGGAATGGCGTTCCATAAACTCTGACATATCCAACTGGATCAAGGCTTCTTCGCTGCCAAACAGGAAACGAGCCAGCGCTTTGGTCAATTCGGTCTTCCCCACGCCTGTCGGCCCGAGGAAGATGAATGACCCGATCGGCCTGCGTGGGTCTTTCAGACCGGCCCGGGCACGCCGAACAGCTTTGGCAATAGCGCCGATGGCTTCTTCCTGACCGATGATATGCTTTTTCAAGTCCTCTTCCATCTGCAGCAATCGGGCGGATTCTTCCTGCGCGATCTGCATGACCGGTACGCCGGTCCACATGGAGATTACCTCTGCGATATCATCCACTGAGACGATGGGTGCTGTCTCCGGATCCCAGGTGGTTTTCATTTTCTCCACCTGCTGTTCCAAGGCTGATTCGCGCTCAGCCAGTTCGATCACATCATCGTTCAGGCTGTTCTCTTCCGCAGCGGTTCGTTGTTTGCGTATTTCTTTGATCTGGGTGATCAATTCCTTGAATGTGATGGCTGATTGGCTTTTGTACATGCGAACCCGGGAGGATGATTCATCCACCAGATCGATGGCTTTGTCGGGTAGGAAACGCTCCGTCACGTAGCGCGCGGAAAGTTTCGCTGCCGCTTCCAACGCATCATCGCTGATGCGCAACTTGTGATGTTCTTCATATTTTTCGCGAATCCCACGCAAGATCTGAATGGTCTCTTCCACGCTTGGCTCGTTGACCACGATGGGCTGGAAACGACGTTCGAGAGCTGCGTCGCTTTCAATGTGCTTTCGGTATTCTTCCAGCGTGGTGGCGCCGATGACCTGCAGCTCTCCACGAGAAAGTGCCGGCTTGAGGATATTGGCAGCGTCCACGGATGAGCCGGCAGCGCCTGCGCCAACCAGCATGTGGACCTCATCAATGAAGAGGATCGCGGAGCTTGCTTTGAGTTCATCGATCACCCGCTTGAGTCGTTCTTCGAACTGACCGCGATACATGGTACCTGCGACCAATGAACCGACGTCCAATTGCAAGACCCGTTTATCGAGCAGTAACGCAGGCACATCGCCGGATACGATCCGTTGGGCAAGTCCCTCCACGATGGCTGTCTTGCCAACACCCGGCTCGCCGATCAGTGCAGGATTGTTCTTGTTACGGCGGGCTAGAATCTGAATCACCCGCTCAATCTCCATCTGCCTGCCGATGACCGGATCCAGTTTCCCTTCTTCGGCCTTTGATGTCAAATCAACGGCCAGTTGATCCACCAGTGGTGTCTTCGACTTGGCAGATTTGTCTTCTTCTTTCTTCGCAGAAGCGGGATGGGCGGGCGCTCCCGCGCTGACCGCTGCCGAGGAACTTTCTTGTAATACCCGGCGGGTTTGACGCCGAATTTGCTCGGGTGTGACTCCCACCCGTTTGAGTATTTCGATAGCCAGACCGGTTGTTGCATTGGCCAAACCCAACAAGAGGTGTTCGGTGCCAATGTAGTGATGACCCATCCGGCGCGCTTCTTCAATCGCCGATTCCAATACGGCCTGGGTGTCATCGCCCAGTTCTATTTGACCACTAAACGAGGGGTTTTGTTTGGATATCTTTGCCAGGACATCCCTAACCCGGTCTTCTTCCAATCCCAAATCACGTAATACGCGGCTTGCAACACCGCCATCTTCCAGCATGAGACCTAACAATAAATGTTCAGTGCCGATTCGCTCAAAATTGGATTTTTCCGCTTCCTGATGAGCGAGGGTTAAACCCGGCGCGCCCTTGCGGTAAATCGCTCCATACCTGCCATAAGATACCTCCATATCCCGGATCATCCTGGATCATTCCCGATCGGGAAACCAGGATTGATATCATTTTACTCACTCAGATAAATACAGCAGGCGAACTATTTTTGAGCCCCCCTGCTGATACCCTATTCTGCCTTCATTCTACCGCAAAATGGGGTCGGATGAGACAATCGGCCTTGCATGTATAATACAAAGCAAAGGCTCAGTGCGTGGCATGCGATCAAACCGCAACGGGATTTGGATACCTGTTTTTGCATTTCTCTGGATCATTGGAATCCTCGGTGGATATTACCTATACCACAAACCCTTCGATTCCAACTTTGCGCTGGCGTTGACAAGCGGATTGTGGAATCTGATTGCTGCAGTAATCGTTCTTTCCCTCGCTGGTGGGATCGGTCGGAGGGTTTTGCGGGTAAACGGAATTCCTCCGGGAGAACAAGCCTTCCTTCAACTATGCCTGGGAATCGGAACGACTTCCCTACTCATCCTTTTGACTGGAATTCTGACGTATCAACTGAGGATAATAATCTGGGGCGGCAGTCTGGTAATCGCCGTGGTTTTCTGGAAATCAATTCGGGACTGGTGGAAGGATTTATTCTCTCTACGGCTACTTTTTGGAAAGGCGGATTCTGGTATTCAGTGGATCATGCTCCTGATTGGTGGTCTGCTTCTGACTGCCGGTCTGACCGCTTCCGCACCTCCAATTCAATATGATGCGCTCACATATCATCTGGCGTTGCCCCAACTATACCTGCAACAAAACCACATCCCCGCTCTGACGGATTGGGTTCGCAGCGGGATGCCACAAACCGGGGAGATGCTCTACACTTGGGCGATGGCGCTTGCAGGCGGAAGCGCCGCCGGCTTGACTGGCTGGCTTGTCGGTGCGATATCCATCCTGGCATTGTTAAGTTTCGTTACTCGGATAATTTCCCCATCCGCCGGATGGGTGGGAGCGGCATCGTTGTTGGCAGGCAGTTCGATAGCGGCTGCTCTGGGTTGGGCGTATATCGATTGGTTTTGCCTGGCGTTCGGGTTGGCCGCGATTCTAGGTTGGGTACAGTTCAGAGAAACCGAAAAAATCAAGAACCTGCTGTTCGTCGGGGTATTATGCGGATTCGCTTTCGCCACCAAATACACCGGCGGAGTCATCCTGATAGGTGTGGGGGTACTTGTCCTGATCAGATCAACCCACAAGATCAAGGAACTGGGTTGGTTGCTCCTGGGGTTTGTCACTCCAGCAATTCCCTGGCTCATCAAGAATGCGGTGTTTACCGGTAATCCGCTGGCGCCATTTGAATTCGGATCTGGGAGTGGTGGTAATTTCATCCAAAATCTATCCCCGTTTGGCAATCTCCTGGATGTGTTTTTATTGCCGGTTCGCGCCACGCTGGTAGGCATCGAAGGCGGAGTGGGTTACAGCCATACCATCGGACCGTTGTTTTTGATATTTGGCATATTCTTCTGGCTGACCAGGGATCCGAATGGAAAAACACCAACCTTGATCAAGGATTTTGCGATCATCGGCGCTGTTTCGTTAGTGATCTGGATCATTGGCAATCAATTCAACGGACAGCTTATCCAATCCCGAATGTACTACGCGGTCTTCCCTGTGTTTGCAATCCTGGCCGGTGCAGGCTATGATGGATTGGCGCATCAAGAGGTACCTGGAGTCAGGATTAGGGTAATTTTGGATATCGTCGTGATCCTGGTGTTAGGCTTAACCCTCGTTCAATCCATCCGCACGTTGATTCAACAGAATATATTGCAAGTGGTTTCCGGAGTACAGAATCGGGATGCTTACCTGGATGGGAATCTGGGATGGTATGCTCCAGCAGCACGGCAGATTCAGGCTGGTGATAGCCCCACTTTGTTGATCTATGAGCCGCGCGGATTCTACTGTTCGCCCAACTGTTTTCCGGACGAGGAATTAGGGCGCTGGAGTACAGATTATCACCGGCTTGGGAGTTGTGAATCAGTCGTTAGTGGGTGGCAAAGTAAAGGTTACCGGCAGGTTTTGGTCAATTTAGCCGGAGTGGAATTCTTTCTTGATGGGCAAGACCCCAACCATACGCCATCAGATCTATCTGCATTGCATAACTGCCTCGCCAACCTGCCCGTGAAGCAGGATTATGGGGGAGTGTACAGTCTGTTTGGCTTAATGGATTAAACGAAAACTCGGAAGTCATCAGGCATCTGAGTTTATTTTTTCGCCAGTCTACACAAATTGCTTCGCCCAGGCGATAGCACGTTCCAGCTCGCCCTCCACCAATGGTCCTTCAGATTCGGATACATAGAATCCTTCAGGCGCCAGGGCAAAAACGCCGCCTTTTTTCGTGAGCTTCTTACCGATGAAATCTGCGGCATAACCAAAAATGCTTACAAAAAGCCGGAGTATCCCTGGCGATCTGTCCAATGCCTCTTTGGTCATCCGGGTGTCGAACGCACTAACCTTCAGCCCACTTAGCCTACTGGCTGGAATGCTATCAAGGAACGCGGTGATGGCTGGCATGGGCCGGAATTTTTGGGTGGGCGACCCGACGATCAGCAATTCCACACCCGCAAGTTGATCCAAATTTGCTTCGTTGACTTTATGAATTTCAGCACCCAGCGTGGCAGCTATTGTCTGCGCGATTTTTTCGGTGTTCCCAAAGACGGAATCATAAATAACCAGTGCTTTCATTAATAATCCCTCCAAGATTAACCAAAATAATGCTCGTATGAGTATAGCATTTTTGGAAATGGTTTCCATGTCAATCAGCCCCTCGCACCAATTAAGAGGGATTATTGTGGATGTACCATTTAATCCGTTCGTATTGGTCTAAATTTCGTATACTCTGTTCGTAATACTTGCGTTGCCAGACAGATTCATCCAAAACAATCAACCCATCAACGATCGAACCAAACAACCTGTCTCGTTGATAGGTGCGAGGTCACAAAATAAGAACCGGATTGGAAATAATCCTGTCCGGGATACGAATGGATTGGCGGTTATGCGGATATCGTTGCATGCCCAAAACAGTATTGGAAATTAATCCATCAGATAAGCCATCACCAGCCGGATAGTCGCGATCAACGCATCGAGATGGGTACGCTCATAATTATGCGAGGCATCTACACCTGGACCGATCAACGCCACAGCCGCATCCCCGCCCGCGGATAAGAATGCCGACCCGTCCGAACCATAATGCGGGTATATGTCCGTCAGGTATGGGATCTTGTTTGCATCGGCAAGCTCGCGCAGATGATTGGACAGACCAAAGTGATAAGGTCCACTTGAGTCCATGGAGCAGATGGTGGTGTGGAATTCATCTGAATTCTGTCCGTCGCCAACCGCCGCCATGTCCACCGAGATCACTTCACTAACATCTGCCGGAATCCCTGCCGCCGCTCCGTGTCCGACCTCTTCAAAATTACTGATAAATAAATGAACGGTTTGGGATGGTGATAACCCCGCGTCAATCATGGCTTTGATGGCGGTCACCAAGCAGGCCACACCGGCTTTATCATCCAGATGACGGGAACGGATGAATCCGTTGATCCATTGCGCGCGCGAATCGAAAGCGACATAATCACCCACCTGAATTCCCAGCGCTTGCGTTCCTTCGGTGTTTTGCACCCGCTCATCCAACCGGACTTCCATATTCTCTGCGTCACGTTTGGTCTCTTCCACGTCCTTGCCATACACATGGACGGATGATTTGTGAATGAGAAAGCTTCCCCGTACCCGCTTTCCAGAACCGGTCAGCACCGAACAGGTTTCCCCCTCAACCGTGTTCCAGGCGTAGCCTCCGATCTTGGTCAACCGCAAGCGACCGCTGGGAAGGATCTCTTTCACCATCGCGCCCAAGGTATCCACGTGCGCCAGGAGAGCTTTGGATCGGATGGAATTCTTCGCCTGCCAGGTTGCGATCAATGCCCCCTTGCGGTTTTGCGTGATGTCCAAACCCGGGAAAGCCTCCAACGCAGCACGGGTATACTCCCTGGCCTCTTCAGATCGACCGGATGGACTGGGAATTGTCAATAAGCCGAGCAGGAATTCCTGAAGATAGTTGGAATCGATTTCCGGGAGTTTCATCATGCCTGCTTTTTTGATGTGAATTCCGGAATACCTTCAAAGGCAGCGATGGTTTTCCGCCAGTGATCAGGTATAAGGATGGAAGAGGAGGATTTGTAGTCATAGCTAACCATGGGCATAGTGCCCCGCGCCAGGATTTGACCATTATCTATGTCCTGGATCTCGTATTCAAAATCCAGACTCTTGGTTCCCATACGGGAAACGCGAATGCCAACACGGATATGCTGTTCCAGCTTGATGGGTGCCAGATAATCCAGGTGTACACTGGCGACGATCAAACCCAGCCGGAAGAAATCCTTTCCATCCCACAATCCCAAATGAAGCAGATACTCCATCCGGGCATTTTCGAGATAGGATAGGAATTTGGCATTGTTGACATGCCATTGTGGATCCAGATCCATATAACGGATCTGGATCGGGATATGAAAATTGAAAGTTGTCATGGAATTATTATACGATGGTGGAGAAGTGAGACCGGAAATTGGTTCAATGTTTCCGGTCTCAAAATAATGTCAGAGGCCTATAGATTTGCTCAAATCTTCGATCGTCATTTTTCGGGTTACTTTCTTTCCGAGAACTTCCTGCCAGAATAAATCGTCATAGCGCCGCGAACGGACAGGGATCGGCATTGGCACACCCCAACCCAGCAAGAGCACTTCTTCCTTCGGTTGCAGGTGGGAGAGCATTCCGCGCAGTGTTTCCTTGCCAGCTACCCCGGCCAGGACTGCCGATAGGTCGGCGTCGTCTTCCAGTTTGCCGGTGATGCGGGTGCCAAGCTGCGACATCACCTCGTCGTAGATCTGGGAAGGGCGCTGATCGACTATCAGAAGGGTCACGAAATATTTACGCATTTCGCGGGCGATGGTGCTGAAGCTGGTCTGTCCGGCCATCTCGCGGTTGAGCAATTTATGTGCTTCCTCGACCACCACCACCAGCGGACGCGGTTCCTGCCCGCCGTGGCTGCGGTAATGGTTGGTTGTTTCCGCCCAGCGTTCCCGAATCTTGCGGGTGATCAGATTCGTGACCAGCAGATAGTCCAGGTCGCGTTCAAAGTCACCGAAAGAAAGAATCACATGCTGTCCGGCTTCCAGCGCTTTTATGATCTGGTCCAGGCCATTTTGGGCAGGGTTTGGAACGATATACGGCAGGTTGAAGACACGCTGCATTTTGGAGTGCAATCCAGCCGCTGCGGACGTGTTTACACCTGATGCATTCGCCCAGCCTTCCGTGCTATCTGGCGACGGGTAGCGTTTGCCGTTCTCGTCCGCTTCAGTCTTGCCATTCTCCAGGTTGCGAAATTCGCTGAACCAATTCGCACCAAAACTTTGCTGGAGTGCTTCCAACGTGGTCGGGGTGGTTTCTTTTAAATTCAATTCCCGGGAAAGCAATTCGATGTCTTCTGGTTTGATATCCTTCTCATCGATCTCCAGGTTGAAATCCGGATTTTGTCCCCGGATATTCGTCCCACTGCCGAGACCAACGAGTCGCACTTCAGCAGAAAATTTACTCTTGAGACCCGGGACACGCTGGTGGGTATCGGACGCGATATCATCCACACCATATTCATTATGCATGTCGAACACCAGCATGGATGCACGATCATATTTGATCAATCCCGCCAGGATGATGCGGGTGAGAAAGCTTTTACCGGTACCGGTCGAACCAAAAATACCGGCAGAGCGCTGGACAAATTTATCCAGATTGACACATATCGGTAAACCCTGCTCGCGGGTCGAGCCGATCCGAAAGTAGCCGAGGTCTTCTTCCGAGCCAAATATTTCGGCAATATCGCCCGCAGAAGCCATCCGTACGGATGTGTGGTGGGATGGAATGGTTTTGACCGGTATGGGAGCAATACTGCCCATTGGATGAGCAGCCGCCCAAACCGGGTAAGCGGGATCGCCGGGATCTGGTCCGCGCTCGAGCATGAGGGTCGGCAGCACTTCCAGGTTGGTGTAGAGAGTCAGTCCGTGCAACTGGCGGGCAAGATATTCCGGGTAGCGTTTCTCGCTCTGTTCATCTGCGAAACGCGGATCGGTGGAGCCAAGAACCAGGTTGGTGACCAACCCATAGTAAAGCCAATCCCCGCTTTCCATGGCGACGAAAGCACCTTCCTGTACCTGTTGGGAAGGAACCAGAAGCCGGGCAAAAAGTTTGTCGTTGAGAGATCCGCCGACGATATACCCGATCGGTTTTTGCTCATTGGTGTTTTGCATCTCATTCCCCTTCCCATTCCCATTCATAACACCACATCCATATCCGCCAGTGAACCGAGGACGGATAGCAGGGTGGGATAGTCATCCCGCATCAAGGTGATCAATTCACGGGTGGCGGCTTCCAACCAGCCTGAATTACCTGTATGCGCCTGGACGGTCTGTACCTGTTTGAGGTGCGCTGCAACCACTTCTGCAACCGGGATCTCCTGTGAGCGGAGAATATGCCTGAAATAACCAAATCGGTTTTCGCCGGTAAATTCGACGATTTCCTGCTCAGTGCAGAGATAAATAATATCGAGTGAGAGAGCCGGCCGGGGAGGTAGGAGGTGGGATATCTTCCCCCCCTGACGATACCCGACCGCCAGCACACCAATTTCCACTGGGACATTGCGATTCACCCGGTTGTCAGCTATCACTTCCGCTGAAATAGAATCACTGGTAGCCAACTGACGAACCAGTCCATCATCTTCAATCCGGATCTCATTGATCAGTCCATAAATTTGATAATCCGGCTCGAGCTTTACCCGTACCAGCGCTCCCAGAGAGGGTGTTTCAATTTGCGACAATCGGCATCCAACCACGAATCCACTCAAGGATGCACGTAATAACTTGCCAATTTCAATCGGTTTCATCCTCTGTCCCTCTTCTTTCCCGGTAAATCTTTCATGGATTGCTTGGAAGATTTCTCTCCCGGTGATAGCTGCAGTTGGATCAGTTTCGCGGCCAGCATCTCTTCCAGGCGGGCGCTGTCTTCGAAACGGATGACCGCTTCTTCATGCGCCCGGTGTAATAGATACGGATAAGTGCCACCGCCGATCTTACATTGTTCCACCAGCACGGCATGGAGAATATCGACCAGGGCAGGTGTTTCAGCCACCCAGCCTGGTATTTCCACCCGGGCAATTTTGGGTGATTTCTCCGTCCCAACATTTAGATAGAAAAAATGGACCGCCAGCTTTCCGTTGAATTTTTGTGATTGTGGAGATTGAATCCCAAAGATGACAGAGCGCGACCCCGGAACCTGAAGCATCCCGGAAAAGAGGATTCGATCCACCAGTCCTACAAATCTTATAGAAGGATCAGATTGCCCGGCGATCAATTCCAGCAAGGTAACGACCAGATTGCTGCCGGGTTTATCCACATACCCGGCTGGGATAGCCCCACTGGTGGACATTTTCTCCAGGACGATCAAGTATTCCGCCAACATTTGATCATATTGGGCACTGGCTCGCGGCTCACGGTAGAGCTCCAATCCACCATCGGTAAGGGCAACTACCGGCGGAGTGAATGCCGCGGCAGTCTCCAACAGAAGTTGCCGCTCAGCGACATCCCTGAGGAGTGCGATATATCCCTCAGTCAACGGATCGATATCGTCAGATATATCCGAATTATCAAGCAGTTTGGTGTGAACCCTTATGGCAGGCGCTTGTTCACTGCCCGGCAGCATGGATATCGCAGCAATGTTGATCGCACCAAATTCCACCTGATGGTGTCTGGACGGAATGATCTGCGAACCATCCGCGGCTAAAACTGGAACGTACGAATCCAATATCGGCTTGGTAATGACCCGATCAAAAGGCATTTCGGTTGGGATGGCACATCGCAGATTGATATTCCTGCGCGATTCTGCCGATAAAATTGCCTGTGCTTCTTTCAGATCAACGCCCGGTTCATGCAGCAATCTTTCCGCCCGGTCGCGTACGTCTCCAAGGGCTTCCATACGCAGCCTGACATTCTCACAAAAAGTGGTAATCTGATTTTGAATTTCCAAATAATTGACAGGCATGCTTCACCCATATTGCAGAACAAACGGTCTAAGGAAAATTATACAGGAACATCACTCAAGTTGGAACTTTTATTGCATTTGTTCGTCTCATATGCAAGAATTAATTTATGGAGGAATGTATGAAAGGTAAATATTATATTTTATTAGTTGCGGCGTTGATGAGTGTATTCGCTCTAACAGCGTCTGTATATCCCGGCGGTGGTGGCGGAACCAACTCTGTACCTCCCCGAACAATTTCTGTGAGCGGAACTGGAAAAGTCTATCTAACCCCGGATATCGCAAGTATCAATGTTGGCGTTCATACAGAAGATGTCGATGTTGCCAAGGCGCTGTCTGATAATACTGCTGCTGCGCAAAGCGTGGCGGACGCCTTAAAAGGATTTCGGCGTGGAATCGAAAGATATCCAGACCACCAACTTCAGCATTTATCCCAACCAGACATATGGTCCTGCCGGTGAAATGCTTGGTAACAAGTATATGGTGGACAACACGGTCATGATCACTGTTCGTGACCTGACCAAACTCGGCGAGATCCTTAGCACAGTCGTTGGTAAAGGCGCCAATAATATCTATGGCATCACCTTTGATGTAGCTGAAAGAACGAAGTCATTGGAAGAAGCCCGCAAAGCAGCCATCGCCGATGCCCGTCTACAGGCGGAAGAATTAGCCGCGGCTGCCGGAGTGAAGCTGGGTCAGGTAATTTCGATCAGCGTGAGTAATACCTCCCAACCTCAACCCATGTACAATATGGGTTATGGCGGTGGTGGTGGAATGGCCGCAAGCGCTCCCGCTCCCATATCCAGTGGACAATTACTCGTGACGGCCGATGCCTATATCACCTATGAAATGAAGTAATCGTTGATCTACCAGGAAAAAGAGGAACTTATGAAGAAGACAATTGTATTGATCATCAGCATTCTAATCGTCGCCGGTTTACTGGCTGGTTGTGGAGCGATCCCTTCCATATCAAGCTCTGGGAAAAACACAGATACACTGCCTCAGCGATTGATCTCGGTTACCGGAACCGGTAATGTAACGCTCATACCTGATGTCGCCTATGTAACGATCGGTGTGCATACCGAAGGCGCGAATGTTTCTGAAGCGTTGGCCAGCAATACCCAGCAGGCTCAAAAAGTGTCGGATGCCCTTAAAGCATTGGGTGTGGAACAGAAGGATATCCAAACCACCGCGTTCAATGTGTATCCTCAGCAACAATATGGTCCGGCTGGCGAGATGTTGGATATTAAATATATGGTAGACAATTCAGTCTACGTCACTGTTCGAGATCTCACCAAGGTTGGTCAGGTGCTGGATACAGTGGTCAAGTCTGGCGCGAACAACATCAACGGAATCTCATTTGATGTATCTGACCGAACCAAAGCCTTATCTGAGGCACGCAAGAAGGCTGTTGAAAATGCCAATGCCCAGGCTGTTGAGATGGCGACTGCTGCCGGTGCAACCCTGGGAGAGATCCAGACTCTCAGCATCAATAGTTACTCAGTCCCTTACCAACCCATTGGGTTGAAGAGTGACGCGATGGGTATCGGTGGCACCGTTCCGGTCTCGGCTGGACAGATGCAACTGACCGTAGATGTGTACGCTTCCTATCTGTTGAAATGATCATTCATGACTAAGTTTAGCTCCCGGGTTATACCGGGAGCTTTTTTTAACGCTTACACAGATTCGAAAGGATCCTCTTACCCCTCCACGATTGCCTGTCGGATCTGACGTGCTAATTCACCGAAGCGGCTTGAATACCGCATTTCCTCCATCCTGGGTCGGGGCAGATCGATCTTTTGGTCCAGACAGATGGTTCCCGGTCGGGGGGTCAAAACCAGCGTTCGATCAGCCAGAAAAACCGCTTCGCTGATCGAATGGGTCACCATTAAGACCGTCTTCTTACTTTTCTGCCAGATCCGCAGTAATTCCATACCCATCCGATCGCGGGTCAGGGCATCCAAAGCGCCAAATGGCTCATCCAACAATAGGATATCGGGATCATGGATCAGCGCGCGTGCGATGGCAACCCGTTGTGCCATTCCACCGGAGAGATCTCCCGGCCAGGAATTTTCAAACCCCTCCAGCCCGACCAGATCGATCAGATCCGCGGCTCTCTCCAGTGCATTCTGAATGGGATATTCTTCCAATTCCAAAGGTAAAGTAATATTTTGAATGACCGTCCGCCAGGGCATCAGATTTGCCTGCTGGAATACGATCCCGATCTTGGGGATATTGCCACCCTGATGTTGAAACTGGATCTCACCATTGGTCGGATGGACCAACCCCGAAAGTACCCTAAGTAGAGGTGCTCTTTCCACTCCCTGAAGGTCCTAGAAGGCATAGGAATTCTCCGGGAGAAACATTAAAACTCACATGGTCCAAGTGCTTGAAGACCACCGTTGTCATTTGGAAAAGTGACTGATAGATCGTTAACAGCCAGTAATACCGGATCATCGAGAAGAAGTTCCGACCGATTCCATCTGGCTCATCCGGATCACACTATGGAATAAATTCATTTGTGTACGCTTTACTCAAATCCTGTGGTTCACTGAGCAGCTTCATTTGAAGAAGCACGTCCTGCATATTACTCCAGGCTTCATCCTTCGAAACTCCGACTTTATCCGCCCTGCCATAGTTGGATGGATTCGGTCAGGATCTGTTTTTGGACTTTCTCATCGGCGTTTGCAAGGTTTTCGACATATTTCTTGCTGATCTCATAGGCTTCATCTGGATTGGCGATGGTATCTTCAATCCCTTTCAGCATGGCAGTAACCATCTTACGAACCAATTCAGGATTCTCCTTCAACGTGTTTTCATTGGTGATCAAACCGTTGGAAACGAGGGAGAGATAATCTGAAACGGGGATCGTGTTGATGGAATACCCCAGGGCTCGCAACTGGACGGGTTCATTCGCAATATAGACTACCACTGCGTCCTCACGCCCGGACACCAGGCTTTCAACCTGGTTAAATCCGATGGTATCGATCTGGACATCGGCATCTTTCAAGCCGCCGGCAGATAGTAATGCTTCCAAACCCACATAACTGGCGCCGAAAAGAACGGGTGAGCCGATCTTTTTTCCGCGCAGGTCTTCCGGTTTGGTGATATTCGCCTCAGCCATGGATACGATGCCTACAGGGTATTTCTGGTACCATGCCAGCACATTCACCACCGGGAGTTGCTGGGCTCTGCCCAGAAGGATCTGCTCTCCTGAAACGAGGGAGAATTGGAGTTTATCCGCGCCCACCAATGACAACGCGTCTGTCTCAAAGCTGTAATCAATGGTGAGATCGATCCCGGCATCGCGGAAGTAACCCTTTTCCATGGCCACATATAATGGGGCAAACTGGATATTGGGGATATATCCGACTGGTAAAGATATCTCGACCAGAGGGTTGGCTGTGGGAGTCTTGCCTGGTCCGAAGGCGCAGGAGGAGAGGAACAGACTGATGAAAACGATGATAAGGAAAGATCTGATGATTAGATTATTCTTTCGGAACATGTGAACTTTCTCCAGCTTTTATGGATATTAAATTATGCGTGATTAGATGAGTGGTGCTGCCAATGCAATAAGCGCCGCTCGGCTAAAATGACTGCTCCGTACAACAGGAGCGCCATCAAGATTAATGTAAATATGGCAGCGAATACCAGAGCGGTATCATATTGTCCCCGACCGACGTTGATCAAGAATCCAAGTCCCCTGTCTGAGCCGACAAACTCACCCACCACCGCGCCAATCACAGATAGGGTTGCCCCGACCCGCAACCCGCCCAGAAAAACCGGAAGTGCGGCTGGCACTTCGAGCATTCGAAGTATTTCTCCCCGGGTCGCGCGCAGGCTGCGCATTAGATCGCGCAAATTTTCCGGAACGGCTCGTAATCCGACGATGGTATTGACCAGGACGGGGAAGAAAACGATTAGGGAACAAATGAGGACCTTGGAAATCAGACCGGGTCCGAACCAGATGATCAGCAGGGGGGCAATCGCCACCAGCGGAATCGCCTGGCTGGCGACGAGGTAGGGTGACAGGAAACGTTCTGCGGCAGGAGATTTTGCCAGTAAATACCCGGTCAACATCGCCATTACCGAACCGATCGAGAGTCCGATTAGCACTTCCAGGAGGGTGATCGCGCTGTGACGGATCAGGGACCCATCCAGCACTGCCCGTCCGAAACGTACCAACTACAAGACCCGGGTCCGGGTAGGATAAACGCCGGTAACTGCCAGACCCAGATGATGGTCTCCCAAATCATAATGGCAACCACGACTGAGAGGACCAGGAAAAATGTGCGATGTTGATTCAGCCGTTTAAACATAATACCCCGTGTGCAAGCGCACTTCGGGCAAATTCGTAAACGGAATACACCCATTCCTGTAATTTCCGTTTACACCTTCTTTCATCCGGACTGTTACCGTCGGCCCCGGAATTTCACCGGATCATGTCCATGAATGGACTCGTGGGCTATACCACCGATCGGGAATTGGATGGAAACCATCCTCACCCTGCCCCGAAGGTTATGCTTATTTTATCACTATTTAATGACTTTGCTTGACGAGAATTGGATCCCGGAGATCAAACCCGTACCCCAATTGGGTTTCCTCAGCAAAAAAATAGAGCGCCAGAAGCGCTCTCGATAAAATTCATTTCTTTTCTCTTGCCAGTTTCAGCAATTCTTTGGCGGCGGTTTCCGGTCCGAGATGCTCCATGCCTGGCAATTCCCAACTGGGTAAATAACTCCCCGACCCGAACTCCGCTCTTAAAGAAAGCTGTGAAGAATTCTTTTGCTATGACGTCATGCTCTTTTACATATTGGGCAGGTCCAAATACATTGGCAAAATAGGTCTGAGTCAAACCTACTGTTGTGGTGGTTCCTTTGCTCATCACTTTGCCGGCTCGGAATACAGCCAGTGCCGATTTTGCATCCTCAAACCAGTGAATTTTAGATTGGTCGCAATCCACAGCCGTGTAGTTATTGGCATACAACACCAGATCGATCGGATAGCCCCGGGTGATGGTGTCATAGGTTGTGACTGGAAGAACGACCCGGGCATTGGTTTGATCGGGATTCATAATGATGGTCCGGTCGATTTGACCGAAGGCATATCCGGTTTGCAGATCATCCAGGCGAATAAAGGCACCTGTCTCTGTGCCATAACCGGTGACTGTACCGTCCGGGTTCAAGCGCAGAGACCCCATATCATCTGCGATGATGGTGATCTCCTGAACATCATCTCCGCCGATCTGGCGGAATGCTTCCAACGATTCTGATTTTCCCGCTCCGGTGTCGCCCATCGTCAGAATGGTCATCGGCTTACCGCCACGCACCCGCAACTGCACCATCGCGCCATGAAAGGGCAAAAATCCACGCTTCATCATGATAATGTTATGCAGGGTCAGGATCATCTTTTTGACATAGCCGAAATAACCGAAGTAATCGCCATCCGGTATGGCGCCAATAAGTATGTTATTTTCAATGTCATCAAAAAAAACAGTCTTCCCATTTCCATTGGCGGGGAATTGTTCATCTGGAACACCGAACAGAAAAGCGGCGTCAGGTGTTCGGGTCATATCTTCTTCGTTCGCCAGTTCAAAAAGGTTACACAGAGAAAAGCCAAGTTCCGCGAATTTTAGGGAGAAATAGACCATGATTAGTAATGGGCCAACCTTCGCGGGATAACATAGCCAATTCTCTTTTTCCAATTCGATCGAGTCCAATGGATTCTGGTGGACGCGCTCGAATTGTCCAGAGCGTTTATTCATGGGTGGGTTGAAGATCAAAGGTGGATAGATCAGGATCTGGCGAATAACAGAAACCTGATTAAGTTTTTCATACGTAGGTGTGGGGTAAGCAACATTCCTTGGAAGTGCGATCGCGGCAATCTCTGCGCCGGCTGGAACCTGACGATAGATCCGGGGATGGGCACCACTGATGCTTTCCTGCAAATCCCGGTAGGTACTGCGGATCAGGTTGGTAAGTGTTTCAACCGTACGGTTAAAGGTTTGGTATGGGCGCTTATCGAACCGGTTTCCCTCGGAATCACAGATCATGACCCGCTGGAAATGGCGCCAGTAGTTATACAGGTGTTCCACAAAATCGTAGAGCAAATTACGGTCTCGCAGAAATTGTTCCGCACCGGGGACCAGTCGGGGGATCAGGTCGATGTCAATTTTGAGGATATATTTCAGGGTTTCAGCCAGGATGTCGATCTCTTCTTCCCGGATCATCCGTGACTCAAATATACGAATGAGATTCGAATTGCGGCGATTCAAGTCGGTCACACAGCGACGAAGGATCTTCAAGAAGAGTTTACTGGATAGCAATTCATCCGAGCTTTCGCACACCCGATCCTTGGTGCGGATAATGATCTTATCTCCGATGATCTTATGCGGCCATCGCTGTTCCATATCTGCCTGCCTTGATATAAAATGTATGACAATCGATTTGAAAATTATACTGCGAATCAGTATGTATTTCCGCGCGGACGTCTAATATAATAAGACACATACCCAAATATTGAGATACGCAATCCAATTACCAACGGTTCGTGTGGATTTTCTTCTTCAGATCGTAAGAGACTTGTTTTTGCCTTCTGGCGTCTGACCGCGGATAACCGAGAGACAGGTAACACGGGATCTCATAGTCATCCGGTACTCCCAGTAACTCTTTCAGTCCAGCCCTCTCCTCATCGAATGGGATGCGGGTTACACCGAATATTCCTTCCGCCGATGCAGCCAGCAACATATTCTCGATACAGCACCAGATTGATGCAAAATAATTAAGGTCTGATAGACACCCGGGTTGCAGCAGAGGCGAAGTAACTCGGAAGCATGGTAAGATGTCCACGGCAGCGTTCAGTATCATACTCTGCTGTTTCGGGATACCATCCTGGTACATGGAGCGTTGCAGGAGGTCGGTCATCTTCCATTCATCCAACAACGCATCTATCTCCTTCGGTTGGTTCAGCTCGTGAATAAAACGAATCAAATCATGTTTCGGTTTGGAATCGCTTATGACGATGAATTCCCATTCACGCAGGTGGTTATTGGATGGCGCCTGCATCCCGGCATCGATGATCTTTTCCAATATCTCCGCCGGGATGGATTGATCTTTGAAATCTCGAATGGTTTTTCTGGTGTGAATTGCTTCATAGAGGTCCATGAAATTCCTCCCAATTAGTAGAACATATGTACACTATTATAAGCTCAATCCAATTGGATGGAAATAAAAATAGCCCTCCCCCGAGGGCTATTCAGGATATAGTGTACTACTTTATTTCTGAGATTTTAACGGGACGGTTCTCTTTCATGGACTTGTTGGCTGCCATGGCGATCACCACGGGAACGCGGCCATCCATAATCGTAACAGGAGTTTCTTTGTTTTGTTGGATTGCATCCATGAATTCCTTCATCTCGGACGCGAAAGATTCCATATACCGTTCAAGGAAGAAATACAGGGGCTTGGCTGAATTGACGCCATCGGCATTGCTGTAGACATGTGTGTCAGGAGTATTATTTGAGACGGCTACCATCCCCCCGGAACCAAAGGCTTCCACACGTTGATCATATCCATACGCTGCTTTACGGCTGTTATCAATCGTCCCGATCGCCCCATTCTTGAAGCGCAAAGTGATGACAGCGGTATCGATATCACCTGCTTTGCCAATCTCAGGATCGACAAGTACGGCTGCTGCTGCGAATACTTCTTCCACAGGACTGCCGGATTGATACACTGCCATATCAAAATCATGGATGGTCATATCCAGGAACATCCCACCAGAGCTTCTGGCGTATTCGGGAGGCGGCGGAGCGGGGTCTCGGCTGGTTATGCGTAATATGTGCAGGTCCCCGATCTTGCCGGCAGCAATCATTTCGCGAACTTTTCGGAAATTTGCGTCAAAACGACGGTTGAATCCGATCTGGCATTTTACGCCGGCATCCTTAACGGCAGCGATCGCCGCGTCAATTTTCGCCAAATCGTGGTCGACCGGTTTTTCGCAGAAGATGTGTTTTCCGGCTTTCGCTGCTTCGATGATCAGCATGGAATGCGTATCCGTTGAAGAACAAATGGCTACCACTTCGATCGATTTATCATCCATTATCATGTGGTAATCCTGACCGAATTTCGTTACCCCAAGTTTCTCAGCCAGGTCCTTGGCTGCAGCCAGGTTGGCATCCACAATGCAGGCGACTTCGGCGCCCGGGACCCGACGAGCCAGATTCTCGGCATGGATCTTTCCGATACGACCGGCACCGATAACACCGACTCTTAATAGTTTTTGTATCGCTCATCTTTGCTCTCCTTCTATTAATACCCAATGGATTTGAGATATTCACGGTTACGGATGGCGGAATCTTTTGGCTTGCCCATGCCAGGAAGAACATCCTGCTCGACCACGATCCACCCCTCAAACTTTTGATTCTCAAGTTCCTTCTTGATGGAGGGGAAATCTACAGCACCTTTGCCTAATTCGCAGAACACACCATTCCCAACTGAGGTGATGTAATCCCATCGTCCAGTCCGCGATTGCTCCGCCACCTGAGGTTGGCAATCCTTGTAATGCATGTGCCAGACCCGTTTCCCCTGTTTCTTCAGGAAGTGCAGCGGATCACCTCCGGCGAATTGGTAATGTCCTGTATCGAGGCATAACCCCACCAGATATGGATCTGTGAGCTGTAGCAGGAGATCAATCTCGTACGGGGTTTCTACGTAGCCGCCGCAGTGGTGATGAAAGACCAGGCGCATTCCTGTTTCTTCTTTAACCGCACGGGCGATTTTTTCCACCCCTTCCGCGAAGGTCTTCCATTCTGCGGCAGATAAACCCATGACCGGTTTAACCCTACCGGCATTCTTGGTTCGTTCGGGAATTTTGCCATTATCATCGGCTAATACAATGAAAGGAGAGCTCTCCTTCCACGCCGCAAGAAGTCGCGCCACTTTCAATGCGGCTTCAATGCCGGCTTTATGGGTGGTTGCATCTTTCAAGGCGACCGGAACAAAAGCCCCGAGAAGCGTGAGATCTCTATTCTGCAGCTCTTTTTTCAGAACCTTCGGATCCGTCGGCATGAACCCCCAATCGCCTAACTCAGTACCGACATATCCGGTTTCCTGCATTTCGTCCAGGACCTGGTCGTAAGTTGCAGCTTTGCCGTCCAGATCAAATTCCAGGGCTCCCCATGAGCAAGGTGCATTCGCAATTCGGATCATAGATATCTCTCCAATAGGTCTGAAATGGATGATCAAAAACAAAATACCCTCAATTAGAGGGTATTTTTCATCGACTAGAAGTAATATCGCTCCCTTTTTTTCTTTTCATCATATTCTTTTCGAGCGGACTTTACTGATTCCATCTGGCTGGTTTCGGCGATCGCCACATCCCACCAAGATTCATACCCAGGTACTTTTTCTTCCCGATCTGTTTGAACGACGATCACGCAGGTATGTGTTGCTGCGCGGGATTTCTGTAATGCATCTTTAAAACCGAGGATGGTATCCGCTTCGAAGACTTCCGCGCCCAGACTAGCGGCATTTTGTGCAAAGTTGATTGATAATTGTGGACCTGTGAGCGAATCCGTCTTGGGATCACGTTCCCGTAAATAGGTTCCAAACCCTTTGCTCCCGATGGAATGGCTCAGCGCGCCGATGGACCCAAAACCGAGGTTATTCACAACCACAATGATAAGCTTGATTCCCTCTTGAACCGCCGTGACGATCTCGGTGGGATTCATCAGATAGGTGCCGTCGCCAACCCAGACATATACTTCACGGGATGGATCAGCCATTTTCACACCAATGCCGGCTGGAATTTCGTATGCCATGCACGAATAGCCATATTCCATGTGGTATGAATTAGGCGTGTGCGCTCGCCAGAGTTTGTGCAGATCACCTGGCTGGCTGCCCGCTGCAGAAAGTAAGACATCTTTCGGTTGGGCGGATTCCCAAATCGCGCCGATGACTTCACTCTGGGCGGGAACCGGCTGATGATTCAGGTGGAACAATCGTTCGGTCTCTTTTTCCCATTGCTCCTTGAGAGCAGCGATCTCACGGGCGTATTGCTCTGATACATGGAACTCCTTCATCAGGGAAGTGAGCTCGATCAGGGTCTCTCTGGCGTCTGCTGTGAGCGGAACTGCATAGTGCTTGAAGGCATCCATCTCAAACAGGTTGATATTGATGAAACGCACATCTGGATTCTGGAAAGCAGTTTTGGATGCGGTCGTGAAATCACTATACCGTGTTCCAATTCCGATCACGAGGTCTGCATCATGGGCGACTCGGTTGGCGGCTAATGTTCCGGTCGCACCTATTGCCCCCAAATTGCACGGGTGATCATATGGAAGCGAACCCTTGCCAGCCTGGGTCTCCCCGACCGGGATGCCTGTCTGTCGGCAGAACCGATCCAACGCTCCACTGGCTGTGCTGAAGAGGACGCCGCCACCGGCAACGATAAGAGGTTGTTTCGCAGATTGGATCAAGCGGACAGCTTCCTCCAGTCGCGACCTGTCTGCCAATGGGCGGTGGATACGCCAGACGCGTTTTTTGAAGAACGCTTCGGGATAATCAAACGCCTCCGCCTGCACATCTTGCGGAAGAGCAAGCGTGACGGCGCCGGTATCCACAGGGGAAGAGAGAACCCGCATGGCTTCCGGCAGGGATGTCAGCAACTGATCCGGTCGATTGATCCGATCCCAATAGCGGGAGACCGGTTTGAAACAGTCGTTGACACTAATATCCTGGGTGTTGGGAGATTCGAGTTGCTGTAAAACCGGGGCTACATTTCTTCTTGCAAAGATATCTCCGGGGAGGAGAAGTACAGGTAGCCGATTTATTGTCGCCAGAGCTGCACCGGTAACCATATTGGTGGCGCCTGGTCCGATGGAAGAAGTGCAGGCGAACATCTGCCGGCGGTTCTTCATTTTGGTAAAACCACTGGCGATATGAACGGCTGCCTGTTCATTGCGAACCATAATGTACTTGAAGTCAGGGTTTTCCTGTAGCGCCTGGCCGATCCCGGCTACGTTACCGTGCCCAAAAATTCCCAATACACCGGCGAACATCGGGTTTTGGTCACCATCTGATTCGATGTATTGGTTCTTCAAGAACCGGATCAGGGCTTGCGCCATAGTGAGACGGATGGATCCCATATTTTCTCCTTGGATGGATTACTTAATGTCGGGATTGGGCAGCATGTAATCACGCATCAAACCCTGAAGCTCGTGATAGGAAGCGATAAATCCGCGCAAGGTGCGGACTGTTGCGCCGTAGGTATCGAACTGTTCCACGGTCATGCCGTTCTCTTCGTATGCCATCCGAAAATCGGGGATTTTCTTCAGCATCTCTGCCACGATCTTAGGGTCAACCGGATCATTCATCCGTTCTTTGACCTCAATCTTGCTATCATTGATTTTCAACTGCCATTCGTAGGGGATCGTGAGGACAATATCTCCGCCAATGAATTCAGACCAGTGACCGAGGTGGCGGTAGGCAGCTGCTAAAAGACGGGTGCGGTAACCACGTTGTTGATATATAGTGTAGGCGTTCTTAAAACAGGCAATACCCGCCCAATCCAAATAGGCAGGATCGATTTCGATACCATCGCGCTTGACTACAGCTTTCATCCAATCATCTGTTCGCCCGACCATGATAGTACAAACTGGAGACATCTCCGCAATGGATAATCCCTCCGCTGTTCGACGGGTTAATCCACGCTCCACTGCTTCTGCCACCGCTATAGCCTGGGGTACAGTGAATGATACGGTTGCATTGATCGATACACCATGATAGGTTGCTTCTTCCACTGCCCAAATTCCGGCTTCCGTGGCGGGGACTTTGACTTGCATATTCGGCGCGAGTGCACCAAAGTAGACCGCATGTTCGGTGATTGCGTGCGGGTTGCGGTAAAAAGCAGGATTGGTTTGGATCGACAATCGGCCTTTCTTTCCTTTTTCCCGGTCAAAGATCGGTCGCAACAATTCTGCCCCGCGAACAGCCATCTCTTCAATAAGTTGCCAGGTGATCTCTACTTCGGAGCGGGTGGGAATATCAGAAATGATATGAGGGATTCGTTCTTTCCAGAGGTCTAACTCTTTTTTAAGCACATTCACCACGATGGTGGGATTGGATGTCGCGCCGACTGCGCCATGTGCAATGGCATAGGTAAGTTCTTGGATGGAACAAGAGTCGTTCCAGTAATCGGTTCTGGTAGTGGAAACCGTTTGATGTAAATTGCTTTTATAGACAGCCATTAATACTCCTTGAGACCTATCTTCGGGGAAGTTTCAACCTGACGCGCTCTATGCACACGTTAGCACCAATTATACCAAATCGTATCAAAAACGGGGCTTAAAGTCAAGCCGAAATGAAAGATATCTTGCAAAATAATTAAATATGTTGTATCATTTTCAAATGCAAGAATAATTACATAAATTGCAAATATTGCAAGTACGTATACAGGGCTGTGTAAGGTAGAGTTTCATCGGGAGGGCGTTATGGTAGTAAATGTCGAAAACCAATCTCACGATTTTATCCAGCTAGTCTCTCTTCGATACCCGGAATTAACCAAAAGCGAAAAGCGAATTGCCACCTATCTCCGTAAAAATCTGGATGATTGCGCCTTCCTTTCGGCGGCAGAAGTGGCTGACCGTTTGGCTGTAAGTGAAGCAACGGTTGTCCGGTTTGCCAGAAACATGGGATTTGGCTCTTATCCATCTCTTCGGGAAGAACTACAAAACAATTTTCGTAAACGTATCACACATTCATCCCGATTGCGTTCTAAGCTGGACGATCTTCGCCAGGCGGGGGATATCTTCGAACGCCTAACAGTCAGTGAGATCGATTATCTCACCCAGGCTCTGGAGACCGTTGACCGAAAACAATTACATGAAGCCGTGACATTGTTAACAGAACGGGAACGGGTCTATGTGTTTGGTTTAGGACCTTCCATTACTCTGGTCGATTTGTTGGATCTCAGGCTTAAAAGATCTGGGAAAGTGGTTATCACCCTGACCGAATCGGGCAGGGAAGTGTTGGAGAACCTGTTGATCATGGGTCCAGATGACCTTTTATTTCTGATCGGTTTCTTTGATGTCAACCCGACCATGACCCTGGTTATGGATTATGCGAGGGAAGTTGGATGCAAGATCATATTATTGACCGATACCCTGGGTTCGATCATTGGCGATAAAGCGGATGTTGTTCTTGCAGCCGACCGCGGTCCGGTCTCAAAATTCCATTCGCTGGTCGTACCGATGACCATCATAAATACATTGTTACTCTCTGTCGCAAGTCAGGTACAGGAGAAAGTATTACCTACCCTCGACAGATTGGACATGCTGCGCGAAAGACTAAAAGAGCAAAACGAAAAAGACATCTAATTTCATAGTGGCAATGAGGAGGTAGAACGGAACGAATATTGAGTTTTACGATGCGTTTTTCAACTAATATATTCGAATTCCATTTTTCCCGTAAAGAAGTTGATTCTCAACCCTGTCAAAGGACCGGACTAGTTGAGATGAGGAGAAAATAAATGGCATTGACAAGTAATGACCAAACGAGCACATCAGACCAACTGATGGCAAGTATTCGCCGATTTTTTCGTTGGCTAACAACAGCAAGAGTTGTCCTGTCTTTGATCATGCTTGCCGTGATGATCGTCATGGTCGTGATTCCTCTTTACCAATTGGTCGCGACAACCCTTACGTGGGGCCCAACTGATATTCCCAGATATCCCGGATCGATAGAAGGAAAATTCACAATTTTCCATTATGTCAGGATGTTGACGGGCAGGTTAAGTCAGATCTATACCTACGCTCCTTTGCAGCACTCATTGACAGTGTCTATAGGAGCCACTCTGCTGGCGCTGCTGATTGGCGGATCGCTTGCCTGGTTGGTTGTTCGCACAGACATGCCTGGCAGGAAGATCATTAACCAGCTTGCGGTAATCCCATATATCATGCCTTCCTGGACCCTGGCTCAAGCGTGGGTAGTTCTCTTTAAGAACCGGCTTTCAGGAGGTACACCGGGATTTTTCGAGTTTGTTGTCGGACAGGCTCCCCCGGATTGGTTATCGTACGGACCGGTTCCGATCATCGTTTGCAGTGCCTTGCATTATTACACTTTCTTTTTCCTGTTCGTCTCTGCCGCCCTGATGTCCATCGATTCTAACCTTGAGGAAGCAGGCGATCTAATGGGCGCAAATCGCTGGCGGATCTTGAGAAAGATCACATTTCCGCTTGTATTACCTGCGGTTCTTTCCGGCGTAATAATGACCTTCTCCAAGGTATTGGGTACTTTTGGTGGACCAAATATTCTAGGTACCCCGGTTAATTACTATGTGCTGGCTACCATGCTGAGAGGAAGTCTGGGTATTGGAGACAAAGCGGATGCGTTTGTTTTGGCGATCGTATTGATATTATTCGCAATTGTCACAATTTCGCTCAACCAGAAGCTGGTAGGCACCCGGAAAAGTTATGAGACCATTGGCGGACGCGGTTTCGTCGCGCAACTGAGTAAACTGGGAAATGCCAAAAGGATCCTGTTCGTTTCCACGATCATCTTCCAGATTTTAGTCATTGCCCTTCCGTTGGGACTTCTCATCTATTCAACTATCATGTTGACGGATGGGAACTACAGTTTGAGCAACCTCACTCTGCAGCATTGGGTTGGATTGGGAGATACCATCTATAACCACGGGGAACCGGGCGTACTGCGCAATCCCAAGATTTATGCAACCGCCTGGAACTCCATAAAACTATCCTTGTTTACTGCTTTTTTCACGGCTTTTCTGGGAGTGATATTGGGTTATGCCATCGTCAAAGGGAGAGGTACACGGCTTTCCAAATTGGTTGAGCAGTTAGCGTATATACCTTACGTCATCCCGGGGATTGCCTTTGGCGCGGTATATATAGCCATGTTTGCACGAAAGCTGGGGCCTTTCCCGCCCTTGTATGGCACATTCGCTTTATTGGTGATCGTTTCGGTAGCAAAACACCTCCCATATTCATCGCGGTCAGGTGTCTCGGCGATGATGCAGGTCGGACGAGAGTTGGAGGAAGCCGGTCAGGTTGCGGGTGCGAACTCATGGGAACGCTTCAGGCGAATCATCTTCCCACTGACCACCAGCGGATTTACATCTGGTTTTCTATTGACCTTCATTACTACAATGCGTGAGCTCTCTCTGATCATTTTGTTGGTAACACCCGCCACACAATTATTGGCAAGTCAGACCATGTTTTATACAGAGAATGGAAGCGATCAGATGGCAAATGCAGTCATATTGATACTGATTGCTATTGTGGCCGTTGGAAATTTCGTAATTGGAAAATTCAGTAGGGGTGGTAGTCTTAAAAAAGGTCTTGGAATGTAGGAGAAGAAATCATGACGACAACAATCACTATAAAAAATCTAAGCAAACATTTTGGGAAAACCGCTGCGGTTAACAATGTCAGTCTTGATATCGAAGCTGGATCATTTTTAACTCTCCTTGGACCTTCAGGTTGTGGGAAGACCACCCTGTTACGTTGTGTCGCAGGATTGGAAGACCCCGATGGAGGAGAGATCTATATCGGGGATAAACTGGTTTTTTCGTACGAAAAGGGTATTTCACTTCCATCAGGAAAACGAGACCTTGGTCTGGTCTTCCAGAACTATGCTTTATGGCCCCATATGAAGGTGGATAAGAATCTCACTTTTGCGCTCGAGATCCAAAAAATGGGCAAAGAGGAGATGCAAAAACGCGTTAAAGAATCGTTGGCTGAAGTAAAAATGGAAGGGTATGAAGATCGATACCCACGCGAGATGAGTGGCGGGCAACAGCAGCGAATTGCTCTGGCGCGGATGCTGGCTTATCGTCCAAAAGTATTTCTCATGGACGAGCCCCTCTCAAACCTGGATGCCCGCCTTAGAATGGACATGCGTTCTGAGATAAAACGGCTTCACCATTCTTCAGGGGCAACCACGATCTATGTGACCCATGATCAAGTGGAAGCGTTGACCATGTCCACGAAAATTGCGGTAATGCGGGAAGGTGTGATTCAACAATTGGATATTCCGGACCGTGTCTATCATTATCCGGCCAATCTATTTGTGGCTGACTTTATCGGCAACCCCAAGGTTAACTTGCTGGAAGGTATAGTGACCAAAACGGATATTGTGGACCTTGGAAATTTCAAGCTTCATACAAATACGCATAATGCTAATGGAAAAGTGGTAGTTGGTGTCCGACCGGAGGATATCGCCATTTCAACCAATGCCGCCCCAGATGCATTTGAATTCCGGGCTTATTCTGTTCTCCCTTCAGGAGCAGATACAACTATTGTTGCTATGCAGCAAAATATGGAAATAACGATAAAGGTTATGGGAATCAGCGATATCAAGATGGACGATAAAATCTGGTTAAAGTTCGAACCAAAAACACTTAATCTATATGACAAAGAGAGCGGAAATCTACTCGTGCCTTGACATAACGAGATCGGATAGCTTGCTCGCAATTTGAGATCCGGGATTATTGAAAGGAATATTACAACCAGAAGGAGGAAGATGGAATAACGTAGTAGTGCATATCGTTGTTTTTGCCAATTTCTGTTTCCTAATCATGTTCAGGAGGAAGAAATGAAAGCGATCTTTAGACTAGTAACAGTTGTTATCCTATTGAGCTTCCTTGCAGCCTGTGCCCAGCCACCCGCCGCACCCGAAGCACCTGCCGCCCCTGCCGCCCCTGCTGCGCCAGCCGCACCGGCTGCCCCTGCTGCTCCTGCTGCACCTGCAGCTCCAGCTGCACCCGCAGCACCAGCCGAAGCACCATTAAATGACGCCGAACAATGGGCGAAAGACAATGGTGTTGGTCCGTACCAACCTGCTACCGAAGATTGGGCGGCGGTTGAAGCGGCAGCGAAAAAAGAAGGATCAGTTTGCGTCTATGCAAACTCTTCAAAAGTCGCTAAATTAGCCGAACCATGGGCTGCTTTGTATCCTGACGTCAAACTTGACTGCGGTGATACCGATGGTATCACAACCAAGATGCAGGCCGAACAGCAGGCAGGAAATGTGGTTGGAGATGTCTGGTTCAATAGCGATGGACATATTTTGTATGGGCAATTCCATCCAAATCAATGGATCTGGTCATACATGCCCCCGGGCGTCGTAGAACCAGAGGTCACACCAGAACGACCGTTCGCCATTTCCCGCCACTCGATCGATGTTTGGGGATATAACCAGGAAGTCCATCCAGAAGGATGCCCTCTCACCAACTGGTGGCAGTTGACCGAGCCTGACTTGATGGGAAAAGTGTTCATTGAGAATCCGCTTTCTGATCCAAGCACGACAGCTAAATTTACCCTCATTGTCGAACATGCTGATGAAATGGCTGCAGCTTATCAGGAATTCTATGGTAAGGAATGGACCACTGACCCTGCTGCCGCTCCGGATTCCTTTGGAGTCGCTCCTGAGAACGCCGGCTATCTATTCATCCGCAAGCTAGCCCAAAACAAACCAATTTTGGAACCCGGCGGAGATGAGGTCGACGAGGCCTACGCATCCCTGGGGATGGACAAAACCGTGGAACCCGGGTACGGCTTTACCGGTTGGGACAGCTATGAGACCACCATGGATGGTGAATTAGCCATGGCGCCCTGCCTGGATATCAAACCTGCAGCCGGAATCATGAAATCTGGTTATTTGGCCATTGCCAACAAAGCACCCCATCCGAATGCGGCCAAATTGTTCATCAAGTTTATGCTCTCTGCCGAAGGGATGAAGCCTTGGACCGCAATCGGCATCTATCCTGCCGCTGAAGGGCTTCCCATCGCCGAAGGTATGCCACCGATTGGAACGTATAACCTGTGGCCAAGCGATGACGCATTTGCCTGGGCGAATAACAGTATCGTCCGCGACTTTTTCGCTGTCGAATTACTAGCCCCGCCTGCCGAAGACTAGTACAGCTCTTTAATCAAACATCGTCTTATGGACACGGACGAAATCTGCCCGTGTCCATAAGCACCAGGTAAGAAATAGTTTTCAACGATTATTGGTAAGAGAATACAACGAAAATAATCAACCATCAGTATTTCAATTTAGTAACTAGTTTTTTTGGAGAAGATTATTTTGACAATCCAAGTAGTATTCTTTGATATGGGTGGGACAATTCAGAGCTTCAGGTACACGCGTGAGTTACGTGTGCAGAATGCTCCACTACTTCGTGATTGTCTGGAAAAAGGCGGGATTCAGCTTTCCCTCAGTGATGAAGACCTTGCCGATGTGGTTACACGAGGGATGGATATGTACCATAAGTGGAATCGCGAATCCATGATCGAGTTACCTCCATTTGAAGTCTGGAAAAATGTAGTATTCAAAGATTTCGCGATCGCAGAAAATTTGCTTTCCCCGATTGCCGAAGAACTGGCATACCTGTACGAAACCCGGTTTTATATCCGAAAAATGCGACCCGAGATCCCATCGGTTCTTGAGACGCTGACCACATTAGGATTCCGAATCGGATGTATCAGTAATACTCAGAGCCGCCAGCAGGTTCCAAGCAACCTGAAGGAATATGGGATTTTTCATTATTTTGACCGAATTGTTCTATCTTCTGAATATGGCCGCCGTAAGCCAGATCCATCCATTTTTTACTATGCTGCACGCATGGCTAGAGTGCCTACCGGATCTTGTGTCTATATCGGCGATAAAGTAAATCGGGATATTTTGGGTGCGAAGAGAGCCGGTTTTAATCTGGCAATCCAGATCATTCACTCATATGATACTGGCGAGCCCGACTTGGGAGCTACCCCGGATGCAATCATCCATTCCATGACTGAGCTAATCCCTATATTGGAAGAGTCTATTCAAACGGAAAAGAGAAAAACCAAAAAAGAAGCCTCACCTGCCTATAAAGCTTTGTTCTTTGACGCCGGAGACATCCTGTATCATCGTCCAAATTCAGGGAAAAACTTACGGAAATTTCTGAAGAATAAAGTGATCCAGCCCCACCCTGATCTGGAAAACGAAAGAGCCCGTCTCAAATCCATGGCGTTCGAAGACGAGATCTGCCGTCATGAGTATTACAAGAAAATAATTCAGTTATATGGAATCGTAGATCCTGTATTGGTTGCGCAGGGTGTGCAGGCAATGAATCAGGACGATCTCACCGTGGAGATTTTGGATGGTGTCAAAGACACCTTGTTGAGTTTGAAGGAAATGGGATACATCCTGGGCATTATCACTGATACCGCGTTACCAATCCAAATCAAACTGGGATGGTTCGAAGAACACGGGTTCGGTCATATCTGGGATACTGTGGTAAGTTCACGGGAAATTCGGGCTCGAAAACCATCCCCGCGAATCTATCAGGAAGCGGTGCAACAGATCGGTTTAAAACCGGAAGAAACCATCTTCGTCGGTCACAAAACTTCGGAATTGATTGGCGCCCATACCTACGGTATGACAACAATTGCGTTCAATTATGACAAAGACGCCCCGGCGGATATATACATTAAAAATTTCAGCGATTTATTAAAGATACCAGTAATAAATAATTCCAACGGACGAGACCTCCAGGATCGCCATGATTAAAGCGATCTTGTTCGATATTGGTGGGACACTCCGTTATAGGAAGAAAATTATTGGTCGGAATCTAACAATCATCCAGGAGATGCTTGATTTCTTGGGTGCAGACCTCGATCCAGAGAAGTTTATTCAAACGCTGACTGAACGCGGGAATCAATATAAACGCTGGTATAAGACGACTCTGATTTCGCTTTCCGAAGCTGAAATTTGGACAAAATATATGCTCCCAGATTTTACCGCGGACTTCGTTCGTCAGAACGCGGCGAAATTAAATCAGTATTGGAGAGATTCACGAGGTCCCATCGTCTTACGGGAAGATGCCGTAAGCACAATCCGGGAATTGTACCGGCGCGGTTACCTAATGGGCATCATTAGCAATACCACCAGCTCGGTGGAAGTTCCCCAACTAATTCAAGACAATGGTTTGGAAGAATGTGTATCGGCAGTCATTCTATCCAACCAATTCGGCCGTAAGAAACCGCATCCATCCATTTTTTATGCGGCAGCAAAAGAAATTCAGGTACCGGTTCAGCAATGCGCTTATGTTGGGAACAGTATTCGAAGGGATGTGATTGGTTCAATAGAAGCGGGATTGGGCGAGGTAGTCATTCTTGTAGCGGAAGGCAGCGACCCGGAGGATAGAACCTCTCCAATGAAACCGGATCATACCATCGGAAAATTAAGTGAGTTGCTGGATATATATCCAGCACTGGATCTTACAGAAATCATTGGATCCGACGCTGAATCACCGGTGCTGTATGACGTTGCACTTTCGACGATGTGGCAGGTAGGACAGAAAATGCCATTCCAGGAAACGTTCGGTCTGGCCAGGAAATTGGGTTTTGCGCGATTCGAATTGAATCATCAAATTCCCCCGGCAATGTTTGACCAGATTGATTTCAGCCAATACCGAATTGGCAGCCTGCATGATCCCTGCCCTGCCGTTATTTCCATGGAAGAACAAAAGGTACGAGATTGGATGATCTCATCGCTAGACGATGAATGCCGAAAAAAGGGTGTGGAGATCGTAAAACGGACAATCGATGAAGCATTCAAGCTTCATGCCCGTTTGGTGGTTATTCACCCCGGTTCGATCCTGGCAGACCAAAGGATGGACCGTGAACTGCGGAAGAAATTCAATGCGGGCGAGAGAAACTCTTCCGGGTATAGCGAATTGAGAGAGGCTCTTGTCAAAGACCGGAGTAAGTATGCCAAACCTCATCTGGACGCCGTGAACCAAAGCCTTAATGAAATTATCGAGTATGTTCGCCCAACCGGGCTGTTGATCGGATTGGAAAACCGCTATCGGTATTATGACATCCCGATCCTGGATGAGATGGCAGCCTTGCTTGATCTCACAAACGAAGAGTGGTATGGTTTCCAATATGATGTTGGTCATGCTCAGACCCTGGATAGGTTGGGATTATGCAACCATGAAGCATGGTTGAAGCAATTTGGGAATCGGATGGTTGGCGTTCATTTACACGATGTGATGGGAATAACCGATCATCAAAAACCTGGAGCCGGTGAGGTGGATTTTGGTATGGTCTCAAAATACTTACCTGCCTCCACATACAGAACAATTGAGGTCAGTCCCGCACTATCTATCGCAGATATATCGGCTGGGATGGAAACACTCGCCCATTTTGGGTGCATCAACCGGCTTTAGCAAATTTCTAAGGAGGAACCACCGTGTTAAAGATATTTAAGAAAAGGAAAAATGTCTTTTTAAAGTTACTCCAGGAACAGGCGGATTTGACACTGGCCGGAATGGAAGTTTTGGTCGCCTACATCGAAAATCCAACCGATAAGCTTGCTGAGGATATGCGCTTAAGAGAAAAAGAAGCGGATGAGGCGCGTCGGATCCTGATCTTTGAGTTGAACAAAACATTCATTACACCCTTCGATCGGGAAGATATTTTTTCCTTATCCCGCGCCATCGACGACATTCTGGATTATGCCTACTCCACCGTGACCGAAATTGTCATCCTCAAAGTGACTCCCACTTCCTTTATGCTCCGAATGGCGAAACTTCTGAAGGATGCCGCGTATGAAATCCAAATAGGCGTGAACCGGTTGGAAGATCACACCGGAGTGGCAGGTGAACATGCCCAACGCGCGAAAGCGCTGGAAAACAAGGTGGAAGACATCTACCGTGAAGCATTGGCGGATATGTTTAACGATACCGAAGATGTAAAACAGGTGATCAATATTCTTAAGATGCGTGAGGTTTACCGCCATCTGAGTAACGCGGCCGACCGTGGTGATGAAGCCGCCAACGTTATCGCTGATATAGTGGTCAAATCTGCCTGATGGATCCAATGCCGCCTTTATTGATCATTCTGATCGTTTTAGGTCTTGCCTTCGATTTTCTGAATGGCGTTCACGATTCAAGTAATATCGTCGCCACGATGATTTCATCCCGAGCAATTCGACCGCAAATCGCGTTGTTCATGACCGCTGTGGCCGAATTTTGTGGTCCATTCCTGTTTGGTGTAGCGGTGGCGACGACGATAGGGAATGAAATCGTCGAATCGCATCATGTAAACATGTATGTCATAATCGCCGCCCTGATCGGTGCGATCCTCTGGAATGTTATAACCTGGATCCTGGGAATTCCGAGCAGCTCCTCCCACGCGCTTATCGGTGGCATATTGGGCGCAGTGGTAACGAATGCCGGTTTCTCTGCCATCAAGTTGGCGGGGATGGAAAAAATCCTGCTCACCCTCTTCGTTTCCCCATTAATTGGATTTGTTGCTGGTTTTATTATCGCGAATATTATTTTCCTTTTATCCTGGAAGGCGTCGCCCCGAGTTAACGGCTTATTTAAAAAGCTTCAAATAGTCACTTCGCTCGGTCTGGCACTCAGCCATGGTACCAATGATTCCCAGAAAACCATGGGTGTGATCACCCTGGGTCTGGTGATCAGCGGCGTGCAATCCACTTTCCATGTTCCCCTCTGGGTGGTTTTCATTTGCGCGCTGACTATCGCCATCGGGACCTCGGTCGGTGGATGGCAGTTGATCAAGACATTGGGTTCCAAGTTTTACAAGGTACGTCCTGTCCACGGGTTCGCTGCCCAGGCTACTTCAGCGGCAGTGATATTGACCGCATCCCTTATTGGCGGTCCGGTCAGCACAACCCAGGTGGTAAGCACGGCAATCATGGGTGTTGGGGCGGCTGAACGGGTGAATAAAGTACGCTGGACTGTCGCCGGAGAAATTGCTTCTGCCTGGCTTTTGACAATCCCGGCAACTGCGTTAGTCAGTTCGGGGGTCTACTGGCTGATCACAAAAGGTGTTCCTCAACTTATTCAATTATTTTAGAAGGACGATATGGATAATCAGACAACGAATCGTTATGATGTGATTTATGTTGGTAATTACACCAAAGACACGATCATTACACCCGATGGGACTCGCTATGTGGATGGCGGCGCAGTGAATTATGCTGCCCACGCAGCCGCCCGATTGGGGTACAAGACTGCCGTTGTTACTCGACTGGCGAGAGAAGACAAACGGATGATCGATTCACTGGAATCGGCAGGGGTGGATTGCTTTCCGGTGTACACACCATCATCGACTTTAATGAAATTGGTCTATAAAACACACGATGTGGATCAACGCACTCTACACGTCACCGGAACCGCAGGAACCATTCAGCCCAATCAGGTAGCCTGTCTTTCCGGAAAAGCCATCGTGGTGGGTACCAGTCTGCGCGGGGAGGTGGAGCCCGAGTTTTTTGAGGAGATCCGACAGCGTAAAAACGTGATCACTGCCCTGGATGTGCAGGGTTTTGTGCGTGTTTTGCGGGGCGAGAATCTGGTTTATGAACCCTGGGAAGATATGGCCAGAGTCTTGAAGAATGTCGATATCTTGAAATCGGATCTGGTTGAAGCGGAATTCTTGACCGGAGAAAATGATCTCGAAAAGGCAGTTCGAGTGTATGCGGGATATGGTGTAAAAGAAATTGTATTGACTCACAGTAAAGGTGTGCTCATCTATGCAGAAGGAAAAGACTACCACTTTGACTTTCACTCAGAATCGATGGACGGTCGTAGCGGCCGCGGTGATACCTGTCTGGGTACGTATGTGGTCAAGCGATTAAACCATTCCGCTGAAGAAGCTGGAAAATGGGCGGCCGCCGTCACCAGCATGAAAGTGGAACGGCTGGGACCTTTCAATCGTCCTGTCCCCGAAGTGGAAGCATTTATTCACACTCATTATGAACTGGCTTGATCTATCTGACAATCGTAGAGAAAACTTAATCTTACTTCGTGAGACTGCCAGAAAAAAATATCCCTCGCTCTGGCAGTCTGTTGTGTCAGAATGGAGTAATTGGGATGGTCCCGATTCCCTCTGGTTGACTTATTCAGCCAATTACCTGATTCATACTGGGGGGCTGAAATGGGCGATCGATCCATTCCATCTCTCCGCGAGATTGGATGGAATGGAGCCACCCGACTACGCCTGCGACCTGGGTGGACTTTCGCTGATCGTTCTCACTCATATTCACGCAGATCATGTGGATTGGCAGTTGATCCAATCATTATCCCAAATGGAATATCAGGTGGGTTATTCCCGATTTCATGTTGGATCTGATTCTGGCTGAAATCAAACTTCCCACTGAAAACATTATTGTCCCAAAAAACAATATCCCCAATCGAGGTTGGTCCTTTGTCTCTCCTCCCATTTGATGGGCTTACATTTTCGAGGACAGAACGGTGTACCAGAGACAGGATATGTGGCCGGATTCAATGGGAAGCAGTGGCTATTCCCTGGCGATACCCGAAGGTACGACGCCAGGCGTATGCCGGAAATACCTGATTTGGATGGGATGGTTGCCCATCTCTGGCTTGGGAAGGGAAGTGCGTCGATGAAATCCCCGCCGTTTTTGACTGAGTTTTGCGATTTTTGCCGAGATATTCACCCGTCGAAATTGGTTGTCGCCCATCTATATGAATTCGGGCGTGATGAGCATGATCTTGTGGGATAAACATCACTTTCAAATGGTCCTGGATCGATTGAACGGTACTGACGACTCAATCGGGATTGAGTGTGCTCTTATGGGCGACCGCATTCTGTTGGAATGATTATCCAAATCAGGTGGATTTCAAAATCCATGACAATCATCCAATAAAGTAGTGTTCAGAATGAGGCTCTTTTCTATTGACGATTGTCTGACAATCTGTTTATAATCTCTCCTCACCTTATTGCTGCCCTCTTTCATGGTAGATCCTTCATCCGTAGGATGGATGTATCTTGAGCAGCATTCACCTCACCGGAAAGGATTCAAAAAGGATCATGGAGAGCAACAAAGCGTCTGGAAATAAAGGTTGGTTAGTAACAATTGCGGGGACCTGTGCGTTATTGGCTTTAGGCGTTTTATATGCCTGGAGTGTTTTTAAAGCGAACATACCTGCGGAATGGGGCTGGGCAGATTCTCAAAAATCGCTCCCTTACTCTGTAGCATGTGTGGTATTCTCCTTGATGACACTGGTCGGCGCACGCTTATTGGGCAAACTTGGTCCACGCGTCATCGTAACCATCGGTGGAATACTGGCCGGAACTGGCGTGATCATCTCCAGCATGTCCACCTCTCCCTGGATGTTTACCTTCGCATTCGGTGTCCTACTGGGTTCGGGCATCGGTTTTGTCTACGCATCCGCAAGCCCGGCTGCATTAAAGTGGTTCCCAGCTTCAAAAACTGGCCTGATCTCCGGTATTGTGGTCGCCGGATTTGGAATGGGCAGCGCCTGGGTAGCCCCACTCGCACGAACATTGATCGCGACCATCGGATTGCAATCCACGATGCTCTACCTGGGTATTGGCATGCTCGTAGTGGTCGTTGGATTTGCCCAGTTCCTCCAATTCCCTCCTGAAGGTTTTACCCCGGCCATAACCGGACCGGTTAAAGCAGCTTCGTTGGTAAAAAAGGTGGATTATTCCTCCAAAGAGATCGTCAAAACATGGCAGTTTTACCTGCTGTGGATCACATTCGCATTTGGCTCAGGCGCGGGATTAATGGTCATTGGTAACCTGGCATCCATCGTCAAAGATCAAATCGGTCTGGCGGCAGTCAGCGCGTTGGCAGTGTCCGCTCTAGCGATCGGCAATGGCGGCGGACGTGTGATGTATGGCGTCCTGTCTGATAAATTTGGCAGGAAAAACGTATTGTTGACCGCGTTCTTACTTCAAGCGGCATTGATCATGGTCTTATCCTTTACAGTTAAAGGTAGCAGCCTGGCTTCGGTTCCCCTCCTAATGGTTCTGGTGGTCCTCATCGGCGCGAATTATGGTGCCAACCTGGCGGTCTTCCCGGCGATGACGAAGGATTATTTTGGTTTGAAAAATTTTGCCATCAATTACGGGATCGTGTACACTGCTTGGGGTTTGGGCGGTTTCATGCTCTCCCAATTAGCTGGTGCGATCAAGGATGCAACTGGTACTTTCACCAATGCCTATCTTTTAGCAGCGGGCATGTTGGTACTTGCCGCTGTTTTAATGGCGGTCTTAAAATCCCCCCAACCTCAAGAAGAACCAGTTGAAAACAGAGTACTAGCTGTACCTGCCGAAGACTAATCAGCACGTTTGCAAAAAATAAAATACTCCTCCCTTTTCAATCGATGGGGAGGAGTATTATTACTCCTGACCTTTATTCTTCAGTGATCGTGATTGAGCTGATCTGATCCCCCACGAAATCGGGGGAACGATTGGGATCGCGGCGTGTAATTCCGTTCACAACATCCATTCCGCTGACAACCTGCCCGAAGATGGTGTAACCGCCATTCAACTGGGGAGTTGGACCAAAGGTGATAAAAAACTGGCTGCCGTTTGTATCTGGTCCGGCATTTGCCATGGCAACTACCCCGGCTTTATCAAAGGTAAGATCACTATTTTCGTTCACAAACTCATATCCAGGTCCACCCCCACCGGTGCCAGTCGGGTCTCCACCTTGAGCCATGAAACCATCCAACACCCGGTGGAAGGTGACCCCGTCATAGAATCCTTCCCGAGTTAGAAAGACGAAACTGTTCACGGTGATGGGAGCTTTATCTGCATATAGGTCGATGATAAACTCTCCCCCTTTTGCCATCTTCACCGTGGCGGAATACTTTTTGGTTGTATCGATTGTCATTGGTGGGGCTGAATCATATTGTTTGATGGCGATTTGTTCGGGTTTGGGTGATGCGGTTTGACCGGACTTACCAAGTGTCAATACCAGGATTACGATTACTACGACGGCGAGGAAAATTACGATTCCGGCGATCAATGGTGTTCTATCCTGCCTGGGTTGAGGTCTCGTTCTGGGATTAGTTTTCCGATTGGGCATGAGTTATCCTTATTTTTAGTGGGATGATGATCAATTTTAACTTCATCGGACCGGAATGTAAAACGCGACCTCATCTCCCCGGTCGTTGACCAGACATCTGGTCGGTTGGCGTAGCAGCGTGTAGAGGATCCACAAATCCCCGATGGATCCGGCTGTGTTCATGGCTATAGCTGCGGCGATGTATAAAATCAGACCTACTGGAGAGAAAATCAATAGAAGGACACCCAGTATATCGAGTAACAAAAATGGGGCGATCCCGATCCAAAGATAGTTATTGGCTGGAATAAACCAATCAGGTGCAGCGGCGTAGGCATAAGATAACTGTAAACCAAAAACCGGTTTGGTCTTGGTTGCGGTCCAAAAAAAGAATCCGTGAACCATCTCGTGCAGAATCAATACAATGCCCAGCGAAATAACCACTCCCGCGAGCTTAATTAAAGTTGAACCATTCAACCGGATCAACCCACCAAATGCGGTTATATCCGGATGGGTGAAACGGATGAGCAGTAACAACAGCCAGATAGTGGGAATAAGCATTCCGAAGGCTGCCACATTCAACCATACTGCAAGGCGGACATTCTCTCGCAGGTTTATTCGCTTCGATAACTTATAATTTTCTGGTAATTCCTGGATTGACTGCATTAGTTCCTTATTAATGATCCGAATTAGCTCTCGAGTGCCTGCTTTAGATCTTCTATGATATCTCCGGCATACTCAATCCCAACTGATAACCGTACGAGCCCATCGCTGATACCCTGACGCAGGCGATCGTCAGGTGCCACTTTGGAGTGGGTCATGCCGGCGGGGTGTTGGATGAGGGTATCGACCGTCCCGAGTGAGACAGCCAGGGTAGCCAGCTGAACTTTGTTCATCATCATGACACCAGCTTCGTAACCGCCCTTGAGTTCGAAGGACATCATCGCGCCAAAATGGCTCATCTGCCCGCGAGCCGTTGTAAAATCCGGATGGGTACTGAGACCGGGATAATTGACCCTTGATACTGCCGGATGCTCCTCGAGGAATTGAGCGACCTTCAGAGCGTTGAAACAATGCCTTTGCATGCGAACATCGAGTGTTTTCAGCCCATTTCCAACCAGCCAGGTATCGAAAGGACTGGGGTTCCCGCCCAGATGGATCGCCATTTTTGCCAGATCGTCCTTGACCCAATCCACATGCCTACTGACCAGTGCGCCGCCAACCACTAGTCCATATCCGCTCAAATACTTGGTCGTAGAGTGAACGACCACATCAGCACCCAATGTGAGTGGACGCTGGCAATACGGTGTGGCAAACGTGTTATCAACCATGAGCCAGGCGCCATTCAGATGGGCGATCTCTGCTGCCGGATGTAATTCGATGATGGACATGCTCGGATTCGATGGGGTCTCCGCGTATGCCAGTTTGGCCGCTGGATGATCCTTAAATGCTTTCTCCCAATCATCCGGTTTGGGCTCTTTCAGCCAGATCGTTTCGATCCCGTATTGCGGAGCGATATTCTTAAGGAAGGTATATGTCGCACCGTATAACGCTTCCTGAGCGATGATCGTGTCTCCATTTTTGAGCAGGGTCAAGAGGGCGGTGGTGATGGCAGCCATTCCTGAGGCAAACAGGTAACCTCGCACGATCGAATCCGGTTCCTGGTCGGGGTTCTGTTGGATAAGATCCATTCCCTCTAGGACTGCGATTCGGGTAGCGACTTCATCAAAATTAGGATTACTCAAACGTGTGTAAATGTGCCCATCCTGGTCGCCCCTAAAAATAGCTTGTCCAGTTGCGACATCAGGAAACGAAAAAGTAGAGCTTTCATAGATGGGGGTTACGTGGGCATGTTCCGAATTGGGTTTGTGCCCGGCGTGGATCGTCAGAGTACCGAGATGATGGTTGTGGTTAATTTTTCCCATAATTGCCTCCAGGGAGGAAGTTAAAAACATTATACCTGAGTAAGATATGGACCTAAGAGAGTTTGGATACAACTCAGCATTCCATCTGATCTAGAGACAGTTCGATGAAGGTTGATTGTTCTGCAGGTTGAGCTAATTACGGATTAGTTTCCAACGAAATGGCGTAAAATCATGATATCAGGATCATTTGGGTTTTCCCACTCACATCCCACTCTCACTTCTCCCTTTTATTTTGTTGACAAGCCATCATCCATAAGGTATCCTTCTCTGCGAGTGTCAGGCGGGTCCGGCGCGGCGGAAGCCTGCGAACTCCGCCAGGTCTGAGAGGAAGCAACGGTAAGAAGGTTATTTCGGGTGCCGCCGGGAAGCCTGTCTGACACTCACTTTTTTCACCTATGACCAATTCCACACCCCCCGTTTGCAGTTACGAAGGTTCTGATTACCAGACCAGTTTTTGGGATCAGGGAGACCGTGCGTATGAAGACGCCGCCGAAGCGGTTGCCCTTCGGCGGATGCTGCCTGTCATCCGGTAAGTTGATGCTCGAATTGGGCGCCGGCGCCGGGCGGAATACGCCCCGTTATACCGCCTACGAAAAAATCGTGCTGCTCGATTACTCACGCACCCAACTGGAACAGGCGCAAAGCAGGCTGGGGAAAAGTGATCGCTACATCTATGTGGCAGCCGATATTTACCACCTGCCGTTCGTGGATGGGTTATTCGATGGCGCGACCATGATCCGCGCGCTGCATCACATGCAGGATGCCCCCCTGGCGCTGAAGCAGGTGGAACGGGTGATGCAGACGGATGGCACCTTCATCCTGGAATTCGCCAGCAAACTGAACCTGAAAGCCATCGCCCGCTGGATCCTCGGCCGACAAAAGTGGAGCCCGTTCACCCCAGAGCCGGTCGAATTTGTAGCGTTGAATTTCGATTTCCATCCCGGAACGGTTCAGCGCTGGCTGAAGGACCTGGGTTTTTCCATCGAACGCATCCTGACCGTCTCCCATCTGCGGGCAGGTGTGTTTAAGAGACTGATCCCGCTCAAGCTGCTGGTCGCGATGGATTCACTATTCAGCCTGACCGGGAACCTATGGCAACTCACGCCAAGCGTGTTCGTGAAGAACCTCGCAACTTGTGAAAAGCCCGCCCCGGTTGGCTTCTTCCAATGCCCGGCCTGCGGATCCGCCAGTCTGACCGAAGCCGGCGAGGCTATCATCTGCAACCAGTGTCACCATACTTATTCGTTTGTGGATGGTATATATGATTTTAGAATTCTGAAGTGATCCTAAACGCAAATATACAATTAGATATCCAATTCTGCCCCTGATTCCCCCATCCCTATATAGTATTGCTCAAGTGCCTGCCTTGATTGCGGATCATCGATTCCTTCCAGGGCTTCAATCACCGCTGTAATCACTTCTACATCCTCATCTTCCAGACCCTTCAGCAGGGTACGGAAAGCTACCGGGTGATCCGAAAAGCTGAGGGCGATATAAGCTGCCTGGCGTTCTTCCCAGGTGGAGGACTGAGTCTGTTCCACCCATTCGCTGACGTTTACGTTCTTGAGATCCAGTTCTCGGATGAGATCATCCAGGTTCGTTCTGGCTTCACCCAGGGTTGAATCGTATAAATAAGCCTTTCGGTAATCGTTCAACGCGAGGAAGGGTTGTTTCAATTCCTCGTGGAGAATCCCCCGCAGGTTGAGCGCATCCGCCCAGGTTGGATCCACCGCCAGGACTTTATCACAGGCGGACAGGGCTTCCTGGGATCTTCCTTCTTCCTGGTAGGAATTGGCAAGAACGAACTCTTCCCGGGCAGCTGTCTGACGTTCTTCAGGATTGAGCGCTTTTCGTTCGCCGGGTAGACGGTTGGAACCCATGATGGGATCGTAGGCGAAAGTCAGCACCTCAAGATCGGTGTCCATCTCGCTGTGGTCTGCTTCCCATTCATCCAGGACGCGCTTTGCTTCAACCGTGTCTATATCCAATAATGCCTGGCGGGCAGCTTCCATTACGGTTTCGGAAGGATCATCCATTGAAACTGCCAGCGCGTCGACGGCACGGGCTTCCCGCAATTCCCCAAACTTCTCCGCAGCTGCCGCCCGGACGGATTCGCTCCCGGTTCCCAACAGTTCGATCAGGTGCTCATACCCACGCTGAACGCCCAGTTGGATGAGCATTCCGGATGCGGTGAGCTGATCGGCATCACTGCCATCCGTCAGCACCCGGAACAATCCCTGGATATCCGCGCGGGCGATACAGCGTCGTCCAGATCGGGTTTCCCAAACCATCCCATCCGCTTAGTCTCCGATCTTTTCGACCACCCAGAAGTGACTCAGCCCGAACCAGCGCAGGGGTGTCTGTTCCAGCGATTGCAGCACAGCGCGGATTGCTTTCCCCACTCCACCCAGACGGGCTATAAAATTATCATACCCGCCAAAGATGATTGTGCATCTGACAAAATGAACGGGTAGGCAGTCGAATAATTGCTGCAGGTCTTTCTTCGAATACACCCTGACGTGGGGAGCAAGCTTTTTCCGCCAGGATGTTGGCAGGTAATTCACGAACAGTTTATTTCCAAACTGGTATTTCCCTTTCCAATAGATGCCGTGGGTTTCAAACGGATAGCCAATGTTCGGACAAAATAAAACCAGCCGTCCGCCCGGTTTCAACACCCGGACCATCTCTGCCACTGCCATGTGGTCATCCATCACATGCTCGATCACTTCATTACTGATTACCAGATCGAAGGAGTTGGCGGGATAGGGGAGGAACTCGCCGGCGGCATTGACCACATCCAATCCGAGAGCATGGGTATCTTTGACGCGTTCGAAATCAAAGTCGAGACCGGTGACCTTGCCCGCAATCGGTGCCAGGTGATGCATATACTGCCCGACGCCGCAGCCATCTTCCAGAATCAGTCCATGAATACTATCCCCCGCCGCGCTGAGAATCATTTCCAACCGGCGCTGCTGTCCATCACGCCAGATATAGGAAGGTTCTCCGCGTAAAGCGGCTTTCTCAATGTCATGTGGATAGGTCATACGTTTGTCGTTCCCGTCGTATGGTGGATCGTTGCGATCTTACCTTTTGTAATTCGATCCAATTCTTTCGGATCGATGGGAAACACGGCGTGCGGAGTCCCGGCTGCAGCCCAGACCTCTATATATTGAAGGAGATCCTCATCTATCAGGGTAGTCAGTGGATTAGCATGTCCGATGGGGGGGATGCCCCCAATGGCGAAATCCGGTCTGTTCGCGTACGAAATCCGGGTCAGCCCGTTCGATCGGCTCACCGATCATAGTCTCCACCATTTTTTCATCCACCCGGTTACTACCACTCGCCAGGATCAAAATGGCTCTATTTGTATGTTTGGTCCGAAAGATCAACGATTTAACGATCTGCCCAACCGTGCAACCGACCGCCTGGGCAGCTTCAGGGGCGGTGCGGGTGGAACCAGGTAGCTCAACCACCTGACAGGGTAATCCATTTTGTGACAGGGCATCTTGAACCCGCTGTGCGCTGGCGCTCAAATTGGTATCGGTCAATGTGCCTCTTTCACCGCCCAATGAATGGCGGCAGTACCAAACATCAACTTTTGATAGCCGGCGGATGAATAACCCGTCTCATCCATTTCCTTGTTTAACTTTACGGCCGGTGTGAATTGTTCCGACGAGCGGATAAGATAATTGTATGCGCCAATACGGCCGGTGACCAGCGAACCAATGATGGGTATGGCAACGCGCATGTACAGTCGAATGAAAGGACGCAAAAGGAGGTTGGTTGGCGGTGTGGTATCCAGGCTGACAAATCGGCCGCCCGGTTTCAGGACTCGGTATATCTCTTTTAATGCGGGACGATAATCTTCCAGATTACGCAATAGGAATGCGCAGATGACTCGATCCACTGATTCTGCCGGATACGGCAAGTCCAGCGCATCCACGGCAGCGAAAGGCAAACCGGTTCGTTGACCTACTCTCATCATCCCCAGGGTGAAATCAGATGGATAAATTCTGCATTCCGGGTGTGCCAGCCGGACCAGTTCCGTGAGCTGCCCACCACCTGCTCCCAGATCCAACACGATCTGCCCGGGCAGGATGTTCAGCCGCTCGATCGCTTTCTTTCGCCAGCGATTGACCGAACCAAAGGTCATGATCTGGTTCATCAATTCATAGCGATGCGCGATTTCGGTAAATTCACGCTGCACAAATTGCGCACGCGGTTCTGGTGCGAGTGGAGCTACCATGGATTAATGGGTATCTTTATATGGGATCCAGGCCAGGATGGTAGTGCCATCGCCTGGTTCTGAACTGATTTCGACTTCGCCGCCGACATTCCGCACCCGGGTATTCATGTTAGCGAGCCCATGTCCGAGAGTCAGCGCGGTCCGACTTTGATCGAAGCCGGATCCATTATCATGAATCTCCATCAGTAAACGATCTGCCGATTTCCAGAGCGATACTTTCACTTCGCTGGCGTGGGCATGCTTGGCAATATTTGCCAGCGCTTCCTGACAGATATGAAAGAGCGCCAGCGCATGGGTTTGTGGGAGCGCATGATACCCATCCTCCAGACCGACCAGGGTAGTATCGATCATGGTATTGGTTTTGAATTCAAGGATCAATCGTTTGATACCGTCCAGCAGATTCTCTTCATTCATCTGGCGGGGACGTAAATCCAGAATGTAAGCGCGAATATCCCGGATGGTGTGATTAAGGTTATCAATTGCCTGGTTGATCCGCTTTTCTGCTGCAGGTTGGTCTTCCGGCATCAACAGGCGGGCATGTTCCAATGTCAGACCGACCGCGTAGATGGATTGGATCACACCATCATGCAGGTCCATCCCAATCCGTTCCCGCTCCTCCAGAATGGCGACGCGTCGTCCCTGGGTAAACAAGCGGACATTTTCAATCACTGTCCCTACCCAGGCGGCAATGGCGGTGAAGAGTTGAATTTCATGCTCGTCGAGCGTTTTATACGGAACGGTAGCCAGGCAGAGAACGCCGAGCGAGCCGCTTCGTCCGGTGAGTGAAAAACAGGCAAATTGCGCCAGGTCCATCGACTTCGCGTCCGGCTTCAGATAGCGACCGTACTCTCCGGGAATTTCACTGACAATGGACTGCCCATTCAGACCGACAAGGCCGATGGGTCCTTCCCCCGGATCAAACACATCCCGTATCCAGAGATTGCCATCCAGTTCACCCAGATGATGCATTAATTGGAGCTGGTGCGAGTTTTCGTCGCTGATAAAGATCTCTGCCGCAGCGATCTGCGGATTTTCCATCACTCGATCCAGGGCTGTCTTTAAGATCTCTTCCGTTCCCAGGGACGATGCCAGGGTGGAAGCGAGATCATTCAAGAGAGCCAGATCCTGATTTCGACGCGTGAGCGCTTTATCGCGATTGTTCAATTCCTGATATAGCCGGGCATTCGTGATCGCAACGGCGGCGTACGCGGCCATAGCAAGGATCACCTGCTCGTCCTCTTCTGAGAATTCTGGAGCGGTTATCTTGTCGGTCAGGTAGATCTGCCCGAGCGGAGTATCTCCCTGTCGGATGGGCACTCCCAAAAAGGATTTCATCTGCGGGTGGAAGGGAGGATACCCGATGGAATTTGGATAGGATTGAATGTCCGCAAGACGAAGAGGAGCAGAGGTATGCATTAACTGGCCAATCAATCCAAGTCCGACCGGCGGATGTTCCATTTGCCTGATCTCTTCCTGTGTCATTCCAACCGGAATAAATCGCTCCAAACCACCTTGTGAGTCGATTACCCCAACAGCCGCGTATCTGGCCTGGACCTGTTCACACGCTAATTCGGCAATACGTCTCAACAGGGTGTCGAGCGAAGTTTCACGGACAAGCTCAAGGCTGGCTTTGTGCAAAGCCACCAGGCGGGCTTCCAATTGTTCGCGGGTTAATTTTTTCATACAAGTGTAGGATTAATTTTACCCGTTTCCTGGATAATTTGGGTGAGTGTGAACATATCAGCCTCCATCTAATCTGCACATGAAATTCATAGGTCCTACATATCCGTCCATTATCCTTAGTGTATAGAAAGGTATCTAACGAAAGGAAAATAATGAAAACAATTTTTGCAAGTTTACTAGTAGCGGTAGTTTTATCGGCATCCTTAGGCACCTCACTTGTAGGTGCGCAGGGAAATACACCTCCAGGGAATCAATCGGGGTTGGGTGAAGGTTTTGGGAGAGGGCGCGGTCCACAAAATGGGAGTGGCTTTTTGGGTGAGGGCTTGCTTCACGATGAGATGATCACTGTTCTGGCAGGAAAGCTTAGCTTGACAGTTGAGGTGCTGAATAGCAGGTTGGCTGCCGGCGAGACCATCGCTGATATCGCCAGCGAAAAAGGCATGACCGTTAATGAATTCCGCCAGATGATGGTGGATGCCCGATCTGAAGCCGTTGACCTGGGCTTAAAGAACGGCACAATCACCCAGGCTCAGGCAAATTGGATGAAAAATCGGACAGACGATGGACGTGGTTTTGGCATGGGGAGAGGTGACGGTTTCTTCGGAGAGGGTCTGATGCACGAGGAGATGATCACGGCTCTGGCAGGAAAACTGGGTTTGACTGTGGCTGAATTGAACACAAAGTTAGATGCAGGTACAACTATCGCACAGCTTGCCAGTGACAAAGGTATGACTGTCGTGGAATTCCGCCAGATGATGGTCGATGCCCGCAGCGCAGCCGTTGACCTGGCCGTCAAAAACGGTACGATCACCCAGGCTCAAGCAGACTGGATGAAATCCCGCGGAAAAATGGGCAATCGGCACATGGGCGGCATGTGGGGCTTCGGAAATTAGGGTCAAAGATCAGAGACCTGAGACCGGAAATCTGAGACCAGAAATCAGAGACTGGATATCAGGGATCAGTACAATACTTCGTGCAGGGTCGGGATTAATCCCCTCCCTGCATTTTTCTGGTCTCTATTCACTGGTTCCTCTTCTTCAGTTCTTAGGACAGGAACCTGATAGCTTTTGCCAGTAGCACGGGGATATAGTAGCATCGCCCCCTGAGTTATTCTCAGGGGTATTCGAAAATAACGGTGATAGTACGTATGTTGAACGAAAAAAACCGATTCTACGAATTAACCATTAACGAACGGCTAAAGACGATCCAGCAGTCTACTGGTCTATCTACTGAGCAGATCAAGGCTCTATCCGGTGAGCGGGGATTATCGCTGGAGCAAGCCAATGCCATGATTGAGAATGTGGTTGGCACGTACAGCCTGCCTATGGGGATAGCTCAGAATTTTATCGTGAACGGCCGCGAAATCCTTATACCCATGGTAGTGGAAGAACCTTCTGTGGTGGCGGGGGCTTCCTTTATGGCAAAGCTCGCTCGTTCAGGTGGGGGATTTAGCGCTCACGCAGATGAGCCTATCATGACGGGTCAAATGCAGATCCTGGAAATTAAAGACCTGGGTCAAGCATGCCGGAATATTGAACAAAACACAGCCTATTTGCTGGAAAAAGCATCCACCGTTGATCCAATCCTGGTACAACTTGGCGGTGGTCCCCGTGATTTGCAGATTCGCGAGATTCACGAATCACCTATTGGCGCTTTCCTGGTGTTGCATTGGTTAGTGGATGTGCGCGATGCGATGGGTGCGAATGCTGTCAACACCATTATGGAACGAATGTCTCCCGAAGTGGAAAAGTTGACCGGTGGAAGAGTGCATTTACGTATCATCACCAATCTTGCAGACCAGCGACTGGCTCGAGCGTCCTGCATGATTCCATCTTGAGACACTGGCGTTCGATAATTACAGTGGAGAACAGGTCCGCGATAGTATTCTGGAAGCCTGGGCTTTCGCCGCTGCAGATCCGTACCGGGCAGCCACCCATAATAAGGGAATCATGAACGGAATCGATGCAGTGGTGATGGCTATCGCGAATGATTGGAGGGCGGTGGAAGCCGGCGCGCATGCCTATGCCGCCCGATCCGGACGATACACCAGCTTAAGCACCTGGGCGAAAGACAACCAGGGGAATCTGATTGGCAGTCTGGAAATGCCGATGACCGTTGGGATAGTTGGCGGCGCGACCAGAGTTCACCCCGGGGCACAGGCTGCCCTTGCATTGATGGGTGTGAGATCCGCAAAAGAACTGGCCGAGATCATCGTCTCGGTAGGTTTGGCGCAAAACCTGGCTGCGTTACGAGCACTGTCGACTGAAGGTATTCAGCGTGGTCACATGGGACTCCACGCCCGACAAGTGGCTTTATCAGCTGGCGCGAATGGAAATCAAGTCGAACCGCTTGTCAAACAATTGATCCAGGAAAAATCGATCCGAATAGATCGCGCACAAGAAATCCTCAAGGAATGGGGTAAAGTATCATGACAGAATCTGAACAACCTCGAATTCTCAAACCGGCTCGACCGGTGGGTATTATTGGTTATGGAGCCTATGTTCCCCGCTTTCGAATTCCCGATACTGAAATATCACGCATCTGGGTGGGTGTGGCTCGAGGTGGACCGGTTAAAGAGAAGGCGGTACCCGGCCTGGATGAAGATGTCGTTACGATGTCCATTGAAGCCGCCCGCAACGCGCTCAACCGCGCTCAGATCGATCCACAACAGCTGCGTGCTGTCTGGGTCGGGTCGGAATCACATCCGTATTCGGTCAAGCCAACCTCCACGATCGTGGCGGAAGCCATCGGCGCTGTGCCATCTGTTCAGGCGGCTGATTGGGAATTCGCCTGCAAGGCAGGCACCGAGGCAATGGTCGCTGCTGTGGCAATGGTTGGTTCAAATATGGCAGATTACACACTGGCCATTGGGATGGATACCGCCCAGGGCAGACCCGGCGATGAGCTCGAATACACTGCCGCTGCCGGTGGGGCTGCTTATATTCTCGGTCCTGCGGAAGAAGCCCTGGCTGTAATGGAAGGATCGTATTCCTTCGTGACCGATACGCCGGATTTCTGGCGCCGAGCCGATCAGCGCTACCCAGAACATGGACAACGCTTTACCGGCGAACCAGCCTATTTCAAACATATCACTTCCGCAGCCACCTATTTGATGGAAGCTCTCGGGCGTACTGCAAAGGATTATCAATACTGCGTCTTCCACCAACCTAACACCAAATTCCCACAGCGGGCAGCCAGTCTGCTGGGGTTCACACCCGAACAAAACAAGACCGGGCTTCTCTCCCCGATGATTGGCAACACCTACGCCGGGGCGGCGATGATCGGCCTGACTGCGATCCTGGATGAAGCCAAACCCGGCGATAAGATACTTATGACATCCTTCGGTTCCGGTGCAGGATCGGATGCGTTCTCGTTCCTCGTCACCGACAAAATTCTCGAGCGGCGTGACCGGGCAACTAAAACCCAGGAATACATCGCCCGCCGGACTGAGATCGATTACGGGCTCTACGTCCGTTACCGCCACAAACTGGCAGATTAAGGGGATGCAGCCATGTCGGATGTGGTGATTGCAGGGATCGGACAAATACCGGTCGGAGAGCATTGGGATCTTTCCCTGCGCTCAATGGCTGTCAAAGCGATTCTGGCCGCGCGCAAGGAAGTCCCTGATCTGGAACCGGAATCGATTTTTATCGGCAATAGCATGGGTTCGGTGATCTCCCACCAGGCCAATCTGGGTTCGCTGATCGCGGATTGGTCTAATCTGGTCGGTGTCGAAGGCACCACGGTGGAAGCCAGCGGAGCGAGCGGCGGTGCGGCGCTTACGGTTGGGTTATATCGCGGTCGCTTCCGGTTATGTAAATGTAGCCCTGGTGGTGGGTGTGGAAAAGGTGACCGACTCGGTCACCAGCGATCTGGATCCCGCCTTGACCCAGACCATGGAAGGTGATTATGAAGCCATCCCCGGTCTGACTCCGTCCGGGCAGGCGGGATTGATCATGCAGCGCTATTTGCACAGGTTCGATATTCCTGGTCACGGATTGGCGGGCTTTTCCATCAACGCTCATGCCAACGCGGTGAAGAATCCCAATGCCATGTATCGCAAAGCCATCACACGCGAAGCCTACGACCGGGCGGAAATGGTCAGCGACCCGGTCAATATGCTGGATGTCGCTCCGACAGTGGATGGCGCGGCGGCGGTGTTGTTGACCCGGCGTGACCTGCTGCCCAAAGAATTATCCGTATCCGATCATTCGCATAGCCGGATCGAGCATCGTCACCGATACCCTGGCATTGCATGACCGGCAGGACCCGATGCTCTTTCAGGCGGTTAGCCTTATCCGCCCAGCGGGCGTCTGGTCAAAGCTGGCACGCAAGCTGGAGGAGATCGATCTGTTCGAACTGGACGACGCCTACAGCATTTACGCGGCCATCGCACTCGAAGCGGTCGGGTTCACCGAACCGGGAAAAGGCTGGGAACTTGCACGGGATGGAGAGATCATCCCCTGCGGGCGGATCCCGATCTGCACATTGGGCGGAAGCAAAGCCCGCGGTAATCCGATCGGTGCGACGGGAGTCTACCAGGTAGTGGAAGCCGTCCAGCAATTGCGGGGAACCGCCGGCGCCAGCCAGGTGAAGAATGCCCGGATCGCCATCACCCAGTGCTGGGGTGGCCCCGCCTCCACCGTGGTGACGCATGTGTTGGAGAGAGAGTGAGAACTGAGATTAGAGATCGGAGATCAGTAACAAGAAACCAGAAACCAGAAACCAGAAACCGATATCTGATATCTGATCACTGGTCTCTGATCTCCATCTTTCCGAACCTGATAGCAAATGAGAGTCTCCGGCGGATAGACTCAGACTGCTAGAATTAAAGGAGCAGCATTATGGAAGTACCACGTTATTGGAGAATGAAAAATCAACGTTACTCGCTGGTGGGCGAGGTTTGCCCCCACTGCGATGGAAAAATATTCCCGCCGCGCGATGTCTGCCCGCACTGCGGTCAGGACGCCAAGACCAAATTCACATTTAGCGGTAAAGGCGAAGTGTTTTCGTTCACCACCATCTCCGATGCCCCGGCCGGCTATGAAGAGAATGCTCCCTACACGGTGGCGCTGGTCAAACTACAGGAAGGTCCGGTGGTGACCGCCCAACTGACAGACCTCGGGCGAAGAGCCCGTGAAGATCGGCATGCCGGTGGAAATGGTCACCCGCAAGCTCCGCACAGATGATGGGGATCGAGGAATAATCGTGTACGGGTACAAGTTCCGCCCGGTTTTCCGGTAAATAATTTTGCAGTGATGAGGCGCTCTCCAGAGATGGAGGGCGATTTTTTTATTCCCTCTCTAAAACCCCCAGGATTTTGGGGAGGGTTAAGGAGGGGTCGTTTGCGGTATGAACAACAATATATTTATGGGTATTAAGATAAGGCAGCACCCTGGGTTAATTAATTCCGCTCAGAAAATCCAATAACAATTTGGCAAAAGCATCTGGCTGCTCGTAGCTGGGAACATGCCCAGTTGACGCAATAATGGTTTTTTTGGCATTGGGAATCCGCTTGACCATTTCATCAGCAGCGCGCAGTACTTCAGGGTGGTCAAGCGCTCCAGCAACAACCAATGTTGGACAGTTTACCGATTCCAATTGAGTAATTGCAGGTGGGTTAAGCGGATTGATCGGCTGTGTATCGGCGATGAAAAATGTACTTTGCGATACGGGAATGCGATTCATTTCCAAAGCCTTTCTACGCAACATTAAGTCAACCTGTTCTGGTTCCCGAGTTTCGCCATCCAACCAAATTCGGATTTGAAGTTCGTTCGAGTGATCGATATCACCTTTTTGCATCGCATCGAACATTTCAAGCATGTAGCGGGGAGGCTCTCCGTGTAATTCAAAGCCGCTCGGGGTTGAGCCAACCAGGGTCAAAGATTTGAAGCGTTGAGGCTGTTCAAGTGCCAGGTCGAGGCTGATCTGTCCGCCATTGGAACATCCAACCAAATGCGCTTCTGTTACTTCGAGATGCTTGAGTAGTTGATCCAGATCGTCGCGGCGGCAAAGCGGACCTGTCACAGGGCTGGATTGCCCAAAGCCACGCATATCGTATCGAATCACGCAGAAATGTTTTGCCAGTGGCTCCCAGATCGCATCGAACATTCTGCTGTCGAGGAATGCCGCGTGCGACAGTACAAGTGGCATTCCTTTGCCTGCCATCTCGTAGTACAACTGCCCATCCCCCAAATTCAAATGACCTTTCTTTGTCTGTATCATTTCGTTTCTCCTTTTGTTTTCTGATATATTCTGATGATACATTCCATTGGGTGACATCTTGTGTCACCCAAAATTGAGGAAAACGATGCGAGCAGACCGACTATTATCGATCATTCTATTATTGCAAACACGCGGCAAGATGACTGCCAAAACGCTGGCGGAAGAATTGGAGGTCTCGCGCCGAACGATTTTGCGCGACATCACCGCACTATCGTTTTCAGGCGTGCCTGTTTACAGTGAAGGCGGGCATGGAGGTGGGATTGCGCTCGTGGAGGAATATCGCACTACGTTAACAGGTTTGAATAAATTCGAAGTGCAAAGTCTGTTTGTCGCCAATAATAATGACGCCTTGCGTGATGTCGGTCTGGGCGACGCAGGGGAACGCCTCTTACTTAAGTTGTTGGCTGCTTTGCCGAATACACATCATTCCACCGCCGATCATATTCGACAACGCTTGATGATCGACCCGACATGGTGGTGGCATGATGCTTCCATCTCACCCTTCTGGGATGATATTCAGAAAGCTGTTTATGAAGACAGGCTCATCGAAGTGGAGTATGAGAATTTTGACGGAAAAATAACAGAGCGTCTTTTAGCCCCATATAGTCTGGTATGTAAATCGAGTGTGTGGTATTTACTGGCTGAACGGGATAAGGAACTGCGTACCTATCGCGTCACCCGTATACATTCGGTGCACCTGCTCGATAGGTCGTTTTCACGCCGTCCCGATTTTGACCTGCCAACATACTGGCGCGCACAGGCGCAAAGCTTGGAAAAATTTACCGTCCGAGTATAGCTGTGTACTTACGGATTCATCCTGAGCGGATATCGTTTATCAAAAGGCTGATGCCTGGACGTTGGGAACTGGTTACCGATGCAAACGATAAAGGATGGATGACAATATCTCTGACAATGGATTCTGACCTCCTGGCAAAAATGCTCGTTTTCGGTCTGGCTGGTTTTGTTGAAGTCGTGGAGCCGACGAATTGAAAGACGCAGTTGTAGCAAAAGCACGCGAAGTACTGGAACATCTCGCTTCGTAAGGCATTCGTCCACGCTTGAAGAAGTTGTTGCAGAAGTGTAGAAGAAAATATCAGTCAAACGGTGGCAGGGCAAAGGCGGCTGCCACCTATAATCGTGATACGTCCTGCTCCCAAGCTGAGCCCACACCAGCCCACCCGCGGTAACGCTCATCGTTAAATCGAAACTCTCACCTCTGTTGTCTAAGCCGAGTCGTATATACGGGTATATGTCTGTGCGCCCGGTGATGCAGTAATTCTAGGGCGCGGTCTACATAGCTGGATTTGTGGTATTTTGGAGCGCCTTCCTTATTAGGAAAGCGCTTTTAATTTGCTTGCAATGGAAGTCCTTGTAAAATTATCTATAGAGGTTTCGGGGGATTTTCCGGACATTACATCGACTTCGGTTTTTTTCTTCTCCCGAACAGAATCCAAACATGTCCACGCGTAGGTATCGCAAGTCGTATGGTCACAATATTAACACGTCAAGAAGTAAAGGAGTCCGTCAATGACAACACCAACGCCAGATGATGAGCATGTAAAAGCACAAGTCTCGAAAGAGCTGGAAGATGCTAAAACCTTAGCGAAAACTCTCAACTTTGAAGAAGTTAAGAGTGGCGAGTGGTTTATCAAATTACTACAGCAAGTCGTAAGGGCTTATGACCGTAATGCAAGGGCCACCTATTTCCAAAAAAAGTACCCCGGCCTGCCCCCGGATGAAATCGCAGATATTCTTACTTCGGTAACAGTAAAGTACGCCGCTATCGCTGGAGCAATTGCAGGAGTCGCCGCAACAGCGAACGAAATCGCCGCCATAAGTTCGGCAGGTCTGACAGTCTCGTTATTTGTTGGGAGCATTGGCGCAGAAATGCTGTACCTTTCCAATATTCAAATGCGGCTTGTGCTGGATATGTCGGTGCTGTATGACTTGCAGTTAGACACGGAAGACCCCGAAGATATACTCCTAATTTTCGGGTATGCACTAGGCGTCGCGCCCGCTGAAGCTGCTTGGCAAAGGGTTACAAGTTGCGGCGCGTGCAGGCACAACAAGCGCAATCAAGAAAGTGGTGAGCAAAGGAACCCTAGAGGCCCTGCAAAAATTCGCGCAACGGCTTGGCTTCAAAATTCTGCAAAGGACAATCATCAAATATGCGGTTCCCGTTGCTTCTGCCGCTGTGGGTAGTGGCTACAACTATATTGCCACGAAGTCCGTTGGGAAAATTGCCAAAATCCATTTCAAGAACAGGGGTAAAGCTGACTGACGAATTGCGGGCAGTCATTTCAAAGCAAAATATCTACGATTTAGCTATACCTGCCGCCGCAATGTTTATGGCGCAGGTTGACGGCAACGTATCGTCCAAAGAAAAGGAACTCTATCGGGCCATGCTTTCGCGGATGTCCTTTGAAGAGCATACGCCCGCCGATTTCAACAGGCTCGTCAGCGATGAACACAGCATTCTTGACGCAGTATCGCAAATAGAAGATGCCGAATTACGAAAAGCCTTGATTGAATTGCTAACGCTGATGGCCGTCTATGACGGCATATTGGCCAACGAGGAGCGCGAATTTCTAACAAGTGCTGCTGAAAGATTGGGTGTTTCGTTGGATATAGAGCAAGTGGAGAAGCGAGCAAAAGAGTATCAGGTCATAGTTGAAAAGAACTTGCTTGAGAGAACGGCGGGAGCAATGGGTGGTGCGGCAGTAGCGGCAATTGGTATGGCAGGACAAACTGCCAACAGACTCAAGGATGCACTTGGAAAAGCAGTGAATCGGCAGAGATAGCGGTAAATCTTCCACATCCCCGGCCTCCACACAGGATGATCCCGTTGAGACTTAAGAATTGCAATCCTAGAGTGTTGTCTTCGTAAAGCTAAATTCAAAATAGTCAATCGTAGGATGGGTTGCTCGAAGAGGGCATCTCGTGTGAGTTCCAGCGAAACCCATCACTCAATAAACACCAATTCCCGGAAGATCCGCACCTATGATGGGGATCGGGGTATCATTGTGCGTCTGTGGCGTAAGTTCCGCCCGGTGATGCAAAGTTAAGATAGTACATTGATTGATCAACCACCTTCCAATTGGAGGGTGGTTTTTGTATATTTCAAAATCCCTTGACAGATACAATAATCCCAAATAATATGAATGAACGTTCATTCATATAAACTATAGGATTCAAAAATGACGCCACGTTACAGGAACGAAAATCGAGTGACATTAATGGGTGAAACCCGGCAGCGTTTGATCAGAGCTGCCATTGATGAATTTGCGAACGAGGGTTTTGAAGGTGCAAGTATCAACCGTATTACCCGGGCAGCAGGGGTTGCCGTCGGAACAATCTACAACTACTTCCCCGGCAAAAACGAACTCATGCTCACACTCCTGGGCGAGATCGGTGTGGAGCATTGTTCGTATATCGCGGAACAAATCCGGCAGGATAGCGATTATGTCCTGCGTCTCAAACGTCTCCTGGCTGTAGCCTTTGATTATGTAAAGGCAAACCCCAACCAGGCAAGAGTGCTATTTGCATCAATGCAAGGCGTCAATAGGCAGTTCAAAACGCAGCTGAGCCAGATCTATGAACCAATGATGCGGCTGATCTGTGAAGAAATTCTGATCCCGGGTATGCAGCAGGGGGTTTTCCAACCGGCGGACCCGGTTAATACTGCCATCATGATCATGACCTTCTACCTCGGGGTGGGGTCAACAGCAGATGAGAATGGGGTGACGCCCCTCGATATGGATTCGGTCGCGGATTTTGTCTTACGTGCACTGGGAGTCAACCACACTTCTGATTAGAAATTGGCAGTACCAATTTCCAGAATGTACTTCTTCATACATTTTGGGGTTATTCCTCATTATTAAGGAAAAGGAGTGAAGATGAGCAGCAAGGTTTTAGTGGCATTCGCTTCAAAGTATGGCAGCACTGCAGAGATGGCTGAGAGAATTGGCAAAGTATTGCGGGAAGCAGGTCTGCAAATAGACGTTTTACCTGCGAATCGGGTAAAGAAATCAACCGATTACCAGGCAGTGGTACTGGGCAGTGCGGTCTACATTGGTATGTGGCGAAAAGAAGCAGCATCGTTCTTAAAAGCAAATGAGATGGATCTGGCACAAAAGCCCGTTTGGTTCTTTTCCAGCGGACCAACCGGTGAAGGTGACCTGGATGTTCTGCTGCAAGGTTGGAAATTCCCCTCAGGTCTGCGACCTGTTGCCGATCGGATTCGGCCGCGAAATATTACTGTTTTTCGCGGAGCAGTGGACCTGCAAAAATTGAACGGTCTTGAGAAATGGATGATGAAACGAGTCCAGGCTGCTGATGGCGACTTACGTGATTGGGAGAACATTGTTACCTGGGCAAAAGGGATTGCTGATGAAATCTTGTTGGAGAAATAACTGAAATGAATCGCGCAACACGGATCAACGTAACATTATTGGGTGTGATCTTTGGAATATCAGGCATCAACCACGGTCTTTTTGAAACTCTCCAGGGAAACATTCAGACAGGCGGACTGTTCATTTCTGCAATTGGAGAAGCACAGAAGATGTGGCCTCACGGTAATGAACCTGCTTTCACGCTCATCCCCAATTTTCTCATCACCGGCATCGCGGCTATGTTGGTTGGCCTGGCTATCATCGTCTGGTCATGCGTTTATGTTCACAAGAAAATGGGCTCGATCATTTTATTGCTCCTATTTATTCTATTGCTTATGGTCGGCGGGGGCGTGGCGCAGGTTCTATTCTTTCCGTGGATATACATCGTTTCAAGACAGATCAACAAACCACTCTTCTTTTGGGAAAAGATATTTCGCGGTAAGCAAGCTTTGCCCGGAAAATTATGGCCTTGGTTCCTGGGAATGAGTGCATCGCTATTGCTAATCGCGCTGGTGATCGCAACGACTGGATATTTTCCAGGTGTAATCGATCCGGATACCGTTATCATAATCATGCTTGGATGCCTGGCTGCTGAAGTGATCTTCCTACCCCTGACCTTCATCTTCGGGTTTGCGCATGATCTTGAATCGAAACCCAGGTTATCAGTGAGTAACGTAATCTGATAGGTTGAAACGCAACCATCTCCCGCACGGAGCGAGTCGGATGTACATATCCACATCTGTGTGCCTGTGGAGCAAGTTCCGGCTGGTGATGGCTCATTAATAAAGTAATTGTAGGGCGCGGTCTACCGCGCCAAATATGTGAATGATCGAAGCGTCTTCCAGAGACAGACGTCGCTTTTTTGATTGGGGTAATAGAAAAAAACAAAAATACCTGTAGCGGGAATTAAGATGACCGAAAACGGTGCACTCAAAAGCGAGTGCACCCTACATACTGACCGCCTTCCCCATAGAAGGCGGTTTATAATTTTATGGATACTTGTGTTATTTCAAAAGTCAAATGGATCTAGACCTAGGCAAACAGAACAGACAGAAAGGAGACCATGATGGAAATTGAACAATCCAAACCTGTGACGAAAGGTGTTTCAGTTGAAGTTACTTGCCACGGTTGACCTTGGACTCGAGATCGAGGGCATGGCAGGGCGTCAATTTCGAATGCGCATGGTGACCATCGATCCTGGTGGTGTCTTCGGCCCGATTCACAACCATAAAGACAGGCCGGGAATGGTCTACATACTGCAAGGAAGAATTACTGACTATCGTGATGGAGTGGCAAAGGAATACGGACCGGGTGTTGGCTGGCCTGAAGATAAGAACACCACACATTGGCTCGAGAATAGAGGTACGATTCCGGCGGTAGAGATCTCAGTCGATATCGTCAGGCAAGAGTAAGTTTAGCCTGACCCTGGATTCTAGAAATTTGAGATACTATAGAAAAAAGCTTTAAACGCATGACACCTGGGTCCGAGAGCAACAGAAGTAAGTGAGTCTACCCAATTTCCGGTCAATTTAAAGCCTCAGTGAGTTCCCGTTGCCGAACATGGTCCATGCACCGTACCATACTTAGCAAATGCAAACCATTTGGCGTCTCTTTCGCAATGGAGTATGAAAAATGAGAAATATACCCGTCTTGATTGCCTTAACACTCTTCCTGGTCAGTTGTGCCAACCCGAATCCTACTCCACAAATCATTGAAGTCACACGAATTGTCGAAGTAACCCAAGATGTAACGCCACAAATTAGTCTTACACCTACCTTTGCCCAGATGTTCTTCCCTGCGGAATGTCTCACCCTCCAACCGGACATTGATTATAGCCGGTACAAAATGTATAACATCGACATGATCGGTGGGTGCAGCTTTATTAAGCCATCTCCGGACGGTCAGTATCTGGCGTATTCAGCGTTGACCTGCCTCAGCGGGGCTACAACACCGCAGTGCGGCGAGGCGGTGAAGGTTCTCGAATTGAATTCTCAAAACGCTGAATTGGTTCGATTAATTGAAGAAGAGGAAAAAAAGTTGGTCTGGGGCTTGGATTGGAGTTCCAATGGCGATCTGGTCATCATCGAAAGTGATATTAATTCACCCGTGGATACCTGGGTAATGAGTTGGCCGATTCGATCGACAAAAACACGCGTGCCCGGGGGGATAAAGCAGTGGAATGCCAGTCGTAGTGCATTTTTTACCTTCCGTGGGTCTGGACCGGGTTCTTGCGGTGGCAAGGTCAGCGGGTATGATTTCATGAGCGGAAAAGTGTTTCCTGACATCGCAGCCAGCCTAAGCCTTGAAGAGATGAGCATACAGGTGTACCGCGAAATGTGGTGGAATGCCGATTCTACTATCCTCCTTTCGATCACACCCATGATATATGATGAAGAAAAGCAGGATGACAAATTTCTCCCAACCATTGTGGGCAAAATTACTCTGACCCCTTCTGGACCGGAGTACACCACCATTGCCAGCAGTGCTACAGAGGATTTCTATTTTGTAAACACTCCTGATACTGGTTACTCAGTAAAATCAAAACCATACGAAGTACGTTACTGTATTGGTGAATAAAACAAATCAGCCATCCAACACAGCCTGTGATTGAGATGCGAATTATACGGTGCTGGTTCCTCCCGGTGATTAGGACTTAAAAACGAACACAATATGTATACACCTGCTAGAATAAAGGGTGCTTTTTGATAAGTTCATTAAATGGATAAATATAGTTAATTGCTAAAGAGGGGAAAACTCTGCGAATTTTGTTCATTGTTGATTTTTCGGATTATTTGTAGAGTATCAAGTTTCCGAATAGTATTTTTCAACTCCACTCATCATGATAGGGAAATGGAATATTGTGTATATCGAAACCAATCAACCACGCTGGAAAGAACTTTATAAAATTGGTGCAATTACAGCCATCCTCTCAGAGATCATACTTGTCTTCGGGATTGTTGCTTATTTCATCTATCCTTTTGCGCCTGGAAACAAGTCCACTGAGAGCATCTTTTTACTATTGCAGAACGATAAATTGGGCGGGCTGATTTCGCTTGATTTTCACCTTGTTTTAGGCAACATTTTTGGAATATTACTCTTTCTTGCCTTGTTTGTTTCGCTAAAACAGGTGAACGAATCCTATGCGCTGATCGCTTTGGCACTCGGTTTAATTGCTGATGTTTTAATATTCCCTGCAAGGCCAATTTCTGAATTGTTTTCGATCAGCGGGCTTTATGCAAACGCAACGACCGAAGTGGTAAAAAGTCATTATTTGGCTGCGGGTGAAGCATTACTCTCGCTATTCAATGGCACAAGTTGGTTCTTAAATACACTTCTCGGGGGCTTCTCCCTACTTGTCAGTTCGTTGCTCATGCTTCGGAGCAATGTTTTCAGCAAATCAACCGCCATCGTAGGAATTGTCACTAATGCTGCAGTATGTCTCTTTTTTGTTCCGAAGATTGGTTTGCTCTTATTATTCTTATCATTACCAGGGTATATGATCTGGTATTTTCAACTTGCCCGAAAGTTTCTAAAACTATCACGAGGCGGCTAAAAAAGCCGCACGGTGGGTTCCCTTAAAGGCACACTTCGGGTGAGATTTAGTGAAAACCAATCATTCTGTAATCATCACCACCCCAAATCCGCACGGTTGAGGCAAACTTAGGAATTACGCAAGTATGACGAAAGCGCCTTCCAGAGATGGAGGGCGCTTATTGATTGCCATGGCATAATTTCAGCGTATTATTAAACGCGAAATCTATTGTTGAGTGGTTAAAAATTCGTTGATAGAATGGAGGAGAAGTTTCTGTTGAGCGAGCTAAATAGCCGCCCACCCTATAGCTGATGCTAATAGACAGTCTCATTATGTCATTCTCTTGATCTTTGGCAACGTCCCCCGGGAAAAACCCCGAGCAAGTCCGCCTCTTAACACGGTGTGCAGTGGACGGCAGGGAGTTGCCGCGAATTTCAAGTAGTTACCACACATCTGCGATATCCAGGTGTGAAGGATTATCCGCGTCCTGCCCACTGGTGCTGGCTTACTACGGTGGGTCATGACAGCCACTTTAAGTGTAGAACATCGAAAGGATAAAAAATGAAACAGCTTAACGAAGCAGATACTTCTACTTCCAACTGGAAAGGCCTCTATAAGGTTGGCGGAGCGGCTGCTCTGATCATGGCGGTGATCACTCTGGCCCAGTTCGTCGTTTTTATCATTGCACCGCCGCCGCTTGAAGGAACCGCATTGGACTGGTTCGCGCTATTCCAGAAGAATGCATTTCTCGGGCTCCTGGGTTTTGAATCCTTGCTGATCATCTATGCGTTGCTTTCCGTCCTGGTGTCGGTTGCTCTCTTCGTTGCTCTCAGACCTGCCAGCCAGTCACTCGCCGCAACATTCCTGGTCCTGAGTGTTATCGGAGGGATCGCCTTCGTAATGGCACGGCCAGCATTCGAGATGCTTTACCTGAGCAATCAATACTTTGTTGCAACAACGGAATCCCAACGAGCCGCCATCCTCGGGGCAGGAGAAGCGATGGTTGCCCACTTCCATGGGACTGCATTCCAGGTGAGCTACATTCTCGGCTCCATCTCCGGATTACTGATCGCCGCCGCCATGCTGCGGAGCAAAGTCTTCAGCAGGACCACGGCCTACATGCGGATAGGATCGAGTGTGTTTGACTTCGGAATCTTCATTCCGGGGATCGGTCTGTATATATCGTTACTATCGGTTGTGTTCTTGCTGGTATTCAACTTCATGGTCACTCGAAGGCTTTTCCAACTGGGATCAAGCGTCTTGAGAACTGATCGGCCATAAAACGATGGGAATTCATCGGTAGTAATTCTTTGCAAAAGAAACACAGCGGTACCCTTCATTCAATAATAATCATCCGCAAAATCCACACCGGTGATGTTGGTTTACGAAAATGGAAATGGACGGAAGCGCCTTTCAGGGATGGAAGGCGCTTTTCCATTCTACGCAACTTGTCATCGCCAATTTCGTATATTTTCTAGAATTCCACTCCTCGAAGACCACAAAGGAAAACATGAAAACTCATCCCGAAATGACAACCAAAGCACTTATCCCATTCTTACTGATCACCTTTGGATTGACCTGGGGACTTGCAAGCCTATTAATGGCTTTCCCCGATCTGTTCGCCGGCGTTTTTGGTGAAATGAGCATGCGGAATCCGATCTTTATCATCGCGGTTTATTCACCTGGGATTGCCGGAACATTTATGGTTTGGCGTGCCTATGGTTTGAATGGCCTGGGCAGATTCTTTAAGCGGTTGACGATGTGGCGGGCATCCAAATGGTGGTGGCTATTCGTTATCCTCGCCATCCCCGTAATTATGTATACCGGTGCGGTGATGGTTGGCACAGCCCCCTCTGAATTTCCGTTCTCCCCCTGGTACCAGGTGATCCCGGCGCTAATGCTGGCCTTGTTCCTTGGTCCGATCGAAGAATTTGGATGGCGTGGCCTTGCACTGCCCTTACTGCAGAAACGAATGGCTCCTATCTGGGCTGCTTTGATCCTTGGCACCATCTGGATGATCTGGCATGCGCCTGCTTTCCTGCTGAGCGGAACTCCCCAGAGCGGCTGGGATTTCGCCCCCTTCTTTCTGGGCGGCATAGCCATCTCGCTCGTCATGACAGCGATCTTCAACGGTTCTCACGGAAGTCTCTTGCTCCCATTCTTGCTTCATTTTCAGTTGAATAATCCAATCTGGCCTGATGCTCAACCCTGGGATAGCTATCTGCTCGCAGCCCTGGCTGTCGTGGTTGTCGTGCTGAACCGGCGGACGATGTTCAAGCGCGATGCGGGCGTCACCCAAATCTTAATGCCCGAATATAATTGAGCTGATCGTAATCAGCTGTACGTATGAGCATCCGGAAATGCAACAATCGGGTACAACGACGATTAACACCCGACAAAAGACTCTCCAGAACAGGGGAGTCTTTCTGTCTACTTACATTCTGATCGTTTTCAATTTCCAGTTTGAATGGAAATGAAACCCATAATACACCTGAAGGCTAATTGGTCTCGCTGAAGGCGCCACGACCACAGATCGTACATGCGCCGCGCCGCCGGTAGTAATAACCCAGCGTCGCTACTGCGAGTGATACACCCCAGAGCGGGAACAACAGGGTGGGTCCAACCTGGAAGAAAACTTCCCAGAAAACGTTGATACCTACTGCCCCGCCGGCTTTCACCGCGGCGACCATAGAGGGCAAAGCGCACCAGATTCCGATTCCGCCCACCACCAGCAGTACAGATACGAGCGCAACCGGGATGACCGCCAGCGCGATGGGGACTCGACGACCGGCCAGACCGATCATCCAGCGCGGGAATACCTCTCCCCAGCGCTGAACCAGGCCAAACGTGATCAACGCTCCAACCAGGCCGAAGGTCGCCATGGATAAGGCAGATACAAAGATCCCGCTCTCTTGACCGAGACGGATAGCTTCTTCGGTCATCCCCAGCGGTATGCCGAAAAACCAGGCGTAGCGGGTGATGGCATAGAAGGCTGGAGCGACCAACGACACATATACCGCAGTCCGACCCCAGCGCCCGGCGCTGACCGGACTATTCCAGCCTTCCGACTGATCCAAACGACGGCCACAGTATAAACAGGCATGCCCGCTCCGGCGGGTATAGCAGACGGTCGCTGCCAGCCAGAGAAAGCCGCCGATAAAACAAAACGCCTGATACGCATTGGGCCAGGTGATAAAAGTCTGGATGTAGACCTGTCCGAATTCAGCGCCTTTAATGAGTGAGAATACAGCATATGGGGTATAACCAAGCATGACCAGCAAGTTGAGTCCGATCATGAGCAGCAGGAGCACCCCCGAGAGTAGTTCTCCAGCAACAATGAGGATCGAGCGGAATTTCCGCACCCCGCGCAGCATCATGACTCCCATCATCGCCGCAGGAATCCCTGCCAGTAGAACTACGATCCAGCACACAATTGGTCCGAATCGAACAATCATCGGCCCCATACCTAAAGATCCTGTATCGGGGACGAGAGGGAATCCCCGCCCGCTAACCAGCCAGTATATTCCTAAAACAGCATTGATCAACGACCACGCCACTGCCGCATACGGTGCCCATTGGCGCCAATCGGACTTATTTCCACTTTTTAAAAGCACTATGTTGGGCGTGCCATCCCCTTTTTGTACTTGCATTACAACCTTCCTTTCAGTAGGATTTACGTTAGGATGTAAATAAAGTTGTAAATAGCAAATATAGGCTATTGAATTTCCGAAACACACCTCGCTACTGTCGACAATTGCACGACTTCTCGCGATATTAATTATCCTGACGACCTTTAAGAGGAGTGGTCTATCATTCTAAGCGGTTATACAGACTTATGGCGACGAACCGCTCGGACCAATATACTTAAAAAACCTCAATCACATTATTGTATGTTTCTGGTAATTCGATTTCACCTGCTTATTAATGGGTAAGAAAGGGATCCAAAATGCAAGAAAACACCAGGAAGGATACACAAAAATCTACCGGGAGCACAAGTGTGACCGGTAAGAAGTCGGATGGATTTTCGGACGTAGAACGTGCCGCGATGAAGGAGCGCGCCAAAGAACTGAAGGCGGAAGCACGCGCGGAAAACGATAAGGCTGCCGGAGAGAAGGATCTGCTCTCAAAGCTTGCCGAAATGCCAGAACCGGATCGCAGTATGGGAATGCGGATACATGAGATCATCAAAACCACCGTGCCGGAGCTCTCACCAAAGACATGGTATGGGATGCCCGCCTACGCCAGGGATGGTAAGGTCGTCTGCTTCTTCCAAAGCGGGCAGAAATTCAAAACGCGCTACTGCACATTTGGCTTCAATGAAGCAGCCAACCTGGACGAAGGCACTCTGTGGCCAACCGCCTATGCGCTGACCAAATTAACAAAGGACGCAGAGGCAAGAATTACCGCGCTCGTGAAGAAAGCGGTGAGCTGAGATCTGTTCCCTATCCGGGCCAGATCGTTTGCAGGGATGTTGCATACATACCTGCAGGGAGCCCGAATCCTTGTGCCCGTCTGAAAACAACTGTGGAAGAATTGGATTGAACCGGACACGCTGGTAATGCTGGAAATTGTGACATCGAAGATTGCTATCCCTGTATATAAACCAGTCCAACACCACCGCCTCAGATGCAAATTAATAGGAGTTCATATATGGCTGAGCTGAAAACGAAGGTCAATGAAGGCAGCGTTATTAAATTTCTGGATAGCATCGAGGATGAAACAAAACGAAAAGATTCGTACTTACTTTTTGAGATGATGCAAAAAGCGAACGAAGATAAAGCAAAGATGTGGGGGGATAGCATTGTCGGTTTTGGTGAGTACCACTATGTCGGTAAAAGTGGTCGTGAAGGAGACTGGTTCCTTACTGGATTTTCCCCGCGCAAACAAGCTCTCACCCTTTACGCACTGGGTCACTGGGAACCACACGCCGAGTTGCTGGCGAAATTGGGCAAGTACTCACTTGGCACAGGATGTTTATACATCAAGCGCTTAAGTGATGTGGACATGTCGGTCTTAAATACATTGATCGTCGAAGCGGTGAAGTTCGCGAAAAAGCAAGCGCAGACGGACGCAGAGATGCAGGCAAAATCCAAGAAATGACTACCCGCACATGGCTAAACCCTGATTCTGGCGATCACCTATACTGGAAGATAAACCGATTCCATTAGCGCAGGCGGATATTCTAAAACCATGACGAAATCTGTGTATAGAAAATTCAGTAGAGAAGATCAGCGAACGCTGGCAACCTGGGCAGCGGACTGTGCTGAACGTGTGCTTCCATTCTTCGAGAAAGCTTATCCTGCTGACGACCGGCCTCGCAAAGCCATCCAGGCATGCCGAGCATGGGTGAGTAGTGGCGTATTTAAAATGGCTGAGATCCGCGGAGCCTCGCTATCCGCACATGCCGCCGCACGAGACGCAAAGGAAAATGAAGCAGCCTGTTTTGCCGCCCGTGCTGCCGGCCAGGGTGTCGCAACGGCCCATGTTCCTCAACACGCCTACGGCAGTGCGCTTTATGCCCTCAAGGCCATTTTGGCCAATGATCCGCTGAATGCCGAACATCAGCTTGCGGAAGAACTTAAATGGCAGGCACAACATCTTCCGGAAAGTCTGAGGCAGGAGATCATGGATAGATTGAGTGTGCAAAAGAAGGGTAAGAGTTTATCGATCAAATTACAAAAAGGCGAGGGTTTTTGAATCACCCCAGAGACTGTTCAAAATGAGGTGAGCCTACCTGCACATGCAGGTAGCAAACCCTGATGATTTGTTTCGCGTTCAATTCGTATAACCCGGGTGGAATTTCCCGAGCCTGAGGAGCAATAAAATGAAAGATTCAAATTACACTGCGGATGTTTTCATAAATAAAGCAAAAAAGTGGCAGGAAGAATATAAGAAATTGCGGAAGATCGTGCTGGACTGCAACCTGACTGAGGAAATGAAGTGGGGTGTTCCCTGTTATACGTTTGAGAATAAAAACATAGTCTTGATACATGGATTTAATGAGTACTGTGCTTACTTGTTCCCTAAAGGCGTCCTCTTAAAGGATCCAGCGGGGATTCTGATCATCCAGACGGAGAACTCTCAGTCTGCCCGTCAGATCCGGTTCACCAACGTTGACGAAATTGAGGAAATGGAACCAATCTTGAAAGCCTACATTCAAGAAGCCGTCGAAGTGGAAAAAGCCGGTTTGAAAGTGCAATTTAAAAAGAGCACGGAATTCAAGATACCTGAAGAATTTCAAAAGAAATTGGATGAAAACCCCGCCTTGAAAACCGCATTTGAAGCGCTGACCCCGGGTCGACAAAGGGCATATCTTCTTTTCTTTGCTGCGCCCAAGCTTGCCCAAACCCGGGAGACCAGAATAGATAAATCTATGCCGCAAATCCTTGATGGTAAGGGATTGAACGATTAGCAAGGGTGATTGCTGAGATCGCAGAGAGCATTAGAATGGGGATGGCTGTATTGTTGCAGATTTGAAAAGAATGGGGGCGGAAAACGAAGCATGGAAGAAAAGCATATAAATTGAAGGGAGTTATTACAGAACATGACTGGTGATTCTTCCGAAGATATGAAGGGAGAGACGTCGGCACTAACGACCCGGAAATGGGCTGCACTTGCCTCATTCCTTCTGGCTGTGGCTTTCATAGTTTCACCCTATATCTACCTTACTGGTGAATTGAAATCAGCAATCGGTCCGTTCGCTTATTCCCTGGCTGATTTCTTGTATGGCCCGGTATGGGCTGCCAGCCTGGTCATGGTCGTGTTCGCACTCCGCGAGCGGCTGAGTGAATATGCGCCTCGTCGAATGGCTCTGGCTTTGCTGATTGCAGTCCTAGCAGCAGGTGCAATGCTCTTGGTGGCCATGATACGGTCTGCCAACCGCCAGTATTATCTGCTTCATCCGGATTTGACCTATGAGACTGTTCTGGTTATGTGGGCCACCCTCGTGACTGGAGTTTCCTCGGCAGGATGGCATCTTTTCGGGTGGGCGCTGTTACTGACAGGGTCGGCGGGGTTGGCGTCCAGACGTCTTCCGCGCGCCCTCAGCATTCTGTCTTTGGTGATCGGGATCGCAGCACTGTTCGTATATTTATTTCCTGAACTCGAAGGTTTTGTTATCCTGTTTGGGGTGGTATGGGCTGTGTGGCAGGGCATTCTTTTTTGGATAAGATTACGTGTCAAAACACATGCGCCAGACAGCAATTAATGTCAGGTAGGGTGCGCTTCAGCGCACCATTTTTGCAAGAATATGGAGCCATAAACGATGATGAAAAGGAAAACCATCCCAGATAAAAAATCAGAGCTGATCGATGGATACACCATAAAATATCATGCTAATGGAAAAACGATCTGGTCTAAAGGTAAGATCGTGGATGGAAAGACAGACGGGTACTGGGAATGGTATCGCCTGGATGGCACCCTCAAAAGATCCGGATATTTCGAAAAGGGCGAGCCGGTTGGGGAATGGATCACTTATGACCAAAGTGGAAACGTGTATAAGGTAAGTAAGAAAACCGGCGACCACAGGGAAGAAGATCTGGAAGAGAATTGTTGACGATCTCAGGCAGTTTACAGTTGACCATAGCTCAAGGAATTAATCGATCACCTTTCGACCCGAAAGCGTTCTGCTTATCGCTGATTTACATCAGATCTGTTTGGCAATGGATTCCAAGTACAGTTCTTCCAATTTTTTGCGGGCCCAGGGAGTCCGCCTGAGGAATTTCAAACTGCAAGGGCTACCAGGCTCATTGTAAAAGCAGAGGATGGGTAATATTCTGCTGAGTGACCCTAACCCATTCGTCTGCAGAATTTTATCTTCCCAATAACGGATTCCAATCCATTTGCAATCGGTAGTAAGGAGTACTATCGCTGGTCAACCGGATCAAGGAAATAACCTTCTATCTCAACTGGCTTCACGGACGCGGTATGCAAATAATGAAGATAAGTAGATATGAAAAGCCGATACCTTTCTCTGATCTTGCTTGGCCTAATAACCCTGACCGCCGCTGCTTGCAGTTCGCCTGAACAGGTGGTAGACGAACCCAGCAACCAAATCGATACGCCCGTTCCGCTTGTAACGAATACGCCCGCACCTTCTCCCACTACGACCATTATGCCTTCACCCACGGCAACCCCAGAGTCCTCCCCCACAGCGACGCGGGCAATCCAGCCGCTTGAAATTGTGGAATGGGCTGAATATCCCTATGCCAACCTGGTCGATCCACAAAACACCGATACCCGCGTGGAGGTATTGGTCCGCAATTCGAACGATTTTCCGGTCCAGGTGAACATGAAGGAAGTGGAGTTGAAATTCCTGAACGCAGCCGGAGATGTCGTTTACGTAAACCCTAATCCGAGGTTTTATTTCTGGGAAGGTTCGTGGATTCGGGGAGGAGAGTCTCTGCCTATCTCTGCCTGCGTATGTTTTTATACATCAGGAGTGGCAAAGCAGGCGTGGGAGAAACTTGAGCTGATTGTTCCCATAGAAATAATTGAGGATTCTGCCTATTCAACCGATGTGGAAGTTAACATCGGAGAGTTCTTTTCCCTCGAAGAAGCCCATCTCGGCGGGGATATGTTGGGTACACAAATCACACTGGTTAATAAGGGGAATCAGGTTTTGAAAAGCTTCGAAGTACTCGTAACCGCACGCGATAATAATAACAAATATGCCGGAGTAGCTGTCTACGGATCATTCGCCGACCGGGACACAGGCGGCAATTTAACGAGGATCGAGCCGGGCGCATCCGCGGACGGCATCGTCGTGTCCGAAATTGATTACTTGGATGATACGCTCGAGTATCAGGTTACAGCGCTTGGAATTCTGGCGGATGAGTAGATTATTACAAGGATGTGATCTCATGATTTCATCCATCGTCTGGTGAATAAGATACCTGTTGTATATCCATAATTTCAAATGGGTACTCGAATAATAAAATTCAACCCACGAAAAAATATATATTTGGGACCTAAACCACCAAAATTACTTTTCAATCGCTGGTTAAATGTGCTGGTGTAGAATTAATTAATCTTGTGTTTCGGAGAGCAAGAAAACCTATTGGCAATAGTGGGGAGGTGGGTCCAATGTCATCACTGCAGGAATCCATGATCGAATATCGCATCCAATTGCAGAAAGGGATGATCCAGGTCGCGCATAAGGGTTTGCTGGACTATATCATGAGCCTGCGCACCCATTTCTCCAAAAAATATCCCCAATTCGCCGTGTCCGGAACCCCGTATTTCGGATATATGGATATGACCTACTTCTCGATTGTCCCTGAAAATCTGAAGAAACGGGGCTTGAAAATTGCGATTGTTTTTGTGTATGAGACATTCAGATTTGAAATCTGGCTGGCCGCTGTGAACAAAAAGGTGCAACTGCAATACTGGAATTTGATCAAGGCGAGCGGGTGGAAAAAGTATCGTCTCGTGCCATCCACGCAGGGATACGATTCGATCGTCGAATGCACCCTGTTGGAGCAACCCGATTTTTGTGATTTGCCCGCAATCACTCGTCAGATTGATGATGGAACGATGCAATTCATCGAGGATATCGACGGATTTCTGGCACAACACTAAACCAAATTCTGGAACTGGGTCTGTTCTAGCAATCCCTCAGGATGGTCACGTTGATATTAGCCGCTATATTACGGAGCTCTTCGACCAGCGGAATGAGGATGCGACGAATAATAATCCTACCAACTATAAACGTACTATAGAGAACAATGGCTGGAGATAAACACTGGTTTATACCAACCAGGTGGATTCTTCTCCCGGATCAAATATTTCAATCCCAGAATTGTGCCTTCGCCTTGTGGCCGCATTTGCTCTATACTATATTTGAAACGGCAATTTACACAGTGATCCTATTGGCATAATACACTATTGGTATTGGATAATGGCAGTGGAGGAATTTCCATTTTCAGGAGGCAGAGATGGACGTCGTCATTCCTTACCAGAAAAGCTATGCAATACCGCCGACCTGTTGTGTTTGCGGGGCGATCAATCCGATTTCCAAATTCCAAATAAAATCAAAAGAGGTTCGGCAATTTGCTACGACTGCCAGCGTCACTTTGACATTCATGAAGTGCCAGGCTTGCGTGGATGAATATGAAGCGATCAAAAAAACTCAGAAACCGGGAATGGGCATTGGATTTGGAATAGGTTTACTGTTGGGAGTTGCCATCGGAGTAGCCCTTTTCCTGGCAAGTGGTGATGCCAGTGAGGCACAAGGAGATCTGGTAAATGAAATACTTGGACCGGTTCTCGCAGTTGGCGCCATATTCGGATTATTCGGTTTAATCATTGGCAAAGCTATTTGGAGTATAAAACTTGATCCTAAAATACGTCAAAGGATGAGAACACTGGAATCGCCGGTCACCATCCTAGATTTCGGATATGAGACCGGATTTTTGGGTAATGTCAAAAAAGCCATTCTAAAAATCCAATTCTCCAATGATGCGTATGGCCAATCTTTTATGGCACTCAATGGCTATCCAGTGGAATGAGCTCCATGGTTGATTTTGAAACAGAACTATCTTGTATTCAGAGTTCGAATAAGCAATAGATGGCAGAGAAATGAAGGGAAGGCGCAACCATGTTCCTATTTGGACCTCCGAACATAGAAAAATTAAAAGCCAAAAATGACATTAAAGGTCTTGTTCAATGCCATCAAATACAAAAAGGATGTTTCCATTCCCCGCGCGGCTGTGCGGGCGTTGGGGGAACTCAATGATCCGAACGCCGTGGAAGCTCTCATCGATTTCTTTATCGCAGGGGACGACCAGGGTGACTCTTACCTTCAAATACTGACATTGGAGGCGTTCGGACATTTGGCGAATCCGCGAGGAATTAACCCCCTGCTACGTTCCCTCGAAAATAACGATCCAGAAATGAGATATACAGCAGCACAGGCTCTGGAAGAAATGGCACAAAAAGGGATCCGGGAGGATCGGGTGATCGAGCCACTGATAGCCCGACTACATGACACACAACCAAGAGTGCGAAATATGGCTGCTGCAGCCTTACGTCAGAATGGCTGGCAACCAGGAAAAGACCACAGCGCGATACTCTACCATATTTCGTGGAATGAGTGGGACCAGCTGATTGATATCGGTGAGCCAGCGATCGATCCACTTGCAAGGGTAATCGAAACGGATAAAACTAAATATAGTGCTGGTTTTAAAACGCCGAAACAGCAGGCCATCCGGATACTGGGGGAAATTGGTGGTGTACGGGCGACGGACATGCTCTTTGACCTTCTTAAAAGTAACTTGGACGAACGCTCCCATACCGAACAGGCCTTGAATCAAAGCGCGAAAAAAGAGATTGAGCCCTTTATATCCCGCTTATCTGACTCTTCAATATCCGATGAAATGAGTAGAGTAATTATTGGAAGCATTGAGCATAATGGCAGTCAGCAGGCTCGGGATGTCCTCGCAAACGCGCTCAATCATCCGAAGCCATACGTACAACAATGGGCAACGTACGCCCTGGCAAGCCTGAGAGATAGAAGGGCAATACCTGTTCTGGAACATATATTGGAAACTGGTCCTGCCTATGAACAAGGTCGGGCGATTAACGCCCTTGCGTGGTTCGGAGATGAACAGATGATTCCGTTATTCGTAAGAATCTTATCGCGGGCATATGAGACAGGATACTCGGGTCCAACGGAAAAAGCTGCCCATGCCCTTGAAAAACTTGGTTGGAAACCCGATACCATCGAAAGGAGTGTCTTTTACTACCTTACCTTAAATCAGTTGGATAAATGCCTTGAAATCGGCGAACCAGCCATTACTCCATTAATTGCCCTTCTGTGGGAACATACCAGCAATTCGGCTGAGGTCCTAGAAAAGATGGGACCGGTCGTCGTTGAACCCCTGTGTATTGCATTGAAGAAAGATGCAAAGGATCCGTCGACCAGTTATTCCCCAACAAAGTCTCCACCCGGGAACAGTTATCTTGAAAGTGAACCTTGGAATTATAAAGGTGCCAAGTTTCGAGAGGCTGTCATTAAGATACTGGTTAAAATCGGAGACCCAAGGGCAGTGGAAACCCTCACTTTGGTTTCTCAGATAGATCATTGTGTAATTGATCTGCTTGAAAACTCAGATATTCCGGCGAAAGACCTCCATTGGCCAATCCGTGAAGCAGCCAAAGCTGCGTTGAAAGAGTTCGCCAATAAACAGCTATAAGACAGGGAGCCTTTTCACCGGATGGGTTTCTGTCAGGATCGTAAACCACTCCAGCGCTCTCTTGAATGGGAGGGTGCGTCTCTGGTTGATTGTGGGATAAAGTAGCGCAAACAAATTGTGGATATCAGTTGATCGATTCTTCAACTCAATAAAGGTTATTGGGCAACCCATGCTGATCTTGACTTACTTCCTGGCAGGTGTTTCATTTCTGATGAGTTTCCTGTACATCATTCAACCCAAGGCACCCCTGGGATTCATGGTGTGGTTTCCCAAATTGGTTGCAGGGGCTTTATCACCGCTTTGGGCTGTCATGGGGATCGCTGGCGCCGTTATGGGCTGGGTGTATAAAACGCCCTGGGCAATTCTGATGGGCAGCATCAGCACTGCTATGATGACCTGGTACGTCTGGCAATGTGCCCGTCCTCATACTGGTTTCGAAAAGGCGTTTGGCAAAGATTGGGCAACTCGGATCCTGTCTGAGCAGTCAGCTCGGATGAGCAAACGAAGATGGACCTGGGTCCTGGGAATGAACGCTTCCCCCGAGCCCATTTTCGAGCGTGATATTACCTTCTGGACTGTAGCTGATTCCGATCGGAAATTGCTTTGCGATCTCTGGCGGCCGGCGGATGGGAAACCGTCCGGGCTGGCGTTGATCTATTTCCATGGCAGCGCCTGGTATATGCTGGACAAAGATTACGGCACGCGGCCGTTCTTCCGACATCTCGTCTCCCAGGGACTTACCGTCATGGATGTGGCGTATCGCCTTTGCCCTGAGGTTGACCTGTTTGGAATGGTCGGGGATGTAAAGCGCGCCATCGCGTGGATGAAGTCCAATGCCTCCCAATATGGGATAGACCCTGAAAAGATCGTATTGGGCGGTGCCTCCGCGGGAGGTCATCTGGCGCTGTTGGCGGGGTACGCCCCCCATCATCCCGAATTGACCCCGGATGATGTGAAAAACGCCAATTTATCTGTCTGTGGAATTTTCTCTTACTACGGTCCCACCGATCTACTGGCGGTATATGAACACACCAATCAGCAGCGCATTATCGATTTGCCGCCGGTTCCAATCGGTGCGAAGGGCAATTACACCAAAAGTATACGCGATGCCGGCCGGTTGGATATCTTACTTGGCGGTCATCCAAAAGAGGCAATGCATAACTATCTGTTGGGTTCACCCATATCCCATGTCCATTCGGGTTGCCCTCCCACATTATTGATCCAGGGAACCCAAGACTTGATCACCCCGGCGAAGGCGGCATCTGCGTTGTATGAAAAATTGGTTGAAATGAGAGTGCCGGTTATCAATGTGATGTTTCCGTGGACCAATCACGGCTTTGATCTGTTATTACCGCAGATCTCTCCCCCGACTCAATCTGCGCTATACGATGTGGATCGATTCCTGGCGTTGATGGTGAGTTGAGATTGATTTCTCCAGCCCGCCAGCATGCAAACACTCGCGCACACTATATATCAGATGTACTAAGATAGAGTTCTTCCACTTTCTTGCGCGCCCAGGGCGTTCGCCGCAGAAATTTCAAGCTGGATTGAATGCTCGGTTCATTGTAAAAGCACCGGATCGGGATAAGCTTCGATAATTCGACCCAGCCGTATTGCCGGACCAATTGGGTGAGTATCATTTCAAGCGTGATCCCATGTAGGGGATCATTGGGGTGAGAACTGGGGTGCATGGACTTTTTCCTATTATAACGATGGTGATTATACTCTGTACGATTGGGTTGATTCTAGCTCGTATAGAATGGAATGCTGAGGCATATTCAAAATTCAAGCAGCCTTTTGTGGCACGTTTGCCTTGAAGCCCACGGACACAATGGTCCCGTTTAAAGGACATATTCCCCCTCCGCCTGGTATAAAGGGTAGAGGGCTTTTAAGATATTTCCTTACACCGGGTCCAATAACCCGTTCGGTGGAAGACCTGAAACTTATCCTGAAGATCATTGCAGGTTCGCATGAGAACCAATGGGAAGTTCCGCCGGCTAATCTTGACTGCCCTGCCCCCAAGCCATTAAGCCAATTGCGAATTGCCTGGTGCGATGACCTTGGCATATCGGTATCCTCTGAAATTCGCGCCGCGTTAACAGAATTAGCTGGGCGATTATCTGAAGCCGGATGTATGGTCGAAAGGGCTTATCCACCTGATTTCAATTTCTATCAGGCGATTCAAATCTATGGTTTACTTAAACAAGCCGCTTTTTCGGTACGGGGAACCCCCCTCAATTTGCCTCGTGTTTTTTGGCGGATGGCTGCGAACTTTGTCTCTGATCCAAATCCAATTGCGAAAGGTTTGATGAGTGGGGCGGGAGCAGACTTAAAAAAATACGCTACAGCTTTATCTCAACGGGATGGATATATTGAACAAATGGAGAAATTTTTAGGGAATTGGGATGCCTGGATTTGCCCAGTTGCCGTGTGTACCGCATACCCTCATGTAGCAAGCAATAATATCTTTAAGCAGCTTTCTGCAACAATAACCGTAGATGGACTACCTATCCCGTATATCTTGGCAACCAGTTACTACACAAGTCTCTTTAACTTAACCGGGAATCCCGTGGTTGTTTTACCATTGGCACACTCAATGAACGGAATGCCAATAGGCATCCAAGTTGTGGGCAGGCGTTGGCATGACATGGAATTGCTGAATGCGGCTGAGTCATTGACGGAGGTTACAGGTCCTTTCAAAGTACCTGCGGGTTATTAATTTCCCTCCCTAAATATAGTTTTCAACACATCGCAAATCTTTTTGGTTTGTTGTAGGATGAGATGTGCACTGGTAAAATCTTTCTCCCTCTGCCTTCGCCTGCGATATATAATCAATATCAGCAATTAGTCATTCTATTCCTGAGGGGAAACACATGCCAACCTTTTGGTCTTCCGTCGTTATTCTCCTGCTTGTATTTCTTGTCGCAAGTATTGCACTCATCCTGATCCGCTATCGGCGCGATATCCGTGCAGCTCACGCCCGAATCTCTAACCTGGGCAGCCAACTGATCGACACTCCCTACGGTCCGATCGAGTATGCCCGGATCGGTGAAGGTTACCCGGTGCTGGTCGTGCACGGCGCTCTGGGCGGCTTCGACCAGGGCTTATGGCTGGCGCGAACGTTTGATCTCACCAGGCATCCGGTCATATCTCTTTCCCGGTTCGGGTATCTGCGCACACCCATCCCGGCTGGCGCCAACCTGGATATGCAGGCGGATTCCTTTGCCGGATTATTGGATGCGCTGGGTGTCCGGCAGGCGGCTGTCTTCGGCGTCTCGGCCGGCTCCACCTCGGCGATCCGGTTTGCCGCGCGACATCCGCAGCGTGTCTCGGCGCTGATCCTGCTGGGTCCGGACTCCCCGGGGGAAGTCCAAATGGCATTTCCACCTCGATTTATATTCGATACTCTGGTGCGGAGTGATTTTATCTACTGGGCACTGGCTACCTTTTTCGGAAAACAGGTGCAGGATTCTATGGGCCTAGTCCCAAAGGGATACCCACTCACCCCCGAAATCCAGGCAAGGATGAAGATGGTCCAGTTGGGTGATCTGCCGGTCAGCCAGAGAATCGATGGACAGATATTCGAAGGATTCACGTTGCTGTCCGAGTTCAATGCGTCGGTGACTCCTGCCAGCCCATACCCGCTGAACCGGTTAGAAACACCGGTGCTGGTGATCAATGCCGCGGACGATCCGATATCGATCCCAGTGAACGTGCGCGCGCTGGCGGAGCAAATGCCGAACGCACGTCTGTACGTGGTGCCGGATGGCGGTCACTTCCTTTTCGGTCACACAGAAGAAGTGAAGGCAGAGATTGCACAGTTCTTGCGTACACATGTACCTGAATTACAGTAAAACGGTTGATGCCATTCTGCGATCACCAAAGAGAGGCAGCCTATGAGTAGAAAGATCTGGCTCATCCGATCCTTGATCGGCGGTGCCGTACTGGCTTTGGTTGTCCGGACGGCGGCTAACAAACTTACCCAAACCCGATCGGATCTAAAACGTAAGACTAGTTTGACTGCCTACGATGAGGTGGACAGGTTTATCGAAATTCAGATGAAACGGCTGAACATCCCCGGTGCGGTGTTGGCGATCGTGGAAGGCAATCAGATCGTTCACTTCCACGGCTTTGGAAAAGCCCGCCCTGGCGGAGAAGCACCTTCGCTCCGGACGCCGTTCTTCATCGGCTCGCTTACCAAATCGATTACTGCTACAGCCATCATGCAGTTGGTGGAAGCCGGGAAGATCGACCTGGATGCGCCGGTCCAGCGTTACCTGCCCTGGTTCCGGGTTGCGGATTCCGGGGCGTCCGCCCGGATGACAGTGCGGCACCTGCTCAACCAGACCAGCGGACTGCCAATGCTGCTCGGGATGGCCGTCCTTGGCAACCTGGACGGGAATCCGGATGCAGCGGAAAACCAGGCGCGATCGCTGTCTACGCTCAAACTCACCCGACCGGTCGGATCGAAGTTTGAGTACAGCAACCTGAATTACAACATCCTGGGGCTGATCATCGAGGCAGCCAGCGGTGAAACGTACGAAGCATACATCGAAAAACACGTCTTCGAGCCAATGGATATGATCCATAGCTACACTTTAAAAGCATTGGCGAAAACGGATGGACTGGCGGTGGGTCACCGGTTCTGGTTCGGTATTCCCGTCCCCGCACCGGATCTGCCCGTACCGCGCGGATCGCTGTCATCCGGTCAGCTCATTGCCAGCGCGGAAGACATGGCGCATTACCTGATCGCGCAACTCAATGGGGGGCGTTATCTCGAGGCACAACTCCTCACGTCGGCTGGCATCAAGGAGATGCAGCGTGGGGCGGCGGAAATTAACGAGATGGGTATGTCGCTAGGTGCCTACGGGATGGGCTGGATAGACCAAAAGATCGGGTCGTCAAGGATCATCTCGCATAGTGGCATCGTCCCCAATTTTGGTGGCTTTATGGCCCTGGTTCCAGAACAAAAGAAGGGCTTTGTTTTGCTTTACAATGCCAACCACACTATGTTGAAGCTTACCCTGGACGAAGTGGGTTTGAGTGCGGCTACTCGGCTGGCCGGGGAAACTCCTGCGCCGCTCCGACTTGAGCTTCCTCTCGTGGGTTACCCGCGTCCTGCTGCTCGTTCCACTCCTGCAAGTTTGGGATGTCGCAGCCACATTGCAAAGAGTTAATCACTGGCGCCGGGAGCCGGAAAACCGTCCGGACAGTGGAAGGATGTGGGGACATCATATTCTGCTTCCGCTCATCCCCAATCTGTTGACATCCCTCACCCTGATACCCATGCTCGGGAAAAATCCATGGATTTTTGAAACTCTTCGCGCCTGATTATTCATGGATCGGCCTGTTCTGTGGAAGTTTCGCAGGGGTATGGGCTTTGCTGCGCAGCGGCTTCGTTCTCCGAGCCAACCGGAAGCATGGCCTTCGTTCTCCGAGCCAACCGGAAGCATGGGTGGAAAAAGACCTGGTTTGATAGTAAGGCAGGAAAAAGAAAGGATTTGGAGAAATGAATCTCACACCCTGGATCCTGCTGCCTGGTATCGGCAAGATTGTCATTGCTCTGGCTTTTATTCTCTTCGCCCGTCAGAGAGGCGGTTCCTGGCGTTATCTGGGGATCGGCGCGTTGATGTGGATCGTGACGGTTGCCGTGAAGTTTCTGGTCGCGACCCCACTTAACCCCCTGGTCTACCAGATGCTTGGCGTCTCAGATGCGCTTTTCTCTTCGGGGAATGTCCTGTTTTATGTTTATGTGGGTGTCCTGACCGGGCTCACCGAAGTTCTGATTTCCTGGCTGCCGTTGCGCTACACCCGGTTGGGGCGCGTTTCATGGGTGAATGCGCTCGCCTTCGGAATCGGTTTTGGGGCATTCGAAGCATTGTATTTGGGAGTGCCAAGCCTTTTTACCAACCTCTCCTTGCTGGCAGCCCCGCAGTCCATCTCCACAGAAACATTGAGCTCCCTCCAGATACTCAACAACCCGTTATATAGCCTGGCTCCTGCCACTGATCGAATTCCAGCTACCCTCGTGCATATCATTGGCAATGTGCTCCTGTTCTACAGTGTAGCGTCGAAACAGGTTCGCTGGGTGTGGGTTTCTTTCGGGATAAAGAGTATGGTGGATACCATAGCCGCTTTCGGCATTTTGTATGGCACTCCTTCCATTGCTGTACTCTGGATGCTGGAAGCTGTGCTGTGGTTGATTGGAGCTGCATCCTTCTGGGGAGTTCTCCAAATTCACCGCAGATATATTCTGGTCCAAAAGACTCAACCTATATATCAGGTCGATCCTTTGAATTGATCAAACCCATAAATCGCAGGACCGTCCAATGCTGGATAGATTGGACTACATAAGCAGCTTATCATTGGGCTGTGTACCAGCAAAGTGTAATTTGAACTGATTCTGAGTACTACCGCACAAACCTTAAAATTTGTTGACATTACTATCAGGGCGTGCAATAATAGCGGTAACGATGCCGGTAACGTTACCGGTAAGGATACCGGTAACAGGTCACTTTAGTTGGGAATCAAAATGGGCACTAAAAAACGCTCTGTGACAATCCAGGATGTTGCGAACACCGCGGGAGTATCGGTATCCACTGTATCCCGCGTTCTAAACGGCAAGGTGGATGTAGCCAGCGACACACAGGACCACATCCGCGCTGTAATCGAGACTCTGGGCTACACTTCCAATCTGGCTGCCCGAAGTATGCGCAGCTTCAAAAAAGGCTTGCTCGGGCTCATCATGCCGGATGTCGCTTATCCATATGCGGTGGAAATCATGAAAGGGGTCAACCGGGCGATCTCTGAATCTGATTTCGACCTCCTGGTTTATACCACCGGCGATGTGAAAAAGAGTGGGCGCATAATCCACGAAATCAAATATGTTTCCCTGTTAAATAATTCCATCACCGATGGCGTAGTGGTTGTCACTCCGGTCGCCAGTGAATATCCCACCGAAGCTCCTATCGTCTCCATCGATCCAGTCATGAGCAACCCCAAATATCCCTCGGTTCATGCCACCAACTACCAGGGGGTTGTGGATGGAATGGAATACCTGTTTTCGCTGGGACACAGACGGATTGGATTCATCAGCGGTCGTTTGGAACTGGAAAGCTCCAATCGCAGATTGCGGGGATACCGTGATTCGCTGGAGAAAGCCGGCTTACCTGTTGAGGAGGAACTCATCGCAGCCGGCGATTACACCACAGAGACTGCGGTGAAATGCGCGCGGCAATTGTTGACTCTACCCATCCCACCGACAGCGATCTTTGCCTCCAATGACCAGGCTGCCATGGGGGTGTACCAGGTTGCAGAAGAAATGGGCCTGCAAATTCCGCAAGACCTGTCGGTGGTCGGGTTTGATAACATACCCGAATCTAAATACCTGGGTTTAACCACGGTTGACCAATTCATAACCGAAATGGGTTTTGTAGCCACCCAGATGCTCATTAAATTGATCAATGATCCACCCCTTGAAGAAACCACTTACCGAATGAAGACAAAACTCGTTGTACGCAGTTCCTGTCGGGCAATTTCTGATAAACGGTAATCGGAGGATGTCATTATGATATGTCGGATTGGGGAAATCATTGTGGAAGGAGGTGGGGACTGATTTTATACAATATTAATTGCAGGTCTTCTCTTCAACCCTGAACAGATGGAAGGAAGACCTGCGCATTTGTGAGGAGCAATGCTCCACACGTCGTTAGTATAACCGATAACACTTCCTAAAGGAGGAGTAATGACCAGTAAACTATTTAAGATAATGAGCACTTTGCTTATACTCTGTTTTGTGTTGACCGCCTGTACGACTCCGGCGACTGAAGCCCCCGCTGCACCGGTTGCACCCGTTGCACCCGCTGCTCCGGCAGCACCTGCCGCGCCGGCTGCCCCTGCAGCACCAGCAGTAGCTCCGACAGTCGCAGCTCCCGCCGCAAAGCCCGTCACTATCACCTGGTGGCATATCTCCACCAAAGATCCAACATTGTCAGATTGGCAAAAAATGGCCGATGACTACATGGCTGCTCATCCGAACGTGAAGATCGAAATCACGGTCCTTGAAAATGAAGCGTTCAAAACCAAACTGACCACGGTGCTTCAATCTGGCGAAGTCCCTGATATTTTCCAGAGCTGGGGCCAGGGTGGAATGATCGAACAGGTCAATGCAGGCCTTTTAAAAGACATTACAGCTGATCTGGATGCCAATGATGGTGCCTGGCGTAAAAGCCTCGGTGCCCTGGATGCTTTTGCCGTTAATGGCAGGAACTATGGCGTTCCCTGGGATATGGGTGCCGTTACCTTCTGGTACAACAAAGACCTCTTCACGAAGGCAGGAATCGCAACTCCGCCCGTTACCTGGGAAGAATTCCTCACCGATGTTCAGAAACTAAAAGATGCCGGAATTACCCCGATCTCTGTTGGTGAAGGCGATAAATGGCCCGGTATGCACATCTGGTCATATCTCGTATCCCGCATTGGTGGGGCAGAAGCCTTCAGCGCCGCCGCGGCAACTGGCGCTGCCCGAACCGGAAAATTCACCGATGATGCATTTGTTCAAGCTGGCGTTCAGCTGAAGAGACTCATCGATATGAAACCATTCCAGGAGGGTTTCTTAGGCGCAACCCATGATGAAATGCAGGCTACCTTCGGTAATGGCAAGGCTGCCATGGAACTCGGCGGACAGTGGTCACCTACCGTTGAAGCTGCGAATAGCGCTGATCTGCATGGTGTTGCCAACCTTGGCATGTTCAATTTCCCGGCTGTGGAAGGTGGTAAAGGGCTTGTCACTGATCTTGTTGGTGGTGGCAACGGTTTCGCCATCGGTAAAGACGCGGAACCAGAAGCGATTGACTTCGTGAAATATCTGACCAGTGTCGATAATCAGAAGGTTATTGCTGCATCCAACTCGGGTATCCCCGTAGCCAAGGGTGCTGAAGTTGCTCTGGTGGATCCGAATATGGTGATGGTCTCACAGGCAGTCGCCAATTCGACCTACTATCAGTTGTACTTCGATCAGGTTTTGCCCGCTGCTATGGGTGGCATTATCAACGACGCAGTGCAGAAGCTATATGCTGGTACTGCAACCCCGGAAGAAGTCTGTGCTGAAATTGAAGCCGGCTTCCTGGCTCAGTAAGCTTAAAAACCAAAAACAGGTGCGGGGGTAGAAACACAACCCCGCACCTGTTCACTGTGAGAAGTAGATTCGTTCCCACTTGTTTGACTTCAGTTAACCGGGCGACAACATAATACTTTACTTACAGTATTCGGAAGTCTTGCTACGATTTCCAACCCGACTATTGATGAGATATTGAGAGAACCTTTTTATGCAATCGCTTGCTGGCTTAACAGATTCGTTTCGTTCACGTCATAGACCAGGACCGCCTCGTCAGCAACGAGATCGCGTGATCATTATCCTTTTCCTGTTGCCGGCCTTGCTTCTCTTCCTTCTTTTTGTGATCTACCCCATTTTTCGTTCGGCTTATTACAGCACCTTCGATTGGAAGGGTCTTGGACCTGCTGTCGATTATATTGGTCTCAAAAATTATGAGAAAATATTTGCGGATAAAGTTTTTATAAAAGCGATTCAGAATGTACTCATAATCATTGTTTGCTCTCTCGCGTTACAGTTACCACTTGCGGTGATGTTGGCGGTCATGGTGGGACGAAATTTACCCGGTAGAGCGATATTCAGGATGGTTTTCTTTCTGCCTTATGTTCTGTCTGAAGTGAATACTGGCATCATGTGGATGCTTCTCTATAATTCCGATCCGGAGCGTGGATTGTTAAATGGAATTCTGGTTCTGCTCGGGTTGAATCCTGTTAACTGGCTCGCGGATATGAACATTGTACTGTTTGCGGTTTTCGTCACACTGACATGGAAATACTTCGGATTCCACATGTTGCTGTTCCTAACCGGTCTTCAAAATATCCCTTCGGAAATTGAAGAAGCTGCGTTAATGGATGGCGCTAGCTCTTTTCAAAACTTTTTCTTCATCACGTTACCCCTCTTGGCGGGCACCATCAAAACATCGGTTTACATGTCCATACTGGGTTCGATCCAACAGTTTATTTTGATCTGGGTTATGACCAGGGGAGGACCGGTCAATGCCAGTGAGACCATGGCCACCTATATGTACCGGTTTGGATTTGTCAGATACCAGCTTGGGTATGGGGCAGGCGTTGCCATTATCATGTTCATTATTTGCGTGATCTTCTCTTTGATTTATCGCCAATTAACCCGCAAGCCAGATTATCTTACCGGTTATTAGAGAGGGAATCTTGATGCAAGGAGTTATGCCAACCCCCCGCTGGATGAAAAAAACCATTCCAAGGTTTCTTCAATACCTTGTGCTCATCATTGCCACCATATTGATTTTCGTCCCGATCGTGATCCTTTTGTTTGGCAGCGTAAAAACGACCGGTCAGATGTATTCGCATCCATATTCAATTCCCAATCCCCCCAATTGGGACAATATCATCAACATAGTAAGTACCCCTGGCTTCTGGGGAATGATGAAAAATAGTTTGATCGTCATGGTGGCGACGACCGCAGGTACTGTGACAATCTGTGCCCTAGTATCCTTTGTGTTTGCACGTATGGAATTTAGGGGGAAGAATTTCTTCTACAATTTATTCACAGTAGGCTTGATGTTTCCCATCAATGTTGCCATTCTGCCGGTTTATTTTGTGCTCCGCCAGTTGGACCAATACGGATTGAACATGATTGACAGCCTCATAGGTGTGATTTTTGTTCAAATTGCATTCCAACTATCAGGCAATATCGTTATCCTTGAGGGATTTTTTATATCGGTCCCATCGGAACTCCAGGATGCCGCCTATATCGACGGTTGCACGAATTTTGACTTTTTCTGGCGCATTATGCTGCCCCTGGTCAAGCCGGCCTTAGCTGCTGTGGCTGCCCTGGTTATGATAGCCAGTTGGAATGATCTGTTGGTTCCTTTGGTCGTATTAAACCGTAATTCGTCTTTGGACCTTGCCCCTGGGGACGATGCAGTTCCAGGGACAATACGGACAGGACCTGGCTTTGGTGTCTGCTTTTGTTGCGCTTTCATCCATCCCAACGCTGATATTTTATCTATTTGCAGAAAAGCAAATCGTCTCCGGCTTGACCGCCGGCGCAGTTAAAGGTTAAAAGGAGTGTTTCAATGACAAACAATTACATACCTAAACCCGAAAACAAGTTCACTTTTGGTTTATGGACGGTTGGTAGCACCGGTCGTGACCCATTTGGCGGACCGGTTCGGGATCCCAAGACACCCGTCGAGTTGGTTCACCTGCTGGCGGAAGTAGGCGCCTGGGGCGTCAACTTTCACGACAATGATCTGGTGCCCATCGATGCGAGTCCTTCAGAAAGGGACAGAATCGTAAAAGATTTCAAGAAGGCGCTGGCTGAAACAGGTCTGGTCGTGCCGATGGCTACTACCAACCTGTTTGGCGACCCGGCGTTCAAGGATGGCGCATTCACATCCAATGACCCAAAAGTCCGAGCATATGCCCTGCAAAAAACCATGAACGCCATAGATCTGGGCGTAGAACTTGGCGCGGAGATCTATGTCTTCTGGGGTGGACGCGAAGGAACGGATACCGATGCATCGAAAGATCCGATCATAGCCATCCAGCGCTCACGGGAAGCTATGAACTTCTTGTGCGATTACGTCTTGGACAAAAAATACAATCTTAAGTTTGCCCTCGAAGCCAAACCCAATGAACCGCGAGGGGATATCTACAATGCCACCACCGGTCACATGCTGGCCTTTCTAACTACGCTCGATCACCCTGAAATGGTAGGCGTCAATCCCGAGGTGGCACATGAACACATGGCAGGGCTAAATTTTACCCATGGGGTTGCCCAGGCTTTGGAAGCCGGTAAGCTGTTCCACATCGATCTGAACGACCAGGCTTTTGGTCGTTACGATCAGGACCTGCGCTTTGGTGCGGTTAATCTGAAGAGTGCATTCTTTCTGGTGAAGCTGTTGGAAGATCACGGTTACACGGGAAGCCGTCATTTTGATGCCCATGCCTATCGCACTGAAGATTACGAGGGAGTGAAAGATTTTGCTCGCGGTTGTATGCGAACCTATCTGATCCTGAAGGAAAAGGCAGCCCGGTGGAATGCAGACCAGGAGATCCAGTCTTTGATCGGGGAAATTAATACCGATGATGGTTCCATGAGCCAGTATTTTGGCAAGTATAGTCCGTCAAAAGCCAGTGGATTAAAAGCCGTGACATTTGATCGATCTGTCCTAGGTGCACGCGGGCTTAAATACGAACGCCTCGATCAACTCACCAACGAATTGTTACTCGGCGTTCGGTGATCATTACTCATCCTGCGGGATGACAATATTCTTAATTGGATAGGGATTATTTACAGTATGGATTCCATCGAAAAACGTGTAACAAAGCTTCTCTCAAAAATGACCCTGGACGAGAAAATTGCCCAGATCGGTTCGTATTGGATGTTCGATCTTCAGACCAAGGGTGTCTTGGATTGGGAAAAGGCATCCGGTCACCTCAAGTTCGGGATCGGGCAGATCACCCGCGTGGGTGGTGCATCCACTCTCGATCCGGTAAGCACAGCCCGGACCGGAAACGAATTGCAGAAATTCCTTCTGGAAAAGACCCGACTGGGGATTCCAGCTATCCTTCATGAAGAATGTTGCGCGGGCACGATGGTATTGGGAGGATCGATGTTTCCGCAGATGCTGGGTCTTGCGAGCACCTTTCAACCTGAGTTAGCCGAGCAAATGACCGGTGAGATACGCAAACAATTACTGGCCATTGGCGCCCGGCAGGCGCTTGCTCCGGTATTGGATGTGGCCCGCGACCCGCGTTGGGGACGCGTGGAGGAAACCTTTGGAGAGGATCCGACCCTCATCAGTCATTTTGGGGTAGCGTTTATCAAAGGTCTGCAAACGGATGACCTCGCTGGAGGAGTGGCTGCCACCGGGAAACATTTTATCGGGCACAGTAGTTCCCAGGGTGGCCTCAACTGCGCACCTGTCCATATGGGAATGAATGAAATCTATAACTCCTTCCTGGCGCCCTTCCGCTCGGCTATCCGTGATGCGAAACTGGCTTCCATTATGAACGCTTATCCGGAATTGGATGGCGAAGTGGTTGGCGCGTCAAGGCGGATCCTTACCGACATTTTACGCACGAAACTGGGATTTGATGGTCTGGTTGTTTCGGATTATGAATCACTGATCATGCTCCATAATTTTCATAAAGTGGCGGATTCCCTCCCCGATGCAGCCCGGATGGCACTGAACGCTGGGATCGATGTCGAACTTCCGACCGTTGTCTGTTATGGTGACGCGCTCAAGGCTGCACTGTTAAAGGGTGATGTGTCCTTGGAGACTATCGATCAGGCGGTTAAGCGGCATCTGAGAATGAAATTTGAATTGGGCTTGTTTGAGAATCCATTTGTAGATGAAAGCCGGGTGCTGGAAGTATATGATTCACCTGAACAGCGCCAACTTGCACGGGAGATTGCCAGGAAAAGCATGGTGCTGTTAAAGAATGACGGCATGCTTCCCCTGCAAAAAACCATCCGGACACTGGCGGTCATCGGACCGAATGCCAACTCAGGCCGCAACCAATTGGCAGACTATTCCTATACTGCCATGCGGCAAATGATGGAACTCAAGCGCCCAGAGAATTCTGCCTTCAGCGATGTGGATTTGGACAAGTTGGCCCAGCATGAAGTGAAGATAATCACGGTATTGGATGGCATTCGTGGGGCGGTTTCATCTGCTACACGAGTGATATACGCGCAGGGATGCGATTATGTTGACCCGGATCCATCATCCATCCAGCAGGCGGTTGAAGCAGCCAAACAGGCAGAAGCGGTTGTGTTGGTTCTGGGAGATAGATCCGGCTTGACACCAGAGTGCACGACTGGCGAGACACGTGACAGCGCGGATTTGCGCCTGCCGGGTATCCAGGAAGAATTGTTCCAGGCGATACAGGCCACCGGAAAGCCGGTTGCCGTTGTCCTGATCACAGGCCGGCCTTATGCCATCCCTCAATTGGCGAAAGATGCCAATGCGATCCTCGAAGCCTGGCTGCCCGGGGAAGAAGGCGGATCTGCCATCGCCGATGTGTTGTTCGGAGATGAGAATCCGGGTGGTAAACTGCCCATCACCTTCCCGCGGTCCGCGGGACAGCTCCCAATTTTCTACAACTCCAAACCATCCGGAACAAAATCACACTGGTATACGGATTACGTCGACGAGAAGGCCACCCCGCTTTTCCCCTTTGGTCATGGATTGAGCTATACCTCCTTCGAATATTCAGATCTCGTGTTGAGCCGGAAACAGGCATCCAGAGGGGAGAGCGTTGTGATCGCAGTGAAAGTAAAAAATACCGGAAAAGTTACCGGCGCGGAAGTGGTCCAGTTATATACTTTTGATGAGTACGCATCCATTCCCCGGCCAATCAAAGAGCTGAAAGGCTATTCCAAGCTCATGCTGAGACCGGGTGAAATGAAAACCGTTACCTTCCACCTGCCGATTGATCAATTGGCTTTTTATGACAATGAACTGAACCTGGTTCTCGAATCAGGGTCAATTAAGGTGATGGTTGGGAGTTCCTCGGAGGACATTCGCCTCTCAGGTGGATTCGAAATAACCGGTGGCCGAAAGATGTTGGTCAATGATCCGGTGTTTGTTTGCCCGGTTTCAGTAAAATAGAAGAAACGGTATGTACTTTCTTGGAATTGACACCTCGACAACCTCCAGTAAAGCCCTCCTGATGGATGAGAAGGGCGATGTTATTGCTGTTGCCTCATCACCCCATACCCTTCAAACGCCCCATCCGCTGTGGTCGGAACAGAATCCGCAGGAATGGTGGAATGCGGTGGCGGTCAGTATCCGGTCGGTTCTGGAAAAAACCGGTGTCAGTGCCGAAAGCATTCAAGCCGTCGGCTTGACCGGGCAGATGCACGGGCTCGTTCTGCTGGATGAGGCCGGGAAGGTTTTACGCCCGGCCATTTTATGGAACGACCAACGAACCCAACACCAGTGCGATGAAATCTATCAACGCATTGGCAGGGAACGTTTCATTCAGATCACAGGTAACGTTGCTTTGACAGGCTTCACTGCGCCGAAGATCTTGTGGGTTCGGGAGCATGAACCAGAAGTGTATGCCAAAGCGAGGCATGTATTATTACCCAAGGATTACATTCGATTCAAATTGACCGGTGAATATGCCATGGACAAAGCCGATGGTTCCGGCACTGTTCTTTTTGATTTGAAGGCGAGAGATTGGTCTACAGAGGTCTTGTCGGCGTTGGGTATCGATCCTGCCTGGATGCCTCCAACCTACGAAGGTACGGAGATCACCGGGCTGGTCACGAAAGCGGCTGCTCAAGCGACGGGGTTGAAAGCTGGCACACCGGTTGTAGCAGGCGGAGGAGACCAATCCGCCCAGGCAGTCGGGGTCGGAGCAGTGGAGCCCAGGATCGTTGGAGTCACCGTGGGTACCAGCGGGGTGGTATTCGCCACAACGCCATCCGCATTGATCGAACCTGAAGGCCGCTTGCATGCCTTCTGCCATGCTGTTCCTGGGATGTGGCATTTCATGGGTGTCATGCTTTCGGCCGCGGGGAGCCTGCAGTGGTATCGTGATTCATTCGCGCCCGGGCAAAGCTTTGACGAATTGTTGAAGGAGGCTGAATCCGTTCCGGCAGGAAGCGATGGTTTGCAGTTCCTCCCTTACCTGAGCGGTGAACGCACTCCCCATCCGGATCCACTGGCGCGCGGGGCATTCATCGGGCTGACCCTTCGGCATGGCCAGGCGCACCTGACGCGGGCTGTCCTCGAAGGTGTGGCATTCGGGCTGAAAGACATTTTCAGCCTCATCCAAAGCGCAGGATTGGAGCGGATTACGCAGGTCTATGCTTCAGGTGGCGGAATGAAGGGCGCCTTGTGGCGGCAGATTCTCTCCAGTGTACTGGGTGTGGAATTGGCCACGGTAAATACGACTGAAGGGGCTGCCTATGGCGCGGCAATTCTGGCTGGTGTGGGGGTAGGGGTCTGGCCGAATGTGCGATCTGCCTGCAAGGCTTGTGTGAAAACAACAGGGATTACCCTTCCAGACCCAGACCAGGTGGAGATCTACCAGAAGGCTTACCTCATATATCATGAGCTTTATCCTGCTTTGAAGGGCGCATTTGGAAAAATGTAAGCTCCCAGTTTTAATTCCCATTGAAAATACTACCAATGAGCGCAATATATCCGGCACGGTTGGGTCTGGCAATTTCTACATGGGCGGAAAAACATCAACCAATCACTCAACTCCCCCTATCACCCCTATTTTATATCACAGACCAAACACCTAACCGGTCAACATGTCCTTCGTGGTTATTCACCCGGATGGTCTCTCGTCTGCTTGGTTACATGCTTGATTGACTCCTCTGATTCCTTGAGCGATGATAGATATATACAGGTGTAAATATTTATTCGGCAGAATACCACAATGTGTACTATTTGTGGGGTATTTCATATTTTTATATTTTGCATAATTAAAAAATGTATAAAAACAGTCCACCAACTTTCTTTGAGAAACTACTCAACCGCACAGGTTGGTGGTATCCGATCGTAATACTGATAATGACGCAACTGGTCAATACTCCATTGACGATCTTATTAACCGTCATGCCTGCTCAATCGAATGCGGAATTAGACAAAGCCCATTACATTCCCCTGTTGATCTTTGGCATAATCGCCATGTTGGTAAGAAATATCCTTTTACTTGGGCAATTTTACCTGCTCAATCAAGACCTGCAAATTCAACTCTCGAAAATCAGGAAACCCGGACAGATCGACACCAACTCGGAACAGGGAAAACGTGCCTGGTCGCAAGCGAATTCTGCTGCCTATAGATATATCCTATTAGAGTTCATTGAGTTTTACATATTTGTACTGGTTCCGACATTAGCCTACGGATATTTCAGTCTCCACATTAGTCTTCAGCAAGTCAGTCAAATCAGCCATGCCGCGGTTGCCGCGAGCCTGGTGAACTTGATTGCAGGCAATCTGGTCCTCGATCAATTCTTCAAACCGGTCATCCAGGCATTGCTTCCCCAACAACTTGAAGCACAACTGGTTGGGTTGAAAGGGATGCGAATCTGGATGAAATTGTCCATTGCCATTATCGGATTGGCATTGATCAGCCTGCTTCTGATAATACCCGCTGCCTATCACCAAATGGACCGTATCTATGAGGATACTACCCGTACCCCTGAACTTTTGAGAAATGCGCTATTAATCATCATCAATGCCGGTATTGGGGCTATCGTTGTGGGCGCTTTCCTGTCTTTCCGATTAGTCTCCTATTTCTCTGTCCCATTTCGGAAGATGATCGAATTGTTTCGAGAAGTGGAAAATGGCGATCTTAACCGTCGAATTGCTGTTTCCAACTCGGATGAATTTGGAGAAGTGAATATTTACTTGAATCATATGATCGAGCGCCTGCAGATATTAACCACAAATCTGGAACAACAGGTGGTGGAACGGACGGAGCAGCTTAGTCTTGCAAACGAAAAATTGGTTTACGAACTCACCGAACGCAAGCGGATGGAAAAGCACCTCGTGTATTCCGCATTGCATGATCCGCTTACAAATTTGCCCAATCGCGTTTTATTAGTGGACCGATTAAAACAAGCGATGGAACGCGCCAGGCGGAATACTAGATATTCTTTTTCGGTCATCTTTATGGATCTGGATGGCTTCAAAATGGTTAATGATAGTTTGGGGCACGATATCGGCGATTTATTGTTAATAGAAAGTGCCCGCCGAATATCAGCCAGCGTACGTACTGTAGACACTGTTGCACGATTAGGCGGTGACGAGTTTGTGATCTTAATTGAAGAAGTAGACGGTTCAACAAATTATATAAATATTACTAAACGCATCCAGGAAATCATTGCGAAGCCTTCTGATTTGGGAGGTTATAAAGTATTTTTGTCAGTAAGCATGGGTATCGTGTTCAGCGATGCCAGATATGAGAGGCCGGAGGATATTCTGCGCGATGCGGACATCGCCATGTATCATGCCAAGCGGCAGGGTCGTGGTCGGATTGAAATTTTTGATACAGAAATGCTTGACAGAGTGATGACCCGCCTGGGGCTTGAGACAGACTTACGAACAGCTTTGGAAAACAATGAGTTTATCGTATTTTACCAGCCAATAATAAACCTCGGTTCAAACAGGATCATTGGATTTGAAGCATTGGTTCGCTGGCAACATCCAACCCGGGGACTGTTACAACCACCAGAATTCATCTCCACTGCCGAAGAAATTGGTCTGATCGTTCCGATCGGTTATTGGGTTTTAGACGAAGCCTGCCGACAAATTCACGTTTGGCAGGAGCAATATCCCGGAGATCCGCCCCTAACGGTAAATGTAAATATTTCACCCAAACAGTGTGCTGAAAAAGATTTTGTTGAGAAAATTGTCGAGATCTTGCATAAGAACAAATTGAATCCCGGATCATTGAAATTGGAATTGTCCGAAAGTTTGATTGTGGAAAACCCGACTTATATCTCTGCCTTGCTTACCAGGATGTTTGATTTCGGGATACAAGTTCAAATTGGTGAGTTTGGCACAGGATATTCATTGCTTGGATATCTTCATACCCTTCCGATAGATACTCTTAAAATCGATCGGACTTTCATCAACCGGCTCAGCTCAAACGATGATGGATCTGGGATCGTCCAGACAATTCTAAATCTCGCACATGGTTTTGGAATGAAAGTGATCGCGGAGGGTGTGGAGACAGACGATCAGCTATCCAAACTCAAATCAATGGACTGTGAATATGTCCAGGGTTTCCTCATCGCAAAGCCGGTCGCTAATCAGGCAGCGGGTGCCTTACTTAAAAAGTCTCTTGCCCGAACGCCAGATTAAAGGGAAGGACTATCGTTAATAGTATATTTTCACAGGAAGACGTTTGATTTCGTTTCCAATTTTTCGTAGGCATTGGCGTGAACGACAACTAGTTCGGCAAACGGACGTTTGATATGGGGCGGGAAGGATTGTTGGCTTAAGTCTGCCGGTTTGCATCATACCGCCCGGAAAGTCTGCTCCATCAATCCCATTTCCATCCCGGTATATAATTTCTACATGATCACGATCTTTTCACCTCTCCACGAACAGCACGCTCCAGAACGTGAATTTTTTCGCGGCAATCTGGTACCGTGTTTTGAGACTCCCGCCAGGGCGAACTTCGTTATACAGGAAATTTCTACCCGCGGACATCAGGTTGTGCGCCATCGGTAGTAGCGCGAGATACTAAGACAGGTTCATTCAGCAGCGGTTACCTGTCGTTTCCTTGAAACCGCCTGGAATCAATGGGTTGCCATCGATCCAGAAAATGCAAAAATCCAACCTTTCCCATCAGTCTGGCCGGTGCGGACATTGCGCAGCGACCTCGAACCGGATGATTTCATCGCCCGGCTCGGTCTTTACTCAATGGATAATGGCACCCCGATGGTGGCCGGGACATGGGCTGCTGTAAAAGCCGGCGCCGATGCCGCGGTTAGTGCAGCGGCGCTGTTAAGTTCCGGCGAGAATAGTGTGTTTTGCGCCACTCGTCCGCCCGGACATCACGCCGGGATCGACTTTATGGGAGGCTACTGCTTTCTGAACAATGCGGCAGTCGCAGCACAGGCGCTGCTCAACGGCGGTTGTGAGCGGGTGGCCATTCTGGATGTCGATTATCATCACGGGAACGGAACGCAGAGCATTTTTTACGATCGTTCGGATGTGTTGTATGTCAGCATCCATGGAGATCCCCGCATGGAGTTCCCGTTCTTCTGGGCTACTCCGATGAGGCTGGAGAAGGTCAGGGTCAGGGTTTTAATTTGAACCTGCCTCTTCCTGCCGGCACCCCATCCGAGACGTGGTTCACAGCGCTGGAGATGGCGTGTACACGGGTGGAACAACATAACGCAGATGCGCTGGTCGTATCCCTTGGGCTGGATATATTTGTGGGTGATCCGATCGGCAAGTTTTTGTTGCAGACTGATGATTTCTTCAAACTGGGAGCGCGGGTGAAGTAGGCTCGGTCTACCGTGGTTTTTCATTCTTGAGGGTGGGTATGCCACCAAGGAATTGGGTGTAAACGCCGCCAATGTGCTGGATGGCTTTGAAGGTGCGTGAAAGTAGATATTAAGCCACCATTCTAACAAATTAATCCAACTCATACATATCCGGCAGTACGGTCATCCCGAACTGCGAATAAAATATATACATTTATTCCATTTACACCGAATAAATCAATGGACAGCCAGGCTTTAGAAGGGTTTAAACAGCATCAACCAGGTGATAAATGCCAGACCGCCAAGACCAATTAATGCCAGCATGACCGGGCGCGATTGGTCAAGAAGCGCATTGAGTTCTTCAGCGCTGGCGGGATCAACGGGTGGAAACGGTTTGTATTTCACCATATACTCCACCCCGATCGCTTTACGAACCCGATGGTAGTACCCCGTCACGGCGATGGACATATACACAGAGATACCAAGAAGCAATCCCAGGGATAACCAGATCCAGCCTGTTCCCCACCAATGTCCCATAAACCCGCTGATTATTCCGGTCAATAGCAGGATCATGATCGAACCATTCAGAAAACCTATCGAGTTTCCCGATAAGCTTAAGAGCGCGCCGATTCGTTCCGGGTTTCGTTCCCGCCGAAGCTGGAATGCCACACCGATCGACACACCGTGAGCCAGCAGAAATCCAAAAACGCCCAATACATGTAGAAATTTAATCCAGATATACATACATTTCCCGCTTTCGATCATTCAACGGCTGATAACCAACTAGATTTATTATGAGGTTTGAATAAAACACTTGGGTGACATTGTACAATGTGTTATCTAAGGCTTTGGTGGGGGAAATTACACTCTTAAAAAAGTTCTCTGGATTATCTTTTGGTCGGAATCATGGATTAAGAAGGACGGTATTTATGCAGAAACCCCAAAAGAAATTTCGCGCTTTTCAGTATAATCATCTCAGTATTAATAACGGAAAATTTATCTCTGAGCTGAGGACAAAAAGTGACAAACCAATCTGATATTGAAAAGCATTCTCTTCTGCAATCGATCCTGTTGCATATGTTGCCCGGGATCCTGACAGGTTGCTTCTATTTCCTGGTTCGTCAACCTGTCCTGGCAAAGGGCTATCCGCCCATATTCGCGCTTGTCCTGGCCGGAGCCTTTATCCTAATTCCCGTTGAGTTGGGATACCTGCTTTACCAGGGCAAGAAGAAAACCGGACGTTACACGCTGGATGGCATTATCAGCTACCGGAAAGCGATCCCGTGGTGGCAAACCCTGGTTTGGGTACTGATCGTATTTGTTGCAACCGGCATCATCTTTACCCTGATGAAACCGGTGGATGCGTTTTTACAGGAAAAGATATTCTCCTGGCTGCCCGGGTTGGATTTTGGATTGAGCGGCGATTACTCCAAGGCCACCCTGATCTTGACCTACGCCCTGTTTTTCGTCTTCATGGCTGTCCTGGCGCCCGTGGTGGAAGAGCTGTATTTTCGGGGATACCTGCTGCCAAGAATGAGCGGAAAGTATGCACCGGTATTGCACAGTTTTCTGTTCGCGGTTTATCACACCTTCACACCCTGGATGATCCTTACCCGAACGATCGGTTTGTTGCCTTTGATCTACACCGTGCGGAAGAAGAATATTACCATCGGGATCATCGTTCATGTCCTGGTAAATACCCTTGATGTGGTCACAGGTATCGTATTCATATCAAAAATGGCCTAGCTCCAGGATATAGTGACCAGGTAAAAATCCTGGTTCAACCAGTTCAGGTATATCAGGCTGATCTTATTCCATAATCAGAAGGAAAAAATGAAACAATCCATTGTGCACATTGCGCTGGTCGTAAAAGATTACGATGAAGCGCTGGAGTTCTACATCAACAAACTACACTTTGTCCTGCTCGAAGACACCTATCAACCGGAACAGGATAAGCGCTGGGTCGTCATTTCCCCACCCGGTTCCACGGGGACAACTATCCTGCTCGCAAGAGCATCCAAACCGGAACAGGAGCCCTTTATCGGAAATCAAACCGGCGGACGGGTATTCCTGTTTCTGAACACGGACGATTTCTGGAGAGATTACAACAACCTTCTTGGCGCAGGGAATCAAGATCGTTAGAGAACCCAAACAGGCTGATTACGGGATGGTGGCGGTATTCGAAGATCTTTACGGCAATCTGTGGGATTTGCTTCAACTAAAGGATGACCATCCGATTACGAAACGGATTGGGTAGCATTAACCATGGAAACCTTTATTGCACTGTTCCGGGGAATCAACGTCGGCGGAAACAGCATTCTGCCGATGAAAGAGCTGGTGTCGATCCTGGAAAACCTGGGCGCCCAAAACGTGCAGACCTACATCCAGAGCGGAAATGCTGTATTTAAAATCGCAGCAGAAGGTGCCTCGCAGCTATCCGAACGAATTCGAAATGAGGTAAACCAGCTGCGTGGATTTGCCCCGCAGGTACTCTTGCTAACTCCCGTGGAGCTAAGCAAAGTGATCGCGAATAATCCCTTTCCTGAAGCCGAAACCGAGCCCGGTTATTTGCACCTTGGATTTCTGGCTTCCACACCAACTACACCGGATTTCGCGAAATTGGATCATTTGAAGAGTGAGTCTGAAGCGTACCGTCTGATAGGAAACGTATTCTATCTTCACGCGCCCAAGGGAGTGGGCAGATCAAAGCTGGCTGCCGGCAGTGAAAAGTGCCTGGGTGTGCCAATGACCGATCGCAACTGGAACACGGTCTGCAAGCTACGCGAGATGGCTTCGGACTAAATTAAATTGCGGATAGGGAATCAGGAAACCGAAATACTTCCTTGTACGCTGAATTGAAAAAGGTAGAATGCCCCGCTAATCTGATGGGTGCCAGGGTTCAGCGGAACAAAGCTACGCCAAAATAATCAATTCGTGTGCAAGACGACTCTGGCAGACCAGGTTTTTGTCAATGTGTCAGGGACGGCAGTCGAATGGAATCTAGCGAAAATATAAAACCGGAACCGGTGACCGCTTTGATTGTGCGGCAGGTCAAACCGGGTCGATTGGGTGAGTTTGAAGAGTGGGTCAAAGGCATGACCCCAATAGTCCGGCAATTCGATGGTTATCTGGGTACAGACCTGATTCGTCCTCGTGATCTCGCCCACCCGGAAGTGGTGATTGTAGTCCGATTTGATTCGTATGAAAACCTGAAGGTCTTTATGGAATCGGCAGAGCGCGATGCCTGGCTCAAGGAATCGGAGATGCTGACAATTGGACAGATGGAGGTCTCGGAACAGCACGGGTTGGTATCGTGGTTCAACCTGCCAAATCACAACTCGCCATCCAACCCGCCGGCAAAATCCAAAATGGCAATTATTACCATCCTGGTTCTTTATCCTTCCCTGCTACTTGTCTCCACCCTGTTGAACATACTGCTTCATGGCTGGCCGAGGCCTGTCGTGATATTTATTACACTACTGGTATTGATCCCTGCCATGACCTATTTCCTCATGCCCTGGGCGACCCGGTTCTTTAGAACGTGGCTTTACCCAGATGTGGCTGGCAAATGACGAGCTCATTCAACCTGCAGTTTAAGTCCTTGCGCCCTGCTTCTACTCCTTCCTGATATAGAAATTACCCAAAAAAAATACACTAGTGGGAGGACCCTCCCGAAAAAGTAAGCCTTCCACCGAAGGGGCAATGTTTTTATCGGAGTAATGTGCCCCAAAACCCTTGACAGGGGAAAGGTTCTATTCTATAATGACTGAGTAGTCAGTCAATATAGAATATCGGGAAAGGGTTACCCATGGTCCGCAATCTGAGCGCTGAAAAACGAGAAAAACTAATCACCACTGCGTTGAGACTATTTGCTGCGAAAGGTGTGCAGAATACATCCACTGCGGAGATCGCCCATGAGGCGGGGACAGCCGCGGGGACACTATTCCTATACTTCCCGACCAAACAGGATCTCATTAACGCACTCGTCCTGGAGATCAGCAAACAGGAAGGTGAAACCATACATAATCTGTTGACTCCCGGTTTGTCTGCCCGTGATCAATTCTTCACTATCTGGGATGGCTCCATACGCTGGCTATTGGATAATCCACTGGCGTATCAATACTCGCAGCAGGTCAGGGATTCAGGTTTAATCCCGCTGGAAGTCTCGCTTGAATCGGGGAAGTATTTCAGCTTCTATTACGAGGCGATCCAAAAGGGTCTGGAGGAAGGCAGCATCAAGCCGTTACCGATCGACCTGATCGGTGGATTCCTGTACCAGGATATCGTCGCGATGATGAATTACATTCGATTGCAATCCAACCCCAACGGGTTGGAATTAACCATCCGGCAGGGGTTTGACCTCTTCTGGGATGGGATCAAAACCAACGAAAAGGATTAGAAATGAGTACCACCCAATGGAAAATCGTACTAACCGGCATAGCCTTTCTGCTGCTCTTTGTGTTCGGATATGCACTGAGCCGCACCGGCAAGCCCTACCACATGTTCGTTTTTACCGTACACAAATTGATCACGGTTGGGATCATCGTGTACCTGGCAATGACGATCTACAAAATGAATCAACTATCCCCGCTTAGCCCGATCCAGATTACCGTGATAGTTCTCACCGGTCTATTCTTTGTGGCAACCATGGCGACCGGCGCGTTGCTGAGCATGGATAAGGTCTTTCCGGAGTTCGTCCACAAACTCCACAAGATCACACCGTACCTGACCCTGCTCTCCACTTCCACCACCCTGTATCTATTGCTGATCAAAGGTAATGGGATGCCCTGACCGGAGGAGCTACCCTACTTAACGCCGCAGAGAAAAGGCATAGGTAAGTCTTGTTCCAACCCTGGCACAAATTCCGTGATTGTATTCTTCCCCTCCCGGTTATATACTAATCGTAATCATTAAGACATGTCCGACCTGGAGGGGTTATGAAATACCGGACACTATTCATCGTTGTCTTGGCGGTATTTGTCGGGCTTTGTGTCGTTATCCTGGGTGTTGGCGCCTACTTTCTTCTGCAAATTCCCCCTGTTGAAAACCAACTCCAATCCGGTTCCACGCCGGTGCATGTGCAGCTCTATGCACAGGACGCACCTGCCGGCTGGCCGATGAACTCAACCATTCCCGGTGGCTGCCAAGGCCATGGGCGGTGGGACGATCTCCTCGATCGAACTGTACATCAACGGGCAGCTCTTACGAAAAGGTGAGCGCACCCGAAGGATGGGGTCAGCCGGAATTCGCGACTTCCTGGAAGTGGCAACCTGGCGCAACCGGTGTCTTTATCCTGGTGGCGAAAGCATCGAACACGGAAGGCGGGACGGGTGTCTCGGACCCGGTCCTGATCCATGTGGGGGAAGCCGTCGCGATGGTCACCCCTTACCTCAGCTAAAGAAGGGGATACTCTGGCAGGCATCGCCGCAGCCGAAGGGATCGAGCCCACCGCACTGGCGGAAGCCAACCCGGAGATCAGCGACCCCGCCGTGGTGCTGCCGGTGGACACATCCATTGACCTGCCCGTTCCCCCCGCCCCGATCACCAACCCCAATATTATCCAGGGCTTCACCGGAATGGATGCAGCCCTGCCTCCTCCGGACGTCTCGCAAATTCCACAACCCGAGGGGGAAAGTGAGAATCCCCCCTCCGCCGGATGAAGAAGGCCAGAAAAAGGGAGGCTTCCAGCTTCCATCCCTCCAGGATATCCAGTTCTGGCTGGACGAAAAGACCGGCAGCAAACCTGATTCCCTACCCATTGAACCGGTGATCTTCCCCAAATTCACGGGATGCGACGTCACCTTGAATTTTAATGCCCCCGTTTTCAATGATTCTTCCGACCCAACGGTCGACAAGACCAAAAACGAAGACGGCTTCTTCCTGTACCGTTCGCAGGATGGCGGAGCCTTCAAACGGATCGCGACCCTGCCGCCTGTCACCAACTTTCTCACCTGGGAATACGAATACGGGTACAAGCTGCCCAAGCAATTCGGGCTGGTGACATACACCGTATCCGCTTTCAACGCCGCCGGTGAGACGATGTCTGCCCCGGTCACGCTGGACCTCATCGCCAACGACTGCCAGGGCAGCCAGCGTGGTCTCGGCGCATCGGGTGGTATCCGCCTGGAGAATGGCGACCTGATCCTGCCCTACCAGATGGATCTGGCTTACCTGTACCTCTCCATCAACGGCGCCCGATCCTTCCGCGTGCCGGAAGATCACCGCATGTTCCAGCCGAAAAGCGGGGTGAAAGCTGAACCTGTACGATTACCTGTCCGAGAAGATGCCCACCTTCACCGCGGCCGACTTCGACCTGTCGATGGAGGTGTGGGGTTGGATCGGCAGCGAGTTGAAATTCATTGGCAATTACGAAGGTGCTGTCCATCGTTCGGTATCTACTGGTCTGTTCGCAGGAAGGCGAAGGGATGTGCCTCAACGGAATCGGCGAATGGGTGACCGGGACCAATTTCTCGGACCAGAAACCGGTGAACGAACAGGTGTATGAGTTCAAGTGGATTGCCAGCAGCCTTTCAGAAGCAGACGATGTGTGCATCGAGGTTTCGGCATCCCCCTTCCCGAACGACGACTACTGGAACATGGGCGCGAAGCCGATCTACGCCGGCTGCTACTACTATGATGGTAAGGAATACGTCCACGGCAGCGAGGGCACCTTCACCGAACATATGCAGTACCTGCTCTTTGACGGCACACCGGCGGAAGACATGGGATGGGGAGCCGGCAGTGAGGTAAACAATTACGGATCGAATTGGTTCTACGAGCAGGTTCCACCCGATTCCGCCTTTACGATCTACTTCCGGGTGCTGCCCCGTCTGGAAACCAGTGGGTACACCAAATTTACCAACACGGTGGCCCTGCGGCACGATACGCCGCCGCTGCCATCCGAATTGCCGCCGCTGGCTTCCCCCTATAACAGCATCTACAGTGTGAAGATCCTGCGCGAGACGTATGTGCCGCCCACCTTCGAGCTCGGTGATCGTTGGGGTTGCGTGATCGTAGAGGTAGACCCGACCGGCACCTTCGCACCCGGGACGGAGATCTGCCCACCACCGTACGGCACCTTAGCCAAGTCCGAGGAGGAATGCGACGGTAACTGGGATGCCTGGTGTCTGTTGAAGGGAGCGGTGAAAACCTTCACCGATGCCTACGACCAGATGTTGTGGGCGTACGACCTGTGGAAGACCGAGATCGCCAAGGTGATCGCGGAGACGATCCCCTGGTGCGGAGGTAACGAAAAGTGCATTGGCGCCATCAAGTGGACCATGGAGAAGGTGATCAAGTATTACACCGGCATCCCGGAGAACCCGCCCAAATCGGACGAGGTGATTTCCAAGAACCTGGCAAAGGTCATCATGAAGAGCGCCATCGAAGCCGAGAAAGAGGAAACCGGTCTGGATTTCTCGGTGATCGAGGAGGGCTGCGCGATCGCCAAGTGCGAAGAGAAGCTGGCGGCAGCCATCCAACAGGAGTTGGCGCAAGAGCGGTCGGTCGCCGCCCAGCTCGCCTGCATCGATCCGTACAGCGCCTACTTCCACGGCAAAGACGCCGTCTGCCTGGACCCATCCATTATCGTCCACACGGCGCCGGGAGGTGGAAACCGGCCCGGGATGATCACCATCCAGATCACCCGCAAGGTCAACATCGAGAGCATCAGGTGTCAAGCAGGCGGATGAAGGCAAGTACCGCATCCACCTCTCCGTGGATGGTGAAAACGGCAGCAACACCGGTTTGCTGTACCCGGCGCAACAATTGGAGATCCCGTGGCTGCAGCCGGGCGAGTCGATCGTGATATCGACCCAACTCTTCAATATAGGCGGGGAGATCAATGAGCCGCTGTACTTCGGCGGCATATCACACATGAAGGCGGTGGAAGCCTGTTACAGCCCCGACAGTTCGTGGGACTGGGTGCCCTGCCTGAAAGGCGGCGCCGATAGTTGGGACTTCCGCAATCCATCCGACAAAATGAGCGACCAGATAGGGCAGCCATGAAGACGATCCGCTTACTCACCCTGGTTTTACTGGTTCTTGCACTCGCGGCGTGCGACGCCGCGCAAAGCTTCCCGGCAGGCGTTCGTCCTCCCGGGTGGAGACGCCCCGCAAGCCTGGATCGATGCGCCGCTGGACGGGATGAGCATCCCGCTGGCGCCGTACGAGTTTGTGGCGCACGGCTCCGATGAGGCCGGCATCCGCCAGTTGGAATGGACATTGAACGATGCGCCGCTGGGCGTTTCCCCCGCGGAGGGGGGTGGCAAACTGGCCACCTTCCGCTGGATCTGGTCACCACCCGCGGCTGGCGAGTACACGTTGAAGGTGCGCGCCCAGACCGGAGCGGATGCCTGGAGCGAATACGACGAGGTGACCTTTATCGTCGGCGCGCCGACCGACACGATCACCCCCACGGCGACGGTGTCCCCGACCCCGGTGATCACAGACACACCGACATTCACGGAAACTCCCACCCCCACAGCCACGGCGACTGCCACGACGACTGGTACGCCCACCCTGGTTCCGGCGGAGCTGACGTTCAGCCCGGGGCTTTCCACCTCCGCGTTTTACTACGGAAGCTGCCAGCCCAATTCGGTGGAGGTCTCCGTCCAGTTGTCGAACACGGTCAATGTGAAGCACGTGGAGCTGTACCTGCGTCTGCTCGACCAGAAGTCTTCGGACTCGACCAAATGGGATTCGTATTCGGTGATGAACCCGAAGGGGGATGGTTTGTACCGGTCGGTGGTGAAGTCAAGTGCGATCATCGGGGCGGAGAAGTTCAGCCAGGCGACGGTGCTGTACCAGTTCATCGTGATCGGAACGAACGGCAAGGTGCTGGCGCGCAGCGAGTCGTATGGCGACCTGAGCCTGAGCGCCTGCGCGTTCTTCATCAGGCCGGGGCTGACCCTGCAGCCGATTCTGATCCCGAGCAAGACGCCGATCATTATTAAGTGAGCCCCACCTTGCATCCTCCCCCAAATTTCGGGGGAGGACTTGGAGTCCGCGGGACGGGCGAGCCGAACACGCAGGTGTGTCTGAAGCCCGATGGGGATGGGATTAAGGAAAGGCTGCGGATGGAGTTTGGGGAGTGAGTTGGGGAGGTGACACGACCAGTCGATCCTTCCAAAACCGGATCTTCGGTGATGAAATGAAGCTATTTGCCAATAGTCATTTCAATTATAGACCAGTTGTAAATCTTAAATAATTTAGTTGTATGAGTTCGGATCCTAATCTAGATAAGACATATTCCATATGATATTTTATTCGTAATTCAGAATATTGAGTTTATAAGGGGATTATTCTAAGAAGTCATATAAAATTAGTGTTACCAATATGGAATTAAATGGGCTTATGAGGAATTGGAATGGGATGGTTTGATGCTAATGATAGCGACTACAACAAAGCACTGACACATTATAGGACCGCAAGAGATTTACTTCCAAATGGGTCGCTTTATTACAAGGAAATGAGCATTGCGAGCTCATATTTAAAAGAATTGATAAGAAAAACGATGGGACTGCGGATGCCCTTGTCGTGCTTGCTAATATTTATTTTGCAATTTTTACGTTAGTTTCCTCTTCTCAGTTAAAGTCTAATAAAGATGTTAGGGAATATCTGGGTTTATCAGCCGCCCTTATGCACCACTGGAAAACTGGCTGGCGTGGTTACAACAAGAATTCTAAACAAGGTGAACAGCTATACGAGCTGATTGTAAGCACCCTTAAGGGAATCAATCCAGAAATTTCATCAAAAGCCGATATTGAAATGATATTAAATATGTGTCATGAAAAGTATTATGAGACGGCACTAATAATGGAAATTTATCCAATAAACTCGAATAATTTCTTGCTGAAATTTGATACTTACTTGACCGATTTTCTGGATTTAATATTGTAGATTCAGTTCATAAGATCAATAACTTAATAGGGAGGAACATGAATGTCAGAAATAGAGAGATATATCGTTGTTTGGCAGAAATGTCATGAAAATAGCCAAATGTCGCGACAATTTTTTGTCCCCGAATATGCTGGTTTCTTGCCATTCTTTCTATCGGGTAATGACCTTATTGCCCTAGAAAATAAGGAAAGTGTTGTATTAGAGAAGACACCTACTTAAAGGAATTCTTTATGGATTATTTGAATTTGATCACTTTCGAAGAGTCGAGGTTCTCAAGCAAACGACAAGAAAGGTGTTACTTCGTCTACTGGAAGTTCTTAGAAATTTCTTTCAGATTTGAATTCCCAAGAGGAGATGATTCTCGAAGTTGCGGGTAGTTTGAGAAATAGAAATGGGCACCAAGCAAGCTGGCGTGTATTAGATGTAGGAAATGTACTATTACCACAATCCTCAAAAATTAATTGTGATCTAATACTTGAATTATGGATCAAAATCTGTGAACAAGGTAGCAAAAACAGTATCTTTGAAAAAGTAATTGACCTCTTAACCAAAACAAACCTTGATGAAATTAATCCAGGATCAAAAGAAATAATCTGTTACTACGGTTTATGTTCATTGATATTTCTGAACAAGGAAGATGATATACAAAACTATTTAAAGGAATACATATATCCGAATGTTTCGAATAGAGCCCTCATGATCAAAATTAAGGAATTATTACAAAATCCGGTAGAATTTCTTCCGCAAGATTTATTAATTGACTAACATGATAACTCAATTGCGAAATCTAATCCCCCTGCTAGTAGTACTTATTGTAGTTTCTGCATTGGATTGAAACTCATACAATCATTCGTGAGTTGAATTTACATTAAGACGTTAATTATGGAGGGTAATGTGGACGTAATATTAACAACTTCCGAAATATGGTTTTATGATCCAGAACACATTGGAATTAAATTTGATTGGATGAGCAAAGAAGCATACGAAGATTTAAAATAAGCGTAAATTAAACGAAACCCTCATATTTATATGTTATGCCTTTCGACAATTTAGGAATCTACGGGGTCATACATCTTTATAGGTGCCTCTCTGATTGTTTGGAAGAAATAGCGGGGAAAGAACAGGAACTTGTCAGCAATTTGACAATTCGTTTCCCCCATCATTGTATAAGCCATTCTGCAAAAAATGGGGGTAATTGAGGATGAATTAAAAACGAAATATGATTCCCCATTTATTGTATCGGAGCATACTGGAATGAAAGGGAAATGTTTTATTGGCAAACTTAGATGGCATGAAGTTCCAAACGGTCAATTGCCTGTTTTTTTTCTTGATACCAAAGGATTTGGGTTGGGCATCTTTACTGGCAAGGATATGCCCCAATACGGGCTTAATTTAATTTTAGGTTTCTATGCCTACCTATTAGGGAGGTATAAATCTGCAAATGGGTACTTTGAAGAACTAGTGCCAATTATGCAAGAATGTGTCAGTGTTGGATTAGGTATAAGTGGAGAATTAACTATGCTGAATCAAGAGCATATAGCATCAAAAATATTATTACCTTATTATAATAATTGGTAATTCCTTATAAGCAAATTAGTTTCAAAAAAGGTCAGTAGGTTAATGAAATATTATTAAGAGTAAGTAAACCATCAAAGGTATTATTTTTATTGAAGGAATCAGAAATTCACAAAAGTTACAAATATTTTAGGAGGATGTAATGAATGGTCTTATCCAAGTAGAATTCCCGAAGACTGTATATCAACCTGATTATAAAAAAGCATATCAACAGGTGTCTGATCTAGAAAATCAAATAAACAATATATCTCCCGAACTTATTAGTGAGAATTCGGAATTTTCAGATATTTATAATGATGATAAGGGGTCTTTTAGGCTGTTATTTGAAATATTACAAAAAGATATGACCCCAAAAATAGGTTTTAATCTTGACGAAGAATCGGAAAAATATTCTCTGTTATTAAAATATTCTCTCTACTCATCAATATTATATGGTTATGAAAACCGTCAAAACCTCGAAAGATCGGTAGGTGTAAGTATCGGTTCAAAAATATTCCCAGATGGAAAAAAAAACCTAATTTATGATTATTTAAATTATCCATATAGTTTTATCTTCTATCATGCAGCTTCTCTTTATAAGGGTATTATTATTAATTAATTTATACTTTTTCGACAAAAACAACGTGGAAGACTTATTTCGAATCGCTGTATATTTCTCATTCTTACTGTTATATATTTGGATCAGAGGGTAAGTTGGGAATAGGACGATAATCCGAAACCAATCGCCCCCACCTTGCATCCTCCCCCGATATTCGAGGGAGGTGGACAATGGCAAAAAGTTACCCTGGCAGCCTGTCTTAGAGGCGGACAAGCTATGGGAATTGGTATCTGCTCAGCCAGGATTGCCAGTTCTGTAAATCTCGTTTGGAGAGACCCATCAAATGGGATAACCTAACAGGTAAGTGTATTGAAATATCGGTGTTCCAGTAGAAGCCAGATCCATTTCCCAGACATAGTCTTTCTGTTGTAAAGGCTCGGTCAGTTCCTTCAGGTCTGCAGGCGAGTATACCCTCAATAGCGAGATAATCCCGTCCCAGCAGGTAGCCATTGGAACGACTGGAACAAAATAGGTCCAGAAGAAACGGTACCAAGTATATGGCTTAATAAAAGGTGTGAGCAGAAGATAGCTTATCAGCGTCATCAAGGGCGACAACAGTAATAGGATAAATCCAAAGGGCGGCTTCAGGCTGATCTCGAATATGCCAATCGCCACCCTCTGCTCAATTGCATCCTGCAGGATGCTTCTGGCTTGGTCTGGTTTGAAGTGATGAAAACCCTCAAAAATCGTCCGCATTCCCTTCAGGTTGTGTGGAACCATCATCGCATCGATTGGTTCAGAAAGATATTGGATCCCCGGGCGCGCTGCAACTTTCCACTTTTGAAAGGCTTCGGGGTGGGGGTATTTGTCTGTAAGCTTGATGCTCACGGACATTCCGACCTGCTTGAACTGATCTTGTAATCGCAACCAGGGGCCCGTCCCACCAGAACACAAATCTACAATCTCTGTTGTTCCAGCATGCTGCAAGGCTCGGGTCAATAGAGGGATCAGATTCTTTTTGCCCTGAACCGCGGGTAGCCACAAACTGCAAGTAATCGGTCTGCATCCGCCGAAATGTTTTAGGATACCAGGATAAATCTGTGAATTCAAACAGGTGGATCCGCCTCATAGTAGCCCCATCCCATAAATTATGATTGGCCTAAGCGTTTTTGACAATCTTTATGTGCTGATTATTTTTTGCCTGGGTAGCAAGTAGGGTAAACGCACCAACTCGCGGGGTGTCATGACCTCACTTCATACATGCGGATGAATTTCCATGTGATCCGGGGTACAGTGTTAATTAATGGATGGAAGTCATTGGAAAGGCGAACCGCATGAAACGTATCTTGACCATTGTCTCCATATTGATGATCCTGGTTGGGGGAGTCTGGCTGCTGCAGGGGTTGAACGTGTTGCTGGGCAGTGTTATGTCCGGTCAAAGCCAGTGGACGGTGATCGGGGCGGCGCTGCTGGTGGTTGGGCTCGGGCTACTGGTTTTCGCCAACCGGCGCAAAAACAATCCGCGCTGAGAGAGCGAGTGGGTGGCGGGATGATGGATGCGGGTCGGCAGGGTCCGACGATTTTCCCACTAACCCAGGGAGAGATTCTTCGCTGCGCTCAGACGCGAACTTTGCGCCCCCGAGCGTTCTTCGCGAGAGGGGTAAGCGCGTTTCGGGCGAGTGAGGTGAACGCACCAACAATAACCATTCCGCACCCTTCGAACCCGGAGGGTGTTTTTCTTTGTGAAAACCCAACCCTTGCGTACAATTGTACCTATCCATCCTTCCTATCCAAGGAGTCACCATGCCGGAGACCCTTCCCCTCTTTCCCACCCTGCAACAGTTCGAGGAATTCTCCTCCGCGTACCAGGAAGTGCTGACACACTGGTCCGCGCCGTACGAGGAGCTGTATATCCCCACCCGCTTTGGCGAGACGCATGTGATCGCCAGCGGTCCCGCCGGCGCACCGCCGATCCTGTTTCTGCACGCCTTCTTCGCCACAGCCGCGGTCTGGTATCCGAACGCCGGCGCGCTGGGTCAGCATTATCGCACCTACGCGGTGGACGTGCTGGGGGAAGCCAACCTGAGCCGGCCCACCCGTCCGATCAAGTCGATGGAGGAGATGGCCGAGTGGTTCACCGACCTGCTGGCCGGATTGGGGATCGAGCAGACCTTCCTGGTGGGCAACTCGTTCGGGGCTTTCCTGAGCGCCGGGTTCGCCATGCACCTGCCGGAACGTGTCCGCGGGATCGTGTTGATCGGTCCGGCCGCGACCTTCAAGTCGATCAATCCGTTCTTCATTAACATGTTCCTGCCCAAGATGCTGCGGATGATGTTCCCCTGGCTGCCCGGCACGGACCGGATGATCCGGAATGGTCTGGAGTGGATGCGGGCGGGGTTGCCTCATCATGAGGCCTGGGAGAAATTATTCTATTTGTGCATGCGTGACGGCGGCGCCACCAACCAGCTCTTCCCGCGTGTGTACAAGCAGGAAGAACTGGATAAGATCCACACACCCACCCTGCTATTGGTTGGCGACCGGGAAAAGATTTACGATCCAAAAACCGTGACCCTGATGGCGAAAAAGGCGATACCGGGAATCCGGACGGAGATCATCCCGGACGCTCACCATATCACCGCGCTGGCAAATCCCGCGGTGGTAAACCAAAAAATCGATGAGTTCATCGGTTCGATCCTGTAACATCTTATTATTCAAACATGCCTAAGCGCCGGAGCCACTCATGAAACCCTGGATCGTCAAACACCAACTCGTTTCCTTCTTCGTCCTCACCTACGCCATGATGTTCGGCGTGCTGTTCGGGTATATGGCCTTCTTCCCGGGGCAGCCGATGCTGGCTTTCTCGCCGGTCTGGTTTTTGTCGGTGTTCAGCCCGACCTATAGCGCGTTCATCGTCTCGTGGATCATCGGCGGCAAGGAAGAAGTGAAGCGGACGTTTGCGGGGTTCGCCCGCTGGAAGACCGGTTGGCGCTGGTACCTGGCGGCGCTGACGTTGTTCTTCGCCCCGCTGCTGGTCGCGCTGGTGTACATCGCGCTGGGGAATCCGGCCGCGGGCTTGCAGCCCGGCATGACCATCCCGGCGCTGCTGGGGCAGGTGGCGATCGTGGCGTTCTCCGGTCCGATCTCAGAGGAAGCCGGCTGGCGCGGGTTCGCGCTGCCGCGTCTGCAGGCGCGCTTCAACGCGCTGGTGTCGAGCCTGATCCTGGGGGTGATCTGGACCTGCTGGCACATTCCGCTCTTCTTCCTGACCGGGCAAGCCCAGGTGAGCATCCCCTTCCCGTTCTACCTGCTCCTGGTCACCACCCTGACGGTCTACTTCACCTGGCTGTACAACAACACCCGCGGCAGCCTGATCATCACGGTGCTGGCGCACTTCTCGTTCAACCTGACCGGCACACTCCTCACCGGGGTGGTCAGCCTGATGCCGGCGATGATGTTCTACATGACGGCCAGTCCGCTGTTGGGGGTGCTGGTAATTGGGATCGTCCTGTACTTCGGTCCGAAGCATTTATCGAGGAGATTCGACAGGATCGCCCCCGTATTAATTCCCTCAAAATCCTGTTGGATTTGGGGGGATTTGGGGGGGGCCGTCCATGCTACAATTTACACGGAAATGAATCTTGGCAGAGGTGGAGGGGCGGATGGAACGAATGCTTATTCTGGGGGGAACCGGTTATACCGGAAAACTGATCGCGCGCTATTTACTGGAATATTCAGATGCACAGGTGACCCTGGCGTCCCGGCACCTAGATAAGGCGCAGGCGTTGGCAGCCGAATTCAACCGGGAGTATCCCGGCGAACGGGTGTCAGCCGTGTATGCAGACGCCGCGGACGGTCTATCGCTTCGGGAAGCGTATCGGGGTCACGCCATGGTCGTGGTCGCCGCGCCAACGACTGCCCACGCGGAGACGGTCATCCGGGCGGCGTTGGATGCAGGAATCGATTACCTCGATGTGCAGCTTGGTGCCAAAAAACTCAACTTATTACAACATCTTGCGGGGGAGATCGAAGCCGCGGGCAGGTGTTTCATCACCGAGGCTGGCTTCCATCCCGGATTGCCTTCCGCGTTGGTGAGATATGCTGCCTGTCAAATGGACGAGGTCGAGAGCGCCATCACAGCGGGCTATCTCAACATGGGCAAGGATCTGCCTTACACGGAAGCGGTCGATGAACTGGTGGAGGCATTCAAAGAGTACCAATCGCAGGTATATAAGGACGGGCATTGGACGAAAACCGGCACTTTCAGCATGCGCCGGATCGATTTCGGCTCAGATATCGGTTGGAAGCAGTGTTATTCGATGTTTTTCGAGGAGATGCTCCCTCTGCCGGAAATGTATCCCTCGCTTAAAGAACTTGGATTTTATATGTCTGAAATGCATTGGATATCGGATTGGCTGGTCATGCCGCTGGCTTTTCTATGGATGAAGGTGGCGCCAAACGCAGTAGGCCCGATCGGCAAATTCATCTTCTGGGGGATGCGCTCATTTCATAAGCCACCTTACCGGGTGGAACTGATGGTCCGGGCGGCGGGGAGTAAGAATGGCAAGCCGGCTGTTTTTCGGGCAAGTGTTGACCATGCGGATGGGTACGTCCTGACCGCTGTCCCGGTGGTGGCGGCTCTGTTGCAGTATCTGGATGGGAGCGCCCGCAAACCGGGCTTGTGGATGATGGGGCACTTCGCTGAACCGGTCAGGTTGATGGCAGATATGGAGAAGATGGGGCTCCACGTTCAGTCCAGCACCTCTCAGTAGGGTGGTAATTTTCCCCAAATCCAGATACGATGGATTTGGATGCCGTCGGGGTCTGAAAGGATGCAAAGGATGGATCCTGCCTGGAAATGGGTACTCTTCGGGGCGATCTCGCTGGTGCTGGCATACATATCGCGCGCATCGTTGCGCTCACCAGCATCCCACGGATTTTACCGATTCTTCGCCTGGATATCTATCGCGGCGTTATTTTGCATGAATCTGGATGTCTGGTTTCGCGATCCTCTGTCGGGGCACCAGCTCATCTCGTGGTTTTTGTTGCTGGTCAGTCTCGTACCGCTGGCTCTTGGCATCCAGGCACTTGTCCGGCGCGGAAAACCTGTCCGCTACCGGCAGGAAGAACCCTACCTCCTGTGGTTCGAAAAAACTACCACTCTGGTAACGACCGGCGTCTTTCGGTTTATCCGGCATCCGATCTATAGTTCGCTGCTCTGGTTGGCATGGGGATTATTCTTTAAAGCTCCAGACCTGACTGGCGGTCTATTGGGTATTGCGGCTACGATCTTTCTCTTCTTTACAGCCCGTGCCGAAGAAGCAGAGTGCATCCGTTTCTTCGGTCCGATCTACCAGGAGTACATGAAAAAGACGAAGATGTTTCTACCGTTTGTGATCTGATGGAAAAAATAAACCTGCCTGTCCAATACCGGCATGCAGGTTAGCGAAGTCGATCTTTATTTCATAAAATCAATCGTATTTGTGCAGGCTGGTGGTGTTCTTGCGGAAGATATCCACGACGTTTTCCTGTGCCACTCCCTTACCCAGATAAAAGCCCTGTACCAGGTCGCAATTAATGCTGGACAGGATGGCAAGTTGATCTGCTGTTTCCACCCCTTCGGCAACGACATTCAAATGAAGCTGGTGAGCCATCGTGATGATCGCAGCTACGATTGCGGAGTCGCTTTGATTGATCTCATTAATAAATGAACGGTCGATCTTAATGGTATTGGTCGGGATGTTGCGGATGTGATCCAGGGAAGAGTATCCACTGCCAAAGTCATCAATGGATAGGAACACACCCATATCTTGTAATTCCATCATGATATTGGAGGCTTTTTCGACATTCCGCATTGCCACGGATTCGGTCAGTTCAAGCTCAAGCAGGCTTGGATCCAAACCGCTGTCTTCCAGGGCAGAGCGGACCATTTGAACGAGATGTTGATCGTTGAATTGCACCGCCGACAGGTTGACAGACATCTTTAAGGGTTTTCCGGTCAGCTTATGCCATTTTTGCGCCTGAATGCACGCGGTGATGCAATACCCACTCACCCATTGGCACGATCAGCCCAGATTCTTCCGCCACATAGATAAATTCATCCGGCAAAAGCAATCCGCGGACGGGATGATTCCAGCGAATTAACGCCTCAAACCCGACCAGCTCATAGGGTTTGATGGTGCAGATCTGCTGGTAATGCAGCACGAATTCATTGTTGATCAACCCATGCCGGATCTCGGCTTCCAACTGGAGCCGGTAGACAGAGCGCTCGTGCATGCTGACGTCGAATAATTCATAGCGTCCCCTGCCGTTATTCTTGGCATGGTACATGGCTGTGTCCACATCGCGGAGCAGGTCTTCCAGGAATTGGTATTGACTGGAAAGGAACCCGATCCCGATACTGGCGCTGGAAACAATATCCTGTCCCTGGATTCGGAACGGCTTCTGCAATTCTTTCAGGATCCGGTCCGCGACCAGGATGGCTTCGTCTTCATGTTGGATGCGGTTGAGCAGGATCGCAAATTCGTCCCCGCCAAAGCGTGCGACCGTATCTCCCGGGCGAGTGCACAGTTCGAGCCGTTGAGCAAAATCGCATAACAACTCGTCCCCGCTCATGTGATCCAAGGCTGTCGTTCACCAATTTAAAATGGTCAATATCCAGGAAGAGCACAGCTGCGGATTTTTCTTTTAGGCTTCGGGTATGTTCGATGACACCCTTCAACCGTTCCAGGAATAAAGCCCGGTTTGGAAGTTGAGTCAGATCATCGTGCAGCGCGCGCTGGGTTAACTTGTCTTCGATCTCTTTCTGGGCGGTGATGTCTGCCTGTGAACCCGCAATGCGGGTGGGTTTATTCTGGGCATCGAACAGGGCGAGTCCATAGCAAACCATCCAGCGATAACTGCCATCCTGGTGTCTTACCCGGTATTCACATTCCAACTTGGGGGAATACCCCTGAAGGTGATCTGAGATGGCCAGATTCAACCGGGCAGCATCTTCAGGATGAACCCGTTCCATCCAATCGGTGGGTGATGAAATGGTTTGCGTTTCAGGCAATCCGAGAATGACATTCCAGCGGGGGGAAAAATAGAATTCGCCGCTTCTCAGATTCCAATCCCAGATCACATCGTTAACAGCCTGGGTCGCCAGTGTATACCGCTCTTCGCTCTCACGCAGTTTCGTCTCAAGGTTGTGTTTATAGAGTGTGTTTTCGATCACCTGACCCAATTCACGATCATCGAATGGTTCGACCAGGTAACCCGCACCGTCGGTTGCGAGAGCCGGATTGACCGGGTTATCGTCAGCAGGATCGGTGAGATAGATGACTGGAATATTTTGCGAACCTCGATTGGAAGGGGCGGAATTTCCGTTATCCCTCGGACCGTGATTATGGCCATCCATCAAAATCAGGTGAGGCAGGTATTTTCTGGCGAACTGGACAGCTTCCTCCGTTGAGGATGCCTGTGCCACGACCTCATATCCCATCGATTCAAGGCGTTGTTGAATATCTCTGGCAATAATCATCTCATCAATATAAAGCATTATCCGTGTGGTCATAGGCAGGTTACCTCCCTGGTTACCCACCGTCTGGTAAGAAGTGGATTGTGGAAAGAATTCGACTGGATCATGAGTATCATTTGCTGTTTTCACATTTGTATACCAGTTGGAGCCAAGTAGAACAACTTTGATCTTTCCCTTTACAAATCATTAATAGGGATGCAATATCCAACAGCTAAATCTGTGCAATAAACATGCTAAGGAGTATTACCTAACCTTCTATGAGCCATTCCAAAGATCCAGGACAAACAATATAGCAGGGCGTCGTCGCGAAAATTAGTTCTATAATGATATTGCCAGACAGAGTAGGGATATCTATGAACGAACCCCCAAAAACGGGAATTGCCCGATTGATCATTTCGATGACGTTCTTTGTCGTCGTCATTGCGTTACTACCGCTCCTTGTTTCGAGGCGATGGGACTGGTGGGAAGCCTGGGTATATGCCATAGTATCGATCGTTGGTTTTGTGATCAGCCGGTGGATTGTTTGGAAATCCAATCCTGATCTGATCAGGGAACGTGCCCGTATCATGGATCACAAGGATGCCGCCACCTGGGATAAAACACTGGTTCCCCTCTTGGGTCTTGGCGGAGTGATGGTTCCTTTGATCGCTGGGTTGGATGCTCTTGTGGCAGGACCTCCTCCATTTTACTTACAAATTAAGATGATTTCATTGGCTTTGATGCTGACTGGGTTTTTATTGGCATCGTACGCCTTGATCGAAAACCGGTTTTTCTCAGGCATGGTACGACTGCAATCCGACCGCGACCATTATGTGATCAAGAGTGGTCCGTACCGTTGGGTCCGCCACCCGGGATACGCGGGATCGGTCATCGCCTACATTGCAACACCCTTCTTCTTGGATTCAATGTGGTCGTATATCCCGGTTATTTTTGCCATCATAGTGATCGTCATTCGGACCTCCCTGGAGGACAAATTCCTACGGACCAATCTGATGGGATACACCGAGTATGCAGAAGAAGTCCGATATCGGTTATTTCCAGGTGTCTGGTGAGATGTATCGAAATCCTTATGCGGACAGGATTGCTCATCCCCTCGACCTGATACTATCGGTTGTCATTTTGCAAGCAATGCTGCCGCTGTTTGATTGATTCGTAGTTGACCAGTATCCCCGTTGGATCGGTAGATTAAATCTGGTGGATGAGAAGAAAGGGAAAGGTGACTATATGATCAGTCGAATCTGGCATGGCTGGACGACCCCCGCAAACGCGGATATTTATGAAGGTTTGCTGAAGGAGGAAATCTTTACAGGCATTCAGCACAGGAAGATCCGTGGATTTGAGGGCATCCAATTGTTGAGGCGGGTTGTGGGCACAGAGGTGGAATTCGTCACCATCATGCGGTTCCAGTCGTTGGACGCAGTGCGTGAGTTCGCCGGCGAAGATTACGAAGCGGCGGTGGTCCCACCCAAGGCGCGAGCTGTCCTCGCCCATTTTGACGCCCGTTCGCAGCATTACGAGATCAGGGAAGAACGAGGCGGGTAATTAGATGAAACTGGTCACAGAAACGAATCCCACTGGTATCAACCGAACTTGGCTAACCACGATTAATAAATCTCCTGATGGCCTGTGATCGTTTCACGCTCTAAACTTGTCTTACTTCAATGATTAACCTATACTGAGCTGGATATAGCTCATATAAAGGAGAATGGAAAACCACAATGACAACCTTGATCGATGACATTAAGAAATCCCTGGGAAACCGCGACGGAAAATGGAACGAAAAGAAGGGCGTCTGGGATTTTTCCACCACGATTGCAGAAAGAAAGGCATTCCTCGCGAAGAAGAAACTGACCTATTCTCTCAAACTTCGCATCGATGATGCAGCGAAAATTGTGAAATTCTCTGAGATGCTGATGGAAGCCGGATCGGGGTTATCAACGGGCGGTGACATGGATGGCGGGTTCGGCTTTAAGACCGAAACCTACAATACCTTCGGCGGTGCTCGCCAGGGAACGATCACAGAGCAGTCGAAGTTATTTGGCAAGGACTACACCTACCAGTTTGATTTCAACGAGATCCGAAACCGAATTCAGGTGATCGTCGAGCTGGCCGGGTATAAATTCGAGTACCAGGTTCTGCCTGTCAAGTAAGCAATCGGAGGCTGGTATGGAAATACCGGTTGAGTGGCTTTTGGAAGGCGGGTCATTCATCGAATACCGCACCAGAGTGGATCTGCTGGGACAATCGGATGACGATCCATTGGTAGCATCGGCTCGCATGGCGATGCTGGTTGACCCGGGCGTGCACAGTTTGATCGAGGAACTGGCGGACTGGCCCGGAGTGGTGATCGCCAGCCATAAAAGCGCCGGACAGTCTTTCCATAAGCTTACCTTCCTGGCTGATCTGGGACTTAAAGCCGGCGACCCCGGCATGGATGTGATCATTACGCGGATCATGCAGCACCAATCCGAGAGAAGGACCGTTCCAGCTACCGATGAATATTTCCACCCAATATGGCGGTTCCGGTGAAGACCGTGGGAGCGTGGGCATTGTGCGATGCGCCGCTGATTGTGTACGCATTAGCGAGTTTCGGACTGCAGTGCGATCCGGCAGTTGTGAAGGCAGTGAATTACCTGGTGGGATTGGTACGTGACAACGGTTGGCCGTGCGCCGTCTCGAAGGAGCTGGGTAAATTCCGCGGACCGGGGCGCAAAGAGGATCCCTGTCCGTTCGCGAACCTGGCCATGCTCAAACTCCTTTCGGTGGTTCCGGAGTGGTGTGACAGTTCAGCCTGTCGGGTGGGGGCAGATACGTTGCTGGATCTATGGTTGAACAGCGAGACTCGCCATCCGTATATGTTTTACGCAGGGACCGATTTTCGAAAATTGAAGGTGCCCTTCATCTGGTACGACGTTACGCACATGCTGTATGTTCTTACCAGATTCACTTGGTTGCGAGGCGATGCGCGGTTGAAATCGATGGCGGATGTCTTGAAAAGCAAGATGGACAGCCAGGGTCGTTTCACATTAGAGTCGGTCTGGACGGCCTGGAAAGATTGGGAGTTCGGCCAAAAAAAAGAACCTTCACGTTGGTTGACATTAAAGGCATGGCAAATTATTGAGAGAATTGAGACCGGGATGGATTTACAGCATCCATTTTGAATTGAAGCGTGTGTCATCCTCGGGGCAGCAAATGGGAGGGAGAAATGAGTAATTTCGCTAAGATCCTGCTTGGCGCAGCTACCTTGTCCCTGCTTATTGCTAGTTGTGGACAAATCTCGACCCCACCGGTCACACCCCAGATAGCAACGGTGACACAGAATCCGCCTACTGTGACTCCTGCCCCCGCGCCGACACCCACCCTCAAACCACAAGGGAAAACTATACTGGTAATCGACGCCACTGACAGTGGGCCTGGAACCTTGCGTCAGGCGATCCTGGATGCTACCGCCGGCGATACGATCACCTTTGATAAAGTGGTTTTTCACCCGGACAAACCATCAACCATCTACCCGCTTTCAGTCTTGCCGCCCATCCAGACGGGTGATGTGACCCTGGATGCCAGGGGAGCGGGAGTAATCATCGATGGAAGCAAAATGCCGGATGGTTGGGATAGCGCCCTCCAGCTCTCATCAAACAATAATGCGATCTATGGATTCCAGATCACCGGTTTCACCGGCGCGGCAATTCAGGTCAGTAAAGGGAATAATAATCTTATTCAGGGAAATGTAATTGGGGGCAGCGATTATAGTATTGGTTTGTGGGTTGAATCTGCTGGCAATCAGATCACTAATAATTACCTGGGCGTCTTGGCAGATGGGATCACACCGAATGGCAATAAGACCTCGGGGATCATTATCATGGAGGGAGCCCACGATAACCGGATCGGTCCGGATAACCAGATCGCCTTTAATTCCCATTTCGGTGTTTTTATTGACGGACCCGACACAATCGACAACTCGGTATTTCAAAATCGCATCCAAGATAACGGTGAATTTGGGATCGTCCTCGGCACGGGAAGTAATCGCGATGTATTGGCTCCCTTGCTGCTCGAATTCAACCTGAATGCTGGAAGTGTAGCCGGTCTGGCTTGCCCATCCTGTGAGGTGATGGTCTATTCGGCTGATGCCGCTGAAGAAGGGGTGGTTTTTGAAGGACAGGTGACCGCCGATGAATTGGGTGGTTTCTCCTTCAGGAAAGTCACCGGTTTCACCGGACCGCTGATCACAGTTACAGCCACAGATCCGACAGGAAACACTAGCGCTTTTTCCCTCCCATCAAGCTCAAAATCACGCACAGCCCAATTCCAAACAGGGAATACGGCACCGAGGTCTTTGATGGTTTACAAATCAACCGACAACCTGGAAGAGAATCACATCAACGGAATATGGACGAGCTTCAGGCAGTCGATGGACTTTCAAGCCGTGATCGATGAGGAAATCGTGCCTTTGGGTTTGAAAGTGGTTCGGATGACGATCAATGAGGGGGAATACTTTACCAACACAGCAGAAGGTCTTGGTATTGAATGGAGCAAACCAGAACTCTCCATCCAGCCCGAAATGGATAATTACATCACCGAACTGGTCTCTCATAAGATCACCGTTCAATACAAATTAATCTTTTGGGACAAAGCAAACCATCCCAATGGGTGGAGTGTAAAATCCCGTTTCAAGACGGAAGAGGATATTAGCCGTTACCTGGAGTATGTGCGTTTCATCGTTACCAATTTTAAAGGTCGCGTCCACTATTACGAACTGTGGAATGAACCGAACATCGACGTTCCCCTGCAGCGGATCGACCCAGAAGACTACATCAACCTGGCGAAGCGCGCGATACCACTCATCAAGGAGATCGATCCCAACGCGAAGGTGATTATAGGAAGCACATCAGGTCTGGCCAATCCGAATGCGCGGGACTACCTATTTAAGATCCTCAACTCCGAGATCATGCCCCTGGCAGATGTCATCGACTGGCATCCCTTCTACGGCAATGTTCCAGGTGCCGGAAAATATCCAGGATACTATGCCAACTACCCCGCTTTACTGGCTGAGATTATGGATACCGCCAGGAAAAATGGTTTTACTGGCGAATTCTCTGCCACGGAGATCACCTTCAGCGGACCAGGATGTGGTGGCTGCGATGTGAATGACCCAACCTTTAGTGATATTGTGGCTGCCAAATATACGGCACGCGCATTGGTTTTGCACCTTGGGAATGGTGTGAACACCGGGATCGGCGGAGTATCCTCCCTCCGGATCAGTCACAGTCAGGCGATTCGCGGCATAACCAATATCTTTGCCGGCGCCAATGCGGATGGATTTCCGGTCCGGGTAAATTCAGACGCGCTGAATACGAAGCTTATCACCTTTGCCAAATCAGACGGCAGCATGCTGGTCGCCCTGTGGACTGACGGTGCCGCGGTCGATGAGGACCCAGGCGTGGAATCGACGATCACCCTGCCCGAATTGGCCGGGTGGAATGCTACCGGCATCGATATCCTTACGGGTATAGAGCAGCCATTACTCACAGAAGTAGATGGCGGTAATCTGATCATCCCCGGTTTTTATATCAGGGACTACCCCATGATAATTATGCTGACGAAATAGGGATAGTAACGAATAAAAGCAGCCTCCGCAATGAAAAGACCAATTCCTACTAACCGCCCTTTATGTTGCGCTCCGGTATAATCGAGGCATGACGATTGCGGTGATCGGCGCGGGTGCTTCGGGTATGACGGCTGCTCTCCAGGCTGCCTGGAATGGAGCCGCCGTGACTTTATTTGAGCGCAATCCCAGTGTGGGGCGGAAACTGCTGGTGACGGGCAGCGGGCGCTGCAACATCACCAACGATTCGGCCGCTGCGGAAGCCTATACCTGTGCTGATCCGATCTGGATGGAAGCTCTGCTCACGCGGTTTGGCGTACCCGACCTGCTGAAAATGCTGGCCGGGATGGGCATTCCCGTCCGCAAAACCCCCGACGGCTGGTACTATCCTTTGTCCGATTCCGCGTCCACGGTGGTGGATGCATTTTCGAGCGCGCTCGATCTGGCTGGCGTGACGCTGCATATGCCTGCCCAGGTTCGTTCGATTGGCGCCAGCGGCAAAGGATTCGCCATTCGTTTTCTACAGAACGATAGGGAAGAGGAACAGGAATTCGAGCGTGTCATCCTCTCCGCTGGCGGTAAAGCGTATCCTACCCTCGGCTCACGTGGTGAACTATTCCCTGTGTTGGAACAATTGGGGCACACCGTCCTGCCGATCCGGCCGGCCCTGGCGCCCATTCTGGCAGACCTGGGTGACTGGCTGCCTTTGCAGGGCATTCGCCTGGATGCGGGGGCCACTTTATGGGAAGGTTCCCGGCAGGTGGCTGCCACCAGGGGCAATCTCATCTTCACCAAATGGGGGCTGAACGGCCCGGCCGTGATGGATATCAGTCATGAGGTGTCCGCCCGTCCCGGCGCCACCCTGGTACTCTCCCTGAATCTGCTTGCGTACATCCAGGCTGAATATGATCAACTATTGACCCAAAAACGGGCCAGCCTCATGCCGCTGCGGGTGTTCCTGGGCGCCTTCTTCCCTCCCAAAGTAGCCCTGACCTGCCTCAAACATCTCCGTCTGGGGGAAGACACACCGCTCAATGAAGTTAGTGATAATGAGCTTGAAAAGCTGACCGGTCTGCTGCAGGCTATCCGTCTGCCGGTAAAGGGGGTGAGGGATTTCGAGTACTGCCAGATCTCTGCAGGCGGAGTCCCCGTGGATGAAGTGGATCCGCAATCGTTGGAATCACACCGGGTGAAGGGGCTGTACCTGACCGGTGAGACGCTCGATGTGGTTGGTCCGTGCGGGGGCTACAACCTGCAATACGCCTTCAGCAGCGGCGCGCTGGCCGGTATGGCAGCCGCGAAATCATGATTCATTTGATGTAAGAAAACGAGGACGAGTTTTCTGTCTTCATCCCCGTCTTCACCAGGCGTCGACGTCGCAAAATTACCGAGACCATATCGCGCCTTACATTACATATTGCGAATTTCTTATGCTTTCATTTGCAGCCTGCGGCCAGCATAAGCCAGAGCAAGCATCCCCAGGATCAAGCCTGCGAAGATCCATGGCGCGGTATATGCCGGAGAGCCCGCATGAATCCCCAGATAATCGAGGACAGCCAGCCCATTTTCCTTGTTCATTGGCCCCAGATACCAAAGGATGGGATAGACTACTTCAAACATCTTGCTGCTACGAGTCCAGACGCCCAGAGTGAGTGCCAGGGTTGGGATGAACACGACAGCAAATATCCAGGGAAGGAGCAGCATGGATTCTCCTGCAAACAGCCTGCCGAAGATCACGCAGCTCGTCGACTAGGGCAGTAACGATAACCCCCGCCAACCAACTGGATCCCGTCAACCGTATCACCGGATAGGCGCCTTGAAAAACCAGATCTTCCGCATGGTTGCGTATCTCCCGCTCGCCCATCTTCGACCAGATCAGCACCGGCCAGATCACCGCTGCGATATACCAGAATTTACGGATACTCTCGGATGGCGCGGTTATACATCCAATCCAAAAGACAGCCATCCCTGCCAACCAGTACCACTTCAATCCCTTCACCAGCAACACGACCTCCATCCTAACCAGGCGGAAAAAGTTGATGTGAGAACGACCTGCCTTATCCACGGGAGTGAGATGAACTGGTTTTGCTTCAGTGGTCTGAGGAGTACTCTCCAAAAGTAAATCGAAATTCTCAATTCCATCCTTGGTCTTTCTGACCCGGATATTGGAATGAGGATTGAATCGGTTGAAGAAAAGTGATCCTATAAATACCAATCCGATGGACACAACCAGCCAACCGATGCGTTGCAGAATTAGCCCCGCCGACCAGGTCAGACCGGACCACACAAACGTATGCAGCGGCTGGTCTGATGCCATGGATAGAACAAACTCGCCGCTGTAACTAGGGGAGATCGCCCAAACGGCCGCTTTCATATGGGTACTTACCAGGCTGACTCCGGTGACGTCCAACCAGGGAGTGTCCGCCAGGAAAATTCCGGCAGTGAACAATCCCATAAAGACAAAAAAGTAGACCAGGTTGCCAAAGCCTCCTTTCAGCCAAGCTTATGGATTCAAAAAAGACGGCAAATGCGGCGACCAACGCCATCATAGGTAGCGCGATTAGAAGGAGGGGTGCGATCAGAGCCCAAATGTCGATCTGTGCCACTTCCTGTTGGATAACCTGCATCAAGATAGCCGCCATGGCAAGGATCATGACCAAAGAAGTAAGGAGAGCAAAATTGCTGAGCCATTTGCCAAGCAGATATTCCGGGCGGCTGAGAGGTGTGGAGGCGATGATCTGCCCTACACCGGTGCGTTCGTCCCGAGCGACAGCGTTTTTGATCAAATAGAAACCGGCTAGCCCGAGAAAGAAAGTGATCACGAGCGCCATCAGGGTGCCCACCCAGGCGGAATTATAGACACCACGGTAATCGGCTAGTCTGACCAGGATCTGACCGGTGTTGACGGCATACCCCATATATATCACAAGGCATAAGGTAACCAGGAAGCTTGTTCTGCGGGTGCGATCGCGAAAATCAGCCTGGACGATGGAAAATAGCATCCGTCCGGTCTTCATTTAACCGCCTCGCGAGAATTCGCGGAGACTGCTAAAAGATAAGCATCTTCGAGGTTCGGAGCGACCTGTATCGCATCGGCAGATGGGGATTCTTCCTGAATAATGCGTAGGCGGGTGACATCGGCGTACCGATTCATAGTGCTGATCAAGTAATTCTCGCGGACTGCCGCCAACTGACCTGTCGGGATCACCCACTCCCAGGTCTTTCCATCCACTGCCTGGAGCAAATCTTCCGGCGTTACATGCTGGAGGAGATGCCCTTTATTCATGATGGCAATCCTGGTCGCGACCGCTTCGACGTCGGACACAATATGGGTTGAGAGAAGCACGATCCGATCGCCAGATAGATCAGCCAGCAGATTGCGGAATCGAACCCGTTCCTCCGGGTCCAATCCCACCGTGGGTTCATCCACAATCAGCAATTCGGGATCGTTCAGCAAGGCTTGTGCGATACCGATCCGCTGCTTCATGCCGCCTGAATAACCTCCAAGGGGACGTTTACGCGCATCCACCAGGTTGACCAACTGGAGCAGTTCATCGATCCGACAATTTGCTGTCTTCACATCGAGCCCTTTAATGGCAGCCAGATATTGAAGAAATTCAATTGCGTTCAGGTTTGGATATACCCCAAAATCCTGCGGCAAATACCCCAGTACTGCTCGCAGGTTATTTGGTTTTTCGGCGATATCCTCACCATTCCAGAACACGCGCCCTACCGTGGGTTTGGTAATGGTCGCCAGGATGCGCATCAGGGTCGATTTTCCAGCGCCATTTGGTCCGAGCAAGCCGGAGACACCTGGAGTTAAGGTCAGGGAATAATCGCGCAACCCCCATTTTCCTCTGCCATATTGTTTTCCGACGTTTTGAATCACCAGTTCCATATACTCTCCAATGCTGTCAGGTGTTTTATAAATTTATCTTTTATATGTACGTTCTTAAATGAGAATGGTTGTACTGTGAATTCAGGCGTTAGATGATACTATTTTTCCCTAAGGGAGAGTTGGCTATCTCTAATAATGTCACTAAAATGAGGATATATTCGTATCAAGAGAGATCAGTATGCTGGATGCCAGATCAAGAAAACCTACCCTCATAATCGCCTGGGCGACGATCCTCATAGTAGCTCTATACAAGATCGTCTTGCAGGAAATCTTTCATTTCCCAGTAACCGAAAATCTTCAATTTACCATCACGGGATTGATCGTAGTTGCCGGTTTCGCTCTGACCTTCCTCTGGAAATCCATCCACCCGGTGCGTTCATTTTTTGCCTTGTTCATCGTCCTGACTGGGGCGCAATGGTTGATGTTGGGGCAGGTGGAGAAACTATCTTTCTTTCAGTTTTGGCTTCATCATCCGTTGTTCAATGTATATATGCTTGCAGAGCAGGGCTTAAAACTGCTTGTTACTTTGATCGTGATTGGTTTCTTGTTTTTCCTCAAGAAAAATAGAATGTATTTTTTCCTGACCCCGGGTGATATCGCGGCACCCGCGCAGCCGGTTTCCTGGTTGGGAATAAAACCCGGGGAGACCTGGCAAAAGGTTGGCAGCCGATTCGCGCTATTTCTCAGTCTGGGGACACTTGCATTTCTGGTCATCGCCGGGCGTCCTCCCTTGAATATTGTGATCAAAGCGCTACCCTTTCTACCGGCAGTATTGCTTTGCGCTGCATTGAATGCATTCCACGAAGAAATGACCTACAAAGCATCCTTTCTGGCAGTCCTGGAAGATGTCGTAGGGAGGCGGCAGGCTCTCTGGCTGATGGCAGCCTATTTCGGGATCCTCCATTTTTATGGCATCCCATATGGTGTGATCGGAGTTCTCATGGCGACATTTCTGGGTTGGTTCCTCGGGAAATCAATGCTGGAGACGCGCGGGCTATTCTGGGCATGGTTTCTCCACTTCATTCAGGATGTGCTCATATTCGCTTTCCTGGCGATCGGATCAATCACAGCGGGTGGATGATTGCGAAATGGTTTAGGTCGAATTACACCGTAATCCGATCCGCTAACGGTTGATTATTATTTCGAAAGTTGGGGATATTTTTCCAAGCAAAAGTGATTGAATATTTCACAGAAAGGATCCCTTTCCGATGACTACAGACAATCCGAACCATCCCGTCCTTGAATTGCGCGTTGCACTGACAACGAGAGATTATGAACGCTTGAAGAAATTCTATTGTGTTGGACTCGGTATCGAACCAGCCCAATTTTGGAATAACGGACAGGGTCAGGCAATGATCCTTAATCTTGGAAATGCCACTCTGGAGATATTCGACGAAACACAAGCCGAGACGATCGACCAGATCGAAACCGGGCAACGCGTCAGCGGACCGGTTCGTTTCGCCCTTCAGGTGCCTGATATCAAAGAAGCAATGGAACGTTTACTTGCCCAAGGTGAGAAACTTGTTCACCCACCGGTTAAAACGCCCTGGGGCGATGTAAATGTTCGTTTTCAGGATCCGGATGGCATGCAAATTACCCTTTTTCAGAGATCGTGACCTGGAAACTATTCTGGGGGGAGTGGGCGTGGGTAAGCATGCGTTATTTCTACAGACGGCTTTCATATTGTGCAAGTAAGTCTTCATTTAATCTCCTGACTTCCCCTGCGCATATATTCCCGTCTGCCAGGATACATCCTGATATTAATCCCTTGACAAATATATATACAGTATATATAATTATACAAAGTACAATAATATACATCGTATATGTATATTAATAAGGATGATTCAACCATGAAATCAAAAATAACCGGTCGAATGGATCGAAAAAAAGCGCTGACTCAGAAAGCAATCATTGAAACATCAGTGCGATTATTCAACCAATTCGGGCTGGAATCAGTGACAATGGATCAGATCGCCGAAGAGGTGGATATCGCCAGAGGGACTTTGTACAACCACTTTCCTTCCAAGGAATTGATTATCAACGCCTATCTACAACATACTTTTCAGGAACGCAATGAAGATCGCCTGGCAGAACTACGAAAATTACCGGATACTCGCTCCCGATTAATTCAGATGCTGAAGTTCTTAACAGCTGGTGTTCAGGCTCAGAAAGAGATCTTTGAAGCGTTCATGGTATACCGCATGAAACAGGTGGTTTCATTCCATCCGGTGAACGATGCTCCAAGCGGTCTATCAAACCTGGTTCGGGAAGTGATCCTACTTGGGCAGGCTAACCATGAATTACGATCCGACCTTTCCGTAGACCTGCTTGAAGATATGTTCGAATTTATCTTGATCGAGTCGATCAAACCCTTTTATCTGGAACCGGATCGATACAACGCTGAAGAAGCAATAGACCAATGCGTAGATTTATTTTTCAATGGAGCGAAAGCGTAGCTTCCATTGGTTCGTAAAGGAGAATTTTAAAATGTCCAGTTTGAGAAGTAAACTAGTTATTTTTGGGATCCAGCATAGCCATTTATTCAAGCTTCGGCTTAAACGCGATACGATTACCAACCAGACATCTATTACGCAGCTGCGTAAGGAGTATCTGGATGGGGCACGGAAATTTGGATCCATCCCTTCAAATATCCAGGTTTCACAAGTACGGATACCAGGATTACCTGAGGGAGCGCTAGCCGAATGGATCCATCCGGTTGGCACCCCGAATTCGCCATCTGCGAACGACCAGGCGATATTTTACACCCACGGAGGCGGGTATGTAACGGGCGATTGTGAAGATCATCGCATGCATGTTGCCAAGTTCGTGCAAGCCTCTGGTGTGGGGGCGTTACTTTATGATTACCGGTTGGCACCTGAACATCCATTTCCAGCTGCCATGGAAGATACGCTTGCCGCGTACCGTTGGTTATTGAGCCAGGAAGTCAAACCATCCAACATTGTCATCGTGGGCGAATCAGCCGGTGGAGGACTGTGCCTTGCCAGTTTGCTCGCCATTCGTGACACAGGACTTGCACTACCAGCTGCGGGAATTGCCCTTTCGCCATGGCTTGACCTGAATTGCACGAGTGACTCGTACCAACGCAACGCCTGGCTCGATATCTCGACACCCGGTTCCTGGACCGTATGGAATAAGTATTACGTTGGTCCCAACGACCCGCACCATCCTTGGATCTCGCCGGTCTATGGCGATCTGCATGGGTTACCACCCTTCCTAATCGAGGTAGGCGACCATGAGATCATGCTGGATGACTCCAGTCCGCTTCACAGAAAAAGCTAAAGCAGCCGGAGTGGATGCCACCCTGCGAGTTTGGGAGGGGATGGTGCATTGCTTCCCGATTCTCGCGCCGATGTTCCCAGAAGCCACCCGGGCGTGGGATGAGACTATCGGTTATATCAAGACCCATTTACGGCTGGAGAACTAAAACTACCAGCTTATTCCAGCCAGTTTATCCGGGTGTTATTGCATTCAGCAGCGCTCCTTTTACTCAGGAGAACGCTGCTGAATGGTTTAACCTCGGACGAAAAAGTTGTATTATATGGTAGTCACTGTGATGGAATTGGGAAATAGTATTACGAAACCATTCGATCTCATCGGAGAATTTCAAGCTAACCAGAAACCGGATGGATCTGCAATGTTTATGGGAGGGAGATATGTCACTGTCAGACGCATTTTCGCAACTAAATTGGTTTGCTGTTTTGGTCGCAGGCATCGTTCATCTGGTCTCAGGTTTGATCTGGTTCCAACCGAAGATTTTCGGGGCGGAATGGTCGAAACTCACCGGAAAGAGTTTAAATCCAGCTGTTAAATGGATACCTGCTGGAATTATCGCCCACATGATCATGTCGGTTGTACTGGCTTTGATCATTTATCTTGCCGATGCAACTGATGTCCTATCCGGCATCCTGGTCGGCGTCCTGGCCTGGATCGGTTTTATCGTTCCGATCCTGACAGGTGAATTGATCTGGGAAAAGATCCCGTTCAAGCTGTTCCTGATTCGAATAGCCAATCAACTGGTTGGGTTTTGTATCACCGGCGCAATCCTCGCCGTTTGGCGATAACGATTGAGTAGATCCTCTCTTCGATACCGATGACGTATTAAGAAGATTCGTAGTGTATTAGAATCCGAAGATCAGTCACCATTTCGGATCTTGCGAGGTTTCCAACGAGGAGATAATTAATGAACACCACATTTTTCATATTTCTTGTCCTCTGCCTGTTTGGCACAACCATCCGCACGGGTTATGAGATCCTAAAAAAAGCGGACGGGTTGGACCCTCGCAACAAGGTGATCTTCTCAGTGGTATTTGCAGGGATGATCCTGCTGTTGACCAGTTGGCTATTTCTTGGTCCGAACGACCCATGGCAGCTTAGACTGCCAACAATCGTACACTGGCTCGGATTAGTGCTGGTGGCTATTGGGTTGATCTTGGCTTTTGGTGGATTGATCCAATTACGCGGATTGGAAAACATCGATCATCTTGTCACTAACGGGTTGTATTCCAAGTTCAGGCATCCCATGTATACCGGTTTCGTACTCTGGATTTCCGGCTGGATTCTATTTTTCGGGGCTGGTGTCAGTCTACTGGCCGGGGTTTTTTGTATCTGCAATATCTTATATTGGCGTCACCTGGAAGAACTCAAAATGACTGCGGATTATGGGGAAGAGTATAGGAGTTATCAATTACGATCCTGGTTTTAATGCAGGAGTATGTGAACTGAATAATCTCATGGAGACTTGCTGATCAATTATTCACCCAGGTCTTTTCTTGAATCTTGTGAAACCGTGAATACGCATCATCCCATCCGGAGTCTGGTTCAGGTAAGAATTCAACGATGGGGTAGGAGGCTCGAATCACCTGCCGTGCTTCCGGCCAACCATCCATTTCTCCGGCAGAGATCATTTGGGCGCACAGGTTGCCGATGGCTGCCGCCTCACAGGGTCCAACCTTGACCGGTTTTTTCATCGCTGAGGAAGCAAACTGGTTGAGCAGGTTGCTCCGTGCGCCGCCACCGATGATATAGACGCAGGGAATGTCGATTCCAACTACCATCTCCAACTTTTCCAGTATGGCACGATAGCTGAGCGCCAGGCTTTCCTGGATACAACGAGTGATCTCGCCAATAGTTTCTGGAATAGGCTGCTTCCAGAGTCTACATTTTGATTGGATCTTACCGATCATATCCCCGGGTTGGAAGAAGAGCGGGTCATCCGAATCTATGATCGATCGAAAAGGTGCTGCCTGGTAGGCTGCCGTATCCATCTCTTCGAATGTATATACTTCTCCCTGAGAGGCAAACTGGCGCCGACATTCCTGCATCAGCCATAACCCCATACAGTTTTTCAGGAATCGATTTCGCCCGCCAACCCCGCCTTCGTTCGCAAAGTTGTTTTGGAACGCGGCATCCGATAAAACCATCTCAGCCGTCTCTATCCCCATCAGCGACCAGGTTCCGCTGCTGATGTAGGCAAATTGCTTCTCCATTGCGGGTACTGCCCCCACCGCGGAAGCGGTATCATGTTGTCCTACTGTGCAAACGGAAAACAGCCCGGCTCCCGTTTTATTCTGTACTTCCGGTTTAACCTGCCCGAGGAGCGTTGATGGAGGTATTACGCCAGGCAATATGTCTTGTGCAATGCCAAATGATCGCAAGATAGTTGAGTCCCAATGGTTTTCGGCACGATTAAAGAGCTGTGATACGGATGCAGTGGTATATTCGGCCGCTTTTACGTCGCACAGGAAATAATTAAGCAGATCAGAAAGGAACAGCAAACTTTTTGCGCGCTCCAGGCGGTGATCTGCCGCTTTGGTTTCAGCCACTAATTGAACCAGGGTATTGAACCGCGCCCGCTGGTTGCCTGTTCGTTGATACAACTCTTCAGGCGGGATGATCTGATCCATCCTTTCCAGCATTCCCTCGGTGCGATGGTCGCGGTACATAAACACTGGTGGGATCATTACATCGTTCGCGTCGAGCAGGGCGTAGTCGTTACAGAAAGAGTCCACCCCAAAGCTGGAAATATTCTCAGGTGTGGCTTTTCTCAACCCGTCCAGTAGATTCGAATAAATCCAGGGGACGTCCCAGCAGAGATGTCCGTCGATAAGAATGGGCTCATTCTTGAAGCGATGGATCTCCTGGGTGGTGAGGGTCCTTCCATCAAAACTACCGGAGAGGATCTTCCCACCGCTGGCACCCAGATCGAGGGCAAGTGCATTCACTCTTGGTCCTAGATGAAATTCTTGAAGATGTTGCAGATGGCGTCCGTCTCCATCCGTTCGAGACAACTGAACGCAGACATCAGACAATCGCCGGATACGACCACCCCATGCATGGGCATTATACAACCTATACCGATCTTTTCAGCCAGTTCCCGCCGATCATCGAAATACTTGTACACACTGAGGGCCAGTTCTTTGGTATAGGCTTTGGCCGGTTCGATCACGCCGAAATATTCACCGCGTTTGATAGTGGCTTCTGTTACGGTCTTGATCGGCTTACTCTGTGAGGCGAACACCATGCAAAACTGGGGGTGGGCATGGATGGTGCTTTTGATGTAATTAAATTTGGAGAGAAGCAGGATATGCATCTCTGTCTCACGTGAAAGTTTCCCGCTACCTTCCAAAACGTTTCCTTCGTAATCAATGAGGAGGAATTCTTCCACGTCCAGGTCACACATGCCAAATTCGCTCATCATCGAAGGAGAAATTAGGATGCGATTAGGATCGACCCGCACGGCGAAATTTCCACCTGCGGCGTTGGTCAGTTTGCGATCCCACATAGCTCTAGCTATCTTCTTCATTTGCTGTCTGGTCTCGATATACTGTAGCTCTTTCAACGGTCAATCTCCTTCCCGAATTTAAGTACCTTCAAAAATTCTCTTCACAGTGGTTTGGCCGATCAAGTCTTTTGCCCGAGCGGGATCGTATCCAACCGTAAGCTCGGACTCAGCGGTTGCCGCCGCGATGGCAGCCGCGTTTTTGAGTGTCTCTTCAATGGGGCGGTTTTTTTCCATTCCGGCGAGGATGGCAGACAGAAAAGCATCCCCGCAGCCGCCTTCATTAACTATCTCCACCTGAATGGGACGTACCCGGTAAAAGTCGGGTCCCCATTTGATCACGGCGCCATTTCCGCCCCAGGTCATGGCGATGATCGGGATATGGTATTCATCCAAATTCCGCATGGCCGCGATGATATCAGCTTCCGTCTTCAATTCTCTGCCGGCAACACAACTCAACTCGTCCAGGTTGGGTTTGATGAGATAGGGGCTGGATTTCAGACCTTCCTTCAGATATGACCCGCTGGCATCCAGGCAAACTTTTACGCCAAGCCTCTGGCCGGCCAGAGCCAATTTGGAATAAATGGCGGTGTCTTCCACATTGCTGGCATCCCCGGTAAGGACGAGGATATCACCTGTCGTAACCAGCCCTTCGATCTGGTGTAGCAGGTCGTCAGTGATGTGTTTTGGCAGCACCGGTCCGCGTTCAGTCAGCATCGTACAGGCGTGACCTGTTGTTTCCACGATCTCATAATTGGTTCGCGATTCCATCCCCGGCAGATCGTATTGCAGAAAACGAACTTCGATTCCCCAGCCTTCCAACATCTGGATGATCTTCCTACCGTTTTCGCCCAATGCAATCCCCAGTGCGATGCTTTCCACTCCCTGCAGTTTCAGGTTGATCGAGACATGGGTGCCTTTCCCGCCGATCGATTCGAGCGAGCGGGTCAGACGGGATGTCCGCGAGCGCTGGAATTCATCCAGGAAGAGGATCTTGTCCACGGCGGGGTTGAGGGTGACGGTATAGATCAACGATATATTTCCTTTTTGCGTTTCATATCATGATCATTCCGCCCGAATCACCTTCACCCCGGCGTTTTCGAGCGGAGCGGTTTGTTCCGGGCTGGTGATCGAATCAACGACCAGAAAATGGATGGATGAAAAATCGGAGAGAAATACCGGGCCGGATCGTTCGAATTTGGTATGGTCCGCAAGGATGAACACTTCCTGCGATTGTTCGATCATCAGACGCTTGGTATCCACCTCGAGGATGCTCGCATCGGTCAACCGGTCGGGCGGATGGATACCTGCGCAGGACATGAACGCCCTGGTCGGGAAAAATCCGGCGGCGTTGTTTTGTGCGATCGTACCGTAGGTCGACAGGTTGGCCTCATGAAAAAATCCGCCCAGGCAGATGACCGATAGATTTGGGTGGCTTACTGCGACCGTTCCCAGCAGCAGCTTGATGGAGTTGGTGATGAGCGTGATCTTCAGATCCATCGGAATATGCCGGACCAGATTAAGACAGGTGGAGCTGTTATCCACGAAAAGGATGTCGCCGTTTTGGATGAATGCCGCCGCGGATCTGCAGATGGCATCTTTTTCCTTGAAACGTTGGATTTCCCGGACTCCAACCGGATAATCCGAGGCGGTTGCTGTGAGGTCGCCGCTCAAAACGGCCCCGCCATGGGTTCGCTTCAGCAGGCCGCCTTCCTCCATCTCACGCAGATCGCGCCGGATGGTCTCGCGGGAAGTGATGAAGAGGATGGACAGGTCATTCACATCCACCCTGCCATGATCCTCAAGGAGCCTCAAAATCTCTGATTTTCTTTCGATGCTGAACATAGCCCGTCTCACATTGGTTAGAAAAATGCCCGATTATGACTGTATCATACCACTAGATTGCCCGATATTTCTGAAAAATGATATAATAACCACACAAACAAAACAAAACGGTTATACTCTTTGTTGTATTTTGCACCCGCCGGGATGTCAACCTTCGTTCTGAAAGAAAGAGGAATAAGCCATGAAACTTTCCGCATTTACCGTTCTCTATAAAGACAGACCGCTATCCGAAGTCCTAGACATCTTCAAATCCAAAGGGATCCAATATGCCGAGGTCGGGTCAGGCGGATTTATCGGTAAAAATCATTGCGATCCGGCAAGATTGCTCCGCGATAGTTCCGCAGCGCGAAAAATTTCAGGAGCTTATTCCTCAGCCGGGGTATGCAAATCGGTTGTCTGAGCTGCCACGGAAACCCAGTTCACCCGCAGGGGGATCTGGCGCTGAGCTACCATCAGGACATCAAAGACTCGATCGACCTCGCTGCTCTGCTGGGTGTGGAGCGGATCGTTACCTTCTCTGGTTGCCCCGGTGACAGCGACAACGCTCTCTACCCCAACTGGCCGGTATCCCCCTTCCCGGAAGATTTCCAGAAGGTGGACGAATGGCAGTGGGAAAAGAAGCTCATCCCCTATTGGAAGGAAATGGGAAAATACGCTTCCGATAAAGGCGTCAAGATCGCCATGGAGATGCACGGTGGATATTCGGTTCATTCACCCGCCACGGCAATCCGAATGCGCAACGAAACCGACTGCAAGGCATTGGGCGCAAACCTCGATCCGAGCCATCTGTGGTGGCAGGGGATCGATCCTGCCCAGGCTGCCCGCTATCTGGGGAAGGAAGGCTGCCTGTACTACTTCCACGCCAAGGATTCCGCCATCGATCCCGCGTACATCTCATACTATGGCGTCCTGGATATGCAGAGCTTTGGCACCGCATACGGGCGGGCGTGGCAGTTCCGCACGGTGGGCTTTGGTCACGACCTCAAGACCTGGGCTGATCTATTCAGTGTGTTACGCTCAGTCGGGTATGATGACTTTGTCAGTATCGAGCACGAAGATTCCTACATGTCGGTGGAAGAAGGACTCGATAAGGCTATAGCCAACTTGCGCCAGGTCTTGATGTTTGATCCTGCAGCCAAACCAAAGGCGTTCGACCTGGATGAAAGATTTTTATAACGTATTAACCAAGTTCTAATAAGAGTTCATGTGAAAGTAATCAAATTCTCACAGTTCAGCCTGACTATTCCGCATAGTTTAGGTAATTTACGTTTTATTTTTTCCGACTTGATCTGCCTGATTCAATTGATCCAATAACGTATAACGTTACTCTTGGAATAAACCCAATTTGTAGGAAAATTAGTGAAAGCTATCTGTACTAACCATTCAGATGTAACTTATTATAGAAAGGAAAGGAGACCTGATGGATCCTCAAAAATCATTTAAGAACATCGATGAATACATTGCACTATTCCCGGGTGAAGTGCAAAAGAAATTGGAAGAAATTAGGGCGGTCATCAAAAGTGCCGCTCCAGATGCGACTGAAGCGATCAGCTATCAAATGCCAACGTTTAAATTGCATGGAAACCTGGTTCATTTTGCAGCATACGCAAATCATATTGGTTTTTATCCCGCGCCACAGGGGATAGAAAAATTCAAGGAAGAGTTATCCAAATATAAGGGGTCCAAAGGGGCGGTGCAATTCCCAATCGACCAACCAGTCCCTTTGGATTTGATCCGGAGAATGGTTGAATATCGAGTACAGGGAAACTTGGCGAAGGCTACCCTCAAGAAGAAAAAATAGAGGAATGGCAGACAGCCGGAAAATAATATGGAGGGAAGATGAATAACAAAGCCGGTCTGATCACACAACTCAAGGATTTGTTTCGTCGTTGGGAAGAGCAATTGTTGACCATGAGCGAAGCGGAGATCACCACCCGGCAGCTTTCTCCTGGCAGGTCGGTGAAAGATGATGTCGCTCATCTGCGAGCCTGGCTGCAGGTTTCCATTGCAAGGTTGGAAGCAGCTGTATCAGGAAATGACCCCGCATATCCCGACTGGGTACACGGAACGGACCCGGACTCGGATTCGGAAGAAGATACACAAGGCTTCAATGAGCGGATATATCAGGCTCATCGCGAAGAATCCTGGTCAGTTGTATATCACAACTGGCAGAATGGAGTTGTCTATTTTCTGGAGCTAGCCGAGAAAACTCCAGAAGATGTCTTATCTGACAAGGATAGATTTCCGTGGCTGAAGGGTTATCCACTTCTGGCTATACTGCAAGGTGCTCTCGAACATCACGAGGAACATATGGATGGATTTGGTGATCGCTTACTGCAGGGTATAAATCATAGACTCATCTATAGTTCGAAATAAAAAAACCAGAGTTCTCCTACACTTAATGTAGGAGAACTCTGTCCAATATCAATAAGTGGGATATTTATAAGGTGTATGCTTGTTCGCCAAACAATCCTTCATCCAGACCGTTTACTTCGACTGCATCTGGAACACGAACAGGGGAGAAGCGATTCATGATCTTAAGTATGATCCAGGTGGCGAAGAAAGCGAAAGCGGCTGATCCCACACCAGCCAAAAGCTGGACAAGAAATTGACGACTGTTACCTTCAATTAATCCACTGACTCCGTTGACCGAACTCACGGCAAATACACCGACCATGATGGTTCCCAACAAGCCACCCACACCGTGGCAGCCCCAAACATCCAATGCGTCATCCCAACCCCACTTAATGCGAAGTTGGATCGCGCCATAGCAAACGAAGGCAGCCAATACACCTATTATGGCGGCAGCCCAGGGCTGCACATATCCCGCTGCAGGGGTGATGGTAGCCAAGCCTGCGACAGCACCGGTCAACGCGCCTGTCATGCTAGGCTTCCCTTCATGTATCCATGAGATAAACAACCAGGTGATCATAGCCATCGATCCAGCAACATCTGTATTAACAAAGGCAATCGCAGCTAATCCGTTGGCAGCCAGGGCGGAACCACCGTTGAACCCAAACCAACCGAACCATAGCAACCCGGTGCCCAGAGCAACATAGGTGATATTGTGCGGTCGGTTTTTTTCCTCAGGTAGTATATTCCTCTTTCCTACGATGAAAACCGAGGCCAGTGCTGCAAATCCTGCACTAATATGAACCACTATTCCTCCGGCAAAATCAACAACTCCTAATTTCGCCAGGAAGCCACCACCCCAAATCCAATGAACCAGCGGTATATAGATCAGGACACTCCAAAACACAAGAAAAATCAGATAGCTTTTAAAGTTAACCCGATCGGCAAACGCGCCTGTGATTAACGCCGGAGTGATTATGGCGAACATTTCCTGGTACACGAAAAATGCTAATGCCGGGATGAGTTGCCCGTTCATCGGATCAAATCCGACACCGTTCAAGGCAAAATAACGGAGATCGCCAATCACACCTCCGATATCCTTTCCAAATGCCAGGCTAAAACCGCCAAAAATCCATATCGCAGTCACGATTCCCAACGAAATAAAGCTTTGCATCATAATGGAAAGAACATTTTTACGACGCACCAGACCGCCGTAAAAAAACGCCAGTCCAGGGGTCATCACAAACACCAATGCCGCGCTCAATAATACGATTGCAGTTGCTGCCGGGTCAATATTTTGCATCGATTCCTCCACAAAGATGAAATATGCGTTTCAATTCTACGGTTTACAGACCTTTTTTCCATCCTCCATGATAAGTATCCCGTCTACCACAAATCAGGTAGATAGTTGGTATACGTCTTACTATCCTTGTGCTAAGATTGTCCCATGAGCATTTCTGTATTACTGGTGGAAGATCATAAGATCGTACGCGAAGGCACCCGCCAATTGCTGGAACAATCTGCTGATTTAAAGGTGGTGGGTGAAGCTTCCAATGGGTTGGAAGCAGTACGACTGGCAGGCGAAATCAGTCCAGATGTGATTGTGATGGATGTGAGGCTGCCTGGATTAAATGGTATTGACGCAACACGTACTATTACAGCCAAGTTCCCCAGTATCAGAGTATTGATCCTATCGGCTTTTGAAGACGATAGTTACGTTTTTCCGCTACTTGAAGCCGGAGCCAGTGGATATTTATTAAAAACGTCCAGCGGCTCGGAATTGGTGGCGGCGATCAAGCTGGTTTATGAGGGACAGACTGCACTTTCTCCACGGATCAGCGCAAAAATAATCAATCGCATCGGAGGACGCCAGGCATATCGGAAACATCATATGCCGATTGGTTTAACTGAACGGGAGATGGATGTCCTTCGGGCCGCAGCCAACGGATACGCCAATAAGGAAATCGGATCTCTGTTGGGAATCAGCGGTCAGACCGTTCAAGTCCACCTGCGGAATATTTTTGGCAAACTGGAAGTAGGTAATCGATCGGAAGCTATCGCCATGGCGATCCGATACGGGTGGATCACACTAGAGGCGAGCGATGAATGAAGGAACGAATCAACCAGTATCCGTTAATAGTTCCTCCAATCCGTTAGAAGCAAGTGGATCTGGTATCCGCACCCAATTACTTTGGGCATCCTTGTTTCCCCTTGCTTTTTTTGTGTTGCTTACCACCCTCGTCATATCGACAGCGCTTTTCCGCGTAACGCTCAATCTCGTGTTACAGCGTAACACAGCTCAGGCGCAGGTAGTTGCCTATACACTCCTTTCAGAGGGGTCCTTAGCCCACTTGAATGTTCCATCCACACTCAAGACAGCGCTCCAAAAGATCCATCCGGTGGAAGGCAGCGTTCTGTTCGTGGTTGATTCAAATGGTCATATCCTTGGTAAATCCGAATCCGACCAGAACATGATGCCCTGTAAATCCTTCCGTTCTAATGCCATTGATCCAGGAATGGAATCCAGCCAGTACCTTGGCAGAATCGATCATTGCCAACGACCAAACGGTCATATCTTTCGTCCCAATTCCCGGAGAACATATGGGGGTTCTGATTAACCGAACCCTGGTCTGCAGTGATGTCTCCGGCATTTTATTACCAACTTATCCTCGCCGGATTGTTGGTAGTAGGGGTGGTGCTTTCGCTCGTCATGTTGTCTGTCGGCATTGGAAGGATCATTCAGCCAATTGCCAATCTGGCGGAAAACGCGACAGACGCCGTACCTGGCAGTGTTTTTCGTCCGGTACCAGAACGAGGACCAACAGAAATTCGCACTTTAATTATGGCTTTCAACCAGATGGTCATCCGGCTGGCGGAACAACAATCGCTGATGCGGCAATATGCTGATAAGGCATTGCTGAGCCAGGAGGAAGAGAGACAGCGACTCTCGCATGAACTTCATGATGGGACCCTTCAGGATCTGGTGGGTTTGTCGCAGCGTGTGGAGTTATGCCGTAATGAATTGGATCGCTCCCCTGAAGTAGCTCGCAGCAGGTTGGACGAACTACATCGATTACTTGGCCAGGCAATCGAGGATGTACGTCGAATTAGCAACGCGCTTCGTCCTCCAGTTCTGGAAGACTTTGGCTTATCGGTTGCCCTGGATGCCTTGTGCAAAGACTTAAGCCAGGAGAAACCTGATCTGCACTGTGAATATTTGATTTCGGGAACTCAACGCCGTCTGCAACCTGATCTCGAGTTGGCTATCTATCGTGTGGTTCAAGAAGCATTAGCCAATATTCGAAAGCATGCGCAGAATGCCACCCTGGTTCAATTGGAGTTATTCTATTCCGAGACGGAGATACGGGTCAGAATAAAAAACGATGGGAGCGGATTCAAGATTCAAGATTTGCCAACTCTGGTTCGGTCTGGGCATTTAGGTGTGGCGGGAATGTTTGAACGCGCGCGACTTATTCAGGGAAACCTGGATATCCAATCCGATGAAGAAGGTAACACAGTGGTTGTTCTTTCAGTACCTTTTGGCAATGGGCAAACCGCAATATGAATAATCAGCTTTGACTGAAACTGAAACTCCATTAATGCAATTTATGTGTAATTCCTTACTCTTCCGTAAACCCAACTGCCTATCTCCGATTAATCGTATCTGTTATTCACCGGTCAATAGATCGCAGGAATTTCACATGGGTATTGAAGGTGGTTATGAGACGTGGATTGTATGAAAGGTGTTCGAAGAATATTTTTTGATAATTTAGATAGGTGTCGGCTTCAGGTTGTTCTATTTGGATCCTTGGGAATTTCAAGAGAAACATATTTATGGATTACTTCATCCCAACAGCGCGAATGCCCATCAATTGATCCATGTCGGTTATACAAACCTGTCAAACAGAGGGATAGAACCCTTAGAATCAATCATGCCGGGAAATAAATTGTCGTCTTGAGACGGTCGAAATTATTGGTACTCATTGCATGGATAAGGAGTAAATCGAATGCAGAAAATTGTCCCGTTTTTATGGTTCAACGATCAGGCGGAAGAGGCAGTAAATTTCTACACCTCCATCTTTAAAAATTCTACGATCGGGGAGGTTGCCCGATACTCGGAAGGCGGGATGGGACCAGTGGGGAAGGTGATGACCATCAATTTCCAGCTTAACGGACAGGATTTCATGGCTCTGAATGGCGGTCCAGTTTTCTCATTCACTCCGGCGATCTCCCTCTTCGTGAATTGTGAATCGCAGGACGAGGTGGATCAATTATGGGATAAGCTAACTGCTGGTGGTGATATCGAGCAATGCGGTTGGTTAAAAGATAAATTCGGGATCTCGTGGCAGATCGTCCCGACGGTATTGGGTGAAATGATGGGCGACAAGGATCCGGCTAAATCCGGCAGGGTCATGAAAGCCTTGCTTCAAATGACAAAGATCGACATCGCAACGTTGAAGAAAGCCTATTACCAAACCGGAAATCTGCGATGACTAACTTTTGCCTTAAAAATAGAATTTCTTCTATTTTCAAAAGAGATACGGACATCGGTATTTGATAGAAAAATACCCTGATCTACAAGTTTACTTTATAAGTCGCTCTATGGCAATCAACTGATTTGCCCGAGAGCGATTTATATTTTAATGATGGAATAGGGATCGATGAGCAGGTCCGACGGCCAGATCAGATCCGTCGTCCTATTAAAGGATCATCTTCCTGGAAAGGCAGTAAATCGGGAGTGCGAATGAAACAATCAAGTAAAATGGAATCGATGGCGTAAGGAAGATACAACCTTTCCCTTCAAATCCCATTTAATCTACAGACGTAATTGATGGAAGGATGGATATGTCTAAAATCGTTCTAATAACGGGCTGTTCCACTGGCATCGGAAGAGATCTGGCTCACCGGTTAACCCAATCCGGGTACACGGTTGTGGCGACAGCAAGAGATGTGGATTCATTGAAAGATCTTGACGCAGCCCTCAAACTGCCGTTAGACGTGACCCAACCGGATTCTGTTGATGCGGCTGTTTCTCAAACCCTGAAACAGTTTGGGCGGATCGATGTGCTGGTCAATAATGCCGGTTATGCCATCCGGGGTGCAATAGAAGAAGTCTCTCCGGAACAGTTGGAGCAGATTTTCGCTGTGAATGTGTTCGGCGTTCATCGGATGATTCGGACAGTCGCGCCGATCCTGCGCAATCAGGGTGCCGGTCGGATCATCAACATTAGCTCTATCGCCGGTAAATTGTCCACCCCGGAGAATGGCGCCTACTCAGCGACGAAATTCGCACTCGAAGCATTATCCGACGCATTGCGACTTGAGCTTTGTCCGTTTGGCATCCAGGTGGTGGTCATTGAACCGGGTCCTGTACGAACCAGTTTTGATCAGACAAGTAGGATTATGGGTAAGGATATACTTTCAAACCATGCCTCCCCTTATCAGCCGCTGCATCAAAAAAGTGAAGAATTTGGCGCATCCATGAAGAGACAACAGGTGGAACCAGAAATTGTCTCGAAGGTGATCCTACAAGCGATTGAAAGTCCAAAGCCAAAAGCCCGTTACCTGGTAGCGTTCAGCTTCTCGGGGAAAATTGCAATCCTTTTCCGCGATCTGGTATGGGATATGGCGCTTCAGAATATGTTCAAGTTTAACCCGATAAAAACCAACTAAAAGTGGAGCTGGATTATTCACTGGTTTCAGCGGTGTTCACTCGCCCGGGATTGATTCTTAAATTAATTGTCTGCCTGGCTAAACTTGGAATTAATCGTGGTCAATAACCCCTTGGTCTTCTCCAATGGAAGGAAGTCATTGCGAGTCCACGGGGTGGGCGTGGCAGTTCTTCCTGGTGAGATGTAATGAATGCAACTATTATTTTGGTGGATATATTTCAAAAATGAACAGATAATTAATATCTGTGCGAAGTTACACCGATGGTTTTCAAAAAAATGGAAAGCTGTGAAATTACAATCAGACTCATCGGAAGAGGAGGAAATTCAGATTATGACAGGCAATAATCCTGATCCACAATTGCCAACCAATCTTTATCCCTTCATAGAATCATTAACCCCAATACGTATATCCGACAAATTTCGAGGCAAGGATTTTACCATCTTGCTTATTGTGGAAGATCGGGATAATGCTAAATATGAAATGCTCATACGCAATCAAAAGTTGGAAATTGTGAAAGGCGATCTCCAAAAACCAGATATATCAATGGAAGGGTTTGAGGAGGATTTTATTAAAGTCTTTCACAAAATGGATCCATATAGTATGGCCACATTAAAAAACCGAGGACCAATATTTAAGCACATTACATTAACCACATTTATTGGCGAGATAAACCTTTTCCTCGAAAACCGAGACAAACCAGCACCCGAGATCAGTGAGGCGGATGAGTCAAAGAGAACCAGCCGAAGAGGTAAAATTCTTTACCCCAATACTGGCGAACGCTAAAGCATCTGAAGTGTGGACTGATACCCTCGCGTCGATTCGCGTCAATTATTTTAAAGAACCCCCCGAAAGTCATGCGATTCTTTCTTCAACGCTAGGAAAACTATCGAAGAAAATTCTATCTGATGCCTATATGAATAATATGTCGACTGGAGGTATGAGTGCGAATACCTATTCTGCAGCGATACACAAAGTCGTCATGCCGGAGATACGGGCAATAAAAGACGAATTCTTTGACCAAAAAGAAAAGAAGGAGCCCTGGGAAGTTTACGAAATTTCCATCTTGAGACTCAAAACAGACTGTCGCTGGGGGATACAAGCGCCAAGTTTTCTGATCTGGTAGCTATCTATGCAGAGTGTATCGCAGCGATCAACAAGATAGAGGTAACCCTGGCAACGTTTGAAGACGCTTATGTTTTTTTTCTGTTGGATTTGCAACGGTATATTGCCGAGAATATGAGTGTGAAATTCAAGGAAAGCGAAGAAATCCAGGATTTTTTCCTCGTCGCCCCTGCTAATAGCATCGGATATGAACGGTTTATTCTAATGACGAATCTGCGATTAGCTGTCACCGCAGAAAGGAAAATTGTGGAAGAGGTCGCGCTAAACGAGAATGAAACCCGACCACAGAAAATTGCGCAAGAAGGGATAACCCTTTTTCTGCAAACAAATCAACGTCTACTCTGGTTCCTGCCAACCTTCTTAAAATATAAGTGGTTGCTTGGCGAAACTGGAGAGACCAATCCTATCCACCAAACAAGATTTATGGAAAAGTCCAAACTGTTCTTGGGCGGAAATGGGATGGACTTATTTGTTTGGAACGACGAGAAGCCATTGCAGAAAATCCCTCTGGCATCCATCCAGCGATTTGAGATTGTTGTCAGGGAAATGGAAAAGAAAGTTGTCTTTCTGACCCAGAAAATAAAACAACCAATGCTTCTATTGTTTTGCCCCGACGAAAAGGGAGTGAATATTTCGGAAATCGATCAGGAATCCGTACGGGAGTTTTTATCTAGTGAGCTCAATATTACCGAAAAGGTGTAGGTTCTTTCATGTAGCCGGATCTACTGCAAATCCGGGAAGAGTAGAACCACGGTTTTTTCGGAGGACGAACTCAGAAATTGGCTAGCTTTGTTTGCTACCAGGTGGGTTTGCGTTTTATTGCTCCATGATAAAGATTAACATGGAGCGTTTCTGTACTGAATCTCCTTCCACCCTCCCCTGCTTACTTGACTAGCCTCCTCAAAACAGTAGATAATGGCTATACGGATTATCATTTTCCTGTAATTGTTTGGGGAGTTGGCTGTGGCTGACAACAACGATCTGGAAATCCATCAGATCGTCCAGCGGGTGCTCAACCAGTACGCCGGGCTTTCGAAGGAATCGATGCCGGAAAAGGGTAAATCTCCCATTCCAGAACCTGCCCCACAACCTGAAGCAAAGCCATCCACCAAGAATGTGGTGGCGATCGGCGCGGACCACGGCGGCTTCGAACTGAAGGAGATCCTTAAACCCGTTATCGCCGCATTGGGTTTTGATGTGATCGACGTGGGCACAAACAGCAAGGACGCGGTCGATTATCCGGATTACGCGCACGAGGTGGCTCGATTAATCAGTATCGGCAAAGCCTGGCGGGGAATCATGATCGACGGGGCAGGTATTGGAAGCTGCATCGTAGCCAACAAAGTACCGAATGTTAGGGCGGGCATGGCATACGATTACTCGTCCGCGGTGAACAGCCGCGAACACAACGATACCAATGTCCTCACCCTGGGGGCGGGACTCATCGGCGTCAACCTGGCGAAACAAATTGTCACTGTCTGGCTGACCACAAATTTTGGCGGCGGACGGCATCAAAGCCGGGTGGATAAAATTATCGCAGTCGAAAAGATGTATCTCAAATAGGGACTACATGGAAAACGATTTGAAAACAGCGGAACAACTGGTTGAGATCATCACCCGAGAGGTGCTGATCGCCATGGCGGAACAGAAGCAGCATCTTAACGTGCCGGGTGGTCCGCAGTGCAAGATGCAATGCGCCGAAGGGTTATGCGTGAAGACCTGTTTCGATCAGGCTGGGTCGGTGGTGGGGGCAGGCGCCGAGCGTCTTTCTTCCACCCTGGGCGGTATTCCACACGACCTGAATCTGGCCGGGATGATCGATCATACCCTGTTGAAACCGGATGCCACTCCAGACCAGATCGCCCAGCTTTGCTTCGAGGCACGCAAGCATGGTTTCGCTTCGGTGTGCGTGAACCCGGGCTGGGTGCAACTCTGCGCGCAACTCCTGCAAGGCTCGCCGGTCAAGGTCTGCACGGTGATCGGTTTCCCTCTGGGAGCAACCGCGCCGGAAGTGAAAGCCTTCGAGACCCAGACCGCCATCGACCACGGAGCAACCGAGATCGACATGGTGATCAACATCGGGGCGTTAAAAGCGCGTGATCTTGACCTGGTGGCAAAGGATATCCGCGGGGTGGTCCAGGCTGCCCATGCACGGGGACCGATCGTGAAGGTGATCCTCGAGACCGTCCTGCTTACAGATGAAGAGAAGACCATCGCCTGCCTGATTTCCAAGGAGGCAGGTGCTGATTTCGTAAAGACTTCCACCGGATTTGCCGGCGGTGGAGCGACCGTCCACGACATTGAGTTGATGCGGCGGGTGGTTGGTCCTGAGATGGGTGTCAAGGCATCCGGTGGTGTACGCACCTATGAAGATGCGGAAAGTATGGTCAAAGCCGGGGCGACACGGATTGGTGCCAGCGCCGGGGTGAAGATCATCCAGGGCCCCAGCAAAGAGAAACCCGCTGAAGGTGCCCAGGCAGTTCCTGCGAAAACGTATTAGGAAGGCGACTTATGCTTATTGCCAGAGTGATCGGAACAACAGTCTCCACTATCAAGGATGAGAAACTGGTCGGACGCAAACTGCTCGTCGTTCGTCAGACCGACGAAAAAGGCGAAGGTATCGGGAAACCGTTTGTCGCTGTCGACACGGTGGATGCGGGGATCGGGGATCTGGTATTGACGTGCGCGGGATCCTCCGCGCGCCAGACCACCCAAACAAAGGATACTCCGGTGGACGCGGTGGTAATGTCCATCATTGACTCACTGGAAGTCGATGGCGAGGTTGTATTTCGCAAGTCATAATGGATCAAGAATCTCTTTGAGATAGGCAGGTGAACTTGGATCAGGACCTTATCTTCGATACAGGAATCACGAGAGATCGTCGCCCAGACATATGAAGCCTGGACGGCGTGGAGCCACGCATCTCAGGCGGATGTCGACCGGGTTTGCGCAGCGATGGCTGATGCCGGATACCAGGCGTCAGAACGGTTGGGAAGACTGGCACAGGAAGAGACCGGCTATGGCGTTGCCGCCCACAAGAAGCTGAAGAATGAATTCGGCTCTCGTATGGTCTGGCAAAGTATTCGTGACCAGAAGACGGTCGGTGTTGTCCGGCATGATGCGGACCGCCATATCTACGAGATAGCCTGGCCGATGGGAGTTGTCGCCGGATTGGTGCCTTCTACGAATCCCACCTCGACCACCTTTTTCAAGGCGTTGATCTCGGTGAAAGCGCGCAACGCGATCATCTTCGCGCCTCATCCATCGGCAAAACGCTGCATCTATGAGGCAGCCCAGACCATGGCAATGGCAGCCGAGAATGCCGGCGCTCCCAAAGGATTGATTAACTGCCTGCAGCAGATCTCCCTGCAGGGCACACAGGAACTGATGACCCACAAGAACACCGCCCTGATCCTGGCAACGGGCGGGTCAGGCATGGTCAAGGCAGCCCACTCATCCGGCAAGCCAGCCTATGGCGTCGGTCCCGGGAAATGTACCGGTGTATGTGGACCGGTCTGCTGACGTGGAGAAAGCTGCCCGTTACATTGTCGCCTCAAAGGCATTCGACCATTCCACCATCTGCGCGACCGAACAATCGGTGATCGCGGACAGACCGATCGCCCGTCAGCTCGCCGAATTGATGCAGGCGGAAGGCGCTTATTTCACTGATCCACAGCAAACGGAAGCGCTGCGCAAGGCGCTCTTCAACCCGGATGGCAGCATGAACACCGCCACCGTCGGCAAATCCGCCGCCTATCTGGCAATGTATGCGGGTTTTGAAATTCCATCGGAGACGCGAGTGCTGGTGGCTCCCCTCCTCAAGGTGGGCAGGGGTGAACCGCTCTCACACGAAAAGCTTACCACCGTCCTGGGCTGGTATGAGGCGGATGGCTGGGAGCAAGGCTGCGAGACCTGCATCGCGTTGATTCAGACAGGTGGAAAAGGTCATACCCAGATCATCTATGCCAATGACGAACGGGTCATCATGGCTTTTGGGTTGGAGAAGCCTGTTTTCCGGATCCTGGTGAATACGATGGGAACCCTGGGCGCGATCGGACTCACCACCGGATTGATGCCGTCCCTCACGCTGGGCTCAGGTGGAGTTGGCGGCTCCATCACCGGTGATAACATCACCGCGACTCATCTGATCAATATCAAGCGTCTGGCATACGAGACAATGCCTCCGCCAATGGAAGCATTCTCAAAGGGTGAAACACCAGCCGGTCTTCCGCTGCATGAAATTGAGCGGACGGTACGGCAGGTTGTAAACGAAATTTTATCGAGCAAAACATCAACCTAACGATGCATTAAATCAACATAACCAAAGGAAGGGTGAAAATGGCACAAGATACGTCATTGATTGCACTTGGAATGGTCGAGACCCACGGTCTGGTGGCTGCTATCGAGGCAGCCGACGCGATGGTGAAAGCAGCCAACGTCAGCCTGATCGGCTCGGAATATGTCGGCGGTGGTTTCGTCACTGTCATGGTCCGGGGTGATGTGGGCGCGGTGAAAGCCGCCACAGATGCAGGCGCTGCCGCAGCCAAGCGTGTTGGCGAGGTCGTTTCGGTCCACGTGATTCCACGACCCCACGCTGATGTGGAGATGATCCTGCCCAAGGAAACCAAAGGAAGCATTGGCGGACGAAGCTAAACCAGCTTAATTCAATAGAAGGAAGATTATGGCAGAAGCATTCTCGTTACGCTGCTATTGCTACCTGGACAGGATGCAGCCCCAGTATGCCGCCTTTGTGGGTACGATCACCCAAGGTGACTTGCCCACGGAAGGCATGGCGGCTCTGTACGTGGAGATGGCTCCGGGCAACGAAGTCTTCCGGGTGGTGGATATCGCTGTGAAGGCGACCGAAGCCCGACCCGGTGCGCAGATCGTCGAGCGCGAGTTTGGCATGTTCGAGGTCCATTCACCGGATCAGGCAGCCGTCCAGGAAGCCGGACGAGTTGTCCTCGACCGGCTGGGATTGAACCTCGAGGACCGGATCCGCCCGCAGGTGGTCTCCACCCAGGTCATTACCCGCATCGACCCGTACCAGTCGCAACTCATCAACCGCTTCAGGCGGGGGAGCATGCTGGTGCCGGGCGAAACCATGCTGGTGCTGGAATGCGCCCCGGCGGCGTACATCAACTATGCCTGCAATGAAGCGGAAAAGACAGCCAGCATCAAACTGATCCATGTCTCCTCGGTGGGACGGTTCGGTCGGATGTGGTTGTCAGGTTCGGAAGCGGAGATCATGACCGCCAAAGACGCCGCGACCCGTGCTCTTGAAAGTTTGGAAGGCCGGGAAGGCGCCTGACCCGTACCATGCATTAGGGTAGATAGGAGCGATCATGCCGAAAGAGTTTTATACCGAACGGGATATCGAGGATATGGTCAAACGCGGCGTCCTGACGCTGGAGTTGAATGACCACGTCGTGTTGACCGACCTCGCCTATGAGAAAGCGAACAAACTGGGCATGCGGCTGGTGCGTGATAAACCGGCCAATCCCCCGGGCGCGCCCGTCCGACCATATATTGCCATGCAGGTTAATAAACCCGTAACCCGTATGGAACCGTCGGCATACCAATTCAGTTCCCCATCCGTCCAGGCTGAGGGGCCGGTCAAACCTCCCGTTGCCGATGGGACGGATCTGCGTCAGCGCATCCACGATGCGGTCGTGGCGAAACTGGGAAACCAGGTGGACGCCGCGCTCCTGGATGTGATCATCACCCGCGTTCTCAACAGTACCGGAGTGAAATAAGCGATGCTATTTGGCAGAGTCAGAGGGACCGCCGTCTGCACCATGAAATATGAAGGCACCGAGGGCTTGAAGCTGCTGATCGTCCAGCCGCTGAACAGGAAGCTCGAGCCGATGGGTGCGCTGCAGGTGGCTGCCGATGTGGTCCAGGCGGGGATCGGCGACCTGTGCGTGATGGTCCGGTCACGGGAGGCTGCCCTGGCGCTGCCGGATGTCAAGTTCGTGCCGGTGGATCTGGCGCTGGTCGGGATCGTGGACGAGCTGGAAGTGAAGCCGGACAAGGACTTTAATTTCACCCTCAAGGCGGGTACAATCGGTTTACGTAAAAGCTTGTTATGCTGAGGCGAAAGCCGAGCACACACAAACCTGTCATGCTGAGGCGAAAGCCGAAGCATCTCTACGACAGTTTTCTGAAGCGATTACATAGCAGAGATCCTTCGTCATTACATTCCTCAGGATGACAAAACACAGGAATACATGATCATAGCGAAAGTCGTTGGGACGGTCGTCACCACCATCAGCCACCGGGATTACAAGAACCGGCGGCTATTGGTCGTCCAGCCGCTGGGACTGCCCGGCGAGAAGCCGGACGAGGATTTCGTGGCGATCGACAATTCCCAGGCCGGGATCGGGGACACGGTCCTGGTGCTGCGGGAAGGCAGCGGCGCCCGACAGGTGCTGAACAACCCGGACGCGTGCATCATCTCGGTGATCGTGGGGATCATCAATTCGGTGTTTTTGGAGGAAGTGGAGAAGGGGTAGGGGGAATTTGGATCGTTCTTTCTATAATATAAATCAGAGAAAAAAGAAGGGTCCTTTTGCATATTGTGTTGGGACAGGAGATACACAATATGATAATGGATTGTTTTTTATCTCAAAAATAATCGACGATCTTTTGAAAACCCATTACTATTATTTACATATTCAACAGCAATTAATTCCTGAATTGCCCCATCAGAATAATAAAGAAAACGACGAGATACGATTCATCTCCATGGTACTGGATAGCTACTGCGAAGTAAACTTATCGAAGCTTGCAGAGGATAATATACACACTTGGAACTTTCAGCAGTTATTTAATGTGATTAAGGTTTTTAATTGGCCTGACAGTCCTTTAATACAAAAGCATATTGAACAATATAAAACCCTGGTAGATCCTATTAAAGTCATGCGCAATACAATACATGCACATACATCCAAATTTAACTCCCAAACAGAATTGCATTTCTCCCAAGAAAATTACATAACCGAAATTAATCAGGCGGTTATACTACTTGATATGTTTACATCTGGAAAAATCCCATACTATTTAGAAATTCCATCAGGCGTTCAATTAGATTTACGTTCTTTTCTGTCCGCATAATATTTGATTCATTGAAATAATCGAGGCAAATGTCAAAAATTCTATTTCAGCTAAGAGTAATAATTAACTAAGAAAAACTCACATGTCAGTAGAAAATACAAAAGTATGCAAAAAATGTGGTTCAGAAGATTTTGGATTCTGGACATCTGCAACAACAGGAAAGGTGCATCGTTATTGTCGTAATTGTAGGCGAAATAGGGCAAATCTATATACTTACCGAAAAGGTATAAATGGTGGTTATCATACAAAACATGAATGGGAATACAAGCTAACAGGTTTTGATAGGTGTCCCCGTTGTGGAAGATTTTGGAAAGATATTCCGCCTCGCCCAGATACGCGATATAGGTATGTATGGACTAAAGATCACATTATCCCTATCACATCCGGTGGTAGTAATAATATTGATAATCTACAACCACTTTGTTATCAATGTAATTCTTCGAAATGTGCATCATATGAAGAACAACCTAAACGAAACTAAGAATAATGAAAAACTCCACAGAATAGTTTCTCTAGAATTTCTTCATACTCGAAATTAATAAGGGGATAGAGTGCGTGTTAAGGCTGGGATTTGGTGCGCTTATTCCTGATTACGAGCCATATGATCAGGCCAACAATGATTATCAGGAGAAACAGGCAGATCAGCGGGGCAACTTTTGCCAGCCACATGGTGTAGTAGAGGCTGGAACGCTTATGCGTGCCGTAGATTTTCCCCATATTGCCGGGAACGTAGGTGTAGCCGTTTTTCTCACAGTATTCCCTGACATTCTGGTTCCACTCGGCGCTACTCGAGGCGGCTGGAATGGGCGGGTTATAGGTGATTTCCCAGGGGGAAGGTAATGTATAACTGCCATATTCATCCCCGCCAAAGAATTCACCACATTCCCTGGTTTCCGGGTTGACCGCAATCCCGGGCGGCATGGGCGCCAGAAAACCCCATAGTACACAAAGAAGCAGAAGTGTGCTTTTCATAATCCACCCCCGGACCACAATCTGGTTGTTGCTACTTCCATTATCCACGGAATTTGAAAAAATCACTCGGTTTACGTGGAAAACCGGAGTGTGTTATTAGGTAGCCTATTCCATGCGAATGGTAGTTGGTAGGTTGGGTTGAGCGCCATGTGCGAAACCCAACAACATATTCAGACACATCGCGAAGATTGCTTCGTCGGGTAGAGCCCTCCTCCCCCAAGGGGATGCTGCGCTATCGCAATGACATGATTGGTTGAGCTTTACTAGCTATTTATCCTACATCGAGAGCAGAAGTCCCCCCACCCCGACCACGATCAGAAAGGCAGCCACCAAAAGAGAAGTCACAAAACCGTACGCCTTTGTCTCCAGCACAGCTTTGCTCGGATCAGCCGGGTCATAATGGACGGTCACCGCTGATCCCACCGGGTATTCGGCGACTTTGGCGTTGGCATTCTTTCGTCCGCTTCCGGCATTTCCAAACCCCAGTTTGTCGCTCTCATAGGTTTGTCCCATCACCTGGTACTCATACTTCACCTGCGCATTGATCTGGGTGGTTTGGCGGCCATTCCGGAAGCTGGTATGAGACGCCACGCGCGAATCCGTCACCTTGCCGGGTGTGGTCAACCAGGTCTCGCCGGCTTGCTTCGCTTTTGATCTTTGCCTGAATGCAAAATAGATAAATCCAAGTCCTGCCACAAGGAAAACGACATAGACAATGACGGTTATGTTCATTTCCAACCCTCCATAACGGTTTATATTAATTCTATGCGGGAATCAGGATAGGGCAATTCACCACTGCGAAAACCTATCAAGCAGACCGTTTTGCGAAATTACTTCCCCAAGGGGATGCTCGCAATCGCCAAAGTGCGCCATCGCAATGACACCTGGCTGGGGATGCTGACCCATAGGTTATACGGTCATTTCTCTGCCCGGCTCCTGCCCGTAGAATCAGGATAGGAGAAAACCCATGAATAAATTAACCACCTGTTTATGCTTCGAATCCCAGGCGGAAGAAGCAGTGAAGTTTTATACATCCATTTTCAAGGATTCCAAGGTCACCGGAGTAGTGAGGTTTGGGGAAGGTGGACCCGCTCCTGCCGGATCGGTGATGACCATGACATTCGAGATCAATGGTCAGGATTTTTTGGCGTTGAATGGCGGACCTACTTTCCATTTCACGGAAGCCATTTCCCTGGTCGTCAATTGTGACACCCAGGAGGAAGTCGATTATTATTGGAATCGCTTGACGGACGGCGGCAAGGAAGTCCAATGCGGCTGGTTGACCGATAAATTTGGGGTTTCCTGGCAGGTCGTTCCCAGAGTCCTGGCAGAATTGCTTCAAAGCGATGATCCAGGGAAATCCAGCCGGGTGTTGGAAGCCATGCTGAAAATGATCAAGCTCGATATCGCTGAACTGAAGCGGGCATACGATCAGGCATAAGCGAGCATCAGCGACTAAGTAGATTTGCCCTCCCAACGGAGGGCATTTTCTTTGTCAGATTATATCCATGCCTATTGAAGTTGCCCGTATACTATGTGTAGATCATTGGGTGGGATGGGTCAAGCGGTGATGGCAGGTTCATCACGATTTGATTGGATCGATGTATGGATGTCTGGATGAAGAAGATCATTTTATGGATGCTGATCTCCATTTTTTTGAGCGCTGGATGCAGTACAACGCTGACCGTCTCCCCCACCCCAACCAATCCCGCTGTGCCGTTATCCAACCTAACACCGACCACGATCCAAGCAGAAATTCCCTGGCCAACCCATGGCTGGATCCCCTCTTCCCCGGAAGCGCAGGGAATGGATTCGACTTTATTAGCCAGGATGCTGGAAGATATATCCACCAGGGAAACCCGCATCCATTCGGTGCTGGTCATCCGCAATGGCTACCTGGTTACGGAGGCGTACTTTCACCCATATACCCGGGAGACGAAAAGCCAGATCCAGTCGGTGACCAAAAGTGTGATCAGCATGCTGGTCGGTCGGGCGATCACCAGAGGTGAGATCCAGTCCACCGATCAAACGTTGGTCAGTTTTTTCCCGGGGCGGGTGTTTCCCAATCTGACCAATGAGAAAGCTTCGATCACGCTATCCCACCTCCTCTCGATGTCTTCCGGACTGGATTGCGAGGAATTTCGGACGACCGGTCCGCGGATGGAACAGACGAAAAACTGGGTCCAATTCATGCTCGATCTTCCGATGATCGCGGCACCGGGGACCCGCTTCGGTTACTGCAATGGGAATGCCCATCTGCTCTCAGCCATTCTCGAAAAAAGAACCGGGCTGAACGCCCGTCTGTACGCAAACCGGGAATTGTTCACACCGCTGGGCATCTCCGGAGGTGGGACCGGCCGATTGGACCAGCGATCCCAAAGGTTATACGATGGGCGGCTATGGCTTGCGCCTTCGTCCGGTGGATATGGCGAAGTTGGGATATTTTTACCTGCAAAATGGGAGACTGGGAAGGTGAGCAGCTCGTCCCCGCGGATTGGGTGACTCGCTCGACTCAGGCGTATGTTCCCAAAGGTGATGGCAGCAGCTACGGCTACATGTGGACGGTCTACCCGGGCATCCGGCACTTCTCGGCGCTCGGCATGGGCGGTCAGCAGATCCACGTCTACCCGGATAAGCAACTGGTCGTGGTAATGACATCCACCCTGGAAGATTTCGCGGAATCGTCCGAGATCAACCGGATGCTGCGGCAATACATTCTGCCGGCGGTCAGATCAGATCTGCCATTGGCGATAAACTCCACCGGGGAAGCACGAACTGAAAGCAGCCATGCAGTACGCGGCAAATCCCATCCGAGAGGTGCCTTCGCCACCGGAAATGGCAAAGAGCATCAGCGGGAGTATCTATACATTTGAGGAAAATCCAGTTGGATGGCAGACCGCAGTTTTCAATTTTCCGGCAGGGCGCCAATACAGCGACCTTGCGCATCAATGGCGGCAGCCCACTCGAAATTGGTCTCGATCACCTTTTCCGTAAATCCGATGCAGAGCCGTTTGGCGAGCTGTTGCTGCGGGGGGAATGGTCAGACGACCAGACCTTCGTGGTCGAATACCCCTATCCATTCGTTACCCACCCCAGGCTGGGTGATCTGGGCGATGTGGCTATTCAGTTCCGATTTGAAGGGGATCAGGTACAGGTGAGTATCATCCAGCAGGTATTCGGTGGGGATCCAATCTCATTTGGCGGAGCCAGATGATACCTTTGATCATTTATAAACAACCGGGTGTGCTTTAGATCGTGATCCAAAGCACACCCTTATTCTTCAGATTACTTAAAATTGTTCGTTGGAAATTTAACTTATTTATTCATCGAGCCAAGCGCGTTCAGAAACGATTGGACGACGATGGCTGTGGACTGGTTGCGGTGTTGGGTGTTACCCATTCCGCTGCCAGCCAAAAACGCTTGAACCAGCGCCTGGGTGCCGCTCTGCCCCTGTTGCTTCGCCTGCATATACCCCATCCCGGCTGCCAACAAATTGGATAGATCCATCCCGCCGCCCTGTTGTTGAGAGCTGGATTGGTTGCCCTGAGATCCGGTAAGCCCACCCAGGAGCGATCCAAGCATGTCCGCTCCACCCTGTTGTTGTGATTGTTGTGCGGGAGCTTCTCCTCCCATCATTCCGCCCAGGAGTGACCCCAGCAAATCCCCTCCGGCGGGTTGTTGGTTAGTGTGACCAACACCGGCCTGAGCTCCATGGATGGTGGCAGGCGCCTGTTGTGCTTGTGCATTTCCGCCCATCAGTCCGCCCAGCAGGGAACCGAGCATATCTCCACTGCCACCCTGTGAGCCGCCGCCCTGTCCCGCGCCGATGAGGGTCGAGAGTAACTGCAGGGCGCCCTGCGCGTCGATACCTTTCCCCTTGAATTGGGTTGCGGCTTGTGCCAGGTTTTGCGAGTAGAGTTGGGCAGATCCGCTCGCGCTGTTTTTGGATACCGTTTTCGCGGCATATTTCAAAGCTGCGCCCGGAGTGCTGCCCTGTTTCTTCTCCAGAGCGCTGGTAATGGTCTGGAAGGTCTTGACCATATTGTCGCCGTGATCCTTGTTGTATGTATCCGCCTGATCCAGGGCTTGCTGGTTTTCCGCAAGAGATTGCGTTACCGCCTGGAAGATGCTGGCAAGATCGACATTATTTTGAGGCATAGGATTATCCTTTTAGTAAGACCAAATAGAGTAAAGATGAATTTCTCATCAATGGTTATCTCATTCCAGTATAACCAACAATCAATTCATCGACCAACCTGTTTATAGACATCGAATCAGGCGTGTGGTTTATATGTTTGGTTGCCTGATGCCTTGTAATAGGTCTATACTGAAGTTAAGTTCATTTATGGTTATTCAAATCATAAAAAAGGAAGGGAAAATATGAGCATATTCGGAAATATATTGGAAAAGTTGGGGTTAAAGAAACCCGAAGAGAAACCCGTACAGCAAAAACCAGCACCAATGCCAACGATCACCGTCAGACCCGGCGCTCCGGCTGCCGCACCGGTGAAACCGGTTGCCAAACCCGTAGTTCCAACCACTCCCCCGCCAGCACAGAAGGTCTACACTGATTCACGCCCCATTCCTGGTTTGAAACCAGCCGGAGCGATGGTGCCTCAAACCGCGCCGATGGCCATGGTCGATGTGGTAAGCAAGATGGATAAACTGGCCAAGGATAGCGGTCAGAAACTGGACTGGAAAGTCTCGATTGTCGATCTGCTGAAACTCCTCCATGTGGATAGCAGCTTGGAAGCCCGCAAGGAGTTGGCGGTAGAACTTGGCTGCCCACCCGAGATGATGAAAGAATCACAGAAGATGAATGTCTGGCTTCATAAGACGGTCCTGGCGAAGATTGCAGAGAATGGTGGAAACGTTCCAAAAGAGCTGCTGGACTAGAAGCAAGGATAAGACATTAAAGGCAAATCACGGGAATATCGATCTCTGAATACGGATGACGGATACTTCTAATGCGGATCCCCATCCAATAATTCTAGCTTTGTAAAATTACTAATTTATTCTAACGCTTACCATTCTTTCTTTGGTAGGCGTTTATTATTGCCCTGATTGAATATCCAGTTAAAATGGAATCGGCGTCATAAATCCATTGAGCAAGTCTGGATCTTTTACTCCCTCGGATATCTATTCAAAAAATTCCCTTCATGTTTTGTGAGGTTTGACCGAACGCCGAGGGACGAAATTGATTCTATAGGGTGGATTGAAACGATCGAAAGCAGATTTGTGACCGGGATATTTTTGGGAAGAGTCCAAATACCATCCAATCATCCTGTCGGCATTAAGGAATCTATATGAACTCTGCTTCAAGCAATAATACCTCCAGCGAACCGAAGAAAGGCATTTCCGGCACACACTTGGCTGGAACTTGTGCCGGTCTGGCAGTTGGGTGTGGCTTTTCCTTCGTAATCAGCTGGATCATCGCTTTTTTGTTATCAGCGGTGCTGGCTCCCCTTTTCGGAAATCCAGAGGGAGGCAATACAGTCATCGGGGTATTGCTAGCTGCACTGACCTGCGTAAGCAGCCTGATTATTGGCGGAGGGATCTCCTTCCTGGTTGGTAAGATATTCCCTATCTTTAAGAAAAAAGGTGGGATAAGCCAATGAGACATCGAATGCTAAGTTTGCTTCTTGGTATAGGATTGGTTATTGGCTTACTCGTTTTGTCGAGTCCGCAAACTCCGATAGTCCATGCCGATAAGACCTACCAGAGTAATTCCTGTGAAGGAATATTGGAGGATGCAGCCAGCCGCGCGGGTCTTGACGCAGAAGGTGTTGATTGGATCCCGGTAGGAGATGGGGGCTGCGAGGTAAGGTATTGCTGGGAATGCAACGCCGGAATGGGAAAAGGCCAAGATGTCTACCTGGGAATTCAACGAACAGATGATTTTCAGCCTTTCGAGTGTTGGGCGGGAAATCAGCAAATGGAGACCTCAAGATGCAAACTGACCACTTTCCATGGGTATCCCGCGAGATTATCGTATAAACTGGTCCGCGGCCGACCTGGAACTAATTTTGACTGGTATCTGGAACAGGAAGGCGTCGGTTACATATTCCATGTGGAGAAGAATAGGCCATTTTCCAATGAGAATCTATCAGCCGACCCAGATATGGTAATGGATCTGGCCGAGGCGTTGTGGGATGCAGCCGGAGCGGTTTCAACGGATAGTGATGTTGTTCCCACCGATCCTGAACCGGCGAATTCTGATTGTGCAGGTGTAACACCCGAAGATTTGCGGCAAGGCGGTCTCACGACATTAAAGTGCCGGCTGCATTGTGACCCTGATACGATGTCAGACGATGAATTATGGGGATGCATTTATAACTTCAGTGGGGTATCCGGGGATGGGGTTGAGAATCCAGAAGAACCATTAAACCCAATCCCGGACGATGAGCAACCATTCGTGCCGGAAAACCCATCGGATGGCGAAAACCTCATTCCCGATGGGGAGACCCAATCTACAGATCAATCCAATAGTCTGGGACCGCTGGCAACATCTCCATTGGTTCCACTGGCAGGTGGTCTGATCGGCACTGTGGCCGGTTGGCTAGTATCCATTGCGGTGACTTCCGGGGCAGGGGTCAAACCGGTCGTCCCCGCGCCGAAACCAACAATCCCTGCTAATGTAAGTCCTCCCGTCAGCCCGCCCTCCCCCGTGGTTGAGGCAGCCGATCCGATAGATTTGAAGCCTACACCTCCCCCGACACCCACCGAGCATCTGTGGGATTTGGCCACAAACCTGGTGGGGAATGGTTCCACCGTGGTGGGCACATTGAGCGAGTTTTTTGATTTCGAGGATAGTGTTGAGACGGTGCAGCAAATACGGAATTCGGTCAGCGCCTGGCATGCTAATCCCACAGCAAAAGCCGCAGAAAACTATGTGAAGACCGTGGGTAAAACCATCAATGTACGCCTGAAGAATCTTTCAGATAATCTTGGCAATATTTCGCTGGTGATGGATGGAGTGGATGCCGTATCTGCCGGATTGAACACGGCAGCTGAACGGGGTTACACTGGCTCAGACAAAGTGCTGGCTGTGGGCGCGGAATTGTCCAAGAAGGTCTTAAACTTTGCCCTTACAAAAAACCCGGTGGTTGGATTGGTGAATACAGCGCTTGGAGGCGCCTCTGAACTTGCCTTGGGCGCAGATGGCCGGGTGGATATTGGGACCATGATCGATCATGGATCGGAGATGTGGGATGCGACCACCCAGGAATACGCTGGTTACACAGAGGGATCGTATCTGCCAGGTAACTACGCCGAGGAGCTTGCGAAGGATGCAACCATCCAAAGGAAAGATCAATATTTGCATGGTATTCGCCGAATTAAGAAATTGATCGAGTTGGGAAAGGTCTCTAGAGATGATGGAATTGCACAGATCAGGGCATTACAGAATATCGTGGGAGGTGAATCATGACAGCCTTCTCGCTGACTCGATCCGAAGTGTGGACACTGGCAACGCTTTTACATCTCCCAATCCAACCAGACTCGGTATTGTGTGACTGGCTTGCATTGGGAGACACTCCCAGTGAAACAAACTTGCCGACAGATGATATCACCTCATTACGTGAGAAGGGATTTTACCTTCCGGGGAATGGCGATCAACCGATCTTGCCTGACCTGATTCGATGCCTTACCCTGGCCGCTGTAAATGCCGCTGAGATCGCGCTGGTCATCCAGCGCGGTGGCCGGTCCACCCTGACCCGTTTTGCTCAGGTTGGAAACGGAATTGTCCAATATGGAATGGATGATAGGGGTTTGACCCTCTTCCGTGTGGAAAACCTGGATGTGGTTGCCGATTCACTCATCCCAAGCTGGTTTGTAGTAAGCCAGGATGACCATATGCAGGCAGAGATGCCGATGGATGAATTTTTACTCTTCAAACAGGCTTGCGTTCTGGCAGATCTGGCAGCAGGTACGACCTTCTTAGAATCGGACACCTTTACGAAAAAAGAACTAATGGAGCGATTTAATCCGTTGGCAGAGCGAACAAGCCTGTTCAGCGCATCAGAGATCAACCCTACGCCAAAATCAGGAGAAGAACGGGTCGAAGAATATTTCCAGAATTTGATCAAACTGGGATTTCTGAAGAAGAAAACGAAAACGACATTCGAAATTGGTACCGCGGGGAGAGGTCTTGCCGCTGTGTTTTCTGACCCGGACATGTGCTCCCTTACCATTTCGTTGCAAGCACAAAATACAGAATTTCCGATTACGGGTGTTTTATTATATGGGAATGGGCGATTGTTCTTACTCGAATCTGAAGGTGATACGATCATCCTCCGTCAGCTCTCTGATTATATGAATGGTTCATCTTGGGTAAAGGAATTGTTGAGGAAAGGGAGCCAGGCCCGATATTCAGAGTATGTAATTGCGCCAGTGAATTAAATTTATTTTCGCAATTACAGTAGTTCGCTGAAACGTTACGAATGTGGGAGTAGACCTGCGCGATAGTTGGCAGAAACTTAAAGAAAACGTAACCCTTGATTTGTAGCATGGGTTGCGTTTTTTTTTGATCCAAGCGAGAGAATGGTAATAATAGTCGAGGAAAATTCCTGTTTTGCAAATGGAATTTTTCGGGGTATAGTCTTCAACTCTCCTTAATACAGTTTATTTGAGCGAACTGTAACTAGTGGTGGTTTTCCACCTGATATAATAGGAGCAATTGGCTTAAAGTTCAGATATTTATGATGGTAGCGGATCAACACTGTCCATATTGGTATCATCGGGGTATATATGATCGAAAATCTGGATGCGAGGGGCCGTATCGTATTGGTAGCCCGGTATTTGTATGGTTTTGTTTGACCTAACCAAATCGTGTTAATTGGTTAATTTAATCATCAGTAAGCGGGATTGTGAGCCATTAACCATATCCGGCGTAAAGCCTTCTTCTACACTGTTGTAGCAGGTATCGGAATACTCATTCTGGCATCTTCGATCTCAAATTTGAGATTCCAGCCTGGTCTGCCTGTCCCCGGTCCGGAAATAACCAGTAATACGACCAATCCCACAATTCAGACAGAACCCGTATCAACAGGCTCGGACTTTCGATTTGTCATACAGGCGGTTCTGTCACTTGCCTTCACTTTATTTCTGATCGCCCTGATCATCGGGTTGGTTAAAAACGTGAAACCCAGGCGGATTATGCAACTCGTCCTCGGGGTTACGATCCCATTGATCATCCTCTATCTTCTCCATTGGACGACCACAACAGTTTCGAATTCGTCTTTCATCGAATCACAGGAAGCGGGATTGGGACCAGTTTCCACCTACGCTATCACGCCCATAGGTACAGCACCAGCCAGCTTATTCAACATCGTGTTGGTAACTGTGAGCATAGCTGTTCTGTTGCTAGTTGGCTGGTTGGCATATCACTCTTTTCGAAGACCAGAGCGTAATGAACCGCTTACTCAGGAAGCCGAGGCAGCTCTGCAGGCAATCAGAAGTGGCCAGGACCTGAGCGATGTAATAATCCAGTGTTATATACAGATGACGCGTTTGGTGAAAGAAGAGGTCGGTATCGAACGGAAAGAATCCATGACAGCCCGGGAATTTGAAAAATTTGTTGTAGCCAGGGGAATACCCGACCAGGCAATTCGCCAATTGACCCGACTATTCGAGAAAGTACGCTATGGTAAGGAAAAACCTGATAGCCAGGATGAATTGGATGCCATTGCAAGCCTGTCCGCGATCCGTTCACGAAATCCACATCCGCAGCAGAGGGTTGAATGAAAATCCAAAGACGATATCCGCTCTTGCTTGTATTGGTGGTCTTAGCACTCGCATTGGCTGTGACAAATCAATCGTTCGTTGTTGCAAATCTAATAAAGCCGATCACCCAATTTATATGGTTGATGGTGAAAGGAATTCTAGCGGTTGACCAGGAAGTGTATTGGGGGATCCTGCTCTTCGCTATCCTGGTTTTGGGCTTACGCTTGATTCCACTTCCACAGGATAATTATCGAATTTCGGCGTATTCAGACCTGCCCCATTCAGAGGATCGGCTCGAGTACTGGGAAAGGCTGCTCTCTTCTGCCGAGTCGGATGTGCAATATCGATCCTCCCTGCAACGCAGCCTGGAATCTATTGCACAAACAATCAACGCCCTGACTGAAGACAATGTGCAGGTGAAAATTGTTCTGCCACAACCCGATAAATATCCCTGGAAAACAATCATGACGCGATGGCGCCGAAATGTTGGCAGAAAACGACTAATGCAGACCGACCGTACATATTCTGAATTTGAATTTAGCATCAACCGAATCATACATGAGATGGAATCCCGCCTGGAGATAAAAGATGACGAAAAATTCCCTGACCCGAATGAACGTGAATGAAGTGGCGGCAAAGTGCCGCTTGATAACCGATGAGGTGGAAAAGGCGATCATTGGGAAGCACGAGACTTTGATGAAATTGATGGCAGCATTCCTATCATCCGGTGGACATGTCCTGATCGAAGACTTCCCGGGTCTGGCGAAAACACTGATGGCGAATAGCTTTTCTATGGCGTTAGGATTGGAATTTAAACGGATCCAGTTCACCCCCGATCTGCTACCCGGTGATATTTCCGGTGGTTATGTTTTTAATAGCCAGCAGAATCAATTTAGTCTTCGGAAAGGTCCCCTATTCACCCATATCCTTCTGGCAGATGAAATCAACCGGGCATCTCCCAAAACCCAATCTGCTTTATTGGAGGCGATGCAAGAAAATCAGGTCTCCCTGGAAGGAGAATCTCTAAAGCTACCTGATCCATTCATTGTGATCGCCACCCAAAATCCAATTGAATATGAAGGTACATTTCCCTTACCCGAAGCTCAACTCGACCGGTTTATCATCCGCCTGTCGATGGGTTATCCCAGCTTGGAAGAGGAACATGAAATGCTTGCCAGGCGAACCGATCGCAAACAAGACACGGTCTCGCTGAATGCCGTGGTAGATCAGGCAGAATTCATGTCGATGAGACAGGCTGTTGAAAATGTCTACGTCAACCCGGATGTGCAGCAATATATCGTTCAGATCGTGGCAAAGACGCGTCGGCACCGCCAGGTTGAACTGGGTGTCAGCCCACGCGGATCCCTGGCATTGCTTAAACTCTCCCGGGCATGGGCGGCCATTCACGGCCGTGATTATGTCATACCGGATGACGTAAAAATCGTTGCTCACAATGTTTTGGAGCACAGGTTGATCCTGGATCCCAACCTTTGGGGTACCAAGAAGGCGGAGTGGACGGTGGTCGAAGAGATTATTCAGTCTGTCCCGGTTCCAGTGACTTCACAAAAATAATGACCTTAAAAGCAAACCTGATCCTTCTGATTATCGTAAGCCTGTTCCTGGCCGGGTTGGGCACCAGGAGCGGATCGATTGCTTTAATGGCTCTTCCATTTCTGGTCTACCTTGGGGCAGGATTGATCACCTCCCCTGGAGACGTTCGCATCCGCGCAATTCGAACCCTGGATTGTGTCCGAAATCATGAGAACGCACAGGTTACGATGACCTTTACGATTGAAAATGAGGGCGCGGCAATTCCACGGTTACAGATTGATGAACCGGCACATCATCAATTGGATGTCATCACAGGGAAGCTGAGAAATCGATTTTTCATTCACGCCGGGAAAAAGATCGACTATTCCTACACTTTTCGGCTTCCCAGGGGTCGATACGAATGGAAACAGATAAACGCAACAGCCAGTGATGCGTTCGGTCTATTCGAAAAAACCATCCATATTCCGACATCAGCCCAATTATTCATCCTGCCGGAGCCGCCGTTATTACGGCGATTTAAATTCAATGCGCGCAATACCCTGCATACTCCCGGATCGAATCTCTCCCGTTTGCCGGGATGCGGGGTCGATTTCTGGGGACTCCGCGAATATCATCCTGGGGATTCTCTCCGATTGATCAATTGGCGGTTGACGGCACGCCATCCCAACCAATTCTTTTCAAAGGTATTCGAGCGGGAAGAGATGGCAGACGTTGGCTTGATTCTGGATACACGTGGTTCCAACCCTCATACTGGCAATAACGACGATTTTTTTGAACAATCAATCCAGGCTACTGCCGCTTTGGCGAAAACCTTTTTAAGAGCGGGCAACAGGGTGTCGTTGTTGGCTATGGGTGAACGGGTGATCCGGGTCTTTCCGGGTTATGGAAAACGACAACTGGTCAACATCCTGGATAAACTGGCAGAATGTCGGTTGGAAGATACGATTTCTCTGGATACATTGCGGTATTTTCCTGTCCGACTATTTCCCAGCCATACCATGATAGTTTTGATCAGTCCGCTTCGGTCGCAGGATTTCAAGACAATCGCCCGTCTGAGAGCTGAAGGTTACCAAATTGTCGTAGTGAGTCCGAACCCCATTCGGTATATCGCGCGTGAGCAAGAAACGAAGGGATACGGTCAATTGGCACTTCGACTGGTAACGTTGGAACGGGAAGTATTACTCTGGAGTATTCGGAAAGTCGGAGTGGAAGTCGTCGATTGGGCAGTGGACCAGCCGTTGGAAAAAGCAATCCGATCACGACGTGTAAGGGGGATGTTTGGATAAGAAGCAGTTAATCGCATTGCGGGTTTGTCAACTTGCAACCTTTGGATTGATGGCAGTCGGATTTGGATTAGCCAGATACTGGCTGGGGGTTTGGTTGGTGTTCGCTTTGAACTTTTTCAACCTGGTTGGTCAACGCACTAAGTGGCAATGGATTCCTATCGCAATATTGTTTGTCCATGTCGGTATTGCCGCGGGTGGTTTGTGGCTTGGGGTTACTCCTTGGCTATTAATTCCAGGTGTCATAGCTGCTTTGGGTTGTTGGGAATTGAACGATAGGGATCGCGCACTTACGTACGGATTAGATCTGTCTGCTGAGAGAGAATCCAAACAAAATCAATTAAGTCTTCTGAATGTGACATTAACGATTAGTCTTATCTTGACAGGGATAGGGTTGTATCTGAAATTCCAACCTGGTTTTGGCGTTACTTACGCAGCAGCAGTGATTGTTGCATTCAGCCTTTTTCAACTATACCGTCTGATCAAGTATCCATAATGCAGGCGCTTACTAGAGTCGGTGCATGGAAGGCCTCATCCTACCAGGATGCGATATTTTGCCTCGATCTGATCGGATTTGATCACCAGCCGTCCTACCACAGGCTATGGTTGCCTGTTTCTGGTCTGAGCACATTGCACATCATTGGCATCGATGCAAGATAAACGTGCAATAATGGAAATAAGATAATTGCCAGCGAAATCGGAGAATGATTGTATGTTACCAATCGGTGACGATAATTCAGCTCGTAGAACTACTCCTGTAGTAACTTATTTGTTTATTGTATTAAATGTCTTGCTTTTCTTTGTTGAACTAAGCGGTGGGGATGCGTTTATTGAAAAATGGGCTTTCGTTCCTAGCCGCTTCCTTTCAAATCCGGCTGGCGATTTCTTAACGCTTTTTTCTTCCATGTTTATGCATGCGGGATGGCTTCACCTGGGTGGCAATATGCTTTACCTTTGGATCTTCGGGGATAATGTAGAAGACCGTTTTGGACATATCAAATTCACTATCTTCTATCTACTTACTGGTCTTGCAGCCACCTTCGCCCAGTTAGCGTTCAGTGTGGGATCTTCCGTTCCAAATTTAGGCGCATCGGGAGCTATTGCCGGTGTGCTTGGCGCTTACATTCTGCTTTTCCCCAAAGGCAGGGTTAGGGTACTGCAAGGTCAACAGGTGGTTCAAGTATCCGCGATCATTGTGATTGGTCTCTGGATCGTCTTACAACTTTTTAGCGGAATTGGATCCATCGCGAGCACAGCCCAGACAGGCGGCGTAGCTTATATGGCGCACATCGGCGGATTTATAGCAGGATTTGTGCTGACATTTTTATTTCGTGGGAGTCGCGCCGCACTGTCGTCGTATTAACAATTTTCCGATATCGCTAATCCAACCATCTAAAAATGACCTGCCCTCAAATTACAGGGCAGGTCACAGAATAATTGGAAATACCGACAACTATCTTTATCGCCTTTCGTTCCCACTTGAGATATTCTGGCACAAAAGCGTAGCAATACCTCTTAATGAACAACTGCCTCAGTACCAAGCAGTTCGGAGAAGAGGGACCGATAATAAATCATAGCCTGACGTAATTCTTCGGTGTCAGCCAGGTTTTGCTGATTTTTAACGGCAATTGCACGTGCGGCTCGATAATTGGTTACCAACTCCGGGTAGTTGACGGATATGTCAGCAGCCCTCTGATCAAAATCTGAGACAGGATACGCTCGTTTTTGCATGACCTCGATGATGAGCCGGTCAGCCTCGATGATCGCCTTTCCCGGTTCATCCACAAATTTGGATTGTACCGCGGTCCAATCATTCAAATACAGCTCACGCTCGCTTGTGGTAAGAGGGTGAATATCCAACGTCTTCACGTGTTTCTGGCGTTCCTCCAACTCTTTTTGGGCACTTTTTTCATTACCCATGGTTTCTACTGTCTGATCATATTCTGTTCCAAACTTATCATGGAGTCTGCCAGAACGATTCCGTCGGGAAAAGCTCATTCCTAAAAAGATCCCTATTAGTACTACAGCAATAACAACAATGATAATCGTGGTAGTAGCAGTCACAAGACACCTCCAGAAAGAAAGTTGACAGTCGGATATAGATTTACTCACCAATTATCCGCCCGGGAGAATCTGGGCAGTGTGGATTTTGAGAATTTATCCCTTGTGATTTTCATCATACCGGGCGAGCGCTATCTTTGTCCCCGTAAAATCCTACATAATCTCTACCAATACCAGCAGGAAGGGTCTGTCGGGAGTATGTCGAGATCTTGAATATTACAGCCGAATTGCTGATAGACATTTGTTTGTAATGGGAAATCGGCTGGGTATACTCAAATTATCTACGATGACCGGAAATTGGACAATAAGTGTATTAATACGTGGACAACTATATGCTGATAGGACTTTGATATAAGCGGTTCGTTGATTGCAAACCCAAATACAAATCACGGAAGGACGGATACAAATGGCTATGCTTGATCGTACAAAAGGGAATCCCTGGTTATTAAAAACGCCTCCGGGCACGTCAGAATATTCCATGTATATCGATGATAAAGATGGAAAGAAAGTGATTGTATGCACTGTGGGAACAACTGTTCTTCTATATGACGCACGCTGCGTTGATGATCTGCATGCCATGCTCAAGAAGGTGGGAGATTGGGTTGAGCTCGGCGGAGCTGACGAACAGAAATTGGTTAAAGATGGAACCGTTGAAGCCTGGGGTCGTTCGCCAAATAATCCAATCGGTGGTTGGTACGGTCTTAAGAAGGGTCTGCGCGGACGATTCGGAGTCTATATTCCACCCCTGATGGAAGCATTGGGACTTTGTGAATTGGAGCATAATCCAAAGAGTAATCGCATGCGCGCCAAGTGAACAAAGATCGTTCGCGTCATGACTAAAATCTTTATTTTCGGGATCAAAGGTGTAGCAGGCTGTATACTGCGGAGTAAATCAACAATCCACCCATTGCGAGATTAAATATCCGATAATAACGCAGCAGGAATTTCCGGAAGACATTTCCACCCCATGCCCAACAGACTGTGGAGATTAATCCAAGGGCTGCCAACATGACCCCAAAAAGAGTGATTGACAATGGGTCGTGGAATTTGCCGATTATGAAGAGCGAATAGACGGTCACCCCATATAAAATCACTTTTATGTTTAGAAATTGCATCGTGAAACCAGCTTTAAAGGTGTTAAGACTATTATCTCCATCCTCATTTTCGACAGGCTTGCTGCGGATGATATGGATCGCCAGGTACATCATATAGACGGCACCCAGTATATTGAGCCATATTCTCATGGAAGGAATTTGGGTTGCCAGAGCGGCATTCAATAATCCGCAGAGTAACATGACGATGAAGAAGCCGACAAAAATACCAGCCAGAAATCGAATCGTTCTTTGAAATCCATTCCGTACGGCATTGGTCATGGACATAATGTTATTCGGTCCGGGAGTGAAGGTGGTCACAAAAGCGTAGATGAGGAAAGGATAAAGGTTGATCATGGAAACCCCGAGGATGAATGTTATAATGACCATAGAGGGCATTATACTGCACGTATGTTATATTATACATTATAAACGTTATAACATACAATCCAAATAGGAAAATAGACATGGAAGAAATAACCCTGCTGGTGGCGCAAAATCTTAAACGGATTCGCGAAGAAAAGAAACTGAGTCTGGACAAGTTGGCAGATTTGACTGGGGTCAGCAAAAGCATGCTTGGTCAGATCGAGAGAGGTGAATCGAATCCGACAATATCCGTTGTTTGGAAGATCGCCAATGGATTAAAGATGTCATTCACTTCTCTCTTAAGCGCAGAACAGGCAGATATAACGCTTATACAAAAATCCCAAATCAATCCGCTGATCGAAGACGATGGTAAGTATCGTTTGTATCCTTTTTTTCCAATTGAAGAGGGCCGGCGGTTTGAGATTTATCAGATCGAAATTGATCCGGGCGGCAGTCTTCACGCGGAACCTCATTCAGCAGGGACGCAGGAGTTTATCCTGGTTTCGCATGGAGATCTCGATATCACTATCGGTGATCAGAACCATACTGTTACTGAGGGCGAAGCGATTCGTTTCAGGGCGGACCGATCCCACACCTACCACAATTCCGGATCCTCGATAACAAAAATGCAAATGGTGATTCACTACCTGGATTGAGTTCCCCTTCGAATTCCGGGTAAGGATATTATCCCACCTCTAGTTTCAGAAAATCCGTTGAGTAACGAAAGACGACGGCTTGTTACCGGCAGTTTTTTGATCTATTATGATGGAACAAGTTCCAATTTGAAGTGGTCGATTTTCTTCAGCATAGGTTTATTTCTTTAACTGTGTATTATCTGTCCTGTTTCGTACAAGGAGGAGAGACATGAATACGAAGAAATTATGGATGGTTAGCCTGGTTGGCGGTTTAATCAGTACTGCTTTATCTAACATCCCATTCATCAATCTGGTGAATTGCCTGTTATGCGCCGGTTTCTGGGTGGGTGCCCTGGTGGCGGTCTGGATGTATAAACGTCAAACAGGTGCCGTGACATTGAAGCAGGGTATTGTGATTGGTGTAGTGACAGGTGCTTTCGCAGGGATATTTGGCTTCCTCCTTAGCCTGTTTGGAATGGCAGGCGCGGAAGCTCTGATGAAGAGTTACGCCCAATTCGCCCCACCAGATGCACAAATAGATTTACCACAACCTGGAATCGCTTCCATCCTTTTTAACCTGGTCGGGGTTGGTGTAAATGTCTTATTCGGAGCAATCGGTGGACTGATCGGCGGATTATTCTTCCAATCGAAACCGATTGTGCCACCAACTGGATCATAAAGTCAGGGAGTGGAATATTTCCGGACTAAATACAGGTAAAAATCCTCAAAAGGATTGATCAGGAATATCGGATTGGAGGAAGGCGTATATGGTCCTGAGCGATAGTGTTTCGATTCTTGCGGATAGTTTGGTGCGGATCCATAGGGCGATCACACGAGGAATTAAGACAGGCATTATCCGGGGAAGCGGTTACGAAAAATCTGGCTTACCTGGTAACGAAGAGCTGCAAGGATATTTTCTTTATATCCAAAGTCTAACCATCGTTCTGTCTGCCCATCACCTTGGTGAAGACGAAGTTGCTTTTCCAGAGCTCAAAAAAAGGCTTCCGGATGGTCCTTTTGCGAGGTTAAAATCTGACCACCAAAAAATGGAAATCCAAGTAACATTCCTGAATCGACTCGTCACAAATCCTGAAATGAATATTAATCAGGGCGAGATCAAGAAAGTTGTGGATAGTCTTCAGATAATTTCCTCGATATGGACGCCGCACATCGGAGTTGAAGAAAAGTCATTCTCCCGCAGTGTGCTCTCCTCGAAGATTAGTTCTGAAGAACAAACCAACCTTGCCACTAAGTTTTCTCAACACGGACAGGAACACGCGATTCCACCGTTCCTTGCCCTTCCTTTCGTCCTGTTCAATCTTTCAGGTGCGGACAGGGCTGCCATGATGGATACTCTCCCAAAAGAGGTGGTGGAGGAGCTGATTCCGCGAGTGTGGAAAGCGAACTGGTCTCCGATGGGACCCTTCCTTTTGGAATAACCGAATTATCCAGGAGGTCAAGACTACCACCAGGCAGTTTTAATTTAATGGCCAGAGAATTTTTCTTTTATTAAATCGAACGTTTTTGTAGTCGATCTGGCTTGTATCTCAAAAGGGCAACGGCAAGAGTGACGGCTACGAGACCAAATGTGATCCAGGTTGGGATGGCAACCACCGACACCGCGCTGTGCTTGAAAGAGATACCGGCGAGGGCCCAAAGGATCACAGCTGCGTAGGCGATGTCATGCCGTGAGAAATTCATGGTGATGGCGATAACCAGGACCGCAGCTAGCATGATCGACATCCATATTTCCGGGGCTATGCCGAATCTGTTCCATTTGATATAGTCAAGCAGAGAAGAAACATTCGCTATCGTAGCGACCGAAATCCATCCCAGATAGATGCTGAATGGAAGACGTACAGTCCATTTTTCTACGGTCGAGACGGTATTTCGCCCGATGCCTAGGCGGGTATAGACGAGGATGAGGGTTGCCAGCAAAACCAGCATGACAATCACTGTCAGCGGAAATTGCTCATAATGCCAGAGGAAGATCCAGGTACTGTTCGCCAGTCCACTTATGACGATCCACCAGCCGGTGGCTCGTAAGCGGGGATTTTGGCGTTGAGAAGGCAGCGCCTGGTAGATCGCAAAGGTGATCAAACCTAGGTAGATTATTCCCCAGATCGAAAAGACATAACCGGCCGGGACGAAATAGACCTGGAAACGATCGGATATCTGGCCGGTATTCAGGCCATTCAAGGGGAGGGCATTAGCCAGCCCATTTACTATAAGTGTGATCACAATAGATAGGATCACTGCAATTTGTCGAATACTGTCTTTCATGGTTCCTCCCTATAAAACTCCAATAAATAACCTGACCCACAATAAATGATGTCAAACGTAGAACTACTATTAGATTGTACCAATATTATATAGATGTATAAACATTATAGATATAATGTATAAGCATTGCATTATGTTAAGTCGAAATTGGAATTGATAGAACCGGTATCAACCACATCGTAATATATATATAATGAAAAATACATGGCGTGTATGGGAGGGATGACGATGGAAAGTACGATTGCAGATACGAGTAAAGGAAAAATTGAGTATACACTTCTGGGTTGGGGACCTGTGGTGCTGGTCTGTCACGGGACTTCGGCGAACTGTTTTTCTGTTGAATCATTCCAACCGCTTATAGAGGCTGGTTTCAGTGTACTCAGCCCATCCCGTCCTGGTTATGGACGCACACCACTCAAAATAGGTGGCACTGCTGCTCAATCTGCTGAAGCGATGATTGCGTTATTGGATACCCTGAAAATGGAGACATGTGCGGTGATCGGCGTCTCAGGTGGTGGGCCGACTGCGATCGCCCTGGCAGCCGGATGGCCAGGACGGATTCGGGCTTTGGTGTTGCTCTCGGCCATCAGCAAACCCGAGGCTAGACCGGATGAGCCTCTATATAAGAATCAGACCTCATTCTATGGTCCAATGCATGGTTTGGTGTGGGCGATGCTGGGATTGAACAGCCGCCTATCGTCAAAAGGAATGGCGCGCCAGACTATGGCCATATTCTCCACCCATGATCCGGCAGATGCTTTCCGCCAGTTATCACCGGGGGATATTGAGCAAGTCAGCCGGTTCTACCAAAGTCCGTCCTCCCGGCAGGGAGCGTTAAATGATCAGAACCATACCGTGGGGAAGGATCTGCTGCAGAGGATCACTGTTCCGACGCTGGTGGTCCACAGCCGAGAGGATGCATCGGTTCCTTTCAGTCATGCTGAATGGTCCCTGGCGAATATTGCCAATTCTCGTCTGGTCGAGAGCGGAGCGACCGGGCACTTCTTCTGGGTGGGACCGGATTATCCGCGCGTGGTAGGGGAAATCGCACTGTCCTTGCGTGAATCACAGCCTGGACAATCGAGACTAAAGTAAATATGAAAGGTGAATCGAACACACGAATTACAGATTAATCTTGATATTGGTTATTACGAACGAGTTTCAAGACTGAGATCCCAATAAATGTTTGGGTGTCAATTCCTCACTCGGAATACAAAAACAGGGTGAGCATTAATCCATAATCACATCCCTGATCTTGATTTCAAATATAGCCGAATAAAAGTCCTGATTGATTGTGATCGAAAGAGCTTGTCTTCCTGAAAGATGCTTCGTAATTTACACGATCATAAAAATCGGACAATAATTATCCGCATACTATACAACTGACTCCACGAACCCCATAAGTGTCCGTAGAATAGATAAGGAAGACCAAGTACAACCTACCGCAGATAGGAATTCTTACGAATCTCAGATCGGACACAACCACGGTATGTTTTCCGAGTTCAGTGGTTTTATTTTCTGACCTGGGTTAAAAAATCGAGTGGAAAGGTAACGAGAATGAATAAAGCCAATCAACCAGAGCAAAAAAAAAGCCAGGATCTCCTTATTATTCGTATTTTTAATGCTCCACAAAACCGATTGTGGCAGGCCTGGGTCGATCCAGAATTGATGAAACGCTGGTGGGGAGCGAAAGGATGCACCTGCCCCGTGAGCACTATCGATCTTCGAGTGGGTGGGCATTATAAATATAGTATGCAATTTGCTGACGGGCAGACCGTCTGGGCAACGGGAGTTTATCGAGAAATCCACGAACCTGATCATCTGGTATTTACGGACTCATTTGGAGACGAAAACGGCAACAAAGTCTCTCCTGTGAAGTATGGCATGGCTGCTGATTTTCCCGAAGAGTTACTCATTGAGTTGACCTTTGAACAAGTTGGGAATAATAAAACAAGGCTCACACTTCGTCACATCGGTTTGCCAATGGGAGAGGATCGCGAATTTACAGAAGTTGGCTGGAATGAATTGTTTGATAAATTGGAAGCGGTGTTGAAAGATGGATAAGGAGTAAATATCATGTCGCGGATGATCTTGATCGCTGAACCGGGAAAACAGGAGACAGTTATTTCCTATATTTTCGATGCTCCTCGGGATCTGGTTTATAAGATCTTTACCGATCCAACGCTCATCCCTCAATGGTGGGGACCGAGATATCTGACAACTGAAGTCGAAAAGATGGAGGTGCAGCCTGGCGGAATCTGGAGGTATATCCAACGTGATGAAGCGGGCAATTTATTCGCATTTACAGGTGTATACCATGAGGTCCTTCCTCCAGAGAGGCTAACCTATACTTTCGAATACGAAGGTGAACCAGGACATATTCTTCTGGAGACAGTGTCGTTCGAGGCTCAGGATGATAAAACAAAGATCATCGAAAAAGCAATATATCAATCTGTACAGGATCGGGATGATATGCTCATCGAGGGTATGGAAGGAGGAGCGAGGGAATCCCTGGAGCGTCTATCAGAATTACTGGCGGTAGAATTCGTCCGATAATTAGGAGGACAGGCATTGGGAAGTGACTGGAAATCCGATTACCGTGATCCCCAGGTTATCTCGCCTTCCCTAAACAGTCCGCGTTAACATTCAGCGGTAGAATGTATTTATCGTTCCAAAGCCACCGACCTTATTCTATTCTACAAGAACAGCCTATTTGGTATAAACCTCTCTACAATGAATATATCTGACAAAATATGTCTTATTAATGCCCCTTCCAAATTGAATACAAAAATATGAATACTACGACCTCAATTATCGGCATATCGGTCCTTGAAACCATTATCAGTAGAAAGGAATGAAAATGTTGAAAATGTTGACCCAACCCCTGCGTGACGAACATAAGGAACTCATGCCTCATATCGAATCGTTATTGCGCGCAGGTGATTCGCTGTATGAAGGCATGCTAACACAAACTGTTCGGGATAGTCTGGATGAAGCACATCGTTTTCTAACCGAACATCTCCTCGTCCACGCAGAAGCAGAAGACAGGGTGCTTTACCCGGTGGTTCAGAGGGTGATCGGTTCTCCCCTTGCGACTGAAACGATGAGTTTCGATCACAAACAGGCGAACACGATGACACAGCAACTGGTGATGTTGCGATCGCAAATCCTCGGTACCACTATCTCCCGTGAAAATGCGAATTCATTGCGAAGAGTATTATATGGATTATATGCACTGGTAAAGGCACATATTGCCAAAGAGGAAGAAATCTACCTGCCCCTTCTGGATTTTCACCTAAAACCAGATGAAGCGGAAAAAATGTTTGAGGAGATGGATGCCGCAACCCTGGAATTGAAAGGTGTAAAAGAAGCAATGGCGTGAGTTAGTTTTTATATATATTTTTGGTGGGGGTGTATTGTGATTCCATAGTACCATAGGTGTATGAATGAAATAACCAAATTGTATTGGTCAAAATTTCTGGCCACTTTACCTATGGATTCACCCTATAGAAGTCGATCATTTTCAGCCGAAAGTTGGGGAAGCAATGCAGAGATGGCTGATGAGCTTGGTTTACTCATCGCGAATGGGACGAAAACCGCCACCTGTTCCGCGAAATGGGAATGGGAAAATGATGGGGAAGAATGGCCTGCTCCCGGGCATCTGACCGTTGTATTGGACGGGAAAGAAGAACCACTCTGCATCATTGAGGTCACCGAAATATCCATACAATTATTCAGCCAGGTGGATGCCCGGTTCGCGTACGAAGAAGGTGAGGGTGACCGAAGTCTGGAATACTGGCGGAAGGTTCACCAACACTTCTTTGAGTCAGCCTTGGCTGAAATCGGAAAGCAATTTTCAGATGATATCCCGCTGATCTGTCAGCGGTTCCGGATGATCTATAAATAAAGTGTCGTTTGTGAAACCATAATCAGGAGAGTTAATCTGGTTTCCACACCCAAATATTAAATTTCGGTTCACAGTTGTATATTGCTGTGAACCGAAATTATATTTATCTCTGTGACTAATAGAGCTATGTTTTTACTCGAAGTAGGTCGGGTAAGGAAGTGACATCATCTTTTAGTTTGGATCGTACGTTCTACGACCCTTCTCCTGCGGAAACAATGGCGAAGCCAATCTTTGTACCCATCCCTTTGGCGAATGCAAATTGCATGAGGAGGTCCGCCAGAGGTTCAACATACCGCGCAGATGCGAGTGATCCTGTATCCATCGTCTCAAAACCAAACGATTGCGCAAGGTCGATAACCTGTTTTTTCGCTTCGGCATCATCACTGGAGACGTAAACTGGTGGTTTCACCTTTACTCCATCAGCACGCATTCGTAATACTTCTGCAAAAACGGTATTGAACGCTTTCACTATATTTGATTCGGGTAATCTACGCGCGATCTCCTCAGCAGCGGATGTCGTGTGTCCAACTAGAAGGCTGACGAAATCAGCCCCAATCGGATTGGAGATATCAACGACAGTCTTGCCTTTGAGGCCTTCTCTGACTTCCGGATTTTCAGCGAGCCCGATAGCACTCTCATATGGGATAGCCAATATAACCATGTCTGCGTTTCGAATCGCAGGTAAAATCGGTTTTTGTGGGTCTCGTGAGGCAAATATCACATTGTGTCCTGCCTTAGTTGCCAATTTGCCGAGTCCGCTACCCATCTTACCCGTACCAATAATTGCGATATTCATTTATAGTCTCCTAAAATTTGATTAATCTCCGCCCATGTAGATCTTAGTATTAATTCGTACTTATACCCATCTACAGTGCTTTTACACATAATTTGATGCAAATAACTTTGAATAGGTTACAACCAAATAATCTGATGTAGAATCAGTCATCATATAGGGGTGGAGGGAATGGATGAAAAATGACAAGATGGTTGTCTGGATCGGCCAGGGGTTGCTATTTCTAAATGCATTATTGTGGCTTGTGGTTGGTTTCGCCGGGATATTTCGGATCGATAGCCGCACAAATGTTCCAATTTGGATAATTGTGGTCATTTCGGGTGGGATGATTGTGTACGGTTCCATCCTGGCATTACTTGGAATATTGTTACGGTTACGGCGTCGATTGTATTACTTTACTGCTGTCTTTCTATTGGGTATATCCATTATTCTGCCACTGTTCGACGATTTTGGTCTTGCTGATATGATCGCTGTTGTACCGGCGATTTGTGCTTTGATCTTCCTCCTTTTCAAGAAGAGGATCCTGACTGAGTCCGGAACGCCTAAGACAGCCGCAGGATAAGTTAGGCTGGGAATAGCCATATTTATTTATCCCAATTAAACAATTCCCGGAATGGACGAATACTCATTACCGGTTAGCCTTTCACTTATCCGTGTACAAATCTACATTTATTGGAAATTTCAGCTAGATTTTTTGAATCAGCAGACTATATAAATCTTTCCGGGATCAAGAAATCCGACAATCCGGCTGAGGCGTACCCCGACGGGAGATAACAATTTGCCAGAGCTGTTGGTTTCGGGCTCGAAATGAACCCGCGCTCGATAACAGATAATACCGCCACATCCGGTAGAAACGTTCATCGTATTGATTTTTTAACGATGGCCAGGAATTTTCAAAATTGCTTTCCCAAGCCATTAATGTTAAATCATAATAGGGGCCAAAGTTATGCCAATCTTCCATGACAAACAGATCCTCCATTGCACTCCCCAACTGGGCGATCGATGGTAACAAGCCATTCGGGAAAATATATTTATCAGTCCAGGGCTCCCCGGCGGTCATGCTTAGGTTCGATCCGATGGTATGGATTAAGGAAACCCCATCTTTCTTTAGGACCCGATCAACGACTCCCATGTAGGTATGATAATTCTTGTATCCGATATGCTCCATACTTCCGATGGAGATCACCGAATCGAATTCCCCGGTAACCAAACGGTAATCTTGCAGACGTAGTTCAATAGGAAGACCTTTACATAACTCAGTGGCCAGTGCCATTTGTTCCTTGGACACAGTGATGCCAACCACCCGGGCTCCATACCTTTCTGCTGCGAATTTGGCAAAGCTACCCCATCCGCAGCCGATATCGAGTACGTTCATTCCGGGACGTAACCCGATTTTTTGACAAACCAGATCCAACTTGGCTTCCTGTGCTTCATCCAGGTTGTTCGCATTTTTCCAGTAGGCGCATGAATAGGTCAGCCGTTTATCGAGCATGGCGGAATAGAGCTCATTTCCCAGATCATAATGTCTCCTGCCAACTTCGTATGCTCTGGCTGGAGATTGCAGGTTGGTAAGGCGGCCTTTGATGACGTGCCAGACGATCTTCCAATTTCCCCTCACTTTCTTTTCAATACCCGCCGTAAGGAGATGAGCGATCAACTGGTCTATCGATTCTGAATCCCACCACCCATCCATGTACGACTCCCCGAGCCCGAGGGAGGTCTCGCGCAGCAATCTGTCATATAGACCCGGATTATGTATTTGGATGTCCCAGGGATTCTTGCCATTGATTTCCACACCCGCCAGTTCGAAAAGTTCATGGATGATCGTCTCCGATTTTTGGGTACCCATTTCAGCCTCCTTCACCAGTTGTTATTATCAGGTTAAGAACCGGATAAATTTTTGCAAGCGGTTTGTCGAACACGAGTAGAACAATACAATCGATATCTGCACCTGATGATTTTGCTTATGCTTATCTTATGATTACGATAACCCGCAGAAACCGTTTGGGTATTGCACCTTTTGACTACAAATATCATCCAAATAAATAGGATTCACGCTCATCATTTTCTGATCTCCTACCAGTAAATCAGGGATGAAAATAGGGAAACATAATAACTTATTACATAATGAAAAACAGAATGGAAAAACCATGACAATATATGATTATCTGATTATTGGAGGTGGAATGACCGCCGCCTCAGCTGTCCTTGGGATACGCGAGAATGACCCGAAAGGAACGATTGGCATGATCAGTATGGAAGGACACAATCCATATAATCGTCCTCCTTTGTCAAAAAAGCTTTGGCAGGGTAAGCCGGAAGAAGGAATTTTTCGCAAGCTGCCGGAAAACAACCTGGAAATATTCCTGGATAGGAAGGCAATTTCTCTTGATCCTACGAGAAAAGAAGTCCGCGACCAGGCAAAACGAATATACGGTTACAAGAAATTATTGCTTGCAACGGGTGGAAGACCGCGTCGGATTCCTGATGCCCCTGATGATATTTTATATCTTCGGACCCTCGACGATTACCATACCGTCCGCAGATGGACAGGCAAGGGAGCTCGAATTGGGATCATCGGAGGCGGATTCATCGGCTCAGAAATCGGTGCATCGTTAGCCAGTATTGGTGAAACAGTTGTCATGGTTTTTCAAGAAGATGGAATAGGTGCGAAGGTCTTTCCGAAAAACCTGAGTCAATATATTACAGAATATTATCGTCAGAAAGGTGTGGATATTCATCCAGGCTTTGATGTCCACGCAATATATAAAAAAGAGGATCAATACGTTTTGCTGTCCAAGGATGGTCAAACTCTCCTGGTGGATCATTTGATTGCAGGAATCGGTATCGTTCCGAATATCGAACTGGCGCAGGCTGGCGGCATAGTGATCGCCGGACCAGAGGCTGGAGGGGGAATCCTCGTGAATGACAACTTACAGACCAATTTCCCAGATGTTTACGCGGCAGGAGATGTAGCGTCTTTTAATAATATTGCCCTACAACGTCAAATGCGGGTGGAACATGAAGATAATGCGAATGCGATGGGAAAGAATGCCGGTCTGAATATGGTGGATGGGGGTACTCCCTATCACCATCTCCCGTTTTTTTACTCAGATCTATTTGATTTGGGTTATGAAGGGGTCGGTGAGCTAGATTCAAGGCTGGATCTGGTGGAAGATTGGAAAGAACCTTTTCAAAAGGGTGTCCTTTACTACCTTAAAGATCAAAAAGTGAGGGGAGTCTTGTTGTGGAATACCTGGGGTCAGATTGATGCCGCTCGTCAGATAATAATGGCAGGCAACTCTCACACCTCATCCGATCTTATAGGTTTAATCTCCGGGAAATAAAAGCCGATAAGACTCCATAATGGGTTTTTAGGACAACCTGTGGAGATTTTGCGATTCTCGCTAATCTGAGAACCGAGTTGGCAGTTGTAGTAGCTTCCTGATTGAATGAGTCAGATGGAGTTTGTATAATAGCGATAAGGAAACTGCTCAAATATAACCACCATATATTTCTTTATTATACGAGACAGTTCATACTCCTAATCTTGTTGGTTAGTAGGAGTACAGGATGAATAGGTTGGATGGGAAAAATATTATCGTTCGCGAGCATGGCAAAGCAAACCCGATTCTTGTCAATGAAGAAAATTTACTCTTAGAAACCATCGACCAGGCTTTAAGCACCACCTCGCGAGCCCAATCCATCGGGAAAAATGGTGAAATCCCGCTTATAGCATTTCTAAAACGGTATTTGCCTTATTCCTTCAATGCGGTGACTGGTTATTTTATCTCACCCAGTGGTCGGCTTTCACCTCCAACCGATATCCTAATTCTTGATGCCAGATATCCGTTGCTGGCGGAAAACTCGGATGGAACTGTCTTGGCGATGCTCCATTCCGTTGTTCACACGATCTCTGTCAGAACAAGAATAACTGCGTTAGATATTTCACAAGCCTGGGAAGAAGCATTCGAAATTCTAAAATTGGTATCTGAGGTCGATCGGTTTGATGGTGACCTCGCGTGTTCCATCTGCTCCTATGTATTGGCATATCGGACTTCTTTTCGATTGGATACACTTAATAAAACATTTGCCAGTCTTGGCGAACCTTCCAGAGCGAGTTTGGATATCTCTATTCTGAGATTATCCAAGAAAGACCAGATCAATGCTACGGATGTCGGGGTAGAACTCCGATATGAACCAGTAAGCAGGGCAAAATTCGCAGAGGATTCAGTTGGCTATATACCAACATCCAGAGTAAGTTATACTTTGCTTTCAGATATTTACTATAATTTGGTCCAGAATGGATATTCGTCGCTGGCAAGTAGGAATTACAATTTTGCCGACATCAGTCGTCACCTTGGTCAATATATGACATGGTCAACCTGCCCGTGGGATGAATTTTTTATTCAAGCTGCTAATAGGGAAAAGCATTAATATTGTTATTTCTCTTAGCCTGCACCCACTAGCTAATTTAGAGACATATCTTCGACAATCGATATTACTAAATCGCTAAACAATAACCTGTAAAAATTATCTGGAGCAATCGTATCGCCACCATTCGAAATATCATGCCTGACGTTGTTCTCCGGCAAGTAGTCTCAGATGACTTGCCTATTTTCTTCAATCAACAGAATGATCTTGAAGCCAATCACATGGCAGCTTTCACCCGCCGTGACCCTACGGACAAATCCGCATTTTACGAACATTGGGAAAAGATCTTAATCGATCCATCCGTGAAGACCATGACAATTCTTTACATGGGTAGGGTGGCTGGATATATGTTGAGCTTCATCATGTTTGAAGAGAGGGAAGTAGGCTATTGGCTTGGCAGGGATTTTTGGGGAAAAGGAGTTGCCACACAGGCTTTGACTGAATTCCTTCAAGCGCTCAAAGAACGCCCTCTTTACGCTCACGCCGCGAAGGATAATGTAGGTTCCATCCGCGTACTCCAAAAATGTGGGTTTGTGATCACAAGTGAGGGGAAAGGTTTCGCTAAAGCGCGTGGGGCAGAAATTGAAGAATATATCTTCACGCTACCTTAATTGAATCCGGCCATGAAATGGGATGAACCGGACCGTGAAAAAATAAATCTCGCAACAATCACCTTGGGGTAGCTGGAAATATGAGTTATGCCAACAAAATCTGGATACCCATCTTGGAAATATCCAATCGGGTGCTGGGTGGGAGCGCGTCATCCGTGATCAATTTATGAGCTGCCTTCAATGGAGCGACCTGGATGCCAACTTCCGGTCCGAATGCGGTATGGTCGGCCAGAACAATCACCTCGCGAGCCGAGTGGATCATGGCTTGCTTGATGGTGACCTCAGAAATGGTGTGATGAGATAGCCCAAAGTTAAGGGTAATGCCACTTACCATTAAGAATAATTTGTCAGCGCGCAACTCTTTAAGAGCTCCTTCGGCTGTTGGACCAACCAGCATCTGAGTAGTCGGTCGTAACGCACCGCCGGTAGAAATGAGGATCATATCCGGAGTCCGGTTTAATGTATCAAAAACGACCACCGAATTTGTGATAACCGTAATTTCTTTCTTTCCTTTTAATTCTTCTGCCAGGTATTGCGCTATTGGTCCACCATCAACCAAGATCACATCGCCAGGTTCGACCAACGTGGCTGCTTTAACCGCAATCTCCCGCCGCCGAATATCCACTTCATCCCTGACATTTTGATCGGCATCGATCACCTGCAGGCCGATATGATATTGCCCGGCATATTCTTTCAACAGAGTGATCAGATTCTTATACCATTCGTGTTCAGTAAAAGGGACGATCAGTCCGATCTGCCTGGGAAGTTTCTTGATGGGGTGGAGTTTTTCTCTTTCGATCTGAATTGGAATTTCTAAGGTATGCCTTACTGTATTCCAATTGAGGACCCAGCCGGAAGGTGTTTTTGTGTAGTAATCGGGAAGGGTTTCTGCAGTCAGAATGATATGGGGAGTGGTGTAGCGTTCAGGTTGAGTCTCTTGATTGAACGCGGTGATCGCTGCTTCAACGCAGGTCAAGCTAACGATCTCTGGGAACATGGCCAGGGCAGCTTTACAATAACTGCCCGGAACCATTAGCTCATTCTTTAGGGTCTCTCCTTCCAATCCGAATGCAATCACTGTCATTTGGTCAGGGTCGATATTCAAATCTCGGCAGGCATTGATCGCCGCCCATGCTGTTATGTCATTGATTGCGAAGATCAGATTGATCTGGGGGTAAACCGTTAACGCATCTTTTGATAATTGATAAGCGGTACTATATCTTGATTGCGAATTAATGGAGAGGACGGTCTCGAAAGCCGGAGAGGTCTTGTTCAGCCCATCGATGAATCCACGGCTTCGGATGGTGGTGTTTGGTTGATGAAAGGTCAGGTCCAGCAGCTTAACCTCTGCGTTTCCTTGCTGCTTCAGATAATTGCCTGCCCAACAACCAAGGTCATAACCAGCCTGGTAGTTGTCCACCGATACAACCGTACTCTGGTTTGGCATTTCAATGGATTCAGCGATGATGGGGATATCTTTTTTCTTGGCCCGGTCAATTAATAAACTATCGTAATATGGGTTGACCGACGTACCAATCAGCACATCCACTTGATCCACGAGTAATACCTCCCGCCGATCATTGAGCGGATGAGGCGGTTCCCCGGTAGATGGAGAATCCATATGCATGGATACGGCACCACCATACGTGCGCATGAGCCGCTTCTGGTTATGCAACTGTTCCAAATCGCGACGGATCGTCATCTCAGACATATTGCACAAGCGGCTGATCTCATTCACAGTGAGGAAGCTGTGTTCGTCTACGAGTGCAACAATACGATCCAGGCGGGAAGAGTTTTTCACAATACATCCTTTGTGTTAGGACTGATTTCTATGTCGTATTATAACTGTTAAAATGTTAAATGTCAATCATAAATTGATGTAAAATTTGTTTAAAATTGTTGACTTTTGTATTTTGATGTGATAATATGAACAATATATTGTTATAAAATAACCAAAGTCCCCAATAAATCCTTGAGTGTTGTAAATCCATAAACAATTATCGGTTTTTCTTGTTCGAGAAATTTCGCATAACTTATCTTCGGATAAGGAAAGGAGTTGTAAGAGAACAAAAAATTTGTATCGTCCAGTCTATTTTCAAACTCTATCTATTCCAAGTATCTAGGAGAAGAAAATGTACAAAAAACAGATTTTTTCGGTTATGAGTTTTGTGGTTCTACTGGCATTGGTCCTGACAGCATGTGCGCCAGTAGCCACCCCTGCGGCTGAACCTGTCGCTCCATCCGGGCAGGCAGAGATGACCGTAGCTGGCGTAGTCTTCCAGGACGACCAGTTCATGAAGAGCATGGTTCAAGGCTTCACCGAGGCCGGCGCGAAGTACGGGATCAAGGTCGTGACCGCCAACACGAACAACGACCAGGCCAAAGAAGCTGAATTGATCCAGACCTACATTGCCCAGGGCGTGAATGGTATTGCGATCGCTCCGTTGAGCCAGGATGCATCCATTCCGAACTTGAAGGATGCGGCATCCAAGGGTATCAAGGTCGCCATCACCAACATGAATCTGAAGGGCGACACATCCTTCCTGGCGGGTGGCTACACCTCTGATGATGCCACCAACGGCAAGATCGTTGGAGCGAAGGCGGCTGAATTCATCAAAGCCAACGTCACCGGCGATGTGAATATCGCCCAGGTCGACTTCGACGACCAGGTCCCGGAACAATCGAAGGCACGCTGGGGCGGTTTCTTTGCCGGGTTGGACGAAGCCGGTGTGAAGTATAACAAGGTAGCGACCGTCAGCTCACACGTTCAGGACGATGCGATCACCAAGGTGAGCGACATGCTGACCGCCCATCCCGAGATCAATGTGATCTGGGCCTGCAATGATGGCGGCACGATCGGCGCGGCCATGGCAGTGAAGCAGGCTGGATTAGCCGGCAAGGTGTTTGTCTTCGGCTATGATGGCGGCGATCAACAGACCAGCATGATGCTGAGCGGCGATAACATCCTGATCGGTGTGGTTTCCCAGGACCCATATGCCCAGGGCTACAAGGCGGTTGAATCTCTGGCGTTGACCCTACAGGGCAAATCAAATCCCGACACGGGCAAGATCACCGTAGTCCCGGGATGTATCTTACCTCGGGTGACCCGGCTGGTGTCAATACCTGGCGTAAAGCAAATGGACTGGCAGAAATTGCCGCAGCCGAGCGAAACCCCAGGCAGAGATGACCATCGCTGGTGTAGTCTTCCAGGACGACCAGTTCATGAAGAGCATGGTTCAGGGCTACACCGATGCCGGCGCCAAGTACGGGATCAAGGTCCTGACCGCCAACACGAACAACGACCAGGCCAAAGAAACTGAATTGATCCAGACCTACATTGCCCAGGGCGTGAATGGTATTGCCATCGCTCCGTTGAGCCAGGATGCTTCCATCCCCAACCTGAAGGATGCGGCATCCAAGGGCATCAAGGTCGCCATCACCAACATGAATCTGAAGGGCGACACATCCTTCCTGGCGGGTGGCTACACCTCTGATGATGCCACCAATGGCAAGATCGTTGGCGCGAAGGCGGCCAAATTCATCAAAGCCAACGTCACCGGCGATGTGAATATCGCCCAGGTGGACTTCGACGACCAGGTACCGGAACAATCGAAGGCACGCTGGGGCGGTTTCTTTGCCGGGTTGGACGAAGCCGGTGTGAAGTATAACAAGGTAGCGACCGTCAGCTCACACGTGCAGGACGATGCGCTGACCAAGGTGAGCGACATGCTGACCGCCCATCCCGAGATCAACGTGATCTGGGCCTGCAATGATGGCGGCACGATCGGCGCGGCCATGGCAGTGAAACAGGCTGGATTAGCCGGCAAGGTGTTCGTCTTCGGCTATGATGGCGGCGACCAACAGACCAGCATGATGCTGAGCGGCGACAATATCCTGATCGGTGTGGTTGCCCAGGATCCATACGCCCAGGGTTACAAAGCCGTTGAATCCCTTGCTCTCACCCTACAGGGCAAGACAAATCCTGATGCTGGCAAGATCACCGTGGTCCCAGGCACTTACCTGAGCGCCTCCGATCCCGATGGTGTGAAAAAGTGGCGAACCGATAACGGTCTAAAGTAATTTAAATGTAAAATAGTTCTATCGAATGGAACAGGGAAACCTGAAACCGGGAATCCCTGTTCCATCCTAAAACTAGTACTTAAGGCAAATAAGATGAGCGTTCTCCAAATTCGAACGGAAAATATCACCAAGGATTATCCGGGAACCCGGGCCCTGGATGATGTCAGTGTCAGTTTTGACAGCGGCCGGGTGCATGCCCTGGTGGGCAAGAATGGATCCGGGAAATCGACCCTGGTCAAAATATTTGCTGGCGCAACCAAACCAACCTCGGGAGAATTCTATTTGAACGATGAAAAGCTCCACTTCAATTCCACGTCGATGCGTATGAAAAGGGAATTGTCACGGTATATCAGGAAATGAGCCTGGTTCCCTATTTGTCGGTTGCGGAAAACATTTTCTTGGGCCGTTTGCCGAAAAAGAATGGCACCATTGATTGGCAAAAAACCTATCGAATGGCGAGTAATTTGCTCGAACAAATGAAGGTCAAGATCAATCCACATGAACAGGTGTCACGCTTAAGCATGTGGCAAATGCAGGTTGTTGAAATCACGAAGGCACTCAGTTTCAATCCGAAAGTGATCCTGCTGGATGAGCCCACTTCCGCCCTGGCCCAGAAAGAAGTACAAAATCTGTTTGATGCTATTCGGGCACTCAGGGATCAGGGCGTTATTGTCATTTACATTACACACAAACTGCAGGAGCTTCCCCAGATTGCCGATACCGTATCGGTATTACGCGATGGCAAATTGGTGGGATCTGTGCAGATGAAAGACGTGAAACAAAGAGATATCATCCATATGATGTTCGGCGAAGTCAAGATCCAAAGCCGCCCGAAGGATATCGAAATTCGTGAGGATTATGTCATGGAAGTGAAAGGATTGAGCCGGGAAGGATGGTATCAGGATGTCAACTTCAATCTCCACCGGGGGGAGGTGCTGGGAATCGCTGGGATGCTCGGTTCCGGCCGGACTGAATTATTGCGGGGAATATTTGGGGCAGATCCGATTGATAGCGGGGAGTTCATCGTAGAGGGTAAGACGTATAAGTCGGCGAATCCCATCAAAATGGTGAAAGCCGGAGTGGGCTTGACCCCAGAAAACCGAAAATCGCAGGGCTTGATCCTGATCCATTCAATTCGGGATAATCTCTGTTACGCCAGTATGAATATCACAGCCGACGGATGGATTGAAAATAAACGCAAGCGAAATCTGTTCGCTGAACGACAGGTAAAAGATCTGGAAATCAAGGTAAGTGATATTGACGCTTCCTGCAATTCGCTCTCGGGCGGAAACCAACAAAAAGTGGTCGTCGGGAACTGGTTAAATACCAGTCCAAAGATCATGCTCTATGATGAGCCTTCCCGTGGGATCGATGTAAGCGCCAAACAACAAATCTTTGAAATCATGTGGGAACAGGCTCGCAGGGGAATTTCCACCATTTTTGTGTCAACTGAATTGGAAGAGTTGCTGGAAGTATGCCATCGAATTTTGATCATGCGACACGGAAGAATTGTTGACGAAGTGAATCCCGACAATACAAACGTCAATGAGCTTTATGAAATTTGTATGAGAGGAGATTGAACTACTATGATGAATGCCGCTGTTGGTAATTTGACGTTTGATCGCAAAAGGATCAAGATCTTTTTTCTTGACCATATCATTGAGGTCTGTCTCATAATATTAGTCATTGGTCTTTCCTTCGGTGCAAATGGATTCATGACCAGTGCGAATTGGATGAATATTTTTCGCGCCAACTCCCTGAAAGGCGTGATCGCATTTGGAATGACCATGGCTATGGTCGCCAATTTGATTGATCTATCAATTGGTTCGACAGTTGCCTTATCGGGAGTCATCGTGGCTGTGGTTTGCCGGGACTTAACCGGTGCCGGCTGGGACGTCAATATTGCCTGTGTCCTCGGCATCCTCATCTGCCTGGCGGTTGCTGTTTTCGTCGGCTGGATGCACGGTTTCTTTCAGCACCGGACCGGAATGCCACCCTTTATTGTTACTCTGGCCACCCTCTTCGCGCTGGTCGGGTTGGCGGGCAGAATATCAGGTGGGTTCCCCATAGCCAACCAATTCCCTGAATGGTTCAACCAATTTGGCGGGGGAAGAGTGGGAGGACAGGGCGGTATTCCAATCCCGGCTATTGTCCTGCTGGTGATCTTCGGAATCTTCTGGTTCGTTATGGGTTACACAACCACCGGACGATCCATGTATGCGGTAGGCGGCAATGCAGAATCTGCCCGATTGAGCGGAATCAATGTCGGCAAGACGAAGATAATCGCTTTCATTGCTGTCCAGGTGATGGCTGTGATCTCGGGGTTTATGACATCCGGGCAGGTAATGGCAGGCTCTTTCACCTTCGGTAAAGGATGGGAATTGGATGTCATCGCGGCGGTCGTAGTTGGTGGTACCAGCTTCAATGGCGGCGTGGGTACTGCCTGGGGTACGCTTGTGGGTGTCATCTTCATGGGTGTTATCGGAAATGGAATGACCTTGCTCAATATTGACAATCACACCCAGTACATCGTCAAAGCGGCCATCATGTTCATGGCTGTTCTACTAAGCTCATATCGGGCAAAGGTTAAAGCATGAGAAGGATGCGATCTCTGCCATTATCACGCAATGAACAGAACTAGTGTTGTTAGCAGATCAGAATAGATTTGGATAATAAGCAAATTGGATGTTGCATGAGTAGGTTATGGGTATGAGAGATGCGGTTTTAAAAGCATATTTATCCACCTTTTCTCATGAGGTCTGACAAGAGTAAAAGAATCATGGATGGAAAATTACAGGTGTGGGAGCTGTATTTATGGAATTATTCGGTGGGATAGAAGCGGGTGGTACCAAATGCATATGCATCGTCGGGAGCGACCCCGATCATATTCAGGCAGAAAAGCGCATCCCAACCACATCCCCGGGCGAGACTATCCAGAATATTGTTGAGTTCTTTACCTCATATAATGGTTCCGGTGGTTTAAATGCGGTGGGAATTGCGACATTCGGTCCGGTGGATCTGAATCAGATTTCCCCCACATACGGGTATATCACCACCACTCCAAAACCAGGATGGAGGCAAGTAGATCTATTTGGTGAAGTACAGCGCGGATTGCAGGTCCCGGTTGCCTTTGATACAGACGTAAATGCCGCTGCTTTTGGTGAACAATATTGGAGAAATGGAAAACAGAAGTTGGACCCTTTTCTGTATATGACCGTTGGTACAGGCATCGGGGTTGGCGTCATCGTCAATGGCGCGCCATTACATGGCATGATCCATGCTGAAGCAGGACATTTTATGCTCCCACACAACTGGGAAAAAGATCCCTTCCAGGGAGTCTGTCCCTATCATGGCGATTGTCTGGAAGGGCTTGCCTCTGGAAAATCGATGGCAAAGCGGTGGGGTCAATCTCCTGAAACCCTTCCTGATGATCATCCAGCCTGGGATCTGGAAGCGGAGTACATCGCGCTCGCCATTGTAAATTTGATTTATGCTTATTCGCCCCGACGGATAATTCTCGGTGGCGGGGTTCCCCAACACAAGGGATTAATTCAAATGGCACGCGAAAAGGTGAGAGAAATCATTAACGGATATGTGCAATCGGTGGAAGTAGAGCAAAAAATCGAAGAATATATCCAATCTCCGTTTCTGGGGAACCGATCTGGCGCTTTGGGCGCCATGGCAATGGCCATCAAATTGTCTGAAAAATCCAACACTTAATGATCAACCAACGACAATTGCATCGGCGTGTTCCTCTTTGCCTCAACCTGATGACAATTGCCGAGCTACTTGCCGGAATCTCTTCAAGGCAATAATTATTTAAACCGCGATTAAGCTTGTCAGGATAGCGATATTATTTTAGGGTAACGATTCTTACGAGGAACTCTTATTAAACCCAACTTCTGCCAAATTTCTGGCGGATTCTATCTGGTCTTCTTCCCCAATAACTCCGATACGATCGCCGGGTTCGAAAATGGTCATCGATTTTGGATTTGCCGTCAATTGTTTTGCCCGGATCAACGCCACCACGGATGCCCCGGTAGTTGATCGAATATTAGCTTCTGCCAGAGATTTACCGATCAATTGACTTGTCTCACCAAGCTCCATCCAACTGATCTCGATCCCCTCAAAAGCATGTAATAGATGATGCAATGTTTCATGCTCCTCGTCCGAGGTAATATCGACATCATAATTATCCCTTCTAACCGCTTCTGCAAATTCGTGGACCTCTCGTAAAGGAAATCCAAGACTCAGGAGTGTATGGTGAACCAACTCCAATCCGCCTTCCAATTCCAGGTGGACTATATGGTTGGCGCCTACTTTCGACAGGTAACGGACACCTTTCTCGGTGGAAGCACGGGCAATAATGGGAAGTGTAGGATTGATGTCTCTTGCAGCCATCACGATTAAAGGCGAAGTCGTTTCATCCGAAACGGTGATGACCAAAGCGCGCGCTTTCTCGAGGTGGGCATGGACAATCACCTCGGAATTACCCGCATCCCCGTAGATGGTCGGAATTTTCCGTTGATTTAGGTAATCTCTTTGTTCTGCATCTGATTCAATGACCAAAATGGGTATCTCCAATGAGTCGAGGACATTGACCAGGTGTTTCCCCACCCTGCCATAACCGATCAGAACAACATGGTCCTGTAATTGCTCATCAGTAATTTCAGGGATCATTGGAGAAGACTCAAGTTTTCTCCAGAAGCCGGGACTCTTCCGCAATGATTTTTCCAGAAGAGGCAGCAATCTATACATGAATGGATTGAGGGTGATCGATACAAGAGCGGCAGCGAGGATGAGCGAGTATTGGTTAAGATTTAATAGGTTAAGAGATAATCCTGCCTGCCCAAGAATAAATGAAAATTCACCGATCTGACTGAGACCAATCGCAATCACGAGGAAGGTCTTTGCCGGTCTGGGAAAGAAAAGCCCCAATAATATAACAATTATGGTTTTCCCGATCACGACCAACGCAGTCAGCGCTGTTACTTGCCCTACGTTTTGCCAGAGGAAAAGGGGGTTGACCAGCATACCAATCGACACGAAAAATAAAACTGAGAACGCTTCCCGGAAGGCGAACACGTCCGCCCCAACCTGGTGACTTAAGTGAGACTGACTGATGATCGCACCAGCAACGAAGGCTCCCAAAGCAAGGGAAACGCCAAATAGTTCCGAAGCGCCCATGGCCGTTCCCAGGGTGATGGCCAGTATCGCCAGGATAAATAATTCCCGTGAGCGGGTATGTGCGATCCGTTCAAGTAACCATGGAATGATCCGTGCTCCCGCGAAGAACATGATAACCACGAAGGCAGCGGCTTTGAGCAGAGTTATTGCCAGATTCTTCCAGTCGAACGAGCTGCCATTTTCGGACATAATGGGCATTAAAACCAGGATTGCGACAGATAAAATGTCTTCCATGACCAACCAGCCAACAGCAGCCTGCCCATGAGATGTGTTCAACAGGGAATTGTCCATTAATCCCCGCAACAAAACGACGGTGCTGGCAACCGAAATGGCGAGTCCTAAAACGACTCCGGCTGGAATGGACCATCCCCACAATTGGCTAAGCCCAAAACCGAAGAGGGATGCGATCGCCGTTTGGATGAGCGCGCCCGGGATGGCAATATCCCGAACACGCAATAGATCTTGAAATGAAAAATGCAATCCCACGCCAAACATCAGGAAGATCACGCCTAATTCAGCCAATTGCTGGATGGTTTCCACATCGCCCACGAATCCGGGTGTAAATGGACCAATGGCGATACCAGCCAGGAGATAACCCACAATGGTAGGCAAGCCGATCCGGCGGGCAATCACTCCACCGATGAAAGCCACTACTAAAGCCAGGGTTATATTGATCAAAATGGGCACATTATGCATGATTCGTTTCGATCCTCCAGAGTAGCGATAAATTACTGGAGCTGATTATCTCTTTTTTCAATTCTACAGGTTTTTTTATGAATCCCAAACCTGATAGTTTAAGCATAATAAATAATTCAACCTCCAATAATCAGGTCAGCAAGCATTTCCGAAATATAATTATCCCGATGCACATTAATCACCCTGGGTATGAAATAAACAAACTCAATATAAACATCCATCGACGCTACATCCAGGGTCAACAAGGACGCTTGCCATGACATCGGTAGATTAGGATGGTTGGTAGCACTGAGGAGTAATGATGGCAAGTAATTCATTACAGGTTGTATCCATTCAGATCATTGTGTAAAGGAATTATCCGCAGGTTAGGCCATGAGGGTAAACAATGCTCAAAAAAAATGATCCACTCCAACAAGCTGCATATTTTTTTGTTATCACAATCGGGTTATCCTACCTTGTTTTCTGGGGACCGCTCGTTCTCCTGAAAATTCCAGCAGCCAGTTTCGTCAAAGGTGTTTCTGGTCCGCCCTGGTCTATGGTTTTGTTTCTCTTCGGTGGTTTTGTCCCATCACTCGTAGGGATAGGTTTGACCTGGATTTGGGATGGGAAAAATGGATTGCGAACCATCTGGAAACGCGCTTTACAATTCCGGATTGGGTGGCGATGCTATGGATTTGCGATTGCATTCGTAATGTTGATCACCCTTGGTCAACTCGTAATAATTCGATATCTGGGGCAAACCTTTGACCTGAGTCTATTTCTAACCCAACTCGTTAGTTTTCTACCGTTATTGATCGTCGGCCCGATCTCGGAGGAATTTGGTTGGCGCGGGTACGCCCTGGACCGGTTGCAGAGTCGCTGGAATGGACTGATCTCGGCGATCATCATCGGTGTGTTTTGGAGCTTATGGCATTTACCACTTTTCTTTATGATAGGGACGTCACAATATGAACTTCACCTGTCCTTTTTTAGTTTTTTAATTGCTATAACGGGATCCTCGATTCTATACACCTGGCTGCATAATTTGGCGAAGGGGAGTATTTGGATGGCGATCTTCTTTCACTGGATAGCTACCTATTGCCTCCAGGTAGTGGCAAGCGGGGTTACTCGATCTGCTACTTATGACTTGTTGGAACCCCTCCCGACATTGATCTTAGCGGGAATCGTCATTCTGATCGCAAAACCTGATCTTGGTGCTGCCAGGCATGGCGACCGAATTTCAGAGGCGATCTGATTTGGTTTTGAATTCATGCACACGGATATATGGGACAAAATAGGTAAGTGAGAAATCAGATCTCTGGTCTCGGTTCTCTCATATCAGCAGTATAATTTCCTCTTTGTCTGAGGAGATACAACGACATGGATGATGCCGCACCAGTAATTCTGGATAAGCCGCTCGAAGAAAAATTTCATACAGCAGAGATCGTCACGGTGGCGGCTGCTCATGGCGCGCATGATACCTTTTTTTCATACTTGCCCACAATTCTTCCTCTGTTAATTCGCAACCTTGGGTTGAGTACCACCCAGGCAGGGCTTCTTTCAGCATTCAGCCAATTCCCAAACCTGCTGCAACCTTTCATTGGTCACCTCGCAGACCGCAAGAACTTAAAGATGTTGGTGATTCTGGCTCCTACTTTTTCGGGTGTACTGATCACGCTGCTGGGAATCGCACCCAGTTTCGGAGTAGCTTCAGCGTTGATGGTTCTGGCGGGATTCTGCACAGCCGGTTTCCACGCAATCGCACCAGCCATGGTTGGGGCACGTTCAGGCCGCAAAGTTGGACGTGGTATGGGATTCTTTATGGTGGGCGGTGAATTGGGATTTGGAATAGGTCCATTGGTTGTTGTCGCTACTATCGGTGCGTTTACTATACGCGGTCTACCCTGGTTGATGACGCTAGGATTGTTGGCATCCCTTATTCTGTGGTTCAGGCTGAAAGATATCACCACAGTGAGGGCAGCCCATGCGGAAGTTGGGCTTCCGGTTCGTGAGGCATTATTGCAGATGCGGGGATTGATGCTTCCGATCATGGCAGTCACTTTCCTGACCGGATTCTTGAATGCAAATATTGTGAACTATCTGCCTACGTTTATGTCTATCGAAGGGTCCCCTTTCGCGCTGGCGGGTTTATCGCTTGCGATCGTGGAACTTAGCGGGACGGTGGGTAATTTATTTATGGGTTTCTACAGTGACCGAATCGGCCAAAGGACGATCGCCATTTTGGGTATCTCATTCTCAGCAGTCTTTTCATTCGGCTTTTTGATGACACATGGATGGATCCAATTGGTAATGCTGATTGGGGTGGGTTTGTGCGCGTTCGTAGCTAATCCCGCCTTTCTCTCGATGATCCAGCCCCGGTTTGTGAATAATCGGGCGTTGTCCAACGGTGTATATATGTCTACCAGCTTTATTCTGCGTTCAATTGTGGTCGTGATCGTCGGGATGTTGTCTGATCGATTTGGTATGCGTCCAGTCTTTTTCGGCAGTGTTGCGCTGGCATTCGCATCCGTGCCTTTATTATTATTCCTACCGAAAAAGTAAATCTTCCGACTTCTTTCTATAAGGTTGACTCTTCACTATTCATAAGTATATACACCTGGATCGATAAGATCTTGGTATAGATGGTATGAAATCGTGTGATAATGGGATAACCTCGATCTTTTTTGTGAGTTGAACATCTACACCATTAATGGATTATCCTCTCGACCGCCTTCTTCGTTCAACAGGAGTGATTAATCCACTCGAATATTGCAGGAATATCAAGGTGGAACTTGCTAACAACCCGTGAAGTGGAACAACATTTCCATTACCTTCCATCGATGCAATTGGATATCATTCTGGAATTACGCAGTATAGTCGGGCGGATCGCACCTGATGCAACGGAACGGGTCCATCGGAAAGGGTTAACGTACTACCATGGCAAAACTGGCGGACCGGTTAGTGCTGGGATCTGCCAGATACTGTCCTATGATGATCATATAGAGCTGGCGTTCATACATGGAGTGTATCTTCCTGATCCCAAGCGGTTGCTTTCCGGCGATCGAAAGGTAAAGCGATTTGTCAGAATAAACTCGTTTGAGTTGACTCCCTGGAATGATCTGGAAGCATTGATCCTCGCCCATAGCCGTTTTGACCCATATACCCGGACCTTCCACGACTAACGATCTACATTTCGAAAAAATATAAAACCTATTTTGCTGAGGAATCGCAAAGGAATAGGTTGTTTTGTCCGTCCCCTATGATAAGACTGAAGCTGAGACAAAATGAAACTACTCATCCATGAGATAGGTATACTATGGATAAATTCATATGGTTCCATCGAGCCTGAGCGGATTAGGGATCCCGAAAGGATTGTACTATCCCTTTCGTTAACATCTGCAGAGACTCCGCTTGATTGAAAACCAATCCTGGCTCAAATCTTTTTCGCTCTGGAAGGAGGATGAATATGTTGATCAGCACTGGAAATCTGCAACCTGGCAGCCTTCAAGGAAAAATTGCAGTTGTAACCGGAGCCGGACAGGGAATCGGATTGGAAGCCGCAAAATCGTTAGCATGGCTTGGCGCCAAGGTAATCATTGCTGAAATTAACTCGACCACTGGCCACGCTGCAGCAGCTGAGATCACCGAATTACTGGGTCCAGGTACGGCTGTTTTCATCCAGACTGATGTTGGTCTCGAAGAGAGCGTCCATCACCTGAAGATGACAATAGAAGACACCTTTGGTCCCGTATCTATCGTGATCAATAATGCCACGATCACTCCCATAGGTTCTGCACCTAAAGTCTCGATTGATCAGTGGGATGCCAGCTATCGGGTCAATCTTCGCGGGCCGGCATTATTGGCAATCGCATTTCTACCCGGGATGATCGAACGTAATGATGGTGTCTTCGTCAGTGTAGCTTCACTCGGTGAAGCATACTTGACTGCCTATGAGACATTCAAACAGGCGCAGGTGCGACTGGCCACGACCATGAATGTGGAATTGGAAGGGATGAATGTATACTGTTTTTCAATCAATCCGGGATTGGTTCGCACGACCCGGGCGATGGAATGTATAAAAGTTCTTGCGCCAATTTACGGGATAACTATAGACGAGTTTATCCAACGAAGCGATGAAATGTCCGCCGAAGCTGCTGGCGCTGGATTTGCAGCCGCAGTAGTCCTGGCCAGTAATTTTCGTGGGCAGGAGATCACATCCAGGCTCGCCTTAAAGACGGCTGGCATTAATTTATCTGGAGTGATACCTTCCCGAATGGAACAGCTTCCCCAGAGCATCCGAAAAGAAGCGGCTGTGCTTTGCAGGAGCATCATAACGACCCTATCCCAGCAGGCGGTTCAATGGTCAGACCGCCCGGCACTTGAGCAACAATGGATCTTCCAGGATTTTAAGAAATGGTCCGGTGATTCTGTGGAAGGCTGGCTTCAGAAATTAGACCAACTCCGAGGCCGGTTGGAAGCCAATATTCCAGATCATGAAAATATCCAATTGGATAAATTAGCTGGTTTCTATGGGCATCTTCAATCCACGGTCGGAAGCAATGAATCTGATCCATTACGGCAGGAAGAAAAGGTCCGAACGATCCAGTACTGGCAGAAGGAAGTGATGGACCTGGAGACCCTCCTATCTCAGCGCTGACCAATTATTTAGGTTAACTGGCTGTTTTGAATCGATTAGAACAAGTTTGATTTTTTTTCCCAGGTTGGTGAGATTACGATTGACTCACCGACCTGTTTTTGTATAATCACAGTAGATAGATAAAATAAAGGTCCCCAGGAAAGGGACCAGGTTTTCATTCATAGTTGACAGACAAAAAGCAAATAGGAGGATCCATGGAGATGCTGGATCTTAAAAAGCTTTATAAAAACCTCTACGAACCATCTTCGAAAAAAGTGGATTTGATTCAAGTGCCACGTTTAAATTTTATCATGATCGATGGCGTGATCGAAAAGGGATCATCTCCGGGTACTTCGATTGGCTTTGCTGATGCGACTCAGGCGATCTATGGGATTTCGTACACATTAAAGTTTATGTTGAAGAAAGCAAAAGAAAACCCGGTGGATTATCCGGTGATGGCATTGGAAGGATTGTGGTGGGTGGAAGATGGTTCCTTTGATATCAATATCAAAGACAATTGGAGCTATACATTGATGATCATGCAGCCTGAGGTAATCACGATGTCCGTGTTTAACGAAGGAATAGTGCAACTGAGAAAGAAGAGAGGTGCTCTGCCTGTTTTCGATCGATTAAGGCTTGAGTATTTTGAAGAAGGACTCTGCGCGCAGATCATGCATATTGGACCTTATGCAACAGAACCATCCACGGTTGAATTGATGCACGACTTTATGAAACAGAACGGTGTGCACGATCTGGTCGGATTGGGTGGGAAACATCACGAGATCTACATGGGTGATCCGCGTAAGTCTGCACCTGAGAATCTAAAGACGGTCTTGCGCCATCCCGTAAAAATAAGTTAACGTATGGAAAATTCGGAATATTCAGCCATGTGAGCGGGAAATATGAATACGTTGATGAATTCGAATAAGGATGTACTGAATTGGTTATTGGATCCAGCCGAACCTGGTGTCCCGTATCTGGCGCTGCGTGATTTACTGAGATATGACCCGGATGATCCCGAATTGATCAAAGCAAGAAAGGAAGCACATCTTCATGGTCCGATCGCGACCATTTTGAATGCGATGGAGCCGGAAGGATATTGGGCGAAGGCAGGCCAGGGATACAATCCAAAGTACCGGTCTACCGTCTGGTCGATCATTCTACTGGCACAACTGGGCGCCTCTGCCAGAGAAGATGAAAGGATTTCCCTGGCTTGCAGCAAACTTCTGGATCAAGCCCTCACAGGTTCCGGGCAGTTCACCTATAATGGCTTACCTTCCGGTACGTTTGACTGTCTCCAGGGCAACCTCTGCTGGGCGATGCTTACCCTGGGATTTAATGATCCACGCCTGGCACAGGCATTTGACTGGATGGCTCGCAGCGAAACAGGTGACGGAATTGCGAATGCCAGCGATCGAAAAGCACCTGAACGTTATTATTCGATCAAGAGCGGACCTAATTTCGGATGTGGCGCAAATTTACAACTTCCCTGCGCCTGGGGAGCAACCAAGGTAATGCTCGCCTTCAGCATCCTCCCGGATGAAGACCGGACACCCCACATTAACCGCGCAATTAAAATCGGTTTGGACTTCATGTTCAGCGTGGATCTCATCCAGGCGAACTGGCAGTCTGGTGGAACTGATCATCCGAGTCGAAATTGGTGGAAATTTGGATTTCCCGTCTTCTATGTGACTGACTTGCTTCAAGTGGCTGAATCTCTGGTTGGTTTCGGGTATGGATCCGATCCAAGGATGGCAGGATTATTATCGCTGATCCATTCAAAGCAAAATAGCCAGGGGCAATGGAATTTGGAATATGACTACTCGGGGAAGACCTGGGTGGATTTTGGTGAAAAAGGAAAGCCGAACAAATGGGTTACGCTCAGAGCAATGAAAGTACTAAATTCGGATAATTAGCTTTTTATAAATAACCACCAAAGTTGACTGGTTTGTAAATTTCTGCAAAATCAGCTAAAGTAAAGGGGAGAGGTTAATGGGAGAGAGGATCAGTAGGGCGTCTCACTCACTTGCTGCAAGATACAACATTTTCATCTGAAACAGAATTTATTTTGCATTGTAATCGAGTATTGATCCAAACGCACTGCATCTTTTTTGGTCCTTTCTTCATATAGGGTTAGCGAGTTGATGGAAATTACTCCAGGCTGGAGTGTTAATCGACAGCCTACCTTTTCAAGATTTATCTAAGGAGGAAAACGATGAAAACATCTGCACCAAAAAATATAACCTGGTGGATAGCTCTAATCTTGGGGGTCCTTGGGATTCTTGCCACATTGGTTAAAATTCCAGTGGTCAGCGGAAATGAATTCTGGTTTGTCGTGATTGGTCTGGCACTCATGTTGGTTGCAACCGTCACCAAGGGTCTGTAATGATCTGACCAGAGTCGGCAAGAACTGTTTGACTTTAGTCTCTTGCCGACTCTTCCTATTACTTACCTTTCCGTTATCCTAATTTTTTAGAAGTAAGAAAATACTTCCTGTGATATGATTTATTCTTATGACTGGATTAATCTCTGATCGCTCTTCGTTGACTCGTTTCGCATGGCTTTCCATCGCGGCAGCTTTGATTACGATCATTCTAAAAGCCGTTGCCTATTTTCTAACCGGCTCTGTTGGGTTGTTATCCGACGCCCTGGAATCGATCGTGAATCTGGTAGGCGCCATAATGGCATTGACTATGCTTACCATTGCCGCCCGACCGGAAGATGAAGACCACGCCTATGGTCACAGCAAGGCGGAATACTTCTCAAGCGGTGTAGAGGGATCATTGATTATGGTAGCGGCTTTCAGTATCGGTTATGCTGCCATTCAACGGATACTCGTTCCCAAAGAGTTGGAACAGATTGGCCTTGGTTTGGGAGTATCTGTGGTGGCATCCCTGGTCAATTTGGGGGTCTCATTGGTGCTCCTGCGCGCATCCAAAGACTATCAATCCATAACATTGAAGGCAAACGCCCAACATCTGTTAACTGACGTGTGGACGTCCGGTGGGGTATTAGTCGGAGTCGGCGCGGTTGCCATTACAGGTTGGAATATCCTGGATCCACTGGTAGCATTGGTGGTCGCCGCGAATATTATCCGAACCGGTGTGTCCATCGTCCGGCAATCTGTTTCCGGTCTGATGGATTCAGCCTGGCCTGTCGAGGAACAAACGACCCTTCAGCAGGTACTCAAGCCTTACCTTAAGGATGGCGTGCAAGTGCATGCGCTGCGAACACGGCAGGCGGGTGCTCGGCGTTTTGTCACCTTCCATGTGTTGGTTCCGGATGAATGGACCGTTGATCACGGCCATCGGTTGTTGGAACAGATGGAAGCCAGCATTCGGAAGGAAATCCCGAGTGTCAACATCGTCACCCATATGGAGCCTATTAATGATCCGTCATCCTGGAATGATGTTGCATTAGATCGGGTCGATAGTGCTCCTATCGTAACCGAACAAGTCGAAGAACCTCAAATGGATATAGATAAGAAAGATTAGAGATTGGTTCTATTTGATAATCAGCAGAAGGCCGGGTGATTAGTCACCCAGCTTTCTAATTTACTCACCAATTCTCAAATACTAAGCGATTGATCAAATAGAAGAACTTCGATCTCGTTCAATCAGCAATTTCAAAGCATCCACTGCGACCCGGATAACTCGGTCTGGATCAAATTCCGCCATCTTCTTGGCATTATCCCCAACCTGCAATTCGCCCAGGTCAGAGTCGTTGATCATCAGCATGGTGCCTCCGGCACGTTTCCGATAGATGGACGAGAGGATGAAGATCACAGAGGATTCCATCTCAGAACAAATGGCTCCACCAGCAACCCAGGCTTTCCATCGTTCTTCCAAACGATCGGCCATGGGCATTCTGGTTCTTTCAACTTCGCCGTAGAAAGAGTCTTTGCATTGGGAGATACCCAAATGGTAACGATAGCCCAGCTTGTTTGCGGCTTCCCGTAGTGCCCGGACAACGTCCGGGTTTGCAACCGCTGGGAATTCAACGGGTAGGTATTGACTGCTTGTTCCTTCGTCGCGAATAGCTGCGGTCACGATGGCGATGTCGCCCATGCGTGCTTCCGGTTGCATGGCTCCGGAACTGCCTACTCGAATAAACGTATCTGCCCCCACGTCAACCAATTCTTCCACAGCGATGGCTGTCGATGGACAACCGATCCCAGTGGAAACCACGGAAACTTTCTCGCCGTGCAAATAGCCTGACCATGTCACATATTCCCGGTTTTGTGCGACAAAGTAGGGTTGGTCAAAGAATGCTGCGATTTTTTCACAACGAGCTGGATCTCCAGGAAGGAGGACATACTTGCCTACATCTCCGTCTTTGATGTGTAAATGAAACGCCAGACCTTCTTCATTCCTCATATTCGCCTCTAGTGGAAAGGATGGAATCTGATTATAGCCCAATCCTTGATACCGGTCCTTTTATTTTGAAAATCCGTGGACATCTTACGGAAATTCCTCCGAATTATGCTACTTGTCTTCCCCTTTCGCTATTGTTAAAATGAACGATACACCTTTAAGTGAAGCAGCATGGATCCAATTCAAATTCAATTGTTCCTGGCGGAAAATCATAAAGCAGATGCTGCTCGAATTTTGTATGATGCTTTCCAACGTAAATTGTTTCCGCTGCTCCACAATCCAGAGAAAATACAAAATTTAGTTGCCCGGGGAATGAATCCTGCGTATGTGGTCAGTGCCATATCGGGAGATACACTTTTAGGTGTTGCGGGATTGGATTATCGTGGGAAGAGATTTTGCAGTCCAACCGTGAAAAGTTGCATTAATCAGCTCGGATTTTGGAAGGGACTGCCCGGTTGGATCGTCTTGAATTTATTTACGAAAGGAACCTGCCCGGCTACTGATTTACGGATCTCTGTCCTGGCTGTAGAATCTAGATTGAGAGGACAAGGAATTGGTACCAGGCTGATCCAAAGTGTCCTGGAGTTCGCGAAGACGAATGGTTTTCTGGCGGTGAGGTTGGAAGTGGTGGATACCAATCCTTCCGCTCTCCGTTTATACGAACGAATGAGTTTCAGAGCTATCCGGACCATTCATCTTGGAATATTCAAGAATTGGTTGGGCTTTTCCGCGGAAACTGAAATGATCCATAAATTCTGATCTCCTTATTTGTACGGAATTATTTACGCCAATTAAATTCCAAAATTCAGCCTTCATAGAGTATATTAAAAGCCTATGCGGTGATGACCTATCGTGTGGTCTGACCCGCTTTTGAGGAGTGGACCAGATCTATGTTTGACATTCGGACAATCACAATTGGCATAATGTCGCTCAACTTATTATTGGCAATAGTGATGGTGATCTATTGGCGGACACAAAAAACCTATCCTGGATTTGGTTTTTGGTCTTTGGCGAACATCATCTCTGCACTAGCTTATCTACTGTATGGATTACGCGGTATGATACCCGGAATATTCTCCATTGTCTTTGCCACTACGTTCGCCGCACTTGCCTATATTCTGAGGATGGAAGCTGTTCGTTATTTCTATGGCAAGCGAAAATGGCTTAGATCGAGTATCCCATTTGTCCTAGTCTTCACCGGGCTCTTTATCTACTTCACTGAAGTGAGAGACAGCGCTGTGATCCGAAATACCATCCTCACGATCTCAGTCATTATTTACTCGATTGCCTGTATCTACTTGTTAATTAAACTTGCTACCCCAACTCAAAAAATAATCAATTATTCAATCGCCTTCTTTTTATTCATTTATTGTGTAATCATGATCACCCGGGTGGTTGTTTGGTGGATGAATCCGACCGTACGAAATTTGTTGGCGCAAACACCTGTCAATATTATCTTTGCCTATTATGAAATTGTTGCTCATGTCGGTACTACCATTCTTTTCCTAATGCTGAACACACAACAGTTTTCCAGCGATCTATTGATCACTCAAAAAGAGCTTGAAAACTTGGCGACCATTGATTCTCTTACCAAGGTGAATAATCGGCGTATGTTTTTTGAATTGGGAACTCTGGATTTCTTGCGTTCAGTCAGGTTGAATCATCCATTTTCACTCTTGACCTTTGATATAGACTTTTTTAAGGAGGTTAATGACACATACGGTCATGCCGCGGGTGATATGGTCCTTCGAAATTCCCTACAGATCATTAAAAATAGCATACGCGATATTGATGTTCTGGGACGGACTGGCGGAGATGAGTTCGCCATCTGCTTCCCAGAGACTTCACTGGCTGGCGCAATGGAGGCCGGCAGGAGGATTCAACTTTCGTTATCCGCCAGCGAATTTAGCTGGGAGGGTCACCCAATCACGGTAACTCTCAGTATTGGAATCGCCGAATTGTCAAAAATTGATATGAATTTTGACGAGCTGATCCAGCGTTCTGACCAGTTGTTGTATTCTGCAAAACGAGCTGGTAGGAACCAAATATTCACGGACAGATTAAATCCGATTTTGAATGAGGATGCCTTTGTCCAGATCGATGGCGAAATGGATACGTCCCAGATTCCCGTATAATATTGATGGATAGAAAAGAGAATAAAACGAATAGATCTTCCAGGAACTAATAGAGGATCGGATTTTCACGCAGCTAACGGTCGTCCATTATTATTTGATTCTATTCACATTAAGAAGAAAAGGGTAAAAGATGGCTGATTTCCTGTTTCTTGCGTTGGTTGGTGTGCTTGGTGGGGTGGCAGTCGGTATCCAGTCACCGATTGCGGGGGCGATGGGTCAGAAGATCGGAGGAACAGCCAGCAGTCTAATTGTGCATCTTAGCGGCATGATCCTCTCCGCATTGTTATTATGGGTGAAAGGAGGTGAAAGGATCCGGGAATGGCATACATTGCCCTGGTATATGCTCGGCGCTGGAGTCTTTGGCGTTATCCTGTACCAGACAATCAATATAGTCCTGCCCAAGTTGGGAAGCACCCTGATGATCACCCTGATCATTAGTGGTCAGTTGGTCACAGGAGTAGTCATCGATCATTTTGGCTGGCTGGGTGTGACGACGCGTCCAATCGACCTTCCAAGAATTATCGGGGTCATTGCTTTACTTCTGGGAGGGTATTTGATAGCGAAGTAGATTATTACGATATGGAGATAGCGACACTTTCAGCCCAGGTAGTGATTTCGTCCCATCTACGAAAATCCCCTTCCGGCGCCTTCATAGCCCGCATGACCAGCTTTTCCATAAAATTATGTTTGCTTGAGTCATACGCGCCTGCGAATAAGCCTTCACTTATTGGTTTGATCTGAGCTCTGATCGGATCCAGGTAGCCTTCAACTGTCGATCGATTGGATGGGGTATCCTCTCTCATCGTCAGGCAGACAAGGAACACATAGATGACTTTCTGCTCCAATGTTGATTTATTCAGCTCAATAAATGCGTTCGCGCCAGTGAAAAAAGTCCCACCTCTGATCCCACTCCCTAGAATAATCGTATCGTAATTGGAAAGGTCTTTCACCTGGCTTACCTCCACTACATCGACGGGGATATTTCTCTCAAGCAAGACTTCACCAATCCGTTTCGCAACACCTTCAGTAGATCCTGCCATAGTTGCGTATGTAACCAACACTCTCGACCCCATCCAACCCTCCTGGTCTTCCTCTCCCAATTTTGCTTCCGACGGTTATTTTAGATTGTATTCCATCAAAGAGCAAGATAAATGGTTAATTGTGACACTCACATCACTTGGATTTTGCAGATTGGACAATTGTCTATTGAATTAAGGTCAAAACGGCATACACTAAAAAGCGTTGCCAGGGTTGAGCATTTGGATGCTGATTGCTCACTCTGAAATAAACGAATAATTGTGTCATTTAGGGAGGGAAAAATGGATTCTCAACGAATGTCTAACTCTGCCTTGATCCGTACAGCAGTAGTACGAATCGTTTTATTAGGCGTCTTCATGGTTTTGCTTCTATTCCTGCCGGCTGGAACTTTCCGCTATTGGCAAGCCTGGGGTTTTCTGGCCATATTATTCATACCTGTTCTCTTTGTTGGGACGTATATATACAAAAACAACAAAGAATTGTTTGAAAGACGCATGCGTGGGGGGGAAAAGGAATCAAGGCAAAAAGTGATCATTTTCTTTTCCTGGATCTACCTTGTGAGTGGATTTGTTCTGGCGGGGCTGGATCATCGTTTTGGCTGGTCCCAAGTTCCTATTTGGCTGGTGGTTCTTTCGTATGCCATCATCCTGGCTGGTTATGGGATTGTATTCTGGGTTTTTCGGACAAATACCTTTGCTTCGCGAATTATAGAAGTTAACCAGGGACAGCGAGTCATCGATACCGGACTTTATGGTGTGGTTCGCCACCCCATGTATCTGGGGTGTATGATCATGTATCTATTTTTCCCGCTTGGACTCGGTTCGTATTGGGCGTTGATCCCAGGTACTCTCATTATCCCAATCCTGGTTGGACGGATACTGAATGAAGAGACGGTCTTACAGAGAGATCTGCCGGGTTATTCGGACTATCTGAAAAAAGTTCGGTTTCATTTGATTCCCGGGATCTGGTAATCACGAGTTGAATTTTCAAATATCGATAATGCCGGGATTTCGCGACCGGAAACACTTATTACGGAAATAAGATCTGGATTAAGAGCACGATATTCAAAGTAAGTATGATCAGCGTGCTTGCCCAGGCTAAAATGCTGGTAATTTTATTATTTACAAACTCTCCCATAATTCGGGGATTATTGGTGAACAATACCAGGGGGATGATCGCAAATGGGAGCTGAAATGAGAGACTTACCTGGGAAAGAATTAATATCCGAAGCGGGTCCAACCCTAAACCAATAACAATGAGGGACGGGATCATGGTGATCGCACGCCTTAACCAGACATTCATACGCTGGTGAAGGAAACCTTCCATAATAACCTGTCCTGCCATCGTCGCTGTGGTGGATGACGCCAGCCCAGAAGCAAGTAGGGCAATGGCAAATGCAATCCCGGCTATGGGCCCCAATAAGGGTGTGAGGGTCTGGTGGGCAGATTCGAGCGAATATGTATGAAGTCTGCCACCCGAAAACACTGCCGCAGACATGACTAGTATTGCCGCGTTAACAAAGAACGCGCCATTCAAAGCGACAACTGAATCTAAAATGGCGAAACGGTATACCTGGTGTTTTCGTTTGAGTGAATCGGTAGGTCTGACCCGAGTTTGAATCAACGCACTGTGCAGATACAGATTATGAGGCATCACTGTCGCGCCGATGATTCCAACCGCTACCAGGGTGGCGCCGATCGGTAACGATGGAAAAATCAGTCCATGCCCGATTTCTGACCAAACAGGTTTGGACAGCCAGATTTCGGCCATATACACGAATCCGATGATAGCGATCAACCCGACGATAACCATCTCCACTTTCCTGAACCCGTACCGTTCCAGAAGTAAGATCAGAGAAATGATGGCACCTGTCAGAAGAGCAGCTGGGAAAAGTGGAATTTTAAAAAGCAAGTAGAAACCTACTGCGCCTCCAAGAAATTCCGCGAGATCGGTCGCCATCGCAGCAATTTCTGCGGTCACCCAGAGAGAAATGCTCAACCAGCGCGGGTAGTGATCCCGACAGACAGCCGGAAGTGACTTGCCGGTGGCAATGCCCAGTTTTGCAGACAGGATCTGCAACAGGATTGCCATCATATTCGCCAACAATATCACCCAGAGTAATTGATAGCCAAACCTGGCTCCACCTTCGATATCAGTTCCCCAGTTACCTGGATCCATGTAACCAACGCTGATGACAAAAGCCGGACCCAGAAAAACGAGCGCGCGTTTGATTACGGTAAGACTGCCATATTTCGAGAGAAGCGCCCTGAAATTATCCCATTCCTCACTTAACCACGGACGACGCGGTAGTGGGATCTCGCGAATACTATCTGCACTTAACTTGATCTGGCTTGCTTCTAACCTGGTCAAGATAAGTTCTTTCCCATTGATACGGTAAGTCACCGGATCACCTAATGGATCCGGGCGAAGGGCTGTAATTTCTGCTCCTTCCACCAATCCGGCGGCAATCCAATCCGGTTTTGGCGATTGGGTGTTGAGAAGCCCTAGGACTCTGCCCGCCTGTCCAATTTCGATTTCCGAAAGTGGTTTAAACTCCGCGGGAGCATCAACGACAGAAACGAGATTCGCCATAGCTGGTGCGATTGCAAGCCGTTGCCGCCCGCTCCAGACCAAAACCCGTCCGGGTGTATGTTCATCAACTTCCACCTGGGCACCCGGAGTAAGCCCCAACAGAGATAATTGAGCAAACACTGCTGGAGGTTCATCTTCCACATGGGTGATCAATCCAAGTCGGTGTTCAGGCCAGCGGGTTAACGGAACGCCACTACTATGAGGTGGAAGAGAACCACCTTTCGCCGGAATCGGATCACCATGCGGGTCGAACTGGGGGTAACCCAAATCCTCAGCGAGGCGATCGGCTTCTTCAGGAGTAATGACATGTTCACGCCGCATTGCCTCTTCGTGTAAAACATTAAGAGGCACACCGCCTTTATCAGCGAGGTATCGCTCCCACAACCGATGGGCACGGATTAATTCAATGGCACGTTTTTCCCCATCGGGAAGGATTTGGATCGCCTCATCTTCAGATAGAACCCAGTTCCGACGCAACAATTCGGACAGAATCAACGACCATCTTTCGGGTTGCAGGTCAGCGGCACGAATTAAATGGGATGTTGGAATTGAAGCTTGTTCTCTAGTCAGGTGATAGAGGACTTTGATCGTATCTTCGGCAATCTCATCCAACCCCAATGAAACTTGTTTGGATTTTCTCCAAAGATTGAAGAGAAAAATTGCCTGGATCAGGATGATCCCGATGAGAATGATAATTACAACTGTCGCTATATTCATACACCCACACTAATCAAGACAGATAATTAATTATCAACCCGTAAACCATTTTCGGGAAGTAATTATCCTATCCTGTGTCAGGTTTGATGGACTGCGGTTCGGTTTTTGAATCCATTACATCATCATTATTTTAACCTTAAATAACTGGATCATATTTTAAATTGAGGCATAGTTGCTATCATGAAAATAGCATGCGCTTGACTTGAGAATCTGCATCATATACAATCAATGTTAAGATGCCCAGCCAGCATGCTGGTCTGTTTTGGATTCATCTTAAAAGGATCATCGCATGAGTACCAGTCAGGCGTTCAGGCAGAATTGGGTGGATACAGTGCGCAACTCAGGGGTGACAGATTTATCTGTTGCGCTTTTGGAAGCTGTCTCCCCAATTACACTCCTCGGTGCTCAGATCGTCATGATCGGTCAACCTGTGCTTTCGACATTGTTTCCGGCTGCGCGCTGGGATGAACTGATTAAACTCCTCGAAGATCGACAGGAATATCAGGCGTTCATCCAGGCTATTAGAGAGGATCCTGCAGGATAATGGATACGATCATCGGTTTATTCGTGGTCATCCTAACTCTGGTTTTGATGGGGTTCTTTTCGATTCTTGATCGCAAACGAGTAAGGATCAATTTCCGGCAAATCCCTTCCCTGGAGAGCTTGCAGAAATCCATTAACCTGGTTGTTGAAGGGGGAAAGGGCATCCATATTTCTCTCGGAAGAGGTGGATTATTCTCCCCTCATTTTGCCGGATCTCTCGTTGCGCTCAACCTATTGAAATACATAACCAAACAATCGCTGAATGGTGATATCCCACCTCTGGCTACCAGTGGTGATGGATTGGTGAATATCTTGAGCCAGGAAACATTGGAGTTTGCCTACCTGCGTTCCCACCTTCCGGAAGGATATGGCATATCGGGGTCACAGGTTACTGGGGTGACCCCATTTTCGTATATCGCAGGAGCTATGCTTGCCCAACGTGACGAAAGCCAGGCAGTTATGCTGATAACCGGGCATTATGGGGCAGAGGCTGCGCTGCTGGCTGATATGGCAGAACGAAGTCGTTCCCATACGATCAGCGGCACAGACGATTTATCTGCACAAGCCATGCTTTTTGTCACGACCCGCGCTCCTCTAATTGGTGAAGAATATTTTGCGGCTGGGGCATACACGCATGCCTCGTTATCTCACACTTCCAGTTTGAAAACTCAGGATGCATTACGGGTCCTGCTTGTATTGGGGTTGGTGATCGCAGCGATATTGAAGGTGGCGGGGGTATTGTGAAAGCGACGCTGTCCTGGGTGGTGGTGATCCTGGTTGGTTTGATTGTCCTGGCGGGATATTTTCTTCCGCTTGATCCTCTCCAGCAAGTACGTTACCTGGTCATCGACATTGCCATCACACTGGCCGGGATCGCAACGATCGTTGGTGTTGTAAACTTACTATCCGTCCATAGCGCCCGTGTCCGTGATGAAAAACCGGATTGGTTCAACAGTGTTATTCTGGTTGTTGCCTTTGGCGGAACATTGATTTTTGGTCTGGTATTCAAACCTTCCCACCCCATTTTTCTTCGTCTTGTGAATTCCATTCAATTTCCGATCGAGGCCAGTCTATTGGCATTATTGAGCGTAACACTGGCTGCCGCTTTGGTTCGGGCAATTCGACCGGGTATGAATAGAGCTTCCATTTTATTTATCGGGGCTGTGCTGATCTTCATTTGGGCAGCCACAGGGTTTATCCCATTTCAAGCGAATAAAGGAATTCAACCCGTGCTCACTTTTCTAAACACACTGCAGATCGGCGGGGCACGGGGTATGTTGCTTGGGATTGGGTTGGGTGCATTGACGGCAGGTTTGCGGGTGGTGATTGGAAAGGATATCCCATCGGGGAAATGACATGACCGTTAGTTGTCCGAAATGCGGAAGGAATAATCCAGATGAGGCATATATTTGCCAATTTTGTGATTCTCCGCTTGTCATTTATCAAGCTCCCCAGATCCCTCCGATGGAACCGCCACATACTGACAATGTAGAACCTGTCAATCAATCCAATCCAACGGAAAATCCTGCAAGTGAACCTCCTGAAAGCGGATCACCTGAATGGTTGGAACTGTTGCGGAAGAAAAAAGAGCAGGATGCCCAAAAACTGGGTGAAGACTTCTTCAATCGGTTTGGTCCCATGCCATCCCAAACCAATGAGCCGGAGGCGCCTACCGACGGGGAAGAATGGCTTCACCGCCTTCCCATGTCAGATCTCCCAGCAAGCTCTCCGCCGCTTGAGGAAGAGTCAACACCTCCTGTTCAAGCTGGACCACCGGAATGGTTATCTTCCATCCGAAATAAGATCACCGAGGAAACTCCTCAACCTGAAGAAGTTCATACCGATTCTGGCGAAGACTGGTTGAATAAACTCCGGAAGCAGACGGAAGAGTTGCATACACCGCAGGAAGGACTACCAGCCTGGGCAGAACCATCACATGAGGTTGAATCGGTCACATCACCTTCCCCATTTGTTGAAGAACCTGCTGCTGAATCGTTGGACGAGTTCCCAATAGACGAACCCCGCCAGCCAGTCCTGTTTGATGATCTGCGCGGAGAACCTGATCTGAGTTCTATCGAGAGTTATTCAGAACCTATCGAGGAAGAACCTGATCATCCGATCCCGGAGCAATTAAGAAATAGCATTCCGCAGATGGATTCCTATCAATTATCGGAAGACATCCTCCCTCCAGAAGAAGAATTACTCAAGATGAAGGATGAACCCAGGGAGAAGATTTCTGGTCGGGAGATCCCTAACTGGTTGACGGCAATACTTGGCGAAAACGAAGCGGAAGCCACCGCCATGTCTGCAGTGGACGCTTTACAAAGCGATAGTGGAGAAGTCGGATCAGTTCAACCCGGCGCTTTACCGGGCTGGGTGCAGGCTATGCGTCCGACTGAAATCTCATCACCGATGAAATCAGCCGCCATTGAAGCTGAAAAGAATTTGGAAAAAAGCGGCCCGTTAGCCGGCATCCGGGGGATATTACCCGGAGAAACGGCCATTCCAGCTTACACAAAAACGGTGGATTATCACGTGGGACTGGAGAACCGGCAAAAACGGGAAGATCATGTCCAGGCTTTCCAGGAGATCCTGACTGCAGAGACCACCGAGGTCAAAGTACCGGGTTATCGCAGAACCCGTGCAGCGGGAACCGTCCGATGGATCATTATGGTCCTGCTATTCTTCATTATGTTGACTTCGGTAGTCGGCTCATCCAAACCGGTTTATCTCCCTACGTCCATGCCCCGGGAGACAATCCAACTATTCCAATCGATCGTGTCTCTACAACCCGGTGATAAGATCCTGGTCGCCATCGATTATGAACCTGCTTACGCGGGAGAAATCGAGGCGGTAGCTAGTCCGGTGATGAATCACTTGATGGTGAAACAGGCGGAAATTTATGTGGTTTCCACAAACCCGGCCGGGGCAGCTCTGGCGCAAAAGATGATCGATAATATCGGTCTTTTTCCGCAGACCAGCCATGAGCCATATTTATCCGGAGAAAAATTCCATCTGGTCGGATACCTTCCAGGAGGCCAGGCCGGAATTCAGGCGTTGAATACAGGTTTAGCAAGGGCGATTCCACTTACACAAGACCTTAAACCGACAACAGAACTACCGGGTATATCTGGACTCACCAACTTAACTGAATTTAAAGCACTGTTGATCTTGTCAGACCAACCTGACACCGTGCGCTCATGGTTGGAACAAATCAAACAAACAGAGGGGGTGCCCGCGTTATGGGCTGTGGTTAGTGCGCAGGCAGTCCCCATGTTAAGACCGTATGTTCGATCTGGTCAATTAAAAGGATTGGCAGCCGGCGAATATGGAGGGTCTCTGTATGAAAGGATATTCCAACAGCCCGGTCTTGCCTGGAGTCAATGGAATGCCTACCATACTGGATTACTGGCAGCACTTATCTTGATAATAATTGGTGGCGTCCTGAATTTTACCGGACAGTTGATCCTGCAAGCCCGGAGAAAAAAAGCCCCATGAACCTGCCCGTCAGCGAACTTATCTGGGGGATTATCGGATTTCTCCTATCCATCCTGGTCTTCAGTTATCTGATCGGGGATAATCCGTTATTTCGTTTCGCCATCCACCTTTTCATCGGGGTATCCGCAGGGGTGGTGTCAGTTGTTATCCTGTATCAGGTTTTGTATCCAAGATTGGTCCTGCCCTTCCTGACAGGAACCAGCACACAAAAGTTGATGGCTTTGATCCCACTCGGGCTCTCGATTCTGCTTTTATTCAAGGTCTCTCCCGCAATGGGAAGATTTGGAAACATCCCATCCGCTTATCTCCTTGGCGCAGGTGCCGCATTAACTATAGGCGGCGTTGTTCTGGGCACGTTAACTCCTCAGACAATCGCGGCGGTTGCGCCATTCGGAAAAGAGTATTCGGTTGGCGAAAAACTTGAAGGCACACTCATCTTGATCGCCGCGATCACAACACTTTTATATTTTTATTTCGGGACTCGATTCGAAATTGGCAAACCACTCAAACGCCCAGCCTGGATCGAATGGAGTGCCAGGATTGGACAAATTTTCATTTTAATAACACTCGGAGCGATATTTGCAGGAGTGTATGTTACCGCCATCACTGCCCTATCTGAACGGCTGATTACATTCTGGAATCTGATCCATAACCTCTTGTAGATGATGATAATGACTTCAAAAGCGCCTGATATTGACTCATTACTCGCAGTAGATGTAGGAACCGTTCATACACGGACCTATATGTTTGAGATTGCGGGAGATAGCTTCCGATTCATCGCCCAGGGTATTGCGCGCACCACTGCGGAATATCCATCACATGATATTGGTGAAGGAATTGTCGAATCCATCCATAATCTGGAAGAAATCACCGGTCATCAGATACTTGGTCCAGATGGTCGTTTTATCATGCCCATGTTACCTGGTGGACAGGGAGTTGATGCGATCACCGCAACCATCTCTGCCGGACCGAACATGAAAATTGTCTGTGCTGGATTATTAGGTGACGTATCACTGGTTAGCGCGGAACACCTGGCAAAAACCAGCTATACCCGGGTTTTGGATCAGGTCAGTATTAATGATTCCCGCAAAATGGACGAACAAATTGATTCGATCTTAAAGATCTTACCGGACGCCATCATTCTTTCTGGCGGATCAGATGAGGGTGCCAGCCATTCCCTCAGGAGAGTATTAACTACGCTTGGCATAAGCTGTAGTTTGATCCCTCCAGAAAAGCGACCCGAAATTCTGTTTGCCGGAAATAAAGCGATCCGCGGTGATGTGAAGGGAATCCTGGAAGGGAGCGTTACAGTAAGTATCGCGCCCAATATTCGCCCGCAACCGGAAATTGAGATACTTGATCCGGCTCAGGGTATGCTGACTGATATGGTGAATCGATACCGCTTTCGACAATTGGTCGGAGCGAACGACCTCAACAATCTGGTTGGCTCCAGATTGCTTCCGACCGCTTCCTCGTTTGGAAGAATGATCCGCTTCCTTGGCAAGGTATATCACAGCCAGAGAGGTGTCTTCGGGATCGATATGGGCTCGATGTTGACAACGGTAGCCATTGGCAAAGCCGGGAAACTGCAGATGCGCGTCACCCAACCGGGTCAGGATAGGATGAGTTTTCTGGAAGCGATGTACCAAATTCCGATCCAAGAGTTGCTTCCGTGGATTGGTTACAATTTGAGTGAAGAGTACATTCGCGATTACCTGATCAACAAAGCCGTGTACCCTGCCAGTATTCCGACAACCCAGGAAGATCTTGCAATCGAATATGCGCTAGCGCGGTATCGATTAAGCAACGCAGTCAGTCAATTTTCTCAATCCTATCCTGGTTTGAACTTAAAATTTTCGGAATGGTTTGCAACCCGGATTTGAGCCGATCATCATTAGCGGCACGACCCTGACTGCTGCGCCATCGTTGGCACAGAGTTTATTGATGATCTTGGATGGGCTGCAACCGGTCGGTTTGACAACCATCGTGCTGGATCAAAACCATCTCCTCCCGGTTTTAGGCGCCGCGGGGCAATTATTACCCAATCTTCCGGTTGAAGTACTGGAGACCGGAGCTTTATTGAACTTATGCACCGTCCTAGCTCCGGTCAGTAAAAAGCGACCTGGATCAATGATCATGAATATCCACATCATGACGGAGGACCAGCAGGAAATCGATATGGAAGTGCAGCAGGGATCTCTGACTGTCATCCCCTTGTCGCAGGGTGAGACGGCGCACTTGTTTATTGATACGCCCGAGATGGATCAATCGGGATTATCCAGCGGTCAAACAGGCGGATTCAAGGTGACGGCAGGCGCGCTTGGAATCGTAATCGATGCCCGCGGAAGACCTGTCCGTACGCCTGGAGAGATCCTCTCCCGGCAGGAACTCCTCAATCAATGGCTTACTATTTTAGGCGGATAATTAATCATACCCGGGCGGATAGCCGGTGATTTTTCGAATGTCCTCGTAAAGCGGTTTTAACTGTTTGTACATTCTCATATACACTTTTTGGTAAAGTGCATCATAAATTTCATGCGATGCCGGATCCGGCTCAAAAACCTGCCCGATGCGAGTCATTTCCTGCACGGCTGTATTGAAGTCAGCGTGCAAGCCCAACCCGACTGCCGCATCGATGGCAGCTCCAAGCCCAGACGCTTCATATACATGAGGCTTGGACGCCGGCAGACCGAAAATATCCGCTGTCAATTGCATTGCCACATTGCTTTGACTTCCCCCTCCGGCAACCCGTACTTCCTTAATCCTTACCCCTGATCGTTTCTCTGTTTTTTCCATCCCGTCCCGCAGCGCATACGCCAAACCTTCTTGGATGGCACGATATAAGTGGGCTCGCTGATGGACGTCACCAAATCCGATCACGGCTCCTTTGGCTTCCGGTCCGGGAATTTTAAGTCCGGGGGACCAGTAAGGTTGCAACACCAGACCCAGTGATCCCGGTGGAATTTGGCGGACGTTTTCTTCGAAGATTGCCTCCGCTTCCACGCCACGTTCGGTTGCAATCCGCTGTTCCAGGGCGCCAAATTCCTGCTTGAACCAGCTGACCATCCAATAGCCGCGATAGACCTGTATTTCCAGGCTGTAGGCATTGGGTACCGCGGCAGGGTATGGCGGAATAAGAGGAATAACCTCGGTATATTTGCGATGTGTGGTGTTGATGGTCGCGGATGTGCCATAACTGATACATGCGTTCCATGGATCGAGACACCCCGACCCTATCACCTCACAGGCTTTATCAGCCGCAGCAGCGATCAGGGGGAGTCCTTCCGGTATTCCAGTATCCATTGCAGCCTGGTGAGATATTATCCCAAGAGTTTGAGTGGGAGGCACCAATTCGGGTAAGAGGTTTGGATCCATGGGCACAGCCTGCCATTTCCAGTCGGATTTGCCTGCCCAATCCAGTTTTTTATAATCAAATGGGATGAAAGCCACCTGGCATCCGACAGAATCCGCCAGACGTCCGGTAAGCTGGTACGTCAGATAACCGGAAAGGAGCATGTATTTATCCGTCTTTTCCCAGATCTCCGGCTGATGGGTGCGGATCCAATTGCATTCGGCTTCTGCCTGCAGATAGGCGACTGTCTCAGACATGCCAGAGAGCGCGAATAAAGCGCCCCACATTCCAGACACCTTTTTTAGACCAAATGTACGGCGATTATCCATCCAGATAATGGCAGGTCGCAGCGGTTTGCCATCTTTATCAAGATTGATCACTGTGGATCGTTGGGTCGTCACCGCCACGCCTGCGATGGCTTCCTTAACCACTCCCGGCATTTCCCAGAGTTGCCGGCAAGCTTGGCAAACGGTCTGCCAGAATTGATCGGGTTCCAATTCAGCCCAACCGGGCTGTTCACTTACATAAGGGGGAATTGCCACCCGGCTTTTGGCGAGTAAATTTCCTCGGAGATCAAACAATAAAGCCCGAACGCTCTGTGTTCCGTTATCAATTGCCAGGATTGTCTGTGAATCTGTTTTCATAAGTATCCTTTATCTACGCCTATCTGTTGACAAATAAACAAATGTAACAGGAGTATGGATGAACTGCTCTCGTTATTACCAATCGATCTCACTCATGCCTCAAGGACTAATCAGGAAGTGAATAGCATTCCTTCCAGCGCTGAATGTAACGGGCTAGTTCACTATCCCAGCGGAGGTCATCCCACCCGAGCTCGGATTGAACAATCCGGCGGACCTGATCCAGGTACTCTGTTCCACCCTCGCGTGCTGTCATGCCAAGGCGAACCCGGCGAAGCAGTAGATCATCCAGATGCTCCACTGCTTCTGATCGTGCTGCCCAGCGGACCTCAGACCAGAGGGCAGTGTTCCCACCAATGGTCGACATTTCCGACTGAGCCATATCATTTAAAATTGGCAGGGATGCGTTCCCATATCGCCCTGCCAGGCGTTGCCAGAGATCCTCCGGAATTCCTTTTGGTTTGAATGGCGGAACCGAAAACATGGGTAGGTGAGGAGAGAATACCGGGTTGCCTGGGAGCCTTTCGCGAGCACTATTAAGGGTTTCCAACGCCATCACACGATACGTCGTAAGTTTACCCCCGGTAATGGTGACCAGACCGTTTTCTTCCCATAAGCAATGCGCCCGTGATTCCTTGGATGGATTTGACGTACCCGAACGGACGATGGGTCTCAAACCGGAAAAGGAGGAGATCACATCGGTTTCAGATAGGCCAGCCTGTGGAAATAAATAATCCAACGCCTCAAACATATAGTTGACTTCTGCACGGGTTACCAACGGTTCCGGGTGAGAATTTTCCATCTCAATGGGATGGTCAAGGTCCGTAGTTCCGATGATGGATACGCCTTCCCAGGGGAAGACAAACATCGCCCGTTTATCACGCGGGTGAAAGAAGGTGATTGCCTGCTCGAGTGGCAGCCTTTCGTGAGAAAACAGGAGATGGCTGCCCCGTTGTTTTCGAATTCTTGGAGGTGCCTCCACTTCCGAACGCAGTTGGTCTGTCCAGGGACCTGTTGCCTGAATGACCACCCGGGCTTCCACATCTTTTTCGCGCTCAAGATTTCCAGTGGTTTGATCTTTTAGATGAGCACCGCACACCTTTCCATGCTTATCAAAAAGTAAATGGGTTGCTTTCGTATAATTGAGCGCAATGCCGCCCGATTCAACGCCTTCCTGGAGGACCCGCAAGACCAATCGGCTGTCGTCGACTTCCGCGTCATAATAATAAAAGCCATCCGATAATTGGGGATTTGTCAGAACAGGATAATCCCGGTGGACCTGCGCCCCGGTGAGGTGTCCGTGGGCCCATTTCGGCGCCAGTAGATCATAGATCGTGACCCCCAACCGATATGTTCGCCGGGTCCATGCCCTGGCACCGAAGACGGGTAGCATAAACTTTAACGGAGTGACCAGGTGATGTGCTTGTCGGAGCAATCGCTCCCGCTCCCGTACAGATTCGCGGGTTACATTGAATTGGCGATTACGCAGATAGCGAAATCCACCATGGACCAGCTTGGAAGACCGGCTGCTGGTTCCAAAAGCAAAATCATCCTGTTCCACCAGCAGCACCCGCAAACCGGTTCTGGCTGCTATATTCATGATCCCGGCGCCAGTGATTCCACCCCCAATGACGATAATATCCCAGGTCATATCCATTGATTTCCAGGCTTGATCCCGCCAATCCTGTTGCCACATTGAAATTTCCTCCCAAATGTAAACTACGCAACCAATTTGCCCGGATTCATCATGCCATCTGGATCTACCGTTTTGCAGATCGAACGGATCAACTCGATCCCCTGGCTGCCTTTCTCGGCTTCCAGATAGGATAAGTGATCCAATCCAACGCCATGCTGGTGGCTGATGGTCCCGCCTAACTCCACAATTTTCGCACTAGCGGCGGATTTCAATTTTTGCCATCTTTCCAGCGTCTGCGCCGGGTCAGAACCTCTTCGCCATAAGTAGGTGATATACGTGCTGGCGCCTACATCATAGAGGTGGGAGAGATGCGCGAACACCAGTGTTTTCTCTCCCTCGTCATCCAACGCAGATGAGAGTTTATTCTTGACCGCCATTACCGCAGGGAGCACTTTTGACCAGGGCAACGAAGTCTCCAGTGTGTCCAATGCGAATCCATGTTCCCAAAGTGTGTTCCTCAAATAAGGTGTCAGGAAACGGGTCTTTTGCCACATCTTACCGATCAACATATTCACAGCGAAACCGCTGTATCGTCGGCTGATATCCTGAACTCGATCATAAGCAAGGTCACAGTCATCCGGAGTACCTGTCAAACCGTAGATCATCAGGCAGCGTTCTTCACCGATGCCGATGATCTTCAATCCGCGATTCGCCAATCCAATCAGTTTTGTCTTGCCTGATAGCTGCAACGTGGTCATGGTTTCCTGAGGATCAGCCAACCGCAACATGGAGACATCCACACCTGCCTGGACAATTTCCCGCACAGCAGCGGCTCCTGCTTCCCAATGAGGAAAGAAGATCGCCTGGAATTTTTCCTGTTGTGGTACTGGATGGACTCGCATCACTGCCTGGCTAATAATTCCCATTCTGCCTTCACTGCCCAGAATCACCTGTTTCAGGTCCGGTCCGGCGGCTGAGGCTGGAACGGCAGGGAGTTCCATCCAACCACCGGGGGTCAACATCCGGCCGCCCAGGAACAGTTCATCCACCCGGCCGTATCGGTAACATTGTTGCCCGACGGATCGGGTTACTAACCATCCGCCAAGGGTGGAATATTCAAAACTCTGCGGGAAATGTCCGAGAGTGAATCCTGAACTCTTTAATTGATCTTCAAGGGCTGGACCAACGATACCGGCCTGAATGGTTGCCATACGGCTTATCTTGTCTACCGCTACCACCTGATCCATGCGGGTCATGTCAATGGTGAGCACCGGTCGATCGTTTTGTACAGGATTGATATGTCCCAGCACACTCGACCCTCCGCCGTACGGAATCACTACTGCCTGTGCGTTCCTTGCAAATCGGATGACCTCTTCCAGATCACTATCTGATTCTGGGTAGGCTACCGCATCCGGGAATTTTCCGATATTACCGGAGCGAAGAGCCACCCAATCCGGGAGGCTTTGTCCTCTGGAATGGGTGAGAAGTTCTATGGGATCGGTGTGGATACCCATGACAGGTTTTATGCGGGATTCAGGTACACTCTGGATCGCCTGTTCCAGAGTCACATCAGTTAGTTTTTCGGGTTTTCCAACCATATCTTGCAAGTAGACCCGGGCATTTTCCGCTAAAGGATATATTGTGTCAGCATTTCCCCAACCATTCCAACGTTTCATTTTCCCTCCAGGTTTTACAGGATACGAATAGTATCCATCCATTTCCGCCCAATGTATAACTATAATTCCCAAAAAACCTATTTGGCAGATGAAACCGCATCAATAGCTGAGGATTGTTTCTTCCTTTCCATCCACCACGCCCAGAGACTCAGAAGGAAGGCGAAAATAATGGCAAATGTGAACATTCGCAGGGTTGATTGTAAAGCGCCAACTTGAATAGCTGGAGGAGCCAGCAACGCATTGCCATCCAAGCCAGTTGAGAGAGAGAAAACCAATCCAGTCCAAATTGCTCCCATGATCGCGATTCCTGTGATCTGACCAAGGCTGCGGGTTAAGGAGGCCAAGCCGGAGGCGATCCCTAATCGTTCCTTTGGGACTGAGCCCATGATGGCATTGTTGTTGGGAGACTGAAACATACCCATGCCCAGACCGACCGGCACAAACCGCAGCATATAGCCGGCGATGTCTGTATCCACCTGAAGTGTGCTGATCGCAATATATCCGATGACCAGAATTGCCAGCCCGATTACCGTTAATGGGCGTGTTCCATAGCGATCAGAAAGGATACCTGAAAGAGGCGCAGTCAATCCCAGCATAACCGGGACAACCGCCATCATCAGACCGATTGTTTGGGGTGGATACCCCCTGATATTTTCCAGATAGAAAGGCATCAGCAAAGTTGTACCAGCGATACCTATAAAAGCGATGAAACCCGTAACAAGGTTAACGCTGAACAATCCATTCCGGAATAAACCCAGGTCAATCATCGGGTGTTTCACCCGTTTTTCTACAGCGATAAATACCCCTACGCTCAGGAAAAAGACAACCAGCAAAGATACTACCGGAACAGACGAATATCCCAGTACTTCACCCAGGGTTAAGCCAATCAATAAACTGGAAAGACCGACCAGAAGCAGACCGGCGCCAAGGAAATCAAATTGCTGGTGGATACCCGGAATAATATTTGGAACAAATCGAATCACCATGAATGTTCCGATCAAACCGATCGGGAGGTTGACAAAGAATATCCAATGCCAGGATAAATGACCAAGAATGAGTCCGCCAAATGTCGGTCCGGCGATGATTCCCACCGACACCATCAACCCACCAATGCCAAGCGCTTTTCCGCGTTCATTCGGTGGGAAGTTTTCAGTAATTATTGCCGTACCCAGAGCCATCATCATCGAAGCGCCGATTGCCTGAAAAATACGCGCGGCAATGAGCATCTCAATAGACACTGATAATCCACAAGCAAGCGAGCCGAGGCTAAACAGAATGAATCCGGCGGTGTATATCCGCTTTTTTCCTATCATGTCTGCCCAGCGTCCAATCGAGAGCAACAGGATGGTCAACGTGAGCAAATAACCTAATACGACCCATTGGACCAGACCAAAGGTGGTCTTTAATTCTGTTTGCAGGGTTGGAAGGGCGATGTTGACGATACTGCCGTCGATCGTGGCCAGGAAAATCCCCATCGCCACCGCGGCCATCACAGTCCATTTTCTTGAATAATCGACTTTGATCGGATTGGAATGCATGATACGATTGAACCCCATTTCAGGCGTGTCGGCTGTGAGATGTATAATAGCATAGATTTTCTAGTGAGGAAAAAGGATTGAATCCTGAACGTTTTTCCCGAATTGACGAATGGATGGAGCGGCTGGAATTCGACGCTCTTATATGCCGTCTGCCGGAGAATGTGGTCTATTTGAGCGGCACCTATCCAGTATTGGGGATGTCGGCGGTGAGCTATGTCCCCGGTTTGGCTATCCACCTGCTTCAGCCAGAATTTGAGCGAATGTGGGTGAAAACGGACCAAAATGTTCATTATTTTCCGACCGGGCACCTGTCTGACCCATCGCTGCAGGATTCTTATTTATTCTGGTTAAGCCAGATGAAGACTCTTTTCTCAAACCGGTTAGCCAGGATTGGGGTGGAGAATGAGTTTGGGATTACTGCGCCGGCCTTCAATGCATCTGAAGCTTTATTGCCTGATACAGCGTGGAGGATGATTATCCAAAAAATCTTTCCGGAAAGCGAATTGGTTGATTGTTCATCTATGCTGGGTGAGGTTCGTGGCATTAAAGATGAGTATGAGATAGAAATGCTTCGTCGGGCGAATCGGATCGCGGATTTGGGTTTACGTGAATTGGAAAAAGCCATCCAACCGGAATTATCTGAGGTGGAAGCCGCCGCGCTCGTTGAATCAAGCATCCGGACGAAAGGTACCGGGTTCAAAGGAGCTCAATTGGTGCAGGCGTTCGCCCAGGTTACCGCGGGTGCAGAAGGGACATATCGCCAATCCATGCTCACGCCCTCATCGAATTACCGGTTCCAAAAAGGTGACCTTGTGATGATCGAGCTGGGTGTTTGCGTGGATGGGTACTGGTCTGATTTGACCCGAGTATATTGTGTCGGAGCAGCGACCAGAGAGCAGCAGCGGGTTTACAACGCTGTATGGCATGCCCAGAGACAGGCCATCCAATTATTGAAAAATGGATATAGATGGAGCGATCCGGATTTGGCGGCACGTAAAGCGCTGGAAGAAGCCGGTCTGCTGCCTTATTTTATTCACGGAACCGGGCATGGAATTGGTTGCCGGTACCATGAGAGTATTCCCCAATTGGGTCCGTTTAGAGATGAAATACTAATGACAGGTATGGTGACCAGTGTTGAACCCGGAGTGTATATCCCCGGTTTTGGTGGTATCCGAATAGAAGATAACCTGGTGGTTACCGATGATGAGGCGGATTGGTTATCAGAACCGGTGGAGCCATGGTAAAAAGCAATACTGGAATTAACCGGCGGCAAGACCAAAATACGGGTCCCGAGCATTCGAACCCACCAGCAGATACGTCATTTTGGAAGGGATTTCTTCCCGATAGTAAAGAGCGTGGCTGGACAATTGCTGCTTTGGTTGTAATTCTCATCGGAGCGATACTGCGCATAGTTTTCATCAATCAATCAGTCGGGAACGATGAGGCGTATACGTACCTGGCATTCTCATCGCGACCTGTTCTATCCATCCTGACCGATTACTCCCACCCGAACAACCATATTTTCCATTCCATTCTGGCACATTTCTCGGCACTTCTCTTCGGGCAGGTTACCTGGGCTATCCGTTTACCTGCTCTGCTCGGTGGAATTCTCATGATTCCCGCCTGTTATCTAGCAGGGCGAAAGCTATACAGCGCCCCGGCGGGATTGATGGCAGCCTCGTTTCTGGCAGCCAGCCCGACGTTTATTACCTATTCTGCGCAGGCAAGAGGGTATACCGTTCTGGCATTCTTTACCCTGGTTATGATCCTGCTCGGGGCAGAATTAGTGCAGCAGAACAACCGATCCGGTTGGATCGTCTTCTCCCTCTGTGGTGTTCTCGGCGCATTTACCATCCCGATCATGGTTTACCCGCTTGCCGCATTGTATATCTGGCTGGTTTTGGAATTCTTTACACGATATGGATGGTCGCGAGAATTCCGGCAGCGGATCATTCCGGTACTGGTCAGCGCCATTGGAGTGATTGCCGGAACTGTCCTTGTCTACTTGCCAGTGATCCTGGCGGGGACTGGATTGAAATCATTGATCGCCAATGGTGAGGTGGTCTCCCAACCCTGGTCGATATTTATAATCAACCTGCGGACCCGACTCGGCCGCACCTGGACAGAATGGAATGATGCACTACCCTTCTTTTTTACGTTTCTGACTGCCATCGGATTTGTGATCTCGTTTTATATTCATCGACGGCTATCCCGGACGAAAGTTCATCTGGCCGTTGCATCCGTCCTGGGCTTTGCGATCGTCCTTCTTATTCATCGAGTGGCACCCTATACCCGAATCTGGACGTTTGTACAGCCATGGTTTTATATTTGGGCAGGAGCCGGACTGGCGGGATTGGTGCAGTTCTTATTTGGCAAGGGCAATCTGGCTTATGTGTTTTTCATAGCGGCGTTGGCGGTCTACCCCATCCTATCCATTGGGGTAAATTTGCAGCGTGGTGGATACACGGAGGTAACGCAACCCGGTGTCGAGGAGACTGTATCTGCTGCATTACTTACAGAACTTCAGGATGGACAGATGGTAGTGGCTGTGGTTCCGACCAGCACCCAGATCAAATATTACTTCAGCCAGAAAGCGGAGTATAAAAATTGGTTTTATGATACCTATCGTCAGCAACCATTTGATCAACTTCTGGTGGTTGTCGCGACAAACTCAGACCAAACTTTACAATCTGTGTTGGAGCGGAACAAACTGCTCGATCAAGTGGGTTGGCAAACGGGCGAGATCGTCTACTCGTATAAAAAAGTCGATGTTTACCGGGTGGACCGCCTTCAGGAGGTTCCATGATGGATTATTTCAGCATCAAATGGATGGGAGATCACCTGGTCATGCTGGATCAGCGAATGTTGCCCGGACGAACAACCTACCTTGAATATCGGGATGCCCTTGGTGTAGCTGAAGCGATTCAAACCATGGTTGTGCGAGGAGCTCCAGCCATCGGCGCGGCGGCAGGATATGGCATGGCGTTGGCTGCTCTTGGTGCCAAAACTGACCAAATCGATGAAGCCAGACAAGCTTTACAGAAGGCTGCCGGGGTGTTGATTGCTGCCAGACCAACAGCTGTGAATCTTTCCTGGGCTGTGAATCGGATCTTGAAGATGCTCGATAGCCTAGAGTTCCAATCCGTTGATGAAATGAGCAAGGCAGTTCTAGCGGAAGCTTCGCTGATCCAACGGGAGGATGAGGAATCCAACCGGATGATGGGATTAATTGGATTGGCTGTGGTACCGGCTGGCGCGAAAATCATTCATCACTGTAATACCGGCGCACTGGCTACAACAGGGATTGGCACCGCCCTGGGCGTTATCCGGACGGCGCATGAACACAACCGGCATGTATTTGTATATGTGGATGAAACCCGTCCCCGCCTACAAGGGGCGCGTCTAACATCCTGGGAATTGAGCCAATTGGGAATTCCTCATCAGATCATTGTGGATGGAGCGGCTGCGTATGTTATGCGCACGAAAGGGGTGGACCTCTGCCTGGTTGGTTGTGACCGGGTGGCAGCTAATGGCGATACCGCCAACAAGATCGGCACATTCCACCTGGCTCTGGCAGCCTGGTCACAAGATATTCCATTCTACGTGGTCGGACCTACCAGTACGATCGATCTGGCGATACCGGATGGCGATCATATCCCGGTCGAGGAACGTGCAGAAGACGAGGTAACGATCATCGAAGGGAATCAGATCGCACCTCAGGGTGCGCGGGCATTTAATCCTGCGTTCGATGTGACCCCTTCGCGCTACATCACCGGGATCATCACCGAAAAGGGGATTGCTTATCCACCTTTTAACGATAGCCTGCGGAAATTATTTGAATGGTGAGCAATTTTGAAGGTGGAGAACGGATATCTGATCACTAATATCCGTTTTTTTATGCAACTTTCCAACGATTACTCCGTAAATAGTGGTGAAAGGAGTGATCAATATGGCAAATAATAAAAATCACCATGTCCCGTGGTTTCTCTGGCCTTTCTGGGCTATCTGGCGGCTGATTACCTGGGTAATTGAACTTACCGGTCGTCTGGTTGGTGTAATTCTCGGACTGGTGTTCATGATCGTTGGTGTGATCATCAGCCTGACCGTGATTGGATTAATTGTTGGTATCCCGATGTTTATCCTCGGTTTGTTGTTGATGCTGCGCTGCATTTTCTAATCATTATTGGTATGGGCTGCTTTCGAAAGGAAAGTAGCCTGTAAAAAGCAATCACCTCCAGGTGTTAATGACAATCAGCAGGGTTATTTTCCCTTGCTGATTGTCGAATTTAAGGTGGTTGTCCAAGCTAGACACAGGAGTGATATATCAAATATCTTCTGGTATGATGAGGTCATTCAGGAGGCGCCATGCAGAAAGTCATTGTTGCTTCGTCTAATCCGGTAAAAGTGAGGGCGGTGTTGGAAGGATTTAAAGTGATGTTCCCCGGTGAGGAATTTGTCCATATCGGTTTGAAATTTGATTCTCCGGTCAGTGCCCAACCGATGTGTGATGCCGAAACCCGGATGGGTGCGATCAAACGGGCTGAAGTGGCACGTGACACGTCGCCGGACGCCGATTATTGGGTCGGGGTAGAAGGCGGCGTGGATGAAGAACCGGAAGGCATGATCGTCTACGCCTGGGTGGTGGTATTGAGCCGTGAGCGAATTGGTCAGGCTCGCAGCGCTTCTTTCTACATCCCACCACAGATCGCGGACCTTGTCCGGCAGGGGAAAGAGTTGGGTGAAGCGGATGATCTGTTCTTCTCGAGAATAAACTCCAAACAGGAAAATGGCGCTATTGGGATATTAACAGCCGACGCAATAACGCGCCAAAAGCTGTATGAACCGGCGGTAATCATGGCGCTCATTCCTTTTAAGAACCCGGAGTTGTACCCACTTCCAGCTTGACTGCTCTCCGAAATAACTGAACCATGATCACTCCGACCAGGATCACGCCTAAACCAAATACCTGACGCGGAGTGATCCTTTCCCCCAGAAAAAAATACGCCAGAACTGGCACTTGAATCATTAATGTATTGATGATTGCTGATGTTTCCGTTGCTTGTAGTACTTGCATAGATCGGTTGATAAGAGTAAAGGCAAAGGCTGTATTGACGACGGCCATCCAAACGATGATCCCCCAGGATGTGATCGAAAACGGTGGGAAACCTTCCGTGGCCATTCCTCCCAGGAACATGACGATACTGCCGATCAGGATGCTGAGTGTGGTCAGCGTAAGCGGGGGAAGGTAGATGGACCGGTTGATGTCTCTCGCGATGATGGAACCGATCGCGCCCAGAATTGTACCGGTCACCACAATGAGAACACCGTTGACCTGATTCGCCTGAATGGTAATTGGAAAAAAGTAAAGCCATGCCCCGATGGGTGTGAGCAGCACTCCTGTCCATTGGAGAATCGAGAGTGGTTCTTTCAGGAAAATCGTCCCGAGCAAGGCGATTACGATCGTGGACATGCCCAAGTATCAGATTAACACTGGTTGCGGGGAGGTCCTTTAATCCCAGGAATTGAGAGGATTGCATGGCAGCGTAATAAAACAATCCGATCAGGGTGATCTTGAGCCATCCTTTGCCATTGATCTCACGGATCAAGGCTCGTTCTCTGGAAAATGACCAGATCACCAATAAACAGATGGCAGCCAGACCGTACCGCAGACCGGCGAATAAAAGCGCCGGTACATCTTTCAAACCGATTTTTATCAATACCCAGGAAGTAGCCCAGATAAAGGTGACCAGCAGTGCTTGTAAAATGGCTTTCAGACGCGATGATACCATGATTTCCACCAGAAAAATTAATGTAAAAAGTATATCATTGGTGCTACGATGCTAGACACAAGCGAGATGTGTGGGATGGCGTTGTTATAATCGAATCAGGAGATCGTCCAATGTTCGATAGCATTTTCAACCGCAAAAAAGAAGAAGATCGGATCCGGAACGAAGGTCGTTTACCACCCGGACAATCGCTCACGCAGAAATTTCCTGTCCTACATTATGGACCGGTGCCTATGTTTAATCCCGCGACCTGGGACTTCCGTGTCTGGGGTGAGGTCGAATCCGACCAGCGCTGGTCATGGGATCAATTCAACCAGTTGCCTCGGACAAAACTGGTAATGGATATCCATTGTGTGACCCGCTGGAGTAAAGTGGATACACTCTGGGAAGGTGTATCGATCAAAACGCTGGTTGACCAGGGTCTTATCAAACCGCTGCCCACTTCCCGGTATGTGATGCAGCACGCGGAATATGGATTTACCACAAACCTACCGATCGAGGTGGTGCTGGCTGATAACTTCCTGATGGCAACCCACTATGACGGAGAACCAATTTCCCCGGATCACGGGTACCCGTTGCGGGGCGTGGTCGGTGCGCGGATCACAGAAAAAGATCGAATCGTCCCCTACTTTTGGAAGGGAGCTAAATGGCTGCGGGGATTGGAATTTATGAAAAACGACCGGCGAGGCTTTTGGGAGCAGGCCGGTTATCACAACAATGCAGATGTGTGGGATGAGGAACGCTTCGGGTAAAGACTAGTGAGGACGTTTGGGCCGCAGGAAATAAAATGCGACGCCGATCCCGCCCAGTATAAAGACCCCGCCTAGGATGCCTAAGACTGGATTTCTTCCGCCTTCAGATGGTGAGATCGGTGATGCCTGGCTGTTCAATTGGGCACCGAAGTTCATGGTGGATACTTCACCTGCCAGCAATTTGAGGGGTGAGTTCAGGCTAGTGGTCGGATTATATCCTTCAGGAACAGCCACACTCACATTGTAGTTTCCTTCGGGAAGTTCATTGAAACAAACCGCATTTTCACCGGCAAGTGTGTCTTCTGTCTGGTTGATCTGTCCCGCCTGGTCTACCAGGGATACCGCACCATCTGCAATGAGAGGCTCGGTCTCCTGGCGTACTGAATCACCATTGAGATCGTCAAAGAGGGCAACACAAACCTGACCATATCCTTTCACCGCAGGGGTGAGGATGTTCGGAGTGGCGGTGGCATCAGAGACAGGTGGAATGGGGGTGGCTGTCACCACGCCCAGAAGTATTTTCTGCCCTTCCTGAACGACATCGTCTGGGGTGGTATTGTTCAGCAGGTAAAGCTGACTTTCCGAGACGCCTGTTTTGACTGAAATGATCCACCACGAATCACCCGGCTGGGCGATGTAAATGATCCGGCCATCGGGCTGCGCGGTTGGGGTGGGGAGAGCAGATTGTGAATCGGGCGCTGCCGACACAGGGAGTGTCAGTAACAATCCGCCGGTGAGGATGATCAATACAAGCAAGGGTAGGATCAGCTTGATGTTTTTCATAGTGTCTTAGCAGGATTATAACATTGAAAGAGAAAGAAATGACCTCTCCCTAGCCCTCCCCTCACCAGGGGAGGGAAAAATTTACCACGACTCTCAAAACATCTGCGTACCGGATAGGACTGAAAAGTCAGGAATATGTTTCACTCTGGATTTGACCCGCGGATGCGAATTAAGGTATCATCTAGAAAACAAAATTTTCACGGAGAAAACCCATGCTCCTGTGTATTGACATCGGAAACACCAATATCAAACTTGGATTATTCAATGGCGATGCGCTGTGTTGTTCTTGGCGAATCAACACCGACCGGGATGACCTGGCAGATGAATACGCCATGCTGTTGCTGGATCTATTTGCCACTTCCGATGTGGAGCCATCTCATGTGACGGGCTGCGCCATCTCGTCCGTAGTCCCCAGCCTGACCCAGGAATTCATCGATCTGTGCCTGCGCTATTTTCACCTGACGCCGGTAATTCCAGGACCAGGAAGCATCACTGGAATTAAAGTGAACACCGATAACCCATCCGAGGTCGGTATGGATCTGGTGATGAATGCGTTGGCTGCCAGACATATCTATGGTGCGCCGGTCATTATTGTTGGTCTGGGAACGGCCACCACCTTTACGGCGGTTTCGGCTGCAGGTGACGTGGAAGGGGTGGCAATCGCTCCTGGAATCCTGACGAGCGCAAACTCCCTTTTTTCCGCCACATCGACCCTCCCCCGGGTTGCTTTGACTCACCCCACCACATCTATCGGGAAAAATACCGTGGAATCACTCCAGGCCGGGATGGTGTATGGCTTCTCCGCCTTGATCGAGGGACTGGTTGCACGGATGAAAGAGGAGCTGGGTGGGGAAGCCCATGTGATTGCCACCGGCGGACTGGCGCCTATCATCGCCTCAGAGACCAGAGTAATTGAACACGTGGAACCGAACCTGGCTCTGATCGGGTTGAAAATGATGTATGAGATGATTTTGGCGAATTTGAGTTGAGGGTGAAGCATTCAGAAAATAGAAACCAGAGATCGGAGATCAGAAATCAGCAACTGGTAACTGGTAGGGATAATAAATATAAGAAGTAGTAACTGGGAACTGTTACTACTTCTTATTTTAATGCTCGGGTGTCAGCAGGGAGTCCAACCTCAAGGCAGAGATGGTTTCGGGCAGGGGCGCGCCGGTCTGCTCGTCCCAGCCGAAATGCTTCCAGTGCAGACTCATCATCTCATCGATGGGTATGGTTTTCCCCTTCAATGGTCCGCGCTTCAGAGGTGGTTCTCCGGCCATCCTCCGGCTCAACCGGTACGTTTTTGGATTTACTCCGTGCTTGATATTAAACATCTGACGCAGGGTCTGGATGCGCTTGCCAATATCCATATACTCATCCGGGGATTTCTCCCACCCGGTAGCCGCATTAAGCCATTCAAATAGCTTCCAATGATCCACCCCCTGGATCATCGCGAAGATGCAGCCCCCAGCGCCATCCACCAATTCCTTATAACAGGAATTAGCCACCGTCTTGAGCGCCACTTCGTCTGAAGGGATATATTCTTCGGCTTTATCGATGTACCGACCTTTCGGCGCCCAGCTTACTTTATCCCACAAGTGCATTACGTTGTAATACTGTCCGGTCCCGATGGTATGCCGCCCCGGGGTAGGATCTGCGCTGAAATGCAATCCCAGGATAGGGTCCATGCGTGAATCATGCATGCCGGGTTCCTGCCCGCCGGTATGGACTGCGAAATCCGCGTCAGAAATACCCAATCGTTGCGCAGCCACTTTCACCCCATCCGCCAGCAGATCGCCAATCCCTACTCGGGCGATCATTTGTTTAACCATTGCCACTATCGCCGGGCTGTTGCCCCAGGACAATTCCAATCCACCGGTCATTTCCCTGGTAATAATCCCTTTTTCGAAACACTCCATGGCAAATGCCACTGTCGCTCCGGTCGAGATGCTATCCATCCCAGCCCGGTTGAGCAGTTCGTTAATGTAAATGATCGAATCGAGATCGTTATTGAGCGTCAATCCACCAAAAGCACAGGAAGTCTCGTATTCCGGTTTGTGCGTATGGCTGAATTCGCCGCCATTGATGTTTTTCATGTTGATGATACCGCCGCAACCGATCACGCAGGAATAACAGTTGTATTTTTTCTCTTCCCGTTCCAGTATCCGGTCGGGGTTTAACGAGCGGAAACGGAAGTAATTGAAATCATGGGAGGAGCCGCCCCAATTTTTGATGGGCGAATCGCCGTTGGGAATGCCCATCGTGGTATTGAAGATCGTGCCCCATTTTTTGAACAGTGCTGCAGTGGCGATGCCATCGAGGGGAGCATATCCTTTCATCTTCCCGGTCAGATACCCGCCTATCGGAAGCATACTTCCACGAAAAGCGCCAGGCAGATTCATCTTACGGATCTTGCCTGTCAATTCCTTACTGATCGCGATCATGGCGGCGGGATCATGACAGGTGATCTTCTGGGAGCCAGCCAGAACGATTCCCTTCAAGCGTTTGGATCCCATCACAGCACCGACACCGGATCGGGCTGCGATCCGCCCGCCATCATTGCAGATCCCTGAGATGAGCGAAAGCTTTTCACCGGCGGTACCAATGACCGCTGCGACTGGCTTCCGTTTCCCTTGGTTTTCGCTGATCAAGCTCTGCTCGGATTCGACCGCATCCATTCCCCACAGGTGCGCGGCGGTTTTAATTTGAGCGCCATCATCATCGACCAATAGATACACAGGCTCGGGGGAAATCCCAGTGAAAAAGATGCCGTCGTACCCGCACATCTTAATGGCGGGCGAGAGATTTCCCCCGCAATTCGCGTCGCCCCACCCACCTGTAAGCGGAGATTTGCAGACAGCCAGCCAACGACCCGTGATGACGCTGCCCGTGCCGGTCAGCATCCCGCTGACGAAACCGAGAACGTTCTCCGGACCAAGAGGATCAGTACCAGCAGGGATGGTATTGTAGAGCACGAACGCACCAAGCCCCACTCCCGACAGGAGATGTTCATATACCTCATCAGGGATTTGCTGCTCACGGGTTTCTGCTGTGGATAGATTGACAAAGAGGATCTTACCGGTATAGCCATGCGGCATGGTCATAGTGGTTTACCTTCGCGGTATTATCCGCCTGAAATGGGGAAAATAAAGCTGACAGTATCGCCATCTTTCAACGAGTGGTGACGGGACCGTGGTCATAATTAACGGTGCAGATCATCACGGGTTGAGCGATCAGGGGAATTTTGAGCAGCGCATATACATCACGCAGGGTGGCGCCATCCGGCAGGTGCATGAATCCAAACTCATCCATGGCATGATGGTTGACAAATGCAGGCGCGTAGACTTTGACTTTGATGGTCATATTGATTTGAGGTTGAAAGTCTTTTTCGGTACTTCACTGCTGAAATGCCGCTTCGGTGATATCCCCCGCGATGATCCTGCTCTTGGATGATATCTGTGGCTGACTAATTATACCTATTCCTGTCAGATTCGTAAGAATACAAGTTTTAATGAAAAATACAATGCAAACCCACTGAGGAATCCGTGATGGTTATATCAAGCTTTGATTGGTAAGGATATATGGAGGCTTACGACAGCTTCACGGGAGACAGGTGAACTTCACGCGCATTGCATTCAGGAACTGACTCTGAGAAAGCGATAATTGCGGGTCATCCAATAATGGGATAAACCGGCAGGCATTTTCTCTGGTGCTGGCACGATGCTCGGCGTACTTGTCCATCAGCGCAGTCGCGCTGGATATGTCATCCAGTCGAAAATCCGCTTCGACAAATGTAAACCACTCGGTCGGGTCTTTAGGGCGCAGGCCGGCTTTCAGCGCCTGTTGAGCCAGTTCAGATACCCTTTCCCAATCTGTTCCTTGGCGTGCCAGTTGCGCCTGCTGATAGTAGAAACACCAGGTCTGCTTTGGTTCTTTACCGAGTACTTCAACCGGCCAGATGGGGGATTTGGCGGAGGTCTGGATTCGACCGAGATCCGATAGCAGCGCAGCCTGGGTTAGACTGGGCGGGATCTGGATCATACCTGATGCGATCCTGTCGGACGGATCCAACCATTTGATGCAGCCTACCTCGGGATAGTAAAAGACGATGCTGTCGGTGGTATTGCCGTTGAATTCGGCGGTGCGGTAATTGATCTTGATCGCCTGCCCCGGATTTAGGCTGGGCAATTGCTGCGATTCGAGCCGGATATCCGAATACAAAATGATCAGTGGCAGCTGATGGCTGGTCAGTTCTGGCGCGTAGACCCAGTTGAGCGCGGCGGATAAACCCATATCGCTCTCGTGCGGAATGGCGGGAATCTTGTCGGTGAGCAGGATCGTTCCCGGCTCGATCGCCGGCGCCCTCCAAACCAACTGTGCCAGGAAATCCTTCTGATTTTCGGCGTCTTTCTGGTAGTTTTTGGCATACAGAAATTGGGTGCAGATGGCGAGCGCCACCAGCAGGCTGACAAAAAAGACCTTGGTCTTTCCGGATTTGATGATGAGCTCCAGCACGCCAACCATCAGAAGACTGGCTCCGAGCATGATCGAGAGGAAGAACCGGTCGTAATCGTATTTCACCAGGAAAGGCAAGCCCGCCACCCAGGACGGCAGCCTTCCGACCAGGATCGCGACTATGCCCAACGCGATCGCCTGAAAAGTCCAGCGATTATCGTCTTCGTTCTCGTGCGCGAAATCCACGAGCAGCCTGAACGCGCCAACCAGTAAGAATCCCAGGATTAATATACCCAGCCCCGTTAGGAAGATGGATCCACCGGCAGGCAAGCGGAAGAGATTGAAGACCTGATTCCAGGCGTACAGACTGGCGGTGATGATGGTTTGGATCGCTTCGGTCAATAAAGTGCCAATCACCTGGATTGGTTTTCCATTGAATGCCTGAACGCCCTCCATTCCGTAGGACTGATACTGCCCCGAGCGATAAAAACTGAATAACCAGGCTCCGTTTACGAGCCACACGAGGACGTACGGTAACCAGAGCAGGAGCGATCTTTTCAAACGCAGGAAGAAGGAGCCTGGCTCAGTGAGGATGAGGATCACCCCCAGCCGGATCACTTCAAAACCAACGAAGTACTCGGTGGTGAATAGTCCGATCACCTGGAGAAGCAGGGCGAGGATCGTGTTCCATCGCCGGGCGGATGGATTTCGGATCGCGCGCGCCGTCAGCCCGATGGAGAACAGGTAGGCGATGAGCGGGATCAACTCCTGGTTGGTATGGGTCAGCGCCACCCATTGCTGGCTGTATCCGGGGTAAACCAGGAAGATGAGGGTGACCGCCAGGATCTGATTCTTGTGATTGGGCCAGATCTGCAGCAGCATCCACCAGCAGGCAAAGGCGGTGGTGAAGCGGATTACCAATCCGAACAACTGCCAGAGGAGCGGGACACTGTCGAACAGGGTGGTGGTCAGGAAGAAGATCGGACCCAGGAAGGGGCGGTACGCGGAGAAGGCTTTGATCAGTTCCGCCGGACCGTAGAAATGAGAGAGGAAGGCGAACGCCCAATCATCCCAGTAGAAGCCAAGGCGCGTGAGGACAAGCCCATAACTGAGCAGGGTGACGAGGGCAAGCAGGACGGGCACGGTGCGGTCGGTGAGGTGGAGGGTGAGTTTTTTCATTTCCCGGGATTCCCCATAGGTGGCAGGTGTTGAGGTAATTATAGCGGAGTTTGTTTGGTGAGAAAATGTGGGTATTGAATAAAAAGCTTGTTTCGGATATAATACCTAATAAATAGGTTATATAACCTAATAAATAGGTAGATTATGTTAGAAGAATTATTTGGTTCCAAAAGCAGTGAACGGATTTTGACCTTCCTGGCTGCCCGTGAAGATGGGTACGCGGCGGAGATTGCCCGATTCTTTGACTTGAATTTGTACGCCACCCAGTTGAAACTGGAAAAACTGGAGGAAGGGGCGATCCTGGTCAGCACCTACAAGGGGCGGACGCGGCTTTTCCAGTTCAACCCGCGCTACCCCTTCTTGAAAGAGTTGAAGAGCCTATTGGAGAAATCGATCACATTCTATCCCCGGAGAGCACGGGAAGATTTGCTGATGAACCGGCGCCGTCCGCGGAGGAAAGGAAAAGAAATAATCAGCCAAAGTAAATGATCCCAGTGAATTGCCTATGATATAATTTCAAAAGCTCTCTATGAGAGGGCCCGTAGCTCGAGTGGTCGAAGACACCCGCCAGGGTGTCGTAGATGCCCGAGGGTACCGAAGGTGCCCGACAGGGTACAGAGCGCAAAAGCGAAATAACTGCCCTAAGAAATTAGGGCCCGTAGCTCGTGTGGCCGAAGGTGCCCGAAAGGGTACAGCGCGCGCGAGCGAGAAAATTGCCCTTTTCAGAAGGGCCCGTAGCTCAGTGGCAGAGCGCGCGGCTCATAACCGCTTGGTCGTAGGTTCGACCCCTACCGGGCCCACAGATTTTCCCCAAAAATACTGGTATACAAATATTAAAATTGGTCGTAGTCTCCGAAGGGAGGGCTGGTATTCGATCTCTTCCGAGCCCACAGAAGTAGTGGGAAATGGAAATCACATACCCGATTATTGGTAACAAAGTGCGGCTCACCGCTTACCGTAGTAAGCGTAGCGAACGAAGGTCCCCGAATGGGGAGAGTAGGTCCCCAGAAGGGGGTGATATTCGATCCCTACCGGGCCCACAAAATCACATAAAATTTCTGATATATAATGATTAATAGTTGTTTGTAAGGCCACTGAATTAAGCGATATTCGACACTTACCACGCTACTATCTTTTACCATTATCGGGGGGTTACAGGTATATATTCCTCGATATCAATCTAAGTCTGATGGGTGTTTACCCACCAACATTCAACATGCATCGTTAATAACATGAAGGGGAGGAAATCATGAGTTATGTTGAAGATAATCTAATGCCCAACGAAAAAATCCTATTTTCTGCAAAAGTATCGCCAGCGATATTTATATCGCCATTTATTATTCTAATAATCGGAATCGTAATATTTATTAAAGCTATTGAAATGAACCAGCAGATGGACGACTTTGGAAAAATACTCTCAGGTCTTGTTTGTTTAATTTCGATCGGCTTCATAATTGCCACCTTCTACTTAATAATTGACTCGATCATTACTATAATCACAACCGAATTTGCCATAACCAATAAGCGGCTAATCGCAAAAACAGGATTCGTCCGAAGGAATACTATCGAGATGCTCCTGAACAAAATAGAAAGTGCCAGCGTAAATCAAAGCATACTCGGTCGGATTTTGAAATTTGGGACTATTACCATCACTGGTACTGGAGGGACACAACAAAGATTTAGGGCGATAGTGGATCCTATGGATTTGAGGAAAAAGATATACCAGGTTTTGGAGTACATCAATAATCAGTATGATGCGAAGCCGCAAGCTCTACCGGAGAAACTGGAAGCTTCATAATACCAACGCTCTAAATTTGTGCTTGGATTTGGTCCGCGATGTTGGGCTGTTGAGATCAATATCAGATCCAAATACCTTAAAAAGTGTTTACATAGAGATGTCACACATTTTGGAGATCGAGGATAAAGATAACTCTGATATTCTAATTAAAGCTACTTTGATTGATTTAATTAATTATAAGAATCTGGGTATTGAATTTGTCCATACCACAACTTGTAACGACCAGTTTGTATGTGAAGAATGTAAAAAAATGGCATTAGAAAATATTTCCATTGATTCAGCAATTGAAATTAATCCTATTCCAAGAAGATGTAAAAATAAATATTGTAGGTGTTGGTATATTACCTAATTCGCTAATAGAGAATTATAAAACTAAGGTATATTTTTTTACGTTATGAAAAGTAATTACTAATTAGTTGATGTGTTATTACCTAATAGGAAGATAACCATATTTCGCTTGGTTGAAGGAATGAAAACGCCTAAACTATAAATACTCTTTCCATAATATTCTTAGGAACATTGATTATTTTTCCCGTTATTTTAAAATAACTGACTTTTTCCATAAGGGTGGTACTTTTGTTTCGGAATACTTATTAGACTCTTTAATCAATCGAATTAACCGTAAGATTGGACCACCGACAAGGACCGGTACCCAAAAAACGAGTATTCCGATCCCACAAAAAGGCCATTTAGCTATAAAAGCAACACTACTAAAGAATCCGATAACGATGATGACAAGACTGTAAAACAGAAATGAATAGAATATCTTTCCAAACCTTGATGGAGCAATGATTTCAGTTATCGCAATACCAATCTGACTGATCAGTGAAAAATCTTTCCATTCTTTTAACCCTGTTCGGTTAATTGTATTGCAATTACTACAGCCAACTTCTTTTGGTCCAAAACGCGGAATCCCTCTTCTAAGTATTTGTCCGCAATTACTACATCGAATAACATGTTTACTAAATTCATATAGTACTGGTCCTATGGGCAATGCCATTAAATCTCTCCATTACAACAAATATTTCATTACCATACAGAGTATACATAATAATCTATTTCCGGGTTATTGAATTACTACAATTTTATCCTGGTTATCCACTCATTGCCCTGTTATTCTTGCGGTATTTTCAGGATTTGTATATTAATCCGCAAGATCGAGAACCTAAATCATAGCCGAATAGGAACTTATCCATAATTCGCTTGGTCGTAGGTTCGACCCCTACCGGGCCCACTAAAATAGAGGGAATGTAAGCATCAAATATAATAATTATTTTTTGAGCGTGGCTAACCGCTTGCCGTAGTGAGCGTAGCAAACGTAGGTCCCCGAAAGGGGAGCGTAGGCCTCCACAAGGGGGATGGTATTCGATCCCTACCGGGCAAAATTACTTACTGTTTTTCGGATTCTCTTATAAAATTATGATGGTGAGTCCTACAGAAGGGAATGTTGATCAAACCCTACCGGGTCCACTCCCATTTACTGTTATCGGGGGATTTACAGGTAATTCTATTCCATTCGCATCAATTTAGTTTGTTGGGTTTCGAAATAAATTTCTATATCCTACCTACACACCCAATTGTATAATCAGGTAGGTCAGTCCAATAAATCATTCACCATCACAAAAGGGGGAAGATGTCACGAAATAGAGGTTGCCTTTCCTTCATATTAGGACCATTCATTCCATCAAAGGAATCAGAATATTCGCCTAAGTATTACCCACCCGATACAGAAACGATATCCTATCCATACCATGTCAGGGACGACTTTCTGTCTGCCGCCGAGTTGTCTTTCTATCAGGTATTGAAATCCATGATGAAAGACTATTTCGTGATCTGCCCGCAGGTTTCCCTGGCGGAGTTGTTTTATGTGGACCACCCCAATGTAAACCGGGCAGCAATGGCGCGTATCATCCAGAAACGGGTGGATTTCGTGATTTGCGATCCCACCACAATGAAACCCAGGTTCGCCATCGAACTGGATGACAGCACCCATCATCGTGCACACCGGATGGAGCGGGATGAATTTGTGGAAAGGGTGTTTGCAGCGGCAAAACTGCCGCTTCTTCGAATACCCGCCCAGACCGCGTATGATACCCGGGCATTGGCAGAAATGTTCAAAGCAGCTCTTTCTTCTGGAAAAGCAATCCAACCCGAACCGAAGGGTGTTCCCCTTCAAGCAGGGCAGCCATTACCTCGTTTTTGCCCCAGGTGTGGTTCCGAGCTTATCGAGCGAGTTGCATCTCAGGGCGCCAACCGGGGCACTAAGTTTCTTGGCTGCAGCAATTATCCCAAGTGTCACTTTATTCAGCCATTACCAAGCTCAATCTGAAAGCCGAGAAAGAATCAAAATGAAAAACCAATCCAAATTCCCCTATCAGTTTTTCGTGGTTACCTTTCTCTGGTCCTGGCTGATCTGGCTGCCGCTGGTGCTGGCAGGCGCGGGCATCATTCCAATCAGTAAAGATCTGCAAAGCGCCCTGGTCCTGCCATTGATCTCCCTGGGTGCTTTTGGCCCGGCGGTGGGAGCCTTCTACTGCCTCAGAACCATCAACGGGAAAGGCGCCATCCGCAACTACCTGCGCGGTCTGTTGGATCTGCGTTTTGGCTGGAAGGCATGGCTGATTCCCATCCTGGTATTGGGTGGCAGCACCTGGCTGGCGTGGATCCTGCCGGAGCTTTGGGGAGAGCCTCGTCTGAAAATGCTTCTGCCCTCCGTGTGGGTTTTTCTGCCGTATGTCTTGATCATGACCTTCCTGGGTGGCGGGCAGGAAGAGCTGGGTTGGCGCGGGTATATTCTGGACCCAATGGAAGAGCGGCTGGGACCATGGCTGGGGAACCTGGTGTTGGGGGTGATTTGGGCATGCTGGCACATTCCTGTATTCTTCGTTCCGGGTACCAGCCAAACCGTTATGCCGTTTTTTGGATTTATGCTTCTTATGATCGGGTATTCCTGGTTCTTCGGCTGGGTTCGACAGGCTTCCGGTAAGCGAACCATGGCCGGGTTGATCGCGCATGGATGGTCGAACGCGTTCATTCCCCTGTTCCCCATTATTGTGTTGACTCAGGGATCAGCACAACCTCGCTTTTGGCTTATAGCGAGCCTGACATTCCTAATTGGTTTGGTCACAATGAGCCTTCGTTCGCGCAAAACAAAGTAAGATATTGGATGGGTTGCTCGGTGAGCGACCCCCTTTCTTAACTGGGTTAACGATAAGGAAGATCAATGAAAAAACAATCCAAATTCCCCATCCAATTTTTTATCGTCACATTCGTCTGGTCGTGGCTGATCTGGCTGCCGCTGGTTCTGGCAGGCGCGGGCATCATTCCAATAAGTAAAGATCTGCAAAGCGCCTTAAGCCTGCCATTGACTATCCTGGGTGCATTTGGCCCGGCAGCAGGAGCCTTTTACTGCCTACGAACAATAAATGGGAAAGACGCCATTCGCAATTACCTGCGTGGTCTGTTGGATCTGCATTTTGGCTGGCAGGCTTGGCTGGTTCCAATCCTGGTGTTGGGTGGCAGCACCTGGTTGGCGTGGATCCTGCCGGAATTCTGGGGAGAGCCGCGCCTGAAAATGCTCTTGCCCTCCGTGTGGGTATTTCTACCGTATGTCTTGATCATGATCTTCCTGGGCGGCGGACAGGAAGAGCTGGGTTGGCGCGGGTATATTTTGGACCCAATGGAAGAGCGACTGGGGCCGTGGTTGGGGAACCTGGTACTGGGGGTGGTCTGGGCTTGCTGGCATCTCCCTTTGTTCTTTATTCCGGGTTCCAGCCAAACCTTTATGCCCTTTTTGGGATTTATGGTTCTCGCCATCGGGTATTCCTGGTTCTTCGCCTGGGTCCGACAAGCCTCCGGAAAACGAACCATGGCCGGGCTGGTCACCCACGGATGGGCAAACGCATTTATCCCCCTTTTTCCCGTATTGGTGATGACCACGGGGGCAGCGCAACCCCGTTTTTGGATTTGGATAAGCCTGACATTTATAATTGGTCTGATAACGATGGTTCTTCGTTCGCGAAAATGGAGTAAGTGATCTGTTGCGTTTCCCCTGAGGGCGCACTTGGTGTGATCGGTAGCGAGACCCATCACCCATTTCTACAAATTGATAGAAATCAAGAGGGCATGGATAATACTGGTGGGTTGAGGAGCATGCTCCTCAACCCACCCTACCTGACTTACCGAACAGTAACCTTGGATAAATCGATGACTCGCAAGCCTTTGAGCGAAGCATAGGTCAGCTTATCCATCGTCGCGCCGTCAAAGCAGATGGTTTTCATGGCAAGGTAAGATCTGTTCGTCAGCGAAAAAGGCGGTGTGAAAGACACATTCCGGAGGGTCGCTCCCCGGAAGGAAACATCATTCAGCGCAGACTTATCAAACTTGACACCGATGAATGTCAGTCCGTCGAAATGCATCTCGCGCAGATCGCATAATTCGAAGTCCACACCGGTAAAGACGCAGTTTTCAAAGGTTGTAGTACGCAGATCGACCTTATCCAGCTTGACATCGATCAGGTTTGCATCTCTGAATTTCGCGCCCTGTCCCGACATACTCAGGGTGGTGCGTACCAGGATGGATTTGTGGAAGCTGGCCCCGTCCAGGTCGGTGACGGAGAAGGTGCAGTCGGTCAGATTGGCGCCGTCAAAATTGGCATCCCTCACATCGCTGACCTTGAAGGTGCTGCCGGTCAGGTCTGCGCCCGAGAAGTCGGAGCCGCGCAAGTCGCTCGCTTCGAACTTGCCATTATGGGCGGTGACACCCGCGAAGTCACTCCCCGGCAGGTCGCTCGCGCTGAAGTTGATCAGCACCTGGCGTTCCAGAGAGCGGGAGAGGTTGGCCACCTCCTGGATCGTTTGTTCGATGTCGCCTATGCTATCGATGGTCATCTCGAAGGCCGTTTCATCGTCTTTGCCTTCAGCTTTGAGCTCACGGAAGCGTTGCTGCAAATCGGAGACCAGTTCCACTTTCAGCTCGGCAACGGTTTTTACGCCATCATAGGGAGCAAAAACACCGTTCAAATACAGGTTGATTTTCTCATTCATGTTGATTTCTCCTTACAATAAATTGTCGAGTATACGCTTGGCATACACCCAGTTGCTTTTGTTGTCGGCATACGTTCGCCTGCCCTTTTCGGTGATCCTGAAATACTTTCTCCGTCCACCCTGGGTTTCATCGCCCCAATACCACTCGATATCACCGTCTGCTTCCAGCCGCCGGACGCTGGAGTACATCGTGGCTTCTTTAAGCTCATACTCGCCGCCAGAGAGCCCGGCGATAAGCTTGACTATCTCGTAGCCGTAGCGATCCGCTTCGGATAAGAGCCGTAAGATCATAGTGTCGGTATGGCCACGCAGCAGGTCGGATGTGATTTTGTTCTCGCTCATATATTCAACTCCATGTCGATATTATATGACATAGTACTATTACTGTCAAGGTAGTATTATCAATATTACACTATATTGAAAAACAAGTCTCGGGAAGAGTCTCGCGGAAACCAACACCATTCCTCGTTTTCCAGGCATCCTTGACGAAAGGATTACAATGAAATTGGCAGAATTCATTGCGGATTCGACGCGGATCCGCGGATTGGGCAGTCTCCATCCGGAAAAAGGAGGTTCCCATGAAACGCGACATTCATCTAGTCGTCAGAATTTCATTGCTCCTATTAGCCTGGATCATCTGGCTTTGGGTATACAGCCAGGCGTTTTCAAACGCGGCGAATCTGGCCGTCATCATCGGCGGGGTATTGTTGGTATTCCCGATCGTCTGGCTCGGGCGGACGATCCTTGACCGGCAGCCAACCGCGGATCGCGCCAAGTGGATCACCACATTCGTCCATTACGGGGTGGGGATCCCCTTTGGAGCAGCCCTCATCCGGGCGGTGATCACCCATCCGGATTGGCAGGGCTGGACGCTGCCCATCCCGATGGAGGTCGGTGCGCTGTTGTGCGTCTTCACCGGCGTGGCCGGATTTATGGCTGTGGTCAACCTGGCATTGAAGGGACTCGGCGCGCCATTTGCCATCGCCCTGAGCAAGCAATTGGCGGTGGATTGGATGTACGCCTGGACGCGCAACCCGATGGTGCTTGGCGCGCTGGCATTCCTGGTCTCTCTGGGAATCTGGTTTCAATCAACGCTGTTCGTGGTCTGGGCGTTGTTTCTATTCACTCCTGCCTTGCTCTTCTTCGTGAAGGTGTTTGAGGAGCGCGAACTGGAGATCCGCTTCGGCGCGTCGTATCTGGAATATAAATCCAAAACACCCATGTTGTTTCCCAGAAGACCATTGGTGTGAGGCGGGGTTAAAACTAAGCGCGAATAGTAGGGCTCTGATCCTGAACTACGAGTAAAATTCCTATATCGATCATCATTACACACCAGGGATGCCCCATGCTTTCTGTCTTCCAACGCCTCACCCGACCCATCCGCGCGGTGGGTAAAGTTGCCACCTTCTTCCTCAAAGTTTTTCCAATGCTGCCATCCCGCCCGGTGGATTGGGTGACGAAGACGCCCATTATTGAGAAGGTGCGCTATCCGACGCTGACTAGCGAAGCCGATGGCGAGGTCTACCTGCCAGGGACGACCGGTCCGCACCCCGGGATCGTGGTCTGCCTGGGTGTGGTTCCATTTGGCGTCGATCATCCACAGGTCCCAGTACTGGGAAAGGCACTGGCTCGGGCTGGTATCGCGGCTCTGCTCTACTGGTCGCCGGCCATGCGCGATTTCCGCTTCGACATGGGCGACATCGAGAACATCGCCCTGGCGTACGACTGGTTGATCAGGCAATCCTATATCGACCCAGCCCGAAGCGGTTTGCTCGGCACCTGCGTGGGCGGATCCTTCGCCCTGATGGCGGCAGCCCAGCCTCTCATCCATGACCGCGTAGCATTCGTGACCGCCTACGCCCCGTTTTCCTCCATGCCGATCTTCGCGAGGGACATCGCCAGCTCCACAAGGTCCGGCGAGAATGGGCGTGAGCCGTGGAAGGTGGATCAGCTCACCCGCAAAGTGTTTGTCCATTCGCTGGCTGCCTGGCTGGAATCAGATGATGCGGAACTGATCCGCAACGGGTTTGAGGTCACGGGCGGACATGTCGACAGACAGGCATTATCCGCGGATGGGCAGGTGGTGTACGATTTACTCACTGCGCGGGATGAATCTCAGGCCGAAGCGGCATTGGAACAGCTCCCCGCGAGAATCCGTGAGACCCTGGTAACCCTGTCGCCAATGCAATACCTGGAAGATATCCACGCTCCGCTTATGGTTTTGCTTCACGATCGTGGTGACCAGGTGGTCCCTGTGGGAGAGTCGCGGCGGTTGGTCGCCGCATTGGCCGGGCGTCCCGGGGTCCATTTCACGGAGATGCAATTCTCACATCTCGATCCATCCAAAGGGAAACTGCCGTTTCTTATCCTGGTTCGGGAGTTTGGCAAGTTCTTCAGCGCCATGTACCCGATCTTCCGGCAATCGGTGGAGTAGGGATGGATTCGGGCGTAAGATATGTTTTTACCGAACTCGGTCCAGTCTTGAACGCAATAATATAAAACTTGTTGTTGTAAGAATTGGATACCAACAAGCAGGGAGGTCTTTCATGAACTACTGGATCTTCAAATCCAACCCAACCATTTACGATGTTGAAGCGAATATCCGAAAGGGCAACCCGCCGGATCGCTGGAAGGTCTCACGATACAAGAACGAGATAAAAGCTGGAGACACAGTCTATCTCTGGCTCACAGGCAACCCGCGCGGGATCATCGCCGTGCTCGAGACGACATCCGACCCGTACTATATCCCTCATAATCCGGCAGATCCCTACTGGAGCGATGTCCACAAGGTGGACCTACGGCTGCTCTCACACTTTCCGATGGTGGATGCTGAATTTCTCAAGACCGTTCCCGGGCTGGAGGACCTCTCCACCTTCCACGGATACCAGGCTGCCACCAATTTCAAGGTGACCGAACGCGAAGGAGAGATCATCCGCCAGTTGATCGGCGATCTCTGAAAAACATCCCCAATTGTTTTCAGGAAGAGATTAAAATAGTCTATACCTGGGTGGGACGCGCCCATCCACTCACAGGAGAAAGACCATGGCTGGCATCGTAAGAAAACCTGATTCCTTCTTGAAAAAGGTGGGACGGATTATGTGGATCATATTGGCTGTAATTTCGGTTGGCATCCTCGTCCTGGTGGGCATTCTGCTGGCGATGAGCCCCGGCAAGCCTGCTCCCTACCTGGATGGGAACGGTAATCCCCTTGCTGGCAGCATCTCCGAGAAGGTTTTTATCGACATCAACGGGGTGAAGCAGGGTATGTTCATCAAGGGAAAAAACAAGAATAACCCGGTTCTGCTCTACCTGCACGGGGGAATGCCGGATTACTTTTTGGATGCGAGCTATCCCACCGGTCTGGATGACTATTTCACCGTCGTGTGGTGGGAACAGCGCGGCTCAGGGATGTCTTACAGCCCGGATATTCCACGAGAATCGATGAAGATGGAGCAATACATCCAGGATACACTGACGATGACGAATTACCTGCGCCAGGAGTTCAACCAGGACAAGATCTACCTGATGGGGCATTCGGGCGGGACGTTCATCGGCATCCAGGCGGCAGCCCGCGCGCCTGAGTTGTACCATGCCTACATCGGCGTGGCGCAGATGTCTTACCAGCTCGAATCGGAAAAGCTTGCTTACGACTACATGCTGGCAGAGTTCAAGAAAATCGGCGACCAGGCGATGGTGCGAAAGTTGGAAGCGGCGCCGGTCACCCTGGAGAATGGCACGCCGGACGCCTATCGGATGGTGCGCGATACAGCCATGCATAAGCTGGGAATTGGCACCATGCACAATATGAAATCGGTGGTTACTGGCATATTTCTCCCCTCGCTCGCCAGCCGGGACTATACCTTGAAAGAAAAGATCGCTACGTGGACCGGCAAATCCAAAGCCGGGGTCAGCATCCTTTGGGATGAGATGTCAGCCATCGACCTGGCCAAACAGGTGACGAATCTGGAGATTCCCGTCTATTTCTTCCACGGGATCTACGATTACACGGTCTCTTACCCACTGGCGAAAGCGTATTTGGATGCCCTCCAGGCGCCAGTCAAGGGATTTTACACGTTTGACCAATCCGCCCACAGCCCGATGTTTGAGGAACCGGAAAGGATGCGGCAGATCATGCTGACGGATGTGTTACAAGGGAATAATAGCTTGGCGGACAGCCACTAAATTTACTTTTTATACAAAGTCACAGACCGCAGAATTCTCCATCATTAAGCAGTAGAATGAAAGTGACGGTTTGGTTGAAGATTGCCTGATTTGACCTTCGATCAGATCAAGGAGATAAGCGTATGAAAACTGCAAATACTCTCGTATATATCATCCTCATCGCCTCGCTGCTGGCGGGATGCTCGCTACTGGCGCCGGCTGTCAGCACAGATCCGAATCCCCTGTACACCCAGGCTGCGCAGACGATCGAAGCAACGCTTACCTACGGCGCGGTTCAATCGACTATTCTGACAGAAGTGAATAAAACAGTTGAACCCTCGGTCACGCCTACTGTTCAACCATCGGATACGGTAATGCCAGTTATTACCGAAACACTTGCCCCAACTGTGGGCTTTTCGACGACCCTGACCAATTCCATGGTCAGCGCCACAACCAACACCAACTGCCGCGAATATCCCAGCAGTACCGGCATCTACCAGAGCGCCCTGCTGGTAGGTCAGAAAGTGGAACTGCGCGGCCGTCTGGCGGATAACAGCTGGTGGTACATTGAAGACCCTGAAGAGTCTTCGAAATCCTGCTGGGTCTGGAATGATACGACAGTGGTGGAAGGCGACCCGACTGTGGCGCTGGTTATCAGCGTGCCACGGACGCCTGTACCTTCCTATTCGATCTCCGGTTCTGTCTCACCGTCCAGCTATTCTGGTCGCTTGCCCGGTCACCATTACAGTGCACGGCAAGATCAAAGCCACCGCTGGTTCTTATAACGACCTTACTTACAGTTGGGCAACCAATTTCGGGGTAAGCCCCGGAAGTGGTGTAGCCGAATTCCCTGCTGCCGGGACGAAATCCTTTTCCGCTTCGTTCGTAATCAGCGCTGATACCTCTGGATGGGTCAAATTCAAAGTGGATGGTCCAGTTTCCCTGACAACCGGGAAGCTCAAGATGACAGTAGATTGCGATTAAGCCCTTCTCGCAACATCCAACCTGCACCAGGCATACAGGGCGTCGTATACATCAAACTGGTGTGAAAGGTTTTCCAAATCTTCCGGGAATCGCAGGCTGAATCCCGCAGCGATCGCTTCGAGACCACGCGCTACCGGATCTGTATCGATTTCATCCGAAATATCTGCCGCATGAATGATTCTAGCCATGCGCAATAAACCGGGTTCTTTCAACTCGTATTTCTCAATTAAAGACTCGAACGAGCAGCGACCTTCGTGGTGGCCGAATTCAACCCCCGGGGCATCGAAGGGGATGGCACCGGTTTCCCTGGCTACCTGATCGATCTTACTCTTGGGGACGAAAATAAATTCGGCATCGCTGTCGATAAACCGGGTGATCAACCACGGGCAAGCCACACGGTCGACATGAATATGAGAACGGGTGATCCATTTCATTTGGACATCTCCTTGGCAACCAGATGGGGATTTTGTTCTTCAGGGGGTTTGGCACTTCGAAAACTGCGATATAACAATATATCGTATACGACTTTCAGTCCGCCTGATATAAAGAATGGTAGACTCAATAAGGCCGGATTTGCCAGAAACAGGCCGGTGAGTATGGGGGATAAAGACGCACCAATTGTGCGTGAGACTCCGGTGACGCCAGATGCCGCGGAACGTTCATCAGGTGCGACCACTGCCATGGTATAGGATTGACGGGTTGGTACATCCATCTGCGAAATACTGAAACGAAACAGCAATACAATGATCGCCAGGGTCAGGGTCGGCATCAGCGGAACGGCCATCAATAGCAAATTGGATGGGAGGTGGGTGAACACCATCGTATTGATCAATCCGAACCGTTTGGCCAGCCAGGATGCGCTCAACGCAGAAATTCCCGCCAGGATATTGGCTCCAAAAAAGATGCTGCCCAATAAAGCCGGGTCGGTTCCAAACCGCAGATGAAACCAATAGGCGATCAGGCTTTGAATAACAAAACCGCCAGCGAACGCGTCCAATGAAAAGAGGGCTGCCAGGCGAAAGACGACCCCCTTGGAACGGTGGAGGCCGAACAACGCTTTCGGTTTGTCCCGGTGCGTTTCGGCTGCATTTCCATGTGGTAAATCGATGGAGGATGAGAATCTGGCAAACAACACCAGCAGGATGATCCCCATCAGACCGTAGCCAAAAATGACCGCCCGATAGCTTTCATATTCCGGGATACCGGCTGCCATGAGTCTTCCAGAGAGGAGACCTCCACACAGGGCGCCAGTGGCGGTGGCGAAAGAACCAACCAGGTTGTACCAGGCGAAGATCCCTGTACGTAACCGGTCAGGAATCAGTTGAGACAGGGACGCCTGTTCGATGGACAGGAATGGTCCCACTTCATTCCCGCTGGGACTGATCACCCCGATCGTAGCCGCAATCAGGAGGAGGTAGAAATTTCGGGTGACGGCGAATAATGCCCCGGCGAAGATCATCAAACCAGCCCCCACCAGCAACATCCGTTTACGACCAATCCGGTCGGCAGTGGTGGTAATCCATAAGGAGATCAGCGTGTCACCCAGCAGGGTTAAGGTGAGCAGCAAACCGATCTGGCGCTCATTTAACCCAGCAGAAGCAAGATAAAGAGCCATTACCACGGAAAGAAATCCGTAGGCGAACAATCGGATTATGCGGGTGGCGAACAACCGTCGCCCATCAGCAGGTAAGACAGACATTGGATTCATCATCTAGCTCTCTATCATTTGCCAGGCAAAATTCAATAATAGCATATCCGGATAATCCATATTCTAAGATTGGTCATAGATATCCGGTAGGGGATGGTTTTGGAAAATTCCTTCCCGTATATCCGTGAGTTTCTAACCATTAAATTGTGTTTCAATTATTCCGATCAGCTCCCTGGCAAAATCTTGACCAATAATTTTACAACAGTCCTTGTCAGAATTGAATTTCGCGAGATTTTTTCTAAGGATTCTGCCATGAATGAGCAGTTATACAGAATCAATACAGAGTTGGATGAGTCCGTATACTTATAAGTTGGACCGTACAATTTCAACTGATGGTTTAGTAAGTTGGTGGTTATGTCGGTCGATATTACACAATTCAATCGCTTCCGGGTGCATCAGAATGCACAAAGCAAGGAGAGGAGGTGGTAAATATTGGTTGTCACTGAATTTGATAACATGCATTGAGGAATCACTTTTGAACACGCCAGAGCGATGAAATATCAGATCCAATATCAATAAATTTAGAGGTATCGAATGACAAAATTATTAAAGAAGCGTTTTGACCTTGCGGATGAAATCCGCCCTATTGCCAAAGGCAAAGTTGAAGTTGTGAAATTCGGTGACATCCAGGCAATCCGTAATACCTTTGAGCCAGGATGGCGCTGGTCGGAATCCATCAAACCAATCGCGAAAACCGATAGCTGCCAGGTTCATCATCTTATCTATATTCTTTCAGGACGACTCGCCGTTCGTATGGACGACGGTTCCACAGCAGAGTTCGGACCAGGAGATGTAGGAGAAATTCCCCCTGGACATGACGCCTCGGTAGTTGGTAATGTTCCGTGTGTTAACCTCGATTTCGGAGGTTCCATTGTTTACGCAAAGGCACTAAGCTGATACACCTCCCACCGGTTCGCATGTTGTAGCCGGGTGGCATTAAGCCAGCCGCGAGATTATCCGAGACGGGCGCGAAATCTAAAGCTACGCCCGCCTCGCCACGGAAGAAGCATCGGACAAGCATTGATTGCCAGCAGACCGCAATAGTGCAATTCGCGATAGACACAGGATTTCGGATCAGCGTGCCGATAAGATGAAATCAACCGAGCAACTAAATCTCATAGAGCAATCCATTCTGACCGAATTGGCTGAAGCGAAAAAAGCTTTCCACTTGATGCTCGATTCCATGAATGAAGACGATTTCCAGCGGAAGAGTCTCAATCCCGGATGGACGAATGGGGAGATCATGGTCCACATCACGTTTGGATTCATTGTCCTAAATGTGTTGCTTCCCATGGCGAGGCTGTGGGGACGTCTACCGCGCGGATCATCCAAGTGGTTTGCCGACCTGCTGAATTGGTTCACCCGTCCGTTTAACTGGGTCAACGGTCTGGGAGCCCGGTTTCAAGGCAAAGTGTTCACGTATCCCCGGGTTGGAAAAATATTTGACCAGTATCACGCGGGTTTGGTTAAGAAAGCCGGCAGTATCCAAGCGGATGAATGGGGACATGGGATGTATTACCCTGCGAAATGGGATCCGAATTTCAGCGAATTTATGACTCTGGAAAAGCTGTTTCAGTATGTGGTGGCACATTCCAGCTTTCATCTGACACAGATTTCCCTCAAGTGATCCTCACCTGACTGCAGGATAATAGAGCACGACAAGCTCGCACGTATTCGAATTATCTTGACATTGCTTTACTCAATTCGCTCGTTCGTACTGACTCGAACGGATGCCTTGTTACGCCCAGGTTTCCATCCCCCGATTCGTTTTGCCAGGTGAATCTCTTGGTATACACTTAGATAATCTGCCGGAAGGGAACAACATGGGATGCATAATTCACGCATGGGGTAAGGATTCAAAACAATGTGTTTGCCAACGATGTGGGAAGATCCAGCACGAATATCCGGAAATAAAGAAAGATTATTGGTCTAAAGCAAGCCGTTGCCGATGCAGCAGATGTAAACAGATCAACCCCGACCCAACTGGGCATACGATAGATCCCACACACCCAGATAAAATGCGGCGTTGTTATTGTCAAAACTGTAGTGCTGTATTTCATGATTGGGAAGGCAAGTGCAAGTGTTCGAAGTGTGGTGAAAGGCAGGATGAAAACCACGATTGGGACCACTGCCAATGTAATCTGTGCGGAAAAAGCCGGGAAGAAGGACACTCCTGGGTGGATTGTAAATGTACCCGGTGCGGAATGATCGATCATACAAAACACGTCTGGAATGGATGCGTATGCAAACGCTGTGGCGAAAAGCGGAACAACTTCCATGATTGGAACGGCTGTTTATGTAAAATTTGCGGAATGCATCGCGATCAGGACCACCAGTGGGATCGCTGTCTATGTACTGTTTGTGGTAAAACACGCAAAGGAAATTACCATACGATAGTCGATTGTCGGTGTATTGTGTGCAAGAATGAATTTCACTCCTATGAGTCGCTGGGTGAAGTAACCAGGCGAGACGAATCTTGGACGGATTATAAGTGTAGGAATTGCGGAAAAGAAATGTCCAGTGGATATACCGGAGGAATGTAATAGTTTGATGTTTTCTCAATCTGTTTAGTTGAACTTCCCAGGAAACTGGTTCTTATTTAGGTTGGTTCTGTTAACTACCAGCGAGTTATCTCTGTTTTTGCACTGAGGTTACTTCTCTCACTCCGTTCATTCGCGGTGAAATTGGCGATGATGAACTCACTCGTTTCTCTGTGATCTCTGCGTCCTCTGTGGTTGAATCCTATCCGAACCAGCGCATCCGCTTCCAGAGTTCAGGCCATGGGTAGAGCGGTTCCTGGCAAAGATAGATATCCGGATGAGCGGTGGTTTCCTCATTCTCCACGTTGAGTGGATTCGGGGTATGACCAACCACCTGGCAATCGCCAAAAAATTGTGCCCCCCATTCCCGGTTCATCCCGAGGACGATCAACGTCTCAGGCGGCGGGCTCCCATAACCACGTAGCCAGTACGAATTGACACCACTGATGGCGGTCGGCAAACCGTACGCAGGACCGTAGAGGTTAACTGCTCCCGCCTCCCCATAGTTGGTGGTCAAAATACCAAGTTTCGCCTGCTCATCCGCGGTTAGGGTATCGCGGATTCGAGAGACTTCCTGCACCAGTTCCGGCCAGCCAACCTCTTCAGCCAACTCCCCGTTGATCTCATGGGAAAAGTTGAACCAGGCTGATCCAACCGGAGCAAGCGGCATCGACACAGCCAAATTAAAGATGCCGACCAGGATCAGGATGCCTGGCAGCAACATGCGAGACCAGATAGATAATCGTTTCGGGTTGGTAGAAGCGTTGGCCAACAGACGGGCAGTCCCGGCTGCGAGGATCATTGGGTAAGCCGGACCGAGATAGTAGAATCGCCCTTTGCTGACGATAAAGAAAACCAGTGATACAACGAACATCCAACCGATGATCCGGTATTCCTTACCCCATTTACCTAAGGAAACCTCGTATAAACCTCTCGTCCAGAGCAGAATGGCAGCTGCGCTGGTGCAGACAAAAAATTGGAAAACGAGAAAATCATCGGTTCGGCCGATCCGGACATCCCGCTCATGTATGCTGCTCAGAAAATCCGCGGATGGGAAATCGTGCTGGATCTGCCAGATCAAGTTGGGGAGAACAATCAACAATGCCAGACCGGCTCCTGCCCACAACCAGGGACTTTTCAGATAGCGTCGTAAAGGTGTAAGGATAACCCCTATGATCAATGCGAGGACTAAAACGGCGATGATGTATTTGGTGAGCATTCCAAGTCCGAGCGCCGCTCCGACCCCCAACCACCAGCGTGGATTCTCCGTCTTGATCAGTCGTACCAGGCAGAAAGCCACTAACACCCACCACAGGTAGTCGAGGGTTTCATAGGAATAAAACGAGGCATGGACGGCGAGGATGGGTGCTGTTCCTGCTGCCAGCATGGCAATGAGCTGCGCGCGTCGCCCGCCGCCGAAATCACGAGTCATCAACCCGACCAGACCCAGAGTGATGCAGACACTCAGGGCGGCAAACAAACGAAGTCCGACCAGGGACGGACCAAAGAGAGCCAAACCAATGCGGGTGAGAAAGGGAGTGAGGGGAGGGTATTCGATGTAACCCCAGGCGAGATGACGGGCATTATCGATAAATCCCAATTCATCCCGGTGGAATCCGTATTGGATTCGGGTGATAAGGTTCAACAGGACAAGGAAAACCAGCCAGGCGAGAGCCGCCAGGAGAATGATACCAACATCTCCGGTAAGTGCGTTTCTCCATCCCCCGGAATGTCTGGTTTCTTCCGATATGGTTTGGGGAGTATTTTCAACAGACATTTCAACCTCCGGGTCAGAGAGTGACTACCGAGAACGTTTCAACCTAACATGGTACCGTTTGGAGCACCAACCGGTTTGGGCAACACCAATCGATATGATTTGCGCAAGAAAACTATATCACTCAGTTATCCGTCCTGTTCTATCTTCAGAGGGAGAACTAAATATGAAAATGTTAATTTTCGATGGTTTTGATTTGTTGCACAACCGATTATACATATAATCAACCCTGTGAAGAAAGTTCAGTTCCCCGCTTTTTTGAAGTGTTTTCCAATTGTCTCCATGTCATAGGAAATTCTATTCGAATCACATTCCAAGAAAAGAGCGAGGTAAGGTAGAATATGAATCCATCGATTAGACAGGCTTTATCTGAGATCTTCAAAGTTCGTTGGAATCCAGGCAGAGACCTGGGCGTGGTCGTTCTCTCATGGATCCTGGTGGTGGGGGCACTCTATACCGCAACTGTCATCGTCGGGCAGGCAGTATGGGGCGGTATGGGCTATTTCCTGCTCTATGCAGTTCTTGGTGCGACTATTTTTGGGATAGGCATCCCGGTTTTCTGGATGGTTGTGATTCGAAAGCGATCCCTGGCAGACCTGGGTATTACCAAAAAGTACCTTGGATTAAGCTTGATCCTGCAATTGGTTCTCGCCGCGATCCAATATATGGGTACCCTGGCAAAGACAGATCTGCCCGGTTTTGAGGTATTGCTGCCCCTGATCGCTCTGTCTCTCGCGATCGGTCTGTTTGAAGCTATCTTCTGGCGGGGATGGGTGTTACTTCGGCTTGGAAGAAGCCTTCGGGATCATCCCGGCGATCCTACTCGGGTCGATTCTTTACGCGGCTTATCATCTTGGGTATGGAATGCTGACTAGCGAAATGGTCTTCCTCTTCTTTATCGGAATCATGTTCGCCGTTGTGTTTCGCCTGACAAAATCCATTTTCATCCTCTGGCCGGTATTCCAACCTATGGGGCAGTTGGTAACACTGATCAAAGATGGCCTCACCTTGCCCATCCTGGCTTCTGTGGGATTCCTGGAGGTCTTGATCGTCATGGGTGTGATCATCTGGCTGGCAGCCAAATATGAGAAAAAACACAAATCAAAAAGTCAGGTGATCGAATAGTGTAAAAAAAAACAGCCAATTGGCTATCCTCTGGACATTTATTCACCCTGTATTGACGCCCTCCATCCCATATAATCGGGTGGGTTCGGTTATTGGTTCGCGATTAACTGATACACAATCGCATACTCGTCCCGATATATCTCGGCCAAACCAGGATCCTGTGATGCCTTACTGATGAAGGCATCATGTTGTAAATCGGTAAGGATAAAGTCAGAACCAAATTCATTCCCAACTGCTTTCGCTATTTCCTTCACATTCCCTTTAGTAATACTCACCCAGCGGGAGTACAATGCCGGATTATAGATATGCATATAGGTGGGATCCAGTCCGATCAGGTAGGTATTATGGGTGTTGTAGAAGAAAAGGCGTGGAAAGTCATCCCAATCTGTTTGAAATACCATTGAACCGGCTGGAGAATTTCGCGCCAGCCAGGCGGATGCATTGGCATATGTCTGATAGGGCTTCGAGTTTTGTATGCTGGATCTGGCTGCCTGGAATGTTAATCCGATTCCCGGTATCAAAACCAGCGTCAACAGTGCGGCCGGTAGCCAGCGCCTCGTTCGTCTGGTCGATTCGACAATCCACTTTTCGAGAATTGGTGACCAGGCAAAGGCGGCAAAAATGAGAGAAAACGCTGGGAAATACTCAATAAAACGGCGGGATTGCAGCAACATCACACCGAAAATTGCCGGCAAGCATGAAACTGATCAGGGTTCGGAGATCGATCCGTTTTCCACTGAAGCCTAATGCCAAAGCACCACTGCAACATGCAACCAGTGATAAGGGGGAATTTTTCCAGTAACTGGGCGGTGTCGTAGGGATACCATTCATTACCAACGCTGACGGACGTCGTCTCGAATAGTTTTGGCAATATATGTTGAACTGAGAATACGAGATTATGCGGAAAATAGGGATTGATCAGCATCCCCAGGACTGTACCAAGTCCGACATAATATAGCGGGCGCAAATTCAGGGTTCGATCGGAGATCCAGGAGCTCAGAGTATAGACCGCGGCTACGACCAGCAGGAGCGGAAAAGCATCGTATAACCAGACGTAAAAGAACGCCAGGACTGCCAGCGAAACGGTTTTTTTTCGTAACAGGAAATCTATTCCGAGCATTAAAACCGCCAGGGAAAGTGATTGCGCCCGAGTGATGCTCATCCGATAGATGAAGGCTTCCGACACAGCCAGCAACCCCAGCGCCCAGAGGATGGCATAAGGGGTGTGTTGATTCTTTAACAAATTCCATGTGCTCAAGAAAGCCAGGCTTGCAAAAAATACCGCAGCCAGTTTTGCGCCCGTTCGCAAATCACCAAATGTAAAAGGAATTAACCCGACATGAAACAGAAAATGATGATCGTAAAAATCACGGGCGTTGAGAATGGATAATGGCAGCCAGGTGAAATCTGGTTTTAATCCGTCCGTTCGCATAAGATAAGCCAGTTTAATATGGTAATACCCGTCATTATCCGGCAGGTCAGGCGTGGAAAACTGAACCAAAGTGAGAAATAACACAAATCCCACCCAAAGCAACAAGGGAAGTGATATGGTCTTCAATTTTTGGATAACAGAAGACCGATCCACATGGAACCTATGAGTGAAATGGGTCAATGAAATAGAGGAGGTTTGAGGATGGGTATTCAGTCTGTCTTCCATGGGATGTTTCCTTTTTTTGGGACTTGCAGGTCCATATAATGAACCTGCAAGTCTTTTCACGGGAGTGTTATCGTTTGTTTCTTATCTATTCCGGTTAGTCATCGCTCCCACCGCCACCGTTGCTATTACTACCGCTCTTTCCGCTTTTACCACTGCTGTCCTTGCCAGAGCCGCCATTGTCATCGGCATTGGTGTTTGAAGATGTATTTGAGTTGCTGGAAGTGTCATTGCTGTTTGCGCTGTCATCGCCATTGAAGTTCAGGTTGCTGTTAGAGTTGTCGTCATTGGAGTTGGCGAGATCGTCGCTGTTATCATTGGTGTTGACATTCGAATTGTCGTCGAATGCTTCATTGCTGTTCATGTTGCTATTGTCATCGATCGCATCATTCCCATTGTCATCAACGGCATCATTGCTATTGTCTTCGATGGCTTCATTACCATTAAAATTGCTGTTGTCGTCAAAGGTTGGCATTTCCAGACCACTGACTGTCTGTGAACTGTCCAGAGCCCGCGAGACCTCGGCCTTGACGCTATCGGGGGCGTTCGCTACCAATGTCACCAGGTGTTGGGTGTAACGGGCGAGCGCACTTGTGATTTCCAGGCTTAAGCTGGCTGCTCTCTTTGGGTCAACTTTTGAAAGAGATTCCAGCTCGAGAATGGCGCCATTGATTTCAGACTCAAATGACAGGACTGCGAGATTGATTTCAGAAAAACGTCCTTCAGTGATCAGCTTGCCAATTTCCTCAAGCCGTTTCTCAGCGAAGGTCATCTTCATCTGTGCCCGATCGCCAGCATCCTGTGTCATTGACAAGCGGGTCCGTTCAATGGTTGTCTTGACGGGATAAAGTGCGTCCCCAGGGATGGATCGTTGCGCTGCCGCATTGGTGATTCCAATTCCACCGAATAAGAAGGCTGCCACCAATACCAACGCTACCAATGTTCGTACTCCGTATTGCTTTTTCTGTGTGTTCATATCTGTATCCTCCAGGTTATTTGTTTAATAGTGATCCTGCATTCATCTTATCCAGCGGTGCTTGAGAATATAACTGCCAACCGTCGTAAGTATCATGAGACCTGAGACTCGAACGATTAAGACTTAAGTCTGATGGATAAGGCTCCATAGGTCGGATCTGACTATGAGACTGATTGGGTATAATTTGATTGGATGAATGATTCAATGGAGACTAAACGGGGATTGATCGCAAACGTACAAACCAGGATAGGTCGATGGGTTCGTAGCATAAAGCCAGATCTGATCCGATCAAGGCTGCAAAACCTCAGCCTTAGCCAACGGTTTACCCTGGCTGCGTTGATTGTTTTATTGGCCGGGATGATCGGAATTGGCGCCTGGGTGGAAGGGCAAATAATCACCCGGGTGATCCATCGGACCGGGGCGACCACCGCATTGTACGTCGATAGTTTCGTCTCACCCAATCTGCAAGAACTCGGCGCTTCAGCCAGTCTGCTGCCTGAGCATGTCAATACAATCCGCACATTGCTTCAGGATACACCGATGGGTAAGCAGATCGTAGCAATCAAAGTGTGGAATACCCGGGGAAAACTCCTCTATTCCACAGACCCATCCACGATTGGTAAAACCTATCCCATGCATGATGGAATGCTGCGCGCCAGGCTTGGAGAAGTAGTATCCAGTATTAGTAAACTGGATGAAGAAGAGAATAAAGCGCTGGGGGTTGCTCACGATCATCTTCTGGAGACGTACAGCCCGGTCTGGTTAAGTGGAACGGACAAGGTGATCGCAATCGCCGAGTTCTATCAGATCACCACCGACCTCGACCTGGAGATCAGCCGGATAAAAAGACAAACCTGGCTTGTTGTTGGTTTCGCCATTATCGCCATCTATCTTCTTCTGGCCGGATTCGTTCGGAATGCGAGTAGTACCATCACCAGACAACAAGGTGAACTTAATCAACGAGTCATCCAATTGACCGAATTACTCTCACAAAATGAAGAGCTTCATCAGCGTGTTAGGCGGGCGGCAGCCAGTGTGGCACAGCTCAATGAAGGATATTTAAAAAGGGTGGGCTCTGAATTGCACGACGGACCTGCCCAGGACCTGGGATTATCCCTACTCAAAGTGGATGCTTTGGCTGCTCGATTGGAAAAAGACACCGCGAATCCGGCTGGCAGAGAAATAGCCAGGGAGTTGACAGAGATCGAAGGCTCCCTGCAGAATGCACTGAAAGAAATGCGTGGTATCGCTACCGGGTTGAGCCTTCCGCAACTCAAAGAATTGGATCTGTCTGAGACTGTTATTCGGGCAGTACGCGCACATGAACGTCGAAGTGGTACGCAGGTCAAGCTTGAGTTGGAATCCATTCCCAGTCACGCAGCGTTACCAGTAAAGATAACTGTCTTCCGCATCATTCAGGAAGCTTTGAACAATGCGCATCGACATGCGAATGGCGCGGGTCAGTTTGTTTCGGTCAAGGGTGCACAGAATAACTTGCACGTCGAGATCGCCGATACGGGACCAGGATTTGAAGTAGATAAGGCCAAAAAAACAGACGGTCGCCTTGGGCTGGGTGGAATGAGAGAAAGGGTTGAAAGTCTGGGTGGGCGATTTAATGTGGAAAGCCAGCCCGGACATGGAACAATAATTATTGCCAACATTCCACTGCAGGCTGATGGAGAATTAATGGATGACTGATACCCTTGAAGCGCCAAATAAAATCCGGATTGTCATTGTCGACGACCATGTAATGTTTCGGGATGGTTTGACTGCCATCCTGGGAGCCGAACCAGATATTGAGGTCGTCGGTCAGGGCGGTTCGTCCGACGAAGCGGTCCGACTGGCTCGGGATTACCTGCCGGACATCATTCTGCTTGACATTGATATGCCTGGTGGAGGGCTGGAAGCTGCCACGGTGATCTCGACCGAATGTCCGGTAACGCAGATCGTGATGCTGACCGCTTCCGAAGAGGATGACCATCTGATCAAAGCGCTGAAGATCGGCACCCGGGCGTATATCCTTAAGGGGGTTGCTGCGCGTGAATTACTTCGCATCTTGCGCTCGGTCGCGGCTGGAGAAAGCTACGTCCCTCCTGCTCTGGCAGCCAGCCTGTTGTTGGAAATGCATGAGCCTGGCGTGAAAAGTCATACTGACGAGAGTACCCTGATGGATGAATTGACGATCCGCGAGCGAGAGATCCTGGAAAACCTGGCGCAAGGGATGAGCAATAAAGAAATCGGGTCAAAATTGTTCCTGTCCGAGAAAACCGTAAAACATTACATCACAAATATTTTACAGAAGCTGCAGGTACGAAACCGGGTGGAAGCCGCATTAATGGCACAAAAAAATTCAAACAATGACAAGACACAATGAACCGAGTTCGAATGGATATCCGGTAGGGGTTATTTCCTGCAATTGCATTGGTCTTGTGTAGATAGAACCGAACTTTCTCGTGGGATTTCCACAACAAATACTCCGTATTCATTTACAATCCGGTCAGCTCCGCTTCCTGCCCACTCGTCGGTGTTGCGATGTATCAGAATACTTAGATCCGGATTCTCACATCGATTGGCGCCGAATTGATAACGTCGAAGGGGGTGACCATCCCGGAATGGATTCCCCGAATTGATCTTCCCGATCGTTCGTAGAAAATCCTTCGGGTCAGGTTTATTTATATACAGGACATACATATACGCGGTGTTGATATTATCTGCAAAACAAACCGCCTTATCACTATTCTCTATGCTGCGGATCGCATCCAGAAGACCCCGGTTGAAATCATGGTCCACCTTAGCCTGGTACCATGGGGAGAAATAGATTGTACAAAACCAGACAAATCCGCCCAGGTAGAGTGCCACTCCGACCGGAATAGTAAATTTACTTTTCTGAGATGTCCAATCCCAAAAGAATGCCATAAAATAAGTTAGGGGGATATAGATCAATGTCATCCGGTTGAAGTTGGTGGTTTGTAAAATTCCAATGGACAGGCAAGCTGCCAACCAGGCAACCAGGAATAGCCATCCGTTAACTTTGAACAGCTTCTGCCGAATCATGAGCATGATTCCGATCAGCGAGATGAGCGGAGCCAGGGGATACAGATATCCAAACGGAGGTATGGCGTTGCGATACCAGCCATCCGACTGAGTCCATAACAATTTCAGCATGATCCAGAGATTCGAAGCCAATTCAGCCAGAGCGTTCTGTTGAAAAATCGCCACCAGAGTCTGATATCTGGCTTCAATCGGCAGTCTGGGAATGGTCATTCTCCAAACCTGGATCGAATCCAGTTTGAAGGTATTGACAAACACGTACAGCAGAATCGGCAGAGATACGACCAGGAAAGTGATCAATCCAAGCAGAAGTGTTTTTCGCGGTAGGGACTTAGTAATTATGCTGGCAATAAAAACAACGGCCAGGAAAAGGGGTAGGACCGAAAACGAGGTACTGTAGGTGTAGAGACATAAGCGAAAAGAAAGAACATGGAGACAGGGAAATACCAGGGAGATTTCTCTGCATATAACAAAAGAAGAAAACCGATCGAGAAGAGAAATGGCACAAAATACGGCTCCAGGGCGTAACGAGACCCCATGATATTCCAGGGGCTGATCGCGATCAGAAACATCACGATCAAGCCGAATGAGGCACTTTTCAGTTTCCTACCGATCAGGAATGCGACGGGAATGATCAGAATTCCAGCCAATAGATTCGGCAGGCGGACGGACATTGGCGTCAGGCCAAATAACTTAACAAATGGCAGGGCTGCATAGGCATATAGTGCGGGGGATCCATCTCCCCAGGAGATAAATTGGACAGGATACGAAATACCTGTTCGATCATACCCATATTCAGATAGGTAATAGGAATCAATCCCATTATTTACCTCGTCCTGGTGCAGGTCCGTCGGGAATGCGCCGAAATGCCACAACCGGGGGAGGATTCCCAGGATTAGGATCAGGGTAAAAAGTAGAAGATGATTGGAACGGAGATTAAGTTTCATGGAATTATGTGAGCTGAATTTCAGGTAATTGTATCCCAATGCTCATACGAAGTCTATTTGTGAGGGAATCGACGGGTGGGATAAGGGAGATAACTCCCCGGCCGGGCTGAGGTTACATCCCCAGTGAAGGATATCAACAACCTTTTCATTTCTCGTACGTATAAGATAAGGACAGACTAACCGTTAAGTCTCTTGATACTTTTATAAGGCGAAAGAAGGCTCGACAGTAAAAGATCTGGTGCTAAAAATCGTTTTGTCCCCGGTTGTCCGATAGTCCTCTTTTTGTTATTGGCTTTAATGACTACGCAATAAAACACTCGACGAATTCATGGGAAAGAGATCACGATGAAAAGAACAATTAGAATTTTCTCCATACTATTCGGCATCCTACTCATTTTACTAACGGTGATGGGAATCCGGTTTGGAATTGCATCCTACCAGGTTTCTCGTGAAAGTATTGCTCTTGAAAGTCCCGTCCAATTCGAGCTTGGAACTACGAAATCAGTGACAATCCTTCCATTGTTTGAAGAGGCAGTTTCCGATCCTGATTTGCATAGCGAACATGGTGTATCCTATTTAATCCAAACCGACCAGCAAACTGTGCTGATGGATGTTGGGAACAATATTGAGAACGCTTTCCCAAATCCATTGGACGAGAATATGGGTAAACTGGGTATTTCGGCTAAGGATATGGATTCACTGGTAATCTCACACAATCATCCGGATCATGTAGGCGGGATGAAAGCCTGGCAATCCGGCACGTTTTCCGCTCCAGGGGGAAGAACCGACCTCTCTGATCTACCCATTTATGTCCCAATCGCCCTCACTTTTCCGGGATCGTTGCCTTTGATCGCTGACAAACCGATCAGAATTGGTGAAGGAATCGCTTCCATTGGCAGTCAATCCTTTGTTCAGCCATTCCCCATCTGGGTCGGGAATTTGGTGGGACAGGAGCAATCATTGGTGGTCAACGTGGAAGGAAAGGGATTAGTAGTGGTCACCGGTTGTGGGCATCCGGGGGTGGAAAGGATCGTCGCACGCGCCGAAAGCCTGTTCGGCATACCGGTTGTCGGCGTAGTAGGTGGACTGCACTATATGGGCATGAATGCCGAACAAGTCCAGCCGCACTTGGATTTCATTCGCTCCATGAATCCGTCTCTTGTGGCGTTGTCCCCACATGATAGTGATCCAAGTACCCTTGATTTGTTCCGGTCTGCATTTCCGGATTCTTATCAAGATATCCAGGTTGGACGAGAGATACAATTCCCGGTATCAGAATAAGTTCTCCAGATCAGTTTCTTATATATATGACCCGGTTTATTCTTGGGTCATTTTTTCATTTGATCGTAAAAACGTATTCGCCATTAAGGTACTGAGGATTCGAACCCACAAATGAAAAACCGCCATTCGGCGGTTAATTTTTCTAGGCGGGGAGTGGCTGCTTGCGCTCCCGCAGGGAGTGAGGATTCGAACCAACGAAAGAAAAAACCTGCCATTCCGCAGGTTTAGATTTCAAGGCGGGGAGTGGCTGCTTGCGCTCCCGCAGGGAGTGAGGATTCGAACCAACGAAAGAAAAAACCTGCCATTCCGCAGGTTTAGATTTCAAGGCGGGGAGTGGCTGCTTGCGCTCCCGCAGGGAGTGAGGATTCGAACCAACGAAAGAAAAAACCTGCCATTCCGCAGGTTTAGATTTCGAGGCGGGGAGGGTGGGATTCGAACCCACGGCTGAGTTTAACCCCAGCACTCACTTAGCAGGCGAGCCCAATCGGCCACTCTGGCACCTCCCCGTATACGAAGTTGTGGCGGAGGAGGTGGGATTCGAACCCACGTTGGGTTGCCCCAAACCTGTTTTCAAGACAGGCGCCATCGGCCGCTCGGCCACCCCTCCTCTTCACACTTGTCAGTGAGTTGAGAAATTTTACCACATCTAAGAACTCTTTACATAGATTCTATTGGAGGCGGCAGCGAGCGGGTGGTTCACCCAGACCTTTTATGATCACAGGCGGAGTCCCGGGTTGGACGATCAGATCTGCATGCAAATACTCCACCGCTTTTCCACGAACATAACCAGTTGTCACCCGACCCAGGGCAAGCGTATCCGACCGGTTGGGGAATATCTCCGGCGGTCGGTCGAGAGTCACAATCACCTGGTCGATTCCGGCGGGACCTGTCATAACGAATCCCATCCGGCAGAAATCGAGGGGAGCATATGCCACCCAGTTTGAACCCATTTCGCCGATGCCCTGCTTGTAAAAGCGCGGGTAGAGCTCCCTGCCAAAAACAAATGTCACGGCTGGGTCAGCCAACAAGTCCTTCGCAGATGCAGGATCCACCCCCCAGGATTTCAGGATCGGTGGGATCTCGTCTCTGGCGAGGGGTTTGTATCTATTGGGGAATATCCATTCAGTCATTGGGATAAAGCTACCAATCAGGACCAATGTAAATCCCAGGGCAACAAAATTGCGCGTAGATAATTGTTTCGCTGGGGTAGGAGTTCTCTCTGGATCAAGATCTGGTTTCGCCTGAGGCAGCCTTTTCAACCCACCCAGCACCCAGCTCCCTATTTGAAGCAAGCCAGCAGTCAGATACAGGTAACCCACCCAGTCCACTGGAAGATTGTAACGTCCGCTGGAGTTACGAGCCAGCGAGTTGCTCAAGGTATAGGCGATATTCACCATGAGCGGAATCAATCCGATCCAGCCAAGACGAGCATAAAGAGAGCCAATCCCAAGTGCCATCAACCCGAGGGTCACGATCAGCTGGATGGTTTCGCCTACTGACAGATTGATCAGGTCATCACGCCAGAAAGGATATTCCGTCATCACCGTATCCACCGTCTCAATGAATCGCTGTGGCGGAGTGACAAACAGAGTGCCAATCTCGTTCCGCAGGAAGTGGTTGGTCGTATAAGAAAGAATTGCGCCGGGATTGCGCAGGGCAATCTGAAAAATGGATCCGTTCAAATTGGGATCACGAACATCCATTCCCAGACGTAGTTGAAGGAACTGGGTTTGGGTGGCAGGATCATCGAATATTAATTTCCCCGTAATTGAATAATTGCGGATGAGCCAGGGGGCGATCATTAATACTACGCCAATACAGACCAATCCAAAGCGGATCAGCCAAAACCTCCACTTTCGCGGTGCTTGAATTATCAACATCAATAAAATAAAAGGAAGAATTAATATTGCCTGGGTGCGGAAAAGCATCACCCAGCCCAATGCGCCTCCCGCTCCGACTGCCCATAACAGACTCGTTTGGTGTGTTTTCCACCACCGGATGAACAGCCAGGTGAAAACCAGGATCGCCAGCAAGGCTGGCAGATCGGCCATGATCATTTTCGAATTGGAGAGCTCGATATACCGGGTGGATAGAATTGCGTTCAGTTCTCGAAACACCCCCAGTAATCCGATGGCGAAGCCTATCGGACGACCCATCAACTGTTTGCCAACCAGGTAGAGGAAAATCGGGATCAACGCCAGGAAAAATGTTTGCAAGGTTATGACCCGGGCGTACTCTCCATTCGCGGCGGCAGTGATATAGCTTAGGATGGCGAGGTAGAACGGGCGCGGGGTAACCTCTCCACCATACAACCCGGTCCCAATGGTGACACTCTCAGCTGCGGTGCTGTAATAGAGCGCATCTGAGTAGGGATAGATCTCTTGGTTTGGTGGCCGGGCTTCCGGAGAGAAGTAGCTGTTCTGAAGCGGTTGGGGCAGCCATAATGCCAATGCGAGACTGTAAAGTACGAGGACCAGTCCCGCATCCAGTCCGAGACTTCGCTTCCGGTTGGGCTGGTTTTGTAAAAGGTGGTCAATCACCAGGAGGATAATTCCAGCTGCGAACGCCAATCCAACCTGCCAGGCAAGCAACGGCGAACCCATCTTTCGCCAACTTTCCGAATCCACAATTATCCCGTAATGTGTCCTCAGAATGAATACTGCCACCACGAGGAAAATCATGGACCACAGGAATGCGTAATAGATGATCCTCTTATGCTCTTTGCCATATTCAAGTGACCAACCGTATCGTAGCCAGGAGAGAAATAGGATGCTTTCCAGGCAAACGATCCAAAGCCATAGCAGGATGGGATATAAACGCTCATAGTAAGCCACAAGGGTCGGATCGATCAGGCTTTGCGTTATCTGGGTGATGAGGAAACCGGTGAGGAAGAGTGCTGCCAGAACAACCATTGCGTACAGGTAGAAACGTCCGCTCGCGAGTTTATTCACCCAGGCGACTTTCCTGTGTAGAACGAAGTATCCGAACAGGAGAAACGTAAAGAGCATCCCGGCAATTAATACCAGCCGTTGCGCTGAGAAACCCAGGAACACGCTATTCTTTGGATCGCGCGGCAGACTGGTGAGGTAGATAGCTACCGCCAGGCTCTCCAATGCCAGGAGGATGAAAAAGGGTACGATATATCTGTTATGTTTTTCTCTGGTTTTTCCCGCCATCTACCCTCCCATACTACCTTACCCCCTTGATTATACCGAGCATCGAGTCATTGCGAGTCCACGAAGTGGACGAAGCAATCTGGATCTGGCATATCAACCCCTGATTACGCATTTTAGTACGAGAAGGAAAGTTCTAGCAATTAACTAAATAGAATGGGCTTCACGGTGCGCCCTCAGAGGAAGCCCATCCTACACATTCGGCTCAAGCTTTCCAGGCGGGGAACAGTTTCTCACTTCCGCTTTCTTCCACAGAATAATAAGGCGCCCAGGCGACCCCGAATACATCCAGATAGATATTGGTCTTCGTTGGCATTATAGGCAATTCGGTAACTTCATCCACAACTCTTGCCCAGCGTTCACTGGAATCTTGAATCAGACGTGCAGTCTCTTTCTCCAGGTCTGCCAATTGGGTTTTATATAACGCAATTGTCTTAACCGATTCATCCACATCTGCTTTGGCGTTGGCAGTCATGCGTCGCTTTGTCAGATTCTTGCTGACACTACGCTTGCGGCCTCCAAACAAACCAAGAACGGTCTCCAGACCACTGCCAACTTCTTCCATCGTTCGAGTTCCCAGGTCGGCTTTGTCTGCGGCTAACTCAGCCTCTTCACGTTCCAGCTTTTGTTGAATGACAGTTGCTTTCCTGGTTGCGGCAGCTGTGATATTCTGTACTTCTTCATCACGGCTCCTGCGAGCGAGTTCGCTGCATTTTAGTTTGAATTCAGCGACGGAGACATCAGGTCCGGCAAACTGCTTTAATGCCAGATTGGCTTTGAGTCGCATCTCTCCGGTTTGAAAGACCCAATCCTGAAAGTCTCTCTGCAGGTTGGACACCATCTTGACATCGGAGAGGGGACTCTCGAGGCTGGCGAATTCAGCGCCACCCACAGGCAGGGAGGTGAGCAACCTTGGATCTATCGCACCTGTTACGTGATCTTCCCATTGAATCAATCCGCGAGGATCGGGGTTTTCTACAATGACCATACGACGGATGAGCTGATCCACGCCATAACGGCGATCGAGATATCGGGTCTGCACCTGACCAAGCAAGACGGGCTTATAGATCAGCTTTGCTGATTGCGCTGAGGCGGCCGTTCCAGCCGCTTCACTGAAAGTCTGGTTATTCGGCAGGAATACTTCGGTTATTCCGCGGGGGATGGAGGGTTTGGTCTGGCTGCGAATATCTGATCCCATTCTTGAAGCTGAAGAAGGCGCGGAAGCAGACCCAACCGAGGACACACTGGATTGAGACGAGGATGCGACTGGTCTTTCCGCAATACCAACAGAAGACAAGGATTTCGCTCCGGCTAGTTTATTCAACAGCGGGATCTGCACCCGGGTGAGTGGCCCGGCCAGATAATTCATAGCCCAGCGGGTTGTCATTTGGACCGGACCGGAAGAATGGACATTGTGTAATAAGAATACGCGTTTCCCCAACCCGGAGATGATCCTGTCGAACTGACCGCGATCCACCCCTCCGGTGACGCTTTCGAGGCCATCGAGCAGGCGTTGTTTATCCTGGTCAGTCTGCAACTTACCGATGAACCACGTACCGGCATTGGATAACGCCTTGTAATCCACATCGACCGGGTTTTGGGTTGCCAGCAGTAATCCCACCCCAAAGGCGCGGGCTTGCTTCAACATGCGCAGGATGATCATCTTCGAGGGCGGGTTGGCAATGGGTGGTAAATAACCCATGATCTCGTCAAAATACACCAATGCCCGCAGACCGGTGGTGCCGGTTTGGGTTCGCATCCAGGATTCGATGGAAGAGTAGAGCAGTGTAATGAAGAACATCCGCTCGGTGTCGGATAAGTGCGCAACGTAAAAGATGGCGTGGCGTGGCTTTCCGGCCGGAGTATAGATCATCCTACCGATATCGAGCGATTCCCCTGTCATCCAGGTCTGAAAGGCGGGTGAAGCCAGAAAATTGTTAAGAGTCATAGCCAGGTCGGTTCGTTCGGATTCAGGGTAGAACTTATCCAGCGGGAAGACCCCCAGTTTGTCGAAGGGCGGGTTCTGGGTCTGCAGGATCAACTCGGACAGATCGAGGTCTTTACCCTGGCTCCAGGCATACTGGAATATATTGGAGAGAAGGATGTGCTCGCGGGAACGAATCGGATCGATATTGGTCAGACCGATCAGGCCGAGCAGGGCAGCGACAGTGCTCGAGATGCGATCCATCAGCACTTCGCGGTTACCTTCCCAGGGAATTTCGGGCGCCTTAAGCGAGGCGATAATGCTGACCGGGATACCGGCATCTGAGCCGGGGGTGTAGATGGCGAAATCAGCGTGCTGGTTGAGGGCTGCGATTCGCTCGCGGGTAATTCCCCAGCTATCGAGACCTTTCTTCCAGTTTGCAGCGGTCTGCTCCGCCAACTGCGCAGTAGTGACGCCCAGCTTCCGGGCGGCATCCGCGTCCATCCAGGGTTCAAAATCGGATGGAAGCTGATCGGGGAAATGCAGGATCAGATTGGTCAGGTCGCCCTTTGGATCGACAATGATGGCTGGGATGTTCTGCAGGGCGGCTTCTTCCAGCAGACCGATGCACAAGCCGGTCTTGCCGGAGCCGGTCATACCGGTGACAACCGCGTGGGTGGTCAAGTCCGCTGGATCGTAAGTGATGACTTCGTCTGTGGCTTTACCGGTAGCAGGATCGACTTTTCGACCCAGGAAGAATTCGTTATCTGTTCCCATTACACACTCCTCAGAAAGTTCTTTTGGATACAGTCATTATAGCAAAAGTGGATACAGTTAGTTTTATAAGTGAGAAGGATTCCTTCGCATCCACAGGCAAATAAAAAACAGGCTGCCTTTATTATGCAGCCTGTTTTTGCTAATAGTCTACTTCTGCGTAAGTATGTTCTTAGGACCGCGATTATTTGAGGTAATCACCGATGTTGTTTTTATCAATTAGAGTGAAAGACACCAAAATTTCTGGTTCAACCTTTTCACCATTAGCTAACTTAACAACGGTTTCCATAGCCGCAGTCCCCTGGGCAGTTGTACTCTGGGAGACAGTTGCAGCCAGGCGGCCATCTTTCACAGCGGCTAAGGCATCTGGCGTGGCATCCAAACCATAGATCTTAATCTTATCCAACAACTTGGCATCTTCTACCGCTTTTAATGCACCAAGGGCCATCCCATCGTTGTTCGCTACAATCGCGCTTAGTTCGGTTCCGGTTTGAAGCCAATTCTCAACTAGTTTAAGAGCTTCATCGGTTTTCCAGTTAGCAGATTGTTCGAAAGCAACTTTGATGTCAGGGTAATCCTTGAGCACTTCATAATATCCTTCGGTACGTCCGAGTTGTGCATCTGAGCCCATAGGTCCAAGCAGGAAAGCAACATTACCCTTTCCTCCGATAGCTTCGGCAGCGGTTTTCATTTCCATGATACCGCCTTCTACGTTACTTACACCAACGAACGCGCTAGCTGCTTCGGGTTTACTGATCTTCTGGTTTACGACTACCACAGGAATCCCGGCTTTGGTAGCGGCTTCGATGGCAGGAACGATCCCATCCACCGATACTGGTTCAATAATTACGCCAGTAATACCCTGGGTGACAGCGGTTTCAAGCTGACCAACCTGTTTAGCGGCATCCTGACCACCATCGTACACCGTTAGCTCAACACCCAAGTCAGCTGCTTTCGCTTTTACTGCATCTGACATTTCAATGGTGAAGGCATTAGTCATATGGCTCATAAATAAGCCATATTTCTTGGCTTTCGCCGCAGGAGCAGCAGTACAACCTGCAATCAAGGCAACGATAACCAAAACAACAATAATTCTTGCGATCCACTTTTGCGATTTCATGTATCTCTCCTTATAAATAAATTGGTGCAGAAATTAACGGCTATTAGCGGGTAATGGCATTGGTTCAAGCTTTAACTTTGCTTTTCATATCCAATAAAACAGCAACGATGATTATGCTGCCCTTGATGATGAGTTGGAAATGCGATGACACATTCAGAATATCGAGGCCGTTTCCGATCACTGCGATTAAAAGTGCGCCGATGACGGTTCCGTACCACTTACCAGCACCCCCTGACATACTCACACCGCCGATGATCACCGCGGCGATTGCATCCAGCTCGTATGCCTGCCCGGAGGTTGGGTTTCCCGACACAAGCCGGGATGCCAGCAATAGACCTGCTAGCCCAGCCAGTAAGCCCGAGAGAGTGTATACCGCCACTTTGATGCGGTTTGTATTGATACCTGAGACCTTAGCAGCGGTTTCGTTTCCGCCGATGGCATATACTCGTCTTCCGAAAATGGTCCTTGTAAGTACAAACGCGCTGATGGCTGCAACAACAAGAAAATAAATGACAAGGTGTGGAATGACGTTCCAGACGAACCCACCGGCGATGGACTCAAATGATTTGGTCACGTTAAAAACAGGCTGACCATTGGCTGCGATCAAGGCAACTCCGCGGATGATTGTCATTGTGCCGAGTGTGACAATAAATGGCGGTATATTCCCGTAGGCAACGCTGACTCCGTTAAAGCACCCAACCATACCTCCGATCACTGCCGAAAGAATAATGGGGACGATGAGTGGGTATTCGCCAGGATGAGCGAACGTCGCTGCGATTACCCCAGTCAATGCGACTATTGATCCTACGGATAAATCAATTCCACCGGATACGATTACGAACATCATACCCATTGCCAGGATTCCATTGATCGACGCCTGTTTTAAGATATTAACCAGATTGGCAGGTTTGGCGAAAGCATTTGGGGACAATATCATCAAAACGATTAATATGACGAAAAATGCAAGGATAATTCCGATTTCGCGAAGTGACGAAGTTTCTAAGCGTGAACGAAGTGACTTATTCATAAAACTCCACCATCATTGAAAGCTGATGCAAAACGCATGATCGTTTCTTGTGAGAATTCGGATCTTGTAATCTCACCGGTTTTTTTCCCGGCCGCAAGGATAATGATCCGGTCTGACAGTCCCATAATTTCAGGAATCTCAGATGAAATCATCAAGACCGCTTTTCCGGCTTTTACCAATTCACCGATCAACAGGTAAATATCACGTTTTGCGCCAACATCGATCCCTCGAGTTGGTTCATCCAAAATTATGATGTCTGGCGCCGTCAGTAGCCATTTTGAGAGGACTACTTTTTGTTGATTTCCACCACTGAGATTGGCAAGCAACGTATTTCTGGAGGTCGTTTTGATTTTAAGATTACTTATGTAGTCGTCAGATACGCGGCGTTCTTGAATATCATTGATGATTCCAATCCGTGAAAGTTTGTTCAAATTAACGATGGTAATGTTATTTTTCACGGAAAACTTGAGATTGAGTCCGGTCAGTTTTCGATCTTCTGTGATCAAAGCTACTTTATGGCGAATCGCATCCTGAGGATGATTATGGTTTACTCTTTTACCATTGATCAGTATTTCACCAGAAGTGGGGCGGGTTATTCCGAAAATGCATTCAGCCAATTCACTTCGTCCCGCACCGACCAGGCCAGCGAGACCGAGGATTTCTCCTGTATGAAGCTGGAAATTGATATTATTAAAGTGGGATCCGCGGGATAAATCCCGAACCTCCATCACAACTTCCCCGATTTGGGGCTCAGATTTTGGAATAAATTCTTTTATTTCCCTACCGACCATTAACTTTATCAATTGGTCTTGATTAATTTCAGAAACCGGATACGTGCCAATAAAATCACCATCGCGAAGGACGCTGATCCTATCTGCGATTTGAAAGATCTCATCCATTTTATGAGATATATAGATAACAGCCACATTTTGCTTTCGTAGCCGGTTAATTTGATCAAAGAGGGTTTTGACTTCTTTCTGGGTTATAGCCGATGTCGGCTCATCCATAACGATTACCTTGGATGAAAGTGAAATCGCTTTAACAATCTCGACCAATTGTTTCTGGGCTACGCTAAGATTACGCATCAATGTTCGTGGATTGATCTGTATCCCAATTTCTCGAAATAAGATCTCCGCCTGCTTTCGCTGTTCCTTAAGATCCACCAGTCCAATTGTTCCCAGGCCTTTTCTACGTATCTCCCTTCCCAAAAAGATATTCTCAGCGACTTCCATGTCCAATATGGGATTTAATTCCTGATGGATCATTGAAATGCCATACCCGATGGCTTCTTTTGGGTTTCTGATGGGCGCAGGTTGTCCTTCCACACGGGTATCACCCTCATCGGAGGAATAAATCCCCATCAAAATTTTCATTAATGTGGATTTCCCTGCCCCATTCTCACCAACGAGCGCATGGACTTCTCCGGGTTTGACTCGGAAGGTGACATTATTTAACACCTTCACCCTTGTGAAGCTCTTACTGATATTGATCATCTCTAGAATGAAATCTTCCATGAATAATCTAACCTTGGAGATAATATCTTCTTAATTGATAGTGAACTGGGGATTCGTGGATAATCTGATCATATAATAATTTGATTTTCGTAATTCTACAACAATAAATTATGGACAGATGTAATCGTGTGAATTGTAAATAATAACAATTCGATTCATTTCCTACCGTTTGTCCATTCAATGCCAAATACGTATAGTCAGATTAATCAAAAATCCCCTAAAAGGGGATTTCGATATTTATAAATAATTGTGCGGGTTGTCGTTCAGACCCATATAGCGGATCTCGAAATGCAGATGGGGTCCGGTGGAGTTACCGGTGGAACCAACCACCCCGATCTGGCTGCCCTGGTACACGGACGAACCGCATGAGACAGTGGTATACGACATGTGGGCATACAGGGTCTGGAAGCCGTTACCGTGGTCGATCATAACGGTATTGCCATAGCCGCCGTTCGCCCAGCCGGAATAGACCACCACGCCGTCATCCGCCGCGACAATACTTGCGCTGCCTGCGGAGCCGTAGTCGACACCCTGATGTACTCCACCGATATAATCGTTACCGATGACAACACCGCCAGGAAGCGGCATACCGAAGGAGCCATCACCAAATGCGCCACCCGCACCGGTATCACAGCCACCTTCCCCGAGCAGACGGGAGAGTGTGCCAGCAGATCCTCGCGGGATCTCACCCTGGAACCAGGTCACCGCTTCGCGTTTACCATCCGGTATCATGACGTAACTATCGACGGGTATGACCGGGTTAGTCAGATCCAACTTATTGATGGGAGATTCCAGAATTGCATCCGGATCAGCCTGGAATTCATCAGCAACCGATTGAAGGGTATCACCCTCTTTCCATTGGTAATATACGCCATCTGAGGGAGGGATGATCAATTCAATTCCCGGTGAGATCATATCCGGGCTGCCGCCGAGTGCGTCGTAATTTGCCCAGAAAATAGTTTCGGGCTCCAGATCGAATTGCTTTGAAAGCGCAAACAGCGAATCACCTTCACCGACTTTGTATTCAATGGCTTCCTTACGGGTTCCAGTTGGCAATACTGTATGGGGATTTAACGCACGTACAACGGCTTTCTGCGACATGGAAGAGACGGGGACAGCCTGCGCTTTACCGGAAGGAGGATTGAGTAGGTTGAATCTTCTCGGGAATAGCAGTCGCGGTTGCCTTCTGTAGAAAGGGCAAATCGGGATTGGTGCGGATGAACAGGGCTACCAGTAAAAAAACCATTACTCCCGCTGCGACCCATAGAATGATGGAGACTATCCGGTCACGGTCGGAAGCCTGGCCGCGGGGCGCCTGTGCCCCGCTTGAAGAATTGGGTTGACTCACATATCCTCGGCTAGGGTTTCCAGAAATTCCTTATTGGTTTTGAATTTTATCATACGTTGCAGGATCGCTTCAGTGGCGACTGCTGGGTCCATCCCGGCGCCTTGAGGCTGCTGGCTGATCATCTGGATGTACATACGGCGCATGATCCAGACCCGCTGCAATTCTTCAGGGCTCATAAGCAAGTCTTCACGGCGGGTGGAAGAGCGTTCGATATCAATGGCGGGGAAGATGCGGCGCTCCTGCAAGCGGCGGTTGAGGTGCATCTCCATATTGCCGGTACCTTTGAACTCTTCGTAAACCACATCATCCAGTCGGCTGCCTGTATCTATGAGGGCGGTTGCGATGATGGTGAGTGATCCGCCTTCTTCGAGATTACGGGCAGCGCCAAAAAAGCGTTTGGGCGGATACAGGGCTGAAGGATCCATACCACCGGAAAGGGTTCGACCAGATGGGTTGACCACCAGGTTATAAGCACGCGCCAGGCGGGTCAGTGAATCCATGAGGATGACCACATCCCGTCCGATTTCGACCAGGCGTTTGGCGCGTTCAAGCGCGATCTCAGCGGTACGAACATGGGAAGAGACAGGTTCATCAAACGTGGAGGCGACCACTTCGGCATCGACCGTGCGATCCACGTCGGTCACTTCTTCCGGTCGTTCTCCGATGAGCGCCATGATGAGGTGGACATCGGGGTATTGGGAAGAGATGGCATTGGCGATCTGTTTTAGAATGGTCGTTTTTCCAGCCTTCGGTGGAGAGACGATCATCCCGCGCTGACCGCGTCCGATGGGCGCGACCAGGTTGATGAGCCGGTTGGATAACGCGCCGCGGTCCACTTCCAGGTCATACCGGATATTAGGGAAGATCGGGGTAAGCTTATCAAATTCAGGCCGGCTGCGGGCTTCTTCCGCGGGTACGGCATTGATGCTTTCAACCTTGAGTAACCCCCAATGTTTTTCTGACTCTCTGGGAGGTCGAACATGCCCGATGACCAGGTCACCGGAGCGCAGGTCATACCGGCGTAGTTGAGCCTGGGAAACATACACATCATCCGGGCCGACCTGATAATTCTGGCGCAGGAAACCTATTCCTTCGCTCATTATTTCGAGAATCCCCCCGCGGACTTCGAGGCCTTCCTTTTCTGCTTCTGCTTGCCGGATCTTGAGGATCAGGTTTTCTTTCTTCAGCCTTTCGGCTTTGGGAATATTCATGGTCGCAGCCATCTGGCGCAGGGAAGCAAGGGGCGAGTTTTCAAGTTCTAGAATTTTCATCTTTGTTGTTTTCTAACCTTTGTTGAAGTTATGTCAATGGAAATACCCCCACGAGGATCCGCAGGAGCAAACAAATCAATATCAGATAGACAGGTAATGTAACATTCAGGGATAATTTGATTCAATGTTCAAAAGGGGAGATATATTTGAATGCAAGTCCCATTCACTATCGTGATTATAGCAGATGGGTTGTAAACACGCAAGTTTCCGTATGTCAAGCCATCTGATCCCAAACCTTGTCTAATATTTGACGTGGCTCATTTTCTCCAGTCGATCCAACCGGTGGGTGGCGATGATTTCCCTAACTGTTCCAGTTAATCCACGCATCACAAGACTATGCGTTTTCGCTCCGCCTTTGTAATAATCGACTCCACGCAATAGATCGCCATTTGTGATTCCAGTCGCCGCAAAGAAGATATCCTCTGATGAAACAAGATCGTTGATGGACAATACCTGTTTTAGATCATAGCCTGCATTCCTGGCTTTTTGAGCTTCATCCTCATTCCGGGGATAAAGTTTACCCTGGATATTCCCACCCATGCATTTGAGAGCACAAGCTGCCAAAACGCCTTCCGGAGTTCCACCGATTCCCATCAGGACATCGATGCCTGAATCCGGCCAGGCGGTCATCAATGCGCCAGCGACGTCGCCATCTTGCAAAAGGCGGATCCGGGCACCGCAGCGACGTACCTCCCGAATTAATTCCTCATGGCGGGGGCGCTCCAGGATGACAACCGTGAGATCTTCGACTTCTTCTCCAAGCGCCCTTGCTATCTTTTTTAAGTTATCCTTTACGGGTGCTTCGATGTCGATCGCATCAACGGCTTCGGGTCCAACAGCTAGTTTATCCATATAAAAGATCGGTCCTGGATTAAACATGGTTCCACGGGGAGAGAGGGCGACGGTGGCGATCGAATTGAGATCACCTTTTGCCAGTGGGCGTGTGCCCTCGATTGGATCGACGGCAATATCCACCTCTGGACCTACTCCATTGCCGAGTTTTTCCCCGTTGAACAACATGGGGGCTTTGTCTTTTTCGCCTTCACCGATCACAATAACGCCGTCCATATCGACCGTATTCAGAACCCATCGCATGGCATCCACGGCGGCGCCATCAGCTAATTCTTTTTCACCCCGCCCCATATAGCGGGCGGCAGCCAGGGCAGCCGATTCAGTTACACGGACCAGTTCGAGTGCTAAATTGCGGGTCGGTTGTAGTTTCATGGGATTCCTCTTGGTAATTCTGGGAAAAGAAACAGTCGTGCTTATTTACAACCAAAAACCGGTGATCAGGAAAACACCAAGGACGCTGGCCCAGATCCATGAATCGATTCGGTCGAAGATCCCGCCGTGCCCGGGCAAAAGGTTGCTGGAATCTTTGGACCCCACCATTCGCTTGAACATGCTCTCACCCAGATCGCCAAGTGGAGTAAGCACGCCCATGACCAGTCCGATCACGGCACCTTTATCCAGGGTAAGTCCGGGGAAGCGCATTCCCCACAATGCAGCCAGCAGCATACCGCCAATAACTCCACTGATCGCTCCGGCAAAATAACCTTCCCAAGTTTTCTTTGGGCTTAAGCGCGGAGCCATTTTATGCTTGCCGAATTTGGATCCAATAAGGTAAGCACCGGAATCAGCGAGCCAGGCGGCAGGAAGGACGAGCATAAACCACCATAATCCGTTCGGAAGATCGCGCAGGGAGATCATATACGAACCAAGCCAGCCGATATAAAGGATCCCACCGAGGGTAATGCAGAAATCAACGGGTGCTTCTTCGCGGCCTTTTTCATATTGAACAAGATGGTATGCCATGGCTATCAGTACAAAGAGGCTGATCAGCGTTTCGGAAAAGCGAAACTGTAGGAAAGCACGGCTGAGCGCAAGGATCGTTACGCCGGTGATGACCAGCGCGTCCCAGGGTTTCCAGTTCCCCTTACGAAAGAGTTGGGTATACTCCCAGGCGGATAATGCCAATATGATGGTCAGAAATAAATAAAATGGGATGCCTCCAAAAGCTACCAGTAATATGCCGATCGGGAGGAGGAGGATAATTACCAGTAATCGCTTTGTGAGCATGTTTAACCTTCTGGGTCCGTGTATTCTTGATTATCTTCCTTGGAAAGCCCGCCGAAACGACGATTGCGCTGGCAATAGGATTCAAGCGCTTTCCTTAATTCGTCCTTTCCGAAATCAGGCCAGTAAACCGGTGTGATATAGAGTTCTGAATAAGCAGCCTGCCAGATCAAAAAATTGCTTAAACGCATTTCACCGGAAGTGCGGATGACGAGGTCTGGATCAGGTATGTCTTTCGTGAAAAGGTGATCACTGATCAATTGATCGTTCACTGCTTCAGGTGACGTGCCAGCCCGGATAATGTTCTCAACCGCGTGGACAATTTCATCCCGCCCGCCGTAATTGAATGCAACCACAACAGTCAGCCGGTTATTGTTCTTGGTAAGTTCAATCGCAGATTCTACTTTCTTGCGAAGAGATTCGGGTAATTTCTCCAGGCGACCAATATGGCGCAGTTGCACGCCTTCTTGATTTAACTCTGATAGTTCTTTTTCAATCACCGTTTCCAGGATTTTCAGGAGACCTTCGACTTCTTCTTTTGGTCTTCCCCAATTTTCGGTCGAAAAAGCATAGATGGTCAGGTAATGGATGCCAAATTCAACGCAGGCTCGGATGATCCGGCGCAGGTTTTCTGTACCGGCTTGATGACCCGCCAAACGAGGTAATCCGCGTGATTTCGCCCAGCGACCATTGCCATCCATAATAATGGCAACGTGGTTGGGTACAAACGCAAGCTCTTCAGGCGGAGTTCGTTTTGGCATATTGGAAGTGATCAAACCTCCATGATTTCTTTTTCTTTTTTCGCGCCAACCGATTCCACCTGCTCGATAAATTTGTCGGTCAGTTTTTGAAGTTCATCCTGGGCGTACTCCAAGTCATCTTCCGAAATCATTTTTTCTTTCTCAAATTCGCGCAGGTCTTTAATTAGGTCGCGGCGGACATTGCGTATGGCAACGCGACTCTCTTCCAGGTGTCCATGAACGTGCTTGACCAATTCGCGACGTCGATCTTCAGTAAGTACTGGGATATTCAAACGGATCACTTTTCCATCATTATTGGGTGTGAGACCAAGTTCAGATGTCATGATCGCCCGTTCGATATTTTTGAGTGAAGAGGGATCAAATGGCTTGATCAATAACTGCCGCGGCTCAGGGACACTGATGCTGGCTAATTGCATCAATGGGGTTGGACTTCCATAGTATTCCACATGCAACCGTTCCACAAGCGCTGGAGATGCACGACCGGTGCGGATGCTGGCCAACGTTTCAGATAGCGAATCGATTGCACCCTTCATACGGGTTTCGGCTTCGTGGATTGTCTCCTTAACCATAATCTCCTCCAAAAAATGCGGCGATCAGCGGATGTCAATAGACTTATTATAAGGGAAAATGGGTAGAAATATTCAGGCAGGATATGAACAGGATGTTACCTATCAAAAAGAGACGGATTCGATCAAATGGATTGCCTTCGCAATTCCATCTTCCTGCCTGATCCGGGTGCCCAGGTCAGCCGCAGTTGCGGCATATTTTCCATCCTGAATACAGGCCAGGATGGATTGAGCCAGGTTTTCGGAGGTCAATTTCGATCTGGAGATCGGTTTCGGTCCGGCAGCTTTTTCGTAGACAAGGTTGCCCCAGACATATTGGTCAATTATGTGGGGAATGATCAATTGAGGAATACCTGCAGCGAATGCGCTGGCGGTAGTACCGAAACCGCCATGATGTACGACTGCCGCAGCCCGATCAAACAACCAGGTATGTGGGACGGATCCGACATGCAGGATGTTCTGACCGAGGTCCTTGCCGGTGAGATAGTCATTCCATCCCTGCACAATGGCTCGAACATTGATCTGTCGCAACGCTGTGAGAACCAATTCCGCTGTTTGGGCTGCATCGTGAGGGCTCAGGCTCATGGCTCCCAGGCTGATAACCACGGGTTTCGTGACTGACGCTAGGAAATCCATCAGCTCCGGTTCAGCCATCCAGCCTTGTGGGGTAACAGGAAGCCAATAACCGGTCATTTTATGGCGTTTCTCCCAATAGGGGAGCGGTGGATTAATCACCGGTGAGCAGGGTATCAGGTTGAGCACCGGGGAGGTGATACCGGTCGAACCCATGGGTGGCATTCCCAATCGTTTGCGGATCTGGTTTAAGGGACGAGTCATGACCAGGCTCATGGCGGCCCCGGCAAGCTTGCCGAACCCTTTTGTGAGGATGGATCGCTTCGGATCGGGGTTTGGAATGGCTTGGGGATGTAATGTGACACTGATGGTTGGTTTCATCAGCAGATCGGCCTCAATGGATCCAGCAGCGGTGTGAGAGACGATGATCAGATCCACATCCTTAGCGGCAGCCATAATATCCGGGTGGGCTTTTTCCAGCATGTCAAAGCTGAATTTCATCACTTTTAGAAAACCACCGTCGGGAGAGCGGGAATTCCCGCGCATTTTGGCTATTTCCAAACCAAGATCAATATCTGGTCCAATTGGATAGTAGGGGATCTGGTAGGAATCGGCCAAAGTGGCTGACGAGGGATGGCTGGCAACGGTAACATGATGCCCCGCCTGGATTAATCCATACGCAAGAGAAATATACGGTTGGATATCGCCACGACTTCCAATGGTAGGGATGAGGATCTTCATTGTTGCTTTCTACTGGATAAAATACGACCGCAGCTAGATTAGCTACGGTCACTTGAGGCGAGATTATGCAGTGACTAAAGTTCCGACAGACTGCCCGAGGAGGGCGGCTTTGAGTGTTTCCTGGTCCCAGAGGTTTAAGACCAGGATCGGCAGCTTGTTTTCCATGCAGAGGGAGACAGCGGTACTGTCCATCACCTCAAGACGAAGATTGAGCGCTTCGATATAGGTGAGGTGGTCAAATTTTTTGGCGTTCGGATTTGTATGTGGGTCGCTGTCATAAACACCATCCACTTTGGTCGCTTTGATCACCACATCCGCGTCGATTTCCATGGCGCGTAAAGCGGCGGCTGTATCAGTGGAGAAATAGGGATTGCCAGTGCCTCCACCAAAGATGACAACCCGGCCTTTTTCAAGGTGGCGGATTGCGCGCCGTCTGATATATGGCTCAGCAACTGAACGCATTTCGATGGCTGACTGGACGCGGGTCATGACCCCTGTACTCTCTAACGCATCCATCAAGGCGAGGGCATTCATCACAGTGGCGAGCATGCCCATGTAATCCGCGGTCGCCCGATCCATGCCACTGTCCAGACCGACTTTCCCCCGCCAGAGGTTTCCTGCGCCGATAACGATAGCCACATCCACGCCCAATTCGCGGACTTCTTTGACTCGGCTGGCGATATCACGCGCCCGCTCCGGATCGATCCCGGAACCGTTCATGCCCGATAGGGCTTCCCCGCTTAGTTTTAGTAAAATTCGGTGGTATTTCAGACTTTCCATCTGGTCACCTCCTGAGAGTATTATACAGAATATGTCCATGATATGTCATTGCGAACCCGCATATACGGGAGACAGCACTCTTAACCGACCCATAAGTTAAGAGTGTTACCTAGTGTCCGCAATATCTGTCTTTTGTTGGATTCATCAAAAACCGGATCGCTTAGTTTTTGTGGTAACCACGTTGACATACAGATGCTAAAAAAAAGCCAACCGAAAGGTTGGCTTTGCATTGCTTAATCCTGGGTGCTTTCACCCAATTCCCAGCGAACGAACCGGCGAATTACCGTGTTCTCGCCGAGGCTTACGACGGCATCATTAACAAGTTGCTGGACAGTCATCGAGTCATCCCGAATATAGGTCTGACGAAGTAAAACAGTTTCATTCTTGAACTTTTCCAAATAGCCTTCGACTATCTTGGGGATAATATTCTCAGGCTTTCCTTCTTCTCGTACCTTGGCTGATGCGATCTGGCGTTCGTGTTCGAGCACTTCGGCTGGAATATCTTCTTCCTTGACGTATTTTGGAGCTGCTGCTGCAATTTGAAGGGCAAGCTCGTGAGCCAATTTTCGAAATGGTTCTGAACGGCCGACAAAATCGGTTTCGCTGTTCAGTTCCAACATAACGCCAACCCGTCCATTTCCGTGTGAATACAGTTCGATCACACCATCAGAGGCAGTGCGATCTGCACGTTTCGCTGCGGTCGCCAATCCTTTTTCACGGAGGTAGTCCACAGCCTTCTGGTAATCTCCGCCTGCTGCTTCTAAAGCTTTTCGGCAATCGAGAACACCTGCTCGAGTAGCTTCACGAAGTTGCTTTACCATTTCAGTCGTAATTTCCATATTCGTTCCTATCTATTCGCTAATAGTGTGATTATTCTAAAATTTCATCAGCAACAGGACCAAGCTTGGCGAGGGTTGCCGCTCCGAGCAGGTCTTTATCTTCCATTTCAACTTCTGTTTCCATCTCCGGACGGTGTGGTTCCGTTGTCACCGGGGTCGATAATTCGAATTCTCCCGCATCCTCATCCTTGCGAGTGGCTTTTCCTTCAATCGCGGCATCGGCAATTTTGCTGACCATCAGTTTGATGGCGCGGATGGCGTCATCGTTGGAGGGGATCACGTAATCAACGCCACGTGGATCGCAATTGGTGTCAACCATGGCGATGACTGGAATGCCAACCAGGTTGGCTTCATGAATGGCGGTATCTTCGCGGGATACATCGACCACAAAGAGCAATTCTGGCACGCGTTTCATGTTGCGTACACCACTTAAATGGATCTCGAGACGATTGATTTCACGGTTGATGAGCAGGATTTCTTTCTTGGTCAGACGCCCGTAATCACCGGAATCGCGCATCTTGGTAAGGCGGTCCAGTTCATTAATTCGAAGATACATGGTTGACCAGTTGGTGAGCATGCCGCCCAGCCAGCGTTCAGTTACGAAGGGCATCCCACAGCGGATGGCTTCTTCTTTGACGGTTTCCTGCGCCTGGCGTTTGGTGCCTACAAACAGAATGGCTCCGCCGTTGGCGACAGTGTCGCGGACAAGGTTATACGCGGTTGTGAGGGATTTTACGGTTTGTTGAAGATCGATGATATGGATCCCGTTGCGCTCGGTGAAAATGAATGGGCGCATGTGTGGATCCCATTTATTTGTGCGGTGTCCGAAATGGACGCCGCTTTCCAATAATGCTTTCATGGAAATAACGGACATGGTTGCTCCTTGGCGTTAGGCCTCCGGTTCTGTCATCCCTGGCTGACACCCTCACGTTGGAGAGCACGCTCAGTCAAGTCGGGAACCGTGTGAAATAAAGTACTCTTGTGGCGAACCACAAGGCGAAAAAGATTATAACATGGAATTGGGGGAGGGGGAGTAGATATTTACCACAGAGAACCTAGAGCGCGCGCCATTCCATATCAGCGAATGCGTATCAAATGCTACCAATAACTACCCAACCCGTGGTATCAGTGCTTGCGAATATGATGCTATCAAGAATTGGTGCGTTCAGATCTGAACGCACCCTACATTAGGTTCGCGATCGCAATGACAAGGTGGGGAAAATGAAGCCAAATCACGAGACATTCGGTTGGATTGTTACTCTTAGCGAAATTTATCGCAGATCCACTTTCCTGGATCAGGCGCGGAACAATAGACTCCCAGGTGACCGACATGAAGTGGATTCCGCTTACGCCGGGGATCTTGCGGACGCCCTCGATGATCTCGAGCGCGATCTGGACGCCTTCCTCTTTCGGGTCTGTGGCATTTTCGAGGCGTTCTATGGTCGATTGCGGGATATGGATTCCCGGGATTTGGTTCATATAGCAGGCGGCTTTGGCGCTGCGGATGGGTGCGACCCCCGCCAGAACATATGCCCGGTCGGTGATACCATGCGCCTGCAGGGCTTCCATGTATTGCCGGAAGTGATCGACATCATAGATCAGATTGGTCTGGAAGAACTGCGCGCCGGCATTGGTCTTTTTCTCTTCGCGGATCGCCTGAAAACGAATCTCGGAAGCAAAAGGCGAACCAGCCGCCCCGAGGAAAATTTCCGGGCGCGATTTTAACTCGCGTTGATCGAGGAAATAGCCATCGTCACGCATCTTGCGTAAGATCCAGAGCATCTGGATCGAATCGATATCCCAGATATCCATGCGTCCGTTCGGGGATGGTCCCATGCGGGAATGATCGCCGGTCAGGCATAATATGTTGCGAATACCCAGTGCGCTGGCTCCTAACACATCCGACTGAACGCTCATTCTTGTGCGGTCGCGCGCGGCGATCTGCAATACAGGTTCGAGACCGTTTTGCAGGGCGATCAGGCTGCAAGCCAGGGATGACATACGCGGTGTGGCGGAGGGATTGTCGGTGAAATTGGCTGCATCCGTCCAGGGTCGCAACATCTCCACTTTCTTGATCACCTCATCAGGTGAATTAGAAAGCGGTGGGGATACCTCAACGGTAATAACAAATTCGCCTGCATTCAGCTTTTTCTCCAGGTTGGAGGCAGACTCGTGGGCTGGTGCCGGGTGCGGCTGATCATCGCCATTCCACCAAATAGGCTGGCGGATCTCACGGAAGAACTGATCCACCATCTGCGCTTTTTCAGTACCGGATAAGGTAAGAGCCTGCAGGGTTTTTTGCATTCCGATGTTTTTCTTCCAGTGACGGTACCCATCCAGCCAGGTGTCAGTACCCACCTTTGACCAATCCAGTGGTGGGAGAACCTCCATTAATTTGTCGAGCCGGCCGAGTCGCTCGGCGCGCTCATAGATCTTGTACCAGATACAGGGGCGGGTTGGGTCGACGTAACAGCCTTCTGCGCTGGAGCCGCCACAGGGACCGTTGCGTAAGCCTTTGGCGCATTCCATCGGGCAGATAAAGGCTGTCTCCTGCAGCAGACAATTTCCACACATTCGGCAGCCAAAGAAAGTGCCTTTGAGCCCCCGTTCAATCGTCGCGACAAATCGATCGAGGAAAGGTTCGTGGTGGAATGGAAAGTATGCAGGCTGCCAGCGCCGTCCAGGGGTAAATCCGGGCAAGGTTTTTTTCCTGTAAACCAGAATGAATTCCACCAAATTATACCGAACTAGTGTAATTTGCGGGGATTTTGCCACTCGAATTTGATCAGGGAATCTACCGCCGAGCGCGCAAAGGATTAAACCTTATTGTTGTTGGTCAAATGCTACTTAGGATACACTTCTGGCGTATACCAAATGGGAAGAAACCTTCACCGAAAGATGTCAAGTCAGTTCAATATTTACTCCACAAAGTGCTGCAAACGTAGGGTAGTTGAAAAAATTGAAGCTGAAAACCACACAGGACACCGTTTGAAGGTTTAGCGTGTTATTCATACCAAATAAATGTCGTGAATTTTTAGCGATTCGTCACAATGAATCAGTAATCACATGAAGCAATCACCAAGAATGCTATAATCACAGAAGTGGTAATATTGGATATAATTTGTCAAGTTTCAATGCAGCACAATGGATAAACTGGTAAATACATGGCAATCCCCGATCTAACATTTTTACACGCACCTTCTGTGTATGATTTCCGAAGAGAATCCATACTTTACGGACCAGTCTCCGATCTGGTGCCGTCAACGCCGGTTTTCGAGATGTATCCAATTGGATTTACCACGATCGCGGAATATCTGGAACGACAAGGATTTCGCTGCCGGATCATCAACCTGGCAGTCCGGATGCTCGAAGATGTCCACTATGATGTGGAGAAAACCATTGAGAAAAACGACTCCATTGTTTTTGGTATCGACTTACACTGGCTTCCCCATGCCCATGGCTCGATCGAGGTCGCCAGGATCGTTAAGAAGATCCATCCTAACCGTCCGGTATTGTTCGGAGGGATCAGCTCCACCTATTTTCACAAAGAGTTGATCGAATACCCAGCGGTTGATTTCATAATCCGCGGTGATTCGACCGAACAACCTAACCTGGACTTGATTCGGTATATCCGGGGTGGAGGAATTGCTCACCCGCAGGTGGGATCGATCGACGCAGAAAAATTAGCCGGCATTCCAAACCTGGTCTGGAAAGATTCAACTGGAGAAGCTCACGTTAATCCGATCACTTACAGCCCAGATTCACTCGATGGCATATTATTGGATTATTCAGGGGTATTGAAATCGGTGGTGAGATATCGGGACCTGGCGAGTTATATTCCCTTCCGGCGATGGACGAGTTACCCTATCACTGCAGCGCTCACGGTTAGAGGTTGCCGCTATAATTGCGCAACCTGCGGGGGCGGTTGCGGAGTATATCGGAATATCCATAATCGTCAGGCACCTGCTTATCGCAAACCAGAAGACCTTGCCAATGATATTCGCCGGATCGGTACTTTCAGCAAGGGGCCGGTCATGGTGTTGGGCGATATCCGGCAGGCTGGAGAAGGATATGCAGATCGGTTTCTGGAAGCGATCAAAGGATATAAAAAACCGCTGTATTTTGAACTATTTGATGCCTGGCCTCGTGAATTTATCTTCCGGTTGGCAAAGGCGATACCAAATTTCGTTATCGAGATTTCGATGGAATCTCACGATGAGCGGATTCGAAAAGCTTTCGGACGACCTTATACCAACGAAGCGATCGAGCAGACAATAGCAGATGCGATTGAGGCAGGTTGCCAGCGTCTGGATGTTTTCTTCATGGTAGGTATACGCGAGCAAACCTATGCAAGTGTCATGGAAACAGTGGAATATTCCCGAAAGATGTTGGAGAAATATTCAAAGAATGGCGTTCACCATGTCGTGCCTTTTATCTCACCGATGGCTCCATTTCTGGACCCCGGCTCCCGCGCCTTCGAAGAACCGGAAAAATATGGTTATACATTATTCGCGCGGACACTGGAAGAACACCGCCAGCGCTTATTGGAACCGAGCTGGAAGTATGTCCTGAATTATGAAACAAAGTGGATGAACCGAGACGAGATAGTCGCTGCAACCTATGAAGCCGGTCGACGATTGAACGCCATGAAAGCGGAGTACGGTGTGATCACCCGGGAGAAAGCTGCAGTGACCGAAGCCAGGATCCAGCAAGCGCTGCAATTAATTGCTGAGATCGATCAACTGATGAAAATTGAAGAAGAGGATGAACGTCGCAAGAAGGTTTTGGACCTTAAGCACCGGGTACACGCGTCCAATGAATCAACAGTGTGTGATAAACGAGAGCTGGAAACCCCCATGAAGGGATTGAAGATCAGCTTAATTGGTGCAGCCTGGATGGTTATCACCGGTTGGTTCACCGATATCAAGCGAGCGATATTTACGGATTAATGGGATAGCACTCAGAGAAGATCTACACAGCAGCGCGACTCATGAACGCGCTGTTTTATTTTCCAAAGTTTGCAAGGCAATCACCCCATCTTTGGATAGATGAACCAAAAGAGCATACAGGAATAAGATCACACCTACCATCTCAAGCGATTCTTCCACCGTATACTCCAAGAAGTAGTGCACACTCTTGGTTTTGTATAGTTGTGCAATTATTCCCCCGATCATTTCCATTCCAACCGAGCCGGCAATATATAATGCTCCGGAGATTATGAACAAAACCAGAATCGGTCTGGGTAACTGAAGAAGGAATTTTCGGAAGATAAATCCAAGAATGGGCAGGATGATTATCGCCGGCAAAACCCAGTTGAATGTGAAAATCCCAAGTGGGCCTATCCCAACGAACTGACCCAGAATTGGCACAAGCATCTCATGGATGGCCGCCCCTTCATCAATGCAAATATATAAAAAACCGGCAGCAAGAAGTGCCCATTGAAAAAAGAATGGCTTCTTTTCAGTACGAATTTTCCAGGCTTTGATCAGTAAAACCAAGAATACGGTGAAGAGCAGCAGAACAGAGAACGTGGTAGGAATATTCGCTTCCGTATTAAGGTTGAAAAGTCGGTTAATACCTGCCATCGACTGGTTATTGGCCCTGTTCAGGAACCAGACCAGGCAATTCATCAAGACCAGAAATGAAGCGATAGACAACAAAAAGGTCAATACCTTTTTTGGACGAATGGGAAAACCAGCGGGATTGTCGGGCATTGTGTTCGGTTAGCTTTCTATTCTATTGATTTCACTTTGTGGATGAAATTTGTTGATGAAAACCAGGATCAATGTTGGATATTTATATCATAGGACTTATAACTTATTCATTCATTTTGGGCTCCCAGGATGGGTATATATCCAATTTCCTGTGAAGGCGGAAATATACTCTCGCCAGGTATGCCTAACAAGGCGGATGGATACAAAATTCAGGATGATATTTCTTTTCTAGTGGAATATTCAGGTATAAACAGGTTTCCCGGGTCATCCCTTGCCTGCAAGGGTCAACTTAATGTTTTGGGTATAATCTTCACCGAACAGGTGGGTTACGAGCGCAAAAATAAAGATACAGACCCCGATCATCTCGAATGATTCTTCCAAAGTGTTTACCCAGAAAAACTGAGGGCTAATCTCTGAAAAAAAGTGAAGGACATAACCACCGAGAATCTCAAATCCGACAGCGCCAAGAATATAGATGGCACCAGCGATTGCGAATAGCATCCGGCTCTGTTTGGGCAAGTGGCGCAAGAAATTAAAGAAAACGAAGATCGTTACGATGACAATGACGACCAAGACCAATACCCAACTGAATGTAAATATGCCGTGCGGACCGTAGTCTACCAGGCGGGAGAGGGGTCCCATCAGCAATTCGTGGAGCATGGCGCCTTCATCGATACTGATGAAAAAGAAACCAAAAGCCAGCAGGAGCCAGTGGAGCACGAACGGACCTTTTTCTTTTTGGGTCTTTTGGGCGATCAGGATTAACAATAAGGATGCGAATCCAAGAGATAAGACGGTGAAGGTAGTGGGGATATTCGCTTCAGCGTTGAGATTGAATAGTGACCTAATTTTTTCGGATGGGAGGATCCGGAAGAGATCCAAATAATAGGTGAGGATATGAAGGAGGATCAGTAATATCGATACCGACAGGAAAAAAAGAAATATTCGCTTTGGTGATATGGAAATTTGAGTATCTTTTTCACTCATGGGTAGACCCGATTAAATACTGCTGTCTTTGATTAGGGCAACATACAACTACGGTCCTTAAATTATGCGGTAGGCGCATTCGTGACTCATATCCTGACAAGAGCTAACGAAAAGAAACTGAATCGGCATTCCATCGAGCTTGAGCGACTTCCAATTCGGTGCAACCCATCTCAAGCCGGGCATGGCTGTACTCATCTTCCAGAGTCAAATCGCCCATCAGGGCAGGGTCATCCGTATTAATGGTTGCCAGGATGCCGCGACGCAAGAATACCGGCAATGGGTGAGCTTCCATCGATGCCACAGCCGTGGTCAGCACATTACTGGTGGGACAACACTCCACACCTATTCCACGTTCCAGGATCATATCCATCAAAAATGGGTCATCCACTGCATGAACCCCGTGTCCGATCCGATTTGGGCACAAGGATAAGATGGTATCACGTACGGATTCTGGTCCGGCAAATTCCCCAGCGTGGGCAGTAATTTTCAGACCGGCATCTCTGGCTCGATCAAAAAGCGAACGGAAAAGGCTGGCTGGCTGGCGTGCTTCGTCTCCTGCCAGGTCCACTCCGACAACGCCTCGATCTTTATACTTTATTCCACATTGCATTTCCACTTCACAGGTTTCCGGTCCATAAGTACGGGACAGAATCACGATCAAACCCGACTGAAATCCAAACATTTCAGTTGCTTCCTGCCAACCATCACAAACTGCGGCAGTAACCGAGAAGGGATCCAGGTGGTGCAACTCCGACATAAAGAGCGGACTGAATCGTAATTCAAGATAATCCAGACCTTGAGCTGCTGCATCTTCCAAACATTCGATGGTCACACGTCGGCAGATCTCTTCATTGACAAAGATCTGGCGTAATAGATCGAATTTCGGGAAAAGTTTAACAATATCGTTCGTGGGATCGGTAATCCAGATCTCCGGTTGAAGGGTTTCTTCAGTCCAGGCTGGCAGGGGGAGATGGTATTGTCGCGCGACATCCAGAACGGTGGAAAGGCGTATAGCTCCTTCCAGATGACGATGCAGATCAATTTTCGGCAGTCTACCCATAGGGTTTTCCCTTGCAGATCCAGATGAAGCCATTATACATTGCGAGAGTAGAGATTGGAAACCCTGGAATTTATGGGTATAGTTCTTGCATCAATTGGGTTACAGAGAAAACTTATGTTCGCACCTGTAACCCACTTCTTACCACTCACAAAAATTCGTCGCGAACGGGTTCTGCCCGTTCCTGGTAAAGTCCTTGTTCATAGCGGTCAACGGGTCTCAGCCACCGATATTATTGCGGAAGCTCACCTGACCCAGAAACATCTGTTACTGGATGTTTCTGGGATGCTTGGAATATCTGCCGATCAAGCAGATAAGGTTCTTAAGGTCAGCGCTGATCAGGTCGTTGGCGAAGGAGATATCCTTGCAGGTCCTGTTGGCATCATTCCTCGGATAGTCAGAGCCCCCCAACCTGGACGAATTATTTATTGCAATGAAGGACAGATTCTTTTCGAAGCCGAGAGCCAGCCTTTTCAATTACGGGCAGGGATGGAAGGGATCGTCAAAGGTTTGATCTCAGAACGGGGGGCTTTGTTGGAGACAACCGGCGCCCTTATACAAGGTGTTTGGGGTAATGGAGAAGTGGATCAGGGGATGTTGCTGCTGGCCACATCCAGTCCCAAAGACGAATTATTACCTGATATGGTGGATGTAAGTATGCGTGGGATGATCCTGCTGGCAGGTCACATCTCCAAGCCGGAAACCCTGAAAGCCATCCAACGTGGCGCGGTACGGGGGTTGATTACAGCCAGCATTACTTCAAACCTTGTTCCGATCGCTTCACAGGCGGGTTATCCAATCCTGGTTTTGGACGGATTCGGAAAGATCACGATGAATTCATATGCTTTTCGGGTACTGGCGACGAACGAGAAACGGGAAGTGGCTGTCAATGCAAGCAATTGGGATCGGTATACCGATTCTCGACCCGAGGTAATTATTCCCTTACCGGCATCTGACGTGGTGGACATACCGAAAGGATCTGCGGTATTCACGCCTGGACAGGCGGTGCGAATTATCAAGAACCCACTGGCAGGGGAGATTGGCAAGCTTATTGCATTAAAGACGGAACAGACACCTCTGGCGAATGGTTTGCGGGTACCATCAGCAGTAATTACGCTGGAGAATGGTGACCAAACTGTGGTGCCGCTGGTCAATCTGGATGTGATCGTATAGTAAATGGATGAATGTGAGGTGACCAATGTCAGACCTTGACTTTTCAAATTATGAACAACAACCGCAGAAACCACCCCAAGGCAACCGAACATTTCTGGTAATTGCCGGGGTATTGGGAGCTGTGATCCTGGTCGCATTACTTGCTGCTGCGGCATATGCTGTGCTTGTCTTGCCTCAACAGAATGCCAACCGGGCAGAACAGGCGATTCAGGTGAACGCCCAAAACACAGCAACGGTCATGGCTGCCACATCCATTGGTATGACAGAAATGGCACCTACTGAAACGCCGGAGCCTACTGCCACCAATATGCCTGAACCAACTGCTACACAGGAGCCCAAACAGCCTGAAGCAGCAGTCGCGGTAACCGAATTGGCTATCGGGGGTGGGATGACAGAGGATATTGCCATGACGGCAACTGTCTCGGCCTTATTGACACAAGCTGCCGATTCCAAACCGGGTACCGTGGAGTTAACCGCAGTACCAATGGGTGATCCATCTGTTGTCGCGACAGCCCTTCCGAACACCGGTTTTGCCGACGAGATGGGCATCCCCTCGGTGGTTGGATTAGGGTTCCTCTTCATTGTATTGATCGTAGTCACTCGACGAGCGCGCACAGCTCGAACCCACTGATCCATTATCCCTTTTATTCTCCCTATGCCAGAGGACGGCCTTGAGCAGCCGTCCTTTTGGTATAATTGCTTGTTAGTGTCTAAAAAAACACTCGTACCACGAGATATTGATCCAGCCTCCATTCCAATTATTAAAAAACCCTCTTCTCGAAAGAAGAGGGTAGGGATAGCTAGTTAGAAGATCTCTTATACAATTTCAGATGCGAAGTTTTGCCCATAACCGAGCAACTCCTTAACCATCTCTTGAGTTCGTCCTTCCGCATACACCCGCAGTACCGCTTCTGTACCTGACGGGCGGACCAGCAACCAGGAGTCGTCAGCCAGGATGTATTTAACCCCATCTGTTGTCAGCACTTGTGCCAGAGATTGTCCACCGATGCTATTGGGCGCCTGGTCTGTGAGTCGTTTGACCATCGCGTCCTTGGAAACCGGATGCTTGAGACGAATATCCGTTCGTTCATAAAAAGCAGGACCAACCTCATGCAAAAGGTCTTCCACCAATTCAAATAAGGTAGTCTTCGATTCAGCGATGATCTCAAGCAGAAGGAGTCCCATCAGAACGCCGTCGCCCTCTGGAATATGGCCTTTAAAGGAAATTCCACCGGACTCTTCGCCGCCGATCAAGACATCTTCTTTCATGATGTAGTCAGCGATGTAATTAAATCCGACCGGGGTTTCATAGCAAGTGAGTCCATACTTGGCAGCCAGGCGGTCGATCATCCGGGTTGTGGAGACAGTGCGGACGACTGACCCTTTCCAACCCCGTTTGTTGTGAAGATATCGAAGGGCGAGAGACATAATTTTATGTGGATCTACGAAATTTCCGCGTTCATCCATCGCACCGATCCGGTCTGCATCACCATCTGTGGCAAGACCAAACGAGCCTGCTCCCATGGATATGGCGCCAGCCAGAGCGCCAAGATAACGGGAAATTGGCTCAGGATGAACGCCCCCGAAGCCTGGATTCATCTCACCACGGATCTCTTGAACTTCGCATCCAGTTCCTTGCAAAATACCTTTTATAATGCCACGACCTGACCCGTACATCGAATCAACAATAAAGCGTTGTGGATTTTCAGCGATGATATCAAAATCGATCAAACGGCGAAGTTGTTCATTATAGGCAAGGATCGGATTAAACCGTTGGATCAATCCTTCTTTGCGGGCGATATCGTAATCCATTAGGTTGGGTCCGCGCGCCTGTGATTCGTTTTCTGTCAGATACACTTCCACCCGACGGCATTGTTCTGGTAAGGCTGAACCACCGTAGGATGCTTTAAGCTTTACGCCGTTATATCGGGGAGCATTGTGGCTGGCTGTGATCATCACGCCACCAATGGCGTGCAAGTTCTCAACAGCATACGAGATGGCCGGTGTGGGCGCATCCGCCTGAGCCAGGTAAACCGTGAATCCGTTCGCAGCGAGGACTCGGGCTACATCCGCGGCATAACGGTCGGACAGAAACCGGGTGTCGAAGCCAACCACCATTTTGTGTGGATCAGGTGGAATTTCCGGGCAGCAACCATTGATCCAATGATCAGAGGCTACAGCATCAGCAATTGCCTGAGTTACCTGGCGGAGGTTCGAAAAGGTAAACGTATCAGAGATGACCGCACGCCATCCATCCGTACCAAAGTGGATCGTCATGAACGAAGCTCTCCTGAATCGAATTTTCTATTTGGGGGTGGCGGGTGGTGTAAGCATCGGCGTTGCTAACTCCCTAAAGATTTCCACCATCCTGCCTATTGTACCATTATTGGATTTGGCTCCAAGTCCGTAATTTTCATCATCCATTAGAGATCTTTGATCATATTTACAAAGAATTGACGAATCGAGCCGTTGTATTGGAAGAGGAGAAATCATCGAGTAGATTATCAAGGGTCGGAAAAGAATGAGATCCTTATTTCCGCAGAGTCGCAACAAGTCGAAGCGGTTTAAGGAATAATTCAAACGCGGATTGGATATCCGGGACGATAATATCTGCTGCCAGCAAGGTTTCAATAGCCGCACCTTCGGAAGAAAGCACGCAGATACCGAGTATGGATTCTTTCAGCATGGCGGCATCATTGGATCCCTGTCCGATTGCCGCGGTAGTTTCTTTTCCGAGAGAACGGACATAGTCTGCTTTTTGTTCTACCTCATGACCAGGGTGAAGCACAACGGAAGTAATACCCAGAACCTGCGCATGTTCTGTCTGCTTGCCGTGCGTATCTGCAGTAAGCATGTGGATGGCGACATGCTCTTTAAGCAGGTTTATTGCAGGTACCACCGATGGAAGCAACTGACCATCGAGCGCCAGCGTACCATTTACATCACATACGAGGTTTTTTATGAGAAATGGGGGACGTCCTGGAATCTCTATCTTGAGCATAAGGCTATTATAATACAGTGAACTATCTCAAAATTCTATGAAAACATTATGATGAAACGCGGAATCTACTTTGTCCTTTTACTACTTATTCTTTTGAGCGCTTGTACTCCCGTCAGCACTCCAACAGCCACTATTGCCCCATCCCAGATACCAACATCGGTTGCATCACCTACGGAAATTCCAAAACCGGCAACAAAAGTATGGGTTTCCCTCGGCGGTCAAATGAGTCAGGCACAGATGGTTTTGTTGGGGCAGACGCTGCAGGCTCTGATCCAAGAATCCGGGTGGGAGATGATTCAAAAACCCACTATTGCCTTAGGCGATCTGGATGCTTCCTCTTCGGAAGTACGCGCGGTTGTAGTATTGCCACCTGATCCTGGGGTAGCGGAGATGGCTGAAAAGTACTCCGGGATATCATTTCTTACGGTAGGCATACCTGATCTACCTGAACTCCCGAATGTATATCGGGCAGCACCGAACGGGAATCGCCCTGAATGGGATGGTTTTTTGGCTGGCTATCTCGCCGCGATCCTTACACCTGAATGGCGCATAGGTGCTTTGACTCAGACTGGTTCAACGGAAGGCGCGAAAGCGGCGGATGGATTTGTAAACGGAGGAGTTCTTTATTGTGGATTGTGTTTGACTCAATATCCCCCGTTTACTGATTATCCATACAGGATGGATATGAACGCTGGTTTATCCCAACCGGATTGGCAAACTGTGGCAGATCAATTTATTCGCAGCGGGGTGCGGATGGCTTATGTCTACCCATCGGTGGCAACCCCGGAGCTCTTGGTCTATCTCGCCCAAAATGGTGTTCTCTTATTGGGCAGCGAACCGCCACCAGAAGCGCTCCAACCAGCCTGGATAGCTACCATTCAATCAGACCTTTGGGGCTCCATGCAAAACGCATGGACTGACCTGACTGCCGGTAACCCTCCGGGTGAATATGAAACCCGACCGCAGATCGTTCCCGGTGGAGCGGGTCAACTCACCGATGGTAAATTAGCCATGATGAATAGTGTGATAGATGATCTGGTCAATGGTGTGATCGAGCCATTAACAGTTCCATAAGGACATCATGTCCAATACACGTAATGTCCAGGACACGCCAGTCATCAAAAGAGTATTTGATATCCTTGCCAGCAGCATTGCTCTGATAGTACTGTCCCCGATCTTCCTGCTCATTGCTATTATGTTGCTTTGTATTCAGGGATGGCCGGTATTTTATACACAACGCCGCCCCGGATTTAAAGGTCATCCATTTAATGTTGTTAAATTTCGGACCATGCGTCAGCCAAAACCTGGCGAAGATGGAGTTGCGTACGATAGTCAGCGGATAACCGGATTTGGAAAATTCTTACGATCCTTCAGCCTGGATGAACTTCCTGAATTATGGAATATCCTGAAGGGAAATATGAGCATTGTGGGTCCGCGACCATTACTGATGCAATATCTACCTTTATATACTCCGGAACAGATGCGCAGACACGACGTCTTGCCTGGCTTGACTGGATGGGCTCAGATCCATGGTCGGAATGCACTCACCTGGGAAGATAAGTTCCTTCTGGATCTCTGGTATGTGGATCACTGGTCCTTTTGGTTGGATATTAAAATTATTTTGTTGACCATCTGGAAGGTGATCAAAAGGGAAGGGATCTCGCAAGAAGGGGAAGCAACAGCACGAGAATGGATGGGTTAGTCGTCATTCCTTGTTCTTGTCCGGGATCGTAAAGATCATCCGTGTGCCGACACCGACAGTGCTCTCTGCGCGGATTTGACCACCATGTGCTTCAACAATTCCCCGTGCGATCGCCAAACCAAGACCAGTACCACCGGTCTGGCGGCTCCGTGATTTTTCGCCGCGATAAAACCGTTCAAATACAAACGGTATATCTTCCGGCTTAATCCCGTCGCCATTGTCTGCGACTTCCACCTGGACGCGTTTCCCAATCCTTTTCGCGATAATACTCACAGTTCCTCCTGATGGTGTGTACCGCAATGCGTTACTTGTGAGGTTTGTGAGCACTCGCCCTATTAACTGGGCATCCATATAGACCGGGTCAATCTCTTTCTTGACGCTACCTTCCAGGATGATCCCCTGTTTGAATGCGAGCTCAGTGAAGCTTTCAATCGTATCCGAGATCAGGTCAGAAAGAGAATTATCCTGATAATCCAGGCGTAAACCTCCTGCTTCCATCTGTGACATATCGAATAGATCGTCAATGAGACGGGATAGGTAGCGGGTTTCTTTTTGGGCAGTTGCCAGATAACGTTTTACGGTCGCGGGATCTTCGACCAGTTCATCTGCCAGGGCTTCTAGAATCGCGCGGATGGATGTAAGCGGTGTTCGCAGATCATGACCAATCCAGGCAAGGAGTTCATTCCGCATATTACGCATATCCCGCTGGCGAATATCCATTTGATCCAATTGGATGGCCATATCATTGAACGTGTTTCCCAAGCGGGACAACTCGTCGTTGCCAGTCACAGGAACACGCATCGCCAGATTACCCTGGGCAATTTCTTCAGCCGCTTTTGCCAACTCTTCCATCCGGTCAGTCAAAGTCTGGGAAAGGAAGAAGCCAAAAGACATGACGATCCCGCTGGTGAAGAGCAACAATATACCCGTCAGAATTACATCCTGCACACTGGTAAACATGATGCGGGCGATCAATCCCATATTTAGAAGGACAAAGAATATGGAGACTCCATAACCAACCAGCATCGTCCATTGAAGCTTATGTGAGCGATACATCCAGCCAAGACGATAAGCGAGGTATACAACCACAAGCGAAATGACGGCTGTGATGCTCATCAAAATCGTCATAAAAGCAAAGGATGAGACAGGGGGGTGAAGCAGAAAATAAAACAGAGAAAGTGAGATTTCCAGTGCCATTAATATGGCAATGGTGAATCTCAGAAAACGAAGGGTGTTTCGGCCGATATAATTCTGACGGAAATTAATCATGGTTCAAACTTATAACCTACACCCCAGATAGTCAGGATATGCTTAGGATTGGATGGATCAGGTTCAATTTTCTCACGCAATCGACGCATGTGGACAGTCACTGTACCCGGATCAATAAAATCGGAAATACCCCATACCCTTTCAAGAAGTTGATTACGGCTGAATACCTGTTTCGGGTGCCGGGTAAGGAGAAGTAGTAGATCGAATTCTTTTTGGGTCAGATCGACTTCCACCGATTTTAACGTCACGATCCGTTTGCCGATGTCTATGCCGAGATCTCCAAAGGCAAGAGGAAGCATTTGATTGGCGGGCAGGTCTGTTCTCCCACGTCGTAGGACGGCTCGGACACGGCTGACCAATTCCTGCGGGCTGAATGGCTTGGTTATGTAATCATCGGCTCCCATTTCCAATCCGGCAATACGGTCACTTTCTTCACGCCGGGCAGTAAGAACGATGATAGGTACATTACTTCGGGCTCGAGCCCATTGGAGAATCTCCCATCCATCCACATTTGGGAGCATCAAATCCAGTATCACTAATTGAGGAAAAGAGCGATCCAAAACATCCAGCGCATCCCGCCCATCGCGTGCGATCACGACCTCGTAACCTGCCCGTCGCAAATACAAGCCAACGACTTCACCTACACTTGGTTCATCCTCAATCAGTAGAATTTGATCACTATTCATAACCGAGTCCCCAACTTGATTCCCTTTATTGTATAGAGAATTGGAAGAAATGGGAAATGGAATCAAGCGGTATGGTTAAATTCGTTCCAAAGGTGTACAAGCCATCGTCTTACTTTTCGGATCCAGTAACGTAGACGGCGGATTGGTCTTTGTGAGTATTTGTTGACGAAATGGAGTGCAGCCTGTTCAGGTTGAACTTTTTTCCCGGCTTCTTCAGCCAGGAAGTATTGGTGGGTAATTATCCACAGGTAGAGATCCGCTTCAGTATGCCCCGGGAAATCTCTTAAGATCGTTCGTTTACGGATAATCCTGATTATTGGCCAATATACCTTTTTGTACCAGGAAAGGACTGCTTCATCCATCGTGATCTGATGTCCATGTTTTTCTCCCATGTACCAGCGATGGACACTGATGTGTTCGAGGAGGTTTTGATATTGCCCAATTTGGGATAATTGAACATCATTATCGGGGACCAATTCCCGAATACGAGTTTGTTTTTGGAACTGGTTTTTTTCTTTTTGAAGAATGATGTCGTTCCAATTCATGTCCGGGGTGATCGCTTCGGAGACCTCCAGCTCGGTAATATGCGCATCAATGAACATCTGACCTTTTTCTCGTGCGACAGAAACACGATGATTTCCATCGATGACGAAATAGACCTCGTCGATTTTGTACACTTCAATTGCCGGCAGCTCAATTTCCTGGAGACGGGCTTTATCAATGTTTACCCATCGATCACGGTTGTGTTGATCTTTTGGAAGAAAGGCTCGATCGAAATCGTTGAAGCGGTTAACAGAACCGACGATATGGTCGATCGGTATGACTTTCATTCCCAGGTCGTATTGACCTTCGAGAGGAAGGATCTTTCGAATTTCATCGAAAGGCAGGAGCTGATTATTGGTCTGCCTCATCTTGCTCAGGATTTCATTCCAGAACGATTTAAAATGAGCCTTCTCGAAATCAGATTTCGCCGTTTGATCTGCCCAACTCATTTGGTTATCCCAACTCTATTTCCCAGATGATCTCGTCCGGGTTTTATAATCATCCGGATCAATTTTGATCTGTTTGTACCCATATACGTTGTTGATCTTGGTTCGACCAAATTGTGATTCCATAACCGTATCATTTCGATAGATATGGATATGACCATGGAGATGGATTCGCGGTTGGAAGCACTGAATGATCCATCGGAATGCTTTTATCCCCTGGTGTGGACGATCATCCTGATCGTGGATTTTCCAGGGAGGCGCATGAGTGATGAAAATATCCAGGAAACGGCCATAACGAGCACGATTGTAAAAAAGACGGGGAACGAGGGTGAATGAACGCATCCACATTTCAGCCTGAGAGTATTGGAAAGGACCATAATTATATTGTAGACATCCTTCCAGTCCTGCCAGGAGAAGGTTCTCAAATCGAATAACCCGCATATCCAGGTTTGTTCCACCCTCAGGCATATGTTTTGGTCCTGCGACAGTTTCCTCTATTTGATTGGCATGATTACCATGGACAAAAAAAAGGGGAATATTCAGCATGCTTATGAGATATTCCAAATAAGAGTAACGCAGATCACCACAGGAAATTATCAGGTCCGACTCGCGGAAGCGAACTGCCACAGAAGGGTTGTATAGCTGTGCCAGTTCTACATCACTTACCGCGAGAATATTCATGTGATATTTGTGCCAACCACAAATGCGACTGCATACGCCCGGGTGTGACTGATGCTGAGAGACCAGTGTGTGATTCCGAGTTCATCTGCTTTCAACCTGGCATTACCGGATAGATTTACTTGCGGAAGGCCGGATCCTTGAATCTGAATATCGATATCTTGCCAGGAAAGCACCCCGATGCCACACCCCAATGCTTTAGCCACAGCCTCTTTCGCACAGAATAAGCCAATAATGTGTTCCTCAGAGAGGTATGCTTTTTTTAATTCATTTTGGGTGAGGATCCGTTCAATGAACCGGCCACGAATTGGTTCGGGAATTCTACGTAATCGGTCAATTTCCTCGAGGTCTACTCCCGTAACCAGGATCGATCCCATATGTGCCTCCTTCTAAGGTCCTGCCACGGCAATCGCAAGGCGATCGGGATGTAGGTATTTCTGAGCGACCGCCAGAACCTGCTCAGCACTCACTGAATCGACCAATGCCTGATAACGTTGATAATAATCAAGACCCAATTGATATCGTTCCATACTTAACAATGAGCCTGCGACACCGGCGTTGGATTCCATTGACAGTGGCAATCTACCTATATAATTTGCTTTACTGTCCTGAAGTTCTTCGTTGGAAACAGGTTGGGAGATGAAGCGCTCGATCTCAGTATGAATTAATTGGATGGCTTTCTCAATGTTTTCCGGATTCACCCCCGCGGAAACCTCCCAGGAGCCGGGTCCGGTACCTGAATTCAGACTGGTATAGGCGTAGTAAGCGAGACCGGACTGAACCCGGACGATGTCACCGATTCTGCCCATCATGCCAAACACACCCAGAATATTATTGCCAAGCGAAGCAGGCATATAATCTTCCGATTTCCGGAGCGGAGAACCGCATCCAAGAACAATATCCGCCTGACTCTTGCCTGCAATTTGAATTTGACTTCGCTTTGTTGCTGCGAGTGGGGAGAGAAGTGGCAATTCTGGTTGGTCGGGTTGCTTCAAATTCAGCCATCCCGCAAGCCGGCTGGAAACCATCTCTACTACCTCTTTGGGATCTATTGCCCCAACGACGACGATGACCATCCCACGCGGTCCGTAATGGGTCCGGTGGAAATCAACCAAATCCTGCCGGGTGATTCGTTGAATGGTATCTGGGTTGCCTTCTTCTGGGAAACGATATGGATGCCCCGCAAAAAGAATTTGATCGAAAGCAAGCGATGCCATTTCCGCAGTGTCCTGATTTCGAATTGCCAGTCCGGTAAGCAGTTGTGTGCGAAATTTCTCGACCTGGTCAGCTGGAAAGGCAGGTAATGTCAGGGTTTCGTGGAGCAGGTCAAGAATCATTGGGAAATCTTCCACCAGTGATTTCGCATTGAAACTGGTGGTGTGTATATTCCCGCCAAAGTTTAAGGAGGCGCCCGCTGATTCAAGCAAATCGAAGAATTGATTGAAAGAGTGAATTTCTGTTCCACGGGTAAGCATACTGGCTGTGAAAACATTCAATCCCAATTTATCTTCCGGATCAAATATACTGCCAGTGGAAAGATATCCATTGATTACAACCGAAGGATTTAAAAAATTTGGACGGGTCAGGATTGTAATTCCGTTAGCCAGTTCAACCCGGGTGGTGTCTTCCGGTCCAGGTAATGACTTATGCGATATTGAGTTGTTCAGATTCATTTGGATTTCCTCCCCTTACTTTTTGTGGGAAGGTAGACTCCGACTACCCTGTTAGATGGCTGGATATACCTTTGGGCAATTCGAACAATATCAGAAGGAGTGACTGACGATATTCGATTCTAGATATGAAAGGAACCAATCGTAGGTAGCGAATATCTCAGCATAACCCAGCCAAAATGCCTGGTTGGTAATATTCTCTGCACTATATACGAACAGTGCTTTAGTCTGTTTAATGGCCCTTTCGATTTCTTCCCGTGTGACAGACCCGGACAGAATCCGATCCATCTCTACATCCAATGCCGTCATAACTTCATCCAGTTTTCGCTGTGGATGCAGAGTAAGGGTGATATCGTACATGAATGGGTCGATGGTTGCCTGCAAACTTCCATGCACTCCGATGACCAATTCTTTTTCCACAAGCTGTTGATAAAGCCGGCTGGTCTTATTGGAGATACCACCCCCACCGAGGATGTTCAAACTGGTGGGCCCTGTCAATAAGGTATCCAGAACCAATAAGGGGAAGAAATCCTCATGGGTTGCATTCGGTGACCGGTATGCCACTTGAATATAGGTGGTCTCACCCGAACCTTTTACCTCCACCCTTTTCTCATTTCCGAGCGGTGGTTCAGGAGGGATAACCTCAAGTTGGGTTGATTTTGATGGGATATTACTGAATAAATCTGTCAGATACGGCAGTAGACGGTCGGTGTCAAAATCGCCTGCAACCGCCATGATGGCATTTCCGGGGTGATAATAACGCTGGTAGTGGTGATAGAGATCATCTCGCTCCATACTTCGTAGATCTTTGAGATCTCCAATCACTTCATGGTGATATGGATGGTGAGTGTATGAAGCACTTTGCACCGCTTCTCCCAAAAGGAAAAGCGGTTCGTTTTCATTTCCTTCACGCTCTGAGATGATCACCGTCCGTTCAGAAGCAACTTCCTTGGTGTCAAAGCTGCTATTGATCATGCGGTCCGCTTCCAATTGATAGGCGATATCGATCTTATCAGCTGGCATGGTTTCAAAATAGGTTGTCCAGTCGATGTGGGTCATTGCATTCCAAAAACCCCCTTCGCGCGAAATCATTTTATCCAAGATTCCGGGCGGGAATTTAGGAGTACCTTTGAATTGCATGTGCTCCACCCAATGAGAGACGCCGGTAATCCCGGGAGTCTCGTTCCTGGATCCGACGCGGTACCACATCCAGCTACTGATAATTGGAGCTGTGTGGATCTCCTTAAGGTGGATCGTCAGTCCATTTTGCAGTACTGTTTTTGTTACATTCGCTTGTTCAGACATTAAACCTCATCCGTATAACCTTATTTCTACCCATTCCAATCATACGACTATATCATAATGCGTGATAATCTAATAATGGAACACTGTATAATACTGCATTGATTGGACATTATTGTTAGGAGGACGAAGAATTGAGCAACGAGATCACTCCGATCGTAGCTATTATTGGTGCGGGACCGGCAGGATTATACGCAACAAAACAACTGACGATAGATGGATGCCAGGTGGTTTTGTTTAATCGGGATATTAAACCGGGTGGACTCGCTGAATATGGGATCTATCCAGACAAGCTTAAGATGAAAGAGGGTTTGAGGGCACAATTTAGGTCTATTTTGACCTCACCCATGGTTCATTACTTTGGCAATGTCCGGGTGGGTGTTGACTGTGATATCACTTTGGAACAAATTCACAGGTTGGGTTTCCATGCGATCCTGGCGACCGTTGGCGCACAAGCCGAAAAATCCATAGGCATTCCAGGTGAAACGCTCACTGGTGTTTATCATGCGAAAGAAGTGGTATACCATTACAACCACTTACCACCTTTCAGTGAGATGGACATTCAAATCGGGAAGAAGGTCGCAATCGTTGGGGTTGGAAACGTCATGCTCGATGTATCCAGATGGTTGATCGATGAAAAGCATGTAGAGGAGATTTTCGCTATAGCCCGCCGTGGCCCATCGGAAGTCAAATTTGATCGCAAAGAATTGGAAGCTGTGGTTGAACGGATCGATTTTGATGACCTGAATAAAGAGGTGGAACGAGCAACCCCGACTATGCTTGCGATTGGTCAGGAGCCACTTTCAGCATTGACAATTTATAAAGACGCGCTCGAAAAAGCACTAACACATGAGTTTCATTCCAAACTTAAGATGCGATTCCTTTCTTCGCCGAAACGAATTTTTGGAAATCCAGAAGGTCGTGTAACTGGATTGGAGCTGGAAGGGACTTCTCTGGTTCTTGAGGGCGGTGATATCAAGGCGGTAGGGACCGGGGTACTCGAAACCCTGGATGTGGATACTGTGATCTTCGCGATCGGCGATACGGTTGACACCAGGTTGGGGTTGCCTGTAATCGGGAATCAGTTTGTTAAAAACCCAGGATCCAAATTTCTCATCGAAGGTCAATCCTATGAATCGTGCGCCTCGCAGGATGATCAACACCCTTGCGGTGTTTTTGTAGCAGGATGGGCAAGAAAAGCCAGTTCTGGCGTGGTGGGCATCGCCCGAAAAGATGGAGTAAATGCTGCCACCGCGATTCGAGCTTACCTATCATCGGATATTTCCCTGAGACCCGTCTCCGTGGACGATATTTGTGATGGGATTCGCATGAGTCTCCCTCAAGCGGTCGAATATGATGACATTATCTGCCTCGAAGCTGCAGAAAAATTCAAAGGGGGAGAGTTGGGTATTGAAGATTATAAGTTCAATACAAATGAAGAGATGCTAAGAAGAATTGGTAAAGTCGTTCGCTAAGAAAAAAGGCTCGAGCGAGTGCTCGAGCCTTTTCAATTCATTATCCTTTTCTACGTGTTTGCCTCTTTATTCGGCTCATTATTGGTAACAGGAGGAGGAAACCAATCCCGATAATAAATTCACCGACTTCAACGCCGCGCGCCTGCCAGGGTCCAAAATAGGGAACTCCAGGCAATGGGTGGCTGCCAAAACCAAATACATCCGCCATGCCGGTGAACAATGCCAGTACATAACCTGTAGCGACCAGACGTAATCCAAAATCCGCACGGATACTCCGTTGGATCCTTCCCCACAGGCTTCCCAAAGCGATATAACCGCCAATACAGATCATGCCCAGACCTACCTCGAATGTGGCTATCTGTACAAATCCCACAATAGGGCTGCGATCAAGACCGAATAATGCAGGTCTGGCTCCCAGAAGGAATACGAGCAATCCTAGCAAACTGACAGCAAGACCAACTCTTACTCGCCAGATTGATCTGATCTGCCTGGGTGTTGTAGGCGGGTTCGATACTGGCTTCATTTCTAAGGCAAAGCCTCCTCTAAAAAGCGGATCCAATTCATACCAAAGATAAGGTGCAAATCTTGTTCCGAATACCCTTTTTCAACCAATAATGGCAGGACAATGGTCATATCCGCGATGGAGTTCAATTCTTTTGGTGTAGACTGCCAGCCAAAACCTCCATCAAAATCGGTTCCAAAACCCACAAAACGTGAACTTCCAAGTAATTGGCAGACATAATCAACCTGTTCGACCAAACGATGGATGGATACCAGGTTCTTATTGTCGCCTTTTTCCCAATTTGAATCCAGAAAAAGGTTATAAGGAACCAAACCCATCACGCCGTCCCGGTCAGCAATTGCCCTGATGAATTCGTCTTTTAGAAACCGGTTCGAGTGGCGTTCCTTCAGCAGGGTCTCTGGACTCGAATGGCTGGCGATTATTCGGCCATTAAACGTATCCAACGCCTGCCTGACGGATTTTTCATCCATATGGCTCAGGTCGAGCGTACAACCACAGGCTTCCATCTCTTCCAACAACTGGAAGCCCGCCCTCGTTAATGGTCCCGGTTCTGTCGTACCGCCAGAATAAGCAGTGGAATGCCAGGCGGGTCCGATAAGATAGACACCTCGCTCCACCCATTCGGGGAGCTCTTCTGGACGGCGGATGGCATCCGCCCCTTCCATGAGGGTCACCAGACCGATAGGCAGATTGGAACCATTCAAATTGGATGTGTCTGAAGAAGTCGATCGATCTGCCAATAAATTCCGCAGGTCTTCTTTGCTGCGTATGGAGCGGAATTGATCATGGTGTTGATCAACCAGTCTCTCGTAAGCATCCAATTGCTGCCGGTATTGGTCGTGCGCTTCCTGTTGGTTGCGGTAAGTCTGAATATCCCAATCACCTTCTTTTGTATCAATGGGAGCAGCGAAAAGGGTGGAAAAGATCAGACCTACGTTGGCTGATTGGTAATCAGCCCACCCCAGCATTGTGTCACCGTTTGCCTGAGGTGTGATCGTTTCCTTTTCTTGGGCACGGATTTGCTGCGATGAAAGAGTATAGTCTCTCTTAAACGTAAGCATATTCCATGCCAGATCTTCATGTGAGTCAACAAACAAGGGGATTGAGGGGGAATTATTCTGCTTCATGGGGATAAAAAAGCGCACCACAGGGTGGTGCGCTTTTTAGTAATTCGAAAATTAGCTCTTGTCTTCTGCCGGAGTATCTTCTTTTGCTTCCCCGACTTCGTCCTTGGTTTCAGGAACTTCAGCGACTTCCTTCTTGGCCTTGGGAGCTTTCGCTTTTGCTTTGGGGGCTTTCGCTTTGGCTTCAGCTACAACCTCGGTGACTTCCGGGGTTTCTGCAGCTGGTTCAACCATTTCCTCTGCTACAACTGGAGCATCAGCCTGGGTTTCGACAACATCTGCTTTTACTTCATCGGTGAGTGTTTGCCAATCAATTTCAGCGTAAGCGGGTGAATCCACTCTCCGCAGGCTGAGTCCAATCCGATGATTATCAGTATCGATCTTGATTACTCGCAGGGTGACCGCATCACCAACTTTAAGGACCTCTTTGGGATGCTCGATCCGTTTCTCGCTGATCTCGGAGATATGGATCAATCCTTCCACTTCGCCTTCAAGACGGGCAAATGCGCCAAAAGGAGCCAGCTTGGTGATCTTGCCTTCCACTAATTGGCCAACCTGGAATTGGGCGACCTGTTTGGACCAGGGGTCGTCGAGGAGAGCCCGGATGGATAAACCAATGCGTTTCTTTTCGCGGTCGATGGAAATGATCTTGACTTTTACTTCCTGACCCACCTTTAGGACCTCATCGGGTTTATTGATGCGATCCCAGGCGATCTCAGAAAGGTGAACCAGGCCATCCGCTCCGTTGATATTGACGAACGCGCCAAAATCGGCCAGGCTGGTGACTTTACCGGTTCGGATATCGCCTTCCTTGAGTTCTTCAAGGATGCGTTCCTTAACTTGTTCACGGGTTTCGGTGCTGGCGGCACGTTCGGATAGGATGAGGCGGCGGCGCTCCCGGTCCACTTCAATCACGCGGACTGTAATCGGTTCGCCAACCATCTTTGCCCAACGAGCTTCAGGGGTTTCGCCGGTCATATTGGCGCGGCGGGATAGACTAATTTGAGAAGCAGGTACAAAACCCATCAGGGTCCCAACCGGTACGATTAGACCACCCTTGTTGAACTTGATGATCTCGGATGGGAATACTTCACCCGAATCCTTCAAATCTTCGGCTTGTTTCCAGCTATTAGCTTCAAGCGCATTACGGTAGGAAAGTACGACATTGCCAGAATCATCTTCCGGGTCAATGACGAACACATCAATTTCCTGACCAACCTGCAGTTTGTCAAAAACATCCGCGGGGATGCTTTCAAACTCTTTACCGGTGATCAGTCCTTCAGACTTGGTGCCTATGCTGACAAGGATCTGTCCGGCGCTGATGCTGGCTACTGTACCTTTGCGGGTTTCGCCCTTTTTGGGGAAATCGTAATCCCCTATATCTTGCTTGGCGAGCAATTCTTCCATGCTCATATTGTTCTCGGGCGCGTCACCCTGCTCGAGATGGGCTTCATTCTGATCCATGCTTATCTAATTCTCCAGTTACGGCGATTTGTTGTCTCATTATAAAGCGAGAATAGAAAGTTGACAACCCTGACTGGTTTTACGCAAATGACGATAATCAGCCTCTTCGAAAACTTAATCTGCCCGATTTAGCAGAATATTAAGTAATTGAAAAATTGTGACGATGTCTAAACAATTGCAAGTGGTTTTGCCCTTATAATTTAACCGTCTCCAACAATATTAAATTGAGGTTCTTATGGTTACAACTCCCAGTCAATCTTATGATGTCATTATTATTGGTGCAGGACCAAGTGGGATCTTCACCGCCTATGAAGTCAGGAAAACGAATCCTTCCGCCAGGGTATTAATGATCGAAAAGGGGAAATCGATCGAGAAACGGAAATGCCCGAAACGGAAGACGGGTGTCTGTCTAAACTGCCAACCCTGTGCCATTACGACCGGTTTTTCCGGCGGTGGGAGTTTCAGCGATGGTAAACTGTCGATCAATCAAGATGGGGAGATCGGCGGAGACCTTGCGCATTATATCGGGTTGGAGAAATTCCGGGAAACCATGCACTATGTGGATGACTTATATGTTGGTTTCGGAGCAGACACGCGGGTATACGGAAATGATCATTCCCCGGATGTGGATGCGATTCGCAGGCAGGCCGCACAAGCTCACCTTAAATTGATTGATTCCCATGTGCGCCATATGGGGACGGAGAAGGCGTATGATATCTATTCACATATTCAACACGTGCTGGAAGATCTGGGCGTGGAGATGCGATTTGAGACAGCTGTCCAGGATCTGGTGATCGAGGAAACGCCTTCCGGAGAGAAGCGTGCCAGGGGCGTGGTCATGCCAGACCAGTCGGTACTGTATGCGGATCACATTGTCGCTGCCATTGGCAGGGAGGGCAGCGAATGGTTGAACCTGATGTGCCACAAGTATGGCATCTCATCCAAACCCGGTCCAGTGGATATTGGTTGCCGGATCGAGACCGACGCATCCATAACTTCAGCAATCGACGATATCTTATATGAAGCCAAACTGGTTTATTACACACCCACCTTCGAAGACAAGGTGCGGACATTCTGCTGGAATCCGCGTGGCGAGGTGGTGGAAGAACGGTATGGTGAACATCTATCTGTCGTCAATGGGCATTCCTATAAAGATGAAAAACTAAAAACGGCCAATACCAACTTTGCGCTGTTGGTCTCGAAGAATTTTACCCAGCCATTCAAGACCCCGATTGAATATGGCAGATACATTGCCGAGATGGGGAATATGCTCTCAGGGAATAAGGTGATTGTGCAACGGTATGGTGATTTCAAACGAGGTCGCCGAACAACGTCTGACCGGCTGGCGAAGAATACCATCAAGCCAACTCTGCGCGATGCAGTCCCGGGTGATCTAAGCCTGGTGCTGCCGTATAGGATCATGCTGGATATCGATGAAATGCTGCAGGTACTGGATCAGCTCATGCCGGGCATGTCTAATGGCAGTACGCTTTTATACGGGGTCGAAGTAAAGTTTTATTCAAACCGGCTGGTCGTCGACAAGCATTTTCAAACCAGCGTGCAGAATCTGTATGCGCTGGGCGATGGAGCCGGCCTGACCAGGGGACTGATGCAAGCCAGCATGAATGGCGTCTGCATGGGCAGGATATTGACGGGGCGGTGGTAATTCTTCACACAGCAAAGTTCGCGAAGTATGCAAACACGATTCATACAATTCAACCGTACGTTCGAAGCGAACGCACGGTTTTGTCATCCTGAGGAGCGAAGCGACGATTGCAGAGCATCCCCATTGGGAAAGGTTGCTAACCAAGTTGACGCATCCAAGGGATCTGTTTGAGATGCTTCGCCTATCGACTCAGCATCACGTGCAGAAATTGTCTTTCTATTTTCTGGTTTCTAGTCCCTGATCTCCCGCCTTCCTCCTGTCGACCCTTTGTGTTGATTGAGTCTGCTGATAGTGGTACACTTTCTCGGGTAATCACCGATATCAATTTGAGGGATAGGATATGCCGACCATTTTTCCATTCACCGCCATTGTAGGTCAAGACCGTATGCGCCGAGCGCTGGTCTTAAATGCTGTCAATCCCCGTATTGGCGGGGTGTTGATCCGCGGTGAGCGTGGAACGGCAAAATCCACGGCAGCCCGAGCGTTAGCCGCTCTTCTGCCAAAGGTAAAAGTAGTCCGTGGATGCCGCTTTGGCTGTGACCCTGACCAGCCCATGGCGTGGTGTACCGAATGCAAGGAACGCGCGGAAAATGAGGGTTCCCTCCCGGTGGATTACAAACTCACACCATTCGTCAACCTGCCAGTTTCTGCCACAGAAGACCGGGTGGTGGGAACACTCGATATAGAACGCGCCATCCAACAGGGTGAAAGGCATTTCGAGCCGGGCGTTCTGGCGGCTGCCAATCGCGGTATGCTCTACATTGACGAGGTCAACCTGCTGGACGATCATGTGGTTGACGTGCTGCTTGATTCCGCGGCAATGGGGATGAATATTGTGGAAAGGGAAGGCATCTCCTTCAGTCATCCAGCGCGCTTTATTCTGGTTGGAACGATGAATCCTGAGGAAGGCGATCTGCGTCCGCAATTATTAGATCGATTTGCGCTATCGGTGGATATTCACGGCATCCGGGATGCCCGCGAACGGGTCCAGATCATGGAGCGAAACCTTGCCTTTGAATCCAACCCGGAAGAATTCAGATCTCATTTCAACCTGAAGGAAGAAGACCTTTCCCATCAAATAGATGTTGCCCGGACATTGATTGATCGGGTCACATTTACCAAACGGGATCTGCTCTCGATCGCTGCACTTACAACCTCCTTAAATGTAGATGGGCACAGGTCTGACCTGGTGATCCTAAAAGCTGCAAGAGCGCAGGCAGCATTTGATGGCCGGCTGGCGATCTCTGAGCATGATATTGCCCTGGCAGCCGAGCTGGCGCTTCCACACCGCATAAAACGTGGTCCTTTCCAACAAATGGAAGTGAGCCTGGAAGACTTGCAGGAACGCATCAGTCAGCTTGAAAGCCAGACGGGTGAGAATCCGCAGGAACAGCAGCAGGAGATGAGTGCCCCGGAATCGGATTCGGCTCAAAAAAAAACGAAATAAATGACGAGCAAGAGGGGGAAGAAACCAGTGAAGCCGGCGAAATGCGGGCTGTCCAGAATGTATTTGACGATCATAACGCCCGCTGGTGGGAAGGTGGAAAACCAACTGCCACGGGCGAAACGTTTCAACCCCGCCGGTTGGATACCCCTCTTGACAAGATGGTCCGCCAGCAAGGTGGAAGACGATCCCGTACGCATACGGACCGAAAGCGCGGCAGATATATCCAGGCGCGGCCTGCCGAAGATGCCGCCAAGGATCTGGCATTCGATGCCACACTCCGAGCAGCCGCACCTTTCCAACGTGAGCGGAAAGCCGAAAACTCGAAGGTAGCTTTCTCAGTCAAAAAGGCAGATTTTCAGAAAAAGGTACGCGTCCGAAGGGCTGCCAACCTGGTCCTTTTCCTGGTGGATGCCTCGTGGTCGATGGCGGTGGCGGAGCGGATGGCAGCCACCAAGGGAGCCATTCTTTCCTTATTGACCGATGCCTATCAACGCCGTGACCGAGTTGGGTTGATCGTATTTCAAAAAGACCGCGCCACACTGGTCCTACCACCTACAAATTCCATTTTCCTGGCTCAGAAGGCATTAATCGAGATTCCAGTGGGTGGGAAGACACCGCTCTCAGCGGGGTTAAAACTGGCTTTCGAAGTATTAAAAAGAGAAAAATCCTTGCATCCTGATATTCAGCCTTTGTTGATCGTACTCACAGATGGAGCCGGGAATGTATCGATCGGGAGTTTTCCCCCACAGGAAGAATCGTACAAATACGCGCAACAAGTAGCTCTGGCTGGAATTCGAAGTGTTGTGATTAATATGGAACACGCTGCCTTTGATCAAGGACTGGCACAATCTCTGGCAGACAACCTTGAATCCCCTTGCTATTCTCTGACAGAATTAAAGGCAGAAAGCTTATATCATACAGTCAGGCAAGAGATGAATCAGATTAAATGAAATTGGATGGTATATAATTAGTGCAGGAGAGTAAATAGCCATGACCACTTCCCCCGAACGATTGAAAATTCTAAAAATGATCCAGGAAGGTAAAATTACCGCCGAAGAGGGTATCGAATTGCTGGATATGATGGGTGATAAAGGTGGAAAAGGGAAGGCTGGAACCTCTGAAGCACCAACTCCACCCCGCAGCAATGCCCAATGGTTTCGTGTGGTTGTGACAGATACGATTACAGGAAAAACCCGTGTGAATGTGAGGTTACCTGTCAGCCTGGTGAATGCGGGAATGAAAATGGGGGCGAAATTCTCTCCGCAAGTGGAAGGGTTAGACCAGGAAAAGCTTGCAGAATTTCTAAAAAGTGGTGAGGTTGGAAAAGTCATCGATGTATACGATGAGGATGACGGTGAGCACGTAGAAGTGTATATTGAGTGAGAGTAGAAATCAGAAATCAGAAAATAGTAATAAGTAACTAGAAAATATGAAAGCAGTAATAAACGAGTAAAAATATAGACAACGAGAGGAAATTCTCCTCTCGTATTTTTTTATATGCCGATTTACTAATTTCTAATCACAGGTCACGGATTTCCCCGTTATGGAATTGATGCCTCGACGGTCTTGACCTCGGGGAAAAACTGGCGAATAGTGCCTTCTACCCAGCCGTGTAATGTGTTCGGTGAAAGTGGGCAACCCAGGCACGATCCACCCAGATGAACTTTGACGTTTTCACCATCAAACGACACAAGTTCCACAGAGCCACCATGGTAATGTTCGATATAGGCATTCAATTGTTGGATGAGAGCTTCCATCCGCTCTTGAGGAGAAAAATCCGGGTTATTTATTGTCATCCATCCTCCTACGCTGACATTCGCCCCTTCGATCCAGATTTTTGGAAAGAAGGTTGAAAATCTGTTCGTTGGTTTCCGACAATCGTTCCGCAATAACTGATGCCAAGCGTTCCATAATAATTATACCGGTATCAGGATGGTTTTGGCACAATGTTTGAAGGTCTCGTCCGCGGATCTTCGCACATTCGCATGGATCGGTACATATCGCTGCAGAAGTATAAATCGCCCGACCTAAAACCGAAGACCATCCAAATACCTGGCCTTCTCCAAGGCGGGCAACATTGATCATCTCGCCATCATACGGTTTGAAACGGATACAGACCTCACCACGCAAAAGAATATACAAGTATTCAGCATATTGATCTTGTTCAAAAATGACTTCATCTTTCCCGAAATTACATGGGAGTACCAGACGACTAATCTCGTCGAGCTGTTGGGGAGTTAATCCTCTGAGCAAGTCGGTGTTGGCAAGCTTATCTTTGATCATATTGACCTTATCATACCGGATGCTATTTTTTCTGACTAGTGGCATTCCTCCTAATCGGAAATGGGTGTTTAATTATTAATAAGTTAGATGTAACTTCCGGGTTATGACAGCATCCATTGATATCGATCATACAATTAAGAAGGAGAATATTTGAATGGAATACATAATTGATTTTCCTGGCGGAGCACGAGTGGATGCGCATTTCGGTCCCTATACGGTTTCCACAGACCAGCCGTTATCAGGGGGCGGAAATGGAGAATTCCCCTCCCCATTTTCGGTATTTTTAGCATCCATTGGTACCTGTGCCGGAATATATGTGCTCAATTTTTGCAAACAACGGGGATTACCAACCGATGGGATATCCATCATTCAAAGAATGGAAAAGAATCCAACCAATGGCATGGTGGAACAATTGGATATCGAAATACGAATTCCAACCAGTTTCCCAGAAAAATATACGGAGGCATTAATCCGATCGGCTGAACAATGCGCGGTAAAAAAACATATCGAAAATCCCCCTCAATTTCGCGTTTATACAAAGATTGGTCAGTAATCCAATTATTCTAATCCGAATCTAATGTAATATTAATTGTGAGAGACTACCATCGTAGCATTACATACTGACAAATTAGCTCAATTGGCTCTTGTTGACAGTAAGATTACTGTTAGGTATACTTGTTTTTGCTTCTATTCGGAGATAATGCGCCGACGTTTCGAAAGAAGTACTATGCCTTGAGGTAATTACAATTTAGGATCAAAGGACATAATTGCATGACAGAATTGCTCAACGTGCAAGGTCTCGAGACGCAATTCCTGACACCTGAAGGAGTGATTCACGCCGTAAATGGTATCTCCTTCAACCTTAAGGAAGGCGAAGTTCTCGGAATAGTGGGGGAGAGCGGATGCGGTAAAAGTGTATCGATGTTGTCGATTCTTCGGTTGATCCCCCAACCACCAGGAAAGATAGTCGGTGGGAAAGCAATTTTCCAGGGACAAGATTTATTGGCAATGTCCAATGAAGAAATACGGCAAGTCCGTGGCGCAAAGATCGCCATGGTGTTTCAAGACCCCATGACTTCCCTAAACCCGGTTATCACAATCGGGAAACAGATTGCAGAACCACTGATGCTTCATCTTGGCATGAGCAAGGACGAAGCGACAAATCGCGTGGTCGAACTATTGCAATTAGTCGGCATTTCAGAAGCGAAAATGCATCTTGAAGATTACCCCCATCAATTCTCAGGCGGAATGCGTCAGAGAGTGATGATCGCCATGGCGTTAGCCTGCAATCCGCAGATTCTGGTTGCAGATGAGCCTACTACGGCATTGGATGTAACCATTCAGGCGCAGATCATTGAATTGGTAAAACGCTTACGAGACGAAATTGGGATGGCGATAATCTGGATCACCCACGATCTCGGCATCGTAGCCGGTTTGGCGAAACGAGTGAACGTGATGTATGCTGGATATATTATTGAAGAGGCAGATGTGAAGACATTGTATGCCAACCCCCAGCATCCATACACACTTGGATTGTTAGGAAGCCTTCCCCGCCTAAATGAGACCCGCCATACCCGCCTTGCTTCCATCGGTGGCCTCCCACCTGTTTTGGTTGAGGAACCCAATTACTGCCCATTTGTCAGCCGCTGCCGCTATGCTATCGATCGCTGCAGAGTGGAAAATCCCGGACTTATCGAGGTCGGATTGAACCACCGGGCTGCCTGTTGGGTGGATCCGCAAACCGGGAGGGCACGCTAATGTTGAATATGCCTCAGGAAAACGCTTTGGTCAAAGTAGACCATCTCGTAAAACACTTTCCCATCACTCGTGGAATTGTATTTCAAAAACAAGTAGGCGCTGTCCATGCCGTTGACGATGTATCCTTTGAGATCTTTAAAGGCGAGACATTAGGTCTGGTTGGCGAGTCTGGTTGTGGAAAATCGACCACCGGTAGAACATTATTACAACTCTACCGTCCGACTTCCGGTCAAGTATTCTTTGAAGGAAAAGACCTGGTCCAGCTCAAAGGAGAAGATCTACGCCGAATGCGCCGTAGAATGACCATGATTTTTCAGGATCCATACGCCAGCCTGAATCCGCGCATGACAGTCGAAGAAATTATCAGTGAACCACTGATCGTTCACGGGATCTTACCAAAAAACCAATTACGCGACAAAGTAAAAGAGCTCCTCAACCTGGTGGGTTTATCATCCCGGTTGGTAGATCGTTACCCACATGAGTTTTCTGGTGGTCAACGGCAAAGGATCGGGGTCGCCCGCGCTATCGCTCTTGAACCATCCTTGATCGTTTGTGATGAGCCAATCTCTGCCCTGGACGTCTCCATTCAAGCCCAGGTAGTTAATCTGCTGGAAGATCTACAAGAAAAATTGGGATTGACCTACCTGTTTATTGCTCATGATCTATCGATGGTTCGCCATATTTCCAACCGGGTCGCAGTCATGTACCTCGGTATTATTGTTGAACTGGCGAATCGAAGTGAGTTGTATACCAATCCATTACACCCATATACTCAAGCTTTGTTGTCGGCTGTTCCTATTCCGGATCCATTCATTGAAGAGCGACGCCAGAGAATCATTCTGGAGGGAGATGTTCCGTCTCCGGTAAATCCTCCTTCCGGCTGCCGTTTTCGGACTCGTTGTCCTTTAGCCGGTACGATCTGTGCTGAAGAAAAACCGGAGTTCCGGGAAGTAGTTCCAGGTCATTTCGTGGCATGTCATATGGTGAGTGTATAGCCTATCCCAGACGTGAAGGAGGTGGTATTGGACCAATCCGTTTTGTGTTGTAGGTGGATCCGATGATCCACATGTTACGTTCCAACAACAGATAATTTTGTGGAGGAGATAATGCGAAATAAAACCTTAGTTCTTGTTTCATTGTTGGTTTTGGTCTCGATGGTACTGGCCTCCTGCGCGCCCGCAGCCCCAGCCAAGACAGATTTCAAATCCAAAGACCCGACCACGTGGGTTCAAGCGACATTTGGTGATGTCGATACTATGGACCCCGCCTATGACTACGAAACCGCGGGTGGCGGCGTTCTGATGAACGTCTATGACACCCTGGTTTGGTATGATAAGGGTGATGCGTCCAAGTTTGTACCTCAACTTGCCACCGAAGTACCGACCCTGGAAAATGGTGGTATTTCTGCCGATGGTAAGACAGTTGTCTTCAAGATTCGTCCCGGTGTGAAATTCCACGACGGAACGACCCTGACCGCAACCGATGTCGCTTTTACATTCCAGCGTGGATTACTGCAGGGTGGAACCTCTTCCCCGCAGTGGCTCTTCGCCGAACCCATCCTTGGCGCTGGCATCTATGACATCGCCGAAGTTGTCGATCCCACCGGTGCCCTTGATGATGATGCTGCTGGATTAGCTGCTGCTGACCCCGCCGCACTCAAAACCGCTTGCGAAAATGTAGTGAAAGCCATTGTTCCTGATGATGCCGCGATGACCGTCACCTTCAACCTTGCTCAATCCTGGGCTCCATTCATCTCCACTTTCACTGGTGGTTGGGGATCCGTTCAGAGCAAAGCCTGGGTAGCCGCCAATGGTGGCTGGGATGGTTCCTGCGATACCTGGACCAAATTCTATGGCAAGTCATCTGAAGATTTGAACAAGACCCCTCTCGGCACCACTGCCATGGGGACTGGCCCGTTCAAGCTTGATAAATGGACTCCTGGCGAAGAAATTGTGTTTTCCGCCAATGAATCCTACTGGCGCACTGAACCCATCTGGGAAGGTGGTCCTTCTGGCGTAGCCAAGTTCAAGAAAGTCATCATCAAGTTGGTTGATGAATTCCCAACCCGTTTAGCCATGCTTCAAGCTGGCGATGCCGATTGGATCCAGGTTGGTTCACAGGCTGACTGGCCATTGATGGACGCCCTGGTTGGTGAAGAATGTGGTCAGGACTATGTGGATTGCAAAGTGACTGGTGAAGGTCCTCTTCGCCTGATCCGCAACCCCGGTCTCAGCTCCCGAACTGACATGTTCATGGCCTTCCTGGTCAACACTGAAGGTGGAAATAACTTCCTCGGTTCAGGTCAATTGGATGGTAACGGTATCCCCGCCAACTTCTTCTCTGATGTCCACATTCGCCGCGCATTCGCTTACTGCTTCAACTACGATGCGTATCTGAATGATGTTCTCCAGGGTGAAGGTACCCGTTCCAAGTCAGTAATCTTCCCCGGAATGATCGGTTACGACGATAACGCTCCCTTCTATAATTACGATCCTGAGAAATGCAAATCCGAATTCGAAGCTTCCACCTGGAAGAAGACCGATACCGGATACGAACCCGATCCTGCTGGCGATATCAAACTGATGGATATTGGCTTCCGATTTACCGCTGCTTATAACACCGGTAACACTGCCCGACAAACCATCAGCCAGATTCTGCAGTCTGAACTCAGCACTATCAACGAAAAATTCGTAGTGGAAGTTACCGGTTTACCGTGGGCAACCTTCCTCGCGAATCAACGCGCCAAGAAACTGCCTCTGTTCACAGTTGGTTGGCAATCTGATATCTTCGATCCGCACAACTGGGTTCAGCCATATACCACCGGTACTTATGGTGGCCGCCAGAACCTCCCCGCTGATGTCAAGGCAAAATTCGAAGACATCAATACCCGCGGTGTATCCACTGTAGATCCTGTAGAACGCGCCAAGATCTATGCTGAATTCAACCAATTGTTCTATGACACTGTTCCCGGTGTCCTGCTCTTCGCCCCTGGTGGACACCACTATGAACCACGTTATGATGGTGGTTGGTACAACAACCCCATGTACGCTGACTTCTGGTTCTATGCCCTAACCAAGAAATAGTATTTACTGATTGCAATCAGGCTGGAGGTACCTGTAAACAGGTTCCTCCAGCCGTTTTTGCCACTCGGAAATCCTTTCCCTGATGGAGTGAATCCATGACCCAATATATTATCCGTCGTTTGCTACTGCTTCCAGTCATCCTCATCGGCGTGACCATGCTGATATTTCTGATGTTGTCTCAGTTAAGCCCGGCTGAACGCGCTGCGTTGTATGTTCGTGATATCCCCAAAAATGAAAGAGTGATGGACGGCATTATCAAGCGGTACGGATTAAATGACCCCATACCAGTGCAGTACTGGCATTGGCTGGTCGGTAAAGAAGATCCAGAATCTGGAACCACTGTCGGAGGAATCCTTCGTGGCGATTTTGGGTATTCACGTACCGGAAACCAGATGGTGATCGATCTGATCAAACGTCGTTTCCCCGCCACCCTTGAACTTACCCTTTATTCAATCATTCCGATCATCGGTATTGGAGTCTGGCTAGGTATCCAGGCGGCTGTCAATCACAATAAACCGATCGACCAGTTCGCCCGGATTTTCAGCATTGTCGGATATTCATTCCCGACCTTTGTGTTTGGTCTACTGGTATTAATGTTTCTATATGTGCAATTAGGATGGTTCCCGCCTGGAAGGACCTCAGACTGGGCGACTGCCGTGATCAGTTTGCCCTCTTTCCACCACTACACTTCATTACTGACGATTGATGCGCTATTGAATGGTCGCTTTGATGTGTTTCTGGATGCCCTCCGGCATATGGTCCTGCCAATTCTCACCCTCTCTTATGTTAACTGGGCCTCTTTCCTGCGGGTAACGCGCTCTTCCATGCTCGAAACACTCCGGCAGGACTACGTTATCACCGCACGTGCTAAAGGTCTGAAAGAAGATAGCGTGATCAACAAACATGCCCGACCAAATGCGTTAATACCGGTTGCCACCCTAGGCGGAATTATGGTTGCGCAACTTTTGGGCGGAGTCGTAATCACTGAAACCATCTTTGAATTTCCTGGCATTGGTTCCGCGGCTGGTCAAGCTGCGGCAACGTTGGATGTAGTAACCGTTTTGGCGTTCACATTAATGACTTCCGCAATACTGGTCTCAGCTAATCTGATCGTCGATGTGATGTACGCATTTCTGGACCCACGCGTTAGACTGGCGTAGAGGAGGATAACACGATGACAATACCACAAGCAGAATTAAAACACATCGACATTGATGATCTTCCACAGCGCAACATTACTAAGCTGGAACAGACTCTGGGACCGGAATTCTACCGGATATTGATGGGTGTCATAAAGAATCCCCTTTCGGTCATAGGATCATCTTTAATTTTGTTCTTTATCCTGGTCGCGATATTTGCCCCGGCTATCATTCCACAGGTCAATCAACGCGATCCTTACCTGGTACCACGTGATGGTTATTCTCCGGTACCCAAAGATCCTGGCGCCGCGTGGATTCAGAATGCGCCTAAAATACCATTCTGGTATGGCATTACTGGAAAAGATAAGTGGGTGCATCTGTTCGGTACCGCAAGCGGACAATGGGATATCTTCTATGGTGTCGTGTGGGGCACCCGGACAGCTCTCAAAGTGGGTGTTATTATTGAAGGGATTACCCTTTTGATTGGCATTCTGATAGGCAGCCTCTCTGCCTTTTACGGCGGTTGGCTCGATCAAATATTGCAACGTATCACCGAAATATTCATGGCATTCCCCTTCTTGATGGCAGCGTTGACGCTATCCGCGATCCTGACACCAGTGCTCGGGAAAGGATTGTGGCCTGCCACCATTGCGTTGATCGCATTCGGATGGATGAGTTATGCCCGTCTCATCCGGGGCGATATCCTTTCCGTGCGCGAACGCGATTATGTGATGGCTGCTCGGGTCGTAGGCGCCAAAGATGGCCGGATCCTCCTGCGCCATATCATCCCGAATGCCATCTACCCAACTCTGGTTGTGGCTTCACTGGATATAGGAACCATCGTAATTTCTTTCGCGGTATTAAGTTTCCTGGGTATTGGTACAGAGACGGGTTACGCGGATTGGGGTCAGATCATCAGCTTTGCGAGAAGCTGGATCCCACAATTGACAAGGTATTGGTATATCGTTGTATATCCCGGCGTGACGTTGATCTTGTTCGTACTCGGCTGGAACCTGGTTGGTGATGCATTACGTGATATCATGGACCCCCGCATGCGAGGACGTGGGGCGTAATTAATAGCGAATTATACGCAAATGATCCGGGTGACCATTTGGTTGCCCGGATTTTTTGTTGGCTTCGACCATCCGATTCTCCGAATATGGACTTATCTGGTGCAGGGACTGGACAGGTAGTTGAAATGGAAGGTCGACAATCCGGGGGACGACGCATATCCAAGTATAATTAATTCATTCTATGCCTCATAAACGGATAATTCGAAGCGTTACGGTAATACTGTTTGTTGTTGTTATGTTTTTCATAATTACATCATCCTGTTCGCCGCAGAATGTAAAAATGCCGATTATTCCAAAGACGGCGATTCCCGGTCAGATGAAGAGGGATGATCCACTCACCTGCCCGACTGTCCCCGCGCAACCAAGCCAGGCAGAAGAAGGGGCATTCGTCTACTGTCAGGTTTGTATGACTTGTCATGGAGATGTGGGTCAGGGGTTGGATGAATGGCGTAAAGAGTTAGACCCGCCGGATAACAATTGTTTTCAATCTAGATGTCACGGACCGAAACATCCACCTGAAGGATTTGTAATCCCGGATTATGCTCCTATCATCATCGGTTCGGGAGTGCTGGATCACTACGGAAACGCACAGACCTTGCGTGACTATCTGGTAAAAACCATGCCCTGGTGGAATCCTGGTTATCTCAAACCAGATGAATATTGGCAATTGACCGCGTTTCTCCTTGAAGCGAATGGTATAACCTTGAATAAGATCGAGCTGAACGACCTGACGGCTCCATTCATCCTGATCAAAACAAAGTGAAATTTGGAAAAGACAATGAATAAACTCACCCAAAATATCTCATATATTTCCCTCGCTCTTATATTGTTCGGCATTAGCGGCTGTGCTGCTACTCCTACCAGTATTCCTACCGCGACGGTTGCAGTTGGGACGCAGATCCCAACCGAAATCCCACCAACGCCTACGCCTGAGCCGATTGGAATGAGCGTTTGTATTGGAACTGAACCATCCAGTTTATTTCTTTATTCAAGTGCTAGAAGCCAATCCACCTGGTCGGTTTTGGAGGGTTTGTATGACGGACCCATTGATTTCGTCCAATATGAATATTTGCCGGTGATCCTGGAAAAGATTCCCAACCTACAGGATGGAGATGCAGTCTTATCTCCGGTGACAGTAAAAGAGGGAATGGATATTGTTGATGTAGATGGCAATTTGCAGTCATTGCAAAAGGGAGTAACGTATCTGCCTTCAGGTTGTTCGTCCAGCGACTGTGCCAAGCAATATTCCGGGAGTGGCGATGTGCAGATGGACCAATTAATGGTCACTTACAAACTCAAAACGGGATTGACCTGGTCCGACGGAACCCCGTTGAAAGCTTCAGATTCGGTCTTCTCGTTTCGCCTTGCCAGCGATCCTGGATATCCAGGTAGCAAAGAATTGATCAGAAAAACTGCCCAGTACAGTTCGGTAGACGAATTAACAGCGGTCTGGCAGGGCGTTCCCGGCTTCCATGATCAATTGTACATGACCCATTTCTGGATTCCCCAGCCAGAGCACGTCTTCAGTGGAAAAGATTTCGCATCAATCGCATCAGACCCATTGGCTGCCGAGAAGCCATTAAGTTGGGGACCGTTCATGGTAAAAGAATGGGTTGCCGGCGATCATATTACCCTTATCAAGAACCCAGCATACTTCCGCGCAGGTGAAGGATTGCCAAAAGTTGACTTCATCCAATTCCGGTTTTTAGAAACAACTCCAGAGAAAAGCCTGGAAGCATTGCTTACTGGGGCGTGTGACATTCTGGATGAATCCACCCTATTAGATGAGCAAATATCGACCATATTGGAACTTCAACAAGCGGGGAAGTTGACCGCAGCGATCACTCCATCACCAGTGTGGGAAGGTCTCTTTTTCGGTATCACGCCCTCATCCTACGATGACGGATTTTCTCCCAATATGGGAGACAGGCAGGATGTTCTTGGAGATCCACGCACCAGGCAGGCTCTGGCGATGTGCATCAACCGGCAGAAAATTGTGGACGATCTCTGGGCAGGCGCTTCCGCCATCCCGGTCAGTTATTTAGGGGTTGGTAATCCTCTTGCGATTTCATCGGATACGGCAATTCCATTTGATCCAGACAAGGGCAGCGCTTTATTGGATGAGATCGGATGGAAGGATATGGATAAAAACCCACTCACTCCGAGGGTCGCCGTAAATATCCCCACGGTATTTTTGGGCACACCTCTGCAATTCACGTATTACACAACCAACGCTGAATTGCGCAAAAAGGTGAGTGTTCAGATCGCTTCGGATATGGCTGCGTGCGGTATTCCAGTCGACCTGAAATATCTTGCGCCCGAAGAATTATTCAAAGAAGGTCCGTCAGGTGTCTTGTTCGGTCGAAAATTTGACCTGGCTCAGTTTTCCTGGAGTCCCAGTACCATGCCGTTATGCCGGTTCTATACAACAAATCAGATAAATACTGCAAAAAGTTTTTGGTTTGGAGTCAATATCTCTGGATTTTCCTCAAAGGAGTATGATTCTGCCTGTCAGGCTGCCAGTAATGGGTTGCCTGGCGAGACCGCATATAATACACTACAACAAAAACCACAGGAGTTGTTCAATCAGAACTTACCTGTGTTGCCCTTATATCAATTGGTTCGGATCGGTGTGACCAAAACTGGTGTCTGTGGATATCAAATGGACGCAACCTCGCGGAGCAGTCTTTGGAATTTGGAAAAGATAGATCCGCGGCAAGGATGCATAAACGAATAATTATTCGTTAATCCAGATGATCAACAGGCAGGTTGCGGTTCCATCCAGCCGAGTCTATAATTCTCATACGATATGACCGCTACAGATGAAATCAAGAACCGTCTTGACCTTGTGGATATTGTCTCCGAGACGGTAAAACTGAGAAAAACCGGTAAGAACTTTACCGGCTTTTGCCCATTCCACGCCAATGTTCATACACCTGCCTTTGTTGTATTTCAAGATTCCGGCACCTGGCGTTGCTTTGGTCAATGTAATGAAGGCGGAGATATTTTTAAGTACGTCATGAAACGGGAAGGCTGGGACTTTCCAACCACGCTGAAATTTCTGGCTGATAAAGCCGGTGTAAAACTGGAGCCACTAACTCCCCAGCGTGTCCAGCAAGATGAATCGAACAATCGGATAAGCCAGCTCCTCGAAGATGTGGTGATCTATTACCGCAATCAACTTGCTTACCAAGCGCCAGGAAAAGAGGCTTTAGCTTATCTGCAGAAACGTGGGCTAAATCAAGACACGCTTGATCATTTCATGATTGGTTACGCCCCTGAAGGATGGGACAACCTGGTACACCATCTATCCTCAAAGGGAGTGGATGCAGCCAGGATGATCGAGGCAGGACTGGTTACTGAACGCGATGAAGGCGGGATTTATGATCGATTTCGAAATCGGATCATGATCCCAATTCGAGATGCAAATGGACACATGGCAGGGTTTGGGGCAAGAATTTTAGATCCGAACGACGTGCCTAAATTCCTGAATTCTCCCCAAACTGCCATATTTGATAAAGGACGATTACTATATGGTTTGGATTCAGCACGAAAATCCATCCGTGCGCAAGATCAGGCAGTCTTGGTGGAAGGATATCTGGATGTGATCATCCTTCACCAGGCTGGTTACACCAACACGATCTCACCAATGGGAACAGCTCTTACAGAAGATCAGCTAAGGATGTTGAAGAAATATACCCATCGCATCATACTCGCATTGGATGCAGACGCTGCCGGACAGAAAGCAACCCTCCGTGGTTTACAGGTCGCCCGGGAAGCCATGGATAAAGAAACTGATCTTGTGCTGGACGTCCACGGATTACTCCGTCAGGAATCTCGACTTCAGGCAGATATTCGAGTAACAACCATACCGGAGGGCATGGACCCCGATGAAGTCGTGTTACGTGACCCGGCTGAATGGAAAACGATCCTGGATACTGCCAAACCACTTGTCATCCATGTTATGGACGCTTTGGCGGAAGGTCAGGATTTACTGGATCCAAAAGTAAAACGTGAGATCGCAGCTTCCATCATCCCGTTGATCGAAGATGTTCCAAGTCTTGTGGAAAGGGATACCTACCGTCAGAGACTGGCTCGATTATTGAAAGTGGATGAAAATACTTTATTAGGGGTTCATTCCAGAACTGCATCTGGGAGTAGGTCATCCCCCTTCCGAAACCGGCGTCGGTCAGCAGAGGACGGTGATCAGAACTCCTTCAAGATCTATAACCGATGCAGGATTGCTCGATCCAGTCATCCCAATGGAGCGATATCTCCTCGCCACACTGTTTCAGCAGCCTACCCTATTAAACCGACTGGATCGCTTGTTGCAACAAAATTCGCTTGAGCGAGTTTTACCCCAGGATTTTTCTGCCACCCAGAATCAACTATTCTTCGAACTTATTACCCAATCCCTTTCACAAGATGAAATGGAGCCTACAGAATATATTCATGAGCAAAAACCGGTCGGACTTGCAGAATATTTGGATGAATCCAAGAAACATCATTTGACAACCGAACGAAAACCAGACTTGTGGTTGGACGATCTTTTTCGGACAGTCATTCGCATTCGGACCCAGGTGATAAACCAAAACTTACGTGAGTTAAGGTATCTACAGGAAGAAAAAGATACTGATGAAAATAAAAGTAATACCCCATATCAAGAAATGGTGTTACAGTACACACAACAACTTCGCACATTAAACGTCGCCCTGGGATCCCTTTCCAGGATTCAAACATAACGTGGACAGGTGGAAGAGATCATGCCCAAACAAGTGAGACTACCCAGAGATAGCGGGAGCGCCAAACCGATCCGCAGGCGGACTGGTAAAAGCCCGGATGGTGAATCAGCCATCAGACCGTTACTTGATGAAGATGGTGGTGTATCCCCCGATATGTTCCTCCCCGAAGACATGATTGCGGTGGAGGAACCCGATGAGCAACTGCTTAATCAGAATCTGGCAGAGATCGGTGATATTCTGGCTGCTGACATCATCGAGGAGCCAGAACCATCCAGCCTGGTAGTAGAACTATCAGAAGATCCGGTCCGGTTGTACCTTAAAGAGATCGGTCAAATCCATCTATTGGATGCGGATAGTGAGTTTCGTTTGGCTGCCAGAATAGAAGCCATCCGTTTCATACATGCCATCCAGGAAAAATTAACACCGGATTGTAAAGGGGACGAACAGGCAACCTACGTATTCGACAGCCTTTGCCAGGAGTTGATTACCTACTGGAAAAGGCTGGAAGAGGACGCTGTCCGCATGAAATATGAACCGCCGGATGCCTCACTGGTGCTGACCGAAGCGCAATTCCTTCGAAAACAGTGGCAGGCTGATGACCCATCCTATCTACGGGATTATTTGGATAATGGGGAGTGGGGAAAGAATCCCCTCTGGGATGGACTGGTCCGGAATGCTTTTAATGTCTTTTTGTGCATGTACCTGATGCCGCCAGAAACGGCAGAGGCTATTCTGGGATATTTGCAGAAAACCACTGAATTCCCAGACAAAGAGTTTATTGTTAAATTCTTACCAGCATTGGATGCCTTAAAGGCAGAATTGGAAGGCATCCAGCGAAGATCCGATGATTCGAACCAGACACTCATTCGGGCTAACCTACGATTAGTGGTCAGTATTGCCAAACGATACCTCGGTAGGGGGATCTCATTCCTGGATTTGATTCAGGAAGGGAATCTTGGGTTATTGCGTGCGGTAACAAAATTCGATCCCACAAGAGGATTTAAATTCAGCACATACGCAACTTGGTGGATTCGACAATCCATTAGCAGATATATCGCCGAGCAAGCCCGTACCATCCGTATTCCCGTTCATCTATTCAAGTCGATCACCCGATTACTACGAGTGCAGCGGAAATTAGTTCAGGGTCTGGGGAGGGAACCAACCAATGAGGAGCTTGCATTGGAAGGTGATTTTATGGCAGTAGAAGATGTGATCGCGATCCGCCTGGCTCAATCTGAGGGAAAACCGTTGGATCCGGCGTTGCTCCGGCGCTGGCAATGGAGTGCGCAGAAAGTGCAAAAGATTTTACAATCGGCAGAAGAACCTGTCTCATTGGAGCGACCGGTAGGTGATGAAGAAAGCAGCCAATTGGGTGACTTCATTGAAGATGACGAGGCGCTTGAACCAATGGATGCCGCCGCGCGGGAGATGCTTCGTGAACAAGTCCAGAGTGCATTGGCAATCCTTTCGGAACGGGAGCGACAGGTATTGGAATTACGCTTCGGGCTTACCGACGGCAAAGACCATACTCTGGAAGAAGTCAGTCGTTATTTCAATGTTACTCGCGAGCGGATCAGACAGATTGAAGCCAAGGCATTACGGAAATTGCGTCATCCAACCCGGAGCAAAAATTTGAAAGAATACCTAAGTTAATGGCATAATGAAGCCGTATTAATTATTTTGCGGTTTCAACCCCAAATTCGCCCCAGGGTTGTGTAAGGGTGGAGTAATGGATATGGGATCGAAAAAGGCATTCTGGACCGCTGTTCTGGTAGATGGATTATTATTAATTGTCGCCGCCATCCTCGGCTGGCTGGTATTCAGGTTGCTAAATCCGGTTGGTCCAACAGCAGTAATTAATCCAACTCAAACCCTTCGGGTATATCAACCATTAAAAATAGATATCAGAGTCCCTGAAGGGATCGTTCCAAATCAAGAGTACACCCTCGAAGTGATCATCCAAAATCCGGATAGCGATCCTGTGACCATCAAACAAATTGTCCTTCCATTTGAATTGATGGACAACTCAGTGATTTTGCATTCAGATCCTCCAATCGGAGACAAGTTTAGTGTCGATGATGGAGCGGGTTATATGGTCAACGTGCGGATAGATCCCACCAAACAGGTTAAGGTATCCATCACCTTACGGGCAAAGAAAATGCAAGCAATTTCGGGCAAACTGGTACTCTATACCGACCATGCCCGACAGGAAAAAGATTTTATAGTTGTGATCGCACCTCTTCCTGACACCCCCACCCCTACAAAAATAACGCCAACCACGACCCTGATTCAGACGGAAACCACTCCTACACCATGATGACGAAAGTGAAAGCTGGATAGATTAATTGGCAGATTTCATGATTAAAGAATAGGCTGGTGATCAGCGATGGATGAATATACGATCAGACAGGCAATTGATTTAATCAAAGCCAAACGGCTAACGGATGCGCGGAAACTTCTGCGTCCAGTATTGGAAGTGAGTCCAGAAAATGAAGCGGCATGGATATGGTTTTCAAGCACTTTCACCCGAGTATCCGAACAGCTCGAAGTTTTACAATTCGCATCACAATTCTGTTCTGGTTCGCAACCAATTATCCGCGGAATACAACGTCTTGAGTTTGAATTAGCTGACAAGCGTGGACGGGGGGAGGAAGTTGAACCCACTGACGTCGAACGATTTTTACCTGCGTTGAGCGGAAGACGACAAAATCCATCACCCGGGTATACGAGCAATCCAACAATATCGGCCGGGCTCTTCCCTCAAATTGGATCCGAAGCGGAAATCCCAACATCTGTAGCCTCCGAGTCAGATTGGATTGATTCATTGCGGTCTGCTACGATCGCAGATACTTCAATCCCAGAGATAATCGAAAAATCATCGTCCGATTATACGAATGAAACGCCACAGTCTTTGCTTTGGGAAAAAGAGTTTGTCGAATTCTCAGCCCGATGAAACCGAGCCATCCGCACCCGAACCTGTCCTTGCTCATGAAGATAATCTTCTGCCTACAATTCCCCAGGCGAGGACAGTATTATGGAATGGTCAGGATACCAGTCCAGAATCGGATAAATCTTCCCCATTCTATATGGATATGTCGGTCGCGCCGGAAGAACAATTCACTTACGACCAACCGAAGGTCACCTCTGAGAAAAAACCTTCAAATCCATATCGGATTCCGTTCATCGTTGCGATGACTTTGGGAATTGTTCTCGTTATTTTGATACTCATTTTTCTGATTGTGATTGGGATGATTACACTGGCTTGAAAGCCTTTTACACCCTGAGATATCTTCTACCTACCTGGTCTATTCAACGGTATACTCAAGAAGAAATTATTTTCAGGAGAATTTATGCCATCTGTCCAAATTATCACCAATTCGACCGCATATCTGCCACAGAAATTTGTCCAACAATATGGGATTCCGATATTACCACTGACGCTGAATTGGGAAGGTAAAAGTTACCTGGATGGAGTAGACATCCAGGCTGAGGAATTTTACACCCGGCTAAAAACCGCTCGCAACCTTCCAACTACCAATGCTGTTTCTGTACACCAATACCAGGAAGCTATTCAACAGGCTTTATCCAACCGTCTTCATCCCCTGATCTTGCCCCTCTCGTCCGGCATATCCGCTTCGTATAATAACGCAATGATCGCCAAAGAATCCTTCCCGGATCAACCGGTTGAGGTGATGGATACCCAACTGGTCTCCATGGCGCTCAGTTTCATGGTACTTGCTGCAGCACGAATGGCCGAGACGGGTGCTTCATTGGCAGAGGTGAAACTGGAAGCTGAAAAAGCGTATGCCCATATCGGGGTTTACTTTACGGTGGACACCCTCAAATACTTGCACAAAGGCGGACGCATCGGCGGGGCAAAAAGACTCTTGGGAGCAGCGTTAAACATTAAACCGATTTTGGAAATCCGGGAAGGTAAGATCGAGGCGGCAGGATCAGCCATCACCCGAAAAAAGGCCCTGGAGCGCCTGGTTAACCTCGTGGAAGAAGGGATCGCTGGTAGATCGCCGATACGCATATCGGTTTTTCATGCCCTGGATCTGCCAACAGCCAGGCATCTGGAAGAAGTTTGTAATGAAAGATTTTCGCCCGTTGAGACAATTATTAGTGAGGTTAGCCCGGTGGTTGGTGCTCATGTTGGACCGGGCACCGTCAGCATTGCCTATATGGCTGGGATGTAAAACAATGAACCGTGCAGAAGCATCCTTGATGGAAGCGTTCAACGAGTATTTTCTAAAATGGAGTGTCACCTTTCCACAGTTGAAAGATTTGGCAGAACACGAATCCGGTCAGATAACTACCTCTGGCTGGTGGATCAACTATCGATTCGGTCGCGATGGTAATGGACGCTGGCTGGAGTTTTATGGACAAAACCGTAAGACCAATGACCGGCATGTCCGCTTCCATGAAAATGGAAATATTGAGAAGCTGCCAACACTGGATGAGCCAGTTATCCATCCCGAAATTTCCACTCTGGAAGAGAAAGGAAAGATCGATGCGGCGGCGCAGGAGAGATTCTTAAAGCTCTACCAGGAATTGCAGGATCAACACCTGATCTAAAGCAAACAGCAGCCACTTGGCTGCTGTTTTTTTGTCTTAATGCATGTCGGAGAGTGTTACGGTTTATTTCCTTCAGCGAGGAATTGAATTACCAATGCTGCCTCATCCGCAGAGAGCGCGGCTCCTTTTGACAACATTCGATTGACGGTGGTCGTCCAACCTGCCAGGTCTTTCTGAGCGGCGGAAATCCGGCTGGTGGAATGACAAACCGAACAATTGGTGTTAATTAAATTCTTGGCCTGTTGTTTTTGCTCCTCAGATAATCCGGCGGGTGGCTCTGGTGATGGAGGGATATCCGTGGGAGCGATTGTCTCTGCAGGCGTTTCCACCGGTGGGGCTGACGTGGAACTCGGCGCTACAGTCTGTGTGGCTGTGGCTTCAACCGATATGGCAGTGGGTGGGACCGAAGTTGGAACTACATTCGGCGCGACAACGCAGGCTACCAGGACAAGTAGAGAAATCAGTAGAATTAACGATATTTTATTTCCAGATCATTTTATTTATAGGTCTCGGCAAGATAAGCGATGACTGCCTGTTTTTCTGTGTCATCCAGCTTCAATCCTTTTCCCATCATTCTGTTTACGGTCTTCGTCCAATCGGCTTCAGATTTGGTAGCCGATGTAACGCGATCAAGTGTATGGCATTGGGTGCACTTAGCTTCAACGATGGCTTTTCCATCACCGGTGGAACCGCTGGTAGTGGTATTACCATCTGCCGCGGGTGCTTGAGTCGCAGCCGGCGCGCAAGCCGCGATTAGCAGAGCCAGAACAACAATTAAAATACCAACCAAAATGGCTTTTTTCATAAATTTCCTCCTAGGAACGATATCAATTAGTATACAGAGCGAATGAATTCCGGTAAACATCGATACTCATTCTGTATATACTTTCTCCAGTTGTTATTTATAGGTGAAAAGGACCTCGGTGGTTTGGGGAAGGATCACCTGGATACCTTCTCCCGGGGAAAATACACCGGCGTAACGGCAGTTTGTATCCACGATCGGGCTTTTACAATCCACGCCAACCACCCCTGCCAACCATGTTCCCTGGTATTCCGGTGGTGCATACGCATAGAAAACACCACTGGCGTCGGTCTTGCCGTCGACTCGCACGCGCTGAGCCCCACCCAACCTGGTTGTGCCGATATCGATGCCCTGAACACCCTTACCGCTGGCGTCGACCACCTTGCCCTGGATAACCAAACTTTCTGTGATGGGTAGTACAGCAAGGGAAGAAAGATCGCCTTTGATGGTGAGATGTAGGACACTCATCCAACCTGTTTTCCCGTCTTTTACATTGACTTTCACCCATTCGCGACCGGGAGCTGTACCGATCAATGTAGACGGCTGTCCCCTGCGGATATTGATTCAGAATACCGTGCAACATACTCGGTCCACTGCGCAGGTTTAACGTGGCAGCCAACACATCGGCTTCAACGGTGGTGGGAGCAGGTGGATTGGTCGGCGCGAGGGTTTCTGTAGGGACTGAATTCGCTACTGGAATTTCGACGAGTGGGTTCCGTTGTGGACACTTCCACGACCGCAGGAGGGGGAGTACTCTCAACTTGAACTTTACTCGTACAACCCGTAGCTCACAATCAGGCAGGTGAGTGAGATAACCCAGATAATTTTATTCATCCTGTCCTCCTTTTCATGTCTAGACATGATGCCAGGATGCATATCATCATTATACAACTTCGTTCAAGGGTGTTATTGAGAATGTCCAATGATCACCGGCAGCATGATCTGATCTGATTCATCCACCAGATTCTGCCTTCTCGCCAGATATTCCACCAGGAAAAGAATTTCAGGTAATTTCAAATCTGAGATAACCTTGCCGTTCAGTTCAGACACAATCCTGATTACCTTCCCGGTTTGATGCTGTTGCTTCGGATCTCGGATGATGATTTTCTTGCGCATAGGTTTTCTCCTTATATGGTGTTAGCCAGGATGGATCCCCGCACGAATGCCCCTGGGGACTCGATCAGGATCTCTCCAGGTGTTTCTGCAGCAATATCCAGCTCTCCAAAACCAGATGCATTCAGAGTAACCTCTTCCTCCTGTAGGAAACCGTGTTGGGTTAACCGAATGGTCACTGTAAGATTTGCGCGGGCAGGATGGATGATCTGCAGAAGGGCGGTTGATAGCCCGTCAGCGGGAATCTGAGATGGGGTGATGGTCATCCAAAATGGCTTATGCGCTTCGAGGTAAGGCTCCATCGGGATGGATACTCCATCCAGGGTGAATTGAAGCGGTCGTTCTGTCGCCCAGAGGGTTTGCGTTTGAGGGAAGGACGCCCTCACCTCTTCAACGAGCTGTTCAAAATGTATCTGCGTGGACATGTCTCCTCCTAATACTCGAAAATCAGGGCAGCCCAACTGCAATCCACCCGGCTGCCGGTGGTCTTGATCTCGAACCGGGTTTCGATATCCGCACCCGGAAGCGAGCTCATCAAGTCTCCGCTTTTCAAGATGGTGGATGTAGCTGTCGAAGTGGTCGAGACCTCGATGATCGTCACGGTATCGGTGGTGTCATAGAACCGGGCGTACGCTGTGCCACTCGAGGCAAACAGGTTGGTCACGAGATAGGCTGTCTTCGCCCCCTGTTTGAGTTTGACCAGATCCAGGCGCTGGCGGCAGACCACGGTGGCGTTGTAGGAGGACGAAGACGTATAGGTTGGATACGCGTGCAAGGTCACCACGATCAATTTACTGCCGCCACCCGAGAAGAGATAGGTTTGGATGGATGTGGCATCCAGGTTGGTACCATCCCAATGGCAGGACCCGATCAGCCGCTGGTCAGGACCCTCTGCCGAGGATGTATTGACGCTCAAAGTGAAGGAGGTCGAACCGCTCATCCGGTTGGCGAAGATATACCAATCGACAGAAGGACCGGAAAACGAATTCGCTGGCAGGTCCATTTGCTCGGTTGCCTGGCACATATAGCCATGGATCATCAGGGTGGGCAGGTAATGGGGATCACAATAGATCCGCAGACGGTTGGTGGGCAGGTAGCTGATCTGTATCCCGGACATATAAGAACTGAGGAATTGCCCCATCGGGACGGCATCGTACATATTGGCGCCCAGCCGGAGCGCGTCTGCCCGCAGGCGATTGTATTGCGTATAGCTGGTCGGTTGTCCGGCGGAGACATCCAGCGAGGATGGATAGGTGGGATTGCTCATGTTAGGCCCTCCAATAGCTGTTTTCCCAGGTCATCGAACCTGAATAGCCTTCCGCAGTCCAGACGGATTGTTCAAACAGATCCCGGTCTGCGGGTGCAAAGATATTCCCATCGGAGCTGAGCTGAACGGTGACCCGGTTCACGCCACGGGCACGCTCTTCGAGGGCGTAGCTTCCGGAGGAGAACAAGCCGCTGAAGACTCCCTCGGGGGTGATGATGCCGATCTCGCTCCGTTCCTGCAGCAGATCAAAAAGCCGGGTATAAGCCGCGCTGCCCGGCTCTGCCTGGGTGGAACCATCCGGCAGGACCAGCGAATCACCCATCAGGATCGTGAAGGTGATGGTCTGATGGTCGCGAAAAGAGCCGTCCGCCTGCTTGTAGGCAGACCGAAAGACGCTTACCGTTCCACGGGACAGGCGCGACCTGTCCAGCAGGAAACCCTGCGGTTCTCCCGCCGCCTGATTCTGGTGGTAGAGCAGGATGTCACAATCCTTACCCAGCAGCGCCATGGCCTGCCTCCTGTCCGGTTTTGACCCAGGTTTGCAGGTCAGCCAGGGAGCCGTTGAACACATTCACATCAGGCCGGGAAGAGATGCCCGGTAACAGGAACCGGTCGCCGCTGCACTGCCAGAAACTCCACGACGCGCACCCTTTCGGCAGGCGCAGGCGATACGGCAATCTGGCGCGCAGTAACAGATCGGACCAGTTGGTCTGGGCGGACAGGTCTTTCCAGTAAGGATACTGCGCCAGCCAGAGTGGATAATCGGAGATCCAACCCGTCATCGGACGGGCGTACTCCTCAATAAAGGAGGTGCGGGTATAGATGACCAGCGGCTTTTCGGGCAGCTCCTTCTGGATCAGGCTGGCGACGGTGCGGGCGTTCTGGCTGATCCGAAATGGGTTGAGTCGATAGGTCTGCCGGGAGGACTTCTTCCTCGATTTTTTAGGTCGGACCCGGTTGGCTGGCGTCGGCCAGTTTGACCAGTCTGCCCAGTATTGTTCCACATCCAGGCAAACAAAATGAAACGGCAACTGGTGCAGAGACTCGAGGAAGAAGCTGGTTTGGGCTTCATCCGGGCGGATGGGATCGCACCAGTGGTAGACTCCGCAGATCAGACCGGCGTTGTTCGCGCCGTACAGATGCTTTTGCGCAGCCGGATCGCGCTGGTAATCACCCTGGCTGATCTTGACCATGGCGAACTCGACCCCGCTTCGTTTGAGGAGTGCCCAATCTATCGTTTCGTCGTAGTGTGAGACATCAATTCCCAGGATCATTCCATCCCTCCCCTGCCTAGACCAATGACCAGCCGTCACCCCAGGGGGCGACATCGGATGCCCGCATTCGGGCCGAGCGGACTGTCCCGAGCAGACGGTCGAAGCGGAGCAAGAGCCGTGTGCCCAGATTGGTCACCGCCTCGGGAAGCTGATCCACCAGGTTGAAGGACTCTTTGCGATCCATCGTCTTCGCGGCGGCGATATACCCGGCTGCACCGAGGACCAGGATTCCGCAGTCATACTCGGGCACAGAGGTCAGTACGGCGTCGTCGAGTCCCGCCAGGCTTTCCACCTGTCCGCTGGCCAGGCTGTATTCTTTGATCGCCATCCGGATCCCTTCCACCACCAGTTGGGAGGTGAAGGTGAGCTGGGTCAGGTCCTGCAAGAGGACGGAGACCCGTTGTTCGATCGTTTCCAGGGTGGTATTCATGGTTCAGTACTCCTTTGGAGCGTAATGCTCCCAACCAATCCGTCTATTCGTTACCATCCAGCATGGCCGGTGTGAACAGGTGCTTGCGCCCGTTCGGTCCGATCACGACCAGGCTGCCATCGGGCAATTGCCTCCATTTCAGGAGGTCCGACACGTGGCAGCCGATCCGTGCGGCGGCGGTCACCAGCCCGGCCACCTCCGGCGGTTCAGGCTTTACCGTTACCTCGCTGACCGGTTTACGCGCCATATTGTTTTCCTGACAAGCCATCCTGCAAACCGGTGCCGAAGATGTAGGCGGAAAGGGTGATGATGATCGCGGTCAGTTGGTCATCCGGGATGGGAAAGGACGGACTGAACGCCCGAAGCAGAAGGACTCCCAATCCGGCGAAGGCTGCCCAGAACTTTCGGGAATGCAGCAGGTTGCCGAGGGCATCGCCGGGCGGGATGATCAGATTCCCTTCGATGGCGGTGCCGCAGATGTACGCGGACACCAGGACAGCCAGGTCGGTCAGGGGTTGGCTGAGGTCGGGTAGGCGCGGGATGAAGGCGCCGACGCTGATCAGCACCAGGCTGATGGCTGCTGCCCAAAATTTACGGGATGTGACTATCGTTTGCATTTGTCTCCTTTTGTAGTTGCGTGGTGGTGTCGTTGCTTCTTGTCCCCCCTTACAAAGGGGGCGCCGCATAGCGGTGGGGGGGATCTCTTTGGTGGTGGTGGACTAGATCCCTCCGTCTGCTTCGCAGCCACCTCCCCTAAGAGGGGAGGACTTGGCTTGTTCATGCCTCACTATCGTGTCGTTGTTTCTCGTGTCCCCCCTTACTAAGGGGACGCCGCATAGCGGTGGGGGGGATCTTCTAGGGGTTGATCTCACCGTCTGTTTCGCCCTCAAGTCCTCACCCTCAGGGGGAGGGTTGGGTGGGGGTGGTTGGATCCCTCCGTCAGCTCCGCTGCCACCTCCCCTAAGAGGGGAGGACAAAACCAACGCCTGCTTTCGCAGCACTCAGAATGACAATCCGGGTAGCGAGCCCCCCTTACTAAGGGGGGGTGGGGGGATCGTATTGGCGGTGGACAAGATCCCTCCGTCTGCTCCGCAGCCACCTCCCCTAAAAGGGGAGGACTCAGAACTGTCATTCGTCTCTCAAGTCCTCACCCTCAGGGGGAGGGTTGGGTGGGGGTGGACTGGACCTCTCCGGCTGCTCCGCAGCCACCTCCCCTAGAAGGGGAGGACAAAACCACTACGCCACATTGCTCTTGTGCAGCGGGCGGAAATCATTCACCCACACCGCCAGGAAATGCCGCACCTTCAAGCGATGCTCGTCATTCGTGAACACGGCGTGGTTCAGCTCATCACCGGCGATGAAGATCTCGGGCATCACCCCAAACCGTTCCGCCAGGAAGATGGCCGGCGCGATGCGTGGATCGCAGACCGCCGCCCAATCGTTGGCATCCGTCCATTCGGGCACCGTGATCACATCACCCGGCTGACCGCGCTGCATGTTCTCGCTGTAGATGTTGGCGGCATTCTCCAGGATGGGATACAGGATCTTCATGGCTGCCAATTGCAGGTTGCGGGGGACCAGCGCGAAGCGCGGATTGACCGCCATGCGCGGACCCGAACCGTACAGCCCCGCGGCGTTCTTCACCAGCATCGGCTGGTTGTAGACTGCCGTGCTGACGGTCTCCCATTCCGCAGCCGAAAGCGCCCCGGTGAGCAGATTCTTGTGCCCGCCGGCCGTGGCGACCGCGGTGTTGTTGAACAGGGCGCCGGTATCCGCCATGGTCGGACCCGTCCCGCCGTTCAGCGTGAACAGGTTTGCCACCAGGGCGCTGATCTTGCGCAGCCCGGCCGCGGCCAGTTCACGCGGATAGGCGCGCAGCTTGCGGGTCTCGTCCCGGTCGATCAGCTCGAGGGTCAGGGGAATGTATCCGCCGTATTTCTTCCAGTCGGCGGTCTCAGGGCTGTCGCCGATCGAGAGTTCGGTGTAAGCTGCGCCTTCCTCCACCTCGGGCAGACTGCCGACCGTGCCGACCAGCGTACCGGTGATCTGCTGGAGCGAGTTGAAATGCTCCACGCTCACGATCCGCTCCCACCAGTTGTAGCCGGCTTTACCCAGCTCATCCCAGCGGTTGGTGACGATCTTATTGAGCGAATTCTTGACCAGACCGCTGAAATCGGCGGTGGTCGCCAGGCGGACGCGCTCGGGGTGGTACCCGCCGTGGAGCGATTCATCGCCGGTGAGCGTCAGGTACAGCTCGCGGATGCCGCTCAATCGGGCGGGCTGCAGGCTCTCCAATCCCGGCTGGCGGGGCGCACCCAGCAGGTCATCGCAGGCAGCCTGAAGCTGGTCGCGGGTGTCATACACCTGGTTCACGCTGCCCGGTCCCTGGACAAAACGGGCGCCGATCAATTCGCCCGCCAGCGCGCGCCCATCTTCGATGGCATGGGTCAATTCGGACGGGTCAAAGATGCGGCTGCCAAATTGGCGGCGGATGCGCTCACTGACCGGATGGGGCAGATGGGCGGCTGCCAGGGATGTTTCCAACAGCATCGCGCACATCTGCTGCTGCAGCGCTGTGCCTGCTTCCGCCGGTTCGCTTTCCGGTGCGGTTTGCAGGGTGGCGCGGGTGGGTGGATTATCCGGGTTGGATGTGGTGACAGGGTCTGTCATGGATAGGTTCTCTCCTTCTATTCGTACATGGGTTGGATCAGGAATAAAACGACCGCCGCGAGCCGGGTTGGTGACCAGGTCGAGCGAGAAGACTTTGATGATCTCCCGCACATCCGGTCCCAGGGCGGTGAAGAGCAGGTCGGCGGAAAACCCCAGGTCTGGCCGCGGCTCCGGCAGGGTCAGCCAATCAGCTGCCGGTCTGACACAACACACCGGCAGCCGGTCCGCCCGGGCGGAGTTGAAGCTGAATACCGCCCTCCTGCGTGAGCCAGACCGGGTTGGCGCACACACCCGCCAGATCACGCACCGAGCGCTGGCTCAATACCTCGCGCGGATGATCGATGTAACAGGGAATGCCTTCCCAGAGGGGCAGCGATCGCTCCAACACGTCCGGCTGAAAATTCCAGCCGTTGCCCGTCCCGGCGGTGATCGCCAGCACCTCGAAAGCCGGGTCAGCCGCGGGCGATGCCTCCGCGCAGGTGGCGCGCGATCCGTGCAGGGTGATGCGGTGGGTGATGAGTCTGTCAGTCAAGGGTCTCCTTTCGGTTTGGATGATTGGTTTTGCCGCGCTGGAGCATGTCTTCCAGGTCGGTCACTTCCCCGGCGAAACGGTATGCCAGGCGGAGCAATTCGGCGTCGTCGATCAGACCCCGTTCATGCAGGAGCAGGAAGGATTGGATGATGCTCTGGGAGGCGGTTGCCAGATCGGCGTTATCGCGCGCGCTGATGTCGGCGCCCTGAACGTGAATGTCGGCGTTGGGATCGATGCGCCGGTCGATCTGCGCCTTGCGTCCGATGCAGATGCGCGCCAGGTCGGCCAGCATCCACAGGAACCAGCGCTGACGCTGCTCGAAATGCCGGAAGGTGGGACCTCCGGCGCTCTCGGCGGTGGTGCGGGTGGCGCCTTCCGGCTCCGCCAGAAAATGCATCGGCAGACCCGCCCCGGCGGCGATCATGCGTTTGATCGCCAGCCCGTCTTCCCCGGCCTCCTGGGACGCCAGGTTGGGCTGGATCACGCTCCAGGTCTCGCTGTCATCGGTCACGAGGATGGAGCCCGGATTGGGTGTGACGCTGTTCAAGGCGGTCTGGCGGTTCTGGCGTTCCTGCTCGCTCACGAAGGCGGCTTTGACCTGGTACAGGAAAGCCTGGCGGTAGCGGTTCAGGCGGACGCGGTCTTCGAGCCAGGCGGAATAGCGCGACAACCAGCGCAGCAGCGGAGCCAGGTCCGATTCGCCGTGCAGGGTGCCGACCGGCTTGTTGATGGCGTAATGGCGCATCACCGGGGCGAACGGCAGGCTTTCGCACCCGGCGGCAGATTCCTGCCAGGCGACCCACTCATGCCCTTCCGATTCGCCCGCGCGCGGGTACTCGCGGAAGCTCAGTCTCCTGTTCGATGTCGTTCTCGGCGGTGTGGATGGATTGGATCTGGCTGGCGGGGATGGCGCGCAGATAGCTCATCCCGGACGGGTCGGTGGAGATGACGATGAACAACTCGCCCGAGCGGACCAGTTCCTCGCACCATTCGGTGACGCGCACGTCCATGCGGTTGAGGGGATGCGTCCACCAGGCGCGCAGGAAGTCGTTGGCAGCCTCGTCCTTGCTGCTGACGCGGATCCCCCCGCCGACCACATACTGGCTGGTCAGTTCGACGATCCGCCGGGCGAGGGGATTGGTCTGCCAGGCTTCGAACGCCTGACGCAGGATCTCGCTCCGGTCGACCGGGTAGCGGTCCAGGGTGGCGGATGGCAGCCCGGCCGGGCGTTCGTAGAATCCGTCTGAGAGGGAGACGGCCAGGCTGGACCGGGTGGGGGAGGGCTTGGTGGGGGTGAAGAACTTCTGCAACAGGTTCATGCGGCTCCATAAATAGAATATATGTTCTATATATGGTTATAGTACGAACCCGAGCGCGAAGTCAACCTGTCAGATGTGACAGTGTCTGGGGGAGAGAGATCAGAAACCAGAAACCAGGAAACCGTAGGGGCGACCCTCGTGGTCGTCTGAGCCCGAGTTTTAGTCCCACCTTATCAAGGGGGGTGCCGCGCAGCGGAGGGGGGATCGCTATTAAGATGTCATTGCAATCGCGCAGCATCCCCTTGGGGAGGAGGGCGTCAGCCCGACGCGACAATCTCGTATTTAAAGAACGAGATTGCCACGCCCGCTTCGTGGGCTTGCAATGACATGTGGCCTGGGGGGATGCCGCGCAGCGGCGGGGGGATCGCGCGAATAGAGTATATTGACAATAGTACTACGAAATGATACTATATCAAGGTGGACGCAAAACAACGCAGACTCATCCAGGCTATCTTTGAAGTACCAACCCGGTCCAATATCGCTTGGAGAGACATCGAAGCGTTGTTCATCTCTCTGGGTGGAGAAGTAACCGAAGGATCAGGTTCGCGAGTTCCGGGTGGCATTGAACGGGGTACGGGCTGTTTTTCACCGTCCGCATCCGCAAAAGGAAACAGACAAAGGTGCGCTGCGTTCTGTCCAGCGCTTCCTTATGGAAGCAGGAGTAAACAATGATGGAATATAAAGGGTATATCGCGAAAGTGGAATTCGATGATGAGGCGGGGATCTTTCACGGAGAGGTCAGCAATCTCCGGGATGTCATCACCTTCCAAGGTACATGCGTGGATGATCTGCGTCATGCGTTGGCCGAATTTGTGGAGGAATATCTGGCATTTTGCGCTGAACGCAGAGAAGAACCCGAAAAGCCGTATTCAGGAAAGTTGGTTCTGCGGATGGACCCGGAATTACACCGCCAGATTGCTCACAAGGCCAGCCAGGCTGATGTAAGCTTAAACCAGTGGATCAATCAATCCTTGCAACAGGTGGTGGGGAAATAAGAAAGGGGGTGCGCTCAGACTCTGAAAGCACTCTACAAGCTGATGCGGCGAAATTTTCTTAGAAACACCCGAATCCTGCGTGAGATTTCTCAAAAATAACACTGCCCTGACAATTGCTGAAAAGATATAAAATTCATCCAGGTTGAAAATCAGACTATAGATCGGTTATTTAGGACAAAAATGTCATCCCTAATTTATATAAATGAGAAACTAGCAGATGCTATTTATTTCCTATCAATCGGCGAAGGCGATGCACGAACCAGACTAGCACAAATAATACCAAAAATTATTTTCTTACCCGTACCAAGCTTTCCAATTGAACTACAAAAAGAGTTTAGTTGGGTATTAAAGATGATCGAGAAGGGAAAAGGATTTTGTCCGCAAGATTTTCCACCGCCTTCCAAACTGACTGGAATTACTAATGCAACAGCAAGACATATAATCGAGAAGATACTTTACATTCAGGAGTAAAATTAATTCACAAATTGAATCAATGACGGAAGAATGAACATGTGCAAACAACTTTATTCATTCATAACCTTTATATGGCTAAGTTCCCACTATTAGTAATTTTCCAACCCTAACATCTCCAACCCCAGCTGACCATCGCCCTCTTTGCCCTTGACCCGCTCCGCTTTCTTGTGCGGATCATCCAGCCAGCGGATTGATTGGGAAGAAAGTAATTATCAAAATAGCTTATCAAGGAAAAATTGGTAGACACTATTTTTTGTATGAGAGGATTTTGTCATACCCAACCGTATTCGTTCTAACACCTCTGAAGAAATGTCCTCTTTTAGTTTTGCCTTGCCTAGTCTGAGTAGTGTTTGGATTTTATCAACTTTGATAAACATAGCTCCAGAATAGAAAATATATGATTTATGCTTGATAAACGGATGATCACCTGGTTCAAGTATTGTGGTTTTGTCACACTTATTCGAGTCATATGTTGTGATACCAACAATGACTACCTCGCCTGAATTTTGAACGATATCTGTAACTACTACAAAAAGATGTTCTTTATTTTCGTTGGAATGGGTAAGATGAAACATCTTCCCGGTGCTATGCTAATTGCAGGCATCTATGCTGCTTCAGCAGATCATATATTGTTGCTTCATATTCTAGATTACTTGTTATTCGGTGAATATCTTCCTGGTTATATCCAAGCTTGGTGAGTATAGTATCAATGCGTATAGGCTTAGACGATGTTCCCGGATTTTCCCATTCAGGTAGTTCATGCGTTAAATCAACCAGATTCCATCTACCAATATGGCCATATTTTTCATAAACACGGTCAAGAACGTTTATTTCGAATTTAGATAGATCCTTTACCCCTGGATCATTTACCAACTTAACTTGGAAGCCACTCGTTTCAATATGAGCAAGCCAATATTCGCCATGATCTGATTTGTTTTTAATAAGGTCAAATGTTTTTGAGAGAACCGGACCATTCTTCATAGAGCAGTAATTATCGCCAGAAATCGGATGTTCGGATTCAAGCAACGCTAACCTATCTGCCAGATAGAGAAGTTTTACAAGCTTAAATATAATGGGATTTGCCACCTGCTTTTTTAATAATATGAGCAGCCGCTTGAGTAGTTTTGTTTGGGTTGAATGTGTTTTTCATCTTTTTATAGAATGTTTGTTGCATATATTATAACAAAAATATTCTGGTTAGATAGGTTTATCTTGACATCTCTGAAGGATCTACTGAGTATCGAGATCCAAATCCCAAATCTCAACACCAATTCTTTACATCCCCAACCCCATCTGACCATCGCCCTCTTTGCCCTTAACCCGCTCCGCTTTCTTGTGCGGATCATCCAGCCAGCGGGGCAGATCGGGCCGTTCAACTCATCCAGGATGTACTCCCGGAGTATCTCGAGGTTATCCCCGTAGAACAGGGTGTTGCGAGTAATGGCTTTGGGCATTATTCCTCACTTTTTACACATCCAAATCTTGTCCGCAAATTCCATATAAGGCATCTTATCATAAACCTTGATCTCTCCGGTCTGGGTCACGCAATCGCCAGACTCCAGTTTCACATACCATCCATCCAGCATTATCATCCGGAAAGTGTCCTTGGTCTCACTGAACCGAATATAAAACCTGGACTTATCCCCCGTATACGAATCGTGCACGAGCCCGTATACGCATAGAGTATCCCCTTCATCCTCCACTCTCACCTGTGACCAGTGCACGCACCCAGCCTCGGGCGGGTTGGGATACACCCCGAATTGAGTAGTTTGGGTTGGGCTGATCGTCTTGTTGGAGGGCTTGAATGGTGTCCGGGTAGGCGCCGCGATCGTGCTCTTTGGTGCAGGTACAGATAGTTTCAAAGCGAGTGTCTGGGTTGTATTGGTAATAGCTACTCCAATTATTATTAATACTACGACAAGAGCAAGAATTGCAATTGCACTTATTGTCACTCCATTGGTTTTCGTATTCATCTTTCTCAACTTACCACAATTCGCGCAGCTTTCCCACCAACCTTGATTGACGATTCCACAGGTAGGACAGCGCCAAGGCTTATCGTCTTCGTTTACAATCTGGCTAAAGGTAAGAGATTCGGTTTGTAAATTTGTTGTTCCTTTAGAATTTGTCAATATCGCATCATTGGATTTCGCACTTGGACCGTATCCGCATCCAGGGCAGGTATCTTCTGAATTCTCCCGGTTGCAAAAAGGACATTGCCACGTTTGAATTGTTCGGTTAATTTCTCTCGAGTTCGACTGGACCTTTTCCGGACCTGGTGAGACATACTCTGATTCAGGTTCCCGTAATCCATACTTTTGGCGTAATAATGCATGAATCTCACTTGTAAACTTACTGAATAACCAAATCACAAATATCCCTAAAGGTATTAAGGCAAGAAGGATTGCATCACTTCCATATGCAACGGCAAGTAAACCGAAAACTATCGCTCCTGCTCCGAGAATAATAAAGAGAATACAAAGCCAATAAATATAACCTTGTCCAAAAGCAGCCCATCCTTTTATTTTGTATTTCTGGCCGAGATATCCAAACCCAAATATAAGCGCCATGATGAGAGCGATCATCCCCACCTCCCCATAATTACCATCGAGTATACAAAAAGCCTATATTTTATGCAAACACCAATAGCATTATTCATCGCCTTTTTTTAAATTTATCAAAAATTATTGTTGTCGTTTAATTAGCGGATTTTGCACCACAACAGACCCTGAATCAAACAGCCCCAGGCAGAATTTGCCCGGGGCTGATGTGTAAACAGAGGGTACTCAAGCGGATGCGGATTTGCGCCTCAGCAGGGCGATCCCCGTGAACAACCACCAGAAGATGACCCCCACGCCGAAGGCGTAGCTGATGGCGATCAGCGCCGGGATGGTCGCGCCGATCAGACCGATCACGCTGATGACCATCCCCAGGATGGCGAGGGCTTTCGGCAGGGCGCCGGTGCGGATGGCAGCCAGGCTGATCAGACCCACCCACAGGCAGCCCAGCAGCTTGTCGGAGCTGTCGAAGCCGAGGGTGATGGTCTCCAAAGCCAGCTTGAGCGACTCCGCCTGGGCGGGATTCTTTCCGTACAGGGTCACCAGTGTATCCAACCCCAAATTGGTGATGAGTCCGCTGGCAAAGACCAGCGCGATCCAGAGGAAGCCGAATGCGGTTGCGACCTTCGCCAATACCGGGGCGCCGTCCTTCAGCCGTTCATAGAGGGCCAGGGCGAGTACCACCAGGCAGATCCCGTTGATGATGTACATGCTGAAATGCCAGATAAAGATGAGCGTTTGGTTGGCGGTAAGGAAGGCCATGTACTGCTCGAATCCGAGGGTCAGATCTGCCATGGGCGCCAGGATGGTGGAGACGAGTGCGATGGCAAAGAGATAGGTTGCGGCTGCGATGATGGCGGAAAAGCCGCCTGCTTTTTGTAACGTGTTCATTTCGATTTTTCCTTTTCTTCTTGATTTCAAGATCTTGTGGTTGTCCGCCCAGGGCAAATGGACAAAGCGGTAGCCAGCCCATGGGAGTATGAGTGTTGCAGACTGTGTTGACCTGCCTGGTTCGCCTGCCGGGAGAGATCGGTTTTCCGACCTATAACCATTTCCCAGGCAAGTCCCCTAATTCAATTGTGTGATCTGAGGTATTCGTTTTCGGTATCGTTCCCCACCTGTTACGCCTGCGCGGTAGTGATGACCACCTTTCCGCGGGCATGACCCTTTCCCGCGTATCGCATGGCTTCAGCGGTTTCTTCCAGTGGATAGGTCTTATCGATGACCGGTTTAATCTTGCCGGTTTCCACCAGCTGGATCACAAATTCCAGATCGGCAGTGGATGCCCGGGCACGAAGCAGCTGCATTTTTATCCCGGTTATGGCGTACAACCATCCGAACAGCATCACCGAGAAAACCTGGCTGAGTGCACCTCCGATCACCACCAGCTTTCCACCGGATTTCAGCGCGGCGCGGTAATCTGCGAGTGAATGATTGCCATTGACCGCCAGGATCAGATCGTAGGTTGTGCCATCGGCGCGGAAATCTTCCTTCGAGTAATCGATCACCCGGTCTGCCCCGAGGGAGCGGATCAGATCTACGTTATTCGGACCGCACACGGCTGTCACACTGGCACCGAAGTGCCGGGCAAGCTGAACTGCGAAGGTGCCCACGCCACCCCCGGCGCCAAGGATCAGTACCTTCTGACCAGACTGGATCCTGCCCAACCGCAAACCCTGCAGGGCAGTCAACGATGCCATGGGCAAGGTGGCTGCATCCACGAAAGACACACGGGCAGGCTTGGGCGCCACATAGGACTCGGGGGCGGTGACTTTCTCTGCGAACCCGCCCAGACCACAGAATGAAAGGTCACCAAACACTTCGTCTCCAACCTTGAACTTGCATATGTCTTTTCCGACGGCTTCCACCCGTCCTGCCACATCGGAGCCAAAGATCTTGTTCTTCGGGATGGCCCCCAGGCTCATGGAGCGGTAATCTCCTGCATTGATCGATACTGCCATCACCTTGATCAGGACTTCATTCTCCTTGGGAGTTGGTTTCGCGATTTCACGCAAGACCAGGGCATCAGGAGAACTGCTTCTATCATAAACAATGGCTTTCATTGTTGCCTCAATTAGTAGCTCCTGATCCGGTTGCGATCCGCCACCGTCCCGATGACCAAGAGTATTTATCTCGTTAGTGGCGGTCTTTCTGTTTGAATTCATTTGATCATTCCTCTTTCGTTTCGTATTCGAAAACTTCGTTGATGTTCACCCCGAACGCATCGGCGAGGCGGAAAGCCAGCTCGAGCGAGGGGGAATACTTGCCGGCTTCGATTGCCATGATCGTCTGCCGGGATGCGCCGGTTTTTGTGGCCAGTTCCTGCTGGGTCATCTCGCCCGCAAAGAAGCGCAGCTTGCGGATGTTGTTCGTCACCACCAGTTTCTTAGGCATTTCGGAACCCATTCCGGTAATAGAATATCGACGTGACGCCTTCGATCATCGAGCCGGCGCTGAACGAGATGAACAGGATGTTCAGCATCACCATGGGGGAGTAGTGCAGCACCAGCGCCAGCAGCGCCAGCACAAATCCGAACCCCGCGAATGCAAAGCCCACCTTGGATGATTTCAACTCGATCAGTCTGTCACGCTCGTCTTCGACCATCTCTTCTTTGATGGAATTTTCGACCCCTGCCTCGCCATAATTCCTGTCGCGGATGGCGATTCCGATGGAGAGGAGGATATGGAACACGATTTGGACAACGATCATGACCACGATCCCCGCGCCGATGAAGATCAGCATAGTGATGGCCCACGCCCGCAGGTCGTCCGCGGGGAGCAGACCGGCCTGATACTTGCCGAAGGCGTAGATGCAGTAGGCAGCCAGGACCAGGATCCCGCCGAGTATGCTTGCGATGGTTCTTTTTTCTGAATAAGACATTTTGAATTTCTCCTTGTTTTCTTTCGTTAGGTTTGATGTACATATGGTACAACAAGATTTACATAATGTCAAGTATTTTATACATATTGTATGTAAATTGGTACATAGTCACCATTGGTCCCCCTTACTAAGGGGGGAGGGGAGATCTGTCTGGTGCTCTTTCAAGTCCTCCCCATCAGGGGGAGGGTTGGGTGGGGGTGGTTGGACCCCACCGTCCGCTTTGCGTTCACCATAACCGAAGGTTGGAGTAGAACCGAGTAATCCCGTCCAAGATACACCAAAGTGAACGCTTTCCACGTATATAAAATTAGTATAATGTGGTCTAATGGCTGAATATGCCATTCGACCATAGATTAAATTGGGGAGGGAAAAGAATGATGAATGCACCCACAATATCTAATCGACCAACTATCCCGGGCTGGATCGCGCGCCACCCAATGGCTGCCTTCCTGATCCTGGCGTTTTCGATCTCCTGGATCGCCTACCTGTTGAGTATGATCGATATGGGCGTGGTCAATGGATTCGGCGTCCTCTACTCGTTAAGTCCGGCGCTGGCCGCGCTGATCGTATCGGCATGTCTGAAGCCGGAGGCTTCCGGTATGCAGGGAGGGAAGAGATGGCGGTTGTTCGGCGTGATCGCCATCGCGGTATTGGCGGTCATGACAATCCGCAGACTGTGGGTCACGCCTGAGTGGCTGTCGGTGGTTGGCAATGTCAACTCGTCGGCGGTGTACCCATCCTTGCTGGCTGTCCTGGTGGATGTGCTTGGAGCGGTGGCTGTGGCTTACGTCCTCTCGGGGGTCTGGTCACCCAGGCAGGGAGCGCGCGACCTGCTGCGCTCACTTGATCCGCGAGTTCAGCGGGTCCGCTGGGTTGGGTGGATAATAGCGTTGGGCATTTATCCGCTGACCCTCCTGCTCGGTAATGCCCTGTCACGGATGCTGGGTCAGCCTGTGACAGCCGCGAGACCGGGCGGCGTGTGGTATCTGCTGGCGCCGGATGCGTTGCTGATCTTTCTGTTTAATCTGTTGTGTGCCGGTGGATTGGAAGAGCCAGGATGGCGCGGTTTTCTATTACCGTTCTTGCAAAAAAAACGCAGCCCACTGCTTGCCAGTCTGATCCTGGCGGTCATCTGGGGATTATGGCATCTGCCATTCTTCTGGTCGGGAGGCTGGCCGGGTGGTGTGATGGGGGTTGTGTTTTTCCTATTGATGGAGATCACACCACTGGCGATCCTGTTCACGGCAGTGTTCAACCGGTTCGAGGGCAGCCTGCCCATTGTGATGGTGCTGCACGCATCCATCAACACCACACCGTTATTCATACCGATGTCTGCCATCTCATCGTATTTGTGGATCGTGCTGATGATTGGACTGGCTATCTGGATGGGCGTATCTCCCGAAGAGCTTCTCGTCTCGGCTGATGGAAAAACATTAGGATTATCAACCACAGAGAAATAGAGACCAGAGACCAGAGACCAGAAACCAGAAACATGAGACCTGTGGGTTAAATGTAGGGATTGACCCCTTAATAAGGGGGCGCCGTGTAGCGGTGGGGGGATCGGGTTTCCAAGGATGGTCGGGTGGCTCTCACAAGTCCTCCCCCTTAGGGGGAGGGTTGGGCGGGGGTAGTTAGACCCCACCGTCTGCGTCGCAGTCACCTCCCCTGAAAGGGGAGGACTACAGACGAGAAGCCCCCCTTACTAAGGGGGATAGGGGGGATTCAATCTACAAAGCCATGCTGCCGTTCAGGATTCCCCGCTGATGCAGGTCCTCTTTCAACTGATCCGCTGACTGAAATAGGATGGTCTGGAAGCCCAACTCGCAGGCCGTTGTGATATTGGGTTTACTGTCATCAATGAACAGGCAGTCGCCTGCCGGGCGATTAATCTGCTCCAGCAGGTAGTGATAAATATAGGGTTCCGGTTTCGCCAGCCCGACCTCACCAGAGATAACCATCCCATCGAAGCATTTGAAGAAATCGTAGGCGGGTCGTACCTGCGCGAACTTGTCCGCCGGCCAGTTGCTCAATCCCCACAGCGAGAATCCGTCGGCTTTCAGTGTATACAGCATGTCCACCACCGGCTGGATGGGTCCAGCTACCGTCTCCATGAAGCGCTCGTGATACGCCCAGATCAAATCCTCGTGTTGGGGGAAACGCGCGATCATTTCCGCAGCCCCTTCGGCGAACGGACGGCCTCGGTCGTTCTCCAGGTTCCAGGTGAAAAAATCCACTTCCTGTAAGAACCGGTCCACCTGAAAGCGGTCGTCTCCCAGCAATTTGCGATATAGGTGATAGGGATTCCAGTCGACCAGAGACTCCCCCGAAATCGAACACGATCACCGGTGATTTTTTAGTTTGGTTATTCGTCATAGTGTTAGTATCTTCCAGTCGTTTGAGGTTCTTCCGGGGAGCATCATACCACAGAATGGTGGTTGGGTTTTTGGCTTTTTCATGCTGGACGGAGTCATCGCGTCAAGTGAGCCAAGCCAAGATCCCCCAGACGCTTCGAGTTCCCCCTTAATAAGGGTGGACCTCTGATTCATGTCATTGCGAGCGAGTGAGACGAGCGCGGCAATCTCAGCCAATTTCCGGATAAGAACTGGGTGGTACTGACCGAACACTCCCCGAGGGGTTGTTCCGCGATCGCCCTTACGGGCTCAGAATGACACAATTGATTCCCACACCTCATTCAATTTGCAGTATAGTTGATTCCAACCACATCCTTAGCCTGATCCATGGGAGCTAACCATGCAGATTCAATTGATCCGCAATGCGACCTTACGCCTGCAATACGCCGGTTTGCAACTCCTCACCGATCCATACCTGGCAGCCAGATATTCCCGTCCCTCATTCACCGGAAAATCTCCCAATCCGTTGGTAGAGCTGCCCATTCCGCCGGAGGAGGTCATCGCGGGGGTGGACGCTGTCCTTGTCTCGCACCTGCACTCGGACCATTTCGATCCCGCCGCCCGGGATCTGCTGCCCAAGAATACTCTGATCCTGTGCCAGGCTGGTGACGAATCCCAACTTGCAGTCATGGGATTTCAGCAGGTGACAGCCATTGTGGATAGCCTGCTCTGGCGCGGGATCACGATCACCCGCATCCCCGGTCAGCACGGCAGCGGCGATGTGTTGGAAGACATGGGTACAGCTTCCGGCTTTATCCTGCAGGCAGAATCTGAGCCGACTGTCTACTGGGCGGGGGATACGATCTGGAGCGAAACCGTTGCGGCAACGATTGCCCGGTATCAACCGCAGATCATCCTTACCCATTCCTGCGGGGCGGTGTGGGGAAAGAATGTCCTGATCGTTATGGATGCCGCTCAAACCGTGGAGGTTTGCCGGTCTGCGCCGGAGAGCACAATAGTAGCTATCCACATGGAAGCGCTCGATCATGCGACCGTCTCGCGGGTGGAGCTGCGCCAGTATGCGTCCGCTCATGGGGTCAAACCTGGCCAGCTTCTGATTCCGGCAGATGGTGAGACGCTCGTCTTCTCCCGATAAACCATTTTCCAACAAACCAGCGAATTTCAATGGGCAAGCCAGTTTTAGCTTGGTCGAACATATCACAATTCAGTCGATAAATGAATTAGCCAGCTTTATCTGGATTCTTTGTCTAATCGGAATCATGCACAACAGCTATCATTCCGATTTTTCGCGTGCTATGCTGAGTGTATTCAAGAAAGGGGTGATATATGTCTGGCGCTCAAACTGTCGGCCTGATAGTTGGTGTTATTCTCATCTTGTTGGTCATCCTGTTGATCTATTTCCTGTTCCGTGGCCGGGATGAATCTGCCGTCGCCAGGGGCGTATCATCCATCCCTGTCACCACGCATATGGATGATGATCTAACCATGATTGAAGGGATCGGTCCGAAGATCCGATTGGTACTGCATGACGCAGGTATTCACCGGTTTCAAGACCTAACAGGAGTAACACCCGAATGGATCAAGGATGTTTTGCAAAAAGGAGGGATTCGTCTCGTGGATCCAACCACCTGGTCTGAGCAGGCAAAAATGCTGGCAGAAGGCAGGATGGACGATTTTGCGAAATTCACGAGGGAACTTCGCGGCGGCAGGAAAGTATAAATACCCTTTCACAGGTCTACTCAGCCCTTGTCAATCGTGTTTACAATTGAAATTGCAGCTGTGAAGTTGGCTTTTTCAACTTAATCGACAGGAATTATCATAAATATCCTACTAATTGTGGAGGAAAGATGAACAATACGTCTGTATTTGCTGATCCGCCTATCGCGCGGTCTCTCTTTAGCGATGTCCGCTGGTCCTGGTTATGGCTGATTGCCCGCCTTTATCTGGGCTACACCTGGCTGAATTCCGGAATAGGTAAAACTCAGAATCCGGTCTGGATCTCAGGTGATGCGTTAAAAGGGTTTTGGGAGAGAGCGGTGCTGGTTCCAGAAGCACCAGCCCGACCTGCGATTTCGTTTGTTTGGTATCGCACCTTCCTGCAGGCTATGTTGGATGCGGGTGCGTACACCTGGTTCGCCAAGCTGGTGATGGTTGGGGAACTGCTCATTGGAGCTGCCCTGATCCTCGGTATGTTCACTGGGATCGCTGCTTTCTTTGGCGGCTTTATGAATTGGAATTTTATGATGGCGGGAACGGCTTCCACCAATCCGGTCTTATTTGTAATAGCCATGTTTCTTATATTAGCCTGGAAGACGGCAGGATGGTGGGGCGTGGATCGCTGGCTTTTGCCTGCTTTGGGAACACCGTGGCAAGCGGGAAAAGTGTTTAAGAAGACATAAGCCCCCGAACAATTCCCCCAAAATTCCAAAAATTTAAAATGATACGCCCTCCCCAAATGCTCACAAGCATTTGGGGAAGGCTGCTGTGGGGGCTGGAGGGGTAATCCTACAAAAATCCAACCAATTGTTAATACGATTCTTGCAGAAGAACCGTACTCTAAAGGTGACATTATTCTGTAAGGAGAAAACCCTATGGCTAAGATTGTAGGTATTGATTTAGGTACAACAAATAGCGTGGTCGCCGTGATGGAAGCGGGCAACCCGACGGTCATATCGACCGCGGAAGGTTCCCGGTTATTGCCGTCCGTTGTCGCGTTCACCAAGAACAATGAACGATTGGTGGGGCAGCAGGCAAAACGCCAGGCAGTTGTTAACCCCGAAAACACGATCTTTTCAATTAAACGGTTTATGGGTCGCCATTTTGACGAGGTGGAAAACGAACGCAAGATGGTCCCGTTTACTATTGTAAAAGGACCGCAGGGTGACGCGCGAGTGAAGATTCCCATCAATGGGAAAGAATATACCCCTCAGGAAGTATCCGCGATGATCTTAAGCAAGCTCAAAACGGATGCGGAAGCTTACCTGGGCGAAACGGTCACGCAGGCGGTAATCACTGTTCCCGCCTATTTCAATGACAGCCAACGTCAGGCGACCAAGGATGCCGGAAAGATCGCCGGTTTGGACGTACTGCGAATCATCAATGAGCCGACCGCATCTGCCCTGGCTTACGGTCTGGACAAGAAAACGAACGAACGCATCCTGGTATTCGACCTGGGTGGTGGCACATTCGATGTCTCCATTCTGGATGTCGGTGAAGGCGTAGTGGAAGTGAAAGCAACCAATGGCGATACCCATCTGGGCGGGGACGATTGGGATGAAAAGATTGTTCATTGGGCTGCGGATGAGTTCAAAAAAGATCATGGAATCGACCTTCGCCAGGATCGACAGGCATTACAGCGTTTGCGCGAAGCATCTGAGAAAGCCAAGATCGAATTGTCCACTTTGATGGAAGCAGAAATCAATCTGCCATACATCACTGCAGATAGCAATGGACCGAAGCATCTCCAAATGAAGCTGACTAGATCCAATTTTGAGCAGATGTCGGAAGACCTGTTGAACCGCTGCCGTAAACCATTTGAAAATGCATTGAAAGATGCCGGTGTATCCACCGGTCAGGTGGATGAGGTGGTGCTGGTCGGTGGGGCAACCCGAATGCCGATGGTTCAAAACCTGGTCCGCTCGCTGGTGAATAAGGAACCCAACAAAGGTGTCAATCCGGATGAGGTGGTGGCAATCGGTGCTGCCATCCAGGGCGGTGTACTCGGCGGCGAAGTGAAAGATGTGTTGCTCCTGGATGTTACTCCCCTCACCCTGGGGTTGGAAACATTGGGTGGGGTTATGACTCCTCTCATCGAAAGAAACACCACCATTCCGGTCAAGAAATCGGAAACATTCTCCACAGCGGAAGATAATCAGACCGCGGTCGATATTCATGTGCTTCAGGGTGAACGCCCGATGGCAGCGGATAATATGACGCTGGGTCGCTTCCGATTGGATGGTTTACCGCCGGCTCCGCGCGGATTGCCACAGGTGGAAGTAACCTTTGATATCGATGCGAACGGCATTATCAATGTCGCTGCCCGGGATAAAGCGACCGGTAAAGAACAAAAAGTGACCATCACCGCGAGCACAAATCTGGACAAAAAGGATATCGAACGGATGGTGGAGCAGGCGAATGTAAACAAAGCTGATGACCAGCGTCGAAAAGAACTGGTGGAAGCCCGAAACATTGCAGATAGCGCCACCTACCAGGCCGAAAAGATGGTCCGGGATCTGGGTGAGAAAGTCAGCGCTCAGGATAAGGATCGGATTGAGGGATTGGTCAAGACACTTAAGGAAACTGCTCAAGGCGAAAACACAGTCGATATCAAGCGCCAGATTGACGAGCTTCAACAGGCGATGAGCGCTGTCGGAGCGCAAGCGTATCAACAGCCTGGAGCGCCGGAGGGTGGCGAGCCCGGCAGCCAGCAATCCCCTGATGCGGACAAAGGCGACGTGGTCGAAGGCGAATTCAAATCAGTATAATTAGAACATCCCCGAGAGAAAATAACTTCTCGGGGATGTTTTTTTAATCGCCAGCAATCTGCTGAGTGCCCTTACAGGATTTTGACACTCAGAATACAATACTCACATCATCAAATATGATAGAGGTTAAACAATGAGTGAATCGAAACCAAAGCAAGACCCTGGGCAGATGGTCAAACGATATATGTTCACCGGATTGGGTCTGGTGTTTGGCGCTGCTCTTGGCTTTGTCTTCAAGAATCTCGAATTGGGCGCCGGCATCGGTTTGGTTCTCGGAGCCGTTATCGACGGGTTGATCTACAGGAAACGGATCAGCAAGGAAGAACCACATTAGAATTGAATCCTGCACCTTGATTTCTGCTCCCTTTTCCAGGGTAGTATAATGACGCGATGAGACCGAAGTTGAAATCTTTCCTGGCTGGTGTTGCTATCATGGTCATCATCCTCACCGCCAGTGTATTCCTGATACCGTCTTTGCGTGAACGGGTATCGAATAAGTGGGATGAAGTCCGCGCACAGATCAAATACGCCATCAGCCCACCTGAGAAGGTGGTTTTTGAGCCGCAGGAACAGGCAGTCGCGGCTGTCGTACGTCAGACTATGACTGCCCTCGCCCCAACAGTAACCAGTACACCAACCCGCTGATCTGTCCACGCCCAAACCAACCCAGACTCCCACCATCACCCCCACACCCCTTCCATCGACAGTCGTATTGGATGGCATCCGCTTCCAATCGCAGCGATCGATGTGGAATTATTGCGCTCCTGCCAACCTGGCAATGGCATTATCCTATTGGGGTTGGAAAGGGGATCGCCTGGATACCGGACGCTGGATGAAGCCGTATGGAAAAGACAAGAATGTGATGCCATATGAGATGCAAGCTTACACCGAAGAGGTCGCAGGTTTGAGATCGGTGGTTCGAGTAGGCGGCAATCTGACACTCATCAAGGACTTTATCGCCAATGGCTTTCCGGTTTTGATCGAGAAAAGTGAAGTGCTTCATGGGGAATACGGTCCCGGTTCGACCGGTTGGATGGGTCATTATATGGTCTTCAATGGCTACGACGATGCAAAACAAATTCTGATCGGGCAGGATTCATTGACCGGACCGGATGCAGAGTTCCCATACTCTCAACTTGAGAATGACTGGCGCGGATTTAATTACATTTACCTGGTCGTTTATCCAGCGGAGAAAGAAGAGACCGTATTCAAATTATTGGGTGACCAGCTCGACGAGAAAGCGAATTATGAATTCGCCGGTCTGATTGCTGCCAATGAAGTGATGGGTTTATCCGGAAGAGATCAGTTTTTTGCCTATTTCAATCGAGGGACGAACCTGGTTGCCCTTCAGGACTACTCCACCGCGGCAGCGATGTACGATGAAGCCTATGCGATTTATCCCAACATCCCGGAAGACGACCGGCCATACCGCGCTGTCTGGTACCAGACTGGTCCTTACTATGCGTACTATTTCACCGGGAGATACTGGGATGTGATCAACCTGGCTACGACCACCCTCGATGCGATGTCTGAACCGATTCTGGAAGAAAGTTATTATTGGCGGGCAAGGGCTGAACTGGCGCTGGGTGATACCGTAGGCGCGCAAAAAGACCTGCGCCTCGCATTGAAATATCATGAAGGTTTCGCACCGGCAGAGCAGTTGTTGGCTGACATGGGTTTGGCGAAATAATCCGATTTTAAACGCTCGAGAAGCAAATCAAAAAAGCAGCCTGATGCCAGGCTGCTCCATCCGATTCGCGTAGATGTTATTTATGGGAGGGTTCTGAATTTAGGATCTTATTAGTGGTGGATATATACCAGGATCGGATGATCTGGATATACATCTTCAGTCGGTTGAGGAACCCTTTAATAGAACCTCGGTGGATCTCACTCGGTGGATGGCTGACACCTACCAGGCTTATCCGTTTAACCCGCCATTGATACTGATGGGAAGCAATCGTTAGCGCCGTCTCAAGACCGTATCCACTGGCAGCTTCAGGATTAAGCACATTGAATAACTCTGTCCTCAGACAGCGCTGACCTGAGAGCCAGGGTGTGATCCAATGGGAAAAATCCGATGCCCATTGCCCTTTTTTGAATACACCGATGGTCATATCCTGCTGACCATTCAAAACTGGTTGGCACAATAGATCGATCTGTGCCGATGTGAGTTTCTGTAAATCCGCATCCAGCATAAGGATCACCGAATTCCTGGAAGCATGCACACCCGAATAAACAGCTTGCCCTTTGCCCAGGTTGGATGGATTTGTGATCAATGTGATGCGAGGATCACGTTTGTGATACTCATTGACAACCAAAGTAGTATCATCAATGGAACCATCATCTACAACAATAATCTCATCGATGTAATCAATACCTGATAAGGATTGAAATACATGATGAATTCGGTCGGCTTCATTGAAAGCTGGAATAACTACGGATACCCCATTCATATACACCACCCAGTAAATTTTAACACACACTACCCTATCAATGTGTATCAGCCTTGTGCGTTTTGTCGAGTAGCTGTAAACAGACTGTTCTTGACAGGCATTGAAACTAGTATATACTGTCTTTAATCTCGCGGAGAGAGTGCGTATTCATTTAATAAGGGCTAATGCGATGAAACCATCCATTTGGAACATGTTATCCATCATACTGGGTGCCGGGATTGTGCTGATGATCGTCTTCTTCGGCGTGATTTTCCTGGTGCCCAATCAGGTATTACCAGCAGCGTTCCGACCCGTTGTCGTACCAAACGCTCTGGTTTTGCCTACATCCACGGTTACCCCTCCCGTGTTCCCGCCTACCTGGACAAAATCACCTCTGCCTCCCACGGTCGAACCTACCCAGCCAAATACCGCAACACCATCATCGACCAATACAGTGTTTCTTTTGCCCAGTAAATCCGCAACTGCTACTGCTTCCAAGACTCTGACACCGTCCATTACCAACACCAAAGCTAGCGGCGTCATCATCATCGTCAATGGAACGGCGCGCACGGCAACAAAAACCAGCAAACCAACCAAGACGCCCACCCCAAAACCCACCAGAACACCAGGTGGTCCACCACCATTCGGGGCAGTGGACGACTTTGTAGAAATGGACATTGCGCCATCCTCCGTACGGGTCAACATCCTCGCGAATGACTATCATTTCGCTGGACTCCCCATCCGAATTGTCAACTTCACCAAATTCCCAAAGCATGGCAATGTAGAAAAGGTGAGTGGTTCATCTACCGACATTGTCTACTGGCCTGCCGCGGGATTCGTTGGTCTGGATAGTTTTGAATATAAAATGACCGATGAGCCAGGTTCTACAGACTTCGGAATGGTCTATATCTCAGTTGGGACACTTTCCTGGCCAACTGATATAACACTGGGTACGACCACAATTGCAGAAAACAAAACAGCCGGCACAACTGTTGGACAATTTACCACAAGTGATCCAGATTCACCCTTCACGTACAAATTGATAGCTGGAGATGGTGATAACAATAACAACCTATTTCTCATCTCCGGGGATACCCTCAAGACCACAGCTTCGTTCAATGCGGAAACTACTCCAAGCTTAAGCATTCGCGTACGATCCACTGATTCGACGGGTATGTTTTTTGAAAAGAAGTTTATTATCACCGTTACAAGCGTCAATGAGCCGCCGACCATTACCGTTATTACTGCTCCTCAGGGGAAAGCGGGGTATCCTTATGAAGGGCTTGTTAGAGCGATCGATCCGGATTCCGGGGATACATTGGATTTCGACTGTACCCTTTCTCCGGCTCCGGCTCCGAGCTGGTTGACCTGCAGTGATAATCCAGACAAAACATCCACCCTCTCGGGGAACGCTCCGGAAGGAATTGGCGGAATTGTCAGCTTTAATATCACAGTTACCGATTCAGGAGCATTATCCGATACACGAAATGTCACTTTTAACGTGATTGTGCCCACGCCAACTCAAACTCCAACCATCCCTCACTCACCCTAGAGGATGTATGACTGAAGAAATGACTCCGGAAGTTTTCCAACACATGGTGAAGTTGGCTGCGCTTGAATTGGATGCTACCGAATCAGAATATTTGCGGAAACAACTGAATAATCAACTAAAAGCAATCCATGAACTGAGTGCGATCCCAGTGGATGATTCCATTCCGACTGCCAGACATGGGGTACCGTTTCCACGCGAAATTTCCGCACCCCCCCGCAAGGATGAATGGATTCCATATCCGAACCCGGATGACATTTTGGCGCAAGCCCCTCAAACGGAGGACCGCTATTACGTGGTGCCTGAAATTCCACACACGAAATTGGATTGAAAGAATACTTAATCAACCATATGGGGTGAGCGGAAACCAAATTTCTCCTCACCCCATGATTTTGTAACGCCCTGGAGAACTATGGAGCTTTGCGACCTTTCAGCAATCGAAATCTCTCAATTGATCAAGAACCGGAAGGCTTCAGCCGTGGAAGCATTGCAGAGCGCAATGGAGCGGATTGGTGAAGTGGATGGTCGCCCGGGTTCGCTGGATGCGGGCGAGATCACTGCGGAAGACCGCAGCAAGGTGCATGCGTTCATTTCGTACAGCTCAGAACGGGCATTGGACCAGGCTCGCCAGGTGGATCGGAAGATCGCCCTCGGGGAAGACCTCGGATTATTGGCCGGTGTTCCGTTCACAGTGAAAGATATCTTCTGCGTGCAGGGGACAGTCTCCTCGGCGGCATCCCGCATCCTGGCGAACTTTACCGCGCCATACACGGCTACCCCGGTGGAAAAGATGGAATCAGCAGGTGGTTTGATGCTGGGAAAAGTGAATCTGGATGAATTTACCTACGGATCGTCCAGCGAGTCATCTGCCTTCAAACCCACCACCCGCAATCCCTGGGATACCTCGACGGTGCCTGGTGGATCGTCCGGTGGGAGTGCAGCCGCAGTTGCAGCAGGAGAAGGCGCTCTTTCCCTCGGTACCGACACCGCGGGCTCTATCCGTCAACCGGCGGCATTCTGCGGAGTTGTGGGCGTCAAACCCACTTATGGCAGGGTCTCACGCTATGGGCTGATCGCGTTCGGTTCGTCATTGGATTGCCCCGGACCTGTTGCCAGAGATGTGACCGATGCTGCATTGATGCTGCAGGTGATCGCTGGCGCGGACCGGCGGGACAGCACCGCAGCTGTCACACCTGTACCCGATTATCTGACCGAGTTACAAAAAGGCGTCAAAGGTCTGCGGATTGGACTCTCCCCCGATTATTTCCGTCTCACTTATCCCGACCCACAAACCGGCGAATTGCTCGAACAAGCTCTTCCAGCGGATATCGCTGCTCCGGTGCGTCAGGCTGCGGAATTATTAAAAGCGATGGGTGCTGAAATTATCGAAAACATCCCGATGCCACACACCCGCTTTGGGATTCCAGCCTATTTCGTGATCTCACGGGTGGAAGCCGCCTCGAACCTGCATCGCTTTGATGGGGTCAAATACGGGTATCGTACGCCCGGTGAATTGGATGATCTAAGCACGTTGTATCGCAAAAGCCGGGCGGAGGGATTTGGTCTGCAGCCAAAATTGCGGATTCTGATGGGGATGTATGTCAGCGCAGCGCAGTATAGTGAACAATATTACAACCGGGCTTTGAAAGTCCGTTCCTTGATTAGGCAGGATTTTGATGAGGTATTCGACCCGAATGGTAAATATCATCTGGATGCCATCCTCACCCCAACCACGCCTACTCCCGCCTTCCCGATCGACGCGGTCTACGGCGATTCAGTGTTAATGCAATATGCTGATCAACTGACTGTGCCAGCTAACCATGCTGGAATACCGGGCATCTCGCTTCCGGGTGGATTAAGCCAATCCGGTTTACCGTTGGGTATTCAATTGCTCGGACCTGATTTCTCAGAGGCGGTTCTATTCCGCATCGGCCGAGCCTATGAAGAGGCGACTGCTGATGCCGCCTGGCGTAAGATCAAACCGCAGGTTCTCAGGTAATACATGACCGCCCTGTCAAACTTGAGCACTGAACAAAAAATGATGGCGGCATTAAGTCATTTCAGCATCCTCATATTCGGTTTTGGGATGATACTGCCTGCCGTTTTCTGGTCCAGCCAACGAAACAGATCCAAATATGTCAGCTTTCAGGCGTTACAGGCATTGGCATTCCAGGTATCTCAGTCAGTCGGAGGGTTAGTCCTCGCTCTGGTGGGGATGATTGTTTTCCTGATCCTATCCTTGATAGGTGCCATCTTCTATACAAGTACAACCACTTCCAGAAACCTCCTCATTATTGGAGGACTCATTGCATTGGGGTTACTAGTCGTCGGATCCATGGCATATCTGATCCTCGGTGTGATCGGAGGGATTGCCTGCATGCTTGGCATAGAGTTTGATTATCCATGGTTGGGTGGGTGGATTCGCCGTCGAATCACAGGTGACCGGAATGTTTCACCAGACCTGGAGGATACGCTGTCCTCGCATCCAGGGGTCGAGGATGCGGAATCGGAACTGATCCAGGCGTTATGCCATTTCGCGGCATTTAATCCTTTATTTGGCGTATTTGTTCCGCTGACGATCTGGATATCCCATCTCTCAGCAGGGACAAAACTCTGGTTTCAGACAATTCAGGCAGCAGCCTTCCAATCTCTCCAGACCTTGGCCTCTTATGCTTTGGTTGGTGTCGCCTATATCCTCTACTCGGTCATGATGATTCCAATTGCATTCCTGATGGATCAGGGTGTGAGTCTCGGCTCTTCCGGAGCGGGGATACTTGTACTCGGCTTCTCTCTGCTGCTTGCCTTGGGTATGATTTTAATTTCAATGATTGTTGTGGCTGGCTTCCAAACTCTGGCGCTGGTCGCCGGATTGAGAATCCTGAAACACCAGGATTATCGATACCCGCTACTCGGAAAAGGGTTGGAAAAGCTCCATCTCACGTATACAACCTGAACAGGTGAATAATATTTGGTAAGGAGAAAGTATGCCTGATTATGAAACCGTGATTGGACTGGAAACACACATCCAGTTGAATACCGAAACCAAGATATTCTGTTCCTGTAAGGCGGATAGCTGGAACCAGCCGCCCAATTCCAATATCTGCCCGGTTTGCTGCGGCTTACCTGGGACCCTGCCGGTATTGAATGAAAAAGTGGTAGAAAAAGCCGTTCTACTCGCCCGGGCTATGCACGCAGAGATACCCAAGGTTTCTTACTTCGACCGGAAGAATTATTTTTATCCAGATCTTCCAAAGGGCTACCAGATCTCCCAATTCGACGAGTCGCTCGCCAAAGGTGGATATCTCGATCTACCTCTCCAGGATGGCAGCATCCGAAAAGTCCGCATTCACAAACTCCATATCGAGGAAGATGCCGGTAAGACCAAAAACCAGGGCAGCGAGCGTTGGGTGGATTTCAACCGCTGTGGTGTTCCGCTTATCGAAATGGTGACTGAACCTGACTTGCGTGGCGCGGATGAAGCCGCCCAATACCTGATCCGATTGCGCCAGATACTTCGCTGGCTGGGTATCTCGGAAGCGGACATGGAAAAAGCCCATCTACGCTGCGATGCAAATGTCTCGATCCGGCTCAAGGGCGAGACCATTCTCAACCCGAAGACGGAAATCAAGAATGTCAATTCGATCGAAGCCGTCAAAGACGCCATTGAAAAGGAAGTGGAACGGCAGATCCGCGAGGTGGAAGCAGGGCACCGCATCGAAGCCTGGACATTGGAATGGGACGAAGATACGGGCACCCTCAAGAAGATGAGATCCAAAGAGACGGAAGCGGACTATCGCTATTTCCGCGACCCTGACCTGCTTCCGTTGTACCTGGACGATGCCTGGCGGGAGCAGAATTCTCTCCGGGTTCCCTGAGCTGCCCTTGGAACGGAGAGCAAGGTTTACCGATCAATACGGCTTGCCCGATTATGATGCAGACATCCTTACATCCGAACGCAACCTGTCTGATTATTTTGAGGGAGCTGTCAAGGCTTATGGCGGCGATCCTAAGCGTGTCTCCAATTGGCTGATGAATGATGTCTTGCGCCTCATTAATGAGAAGAATATTTCACCAGACAGTCTTCAGCTAACCCCTAAATACCTGGCTGAGATCATCCGGTTGGTGGATCAAAATGCGATCAATACCTCAACCGGGAAGATGCTTTTAGAGAAAGTCGAGAGCACAGGGAAATCACCCATTGAGCTGGTGGAATCTGAAGGGTTGGCCAAGGTCAGCGACGACAGTGCTATCCGCTCTGGTTTGCGAGGAAGTGATCGCGGAAAGTCCTGCGGAGGTTAGTTCCTATAAAGGTGGAAAGGTCAGCTTGATTGGCTGGTTTGTGGGTCAGGTGATGAAGAAAATGAAGGGAAAAGCAGATCCGACCCTGGCACGCAAGATACTCGAAGAATTGCTTTAATAAAATAATGGCAGAGCGCCATCTTGAGGTGTTCGTTTCCATCTCCCTGTCCTGAAAAGCAGGGAGTTTTTATTTCCAGGCTTTTTGAATTCTTTCCCACGAGTCTTGCACGGTCTCGGGCAAGATCCGAGTGCCGCCGACCGCCGTCATGAAATTCGTATCCCCTGTCCACCTTGGCAGCACATGCAGGTGGACATGGTCTACAACGCCTGCGCCCGCTGCCTGACCAATATTACCACCCAGGTTAAAGCCCTGTGGCTGATAGACCGTCCGCAGAACATGAATACTTTGTGAAACCAGCTCGATCATCTCTGCCCGGGTGGGAGCATCCAACATCTCCAGCGATTCCACATGTTGATATGGGACCGCCATCAGATGGCCGTTGGTATATGGATACCGGTTCAGGATCACATAAGACAACTGCCCACGAAAGATGATCAACCCATCTTTGTCTGTACCATCCAATACTGAACAGAAGATGCAGCCGGGGATTTTCGAGCTCTGCACATAATCTCGTCGCCAGGGAGTGAATAGGTGATCCATATTTGTACATTATATAGAAAAGGGATGGATAAGGCAAATCTTCCTCTGACATCGTGAGCTCCTCGGGATTGATTGACAGGCTGGAAGGGCAAGGGTATCCTTGAGATGTGCAGCCCAGTATCTTTGATCTACAAACCCAATTTTGGACAGTCGCGGAGATTACCCGGCATCTCAAAGAACGAATTGAGAACGATCCTGATCTGCAGGATTGTTGGGTGCAGGGCGAGGTATCCAATCTATCGCGACCAGCGTCGGGGCATATTTATTTCACCATCAAAGACGCATCCGCTCAATTGCGCTGTGTCATGTGGCGGACTCAGGCTGCCCGGCAGCGGGTGGCACTCCTCGATGGACAGCAAATCGAAGTGCATGGTTCGTTGACGGTGTACGAAGCTGGTGGGCAATATCAATTGATCGCTGATATTGTGCGCATAGCCGGAGAAGGTCTGTTATATCAAGAGTTCCTGAGGCGTAAGGCGTTACTGGAGGCGGAAGGTCTATTCGATATTGAAAGAAAACGCCCCCTGCCAGCTCGCCCTGCCCGGATCGGTGTCATCACCTCCCCCACCGGTGCGGCGTTGCAGGATATCCTGAACACCATATCCCGTCGATATCCGCTTGCAGAGATCATCATCTCTCCAACAGCGGTACAAGGCGAAGACGCACCTGCATCCATCAAATTGGCTTTTAAACGCTTGTTTCAAATGATCCATCCCCCGGATGTAATACTTCTGGCAAGGGGAGGGGGTTCACTAGAAGATCTGTGGGCATTCAACGATGCTGGCGTGGTCAGGCAAGTGGCGGCGAGTCCCATCCCGGTGGTTACCGGAGTGGGACATGAAACTGACTTTACCCTGGCCGATTTTGCGTCTGACCTGCGGGCACCCACTCCGACTGCTGCGGCTGAATTGGCTACACCGGACCAGTGGGATCTTCGGGCATACACCGAAGGACTCAGGTTACGGTTGAAGAAAGAATTCAGAGAACAGGTGCAAGATCACCAACAACAGTTCCAATATCTTCGCCATCAATTGGAGCGGCGTTCCCCTCAAAACCAGATCCAATCGGGTAGGATGACAGTCGAAAACCTCTTCCACCAGATAGACCAGGCCATTCATTATCAGGCAGACCATAAACGCAATATTTTGCTCGGACTGACTGCGAAACTACAGGCTGTTAATCCTCTCGGCATACTAAATAGAGGCTATTCCCTCGTGATGATTCCAGGGACAGGGGAATTGGTACGCAGCGTGCATCAAATTACTTCAGGAGACCAGCTGGACGTACGCGTTAGCGATGGTACATTCCGGGTGGAAACTCAATAACAGGTGAATGAATGACAAAGACAAACCCACCCATCCAAGAGATGGCATATGAAAAAGCATTATCCGAATTGGAGATGATCACCGCAAGCCTGGAAACTGGAAAATTATCCCTGGAAGAATCAATGCGTTTATATGAACGCGGACAAGCTTTAGCAGATCACTGCAATCGGCTGTTGGATGAGGCGGAACTGAAAATAAAAACACTCGGTCAGACCAGCAATCCAAACAATCAACCGGACGAGGAATAAAATACAATTATGGGAGCCCTTCTCAACAATAAGGTGCTTTTGTGTTGTTTGGCTGCGTGGCTGCTTGCCCAAACCCTGAAAATCCCAATTGATTACTATCGGACGAAAAAGATCCATTGGGGCTTGTGGTTCACCGCAGGTGGAATGCCCAGCTCCCACTCCGCCATGATGACTGCCGCCACATTGGCGATCGGCCTATTCCATGGTTTTGACAATCCCCTGTTCGGGTTGGCGGTCGGCGTCAGTATGATCGTTATTTATGACGCCACCGGAGTCCGGCGACAGGCAGGAATGCAGGCACGCAAGATCAATGTATTGATTAATGAACTTCTCCAGGGGCATCCCATCAATGAAAAACAATTGAAAGAAGTACTGGGTCACACACCCCTTGAGGTGGCTGGCGGAGTGTTTTTAGGGTTGTCTGATCAGTCTTTTTGCCTGGCTGATCTGGAGATAACCTAGATCTATTCTACCAAAAGTTTATAAAATCCCCCGATGGCGACGATGCCAGGCTCGGGGGATTTTTTCTTGCATTTCCTATTCAAGTTCCTGTACACAGGGGCGACTGACGACCTGATGGGAAACCAACAATATTGGAAATTTGGATTTGAGAAGAAAACCTACCCAAAACGGCCTTCGACGTAGTCCTGGGTGCGGCGGTCTACCGGTTTGGTGAAGATATCTTTACCGGGGGCAGTCTCCACCAGTTCGCCCTGTAAAAAGAAGGCGCCAAAATCAGCGACCCGCGATGCCTGCTGAACGGAATGGGGCGCCAGGATAATGGTGTATCTCTTCTTAAGATGCTGGAGCGAATCTTCGATCTTCGCGGTGGAAATTGGATCCAGACCGCTGGTGGGTTCATCCAACAGGATGACGGTGGGATTCAATGCCAGGACTCGGGCAACGCAAAGACGCTGCTGTTGTCCGCCCGATAGGGCAAATCCGGATGAATCCAGCCGGTCATGTACTTCATCCCATAGCACTGCATCTTTCAAGGTTTGTTCCACCACTTCATCCAATTTTGCCTTATCCGTGATGCCTGCCACTTCCAATCCGTAGGTGATATTCTCTCGAATGGACATGGGCAGAGGGACCGGGCGCGCAAAAACCATTCCCACCTTTCGGCGGAGCTGCACCAGGTTGGTGGCAGGATCGAGTACATTGATTCCGTCGACGATGATGGTCCCAGTGATATTGGTGACATCTGCCAGGTCGTTCAACCGATTGAGTGCTCGCAGCAAGGTGGATTTACCACCACCGGCGGGTCCGAACATAACGGTGATTTGATTGGCTGGAATCGAAAGAGTGACATCCTTCAGGCTTTCGGTGCCATCTGAGTACTGCAGTGAGAAGTGCTCTATCTCAATAATATTCATGGTGTGTTACCACGGCCTCTTCGCTCGTGCCCTGGAACGGATAACGGATGCGATCAAATTCATCCCGACCACAAAAACCAGTAATACGAGAGCAGTTCCATATTGGATCTTGACCGGCATACCTGGCACTTGCGTGGAAATGACAAAAAGATGGTACGGAAGGGCCATCGTGGCATCCAGCGGGGAATGGGGCAGGCGGGGCAGGAAGAAGGTCGCACCGGTGAATAAAATTGGTGCGGTTTCACCTGCCGCTCGCTCCAACCCAAGGATGACCCCGGTCAGGATGCCCGGCAGGGACTGCGGCAACACGATCCGTCTGATCGTCTGCCAGCGGGTCGCCCCCAGGGAAGTGCTGACCACCCGGAAGCTGTTTGGAACCGATCGAAGAGCTTCCTCGCTGGTGGAAATGATCACCGGCAAGGTCATAATGGATAGTGTTAGACTGGCAGCCAGGATGCTAGTGCCGAGATTCAAGAACAGAACAAAGATACCCAATCCGAACAGACCATACACGACCGATGGAATCCCCGCCAGGTTTGTTATGGCGATTCGGATCGCGCGAGTCCATCGGTTCTCGGAGGCATATTCAGCCAGATAGATGGCCGCCCCAATACCCAGCGGAACAGAAAAGAGGGCAGTACCCAGCGTTAGGTAAAGGGTGCCGACAATGGCCGGGAGGATCCCACCCTGCCGCATTCCGTCTTCGGGCATCTGGGTGAGGAAAGTCCAATTGATCGCCGGAAGTCCTTGTTTCAGGATATAAACAACCACAGCGATGATAGGTATCACAGTCAGGAGGGTCATGAACGTCATGCCGGCGAATCCGACCCGCTCGGTGATCCGTTTTCCTCTTGGGGTGTGCGTCAGATCTCTCATGAGAGGATCCTCTCCGACCGTTTGGGTTGCCGGAAGACAATCGCGGAAGCGGTAATATTTACAGCCAATGAGATCAGGAAGAGGATGATCCCGATCAGGAAGAGGACATGATAATGGGTGGAACCAGTGGCCACTTCGCCCATCTCCGAGGCGACCGTAGCGGTCATGGTACGGACAGGCGCGAATAAGGAGAACCATTTGATCGGTAAGACAGGGGCGTTTCCTGTGACCATCATCACGGTCATGGTTTCTCCAATCGCACGCCCCACCCCCAGGATCACCGCGGTAAGTACACCCGAACGGGCAGCAGGGAGTGTTACACCCCAGATCGTTTGCCAGCGAGTGGCGCCAACCGCCAATGCTGCCTCACGATAAGCCCGTGGGACCGTATTTAGAGCGTCTTCAGCCACTGAGACAATGGTGGGTAACGCGATCCCACCGAGAAGGAGGGCACCGGTAAAAGCGGTCAAACCGGTAGGCAGGTCAAGGAACCGTCGCAGGAATGGCGACACTACCAGTATCCCGAGGAAGCCAAGCATCACCGATGGTAGACCGGCGAGGATCTCCACGATCGGCTTGAGTATTTCTTTGAGCCAGCCAGGTGCTATTTCCGATATATAGATCGCGGTGCCAACACCGAATGGAATGGCCACCAGCGCTGCGCCAAATGTGACGAGTATGGTTCCCAGTAATAAGGGCAATAATCCAAATAAGCTTTCGATCGGATACCATCGAATCCCAATCAAATTCGAGAGGTCGACCTCAGCAAATGTGGGTATCCCTTCGCTGACTAGGAAATAGAGGATAAGACCCACAAATAAAATGGAGGAGTATCCAGATAACTGAATTCCACGGGTGATGATCCGCTCGAAAAATGGAGTTTGATCCTTCATGGCAGCGCGGTTCCAGATTGTTTGATCGGCACAAAACCAAGGTCAGTGACAATTTGTTGGGCTTCAGGGGAAATTATCCAGGTGAGATAGTCTTTCACGATTCCCACCGGGTCTCCATTGGTATACATATACAGATCGCGTGCGATTGGGTAGCTATTATTGTTTACGCTCTCAGCAGATGGCAATATATATGGTCCTCCATCCGCTTTACTGACCAGGATCATCTTGACTTCCGGTATCACATACCCCAGGCCATCATAGCCGATGGCGTTCGGATTGTCGCTCACCTCGGCTGTGATGCCTTCTGACGAAGGCAAAAGCAGGGTGTCTGTACTGAAAAGGGTTTTATTCCCTTTCTCTCCCAAACGCAACACGGTTTCAAGAAAATACACATGCGTGCCCGAATTGGTCTCACGCGAAAGCCGAACAATGGGACGGTCTTCCCCGCCAACTTCGCTCCAATTGTTGATCTTTCCGCTGTAGATATCACTGATTTGTTTCAAACTGAGTTCTGAGACTGGGTTATTCGGGTTGACGATGACGGCTATGGCGTCCTTGGCAACGACGAATTCCTTTGGATTCACATTCCCTTTTTGGGCGGATTCAATTTCATCAGATTTGATCGCGCGGGATGCATTCGCGATGGACACGGTGCCATTGATGAGCGCGGCTATTCCAGTCCCTGAACCACCGCCGGAAACCGATATCCGTACATCCGGGTGAAGCTTTTGGTAGGATTCCGCCCATGAGAGAGCCAGATTCACCATCGTATCTGACCCTTTATTCTCGATGTATACCGCGGCTTCATTCGCGGATGCGGATCTCTCCGCGCAACCGGTTATGAGGATACTTAAGAGGGAGATAAATAATAAAAGCCGATAAATTCGCATTCACTAAAAATTATAACTTGAATCAGATGCCGACATGTGAATATTTAAGGTTTGGTATAACCAATTAACATCACATTAGTTGTGATCAAGAATGCACTTGATTCCTCCTCCAATCCGGCATTATCCATGCAATGATAGTCTGAATAAAAATGACCAGAAATAGGTTGAAACTTGAAAAAGCTGTATATAATGATATTGTGTGGAGGGTTGGATGGAAAAAACCGTGAAAATATTAATTGAGAAACACACCGATGGGTTTGTCGCCTATCCATTGGGTTTAAAAGGGGTAGTGATCGGAAGCGGCGAATCGGAGAAAGAAGCCCTCTCAGATGTACGCTCCGCCATTCTTTTCCATGTCGAAACCTTTGGTCCTGAAGTATTCGGCACCGGTCCATTGGTTCTGGATGCGATGCTGGCTGAAACAGGAATCAACGTATGAACGAGACAATCCCGGACATATCTCCCAAAGATCGGGTGATCAAGGCGCTCGAACTTCTTGGTTATCGAATCGTTCGACAGGGCTCTCACATCGCTTTATCCTATTACACAGCCAGTGGGGTCCAATTCCCGTTGACCATCCCCGACCAAATTGCATATAACGCATCCACGCTGCGGGCAATCCTCACTCGCGCGGGAATCTCAAAACAGGATTTTCTCACCGCGTACTCGAAAATCTGAACAATACTCCATTTCAATACAAAAAACTCATCCGCTAGGATGAGTTTTTCTGTCACTTGTGACAGGTTGAAAACCGGGTATTGGGTTCTATATAATCATTATAGAACAAACAATCTATGACAGACACACAACCTCACACCAATCCCGAAGACCTATCCCCAGCTCGCAAACGTGGCGCGCCCCCTGGAAATATTAACGCATTAAAACACGGTTTCTACAGCAAACGGTTCAACTCCGGTGAATTGCTTGACCTTCTGGATATTCCGGAAGGCAGCATTCATAACGAGATTGCTGTTCTACGGGTCCTGACTAGGAGGGTGGTGGAATTGATGGAAAATGACGCACCTGACCCGGTGATCCTTGATTTCTATAAGATTGTAGGACAGATGTGCATGCAAATTTCCACACTTCTTCGTACCCAGAAACTGCTGGATGGGAATGAGGACGACCGCGCCACGATATTTAAAGCAATCGCGCAGGCTACCAGTCTCATATTTAATTTTGTCCGGGAAACGGGATGAACGAAACCGATGCACTCTACTGGACAGAAAAGATCCACCACGCCCTGGATCTATTCGATAACCGGATCGGCCGTCTTGAAAAGGACCAGGCTCACCGAATCGAATTGTTGATCCAGCGGGTGGAATCCCTGGAACGTAGCCAGACTGACCAGGAAGCCCGTTTGCGGACAGTGGCAGATGGCGTCATTCGCTTAAATACGCAGGGTTCGTTGGCAGCCGTTGGACAGAGCATCCTCTCCCTGTTGCTGGCAGCCATCGCCGCTTATATCGGGGCGAAATGAAGCAGGATAACCAGGCTGAACTGGTTCATTTCCTCTCCATCGCCATTGCTGATCCATTCACCTTTTCGAAAACAAACAGTGAGATCACTCTTAGACCGTACCAGATGGATCCGGCCAGGGCTATTGTCGATTCGGTGCTGAATCAGAGAGGACTCAGTTTTGTGGTGATGTTTCCACGGCAGAGCGGAAAAAATGAGTTGCAGGCAAACCTGGAAGCCTATCTATTGACGATCTTTTGCCAGCAGGAAATGGATATCGTGAAGGTCAGCCCAACCTGGAAACCTCAAAGTGTCAACGCCATGCACCGGTTGGAAAGGCTTCTGAAGAATGGATTGATCACCCAAAAACTATGGGAGAAGGAAAGCGGGTATATTTATCGGATCGGTCGGGCGCGGATCAGTTTCTTTTCTGGTGAGCCGCAGGCTCATATCGTCGGGGCAACCGCATCCGCGCTGCTCGAAGTGGATGAAGCACAGGATGTTCAAATAACAAAATACGACAAGGAAATCGCGCCCATGGCGGCCAGCACCAATGCCACCCGTGTATTCTGGGGAACTGCCTGGACAAGCCAGACACTGCTGGCCCGCGAACTTCGCGCAGCCCGCCTGTTGCAGGAGAGCGATGGGGTCCGCCGGGTGTTTCATATCTCCGGTGATGAAGTGGCAAAAGTCGTTCCATCCTATGACGCCTTCTTGCGGGAACAAGTCCAACGGATGGGAAGATATCACCCGATCATCCGCACCCAATTCTTCTCGGAGGAAATTGACGAGGAAGCCGGGATGTTTAATAAAGAGCGTCAGATGATGATGCGCGGGATACATCCACCGCAGGAAATTCCCTTACCCGGCCGGATCTATTCGTTTCTGGTTGATGTGGGTGGGGAAAATACGCTTGAGCAATCCAGTGATATGGATGGTGATTCAATCGTGCACCGTGATCAGGATGCTACCGCGCTCACCGTTGTAGAAGTGGATCTATCTTCTCTGTTGGACGATCAGAAAAAAGCGCCCACGTATCACGTTGTGAAGCGCAAGACCTGGCATGGCATATCTCAAACCGTTTTATTTGACGAGTTAAAGCGGCTTATTCAACTCTGGAGACCGCGCCCGTTATTGATCGATGCAACCGGTATTGGAGCCGGATTGGCATCCTTTCTTCAGAAATCCTTCCCCGGTCGGATAAAACCTTTCCTCTTCAATAGTGCTTCCAAGAGTCGTTTGGGCTGGGATTTCTTAAGCGTCGTGGATACCGATCGATTCAAAGACCACCTACTTGTTGAAGGGGATACTGATCAGACTGCATTCTGGCAACAGGTGCAGTATTGCCAGATGACGGTCCAACCTTCACCGGGCAGGTTGATGCGCTGGGGCGTACCGGATGGAATGACCGAACCCACCCATGGAAAACCCATCCATGATGATTTGCTCATCTCCGCGTCTATGTGTGCGCTCCTGGATGGCATGAAATGGACGGTTGGCAATGGATCGGCTGGATTGATCCAAGGAAAGGATCCATTGGATACTTTAGAGAAGATGTTTTGATAGACCGTTGATCTATTGGGATTAGGAAACCAGTTACCGAACCCCAAGCCAGTTTTAGGACATCACCACATCATCTTAGCCACTCTTCTTCCACCCACAGAATTCTTTGCCCGGGCTATTCTACAATTTGGACATTTAGCCTAACTGCCCGGGCAGTCGATCACATTCTACAATTCGGCGGTATAGACAACCAATAAAAGATACACTTCAGTAACAGGCCAAGAATGTGCAGGCTTACGAAAACCACGTATTTTTGAATGACCAGTCAGATACAGGTAAACATGAAACGAAATTTTCCCACCTTCCTTTCCCTCATAATGGTGATTCTTATCAACGGTTGCACGGTACTTCCCACGGGGAATCAACCGGGAGCAGCACTTACCCCGACCATAAAATTGGAGTCGCCAACCGTTACAGAGATTGCTGCCACTGCCAACCCGACTGAGACAAAAGTGCCAGAGCCATCCATCGTGGTTCCACCGACAGAGCAACCTGTGACAGAAGCTCTTCCACCTGCCTCCATCCCTGACCCTGCAGGAACAGGTTGGAAACTGATCGTGGGTGGCATGCGTCGCCCGGTTGATCTTGTCCATGCGGGAGATGGCTCCGGACGCTTATTCGTACTGGAACAGGCGGGTGTGATTCAAATTATCAAAGATCAGCAGGTCCTTCCGCAGTCATTCCTGGATATCCGCGACCGGGTCGGCAGCGGCGGAAATGAACAGGGATTACTGGGAATCGCTTTCCACCCAAAATTTGCTGAGAACGGCTATTTCTTTCTTGATTACACCGATTATTCCGGAAATACAGTAATTTCCCGATTTACCACGCCACCTGGAGATACATCCGATCATCCGGTGGCCGACCCTTCCAGCGAAGTGGTCTTATTGCGGGTTGACCAGCCATATGCCAATCACAATGGTGGACAATTGGTCTTTGGACCGGATGGATATCTGTGGATCGGCTTGGGGGACGGTGGTAACCAGGGCGACCCGAATGGGAATGGTCAGAATCCGAGTGCACTACTCGGCAAGATTTTACGGATCGATGTAGATGGTGGAAGCCCATACGCCATCCCGGTTGATAATCCCTATGCGTCTGGAGGCGGATCGCCTGAGGTGTGGGCGATCGGGCTGCGCAATCCGTGGCGGTTTAGTTTCGATCGTGCCACGGGCGACTTGTATATTGCAGATGTCGGGCAGGGTAAATGGGAAGAGATCGATTATTTCGCGTCTGGTACCAAGTCCACACCGGCAAATTTTGGCTGGAACATTCGCGAAGGAACCCATCCTTACAGCGGAGATGTGGATCAATACAGAATTGACCGATCCGGTTTTCGAATATGGTCACGATGTCGGCTGTTCTGTCACCGGTGGAATGGTTTACCACGGCAAGGCGCTCCCGCAATATGCCGGCGTCTATTTGTTCGGCGATTATTGCTCAGGCACCATTTGGGGATTAGTGAATACGGAAGGAAATTGGCGGGCGAAAGTTCTTTTCCAGACTCATTACAAGATCGCATCCTTCGGGGAGGATCAGGACGGTGAGATCTACCTGATGGACTTGAACGGAGGAGTCTACCAATTAGCTCCTCAATGATCCTGCGTTGGTGCATCATCCAATAAATCAAGAGAAGTGGGCCTCTGGGAGTAGGAGGCAGTGCCTCCTACTCCCAGATGAAAATCGCCCGAGCTGTTTTTCTTGTTTGAGCAAAAGCCATTCATGCACGGGCGGGTATATTCTACCGATTGCCGACAAACCACATGTATTGCATCCTGTAACACCTCAAAGCCCAACCGCAAAATGATAGCGCTCTTTTTCCTGCGTATGTTAAAATTATTCCATGCCCAACCAGATCTATTTGGGAGACAACCTCCCAATTCTGCAAACCCTCCCAACTGCATCCATCGACCTGATCTATATCGACCCGCCCTTCAACACCGGCAAGATCCAATCTCGCACTCAAATTCAGACGCTTCACAACGAGAACGGTGACCGGACCGGTTTCGCCGGTCGCCGGTATGAAACGACCAAGCTGGGTTCCCGGGGGTATGGGGACATTTTTGATGATTACCTCGCGTTTTTAGAGCCGCGTCTGATGGAAGCCTACCGCGTGTTAAAACCGGACGGGAGCCTGTACTTCCATATCGACTATCGCGAAGTCCATTACTGTAAGGTGTTGTTGGACGCGATCTTCGGGCGGGAAAGCTTTCTCAACGAGATCATCTGGGCATATGATTACGGTGGGCGGACACGCAAGAAATGGCCTCCCAAGCATGACAATATCCTCTGGTACGCCAAAGACCCGCTGCACTACACCTTCAACCGCGAGGAAGTGGATCGCATCCCGTACATGGCACCGACCCTGGTCGGAAAAGAAAAAGCCAGCCGGGGCAAATTACCCACTGATACCTGGTGGCATACCATCGTTCCGACCAACAGCCGCGAAAAAACCGGCTACCCGACCCAGAAGCCAATGGGTATCTTGCGTCGGATCATCCTCGCCAGCAGTAACCCGGGCGACACCGTTCTCGATTTCTTTGCTGGTTCCGGGACCACCGGCGCAGTCTGCCTGGAATTGAACAGACAATTCATTCTCGTCGACAACAATCCACAGTCGCTGGAAGTCATGCGGACCCGCTTTCACGGTATTGGCATCGAATGGGTCGAAGCAGGCTAGTATGTAACCTGGTACATATCATGCACAGTTTCTCATACTGAGATAACTCATTCGAGGAGGGTATCCATGTCTGATTTGGAAACCAATCAAGCGATCGAACTCATTAAACAGGGTAACCTGGTTGAAGGAGCGAAGATCCTATCAACAGTCTTGAAAGATCAACCCGACAATGAACTTGCCTGGCTGTGGATGTCTGCCTGTGTACCGGACCGGGAGAAGAAAATATATTGTCTTCAAAAGGTATATCAAATCAATCCTTTCAATCCGGCAGCGAAAAAAGGCCTGGAATCATTTGGCGTTCAGGTTGAACCCGTGATCCCAGAGGAGATGGAAGAACCTGGCTCCATGCCGTCTGTGGAGAGTGCCAGTTTCAGCTATCGTGACCTGACCGATGCATTGGGCGAACGTGCTCCAGTTAATAAGGAACGGGAACCCCAACCACCCGCCAGCCCGGTCGAAGCGGCGATGGAGGAAACAAAACCTGCGGAAGAAGCTACCTACTCTTTTGATGAGATCGCCAGGTTGGAGCCGGAGACATTCGCTGAAGCTCAGAATTCTGAAGTGGTAGAAAATCTGGATGACCGTCTTTCTCAGTCGGTATCCATCGAACCACCGGTAAACTCCACGGGTGAGAAAGCAATGATGCTGGAAGATTTTGGCTTTCCGGCTGCAGCAGACTTACCTCCGGCAGCGCCAGTTGTCGAGACAACAGAAGCCGCTCCACCCGTCGAACCAGTCCGAGAGAAGATACCCGAGCCAATCCGCCGCCGCCCACGCCGAAAGACCAATTGGCTGATCGTGATCGTCTTGATCCTATTACTTGTTCTGCTCGCACTGGTATTGTTAGGAAAATACGTCTTTTACCTGTTCTAAACAATTCGGTAATGGATCCCCGGTTTCAACCCCTCCTGGATCAATTGCATGCCCTCGCCAACCCCGCTCATACAGCGGGGATGGCGCATTATGGGATCAAGATTGATAAAGCGCTTGGGATTTCTTTGCCAACCCTGCGAGCTATGGCGAAGGGGATCAAAAGCCATACACTGGCTCTACAATTATGGGAAACAGGTATCCATGAAGCAAGGATGATCGCTTCGATGGTGGATGACCATAAACAAGTATCGCCGGAACAAATGGAAGCCTGGGTTGCCGATTTTGATTCATGGGACATTTGTGACGGAGTATGCGGTAATTTATTTATAAAAACACCCTACGCTCGAGATAAGGCGATTGAATGGTGTAACCGGAAAGAGGAATATGTAAAAAGGGCTGGGTTTGCTATGATCGCCTGGCTGGCCGTTCATGACAAGAAAGCCACCAATGATGATTTTTTGGTTTATTTTCCCCTGATCGAAAAAGGGAGCAGATGATGAACGGAATTTCGTAAAAAAGGCGGTGAATTGGGCGTTACGCCAGATCGGCAAGCGAAATTCGATCTTATGGCAGGCTGCCATGGATCTCTGCCTGAGGTTGGAGGATAGTCCTTCGAAATCGGTTCGGTGGGTGGTGAAGGATGCCCGCAAGGAATTCGAATTAAAGAAGGATGCTTTATTCAGCAAGCGTCATTCCGACTAATACTTGATCCGCAGCTGCCCACCCCAGATATTTCGGGGATGTCCAATCGGGACCACTATCCAGGCATTCTACTTCCTCGATCGAATCAACTCTGACCACCTGCCAGGTGTGGATGACCCGTCCATCGCCGAGCGACAACCCCATGTGCCCCCAGTTTCTCACTTCCCCTTTGATTGGTCCGGTGCTGTCAAAGAAGACATAACTTCCCCTGGGTGGATCGCCTGGTTGGCAGCCGTATGCTTTTGCGGCTTCCCGCGCTGTGGAACCTTTCCCGTCCAGAACGATATGATTTCCTAACTCATAGGCATCTTCCACAAAAGAGTAGCAGAGGAACGGATATTGATCTGATCCGATCCTGGCAAGTGCCCACTTGATCGCGCCTTCAATGTATTGGTGGGTCATTTCATTCATGACTGGAAATTTTCCGTTTCCCTCACCACCAGCGCGGTATCAGCCTGTATTTCGTTTGGGTGGCAAATTCCACATATCCAGGCAGCTCATCCTGGAGGACGAGATCTTCTTTTTTCGTACGTAAGTAGGTGACCAGGATCAACAAACCGGAGATCAGAATCAACATCGGTAATCGTAAAATGAATGGTTCAGCGAGATAGAATAACATCGCCCCCAGATACCCGGGGTGTCGAACGAACCGGTAAGGACCCCGGGCGATAACCTGGTGATCCCTCTCCGTTTGGATCCGAACGGTACCGGAAAAGAATGGATTGACATACATCGCCCAGATTGTGATGGCGGATCCGATCAGACCAAGGATACAGCCAAAAGTCTGGAAACCCGCCGGGAAAAACCCTCCGCCCAGCCAACGGTAGGTCAATCCACCAATAATAGCTATGATCAGGGTGCTAAAAGCCATGATCCCGGAGAGAAAGAGGTCCCATTTCTTCGTCCCCGCCTGCATTTTACTCCGCTCTTCCAAAAGGTCCGGTGATTTTTGATAAAGCAAAAGACCACTTATTGACTGAACCATGAACATAATGACAATCAACACCCAGCCGTCCACCCAACCAAAGTTTCCTGAACCCAGGAAAAGGGCTACCATGACTAGTACTAAATACAAGACCTGTTTGATGATCCATCTGCGTATTCCAGGTGTGATTTCCATGTAGTCCCTCCGAAATTAATTTCCACGCCCCATGAAGAGTATAAATCCGATATACCGAAAATGGAACGGTCTCCAGAGAATCCGCAAAAAACAAACGAGATGCGAGTGCCTGTTTTCAAGTACAATTATGCCCTATGAATAACACCAACGGAACTAACAAGAAAAGGACCATTACCATCCTGGTTGTGATCGTGATCCTGGTAATGATCCCCGTTTTTCTCCTTTCGAAGGATATGCAACAGGCGAGTGATTTTATTCGGCGCAGCGGATGGATCGGTATGATCGTAGGGGTGGTTTTCTATGCTGCGATCGGTGCATCCCCGGTTCCATCGGAGCCGTTTACCCTTTTGATTACAACAGCCGTTGGACCGCGAGAAGCGGTTCTGGTTGCAACGCTCGGGAATATACTATCCGGTCTGATCGAATATTACTTTGGAACCCACATAGGAAATGTGGCAGATTTTGAGAAACAAAAATCACGCTTGCCGTTCGGTTTGGGAAAAGCACCGGTTAATTCGCCCCTCTTCCTGATCGGCGGGAGAATGGTGCCAGGGTATGGACCAAAGCTTGTCAGTTTGATCAGCGGAATCTATAAAGTGCCGGTCTGGCGGGCACTGTGGACGAATGCGCTCACTTCATTTATGGGAGCGGTCATATTTGCGTATGGCGGTTTTGGTTTGATCTCTCTGGTTAAATAATAAAGACCTCAACCTTAAGGTTGAGGTCTTCTTCTATTTTGGTGAAGTCAGTTTTTCTTTTCGATTTTCGCCCAGGAATCTCGGAGGGTGGCAGTGAGGTTGAAAACCGGTTTTCCAGGTTTGGAATCAGGATCGACTGTGAAGAAACCCTTCCGCTCAAATTGGTAGTGAGTGCCGGCTGCCGGATCGAGCAGATCCTGGTTCCAATTTGCACTCTGTCAATACTTTGAGCAAATCCGGGTTCACATATTCGGAAAAAGTTTTCCCTTCTTCCATTTTGTTCGGATTTTCGAGAGTGAGTAAACGGTCGTACATCCGCACTTCCGCATTCACTGCATGAGCTGCCGATACCCAGTGGATGGTCCCCTGTACTTTGCGTCCATCGGGAGCATAACCACCGCGAGTTTCAGGATCATAGGTACAGTACACTTCTTCAACCTCGCCGGTTTGATCGTTTCTTTTGAAGTCAGTACATTTGATAATATAGCCGTAACGAAGCCGTACTTCTCTGTCCGGAGCCAGACGGAAATACTTTGGCGGAGGGACATCCCGGAAATCATCCCGGTCGATGAAGATCACCCGGCTAAACGGCAGTTTGCGAGTCCCCGCGGATGGATCTTCCGGGTTATTGATCGCTTCCAATTCCTCGACCTGTCCTTCGGGATAATTGGTGATGATCACTTTGACCGGATCGATCACCCCCATCACGCGTAACGCGGATTTATTCAAATCTTCACGGACATTGTATTCGAGCAGGGAGAATTCGATCAGATTTTCGTTCTTCGCTACCCCGATTTGATCGATGAAATTACGAACAGCCCGGGCTGTATATCCCTTCCGGCGCATCCCTCCTAGAGTTGGCATACGGGGATCATCCCAGCCGCGCACAAGCCCGGCATCCACTAACTGCTTCAGGAAGCGTTTGCTCAGCACGGTATAGGTCATATTCAACCGGGCAAATTCGATCTGCCGGGTATGGAAAATACCCAATTCCTCGAGGAACCAGTTATAGAGGGGACGATGGTCTTCATACGCCAGGTCACATAAGGAGTGGGTTACCCCTTCGAGAGAATCGCTTTGACCGTGGGCGAAATCATACATCGGATAGATACACCATGCATCGCCGGTGCGGTGATGGGGCGTGTGCAAGATGCGGTACATGACCGGATCGCGCATATTGATATTGCTCGACGCCATATCGATCTTCGCTCGCAACACCCTCGAACCATCCGCGAATTCACCCTTCCGCATTCGCTCAAAGAGCTCAAGGTTTTCAGGGATGGTACGGTTCCGGAACGGGCTTTCTTTTCCAGGCTCGGTTAAGGTTCCACGATGCTCACGGATCTGGTCAGCTGAAAGATCATCCACATAGGCTTTTCCTTTTTGGATCAACTGCACCGCATATTGGTAGAGCTGTCTCAAAATAGTCAGAAGCAAAGAATTCCCGATCCTGCCAATCAAAACCCAGCCAGTGGATATCTTCCTTGATGGCATCCACATATTCCACATCTTCTTTTACCGGATTGGTATCATCAAAACGGAGATTGCACTTCCCACCGAAGGCTTCTGCCATCCCAAAATCGATGCATAGCGCCTTGGCATGACCAATATGAAGGTAGCCATTGGGTTCTGGTGGAAACCGGGTCTGGACATGGTCAAACCTACCTGTTCGCAGGTCTTCTTCGATTGCCTCTCGTAATGAAATTAGTGATGAGGTGGGTGATGGGTCAGTAGTCATTATCTTGCTCCTTCGATATACAGATAAAGCACCCGCGATTTTAGTAGGGTGCTTTATCAGAGGCTGAGGGCAAAGGATTCGAACCTCTATAGACAGATCCAGAGTCTGCAGTCCTACCATTGGACGAGCCCCCAATACTTAATGTCACCCATTCTAACACTATCATTTTTGACTGTCTAGTTAAAGGTGAGAAGGCGTTAACTTCCTGCAGGATTTAAGAGTCTTGGCAAGATAAGTATTCATTTTGGGAATATGGCAATTTTCACATCTGCAACTTTTTCTTCACTCTGTCGTATACTATTATGTCGCGGGCAGGCGGGGTTTTTGTATTGTTCCAGGACGATAGTCCCATCGTATTCTTCATTATTCCAGTAAGGCAAAATCTACCATGTTATCGTCTGTTAAACGAATTTATCGAGAATTGCCGGATAAATTCTGGACGCTTGTTGGCGCCAGTTTTGTAGACCGGTTGGGAGGAGCATTGATCTTCCCCTTCTTCGCCCTGTACATCACCCAACATTTTGGGGTTGGAATGACAGAAGTGGGGACTTTATTTGCATTCTTTTCTGTATCGTCCATCATCGGGGGGGCGATTGGCGGCGCGCTGGCCGATAAATATGGCCGCAAATCGTTGATCATCTTCTCGCTCATCATGTCGGCTGGTTCCACGGTCATTATGGGACTGGTCGATGACATCAAGGTCTTCTATCTCGTCGCCATCCTGGTTGGCATCCTTGCTGATACTGGTGGACCGGCTCACCAGGCAATGGTGGCCGACATGCTACCAGAGGAAAAACGAAGCACCGGTTATGCCGTCTTGCGTGTCACGGCGAACCTCGCAGTGACCCTTGGGCCTATGATCGGTGGCTTATTGGCAGGTATCAACTACCTCTATCTCTTCATCATCGATGCCATAATGAGCACAATCACAGCCTTTCTGGTATTTTTTCTCCTTCCAGAGACAAAGCCAGAATCCACCCATATTGAAAAAGCGAATGAGCCGAGCCTGCTGGATACCATCAAGGGGTATGCCATTGTGTTCAAGGATAAAATTTATATCGCCTTCATGCTGATATCCACGTTGATGGTGATCGTTTATATCCAGATGAACAGCACACTCTCGGTTTTCCTGCGGGATTACCGGGCAACACCTCCTCAGGGATTTGGTTATATCCTATCCATGAATGCTGCCATGGTTGTACTGTTCCAGTTCTGGATCAGCCGGCGGTTGGACGCGAAGCGTCCTCTGCTCGTTATGGCGTGTTGGATCCATCCTGTATGCCATTGGATTTGGCATGTATGGGTTTGTCTACAGCTTCTGGCTCTTCCTGGTTGCGATGTTTATCATTACCATCGGAGAGATGATGACTGTTCCCACGTCACAGGCGTTGGTCGCCAGTTTTGCTCCCGAAGATATGCGGGGACGTTATATGGCAGTCTATGGGTTGTGCTGGATCGTTCCATCGGCTATCGGACCGCTGGCTGCGGGTTTGGTGATGGATAATATCAATCCCAACTGGGTCTGGTGGGGAAGTGGGATCCTGGCGGTTGTTGCTGCCATAGGGTTCTTTATGATGCACGAGCGTGCTGGACATAAGATCACCGTATCCATTGTGGATGAAATTGGATAGTCTTTGATCAGATACAGAGAATAAACAAGACGAGTGAAATTTCACTCGTCTTGTTTATTCGGTAGAGGGCTGATCTCTCTGAATTTCCCTGAGGAACTTGGGTGAGTTCAACCCCCGTTCGAGTAAATAGGATAGATAGTGTTGGAACAGATCATCCATCTCCTGCTGAATGAGTAGGTTGGGATGAGCATTTCGGGCAATCTCATAAGTACTCCGCTGAAGGTGGCGAAGATATTTTAATGCTTCCATGGATATGGGATGGGCACCTTCTGTTGAATTCGCGCAGGTCGGACAAACCACCCCACCCAATGCAGCTGAAAAATACTGGTCGACAGGTAAAACCTCTTTTCGGCAAACGACACATTGGAAAAACTCTGGTCGGAATCCTACAATTCCAAGCAAGCTCATCTCGTAATAATGAACCGCCAGGAAGGGATCCTCTCCCGCACAAATACGTTTGAGAGTGTCTACTAAGAAGTACAAACAACTCCTCGATTTTCTTCTTCTTCGTAAGTAAAACGATCGAGTAATTCGATCACTATGGACGATTGTGCCAAAAGATCGAGGTTGGTATGAATCTCCTGAAATGAAAGGATGGTTTCTGCCTGTGTAATGATCGGAACATCATGCCCGCGGGCGAGTTGAATAGACGACAAGGTAAAAGGTTCGAGGTGACCGGATTTGCGGCTCTTGATTTTACGGATTCCTTTGGCGATACATTTCAGTTTCCCATATTGTCGAGTAAACAAGATCAAAAAACGGTCTGCTTCCCCGAAATTGGTGTGACGTAATACAACCGCCTCAACCCGAAAAGAGCGCGGAAGATCAGTCATGTCATTTCCTTCATCACATTTGGATTAGCTAACAAGATCCGCGGGAGTAAAAGCGCCTGGTAGAAGCTCGGCAACCGACATCTCATGCGCTATCTTTCCATCGAGGTCGGCAATGATCACCAGGATATCAAGACTAAATTCAGCCAGAGTCTGCCTGCAGGAACCGCATGGAGTACCCGCATTTTCAGTCACAACCGCAATGGCTTCGAATTCTTTTTCTCCTTCGGTAACCGCTTTGAAAATGGCTGTCCGTTCGGCACAATTGGTTAACGGAAAAACAGCATTCTCCACATTGACCCCGGTAAACACCTTGCCAGATCTTGTGAGTAAAGCTGCTCCGACGGCGTAATGCGAGTACGGAGAATAAGAAAATTGCCTAACCTGGATCGCCTGTTGGATTAATTCAATCTTCTTTGCTTGGGTCAACATTTTGAGAGTCCTCATCCATGGATGGTTGATCCGCCAGTGATCTTGCCCTGACTTTACGGATGCGCCGTCCTAATACTTGTTCAACGATCAGCTCAACGCCATCGATGATGACATGTTCTCCACCACTAGGGACGCGTCCAATTTCACCATACATCAAACCGCCCAGGGTATCTGCCAAATCTTTGGTAATTTGGGTTCCCATGACTTCATTGAAGTCATCCAGATCGATACTACCCAGGAAAACATATTCTGTGTCATTCACTTTCTGGAAAGGCAGCTCTTCAAATTGGTCGTATTCATCCTGGATCTCACCAATTATTTCTTCCAGCAGGTTTTCTAATGTGACCAACCCGGCCACACCGCCGTATTCGTCCACAACAATGGCCATATGGACCCGTTTGGTTTGCATCTCTGTGAGCAGTTCATCCAGTTTTTTGGCTTCAGGAACGAAATAGGCCGGGCGCAGTACTTCCCGCAGACCGCTGATTTTTTTATGTTCACTTAAATGACTTAATAGATCTTTTGCATACAGAAGACCAATGACATTGTCGACCGTTTCTTCAAATACTGGGACTCGGGAATGGCCAGACTTGACTAGCGCTTCCGTAGCTTCATCGACGCCCGTGGTCACATCCAGAGCGAGCATATCAATTCGGGGGACCATGATTTCCCGTGCCAGGGTATCACCAAATTGGAAGATGGAATAAATCATCTGGCGCTCTTCTTTTTCGAGCGCACCGTCTGTCTGCCCCTGTTGAACCCAGGTTTTTAATTCATCATCGGTTGGGGCGGTAATTTGTTGAAGGCTGCTTTCTGTTTGACCCATCAAACGAATCGCGATGGAGGAGACCGGCGATACGATGACATCGATCAGGGCTGCCATTCCACTGCATCGTAATGCCCATTCCTCAGGGGCTTTCAAGACGAAACCATCGATCAGCGATTCTAACGAGAATAGGATAATACCCGCCAAAAGAGTGATTCCTACCAGGTAAAGAGGTGTGAGTGATTGATCAACATCCAACCAATGAGATCGGAGTATCGAATCAACCAGGACAGCCGCCAGAAGAATTAGAAGTAGGCTATGGGATAAACGGAGACTGACCCGCAAGCGGGGTTTCTCCATCCGTTGGATGGTCAGATCAACACCTCGGACATGCTCTTCCCGCAGGTTCAATAAGCGTGGTAGGTGGGCATTCACCATGCTACTGCGAATGATGGTTAGCAGCAGATCAAGGAATATTAAACTGATCAGCGTAGGAATCAGATACTCAGTGTTCATTCCCCTTCTTTTTCATAGCACGGGCAGGAACGCCTGCGACAACTTCTCCTTCGGCAACATCATGAGTGACAACCGCACCTGCGCCGGTTTTCGCCCGGTTTCCTATCTTGACCGGTGCAACCAGCATGGTATCGCTACCAATTAATACATCTGATCCGATCTCCGTCGGATTCTTATTTACCCCGTCAAAATTGCAGGTTATCGTACCAGCTCCGATGTTCACATTGGTGCCAATTTTCGCATTCCCAATATAGGAGAAATGCCCCATTTTTGTACCCTGACCAAGGTAAGAGTCTTTTACCTCGCCAAAATTGCCCATATGGACCTGAGAAGCAAGGTGGGCGCCTTTTCTGAGATGGCAATAAGGGCCCATCTCGACATCGTTTTCAGCTATCGCGTACTCCATAACCGAACACAAAATGGTACTGCGATGGCCAACGACACTATCTTGAATAATGGAATTCGGACCGATCTGGCAGTTGTCTCCGATCCATGCCCTGCCCTTTAGGAATGTGTTCGGCCAGATGGTAGTGTCTTTCCCGATCAACACATCTGGTTCAATATAGGTTGTGGCCGGGTCAATGATGGTAACGCCCTCATTCATCCATTTCTCATTGATACGCTGTCTGAGCATGGTTATCGCTTCGGAAAGGTGGATCCGATTATTGATCCCCATCGCTTCATGCGCTTCACTGACAGAGATTGCCTTCACCATCTTCCGCTGGTTTCGTGCAATTTCGACCACATCTGTCAGGTAATACTCCCCCTTCGGAGAGGTTTTAATCTCTTTAAGAGCCTGCCAAAGCCAGGCTGATTGAAAGCAATAAGCGCCGACGTTATATTCGCGAATGGATAATTCTTCCAGGCTGGCATCCGCTTCCTCTACGATCGCGCTGACAGAGTTATCGACTCCCCGAATAATTCGACCGAACCCCCGTGAATCTTCCCCTTTGACGGTTAACAGACTCATGGGACCGGTGTTCCCCACCTGAGTTTGAACCAGTGACGCCAGGGTTTCCTTCCGGAATAATGGCATGTCCCCGCTGATTACGAGTACTAATCCATCGAAATCCCCTAAGATCGCTTCCGCTTGTTGGACAGCATGACCGGTGCCGAGTTGTTTCTCCTGTATGGCATATTCAACCGTATCCCCCAACGCTTCTTTAACCTGCGTGGCGCCATGTCCGATAATAACAACCGGTTTTCGATTGGAGACTGATTTTGCGGATTCGAGGCTGTAGTGCACAAGAGGTTTGCCAAGAACAGTATGCAGAACTTTTGGCAAACGTGATTTCATGCGAGTTCCCTGGCCTGCTGCCAGAATGACCGCTACTGTATCCATATTGCGCTCCTGCAAATATAATTGAATGGCTTATTCCATTTTAGCACACAAAGAGCCAGGGCTTAAATGACCTGGCTCTATTAACGGTTTAGATTTTTGCCCATTCTTACTTTCTGAAAAGGCTGGGGCACCTGGATTCGAACCAAGATCCACAGATCCAAAGTCTGGTGTGCTGCCATTGCACCATGCCCCAAATGTGCTCGGATTGTAACATAGCTTGAGAAAAAACGGCAACCTGAGAGCGCGGTTCCAATTGATAGAAACCAATTTTGGATTGACATACTCCAAATTTTAATGATGATATAATTTTTAAGTCATGGATGCCAAACGGGTTCTTATTATCGATGACGAGATGGTCCTGGGCCAACTCCTACAGGCAGCTTTTGCCACTTTAAGTGGACATATCGAGGTCACGGTGGTTCCGACTGCCGAAGATGCTGTCCGTGAGATAGCGAAAGCAGAAGTCCACCTCATCGTCAGTGATGTGAAACTCCCCGGGATATCCGGGCTTGACTTCGCGAAACAGACCAGGAAGACATCCCCCCAGGTAAAGATCATTCTCGTATCAGGTTTGAATGATCCCCAGCTCAGAGAAAAATCATCTGCAGCCGGTGCGGATGCGTTTTATCCAAAACCTGTTGAAATGCGTGATTTTCTCGAAACTTCTTCACGGTTACTGGGCTTATCATCACAACCCGCCCGGATCTCATCCCGGCAGGTGATAGACCTGCGAACCGATCTATTGGGTGATGTGTTGATCGGTCTGCGGCAGGAGTTGTCAGCAATCGCGGTATTGTTGGCGGATGAAAGAGGGAAAATCCTGGCGTCAGCCGGTGACCCTATGGAAGACACACTTACCAGCAAAATCCTCCCTTACCTTTTATCCACAGCCAACGCTCTCCAACGGATTAATACGGTAATGCTTCCGGATACACCTCAAAATGTGGTGTCCATTCGAGGAGGTCAGTTTGATCTGGTGGCATCACCAATGCCCGGTTATTTGTTGATAGTATTCATGAAACATGCCCGCTCCAATGTACGTATGGCAGTGGCTTTTGACGCAGTGACCTTTGCCATGACGGAGTTGATGGAGAAAATTGGTGAGCTCAACCAGGAGTATCCTGCTGAAACCCACCCGGAGATGGAACAGGCTCTGGCAAAGACCGGGCCGCTCATTCTCCCTGAACCGGTTCAGACTGCTGATACCCGCGAAACCTCTGAACCGGAACCAGCCGGGAAAGATTTTGAATCTTTATTTACAGCCGTGATCAAGAAGAAAGTGAAAGTCGAGGAGGTCGATTCATTTTGGGAATCGGCAACCGCCAAAGCTTCCTTCAGTGATTCGAAAGAACCGGGGTTACTTTCCTTTGAGGAAGCGAACCAATTGGGTTTGACGCCAAAAGAAGATGAGGAACAGCAATAATATTAAAAGCTCGGAGATTTCTCCGAGCTTTTTGAATGGTTCTGAATATGGAGACTGTCTAAAATCCTTCCATCTGAGATAAATCAGCAAGATAGGACGGTAAGACCGCGATTTTTTGCAACAACCCCAACCGGTTTTGCCGAATCGATTCGTCGTCTGTCATGACCATCACCTCTTCAAAAAATCGGTTGATGGCAGGGATGATCGGTACGAATGACTCGATGAAGGTGTCAAAGGATTGAAATGGGGTCTTTGCTGAAACAGATCGGATCACATCCCATAATTCCACTTCGCTTGGTTCACCAAGCAATTGCGGATTCACGTCAAACATGACCTTTTGATCACGTGTGATGCGAACACACCGACTATACGCCGGCAGAATGGTTGACCACTCTGATGAATTGATCCATTTCATGAGACTTTTAACGGTGCGAAGGACGCCGGCAGGATTTCTCCCTTGAGCGGATAATACTGAATCCACAATGTCGTAGCGGAAACCCTGGTCCAGCAGATAGCTGCGAAGTCTGCCCAAAATAAACTCAAAGCAGGCTTTCTGGGAATCTGGCGTTGCCTTCACCGGCAGAGATTGGGCTGCGATATCCAAACCTTCCTCCAGATCAAAATCCTGCTTAGATTCCATCAGCGCAATGACAAGACCGAGAGCGGCTCTGCGCTGGGCGAATGGATCCTTGGTTCCAGTGGGAGCCAGCCCGACGGCGAATAAACCGGCTAATGTATCCAGTCTATCTGCAATCCCCACCAGCAATCCTTCATTCCCGCTGGGCAATTTGTCTCCGGCATAACGGGGGAGGTAATGTTCATAAATTCCTTTTGCTACATCCTCTGTTTCGCCCGATTGAATCGCATAGAATTTTCCCATCATTCCCTGAAGGGAAGTCATTTCAACGACCATGTGGGTGACGAGATCTGCCTTGCACAGGTGGGCGGTCCGCAGGGTTGCCTGTTTTTCTTCCTCAGACAACTGCAGATTGTCCATCAATTGAGGAACGATTTGTTCGATCCGATGAATTTTATCGAGCATGGAGCCGAGTTTGACCTGGAATGTGAGTGTGTCAAGCCGCGGGAGGAAGTCCTCCAATTTTTTCTGTAGGTCTTCTTGAATAAAGAAAGCGGCATCGGCAAAACGGGCGCGAATGACCTGGGCATTACCATCGGCGACAATTTCCTTGAATTGACCATCACCGTTGCGGACGACGACAAACGAGGGCAGTAAACCTTCCCCCTTTTGGATCGGGAAATAGCGTTGATGCTTTTTCATCACTGAAATTAAGACTTCTTTCGGTAAATCCAGATGTTCTCTGTCAAATTCTCCGCGCAATGCAGTGGGTGCTTCCACGAGGTTCGTGACTTCGTTTAGTAGATCCTCTGGAATAATGACATCCCCTTCAGCTTCTTGCATGATCCGGGTGACTTGTTCGCGAATGACCCTTTTTCTGTCTTCCTGGTTGAGAACAATACCCTGCATTTCCAGCGCGAGGAAATAATCGGCTGGTTTTTTGACTGGGATTTGTTCTGGCTGTTGAAACCGTAAGCCGCGCGTTCGATCTCCCGATAACACGGAAGCATATCTGAACGGAACCACCTGATCGCCGAAGAGCGCTACTATCCAGCGAATGGGTCGTGAGAAAGCAACTTTGCTTTCATTCCAACGCATGGTTTTATCAAACTTGATCTTAGCGATCAGCTTTGGTAATTCTTCAGACAAAATTTGAATGGTTGTTTTACCCACTTCGGAGATCACAACAGCCGCGTACTGACCGCCATCCAGATCCATGATTTGGAGTTTGTTGGGCTCAATACCCTTACTGCGGGCGAATCCTTCACCTGCCGGGGTGAGTTTGCCATCGGAATCGAATGCCCTATTGGCAGGAGGACCTTTAACGACTAATTCCCGATCCGGTTGACGTGGCTTCAGGTCTTCCACCAGAGCAACCAGTCGGCGCGGAGTACCCCACACCTGGATTTGCGTATAGTCTAACCGCTGGTCTTTCAATAGGACGGTTAAGAGCTCTTTGAGTTGTATGATACCTGTATCAAGATCTGTTACAGGCATTTCTTCGGTCCCGACCTCAAACAGAAAAGCTTGCGGTTCGGCAGGTATATTAAAGAAGAATCCGGTTTTTGAATTACATCATTTGTGTCTGCTTTCGTTCCGTTCAACCAGGGGAATTCCAACCCTTCCCGCTGGGTGGTATATAGGTCGGCAGTTTTACGAGACATGTCTCTCATCCGTCCAAAAAAGGCTTGACGCTCGGTAACGCCAATTGCCCCACGGGTATCCAGGATATTAAAGGTGTGAGAGCATTTCAGAATGTAATCAAAGGCAGGCAAAACCAGACCGGCAGCCAGTGCTGCATCAGCTTCTTTTTCGAATAGGGAGTACATCTGTCGAATTCGGTCAACATCTGCGAGCTCAAAATAATATTTGGAGTGTTCGTATTCGGCTTTTAAATTCACATCCCCGGCAGTCCGAACATCATTCCAACGTATATCGCGGAAATTCCTTACTTTTTGCAGGGCGATGGCAATCCGGTCGAGGCCGTACGTGATCTCCACAGACACTGGCTCAAGGATCTGTCCACCTGCCTGTTGGAAATAGGTGAATTGAGTGATCTCCTGACCGTCCAACCAGACTTCCCACCCCAATCCCCAGGCGCCTAAAGCCGGGCTCTCCCAGTTATCTTCCACGAAACGGATATCATGTTGAGCAGGATCGATCCCGATCGCCTGCAATGATCGGAGGTAGAGTTCCTGCGGGTCACCGGGGTCGGGCTTAAGTATGACTTGAAATTGATAATGCTGTTGGAGTCGATTTGGGTTTTCACCGTAACGTCCATCATCGGGCCGAACAGATGGCTCCACATAGGCAACATTCCATGGTTCTGGTCCGAGAACTCGCAGGAAGGTAGCAGGATTCATCGTACCCGCACCCACCTGGGAATAATAGGGTTGCCAGATCAGACAGCCCTGGTGTGCCCAGTATTCCTGCAAGTTCATAATGATGGATTGAAAATTGGTGGATGCCGCCATTTGTTTCTCCAACTCGAAGGGGATGTAGAACGATTATACCAAATGAGAATGAGTTAGCTTTAGCGAGGAATCGAACGAATTATGTATAATCAGCTTACACATCTCACGAACGATGGATAACCATGGAAAAAAACCAGGCACAGGCATTGATCACAGGAGCATCTGCCGGGATAGGCGCTGAATTTGCCCGTCAATTGGCAGCCAAAGGCTATGATCTGATCCTTGTCGCGCGAAGGAAAGACCGGCTTGAAAAACTGGCCCAAAATCTCATGGATCGCTATCCGATTCACGTGGAAGTCTTCCCGGCAGATCTTTCGAACCAGGCTGATTTACAACAGTTGGTTGACAAAATTACCATCCTGAACTCCCTTGAACTTGTGGTTAACAATGCCGGTTTTGGAGTTCCCGGATTATTTGTTGAAACGGATGCAGAAGCCATACTAACGATGGTGAATGTGCATGTGGTGGCAACTGTCCGTGTCACCAGGGCAGCGCTTCCCGGGATGATTCAGCGCGGAAGAGGCTATATCATCCAGGTTTCTTCTACGAGTGCATTTTCAGCATCCACCGGAAGCCCTACTTATGGGGCAACAAAAGCCTATCTTAATTCATTCACCGATGGTTTGGTCACGGAATTATATGGTACTGGTGTGCATGTGCAGGCGCTGTGCCCGGGATTTACTCATACCGAATTCCATGATTCGCCGGAATATGAAAAATTCAAAATTAAACAGCGCATCCCGGAGATCATGTGGATGCGCGCGGAGCAAGTCGTCAGGGGATCTTTGCAAGCTATTCAGCGAGGCAGCGGGATCTATGTGCCCGGATTCGGAAACAAACTGATCGCCGTCATTGGGTCGCTTGGATTGACTCGACTTCTCATCAATATCTATCTTGCAATTTTCCGAAAAGGACCGATGTCATCCTGAATTGAACTCGTGATTTACTTTTGGATGTTAGCGGGCATCGTTCCGAATACATAATCCCAGATCGGCGAACTAACACCAAACCTGGCATTGGGAGTCTTATAGTGATGTTGCATGTGATACCGTTTAAGGAATTTTGCAAAACGGGAACGCATTGGCCAGTGATGGGTGGCGTAATGGGTCAGGTCGTAAACGAGATATCCGATCAGAAATCCCGACATCATCGGATTGACCCACACGGCTGATTTCAATAAATTTCCAATTACAAGCCAGAATAAACCGTAAAAGATGGCAGCCAGCGGCAGGCTTACCACAGGCGGCATAACCAGTCTGGTTTTGCATTGCGGCTGCGCGTGGTGGACCCCATGGAACAGGAAGGTTATCCGTTCCATTCGGGGTGACTTGGCGTGGAAATGGAATACAAACCGGTGGAGGGTGTATTCTGCCAGCGTCCAGAAAAATAGGCCGGCGAGAAAAGCAATGACTATGGATCCATTCCAACTGCCAGATGCGATGTACGGTTGAAAAAAGAGGTAAATGCTAACCGGTAACCAGATGACAGTGATGGTTATGGGGCTGATATGGGTAAAGAACTCCAGGAAGTTGGATTTGAATAACCGGATGGGTGTTTCGTCATGGGTAATGGTTGGGTTGGACATGGTCTTCTCCCATCGAAAAATAGATAATTATATGGTTCAGGTGATGATGATCACCCGGAAATTTCCCCGGGTTGACGATACTGGTAAAGTCATTCCTGGGATAATTGTTCTGCTGCGACCATGAAGTCAGTTGCTGAGATGAAACCGACCAGTTCTTTGTTGGAATTCACCACCGGCATATGGTGGATATTGTGCTTTTTCATTGTCCGAACGCAATCGATCAGGCTTTCACTTTCCAGAATGGTAATAATCGGAGTATGCATAATCTCCCTAACTTTTGTCTGGGCTGGATTACGCTGCTCGGCAATGATTTTGTCACATATATCCGTCGATGTGACGATACCGTACTCCGGATTATCGGCTGATTTATTAACCAGAATACTATGAATATACCGTCGGCGCATTAAATGCAATGCTTCCATAACACTGGCTTCGGGATCAACAAAAACCAGCAGGTCTACCATCCAGTCCTTAACAGTATGCATATACGACTCCTCTCACGGGTATTAATCCCAGTATAGTCAAAATATCCGTATCGGGCAAGAAGAGTAGGATGGTGTCTTAATGGGAAATGTTCAGCTATTATGCGTTGTGAGTAATATTGAACGCCCCTGGTAAATTTCACCAGGGGCGTTTTTAAAAGGAAGAGGAGGTATTATCGCTTCAAACTTACTACGGCAGGCACACAATCGAACATCCAGAAGCCGATCGGTAACCCTATTACAGAACAACATAATACATAGGCTGCTTCCATCCAAATGGCGCTGAGCCACCAGCCGACCAATAGGAAATAGATCGCTCGCAGGATGATGTTCACTTGCGGGCGGCTGACTTCCCGCTGAACAACAGTGCCATCTGCCCGCCGAATTACCTGGAGCCTGACCGGTTCATTGCGCAAGGCTATGACCCAGGGCAGCTTATTTAACATCATTACGCCAACTGGAATACCGATAATCGTAACCATAAAGATCCAGGCAAGAACCATCCAGATTTGGCCAAGCCAGATCCCGATGAATGCAAACCAGAGGATCTGGATCAAACACCCCGGATTCTTTTTCGTATCAATCGTAACTGTATCCATTTTTTTCTCCATTTAACTTCATATACGATGAATGGAATACAGAGTTGCGGATGTATCGATCAGTCTTTTTGGCGGATCATAAACACGGTCAAAGCGACCAGTGCAATATCCATCACTCCACGGATCCATACCGCTGGCTGTCCAAACGTGAAATACATGATCGTAAAAATCGAAACCATTCCAAGTACGATTGGCAATCGATAATCTTTTCTTTTAATGAAATAGACCGCGCAGATCACACCACAGATGAGGGCGATGAACCAGATCGCAATTTCGACATACTCGATCCAGGACGGTTCATAAATGCCATTCAGGCGATCGCGCAGACCGTAGATAAAACCTTTCTCCATAATAAATCCGCCTACATTCATGATGAAACGCACAGGTTCGCTTCCGGCAACGCCATCTGGTAATTGGATACGCATCCGAACGACCATCCGGGTGGAATTGCCTTCCGGTTTGACCGAAAATAACCAGGTCCAGGTCATGTCCGGTGTGTTGTCCTCTGCCAGCAGGTATTCACCGGTCTTGATCTCTTTCCAGGCCAGGAGAGGTGTGACTATCAAATCTCCGGGCTGTGGATCCTGGAACTGGGGCAAGATCTGATTGGCATTCTTGTAGACTGTGTCACCGATTCGATTTTCGATGAATGTGTAACTATAAAAAGCACCTTTGGTATCACCCAGTTGAGCCAACCACGGCCAAACGGTAGGAAGAGGGTATGGGTAGGTATATCCATGAGTCCAATTGACGAGAGGTTTGGGCGCCAGTTCATCACCGGGATAAACAGACTGTTGTTCTGCCGTGGTGGACCCCCAGTTTGGAATCCAATTATCAATAAAAATAAATGTAATGATTAGAACAAGTAGAACAACGACTGCTCCGATCCCGAAGCGAGCCCACCTGGCTTTTGTTGACATGATGATCTCCTGGATTTAATTGGATGATGACAAATATTATACGGAAAACTCAGGAAAATGGGTAAGAGTTCAAATTCGCCTTATATGATGCAAATTGTCGAAAACTTTCTTTCTGTGTATAATCAATAAAATCCAATGATTTACATAAGGAAGAGTTATGCTCCTTGAATACCTTCCACTACTTATATTAATTGCCCTGGCTGCTGGTTTGGCTGTTCTGGTTGTAATCCTTGGGCACACCTTCGGACCAAAACGTCCAACCGCCCGCAAAGCCGCGCCCTATGAATCGGGGATGACTCCATATGGTCCCGGAACTAGACGCATGTCTGTCCGCTATTATTTGGTCGCTGTCCTTTTCATCTTATTTGATGTGGAGGTAGTGTTTTTCCTGCCCTGGGCGGTGGTCTTTAAGAAACTGGGTATCTTTGGCCTGGTAGAAATGCTGGTTTTCATTGCCATTCTACTGGTTGGATACATCTATGCCTGGAAAAAGGGAGCATTGGAATGGGAGTAGAACAGAAAGCGGCCAATCTTGGGATAGTCACCACTACTCTGGAGCAGGCGGTCAACTGGTCCCGCACAAATTCCATGTGGCCAATGTTATTCGGGTTGGCATGTTGCGCGATCGAAATGATGGCTGCTCAGGCTGCCAGTTATGATATGAGCCGATTTGGAATGGAATTGATGCGTCCAAGCCCACGTCAATCTGACCTGATGATTGTTGCAGGGCGTGTGAGCCGTAAGATGGCACCCGTGTTACGGAATTTATATGATCAAATGCCGGATCCGAAATGGGTGATCGCGATGGGTGATTGTGCTGCCTGTGGAGGCGTTTTCAACAATTATGCGATCATGCAAGGCGTGGATGAAATGGTCCCGGTGGATGTGTATGTAGCAGGTTGTCCGCCGCGTCCAGAAGCGTTGATTCACGGAATCATCACCCTGCACGAAAAAGTACGCGGGGAAAAGTTGAATACCTGGAAGTAGATGGGGGATGACGGCAATGAATGAATATATCAAACCGGCAGTTGAAGCGATCCAGCGAAGATTTTCTGCAGAGTTAAAAGAATTTCGCGGTGAAACCACTTTATTTCTGGAGGCCGCGCATATAATCGACGCGGCAACAGCTCTTCGGGATGAATTTGGATTTGCCATGCTTCAAGGGGAGACGGCAGTCGATTATTGGCCCGAGCAGAATCCACGCTTCCACCTCATTTACCATTTTTATTCCATGACCCTAAACCAGACCATTTGCCTGAAAGTCCCGGTGGATGGCAATGCCCCAGTGGTTCCAACTCTCGAGAAGGTCTATCCGAACGCGAACTGGCACGAGAGAGAGATCTGGGATATGTTTGGCATCCGCTTTGATGGACATAGCGATCTGCGACGGATATTAATGCCTCACGACTGGGAAGGACATCCCCAGCGTAAAGACTATCCGCTGGGATACGAGGAAGTCCAATTTACTTTCAATTTTGATCAAATCAGCCTGAAGAAACCCGCTCCTAAGGAATAGGCCAGGGATATGTCCGAATATCAATCAATTGAAATGGGTGGTATGGACCATCTCTTTTCCGAACGCGCCTTGCGCGGAGAGACGATGGTATTGAACATGGGACCCCAACACCCATCCACGCATGGGGTGCTTAGACTGGTTCTTGAATTGGATGGTGAGATCGTCCTAGCCTGCGTACCGGATATCGGCTTCTTACATACCGGCGTCGAAAAGAACATGGAAGGCAAGACATACCAAAAGGCGGAAGTGATGACCGACCGCCTGGATTACATGAACACGATCGGAAATAACCTGGTCTATTGCATGGCAATCGAAAAACTCTGCGAATTGGATGTTCCCGTACGCGCGCAAGGGATTCGTGTCATTTTAGTGGAGCTGCAGCGGATTGCCAGTCATCTTTTATGGCTGGGTACATCCGCCCTGGATCTGGCTGCCATGTCGGTCTTCCTCTACGCTATGCGTGAGCGCGAGATGATCATGGATATATTCGAGCTGGTCAGTGGTCAACGCATGATGACCACCTACATCCGGCCAGGCGGTCTCTGGCGGGATGCGCCGGTCGAATTCGAAGCGACCGTCCGTAAGTTTATTGATATTCTTCCGGGTCGGGTGGATGAATATGAAAGCCTCCTTACCAACAATCCCCTGTTCAAAGAAAGAACCATAGGTATCGGCCGTATCAGTGTGGATGAGTGCATCCGTTGGGGTATTACCGGACCTGTATTGCGTGGATCGGGCATGGCGTTCGATTTGCGCAAACAGCATCCATATATGGGTTATGAGCAATATGATTTTGATGTCCCGACTGAACAGGGCGGTGACATCAATGCGCGATACCTGGTGCGGATAAGAGAAATGCGTGAATCGGTAAAGATCATCCGCCAGGCATTGGACAAGCTTCCCTTCGGTCCGGTCAGGTCGAACAATCGCAAATATGTCCCACCTCCACGTTCCGAAATTGGCACCAGCATGGAAGCACTGATCCATCATTTTAAGCTCTGGACGGAAGGATTTAATCCACCGGTTGGATCGGTCTATGCGGTGGCCGAATCTCCACGAGGAGAGTTGGGATGTTACCTCGAATCAGATGGTGGTCCAAAACCCTACCGGGTTCACTTTAAGACGCCTTCCTTTGCGAACCTGCAGATCATGCAATTATTATCTAAAGGTCATTTTGTGGCAGACCTGGTTGGTATTATCGGAAGCATTGACATCGTCCTGGGAGACACAGATCGATGAACGCTTTTGCCCTTCATCATGCGCAGGAAATTGAAAAAATATTGGCGAAATACCCGCAGGAGCGGAAGCAGAGTGCGGTGATGCCCTTACTGCATCTAGCTCAACGCGATCTCGGGTATATCAATAAACAGGCGATTTCAGACATCGCCGATATTGTGAACATCTCGACCACTGAAGTTGCATCAGTAATCGGCTTCTACACCCTCTACCATGATCGTCCTGAGGGGAAATATCGCTTTCAGATCTGCACAGATCTTCCGTGTGCTTTACGTGGAGCAGACCAATTTTTGCATGACCTCTGCAAAGCATTGCAGATCAAGCCCGGAGAAACGACAAAAGACGGTTTCATCACCGTGGAAGAAGTAAAATGCCTGGCTGCCTGCCATCGGGCACCCATGTTCCAGGTGCAAAGTGGAGATGAGATCTTAACGTATGAAAACCAGACCGTTGAAACAACACTGAGCCTGGTGGATGAACTTCGGACGAAGGAGAAACAGCGATGAGCGACCATATTCTCTTTCGTCATCTTGATATTGAAAATCTGAACCAGATCAAAGTATACCGAAAGCACGGCGGATTCAAAGCCTTTGAGAAGGCGGTTGGAATGCCCCCTGCTCAGGTATTAGAAGAAGTTAAGGCATCCGGTTTGCGAGGTCGCGGTGGGGCGGGTTTTCCGACCGGCACCAAGTGGTCTTTCCTGCCCAACAACCTGTGGCCGCATTATGTGGTGGCAAATGCCGATGAGTCTGAACCCGGAACATTTAAGGACCGGGAAATCCTCGAAAGCAATCCTTATCAATTTCTGGAAGGGCTTGCAATCGCTTCATTTGCAGTCCAGGCGAATATTGCTTATGTGTACCTTCGGGGAGAGTTTTGGGAACAATCAAATTTCCTGGATGAGTGCATCGCCCGGATGGAGAAGGAAGGATTTCTGGGTGACCATCTATTCGGCAGTGAGTATTCACTGCGAATTTATACCCACCTTGGCGCGGGAGCTTATATCTGCGGTGAGGAAACGGCTTTACTGGAATCGATTGAAGGGAAATTGGGACAGCCCAGGTTGCGTCCACCATTCCCTGCAGTGGAAGGGTTATATGCCAAACCGACCGTCATCAATAATGTCGAGACATTGGCGAATTTGCCCTCCATTATCGCCAATGGAGCGAACTGGTTTCGGGGGATCGGGACTGAGAAAAGCCCGGGTGTAAAGATCTTTTCCTTAAGCGGGCATGTCAATAAACCAGGAAATTATGAATTACCTTTGGGTAGTACATTTCGAGAGTTGATCTTTACCTGCGGTGGTGGCATTCCCGATGGACGAAAGATAAAAGCCATTATGCCGGCAGGGGCATCATCCAGTTTGATCCTGGCGAATGATGAAGCTCTTGATACACCCATGGATTATGAATCCGTCCCCCGCTTGGGTGCACAATTAGGTTCTGCTTCGGTAATTGTGGTGGATGACAGTGTGTCAATGGACTGGTTGATCCATAAAACCGTGGAATTCTTCAAGCATGAATCCTGCGGAAAATGCACACCCTGCCGGGAGGGAACCTACTGGATGAATCATCTCGCAGAGCGGATCAATTCCAAACATCGGACAGCGGAGGATATTCAATTACTTCGATCGGTAGCTTCACAGATACAAAATAAATGCTTGTGTGCGCTCGGTGAATTCTCAATCATGGCTGTTTTATCCGCTATGGAAAAATTCCCGCAAGATTTCACTGCCCACCCAGGGAGATGAACATGGCAAAAGATGTAACACTGACCATTGACGGTACTTCAGTAGTAGTCCCTGCGGGAACGCTGGTGGTGGACGCTGCCAAAATGAGTGGGATTGTGATCCCGGTATTTTGCTATCATCCCAAGATGGAGCCGGTGGGTATGTGCCGCATGTGCCTGGTTGAGATCGGGCGACCGGTGATCGATCGTGCGACCAGCCAGATGGTATTGGATGAATCGGGGCATCCAAAATTACAATTTGGACCAAAACTGGAAACAGCCTGTACTACCCCTGTCACCGAAGGCATGGTCGTGATCGGGATGAGTGATAAGGTTAAGTCAGCGCGTAAAGACGTGCTGGAATTCCTGCTCACTTCCCATCCGCTTGATTGTCCGATCTGTGACAAAGGTGGTGAATGTCCGTTACAAAACCAAACCATGGGGTTTGGTCCTGGCATCAGTCGATATTTATTTGATGAAAAACAACATCTGGCCAAACATATCCCACTTGGAGAATTGATCTACCTCGATCGGGAACGCTGTATCCAATGCGCCCGGTGTGTTCGTTTTCAGACGGAAGTCGTTGATGACCCGGTGATTGGTTTCTATAACCGGGGACGCGCATTGCAGATCTCAACTAACTCTGAACCCGGTTTTGATTCGATTTTCTCCGGCAACACCACAGATATCTGTCCGGTTGGCGCACTTACGACAGCGGATTTCCGATTTGGAGCCCGTCCCTGGGAACTTAAAGCTGCCGCATCTATTTGTCCTCATTGTCCAGTTGGGTGTAATCTGACCTTCAATACCAGACGGGAAGCCAAAGCGGAAGGAAATGTTGTTATAAAACGGGCTCTTCCTCGTCAGAACGAAGCTGTCAACGAGATTTGGATTTGCGATAAAGGTCGTTTTGCTTATCATTTCACCGAAAGTAAAAAACGTCTGACAACGCCGTTGTTGCGGAAGGATGGCGAACTGTCAACCGGTCAGCTGGGAAGAAGCATTGAACGTGGTCAGTGAGAAAATACGCGCGTATAGTTTCAACTTCACAGTCCTGGCAGGTGGAAGATTATCGAATGAAGATCTGTACAGCCTGAAAGATCTGGCAGACACGGTTCATGGTCGAACATTGCTTTATTCGACTATGGCCGGCGGTGACCTGATCGCAAAAGTTGGTCTTGGATCTAAGGCAAATTTGGGAGCGCTGGGGGCTGGCAGTGTGATCATCGTCGCTGCAAGTGATATACATGAGGAAGCGCCGGTCTGGTGGTTGCGGATCAAAAACGCCGTCAAACGCGGAGCGAAACTGGTTGTGGCAAATGCGCGAGATACTCGTTTGGATCAGGATGCGAATTTCACGATCCGTTACCCCTTTGGTAAAGAGGCGGAAGCAGTGCTTTCATTACTTCCGGATGCTCCTGACGCGGATGAACTGAACCAACTCATTGCATCAGCGGATGAATTGGTCCTCTTCTATGGTTCTGATGGGACAGGGTACGACTCTTCGCAACGGTTAGCTGCGGCAGGCGCTCAGTTGATCCACCAGACGGGTCATGCAGGTAAAGCGAATAGCGGTCTGGTGGCGGTGTGGCAGCATGCCAATGACCAGGGCGCCTGGGATATTGGTTTTAGACCCGATCCCCATTTCAATTCTGCGCTTGAACATGACGGAGTAATTTATATAGCCGGTGCGGATCCTGCTGGTGATTGCCCAGATTGCCAGAAGGCAATGGAGCGATCCAACTTTGTGGTAGTCCAGGAGCTTTTCCTCACAGAGACTGCCAAACATGCCGATGTGGTTTTCCCGGCGCAAGCATTTACCGAACGGGAAGGCTCTCTGACGAATGGTGAGCGCAGAGTTCAACGCTTCTATCCGGTGATCACACCTCCTGAAGGGACGTTACCCGATCACGCGATTGCAGCCAGGGTCAAACAGAAAATTGCCCGGATGAACCTGGACATTAATGCCGCGTCCCAGGTTTTTCTGGCTCTGTCTGCCCATACCCCTGATTATGACGGGTTGACCTACCAGAAACTAAGTCAAAGCGTGGAGCAATGGCCGATCATCGGCCGCCAGGACCTGTATTATGGTGGCACAGCGTATGATAATACCCAGGGGTTGGGTGTGAAATTGTCCTCCGCCGCTGAACGGGGTGTGAAGCTGGATCTACCGGAAGTGGAAACAAGTGATCTCCATCTTCAAGACGATACCCTGGTCGGATACCCGATCACCCTCTGCTATGACCGTGGGACAACAATCGTACCATCGACGCTTTTAGAGAAACGATTACCTGCTCCTTATATCCTGCTTCATCCGGAAATTGTAAAACAGCTAAGTCTGATCAGTGGAACCAAAGTGATCATCCAGATGAAAGGAAAATCGTATCCAGTGGATTTTCGGGAGGATGACACGATCCCAGTCAATGCAGTAATGACTCCCAGAAGTTTGGGACTTCCTGCACTGGAACCTGTTCCAGTCCATGTGATGAAAAACCAAAAAGGATGATGAGTATGGATGCCGGAAAGATCATTGAAATGGTAGTAAAAGCCATCGCCATCCTTATGTTTTGCACGATTGGTTTTTCGTATACCACTCTTTATGAGCGAAAAGTACTCGCCCGCATGCAGGTTCGGTGGGGACCAAATCGGGCAGGTCCACTGGCACTATTGCAGCCTATTGCAGACGGTGTGAAACTTATCTTCAAAGAAGAATTAATTCCAGCCAAAGCAGATAAGATAATTTTCATCGTCGCACCTGTCATCACGGTTATTCCAGCATTGATCATCACCGGGGTAGTTCCCTGGGGCGATGAAATGGTTTTGTTCGGACGAAATATCAAGCTCTATCTGGCCGATATTAATGTGGCGGTCCTATATATCATGTCGATCACCTCCATCTCTGTATATGGCATCACCCTGGCTGGCTGGTCATCGAATAATAAATACGCAATGCTGGGCGGTCTTCGTGCGACTTCGCAAATGATCAGTTACGAGTTGGCTCTTGGCCTTGCTTTTATCGGACCTGTCTTACTAACCTCATCGATGAGCATTCGGGATATTGTGCTTGCGCAAAAAAATCTAGCCTTCATTTTTCTCCAGCCTTTGGGTGCCTTGATCTATATGGTAGCAACCATCGCTGAGGTCAACCGTGCACCATTCGACATGCCTGAAGCAGAGCAGGAACTGACTGCCGGTTATCATACGGAGTACTCCGGGATGAAGTTCGCTTTGTTCTTCATGGCTGAATACATCAAGATGATCGCGGTATCCACCATCGGCGCTTCCCTCTTCCTGGGTGGATACTGGGGTCCATTTGTGGAACAATTACCCTGGTTGGGTCCGATCTACCTGATTGGTAAAGTCGCCATCCTGCTTTATGGGTTGATCTGGATTCGAGCCACCTTGCCACGCATCCGGTATGACCGGTTAATGGCGTTTGGATGGAAGGTTCTCTTCCCGCTGGCACTCTTGAATGTCGTTCTTACCGCCGGCGGGATTGTCCTTTTTGGAGGTAAATAATTATGCTGCGTGGAGCTTTTGAAATCCTGCGCGGTTTATGGCAGACCTTTAAGTCAGCCTGGACCAAACCCGTGACCATTCAATACCCGGAAGAAAAGCGACCAGTAAGCCAGCGTTTCCGTGGACGGCATGTCTTGAAGCGGTATGAGAATGGTCTGGAGAAATGTATCGGCTGTTCGCTCTGCGCTGCAGCCTGTCCAGCGGACGCGATATTCGTTGAGTCATCCGAACAAACGGATGACGAGCGTTACTCACCCGGTGAACGGTATGCCAGCACCTATGAGATCAATATGTTGCGCTGTATCTTCTGCGGTTTCTGCGAAGATGCCTGTCCAACCGAGGCGATAGTTCTGGAAGATAACTACGAACTCTCGTTCCTGGATCGTCGGACCGCCATCTATACAAAAGATATGCTTTTAGTTCCGGTCAATCCTCCCGGGAAACCAACCCCGCAAAAGGTTACACCCGGTAAATATACACGCTCTGTACCTGAAATGAAGGACCCCTCTGACTAGGGAGGAATCATGCCTGAATTGACACCACCCATTTTGATCTTCTTCACCATAGCCGGTCTAACCATCGTTACTGCATTGGGGATGCTGCTCAGCCGCAGTTCTGTTTACTCTGCGCTTTTTCTGGTGCTCAATTTTTCCTCGGTTGCATTTTTATATTTTGTACTGGGGGCTCCCTTCATTGCTTTCGCCCAGATCACTGTCTATGCTGGCGCGATCATGGTTCTGTTCCTGTTCGTGATCATGTTATTGGGGTCGGAAAAAGGGAAACCAGGGGAACCGGTAGGTTTTACCCGGGTTTTTGGTGGTCTTGTCACATTGGTAGTAATGGCTGAAGCTGCGTTTATGATCTTTGTTAAAAACCCGTCCTCGTTGATGATTGCTACCCCGGAAACTGACACAGCGACCGCCCAGGCAATTGGGGCAACCCTATTTGAGAATTACTTGCTTCCTTTTGAGGTAACTTCCTTTATTTTGCTTGTAGCGGTAATTGGGGCGATCGTCCTTACAAAAACTGAGAAGAAAAAGGCGCCAATACCAAGTTCGGAAGGGGAGGTGAAATAGCATGGTTCCACTTTCGTACTACCTTGCCCTATCCGCGATCATGTTTGCTCTTGGCGCGTTTGGTGTTGTCAGCAGGCGAAACCCAATCGTGATATTCATGTCTTTGGAGCTGATGTTCAACGCGGCAAATCTGGCTTTTGTCTCTTTTGCCCGTTTGTATGGATCCCTGAATGGACAGATTTTTGTCTTTTTCGTAATGGTAGTCGCTGCGGCTGAGACCGCTGTTGGGCTGGCTTTGATCGTGGCTATCTTTCGCACCAAGCACTCTATTGATGTCGATCAAATGAGCAACCTAAAGGAATAGGGGCAAATAATCTATGGAATTATCAAGCCTTCCTTCCGGAACTTTTTTCCACCTGGTTCCCTGGGTGGTATTCTTTCCGCTGATCGGGTTGATCATTAATCTCCTGGTTGGCCGGCGTCTGAGCGAAAAAGTGTCGGGATTCATCGCCAGCCTTGCTTCGGGTGCCTCCTTTGTCGTGGCCTGCCTCCTTCTGGCTTCGCTGCAAAAACATTCAGAAGCAGTTATCATCCGACTGGCGGAATGGATTCGCATCGGTACATTATCTGTTGATTGGGCGTTCCGAGTGGATACCTTATCTGTAACGATGATGTTGGTGGTCGCGGGGGTCGGCACGCTGATTCATGTCTATTCCATCGGCTATATGCATGAAGATGTCAGGTTTCAAGGTGACCCGGCTCGCTATAGTCGCTTCTTCATTTACTTGAATTTGTTTATTGTCATGATGATGATATTGGTCAGCGCAGAGAGTTACCTGATGACCTTTGTCGGCTGGGAGGGGGTGGGGTTATGCTCGTATTTGCTGATCGGCTTCTGGTTTGAAAAAGGGAAAGATGGCATTGGCAATGCCATCGCCGCGAAAAAAGCATTCCTCACCAACCGGATCGGGGATTTCGGCTTCCTGGTTGCGATGTTCATTATTTTCATGGTTTTCGGTACATTGAATTTCAGCGATGTGTTCGCTGCTGCCCGAGCCGGCGGAATGTCTGCAGCGCCCTGGTTAATTCTTGCCTTGAATTTATTCCTGCTTCTGGCAGTGACAGGCAAATCCGCCCAGGTGCCACTATACGTGTGGCTGCCCGACGCAATGGCGGGTCCGACGCCGGTTTCTGCCTTGATCCATGCAGCAACCATGGTCACCGCAGGCGTGTACCTGGTCGCTCGCTCAGCACCTTTATATGCCCTCGATCCGATCGCGCCGCAGATAGTCGCCGGGGTGGGTGCTATTACAGCTATTTTCGCCGCGACCATCGCGGTGGGGCAGAATGATATAAAAAAAGTACTGGCTTATTCCACCATCAGTCAGCTTGGTTTCATGGTTGCTGCCGTCGGAATGGGCGCGTATGTCGCCGGCTTATTTCACCTGGTGACCCATGCCTTCTTCAAGGCTCTACTTTTCCTTTCTTCTGGCTCGGTGATTCAGGGTGTGGAATTTGGGCATCATCACGCTCCGCATAATCCTCATGACGAAGAATTTGATCCGCAAGATATGCGTATAATGGGCGGTCTCCGGATCCGGATGAAAACCACTTTTTGGGTCTATCTGATCGGAGCCCTGGCACTGGCAGGCATTCCTCCACTTGCTGGATTCTTCTCGAAAGATGAGATATTGGCTTTTGCTCGCGACTATAACCCGATAGTTTTAGGCTTGCTCGTTGCGGCGGCATTCTTGACTGCTTTTTACATGGGACGCCAGGTGTGGTTGGTGTTCTTTGGTCACCCTCGCAGCGAAGCTGCTGCGGGGGCGAAAGAAAGCCCCGCGGTGATGACGGTCCCATTAATTATCCTCGCCGTTCTCTCTATTGTGGGGGGTGCGCTCAACCTGCCGATGTTTGAAACATTGGCGCATTGGTTGGAGCACACCATTTCTGAGGCAAGGGTCGTCGAATTCTCACCCCTGATAGCTGGCATTTCAGTGGCTGTTGCACTCGCAGGCATATTCTTCGCCTGGTTCTTCTATGGCTGGAAGCCGCTTCGCTCAGGACAAGCTGATCCTTTGCGCCGAATTTTGGGCCCGCTATTCGTCGCCTTCGAAAAGAAATGGTGGATCGACGAAATATATGATGTAGTTTTCCTAAAGACCTTCAAAGATACCGCCGAAGTAATGGCGAAACCAGTTGATACAAGCCTCGTGGACGGTGCAGTAAACGGTGCGGGTAAATTTACCGCCCTCCTTTCCAGAGGATTACGAAAGATGCAAATCGGAATGGTACGAACCTACGCCCTGTATATGCTCCTGGGTGTGGCAGCTATACTTGGATATTTAATACTGAGATAAGGGACGGGACATGGACTATCCGATCAACCCACTTACGCTCCTCACATTCCTGCCGATGGCAGGTGCACTTTTGATCCTGTTGCTGCCTGAGGAAAGAAAGGAAACCGTTCGTCTCGTAGCTCTGGCTTTCAGCCTGGTGGTCTTTGGAGTATCTCTCTGGATGCTGAGCATATTCAAGGCATCCAATCCGGATCTCCAGCTTGTTGTCAATCTGCCCTGGTTTGCCATTGGTAAAAATACCATCTCCTACTCGTTGGGTGTCGATGGGTTGAGTATCTTATTGGTTTTGTTAACTACTTTCCTCACACCCATATCGATCCTGTCAACATGGACTGCCGTCAAGGAAAAGGTGAAGGGTTTTATGGCATTTTTCCTGCTGCTCGAGACAGGAATGCTCGGTGTTTTTCTGGCACAAGACCTGGTGTTGTTCTATATTTTCTGGGAATTCACGCTTATCCCCATGTACTTCCTGATCGGGATATGGGGTGGTGAACGACGGATTTACGCTGCGGTCAAGTTCTTCCTCTTCACCATGTTTGGCTCCCTGTTGATGCTGGCAGCGATCCTCTGGCTGGGGCTGAACCAGGCAACCTTCTCAGTTCCTGATCTCACAGGGGGTGGTGGACTCCCTTATTACACCCAACTCTGGCTATTCCTGGCTTTCGCGCTGGCTTTTGCGATAAAAGTACCGATGTTTCCCTTACATACCTGGCTTCCGGATGCGCATGTCGAAGCACCGACGGCAGGTTCGGTCATTCTTGCCGGTGTTCTCTTGAAGATGGGTTCTTATGGTTTCTTGCGATTCAATCTACCCATGTTCCCACAGGTGGCTGTCCAGGCTGCTCCCTGGATCGCTTTCCTGGCGGTGATTGGCATCATCTATGGTGCACTGGTCGCTTTCGCGCAAAAAGATGTGAAGAAGCTGGTTGCATACTCTTCTGTAAGTCACCTGGGTTTTGTGATGCTGGGGCTTTTCGCTTTAAATTCGCAAGGATTACAGGGCGGCATCCTGCAGATGGTCAATCACGGCTTGAGTACTGGTGCGCTTTTCCTGATCGTTGGAATGATCTACGAACGACGACACACCCGCCAGATGGATGATTTCGGTGGAATCTGGAAAGTTATGCCTGTATTCGGGTCCATCAGCCTGGTGGTCATGCTTTCTTCGGTGGGGCTGCCTGGATTGAACGGCTTTATCGGTGAGTTCACTATCCTGATGGGTGCATTTACTTCCAAAGCTATTGGGTTTGGTCTTGTAGCAGTCGTTGCCGCTCTCGGCGTGATCTTTGCCGCGGTATACCTACTGCATATGTTCCAGAAGGTGTTTTTAGGTGATGTAACACGCGAGGAGAACAAGTCACTTGTCGATTTAAATGTTCGTGAGATCGCGACGCTTGTTCCGCTCTTGATCGTAATATTCTGGATAGGTCTTTATCCGAAGCCATTTTTCGCTTTGATCTCTCCGGCGGTGGATAAACTGCTGGCAATCCTGCCTTGAGAAGGGGATGTTATGACTGCAATTGATTTTATTTCCCTGCTGCCACACACCGTCCTTCTGGTATGGGCTACCCTGCTTCTCCTGGTGGATCTGGTGATACCCAAAGATCGGAAAGGGATCACGGCAGCACTTGCCGCGCTCGGTCTGGCAATTTCTCTTGGCATTGTCCTGACCCAAATTGGTCAACAACATCTCATCTTCAATAAGATGGCCGTTGTCGATGGTTTCTCCACATTTCTGAATGTGCTTTTCCTGGTCAGTGGATTGGCTGCGGTTGCGATCGCCCCCGATTACCTGCGGCGGATGAATATGATGCGGGGCGAATACTTTTGCCTCCTCCTATTTTCCATTTCCGGCATGATGCTCATGGCTTCGGCTGCGGACTTGATCATTGTCTTCCTGGCATTGGAACTTCTTTCCATTCCGTTGTACATCCTGGCTGGTTTCGCAGTTCCCCGCTCCGATTCTGAAGAAGCCGCCATGAAATACTTCCTGCTTGGCACATTCGCATCCGGGTTTATCCTTTACGGCACATCTTTGATTTATGGAGCCACCGGATTTACAGATTTAAAAAGCATTATTGAGATCACTGTGGCTGGCAAAACTATCCCCGGTTTAATGATCGCAGGAGCCGGGCTTCTGCTAATCGGTTTTGGTTTTAAAGTGGCAGTTGTTCCTTTTCAGATGTGGACACCAGATGTCTATCAAGGTGCTCCTTCTCCGGTCACCGGATTCATGTCGGTTGGCGCGAAAGCGGCTGGATTTGCTGCTTTGCTCCGAGTATTTACTCTCTTATTTCCCCATCTTGCAAGCGATATCACACCGATATTAGCCGTCCTTGCTGCGCTGACCATGATCGTTGGTAATATCGCGGCGGTAACCCAGGGCAATATCAAACGTATGCTGGCGTACTCCAGCATCGCGCATGCCGGTTATCTGATCATGGCTTTTGTAGCCTATGATCAAGTAGATGCTGGAAAAAACGGCATCGCAAGTATCCTATTCTACTTGACTACGTATGCGTTTACCTCGCTGGGTGCCTGGGCGGTGGTTACCATCGTTGAGAAAGCAGAGGGAAAAGGACTTGAAATCTCGGATTATGCGGGCTTGGGGAGAAGATATCCGCTTCTTGCAGCTGCAATGACCGTATTCATGCTCTCATTCACAGGCGTTCCTCCACTGCTTGGATTTTGGGGGAAACTATACTTGTTCCGGACTGCGATTGAAGGTGGTTACCTGTGGCTGGCGATCATCGGATTGATCGCATCGCTTGCTTCCGCCTGGTATTACCTGCGGGTGGTTGTTGTGATGTATATGCACGATGGTTCCCCTGAAGCCTCCCGTGAATTTTGGGTGAACTTGATCCCGTTCGCTACGGCTATCGCATTAGTTGTGATTGGATTAATACCCGGGGCACTCTTGAAGGTGGGCACTTGCTGCGATAATAAGCCTGTAAGATAAAATTCTGTATTCAGAGAATTAACCAAAGATGGACGATGTATTGCGCATTGTCCTTCTTTTTATTGGCATTATCCTTGCAGGTTCTAAGGTGATCGATAATCGAATAACGGGAAGACTGGATCACCATTTTGCTTTGTAAACTGTCCAGTCCAGCTCTCATTCAACCTCCATTCGTCATCCAACTGCCGGTGGTGCGGTTTGTTGCCTCTGCAAATAATATCGGATGAATGGCGTCAATGAGGATTACTTACTATCCCGATGGGGTGTTTATGAAAAACTATTTCACACGGTTTTTTCAGCGAGAAAAAGCGATATTCGCCCAGGGTGGTCGATTTGGATATCTACTGGAATTATTGCCGGTCCTTTTTCTTACTTCGTTTGTAACTGGCCCCTATCTTGATTTTCGCCCGAACTATTTCCCGGTCGGATATGAATTCAATCTGGTTACTGTATCCCATTACATCTGGAACTTCCTTCCGGAATGTGGGAGTTGTGTATTGTGGAATGGTCTCTTGAATGGCGGAATGCCTGCTTTCGCAGAGTTACACGGAGCGGTCTTGCATCCCCTTGTGATCATCTCTACTTTATTGTGGGGAGTGATCAATGGTTCAAAGATAATTGTTTTTTGCAGTTTACTCGTCAGCGGGATCGCGATCTGGTGGCTGGCAAAGGAATTGGGAGCCAGTCGGATCTCCAGAATTTGGATCTCCCTATTTGGGGTGATCGGTGGACATGTAGTTGGTAGATTGGAAGCTGGTAATATCGTTCTGGTATTGTCAATTGCGTTTGCCACATTGATCTTCCCAATGGTTCTGCGCCTTAACCGAGCACCGACCAGGCGAAATATGGCTTACCTGGCAATCCTACTGTCAATGACCTGGCTCTCAGGGCAGGGCTATATCCAGGTGGGATTGGTCGCTGCCTGGTTTCCTGCTTTTTTATATTTGCTATATGATCGAGCCACCCATCGGCAGGAAAAATGGATCCTGTTCGGGAAAGCATTGGCACTTTCCGGTTTGATCTGTGCCGTTCTCTTCCTGCCAGCGGCTCATTTTATGAGTGCCATTGATAAATTCACGATGGATGGTTTTAAAGACCTCCAACCTTTGAAATACATCCCCCTCAATCTGGTGATCAGCGATCGAGAACTTTACCGGCATACGTTTTTGGGGATGGACGGATTTCCGTATGAACATCTCCTCTTCATCGGGTGGATCCCGGTCATCTTTGCCGTCATTTCCATATTCTTCATCCAAAAACAGGCGGACAAGAAACCTCACTTTACCCTGTTTATCTCGATCCTCCTCACCCTCATAATCACAAGTTGGGGATTCTCTTCCTTCTTCAATAATTTCTTTCCTATCCTATCAAAACTTCGCGCGCTCAGTGTGGCAACCGCTTTGATGGTTCCGCCAATCCTTGCATTGGCAGCCATGGGATTGGACCGGCTGGCTGAATGTGAATGGCCTTTAGTAATATCCAAAAAAGAAGCCCAAAATACTGCCGGAAATATCCTTTCAACGAAGTGGCTTATCCTTGTCCCTATCCTGGTTATTTCCATAGTGGATCTTAATTCCTTCTCGAAAAATTACATTACCTTACGTCATGTGGAAGTGCCAAAAAGTGAAATAAATTTTGTTCAATTGGTAGAGACCCAGTGGGTCAATCCGCCAAATCAGGACTGGTTCCCCACCCTTCTTAATGAGAAACGGAAGTTGATCCTTACAGACCGTCCCTGGGTATGGAAAGATCGCTACCGGCTGTACGGTTATGTAGATCTGGTGCCCAATCCAAATAATGATGAGATCAAGGGTAGAGTATCCAGACAGAAGAATTTTGACGTGGTGATGCGCCCCGAAGAAACCTATGCCAGCATTCAAACGGAAACTGGATCAACTGACTGTCGAGCAAATTCGTCTGGTGGAAATATTGATGTTAGCTGCAATAACACATCTCCTGGCACATTGATCGTGAGAGAATACCAGTGGAGTGGATGGACAGCCTGGAGAGATGGAAAACGCGTCAACCTTCTGGGCGGCGATTGGTTAAGCGTGGAAGCTCCGGCAGGAAATCATGTATATTCCTTCCGTTTTATACCCTGGGACGTTTACCTTGGCGCGATTATCTCCTTGCTTGGGATTGGACTTGTTATCTATATTTTGATCAAGAAAGAATCCGAATTAAAAGATGAGCAGCAGAAAAAACCAATCACTTGATCTATGAGCTGATCATTGATACTACTGATTTCAAGGGAATTCTCTCAAATGATTTCTTCTACCAATGTTAAAAAGGAATTGTTTGATAGAGATTCATGTCAATTCCGTTGGTCTGTTATAATTTTCATCCTATGAATTCCAGGGATGTTGTTGGGGAAAATGGGAAGAGATTAATCGTCAAACGTCCTACCCGTTTGTTTATAATTGCCCTTCTCTGCTTTCTGCATGGCCTGTCTGGTTTCTATCGGTTTGCCTGGTTGATTGGAAACTGGAATAACAATTGGGCGTTAATCGGTCCCGCTGTTCTCTGGTTTGAGCTCAACGCCAGTTTTATCTGGGGGCTCGGATCGATCTTGATCAGCACATTTCTTTGGGCAGGAATCAGGGTTGGCGGAATTGCGACAACCATCTGGTTGGTGTTATTTTCTGCCGGTTTTTGGATCGATCGCGTTATTGTGGCAAGTAATCAAGCAACCAAGGTGGGTTGGCCGTTCTTCCTCTTGATCAATCTCCTGGTGGGATGGTTCGTAATTTTCAGCGTCATGTCTCCAATCAGTTCCGCTTATTTCCGGAGGATACAAAATGGGTGACCAGGAAAGAGAAATCAAGTTTTACATATCCAATCCGGAAATGTTTCTGGAAAAGATAAAAAGCACGGATGGGATATTGACTTATCCCCGGGTTGCAGAATGGAATCTTCGGTTCGATACACCCAAAAAGACATTATCCAATGCTGGGCAGGCATTACGGTTGCGTAAGGATGAACGTATTCGCCTGACCTACAAGGGTCCGGCTGATTTAAGTCAACAGATCACCTCTCGCACTGAATTGGAAGTGGAGGTAAGTGATTTTGACACCACCCGCCGGATCATGGAAGCACTTGGCTACGAAGTGATGATGATCTATGAGAAATATCGCACCACCTGGGATTTGGATGGTACCGAGGTGGTCCTGGATGAATTGCCAATTGGTGTTTTTTGCGAGATTGAGGGGGAGAATCTGGATCAAATTTTAGCTGTCGTGAACAAGTTTGAATTAAATTGGGAGCGCCGGTTAACCGATAGTTATCTAAGCATCTTTGCACAATTAAAAAATGCGCTTGGATGGCCGCCTGTCAATCTGACGTATCGAGACATGAAGGATTTACCTGTAAACGCGCATGATCTGGCGTGGATCAATATCCACCCGGCGGATGAATAAACATATTCTTATTGTAATATATTGGAAATGAATTCTTATGCGGGAGTCCCTACGACTGCCGCAATTCTTTTTGTTCGTACCACTGTAATGGTAGAACCTCTTTATCCAGAATCAGAAGATGCTTGAGCGCAGATTGTAATTGTTCAGTTGGACCCGATGTAAAATAGGTTGTTTTCCCCTTGTTTTCGATTTCGACCAGCCAACCGTGTTCAGATAACAGCTTGCCTGTTTGACGGGCTACAGCCGGTGCTGGATCGATCACCCGTACATTAGGGCCAACAATACGTTGGATTTGCGGTATAACAAACGGGTAGTGTGTGCAACCCAGCACGACAGTATCAATTCCCTGTGCGACCATGGGATCCAGCGCTTTTCGCAGCATTTCCTCTGTCTTTGGATCGTCCAGTTTACCCGCTTCAATTTGTCCAACCAGACCCGGGCAAGTGTCTTGCAGAACCTTCACGCCATGTGCAAACCGTTCGATGACAGATGCGTACAGAGCTCCCTGAAAAGTAGCCGGTGTGGCAAGCACACCAACAACTCCTGTCTGAGTTGTTTCAGCCGCCGGTTTTACGGCAGGCTCCATGCCTACAAATGGAATATCCGGAAATTCAGTGCGTAAATAGTGCAAAGCCGCGGCAGATGCAGCATTACAGGCTACAACGATCAATCGGCATCCCTGTGATATCAGAAATCGGGTGATACCGGCGGAGAATTGTCTCACCTCTTCAAGGGGGCGAGGACCATAAGGCACATGGGCTTGGTCCGCAAAGTACACTACCGGCACGAAGGGATACTGCCGATGGATCTCACGCAGAACAGACAATCCTCCAACTCCAGAATCAAAGACACCGATCGGAATTGGGGCGGTTTCTTTACTCATTTATTTTTTTCCCGCGATGCCGATTGGACAAAGGATCTAAAAAGTTCAACCGATGATGGGTCGTGGGGCAGGTTTTCAGGATGCCATTGGACGGCATAGCCAAAAGAATGACCTGGAAGGCGGATAGCCTCTATCAATCCATCAGGCGCGACCGCCATTATGTCCAACCCTTTTGCCAGCACTCGGATCCCCTGGTGATGACGGGAGTTGACCCGACCTTCTGTCCGGGAATGTTGATCTGCCAGGAAGAAATCAGGCAGACAACGGATCGGATGCATGAGGTGATCCTTTGGAAAGGAATCAGGAGCGCTGTGATTGAACGTGACACCAAATTGTTCTGGCAGGTCCGTGTACAGACTGCCGCCAAGCGCAACATTGACGACCTGACAACCGCGGCAGATTCCCAGGAACGGAATATCCTGTTGAATGGCAGTATCCAACAAACCGAATTCAAGGTCATCGCGCTCAATGGAGACATGTTGTAAGTGAGGGTATGGTTCACCGCCATAGCGGGCTGGATCCACATCACCTCCACCGGATAGTAGTAAACCATCCAGATCCTTCATTAAGGCAGTTGGATCGAATTTATGATCCTCGATGGGGAGTAGTTTCGGTTCACCACCCGCGTTTTTTATGGCGGTAATATAAGCCTGCATGTATGACTTTTGAAGAAGGACTTCCAGGGTTCCGGGCGGAGCGGTAATTCCAATGAGCGGTTTTTTCATATCTGCGAATTGTAACTGGTAAAAGAAAAGGGTGCAACCAGTATTGGTTGCACCCTGTCAGTTTATTTTGTAATAGATTAGACGTTGAATTTCTGTTTGAGCCGGGCGCTTTTTCCCGTCCGATTGCGCAGGAAGTACATCCGGGCGCGACGAACTACATTGTGGCGTTCCACGACGACCTTATCGATTCGCGGTGAATGAAGCAGAAAGGTTCGTTCCACACCGATCCCGTTGCTAGCGACACGCCGGACGGTAAACGTGGCGTTATTGCCGCTTTTGGAGGTGTAGAGAACGGTGCCCTTGAATTCCTGAATACGTTCGCGGGTACCTTCTTTGATTTTGACATGGACACTAACCGTATCACCAGGGCGGAGCGCCGGGATATTTTCATTTGCGGGTGCTTGAACAGCGGTCATTAAATCGGCCATTTTTCTCATCCTTACCATACAAACAATGTACGCCTTGGGGCGCGAAGAAAGAGTATATCATAGAGTCTGATGCGCTGCAAGGTGAGTCTCAAATTTTGTCTTTCTGCCAGGCCGCCCCATCAGAATCTTCCATTTCACCCATTTTTACGAAGGCGGTACGGGTTGACGGCTACACCCTGCCAGCCTCATGCCATGCCCTTTGAATCCAGTTCTTCACTTCATCATCCACCTCTTCTGTGGAGAAAAGTTCCAGATGATGGGTGTACCTGTTCGGCGAGGTCTGGATGATCTCCTTCCAGCGCGGTGATGGATCGGGAGAATGAAAGGACACGGTCATGACGAGGGGAGCGGTCTTCCCTTTCAAGTAGAATGCCGGGATCCAGATGACTACGATATTCGTCTGCATGTGGAAAGCAACCTGACTTTTCGACACACGCATTTCAAAAGGTCCCAGTAAGTCGCAGAAGGATTTCAGCGCTTCGAAGATTACCCGTGACTCGGGATAGCCCTGGAAAAAATCATCCAATTCGTTCATCCCTATTATTGTATCGGATATAACCTACAACCCGAAGATCACTGTTTTTATCAGGGAGAAACGGGCATCTGGGTGGAAGAGACGCAGTCGCTTCCACCCAGAGAATTGAATTAGCCCGGGCTGTTCCCCATTTTTCCCCGATGAGAGAAACTGCCCGGGCGCTGACTCACGGGCATTGTCCTCAGAACCGATCCCAATCAGCCGCCGGAAGAAGGTGGAAACATACCTTTCCATCGGGGAAAGTATGTTAACATACCATCATATGCAGCCCAAGCCCTCGAAATCCGCCTTTCCGTTCTTCTCACTCCTATTCTGGATCTTCCCGGTATTAGCCATCGGCGCCACCAACCTCGGACAGGCGAATCCGTACGCGATCATCCGTCCATTGTTGCTGTCTCTGGGACTGGGAGCGGTCGTCTTTGGGATTAACCGGGTCTGGATGAAGTCTTCGCACCAGGCAGCTCTCCTGTCAGCCTGGTGGGCGATATTGTTTACCTCCTATGGTCATCTCTACCTGAAAATTGAATACTTCTCCCTGGGCGGATGGGTGGTCGGTCGCCACCGCTATCTGCTGATCCTCTGGGTTTTACTTGCCTTGCTTGGCGTGTGGATCATTAAAAAATTCCCGGTTCGGATAGAGCGGGCAACCGTGATCTTGAATCAGATTTCAGTCATTCTTGTACTCTTGCCTCTGATACAGGGAGCCATTTACCTGTTCAATCAGACGCCAGTCATACCAAAAGCGCAGCCCTCTTCTCAGAAGACGCAGCCTGCCGAGGAAACGGCCAGCCTCCCGGATATCTATTACCTGGTATTCGATTCCTACGCCCGTAGTGACCTACTGGCCGATCTGTATCAGTATGACAATTCAGATTTCATCCAATTTCTGGAGTCAAAGGGATTTTATGTCGCCCGTTGCAGTCAGAGCAATTACAACCACACCTGGTTTTCGATCTCAACCGCCTTCAATCTGGACTACCTGGAAAACCTGACCAGAGATGGCAAACCTGCCCGACCGGTTCCTTTGATCAAGCACAGCTTATGTGAGGGATTCGCTGGCGCAATTCGGCTATCAGATGGTGGCTTTTGAGACTGGCTATGATTTCACCGACATCACTGATGCCGAATACTATCTCCACGGCGGCCGAAGCTGGGATATCCAATCCATGTTCACCGCGCCGGTCAACGCTTTCGAACTGATGTACCTGAGAACTACCCTGCTGTCTGCAATCCTCGAATTGAATGGCATTTCAGAAAATGAGATCGAGCTGGCTGTGAAGAAAGATATGGTGGAATATATTTACGCCACCCTGCCTGGCATCCCGGATCTCGACGGTCCAAAGTTGGTCTACGCTCATATCAACACCACTCATCCGCCGTTTATTTATTCCTTCACAGAAGAACAACGGGCTCGCGAAGAGAAAGTCACACCTTCCCTCGCGGAGATGGGCGCGCAGACCAAACTCTACCGTGAAATCGATCTCTTTTCCGACCAGAAAATGGTCGCCATCATCAACAGCCTTCTTAAAGAATCCAGAATTCCTCCGATCATCATCTTGCAGGCTGATCATGGACCATTCCTCAGCAATACGCCAGATCATCTCTTTGATATCTTGAATGCGTATTACCTGCCTGGTCAGGATTACAGTCGCCTCTATCCGGGTATATCACCGGTCAACTCATTTCGGGTGATCCTCAATCAATACTTCGGAGCCGACTACCCCATGCTGGATGATGTGAGCTACTACTCGGACAACCGGAATTTTTCTGATTTCACGACCATCGAAAACCAGTGCGTCCAGTAAAGCCAGGTGAGACCATCCCCAGAGCAGTGTTAGATTCAAAGTCTTGATAGAATATCCCAACTAGACACCTTCTGGCATCGCCTCCAGTTTGTCCTATAATGAATTGGAAGGTGAAAATGCGAATAAAAACCATTCTCCGTTCATCCATTGGATTGTTCTGGTTATTGGCGCTCCTGTTTTCGTGGCTGCCTGCATCCGCCCAGAATGAAACCAAAACCGCGTTGATCCTCACGGCGTCCGGGGCGCTGACGCCATCGATGGAACAGTACCTGGTTCGTGGTATCACCGTCGCGGAACAGACCAATGCCGAGGTATTAATATTCCAACTCAATACCCCAGGCGGACAGATCGAATTGATGAATCGCCTCGTTCAGGTAATTCGCGGCAGCCGAGTACCAGTGATCGTGTACGTCTCTCCGCGTGGATCGATGGCCGCCAGTGCAGGCGCTTTAATTACTCTCGCCGGGCATGCCTCCGCGATGGCACCCGAAACGATCATTGGGGCTGCCTCTCCAGTTGGATCACAGGGTGAAGATATCGGTACGACCATGGAAGCCAAAGCCAAGGAAGCACTCATGGCTACCGTCCGTTCCATCACAGCCAACCGTCCACCCGAGGCGGTCAAGATTGCCCAGGAGATGGTCGAAAACGCACGGGCACTTTCTGCGGATGAAGCGGTCAAAATAGGTCTGGTGGATTTTATGGCCAATTCCACCGATGACCTGCTTCAACAATTGGATGGATACACGGTCACCGTCTTGGATGCTCCAGTTGTTCTGCACACCGCGGGAATTACCACCCGTGACCTGCCAACCTCCTTTATCGAACAATTACTGGGCACTCTCACCAATCCGAATATTGTCTTTTTATTACTCACCATCGAAGTCCAGGCGATCTTGATCGAACTTTCCAGCCCAGGTGGATGGGTGGCTGGATTTGTTGGTGCAGTCAGCCTGGCGCTGGCTGTCTATGGTCTTGGCATATTACCGGTGAACTGGTTTGGGATCCTGTTCATTTTGATGGCATTCATTTTGTTCATCGTCGAAATTAAAGCGCCCACGCACGGCGCCTTGACAGCGGCTGGAACCGCCAGCTTTATCGTCGGGGCTCTAGTCCTTTTCAATTCCGCCACAGTTCCCTCGTTCTTCCGGGTGAATGTACCCTTGGTGGTTGGCACCGCCATCTTTACGGCGCTCACGTTCCTGATCATCGTCGGTTATGCCATCCGTGCTCAACGAACTCCCATCCGGATGGGGAAGGAATCACTGGGTGGCAAAGTGGGCGTGGTGAAGGAGACTCTCGTCCCCGAAGGCAGCGTCCAGATGGAAGGTGAACTGTGGACAGCCGAATCGGAGGATGGCTCAGAAATCCCATCGGGTGAGCATGTGAAAGTGGTTCGGGTACAGGGGTTGAAGTTGATCGTCCGACGGCTTTAGAACATATCCTAAGGTACATAAATGGAGTAATAATGAAATATGGCGTGGTTTACCCTCAAAATGAATTACCTGCCAACCCTGAGACGCTGAAAACTTTCGCGCAAGCAGTGGAAGATTCTGGCTTCGATCATTTACTGACCTATGAACATGTCCTCGGCGCAAACCCGGATCGTCCGGGCGGTTGGACAGGTCCCTATACACATCAAGACGCATTCTGGGATCCGTTCACCATGTTTAGCTATCTGGCAGGCTGTGGGATTCAATTGGAATTTGTGACCGGGATATTAATCCTGCCCCAGCGGCAGACAGCATTGGTAGCCAAACAGGCGGCCTGCCTTGATGTGCTTTGCAAAGGTAAATTTCGGCTGGGGATCGGGCTGGGGTGGAACGAGGTGGAGTATATCGCACAGGGGGAAGATTTCCATAATCGGGGAGTGCGGGAAGAGGAACAGGTGGATGTGCTTCGTCAATTGTGGACAAAGCCTCTGGTCACCTTTTCAGGTAGATGGCATCAGATCCCTGACGCGGGATTGAAACCCATGCCGGTGCAGCAGCCGATCCCGATCTGGTTTGGGGGCAGCCACGAACGGGCGATGCGGCGGATGGCCAGGCTGGGTGATGGCTGGTTCCCGTCCGCACGCAAGGTGGAAGATGCCCGTCCGAAACTGGACCTACTCCGTGTTGAATTGATCGCGAACGGGCGGGATGCGGCTGCCTTTGGGATCGAACCGCGCCTGCCTTTCTCGGTCGAACGGGCGGACGATTTCAGGAAGAATGGGACGATTGGACGCGGGAAGGGGCCAGCCACATCTGCGTCAACACTATTGGGCTGGGGAATAAGACTCTATCTGACCACATAAAGTCAATCCAGGCAGCGGGGAAGATCATTGTTAGGTGAGCTTCGTGGCGCGCCTTAAGTAGTTGGTGGGCTCCAAACGTACGGTGGGCTTCGCGGTGCGCCCTCGGGGGAAGCCCACCCTACTACTGTGATCTCTGTGTTCTCCGTGGTGGGAATCTCTCTGTACACCTTCTACACGCACCATGACATCTCCTGTTATAATCTCAACAGGAGAAACCATCATGGCTGCAGTCCCCACCCGGGATCGGGTTGATCCCACCGCTCAAAATACCACCCCCCTCCGCCGTCCGAGCTGGATCAAGGTCCGCGCTCCGGCTGGGGAGACCTATGACTGGCTCGACAATCTCATGCGCCAGAAGTCGCTCCATACCGTCTGCGAGGAAGCCGGCTGCCCGAACATGGGTGAATGTTGGGGCAGTGGGACGGCGACCTTCCTCATGCTGGGAGATGTCTGCACCCGCTCCTGCGGATTCTGTGATATCAAGCACGGCCGCCCTGAGTTCCTCGATTGGCTGGAGCCAGAGCGGGTGGCGCAGGCTGTCAAAGCCATGAAGCTGAAGCATGCCGTCATCACCAGCGTCAACCGCGACGAACGCCGCGATGGTGGCGCACCCATCTTTGCCCAGGTAATCCGGCGCATCCGTCAGATCCATCCCGGTTGCTCGGTGGAAGTGCTCATCCCCGATTTCAAAGCGTCCATCGAGGCGCTCTCCATTGTGATGGATGCCCGTCCAGAGATCCTGAACCACAACATCGAAACGGTTCCACGGCTGTTCAAACACGTCCAACCGCAGGATCATTATGATTGGTCTGAAGCCGTCCTCCGAAATGCCAAACGATTGAATTCAGATGTGTTGTCGAAATCGGGCATCATGGTTGGTTTGGGGGAAGATCTGGACGAGGTCAAGGATGTGATGCGCGACCTGCGTGAGTGGGGCGTGGATATTCTGACCATCGGTCAATATCTCCAACCCAGCCGGCAGCATTTGCCGATCATCCGCTATTACACCCCCGACGAATTCGAAGAACTGAAACAATTTGGACTTGAGATCGGCTTCCGTTGGGTCGAAAGCGCGCCGTTGGTACGCAGCTCTTACCATGCAGTCGATCAAGTCAGGGCGTTGAGCGCCGTTCACAAAGAGTTATATAATTTAGAATAATCTTATCCAAAACTTGCTTTGCAGGACGATGCCATGTTACAACGCAAGGGTGTATTCTCTTTCCTTATCATCACATTTGGAATAACCTACCTGGTCGAAGGGACCGCTATCGCGTTGGGATTTCGGATCGAAACCATCCCAAGTGTTGCCTGGCAGTTTATCGTCCTGGCCATGATGTGGGTGCCCAGCTTGGCGACCGTCCTCACCTGTAAACTGGTGACAGGGGAATCGCTGCGTCACACCACTGGCTTGCGATTTGGTCCCTGGAAGTATTATCTGATCACCTGGCTGGTCGTACCGGCTGCCTTCGCCGTCATTTATGGTTTGACCTGGTTATTTGGTTTATCTCAACCTGATTGGCAGCTAACCGAGCTATTCAACCTGGCCACAAGTTATGGCGCAACCATGGATACTGCTCCATCGCCTCTCCTGATCATTGTTGGTTTATCTGTAGGCTCCGTCTTTGCCGCGGTCTGGTTCAATTCATTGGTGGCGTTTGGTGAAGAATGGGGCTGGCGGGGTTATCTCCTGCCCAGGCTGATGCCGCTCGGCAAGTGGAAAGCTTATACTCTGATGGGTATCATCTGGGGATTATGGCATGCCCCGCTTGTTGCGGTTGGATTTAATTATGGTTCCTCCAACTTGCTCGGGATCATCTTCTTCTGTGGGGTCACCTTCACACTCGGGATATTTATTAATGAGCTTAGTCTGAAAGCGAACAGTTCCATTCTCGCGGCATGGATCCATGGAGTATTTAACAGCCAGGCGTATGGTGTCTGGAGGCAATTGTTCCCAAAATACAATCCTCTCCTGGGTGGTCTGACCGGATTGATCGGGATCATTGCCTGGCTTGTTATCGGATTGATGACTGTAAAATGGCTTGCCCGCCAACCCGAGACGAAATCTGCTCTCCCTACCACTGGATAGGATCATTTATGGATCGAGAAAAATCATTCAATTCTCTCCTGACCCCTGATGAGCGCTCTATACTCGATGGGCTGAACACGCCATACCGAATTCAGAAATTCCTGGATACAGTGCATTATCCATCGGATGATCGAAATCGGTCTGTTTTAAATGTTCTGCGCGAACGAAAGGCTCACTGCCTGGACGGTGGATTATTTGGGGCGGCGGCTTTGCGATGGCTGGGATATCCACCCATGATTGTGGACCTGCTTCCCGAACCCGGAACTGATGACGACCACATACTGGCGGTCTATCGGGTGGACGGTCACTGGGGGGCAGTGGCTAAATCCAATTTTGTTGGTCTAAAGTTACGGGAGCCCATCTATCGGAACCTGCGTGAGCTGGTCATGTCCTACTTTAGTGATTACTTCAATACGATCGGTCAAAAAACTTTACGGGGATACACTCGTCCGATCAAGCTGGCTGGTTTTGATTCCTGGAATTGGTTGACCTCTGATGCTGGCGTGGACAAATTGGAGAAGCGCCTCTATCACTACCAGGCGATCCCAATTCTGACACCGGAAATGGTCGAGAGACTACACCCCACGGATGAGGTGGCACTCAAGAATGCCTTGAGCACAGCCAATTGGGATGGATTGTTCAAACCCAAATCATAAATACATCGGCTATCCAAGCCTGGTTTTTTACTTTACTGACAAGATGATACAAATGTTGGTTTTATTTTGTTCTACTTTTTAATATGAAAAGTATGAAAATCAAACTTACCAGCATATTTGTAGATGATCAGGTTAAAGCCCTCCGGTTTTATACCGAAACGCTGGGTTTCATCAAGAAAACTGACATTACCAGGGGTCCAGCGCGTTGGCTGACAGTTGTTTCCCCTGATGAACCGGATACAGTGGAATTGGTACTAGAGCCGAGCGATAATCCTGCTGTAGGTCCATTCAAAAAAGCATTATTGGAGCAGGGGATTCCGTTTAACGCTTTTTATGTGGAGGATGTTCAGAAGGAATATGAGCGGTTGCTATCGCTGGGCGTCCGCTTTACTGTGGAACCGGTATTCGCCGGAGTCTATTCCTACGCTATTTTCGATGATACATGCGGAAACCTGATCCAGATTTTTCACGCATAATCCACGCTGGAATAGTGCGATCGCAATCATCCGTAGGTGTCTATCCACTGGAATAAAAATATCCCCAATCAAGGGGATATCTGAATTACTACCGATTTAACCGCGTGAAGGACAACTTGTCGTATTTATCCGGGTGGTGTCTTCAAAGGTCGCATAAGATGCCCAACGTCCATACTCGCGGAAGGAATACGCGGCAATTCCCATGTCGTCGTCAGGTACAGAGGGAGGGACAGTATGGGGAGCTTCCCTTCTGTATAGATGGCTCTTCACCAGGAAATCCACTGCGCAAATGGCAAGCCACGCCCCGCCCTGGACACCGACCTGAAGTGAATCGATTTCAGAGACTATCGCCTGGGTTTCCATGAATGAGATGGCAGCTCTATAGACCAGGACTCCACTCCAACTACGGGTGAAATACAATCTGCCTTCAAACAGGAAGATATCCCATTTGTCTTCCATTTCTTTTGCCATGAATAAAGCACCATCGCGGGTGGCACCCTGGTGGGGATATCTTAATTGGCAATCGATATGAGAGGCTTCATCAGGGGTCGTACCGATCAGATGATCTCCATTCGACCGACGTAATTCCTTGAATTTGAGTGCTTGTCGCTGGTCAGCCGCTGTTGAGATCATAACGGTCGTAAAGCTGCGAACATCCAGGCAGCGAATATTGTACGGATTTTGATCGCGATCCAGCCATTTTAAATCCGGTACAAGCGGAAGTTCATCCATGAGTTCGAATCCTTAAAAATAGATGGTTTTATTATAGCTGTATAAATTTCATATTCCGTGCAGAGTCGCACACAGGCGTAATCTTATCAGGGTTTAGCGACGGTACAACTCCCACAATGAATTCAATGAGGTTGCAAGACGCAGACCGAGAGTCGGACCTCCCTGTGTGGTGGTATCATCTTCATTTTCCATAACGACAAATGGGACCTGGATTCCCTGGATATATACGTGAGTGGGATTGGTAACGGTGATTTCTTCCCAATCAATATAGCGATAAAGCCGTTCCAATTTATCGTCAGCCAGGGAATGCTCTAAAATACTATCTGGTTTGGCCGGGTTAAAGCGGTTGCGATTCTTTCGAAGCGATTCTTTCCATGAGACATTTATATATAGGATTGCCATTTGTTCAGCCATCTCACGGCTGATATGCCGGAAAGCGCTGGCATAACCTCCGTGTTCACTACCTCTTGAAAATTCCACAATCAAACTTTTTGTTCTGTGAAAGTCAGGATCATCCCTGACCTTTTTCTGGTATTCAATCGAGATCCGTTCGATTAAAAGGTCCCACAAATAATTCCATTTGAAGTATCCTGAAGAATCGGTATGCAAGCGGGGCTGACCCATTCGTTCGAGGATAGCATCTTCTTCAAACCAGGTCCAAAGCATGGGGAAATCATCCAACTCTTCAAAGGGGCCGATGTGGAATTGTTCCATTCGCTGCTCATCGGGTATGGATTTGAGGAAATGGATGATTTCGCTCTTTCCGGCTCCCGGTCTGGCGAGTAATAAAACGATTGGGAAATGAGTTGTCATGGATTTACCTTACTTATTTGGCAACCTGGAAGGATCAATCCACAGGTATCGTTCGAATGGAATCGCCATCGGCGCTTCAACATAGCCCTGAACATAGGGTTTGACCAGTGTATATGTGATACTGTGACTAAGGAAAATTGCCGGAACATCCTCCACGATCATCCTTTCTGCTTCCTGATAAAGGACAATCCGCGAAGTGATATTTTCTTCAGTTCGTGCTTGTTCCAGGATAGAATCTACCTTTGGATTACTGTACTGACTTGTATTCATTTCCGCACCGGTATGAAACAACACATCTGCGAAATTCTCCGGGTCTGGATAGTCGGCGCACCAGCCATCATGATAGATCTGACCGGAATTATCTTTCAACACGTTATCTAGAAAGTATTCCGGTTCTATATTTTGGACGTTAATCTTAACACCCAAATTCTGTTCCCACATTTGGATCAATGCGGAGTCTGAGCTGGAAACGGAACTACCATATCCAGCGCTCGAAAAGATGATTTCCGGCATTGCTTCTGGTGTGATTCCTGATTGAATTAAATATTCCCGGGCTTTCTCAGGATCGTATCCCCACCCTTTGAGTGTTATATCGTGACCTGGAAGGGCAGGTGGGTATAATCCACTCGCAGGTAAAGCGGCATTGTTATAAACCAATTGGATATATAAATCCTTGTCAATCGCCATCGCGAATGCCTGACGTACTTTAATGTTATCAAAAGGTGGTTTGGTAACATCCAGAGTGACATAACTGGTACAAAGGTCTGGAGTGTTATAAAGCTCGGTATGCATTGGTTCGTTCGGATCGGTAAAACGGTCAATCTCGAATGCCCCCAATCGTGTCATATCGATAGCGCCCGCCTCATATAAACGGGTACTATCACCGGTGTAAAGATTAATGATGATGGCCTTGATGCGAGGTTTGTCCCCATAGAATCCTTCGAATCGCTCATAGACCTTTTGGGTCATTGATTCCCACCGGGTCAACCGATAAGGACCGGTTCCATTAGGTGTGCGATACCATTCTTCACCCAGAGCTACATTCTCGTTATCTACAATGAATGCAGTTGGATAGGTCAATTTTTGCAGGAAATACGGTTTTGGTTGGTCGATGCTTACCTGTAGAGTATGGTCATCGAGCGCTTTCAGACCACTAATTCGGTCGGCAGTCCCTGCTCGCATTTCCCTTACGCCGACGATATCGCCTAAATAGGTTAAGACCGTGTCCGATTCGGTCACAGGATCTGCAGCCCTTTCCCAGGAGAAAATGACGTCTTGAGCTGTGACAGGCCTTCCGTTATGGAATGTCGCATTGGGATTTAGATGAAATGTGTATATCGTCCGATCCGTGCTGACTTCCCATTTATTAGCCAGATCCGGTATCAATTCCATTCGGGTGTTATAGGTCACCAAACCAGAGAAAACCAGGTTGTCAGCCCCGGTATGACTGGTTGCTGGATCATTCTCCCGCGGATTCCCCGTCTCACCACCTTCCAGAATTAACACCTCCGCACGATTAAAACCGGAAATGGAACCAGAACGTATCTCTACCGAATCATGGAGCGCTTTGATCTGCGATCGATATTGGTTGTAGATTTCTGGATAAGAAAAAGTCGCTACTGTGATGGCGCTGATATTTCCTTCGACTGTAAGAAATCCGAAGAAAAATTGATCGGAATTATCGGGGTTTGTTGCATATAACTCGGAATACCATGCATCAATACCAGAAGGAAGCTTATATTCCCTGGATGTTACCGTCTTTATCTCGATCAGACCAGTAAGAGAATCGGCGGCGATCGTGGCGGCATTCTTTTCCAGGCTGGCGGACATGTCAAAGTGGGATTGAAATAACAAACCGAAAACGCTTGAATCTCCAATATCAAAATCGGCCAGATTTCCGGATCCTTCTTCCGGCGGTACTTGCTTAACCCCTGCTGGCAGGGTTATGAAGATCCCCGAAGTTGGGTCAAAGAAAGTTCCAGGTTGAGGCTCGCTTGGAACATACGCAGTTGCGGTTGGCATGGTCGGATACGGCGTGGGAGTTGATTGATCCCCTTGAACGTTAAACCAGGGGATTCCTGAAACGAGCAGGAATAGGATCACCACGGCGACAATATGATTTTTTCGTTTCCCCCTGGCGATTATCACAACCAAAAGTATGATCCCGGATACGCCAATCAGGCAGGATATACAGAGTAAAACATATCGCATCGGTTGGTTGTCAGAGGGGATAGATTTGACAGGGGTGGGTGGAGTTGGCGTAGAGTTCGGGGTAATCGTCACCGTTGGAATCGGGCTTTCAGTGTGCTCAGGCATCATCCCCTGGATTGGAATGATAGTGGGAATGATTGTGCTTGTTGCGGTTGCTACTGCAGAACCCGTCGATTGCCGATCCAATGGGACACCGATTGAAGACCGCCATTGTTCTTCAAATCCTTCCAGGGAAAACCCGTATACCGATTGAAGCGCTTCTGTCAAACCCATTCCCTTGGATAATGTTTTTAGTAACAGACTGATCTCTTCCTGCCCAAAGGTGTCGACCAGGTACTTCACCATGTAATACGATTGGCTATAAGACAAATTAGCTTTATCAGGATCTTCCGAGAAACCGCTGGATAGTATTTTGAAACTGATCAGAGAGTGATTTCTTTTCGCTTCGTCAAATTGGACGATGGAATTGGAATCAGGTCCTCCTTCACCAAGGACTGCCAATCCTTCCTGCAGCCAGGTCGGAAGAGAACCCAGGCAGGAGAATGAATAATCACCAACAAGAAGATGAGTCAGTTCGTGGGCGATGGTGCTTTTTCCCCAATCAATTTCGTATGGGCTGATGCCGATCAGGACGATGTTGTGTTCAGGGTAAGCAAGACCGCCTGTCCAGCCGGGCTCATAGAGTATGGCTTGTTGCATGTCTTCCGTACTTCCATAGATGTAAAGATCGATCGGTTGGGCTGTGGAAATGCCGGTTTGTTTGGTTAATTGGTCGAGCGAAAAAACAGCGTGATCTAATAATCCGAGTGCAGCCGAATAGTCTAAATAATAATAGTGCAGGGAAATCGGTCCGGATTGCACAACCTGCCAGGAATGGACCGAATCTAACCAGATCATTTCCTGTCTCTCTGTTGTAAAGACCGCCCCCGCCTGGTCTGTTACCTGCCATTGCCACCAGATATGGGCTCCCGGAGGGAGTGACCCGCTTTGGCGCATATCCCAGGTCCACTCTACGCTCACCTGGTTAGAAGACGTAAAGCGTGGATAAGAAATGGCTTCCACATTCCCACAGGTATCCTGGTTCACACCATAAAGCAGGGTTACTTCGGTGATCGGATCCACGCTACCAAAGCTTGCCTCAAAAGTGAGTGATTCAGGAAAATTTGGAACTGTTTGTTGATTATTCAGCCAAATGGATTGGCCGGTTTGAAGATTCGGGATCAGAAGCGATAGGAGGGTAATGATGATGGCAAATGGGTGCATGCAAACCTTCTTATAGGATTATCTCTATCATCAAATGGGGCTTCTACTAAGCCAGGATAAATATTACTTCTCCTATTATAGGTTGGTTTTTTCGATGTAGGGAAGACTGTTGGCTCACTTTTTTGGAGTATCCCGATCGGGTCCATTATACAAATCATCGACAGACTTCTTATACAGATGCTACTATGGGGGTATGGAGAGCAAAACATATTCCGATTACGAACGTCCTTCCTACAATATTAAAGCGGTTGCCCAGATGGTGGGCTTATTACCGGTAACGCTTCGCGCCTGGGAACGTCGGTATGGATTGCCTACCCCTAGTCGTGGTGGACAAGGATACAGACTATATTCTGAGCATGATGTGCAGACCTTACGCTGGTTAAAGTCACAAATCGATGCAGGGATGAATATTGGGCAGGCTGCCCGAAAACTAACCCAACTTCGAGAGGCGGGAATTGACCCGGCTTCGAATGAAATTGGCCATACTGAAAAGACATTTTCCATGGAAAACCTGAAGGAAAGTGTCCTGCAATCATTAAAGAAGTTAAATGAAAAAACAGCAACAGATGGGCTTCGTCAGGCGCTATCGGTGTATCCGGTTGACCAGGTTTTTGCCGAAGTGGTCGAGCCAGTCATGATCGAGATAGGGGAAGCATGGCACAACAAGGAGATCTCGGTTGGTGTTGAGCATTTTGCCACACAATTTTTTCAGGAGCAACTTATTGGCATGCTGGCAGTTACTCCCCAACCATTTCGAAATGGTTTGGTTGTTGCCGGCTGCCTGCCGGGTGAATATCATCAAATAGGCCTTCTGATGTTGGTTGTTCTATTGCGTATGCGTGGCTGGAACGTGGTTTATTTGGGTTCGAACCTCAGTTTTGATCGATTGGATGAAGTGTTGGTGCCGCTCCGCCCGCGATTGATCCTATTCAGTGCCACCACACCTGAAACCGCTGTTCATATCCACCAGATACCAGAGATTCTAAAGAAGATGCCAACCCCACTTCCCCACGTTGTTCTTGGTGGGAGAGGATTCAGTGGTTATAAAGCAAATCCTGACCTGCCGTATCCTATATTGATTGATTCTCCAGAACATCTGGTTCGAAAAATTGAAAACCTGCTTGAAACTAATCTCCTCTAATTCAACCGCATCCATTCCACATAACACTAAATCCCCATACGCAAGTTTATAGTGATCCTGACTATCTCCTTATATAATGGAGCCATGTCTGAATCAACCCATGATTTATTGATCCGTGGGACAGCCGCTGCCCGTGTCGGAGATATCCGCGAAGCGCATTTTTATCTTGAGTGGCTACTGACGTTGGACCCTGAGGAGGAAGAAAAACTGGAAGCCCTATATTGGCTTGCGAAAGCCAGTTCAGACCTACCGGAGAAACGTCGTTACCTGGAAGAGATACTTGCCACCCAGCCTCATCATTTTCTCGCCCGTAGGGAATGGATGATCCTCGAAGGAAAACTTTCTCCCCAGGACCTGATCGATCCAAACTCCCCGCAGAATCTAATTCCAGTGTCCATCACTGAAAACCAACCTAAAGACCTGACAAAATTCACCTGTCCAAAATGTGGTGGAAGAATGGTTTACTCGCCAGATGGAATTTCACTCGTTTGCGAATATTGTGAAGTCCGGGAAAGACAACGAAGAGTATTACCATCGATCGAACAGGACTTTCTTTTATCTCTATCCACAATCAAAGGACATACCCAACCGGTCGGACAGGTTTCCATCCAATGCCAACAATGTGGTGCTGTTTTTCTACTGGCGAAAAAGATCATCTCGATGAGCTGCCCTTACTGTAATAACGTGTATGTTCTCGAACAATCCGAGACACGGTCACAAACGGTTCCTTCTGCGATATTTCCGGCACATGGTATCGCGTGATGCCGCGATAGCCCTCATAGATCGTTGGTGCGAACAAGCGAAGGTGATTTCTTCGAATGGTCTAGCATCCATTCGTGGAGTTTATCTTCCTATCTGGTGGTTTTCGATGGGCGGGGTTCTTCATTACCGTTATCAAATATCCCGGAAAAACAGGCTGTCTCAAACAATAAATGAAACAAAGCCTATCTTGCGAGATAACCTGTGTGTTACGGCTTGCAACCATCATCAGATGGAAGTGAAACAGATCATCGATGAACTGGATTTTCAGGAGATGGCGGAATATCGTCCTGAGTACCTTGCGGATTGGTATGCAGAAACTTACCAGATTACGGTTTCAGATGCTTCCCTTGTAGCGCGACAGATTTGTCTTGAGCTTGAAAAGCAGACAGTCAGACAATCCATCCCGTCAGACGCGGACGATTTGACCTTTGATACCCATGAAATGGTGGTTGATTCCTATCAATTGTGTCTGGTTCCAGTCTGGATGGGTGAATATGGGACTTCAGGGGTGCAAAAACCTGTAGTGATTAATGCGATATCGGGTGAAATTCTGGTCAACAGCGATAAGCCTCGCTCCATTTGGGAGAGGTTGATAGAGTGGGAAAATGAATAGATCGAATACTTGGGCTTGAGGCTGTTAGCCGTAACTCTTCGCAGTTAGGCAATGAATATAGTAAACCACACCTGCAGCGACATGAGGTAAGTATCCCACTGCCAACGCAATCCATTCATGCCATGTCCATTCCGGTTTTTTCCACATATAACGCAGTAATGTTGCAAATAGGATAAATAACGTGATCTGGGCGCTCCACCGAAAGTTGCCATCATTGAACCGATTCCCGGTTTCTGCAAAAAGATACATTTGGATAACACCGAGTAAGAAGGCAAACCAGGCCAGACGGTTTTCCACTAGACCAAATGCGTTCCTTCTGAATATTACGATAACCACAAGGGGAAAAGCGATGGATAGTAGAAATTTCCATCCCAGAAAGGATGAAAATGCGGATTCGACAGCCAGAGGAAGGAAGGCGATCCCACTGCTGGTATCATTCTGAAGGTAGGTGTACAGGTATTGAATAGCCAGCAAAAGAATACCGGGAATCAATGAGTCCGATAACTAACAGCGGAGCGTTCCACTTCACTTTTTTAGTCATTTGTCTGAAAATGAACAATCCAACCACGGGCAGCAAACAAAGCGTAAAACTTGGTTTGAGCAACGTAGCTAGAATGGTTAACACGCACGCAATAGCTGTGTGAACTGGAGAACGAAGTTCATTTTTTAATCCACTGGCCGCATAGAATAGCATGAGAAGGGCGAAAGGTTTAAGCAGAATAATTGTTGGGTTGTGATAATTGGCTAAACCAATATAACCAAAATAGTACAGACCATCCATTGGTTGGAACAACATAATAGGCGCGACTATTGGAAGGGTGATCGACAATACCGCCCGAAATATCTCTGAAAAGCGGGAAGTACGTTTTCCCAACCAGAAATAAAAAATAAGTGAACAGGCAATTTGACTCAACGTGACTATGACAATGCTGCTGTGATCTGCATCGAGCATACTTCGTGAGATCCAAATGGAAAAACCAATCAATAATTGATACAGCGGGTGAGCCAGTATATGCGACGGAATTTTCTCTCCCCGAAGTAATTGAACGGCATATTGATTATGCCTGCTGAAATCACTATTTACTGGATTCAAAATTCGAAAGTTGAAGATCGTAAAGGTAAAAAGGGCAACAATGGCTGTAACCAGAATGATGGAGAGAAGATTATTCTTTTGCAGCCAAAGTTTCATGTTCTGATCGTCCAGTTGTGCAGTCTTGAATTTTCGCGTGGATAATAAAAATATGACAGATTATCCTGTCATATTATAGCTGTTTACGGTATAGGGAAACCAACTCCATTGGGTCAGGGGCAACCTTCGGGAATGGCGCGTGGAGATCCCGTCGAGTAGGCAGCCAGAGTGCGTGACTTTACCGTTGCGTGATCCACGATTGGGAGTGGATACTGTTGACCAATTCGAATACCGGCAGTCTTCTGCACTGTATCTGGCATCAGCCAGGGTTTGTGTATGTATTCAGTTGGAATCCCGGCCAGCTCGGGGATCCATTTCCGGACGTAATCACCATGGGGATCAAACTTTTCTCCTTGCAATACGGGGTTGAAAATCCGGAAATATGGTGCTGCATCAGTTCCTACTCCGCTGGTCCATTGCCACCCGCCATTATTGGTAGCCGGATCACCGTCGATCAGGTTCTTCATGAACCAGGCTTCCCCATCCTGCCAATTAATTAATAAATCTTTTACCAGAAAAGAAGCAGTGATCATCCTTGCGCGGTTATGCATCCATCCGGTTGCCTTCAATTGACGCATTCCTGCATCAACAACGGGATATCCTGTCATTCCGTTCTGCCAGGATTGTAGGTCTTCAGGCGCATCCCTCCAGCAAATATTCCGTAAATCCTTGCGAAAGCTCGCTTTTAATACCTCCGGGAAAAAATGTAAGATGGATATATAAAACTCACGCCAGATAAGTTCATTCAACCAGGTTTCAGCGCTGGCGCGAGTATCATTATTCGGGGCGTTCTGAATTGCCGACAATGCTCTTTGGGCAATGTACTGGGGGGAGACCAAACCGAAACGTACATAAGGTGATAATCTGGAAGTACCATCCAGATCCAACCTGTCACGGTTCTCGGAGTATTGGTACACTTTTTCTTTGATAAAACCCTCAAGCCGGGATAATGCCGCCTTCTCTGAGGCAGGAAAATCAGCTTTCTCCTGGTAGGGTGGTATCGCCTCGCTGGCTAATTGGGTGACCGGTGGCGCAGGGATCATTTGGGCGGATGGTGGTGTGGCACTGCCATGAGGTAGAGGTAATGCCTTCCACGCCCGGCTGAATGGGGTGAAGATGGTATATGGACAACCTGTATTCTTGACCACCATGCCGGGAGGAAATACGGTCAATCCGTGGATCAACCAGACTGGAAGCTCCCTGGCAATTCTGAGATCGCGCTGCCTGGAGTATGGTGTGTAATCAGCTTCGGCAAAGATCGCATCAGCCTTTATCTCTGCGGTAACTGATTTAAGAACATCCAGCGGATCGCCCGATTTTATCCAAAGACGACTGCCTATCATTTTTAATTCCAGATCCAGGTGAGACAGCGCATCAAACAGAAAAGATAATCTCCCCTCTGCTTTTTTTGCCAGAAGGATTGGATCAAATATGTATAATGGGAGGATGCTCGAAGAATTGGCGATTGCTTCCTGCAATGCTGGATTCTGTTGTAGACGAATATCCCGACGTATCCACCAAATGGTCACATTCATTGTTTGTTCTCCCTTATTATTGTCAACGATGGGATCGATTCAGGCAAAGAGCGGTATAAGGATATTGAATTAACTGGAGGAGATAACTCAATAGGCTTGATCTGTATGGTAAATATTATAGAGAGCTGAACCAGTTTGGTAACGCCTCAGATTTTCTATGAACAATTCAATAGAACGATATGTATACAAAAGACTATTGCCAGCGATATGGGGTGTAATAATAACGTTTGGCATAGCCCAGAAGGGGTGATCGGGTGGAAGAGGTTCCTGCGCAAAGACATCCAACGCGGCGCCAGCTATTTTCTTTTCATTTAATGCCGTAACAAGAGAAGCTTCCTCAATAATTTCCCCGCGGGAAGCGTTGATCAGGTAGGCGCTTGATTTACAAGATGCCAGTTCCTCGGCACCTATGAGATGTCTGGTTTCGTTCGTAAGGGGGATGGTTACGACAATGAAATCACATTCCTTAAACATGGATTTGATGGCTTCTACAGGATATAGGCGAGAAAAATAGTCTCCATTTGGGTCACCGATTCCATCAGGAGAATAATCCTTGTCTTCCGGGTGGAGTACATCGCGCTTGGTTGCCAATATCCGAACACCAAAAGGTTGAAGGACGCGTGCGACTTGACGCCCGATACTCCCATAACCAACTAATCCAACGGTACTATCCCTCAATTCTTGCGGACGATAAAGCTCCCACCTTTTTTGAGGCCAGGTATGGTCCTTCTGATTCTGCATTATGATCGGCATTCGATGACCGAGTGCCAGCAGCATCAGAACGATGTATTCTGCCACCTGGCTGGCGGAAGAGCCGCTTTGGGTGGTTACTACAATTCCCTCCTTCTGGAGAAGGGGGTGGTCTGCTGCGAAATCAATGCCAGCATAATGGAACTGGATCCATTTTAAATTTGGTACAAGCTCCGGAGATGGTAGCACTCGTTCTGTGTAAAGAATCTCAGCTCGTTCCCACATTTCGGAAGGGATTTCTTCTACTTGCCTGCCTGGTTGGATACGCAGTTTAATATTTGAAGCTGACTTATTGATCAGATTGATTTCATTTTCTTCCAATGGCATTGTGAATAGTATCTCAATTGTTCGACTCATCGGATTTTCCCTGGCGTATTTAATATATTCCCATGAAGTGGAGTGAATTTTATCGTTAATGACCCGCTGCGCGTAAAAAGTTGACCATTTTATATAAGCTTACAGTAACCTTACAGTGGCAATAATTGCCTTCCTATCTTAACCCCAGACTGGTACTATGGTTGGGTGGAAAGCAGATCCAATATTCTGCAATCTTTTTCTTATTGGTGAGATATGGTATGAATCCAAATAAAAGATTCGCAATTAGGAAGATTAGTAGCCTGTTAGTCATCTGCTTCTTTTTGATTCTTCCTGTAATTTCGAGTTATACATCGATCGTAAATGCCCAACTATTGGATGATGGTACATCAACCCCAACCTTTGAGGTAGTAAACAACCCACTGGAAACACAACCGTTCGTACCGGCGGAAAATATAACCACGATTCCAGGTATAGTAACGCAGACCACCGAACCGGTTCCTTTCGCGACAGAAACATCGTCTCCTTTGGTCGAAGCCACAGCTACCATAGCACCAGATTCTACAGAACTAATCCCGTTAATATTTGCGACCCCTACTCCAGATCCATCCTCTACGGCGACCCCTTCCCCCACTTCCACTGCTGGCCTTCTACCCGGTGAAGTAAAGTGGACCATTGAAATGGATATTCCCATCACCAGTCGTGAATTGAGGGATATCGGAGGTGTTAACGCAGGCGAACTTCTACTTGAAAACACATTGAAAAGAGAAATTATTGATGGAGACGTCGCCACGGATGTGGAACCTATGGGTGTGTCAACTACATCCGCAACGTATAGGATCACTTTGTCAGGTACTGGGGGGGTGGATCAATTTCGACGGACGATATTTGTAGACCTACAGAATCAATATAACCTACTGGGTGGTGCGATCGTTCTCACTATCTCTGGGCATATATCCACCGGGCAGGTTATTCCTGTGGTTTTGGAATCCAATTTATCTACTGGTTATTTCTGGGATTTGGTATCTTATGATCCTGCAATACTTGCCAGGGAAGGCAAACCTGTCTTTGAACCAAAAGCTGGCGGCATCGGTGTTCCGTCTCGTGAATTAATTTACTTGCGTGGATTAACCGACGGAGATACTGAGATTACGATCCGATATCGACAGCCGTTTGATCGCGCAGAAAGTCCTACCCGCTGGATTTCTATTACAGCAAGCGATTTTCCGGCTGAAATAGACCTCACCAATCCGACCACTGAATCAATGCAAGGACCATCCTCACCTGTGTTGGGCAGTGAAGAAGGAACGATTTTAGATGGGCAGCCTCTTATTAGTCTGCCGGCATCCTTTGATTGGGCATCTCAGGGGAAAGTTACCTCAGTTCGAAATCAAGGCGCCTGTGGGTCCTGCTGGGCGTTTGGCACGGTGGGTGTGATGGAAGCCGCAATCAAAATCCAATCCGGGCAGGATGTCGATTTATCCGAGCAATTCCTGGTCAGCTGCAATAACAGTAATTGGTCCTGCAACGGCGGTTGGTGGGCGCATGATTACCATACCAACCGACTGTCAAACAGCCAGTCGATCGTGGGCGCGGTGTTGGAAAGTGATATGCCGTATACTGCCACTGATGGGACCTGCCGGTTGATCTCGAATCATCCTTATAAATTAGCCAGTTGGTATTCGGTTTCAGGGTATCCGCTGCCTAGTGTTGATGCGATCAAAAATGCAATTTCCAGCTACGGTCCGGTGGCATCAGCAGTCTGTGTGGGAAATGGATTCAGCTCGTACAGGGGAGGTGTATTTTCAACCAACGAAACATCTGCGTGTAATGGGGGTGTCAACCATGCAGTTGTTCTCACCGGGTGGGATGACACCACTCAGACGTGGGTCCTACGCAATTCTTGGGGGACAAGTTGGGGTGAATCGGGTTATATGCGGATTAAATGGGGTACATCCAATATCGGGTACGCTGCCAATTACGTAGTGTATACCGGCAGTTCCAATTCAGTTCCAACGTCCGGACCAACAGAGACTCCAACACCCGTTCCGCTGGCTCCCGAGAATGATGATTTTTCTACACCCACAATACTCCAATCCGGGTTGAGTCCTTTATCATTTTCAATGAATACCAGTAACGCCACGTCCGCGCCGGATGATCCTTATTTTCCCTGCACGGTCAGCAAAGGATCAAAATCAGTCTGGTTTTCATATTCTCCTTCCACTGATGGTGAAGCTACCATTTCCACGGTCGGGAGTGGATTTGATACTATCCTTGGAGTCTGGCAGGGAAATCGGGGGAGTTTAACGAATGTTGCCTGCAACGATGATGCGGGTGGGACAACTTCCCAGGTAGCTTTTACGATAGTTGGAGGTCAGAAGTATCTGATCGAGGTTGCAGGGTACTACAGCACTTCTTCAGGTGATCTGCAATTAAACCTTGCTTTTCAAAGTAATGTGACCAATACTCCCACAAATACAGCCTCACCGACTTCCACAACGACTCCTACACCCACCCCTACGTTTACTCCTTCCAGAACGCCTACCAGAACTTCTACTTTTACACCGACAAAAACGGCAACTAAAACAAAGGCACCGACCTTAACACCTACCTCTACCTCTACCATCATACCCGTGGGTCCGGGCACTTTTGATGATAAGAGTCCCCGAATTCAATATGTTGGGTGGAAGTATCAATCAGTCAGGTCTAATAGTGGTAGATCTGAGCATTATTCTCAGGTGATTGGAAATACAGCCAGGATGCGTTTCACAGGAGTTGGTATTACGATACTGACCCGCAATAATGTTACGCATGGCATATTATCTGTAAATATTGATGGTGTGGATGTAGGGATGATCGATGAATATTCTCCGAGCCTGAAATATAAACAAAATTGGTCTGTCTCCGGTTTGGAAAACACGATGCATGAGTTAACCATTACCCATGCAACCGGTGTATTTGTTTCATTGGATGCAGTAATTGTCCTTGCACCACCGACTCCGACACCAACAGCGACTAGCTCGCGAACTCCAACGGTCACACCAACTCCTGTCAGCTTTGGGCTGTACGATGATAACGACAAACGAATTCAATATACATCCTGGATATATAAATCTACCGCAGGAACGATCAAAAGCACCTCCCATTATTCAGCGAAAATTGGTAATACCGCCACTCTATATTTCCAGGGAAGTGGCTTAACCATCGCTTATCGAATGAAGAATACCTTTGGTAACCTGGAAGTATGGCTGGATGATGAACTTATGACCACTATTGATCAGTTTGCTTCCGCGGAGACAAAACAGGTCCAGACATCGATTCTAGGATTAAGCCCAGGCTCTCATCGGCTCTCCCTACGGCATGCCAGCGGTACTTATGTCGATTTAGATGCCATCACGGTTCTACAATAAATAGATGTGAATGGCAGCCATCCTCCAGCATTGCTGGAGGATGGCTGCTATTTACTCTGCAGGGTAAATTTCGGGTAGAATTGACCTGACTGGATAAGCACACGTATGATATCTACCTCACAGAATAAACTACATATGTTATATAGAGAAAATACGAAAGCAGTTGGATATGTCCTATCCGTCCTGCTGTTGTTAATTGGCGGATGGATTTTTTATACCATCACCCATACGATCCCAGGTCGCGGCATCGGAGATATTTATCGGTTCTTTGTCCGCGAGAATAGTATTTTGCTTATCACTGTGACGGGCAGCCTCTTTTTGCTTTATCTGATCCCAGGCAATGCAGGTAGATCACTCCGATGGCTGTGGATCATCATCATATTCGCGGTTTATCTTCAAGGAGAGTGGTTAATTCGCCGGACCGGATTCTTTCAGCTTTATGGGATCCAACCCTGGGTGGATGCGACTGAATATTACGCGAACACCCAACGCTTACTCATGGGATTTGCTTCACAGGGAACGACCAATGCCCGCCCGTTGTTTTCTGCATTTTTTTCCATCTTATTGTGGATCTCTCGCCTTGATATGGTGGAAGCACTGACAATGATGGTATTTCTGGTCGCAGTTGCGTACTACCTGTTCGGTGAGGCATTAAAAGGGTATCTGGGACCGATCACTGCTGCATTGACCACCGGTATGACCTTTATGTTTTATCGCAATTACCTGGGCGCTATTACCTCAGAAAGTTTGGGTTTGATTATTGGCATGGGGGGATGGGTGGTTTTATTTTGGGGGGCAGCCCATAAAACTTTGTTGCGGTTCTGCATTGGTCTATTTCTGGTTACATTCGCACTGATTGCGCGCGCGGGGCCATTCATCGTACTGCCGGCCATTGTATTGGTGGGAGTTTATCTTTTTCGAAATCGAAAGATATTTATTAAATATATCCTGGCAACCATTGCTTCGATCGTTGCTGGTTTTGGCATCAACTCACTTCTATTGAATATATACTCTGCAGGAAAGAGTGTAGCTTTCACCAGTTATATCTATTCCCTTTATGGAATGGCGGCAGGTGGAAAGACATGGGGTTATATCAAAACTGCGCATCCGGATGTTTTCTTTGGCATGGTTGAACCAGCGAGAACCCAAAAGATCATCGATCTCACCTGGGAGCTGATTAAATCAAATCCATGGGATCTCATTCGGAGTATGCTCTCCCAATATTACTTCTTTGTAGCCAAGCTGAATACCAGCGTGTTCTCATACCTGTTCGCTCGAATTGATTGGTATAACACCGCGATCCTGATTGTCCTTTATACTCTGTCGATCATTAGCATCATTCTCTTGATCAAAAATCACAGGTCGTCCACAAGCATACTTCTGTTGGCAATTCTTGTTGGGGTATTACTCTCAGTGCCACTGGTTCCACCCCAGGATGAATCGGATATGCGCCCATACGCGGTGGTTGTTCCCATCCTAAATATCATCCCCGCGATTTCTTTGGAGTGGCTGTTCAGCCGCTTGAGGTGGTTTAAAAAATCGGATTCTCTGCCGGTAACAGGGACAATAACCGGAACAAAACCGCTGGTATCATCCCCTCTTCCGGCCCTATTTTCCGGTATTACACTAATCGCGCTGTTAACCGTTCCCATTATTCTTCATAAATATCCCATAACAAAAACATCCGCTACCATTGATTGTCCCAATGGATCGAGTCCATTCGTCTGGTATCATCTCCCCAACAATGCCACTCACATCCTGACAGAATTGGATTGGAATGGGAAGAATTGGCTGACCATACGGCAGGCTGACCGCTTGAAACATGATCTTTTATATAAAGGGATCCTTCTGTTTGACGAATTTGATCGTGAGGTCGCATTTTCGCAATCCGTTAATTACCTTGATAACCGTTCTGTCTGGTTAGTGGGAGATGCCGATATCTACAAAGCTGGAAAAGGATTTTATGGAGGATGTGGCTCGTATGTTGACGACCCATCCTGGTGGGGATTTAACTATTTTCGGCTTGAAAGCTCACGTTTTCTGGGGCAGGAATAAAAAGATGGAGGAGCATTTGCTCCTCCATTCAATTTCATTATATAAACTTCAACTTCAACGCGGCGTACCCTACCATCTTCAGTAACAACACTCCATGACTCCATCGGGAGATGTTTGTACTGCCATAGGTCCGCTCACGATATCGGATCGGCAGATCGACAATTTTCAAACGCATTTTCGCTGCTCCAAAAAGCAGATCAAAATCACCAAACGGATCGAAATCTCCAAAATACGACCGATTCGCCACGATTGTCTGGTAATCCTTTTTCCATATGACCTTTGTACCACATAGAGTGTCTTTGATATCCTGGTTTAATAGCCAGGAGAATGCCAGGCTGAAGAATTTATTGCCAAGGAAGTTGAGAAAACGCATCGCTTCTTCCTCCATTGGATACACTAAACGCACTCCGTTGATAAATTCCCCTTTCCCTGATGCGATCGCCTCATAGAATCGGGGAAGGTCTTCGGGCGGAACAGTTAGATCCGCATCCAGGATCACCAGAATATCGCCTGTGGCTTGATCGAAGCCCACTCTGACGGCGTCTGCTTTACCCTTCCCGGGTTGTTTGAAAAGTCGGACGTTTTTCTCCGGATGGAGAGGTATTTCCCGCTCGATTGCTTCAAAGGTGTGGTCAGTGGAATTACCTTCCACAAATATAATTTCCGTGGCGCTGCCCATTTTTGGGATACGTTCAAAGATAGCGGGTACATTCCCCTCTTCGTTACGTGCGGGTACGACCACCGTCACAGAAGGCTCCTTGATACCCGGTTTCTTTTGCGGTTCAGGACGGGCAATCACCAGGTTGGTCAAGCCAAAAAAGGAGAATGGCCATATCTTGACCAGGAACCGGTCGAAGAAATCCTGGATCAGAGGAATGCCCATCGGGAATAGTATCTCATGTTCTGCGCTGATCGTTTCAAACCCGGATAGCGACAATAACCCTTTCAGATCGGGCACTGTCAGCCAGTTTTGAGTAAGGTTGGGTGTTGCCAGATTGATCGCTTCGGCCAGCCCAAGCGGAAGCTGCCACATCCTGCTGTATATATTCATGATCAGACGCGTGCCGGGGTGGCAGAGCTTCTTTATGGCTTCCAAGACTTTCTGGACATCCCAGAGGTCGTTCACCAGATCGGACAGAATGATGAAGTCGAATACCTCACCTAGCGAATCAACCGAATGGGCATCCATCACTTCAAACAGTAATTCGGGGTGAGAAGACCTGGCGTGTTGTACCATCTTTTCAGAAAAATCAACGCCAATCCCCATGGCGGGCTTAACAGATGCCAACAGGTCTCCATAACCACAACCAATTTCAAGAACCCTTTTACCAGCGGGGATAATCAATGAATACAACTGCTCTAGTCGAGTGTGGTACCTTTTCCCCCCGCCCTGCCAGTGCGATTTTTTCTCCCCGATCTTATTCCAGTGTTCGATTCGGGTTTGTTGATATATCTGTTCTTTCGAAAGTTGTTCGGTCATAGTACTGACTATTCCGATCTGGGGGTCATAACCTGGACCCGCCAGGTTTGCATAGTGTGAGGCATGGAAATGGTGATGATTTCTCCAGGGAGATATGTCTCCCGGTAAACAGACCCTTTGGCAAATGCAGGATAGGGATAATCCACAAGCAACAGATCATACACTTTCTTATTCAGATTCGCCTGGATATCCGATAAAAACTGGTCTCCAGTTGCTCTGATTTTAATCAAATCCGGATAAAAGAAATTGGATTTTTCAGGATAGGGGTAATAATAGCTTGTCTGACCTGAATTGACAACAGGTAATCCCCGCCTGATCAATTCATAGGTGATTGCAGGTGAATTGGGCACATCCTTGCGACCGTCCAGAAGTGTACCGACTTTTTGCCATTCCTCAACCGGATACGGTTGTAAATCCGGCTTTAGATTTTCATATCCATGGGTGACCAAATTAACAGTAATGAGGACAATAGCCAAACCAGATAAGCGCCTGGTTTTTTGCAGGAATCCAAATATGAGCAGTAACAGGAAAGGTGAGAGGAGTTGGTAATAGTACGCCATTTTTGTACCATTATGGCGGCCCAGGCTGAAGTAGATCAGGAATGTGCAAATGAGGATGTAGAACAGGTTTGGATCCATGGATTTGGATAGGAGTGGCTGGTGGAAGCCAAATTGTATCCGGGGAAGGGACTGCTTGGACCAATGAAAATTGCGCATAGCTATAACAATGGCAAGCAAGCCAATGAAGAGAACTGCCCAATAATCTCTGGCAAAGTGGATACTCTGTTGAACCATATAGGAATAGATCCGATTGGTATCGGCAATGTGAGAAAAAACAACATTCAAGAAATAAGCTTCAAAGAAATGATTGATGACAATCGCGCTCATTACAATACCAGTCAACGAGATACCGCCATACCAAATAGCCTGAGTCTTCGAACGAAAGATGAATAGATACATCGCCAGCAGCGGCAGCCCAAGGACAAAATAGGTTTTTGTATAGAAACCCAAAACGGCGAATAAACCACTCCAAACGAGGGACTTCGCAGAGTAGTTCATAAGTACTGGTAGGAATAAGGTTAGTAGAAAGAACAATTGACCGAGGGTATCAGGTCTTGCCATGGGTGTGGTGTAATAGATCTGTCCCAGCCAAATGAAAACTGCGGTGATTCCGATATTCAGCCAAGTGATCCCATTTTTGCGCTGAACCACCCCGATCAGAAAGATCTGACCGAGGATCGCCAGCATACTTACCAGGCGGTAGATCCAGATCTGATTTCCGAGTAGCCAATTAAAAGGCAGAATTAGCGCGTTATACACAATCCCGTAAACATTGATGTACTCAAGGTTGTTTTCCAATGCCCAGGGATTAATCCCTTTTAAAAATGCGGCATTGGTGAGAACGATTGCACCTTCACGAAATTCCATCTGGTAGGGAAAGAATACGATCCGCAGATTGATAATCAACAGGATTGTGATCCCGATCAGAACAATTCCAATACTGATTTGCCTGACTAGTGTCCACTCAGCCATCCTATCCAACGACAGGAAAACCCACCCCCCAAATCGTACGCCGCGTTGGTTCTGAGTCAGCCATGATTGAAGAAGGGTGAACCCAAACCAGAAAAAGGCGAAGATTATGAGAAAGATGATTACAGCTAGGGTGATCTGAACAGGGAGACTACGGCCAGAGAAGGATTTGCCTCCCGACAAGAAAGCGGTGATTGGTTTCACCACCATGGTGGTCGCGACCAGGGAAATTAATCCAAAGACTAAAAGCCTCTTCCAGGTTGCTTGCAGATGCTTCATCATCCCCTTATTTTTGGCAATCATTGCAGTCATTAAACCATATTCAACCTGATTTGTATACAAAACAGGTAATTAAATGAGTTTTCAAATCTGGTATGTGTGGGAACAGGCTAGCCTATGGTCGCTAGGTCGATTTTTCGGGTGGATCAGATTTCTTGCGCCATTCTTCCAACCGCTTCACTATTTCTTTTTCGTACCCTTCCTCAGAAGGCTCGTAGAACCGTTTTCCCTTATACAGGTCGGGTAAGTATTGCTGGGGAATAAAATGCCCGGGGTAGGAATGAGGATATTGATACCCCTTGCCGTGTCCGAGCGCTTTCGCATCCCGATTGGCATCCATTAAGTGGGTCGGTACTTCTCCGGCGCCATCCTGTTCGAGCATTTCCAGAGCTTTGAAATAGGCGCCGGCAGAATTCGATTTGGGGGCGGTTGCCAGGTAAAGGGTGGCTTCCACAATGGAATATATGCCTTCCGGCAACCCGATATAATCGAAGGCGTTTGCAGCGGAATTGGCGATTACCAATCCCATTGGATCAGCGAGACCGATATCTTCCCCTGCCAGTATGATCAATCTCCGTAAAATAAAGCGCGGATCTTCCCCAGCGTGAATCATCTTCGCGAGCCAGAATAATGCCGCATCAGGATCAGATCCGCGAACGGATTTAATGAACGCTGAAATGGTATCGTAGTGGGCATCCCCATTCTTGTCGTAGAGGACAGCACGTTGCTGGATCGATTCCTGGGCGACTTCCAATGTGATCTGAATTTTCCCCAACGCATCCTTAGGAGTGCTATCTACAGCCAGTTCGAGCGCATTCAAAGCGTTTCGGGCATCTCCACCGGACATATGAATCAGATGGGTTCGCGCCTCCTCATGAAGTTGAATTGAAATCGCGCCGTATCCTCGCTCTGTGTCAGTAATAGCCCTATCCAGGAGTTTCCCGATCTGTTCTTCGGTCAGGGACTGTAACTGGAACACCCGGCTGCGTGATACGAGCGCTTTGATGACTTCAAAATAAGGGTTTTCTGTGGTTGCGCCAATCAGGGTAAGAATGCCGCTCTCGACATGGGGCAATAGAGCGTCCTGCTGTGCACGGTTCCAGCGATGAACTTCATCAACAAAAAGGATGGTCCGGTTATCATAAAGTTTTCGCCTCTTTATGGCTTCATCGATCACCCGCCGCAATTCGCCGACCCCGGCCAATACCGCAGAGATGGTTTCGAAATGGCTGTTCGTTGTTTGTGCAATAACGGAAGCCAGTGTGGTCTTACCGGTTCCTGGAGGTCCCCACAGGATAATGGAAGAAAACAGGCGATCGGCTTCAATAGCTCGCCGCAGCAATTTACCCGCACCGATGATATGTTCCTGACCGACTATTTCATCCAGGGTCCTAGGGCGCATCCGGGCTGCCAGCGGTGCTTCGCTTTTTAATCTTTCTTCCAGTGAATGATCGAATAAGTCCATTGTTGTTTCCCGGAATTAATTATAGCACAGACATTCTAATTCAATTATAAGCGGGACATTTCCGTTGGCACAGGAGCGGAACAAAAAATTGGTTTAATCTGGCCAAGAGTCAAATGGTGCAGGCAGTTTGTGAGGAGGAGAAGGATATTGTATCAACCGGAAGTAGGATCTGCTTTCTCGAGGGCAGCGACATAAGATTCGATTTTGTCAACCACCGGTGGATATTTCAACTTGAGTTTTTTCAAGGTCTCAACAAGGATGTCTGAGATTACTAGATTTCGATACCAGTTTCGGTTTGCAGGAATGACATACCAGGGAGCCCAGGAGGTGCTGGTTTTTTCCAATACATCCTCATACGCTTTCATATATTGGTTCCAAAGTTTTCTTTCCTCCAGATCGTTTGGATTGAATTTCCATTGCTTGGTGGAATCTTTTATCCTATCCAACAACCTGAGTCTTTGTTCTTCCTGGTCTATCATCAGGAAAAACTTTAGGATCGTCGTTCCTTCTTCTGCAAGGATGTGCTCAAATTGGTTGATCTGTTGGAATCTTTTCCCCCATACTTTCGGTGGGACTAACTCGTGGACTCGAACAACTAAAACATCCTCATAATGACTGCGATTGAAAATGACAATTTCCCCTTTGGCAGGAGTCATTTTGTGAATTCGCCAAAGATAATCATGATCCAATTCTTCTGGAGTTGGGACTTTAAAGCTCGCCACCTGGACTCCCTGTGGATTGACTCCATCAAAGACACTTCTGATCGTCCCATCCTTGCCCCCGCTGTCCATTGCCTGGAGGACGATCAAAACCTTTTCTTTATGCCCTGCGTATAATATCTCCTGAAGTTCCCCCAGCTTTTGGTTCAATTCTTCAAGCCGTTTTAATCCATCCTTCTTACTTCCTTCAAACCCGCCAATATCATTGGCGTCAAAATCATTCAAGTGAACCCGACTTTTAGGTTTGATTCGATATTGATCCATGGAGTCCTCCATATTATTGGTATAAACAAATGATTTACTACCTTGCATAAAAAGTGCAACTATATCCGCAACTCAATTGTAGTCCTGCCTTGAAGAAATACAATAATTTGAGTGACAATACCCGGGAGGAAGGCGTTATGCGTACTTTTGTAATCCTACTTATCGTTCTGGCAATGACTGCCTGTTCGACTCTTCCTGAGGAAACTCCCACGCCGGCACCGACAGTGGATTTGTCAACCAGTACTCCTGAACCGGAGCCAACTTCCACCCCATATATTCAGGAATTTCCCACTGCGAATCCTGACTTACTTTTATTCACAACTCATATCCAGGCACTCAGGGTCGCGGATGATGATGGACAGAATATGGCGAATATCTCACCGGATGAGATCATTCGGTTGGTCAATAAGGCAAATGATATCTTCGCGCAAGCAGGGATTCGAATCCTATTTGATCCGCAGAAAGATGTGGATTTGGTTCAGTCAACGGTTATCGCGAATATGCTGGGCAAGGATGACTTGCATTGGCAATGGGAGATGGATATAGCCGACCAGATCGCAGCGAAGTATCCCGGTAAGCTGGTGATATTCTTTCGTCAAAAAACCGTGGAAGAACCAGGTAGAAAGGGAAATTTTTTCTGGTGGGACTACAACTTTACGATCGTTCCTATCGAGGGTGAGAAAAAATGTGGCAGCCTGGATAACACCCGCCTGGCTCATGAGATAGGCCATTATCTAGCGTTGGGTAATACCTACACCGAAGAATTCCCTGATTTGGAAATGGCGGTGGAAGCGTATAAACGCAGTGGCTACAACCTGTCCGCTTTTGATGGCGATACATTCAGCGACACTCCAGCAGATATCTATATAGACACGCCAGAGAATCAATGCGGAACCAGCGATTCGATCACCATCGAAGGTGGGACCATACCTGTCAAACGTGGCAACCTCATGGCCAATTATTCTCCCAGGTCTGCTCTGACACTGATGCAGATAGCCAGGATGAGATATATGCTGGCAATGCGGTACAGCAATGATATGGTCGTTCCGCATAATCGCGAGTTACAGCATGGATATGAGCTTGAAAACATCACGATTCTGGAGCATCGCTGGAGCAGCTCGTCAGTTACAGATATGACTCCCTACAGTTCGCGTAACTGGAGTGGAGGAAAACAACTTTCTGTACTGGGGGGCTATGGATCAGGCTTGCTGGTTGAATTTTCAGTAGATAAAGATGGCGTTTATTTATTGAACTTATATGCCACTCAGGCGCCAGACTATGGGGTGTTAGAAGTTGAGGTAGACGATATTCTGGTCAATGACTATGTAGATTTATACGCCCCATTCATTTATGCTTCGGGGGCGGTTGGAATGGGTCCGTATTATTTGACGAAAGGACCTCACCAGATGCTATTTAAAGTAATTAAGAAGAATGACCTGTCAACCGGATATAACTTCGGACTGGATGCCATAACTGTGGAGTTTCAAAAATAATGATTTTCTATCTAATTCGTCATGGAGCAAATATTTCTCTTGGAAAATTCCTGCCAGGAGTAATGCCTGGAATTCACCTGAACGCAGAGGGTAAGAAGCAAGCGAATAAGATTGCGAAAAGCCTCCAGTCTGCAGAATTGGAAGCCATCTACGCCAGTCCATTGGAGCGGACGATGGAAACAGCGCAACCGTTGGCTCAGGCAATCCATATTCCGGTGATCCCTATCCCCGAATTAATGGAAATGGATACAGGAATACTGACCGGGAAATCGTTCACCGATCTGAAAGAAGATCAAACATGGAAGAAAATCCGCACGAAACCAGAAGAAAGCGGGTTTCCGGGTGGGGAAGATTTTCCTCATGCCTGGGATAGGCTGTGGAATGCCCTGGATGATATCCGCCGTAAACATACATCCACTTCGAAAATAGCCATCTTCTCTCATTCAGATTGCATCAAGATGCTTATTGCGCGAACCATCGGCTTACCGTTCTCAAATTTCCAACGACTCATGATCGACCCGGCGTCGCTAACGATCCTAGCTCATCATAAGGAAAAATTCTGGTTGTTGGGTTCAAATTTGAATTTGCCATATGTGCTGCCTGAGGTCGACATTAAAAAACCGGCAACGCAGACGAATGCGTCACCGGTAGAATAGCAATCTATATAATGCTAATGTCACATGATATCGAGATAAGGCTTATTGTCCAGAATCTTTTCAATTTCTAACATGACATCATCTGTTAATGATGGTACGACTTCCAGCGCTTTCATGTTCTGGTGAACTTGTTCTACGCGGCTGGCGCCGGTGATAACGGTAGATACATTTGGATTCTTCAGACACCAGGCCAACGCCAATTGAGCCATGGAACAACCCATATCTCTGGCCATAATATCCAATTTGCGGATGATCTCCAACTTCTGAGGGGTCAATCGCTTGATCAGCCATTCATAACCCTTTAATGAAAGACGGCTTCCTTCTGGAATTCCGTTGTTATATTTGCCGGTCAGGAAACCGGAGGCCAGCGGAGACCAAATGGTTGTGCCATAACCAAGTTCTTTGAACAGGGGCAGGTATTCCAATTCCATGCGCTCTCGCCAGAGCATATTATATTGAGGTTGTTCCATGCTTGGAGGCGTCAGGTGATGTTGTCTGGCAATCGCATCTGCGCGCATGATATCGGCTGCCGTCCATTCGGAGGTACCCCAATAAAATGCCTTCCCCTGTCGAATAACCAGATCCATTGCCCGGACAGTCTCTTCAATCGGGGTCCCCGAATCAGATCGATGACAAAAAACCAGATCTACATAATCGAGCTGAAGTCTTTTTAAGGAATTATTAACCCCTTCGACAATGTGTTTGTAATTCAATCCAGTATCATTCGGTCCACTCCCACCCCAAAAGATCTTGGTCGAGACGACGTAGGACTCCCTTCGCCAGGCAGTCTTCTTTAATATTTTACCCATTACAAGCTCGGCGTTTCCGTCGGCATACGCCTCGGCATTATCAAAGAAATTTACTCCGGCATCATATGCTGCTACCATGCAAGGATAAGCCGCATCTTCACCTACCTGTCCACCATAGGTGACCCAGGCACCCAACGATAACTCACTGACGCGTAAACCTGCCTTACCAAGATGTCTGTATTCCATTTCACACTCCGAATGATTTTTCTTTCATTATATCTAAACCGATGGATTTGCGGGCATCACCGTCAAAGAGTCGGTTTCGCATATCTGATCCTCATTAATGTTATTCAAGGTAATCACATTCAACCGAGTATGCGTATAATTCATGCCATACTAATACCATCTAAGAGGTATAGGGGTATTCATGATCACACAACAAAATGGGAACTTTGTAGATGAATATGGTCGAATACTTGTATTGCGGGGTGTCAATTTGGGTGGAAGCTCTAAAGTACCATTTTCACCTAATGGGGCAAGTTGGAAAAAAGAAGGTTTTTACGAGCATAGAGTTTTATCTTTCGTTGGACGCCCTTTCCCATTAGTAGAAGCAGATGAGCATTTCAAACGGTTGAAAGCCTGGGGATTCACCTTCCTCCGGTATCTGGTGACATGGGAAGCGATTGAGCATGCTGGCCCGGATGTTTACGATGAAGAGTTCCTGGATTACACACGACAGATTATTGCTAAAGCAGCGGATTATGGGATATCCGTCTTCATAGATCCACACCAGGATGTCTGGAGTCGTTTCACCGGCGGGGATGGCGCCCCCGGTTGGACGTTGGAGGTTGCTGGCATAGATATTTCGAAGCTGCATCAGACCGGTGCAGCCTTCGTCCACCAGGAGAGTGGCGACCCATACCCCAAGATGATCTGGCCGACCAATTACAGCAAACTGGCTGCTGCTACGATGTTCACCCTCTTTTTCGCCGGTAGTGATTTCGCACCAAAATGTCTGGTGGATGGCATTTCCATCCAGGCATTACTTACAGAATCATTACTATGGATCTATCCTTCAACTTGCTAAAAGAATGCAAGGTCTTTCAAATGTGGTAGGGTATGACTCCCTCAATGAACCATCATCTGGTTTCATTGGCCAAACCGACCTGAATACCCGGACGATCAACCCTTTAAAACTGGGTGCGATGCCTACCATCTACCAATCGATGCTGCTCGCATCAGGAATACCGCAGGATGTGGATTTCTATAAAATCGGTCTTGCTGGGTTTGTGAAAACAGGAAAGAAGATAATAAATCCCGAAGGCAAATCCATCTGGCTGCCGGGTTATGAGGATATCTGGAAACATCATGGGGTTTGGGGAATTGGACCGGATGGAAATCCAGGACTGTCCCAACCAGATTATTTCACCCATGTGGGTAACCATCCTGTCGATTTTAGCGAAGATTACTTCAAACCTTTTGTACGACAGTACGCAGAAAAAATCCGCGCGGTTGATCCGGCGGCTATGATATTCGTGGAAGAGATCCCTGATGAAGCAAACCTGGTATGGACGGATAACGACCCTGAAAGGATAGTTCACGCTGCTCACTGGTACGATAATATGACCCTGGTTAAGAAAAGCTTTGTACCCTGGTTCTCGGTTGATGTCAGGACAATGAAGATCATCCTTGGTAAAACGCGGGTTCGAGATAATTTTGCATCGCAGATCGCAGAATTAAAGAGGAAATGCCGTCACCAAGATGAATAAGTCGCCGCTGCTTGTAGGCGAGGTTGGCATTCCATTCGATCTTTATCAGAAAAAAGCCTATAAAACCGGGGATGAATCGGATCAAATAAGCGCTCTGGACGCGACCATGAATGCGTTGGAGAGGAATTTTGCCAGTTTCACCCTCTGGAACTACACTGCTGATAATTCTAATGACGAGAGGTGACCAGTGGAATGATGAAGATCTTTCTCTTTTCTCAAGAGATCAAATGAAGGGATCCGGTGATATTTATGATGGCGGCAGGGCATTGAAAGCGGCAATTCGACCGTACCCGCAAAAAATCTCCGGAGAGCCCATCGACATGAGCTTTGATATAACCAGCAAAAGCTTCCACCTTACATACAGGCATCTACCCGGAATTGAGAAGCCCACAGAGGTATTCATTCCGCAATACCAGTATCCCGATGGATGCAAGGTGGAAATATCAGATGGACTATACGAATTAATTATGGAAAATCAACTCTTACTTCATTGGCCATCAAAAGAGAGTATGATTCACTCCATCACCGTAACGCCAAAATAAGTATGACTGAAACCACAACCATTCCACCTGGTAAACCATTCACATTGATCCAATCCTGGATGATGGCGATCCGTCCTCGCACCCTGCCTGCATCGGCTGCTGGCGTCGTTACCGGTGTTGCACTAGCCATATTGGATGGCTCCTTCAAGATTTTGCCTGCCCTGGCTGCTCTTGGTGTAGGATTGTTACTGCAGATCTCCAGCAACCTTGCGAATGACGTATTTGATTTCGAACATGGAACGGATACACCGGATAGGCTTGGCCCAATCCGAGTCACACAGGCTGGAATTCTATCCGCCAGACAGGTAAAGATTGGCCTGATCACAGTAATTGTTTTGGCAGCATTATTAGGTCTTTATCTGGTAACCGTGGCAGGTTGGCCTGTGATTCTGATCGGTGCGGCGGCGATCGCTTCAGCCATTCTTTATACGGGTGGTCCTTTCCCGCTCGGTTACCATGGATTGGGCGATCTATTCGTTTTTCTTTTTTTTGGCCTGGCTGCAGTTGCAGGAACGTTTTATGTCCAAGCGCTGACGGTCGTTCCGGGGGTCTGGTGGATGGCCATTGCCATCGGTTTGTTGGTGGTGAATTTGTTGGTGGTGAATAACTTGCGTGATATTCCCACAGACCAAAAAGGTGGAAAGCGCACCCTGGCGGTTTTGATCGGCGTCAAGTGGACCCGAACAGAATATCTGATCCTGCAGATTATCGCCTACTTGCTCATACCCTTATTGATCTGGATAAACCTGATCCCGCTCTGGTCGATCCTGACCTGGCTTTCCATTCCCTATGCAATCAAACTCAGCAACGGGGTATTTACCCGATCGGGAAAAGCACTAAACCCGATCCTGGGTGGAACCAGTAAGCTGGCGCTGTATTTTGGTTTGTTATTCTTGTTGGGTGTTTTAATCTTTCGTTTTACCAACTAATGCGCATTTTGCCAGGGACACAAGACCTTCTCCAGCCAATCTACCCCGAAATATAATCCCAATCCCAACAGACTCATTGCCAGAACCCCCGCATACATGGTGGGATAATCCAGTAAAGTGCTGCCATTGTAATAAATGTAGTAGCCCAATCCCTTGCGGGTGGCAAATAATTCGGCGATATACAGAACGGCCACGGCTGTTCCAACAGACTGGCGCAGCGCGGTAAGAATCGCTGGCAGGCTTGCAGGTAAGTAGACAAATCGGAATAAGGCTCGCCTCCCGGCGCCCAAACTTCGCAAACTGTGAATCAATTGGGGCGGGATTCCTGCCGCCTGGTCCCTGACCAGTACCAAAATTTGAAAAAATAGGATCAGAAATATCAATGCAATTTTGGAAGCGTCGCCCACCCCAAGAAAAAGCAATAAGATGGTAACGAAGACAACTTTTGGGATGGGATATAGCAAATAGATGACCGGCGCGAAGATTTGACTTAGTCGCTTGGATTGTCCGATCACCAATCCGGCCGGTGCGGCAAGGGCAACCGATAGCAGCATGCTGGCCGTCACGCGCCACAGACTGGCAAGGAAATGGCCAGGAAGATCCCCCCCCAGATCTTTGAAGAATGTACCGATAACCAGGATCGGTGTGGGTAAGATGGACGAATGTAGCAGCATCGCAGCAACCTGCCAGAGGATCAGTAATCCTATGAGAGCGAAAAGAACATCCCGTTTTCTCATGCTTTTTCCATACTCGCCCGAAGTAAGTCGCACATTTCTTGATAAGCTTTCGGTTTTTCCCCCGCCGTGTTGCCCGCTGATGGATTCTCAAACACAAGTGGATTCAAGTTGGGTATCTTTCCAAGCAAGAGAATATGCTTTCCCATCGATACGGATTCTTCAATGGAATGGGTGACCAAAATCATGGTGATACCCTGTTCATCGCATAATTCGAGCGTTATCTTTTGTAGGTCTGAACGGGTGATGGCATCGAGCGACGAAAATGGTTCATCCATTAACAATAGATCAGGTTGGATGGCGAGTGTCCGGGCGATGGCTGTACGTTGGCGCTGCCCGCCTGAGATCTGGGCAGGGTATTGGTCTGCCACATCGTCCAATCCAAGACGGGTCAGCCAATTGTTTGTGAGAGGAAGGGCGGGAATTCCACTGGGTGCATGGGTGCCATCTGGCCCATAAAATGATCTCACCTCAATACCCAGGTTGGCATTCTCACGTACAGTTGCCCAGGGAAGCAATCCATAATCCTGAAGGATTAGTCCGGTGGAAGGGCGTGGGCGCTTGAGAGGTTCGCCCTTTATTGAGATCTCTCCCTGAATGGGTTGAAGTAGTCCCGCTAGCAGATAGAGAAGGGTGGTTTTTCCGCACCCGGAGGGACCAAGAATTGCCCAGGTCTGACCCTGCTCCACTTGCCAGTTATAATCCTGGAAGATGGGATTTTGGTGGGAGTACCCAAAAGTGAGTGACTGGACTTGGATCATCATCACTGCTCAGGAGTTTTATTTACCCGGAAGGAAGGACGGGTTTACCGAATCTGAATAAGGGACGTCCACGTTGACCAGGGATTTACTCTTTGCCCAATCCAATGCGTCCTTCCATTCAACCTCGGTGGGGACACCGGCGGCTGGGTAAGGAGGAGCTTTATAGGAGGACAGTAATGGTTGAGGGACCAATTTTTGTTCGCTCAAAATGGAATTGTATTTCTGCGGTTCCTTGTTGATCAGTCGGGTTGATTCTTCAATCGCTTTCAAAAATGATCGGATCGCTTCCGGTTTCTGGTCGATCACTTCTTTTCGGAAACTGATAACACTAAAGCCATATTCCGGATGAGCTGAGTCGTCCAGAATGATCCTGGCGCCTTGCGAGACAGACAACGCCGCGAGCGGATCTGGCATCACCGCAGCTTGAATATCACCGGATGCCAGCAGTGCCATCCGGTCAGGCATTTTAGGTACAGCTATGGTCTTGATCTCATCGGTTTTCAGCCCCGCGTTTTCAAGGAGACGATAGGTCACATATTCAATCACAGTTCCCTGCGATACTCCAATTTCAACTCCCTTTAATTGCTCTGGAGAGGTGATGCCGGATTTTGCTGAAGCCAGGATGAAGAAATGCCCCGCCTGGGCGGTGGGAGTGAGCGCGTAGCGAACGATCTGAACCTGGGTTTTCTCCCTGTTAAAGAAAAAGGTGGACAAGGTCTCGTTGATCATCCCATCCACCTGACCGGCGCTGATGAGCTGGTCGCGTTCGGGAGCTGAAGCTACCGGAGTCACTTCCACATTAAGATTATATTTGGCAAAAAGCCCTTCCTGTTGGGCGACGTAAATTGGTAGTGCGTCAATGATAGGAAGTAGTGCCACCTTGAGAGTCACTGGCTCCCCTTGAGCAACAGGTTTGGGAGTGCAGGCAGAAAGGGATGAACTTAATACGAAGAGGATCAACATCACGAACGCAATGGATTTTCTCATATGCCTCCGATTAATGTAATAGGTTTTACGATTATACATCCAAGGGATAGCTTGGATAAGGCTGGGTGGAAAGGATCGAAAAATATTCTCCAGAGATGCGGCGTCTCCATGAAGTCGCCAGGCCCCTACCCCTTTCTGTTTTGACAAATCAACTTGCGTTGACACTGTCGCAAACTCTCGTTCGCGTGAATGAGAGTCTGAATTTCCTATTGGTTTTACTCTTTCTTGAGATGTGGGCATCTAGGAACGGGAGGCATTGCCCGCCACCCTCCAGGTTTTGACAAATCAACTTGCGTTGACCCTGACGCAAACTCCCGTTCGCGTGAATGAGAGTCTGAATTTCCTATTGGTTTTACTCTCTCTTGTGATGTGGGCATCTGGGAGCAGGAGGCTTCGCCTCCTTCTCCCAGAATTAACTCTCCCCTTCCCGCAAAAATGCCCAGAATGATACGTTCCTTCAAAAGCGGGAAGGGGCTGGGGGATGGGTCATATATTTTTATTAGGTCTCCATAGAATAAGTGCCCCTCAGGCGCAGCCTACACACCGTGCAGAGGAACACCCTGAAGGGTGCTTTTCGAATCCTCGTTTTGGCCTCGTGTACCTCGATGGTATGTGAGGGACATGGGTTAAATAAATAGTGCCCCCAGAGGAATTCGAATCCTCGTTTTGGCCTTGAGAGGGCCACGTCCTGGGCCACTAGACGATGGGGGCGTTAGCGGAGGTAATTCTATCAAAAAAGCGAATTGCTTACAAGCCTGACCGCTATTCCACAGTGATGGATACCGAAAAATTCTCCAGTGGTATCCATTTCCAAGACATTAATTTGTGCAGTGATTTTGAATATTACAACCGGAACCTGACCTGGATCTTTCCAGTGTTCCTGCTTCATACCCCCATTGTACCTACTTTATATACTTGAGATGACTATTGCGCCGCTTGAATCCCCTGTTCGGCCAGCCAGATCAAGATTTGAGATTCGATTAGGTCCCTGATCTGCCGGAATTTCTTCAATTTCTGTTCTGTTGTTCCCTGAATTGCAGCAGGATCATCAAAACCCCAGTGTAACCGAATTCCCATCCCCGGGAATATTGGGCATTTTTCATCCGCATCTCCACAGACTGTGATCAGGTAGGTAAAATCCATCTTCCCCACGTAATCATTTAAGCTTTTTGAATATTGTTGGTCCAAGGAAATGCCAATCTCTTCCATCACCTGAATGGTGAGGGGATTAATTCCTTTCGGTTCGATACCAGCAGAATATACCTTAAAGTAATCAGCAGCGTGAAACCTTAATAATGCTTCGGCCATCTGGCTTCTGGCAGAATTTCCAGTGCATAGGAACAAAATATTTGATTTCTCCATAATGGTATATCCAAGATACATTGTACGATTTATATATTGTGTGTTCATATCTTATGTATACAGCAAGTAAATTAACCGAATATAAAGCCTGTGTTATGGTTTGGTTAACGATTACCAGACTTGCGGGTTCCAGCCAGGAATCCTATAATCGATCGATAAGGAAAACTCAATTGAAGACCCATAATATCAAATGGCTGGTTCCAATTGTCTGCCTAGCGGTTCTGATTCTTTGGCTGGCAGAGACTCCGGCAGGATTGCTCGGAAAAGCGGATGCGGTTGGATATGCCGTCTGCCATCGGATATCGGTTCGCTCATTCTTCCTCGATGATCGACCACTACCTCTTTGCGCCCGGTGTACAGGCATGTATCTGGGTGCGATGGCAGGATTACTATATCAGTTTTTTGGTTATCCCAGGCGGGGCGGGATGCTCACCTGGAAAACCGGTCTTCCTTTTGCGATTTTTGCGCTTTGCCTGGTTGTTTGATGGGGCAAATTCCTTTTTACATCTAATACCCGGAATCGCGGGTTTTTACCAGCCAAACAATACCCTTCGATTGATTACAGGATTGGGGATGGGACTAGCTATGGCCGCCATCCTTTACCCCGCCTTTCAACAAACCATCTGGCGGCTGTATGATCCCCGGACAATATTTCAATCCCCCAAGCCGTACATAGTGTTGATTCTTCTCGCGATTATCATCGGTATCCTGACCCTGATAGGAAATCCAATGATCTTATATCCTTTCGCTCTGATCAGCGCGACCGGGGTGATCGTGATTCTGACTATGGTTTATACCCTGGTGTGGATCATGGTATTTCGTAAAGAAAACTCATTTGACCATTGGTCTGAGCTCCTCATCCCGATATCTGCGGGATTTTTAACCACCCTGATCCAAATCGGTGGTGTGGATATGTTGAGGTTTTGGTTAACCGGTACCTGGGCAGGATTTCACTTTTAGGTGCTATCTGCATTGGATTAATTTACAAATCACTCTATAATAAATCTGATTGTTGGAATAATATTTTATGGAGGAAATAATGGACCAACCAAATCAGCCTGTTGAAGGAATGACCCCACCCCCAGTACCCGATATGCCCCCCATGCCCGATTTTACGCCGGTAACAGAGCCACCAAAGAAAAAAATGAGCGGATGGCTCATCGCTTTGATTGTTGTGGTTGTAATTTGTTGTTGTCTGGTTGTTGTCGTTGGTGGAGGATTTGCAATTTTCGGGACTGTATTCAAGGATGTATTTAATAGCTTTGACATGAATGATCTCCAGTACCTGGTTCCAGTCAGTCAATTCGTGATGTGATCAAGTAAAAAAGAAAACAGGCTGTCTACTGACAGCCTGTTTTTGTATATCGATACCTCGACTTTATTCCCCTTTTTGCCGAATATACTTCGCTAGGTCAGCGTTGAATGTAGTGTCTTCAATTTCCGCGACCAGCCAGGGACTAGTCTCATCACCCCAGTTTACCTTGTAAAGCATATTTCCATTTCTCTCTTCGAGATCACCCCACCAGCGCAACAAACCTGATTTTTCGTCACGATGTCGCATTGTTTCAAGATGGATCAGGTTACCTGTGATCGGGTCAAAATCAATGGTAAAGGTCTGCACCTTATCTCCATATGGGATATTTAATCTTGCCGTATCCTGATCGACTGGCTCCCACCGTGCGAGCGGGTTGGTGATGTAGTAAGCCGGGTAGGCTGTCATCTCTGCCCAGAAACCCTGGTTAGCTGCTTCCTGAGTGTATGGTGCATCCTTCATGGTCCCGAATGGAAGCTCTAATAGAGTGTGCCCGTCGATATACGATTCGTTTACTTTGAACAATGGGAAAGACCAAACCATTGCTTCCATGTAGTGCCTGTATCCGACACCGGAAACATGGGTAAACCGAACTCGCGCGGGAAAGGTTATCCCCATAAATCGGATGGTCCCTCGACCGGTCATCACCGCCGAATGGTAGACCGGTATCTCATTGCCGTACAATTCCCTATAGTATCGTTCCACGGGAGCCGGTAATCCTTCGGGAAGATGGATGGTTTCAACTTTACCTGCCTGGCCTGGAAATGCAGCGAAATGTGCAGGGTTGTACCGAAGTCCCAATACGACGAATAAGACCGCCAGTATGACAAGGTCGATGATGGCGCCCCGGAAAGCCACTTTCCAATCCAGGATGCAAAGGATGATCGATAGTAAAGCGGCGATAACCATCACAGGTACACCCCACTGCCATTTTGCCAGAAGCGCAATTCCTGAGGCAACAAATCCAACCGCCGCCAGAAGCCAGAAGAGACTAAAGATCCTTATTCCATTTGCTCCCAGGTCCCAATGGCCGTTAAGAACCGTAGTTTTGTAAGGTAATTCAGAAATTGAACCTATGGGAAAATAAGCGACGAATCCCATAAGGTGGACAACCCCATGTAAAATTGCCAATACTGAGAAGATGATTGATAAGACCTTGATCATTTCTATTTACCTTTCCAATTTTGTACCCAGAACAAAGACGTCCACCATTCGGATCAATTCCTCTTCATCCGGAAGTTGGAGGTTTGATTGATCTTGAAACATGTTGTCGTAAAATAATTTCATTGAAAATATATGGTCAAATAAGACCGCTAATTCTTCGGCGAATAGCTCAGGCCGGATTACTCCGGCATCCAACTGTTTCTGGAAATATTTCGCCAATTTGGACATATTGCCGCTGGCACCGATCATCATTGCTTCGCGGAGATCCGGTACATTTCGAGCATCACAAACCAGAACCCTGAGGATATCCAGGTTTTTGGATGTGTCCTCGATCTGCAATTTTGCCATCTGTAAAATGTCCAGATGATAATTTCCGGTCAAATAGGATTCAAAACGGGCTGCGAAATTTCCTGCATTGAATGTTTGCATACAACTCATGAGTAAATTCTTTTTACTGCCAAAATGACGGAATATCGTCACTTCATTCACATTTGCCATATCTGCTATGGCGCGGGTAGTGGTAGATGCATACCCGATTTTTCCAAATAGTTGCAAAGCGGCGTGAATAATCCGTTGCCGGGTGTCATCCATTTGATTTTTGGAATTTAATTCTGGTGTCATAACAACCTTCTAATTGACCAAGTGATTGCACCCTAATTTTAGCCAATTTGATATAGTAAGCAAGTGATTACTTGCATATAATCTATATGACATTTTTCGTGATGGATAATTTCCGAAGTAAGAAGGTTTATTTTAATAATCAAAAACGATGGGGAAATTTCAGATTATCTTGTATTAAATCAGAAACCCGTTTGCATTGAGGCAAACGGGTTTCAATTGATAATTACCTGACCATTCAAAAGAGTTCTCTCCTTAAAATGTTGATTGACTGACAAATCCTTTATTCCGGTTTTGGCAACAAACTGGAAAAGGATAGTCCGGCGAAAAGAATCGCCATTACCACTACAACAAACCAGACCATTCCCATCTTCCACCTCCAATAATTCCCACTCTACCTGAAAATAATACTCATGAATAAATACAACTGGATTTACAAACAATATACGCTTTGATGAGATATAAAGTTGCAAATCTTATTAACATTAACGCCCGAACAACCAAAAAGTTCCAGTAAAATGACATTAATTTGTAATAAAAATCATAATACGGCGAAATTCTGACTAATAATCTCCCCCGAAGGTCACCCTGAGATAATTAATGCGAAATTAAAGAGAATCCTCCCATAGGGAAGGGTTCAAAGAAAGCGATTAAGTCTATAGAATGGAAACCGTGGATCCGGATGGAGTTTTTTCAACTTCAATCCGGTTTGGAAAGGCATCTTTCAATTCTTCCAGGTGGGTGATCACCAACACAAGGGCAAAATCATCTTTCACCTCATTGATCGCCTCGATCAGACGTTGCCTGCCATTCGTGTCCTGACTGCCAAAACCTTCATCAATCACCAGAGTTTGCAAGCGCGCCCCTGCCCGTTGAGCTAAAACCCGGGAGAGTGCCAACCGGATGGCGAAATTTACCCGGAAGGCTTCCCCCCCTGAGAACAGCTCGTAATCTCGAATGCCATTTGGGTCGCTGATCTGAATCTCGAGGGTTTCCTTTTTCTCATCCCTTGTTTTTAATTCACGACGGGTTAGAAAACGAATATTCATCGAACCAGAACTTAATCGGTCGAGTATATCGTTTGCCTGGTTTTCAATTTCTGGCAGCGCTTGTTCAATCAATAATGCGGGAACCCCATCTTTCCCGAAAGCGCGTTCCAGGCTCTTAAATCGTATGATGTGACGGGATGTTATTTCCCTTTCTTCGGTCAATGACGCTAGTTTCTTCTTATCAGCAGTCAGGACATCCACTTTTTGTCTTGCGGCGCCTAACTCCTGGTTGATTCTGCTCTCTTTTTCCACCATTTCTTGCAGTTCTGTATTTTTCCTGGAGAGATCGGGTATCTGCGCAGCTATCTCTGCGAAGGTCGCTGCCGCCTGTTCGGTTGTCTCCTGAAGTTTTTGTATTTCCTGATCTGATTGAGCTTTTTGTTGCGTGATGTCTTCTATCTCCCGTTCCAATGGCTTCATCTTTGCGCGGGAAGATTCCAATTCCTGGAAGAGCCGCTCCACTGCTCGTAACTGCTGTTCTTCCTTGCGGAGCTGGTCATGCTGAATGGAGTCATAGCCGAGAGAAATAAAGTCCTGCTCGATTTCGGCTAACTCCTTGCGAGTATCCGCGGCAAAAGTCTCATTGGCTAATTCCGCTTCGATCTGTTCTAATCGGATATTACCTTTCGTATTCCACTCATGCAAGATAATTTCTGACTGTTCAACTTGCGCTTGAATTTGGGTCAATTGCTTTTCCAATTGGAGAAGTTCCCTCTCCCTACTGCTGATGTTTTCCAAGCTGGATTCAAGAGTACCGCCTTCCTCTTCGAGGGATTGAATTACCTTCTGATTTGCCCTGAATTGATCAGCGAAGATTTTTCCATCTCTTGTGATATCTTGTACGAGCTGAGTGCGATGTTCCTCGGTGAGGTCCTGTCCACATAATGGGCAGAGTGGCGTGTGAACCTGTTCCAATTCCTTTCTGCGGAGATCAAGGTCTGCCATATCAGTCCGCAATCGATTATTCTCTGTTTTCTTTTCCACAACGGATTGTTCTATTTCTTTCAGTTTCGATTCCAGCTCTGCCCGTTTGAGAATCTCTTTTTTTATGCCGGTTATGGAGTTCTAAAATGCGTTGAGCGTTCGCTGTCTGGGTGGGATAGATCGAATCCACCTCTTTCACCTTTTTCTGGTTCAATTGCAGATTTATTTTTTCCTGCTCTAGCGCACCCCGGAACTTTTCAAGCGTGGAAGACTGAATGGATCGCTTCTTTTCAAGTTCAGCCGCCTGCAACGCCAGGGCGTTCATCTTATCCGATTCTTTTCGGATCAGCTGCCATGCATCAAATCGTTTTTGGATATCTTCGGACTGGTTCAGCAGGGTTTGGATGCTTGCTTGTTCAGTTTGGCGCTCTTGAAGTCTGGTAAGAAATGCCTGAAATTTTACCCGGGCTGCATCCATCTGTACCTGCAGTAGATCCAGCGTCTTCTTCTGATTTTTAACATTCTCTTCCAAGCGGCGCAGTCGAATTAGTTCGGTTTCGAGTCCAATTCGTTCGTTACGAATGGAATTGTGAAAACCCTCCAATTCCGTCAGGCGGGTGCGACGGGCTTCTTCTTCCGCTAGTTCCTGATTTATCTCCGCCATGCGTAGATCAATAGCTGTAACTTCGCTTTCAATGGCTTTTCGCCTCACCATCGCGCGATCTTTGTATTCCTCCCACACATCCAAACCCAGGATGCTGCTCAATATCCGTTTTCGATCACCGGGTTTTTGAGTGGCAAATTGATCTGCTTTTCCCTGTAAGAAGAAGGACGCATTGATGAATGTTTCGTAATCCATTCTTAAAACATCAAGAATGACCTTATCAGTGTCTCGGACCCCTTTTTCAGAAATGGTTTTCCATTGGCTACTCTGAGGATCAAAGATATAAAAATCCACAGTACTACTTTTAGCTCGAGTCTTCTGTCTCTGGATACGATAAGTAGCCTCTTCGTATTTGAAATCGAAAATTACTTCGCACGATTTTGCCACACCATGAATGATCGAATCATCCGTCTTCCGGGCTTTATTAAAGAGTGCCCAGGTCATAGCATCCAATAACGAAGATTTACCGGCACCATTGTTGCCGGATATACAGGCTAAATGGATGGCTGAAAAATCGAGGTCGGTTGTTTCCCTGTATGAAAGAAAATTGGTCAGTTTCAGATGGATTGGGATCATACCAGTTTATCCCCAACTTCTGATATTTCATCTGTCCCGATATGGATCTCAGACATAATTTCTCCAGCCAACTTTTGTAATTCGGCCTTATCGTCATCGGATGTGTGTATCGTGCTCCAGTACATGCTGGTAAGTTCCAGATGGGAGAGTGAAGCAATGGGCAAATCGGAATCCAATCGAGCCTTGTTCTCCGAGGTGGGTCGGCGAATCAGGTGAAACTCAAACGCGTCTTTTGCAAACTCACGCAACGCCATTTCATCGATCAATGGTTCCAACTCGCGTGGATAATTGATCACCAACCGGACAATCGCTTCTCGTAGTTTTTCTCTTACCGGTAATGCATTGATGCACATTTCCGTAACAGATTGGCCGTCTATAAGTGTGATCGACTTATCGATGAAGGAACGAATTCCGGTCAACTTACGAAATTCCACCCTGGTGTTTTTCTTTTCAACGTGAGCGATAACGAAATATTTCTCGTCAGCCGATTCTCCAAAGTCCACCCGCTCGATCGATCCGGGATAAACCACTGGAGGTTGATTACCGGCATTTAGGTCTTGTTTTTTATGAATATGACCAAGAGCGGTGTAATCAATCCGTTTATCTTTTACAAGGGAGCCGGAAAGGTTAAAATCCGCCCCAAGCATCACGGATCGCTCCCCTCCGTAAATGGCACCTTCAACAGATGCATGTGCCATAAGAATTACAGGTAAAGTAGGGTCTGCTTCCTGGAGAAACAATTCCACCATCTGTGAGAATACTTCCTGCAGATGCTTGAACGGGTCTACCCCTTCAATTTCCTCCGTGTTCAAGATTCCTGCTGCAACTGTCGAGCGTGTGATCCATGGAAGTGCGATGATCTGAACTTGCAATCCTTCCAAATCATCCGGTTTTAATAAACAAGGTTTGGATAGGACCCGAATATGAGGCACGGCCAGTGTATCGAATTCCTGGATTGAAAACGCACGGCCAGCTGCGGGAGATACATCATGGTTACCGATCAACAATAGGGTTGGAATTCCAGCACGTGACAATTTCATCATCCGCTTACCCCATTCGCGTTGATACGTCGGCGCGGGTGTACGGTCTTTGTAAGCATCCCCGGCGAAAAGAACCAGGTCTGCTTTTTCCTGGATGGCGGAATCCACAATTGTGTCGAGTGATTTCAGGAAATCTTCAACCCGCATGGGTAGGCCAGTCTGCGGATTGTGACGCCCATAATTGGCCATATCAATATGCGCGTCTGCAAAGTGGACCACTTTGATCATTGGTTGGATTATTCCGGTTGCAGACTATGATTGATTTCAGCGCCTAATTCTTTCGACCTCTGGTATGCAGCCCAGATTGCTCGTGAAAGCGCTGTTCGGAACCCAGCTTTTTCAAGGTAGTAGAGTGCTTCAGCGGATGTTCCGCCGGGAGATGTTACTTGATTGCGCATGGAAGCAGGATGGTCGCGGATCGATTGGTAATACAGGACGGAACCCCGTAAGGTACCTACAACCAACTCTTCTGCAATCCTGCGCGGAAATCCCATATGGACACCTGCATCGATCAAGGCTTCCATAAATAGAAATACATAGGCGGGGCCGGTACCGGATAAGGCGGTTGCCATATCCAGGTAGTATTCCTCTTCCACGTAGAGTTCGGTACCCAGGCAATTGAGTGTCTGACGGGCGACTTCCTTCTGGTCTTCTGTTACATCAACAGAATTGGTCCAGACAGAGATCCCTTCCCCAATTCGGGCGGGAGTATTTGGCATCACCCGGATAATGGCCGGGTGTCTCAAGGCGTCCGCAATCCGCTGCATTGGAACGCCAGCTAATATGGAGATAATCAATGATCCCGGCTGGATCGCCCCGGATAATGTTTTAAGGACGCCCAAGATCTTTTGGGGTTTCACGGCTAATATAATGACATCCGCACTTGAAGCGGAAGCGGAGTTATCCTTGCTGCACTGGATGCCGTACTTCTCTTCCAATGCTTTTCTCCGTTCCTCGCGAGGCCCGCAAGCAGTAATCTGTTTAGGGTCAATTTTTCCCTTTGAAATTAACCCGGATAGAATTGCCTCGCCCATAACGCCGTATCCGATGATCGCAAAACGCTGCTTCTGTAACATAAGACTCTCTCCAGATAGATATGGATTAACTATACAGCAAATATTGGTTTGGATGTATTTCTGAGAGGAAATTTATTCTTTTTTGAAAGCAGTTTGAGGGTAAGCGAACTGATAATTTCCCAACTGGTCGTGATCATCAGCTCCCCAACAACGGATCTCATTGTTCGAGGCAATGATACAGGCGTGACTTCCCACCCAGATAGAGGGATTGTATCGGCATCTTTATGGGAATGATATACGGTGTTAAATGGGATAGCACTACTTCGATGGATGTTTTATCCAGGTAATCATCACCCCAACAATAGAGTGTGTCACCTTTCACCGCGCAGGATTCCTGACCACCTGCGGCCAAGTATGCAACTCCATCATAGAGTCCGACAACAGGGACAGGTTTTGCCTGCGAAACAGTGGAGGCATTTCCTAACTGACCTTTCGTATTCTTCCCCCAACAATTGACTTTGCCTTCAATTGTTTGAACACATACATGATACCAACCTGAGCTAATTTTTATGGCAGGTGTTTGTAATCCATTTACCATGACCGGAACAGACTGGTCTTCAAAATTTCCCTGTCCAGTCTGCCCATCTTTTCCATCACCCCAACACCAAACTTTTCCTGCATTATCCAAAGCGCAGGTATGACTTCCACCCGCGGATACTTGTACAAAAGCATTTTCCAACCCGATAACCGACAGGGCTCGGTCTGAATATGAATTATTGCTTCCGGCTCCGAGTTTTCCATCCTTGTTGGAACCCCAGCAGTAAATTTGCCCGGATTGGTTCAAGGCGCAAGTGTGGGTGGATCCGGCACTAATTTGCCGGATCGTCTGGTCGGTTAACCCTTCAACCAAGATAGGTTGAACGGTTTCTTTTACCTGTTCGTTACCCAATTGCCCGACATTGTTTCTTCCCCAGCAATATACTTTACCCAGCCAGTTCAACGCACAGGTATGATAAGAGCCGGCAGTAATTTGGGTTATCCCTGTAAGAGAAGCGATGACAGCTTCCTGTGAGTTATCTTGAATTGACTGGCCAGTTTGTCCATACTCATTCCATCCCCAGCAGCTCACAGTTCCATCGGAATGGAGATGGCAGGTATGGTAATCTCCCAATGCGAGCATCTCATCAACAGGGGGCAGCGATGTAGGCAGCGGTGTTGAACTCGGATCAGGAATGGGGGCAACCTCAAGGGTATTCACAGGTACCTGAGTTGCAGGCAGAGGAGCCGAAACCGTTGTAGAGGCAGTGGCATTGCCGGTTAGTGGTATATTTTGAGACAGAACAAGTTGAGAGGAGCATGCAGAAAACAGTCCAATGCCCCCAACGAAGAGTATTATCCTAAACAACCAAACCAAAAATCCCCTCATGATTTCATTATATCCAGGTAGACAGTTGTAAACGGACAAAAAGGTTGTTGTAATAATTCTGTAATAATTAGATAGAAATTAAGCAAAAATAATCCTCCAAACTTGGAGGATTATTTTTTTTGAAATCATCACTTAGTGAGTGTGTCCGAGGAGGTTTTCCGCTCCTGGAAGTTTACCCACAAGTTGCTCAGGATGGTGGATAAGAACGGGTAAATGTTCTGGACAAATATATAAACGGATAGCTCGATATTCGATCGGTACTAACGGGATATCTTCAATACTGCGTTCACAAACAAGGCATTTTGCGAGAGGGTCATTCATGATTTCGCTCCAAATAGGATAATTATTATCCAATTATAATCGATAAACAATAACTCATGTGAGTTGTAAAACGTCCCCACCAATGGACAAATGTTCTGTTCTTAAGAACCTACGCAATCATTAATTTGTGCCACCGAAGACCATATTTCTTTACAGTGCTGGATAGAGTGGGAAAAGCAATGCTATGCCGAATAAAATTTCAATAGCCAGGCTGATAATGTTTGAATTTTCGTACGAATGATGAATGACCATCGCCGGCAAACGAGCAGCGGCAATACAGACGTACCCAATTCCAAGCATTTGGTACGCGATCGGATGTCCAAGTATCCACGGGGCTGCACCCATTCCTACGAAAAGGGCTCCGATACCCGAACGCATCTCGACCAGACCACGAGGTTGAGTCATCTGTAATCCAGTAAAACGAGCCATTACCTCTGGCCAGATCATCGCGACAACACCCGTAAGGATTGTCAGGCCGGCAATAATTTGATGTAAGAGTATCAATCAAACCTTCTTTCCAGGTCAGTGATCGTGAGGAAAATGAACCTATTCGGTTACGGTTGGTAATATCTGACCTTCTTCTGGTTGTGGTTTTTCTTTCCGGAAATTGTTCCAAACAAAGACCGCGAATATGGCAAACACAATTCCACCGAGGACGCCAGTGGGCATTGGACCGATCAAAGTACTTGGATTACCTTTTACGAGTAGTATGCCAAATCCTGCGGTGCCATTCAATGTCGCGTGAGCGATGACCGCAGGCCATACCGATCCGCCCCGAATCGTTAGCCATGAGATCAATGTGCCAACGGTGATACAGAACCAGATCATTGCTAAGAAGCCGAGCCAGGGGAAACCCGCATAAGACAAACCATAATTATGTCCCATGGCTATGACCGGCGCATGCCAGATGCCCCAGATCACACCGAGGATTAATACCGCCTTGAGTTTCCCTAGCGGAAGCAGCTTTTGAAGGAGGTACCCTCGCCAGCCAAATTCTTCTCCGAAAGTGGCAATACCATTTAGAAATGGGCTTAAAATAATGCCCTGGACCATTTGTAGAATGAAGAGGGTCATAAGTGGGAATGGCAAGACTACATTTTGAGGCATCATCCCAGCCATGGTGGATAGTGACGGGTCAAATGTGGCAGGTCGGACGGCGAAGAACACCAATGCGCCAATTATGGTGAAAAGAGGAGGAAACCACCAGGCTGCCAGCCAGTATTTCCAACCTTTTTTTAATCTTGGTCGGAGATTTGTATCTTTCCATCCTTCATGTGTGATCCATCGGGTAAAAATATTCGCCAACGAAGGGGCAAACATATACGGACCTGCGATCAAAAATAACGCCTGAGTTATCCCCGATCCAGGAATCACTTCAGGAGAATTTTGCAGTCCTCCTGTGAGAAAGACTACCAGAGCGGTGACCCAGGCAATACCAAATGCAAAAACCAGAAATATAACAATCCTTTTACGATCCACCATGGAATTCATTACCAGCCTCCACTATGCATATCAAAATGACAATCTGATTACCATTATAAATACGTTTCATACTGGAAATGGGTTGTGAAACGAATATCCATTGAAACCAGATCAGATATCGTGAATATCACCATGCGAATGACGGAAATTTATTCGTCTATTTCTGAAGTGGCGTTAACAATTCGATCTCTTCCACCGCGTTTAGCCAGATATAACGCAGAATCCACGGAGGATAAGAGATCCTGGCTAGTATGACCATGCTGTGGGGCAGTCGCGACACCAATGGAGAGTGTATATCCACCCAATGTTTGTGCGCCAAATGGAATGCTTAGTTTTTTGAATAAATCTGCGATTTTTTCCGCGCGCCGATGGGCAATCTCAAGCGAAGTCTCAGGCATGACCAGAACGAATTCGTCACCCCCATAACGGCAGGGCAGGTCGGATGCTCGCACATTTTGTTTCAATAAATGTCCCAGGGCTCTTAGAACAGAATCACCAGCGGCATGCCCGTAGATATCATTGATTTCCTTCAAGTGATCCAGATCCATCATGATCACACTGAGAGCCTGACTTTTGCGTTCCTGTCGATAAAGCTCTCGGGTGATCGATTCATCCAGATATAAGCGATTATATAGACCTGTCAATCCATCTCGAATTGCTTGCTCCCTTAATCCTTGCCGTAATTTGATGTTGGTAAACGCTAAACCAATTTGTTCGCACGTAGAATTTGCGAGTCGTATCTCGGTGTCCTGAAATGATCCGCCTGGTACATTTGGCTGGAGACTTAAACATCCTGCCGGAATGTTATCAACCATAAACGGAACGCAGTATGTACTATGAGGATACGGCGCTGTGAAATGCGGGCAGATATTGGTTTGATTTGTCTCTACATTGTGGTATGGTTTTCCGCTTTTTAGTGCCCAACAATCGTCCGCTCTGTAACCTAGTTGACCGATACTATCTGTCCCCCAGGTATACCGGTTGGATAGTTCGTCCCGGCTTGTATTCAAAGCGAGCAAGGAACCATTCAATCCCGGGAAGAGTTGCCTCAATATTTGTCCCACCATTTTGTACGCCTGGTCAATTTCCTGGCTGAATTGGAGCATCGTAAGCATCTCAGATTGCATGCTTATCTCAAAATTTCTTCTTTCAAGTTCGATAATCCTCGCAGATAATGCTTTTTGTGTCTCAGCCAGCGATAATTCTGCTTCTTTCTGACGAGTGATATTACGACCGATCGTCCCAACAGCATGGATTCTTTTCTGCTGGTCGGTTATTGGATAGGCGAGGAAAGAAATCCACATCTGCCCTCTTGAAGAGGGAACTGCCGTTTCATAATGAAAGGGTTTCTGACTGTCCATAACTGATTTAAACGCATCCTCGATCGATCTTGCATATTCAACGGGCAAGGCATCCCTGGGTGATTTTCCCATGATGGTGGCTTCGTTTATTTCATAAATCGGGGGGCTATTGAAGAAAAGCAGTTTACCAGAGGAACTCTTGTAAAAAGATCATGTCTTCTGCGTTATCCACCAACATCCGAAGCCGCTCTTCACTGGCACGAAGAGATTTCTCGGTGTTAATTTGTCCGGTGTTGTCTACTGCGGAAACCAAAACTTGTGACCAATCTTTTTCATGCCCCGGCATAACATTCCAATACAAATTCACAAAATTATCTTTCCCGGTTGTGCTTGTAATGATCAAGTTTTCGATCTTGTGATATATCCGATTCTCTGAAATGGCAACCAGTTCTTCGATGTACTTTTGGATATTTTCCTGAATATTGGAGAGGATCAAACTACCTACCAGGCTGGACTTATCGGTATGATTCCACATTTTTAGGGTGGTGTCGTTCACATCCAGAATTTTTATTGAAGATAATAGTTCAATAACCGTATCCTGATGATTATAAAAATAATCCTGGCATTTCTCTTTAGAAGCGAATCTCTTACGATGAATAAACTGCTTAACTTCAGAAAAATCCTCTTCCCAGATGGCTATAGGTGAATGATCAAAAAGCGTTTGAAACCGTAACGCACTTTTTCGATTTTCCTCTTCAACGGTTAATCTTGAGAAGTTAGAAGCAAGTACCCCCGATAATAGCTGAAGGAATTGGGTATCCTGTTCGGACCATGAATGAACTTCATCAAGTGTGATGAAACTGATGATGCAGGAGGTACCTTTCGCTAGTTTTGATCTAGTGGAGAAGATGGACCGGATACTACCATTAATGGACAATTCTTCCAGTGGAATTAATTTGTCAGAAATTTTCCTCAGGTCATTGATTTGGATGTGCTTATGATGACCTATCTTTCGAACGATCCACGGAAAAAACCAGGAGATTTCCTCCATCGGATCTCTATCTGCGCTTTTCCCCCTGCCTGAATTATAGATTGTTAGTGGAGCAGTATGATCCGAATCAATTATTAATAAGTTAGTTAGATCAACATCGGCTATCTCACGGGTTTTATTAAGGATCCAGGGAATCGAATCTATAAGGTTTTCCTGATTGGGATAAGAAAATCTGCTGGTTATTTCTGATACATAACCGACTAAACGATTCAACCGGATGTCGGTATCATCTTGAGGCATTCTATCCACCTTGTCATTTCATTATTGCATGAAAAGTATCCTCCGTCTACCAAGGAAAACAGTTTTGGTAATACATCGTAAGGTGTTTGACTTGCCCATGACTTAGGCTAGAATCAAGGTACCATATCGAGGAGTAAATCCATGACCGAGTTAAATCCATCCTTACGTAATGCGTTTCGTTATATCAATCGATTTCAGATCCTTTTCTGGCGGTTGGGTTTGGGTCGATGGATGTCAGCCTGGCCAGCTGGCATCGGGACATATATGGTCATTACACACTACGGTAGAGCGAGTGGAAAAAGATATCGCACCCCGGTCAACTTCGCGGTCGTGGATGGCGAAATCTATTGCGTAGCCGGATTCGGACGAGGTTCTGATTGGTATCGCAATATTCTAGAAAATCCACAGGTTGAGATCTGGCATCCGGATGGTTGGTTTGCCGGTACAGCGGAAGAAATCCTAGTGAATGCAGATACATTACCCATCTTACGGGAAATTATGACCAATAGTGGCTTTGTAACAAAACTGATGGGATTAAATCCGAAGACAATTACTGACGAAGAGCTGATGGCAGAGTGTAAGGATTACAGACTTATCCACCTGCGCCGTACTGCCCCACGAACCGGACGGACTGGTCCCGGAGATCTGGTGTGGATCTGGCCGGTGCTTCTCCTCCTTCTATTATTTCGGAAACGTCGAAAAAAATGCTGCTAAAGTAAATCCTTTCAATTTTTGGATTATGTAACTCTAGCAGAAGGAAAAGTCCCTCAAATAGGCAGGGAAAGGTATATTTCTCGAAATGACATAAAAATCGCTGCTATTTGTCACTTTTCGAGGTAAATATTTATCGTTATAATTATGACGTTCTAGAAGTTATTATCTGCTACCACCTATCTTACCTATTTGGTTAAACTGATTGACACACTGTATCCCATTCCACAAATAATCCGAGCCTCATCCCCCTGTTGTTTAAGCGGGCGATGAGGTTTTTTATCTCACCAATTTCACCGAAGGGAGGTGGTTTCTTACCCAACACGAGCCTGTATATTCACCACCAGAATTTAACAAGATTAACCAATATAAATGAGGAGGAGTTCCATGTCTAAGAAATTGTTCAGTATTATCGCTGTTGTTGCCATATTGATGGTATCGCTTTCCGCCTGTGCCCCTGCTGCCCCGGCAGTCCCGGAAAAAATTGAAGTCCAGGTGACTACTGTCGTTGAAAAACCGGTGGAAGTGGTTGTAACCGCAACACCTGAAGCGGTCGCTAAATTGAAAGTCTTTGGCGCCTTCGCGACCCCGATCGAAGAGCCCTGGGATGGTGTGATCCACGCTGCTCTGACTAAAGCCAATGACGCCGGTCAGATCGAATACACCTACACCGAAAACATCGGTTACTCTGGTGATATGGAACGTGTTCTTCGCGAAGTTTGCGATCAGCAGAAACCCGATTTGATCCTCGGTGATGCCTTTGGTAATGAAGAAGCCGTTCGCCGTGTAGCAAAAGATTACCCCGAAGTCGCCTTCGCCTTTGGTTCCGGTTCCGGTCCTGCTGACCCGAACATGGCTGTCTTCGATAACTGGATTCACGAACCTGCTTACCTCATGGGTATGCTCGCTGGTGGTTTAACCAAATCCAATAAGATCGGTGTTGTTGGTGGACTTCCAGTTCCAGAAGTAAACCGTATCGTTAATGCCTTCATCGCTGGTGCCAAAGCCCAGAACCCCAACGCGGTTGTCATCGTCTCCTTCATCAATAGCTGGTTCGATCCGGCTGCAGCCAAAGAAGCCGCAATCGCACAGATCGATGGTGGCGCAGATGTCCTCTTCGCTGAACGCTTTGGTGTCATCGAAGCCGCATCCGAAAAAGGCCTATGGGCTTTCGGTGCCATGAGCGATCAGAACGAACTTGCTCCTGATTTGGTTGTTTCCAGCACCGTTTGGAACATGGACCCAACCGTTGATTACCTGGTCAAACAAGTAACTGCAGGTACTTTCACCGGTCAGGATCTGAAAGATTTCTCGATGATGGGCAAGGGTGGTGCAACACTGGCTCCTTTCCACAATACCGAGAGTAAACTTCCGGCTGACCTCGTAGCCGCAGTTAAGGCAAAAGAAGCTGAGATCCTCGCAGGCACATTCCGCGTGGATATTGACGAAGCCCAACCCGCCGCAACCAACTAATACACCGCTTTGTAGTCATGGGCAGCAGGGATAACCTGCTGCCCTTTTGTCGAGGTGCTTATGTTAGCTGTTCAAATGAAAGGGATCGTCAAACGATTCGGCGATCTGGTTGCGAGTGATCACGTGAATTTCGACCTTGAAAAGGGAGAGATTCACGCATTATTGGGAGAAAACGGCGCTGGCAAAACCACCCTGATGCGGATCCTCTATGGTCTGTATACGGCCGACTCCGGGGAGATACTGGTCAATGGATCTCCTGTCACAATTCACTCGCCTAAAGATGCCATCCGCACTGGGATTGGGATGGTCACACAACATTTTACGTTGGTGCCCACACTCACCGTCGCGGAGAACCTGGCATTAGCTGACCAAAAAGGAATTGTCCTTAAACTTGATGAAATTGAAAAAAGCGTGGCTGAGGCTTCGGAACGATTTGGGATTCCTGTTAAACCCCGGACACTTATACGGCATCTATCAGTTGGAGAAAGACAGCGTGTAGAAATATTAAAAGCCCTCTATCATGGAGCGAAAGTTCTGATTCTGGATGAGCCTACAGCGGTTCTGGTGCCGCAGGAAGTAGACATTCTTTTTGAAGCTCTCCAGCGATTGCAAAATGAGGGATTATCGGTCATCTTCATCTCCCACAAGCTGAATGAGGTAATGCACATCTGCAACCGGATTACCGTCCTACGTGATGGTAAATCCGTTGGTACCGTTCTGAAAACGGATACGGATGCTCGACAACTGGCAACCATGATGGTTGGGCGTGAGAATTTTGGCGTCAGCCGTCAGAGCGAAAGAGAAACTGGGAAAGTCCGCCTTGAAATTGATCACCTCTCCGCTTCGGATAAAAAGGGTTTGCCGGCTCTCCGGGATGTCTCCTTAAAAATCCATGAAGGTGAAATACTTGGTATTGCCGGAGTATCTGGAAATGGACAGGGCGAACTTTCCGCAGTTTTATGCGGAATGTTAAAACCGACTGGTGGCAAGATTATTTTTGATGATAAAGACCTAACGGGAGCTGATCCTTCGGTTGTCTGCGATGCAGGTGTAGGCCGAATCCCGGAAGATCGTCACGCGAATCTGGTTGGCGAATTAACGGTTGCCGAAAACCTGATGCTCGATCAAATCGGTGAATTTCACACCAATGGATTGCTGGATAAAGGTAAGATCCAGGCTAATGCAAAACAATTAATTAAGGATTATCAAATAAAGGCGTCACCGAAGGACCGGCTGCGCACTCTCTCGGGCGGGAACATGCAGAAAGTAATGCTGGCTCGCACGCTCTCCAGACAGCCGGACGTCGTGATCGTCTCTCAACCAACCCGTGGTCTTGATGTGGGTGCAACGGATTATGTTCGCTCGCGTTTGCTTGAGCAACGCGACCGCGGAGCCGCTGTATTGCTCATCTCAGAAGATCTGGATGAAATTATGGCTTTGTCAGACAGGATCGCAGTCATTTACGAAGGTTCGATAATGGGTATTTTTCCCGCCCACGAAGCAACCGCCGAAAAACTAGGACTGCTCATGGCTGGTACAACGGCTTGAAACGAGTGCGAGGAGGAGAAACGTGTCAACATTGAAGATAGAGCGGGCTCCAGCCCCAATGTGGTTGAGACCGCTGATACCGATCATTGCCATTCCGGTGACTTTTATCATCACTTCGGTATTGATCATGGCTGCAGGTGCGAATCCATTCCAGGCGTATTTTAATTTCCTGGTTTTGCCCTTAAGCACAAAGGTGAGCGCGATAGAAGTATTGGTTAAATCGACGCCACTATTATTGACGGGCGCGTCGGTTGCTTTCGCTTTCAGCGCTGGATATTACAATATCGGTGCTGAAGGTCAATTATATGCAGGTGCCATCATGGCTGCCTGGCTGGGAATTGTGTTAAAAGATGTACCACCCATTTTGGGGATCCCCGCAATGGTCCTCGGAGGATTCCTGGCAGGGATGTTATGGGCACTCGGACCTGCATTGTTGAAAGTAAAACTTAATGTCGATGAAGTGGTAACCACCCTTTTACTTAACTCAGTAATTTTATTTGTCACTTCCTTTGTTCTTAATGGCCCCTGGCGTGACCCAGTCTCCATGTGGCCGCAATCACCGGATATTGCATCCGGTACCGTTTTCTTCAAATTGATTGCCCGATCCAGACTTCACTTTGGTTTCCTGATCGCTGTCGTTGTGATCATTCTGGAATGGATCGTTCTCACCAAAACCACTTTTGGTTTAAAGATGCGCGCAATCGGATTGAGTAAAGAAGGCGCTCGTTTCGCAGGGATAAAAGTAAACAAAACCATGTTGACTGTTGCCTTAATTAGCGGAGGTATCGCTGGACTGGCGGGAGCCGGTGAAGTTGCCGGTATACATTTCCATCTGATCGATGCCATCTCTGATGGCCTGGGCTATAGCGGAATTGTGATCGCTACACTTGGTGCATTAAATCCCTTTGGTGTGGGAATTGCCGCATTATTCATGGGTTTGATCGATACCGGGGCACAAACCGTCAGCCGAACACTGGGCGTCCCTGTGTACCTTGGCGATGTGGTCCAATCCACGCTTTTATTGGTCACTCTGGCTCTCTTTGTGGTTCAGAACTTCCGTATCCGAAGGGTTGAAGCATGAATACATCCTTTGCACTCTTCCTGGTCGGTTTGATCGCCGCCACTCTGCGCGTGGCGACACCCCTGATCTATGGTACTCTGGGTGAATTATTCGCTGAGCGCTCGGGGGTCTTAAACCTGGGCATCGAAGGGACCATGTTCCTGGGCGCGTTTGTCGGATTTGCGGTCGCCTATCATTCCGAATCACTCTGGCTGGGTATCCTGGCAGCCATTCTGGCAGGTATGATCTCCGGATTGTTGATGTCGCTGCTCACTGTCCGATTGGGCGTGAACCAGCATGTATCAGGACTCGGCATAACCATGCTGTGGACCGGAATTTCCCTGTTCTCCTTCCGCCTGGTATTCGGCGAATCAAAGGTGCAACCATCGATTGATACGTTTCCACAATTATCCATTTTTGGGAATAATCCAATTCTCGGACCGATCTTCTCACAATACCTATTGACATATTTAGCTATTTTGCTGATCCCGATCGTGTGGTGGATCATCAGCCGCACCCGTTTTGGTTTACAAATTCGCGCGGTTGGAGAAAACCCGGAAGCAGCGGATGCAGCTGGTCTAAATGTGTACGCTATCCGAACCTGGGCACTCATGATTGGCGGTGGCTTTATGGCAGTTGGCGGGGCTTTCCTGTCCCTTGCTCAGCTGGGTGCATTCACCTTCGGGATCGTCGCTGGACGTGGATGGGTTTGCATCGCATTGATCATCTTCGCAAACTGGCAGGCGATACAGGTTTTATGGGGTGCCATCATTTTTGGCGGTGTTCAGGCGTTGCAATTGCGGCTTCAGACCCTTGGGTTCAAGTTGCCTTATGAGTTGTTCTTATCGCTCCCGTATCTGGTAACCATCCTCGCGTTAGCCCTGGCAGGACGCAGCATCTCAGGTCCTTCCGCCATCCTCAAACCATACCGGCGTGAATAATTTTCACCTTTTCAACCCCAGTAAGCAGGAGGTTTAATTATGAAATATGTTGGCAAATCGTATATCCGTCCTGATGCGATCAGCAAGGTCACGGGTAAGGCGGTTTTTCTGGATGACGTCCGCTTGCCGGATATGTTATACACATCCATCGTTCGTCCGCCCATTGCCCACGCAAAAATAAAAAGTATCGATACCAGCGAAGCAGAGAAGGCGCCCGGCGTCGTGAAGGTAGTTACCGGCAAAGGTTGCAAATTCCGTTATGGCGATAACATCAAAGATTTGCAGCCCATGGCGATCGAGAAAGTTCGTTACATCGGTGAACCTGTTGCAGCAGTGATTGCTGATACTCCGGCTCATGCCAGAGCTGCCAAAGAATTGATCAAAGTAGAATACGAACCACTGCCAGTATACACAGATGCCCTTAAAGCTATGGAAAATGATGCTGTATTGATCCATGAGGATATGGATGACTACTGGCGTCTACCTACCCTAAAAGGTAAACCCGGAACAAATATCGCGAATATGTACCATCTCAAAAAAGGCCGGGGCGAAGAGGGCTTTGATGAGGCGGAAGTCATCATCGAACAGGAATTCAATTACCCATTAGGTTCCTGCGCAGCACTTGAACCGCATGGTTCCATCGTCTGGTTCAAGGAAGACCACACCATCGAAGCCTGGTCATCCTCCATCTGCCCATTCATCATTCGTGAAGACCTGGCTCATTCCTATGGCATGCCCATCTCGGATGTGCGGGTGCATATCCCAGACATCGGCGGATGCTTCGGCTATAAATCGGATATCACCGTGGAACAGACCATAGCCTGGATCGCCAGCTTTGTGCCGGGTCATCCCGTCAAATGGGTTGCCACTCGTGAAGAAGACTTTACCAGTACCCTGATCGCTCACGGAATCCGCACCCGCTTCAAAGTAGGCGCCAAGAAAGACGGGACACTCGTTGCCCTGAAAACAACCATCTACCACACCGGTGGGGCATACGCCGATACCGCTGTGAATGTCACCATCGCTTCCACCCACAACTCTGGTGGTCCGTATGAATACAAACATTGCGATCTGACCGGGTACACCGTTTACACGAATACACCCGCTGTGGGTGCATATCGCGGATACGGTCACCAGGAATCGCAGCTTGGCGCAGAACGTATGATGGATCTGCTAGCCCGCAAACTGAAGATGGATCCATTCGAACTTCGCCGCAAGAACTATCTGCGCGAAGGAAAAGTGAATGCCGTTGGCGAGATCATGTGGAAATCACATGGTGATATCGATAAGTGCGCTGACCAGGTTCAGAAAGAGGTCTTCAGCACTCCGAAACTGAAAGAAGACGCTGATTACTATTATGGCCGTGGTTTTGCCGCCGTAATGAAATCACCCAAGGGTGCTCCATTCTCCACCAAGGGCTGCTATATGAAGATGAACCTGGATGGCAGCATCTCAATCAATATGGGTGGTGCGGAAGTCGGTCAGGGGTTACGCACCGTTATCCGCCAGGTAGCTGCCGAAGCACTGCAGATCCCACCCGAGAAGATCAGGGTTTACACCGAGATCGACACTCAGTATTCGCCCTATGAATGGCAGACCATCGGATCGATGTTTACCACCCAGGGCGGACGCGCCATCATTCGTGCGGCGAACAAATTGATCGCACAGTTGAAGGCAACTGCCGCTCAGGTTCTTAAGACCGATGAAGATTATCCTTGGAGTATGACGGTGAATTCGTCTACCTTCGTAATGATCCAACCATTCGTGTGGGCATTGGTGATCTTGCCAGAGGTTATATCACCAGTGACGGCATCACCATCGGCGAACTGGTGCAGGCAGTATCGGATGCTCGATTACCACGCTACTCAAACCCAGATCAAAACGGTCAGGGAAGCATTGGTGTGAGCTATACTTTCGGTGCACAGGCGGCTGAAATTCGGATTGAGAAGAAATCCGGCAAGATCATCGTCGACCGATTTGTATCCACCTTCGATGTCGGCCAGGTCATCAATCCGCTCCAGATCCGCGGTTCGGTGATGGGCGGTGTCACAATGGCGATCGGTGCAGCCCTTTACGAAGAGCTGCAGTTCGATGAGATGGGTCGAATTGTTAATCCCCAGTATTTCAAATACCATCTGCCCACTTATAAAGAAGCACCAACGCATGTCATCAATTTTGTGGAAACCCCCGATGCGGTTGGCCCATTCGGCGCGCGCGGTATCGGCGAACATTCTGTGATCGGTCCAGGCCCATCCATTTTGAACGCGGTGTATGATGCCATCGGTGTGGACTTCTTTGAGATCCCCGTGACACCGGAAAAGATCAAAAAAGCCCTGGAAGCGAAGAAGGAGTAAAGATCATGCCTGAAAAAATTACATTTACTGTCAATGGCATTGGTCGTACGGTTGAAGTTGAACCGGAAATGATGTTGATCGATGTCATCCGTGACGTGTTAAATTTGACCGGCACCAAACATGGCTGCGATAATGCCACCTGCGGTACCTGCGTCATGATCATGAATGGCAAGGCGATCAAAAGCTGTAATACCCCGGTGAGCAAAGCCGCAGGTGCGAACTCTTCTGACCGTTGAAGGGCTGGCAAAAGGCACCGAGTTACATCCTGTCCAAAAAGCAATTGCCGAATCGGGCGCGGTGCAATGCGGTTTCTGCACACCCGGAATTGTGATGGAACTGGTTGCGATGCTGGAGACAAATCCACAGGCATCGGAAAACGAGATGACCAATGCTCTTGACAAAGCATCTCTGTCGGTGTACCGGATATGAACCAATTCGTGATGGTGCGATGATCGCGCAAAAACTGGTTCAGGAACGAAAATAAGGTATCTTTAATTGCTCCGTTGAAATTTTCAACGGAGCAGGTTTTCTCATATACTTTTTGAAAAAGAGGATACTATGGCATTCGATATTCTGATCAAAAATGCAAAGACCCGTTCTTCCGAAAGCAAGCTGCTCCAAATCGCGATACAGGGCGGTAAGATCGCAAAGATCGCGGAAAAAGTGGACGGCGATGCGAAGCAGGTCATCGACGCGAAGGGCAATCTGGTAACTGAGTCATTCGTAAACGGTCACCTGCACCTCTGCAAGGTCTACACCCTGAAGATGATGGATGATGAAGCTATCGGCGCCTACACCGGCGAATCGATGGGCGGCGCCATGACTGCCATCGAATTGGCTGCCAAAGTTAAAGAGAAATACGATGAGAAGTGGATCATCGAAAATGTTCGTAAAGCCGTTAAATTGGCAAACCGATTTGGTAATACCCACATTCGCGCATTTGCCGACACCGACACCACCGGAAAATTGGAAGGGGTGAAAGCCCTCCTCAAAGCCCGCGAAGAATTCAAAGGCAAGGTCGAGATCCAGGTCGTCGCTTTCCCCCAGGACGGAGTGGTTCGTGATCCCGGTGCTGAAGGGTACGTGGAAGAAGCCCTCAAGATGGGTGCTGATGTGGTTGGCGGTATCCCATGGATCGAGTACACCGAGAAGGATGAACAGGAACACATCGACCGGATGTTCGCCCTGGCGAAGAAATACAATAAGGATGTCTCGATGCTGGTGGATGATGCCGGAGACCCTTCCCTGAAAACCCTCGAGATGATGGCTGTCAAAACTATCGAGATGGGCTGGCAGGGACGCGTCACTGCGCAGCATGCCCGCGCCATGGGTCTGTATGCCGAGCCGTACTACCGCAAGATCGAATATCTGCTGAAGAAAGCCCAGATTGGTCTGGTCTCCGACCCGCAAACCGGTCCGCTGTATGCCCGGGTGAAATCCCTCTACAAAGCCGGCGTGAGTGTCGCCCTCGGTCAGGACGACATCGCGGATGCCTATTATCCCTACGGTCGCAATAACATGCTCGAGGTCGCTTTCCTGGCTTCCCACATCATGAATATGGTTGGTCGGGATGAGATGGAGATCCTGTACGATCTGATCACCACCAACGCCGCCAAGGCACTGAATATCAAGAACTACGGTCTCAAGGAAGGCTGCACCGCCGACCTGGTTGTCTTGGATGCCGAAAACGTCTGGGAAGCGCTCTGGTCACACGAAGCACCTTTGTATGTGGTCAAGAACGGTGTGGATATCACCGTAAAGAAATAATGAGTTGTTTACATATTGTAGGGGAGGGTCTCAGACCCTCCCCTACAAACACCTGGCCCTACAACGAATAAATTCACCATAAATTTAAATCCATTCACACCGAGATCAACGCCACAGCCACCACGCACAATCCAACCCCCAACCATTGCCATTTGGATACAGGCTCTTTCATAATCATCGCGGCCAACAACACATTGATCGCGGGATAGACCGAGGATAAGACCACAGCCACATCCTCGCGGGTGAATTGCCGCGCCAACATATAAAGTGCATTCCCGCCAGCATCCAATACTCCCGCCAGGAATGAGATTGGATTGGTAAAAAAAGAGGAGCGTGGCTCCCTCGAGAATAAGAGTATCATCAGGGAAACAAAAAGCGCTGTGGATCGGGAGATCACGAGTGGTGAAAAGACATACCCTCTGGGCACCTGGGCCATAAAAATATAGAAACCGCCAAACCCAAGTCCTGAGACGATGGTTAGAATAATTCCTTTAGTGGTCAACGGCACGCCATCTGCATTCGTGCGTGAGACCAGCCAGATACCTGCCAGGGCTAACACAAAGCCAACCAACGCACTGGTTGGAGGCAAGCCTGCCGACAGGCTGTTATATAACACCGGGACTGCCACACCGATCACGGCTGAAGCAGGCGCCACGATGGCGGAGTGATTGCTGGACAGGGCGATATAGAGCGAGCCAATCCCAATGCAGCCTACCGCTCCCGCCAAAATGGGCCATTTGACCACATCTACCGGTGGGAATACTTCCCTGCCGATCAAAATGACAGTGATCAACACCACCAATCCGGCGATCATGGAAACAACCAGGGTATGGAATTGCCTGCCGCGCCGCATGGCCAATCCGCCGGTAAAATCGCCTCCGCCCCAGGAAAGGGCAGATGCGATGGCGAACAGCGAACCGATTATTTGTGTTGGAAGCATGATGGGATCCTGATGACGGGATTATTTGTTTCTCACCGAAGATTAATCCCTAAAATTGATCGATATGGTTGATATTGGCCTGGCATCGGTTTTTTGTAGATCCGAATACCAAATTATACCCGCCTCTTTCCTTACGTTACGGGTTTTAAACCTTAGAGAGCCATCGAACCATTGAATAGAAATCCGATCTCTGAAATCCGGTTTCGGGTCTCATTTCTTTATTCTCATAATGGTATAATCGGAAAGTCACCTATTTTTATCCAATTTCGTTAATGGAGGAATGAATGCCCCCAAAGGGACGGATCGTAGTCGATGAGCGTTACTGTAAAGGCTGCGAGCTGTGTGTGGAATCGTGCCCGCAGGACGTGCTGGAATTGGCGGTTGACCGGATGACAGCCAAGGGCTACCACCCCGCAGAACTCAAAGCGATTGGTTGTACTGGATGCGGTATCTGTGCGATCGTATGCCCGGATGCGGCAATCACTGTCTATCGTGAGATAAATCCAAAACCAGCTTCATCGGAGGGGAACGCATGAGCAGGGAACTACTCAAAGGCAATGTCGCTGTCGCTGAAGCGTCAGTTCGGGTAGGATTGGAAGCCTATTATGGATACCCAATCACCCCACAAACAGAATTGCTGGAGCATTTATCCGCCCGCATGCCTGAGCTTGGACGAGCTTTCGTACAGGCTGAGAGCGAGTTAGGCGCAATCAATATGGTTTACGGCGCGGCGTGTACCGGCGCAAGAGTGATGACCTCATCATCCAGCCCGGGCATCAGCTTGATGATGGAAGGGCTTTCCTATATCGCAGGCACAGAAGTCCCCATGGTACTGGTCGATGTGATGCGCGGCGGTCCAGGACTGGGAAATATTGCCCCAGCTCAGGCAGATTATAACCAGATCGTCCACGGTGGCGGTCATGGAGATTACCACGCCATAGTCCTGGCACCGTCCAGTGTACAAGAATCCATCGATATGACTGTCCTGGCATTCGACCTGGCAGAAAAATATCGCGCAATCGGAGTAGTTCTAACCGATGGGGCATTGGGTCAGATGATGGAACCTGCAGAATTGCCCGAGATGCGTCCTTTGGTGCATAAAGTACCGGATTGGGCAGTCTCCGGCGCAAAGGGTCGCGACCGGCGAATTTTGACCTCCATTTACCTGAATCCACCTGCTGAAGAAGTGACCAATCTGCGATTGTTACGGCGGTGGCAGGATATCCAGAAGAATGAAATTCGGTATAAAGAATATTTTCTAGACGGTGCGGATTTTGTCGTCGTAGGATTTGGTTCGACCGGGCGGATCGCCCTGTCCGCAGTCAGGGCAGCCCGTGCAGAAGGAATTAAGGTTGGTCTCTTCCGACCGATCACCGTCAGTCCATTTCCATTCCCACAATTGGAAGAATTGGTTGGAAGCGCAAAGGGAATTCTGGTTACAGAAATGAATTCCGGTCAGATGTTGGATGATGTCACACAACAGGTGCGTGGACGTGTTCCGGTGGAATTTTACGGTCGCCTCGGTGGTGTTGTTCCTTACCCGGATGAAATACTCAATGAAATCCGCCGGATGGCCTCATCAGACTTGAAATTGGACGGCCACCCACGAGACCGCTGGTTGTCTCGAATGCCAATGCCGGTGAATTAAGGAGATCATATGGATACCACAGAGACTTTAGTTTACGCTCGACCGGAATCCTTTACTCCGGCTCAAACACATTATTGTCCCGGTTGCACCCATGGTGTTGCCCACCGCCTGGTGGCGGAAGTGTTGGATGAGATGGGCTTGCGGGAGAATACGATAGGCGTAGCCTCAGTGGGCTGTTCGGTTTTCGCCTACAACTATTTCAATTTTGACTTTGTCCAGGCACCACACGGTCGCGCTCCCGCGATGGCAACCGGCATAAAACGAGTGTATCCCGACAAGATCGTCATGACCTATCAGGGCGATGGCGACCTGGCTTCCATAGGAATGGGGGAAATTGTAGCTGCGGCTGCCCGTGGTGAAAATATCACGGTTATCTTTATTAATAACGCCAACTATGGGATGACCGGCGGTCAGATGGCACCCACCACTTTGCCGGGCCAAAAAACCACCAGTTCCCCGCAAGGACGGGATGTGGAGACGATGGGTTACCCGATCCGGGCCTCTGAGCTTCTTTCTACTTTGACAGGAGCGAGTTATGTTGTACGGCGCAGCCTGCATGACCCCAAAAATATCCGCTTGTCCAAGAAAGCGATTCGCACTGCGTTTGAAACACAGGTGCGTGGACTGGGCTTTTCGATGGTCGAGTTGCTCTCTGTCTGCCCGACCAATTGGGGCATGACCCCGTCTGATTCACTCACCTGGATCCAGGAACATATGGTCCCTTATTATGCGCTGGGTGATTACAAAGTTTCAGATGGTATTGCGGACTTTAAGGCTTAGGGAGGCATTGATGCAGACTGAAGTGATTATCTCCGGCTTTGGTGGACAGGGAGTCCTCTTCGCAGGACAATTGCTTTCCTACGCGGCCATGGATCAGGGAAAAAATGTAACCTGGATTCCATCCTATGGACCTGAAATGCGCGGTGGGACGGCGAATTGTACCGTAGTGATCGCAGATGAAGAAATTGGTTCACCTTTTGTTAAAGATCCACAGGCGGCTCTGGTGATGAATTTACCATCTTTGGATAAATATGAACCAATGATCCAACCAGGGGGAGTTTTAGTGGTCAATACATCCATGGTCAATCGCGTTCCGACTCGGACTGATATCAAGGTGGTCAGTATCCCGGCCAATGAGATCGCGGAAGAATTGGGTGATCGACGTATGATGAATATGGTGATGTTGGGTGGTTTATTGGTCAATCTGCCTGTGATCAAACTGGAGGATATGGAGAAATCATTGCAAGCCCATATGCCTGCCAAGCTCGCAAAAATGCTGCAAGCGAATTACAAGGCGTTGCGAAAGGGCGCGGAGTACAGAGCCTAGACCTATCTTTACTGAGTAGATCATCAAATTCGATATCGGAAGCCTGTCAGACTTCCGATATTTCTTTAAGCCAAATTGATTGTGGTATAGCCTATTACTATATAATCAAGGTGGTATCCAAGAACCCGATGAAAAATATGACACAGGAAAAATGGTTTCGAACTTCAGGGAGCTACATCCTGAGCATAATTGGCTTGGGAATCATATATCATCTGGCAGCCCGGTTGGGGTTGCAAATGGCCAATGTCCAGCCAAACACATCTCCTGTATGGCCACCGACTGGGATTGCAATTGCCGCCCTCTTATTGTTTGGAATTCGGTACTGGCCAGGGATCGCGCTAGGTGTGATTTTTGGATATTTATTTAATAATAACGCCCTGAATATTTCGGTTGGATTGGCTTTCGGAAATTCTCTCGAAGCGATTGCCGCTGCCTATCTATTACGAAAAATCACCAAATTTCATAACACGCTGGACAGGATCCAGGACGTGATCGGTCTGGCAATTTGGGGAGCGGCTGCCACAACCATTTCAGCATCGATCGGAGTGATCACCCTACTCTTGGTGGGTACCGAAATCCAGAATGTGGTCTGGACGGTATGGTATACCTGGTGGATCGGTGACTTCATGGGGGCATTGGTTATCACACCATTGCTGCTCGTTTGGATCACCCATTGGCCGATCCAGTGGAATACCAGAAAAGCATTTGAAGTGATGGTTGTGCTCGTGCTCCTGCTCTTGGTTACTGGATATGTCTTCACAAATCAAACCATAGGCAGGGTCACCCACGAAGCTATGATCTATGTGATCTTTCCATTCGTGATCTACTCAGCCTTGCGGTTCACTCAACTTGGAGCAGTAAGCGCAGTCACGCTTGTTTCTGGAATCGCCATCTATGGCACAGCGATCGGATCTGGTCCGCTGGTTCGAAATTCATTGAACGAGTTCCTCAATCCTGTTGCAGACATTCATGGGTGTGGTCTCTCTGACTGCGCTTACGCTGGCAGCCACGACAACTCAACGGCAGATCGCTGAAGAAGCATTGCGTCAGAGGGTAAAAGACCTGGCGAAGCTGAACGATTCCTCCCAGACCTTTCTCGGGATTTTCGATACACATACGATCTATGATACAGTCTCCAGGTTTGCTGTGGAAAAGTTCGAATTGAACGCAGCCTGGATCGAGATCAGGAATGGCAATGAGTCCAAACGAAGCATCATTGCACCATACAAAATATCTGAAAACCAAATCGATGAGATTAACGCTTTTATTGCTACCCAGTCGGTTTCTACGGAAACCGATATTAGTAAGAGTTTCACACTGACTACGAAGGGACTTAGTGGTTCGGTTGCATTGTTGCCGTTGAAATTTGCCGGAAGGCAAATCGGTCAGTTGGATATAATGAGTTTCAATCCGTTTTTCTTTAACACAGATCGGGAAATACTCCTCGATTCGTATGCCAATCTGGCTGCAGTGGCGATCCAGAATACCTGGCTTCTGGATCAAGTAAAAAGCGGAAATGAGCGACTTCATGCCCTCTCGCATCGCCTCATGGAAGTCCAGGAATCAGAACGGCTTCACCTGTCACGCGAACTCCATGATGAATCCGGTCAGGTTATTTCAGCCATGATGGTTCAATTAGGCTTGCTTGAACGTGATGCGGAAAATCCCGAATTGATCACTAAACATGCGAATGAATTGAAACATATTGCTGCAGATGTACTGAAGCAATTTGCACGAAATGGCAGTACGATTGCGACCCGCAAGCCTGGATCATCTCGGTCTGGTCACTGCCCTTGATCAGTATATTTCCGATTTTGGCAGGCAGCATAATATCGATGTCCAGTTCGAATCGGTCGTATCATCGGGGAAACGGCATCCCCTGGAGGTCGAAACTGCCTTATTCCGAATCGTTCAGGAATCGTTAACCAATGTTCTGCTTCACGCCCGGGCAACCCGCGTGGATGTATTGTTAAGCGAACGGAAAAAATCATTAAATGTCATGGTGGAAGATAACGGCGTTGGTTTCGTTCCGGAAAATGTGTCTGAGCAATCCCATCTTGGCCTGTTTGGTATGCGGGAACGGGTGGAGATGCTGGGTGGCAAATTTACGATAGAAAGCGGCATCGGAAAAGGAACGATGATCCAGGTGGAGGTTCCGAGTGGCAATTAAAGTTTTGATAGCGGATGACCATGCGATAGTCAGGGCTGGTCTGAGAACTTTGGTCACTTCCGAAGCAGACCTTTTCCTGGTGGGTGAAGCCACTGGCGGATTGGAAGCGATTGAAAAGGTCCACGACCTATCCCCTGATGTATTGGTACTCGATATCAGCATGACCGACCTGGATGGGATCGAGGTTATCCGAACACTCAAGAAAGAGGGCAGTTCATGCGCCATTCTTGTTCTGACCGTCCATGAAGATGAAGCGCTGCTGAGAGAGGCCATCAAACTCGGAGCCGCTGGATATATCATTAAACATGCTGCGGAATCAGAACTGATTGCCGCCGTGCATTCAGTGTATCGTGGCGAGTTATATGTTCACCCCAAAATGATCCGTTCTTTACTGCAACCCGATAACCAAATCCCGCGGCAGGAAACTTCGGGAGGAGAGCCGCTTACCGCTCGCGAAGAAGAGGTGTTGAAGCTTATTGTCCAGGGGTATACCAACAAGCAGGTCGCCGAAGAGCTCAGCATCAGTACCCGGACTGTGGAAGGTCACCGTGCAAACCTGACCGATAAACTTGGCATTCGCAGCAGGGTGGACTTGCTCAGGTATGCACGCGAACATAAAATTCTTTAGTCTGGAACAATATTCGTAACGAATCCCCGTATAAATTACGGGGATATTTTTGAAAGATATCCGAATTAAATACCTGGAAAATCACTCAATAAAACCCAAATATATCCGCTTATATTCGGGTTTTTGATTCCCTATTATTAAATATACTATTTGCCTATTGTCATTTCACCCAATCAGACTGGATACCATGAGTAATCAACCACAGAATACCGTTGATGTTGCTCCATTGTTTAAGATGACTGGTATATGCAAGCAATTTCCGGGCGTTCTTGCCAATGACCATATCGACTTGAATATTTATTCCTCAGAAATTCACGCATTACTAGGTGAGAATGGCGCCGGCAAGAGCACCTTGATGAAGATCCTGTATGGTTTTTATCGGTCCGACGAGGGTCAAATCTTTAATGCCGGTAAAGAAGTGCAGATCCACTCGCCATTCGATGCAAGGTCACTCAATATGGGGATGGTCTTTCAAGTCTTAAATCTCATCCCAGCCATGTCTGTGCTTGAAAACATTGCTTTGTTCTTAAAAGATCTGCCATCGATTTACAATCCTGTAAAGATCAGAGAGAGAATCCTAAATTTCTCAAAACAATATGGTCTCGAGGTTGATCCTGACTCCCAGGTTTCTCAACTATCTATTGGAGAACAACAAAAAGTAGAAATACTTAAGCTACTCCTGTCAGACTCCAGACTGCTCATACTCGATGAACCAACCCGGGTACTTGCACCGCATGAAGTGCAAGCCCTGTTCAGTGTCCTTGATTCCTTACGCAAGGACAGTTACGCCATCATTCTAATCACCCATAAACTCAAGGAAGTGCTCCAATGTGCAGATCGGATCACCGTTCTGCGTCAGGGTAAAGTGACAGGGAGCTATCCTCGGAATGAGGTGGATGAGAAGAAGCTGATTCAATTAATGTTTGAAAAAGAGATTATCACTCCTTCGGTTCGGCAACCAGCTCAAGAACGAGACTGATCGCCAACCTGTGGTTGTACTCGAACTCGGTTTGCACCAAAGGAATCGGGGCAGCCACCAGCTTAAAAAAGATCAGTCTGGTGATTAATCCCGGGGAAATTGTTGGTGTGGCAGGTGTATCGGGTAATGGGCAGAAGGAATTGGGGGATGTGGTTTTAGGGATGGAAAGAATCACGAGTGGAATAAAGCAGATGTTCCAAGCGGATTTCACATCCCGACCCATACAGGAGATCAGAGAACACGGGGTCGGTTTTATCCCTGAAAACCCACTGACCATGGCTACTGTACCTTTTATGACCGTTGTGGAGAATATGGCGCTGACTAATATGAATCGCTTCAGCAGGTCAGGCGGGTTGAAGATCGATTGGAATAAAGTGCAGGAAGACCTGCGATCAGCGCTCCAACGATTCGGGTTTAGTTTTTCGCCATACACCCTGGCTAAGTCTTTATCCGGTGGGAACCTGCAACGTTTGATCATCGCCAGAGAAATGGCATATGACCCCAAGTTGATCATTGCTTCCTATCTGACAAGTGGACTGGATGTCCAGAGTGCCATAGTTGCACGGGAAGCCCTGCTACAGGCTCGAAATCAAGGCGCTGGAGTTCTATTGATCTCAGAAGACTTGGAAGAACTCAGTTCGCTCAGCGATCGATTAATTGTGTTGTATGAAGGGCGAATTGTCGGTGAATTTACACCAGAGAATATGGATCTAATGGAAATTGGGTATCTCATGACCGGGTCAAAGGTAGATTATGGCACTCACGTTCAATAAAACCTCTTCCTTCCTAACAGCAACCAAAAGCACACTCCAAACGTTGACACGCTATTTGCTCATTTTTCTGGTCGCGTTTTTCTTATTCGGTATTATTTTGGTCATTGCTGGTAAAAACCCAATTGAAGCGATCAGCGATACCCTCGCCTATACTCTTGGAACGACTTCCGGTTTCTCTGAAGTAATTGTCAAGATGATCCCATTAATTCTCACTTCGGTAGCCGTTGCCTTGCCTTCCAGAGTCGGCTTGATCAATGTAGGCGCAGAGGGTCAACTCTATATGGGCGCCTTGTTCGCCACTGGTATCGCCCTGAAATTCCCTGAACTTTCCATTTGGGGATTACTGCCATTCATGATGGTCGCCGGCGCATTGGGGGGTGCACTATGGGCATTCATCCCTGTCTACCTTCGGGCAAAGGGGCTGGTGAATGAAACCATCACAACCTTGTTGATGAACTATGTTGCACCGATCATTGTCTCATTACTGGTCTATGGTCCCTGGCGAACCAAAGCCAACGCCATGTATCCCCAGACCGATGATTTCTCGCTCGCGGCGCGGCTTCCAACTTTGTTCGATACGCGTATCCATCTCGGGCTGATCCTTGCCCTGATCGTCCTCATTGCATATTGGTATGTGATGAAATATTCGCGCTGGGGGTTGGAGATGCGAGCGATCGGGGGGAATCCTCAGGCTGCCAGGCGGAATGGCATCCCCTGGGCACTGTACCTCGTCGTAGTAATGTGTATCGGCGGAGCCATTGCCGGTCTGGCAGGTATGTCTGAGATATCCGGCATCCATGGAAGGTTGCGACCGAATTTCAGCTCCGGCTTTGGATTCATGGGATTTTTGATCAGTTGGCTATCTTTCGGTAACCCGGTTGGCATATTCTTTATGTCATTTGTTGTTTCGATCATTACAACAGGAGGAGATATCCTGCAAATCAAGCAGGGTTTGCCCTATGCTGTGGTAAATATTTTGCTGGCAATTACCCTCTTTGTTGTTCTCGCCAAACCAACCTTGAGTAAAGGGAAGACAAAATGAACTTTTTGCCACTCGTTGGGTTACTCTCCAGCGCCATCTTTACCGGCACTTCGCTTTTATACGTTACTCTGGGTGAGGTCATCAGCGAAAGAGCCGGTATTGTAAACCTGGGGCTCGAGGGTGTCATGCTGATCAGCGCTTCCGTTGGTTTCGCGGTAGGATCTGTAACCGGTAATCCGTATCTCGGAATATTGGCTTCCACCCTCGCGGGCGGTCTGGTAAATCTGTTATTTGGATATATGGTCGTTTCCCGTAAAGCGAATCAATTAGCCAGCGGACTCGCCACCATGTTCTTCGGTTTCGGTCTCAGTGCCCTCATCGGAAAGCCATACGTGGGAGGTCGGATCAACAGCCTGCCCCGCATTCCCATTCCTGGAATTTCCAACCTTTCGCCACAGCTTACCTCTCAGCTTCAATTCGATTTATTAGTCTACCTTGTTATCCCGGTGGCAATCGCGGTATGGTTCCTCTTATTCAGAACAAGGTGGGGATTAGGCTTGCGGGCAATCGGTGAGAATACGGATACCGCCTTTGCTGCCGGTAGAAATCCAAATGCAATGCGCTTTCAGGCATTATTCTTGAGCGGAATGTTAGCCGGGTTAGGCGCTGCTCATCTTTGCATCGCGTATGCCCGCACCTGGAAAGAATTTATGACTGCCGGGAGAGGATTTATTGCTGTCGCATTGGTCATATTCTCCAAATGGCATCCCATCAGGGCTATCGCAGGCGCATTTCTATTCAGCGCGGCAGTTGCATTTCAATTACTGTTGCAATCCACAGGGATCAATGTTTCTCCTTTCTTATTGGATATGATCCCTTACGTGTTGACGATAGTCGTTCTCATCATCTGGGGTGGTACAAGAAAACAATCGGCTCCGGCGGGTTTAGGCCGGGTATATTACGGTTCTGAATAAATTATAAGGAGGTGTCTGACACATAACCTGCCTGATCCAGTACAAAATTAATATCATATTCACCAAGGAAGGGAAAAATGAAAAAGTCGATTTCAACCATCTTCGCAACGCTGATCGTACTTTCGATATTACTGGCAGCCTGTACTCCACCGGCTCCAGTAGCCACTGAAGCACCTGTTGTTGTTCCCACTGAAGCTCCCGTCGTGGCCACAGAAGCCCCTGTGGTAGCTACAGAAGCACCGGTCGTCGCCACTGAGGCTCCTGTTGCAGAGGGTCCCTGTTTGATCATCGGTGTGACCTACGTGGGTTCCATCACAGATGCTGGATTTAACCAGGCAATGCATGACAGCGCCATGGAAGTCCAAAAGAATATCTCCTGCGTAAAGATCATCGAGGCTGAGAATGTTCCTGAAACAGCCGATGCTGAAAAGACCATGCAGACTATGATCGATCAGGGAGCCAAACTGATCTTCCCGACCAGTTTTGGGCATCAGGAATTTGCATTCAATTTATCCAAAGCCAATCCGGACGTCGTTTTTGAGCACGTTGGCGGATACATGATGAGCGATAACTTCGCCAACTTCTTTGGAAAACCACCGGAGACATTCTATATCATGGGCGCCGCCGCGGGATTGGTAACCAAATCGAATAAACTCGGTTTTGTTGCTGCCTTCCCAATGGGTTGGTCGATCACCTTTATTAATGCCTTCGAACTGGGTGCTCAATCCACCAATCCGGCTGCAGAGACGATCGTGAACTGGACCTTCAGCTGGTCCGATTCTGCTAAGGAAGCCGCTGCTACGGATGCATTGATCAACCAGGGCGTGGACGTCATCACCATGCATGTGGATGCGCCCGGAACGATCATCCAGACTGCCGAGTCTCGTGGCGTCTACTCGATTGGGTATCAATCTCTGGCTGCCCAGCAATTTGCGCCAAAATACTGGCTTTCAGGTGTAGGATTCACCCTGGGTGGAAAGATGACCTGGTTCGCCTCGTCCGTAATGGATAAAACCTGGGAACCGATCTTCTTACGCTGCGGACTGGCAGATGGGTGTATGGCAATTGCCCCATTCGGTCCAAACGTTCCCCAGAACGCTCAGGATAAGGTCAAAGAGCTTTCTGATGCTTTGAATGCGGGTACACTGGTTGTTTTCAAGGGTCCGATCGTAGATCAGAATGGTGCAGAAAAAATTGCCGAAGGGGCAACCCTTGGTGATCAGGATATGGGAAATGTAGATTGGTTTGTGAAAGGTGTTATCGGTAATCCGAAATAAGATATACCAAAATAAGTAGTGTCTTGCATCTGGGGGAAAGCTATATTCCCCCAGATGCAAGAATCGTTCGAAGACAATGCTGCCTGCCTTTGATGTATTATCGAAGGCAGCCGGGATTGATATCCGAGAGGTAGAATCAACAGCAGGGAGAATGGACCATGGATATTAAGCAAAAAATCGAACAGGCCAACCAGGTGGCAGTAAAAAGATTGATGGATGCCGACCCGGTGCTGGTGGATATCGCACCGGCAATCGAAGTTGTTCCCGGTATGAAAGAGAAAATGATCACCCATTCCGGACCGCCAATCTCATGGGAGAAAATGGGTGGAGCACAACGCGGCGCCATTATTGGGGAAGTCTTATTTGAAGGATGGGCAAAAAGTGTGGATGAAGCCAGTCTTCTCCTTGATAAGGGAGCGATTACCCTTGAGCCCAACCATCACCATGATTCAGTTGGGCCTATGGCTGGGACCATCTCATCCAATTCCTGGGTGTTCGTGGTCGAAAATAAGACCTTCGGAAATAAAGCCTTCTGCCGTCAGGTGGAAGGTATGCAGCAGTTCGGAGACTACAGCGATAAGGCTTTGGATGGCTTGCGATCATGGCGAAATATATTCGCGCCGTCGCTCCGGGCAGCCTTGAAAGCAGATGGCGAATTGCCATTGAAACCGATCATCACCCAGGCTCTTCAAATGGGTGATGAGTTACATAACCGACATAGTGCTTCATCCGCCTTATTTGGTAATGCAATGGCTGTAGGGTTGGCCAAAGCCGGTCTACCGATGGATAAACACCTTCCCACCCTGTATTTATTGAAAAATCATAACCTGATATTTTTAGGTCTGGCAATGGCAGCCGGGAAAGCGATCGCGGATCCTGCAAGAAATGTCGATTACAGTACGATGGTCACCGCCATGTGCAGGAACGGGGTTGAGTTTGGTATTCGGGTAAGCGGTTTGGGGGACGAGTGGTTCACCGCGCCCGCTCCTTTTGTAAAAGGACTTTATGTGCCAGGCTTCTCCGATGCAGATGCCGGTTTTGATATGGGAGATTCCGCGATCACTGAAACAGTCGGTTGGGGTGGATTTGTCCTTGGAGGTGCGACCGGCATCCTCAGCCTGGTCGGTGGCACCCCGGAAGAAGCACTCGGGTATACCCGCGAGATGCGTACGATCACGATCGGGTCTCACCCGACTTACAAGATGCCCATCTTTGGATTTGAAGGTACACCTTTGGGTATCGATATCCGTAAGGTGATCCAAACGAATAGCGCCCCGATCATTGATACGGCCATCGCACATAAAGAGCCAGGTTACCCTAAAATTGGTGCGGGACTGGTGCGTGCGCCCATCGAATGCTTCAAAAAAGCGCTGATCGCTTTTAGCCACAAATATCAGGCAACCTAGGATTGAAGGAAAATATGATCACCGGAACTGCCATCCGAAAAAACCAATATTATGATTCCGTCTTTCTGATGGGATTTAATAACCGATTATCGAAGATGGAAGGCGTGAAACAGACCGCGGTTTTGATGGGCTCGGATGCGAACAAGGAAGTTCTGACAGACCTGGGTTTTATGAATTTGGAGATCCAATCTACCACCGCAAACGATCTGGTCGTCGGGGTGATTGCTGAATCGCAACCAGCTCTGGACAGGGTTTTGGATCACATCGACGAATGGCTGACCGAGGTAAATAGCAGTAAAGTATCTTCCGAAATTCACACATTGTTACAGGCGATCACAGCCAAACCAGAAGCAAATCTTGTCGTCATTTCCGTGCCAGGGGAGTTTGCCGCTCACGAAGCAAGGGAAAGCCTCGAAGCAGGGAAACATGTTTTCCTGTTCAGTGATAACGTCTCTGTCCAGGATGAGATATCTCTAAAGCAATTCGCCCGAGACTCATGGACTTCTTGTCATGGGACCCGATTGTGGAACCAGTCTGATTGGCGGAATCGGGATCGGTTTTGCGAATGCTGTCAGGCGGGGAGAGATCGGGGCAATTGCGGCGGCAGGAACCGGGTTGCAGGAATTCACCTGTATGGTTCACAACGCGGGGTATGGGATTTCGCATGCCATTGGGACGGGTGGACGGGATCTATCCGATGCGATTGGCGGTCTGACGACCCTGTCTGCGTTGGATGTTTTAGAAAAAGACACCTCAACCAAAGTTATTGCCATAGTATCCAAACCACCTGGCGAAAAGACTTTGGCAAAACTGGTCGAGCGGATCAAGACTTGCCAGAAGCCGGTCATCTGTTGCTTCCTCGGCATTCAACAGGCGGTCAATGAGGAGGGTAAGTATTTTCGAAGAGCGAAGACCATCGATGAAGCATTGCAATTGGCGATTCAAGCTGATGGTGGAAGAACTTCGCCTGAAACTCACTCCTCTCGTCCGGCAAAATTGAGATCGGGAAGAAGCAGAAATATCTTCGTGGTGTATTCGCGGGAGGGACTTTTTGCTATCAGTCGCAACAGATCTTGCAAGAAGCCAGAATCCAGGTGTATTCCAATGCTCCTCTCGACAAAAAGCTGACCTTAAACCATCCTGATCAAAGCCAGCAACACACCATTGTGGACATGGGTGATGAATTCTATATGGTTGGTCGCCCGCATCCAATGATCGATGGCAGCCAGCGTGCCCTCCGGATCCTCAAAGAAGCGAACGATCCGGAAGTAGCAGTTTTACTGATCGATTTCATACTTGGATACAACTCCTCAATGGACCCGGTAGGAGAATTGGTGGAGGCGATCCAGAATGCAAAACGTATCGTTCAAAAAAATGGAGGTCACCTTGAAGTGGTGGCGTCTGTCTGCGGCACGGATGGCGATGTTCAAGACCGAACATTGCAAACAAAATTGTTAGTAGACTGCGGTGCGGTTGTATTTCAAAGTAATGCACTGGCTACGCAATATTGCGTCCATTATCTGAGCGAGGTGAACCATGATTGATCAGGTTGACCAATTATTAAATCATCCCCTGGTTGTGATCAACCTCGGATTGGAAAGCTTTGCGAAGAATCTCGAAGATCAAAAGGTGGAGGTTGTCCGGGTGGATTGGCGTCCTCCAGCTGGAGGGGATCAGGAGATGATATCGCTGCTCGACCAGTTACTGTAGGTTTTTGCCTAATGATTCAAATAGTGCTAGATTGTATTTTACTCTTCGCTTCTTAGCCTGTACCCGACACCTAACTCAGTCAATAGATAATTAGGCTTTGAGGGATTTGCCTCGATTTTCTTCCGCAGATTGGCAATATTTACTCGTAATAATCGATCTTCGTCTTCATAGGTTACACCCCATACCTGGTGAATCAGTTGCCGGTGGGTGATTACCTTGCCTGCATTCTGCGCTAGAGTTTTCAACAGGTCAAATTCAGTCGGAGTGAGTATTACCTCTGTTGACGAAATACTTACTCTATGATGCGCCAGATCTACCACCAGGTCACCGACCTTATAAACTGGATCCCCATCGGATGTAACAATGCGACGCATTACTACCCGGATTCGAGCTAATAATTCCCCCACCCCGAATGGTTTGGTCAGATAATCATCTGCGCCAGCATCCAATGCTTCAATCTTTGTCTGTTCCTGGTCTCGGACCGATAAGATAATAATAGGAATCCGACTCCATTCTCGGATCTGTCGGGTGACTTCAACTCCATCCAGATCAGGTAACCCCAAATCCAGTATGATCAAGTCGGGTCGATGATCAACAGCCATAAGAAGCCCTTCTTTCGCACTCGATGCTTCAAATACGGTATTGCCATGAGCGCTTAAGGACAAACGTAAGAAACGACGAATTTCTAGCTCGTCGTCTATTACCAGTATCCTGAGGTTATCGACCATGATCACTCATTTCTATCTTCAAAATTACCACAAGGGAGGGAAATTACCACCGTCAATCCACCAGTCGAGCCATTTTCTGCCCAGATTCGCCCTCCATGTGCTTCCACAATGCCCCGGCATATCGATAGTCCAAGGCCAGTTCCGCTTGAACCGGATGATGAACTACCACGATAAAACTTTTCGAATAACCGTGGTAACTCTTCTGGTGGAACACCGGTGCCTTCATCTTGAACGGTAAGTATTAATCCTTCTTTTCGCATCGATGCTTCAAGGAGGATCCTTGTACCGGGTGGAGAAAACTTAATCGCATTATCAATCATGTTTACAAGAGCCTGGCCGATCAATACAGCGTCTACTGAAATCGCTGGAATGCCATCCGCAATATTTACTTCCACAAGATGCCTACGTAACCGGTCTTCTATCTGGGTCAATACAGCACCAAAAAGATCCTGGATATCTACTGATGTTCGTTTTAATTGGACAGTTCCCGATTGGAGACGGGTCATATCCAGGAGATTTCCGACAAGGTGGTTTAATTGTCGGGTCTGTTCAGCCGCTGATTTGATTAACTCGACCCTTGTTTCATGATTAAGCACAGTTTCTGATACGGAATTGCTTTCATCTTCATCCAAGCTGGTAAGCGCGCCCATAATTGATGCAAGGGGAGTCCTTAATTCGTGAGAAATTGAATTTAGTAATGCCGATTGAAGCCGTTCAGTTATCCGAAGAGATTCAGCCTGATTCACCTGTTCTGCAAAAAGTGATCGCTCTATTGCCAATGCAGATAGATTGGTAAAGTTTTCTAAAACTAAACGGTCATCCTGGGATATCCGGCGTGACTTATTATGCTCTTTCAGTCCTAAGACACCAATCATCCCATGAGATGTCTTCAAAGGCAAAGTTCGGATTGACGCTGCCGGTAATGTATCTGTTCCGGCTCCAGCTGCCTGTGCATTTTGAAAGGTCCATAAAGCGACCGCTTTCTCGTTTGGATCAAGTGTAAACCCATACGTTGAAGCCTTCATCTCTATCCCATTTGTCACTGGGAGAAGAACTGCAACATCACTATCATAAGTTTCACCTAATTTTTCAATTACTACTCTGAATACCTCTTCGAGGTTCATTGCAGCAGTGAGTTCTCTCCCAAGCGAATTAACAATCTGGGCGTTTATTTCCCTTTTTCTTAGTTGGTCCAGTTGATCCCGTTGTAGAGAAGCTAACGAACTTATTACCAACCCCACAATCAAAAAACCAACAAAAGTTAGAATATATTCTGTATCACTAACGGCAAAGCTATAATGAGGATTTACAAAGAAAAAATCGAAGGCAAGGACGCTTAATAAGGAAGCCAGAATAGACGGTCCGCGTCCCCAGAACATCGCAGCTATAACAACTGCAGCCAGAAAAAACATCACTAGGTTGGTGGGTTCGAGGTTTACAAAGAATATTGAATTGAGTCCGGTAACCACACCGACTAGTAGAATACTTTTTAAATATCTCCCCCAGCTCCGGTTTAACAAGTTGGTTGTCTGCGGCATGGATACGGATTCAGGTGTTGTCTCACTAATGACAAAAATATCGATTAGGCCGCTTTTCCGAATGATCTGATCAACTACTGATCCGCCCCGCAATATCTCAAACCAACGCGGGCGTAATGGTTTTCCTGCAATGATCTTGGTCACATTATTACGGAGGGCATATTCCAAAACTGTATCAGCTACCGAAGCACCTGATAAATTTTCTATTCGGGCGCCTAATTGCTCTGCCAGATGCAAATTTTGAACTATACGTTCTTGGTTTTCAACTGGCATGTGGGTGTGGCCGGGTGTTTCAACAAACGCGACAATCCATTCCGCTCCCAGATCGTCTGACAATCGTCTACCTGTTCGAATTAGTCTTTCTCCAAGAGGGTGTGAACTGATGCAAACGAGAATCCTGTCACGGGCGGGCCAGGGTCCTGGAATTGACTCAGCCTGCATGTAGGAACGCATTTGATTATCCACCCGTTCAGCAGCACGACGTAAACTTATTTCCCTAAGGGCAGTCAAATTACCTTTTCTGAAAAACTTTTCGATTGCCCGTGACGCTTGATCAGGGAGATAAACTTTCCCATCTTTGATACGTTGGATTAATTCATCTGGGGGAAGATCAATAACCTCAATTTCACTGGCTTCGTCTAGTAATCGATCCGGTATGGTTTCATGGACTGTTACCCCCGTTATTTGCTGGACTACATCATTCATACTCTCAAAGTGTTGAATGTTAACGGTTGTATAGACGTCAATTCCAGATGTGAGCAATTCTTCAACGTCCTGGTACCGTTTAGGGTGACGTAACCCAGGAATATTGGTATGGGCAAGCTCATCAACCAGGACCAATTGCGGGTGACGCGCCAGCACTCCATCTAAATCCATATCATTCAGTTCTACATTGTGGTATTTGGCCGACTTTCGTGGAGTAATTTCCAACCCTATTAATTTTTCATCCGTATCTTTACGCCCATGGGTCTCGATATACCCAATGATTACATCAACACCTTGTTCTTTCCGCTGATGAGCTGCTTCGAGCATTGCGAAGGTTTTGCCAACCCCCGCCGCATAACCAAGGAATATTTTAAGCTTTCCCCGAAGCTTAAGCTCTTCCTCGGTACGGATGTGTGATAATAGTTCGTCTGGATCGGGGCGACGTATTTCTTTCATTGATCTAATTGTAACGAATTTAGTGCCAAATTGAGTAATAATATGTTCACCCTTGGCTCACCAAATATCCCCAGGAATGGCAATTCAATATGTTGTTGAACCATTGAACGCAATTTCTCTTCAGTAATTGATCGTTCGCGCGCGATACGTGGCACTTGATAATAAGCAGCAGCAGGACTTATATGAGGGTCAAGTCCACTTGCCGATGATGTGACCAAATCAACTGGAACTTGTATAGAATTCATCGAATCGTTCTGTTCTAAATTCAACAGGCGTGATTGAACTTGACCAATTAAATTATCATTTAAGACACTTAAGTTACTCCCACCCGACATTCCAGCATTATAAGGTTCCCCGCTCGTAGCAGAAGGCCGACCCCAGAAATATTTTGGTCCGGTAAACGATTGTCCTATCAACGCAGATCCAATGGGAAGGGAATTCTTGGTAAATAGCAGGCTACCATTGGATTGCTGGGGAAACAATACCTGGGCGGTTCCTGTGAACAACAATGGATAACCTAATCCAGTAAGAATTGTGAAAAAAGAAAAAATGATCAAAGCGGATTTAATTCTCTGAAGCATGAATGCTCTCCGCAATTTCAACATAGGAGGTGTTCCCAGTAAAAGAGGACGAATTGTCTCGATCCTCAATCCTCAAATTAATATAGTGAATACGCTTATCTTGGGAATGATTAGATAAGAAATGAGCGAGCCGATCTCTTTCTCCAACTGCGAACCAAAAATATGCCCAGCTGAAACTGACTCCCAACAAGATTAATTGTAACAATTCATGTCCTGTAGCAGGCACAGGAATGTGTTGCTCCCAGTACGCCAGTACCCCTAATAATGGGATCGTACTCCATAAGAGGATATCAGCAATCACAGACAAACGAATGGTATCCATTTTTTTCCTTTCACTCTTACTACGCTAATCCAAGTAGGACCAGAGCCATATCTATGAGCTTGATCCCCAAAAATGGCGCTACTAATCCACCCAATCCGTAGATCAACAGATTGTCCCTCAATAAGACCGAAGCTCCTACTGCTCGATAGGGAACACCTTTCAAAGCTAGGGGAATAAGGGCAACAATGATCAACGCATTGAATATCACCGCTGAAAGAATTGCGCTTTCAGGTGTTGCCAGATGCATGAAGTTTAGAGAACCCAACTGTGGGTAAGTTCCAACAAAAGCTGCAGGGATAATAGCGAAATATTTAGCCACATCATTGGCGATACTGAATGTTGTCAGCGACCCCCTTGTCATCAACAATTGTTTCCCTATTTCAACAATTTCAATTAGTTTCGTTGGGTTTGATTCAAGATCGATCATGTTCGCTGCTTCGCGAGCGGGTTGTGTACCGGTGTTCATGGCAACTGCTACATCCGCCTGTGCTAACGCAGGCGCGTCATTTGTCCCATCACCAGTCATAGCCACAAGGCGTCCTTCAGACTGATATTGGCGAATGAGTTTGAGCTTGTTTTCCGGGGTGGCTTGTGCTAGAAAATCATCCACGCCTGCTTCAGCTGCGATTGCAGCAGCAGTCAATGGATTATCTCCGGTAATCATGATCGTTTTAATACCCATACGTCTTAGATGCCCAAATCGCTCGGTCAATCCTCCCTTTACGATATCTTTTAGGTGGATGACTCCCAGAGCTACATCATTTTTCGTGACGACCAAGGGTGTGCCACCCGATCTGGCGATATGGTCAATTAGTCCCCGCAATTCTGGTGAGACGGAATGCCCATTTTTTTCGATCAGAGCTAGCATCGCGTCAGGAGCCCCTTTGCGGATATAAGTGTGATCCAGATCTACTCCGCTCATCCGCGTTTGCGCTGTAAATGGGATAAAGTGCATACCCTGGGGGTATTCGTTACTGGCAGATAACGTGTGTCCCCGCAGGTTGAATTTCTCTTTGGCTAAAACAACCACACTGCGTCCTTCTGGGGTTTCATCGGCCAGGGACGCAAGTTGTGCAGCCTCAGCCAACTCAAGGGCGGAAACTCCGCTTACGGGTAAAAACTCGACAGCATGCCTGTCTCCTAAAGTGATCGTGCCTGTCTTGTCCAATAACAATACATCCACGTCGCCAGCTGCCTCTACAGCCCTTCCTGACATGGCTATAACATTTCGTTGGATCAATCGATCCATTCCTGCTATTCCAATAGCTGAAAGGAGACCGCCAATTGTTGTCGGAATTAAACATACCAATAAAGCGACCAAAACGGCGACTGAAATTGGGGTTCCGTGCCCTGCCGCCTCTACACTAAAAAGCGAAAATGGAAGCAGGGTGACACAAACTACGAGGAAGATGATCGTAAAGGAAGCTAATAAGATATTTAATGCAATCTCATTGGGGGTTTTCACCCGTTTAGCCCCTTCAACAAGACCGATCATTCGATCCAAAAACCCTTCACCGGGATTCGAAGTAACTTTTACAACTATCCAATCGGAAAGCAATCGGGTGCCTCCGGTCACTGCAGAACGATCTCCTCCCGATTCTCGAATCACAGGCGCGGATTCTCCAGTAACTGCGCTTTCATCAACCGAAGCAATCCCTACTACGACCTCGCCATCAGCTGGAATGATTTCTCCGCTTTCCACAAGAAATAGATCTTCCTGCCGTAATTGGGATGAAGCGATTAATTCGAATTTAACCGGTTTATCCCCTTTTTCCGGCAAATGAAGGATCTTTTTTGCCTGGGTTTCTTTCCTTGTTTTCCGTAATGCATCTGCTTGCGCTTTACCCCGGCCTTCCGCAACAGCTTCTGAAAAATTTGCAAATAGTACGGTGAACCATAACCAAATAGCGATTGCCCCTACAAAACTTGCGGGTGATTCTCCGTGACCTGTAATCGCTTGCACCCAGAGAAACGTCGTTAACAGACTACCGACTTCCACGACAAACATCACCGGATTTCGCACTATTCGGCGTGGGTCGAGTTTCAGGAAAGCATCCATAACCGCACGACGATAAAGCATACTTCTGCCTTTTTTAAATGCATTAAATTTCGTATTAGTAGACATCATCCACCTACCAGTAGCAAATGCTCAATTACCGGACCTAATGCTAATGCAGGCAAGAAATTCAACGCTCCGACAAGGACAATCACAACAATAAGCCACATGATGAACAGGGGAGATGTTGTAGGAAGTGTTCCTCCTCCAGTTGGTATTCTTTTTTTCCCTGCCAGGGATCCGGCTAACGCTAATCCAGGGATGATCATCCAAAAACGCGAAATAAACATCGCCAGAGCACCCATGTAGTTATAAAAAATGCTATTACCCTGAAGGCCAGCGAAAGCTGAACCATTATTGTTTCCCTGAGAGGTGAACGCGTATAATATCTGACTGAAGCCATGCGGACCAGGATTGGTAATTGCCGCTTTCCCGGTATCAAGTGTCACGGCTACGGCAGTCATCCCCAGAACGAGGATCGGCATAGTCAAGATCAGGATTGCAGCCATTTTCATCTCAAATGGCTCAATTTTCTTTCCCAGGTATTCCGGGGTTCTTCCAACCATCAACCCGGCGACGAAAACACCAACCAGTACAAAAACAAGAATCCCATAGAGGCCGGATCCAACCCCACCTAAGACCACTTCTCCCAATTGCATCAACACCAGTAGGGACAATCCTCCCAAAGGCGTATATGAATCATGCATGCTATTTACTGCGCCCGTAGAAGTAGCAGTAGTTATGGATGCGAACAAAGCGGAGGGAGCAATTCCAAAACGCAATTCTTTTCCCTCCATATTCCCACCCGGTTGAAGAGGGCTGGAAGATGAATCGATCCCGGTTGCATATAATTTCGGGTTACCTGCAGCTTCTGCGCTATATGTCAGGAAGGTAAAAGATATGAGGAGAATCATCATCGCTGTGTATATCACCCACCCCTGACGTGTATCACCGACCATCTTTCCAAATGTATACGTCAAAGCTGCTGGGATCACAGTTTCAGCCAGCATTAGAAGTAGATTTGTAAACGGGGTTGGGTTTTCAAATGGATGGGAGGAATTTGCATTGAAGAATCCGCCGCCATTTGTTCCAAGATGTTTGATCGCAACCTGGGAAGCCACAGGACCGAGAGCAATCACCTGTGACTGGTTATTATCCAGGGTAGTGACCACGATTTTCGATGAAAGGGTTTGCACTGAACCACTGCCAACGAGAAGTAAAGCAATAAAGATGGATAGAGGCAGTAATATGTAAAGGATCGATTTGGTCAAATCTACCCAGAAATTCCCCAGAAATTGGGACTGCCGTCTGGCAAGTCCTCGGATAAAAGCAACCGCGACTGCCATGCCTGTTGCTGCTGAGAGAAAGTTCTGCACAGTTAATCCAACCATTTGAGACAGTAGACTCAGGGTCGTCTCACCACCAAAGTTTTGCCAATTTGTATTCGTAACGAAGCTTACAGAGGTATTAAGTGCCAGGTCTGGTGCAACTGCGCCAAAACCTTGGGGATTTAGCGGGAGTATGTTCTGAAAGCGCAACAGGAGGTATAAAAATATGATTCCCACTCCGCTAAATAAGAGAACAGAAATGCCATAAGATTTCCAGTCCATTTCATCGGCATCTCGGATTCCGGCAGTTTTATATAGCCATTGTTCAAACCTACCGATGACTGGTGTTAAAATGGTCCGATCTCCTTGATATACATGAGCCATATAGCTGCCCAATGGTTTTACCAGGATGGTAAGCAGAACAAAGAATAGAAGAATCTGAAGACTGCCAATCATCGTCATCCGAAAATCTCCGGTTTAAGTAATGCAATAAATAAATAGACGAGCAAACCAAAAGCGAGTAAGCTGATCCATAGATAAAACATAATTCACCTGCCCATAAGCCGATCTAAGCCAAGAATTAAGCCGAAACTCAAAATAAACAAAATAATCAAGAATACAATCACATACATGTCATTCATATGCGCCTCAGAATTAAAATCGAATATCCAATTGGATTTATAGCAGCAAGTTTGTTAAGCCAGTGTTAAGAGAACCGTCAATTCCACTAAGGTTATGTAAATATGATCAAGAATGTGAAGTACTTGGGAATGAAAACAGGAGCAGAAGACTGTTGGGTGGTCAGTCTTCCTCCAACAGGAGACGATCTGAAGTTGATGAAAATGTTGAAGCAAAACAATAATTACTGACTGAACCAACTAGTACCCTACCGGCTCAGGATGATGAGGTGGGTTAAAAATTACCTGCTTTTCCCCCAGCTTCAGTACAAAACCAGATATCCGGAGATAAAAAAGATGCGGAAGAATTTTCCGCACTTTTTTTCCCCAATTGCTGATTACTGATCCCTGTTATCTGGAATCTGGTCTCTGCTCACCTATATATTCCCTGTGGATCCAACTCTTCCCGCAGAATTTGTAGTTCCGTCAAACTGGGCGGATCTGTGTAACGCATCGTCTGTGCAACCTTCAACTCCCAGCCGGTATTAGCTTTCACCTGTTCTTCTGTACAACAGTCATGTAAGGCTGTCAACATCATTTCACCGGTTTCATCCGGCTCCAGCAACCCGAGATCGGTCACCACGCATTGTGTTCCACCCCCGCGAACGCCCGTCGCTTCGCGCTGTTTACGCCCGGACAAGAATCCGGCAGAGGTGATGAAGTCGCATTTCTCGGGGAAACGCCGTTTCTGGTGAGGAGTCATGATATAGCAGCGGTTTGCCCAACCGGCTATCTCCATCGAACCGCCTGAGCCCGGCAGACGCACCTTTGGATGGGCGTAATCCTGGCCGATGATGGTCGCATTTATGTTTCCAAAACGATCGATCTGTGCGCCGCCCAGGAATCCCACATCCACATTGCCGCGCTGCAGGTAGAATGAGAAAATATCATACATGCTGCACACCGCGGAGGCTCCGCTCACCAGGCAGGGATCACCGATGGATAGTGGAAGTCGGGACGGTCGGGCGCCTATCACACCCGCTTCGTAGATCATTAATAGGTGCGGCGCGTGCGTACGCATGGCCAGGTTGCATGCCAGGTTGGGAATGCCCACTCCAACAAAGACCCGGTCGTAGTCGCGTAATAAGCGGGAAGCGTTGATGATCAGGAGTTCGGATGAGGTATATTCCATGGGATTCTCCTAATACTTCCCGTAATTGACCGGTGCTGCGAACATCGGCTCGACCGAAAGTCTCTTGTGGGTCTCTTCCCCGAGTTTCGCCCAGTATTCCGCACGATCCCTTACCCCAAATACCCATTCGTCCAGGTACTGTTTCACCCGGGCTGGATCTTCTGTGATCTTATCCCACTCTAGATAGAAGGCATTATCGCGATCGTAGTAACCCTGGGTATAGGATGGATGACTGGCGAATGGCACGTGACAGACAGCATCGACGATAAAATCGGGGATCACAGTCCGGTTGGGGTCGGAACGGATGATCGACTCGTCCACGATCTCTTCTGCCGTCAGGATGACATGCTTTGCGGCAAAAGCAGATTCCTTCTGTTCTCCCAATATTCCCCAGATTTGGGCGTTGCCATTTATGTCGCATCGTTGCACATGAACAATTGCCACATCCGGATACAGTGGTGGGACCACCACAACCTCCCGTCCGGTGTAGGGATCTTTCACACGCTTGTACTGTGGATTGGCTTTCTCAAGATCAGGCGCAGCTGTCTGGTTCATTGGGATAAAAGGCAGACCACAGGCACCAGCCTGCAACCGGCTGATCATCGAATAATGTGAGTATTCCTCCCATTCTAGATGACCAGCTTCCAGTTCTGCTTTGATGATCCGTAACGAACCTACTCCGGGGTTTCCCAGGTAAGAAAAGATCAGTTTACGGGCGCAGCCGGCGGCTACCATCATGTCATAGATGAGATCCGGGGTGGCACGCGCCAGTGTCAGGTCCTTGCGACCCTGGCGGATGATCTCATGACCAGCCGCAAACGGGATCAGATGGGTGAAACCGGCCGCATACACCAGATCACCGTCGTGCACATAGGTAGCAATTGCATCAGATAAGGAGGTCAGTTTGCTCATAAACGCTTCTTGGAATTAGGATGGGTGGATGGATAGGGATCTATATCCTGCGTATGTAGGTTCTGATCTGTTCATGCATATAGAGAGGAAGGTAATACAGTCCACCTGCATTTTTCCCGCTGGAGCCAGAGCCCTTCCAACCTCCGAATGGTTGGAATCCAGGCCAGGCGCCGGTGGTGGCTCCATGGGGACGATTCGCGTAGGTAACACCGGCTTCAATCTTATCGAAGAACCATTCGGCTTCCTCGGGCGTCCCATAGAAACCGGCGGTCAACCCATATTGCACATTGTTCGAGCGGGTCATGGCTTCGTCCAGAGAGTTCAACGGCTGCAATCATAGTGATCGGCAGGAACATCTCCGTCTGCCAGAGGGGATGTTCCGCTGACACACCGGTGACTATTGTATCCGGGCAATAATATCCTCTGGTATACGCGCCATCCGTGAGGACTTTCCCACCAGTTAAAACTTTCCCGGCAATCTGAAGTTGTTCACAAAAGGTTTGGTAATCATGATAGCTCGCTTTGTTGATGACTGGACCGTTATATATTGATCGCTCGGTTGGGTTCCCGATGAGCAACTTCTGAGTGAGGGTGACCATTTTGTCCACAAGGGTATCGTGGACCGATCTTTCGACAAATACGCGCGAGCAGGCAGAACACTTTTGACCTTGCAATCCAAAGGAAGAGCGGACAATCCCAAGCGCAGCATCATCGAGGTTACCTGATTTCGATACAATAGCCGGATTCTTTCCGCCTAATTCAAGAATTGCAGGGCGCACCCATTTACCGGTACTAAAATCATGCCCGATCTTCATGCCGACATCGTAGGAACCTGTGAAGGTGATACCAGCAACCAGCGGACTTTCAATGAGTGATTGTCCAAGGGTGCTTCCCGGTCCGGTGACATAGTTGAAGACGCCATCAGGTATACCGGCGTCACGGAAACATTCCGCGATCAATCTGGCTGTCCAGGGAGTATCAGTGGCTGGTTTCATCACGAGTGTGTTACCCGTTACCAGGGCTGCTCCGGCAGGGCCGCCAGTTAGCGCAGCCGGGAAATTAAACGGGGAAATGACAAGCCAGACCCCGTAAGGACGCAGGATGGACATATTGGTAGAAATATAACCGGTCAACGGATCGCGCCCCAATTCATGGATGAAGCCGTCATTGGCTTCCATCCGATCACAGGAGTAACGCAACAAGTCGGCAGTCTCAGCCACGTCCCCGAGCGCTTCCATGCGGTTCTTGCCAACTTCGAGCGATACAACCACGCCCATCTCAAAGGTTCTTTCATCCATTATCTCGGCGGCTTTGCGTACCAATCGGACACGTTCCTGCCAGGGTGTATGACTCCACATCGGGAAGGCTCTTGAGGCAGCATCCAGCGCGAGCTGGGAATCCGTAGAGGTTCCTTTTTGGAACACACCCAGAATGACATCCGTATCCGCGGGTGACCGGTCTTCAAATTTTTCGGTGGAATAATGTTCTTTACCATTAATCAACATCGCATGTTCTTTGCCAAGTTTGGACATCACTTGTGTCAGCGCTTGATCATACCGGGTATGTAATTCTTCCGGCGGATTGAACATCGTGGAATAGGTCAGTTTGAAGCTGCTTTCAGCCATAAACAAACACCTCCTGGTTGGTTGTGTAAAGATCGCCCGTTAAGCAGGGCTTCCTTAGTATAGTCCAGGTAAATCAGGGAGTCAAAAAATTGTCCTCGCTTGATTAAGGAGATAATCGTTCTCCCATATATAAGGAGGTGGGGAGCGAACCAGTCCTCCCTGGTTAAGGGAGGTGGCGCGTAGCGCCAGAGGGATCTCTAAATCATATATTAACAGACACTTTATAACTAGAATGCCACACTCGCTCTGCTCGTTCGCAATGACATATGGCGGAAGTGTCTACGGTGCGTGCAAGGCAGTTAGAATCCATACCTGACAGGCAGTTGGAAAATCAGAAAGAGATCGACCCGTCCCGAACAAATACTGTTCTGGAGACCCTCCTTATAAAGGAGGTACAGTGAGCGTATTGTCACATTCCAAGCACCACATCCACCGGCATACCAGGTTTTAACTTCAGGTCCGGATTGGGGATCTCGATCTCCACGGCGAAAACTGTTGTTTTTCGTCCATCTGCCGTCTGAACGTTTCGGGGTGTGTATTCAGCCTGATCGGCGATATGGGTTACTTTCCCAATAAAAACATCCTCCGGGAAGGAGTCGACCTTTGCCCTGGCTTCCTGCCCTAGAATTACTTCACCGTAACGATCTTCGGGAACATAGACGGTTACTTTCAGTGATTCCAATTGGCCGATCACAAGAAGAGGTGCCCCAACGGTCGCCATCTCTCCCGGCTCGATATTCCGGGTGAGTACAACCCCTGCGATAGGGGAGAACACTTCGGTCTTTGTCAACTGTACCTTCAGGATATCTCTTGCCGCCATTGCCTGATCGCGGACGGCTTTGGCTTGATTGACGGCGGCTTCTGCCTGTGCGATAGTAGTTTGCGCGGTCTGATACTCTAATGTGTCGGCACTCATCATAAGGCTGTTATACCGATCTACCGCTTCGAAATAGCGTAATCGATCCGCCGCTATTCTCGCTCGTGCATCTTTCAAGTCATCCATATCATCATCTGATAATAACGTATCGTAATCATCGATGGCGTTTTCCAATTCGTCCTTCGCGGCATCATACATATCGTCCGCCGCGGTATCCAGGTTTGAGCGACTGGCTGCCTTCTGTTCACTATCTCGCAATTTTTTCGCACTCCGAAACGCTTCTTCTGCATTGGAGAGCCGTTTTTCTGCGGCCGCCAACTCTGGGATCCCCATTCCCTGAATGATCTCACTCAATTTATTGGATTCGGAATCAAATTCCGTTTTCGCCTGTTCCATTTCCAATTTCGCGGCTGCCAATCTTTCTTCAGGCGCGAAATACCATTCTGGTGATTCAATATTTGTATCATCTGCTTTATTCCAGGTGTCTTTCAGCTTTTGGGTATCTGAAAGATGTACACTCTGGGAGACTTTTTCAAATTGTATTTGCGCTTGGTCCAGGGCAGCTTCGGCGGTTAGAACAGCTGCTTCAGCACTGGTGATTCCTTTCTCTGCATTGTTAAGTTGCGCCTTCAAAATTTCCTGATCGACCCCAACGAGCAGCATCCCTAAATCGACGGAATCCCCTTCATCGACCTGCACCTTTCGAACGATACCGGGAGTTTCAGAGGAAATCTCAACTTCTACAGCGGTGATCGTGCCGGAAGCGCTGATCTGACCAGTCTGTTTTGCCGTATTATTCGTACATCCGTTTAGGATTGTCAGCATCAAGGCACTGACAAAGAAGAGTAGCCATTTCTGTTTCATACCTGCACCTCCGCTTTATTTTCATAACCCAACTTCTTAACCTCTTCCTGCTCTTCCACCATCCGCACGAATGCATCTTCCAGCGATGGGATGGTTCTTTGTACTTTGATATACGAAATACCAGCTTCCTGAAGAGTCCGTTGCATTTCTTTTCTCATCTTCCCACGGTCAGTGATCACATGGAGTAAGCTTCCATGTTGTGAAACGCTGAGTACACCTTCCATCGTCTGTAATACTTTTTCCGCGTTTTCCAGCATATCGGTTTCCACTTCATACATCGCCCCGTCAAGTGACTCACGTAAAGTATCCGGATCGTTTAAAGCGATCAGGTGGGATTGGTACATCATCCCGATCTGGTTACAATACTCCGCCTCATCCATGTAATGGGTCGTTGCCAGTACGGTCACACCGGTGCCTGCCATTTGATATATCAACTGCCAGAATTCCCGACGAGAAACCGGGTCTACACCGGCGGTCGGCTCATCCAGGAATAGCATCGGAGGTTCATGGATAATGGCACAGGCTAATGCGAGTCTTTGACGCCATGCCCCTGATAGACTATGGACACGTTGATTCTCAAAACCAGCTAATCCGGCCATCACAAGCAATTCTTCCATCCGAGTTTTTAGATGTACCGGTTGAACCGAATAAATCTCTCCATAGAACCGAAGGTTCTCTATAACGGTAAGGTCGTTATATAAAGAGAATTTCTGTGACATATAACCAATTCTGCGTTTAACTTCCTCTGATTGTTTTTCGACATCAAAGCCTAAAACGGAAGCAGATCCACTTGTTGGCGAGAGTAGACCACACAGAACACGAATGAGGGTTGTCTTACCGGCTCCGTTTGGACCTAACAAGCCAAAGATCTCTCCCTGCGGAATCTGAAATGTGACCTGATGAACGGCCGTAAATTTACCAAATTTGCGGGTTAATTCCCTCACGTCTATCACGTTCTCAACGATGTTTTGGTCAGACATGGTCATTCTTTTCCCTGGGCAAGGTGGATAAATATATCTTCCATCCCAATCCTTGCCTGGCGTAATAGAACGATCTCAGCTTTCGCTTTTCGAAGGTCTTTTTCCAGACGTTGGATATATTTCTCACTGTCAGTCACGGCAATTCTTACCCGATCGCCAACAGGTCGCCAGGAAATCACATCTTTTGACTCGGCGACCACTTCCCGCATTATCCTTCGCGGTTTTGCTTTCACCTCCACCATCTGGTAGGGATATTTCGCCTCAAGATCGTTTGGTTTTCCGATTGATAGCATGGATCCGTTGAGCAACATACCTACCTGGTGACAGCGCTCTGCTTCGTCCATGTACGGAGTGGAGACGAATACGGTCAACCCATCGCGAACCACCTGATTTAATAACTTCCAGAGATCTCTTCTCGAAACCGGGTCCACTCCAGTGGTTGGCTCATCCAGCAAGAGTATCCGTGGTTCGTGGATCAATGCACAGGCGAGAGCCAGCTTTTTTTTCATCCCTCCGGATAGCTGTGCACTGCGTTTTTTTCGAAAATCTTGCAATCGCGCCATATCCAGCAATTTGTTCATTCGTTCATCGAGGGTGGAATTAGGAATCGCATACAGGTCGGCGAAGAATTTTAGATTCTCCTCGACGGATAGATCGCCATATAAGGAATACGTCTGAGGCATGTAACCAATTATGCGTCGGATATTCTCAGCCTGCTTTTGCACATCCATCCCGGATATTTCCGCTTTTCCATGGGTGGCATTGATCACCGTCGATAGAATTCGGATCAATGTGGTTTTTCCGGCACCGTCCGGACCTACCAATCCAAATAGCTGTCCCAATTCGATGGATAGATTAATTCCTCGCAAGGCCATCTGACTTGAGGATTGGGTGTGAAACTGTTTGGTGAGGTTCTCAACGAGAATTTCGATCGTCATCGCCTGGCCGAGTCATTGAATGTGATGTTTTGTGCGTAGAAACCGGTTTCACTATACATCCGGGCTGGATGGCTTGTCAAGCCAACATTCCCATGGTTGATGCCAATCCGAATTGAGAAATTGAAGCTATTTGATTTTGTATGGAAGTAGATCTACAAATCAACAGGCGGGCAATGTGCCCGCCTGTTGGGTTTAATATTGTCGCTTACCGATTAAATTACAGCTTTTTCAGATGCCATACCGTCCAAAATCATTTCGAGAGCCATGGTATGGCTGCAGCGAGAGCGAGATTGGAAGAAATCACAATCGCAATGCCAATCGCCATTCTCAAAAACGACTGTATGGGAGTTGTTTTCTCCAGCAAAAGTGACCCGCATGGAATCCAAATGGATGCGGTTGCGTTCCTGTGCATAGCGTTTAGCCTTTTCGATCTTACCAATCATTCCATAATCCATTTTTATACTTCTCCTTTCAGGCTCTTAATAAAACAACAGCATGCGCGATAATCGGCATGCTGTTATTTGTTCCTCTTTACTTTGAGAGACACATCTCGCATAGCGGTTTCTTTATTTCCTTGATGAAAGTATAGTATGGTTTCAATGTAAAGTCAATTAAGAATCTTCCTCTATAATAGAGGGAATAGATTAGAGTATTTCTCGTTGGATGGATTCTTGCAATAATTTGATCGCGTTATCCTTACTGTAACGAGGATGTATGAGTACCTATCAGCCACGAAAAACTATTCCAGAATCCTGGGCGCAAATTGGCGCCTGCCCGATATGTAACGCGCGTGGATTATCGGTTGTCCACAATACTGGCCATCCCGATCAGCTCAGTTGCCCTAACTGCCATGTTTCATTCGAGTTAGAGACGGATGGACCAAATATCCGTTTGATGGTCCTTCCCCCTTCATATGCCGCTTACCTTCAGCCCGCCTGGCAAAGCTGGATGAGTGTCTTTGAGATCAACCACCAGATTAAATCTGGATCTGAATTGCATCCTGTGGAACATCCTGCAATGACTCCTATACCGGATGAACGGGTTGTTCAAAACCCAGTTACATATACAACCCCGCTTTCCGAATCCGCGCCATCGATGTTTGACGAGTTCCTGCCTGTCGACCCGCTAAGCCAGGAGGAGGTCATTACCCGGGCAATCGGGTTGGCGGAACTTGGAAATAATAATACAGAAATCCGGACTACTTTGCAACGCTTTTCGGCAACGCCCGACCAGATAGACCAGGCGTTGAATGTCGTCAAATCCCAGAAGAAAAATAAAAAATCGAATACGCCCCGTACGGTTGTCTATGTTTTGATAGCCATCCTCATCTGTCTGGGGTTAAGTGCAGTAATACTGCCTATATTGGATATTCCGCGGTATTTGGGGAACTTCCAACCGATTTGGAATACACTTCAAAAGAGTTTTTCTCAGAATAGCATATATGGTGGTATCACCGGTCCAAATCCTTCACAGTCTGCAAAACCGACAGCCGCTTCCACGCTGCCCACGGACGGGGAGGCTTATTTTTCGGTAGTCTGGAAAATTAATGCTAAATCAACCTGGAATGATAAATATCTGAGCCTTGTTTCGGTAACCCCTCCAGCCCAGTTGAAAAATATGCATCAACAAGTAGTGGATCACTTTTTCTATATTGCGATCCTGGAAGCCGCATCGTCAGGAAATACAAGGGTCTTCAACGACTTGTGTGGTTCGCAAGCTTCAGATGCTACCAGACGTTGCGAGTCAATCGATCAAAATAGTATTGTGGTGTATCAGCAATTTGTTGCGGAGCGAAACAGTCTATATGATTGGTGGTTATCTACACCCTGCAAATCGTATCTTGAGTATTTTAATACTTATGCTGTCCCTTGGCCGTGGGGTGAAGGTCAGTGTTCATATCCTTAAACTCAAGAACGCGCTTTTTGCATAACAATGCCTGTCTCATTATCCTGATAATACTTTTCCCATAATTCAATCTGGTGGTATCCCGCTTCCTGATACATATGAATGGCGGGCAGATTCGATTTTCTGACGGTCAACTGGATTAGCGGAGTCGACATCCGTTCTTCGCAGGCGTCGAGCAACTTACGCCCAATTCCCTGTTGACGAAAGATGGTTCTTACCCCGACCGTCGTGATCCAGCCAATGCGCGAATTTCGGGTACCATCAGCCGAGATAAAGCCGGCCATTTCATCTCCGACAACTGCTTTCAGGCGAATAATTCCCGGGAAAATTAATACCCCCATCAGATCCAACAACGGCCAGGCGTCTTTACCAAAGCATTCCTTCTCCACCTGACGGAGTGGACCGAGGTCCTTCAAAGTAGCATCTTCAATAATGATGGGCAAAGTTGGCATAGGCACAAAATTACGAGTAAACCCATCCCCCTGATGACTATTGGAATCAGGAGGATGGGTTACTTAATTGGACAGGTTGGACTTACTTATCGCCCTGTTTATCGACAAAGCTTTTTAGCATGCTGGTGAATTCCATCGGGAAGATGTATTTCGTGGATGGATTAGCTGCCATATTCTTCAGAGTCTCAAAATATTGCAAGGTAAGTGTATTTTGGTCAACCGTCTTTGCCACTCCAAAGATCTTTTCCAGAGCGGAAGCATAGCCTTCTGCGCGCAGCAGTTGGGCTAATTTTTCACCTTCCGATTTCAAGATCGCGGATTGTTTCTCACCTTCAGCGCGGAGAATGGCTGCCTGTTTTTCACCATCCGCCACGTTGATCGCAGCTTCCCGGGTACCGGTGGATTCGGTTACAACAGCGCGGCGGGTCCGTTCCGCGGTCAATTGGCGGTTCATTGCCTCTTGTACTTCTCTTGGAGGGATGATTTCACGGATTTCAACATTCGTTACTTTGACACCCCACCGTTCAGTCACCTCATCCAAACGGGTGCGAAGCATGTTGTTGATATGCTCGCGCTCCGAAAGGACTCCATCCAGCAGGATACCGCCAATGACAGATCGGAGAGTGGTAGTCGCCATACCCTGAGCGGCAAGCTCAAAATTACCCACTTGCAAAATTGAGTCGGTCGGCTGCAGGACTTTGTAGTACCAGAGGAAATCAATGGAGATCGGGGCATTATCCTTGGTAATTGAAGTCTGATGCGGGATCTCACGCACTTGTTCGCGGAGATCCACTCTTACAGGTCGATCAACGAATGGGATCAGAAGGACAAGACCAGGCCCTTTGTCTCCAATACATCGACCCAGGCGGAAGACCACCAACCGCTGATATTCCGGAACAACCTTGATGGCGTTCGCCAGGAAGACCAGCACAAAGATCACGATGGCGCCAATGAAACATAAGATGGGAATACTTGCTTGTGTCATACTCTGCTCCTTGAATGGGTATTCGATTACTTATTTCGTAAATACAGGACTAGTCGCATAATTTATTTTTCGTCCTCAGGTTTAACTGGTTCCACTTCGAGTGTAAAGCCGTCTCGTTGAATGATCCTGACCTTTGTATGTGGTGGAATGTGGGTCTTGCTCGTAGCCGTCCACATTTCGCCACCAGCATAGACTGACCCTTCCAGGAATACTTCAGTTCTGGTCTCGCCGACGCTTCCTTTCAGGCTGGTAAGGCTGTGTGAAGGGATGTGATGTAATGCTTCCAATACTTTTCTTACAACCAGCCAGAAAAAACCGATCACGAGCAAGTTGACCAGAATAGCTACCGCCGGATTAACGATTGGTCGCCAGTTTTCATCGACAAAGAGGAAGGTGCTGCCCAGGGTCAAGGCGATTAACGAAATGACCAGGAAATACCATTTCTGAGTTTTCCTGACTGCCCATAAAAAGGGAAAAACACCCAGAATTAACAATACCAGGGCATACCAATTGAAATCAAGCTGAGCAATCAGCCATCCTGATAGGATGATCAACCCGATTGCAACCACTTCAAGAAGACCCGTACCGGGGCTTACCAGGGCAAGGATGGCAATTAAGAAACCGATAACGAGGACAAGATAAGCTAAATTAGGATTCAATAACCAGTCCATCGATCCACCTCACTTTACTATTTCATTATACATGCATCAAATAAAACTGACGTGATAGTATCTACTCTATATACGTACATCGGCTGGGAGAGTATCAAAATCACCTCAATGACGAAGGACCCATCCTAGGTTGGTTATAATTAATCAGTGGATGGAGAACAAATCCTGCTCTGTTACTATATTTCTTAACCGCTCAATCTATATTGATACGTGAAAGCATATGGGAATGATCTCTGACTGTTGGACTTTGGAATACGATGACCTATCAGTCGTCAATTCGATATTCATAACTTAGGATGTGAAAGAAGGAGAATTTCCATGAAAGATGACACTGTCCTGCTTTTTACTCGTTTCGGGATGGGGCATTCAGAAGGAGATCTGCCTAAGGTCCTGGCAGGAAAATTCCTGAACCTCACACTGGAATCTGGAAAACTGCCCGCGAAAATCCTCTTTTATACCGAAGGTGTTCGACTCGCGTGTGAAGGATCACCAGTTATTGAACAATTAAAGCAACTGGAAGCTTTGGAAGTTGAACTTGTGTTATGCAAGACCTGCCTGGACAGCTTTGGGATCACATCTCAAGTGAAAGTAGGCATTATTGGTGGGATGGGCGATATCATCGAAGCCATCCAAAAAGCGGAGAAAGTGGTCAGCCTCTAGCCAATCGGGATGTAGGAAACTAAACCGGTACCGTTTATAATCAATAGAACCAATAAATGGAGAATGATATGATGGACATTTCGATCACCTATTGCATGGTTTGACACTATACTCCCAGAGCTGTCAGTCTGGCAGCCGATTTGCTGGCGGATTACGAGCCCGAGATAAAATCCATCACAATGGTTCCATCTGATGGAGGGCGGTTCGAGGTGGTCGTCAATAACAAAACGATATATTCCAAACTTCATACCGGGCGACATGCCGAGCCAGGTGAAATACTACAATTGATCAAGGAGTATCGACAGAACAAATGATGATTAAGAAGGGTAGAGTTTTTTCAGGGGCACGTCCGACTGGCCGCCAGCATCTCGGTAATTACCTGGGTGCCATTAAGAATTATGTTGCCTTGCAGAAAGACTACGACTGTATTTACTGCATTGTAGATCTGCATGCGCTCACAACCGTGGAAGATACGGTCAATCTACCACAAAACATCCACGAGATGGCGCTGGATTGGCTGGCTGCTGGAATCTCTCCTGAACAATCGATCATTTTTGTTCAAAGCATGGTTCCTGAAGTGACGGAACTGCATACCATCCTATCGATGGTGACTCCTCTTGGAAAATTAACCGATCTGCCGACTTTCAAGGAGAAGGCGCGCGAAAATCCCCACAATATCAATTACGGGTTGGTCGGATACCCGGTCCTGATGTCTGCGGATATCGCTCTTTACAAAGCAAATGCGGTTCCGGTGGGGTTGGATCAGGCACCGCATATCGAATTCACCCGTGAAGTGGTTCGATCCTTCAACTTCCGGTACCATACCAATGTCCTGGTGGAACCGCAGATGAAAGTGACTGAGTTTCCCAAGATCCTCGGATTGGATGGCGAACAGAAGATGGGAAAGAGTCTCAATAATCACATTGAGATAGCCGCAACCCCGGAGGAGACTTTAAAGTTGGTCCTCACCATGAAAACAGATCCTGCCCGCATCAAACGGACAGATCCCGGCAACCCTGATATCTGTAATGTCTTTACCATGCATAAGATCTTCTCACCTCAGGAAGATGTGGATATGGTCAATGTAGAATGCCGTCGGGCGGGTATCGGGTGTGTCGATTGTAAAAAGCTGTACGCCAGGCATCTCAACGAATCGCTGGCTCCTTTCCGTGAAAGAAGAGCGCAAATCGCACAGAAGCCGGATGAAGTGAAAGCGATTTTGAATGATGGTGCAATCCGGGCTCGAAAGATTGCCGTCCAAACAATGAAGGAAGTCCGGGCAGCGATCGGATTACCCGAAATGGTGGAGTGATGAAAGCTGTTCTTCAGCGTGTCAGCCGGGGGAAGGTGATCGTAGATGGTCAGACCGTTGCCAGTATTGGGAACGGTCTGGTGATTTTACTGGGTGTGACACATGAGGATGATGACCACAAAGCACAGGCGTTGGCAAGGAAAACAGCTCAGTTGCGTATCTTCACCGATCATGCCGGGAAAATGAACCGGTCGGTTCTGGATATCGGGGGAGAGGTGATCGTGGTGTCGCAATTTACTCTTTACGCGGATTCCCGTAAAGGCTTGCGTCCATCGTTTACCGATGCGGCGTTACCTGAGGTTGCGGCTCCACTTATAGATGCGTTTGTGGTCACCATGCAGGAGATGGGTTTGCACGTGCAACAGGGGGTATTTGGCGCGCACATGGAAGTGGACCTGGTAAATGATGGTCCGGTGACAATTATTCTGGAACTGTAGTTGTAAACAAACTGGACTGATTCCCGATTACCCACAATATGGTATCCAATTGAACGGCTATGGCTCCTGATTGCAGACATTGAGCAACCTGTTCCAATTCATAGATCCCTCCGGATGCGATCAGAGGGATACCCCTCTGAGATAAATCTTCAACAAGGCGAAGGGTTTTCGGAAAAAGAGCACGGCCATAATTTCTGCCTCGGATGGTATTTGCATCTTCGGAGGAGCCTATCTCGCGTCGGGCTGCCATGCTGTAGACTTCAATTGGAAGCGATGAAAATTTATCGCAGAAGGCTGGGAGACGGTCAGGATCTAGTGAAAGAATAAGAGGAAGATCGAAAGATTTCTTTGGAAGATACAGGAGAATATCCGAATCGGTCCACTCAGGGGGGAAACTGATTTCAACCGCCAGAAGATTACCGGTATTTTCCAGGAGACGGAGGAGAACGTCCAACGGAGAGGATGCATCTGCCATGAGATGAGGGATCACCGGAATTGGGGATCTCTCCCACCGGGTTGCATGCTTTTTGAGGACGCTTTTTAGCCCTGGGTTTGGAAATCCACTTTGTAGCCAGACCCCATCAGAATTGTGGACAATCCCACGGGTGGAAGCGGGTCGACGTGGATGCAGGCTAATTGGATTGGTGAAAAAGGCACCGAACTGGTCCAGGTACGGCATTCGCTGCGGTACTGGAGAAAAGCCCAAAATTCCAGGTGCGTTACAGATCGGTTTTTTGAATAAGAGGTCTTGTTTAGGCATCTTATAAAGAAAGGAGATGGGGACAGGATTCTCGATCTCTATTTCTTCTTCACCTTTGGTCCCTGGGCAGTATCTTCGATCTCATAACCCAGAGCGGTCACCTGGGAACGAATGGTATCGGCGTCTGCCCAACGTTTTTCTTTCCGGGCAAGAGCGCGGGCATTCAATAATGTGACTACTTCCTCAGGCACTTCCTCCATTTTGGGCTGCCAGTTTGCCAGGTCCAGCCCAAGCACTTCATCCATCTTCAGCAGAGTTGCTTTGCGGGTGGAAGCTGGCACTTCAGAGCGAACCAGGTCCCATACCACAGCCAGGGCGCGGGGAGTGTTAAGGTCATCATTGATGGCTTCACTAAACCTGTTCAGATAGTCCATGTCCACCATCCCGGGCTCAGCCAATTCAATTACAGTGGTTCTTAGGCGGTTGAGCGATGTGGCGGCACTTTCCATCGATTCCCAGGAAAAACTTAGTTTAGCGCGATAAAGAGCATTCAAGCAGAAGTAGCGAAATACTAGCGGATCATATCCCTTTTCAAATAGCGTTTTAACCCGGATAAATCCTCCAGCCGATTTAGCCATCTTCTCATCGCCGAGTTGCAGGAAATAACAATGCATCCAGAAATTGGCCAGCCTGGTTCCATAGCAGGCTTCGGTCTGAGCGATCTCATTGGTATGATGGACAGTGATATGGTCCTCTCCACCGCAATGAATATCAAAAAAAGGTCCCAGATACTTGGCAGACATCGCCGAGCATTCAATATGCCAACCCGGGAAACCAACTCCCCACGGACTGTCCCATTCCATTTGCCGTTTCTTGTCTTTTGGGCTGAATTTCCACAAGGCGAAATCAGTGGGGTTATGCTTCTCCCCCATATCGATTCGTGCCCCAGCCCGCAATCCTTCAATATCCAACCGACCGAGTGCGCCGTAATCGGACTGTTTGGCGGTATCGAAATAGATCCCATCCGATGTACGGTAGGTATAGCCCTTCTCTTCAATGCATCGAATCGTATCGATCTGTTCCTGGATATGGTCGGTTGCGCGGCACCAAATGGTGGGTTCCAGAATGTTTAATAACGCCAGGTCATCTTTGAATGCCTGTGCGAAAAAGTCCGCAATTTCCCAGGCAGATTTACCAGTCCGCGCGGATCCTTTTTCCATCTTGTCTTCACCTTCATCCGCGTCGGATACGAGATGACCGACATCCGTGATATTCATCACATGTTTGACCGCATAGCCATTCCAGATTAACACCCGCTTAAGGATGTCTTCAAACAAGTAGGCGCGCATATTACCGATATGTGGGTAGTCGTAGACGGTTGGACCACAGGTGTAAAGACCGACCTCTGGTGGGTGAAGCGGTTCAAAGTCTCGAAGGGAACGGGTATAGGTGTCGTAAAGCTTAAGTTTCATGCAATGTCCTGATTAAGAGATCAAGTGAAATGGAATGACTAAAAACCCTTTTGGATTGCCATTATAATAAGCGCAGTTCCAATTGGAGTCAATCGAATGATAAAAGCGCAGCCAGAGAAAAGACTCATCTATCGCGTACGATGGATCACCATTTCTCTGGGTGTATTTCTTGGCATCGTATCACTGATCCCTTTCACATGGGCAGCGCGTTGTCTGGGTTCATTTGAGCCTGACGGCACATTTGATTCTCTCAGTACAACCGGGTACCAGTGGCTGATATGGGGAATTCGCATCCTGGGTTTGGTATTCATTATTTCTGGGGCTGTCATGGTAAAGAAGGGGAATCGGTTTGAGGAAATGCTAGCTTCCATTTGGAAGTCGTTCCGGGCGATCTCCATTAAAGAAGATGGACGCGCGTTATGGTCTTCCATCCGGGGTGAGAAGGGGTCAGGTGGTTATTTGTTGGCGCTTGGAATGCTGGTCTTCCTGGCTGCCATCATTCGTCTGGCACTAATTAATTACCCAGTTCGATACGATGAAGCGTATACGTTTATCAAATTTTCCAGCCGCCCGATCCGCTATATTTTGACCGATTATTCTGCCCCGAATAACCACATCTTTCATTCATTATTGGTTTCATTCTTCTACCAACTGTTTGGAATGCATCTCTGGGCTTTGCGATTACCAGCTCTTTTGAGTGGAATATTGTCTGTCGTTGCAGCCTTCCTGGCGGGAAAGAAATTGTATGGCAATACGGCAGGTATCCTGGCAGCCGCCGGGATCGCTTTGTCTCCCATGATGATTGATTTTTCGGTCAACGCCCGGGGTTATTCGCTCGTTTGCCTCTTCTCTCTCCTCGGGCTTTGGCTGGCAACTGAGATAATTCACAACAGCCGATTCTTAACCTGGTTGTTATTGGTACTGGTTTGTGGTCTTGGGTTTTATACCATCCCCATTTTTCTTTATCCTGCCGGGATCATTTTCCTCTGGCTCGGTTTATCCGGGTGGGCTGGTGATACGGGAGGATTGAGTAAACGAGAATTCTTTCTCAGATGGTTCGCTGCCGGTTTTACCCTGGGCATGTTGGTTTTCTTCTTCTACTTGCCAGTGTTGTTGGTGGGTACTGGAATACAGTCGATCACCAGTAACGAATTTGTGAGTTCCCTTTCCTGGGGGGATTTCTTTCCCACACTCTTTTCACGTATAAAACGCGTATGGCAGGAATGGAATGATCGCGTTCCAAATTGGATGAGTGCTTTGGTGGTTATAGGTTTTTTCCTTCATCTTCTTTCATCTTGGCGAAAAAGGACTCCCGGATTCCTGTATATATTGCCGCAATTCTCTGGATATCGATTGCTTTGATCGCTCAACGAGTAACTCCTTTGCCCCGAATGTGGATCTTCCTACTGGGCTTTTATCTCCTCTGGTCGGCTGCCGGGTGGTGTTGGCTTGGAAGCTGGTTTCTAAAAGGAAAATCAATCCACGTCAGATATCATCACATCGTTTTGATCCTGATCCTCATCTTCACCTGGGTTGGATACCGCTTTTATCAAGTGAATCCACCCATCCAGGAAAGTGAAGATAGCTTCAATGAACAGGCAGCCCATTTTATTGCCAGTCATATCCCTGAGAAGACAGGATTGGTAGGTGTCTCACCCACAACAATCCAGGTCAGCTACTATCTTATGCTGGATGGGATAAAATGGTCGAGGTTTTATGACCGCGATCGACCTGAACCGATTGCCAATGCCTGGGTGATTGTTGTCAACCGATCGAAATTTCCATCAATCGATGATGTATTGACGTTTCAACGTCTAGAGGATGAGCTTGATTCAACTAGTGCGAAATCCGTTTTTTCTTATAAGCGGCTGACGATCTACGAGGTATCAGCAAGGCCGTGACAAAACCCATCCAACGATGTTATCTCATGCTACAATAATTCTATGCAAAGAAAACCTCAAGACCCGGTGAACCAGGATACACGCGCAATCCATCGCCAGCAATTTCTCTGGCATATCTTAATGCCAATCATCCTTGGAACACTGCTTTTTGTGATTTTGGGAGTTATGGCAACGATTGCTCCAGCAGACAAACCAGCGGTTTGGGCAAATATCTCCCTTATTTTCATTGTTTCAATTCTAATGTTGACCGGTATTGGCAGTATTGTAGCTCTAGCACTTGGGATCATAGGTGTGGATTGGATCTCAAGAAAATTGCCTCCACTGAGCTATCTTCTGCAGGTGTATATCCAATACTTTGGTGGCAAAATTAGCGACATTACAAATGCGACAACCAATCCCATCGTTGAATTGAAATCGAACTTCGCATCATTAAAACCAATTTACCACCGCCTGGGCAAAAGCCTTCGGCTTCACTCGCAAGATTAAGAGGAATAATGGAAGCAGACAACAGTTGGAAAACGAAAATATTGCTCGTAGGTATTATCGCCGGTGCTTTGACCGGATTAGGTACTGCCTACCTTTACATAAAGAAAACCGAAGAATTGTCAGGGAGACCTCACCTGACAAGTGGTGAAGGTGTAAAGATTGGCCTTGGTGTGGTAGGTTTATTAAAGATGATCACTGATATGGGACATCATTAAGAGGGAATTCTCAACAGCTTTTCTTCCCCAGTTTTCTACTATTTCGGTGTGGAGCGCCGGATAATATATGCCCCTAAGAAATTAAGTTCGGATATGTAATCATAATTACCAATTCCATATGGAATTTCCTTCCTACCCAGCCCTTCAAATGCATCCTAAATACCTGGTTGCCGGACCATTGCAACGAGATTTTGTTATCCAGTCTGATGGTAGATCTCGGCTGGATTTCATGGGAGGCGCGGGTGCTTTTGCGGCTGCTGGGATGGCGATCTGGGATGGACCGATTGGTTTGCTTTGCAGGATAGGAGAGGATTACCCGCGTGAATGGCTTCATGACCTCTCTCGTTGGCAGATAGATACTCGTGGGGTAAAAATTCTTCCCGAGCTGGTTGATCTCAGGGCATTCTACGGGTATACCTCGCCAGACGACTATGAAACGACAAATCCTGTAAAACACTTTGCCCACCATACCATTCCATTTCCTTCCATCCTGCTGAATTACAAACCGACTCGCGAGAATAATGTCGAAATTGATCGGATTTTGCCATCCTCGCCCCGTTCGACGGATATTCCGCGAGAATACCTGGATGCGACCGCCGCCCATCTTTGCCCAATGGATTATTTAACCCAAAGTCTATTGCAGCCGGTCCTCCGGTCTGGAACTGTTAAGACGATCAGTCTGGAAGCGCACCCTTCCTACATGCAACCGGAACATTGGAATAGGTTGCCGGCGATTGTTTCAGGATTAACAGCATTCATCGTGGACGAAAACGCATTACGATTATTTTTTCGAAATCGAACCACCGACCTGATTGAGATGGCTGATACCGTGGCGAAAATGGGGTGTGAAATGGTGATCATTAACCAACCCGATGGCACAAAGATCGCAGTTGAATTGGCATCGAGGAAAAAGTGGTTGATTCCTGCTTATCCAGTAGATCGAAAGAATGTACATTCTTCCAAAGCGGCTTTTGGAGGGGGAATGTTAGCAGGATACCAAAAGACATACAATCCGCTTGAAGCTGTCATCTACGGGGTGGTAACAGAGAGCATCGCAGCGGAAGGGTTTCATCCTATCTATTTATTCGATACCCTGTCGGGATTGGCAGAAGCCCGGTTAGCCGGTTTGCGCGAGATGGTGAGAACCCTCTAAGATCAATCTTTTATTGCCAACAATTCATACACTTCCATAGCCTCGCGTCTGCCGCGTAATAGGAGCGGATCCAGATGGTTGTAAGAGACCCTTGATTCGATTTCTTTTAGGGTGTGAGCAGAAAGAATGATCTGGGATGGTTGGGCAGCCTCTTGTAACCTTTTTGTGATATTGACGCTATCACCGATTGCTGTATATTCCATTCGTTTTTCTGAACCGATCAACCCGAGGACTGCATCTCCAGTGTGAATTCCAATTGAAAAATCAAGTCTATATCCCTCGGGAAGGGTGCAATGAATTTGGGGCAACGCTTCTCGAATTCGCAACGCAGTCCGCGCGGCACGCAGGGCATGGTCAGGTTGAGCTAATGGAGCATTGAACCAGGCCATGATGGAATCGCCTAAAAATTTATCAATGGTTCCACCTTCTTCAAGCACAACCTCTGCAGCCATGGAAAGGTAACAGTTTACGATGGATACCAGTGTTTCCGGTGAAACCGTCTCGCCCAGCGCCGTAAAGCCGGATATGTCTGCGAAAAGAATCGTCAGGATCGATTTGCTACCGCCAAAGTGGATGGCATCCGGATCTAATTGATGAATGACAGCCGGACTGACCATCTTTTCAAACAATCGCTGCCGCGCCTTCAATCGGGTAGTCTCCGTCTGGTCGTCCAACACCACCGTCATTCCATGCACTTTTTGCTGGTGTGAATCTCGGAGTGGGGCTAAAGAGATTCTCAAGTCCAATGATCCCCGTTCCACTGAGAACGGATTCATCTCAACCGCATTGATCGGTTTTTCCGTTTCCTGAACCAGTTTCCAATACGGTGAAATTTCTTCAGCCAGATCGGGCAACAGGGTTTGCAAATGCTCAAGCAAATTGATCCCGGGTGTCACCTGCAAAAGTCGTCTGGATGCCAGATTGCAAAAGATGATCCGGTTCTTTTCATCCGTTGTGATGACGCCACTATTGATTGATTTAAAAACACTTTCCATCAGATTCTTCAATGCGGTCACTTCTTGCAGGCTCTGTTGGATGGATGAGTAAAGACGTGCATTTTCAAGCGCAATTCCAGCCTGGTTCGTGAAATTCATCAGTGTATCGCGGTCGGTTTCAGTGAAAATTCCATCTTGAATCCGGTGATCGGTATATATAACCCCCACCAGATTCCCTTTGACCTTCAATGGAACACACAGTACGGACCGAAGGTTGAACGCCATCACACTTTCCTGATTCAAGAACCGGGGGTCTTCACTGGCGTTTGTGGTCAAGACAGGCTGATTATCGCTGAGGACACGCTGAATAATTGTCTGGCTAATTTGCAACTCAGATTCAGTGATCGAATCATGCTCCCAATTGCGAGCCAGGTGGCTCTTCATTTGACCTTGCGCGTCTTTTAACATCAGGAATCCACGTTCAGCTCCGGTCAATTGGATCATTGTATCCAATACATTTTGTAACACCACCTGTGTTTCCAACGATGAGTTCAATACCCGGGATGTCTCAGTAAGTGCCCGCATCTTTGATAAGGCAGGTTCAAGTTGACGGATATCCGTGTTGAGGGTTTCCACTTGTTTACGGAGGACCTCTACTGTATCGGACACTGAAGGCGCAAGAATATGAATTGATGATCGAGTTATCGAGAGTTGAAGGTCATCGAGATTATGGGCTAAGATTTCCAGATCATCGATCAGAGATTGGGTAGCAGGTTCCATATGGTTTACCATTTCATCCGCAATCGGCGGAAAATCATTCTTGGGAGGATATATTGGTATATTTTCTGACTGATTGCCATACTGTTGGTCTCATTCTTCCGCTGATCTCGATAGATGGATTGTTCATAGCTGTTTAAAAGTAGTTCCACATTCTGTCGAATCTCGGGAAAGAGTGTTTGCCAGCGGCTTAACCTTTCACGAGGTGTTTGAACCGGATTTGTCTCCAGTCCTCCCAAGACCAGCGCAAGCTCTGGCAGTAATAACGCGCGATCCATGTTGGAAGCCAGGTTCAATCCTCGAGACCAGGCTGAAATTCTTGGAATGGGTACATGGATCCATTCCAATGCTTGAACGATCCAAATCAATATGGACGATGAGTACAAGATCCAATATACTCCAGCCAGGATGAGAATAACGGTTGGAAATATCCAGAAGATCGGACGGGTAACAGGCTGATTCCTTGGAGTAATTCCAGGATCTTCATCCTTTGCCACATCCCGAGAATTATTTCCTGATGGAGTGCTGATCGTACCCGTTCCTGCTGTCAGCGCCCCGGTCGCCAAGGGGGTGTCCTGAATGACCGGTTGGACCGGCCTCGTCTCGGGAAAGGAATATTCTGCCTGGATCGAGGTTGGCTCGAATGGGATCCATCCAAATCCGTTGAAGAATACCTCAGGCCAGGCATGGGAATCGATCATCCGTATGGTATAGATTCCAGATTCATCGTCATATTCGCCCTCTGAAAACCCCACGACCAGCCTGGACGGAATTCCAATGGAGCGTAGAAGGATCACAGCTGAAGATGCGTAATAATTACAGAAACCAGCTTTCGAGTCAAAAAGGAAATAATCAACCGGATCGTGACCAAGTGGAGTTGGGTCAACGGAAGTTCTGTATTGCATCTGGGTCCGCAAATATACGATTATCGCCTGCACTTTTTCATAGGTGGTATTTTTCGAACTGGTTATTTGATTCGCCAGTTGGGTAACCCGCGCCGGAAGGTTGACCGGAATCTGCACATACTCCATTGGAAAATCTTCTGGATTGACTGGTTGCGCTTCCATGAGTTGCTGCACACCCGGTCGCGCCAGATCGCTTCGGAAGCTGTATTTTTCTCCGTAACCTAATACTGAATCCACCTCAAGGCGGTCGACATCGAGAAAAAGAGGATTATTCGGGTAAATAAACTGTTGAACCGACACGCTGGTTTGATGGGGGTTTTGTTCCGTATAGAGCATCCCCAGATCATCCAGTCGAACTGTGACGTTGAATGTCTGTTCCTCCCTACTCAACCAGGCCGGTTTCTCTCGAGCGCTCACAGCAAGATCTTCGGTGTGCAAGGGTTCTGCAGAACTGCTCCAGGTTCCGTTGCTGTAATAATCGTAGGTGCGTGCCCGCCAGAAAAATCGGTAATTTTCCGGTCTGGTGATACTGGTTTTGATTTCCAGAGCCGGCGCTTCAGACTGGTTGGCATTGGTTCCAAGCGGAAGTTCGTCTGAATAATAGCCCGTTCCAAAACTGGAAGAGCTTTTTAGGGGCGCAAACAGATTGGCCAATTGTCGGCGGATACGCCCCCAGGCCTGGCTTGTGTTATTCAGAGCACGTTCTGCAGGATTGTAGGGGGTTGCGGCTCCAGGCAATAGCGAAATGGAAATGACCAGAGCCAGGGTTAATATGACCGTGATCCGTGTCAGGTCAAGCTCGGCTTCGGCGGCATTTTCTGATCCCATGCCACTCCATGACCTTCGCTGATGCAACAGGTACATGCGAGCGATGCTCATGATCGCCAGTAAACTAAATACCAGGTAAAGGATGCTTCGATTACGGTAGAAGAGATCGAATCGATCAATGATGAGGAACAATGCCATTCCCGGGACGAGATATGGCCAGCTCACACCCTTCCTCACCATAAAATAGGCACCGCCGTAAGCCAGAATCCACACAAGCAAGGCGGCAAGAACATAGAATAAGATCGGATCCCCGGCTGGATGGCCTGTTTGGATCTCCCTCCAAGTGAGCACCAGTCGAACCGAAATCTCCTCCATCCGAAATACCCAAAGACCGGTTGGGTGAAAAATAGTCCCGATCAGCCAGAAGACAGTGACCAATCCATAGACGATTCCTACTGTCAGCGCCAGGCGCCAGGTGAAACGGGAGAAGCCAACCCATGCGCCCAGGATACAGGCGAGCGGAAGAATATTCTGGATCTTGACCAGATCCAAAACCCATCCGGTTGCCGCCAACCTGAAGGTCAAGACGGTTAATGTCGCCAGTAGCAGGAACAGGGAAATCCAATCCAACCAGCGGGAGGATGCGGATGCCCGCTTTTCTATCGCCATTTTTTGAGTGTACAATGATACCCATAAGGTAGTCAACCTCACGGGAGAATTTATGGCGCAGATCTGGCCGGTCGAGATCGATATCAATTTATTTTTTCAGAGCCTGGGGACTTGGCTGATCGCTCCAATGCAGACGATTACCGCCATTGGGAAGTGAACAATTCTTTATTTTCTTTATGCCGATCTTGATCTGGTGCGTGGATTATGCCCTCGGTCTTCGGGTGGGATTGATTTTAATCAGCAGCGGGCAACTCAATGGTATTTTCAAAGTCCTCTTCCATTCCCCGCGGCCATTCTGGATCGATGCCCGGGTGCAACCCTATTCAGTGGAATCCTCCTTTGGAATGCCTTCTGGTCATGCGATGAATACGAGCAGTATATTTGGTCGTTTCGCGGTTGGAATGAAGCGGACCTGGATCACATGGGTCTGTATCATTCTTACCTTACTGGTCGGGATTTCCCGGTTGTATCTGGGTATGCATTTCCTGAGCGATGTCCTGGTGGGCTGGCTGTTCGGCGGTTTGCTGCTTTTGGTATTCGTAAAACTGGATCAACCGGTAACTCGATGGTTCGCCTCCAGACTTGCGGGCACCCAATACCTGATTGTCATCTTTACCACCCTGTTTTGGATAGTCATTTGCCTGCTACCCTTTTTATCCGTGGGATCGTGGCAAATTCCCCAAAGTTGGATCGATACCGCTGTCCGGAATGGTCCGGCGCTGATGCCAGAGCCATATGACATCACCGGATTTATTACGACCGCTGGAATCTGGTTGGGGGTTGGATTGGGCGCTGTCTGGCTTTCACACCGGGGCGGTTTTGATGCTCGCGGGACCAGCCTCCATCAGTTATATCGATTTTTGCTGGGTGTCGTGGTGACCGGAATCATCTGGTTGGGACTGGATTTAATTTTTCCCGATGGCGTCACCCTGATTGCGTTTGCTTTCCGAGTATTACGTTATGCGCTGATGGGAGCCTGGATTACTGCTGGGGCTCCAGTCGTATTTATCAGGCTGAAATGGGCAAATCGATTGCAGTAGATGCACTTATTCGTTCCTCGCTGCGTATATTGAATGACGCAGAAGCTTGCATCAGGCAGTGGGATTTTTTATAATTATTAAATATCATAACCGTAGGAGGGTAAGATGAGAAAAATGGTCAGTTTTCTCTCCGGAGCGATTCTGGGTGGGCTGGTTGGCGCAACGCTCGCGCTGTTACTGGCTCCATCGTCCGGACAGGACTTTCAGGGTAAGTTAAAACAATCCTTTGCAGAGCTGAAGGATGAAGTGCGGCAAGCGGCATCCGATCGCCGAAAAGAATTAACCGTCCAATTGGAGACACTCAGGAACGGATAACCAATACCTTGTCAAAAAAACGCCCCATGGAATCTGTGCTTGGATTCCTTGGGGCTGTTTTATCCATTGCATCTTATTTCAACCTGAATGTATACTCCGCAGGTTGGCGAGTGAACCGGGTTGTTCCACTTACCACGAGTGTTGCCGATTGTCCCTTGTCGATGGAAAGGTTCAAACTACCTTTTTGATTTTCATCCAATAATATCGGTGTGACGGTTGTTCCACCTTTCCCGGTTTGAATGAGCGAAATGCGATAGGTTTGGGGTAGATGATTATGGATTCGTAAGAAGCCAGCAGCCATCCAATCGCCAACTCCATTTTCAAAATCTTCCTTATAGCCCAATTCGGGGATTTGAATATCATCGACCATAAAACCTTCCCCGTTTACTGCTGCATCGGTGATGTATTCAAACCGGAGTTGAATTTTCTCTCCAGCGTACGCAGACAGGTCCACCGATTCCTCGATCCACCCGCCTGAATTGGCGTTGTATCCCCAGCCATAACTGTTTCCAGATAGGTCTTTATCTGTTCCGCTTGGCGTTTGAAGGATATCCCAATTTTGTCCATCGCTGGACACTTCCACGTAGGCGTAATCGTAATCTTCTTCCAGGTCATACCAGGTCTTATACGTCAGCGTAACAGGACCGGAGATACTGCTAAGATCAAATGGACGAGTGAGAGTCATATCCGATTCGTCGCCTTTATTGGACCAGAAGGCATAATCCCCTGAGAAAGCACCCGTATCGAGGATGCCGGTCAATTGCTGACCCTGGAAATCAAGGGTCCAGTCCCCGGCGCAAGTGATTTGGAAATAATCCACACCATATTGAGAGACTGAGTTGTGAAAGTTGCCGATCGGACAGGTGCTGATCTCACTCGTCAAAGTAGCATTCATGGGCGTCGAGTAATTCTTATAGGCGAACCGCCCATCACCTACATTCGAATCATTGATACTGTTCGTAACCGCCCAATCCGCGAACAGATCATCCGCGCCAATTTGCTTGCCCGATTCGGGATCCTTTTCATTTAGATCAACCAGTACTTTATCAATACTGACCAGTCCGTTCTCCGGTTCGGCGATCAACGCTTTGGTGGCATCTTCCCCGAAGCGGTTTAAGAAGTAATTGAGGAACATAAAACTGGCGCCATAATGACTGGTGTTCTCATTAACCCCAGGATTCCAATCCGTCAATTGCAGGTCGGGCATGGAGAGGTAGCTGGAATCGAATCCGCCAAGATCATATCCATTCAACAGCACCGCTAACTCAGAAAATCCTTCATTCATCCAGGTGTCTTCATTCAGATCACGGTACCAATGGATCATGTGTTGGAATTCATGCGCTAGTACTCCGTACGTGAAGGGATCCGATAGATCCACGTTATCCGCGCTGACCATAAATAATTCATGGGCATTGCTATATTCATGAACCGCGGGATTGTATTCATCCGATGAGGAGAAGTATCCGGCGATGCCGGAACCTACGTTGGATGCCATCACGATATACAGATGCGGATCGTTATCGACTCCCGGGGTCCATTCTGTGCCAAAGAATTCCCGATCGGTCGGGTAGATCTCTTTCTCAAACGTTTCGCATAATCGTTTCAGGTCAGCCTTGTCAAATCTGACACCCTCTTCAATCCAAAAGTAGATATGAGGGGTCACATATTGCAATTCCGCGGAAATTTGAAAGGATTCATGACTGTCGGTATTGGTGACCCAAAAATCGTGCTGATCGCCGACCGCATACGCTTTCACCGGAGCCGGGAGCGTCAACTCAATGTCCCGTTTGCCCAGCAACCGTGCCGCCAGGTCATACAGATTGCTGATGGGAACCTGGGTTTGCTCCAGGTTAACCAACATCTGGTTGGCGGCTACCAGATCATTTACTGGGACAGTTTGAGGAGTTGGCATGGGTTCATCCACAAAAGGGGGAATGGTGACAGTTTGCGAAGTAGCTGGAGTGGAAGTGGTGCGAACGCCCCATAGTGTGAGTCCGAGCAGCAGGATGACACAGCAGCAAAATAACACGATGGCGATGACGATCAACGTAATGATTACAGGTTTTTTCATGAACCCTTTCCGTGTGGTCTGGTTGGACAGTAATAAACGCGCTGGATATGATGATAAACCAGCGCGTTTAGAATTACATTAATCCATAGAAGCTGAATTACGGGGTTGTGGTTTGGATGACGAGGGGAACATAACTGTCAAACCCACCGGCGATCTCTTTAAAGTTCAGCAGTACCAGGTTTTTCGTGCAGTCGGTAGAGGTGGAGACATACACCTTCTCGGTCAGCGCTTTACCTGCCAGATCATAAAGCTGGACCCAGACTGTATTGTTGGTTGCGACGACTTTGGTTCCGAGCACCAATTCATACCCGCCTTCACCGTAATTACTGGCGGCTCCCGTCATTCCAAGCAGATTTACGGTCGCACCGTTCCAGGTTCCACCCGCTTTGACGACGATGTTTTTGATGGGTGTGCTGTCATTGTCGAATACCTGCCCCGCGATTCCCTGCCAGGCGCAGCCAGCCGTGGAATTCACAAAATTTTGGATCTGAACCGGAGAGCCGGATTGAACGGTGTAGAGATACGCGGTGGTTGTGCTGACGATCGTTGGAGCAACTGTGGGCGCGGTGGTCGGAGTATTGGTCCTTGCGGTGGTAGCCGTCGCGGCTGTCGTCGGAGTGTTGGTGGCAGCGGGGCTGGTGGACGCAGGTGTCGGCGTGTTGGTTTTGATCGGAGTGGAAGTCGCAGGAACCACTGTGGGAGTTGCTGTGGCTGACCCGGGTCCGCCCGGCGCGTAGGTCACTATTCGGGACGTGGCCAGGTAGGTGGGTAAGGCTGTCGGATACGCAGGAACCGGAGTGGTCACTGCTTTTGCCAGAGCATCAGAATCGCCGGTTTTAGGGGCGGACGCGGTCGGAGTGGTATCGAAGAAATTGTTACCGGTGACGACTTCCGTCACCCCTTCTTCCAATTTAGGCTGGCATCCCGCCAGAACCAGAGCAATCAGCAGTAGAGAGATAAACCAAAACCGGCGCATAAGACACTCCCAGACGGTTAAATACGAAGATGAAGCTTTCAGTGGAAGGGTGCAATTATTAGACCAGGCAGGTTATTGGGGAGTGGGATTGCGTGCCGGCAGATTTCAGACGCCAGAGACCGATGAAGCCCCAGGTGAGAATGGCAAGGGTGTTGACTGCCTGCATGGCCAGAATATAGGTCAGGGCTTCACTGCGGCTGATTCCATACAGGGGCAATAATGTGACCGCCACAAATTGATACACACCCACATACCCGGGCGTGGAGGGAATGGCGCTGGATAGTCCCATGGCTAACAGGAGGACGAAAGCCTGTGGGTAGGTGAAGCTCATGTGGAGACCATAACTGAGCATGATGGCGCCGGTGGCATCCACGAACCAGAGTAGGGCGGAGTAGACGGCAAAACCGGCGGCTCTGCCGGGATGGATGAATGCTCCCGCTCCCAGCAGGAATTCGTTCATCATGCGGATGGCTGGTGCCCGCAGCTTTTCAGGAACAGGCAGCCAGTGGATGAACCGCTCCAGCAGGTGCGAGAAACGCGGCGCGGCGAAAAGGAAGATCAATGCTGCCAGACCTAGGATGCCCATCACCCGCATCGCGCTGCTCAACCAATCTGGCAATGCGCCAATGGAGGGTAGTGAGACCACCCCGATCAGGACCAGGATGATCACATCCAGGATCCGTTCCGTCATGGCAGTGGCAAAGACATACGATTTGGAGATGCCGGTCTTTGTGCCCAGCATCACCGAGCGGATCACCTCGCCAGCCCTGGCTGGCAGAAACGCGTTACCCAGGTAACCGACCGAGGTTGCCCAGAACATGGTGAAGGGATTTACCTTCTGTTGGGCAGAAACCAGTACCCCCCAGCGCAATCCGCGTACGAAGATGGAGATGGAGCTGCTCAGGAATAGGATCACCAGGTATTCTGGTCTGGCCGTCTGAATGGTCGATACCATTTCCGCCCACGAGACTCCCCGGATGGCGAGGAATAAGAGAATGGCTGCGATGACGATCGTCACCAGCAGATACCACTTGTTGACT
>CAVRIZ010000006.1:0-6721 GCA_963721445.1 uncultured Chloroflexia bacterium
GACTCAGCCATGGGAGAATTGGAAGCAGACTTGGAAGGCAGACCATTCTACTCTTGCACACAATCGGACGCAAATCAGGTCAAGACTATGTGATTCCGATAGCGTATTTCGATTACCAGAACCATTTTTTAATTGTTGCATCGAACTGGGGAAAAGAGAGGCAGGCGGACTGGTATCTCAACCTCAGGCAAAACCCTCAGGCCAGGATTGAGGTTAAAGGTAAAGTTATACCGGTGACTGCGCGGGAAGTTACTGGAGAGGAATATGTTCGTTTGTGGAAATTCGTCACCGAACTTCACCCACCTTATCTGGAATATCAGAAGTTAACAATTCGCCCCATACCAATCATGATCTTTGAATAATCAGTTTTATGAAAGAATGATCAAGGTGGTTGAATTGCCGAAAATTGGCATAATCCAAAATATATTCTGTGGCGAACCTCGCAGTACTGGATCATCCGGTCGAAGGATTCCCTATGCAAGGATAACGCAGGTTAAATAAATCCCTCCGTCCCTTCGAGAAAGACCCCAAAATAGACCGATTTCGAATTTGTAAATTCCTGATCCGTTCTTTTTTTGTTTGGTGAATATAATTGGTTGTATATATCCCACAATAGTGAGCCAACGACTTCTGCGGGAAATCGGGCACTTTTGAAGTGTAAAATAAAGTATATTGCTTTCAAAGGGAAGGACATGATCATGATGGATATTATTCTACGGAATAGAACAGAAAATGATTTTCGGGTTGTGGAGGATATGACCAGAGAAGCTTTCTGGAATTTATATTTCACGGGATGCGTTGAACATTATTTCGTTCACATCATGAGAGATCATCCTGATTTTTTGCCAGAATTGGATTTTGTCGCGGAAGTCGATGGCATGATCGTCGGAAATATTATGTACACCAAAGCCTGGTTGATCGACGAACAGGGTAATGAGATGGAGATCGTGAGCTTTGGTCCTCTCTGTGTGTTGCCCGGGTATCAAAGAAAAGGGATCGGCAGCGCGTTGATCGATCACACCAGGAAGCTGTGCATCCAGAATGGCGTGAAAGCCATCGTGATCCTGGGTGATCCGCATAATTACTGCAAGCACGGATTCAAGTGCGCCGAAGACCTGAATGTCAGCCGATCTGGATGGGAACTATCCGTCTGGCATGCTGGCCATCGAGTTGGAAGAGGGTGCGCTGACAGGACATTCCTGGAAATTCAGATATAGTTCTGTCTGCGAGTTAGACGAAAAAGAGGCGGAACAATTCGATGCTGGTTTTACAGCGAAAGAAAAGGGATACCATTATTCGCAGGAAATCTTCTCGATTGCATTTAGATCCGTTGTCAGGTAAAGTTCACGAGATGAACAGCTTAACCGAACTCTGGGAACGTTCCCGGTCGAGAGCTGGTTGAATCGCGGCAAGGAGTGATAAATGGATAAAGTTTCCAGTGTGCCAGTGTTGTCTGACTCCATTTTGACGACCAAACTGTATATCCCCTCGCCCCGAGCTAATACTGTCATACGTCCGCGTCTGATCGGACAACTGAACGAAGGCTTGCTCCAAAACGGAAATTTTGGACGTAAAATGACCCTGCTTTCAGCTCCCGCCGGGTTTGGTAAAACCACCCTAGTCAGCGAATGGGTCGTTGAACTCCGCCAGCATGAGCGATCCGGAACTTTGGATCAGGTTGCCTGGTTGTCACTGGATGAAGGGGATCATGATCCCGCCATCTTTCTAAAATACCTGGTCGCTTCTCTACAAACGATCTCAAAGGATTGTGGGCAAGGCATAGTGGCAGCTATCCATACTTCGCAAGTTGCTGACATCACTTCCCTGAATCCCTGTTGACAACCCTACTTAATGAAATGGCTGCTATCCCGGAGAATTTCATGCTTGTTCTGGATGATTACCATGTGATCGATTCAGATCCGATTGACCGCGCCCTCACCTTTATGCTCGATCATATCCCGCCGCAGATGCACCTGGTGATCACCACCCGCGAGGATCCATCTCTGCCGCTGTCGCGCTATCGTGCACGGGGTCAGATGACCGAACTCCGCGCCGCCGATTGCGATTTACACCTGAGGAAGCCGGTGCGTTTCTGAACCAGATAATCGATCTCAACCTTTCCCGCGGAAAGCATCTCCGCCCTGGAGACCCGCACCGAAGGGTGGATCGCCGGGCTGCAATTGGCTGCTCTTTCCATGCAAGGTCGGGGCGATCCATCCAGTTTCATAGAAGCGTTTACCGGCAGCCATCGTTTTATCCTGGATTACCTGGTTGAAGAAGTACTCCGACACCAATCCGATGCAGTCCGCAGTTTCTTATTGCAAACCGCGATTCTCGACAAACATTACGCTCCCCTATGCAATGCTGTCACCGGCACGGGAAGATGGTAAAGAAATGCTGGACCTCTGGAACGCAACAACCTGTTCCTTATTCCGTTGGATGATACACGCCAGTGGTATCGCTATCACCACCTCTTTGGCGAGGTTCTGCAAGCACACGTGACAGAAAACCAGGATGGTCGGGTAAGTACGTATCATTCGCGGGCAAGCGCATGGTTTGAGCAGAACGGTCTGCGCACCGATGCCATCCGCCATGCGCTGGCTGCCAAAGACTATGAGCGCTCAGCAGACCTGCTCGAATTGGCCTGGCCGGAGACGCAGGATAAAAGCATCCAGCCAGGTGCATGGCTTGGCTGGGTGAAGAAATTGCCGGATGACCTGATCCACACCCGACCCGTCCTCAATGCCGGGTACGCGTTTGCATTATTACGCATTGGCGAGATAAAAGAGGCGGAGTTGCGATTGTTGGATGCCAAAAGCCAATTGGATTCGCCCTCGGATAAGATGATCGTGGTGGACCAGGAACAATTCAAGTCGCTGCCGGCAACCATTGCCATCGGCCGGGCTTATATCGCCCAATCGTTCGGTAATATTCCTGACACGATCAGGTATGCCAACCTGGTACTTGAGCTCCCCGAAGCGGATCCATTCAGACGAAGTCAGGCAGCCATGATGTTGGGGATGTGTTACTGGGCAAGCGGGGACCTGAAAGCTGCCGAGAGAACCTTCGCCGATTACACCATGAAACTGCGCGCTGCCGGTAACATCCCTGATGCCATCGAAACGACCGTCGTACTGGCCGAGATGCGGTCGGCATTGGGGCATCTCCAATTGGCAATCAGTACAAGTGAACAGCTTTTACAACTTGTATTGGATCGCGGGGAACCCATTTCTGCTGATGCCGCCGACCTGTACAGGGCATTATCCGAGTTGTATCTAGAACTGGGTGATCTGGAATCTGCCGCGCAACACCTGAAAAGAAGCAAAGAACTGGGGACGAAGGCGGAGTTGCCTGTCTGGCGATATCAGTGGCATATTGCTCAGGCGCGCCTTGCAGAATCGCAGTGTGACCTGGATGGGGCTCTCGCTCTTCTGGATGAAGCGCAACGCCTGTATATCCGAACGCCTTTGCCTGATCAACGCCCCATCTCATCCATGAAAACCCGGATATGGGTTGCGCAGGGACGTTTGTCTCAAGCCTTGGAGTGGGTACGCGAACGGGAATTATCCCCTGACGATGACCTCAGTTACTTGAACGAGTTCGATCACATTACACTCGCGCGAATACTCATCGCCCAATATCAGAGTGATCAGAGCGAGGAAACCATCCAGGCAGCCATGCGGTTATTGGATCGCCTACTGCAAGACGCGGAAGACGGCAGCCGGATGGGCAGTGTGATTGAAATACTGATATTGCAGGCTCTCGCTCATCAGGCACAGGGCAACATCACACCTGCTCTGGCGTCGTTGGAGCGTGCCCTGACCCTGGCCCAACCGGAAGGCTATATCCGCGTCATTGTGGGCGAAGGCAAATCCATGGCGGAGTTATTGAAAAGACTTAAGCCGAAGGACGGAACACTCGGGGTGAAACCATATATTCTCAAATTGCTCTCTGCTTTTGAGCAGCAAGATGGGGAGCACCCCTTCGCCACCACATCCGGGGAAAAGCAAAGTCTTCTAATAGCGCCCAACAGTTGATCGAGCCCCTAAGCGAACGGGAGTTGGAAGTGCTCAGGCTGCTGAGGACCGATCTGAGCGGCCCGGAAATTACCCGTGAACTGATGGTATCGCTGAGCACCTTGCGGACCCATACTCAAAGAATTTATGCCAAACTGGGTGTGAACAATCGCCGGGCAGCCGTCCGCCGCGCTGAAGAACTCAATTTGTTTTAAACATTAATCAGTAACAACCTATTTGCCTGGCAGAGTTTTTGTTACCTGCCGGCATTTTTAGTTTCCCATCCATAGATCATCACCACAATCATCACATATATTGATGACGCCTCATCACATTTCCAAGTATCTTTTGGTAGAAGAAATAAGTGAATACAAAACTGTAGACACGAGCCGCAGCATGAGGGCAATACCTACTAAGAATAAGTTCCATCATAGGGCTATGAAACAAATTTACTCAAGTTGTTCCAGGAGGACAAACCATGTTTTATGAAAATGAGAAAAGACCAATCTGGCAATACTTAGCATTGACCTTTGGAATTGCTTGGATTGCCGAAGCGATCATTATTTTGGGAGAGCAGCTTGGGATACTTACAGGAGATGCGGGGAAGATAGTGGCATCATTAATTATTATCCTCGCCGCAGGATGTGCACCAGCCTATTCAGTGCTTATTCTTCTAAAAAAGGATAAGCAGCCAATCAGATTTAAGGATTTTATCAAACGGATCTTTTATACAAATAATGTTAATAGAACTGTATTAATAACATTGGGGGTTTTTGTTGCATTTTTTGTAACACGTATGATTTCCTTTCAGTTCGCGGAGTACCCTTGGTATTATTATCTATCGATTCCATTGGTAATGGTTGTGATGATTTTCGGCGGCGGTTTAGAGGAGTTGGGCTGGAGAGGTTATTTGCAGCCGAGCTTGGAGAAAAAAGTTCCATTCGTTGTTGCCGTTTTGATTACGGGTTCAATTTGGGCAGTCTGGCATCTTCCACTATGGTTCATTCAGGCTGCTTCGCAGTCCTCATATAATTTTTTATCCTTTTGGCTTTTTTGCGTGGTCACTAGTTTTATCCTCGCGGCAGCTTTATAAACTCACGAAAAGTGTATTTACCTGTGTGCTTTTACATGCGTGGAGCAATCTTCTCAGCGGGATGTTTGTGGGGAGTTATGTGACCGGTTTTCCAAATATGCAAGTGATCACGATTTATTTGATTGAAATTCTCATTTCCATTATCATTGTTGCTCGTATAGATAGAAAATGCAAAGACAAGAAGATTTTGGCTGGGTGATTCGCGACGATAAATACTTATGCGCATTTCGAATAATTCCCAAGAATTAATACCAATTGTTTGTAGGTCCGGATTAATCGTTCGATGAGAATGAACCATCTTAGCACCGGGTAATCAAGAACCAACATGCACCGGATATCACGATCACCTGCAAGAGCCGTAGGTGATCGTGTTTGCATGACCCGACTCAAACCGAAAAAACAGGGGCACAAATTCTGGAAATTACTCATTTGTAAACCCATAGTGCTGGCATGGATTTTATATCCTTGGCCGGCAAATCTTTGTTGCCTCCTAAATCTCCCATCAATAAATCATCACTTGAATCATCACATGTACTGATGACGCCTCATCATATTACCAAGTATCTTTTGGTAGAAGAAAAAAGTGAATTCAAAACCGTAGACACGAGGCGCAGCATGAGTGAAACACTTAACCTAAATGAACATAATAACGAATTCGGTCTTTGTGAGATTCGCATCAAGGGATACCTTGATGAACGGTGGGCTGACCGGTTTGATGACGCAGTCATCTCACTGGAAGAAGACGGGAACACCCTGCTGATCTGCCCGGTGATAGACCAGGCTGCGCTACACGGATTGCTGAAAAAAGTGCGTGATCTGGGAATGTCCTTGATCTCGGTCAATTTCATCAACCCAGGCCAGGCAAAACCACAGGAGGTCCAATCGTAAAATTTTAGCAAATATGTTTTTCATGGTGATCAATCAAACTCATTAATTAAAAGGAAAAAAGAATGAATACGTACAGAAAGAATGCAGTGATGACCGGTGTCCTCTACTTCATGGGGACTGTCTTTGGGGTTGCAGGAGTCCTTATTGGCGGCGAGGTGCTCACCTCGATCATCGCCGGCAAACCGCTTGTCGGAGTGGATTTACTTAGCCTCGTTTCCGCGAATTCCTCCCAACTGACATGGGGTGCTTTTTTCACCTTCATGATGGGGATCTCGCTGGTGGCGATGACGGTTTATCTCTACCCGGTATTAGAAAAGCCAGCAAAGAATTGGCAATGGGGATGGTCCTTTTCCGCGGCGCGTTGGAAGGCATCTTCTATTGCCTTTCTACCCTCACAATTTTGACGCTTATCGCAGTTGGCAACACATACGTTGCCTCCGGATCTGATTCGGCAGTATTACAGACCATTGGCGATCTGTTATATCAGTTCGAAAACCTCAAAGGGCCTATCAGCACCATCATTTTTATCATCGGAGGGACATTTATCTACCTCATCTTTTACCGCACCCGGTTGATCCCACGCTGGATATCCGTCTGGGGTTTCATCGCAGTTGTTGCCTCTTTAGCTTCATCCTTGTTGAAATTCTTTCAGATGGACACCGGCATTGGGTTTTACTTGGAAATGGTGATGTTTCCTCAGGAATTGGTGATGGCGGTCTGGTTG
>CAVRIZ010000007.1:0-125725 GCA_963721445.1 uncultured Chloroflexia bacterium
GACAATAAAAATACCCCGATTTCTCGAGGTATTCAAGGGGTGGCTGATGGGGGTCGAACCCACAACAACTTGATCCACAGTCAAGCACTCTGCCATTGAGCTACAGCCACCATGATCGGCTGAAATTTTATCACACCGAATGTCCTTACGCAAGTTTCGCAAGTATGAAGCTGGTCAGGTCTGCCTCGCTAACCAAATCCTGCGATCCGTTCGACAGATCCTTCACAGTCACTTTCCCCAACGCCTGCTCATCTGTACCCAAAACAATGATAAATCGTACTCCCGTCCGGTCAGCATACTTGAATTGCTTTGGCAATTTACTCAATTCAGGATAGCTGGTTGCATTTACGCCCGCGTTTCGCAATTCTGCCGCAAGACGAACCGACTTAATACTGGAATTCTCATCGAAAATGGTCACCATCACGCTGGCCGGGAAAAGAGTCATCTTTGGTAAGCAGCCATATTTTTGTAAAACCAAACGGATGACCATGTCTCCCATGGCAAAACCCATTCCACCCACAGGCTGCCCGCCCACATCCGCGACCAGGTTATTGTATCTACCGCCCCCCAGGATAGCTCTGAATTCACCATCCCCGTCGCGCGCCTCAAACACGGTTCCGGTATAGTATTCCAGCCCGCGGATGATATTTGGATCAAATTGGAAATATTCCCTCAGACCAGTAGCTTCCAATAGTTCGAAGAGACGCACCAATTCGGGAGATTTGCGCCATAACTCCAGATCGGTCAGGGCATTCTCCAGGTTCGTGATCTGCTCGACCAAGAACCCCTGCTCCACGGCAAAGGCTTTCCAGGCATCTAGGCTCATCTTATCTTTGCGATCGATCAGCTTGAATACCTGTTTTATTTGTTCGGAAGGGATTTGCATCCCGGCAATGGTTTTTTCCATCAATGCGCGATTATTTATTCGTATGTTCACCTGCTCTGGCTTCAGACCGGTCTGACGCAAAAATTCTGCGGCAATGGAAACCACCTCTGCATCTGCTTCCGCCCCGGTAGGACCGATTAGATCGGCATTCCATTGGAAGAATTCCCGCGATCGTCCTTTCTGCGGGCGTTCATACCGCCAGAATGGTCCGAAAGACCACCAACGTACTGGAAATGCCAGGTCATTCTGCTTCAGGGCGATCATCCTTGCCAGGCTGGGTGTTAATTCCGGCCTCAGCGTAATATCCTCTCCACCTCTATCCTGGAAAACAAAAGATTGTTCTTTGACCAGTTCGTCTCCAGATTTCGCCGCGTATAAATCCACTTTTTCAAGGAAAGGACCATCATATTCCTGGTACCCGAACGATTCCGAAACTCGCTTAAGACACGCATACAGCCAGGATCGAAACGCCAGGTCCTCTGGATAAAAATCGCGCGCGCCTTTTACACCTTGAATAATCGCCTTCATACGCATCACATCCTCTCAACAACCTAAAACGAATGTTTATATTTTAACATGCAAAAGCTCACATTCACAGAAAATCTATTGAATAATCATTGCCCCTTCTTTATTATCAGGCTATACTAACTTATCTTTCGTCAGAAATTGATAAAATTTGCAGGTTATGCTAATGAAGATGCAAGAGCTTTTACAAATAATTGATGGCAGTCTGTTGACTGAATCGAATAATCTCGACCGGGAGATCAAGGGTGGATGTGGTGCGGATCTAATGAGCGACGTCCTGGCTTTCATTCAGCCAGATGCGGTGCTTCTAACAGGACTATGTAATCCACAGGTGGTCAGGACAGCGCATATGGCAGACGTTGCTGCCATTGTTGTGGTCCGCGGGAAAAAACCACCCAGCGAGACGATTGACCTTGCGAATGAAGAGAAAATTCCTCTCATTTCTACACCATATGGGACCTTTGAACTATGTGGTAGATTGTTCGCCGCAGGTTTACCCTCGCTTGAAAAACCTGTCGGTGACGGTCCCTGTTCGTGTGACGAATAACACCTCCGGAGAATTTCATGAGTGCAAACGTCCAGTCGGGAAAAATCATTACAGACGCCATTGCTGAAGAAATTACTCGTGTAGAAGAACTATCCTATGAATTAAAAATAAATCAGGTGATGACCCGAACCATGAAGGTCATTACCCCTGATATTTCCATGGAAGAAGTGGCTGATCTTTTCCGGGGCGCCCGTATTTCGGGCGCTCCTGTTGTAGTAAAAGATAAGCTGGTAGGTATTCTAAGTATCGAGGATTTGATCCGCTCGCTTCGTGTGTATGACTTAAAAGCGCCAGTCAGTAAATACATGTCTGAAAAAGTCATCACCGTACATGAATATGACCCGGTTGTGGAAGCCTTGAAAACATTCGTGCAGGCGCATGTTGGCCGCCTGCCGGTGGTGGATGAGAACGATCATCTGGTTGGGATCATCACCAAAGGCGATATCACCCGAGGTTTACTTCGCGCTCTTCAGTATGATTTCCAGGCAGAAGAGATTCGAACCTACCGGGCGAGCCATCTCTTTGAAGATATTATCTCCAACCGCACCAGTCTGATTTTGCGCTATGAGATTAAGCCTGGAGATTTTACAAAAGGTGGAACCGCCTCGAGCTCTATCAAACGGGCTTTGATGCGGCTCGGTGCTCCAGCCCAGATTGCCCGTCGTTGTGGGATCGCAATCTATGAAGCGGAGATGAATCTCATCATCCATTCAACCCATGGCGGAAATATTCGGGTGGAAATTGAACCTCATCAGATCACGATGGAAGCCGTGGATGATGGACCTGGTATTAAAGATATTGAACTCGCGATGAAACCAGGCTGGTCAACAGCGACTGAGGAAATTCGTGAGATGGGTTTCGGCGCAGGAATGGGTTTGGTCAATATCTCCCGCTGTGTTGACCAGATGAAGTTGGAATCATCCCCCGAAAAAGGGACGCGATTAAAAGTAAAACTATTCTTGAAAGACCAAGATTCGTTCGGAGAAGCTAACCCAGTCCCCCAGGAGAAAAAGCCATGAATCTTCAGGAAATTATCAAAACCCTTGACCTCACCCTCCTCACAGAATCAAAAGATTTCGCCCAAATTATCCCATCCAATGGTTATTGTGCGGATCTTCTCAGTTGTGTAATGGCTGGAGCAGCCCATCAGGGTATTTGGGTGACTCTTCAATCGCACAGCAATATTGTGGCTGTTGCCGCTTTATTGGATATTTCTGCAGTGATCATTACAGAAAATGCGCAGCCGGAAGCGGATACCATTGAGAAAGCAAATACAGAGGGAGTAACTTTGCTTTCTACTTCTAAAAAATCCTTTGAAGTATGCGGTTTATTGTGGCAATCAGGTATGCAAGGATAAAACCCAAATTCTCAGGGGGGGAAACAGGTCAGATGATTTTTCGCGCTGAACTGCATGTGCATACAGTGCTCTCACCGTGCGCGGATGTTGAAATGATTCCCCCATTTATCATTCAAACAGCTGTGGAAACCGGTATTAATCTGATTGCGATAACCGATCATAATAGTACTGCTAATATATCCTCGGTCATGCGGGCGGCTGAAGGGAGCGGCGTGCATGTATTACCGGGAATGGAACTGCAAACCCAGGAAGAAGTTCACCTGCTCTGTTTGTTTGATGATCTCGACCAGGCAATGGAAATGCAAAACTATGTAGATCAGCATCTTCCGAATATTGTGAATGACCCGGAACACTTTGGCGAACAATTTGTAGTTGACCATACTGGTGATTTTATTCGGCGCGAGAACCGGTTGCTGATAAACTCTGTTCAAATTTCGTTGGAAAAAGCGGTATCCGTAATTCATCAATTACATGGTATAGCAATTCCAGCCCATATTAATCGACGGGCATTTGGATTGATCGAAATGCTTGGGTTTATTCCACCGGAAATACCTTTCGATGCGGTTGAAATTTCCAGCCACGTCCAGCCTGATGCCTATCTGGCTGCCCAACGTATCCCCATCACATTACCCATTATTCAATCCGGAGATGTTCATCGTTTGGAAGAATTCGGGGGAAAAATGTTGTTTGATATGCAATCGCCATCCATTTCTGAAATTTTGCTTGCTTTAAATGTCGTTAACGGAAGAAATTACAAGATAAAAAGCCTGAATTGACAACTTGCATACAGGATTATGACATTTAGTCATTACTGTTCCAGTGGGTGGAATGTAAACTTGAATAGTGGTGGGAGCAATCTTTCTGGTCGCTGACCAGTTGCATCAGGAGCTTCGTATAATGTACAAAATATTAGAAAAGGTGTCTGACACAGACCCGATCAAAAACCCTGAACAAAAAGCAGTAATTGATTGTATTATCGCCGAAAGTCGCGCCCTACCCGGGTCTACGATGGTCATTTTGAATAACCTGCAAAATTCGGTAGGTTTCATTTCAGAACCGATGCAAGCGTATGTCGCTCAGGAATTGAAAATTCCTGTAAGCAAAGTCCATGGTGTTGTATCGTTCTACTCTTTCTTTACAACAGAGCCAAGAGGAAAACATACTATCAAGTTCTGCATGGGCACGGCCTGCTACGTAGGTGGAATGCCTCAGATTATTGAAAAAGCAAAGCAAGTATTGGGTATTGAACCAGGTCAAACAACAAAAGATGGCAATATCACGCTTGAGATTTGTCGCTGTGTAGGAGCCTGCAGTCAGGCGCCGGTTATTGTTGTCGATGAAGATAGCGTGGGAAGAGTAAAACCAAACAAATTCCCACAATTTATTCGCAAATGTCAGGAATAAGGATCGAAGGTATCCGTGCGTGAAATAGCCTTACATCTGCTGGATATTGCAGAAAATTCAGTTATGGCTAAAGCTGATACGATCAAAATTTCGGTATCTGAAAACACGCATAGTGACCGCCTATCCTTCTCGGTAAGCGACAATGGTATCGGCATGGATGATGAAATGGTATCCCGAGTGGTCGATCCTTTTACGACCACCCGTACAACCAGAAAAGTTGGACTCGGAATTCCGTTACTCAAAGCGGCGGCTGAAGCATGCAATGGTGGTTTGACCATTACCTCTATTAAAGGAAAAGGCACAAAACTCTCTTGTTGGTTCCAGCGGAGTCATATTGATCGAATGCCGCTTGGAGATTTGACCAATACATTAATGATGTTATTGATTGGTTACCCAACCATTCATTGGATTTTTCGGTATGAACTAAATGAAGAAATGTTCGAATTTGATGATGAGTATTTTAAGAATGAATTAGGCGATCTTCCATTATCAGAACCATCCATTATCCGTTTCCTTCGGGAACATCTTTTGAATGGAATCAATAGTCTTAAAAAAGAAACAATAGTGAAAAAATCTGAAATTAGTAAAACCTAAACCAGGAGTCTAATATGCCAACCGTAAAGACTTTAGAAGATCTAAAAAGAATTCGCGAAGAAGCCTTGGAAAAACGCAAAGCCAAAACAACAACCGGTCAGATACACGTGGTTGTTGGTATGGGCACATGTGGGATAGCCGCAGGTGCGCGCGATGCGATGAAATCTGTGCTGGATATTATCGAAAAAGACAACTTAAGCGGTGTCCTTGTAACCCAAACTGGTTGCATCGGTCAATGTGAGAAAGAACCCATCGTTCAGGTTATAATGGGAGAACAGCCGAAAGTAACGTACGGGAAAGTTACACCCGATGTGGCGGCGCGCATAATGAAAGAACACGTCGAAAATGGAACTATAGTCCAGAGTAATGTTATCCAGGTATAGGATAACGTCTCTGGATTTTCGCTGAAGATATAAGGATATAGCATGAAGTATTATCGCTCCCATGTTCTGGTTTGCATCGACCCAGAATGCTTGGCAAAAGGTGCACACGATATCATTGACCAGCTGAATGATGAATTGGTCGCTCAGGGGTTGATCGATGAAGTCCAGGTCCTGGAAACTTCCCGTATTGGTGGATGTGCGCATGGACCTGAGATGATGGTATATCCAGAGGGGGTTCATTATTCGGATATCACCGTAGATGACGTTCCCTTCTTGGTGGAAGAACATTTTCTGAAAGGCCGAATCGCGCAGAAATTTATCATCCCAGAAAAAGCGTTTGTGGATGAAGAATTAGGTGCTCCAAAACCCAAGGAAGTTCGGGTGGTTTTACGTAACTGCGGTCAGATTGATCCTGAAAACATCGAAGATTACATCGCCGCAGATGGTTACCTTGCCCTCGGTAATGTTCTTTCTGAAATGACTCCTCAAGATGTCATCGCAGAAGTATTAGCATCTGGCTTGCGTGGTCGCGGAGGTGCTGGATTTCCGGCAGCCAAAAAGTGGTCTTTTGTTGCAGCCAAGACCGATCCGGTTAAATACCTCATCTGTAACGCTGATGAAGGTGATCCTGGTGCTTTCATGAACCGGCGAGTCTTAGAAGGAGACCCCCACTCTGTTATTGAGGGAATGATCATCGCCGGGTACGCATCAGGTTGTCACCAGGGATATATCTATTGTCGAGCTGAATATCCTATAGCCGTGCGGACCCTCAATATTGCCATCGACCAGGCTCGCCAGATGGGCTTCCTTGGAAAAGATATTCTCGGATCCGGATATGATTTCGATCTCGAGGTACGCATGGGGGCTGGCGCTTTTGTATGTGGTGAAGAAACGGCGCTGATGGCATCCATCGAAGGCAGACGAGGTGAACCCCGTCCAAGACCTCCATTCCCAGCGGATCGCGGTCTGTGGGACAAGCCCTCGAATGTGAACAACGTAGAAACCTATGCGAACGTCCCTCAGATCATTCTAAGGGGAGCATCCTGGTATGCCAGCATGGGTACGGAAAAAAGCAAAGGGACGAAAACTTTTGCGATTGCAGGTGATGTTAAGAACACAGGTCTAATTGAAGTGCCGCTGGGCATCACCTTGCGTGAAGTGATCTATGATGTCAGCGGCGGGATAAAAGACGATAAAGGCTTTAAAGCAATTCAAACCGGCGGCCCGATGGGTGGTTGTATACCTGAAAAGTTTCTTGACTTGCCGATAGATTACGAAAGCCTCGCCAGTGTCGGGTCTATGATGGGTTCCGGCGGATTGATCGTCTTAGACGACGAGACCTGCATGGTGGATATCTCTCGTTTCTTTATGGAGTTCACACAGGACGAAAGTTGTGGGAAATGCACTCCCTGCCGTGTAGGTACACGTCGGATCTTGGAAATACTGCAAAAGATAAGCGAAGGAAAGGGCCAGGATGGTGATTTGGAAACCTTGGATATGCTCTGTGAACAGATCAAAACCACCAGCCTTTGCGGTTTAGGTCAGGGCGCACCAAATCCAGTAGAGACGATCTTGAAACATTTCCGACCGGAATTTGAAGCGCATATTCACGAAAAGAAATGTCCTGCCAAAGTGTGCAAATCATTGATCTCGTACGAGATTATTGACGGGATTTGTACTGGCTGTACCGTTTGTGCCCGAAATTGCCCAACTAATGCGATAACCGGTGAAAGACGGCAAACTCACGTAATTGATCCCGATGTCTGTGTACGCTGCGGTATCTGTATGCAGGTCTGTAATTTCAATGCAATTGTTATTAATTAACGCTCAGACTGACTTAAGTTGAATATTTCAAACCAGGAGGAAGAGCAGCATGACTGAACCAGGAGACAACAAAGAGATAGTTCTCTCCGCAGTCCAAAAAGCCATGAATGTGTATGGTCCAAAAAAGGATGAATTGATTCCCATCCTTACATTCATCAACCGTGAAATTGGTTACTTACCTGATTGGGCTCTCGAAGAACTGAGTAAACGAATGCGAGTGCCCAAAAGTCAAATTTTTTCGGTTGCCAGCTTTTATGAGATGCTTTCCACCAAACCGGTGGGAAAACATATCATTCGGTTCTGCAAATCTGCACCATGCCATGTGGTTGGTGGACGTTTGGTATATAACGCAATTCTGGATCAATTGGGAATTAACCCTGGGGAAACAACAACCGACGGTAAATGGACGTTTCTGACGGTAAGTTGTTTGGGTGTGTGTGGAGTTGGCCCGGTGATGCAGATCGATGATGATATCTACGGCAACCTGACACCACAGCAGATCCCTCAAATCCTGATGAAATACTCAGAGGAGGGCGTCCAATGAAAACTTATCGCTCCATGGTGTTAGTGTCTAACGATCCTGAAAGCCTCTCACGCGGAGGAAGCGATATCTATGCTCTCATGGAAAAAGAAATCAAACACTTTGGCCTCCAGGATGAGATTTCGGTCACAACAGTAGGCGATCTCGGTCGGCATGACGTATTGCCGCTCGTCATCGTGTACCCCGAAGCGATTACTTATGGTCCAGTCAAAGCGGAAGATGTTCATTATTTGGTGGAAGAGCATTTGTATAAAGGCAGGATCGCCGAATCCCTGGTCGCTTCAACTAAAGAACTATCGGGAAAGATCGCCTGGCTTACCAATCGTAAAGGGACACTCCCTGCTGAAAAACGAGTTGTATTGGAACGGGCTGGGATCATTGACCCCGAAGACATACAGGATTACATCATTAATGACGGTTACACCGCTCTGGGCAAAGTCTTATTGGAGATGAAACCTGAACAGGTCATCGATGAAATTGAAGCGAGCGGTCTGAAAGGGCGTGGCGGTGCAGGATTTCCAACCGGATTGAAATGGAAATTTGTAGCAAAGACCCGTAGTGATAAGAAATATGTCGTATGTAATGCGGATGAAAGTGAACCGGGGACTTTCAAAGATCGTTTGGTTCTCGAAGGCGACCCGCATTGTATCATCGAGGCTATGACAATTGCCGCTTATGCGGTTGGTGCCAATGAAGGGTACCTCTATATTCGGGGAGAGTATGCACTCGCCCAGGAAAGGATCCAAAAAGCGATCGATCAGGCAAAAGAAATGGGTTTCCTGGGTGAGAATATATTTGACTCAGGTTTCAGTTTTGATCTGCACATTCATAGTGGAGCAGGTGCTTATATTTGTGGTGAAGAGACAGCTTTGATCGAGTCGATTGAGGGGAAACGTGGTGAACCCAGAGCCCGACCTCCATACCCGACCACGAATGGTCTATGGAATATGCCAACCTTGGTAAATAATGTAGAAACATTGGCAAATATTCCGGCGATCATCGTTCATGGCTCAGCCTGGTACCGCCAGCTGGGCACTCCCTCCAGCCCTGGAACGAAAGTGTATACCATTCTCGGAAATGTTAATGTTACTGGCTTGATTGAAGTTCCCATGGGAATCACCCTGCGGGAAGTAATCCAAATCTACGCCAAAGGCATGAAGGGCAATAAGACCTTCAAGTTAGCTCAGACAGGTGGATCCAGCGGATCGATTATTCCCGCAGCTCTGCAAGATACCCCCATGGATTTCGAATCCTTTGGGAAAGCAGGAGTTGCGCTCGGATCTGGAGCCATGTTGATCTGTAATGAAGACACATGCGTCGTCGATCTGGCGAAAGTGTTAATGAACTTTTTCAAGAATGAAAGCTGCGGGAAATGCAATCCCTGTCGTATCGGAAATGAACGGGCCTACCAGATATTAAGCAATGTTTCCGAAGGGACCGCTTCCATGGATGACCTGGATGACCTTGAAAAGATCAGCCAGTTCTTATATGAGATGTCCAATTGTGGTCTTGGGCAGACTTCTGCAACACCAATCAAAGATATTCTGAAACACTTCCGCGCAGAAGTGGAAGCCCATATCAAATTAAAATCATGTCCAACTGGCGTCTGCGCAATGAGCGGACGGAAATATTCAGCAAGCAAATAGAGAGGTTAGCGCATGGTCACTGTAACGATTGATGAAAAAAAATTCGAAGTACCCGATGGTACGACCGTCTTGCGCGCGGCAGAATCCGCCGGGGTTCAAATCCCGACGTTATGCGATCATAAATCGCTTACTCCATATGGAGGTTGCCGACTCTGCCTGGTCGAAGTGGAAGGGATGCGTACATTACAACCTTCCTGTACTCTCCCAGTCATGCCCAACATGGTCGTTCATACCAACACAGCTAAAGTCAAAGAAGCTCGTAAATTTGTGCTTACTCTACTCTTTAGCGAACGAAACCACTTCTGTATGTTTTGTCAGGTTTCAGGCGGCGATTGCGAGCTTCAAAATGCCGCATACGCAGAAGGAATGGATCACTGGCCGCTGCAACCTAATTGGCAACCGTATGCGGTGGATGCCTCCCACCCTTATTTTGTTCTCGATAATAACCGCTGTATTCTCTGCCGGCGTTGTGTACGAGCCTGCGCCGAATTGATTGGTAATTTTACCCTGGGGATCGAAGAACGTGGCGCCAATAGTTTCCTGGTGGCTGATTTGGGGACTCCGCTAGGCAATTCGACCTGTGTTTCGTGTGGTTCATGTGTGCAGGTATGCCCAACTGGAGCACTCATTGATCGCCAGAGCGCCTATCGTGGACGGGTCAAAGATTCCATTACCGCAAAGTCCATCTGCACACAGTGTAGCGTTGGCTGCGGAATTGAAACCATTCATCGGGATAACACGATTTCCCGTATTGAAGGTGATTGGGAATCTGAAGTCAACCGTGGTGTTCTTTGTGGTCTGGGTCGTTTTGAACCTCTCGCCGAGACCCGCAACCGGATTGCGACATCCATGGTCAAAAATGACAGTGCGTTGAAAGCGGCTCGCTATGAAGACGCCATTGCTGCCGCATCCGCAGGACTCAAAACGGATGGACTTACTGCCATGGTATCATCCTCCCTACCGGGCGAAGTGCTCTATGCCTTCAAAAAGGTCTTTTCTGATGGTCTGAAGGCTGCCTCAGTCGGTTCCATCGATGAATACGCGTACAATTCAGCTTCACCCTCTCTAAAATCTGTATTCAAAAAACCGTATGAATCTGATCTGAATGCCATCGAATCAGCGGATCTCGTTATCACGGTCGGTGCGGATGTGGTTCAAGACCACCAGGTTGTCGGATTCATGCTGAAGCGGTCATTACCATTCGGTAAGAAGCTGGTCGTTGTAGGTGATCCACAGAGCAAGATCAAAGAATTCGCAGATGAATTTGTCACACTGAATGGCAAGACTAGTGATTCCCTCCAGAAAGCTGCAGATTCAGATTTTGTTAAAAAAGCCAGCAAAATTGCCGTCGTATTGGGCAAAGACATCTCTGGTAAAGCGGATATCGTCGCTTCCAATCTGTTCGATTTTGTAGCTGGACTGAAAAAAGCAGGCAAAGAAGTATCCATTATCAGTTTGAAGGGTAATGCGAATGCGTATGCCGCGTACCTATACGATCTGGACAAAGCGGTTAGCTTCAGAGGCGCCAAGGCAGCTTTCGTTTTCCTCGGCGAAGAAGAACCTTCCCAGAAACTGATGAAAGAAATGGAAAATGTACCATTCCTGGTAGTTCAGGCGGCATATTCCTCACCCCTTACCGCAAGGGCCAATGTGGTGATCCCTGCTCCGATCTGGTCTGAGCAAACCGGTCACTATATTAACCTGGAAGGAAAAATTCAAAAAGCGGAAAAAGTACTGGAAGCGCCGGAAGGTGTCGTTACATACCAATCCGTGCTGACAGATCTTGCCAAAGCTGTGAATATCAAGCTGGATGGCGAGTGGACCAAGGCATTGGATAAATCCCTCCTGGTTACGGAATTGACTGGAGCATAAGCTCTGTTTATCGGTAAGCCTGAAAGGAGATCAAATGGCAAAACCTAAGATTAGTACCGATTGGATGGCTGGTTGCTCTGGCTGTCACATGTCTTTGCTCGATATCGATGAGCGGATTATTGCACTGGCTGAACTGGTAGACATCCGTTCTACCCCTATAACAGACCTGAAAGAACCCGATGAATCCGGTGTGGATGTTGGGGTGTTGGAAGGTGGGGTAAATAACACTGCCAATGAAGAAGTTGCACATAAAATGAGAAGCCGCTGCAAATTCCTGGTTGCTCTGGGAGACTGCGCCGTCTTTGGTGGAGTCCCCGCCATGCGGAATTTCTTCACCATTGAAGAATCCCTCCGCCGTGCATATATTGAGACAGAAAGCACGGATGAATCAGGGAAGATCCCTTCAGACCCTGAGCTATGCGTCCCGACCAAAGTGCGTGCATTGAATGAAGTGGTAAAAGTTGATTTGCACGTTCCTGGTTGCCCGCCTGATGCGGATACCATCTTCTATGTCTTGAGTGAATTGGCACAGGGACGAAAGCCAGTACTCAAAGACGAAAAACTGAACTGGCACTAAAGGGAGTGAAACATGGTCACACAAAAAATCACAATCGAGCCAGTCACAAGAATTGAAGGTCACGCCAAAGTCACGATCCATATGAACGAAAATGGATCCGTAGATCGCGCGTACCTACATGTAAACGAATTCCGCGGTTTTGAGAAATTCTGCGAAGGCCGTATGTATTTCGAAATGCAGATGATCACACCCCGCATTTGTGGTATTTGCCCGGTCAGCCACCACCTGGCTTCCGCCAAGGCGAGTGACGATCTCACCGGAGCGGAACCGCCACGCCCGGCGAAGCTGTTGCGAGACCTCATGCACATGGGACAGGTCATTCAGAGCCACGGTATGCATTTCTTTGAATTGGCTGGTCCGGACCTGCTGCTTGGTTTCGATGCTGATCCCGCGATACGCAATGTGGTCGGTTTGATCCAGGCAAATGCAGGCTTGACCGTGAAAGCGGTCAATCTCCGCAAGTTCGGCCAGGAAATTATCCACACACTTGGTGGACGCCGAGTTCATCCTGTATTTGCCATTCCTGGTGGGGTGAACAAAGCGCTGAAAGCGGCTGAACGCGACGGGATCCTTGCAGGATTGGATGAGGCTATCGCAACAACCCAAGTTGGTATTCAGGTAATGAAGCAGTGGGCGGAAGCGAATGCGGAAGATGTAAATAAATTTGCTGTTTTCAAAACAGGTTATTTCGGTCTGGTCACCGGGCAGGATAGTCTTGAATTATATGATGGGCAAATCCGCTTATCTGATCAGGATGGCAACCAACTCGAAAAATTTGATCCACGATTGTATTTGGATTTTATTGCAGAGCACGTAGAGAATTGGTCATACCTGAAGTTTCCTTATTATAAAAAGTTGGGTTACCCGGGTGGCGTATACCGTGTGGGTCCTTTGGGGCGTCTGAACAATGTCAAACAATTGGATACCCCATTGGCAAATGCAGAATTCCAGAATTGGAAAAAGATAAATAACGGCAAACCTGTTGAAAACACGCTGTATTACCATTACGCACGTTTGATCGAAACCTTATTCGCCATCGAGCGTGTAAAAGTTCTCTTAGACGATCCTGACATTCTAAGCACTGATATTCTGAATACCCGCCAGAACTTCAAAGGACATGGCGTTGGTGTGATCGAGGCACCTCGCGGAACTTTGATCCACGACTACACCACCAATGCGTCCGGGCAGATTCAGAAGGTGAACCTGATCGTCTCCACCGGTCATAATAACTTCGCCATGAGTAACGCGGTAGATATGGTTGCCAAAGAATATGTAAAGGGTCCTGATATTAAGGAAGGTATGCTTAATCGAGTCGAAGCTGCCATCCGTGCACATGATCCGTGCCTTTCCTGCTCTACCCATGCAGTTGGGCAGATGCCGATTTCGGTGGACATCGTTGATTCGGAAGGCAATCTTGTTCGTAACATCGCCCGATAACTTGTTATTTTTGAACTGAAAGACATAGGAACGATGCCTTTTCGGCATCGTTCCTATCTTAACTGACTATGAAAAAACGTACCCTGTTTTTAGCCTATGGAAACCCGGACCGTCAAGATGACGGTGCCGCCTGGTATGTCTTGCAACAACTGGGCAAAGCTTTTCAAAGACCCGAAGAGGATTGGAATGCCGATTTTTACGAGCAATTGGGGAATGAGCCTGATCTATTCTTTATTCTGCAATTGACTCCCGAGCTAAATGAGCTGTTGATCAAATACGACCAGGTCTGTTTTATCGACACTTATATGGGGGATAAATTTGGCAAACTTCAGTTTATAAAAATTGAACCAAATTTTGAACCCTCCACCCTCTCACATCACATGACTCCTCAGTTTCTACTGGACATCACCCGAACTAAACAGGGTCGAAGCCCGAATGCGGTATTACTCACCATCCAGGGATTTGAATTTCAATTTGTCCAGGGGCTATCAGAAAAAACACAAATTCTCGCTGGGGAAGCGATCCAGGAGGCGATTCGCTGGTATCATTCTTCCCAATAACCATGCTAGAATGTAATAACTGGACTTATTTAGTCTAAATTAGAATTGATCCAAAGTAAAATATATTCTGGTATTACTTTTGATAATTGTGTTAGCTTCGCTCTGTATTGTATTTTTTGTTCTACTATGATGGATATCAGCCAATTACACAGAGATGTAAAACAGTTTTCCATGGATGGCACCGAATCCATGCCTCTGAGCATTGCTATTGAATCTTCCGTTTCCTTGACAGTAAATGGCAAAACCTGGCTTACCTTCCAATGCTCTCCGACATACCTGAAGCAACTTGCAATTGGATTTCTATATACGGAAGGATTTATCAATTCCAGGGATGAAATCTCGTCGATCCATGTTTGTGATCAGCGAGATAACGTGGATGTATGGTTGAATCATGCAGTTAAAAAACCAGAGTCGTGGCGTCGGACTTCAGGGTGTCATGGCAGCTCCGCACCAGTAGATCCTGGACAGGAAAGATTTGTACCAATAAATGACCCTTCCTTGATCACAGTCAAACAAATCTTTTATTTAATTCAAACATTCCAGGATCATCAACATCCCCATACAGAATCAGGTGGTGTTCATACATCGGCTTTAGCAGACAGAGATCAGGTTATCTATTATCTCGAGGATATTGGTCGCCACAATACGATAGATAAAATTGCAGGTTGCCTTATTCTGGATGAAAAAAAACTCAATCAGCCGATCTTGCTCACTACCGGTCGGATCAGTTCTGATATGGTGCAAAAAGCGATCAGGCTGAAAACCTCCTATATCATCTCAATGCGTTCCGCGAGTTCCATGGCCATTGAATGGGCAGAAGAATGGGGAATTTCTCTGGTTTGCAACGCCCGAAGGACCCATTTGAATGCCATCACCCATCCAGAGCGAGTAGTTCTGGACCTATGAGCGTATTTAGGATTAAAAAGATAGATATGAGTATTGAAATATGCATGAATTAGCTGTAACCGAAAATATCCTGGAGATATCCCAAAATCATGCAAATAATGCTGGGGCTGTACAGGTTACCGATATCCATATTGTCATCGGGCAGTTAGCCAGTATTGTGGATGATTCAGTGCAATTTTATTGGGACATGATTGCCAAAGGTACAATTTGCGAAAACGCTCAGCTTCATTTTGAGCGGATTCCTGCTGAACTATCTTGCGAAGATTGCCAGGCAACATACCACCTTGAACAAGAACTCACCCCATGTCCTGTCTGCGGTTCCAACCGGGTCAAGATCCTTTCGGGGAATGAATTCAGGGTGGAAAGCATTGAAATTACGAAATGAGTGAAACGATAATGGCAGAAAAAACATCAATTCAAGTCATCGAAAATATATTCAGCGCGAATGATCAAATCGCGCAACAAAACCGGCAGGTTCTGGATTCTCATCAGATATTTTCATTAAATATTATGGCCTCACCTGGTGCGGGAAAGACCAGTGTGATCATTCAGACCATCCAGCGGATTAATCAGATTTGCCGGGTCGGTGTTATTGAGGGAGATACGGCGCCGGTAACGATCGATGCCGATAAGATCAATGCGGTCGTTAACATTCCGGTAAAACAAATTAACACCGGCGGCGATTGCCATTTGGATGCTCCGATGCTTCGCCAGGGTTTGGCAGCCATGCCTCTGGAACTACTCGACTTGTTGATCGTTGAAAATGTAGGGAATCTGGTTTGTCCGGCTGCATTTGCGCTAGGAACGCATAAAAATGTACTGATCGCCTCAATCCCGGAAGGTGACGATAAACCTTACAAATATCCCGCCATGTATAAATCTGTGGATGTTTTGATCCTGAACAAGACCGATTTGCTTCCCTATGTTGACTTTAACCTTGCTTACTTCCTCGATGGTGTCCGCATGTTAAATCCGGATTTGGTTCATTTTCCGATATCAAGCAGAACCGGAGAAGGATTTCAATCTTGGATTGATTGGCTTATGAATGAGGTACATCACCCGTAAGGGGATGGAATTGACATAGTGAAAGGTCTTCGCCTTCTGGTAAATGGAGTGGTTCAGGGAGTTGGTTTCCGGCCGTATGTTTACCGCCTCGCCGTTCGCAACGATCTCACCGGATGGGTACAGAATACCTCTGCCGGAGTTGTGATCGAATTAAATGGCCAACATGATAATCTCACTTCTTTCGTAGCTCAATTCCCAGAAGAACTTCCTCCTCTGGCTCGAGTGGAGAGCCTTATTCAAGAATGGATAGATCCAAACGGATATGCAGCATTCGATATCCGCAAGAGTGTGAAGGATCAGCAGGCTTTTTCGCTTGTACCTGCTGACGTATCGATCTGCCCGGATTGTTTAAGAGAAATGTTGGATCCAACAGATCGGCGCTATCGCTATCCTTTCATAAATTGCACAAATTGCGGTCCCAGATATTCGATCATTCGGGATATGCCTTACGACCGCCAGGTTACGACCATGTTCGGATTTCCAATGTGTGCACGGTGTGAAAAGGAATACATGGACCCGCGAAACCGCCGGTTTCATGCGGAGCCCATCGCCTGCCCTGATTGTGGACCCCATGTTTCACTAGTTCAGGATCATACAATCCTGGCAGAGAAGGACTCTGCAATCCATATGGCTCGTGAGATGATCATGGCTGGGAAGATCATTGCCATCAAAGGGTTGGGTGGATTTCTCCTGGCTTGTGACGCACATAATGAAGGCGCTGTCATTCGATTAAGGGAAAGAAAAAAACGCAGTGCCAAGGCGTTTGCCCTGATGGCTCCATCACTTTCAGTAATTCGCGAGTATGCGACTACCGTAATACCTGAGGAAAATCTGCTATCTTCAAAAGCATCACCCATTGTCATTCTCAACCGCAAGGGGGAGAAGTTACTGCCGGATGCAATTGCGCCCGGGCAAAATACGTTGGGCATGATGCTTCCATATACTCCACTTCACGTAATGCTATGCGCAACGGAACCGAATTATACGGATTTGCTTGTGATGACCAGCGGAAATATGAGTGAGGAACCAATCGTCTACCGTGATGACGAGATGCACCGACTGGATATTCTCGCTGATGCCTATCTAACCAACAACCGTCCTATTCATATTCGCGAGGACGACAGCGTAGTTCGGGTGATATCGGATAAGGCTGCCATTCTTCGGAGATCACGCGGATATGCGCCAGAACCGGTATCCCTCCCCACCGAACAACCATCCACCCTTGCCTGCGGGGCGTTGTTGAAGAATAACATCGCCTTTACCTATAAGAATCGCGCTTTTATTAGTCAATATATAGGCGACCTGGAAAATATGGAAACCTATCGATCGTTCGAACATACCATCCAGCATTACCAATCTCTTTTCAAAATTACACCTCAGTTGATTGCATGCGATCTGCACCCGGATTTTATTTCGACCAACTTTGCCATCCGGTTTTCTTCTGAGACCAATACCCCTTTGGTACAGGTACAGCATCATCATGCCCACCTGGCAGCTTGCCTTGGTGAAAATGACTGGAATGGCTCTTCAGCTATTGGACTTTGTTACGACGGAACCGGGTATGGTACTGATGGAGCCATTTGGGGTGGTGAAGTGCTGATCGGAGATTATTCTGCTTATCAAAGGGCTTATCATTTGGATTACATGCCATTACCTGGTGGTGATAATTCAATTCGGAAACCTTATCGTATCGCTCTGGCTTACCTGCACCATTGCGGAATTAAATGGGATCCACAGCTACAACCTGTATCGTTCAGTAGGAAAGCAGAACGCGATATCTTATTTTCTCAGTTCACCAAAGAGATCAATATCGTTCCTACATCGAGTATGGGGCGTTTATTTGACGTTGTCGCCTCTTTATCCGGCATCGGTCAGATAGCCACCTATGAAGGTCAATTAGCCATCGAATTAGAGAACTCTATCGACCTTTCGGAGAAAGACCAATATGATTTCGAAATTGAAGGGGATATAATCCGGGTACAGCCATTACTACAGCAGGTGGTCCAGGATTGTTTGGAACAAATTCCTGCTGGACGGATTGCAGCGAAATTCCATCGAGGTCTGATTAATCTCAACTTGGAACTTTGCCGCAGAATTCGGTCCAGCCTTGCAATTGCAGACGTCGCGCTAAGCGGTGGGGTATGGCAAAATAAATATTTGGTGGAAAACACGAAGCAATTGTTGGAAGAAGATCTTTTAATGTATTAGTCCACCACCAATTACCTTCGAACGATGGATGTATCAGCTACGGTCAGGCAATTATTGCCGGTCACAAGCTCCTAGAAAGGAAGTCGTAATGTGTTTAGGTGTTCCTGGAAAAATTATTGAACTTTACCTTAAAGATGGGATCAGGATGGGAAAAGTCGATTTTGGGGGCGTAACACGTGAAGCCTGCTTCGAGACTTTGCCAGATGCCAGGGTGGACGATTATGCCATCATCCATGTCGGGTTTGCCATTTCACAGCTTAACGAAGAGGATGCTCTCGAGACATTGCGGTCTGTTAGCAGAGATGGACGCAGCGGGCGAATCACTGGAGCTGGACTGATGCTTCAACCATTTCGTGATGCGGAAGTCGTCAAGCATCTGGCTGAGAAAATTCGTCAAACAGCCAAACTTCCCTGGGTGGTGATGGAAATTTGTGGTGGGCAGACACATTCCATTATGCAATATGGGTTGGATCAACTGCTTCCTGACACCATCGAACTGGTTCACGGTCCGGGTTGCCCGGTTTGTGTCACCCCTCTTGAGATGATCGACCGCGCGCTCTATATTGCCGCCCAACCTAATGTCATTTTCACATCGTATGGCGATATGCTGCGTGTTCCAGGATCTGAACAGGATTTGTTCTCCATCCGTGCATCTGGCGGGGATGTACGGGTAGTGTATTCACCATTGGATGCTGTGCAAATTGCCCGCGAAAACCCTGATAAACAGGTGGTATTTTTTGCTATCGGTTTTGAAACCACTACACCTGCTAATGCAATGAGCGTCATCAAAGCTAAGTCCTTAGGGGTAGAGAATTATTCCCTCCTGGTTTCTCAGGTAAGGGTTCCGCCAGCGATGGAAGCGATTCTATCCTCACCGGTCAATCGTGTGCAGGGGTTTCTGGCTGCGGGTCATGTGTGCGCAGTGATGGGGTATTGGGAATATCTACCCATCGCAGCCCGTTACCACACCCCGATTGTGGTTACGGGGTTCGAACCGGTCGACCTCTTACATGGATTGTTGAATTGTGTGGAATTACTGGAAAAAAACCAGCCTATTGTCCAAAATTCCTATGAACGCACGGTTTCTCAGGCAGGAAATACAGCTGCGCAAGCCATCATTAATCAGATATTTGAACCATCAGACCGTGCCTGGCGAGGAATTGGAATCATTCCCATGAGCGGATTTTCGTTTCGTAAAGAATTTGCATTCTATGATGCAGAAACACGCTTCGATACCGGAAATATCCAGACCAGGGAAAGTGATATATGCATTGCGGGTGAGATCCTGGTCGGAGTGAAAAAGCCGAACGAATGTCCGGCGTTTGGAACACTCTGCACCCCATCCACTCCATTGGGGGCTCCCATGGTATCCAATGAAGGTGCTTGTTCAGCGTATTTTCGATATCGCCGGGAGAGGTCGAATGCCTGATCTCGCCGATGGACTTCTTTGCCCACTACCCTTACCGCATCAAGACAAGATCATCCTGGGTCACGGTAGTGGTGGGCACCTATCCCAGCAACTGATCGAGAGAATATTTAAGAAATACTTTGCCAATACATTTTTATTGCAAGGCGATGATTCTGCCATCCTTCCAATAGATCCATCTGCCGGACATATAGCCCTCACTACTGATTCTCATATTGTTACTCCCCTGTTTTTTCCGGGGGGTGATATTGGTCGTCTGGCTGTCTGTGGGACGGTCAATGATCTGGCAATGGTTGGGGCAATACCAAAATACCTGACTGCCGGCTTCATTCTTGAAGAAGGTCTGGATATTCAAGTACTCGAACAAGTCGTACAGTCCATGGCGACAGCTGCAGAAGAATCAGGAGTGCTCATCGTTGCTGGTGACACAAAGGTTGTGGAAAAGGGAAAAGCTGATAAGCTGTTTATTAATACCAGCGGCTTGGGTATTGTTCCGGTTGGACGCCCGGAAATATCCGGCAGGCAGGCAAAACCTGGTGATGTTGTAATCCTTTCCGGAACAATGGGAGATCATGGCATCGCAGTTTTAGCCGCTCGAAATGACCTTGCCTTCGAAATTGATATCGAATCGGATGTTGCCCCCCTCAACCATATGATTGAAAAATTATTATCTAGGGGTATGGGTATTCACGTTCTGCGAGATCCGACCAGAGGCGGTGTTGGCACGACATTAAATGAGATCGCGTGCCAGAGTCAGGTTAGCATCCACATCGAGGAAAAGGATCTGCCGATCAAGCCGCAGGTACAATCGGCTTGCGAAATGTTAGGTTTTGATCCGCTTTATGTCGCCAACGAAGGCAAGGTGATCATTATTGCAAACCCGGATCACACTGACGCCATACTGACAATACTTCATGATTTCCCTTCGTCAGAGAAAGCAGCAGTCATCGGGGTAGTGCAAACTACCGATCCCGGGACAGTGATATTACATACCATATACGGCTCCTCTCGATTTGTACCCATGCTTACCGGTGAATTATTGCCGAGAATATGTTAAGATTGTCTCATCCTTGACAAACAATGCTTCCCTGAGGATACTTACAACCTAATTCATCTCACGCGAGGATACATGAAAATCAACTATCAGGAAACTACCAGCGATCTATTGACTAGGATCGATATTCACAATAAATTTGGCTCGAAAAATATAGATCTTTGGATGCTGGATGTCTTGAAACTACAAAAAGGAAGCAAGATCCTGGATGTGGGTTGCGGCGCGGGAAAACAATGCTTTTCCTTTTTTAAATACCTCAATGGGGATTGTGACATCACCGGTGGCGATGTCAACGCATCCCTCCTTGAACAGGCAAAAGCAGAAAATCCAGCCAAAGCGAACGGAAAGGTGAAATTCATGGAATTGAATTTCAATCAACCATTCCAGTTGCCTTCCACTACCTATGATTTATTATCCTGCTGCTTTGCCATTTACTATGCTGAAGACATTCCTTTCACCATCCGTGAGATGCATCGAGTATTAAAACCCGGCGGCAGGCTTTTCTCCACTGGTCCTATGCCGACCAATAAGCAAGTTTTCTATGACGTGATCAAGGAAGCCACCGGAAAACCGATTCCTCCCATGCCAGGTAGTTCCCGTTATGGAAGTGCTATCCTGGATTCCGTAAAAGCAACCTTTTCCACCGTAGAAGTTAAACTTTTTGAGAATCCACTCACCTTTGAAGCAGTACAACCGTTTTTAGAGTACACTCGGGCTTCGCTGGCTGAAGATCGCAAACTATGGACCAGCCTCTTCTCGAACAAAGACGAATTCGAAGCCATTATGGATATGATTAAATCAGTTGCAGAGAATCGGATCAAAAACGATGGAAAATTGGTTATGACCAAGGTGGTAGGCGGGATCATCGCCACCAAATAGGGAAACTTATGAACTTTTTCGGGAAGAAGATTTGTTTCATTGGTGCCCATCCGGATGATATAGAGTTGGGATGCGCAGCTGTGATCGCGCGGATAAGCGGTCAAGCTGACTTGCGTTGTGTGACGCTGAGCGATAATCAGAAGAATCCTGCCCTAAAGTCCCTAATAGAGGAACATTACCAGAGCATGTCTTTGCTTGGTTTACCCCGCGAAAAGGTCCTGGTAGAACAATTCGAAACAAGGAAATTTCCAGATCAACGACAGGAGATCCTGGAATATTTGATCAAATTCAACCAGGTTTTCCACCCGGATATCGTCTTTACTCATACCACAGCCGATTTGCACCAGGATCATAAGACGGTCACGGAGGAATGTTTGCGGGCGTTCCGTGGAACAACTGTCCTCGGATATGACGTCATCAGATCCAGTTATGGTTTCTTCCCCAATTTTCTTGTCGAAGTTAACGAGACTGAAGTCAACCAAAAAGTAAAAGCCCTGGCCGCTTATACAACCTATAAAACAAAATATTATTTTGACGCAGAGATTACCCGGGCTACTTTGATCAGAAATGGCGCTCTGGTCGAACGGCGTTACGCCGAAGGGTTTGAAACCCTCCGTATTATCGGTACTTTTGAAGGGTGAATAAAGAAGAGATCCAGTAAAAAATAACCGGGACAACTTTAGTTGTTCCGGTTATTAGTTAATTCGGATATTAATCTATCTGATTTGGATTACACAGGCACGCCGATATGGATCATCCCATCCATGAACACGAACCGGAAAAGCAGGTATATCTTCAACCGCCGGCATCCCGACTGCATGACCTGTCTTGACATCAAATTTCGCCCCATGACGCGGACAAGTGATCACCGTATTCTCCAATTCCCCTTCCCCGACCGGACCATCATCATGACTGCAAACATCAGCGATGGCATAATATGTCCCGGCAATATTGAAGAGCACAATGCTTGCTTTGCCGATTTCCAGAAATATCCGTTCACCTGGCGGAACTTCGCTACTATCCACAATGGGATAGAACTTTACTTTCTCTTCAGAGACCAGTACATAGTTGTACATTTGCTAGTCTTCGTCGCCCATATGGATGCCATACACGCCAGCTTTTAGTACTTTTAATGGCAGTAAAGCGCACTTGAGGCGCACTGGTCCGAGATCAATACCCAACAGATCAAGGACCGACTGTTTATCCAGGTGTTTTACTTCGTCAATATGCTTTCCTATAATAGATTCTAGCAACAGATCCGAGCTTGCTTGTGAGATCGCGCAGCCATGACCGTTGAATGCGGCTTCCGTTATGACGTTATTGGCATCGACGCGGATATCAATCCGGATATGGTCGCCACATAGCGGGTTTTCGTCCTCATAGGAAAAATCATTCGGATTCCAACTCACCTCGGTAGGAAGGATTTTTATAATGGTCCAGGATTACTTCTCGATATAAATCATCCATAAGTTGGAACCCTAATTCGCAAACACTTTCTTAACTTTCCAAATCCCTTCGACAAGTTTATCCACTTCTTCCATAGTGTTATACAGATAAAAACTTGCCCGGCTCGAAGCAGGAAGATGGAAACGTTCATGTAACGGCATGGCACAATGATGCCCGGCACGGATGGCAATTCCAGACTGGTCGAGAATCTGCGCGACATCGTGCGGATGAATCCCATCCATAACGAATGCAGCAACGCCACCTTTGTGAGAGGCATCCGGACCAACCACCCGCAATTGGGGTATCTCTGCCAATCGATCCAGGGTATATGAAATGATTTCCTGTTCGTGTTGTTGAATGGTTTGCATACCAACCTGCATCAGGTAATCTACGGCTGCACCGAATCCAATGCCTTCAGCAATAGCGGGAGTGCCCGCTTCAAATTTGTAAGGGATATCATTGGGAGTAAATGAACGCAATTTAACCTGCCTGATCATATCTCCACCACCCATAAATGGCGGCATCCCTTCCAGGAGAGCCTGTTTGCCATATAGAGCGCCGATTCCAGTTGGTCCTACCATTTTATGGGCAGAAAAAGCCAGAAAATCCACATCCAGGTCTTGCACATCCACAGGAAGATGAGGGACGGATTGTGCTCCATCCAGTAGAACGATCGCACCAGATTTATGGGCTTGGGCTATCATCTCTTTTGCCGGGTTGATGGTCCCCAGAACATTTGACATGTGTGTAAAAGATACAAACTTTGGATCTTGTTGTAACAAACGTTCATATTCCGTCAAATCCAAAAGTCCGGTATCCGTGACCGGAATAAACTCCAACCGAAGACCTTTTTCGCTTGCCAGCATATGCCATGGAACCAGGTTGGAGTGGTGTTCCATTTCTGTCAGGATAAGCAGATCCCCTTTTTGCAGGTTCGTATTCACCCAGGTTCTGGCGACAAGATTGATCAATTCTGTGGTATTCCGGGTGAAGACGATCTCTGCTGATTTTCGGGCATGGATGAATGTGGCTATTTTTTTACGAGCCATTTCATACGCACTGGTGGCTTCTTCAGCCAGCGTGTGGACTCCCCTGTGAATGTTGGCATTCTGATTTCGATAGTAGGAATCCATGGCATCCAAAACAGAGAATGGTTTCTGCGATGTCGCTGCTGAATCAAGATAAATGAGAGGAATCCCGGGATGAACCTCTCTTTTCAAAATTGGAAAATCGTTGCGAATGTCAGACATCAAAGTAATCCCAATCTCTTTGAAGATCTATTAATAATCGATCACTTTACTTTTTTCAGTTTTTGATTTTGGCTGTGATGGTCTCAAGTGTTCGGATGTGAATGGGAACCAAAGGATATGGTCCGGTACCATCCACCCATCGGTGAGGAAGACATTCGAGCGAAATTGAACGGCAACCATTTTCGCATCCACCTGAACTACGATCCCTTTAAGCCAACCTCTAATGCGTTCCGCTCCTTTTTCATGATCGCAAAATACTTCCACAATGTCACCGACATCGTAACTGTATTCCGGTTCAGGTGGTTTCATAAACTGGTATTGTGCCATCGTATTCTTTCCCTCGTCTCTTTACTGGAATTATTTACTAATTGTATTCATTTTTATCTTAATAGATTTGCGGAATCTTTCTTTAACCCCTTCGAATGGGATCCGGTCCATAATGGGTTCAAAAAATCCTTCCACGATGAGTCTTTTCGCTTCAATAAGGGATAATCCTCGAGCCTGTAAGTAATAAATTTGCTCAGGATCGATCTTCCCAACGGTTGCCCCATGTGTGCATCGGACATCATCAGCCAAAATTTCCAATCCCGGTATGGAATCGGCGCGAGCAGTGGAACTCAAGACCAGATTTCGGTTTGCCTGGTAGCCATCTGTTTTTGCTGCTCCCGGGGCGACATAGATCATCCCCTGCCAGATCGATCTGCTGTGACCTGTGACGGCTCCTTTGTAAAGGAGATCGCTGGTAGTGTCCGGCACGAGATGGTTTTGCTGGGTATCATAATCAAAATGTTGATCTTGATCTGTGAAGTAGAACCCGGATGCTTTGATCGAGGAGCCGCGCCCTGCTAGATCAAAGTCTGTAAAGTCTTTGGTAGTTTGACTTCCGAGAGCGCCAAATATCTTCTCCACTTTCGCATTGGCTCCAGTGATGATCCGTTGATGGGTAATATTCCAGGTATTAGCACCCCATGATTGCAGCTCAACAAACTTTAATCTCAATTCTGGACCTGCGTATACTTCCACTACTCCGATATGGAGTAGGTCTTCTTCAAGGACATTCGAGGAAGCATATTCATGCACAAAAGTGACATTGGCACCCTCTTCCAACCAGATCAGCAATCTAGAAAAATGGCAGGTCTTATCCCCTCCAGCCCAGATTACGCTGTGAAGGGGATGATCAATGCATACGCCTCTTGGTACATATAAAAATACGCCATCGTTTGCAAGTGCAGTGTTTAGAGCAGCAAATTTACCATCCGTTGCCGGGACTATGCTCGCCAACTTATCCTGAACAAGCTCAGGGTACATCTCAATTGCTTGCTTGAGCGGAGCAAAGATCACACCCTGCCGAATATACATCTCCGCCAGTGAGCTTTCAGCCTCGAATGGTTGTATCACCATTTGGCCATCCTGGATGTCTCCAGCCAGGGGTTTCATCAATTCTTTACTTATCTCTGGCATGGACGCGGATCATCAGGTATTCTGTAGGATGGCTTATCCAATCGGCTCAGGTCAGTCCTTCGCCAGGCTTCTTCTGCCAGGGTTGGGAATGATGTCGATTGATAGACTTCCCATGCTTTTTGGCGAATTTCATTGATTTTCTCATTATCACTTACGGGTATATCATTCGCAGAAAATGGAAAATCTGTAATCTCTTTGGTTTTAATGCTGCGTTTTATGATTACCGGTGCATCAGTCATGTATGTTATCCATTTTAAAAATTAACCTACAGACCCTTCCATTTGTAAATGGATGAGTCAATTCATTTCAACTGCATATTCCATGGGAAGCTCTTTGACCAGTGGTTCAATGAATCCCGACACAACCATGGTTATGGCATCTTCTTTGGATAGCCCTCGGCTCATGAGGTAAAAAAGTTGTTCATCACCGACTTTGGAAACTGTGGCTTCGTGCCCGATCGTCACATCCTCTTCATCCACTTCGATATATGGATAGGTGTCCGATCGTGATTTTGGATCAAGTAAAAGAGCGTCGCAGACCACATTGGATTTGACTCCGTGCATTCCTTTGGCCACCCGTAATAGTCCACGATAGGATGTCCGCCCACCACCTTTGCTAATGGATTTTGACGTGATCTTGCTGCTTGTATACGGCGCCAGGTGGATCGCTTTGCCACCGGTATCCTGGTATTGCCCAGCACCTGCAAAAGCCATAGATAAAATTTCTCCACGAGCACCTTTACCAAGCAGGTAGCAGGAAGGATATTTCATGGTAATTTTCGAGCCTAAATTGGCGTCGACCCACTCCATGGCAGCGTCTTCATACACAAGTGCACGTTGCGTGACAAGGTTAAAAACGTTTGTGGACCAGTTTTGGATGGTGGTATAGCGCATTCGACCACCTTTTTTGACGATGATCTCGATCACACCGCTGTGCAGTGAGTCGGTGGTATAGGTGGGAGCCGTGCAGCCTTCCACATAATGCACCTGGGCGCCTTCATCAACAATGATGAGAGAGCGTTCAAATTGTCCGATATTCGCCTGGTTGAGGCGGAAATAGGCCTGGAGGGGAAGGTCCACTTTTATCCCTTTCGGGACGTAAACGAAAGATCCACCTGACCAGACCGCACTATTCAGTGCGGCAAATTTATTATCTTCAACCGGTATTACTGTCCCAAAGTATTCTCTGAATAGATCGGGATATTGGCGTAATCCTTCTTCGATTGATAAAAAAATGACGCCAAGTTTCTTTAAACTTTCCTGAATGGAGTGGTATACCATTTCAGATTCGTATTGCGCGCCTACCCCGGCCAGAAACTTTCTTTCCGCTTCAGGGATTCCCAATCGATCAAAGGTATTTTTTATGGTGTCTGGAACATCATCCCAGGATTTACTTTCCGATTCCGTCGGTTTGATGTAGTAATAGATATTGTTCAGGTCCAATCCGCTGAGATTAGCACCCCAGGTTGGAATAGGACGTTTTTCATAATGAGCCAGGGATTTGAGTCTAAAACTCCGCATCCATTCTGGTTCACCTTTCATACTTGATATCTGATTTACTACATCAGAATCGAGGCCTTTTTTCGCTTTAAAGACAAAACTATCTGGATCTTTGAACCCATACTTATAATCGGACAATCTGATCAAGGAATTCTGCCTGCTTTTCAGTACCCATATCTACCTCCAATAAAGAACAGGCAATTACGAGAGACTATTCTCAACTTTTTCTCGAACCCAATCGTAGCCGTGCTGTTCAAGATTAAGGGCCAATTCAGCCCCCCCTGTTTCCACAATTCTTCCATCCATCATGACGTGGACATAATCAGGATCGATATAATTCAATATTCGTTGATAATGCGTGATGACCATTATCCCAAGATTCGGACCTCTAAGCGAGTTCACGCCATCAGACACAATTCTCAATGCGTCAATATCCAAACCTGAATCTGTCTCATCAAGGATGGCAAACCGGGGCGAGAGCATAGCCATTTGCAATATTTCAGCCCGCTTTTTCTCACCACCGGAAAATCCATCGTTTAGATATCTGCCGGCGAAACCATGATCCATTTTTAAGTAATCCATCCGTTCGATCATCGCTTTTCGAAATTCCGGTATGGGCATACCTTTATCTTCCGGGCTTTGATTCTTACGTCTTGCGTTGATGGCAGTCCGTAAAAAATTAGCCAATGTAACACCAGGTATGGCTACTGGATATTGGAATGCCATGAATAATCCCAGCTGTGCCCTTTCGTTAACATCCATTGTCAGCACACTGACATCATCCAGCAAGATATTGCCTTCTGTGATCGTATAGCTCGGATGCCCCATTAGCGTATTCGCCAGGGTGGATTTCCCAGTGCCATTTGGACCCATGATGGCATGAACCTCACCAGAATTTACAGTCAGGTCCACACCTTTTAAGATTTCTTTCTGGTCTATCGAAACATGCAAGTTCTGAATCTGTAGTTTGGACATAATTCTCCTCAACCGAAGATGCGATCGCATCCATATAATCTTTGAAGCACGCTGGATTATAGCATAGCGACCCAATTTCGTCAATATTTATTATAATATTCATAAATATTGCATATTTCCTCTTCCTGTGTTATATTGGTTTTTGATCAACGAAGGAAAAGTAGGATCGCTTATGAAAAGTACTCGCGAAAAAGTGCTGCAAGCCTTATTAAATCACCCCAGATCCACGACCAATGAGATAGCCGAAGTGGTCGGTATCAATGGGATCTCCGTGCGTCATCACCTGAATGCACTTCAGGCAGATAGCCTGATCTCTACCGAAGAGGAACGGCATGGTGTCGGAAGACCCCGGCTGGTATATTTCCTGACCGAATCCGGACAGGAGAAGTTCCCTACCAGCTATATGCGGCTGACAAATCGTCTTCTCTCTCAACTAAAATCGTCCATGCCGCCCTGCGATGGTAGATTCACTCTTCACCTCGATCGCTGAAACCGCTTCCCAGGGATATAAAGAGCAGGCAAAAAACATGAATTTGGAAGAGAAATTGGATTTGATAACCAGTTTGTTATCCAAAGAGGGATTTGATGTGGAATGGGAGAAACAGGGCGAGCAGTATATGATCGTCGAAAACACCTGCCCATACTACCATGTCGGACAGGATCACCCGGAAGTCTGTACCGTTGATCAGACAATGATTGCATCCGTTTTATCCATTCCGGTGGAAAAAATTGGCTGTGTACTCGGCGGAAGCGCCCATTGCACATTCCTGATTAAACCACCAGTATTAGATGAGCAAACCGTATGAATAATCCGATCGAACCCAAAAAAGCAGTGTGGGAGATTGAGACAACCCACCCAGATTTGGTTGAACCTCTTAAAAGTGCCATGAATCAAGTAATGGATCCCGAAATTGGAATGAGTATCATCCAATTGGGTTTAATCCGTAATATTTCGGTGCAGGAAGATTCACTGATCGTCAATATCATTATGACGACCCCATTTTGCCCGTACGGTCCTGCGTTATTGGAACAAACCAAAGAGAAGGCCCAAACTGCCTCCCCTTACCCAGTTGTCCTTGCCCTGGGCATGGAACCCTGGGATTTCTCGATGATGGAAGATCCTTCCGGTTTCGAATGGGGCATCTGGCAACAATAACGAATTACTCCTTCGAAAGTCCCATTACAAATTTCCAGCTAAACGCATCGCCAGAGACATGTCTCCGGCGATTTTTAACTTGCCAGACATGAATGATTGCATGATATCCAGGCGTCCTGTGAGCAGCTCCGCAAAGACTTTCGAATCACATGTCATGGTGAGTGTCGGAGTAGGAGAAGGTCCTTCGTTTACATGATAGCTCTCGTCCTTGATGACCACATGCCATATCCCCACTTTTTCACCTGTCAATTCCAACTGAAGTGTGCCATCCAAACCGGCGAGCGAATTACTGGTCATCTTTCCCGCAATTTTCGCCAATAAATTTTCCGCATTGATCTCTTCCATCTCATTTCCCTCCATCCAAAGTAACCATTAGTATAACTGGTACTATAATTTGTGGAAGAGATTCTTTTGCGCAAGTCATGAGGAGCCAGTATGGTTCGTACTGTATATCTATCCCCTGATAACCTTTATTCATATGATTTACCAATAAATGAGATCACTCAGGTCATTCAGAATGGTACTGGCCTGGTTTGGGTCATTCTTGAACAGGGCACTGAAGAGGAAATTGCGGGGCTCCTTAAAGATGTTTTCCACTTCCATCCTCTGACCATCGAAGATTGTCTAAGCCAAGGGTATCAGACCCCAAAACTGGATGGCTTCGATAACTATTTATTTCTCATCACCCACGCCTTGCTTCCTGATCATGGTGAGATAGAAGAATTAAAGTATGGGGGAATTGGATACATTCCTAGGGAAGAATTACGTAGTTTGCTCGACCCGCGAAGAAAAATTACCGATCATCGATGATGTCCTCAACCGAATTCTAAAAGACGAACGTATCATGACAAATGGCGCTGATTTCTTATTCCATACCATATTAGATGAATTGGTCGATGACTATATGCCCTTGCTGGATCGGATGGATGACGAGATTGAATGGCTGGAAGACCGGGTACTGGAAAAACCGCAACCCGAGACGTTGCAACGGATCCTTAACTTAAAACATGCAACCCTTTCATTACGGCGTTTCATTACTCCTCAACGGGAGATCATGAACCGGTTGAGCCGAGATGATTTTGGTATGATCGCCGAAAAGCATCGCATTTATTTTAGAGATATCTACGACCACCTGGTGAGATTACAAGACCTGATCGAGTCAGTTCGGGATATCGTGTCAGGCACATTGGATATCTATTTATCTGCCACATCTAACCGACTAAACGAAGTAATGAAAGCCTTAACCATCGTTTCAACCATATTTCTGCCATTATCCTTCTTAGCAGGGGTATATGGCATGAATTTTAAATATTTTCCAGAGATCAACTGGCATTACGGCTATTTATATGTCTGGATCGTTTTCATTACTGCCGCGGTTGGAATGCTGATATTCTTTAAAAAACGAGGATGGTTCTAATTAATTTGCTGGTTTGTAATAGCCTGTATTCCTTGACGGTTCTCCGCAAGCAGACTAAAATTACTCGCCGCCTAATAAAAGGCTGTAAATCTTACATGGAGCAGGGTAACCCTACGGGGTGAGAGGGCTCGAAGGAAAATCGAATGGAAAAAGTAGTAATTCAAGCTTCAAAACGAACTGTAACCGGCAAAAAGGTTCGTGCACTGCGTCGTGAAGGGAAATTGCCCGGTGTGATCTATGGTCATAATTTCGAATCGATCGCCATCAGCATGGATCTGCACGACACAACCAAAATATTGCATTCTGTTTCCAGATCAACAATTGTCAATGTAAATGTGGATGGCGTCGAAAGCGCTGCATTGATCCGGGAGAAACAACGAGATTTCATCCGTGGTACCCTGAAACACGTGGATTTCCAGGTCATTTCTTTGACCGAGAAACTGCGTACAAAGGTCTCGATCGATTTCGTTGGCCTTTCACCGGCTGTGAAGGACTACAACGGCATCATCTACACCAATATGAATGAGCTTGACGTGGAAAGTCTGCCGCAGGATCTTCCTGAAAAGATCACCGTTGATCTTTCGAAACTGCTTCAGATCGGTGATGGTATCTTCGTCCGTGATATCGACCTGGGATCGAAAGTCCAGATTATGTCTCACCCCGAAGAACTGGTCGTAGTGGTCAACCAACCGAAGGCAGAGGAAGTGGAAGAAGTAGCTGCAGTACCTGCTGCCGAGGAACCTGAAGTTATCGAACGTGGTAAGAAACCTGAAGAAGAAGAAGAAAAATAAAATCTTTATATCAGACTTCGAAACACACCCGGGTTATTCCCGGGTGTGTTGCTTTATAATTCGGATTACCTGCTGTGCAAAATAGGCGCTTATTCCCCAAAGGATCTCACCATCGTAAGGGTGATACCGTATCACCTGCCGGCGAATACCATCCGGAAGTCCTGTAAACCATTCCACTTCCCAGTTGCATGATTCTTCCAGCCAATTCAAAGGAATCAGAAATACCCGACTCACCTCACTCTCGGCCAATTTTAATGGATATGGCCAGGGTAGATAACCGACAAATGGTGTGATGATATAGCTGGATACAGATTTCATCGTTGTAAGTCGGCCGAAGAAGGTGATATCTTTCGGATCTACCCCGATTTCTTCACAGGTCTCTCGCAGAGCGGTCTCCTGGATACTCGTGTCTGTCTCTTCCCTGGCACCGCCCGGAAAGGATACCTGTCCTTTGTGATCTCTTACAGTATCGGTCCTCCGCGTCAGAAGCATTTTCCATTGCTCCTCCTCCCGAACCAGAAGAATGAAAACGGCTGCTTCCAGAAAATCAGGATCGGTGGCGGGCAACACAAATTCGCTATCCGAATTTGATTCCTGGAAGATCTGCGCTATTTCCTCTATCGTAAGCGAGTCGATGGCTGAACTCATTGATCTTCCTGACGGTTCGTTTCTGAGATCAGTTCTTCCATACCTTCCGCATCTGCAAAGACCACAGGTCTGGCAAAAATCAAAAATCCGGTATGGGCAACCATCCGATCCACCGGTCGGAACCTTTCCGGCTCCGCTTTATAAAATCGCATCGCTATCTCAAGGACATCCACGAATGCGAATTTCTCCTGTCGTAACGCATCCAGTAATTTGCAGACCTGGTTCGCGGTAGGCAGGATGCTGCCAAAAAAACCACCGGGTTTTAGCGCCTGCCTGACCTGTGCCATGTAGTCAAATGGATTATTCATATCCAAGAATACCGCGTCAAGATCGGTCTGCAAAAATCCGTCCTTGATTTCCTGATGGTGAAACACAACCCGGTCTTGCAATCCTACCTTTTGCAAATTCTTTTGAGCCAGGTGGATATTTTCTTCTTTTTGCTCGTAAGTGTAGATCTTTCCTTCGTTTCCGACGGAAAAAGCCAAAGCTGTGGTCAGTGCGCCGGAACCTGTCCCCGCTTCGCCCACTTTCACACCGGGACCAATTCCCATCCGAACCAGAATATATCCGATCTCTTTTGGATAAATGATCTGCGTATTTCGTTTTATGCCGCGCAGCAGGTCCGCCAGAGACGGTTGCAGGAGGAAAAAAGGACTCCCCATATGGCTGAAAACCTGGCTTCCCCAGGTTTTACCGATAAGATCATTGTGCAATAAAACGCCGCGGTGGGTTTGCAGATCGGCATCTGCTTTGAGTGTGACAATAAAATGCTTATGGTTCAAACCAACCAGTTCAACCAGATCGCCTTCCTTGGCGATCGTACCTTGTGTATTCCAGCTCACAAATTTCTCCTCATTTTTTGATGGCTAATTATACTGACTCTTCGGCTCTTCCGGTATGGGAGTATTTATACTCGTAACGACCTCTCAAAGGATAGTTTGTTGACAAAACCCATGCCCTATAGTAATATTCATCGCGCTCAACCATTCCGGCGAGGTAGCTCAACGGTGGAGCAGGGGACTCATAAGCCCTTGGATGTGGGTTCAAATCCCACCCTCGCCACTCTGAACTTTCTTTGAACCCGCGGATGCGGGTTTTTTTGTGCGATAATGTACCATTATGATCGAAAGCTTGACCCGCATTAAACGATCCGTACAGCGCGCCGGAGCAGTGAGATACCTGCTCCTCATGCTGGTTAGTTTTGCCCTCTCAGTCACCCTCACCCGCATCTTTCTTAATCTCACCGGTTTCCCCAGAATTGGAGGCGGTAACTTCCACCTGGCGCATGTGTTATGGGGCGGATTGATCCTCTACATAGCCGCCGTGATACCATTGCAATTTGCGAATCGCTGGGTCTATTCTCTGAGTGCCATTCTGAGCGGCATTGGTATGGGTTTATTCATTGATGAGGTTGGGAAATTCATCACCAGCAATAACGACTATTTCTATCCCCCTGCAGCGCCGATCATATACAGTTTTTTCCTGATCGCATCGATCCTGTATTTTCAAGCCAAAAAGAATAAACCGGTCGACGATCGCTCCGCGCTATATCATTCATTTGACCTGATGGAAGAAGTGCTGGAACATGCATTGGATCAGGAAGAAAAAACCGAACTTATCAGTACCCTCACCACGATCCGAACCAAATCAAAAGATCCTGATTATCGCCGGTTGGCTGATGAGCTCCTCCATTTTGTTGAATCGGAAAGTGTAATTACCATTGCCAAAAAGGAATATTTCACCGACCGGATAAGTCAGTATATTCAAAAAACCATCGGTAAATACTTTACCGAGAAGTTGATCTATAACACAATCCTTGTTTCGATCTTATGCCTGAGTATCTACCTTTCCATTTATCCGTTGCGATTCTTCTTATCCCTGGATTCAGTACAAAATATGGGCAGTATTGTTGAGCCTTACATTTCCACGAACCTGGTTACCGCGTCCTCAGGATTGGATTGGTTGACTGCCCGGGTCATTCTGGAAGGTTTGATAGCGCTCGTTTTATTTATCTCGGGGATGTTATTGTTGTTTCGCCGTAAGAAGTTGGGGATCGCATTAGCCTATCTGGGGATGATCCTGGTTATTACCATCCTTAACTTGTTGATCTTCTACTATGATCAATTCTCTACCATCGGGTTTGCATCGATCCAGCTTGCCATTCTACTGTTAGTGCTATACTATCGAAATCATTTCTTAAACCCTTCAATCGGATGAGGTCTTAATGCCCATTTATGAATATCGCTGCCAAACTTGTGGAAAGAAATTCGATGCGCTGCGCTTGATTAGCCAGGCAGATTCTCAAATTAACTGCCGTTACTGCCAGGGAAACGATACTCATCGCATGATCAGCGCTTGCTATTCTCATTCAACGGGTGGAGTCAGCCTGTCATCCCAACCTTCCAGTGGCGGTTGTGGCGGTTGCAATGGAGGGTCTTGTGGTTCCTGCAGGCATTAATCAGTAGAAATAGTCCGTTCAGGAGGAAGCCGCTTGGGCGGCTTTTTCTTTTTCTGCGCGTTCTTCCAGCGTGAGATGCAGTGATTTGATATCTTTTTCAACAAAGAAGAGTGCGCCCAAATACAGGAAGAAACAGATGACCCAGGCGGTGATGCAGACCGTCATGATTGCCGTTTGTTTGCTTCCCGTTGATAGAGCTATAGCACCAGCTAACGTGGGCGCAAGAGCAGCACCGCTATTTTCCACGAAGTATTCCACTGCCTGGGCGGAACTGCGGACCTCTGGCAAACTGATATCAAATACGGTCGCGATCACATTCGGCGAGGAGAATGGCATGAATAACGCAGTCAGACTCATCAATATGAAGAAGTTGGTTTTCTGATCGACGGGCGTCATGAGTGCGAAGTAAAGGAATATCGCCCCCAGGATCACCCCTCCGCTTGAAATCAGGATTCGACCTTTCTTTGTCCGCTTGAAAAGCCAATCGCCCAAAACTCCGCCGAGGAAATATCCGCCCGCCAGGATAAGGATGATCGGCGCCATTGTCATTAACACATCATTATTGTTATAGCCACGTTCTGCCATCAGATAACCAAAGAAAAAGAAGGTGATCACATTCCAGGGAAATACGCCGGCAAATCCTTGCAGGAAAACAAACCACATGGTTTTTTTCTTGAGTGCGTCCTTAAGCGAGTTCCAGGAAAATCGGAATTGTCCGATCTCTTCCATCCCTTGAAATTCCGGTTCGGACTTTCCACGCGGTATCTCTCGGATGCCGAAGAAGATCAGAACAGCCATGACGATTCCAGCCATGCCGGTAAATAGGAATATCGTCCGCCACCCTTCCAACCCTTTGATCAAACCACCCAATGAAGGTGCCACCATCAAAGCCAGTACCATTCCCAACAAGTACCCGAGTGGTTGGGTAAGCTGTAGAATGCCATATACTTTTCCACGAATTTTCGGTCCAAAGTAATCTGCAACGAGACTGTATAAACCCGGATAGGCAGAATCGTCTACACCGGTGGAAGATCGTGTGGCTAGGAATCCGCCATATGTCTTTACAACAGAGCTGAACCAGGTAGTGATACCCCAAATGAATGAAGCTAACGCCAGCAGCTTGGCCCGGGAATAACGATCATAAAAATAACCCCAGATCGGATAGAGGATCGTCCCGACGATCAATGCTCCAGAATTGATCAATCCCCATTGAAAATCGTTCAACCCGAATGAACTACTCACCTCAAGTTGCAGGGATCCGATCATTAATTTGTCGGTCTGATGCAATAACATGAACAAAGAAAATACGATGACCACGAAGGCTGGATAGGCTTTGCTTTGTTTTTTCATGAGGGCTTCCTTATTCTGCGAGGGTAGGTTTATGAACTATTTACTTGATTTCGGAAAGTTGGATTAGGTTTTCAATGAACGGGTGGAAGCGAATATAACGATATCCTTCCGCATAGTCCACGCCGATGAGTTTCCCAATTTCAGCCATTTGCGTCATCATGGCGTAGGATAGCGCCTCGAATGGGTCTTGAATGCTTTGCCCCGCCATCTGTTGAAGATCAAGTCCGGCAGCCTTTGCCTGGATCAACACATCTTCGACCAGGAATTCCACCTGGCTGACGTGCAGCTTCATCGCTTTCATCTTTTGATCTAGATAAGGGGTAACATCAATCACACGATTCATTCGGGTTGGTTCTTCGGTAAAGAAATACTTTTCCTTCACAAAATGGGGAGTTAGACCTTCAATCAAATGGTGAGGATACACATTCGGTAATTGGGAGAAGTTGATTGCGTCAGATGCAGCCAGGGCGAGTGAACGATGATCCGGATGAACCTGATCCCGCTGAAACGCATCTTCGGCGATCATCACATCCGGGTGCTGTGTCCGAATGATCCGTACCAACTGTTCGCGTAATTGATTCGGATCTGCCAGACACAATTCGTAATCGCGATACCCTAAAAATTGAATGCTTGCACCAAGGTATTTCGCGCCGTTCTCTGCTTCATTGGCGCGGATCCTGGCTAATTCATCTCCGGTATATCGGTAGGTTCCGCATCTGCCGTCTGTTGCGGTGACGATGTGAATGGATGCCCCTTCTACCGCGAATTTGGCCATTAATCCACCGGCATGGAATTCTGCGTCATCAGGGTGTGGAACAATAACCAGCACACGCTTCGCTGTCATGCATACCTCGCAGGGTAGGATGTGATGAGTATAATCTGATTTAATTTTCATGGCAAACAGGCTGCTATATCATCTTGGAGATCGTTTATTATAGGTATAAAATAGAACTAATGAGCGAATTAATTGACCCCTCAAGCTTCGGTATTAAATGGCCTATTCCCATCGATATGGTCGAGAATTTCGTCTATCTGAATGAAATTACCGCACGTCCACCTGTCTACGCTCCAATTCCGCCTGTCGTAAATCCAGTGCTACGGTCCGCTTTGGCGAAAAAAGGGATCTTACAGTTCTACAAGCATCAATCCCAGTCCTGGGATTACATACAAAAACGACAGAACCAGGTCATTGTGACCGGGACAGCAAGTGGAAAATCATTGTGCTATCATGTGCCGGTCCTCGATACTGCTCTGGTTGACCCACTAAGCCGGGCACTGTATATTTTTCCAACCAAAGCGCTTGCCCAGGATCAACTCTCCTCAATTCGTGAGATTCTGGCAAGCATGGAAGGGAACCACAATCCGATTATCCCTGCCATCTATGATGGTGATACACCTGCATCCCAGCGAAAAACCATCCGGGAAACTTCGACCATACTACTTACGAATCCGGATATGCTTCACACCGGAATATTACCCAGGCATACCCACTGGGCTAATTTCTTTACCAATCTACAATTTGTCGTCCTGGATGAGATCCACATCTATCGCGGTGTTTTTGGTTCGCATGTTGCCAATGTGATCCGCAGGTTGCTTCGGATATGTCACCATTATGGTAGTAATCCGTTGTTCATTTTGACTTCAGCCACCATCGCCAATGCCCGGGAACACGCGGAAGCATTGATCGATGGACCGGTTCAATTGGTCGACCAGGATGGTGCGGGCAAAGGTCGCCGCTCGTTTGGTATCTATAACCCACCCATCAGTAACCCAGAGCTGGGTATACGGAAAAGCGCCTTATTCGAATCGCTCCAACTCATTCAGCCTATGGTGGATAATAATTTTCAGACGATCATTTTTGGCAGGGCGAGAAAAACGATCGAACTGGTCCTCCATTACTTGCAGCGTTTTCATCCGGATATTGCTCAAGATGTGCGTGCCTACCGCTCAGGCTACCTGGCAAAAGACCGCCGTGAGGTTGAGGCAGGGTTGCGATCAGGACGGTATAAAGCGGTAGTATCCACGTCTGCCTTGGAATTGGGATTGGATATCGGAACGATGGATGTCTCGATCTCCATCGGGTATCCAGGATCCATTGCCTCTACGCTTCAACAGATGGGAAGGGCAGGCAGACAATCACGCGAGTCGCTTTCGATATTATTAGCGACCAGCACTCCAATTGACCAGTATCTGGCCAACCATCCGGAATATTTCCTCGGGCTGAGCCCTGAAAAAGCTTATATTAATCCAAATCACCTTCTTATTCTGATGCAGCATTTGCGTTGTGCCGCTTATGAATTACCTTTTCAAGAGCCATTCCAGTATGGTAACTTACCTACACAATATATCCAAGAATTCTTAGACCTATTCCAAAATGAAGGTCTGCTTCACCAGGAAAATTCCTCGTTTTATTGGTTATCATCCGAATATCCTGCCTCGGGCTTCTCCCTTCGCTCTGCTTCTGGAGAGCAGGTTTTATTGAAGACGGATGAACAGATCATTGGTACTGTCGATTTGATCAGCGCTTATTGGATGGTTCACCCGGATGCGATCTATTTTCATGAAGGAAAGACATTCAGGGTCGCCAACCTGGATCTGGAACACCATACCGCAACCCTGCAGGAGGTGGATGAAGATTACTTTACCGAGCCAAAACATAAAATCGAGATCCAGGTGAAGAGTGTCCTCGCAGAAAAAAAGGTCAAGGAGTGCAGCTCTAAATTTGGAGAATTACAGGTCTCGAGCCAGGTTACCGGGTACAAACGGGTGAAGTATTTTACTAATGAGCTGCTTGACTCTTTTCCGCTTGAAATGCCTATAATTGATCTTCAAACTACCGGTTTTTGGGTCACCATTCCCGATGAAGTGGTGAATGACCTGCGTAATTCCGGGAATTGGTTGAACGATCCCAATGATTATGGACCATCATGGACTCAAATCAGATTGGCGGTTCGTCAGCGGGATCAATTTCGATGCCGGAACTGTGGTGTCCAGGAAGGCAAACAATCGCATCATGTCCACCATAAAATACCTTTCCGAGGTTTCCTCGATCTGAATGAAGCCAATCAGATGGATAATCTGATCACTCTCTGCCCAACTTGCCATCAGATCGCGGAGGGGAATGTCCGTCTGCAATCGGGGTTGGCAGGATTGACCTATTCAGTCAGAAATCTTGCTCCATTGTTCCTGATGTGTGACATGGGTGATATAGAAGCCGTTTCAGAGCAGGCTACTGACTCACATACAGGTATGCCAACCATGACCATGTATGACACGACCAATGGAGGCATTGGTTTGTCCCGGACAGCCTATGACCGTTTGCCGGAAATCCTTCTTGCAGCCCGTGAATTGATTCTATCCTGTTCATGCCAGGAAGGTTGTCCTTCCTGCATCGGTCCCGCCGGAGAAAATGGCTATGCAGGAAAACGTGAAACCCTGGCTTTGCTGGAGAAGCTGATTTGACCATGGATGATTCCCTTAAGTCAAAACTGGCAGCCCTTGGGGTCAGAATAGGCGCGCAGGGCGTCTTATTTCCCCAGACTTCACCGTCCGATAAACTGGAAGATTTGGTCCAGGGTCAGATCAAACAGACCATGTTTGGTGAAACACTGTTGATCGAAAAACGGTATCCCCGTGAGTATCAACATGGCAATATTGTCCTCTCCCTCAGACCGGGTGCTGGTTGGATCGCAGCGCTGACCAAACAACCAGTCGCCTCTGACATCCCGTCTGACCAGTTTGTATACCTGGATGTAGAAACAACCAGCCTTTCGACAGGTGCCGGCTCATATCCATTCTTGATTGGATTATGCCGAATATTGCCGAGTGAAGTTGAGGTCTCCTTATTGATGATGCGCACGCTTTCCGAGGAGAAAGCGATGCTTGCCGAATTAATAGCACAGTGCGCCAAATCGAAAGTGGTTGTCACCTATAACGGCGCATCTTTTGACCTGCCGATGATCCGTTCAAGGTTATCCTTATTTGCGCTTCCAGATCCCTTCTCTGAACTGGTTCACATTGATCTGCTGCCCGTCACCAGAAAGCTATGGAAAAATACACTTCCTAGCAGAAGCCTTAGTCATCTTGAAATGACCCTGCTGGGTGTTTCCAGAAGTCAGATCGAAGTGCCCGGATACTTGATTCCACAAATTTATTTTGACTATCTTAAAACTGGTGACGCGAGACCGCTTCTGGGCGTGCTATATCACAATGAGATGGACATCCTTTCGCTTGCAGCCTTATTCAATTTTCTGGCAGATGAGACCTCCTCGGTGGAAATATTAAATCAACTTCCTGCGATGGAACAAAATGCGATCCTGAAAATCCTTCTCGATCTCGGGGAAGCGGATAGAGTACTTACTCTGCTTGATCAATTGGCTGAAAAGGATTTCGAGGGAATGGACTCGGCCTTATTAAAACGATTGGTCTCCTGGTGTCGAAAAAACCAGCGATATCCTGAACTTTCCCGCTTATTGGTATCTCATAGCAACAAGAATAACTTATGGGCGATCGAAGAATTATCCATCTATTATGAACGGGTTGAGCATAATCTTGATGGAGCTATCTTATCCCTTACAACGCTCAAGAAAGAAATCGATCACTCCAGCCTACCTCCCTTCAGTAAGAACAGGGAGTCAGAAAAAATTGATAAGAAGTTAGCCAGACTATCCAGAAAACAAAAACAATCTCCGGCTGGCTAGGCAATTGTATAAACAGGTGGATGCAATTTGGAAATATTGATACAATTACATCAGTCCTGTGATGCTGCCAGGTAACTAGTTAAACCATCATCCATCCGTCATCTTCCCTAACCAAAGGATCCCCGTAATATGGAAACTCAACCCGATTTCCCGTATGATTTTATTGATAAAGTGATCATTTCGCAGGCAGATATCGAACAGCGGGTTCGGTCACTTGGCCAAACGATTGCGAATGATTACAAGGATTCTGAAAAGCTGCTCCTGCTCGGTTTACTACGGGGAAGTGTGGTTTTTATTACGGACTTGATGCGAAATATTAACCATCCAATGACAATGGATTTTATGTCTATCTCCTCCTACGCCGGTTCAGAATCATCCGGATTTGTTCGCATCGATTCAGACCACAAAACCAATATCAATGGCTGGGATGTCATTTTGGTGGATGACATAGTGGATACAGGTTTTACCATCCACACGGTTCGAAAGCTTCTTCTGGATCGAAAACCACGCAGCCTAAAAGTGTGTGCCCTTCTGGATAAAGTGGAACGCCATAAAGTAAAAATTGACATTGACTACTTCGGTTTTCGCATTCCAGATTATTTCGTAGTGGGTTACGGGTTGGACATCGATGAAAAAGGTAGAAACCTGCCTTATATCGCGTCCGTTGATTTGAATAAATATCACAAATGAGAGAAGTCATATGAGTCTTAATATCGCAGTCGGGATGCAATGGGGAGATGAAGGCAAAGGCAAAGTCGTTGACCTGTTGTCGGAAGACGCGGACCTGGTTGTTCGCTATAACGGCGGGGATAACGCTGGTCATACCGTAACTGTTGGTGAAAAGATTTTCAAGTTGCACCTTATTCCATCCGGAATCATTCATCCCCATGTGATCGGGGTCCTTGGTAATGGTCTGGTGATCAACCCGGGTACCCTGTTGGAAGAGATCAAATTGTTACAGGAAGCCGGAATTGAGGTCTCACCGAAACGACTCTGGGTATCGGATGCAGCCCACCTTATTACCCCGGCTCATCGACTGCTCGATCAGGCACAGGAAGCGACTCGCGGTTCATCTCAGATTGGCACAACCGGGCGCGGTATAGGTCCGGCTTACGTCGATAAGGCTTCCCGAAAAGGTATTCGCCTATCTGAAATGATAGACCCTTCCAAAGCAAAAAGTACTCTTTTGAAACATTTTAATGACGCCAATCATATCCTCACCACGCTTTACCAGGCTTCTCCGATCGACCCAGTAGAGATGACAGAGGTATATCTACATCTGGTCAAACAATTAGTCCCTTACGTTCGGAATACCGGATCGCTCCTGCGCGGTTCTCTAAAAACGAACAAACGTGTCCTTGCCGAAGCGGCGCAGGGTACTCTGCTTGACCTAGACCAGGGATCTTATCCTTATGTAACCAGTTCCTGTACGACCGCAACCGGTATCTTTGGAGGCCTGGGAATTGGAATACAACCCGTTGATCGAATCATTGGTATCACGAAAGCGTTCCAGACTAGAGTTGGCGCCGGTCCTTTCCCAACCGAACTAGATGGTGAAATGGCGAATTATTTGCGTGGCTCAGGCGCAAATCCCTGGGATGAATTTGGAACGACCACCGGAAGACCCCGTCGGGTTGGCTGGTTGGACCTGGTTCTACTTCGTTACACTATCGAGATCAATGGAACAACAGAACTCTTTTTAACCAAAATGGATATCCTATCCGGCATCGAAAGGATTCATGTTTGTACCTCCTACCTTCACCGATCCAATTTATTTTCTGACCTGAGTTTTCCCGGTGGTGCATCTGCCCTGGGACAATGTGAACCGGTTTACGAGGTAATTCCAGGCTGGAAGGAAGATATCAGCGCGGTTCGGGAATGGGACAAACTTCCTCCACAAGCTGTGGATTACATCCAATTCATTGAAAAATTCTGCGAAATCCCTGTCTCTGCCATATCGGTTGGACCTGAGCGCACCGCGGTCATTTACAGGAAATAACATGGATGACCAATTCACTTCTTACCAGAGTCCGTTTTCCTGGCGGTACGGCTCAGCCGAACTCCGCAAGATTTGGAGCGAATACAACAAACGCTTGTTGTGGCGCTCGTTATGGGTGAGTTTGGCTGAAACCCAACAGAATTTTGGATTGGTCTCTTCCGAGCAGGCGGCCGATCTACGTCTTCATGCGAATGAGATTGATATATCGCGCTCCCTTGAAGTGGAAAAGGTAATTCAACATGATCTAATGGCAGAGTTGAAGGTTTTCGCTGAACAATGTCCAATCGGTGGTGCGATTATCCATTTTGGGGCGACCTCAATGGATATTAAGGATAATGCGGAAGCACTTCAAATACAGCAAAGCTTGCACTGGATTCTTGTACGATTGTCTGATTTGTTGCATGTAATAGCCGACCTGATGGAAAAATCCGCTGATTTACCTTGCATGGCTTTTACCCATTTGCAGCCGGCTGAGCCAACCACGTATGGCTATCGCTTCTCGAATTATGCGCAAGACTTGCTTGAAGATTTTGCAAGCCTCCAATTCCAACTAAACCAATTACGCGGAAAAGGTTTCAAAGGTGCCGTTGGCAATGCCGCCTCTTACGTCGAATTACTTGGCAGCGAAGATCGTTTCAAAGAATTCGAACACCAATTAAGCAAACGAATTGGTCTTAATTTCTTCCCTGTAAGCGCCCAAACCTATCCCCGTAAACAGGAGTTCCAACTTCTTTCTGCTCTCAGCAGTCTCGCTGGTTCCATCTACAAACTGGCTTTCGATATTCGCATCTTACAATCACAGGTTATCGGTGAACTATCAGAACCCTTCAGTAAGGACCAGGTCGGGTCTTCGGCAATGCCATTCAAGAGGAATCCCATCCAATCGGAAAAAATGGATTCTTTAGCCCGGATGGTTTCTGCTGCCCCTCTGACAGCCTGGAATAATTTTGCGCATTCACTCCTTGAACGCACCTTGGACGACAGCGCGAACCGCCGAACGCTCCTGCCAGAGTCATTCCTTGCGGTAGATGAGCTATTGACAACAGCACGGAATGTTTTGGCTGATATCAATCTGAACAGGCAGATGATCCAGCAAACCCTCGAAAAATTCGGTCCATTCGCGGGAACAGAACGATTATTGATGGAGCTGGTAAAACGGGGAGCTGACAGGCAGCAGATGCATGAGTTGTTGCGTGTGGAAAGTCTTTCATCCTGGCAAGATCTGGAACAAGGACGACCCAATTTCTTAATTCAGAAATTGTCTGAAAACTCGAAAATTCGACAATATTTATCGCAAGCTGAAGTGGTTGAATGTATGAATATCATTCAATATCTGGGGATTGCAATAACCCGAACGAAGGAGATGGTTATCCGAGTAAGAAAGGCAATCGATAAATTCAATTAGTGGAATTGCGTTTCGATTAATGCGTAATAGTCTGCCTCAGTGATTGGCTTTCCAGTTTCGTTATCCAGTAATTCACCTTTTTTGATCCGGGCCAGGAGATATTCCCGTATGGGAATATCTTTTTCAAGTGCTTCAGACACCAACTCTGCCCCTTTTTTGTATCCGATCAAGGGATTTAATGCAGTGATGATGATCGGATTGTAATCCACCCAATGTTGCAATTTAGTGGTGTTGGCTGTAATCCCCCGCACGCATTTTTCATCAAATGCCTTCACACTATTAGTGATCAATTCGATCATGTCGAAGAGGTTCGTAGCGATTACAGGCATCATCACATTCAGTTCCAACTGCCCTGCCTGCGCGGCGAGCATGACTGTCGTATCACAACCCATTACTTGATACATTACAAGGTTGAGCATTTCTGCCATCACCGGATTTACTTTTCCGGGCATAATGCTGGATCCGGGTTGGACGGATGGCAATCGGATCTCATCCAAACCTGTGGTTGGACCGGAGGATAACAGGCGGAGGTCGTTCGCTATTTTTGTCAGGGTGATGGCAAGCGTACGCAGAGAGGCAGATAGATCAGCGAAATCTGCCATCGATTGCATGCTTTCGAATAAATTGTCTGCCAGGTTCAGCTTAAAACCGCTCAGGTCCGACAAAGCGTTTACCATTCGAACTGAGTATTCAGGATGGGTGTTTAATCCAGTACCGACTGCTGTCCCACCTATACCCAATCTGGATAACCCATCCATTGTCTTATGAATTCGTTCCAGATCCCGCTCAACCGCAGTAGCATACGCTCCAAATTCATCGCCTAGGTGAATCGGAGCGGCATCCTGCAGGTGGGTTCGTCCTGATTTTCGAATGGCCGCAAATTCTTTCGCTTTTTGATGAAGACCATCCGCCAGGTTTTGAAGCGATTCAAACATACCGGGTAATAAATAAAGACTGGCAAGCCGGATGGCAGTCGGAATCACATCGTTGGTCGATTGTGCCATGTTCACATCATCATTCGGATGGATCAGGTATTCGCCGCGGGAACCTCCCAGTATTTCAGTTGCCCGGTTGGCGATTACTTCATTCACATTCATGTGATGGCTGGTTCCTGCGCCAGCCTGATAGGGATCCACAACAAACTGATCATTGAATTGTCCGTCTAGAATTTCCTGGCATGCCTGGATAATCGCTTGAGCTTTGGTATTGGATAAAGATCCCAGATCTTGATGTACTCGTGCAGCACAGTATTTGATCCAGACCACAGCCTGGCAATACGCCCAGACAGGTTTCCGACTGCTGATCTGAAAATTATCAATAGCGCGTTGTGTTTGTGCACCATAATACCTGTCAAAAGGAACCTGAACTTCGCCCAGGCTGTCTGATTCGATCCGGTAAGGTATGTGCAATTCTGGCATGGTCTTATCCCTTTACAGTTGACACGTTGCTTCTTGCCTATAAAATTATAGCTCTCCCACGGAAATCCATGAGAGAGCTTTGTTCTACGATTTTAAATTATTATTTGTTAGCCGATTTTTGCTTGATCAAAGCAATAGTCTCTTCGATCGCCTGCGGCAATTTCGTCGCATCTTTTCCGCCTGCTTGTGCCAGGTTCGGTCGACCTCCACCGCTACCGCCAATCCATTGGGCAGCTTGTTTGACAAATTCCCCAGCGTGAAATCCCTGTTTGACCAGATCATCTGTAACTGAGCAGATCAACATTGGTTTTTCCTCAAGGACACTTCCGAGTAACAGAACACTGCTTGGGTATTTCGACCGGTAAATGTCGGTCAAAGATCTCAAAGTATCCGCGTCAATACCATCCAACACTGTGCCGAAAACAGCCACACCATTGATCAGTTCGGTATTCGCCATTTTCTCTTCAAATTCAGACCGGGCTGATTTTTGTTTTAACCCGGATATCAGTTTCTTGAGCTGGTTTTGTTCTTCGATCAGCTGTTCCACCTTGACTGGAATCTCATCTGTGCTGCTCAATAATGAGCCTGCAGTCCGACGGAGCAATTGCCGGTGATGTTTCACTAAATCATAGGCAGCTCGGCCAGTGATCGCTTCAATTCGACGCACACCTGCCGCTGCACTTCCCTCACTGGTAATAAGAAAAAGACAGATGTCTCCGGTCTCATCCACATGGGTGCCCCCACACAATTCATAGGAAATTCTTTCCTCATCCCCAATGGAAATGGTCCGAACATCCTGGCCATACTTCTCGCCAAATAAAGCTGTCGCACCGTCTTTGAGAGCATCCTGTAACGATTTGACCTTCACGGTTAACGGATAGTCCCGGAAGATATCCTCATTCACACCCGCTTCGATGGCTTCCAATTGGGCAGGCGTCACCGCTTCCGGATGATTAAAGTCGAAGCGTAATTTATCCGATGCCACCAAAGAACCTGCTTGTACGGCATGTCCGCCGAGAATTTTGTGCAGCCAGGTGTGAAGCAAATGCGTTGCAGTGTGATTGCGCCGGATATCCTGTCGTCTTTGATCGTTTACGCTTGCTTGAACCTTATCACCTATACGCAATATCCCAGATTCTAGTATGCCGCCATGAACGATCATTCCCGCTGCTGGTTTGCGCATGGAATTTACTTCGAATCGTCCCGTTCCGCCGATGATCCATCCTGTATCAGATACCTGTCCGCCTGACTCAATATAGAAGCAGGTTTCGGGAAGTACTACGTCTGCGCTTTCTCCCGGTTTTATTTCAGTAACGCTCTTTCCATCTTTGACGATCGCAAGGATGGAACCCTCAACCATTAATCGTGAGTAAGGATCATATCCAATTCCATCGGAACCAATTAATTTCTTCTCCTTCAATTCATCAACGAGGTCACGGTATATCTCAACGTCATCTCCACCCATCAATCCCATGGCTTTCCCGCCACCGGACGCAATTCGATGATAATCAGACGAACTTGCGAAACCATCTCCATCAACATCCATGTCAATCTCACGTAAGACATCCCGGGTCAGTTCCAATGGAAGGCCGTGAGTGGCGTATAAATCAAATGCTTTCTCACCATCAAGGACTTTTACCCCAGCATTCTTCATCTCGTTTACGATATCATCTAGTTGTGCTAAACCGGCTTCCACAGTGCGGTGGAAACGCTTCTCTTCACGGGTCAATACATCCAGAATGGTCGTCTTATTCTTCTTGAGTTCCGGGTAGGCATCACCATAAATTTCCACCACACCTTCAGCCACCTTTGCTAAAAACGGTTTATGCAAACCAATTTTTCCACCAAAACGGGATGCCCTTCGGATAATCATTCGGCAGACATAATTCCGGCCGGTATTTCCGGGGACAACCCCATCCGCGATCAAAAAGGCACTGGTTCGAGCATGGTCAGCGATCACCCGGTATGGGGTAAGTGAGTTCATCTCGCTCATGATCCGTATGACCGGTCATTTTCTGAGTGATCTGAAGAAGGGGAAACAGCAAGTCTGTTCGGTAATTGGAATTTACATTTTGCAGGATGGAAACAACTCGATCCAAACCCATACCCGTATCTACGTGCTTGGCAGGGAGTGGTTCAAGCTGAGTCGCGTTGATTCGATTATATTGAATGAACACGAGGTTCCACAGCTCAAGATACCGGGTACAATCACCATTTACCCGGCAGATATGTCCTGGCTCATCTTGTTTGTTACAACCGTCGGGACCGCGATCAATATGGATCTCACTGCACGGACCACAAGGACCCGTTTCAGCCATCTCCCAAAAGTTATCTTTCCTGCCGCCCGTTATAACATGCTCGGATAGCATTCCCGGTTGCTCCAACCAGGCTTCCCGGGCTTCACTATCCATTGGGACATCCCCTTTATCGTCCATGAAATAGGTCGCCCACAATTTGTCTTGTTCAATTCCCCAAACATTGGTTAATAATTCCCATGCCCAGGAAATTGCCTCTTTTTTGTAGTAATCTCCGAATGACCAATTTCCCAGCATCTCAAAAAAGGTGTGGTGGGTATCGTCTCTTCCCACATCGTCCAGATCATTATGCTTGCCGGCAACGCGCATGCATTTTTGGGAATTGACCGCTCTATTGTATGGCCTTTGATCAGTACCCAGGAAGACATCTTTAAACTGAACCATGCCTGCGTTAGTGAAAAGCAAGGTTGAGTCTCCTCCTGGAACCAGAGAGGCGGAGTGAACAAAAGTGTGCCCTCTATCCTGAAAAAATTGGATGAACGATTGGCGTATCTCCGAACCAGATAAAGGCTTCATTCTTACTCCTGCGGAATTTCAAAGATGATGGCAAATTAATGATGCAATTATAGTGGACAAATACTTGCTTTTCAATCATTCCAATTATTTGCTCGAACCATTTTTGTTTTTCTGGAAAAAGAAGATCCAGTATCCTGTACTATAATGGTACGATGCAAAACCAACCGAGAGCTCTTCCCAATTGGTCATTATTTGTGGTTGTTTTCATCTCCGGTTTGACGTCCCTGGGGATTGAAATGGCAGCTTCCAGGCTACTGGGCAATGTGTTCGGCTCCAGCAACCTGGTCTGGGCGAGCATCATCGGTCTGATCTTGATCTATCTGACAGTTGGATATTTCATCGGTGGTCAATGGGCGGATCGCACACCTGAACCTGCCTTGTTTTGCAAGATCCTGATCTGGGCAGGTTTTTCCAGCGTCTTGATCCCAGTGGTAGCTCAACCGATCTTGCGATTCGCAGCGAACGCGTTCGACCAATTGCAATTGGGTATCCTGGCAGGATCCTTTGTCTCAGTCATGATTCTACTTCTTATCCCGATGATCCTGCTCGGTACGGCTTCACCCTTTGCCATTCGGTTATCCGTCCATGAAACATCATCTACAGGAAAAGTGGCAGGCAGGATCTACGCGATATCCACGTTAGGATCCTTTATTGGTACCTTTTTACCTTCCTTGATCCTGATTCCCTTGATCGGCACCTATCGAACCTTCGTTGTATTTGGAACCCTCCTAATTTTGGTGGCCTGGTTTGCATTGGTATCCATTTACGGATGGCGAAAAGCGTTACCCTATGCAATTCTGATTATTATCAGCTTGATCCTGCTCTGGGTTGGTCCGATTGGTTCGATCAAGAAATCGGCTGGACAGGTTTTCGAAACCAAATCGCAATACAACTATGTTCAGGTTTTGGAAGACAGAGGATTATTCATGCTTCGGCTGAATGAAGGTCAGGGAATTCATTCGGTGTATAAAAAAGACCAGGTGAATTTCTACGGACCCTGGGAGCAATTCCTGGTGGGTCCTTTCTTCAACACACCGGATTATCCGATCGAGAATGTCAAATCCATTGCCATTGTGGGGCTTGCAGCCGGAACAACAGCCCGGGCGGCAAGCGAGGCGTTTGGACCGATACCGATTGATGGCTGGGAAATTGATCCTGCAATTATTAATGCCGGTCAGACCTACTTTGGAATGACCGAACCCAATCTGACTGTTTTTGCACAGGATGGCCGCTGGGGATTGGAAAAAAGTCCACGGAAGTACTCCCTTATCGCCATCGATGCGTATCGTCCACCCTATATACCACCTCACCTCACAACCCGGGAATTTTTTCGGATCGTGTATGATCACCTTGAGGAAGATGGAGTGGCCGTGATTAACGTGGGAAGAGCGCCAACGGACAGACGGTTAATTGATGACTTATCAGCCACCCTCCTGGCCATTTTCCCGAATGTACACATCATGGATCTTCCAGAAACATTCAATTCGATCATCTTCGCCACTCGCCTTCCGACATCGGATGGGAATCTTCTCCAGAATTTCGTATCGCTATCCAAAGACCCATCAACCTCGCAGGTCTTACTGGAGACAATGCAGATTACACTTGCGAATCTGCAACCGATTCCGATAACTGGAACTGTTTATACCGATGACACTTCCCCGGTGGAATGGGTAACCAATCGTATGGTCCTAAATTTCATTCTATCCGATGACATCACCACTCTTCAGGAATAATATGAATCAGAAACCATTCCTTATATCCCTCGTCGGATGGCTCATCACCATCATAACGCCATTTGTATTGCTGCTAACAGCGGTCCGCCTGATGATGACACCGATGTTACTTAATCTGGAATATCATATGCCGGGTTTTCCGGAAGATCCTTACGGGTTTTCACTGCAAGAACGACTGAAATGGTCCAAAGTATCCATGGAATATCTTTTGAATCAAGACCCGATAGATTTCTTCTCTCCATATCATCTTTCGGATGGCTCACCTCTCTACAACGAACGGGAGCTTTCCCATATGGATGACGTAAAGCAAGTGGTAGCCGTAGGTAGGAAAGTTTGGCTGGGTATCCTGGCGATTTTTATCGGCCTATCAGTATTATTAACTGTCCTGGGGCATCAACAGACATGGCGCAGCTCAATCCGTTGGGGCGGCTGGTTGCTGATTGGTTTGATGGTTGCGTTATTACTTTCCATTGTCATCAGTTTCGACCAACTATTCACCCAGTTCCATAATCTTTTCTTTGCCAGCGGAACATGGACCTTTTATTACTCTGACACCTTTATAAGGTTGTTCCCCATTCGTTTCTGGCAGGATTGTTTTATTTATTCGGCTGTACTTTCCGTTGTGGCAGCCATTCTCTTCATCCGAATCGGTCGAAAGTAAAACAAAAAATGGCTTCCCCTGAAAAGGTGGAAGCCATTTTTGATTCTAACCTAGATCAGGCGCCAAATTTATTCAGCCGCTGAGAATATCCCAGGGCGAGTGACATTACGTCCAGCGCCGGGAAAGTTCCCAGCCCGCCTCGACTGCATGCGCGTTCGCCAAATTGGCTCTGGTCATCCGGGCGCATTGTTGCGGGGGCAGAAAGCAGGAATGGCACTGGGTGCCAGGAGTGCGACTTCATCTTCGCAGGTGTTGAATGATCCCCAGTGATCATCAAGACATCCGGTTTGAGTTTCAATAATCCAGGCAATGCTTCATCAACAGTTTCGATGACATGTACTTTGGCGGAGAAATTTCCATCCTCCCCGTAGCTGTCAGTCTTTTTGATGTGGATGAAGAAGAAATCATATTTATCCCAATTCTTTTCAACCGCTGCGAATTCGTCAGCTGGTGTCTCCCCCTGGAATTCAACCACATCCATACCCACCAGTTGAGACACGCCGCGATACATGGGATACACTGCCACACACGCTGCTTTGAGTTGATAACGGTCCGCATAACTCTCCAGTGCTGGATCAGTAGCAAAGCCGCGCAATGTCAGCGCGTTAGCCTTTTGGTTCGCTTGCAAGTAATTTTCTAGCTTCAGCGATCCATTGGTTGTACAATTCGGCCGCTTTTTCGGCTGCTTTCGTTTTTGCTTTCGCCGGCAGAGGGGCAACTCCAACTTTCTGTGGATCTGTTTCTTCAATATTTGGATCCAATCCTTCGCCACGCATAACGACCGCAAATCGATATTCCTTAACGTGGTTTACTTCAATTTTTACCCCGGGTAGAGTAATCGCCTTTAATTTTTCGACAATTACGGCCGCTTCTTCGCTTGGTATTCGTCCTGCCCTACGATCGATAATGATGCCATCCGAATCTACTGTGCAGAAGTTCCCCCGGGCGGCCACATCGCCTTTGTTCACATACATCCCCACCCCGATTGCTTCCAATACCCCTCGACCTACTTCGTGCTGAACCGGATCGTATCCGAATAAGGAGAGGTGGGCGGGACCTGAACCGGGAGTGATACCATAACTGATCGGCACAGTCTGTCCGAGAATACCGTCTTTCGCCAATTGATCCATGTTTGGAGTTTTAGCCGTTTCCAGTTCTGTCAGTCCGCCTGATTCCATTGGTAGACCGCCCAATCCATCCATGACCAATAGCACTATCTTGGATTTATTAGGAGCGAGCAAGGTTTTTTGTACTTCTGTGTTCATACATATCCTCCGATGAGAATTGAAATTCAACATAAAACTTGAGCGGATGGGAGAACCTATTCAACTAGTCCAGGTTCTTCACGTCCGCTCAATACTATATCATCCGAATAACTACAATTTGTTATCTGACTGCCCGTGGGTTATCAGGATCAGAGTTGGGATCGAAGATGTGGAAATTATCCATATCCAGCATCACCTGGACAGTCTCTCCCATTTGGAAGCGGGTACGGGGATCAACACGAGCTACAAAATTGGTGTTCCCGCTCAGCATGATCAAAGAAATTTCATTACCCATTAATTCGGTTACATCCACTTTTGCCTCAATCGGAGCACCATTAATATTAAAGGGTAAATATTCCGGGTTGTGAATGTTCTCCGGACGAATTCCAAATATGACATCTTTATCCACCAAGTGTTGATAGGTATCCATCCGGCTGTCAGGAACAGGAACGACAAATGTGCCGGAATCGATCAACATTTTCCCGTCTTGTTTTCTCAGTTTGGCGGGGAAGAAATTCATAGCCGGGGACCCGATAAATCCCGCTACGAACAAGTTCGCTGGTTTATCATACAAGGTTTGCGGCGTATCCAGTTGTTGCAAGATTCCTTTGTTCATGACGGCGATGCGTGAAGCCATGGTCATCGCTTCTGTCTGATCATGGGTCACATAAATAAAGGTTGTCTGCAAGCGCAGATGCAATTTGCTGATCTCAGATCGGGTTTGCACCCTCAATTTCGCGTCCAAATTGGAGAGCGGTTCATCGAAGAGGAAAACTTTGGGCTCTCTCACGATCGCCCGTCCAAGCGCAACACGTTGTCGCTGTCCTCCAGAAAGTTCGCGTGGTCTGCGTTTGAGTAATAATTCTATACCAAGGGTTTGGGCAGCAGCTTCCACCCGTCTTTTGATGTCTTCCTTTGGTACCTTCCGTAATTTAAGTCCAAAAGCCATATTATCAAAGACGGTCATATGTGGATATAACGCGTAGGATTGAAAGACCATCGCAATATCTCGATCTTTCGGTGCGACATCATTCACCACGACATCGCCAATTCTAACATTACCACTGGTGACTTCTTCGAGACCAGCCAGGCACCTTAAGGCAGTTGTTTTTCCACAGCCTGATGGTCCTACCAAGACGAGAAATTCATTATCTTGGACTTCGATATTCAGATCGTTTAATGCGGTGAAATCACCAAATTTCTTGAATACATGTTCGTACGTTACGCTTGACATTGTTTCCTCCGTTTCGTTCGTATATGGTGATTTAATTATAATGCAAATGCCAATAGACATGAACCTAAATACGAATCATCTTTGCCTTCTTTATATATCTCCTTCCGCTAAATATGAATGAGATTTCGTCAGGATTGGTTTACAATTAACCCATGCCTGAAGACATCACCCCCGTTCGCCAACAATATCTTGATATCAAAAAACAATATCCCGACACCATCGTTTTCTTTCGATTAGGTGACTTTTATGAGACGTTTGATCACGATGCGGAGATTGCCTCCCGCGAATTGGATATTGTGCTGACAAGCCGTAATGTAGCGAAAGGAATTCGGGTTCCCCTTGCAGGTATTCCCTACCATGCGGTGGAAAATTACCTTGCTAGATTGATCCACAAGGGATACCATGTGGCAATTTGTGAACAAATGGGAGACCAACCAGCAAAAGGGTTATTCCCGCGTGAAGTGGTTCGGGTAGTCACGCCGGGGACCTTGATGGAACCTACTCTCCTGCCGGGTGATCAGAATAATTTTCTCCTTTCCTACCTTTACCAGGAAAAAAAGGCAGCCTTATCTTATGTGGATATCTCCACGGGAGAATTCTTTGCGCTCGAATTTCAGTCCCTTGATCCTCTCAACGTATTAAGGGCAGAGATAAATCGAATTCATCCCTCAGAGATCCTCCTCCCTGATAATTTACCGCCTATAGTAGGGATCGAATCACATTCAACAACCTGGCCGGGATGGCGCTTCGAATTGGGAAGATGCCAGACCTGGTTAATGGATGTGTTTCAAACAAAGACCCTGGATGGTTTTGGATTGAAAGGGTTGCAGTTGGCTACCCAGGCTTCTGGCGCCATTCTTCAATATATCAAAGAAACCCAACCGAACGCCCTCAAACAAATTCGTCAGATCCGAACCTACTCACTCGATGATTTCATGGTACTGGATTCTGCCACACGCAGAAATCTGGAATTGGTCGAGACAATTCGAGGTGGTACCAAAGAAGGAACGCTTCTGGGAGTTTTGGATCACACTCTGACTCCGATGGGTCATCGGCTCATTTCAGCCTGGATCAATAAACCGTTGTTGAATGTATCTGAGATCAATCGCCGGTTGGATGGGGTTAGCTTTTTCATGAAGAATGGTCTATCCAGGGCAGAATTTCGAAACCTACTCAAGAAAATATCTGATCTGGAACGGCTTATTTCGCGGATCCAAACAGGTTCCGCTTTACCCAGGGAATTGCTGGCACTAAAAAATACGCTCTCCGTATTGCCAGAGGTTTTGAAACTATTTGCCTCAAATATTAATGGGCTTCAACCAAGTGGTCACCTTGCGCAATTCGACGATCTATATAACCTATTGGATGAAGCGATCGTAGAGGAACCACCCGCCACTTTAAATTCAACCGGCATCATTAAACCAGGTTTTTCCAGTGATTTGGATGGGATCATGGAGGCGTCCAAACACGCCCGCGAGTGGATCGCCAGCCTCGAAACCGTGGAAAAAAATAGGACCGGGATCAAGACCCTCAAGGTGGGTTATAACAAAGTTTTTGGGTACTATATTGAAATTTCCAGAGGCAATGCAGAATTAGCACCTGCGGATTACATCCGAAAACAAACCCTCGTCAACGCGGAACGATTTATCACTCCCGAACTCAAAGAATATGAAACGTTGGTCATGAATGCGGAGGATCGAATCCATGAGGTTGAGGGAAAGGTTTACAAAGAGCTTTGTAGTAAGATCTCTGAATCCAGCATTGAATTATTAGATTGTGCAACGGCTCTGGCGGAATTGGATGTGTTTGCGGCATTATCTGAGGTTGCCGTTCTTCGAAGATACGTTCGCCCGGTGGTTGATGAGAGCCTGAAATTGGAAATTGTCGACGGGCGCCATCCCGTGGTGGAAACAACCCTCAAATCCGAAAAATTTGTACCCAATGACATTTCCTTCAGTCCCGAAGAGATCATCCGGATTATTACCGGTCCGAATATGAGCGGTAAGAGTACTTACTTACGGCAGGCAGCATTGATCGTCCTCATGGCGCAAATGGGATCATTCGTGCCAGCCCAATCAGCTCATATTGGATTGGTGGATCGGATCTTTACCCGAATCGGAGCACAGGATGAGATCCATTCCGGGCAATCCACATTCATGGTGGAGATGGTCGAAACTTCCAACATTTTGCACCACGCCAGTCCCCGAAGTCTGTTGATTTTGGATGAGATCGGCAGAGGAACAAGCACCTATGATGGAATATCCATTGCATGGGCTGTCATTGAATATATTCACAATCATCCCGATATTCGCTCTCGCACATTTTTTGCTACTCACTATCATGAACTAATTCAGTTATCCGAAGTGTTTCCAGGCATCAGAAATTACAATGTAGCGGTTACAGAAGATAATGAACAGGTCGTATTTCTGCACAGGATCATTCCTGGCGGCGCTGACCAATCGTATGGGATCCATGTAGCCCAATTAGCCGGTCTCCCCGGGTCTGTTATCACCCGGGCGAAGCAGATTCTGGATGAAATGGAAGCCGCTTCTGGTCACCAGTACCGGCAAAACCCAATCGCTCCGCAACAGATCGCGCTGTTTCCGGAAACCAATCCGCTCGTCGATGAAATAAAAAACCTGGATATGAATGCTCTTTCACCGATCGAAGCGTTGAACAAGCTCTTTGAATGGAAGAAGAAATATCTAAAATAAAATAAACGCTTCACTTACTATTCGTACAAATTCAAACCAATGAAATACGGATTTATATTACCCAAAGGTGATGCCGCAATCGCAGCGGAAATGGCATATTTGGCAGAGCAGTGCGGCTGGGACGGATTTTTCGTATATGAACTTCCCTGGGGAGTGGATGCCTGGATCTCATTATCAGCTGCAGCTATGCGCACATCCCGCATATCTTTGGGAACGATGATCTCGCCCTTATCCAGAATGCGACCGTGGAAAGTAGCCAGCCAAGCCGCGACCCTTGATCAACTCAGCCAGGGACGAGTCATCCTCTCGGTTGGATTGGGCGCCCTTGAAACAGGCTTCAATGCTTTCAACGAAATAACGGATCGGCGATTACGTGCGGAATTGTTGGATGAAAGCCTGGCCATCATGCAAGGTCTCTGGTCAGGTCAACCTTTCCAATTCAAGGGAAAACATTACCAGGTGGATACCACGCTCATAGAGACATCCCTTCCTCAACCACCCTGTCCTTACCGCTCTGAAGGAATCCCCATCTGGGTGGTCGGTGCCTGGCCTTCGATAAAGTCCATGGCAAGAGCCGCCCACTGGAATGGTCTACTACCCAACCTCTTGAATGAATCAGGGCATGCAGATATCAAAGAACCATTCCCCGAGACATTGCGTAAAATGTGTGATTTTATACGTGAAAAACGTGGTTCATTGCGGGATTACGACATCGTTCATGAAAACGACCTGATGGATATTTCCACCAAAAAACCGGATCAAAAAGAATATGAAAAGGCAGGTGTGACGTGGTGGTTGGAGTCAATGTGGACCGAACCGGACTTGAATAATATCCGTTCTGTGATTAATAAGGGACCCGTAAAAGCATAAAGGGTCCTGATAATATTCATGCGTGCTTAACCGGCTGAATAATGAGACATTTATCCGGCGAGAGATACGCCAATCAATCGTCCGACACCGTACGTTATCATCGCAGCGATCAGCCCAAACACAACCTGACGTATTCCCGACTTGATCCAGTTCTTTCCGGTCATTAGTGTAATGCTTGATCCGATCACAAAAAGACCAACCGCACTTACTGCCAGGCTCAATCCGATGGCTGAATATCCTTGTGCAAACAAGTAAGGGAACACTGGGATAATCGCGCCAATGGAGAAAAGCACAAAAGATGTTATCGCCGCTTCCCAGGCAGATCCTCCCAGCTCCTCCGGATCAATTCCTAGTTCTTCACGAGCCAGAGTGTCGACACTGGTGGTTGGATTAGACATGATCTGATGTGCCAGGATTTTTGCCTGCTCCTCCACCAGGCCTTTTGCCTGGTAGATCAAAGCCAGTTCGGTTTCTTCCTCTTCAGGTATATTCTCGACTTCGTATCGTTCAATTTCCAATTGGTGTTCATATAATTCACGCGAGCTTTGAACGGATAACCACTCGCCTAGAGCCATCGAAGCAGCTCCGGCTAACAGTCCGGCAAATCCTGTGATGAGAATCGATTTACCAGATAATGCCGCACCAGCAACGCCCATAACCAGGCTTAGATTGGACACCAGACCATCATTTGCGCCCAACACCGCAGCTCGCAGGGCATTTCCTCCGGCGGACCTATGACGTCCTTCCAATTGAGCCAGGACCCCGCCCTCCAAGCCTGCTCCTTTGTTACCTGCCATATGTCGCATCAATCGCTCATGCGATTTTTCTTCATTGGCCATTCCGGTAACGATTTCATCCTTTTTTACAGAATAGTTCTGAGTCGCTTTCTTCTCTCCCCCCATCAGGATCGCGAGTATTGGTTGCGCCCCAAATATCCTGGCTATTACACTTAGAATTCGCGTCCGTCCATCAGGTGCTGTGGGGAGTTGGGTAATGCCAGCTTCGCGTAATCGCTTCTCCCAAATATCTGCGTGCCGTTCTTCCGATTCTGCCATCTTTCGATACACAATTTTGAGCGGATCACTTTTCTCTGTGCTTGAGATATAACGATAAAGGTAGGCACTATTGATTTCATCTTTATAATTTTCCACCCAGAGCGTAGTATCCCCATTATTGCCCATTTGCCATCTCCTCCTCCCGTACTTTTGATAATAGCGCCTGATAATTCTGCGAATATTGAGGCTTGGTATCAGGATGTGCCACCAAATATGTCAGAATTTCCGAAAAAGTATTATTTACAGGGGTGGGAACCCCTACTTTTCTACCAATGCGCGAGACTGCTCCATTCAAGAATATCACCTCTGATTGGTTTCTTCCCTGTTGAAGGTCAATATGCAAAGATGGCATCTTGGCTCCTCGCCCTCCTCCCAGCGGTTTGACCAGTACTTTTCGGAGAATATCTTCCGGGAAGTATTTAATAAGAATTGAAAGTGTCCGCATGGGCACTTTGGGCAAATTCGTCACGTGGACGCCCAATTTATCCATTACTGCGACCGCTTCTTTGAACTGCTGCATCTCAAGATGGAAAATGGCTTTGGACATCATAATTTCAGCAGGAATCATATCAAGGATGGCACAGGAGGCATTCAGTAATAAATTACTCAACATCTTCGACCATTTCATATCGAGACGGTGTTGGAACGGTTTAGCATTAAGTCCCGCCTCGTTAAAATCAGTGATAATTTCATCCGAGTAACTGCTTTTCTTCTCGATGCCTATCCCACGTAATTTTTCCAATATGACATCACCGGCTGAAACTCGCCCGATTGCACTAGTGACCGACCCACCGATCACCTTATTTTCACCAAAGTAACGTTCCAGGATAGGTTCGTTTTCGACACCATTTTGCAAGCAGAGAACCGCTTTTATCTTCTCCCGAAAAGCAAAAAGCTCCTTTGCTGCCTCTTCTGTATCAAAGGATTTGATGGCAAAGACAACGACATCTACTTCCCGAGAAAATGCTAAATCTGCGGAAGTAAAAACATTCACCGGTGCGTGGTGGATTATCTGGTTAGCGAATTTTATGGTGATGCCATTCTGATTCAGCGAGCCGGCGTATTCCGGCTTTTCAAGAAAAGAAACATCTTTCCCTGCGCTAAGCAACGACCCACCGAGGTACGAGCCGATCGCGCCCGCCCCAATTAATAGATACTTCATGTTACTTCCTTTAGCAGGTTATCCAGCCCTGCCAATCACTATGGATGTTAGCCAAATCCCGTACGCTGCAGCTCCAATTCCCAGGAATAGAAGAAGAGGATCAATCACTTTGAGTACTCCCTTGGAAGGATTCAGATCAAGAAGGACACTCCGCACGCCGAGTATTGAATGGAAAATAACGGCCAGTAAAAAGAGTGTCTCCATTGCTGCTACCCAGGGATTACCCAAATATTGGATCACTTCATCATAAGATAATAATCCATCCGGTGAAACCATATGGTTAATGATCACATGGGTAATGATTAATAGGAAAACCAGAACACCGGTGAACTGTTTTACCATCCATAAGGTGGATCTTTCGCGAGTACCAGTCAAGGCTGTCATCATGCACCTCCAAACATCTTGATCGCGAAAACGATCCCGCCTAGGACAGAAATGGCAGTGACTATCATCAATAGCGTTTTCTGAGCTCCACTACCTATCCCAAAGCTGGTTGCCGCGATCCGTAAGCCATTAATGCCGTGGAGGAGAACCGCAAACACAACCAGGAATTCCCCGGCGACAATGATTGGGCTATGGGCAGTCTCGATAAATTGACCAAAGGCTTCTTTCCCGGCGATCACTTTGCTTAGCATGATCAAGTGTAGGAAGAGATAGAAGGTCAATCCCAGACCTGCAATTCGATTGATCATAAAGCCAAAACTACCAGCCGCTTTCCCTCGTGGATCGAACCAGTACCACCAGCGCGAATTGAATTTTGACTCAGGTTTCGCTTCCATCCTTTACCTCCCACCAAACATATGGCGAAATCTGGCCGAGACGGTCATCCTTCGTAAATCCATGATTCTGGATCCTGGTTCCACAAATGACGGGCAGACTTCGCTGCACTCGTAGGCAGAATGACATCGCCATAATCCATATTCCTGGTCCACCAGGTCCACCGTGGATACTTTTTCAGCAACCATTTTTAATTGGGCAGACGCCATTGCGGCAGGTCCCATATACTCCGCATTGGTTGCACAGGCTGGACAGGCGCTTACGCATAAACCGCACTCCAGACAGTCCACCAATCGTTCCATTCCCGGCTCAACAGCCTTTTTGCCAGGCTTGATTCCCCTGGCATCCGGTTGCAGATCAACTGGCTGCACATGCCGGCAGTCTACCTCGTCCAGTTTATTAAAGAAATAACCAAAATCAACTACTAGATCACTGACGACCGGGAAGTTTCGCAATGGCTCGACTTTGATCTTCCCTCCATCGGATGTGACATCTCGAATTCGGGTAATACAGGTCAATTTCTCTTTGTTGTTGACTCTCATTCCACAAGCGCCGCAGGTGGAGTGATGACAGGCATGCCTAAACATGAGGGTTTTGTCATGGAACGCCCAGGCTTTTTCCACCCCATCCAAAACATATTCGTCAGGGTCAATTTCTAATGGAAAATCTTGAAATTTGGCGGGTTGATCCCCTTTTTTTCGGTAGATTGAAAAAGTGACTTTCCATAATTCTTTCATTGCACCCCTCCAGCCGTATCACTGAAGAATTTGCGATAAGACGGTAATACAACCTCTTGTGTAACACAAGGTGTTGTGATCCCGAACTTGGAGCAGACCATATCGGACACTTGCTCTGCCATTGCCCTGCAGGTAGTGGCTTTTCCGCCGATGATGCTCACCATTCCATGAAGTCCATCCAATTGTTCATGGTCAAGTGTTTTAAATGTCCTTGTCAAACTTCGTCCTGCCATACTCGCCCCAATTAAAGGACGGCTTGACATATAGATACCGCGGCAATTCGCCTTAATAATCCCGGGAATCATCTCCCCACCGCGATCGATCATCATTTGAGATTGTTCTTCATCAAGGGGAATATAATCAACATCCTCCGCGTCAAAGGAGGTGGTTCCGATCACCAACATTCTGCGCTGGGGCAGTACAATATCGCCATCATCGGGTTTATTCAGTCGGTTGATGACGGTCTGGGTCAATCGTTGATCCACAGCCACCATCACTCCAGGAGTAGGCTTGACATCGACCGAGATCCCGGCCATTGTGGCAATGCGTCCAGCCCAGGCGCCGGTAGCATTTACGATCATATCAACCTTGAGAGACTTCTTTGTCCCATTCGAACGATCCGTGATATGTACCATTTCCACCTGGGAATTTCCACCCACATCGATTCCATCCACCTCATGATATGTCAGGAATTTTGCCCCGTATTTACGTGCTCCTGCCCCAAAACCCCAAGCAAGTCGTAATGGATCAAAGGTTCCATCCGGAACCGAATAAGCGAGGATAATTTTTTGAGATAGAGCTGGTTCAATTTCACGTACCTGTGTCCCTGAATACTTTTCAATTGGGATCTTGCATTCCTGGGCCCCTTTTTCAAACTCAAGGGCGTATGCCAGATCCAATTCATTTATTGCGACAAAAAAGCCGCCATTTGGCTCGATGCAGTAGGGAATAATCTTTCTCAGTATGATGTTTTCTTCAATGCACTCGACTGCGGATTCTTTGTCTTTTACACAATATCTACCACCGCTATGAAGCAACCCATGAGTTCTTCCAGAAGTACCCGAAGCCACTTCGCCTCGTTCTACCACTGTGACAGAACACCCCCGTTGGGCTAGATCGTAGGCGGTGGCCATTCCGGTAAAGCCGGCTCCAATGACAACTACATTCGGTTTGTCCATGGCTCTCCTTTATTCCACCCAGTTGAATGATCTTTGAACTGCTTTTTTCCACTGCTGATAAAGACGATCTGCCTCATTGGCATTCATCTTTGGTTCCCATACCTTGTCTTTTTTCCAATAGGAGCTTAATTCAGTTTGATCTTTCCAGTATCCCGTCGCCAGTCCCGCTGCAAATGCAGCACCAAGGGCGGTCGTTTCGGATATTTGTGGTCGGATTACTGGAACCCGAAGAAGATCCGACTGAAAACTCATCAATAAATTATTGTATACCATACCACCGTCAACTCGGAGAGATTTCAATGCAACTCCGGAATCCGCCTCCATCGCTTCCAATACTTCCCGGGTTTGGAAGGCGGTCGCTTCCAGACCGGCTCTGGCAATATGGCCTCCATTTGCAAACCGGGATAATCCAACGATGACTCCCCGAGCATCACTTCTCCAATAGGGGGCGAATAACCCGGAAAACGCAGGAACGAAATAAACGCCACCATTATCCTCAACACTAAGAGCAAGCGATTCGATGTCTGATGACCGCTTTATGATCTTCAAGTTATCCCGAAGCCATTGGACCAGCGCTCCGGTAATTGCAATGGACCCCTCCAGACAGTATATCGGTTGAGCTGTTCCGATCTGATATCCGACAGTAGTCAATAACCCATGCTTCGATTGAACCATCTTATGACCGGTATTCAACAACATAAAACAACCGGTTCCGTAGGTGTTTTTTGCATCCCCCATATTAAAACAAGTCTGTCCGAATAAGGCTGCCTGTTGGTCACCCAAATCACTCGAGATGGGGATGCCTTCGAAATCGCTACTAGTGATGCCGTAGATTTCGGAAGAGGATTTTATTTCGGGAAGAATTTGGCGGGGTATTTGAAAGACACTCAGAAGCTCATCGTCCCATTCCAACGTGGATAAGTTCATGAGCATTGTTCGGGATGCGTTACTCACATCGGTGATATGCAGCCCGCCGTATATGCCACCCGTCAGATTCCAGATGATCCAACTATCAGTAGTTCCAAACAGAACATCACCATGATCTGCCGCCTTCCGTATACCGTCAATATTGTCCAGCAGCCAGGTTATTTTTGGTCCGGAGAAATAAGTTGCCAGTGGCAGTCCGGTTTTCGCACGAAAACGGTCTATCCCTCCTTCATGGCTCAGGTGTTGGCAAATCGCATCAGTCCTGGTATCTTGCCATACTATGGCGTTGTAGTAGGGAATACCGGTGAGTTTATTCCACAGGATGGTTGTCTCACGCTGATTCGTCACCCCAAAAGTTTCGATCTCCTTTGTTGAAATATTTGCCCTTTACTAAAGCTTGATTGATGACTTCACGAGTATTGAGCCAAATTTCCACCGGGTCATGCTCAACCAGGCCAGGTCCTGGAAAGAATTGTTTGTGTTCTTTTTGAGCAGAAGCTACTATAGCGCTATTGTGGTCAAAGAGGATGCAGCGCGTGCTGGTTGTTCCTTGATCTATAGCAGCGATATATTTTGTCATACCCACCCCAATTAAGTATTATGCAATCCCCAATGATTATTTCCATTCAGGTAATCTTTTCCTGAAATAACTTTCTTGCCCGGTATTTGTAATTCTTGAAGGACAAGGTAACCGTTTCCTGTCCCCAGCGCCGGAAATCGATTAACCCGATATTCCTGGCCTGGAATCGCTTGGGGATCTTCAAGCCAGGATGCTTTATGGATGAGGAGTTCCTGCCCATGTATTTGAACCCTTGCAATTGGCCAGGGAAGGAATGAACGGATGAGATTTACCAGCTCAAACCCGTTTTTGTTCAGGTCTAAGATGGCTTCCTCTTTTTTTACCATTGGGGCGTAGGTCGCCTTGGTGTGGTCCTGTGAAATAGGGGTGATCTTGCCGAGGAGGTAGTCTGGCAGTGTTTTCTTGAGCAAGTCAGCACCTAATTTAGCTAAATGCTCGGTCAATGATCGAGTGGTATCATCCAGATTGATCGTTAACTTTTCTTGAGCCAGAATCTCGCCTGTATCGATCCCCTCATCCATCTTCATGATCGTAATACCAGTTTCCCTGTCTCCTGCCTGGATAGAAGCCTGAACCGGAGAGGCTCCACGCCACCGTGGTAATAGGCTGGCGTGAACGTTAATACAACCATATGGGGGTAATTCCAGCACATTTCTTCGCAATATTTGTCCGAATGCCGCAACGATAATGGCGTCGGGTGCCCAAGCAATAAGTTGTTCAAACACACCGGGTTCTTTTAATCGATGCGGTTGGATAACCGGAATTTGCAATTCACCGGCTGCAGATTTAACAGGGGGTGGTTTGATTACTTTACCTCGTCCTGCTGGCTTATCAGGTTGGGTGACCACTCCTTTGACATCATATTCTTCTGCCAATGAGCGTAATATTACTTCAGCAAAAAATGGGGATCCCATAAAAACGAGCGAATTTCTCATGGTATAAAATTGTAGCATAAATGCAAATTCAACATTGCCCTGATTCCTCATACATTTCGCTTGCAAAGGTGTAGAACGCTACTACAATGAAATTACAATCGAAAAAGAGGAGGCAATAATGGCTGATCAGGTTCCGGATAGTGATTTAACTAGTGACGATAAGTTATGGGCTTTGCTGTCCTGGTTACTCGCTCCAATTGTGCCAGTAGTTATGCTTTTGATGGAAGACAAGAAAGCCAGACCATTCATCAAATACAATGCGATTCTTGGATTAATATGGTCAGTAGTTTATCTTGTCATCGGTGCAGTTCTTTCCTTCGTTATCGTAGGTGTATGTGTATTTTTTGTCGGCGCCATTGCAGCGATCTATTGGGGAATTAAATCCTATCAAGGAAATTGGGTAAAAATTCCTCTTCTTAGTGATTTTATAAAGAATCAGGGTTGGCTATAGATCGGTAATTGAGGATGAAAAAAGTGCATCGGAGTAATGATCCGATGCACTTTCCTATTCATTTCCAGGTTTATAACACGGCTACAGGAGCCTGTTCGAACTGTTTTTGATGAAGGTCTGCATACAGACCTTTTTTCTGAAGAAGTTCATCATGGGTTCCACTTTCCACAATTTCTCCATCATCGATGACAATAACCAGATCTGCGTTCCGAATTGTTGACAGGCGATGGGCGATCACGAAGGAAGTCCTCTTCTTCAATAATCCATCCAATGCCCGTTGAATCAGGACTTCGGTTCGAGTATCGATACTGGCTGTTGCCTCATCCAAGATCACAATTCTCGGGTCTGCCAATACGGCTCTTGCGATAGCGATAAGTTGGCGTTGTCCCTGACTGAGCAGTTTTCCGCGTTCCCCTACTTCCGTTTCATATCCCTTTGGCAGTTTATCAATAAATCCATGAGCGTTTGCTGCTTTCGCCGCTGCATACACCTTCTCATCGCTGGCATCTAATTTCCCATAACGGATATTATCGATGATCGTTCCTGAAAATAGGAAAGGTTCTTGGGTCACGATTCCCATCTGGGAGCGGACAGACGATTGTGTGACATCTTTAAGATCGTATCCGTCGATCGTAACGTTTCCACTGGTCGGGTCATAAAACCTGGCCAATAAGCTTACCAGGGTAGATTTTCCAGCACCAGTGGGACCAACTATGGCGACCGTCTGACCTTCTTTTACAGATAGATCAATATTGCATAATACTGCCTGGTCAGTTTCATACGCAAAGGTTACATCGTGGAATCCAATATTTCCTGCGATAATCGGCATTTCCTTTGCATCTGGAGCGTCCAGTATGTCGGGTTCCAGGTCGAGTAAGGTAAATACTCTTTCTGCTGCCGCAAATGCCGATTGAGCCTGTGTCCAGAGTTGTGCCACCTGTTGGATGGGTCGAAAGAAATTTTGAACATATTGAAGGAACGATACAACTATCCCAACGGTGCCAGTCCCATTGATGACCATATAGCCACCTAATGCTGAGACAATCGCAAGATCAATATAGATCAACACCTCCATCGCCGGATTAAAGGCCGAAGTGATGGCATTTGCGTTGACGTTGGCATCTCGGTTCGCGGCATTTCTTTCAGCGAACTCCCGGATATTTTGATCTGTCCGGTTGAACGCTTGCGCGACCTTCACGCCACTGATCTGCTCTTCGATATTGGCTGATACGTCCCCGATGGTCTCTCTCGTTTTTCGGAATGCCCTCTTAGCTAACCTTGAGAAGTAACTAGTTGTAAAAAGGAGTACTGGAAGCATGATAAGGACAGCCAATCCCAATAACCAATTGACCAGTAGCATCGCTACTCCAATTCCAATCAGAGCGAAGAGGGCGCCGATCATCTGGATCAGACTTCTGGCTGAAAAAATTATTCAATGCATCGATATCATTGACAAGCCTGCTCATCAGCTCGCCTGCCTGTTTACTTTCCAGATACTGAAGGGATAACCGTTCTATATGAGAAAATAATCTTTGCCGCAGATCTGCCAGTAATTTCTGACCGGTGGCTGCCATCAGCAATACCTGCCAGCGGGTTGCAAGGGCACCCACGATATAAACGACAAGCAAAGCCAGCATCACCCAGGTTAGTCCAGCTGCATCACCTTTGATGATAAATCGATCGACTGCTGTTCCGGTCAGGAATGGTCCCAGCCCCTGGCTGATTGCCGATAGAATCACCAGGACAACAGTGATGGAAATTTCTCTGGTATATGGTTTAAGTAACCTGACCAATCGCAGGGCGACCTGAACCGTGCTTTTTGGTTTTTCATCAGAACCAGGTCTAAATCCATGAGGACCGCGCATCATAATGCCACCTCCTCAGCTGAAGCTACGAGATCAGTATGTCCACCCAATTGGGTTTCCAGGATCTCTGCATATAATTCACTGGTTTCCATTAGTTCTTTATGCGTGCCTTCAGCCGCGATCTTACCTTCTTCAAGGACCAGGATCTTGTCCGCATTCCGCACTGTGCTGATTCGTTGGGCGATGACGAGGGTAGTCCTCCCTTTCCTCAACAGATCGAGTGCCTGTTGAATCAAATATTCGGTTTCTGTGTCGACAGATGATGTGCTGTCATCCATGATCAGAATTCTCGGCTGAACTAATAGGGCGCGAGCAATGGCAATTCGTTGTTTTTGCCCACCCGAGAGACCTACCCCGCGCTCCCCAACCAGGGTGTCATACCCTTCGGGTAGCTCTACGATAAATTCACTCGCCTGGGCAGCTTCGGCAGCTTTCATCACATCTTCAAGAGATGCATCAGGCTTTCCATAGGCAATATTGTCCCGGATTGTCCCAGCAAAGAGTGTGGTCTCTTGCAGGACCATCCCTATTTGATTTCGGAGGGATTCCAGTGTTACATTTCGAACATCATATCCATCGATGGTCACTTTCCCCGACGAGACATCATAAAATCGGGGAACCAGGTTGATAATGGACGATTTACCTGAGCCGGTCTGACCTAAGATTGCAACCGTCGTATTCGCTTTAGCGGTAAAAGAGACTTCCTGCAGTACAAAACTATCTGATCCTGAATACTTAAAACAGACATTATCAAAGATAATCTCGCCCTTGACTTTTGGCATTGGGATTGCGTCTGGCTTATCCGTTACCTCCGCGGTTGCATCCACGATTTCGTAAATTCGTTCGGCGGATGCTTCAGCCCGTGACATCATCGAACCGATCATACCGAGCATGAACACTGGAAAGAGAAGATAACCCTGGTAGCTTACAAAGGCTACCAATTCACCGATGGTTACTGTTTCTTTCATCACCATTACTCCGCCAATCCAAACTACAAGCATGGATGCGATATTGGCAACCAGGAAAATGATCGGGAAGAAATTCGCGAATACCCGAATTAGCTTGATGTTTTCGGTTTTTAATTCCACATTTCTTTGCTCAAATCGACCATTTTCATAGTCTTCCCGGGCAAATGCTTTTACAATTCGGATACCAGCTAGGTTTTCTTGCAGCACATTATTCAACGCAGATAATTTCTGCTGTACCGTTTTTGAAAGAGGAATCAGGCTTCGAATAAAAACCGCAAACACTAAGCCGATAGCAGGGAGCATCCCAATAAAGATGAGCGTCAATTTCCAGTTCATCGTCAACAAGATGATCACGGTGCCGAAAAATGAGATCAATGCACCGATCAGTTGAAGCAGACCTGTTCCAGTGAATGACTTGACTAATTCAACATCAGATGTCATGCGGGTCATTAAGGCTCCTGTTTGAGCCTGATCATGATACGAGAAACTAATAGTCTGTAATCGTTTAAAAACAGAATTGCGTAGTTCATAAGCAATCCCTTGGGCTACAATTTCCGACCAATACCCCTGAAAAAAATTAAATACTCCGCGTAGTACTGCGAATAGGATTAATAAACCGGCCATCGTCCAGACAACCTGCATCTGTTTCCCGGTAATACCCTGGTCGATTAATACTCGTAATAATTGTGGGGTTATCAGGTTTGAACCATTGACAATCAATAATGCGATAAACCCGCCTGCGGCAGGTTTCCAATAATTTTTTGCTAATAATAGAGTTCTAAGAATACCTTTCAAAACACCCTCCGTGAATCGGGCATAACAAAAAGCCGCGAAATGATATCGATTCCATCACTTACAATTGCGTTCTCTTCCGGACTTAATTCAGCTAACTTTTTAGATATTATGCTCAGGACTTCCGCATCGGTTTTTTCCATTTGCTCGATGCCTGAGCTGGAAGTTTTTAAAAATACTCTCCTTGCATCTGATGGATCATTAATTTTCTCGATCCAGCCTTTTTCCACGATCAGATTTACTGTTTCGCTCAGTGAAGCTTTACTGATCAGCAGATGTTCAGCGAGTTGACTCAGGCTCATAGGATGCTCTTTGAGGATCCTTAATAATCTGTAATGGATCATTGGTAATTGAATCTGCTGATTCTTTACAGCCGTTACAATTACCTGCATCATTCTGGGTATAATTACAATCAGTTTATTTGCTATCTCGGTATTGGTCATATCACCCGTTTTATTGTTAGGACTCCTAATTATATGCGCACATTATCTTTCGTCAATGCTCATGATTAAGTTAAATGTTAGACAAAATGATCAATTCTTGTTGGAGATCCGCAAAGCGAAGGAGAGCGGTTTGCTGGGCTATACCGGGAGGATGAGGGTTTGTGTTAGGCGCGCAGCCAGTATCCTGACGGACGCATGGATGGAAACCAAGGGTATTGAATCACCCTTTTCGGATGTGTATCGTACATTTACGTATTTGCTCCCTATTTTTGACCAGCAAACCGAAGTGCAAGAAATACTTATTCGCCTGACCACCAGGGTAGACGAAACATATCAGACCCCCGTGGATAGCAATTTTATTGATGATGCATATCGTCTTGCCAGATTATTAGACATTGAATTACAAGAGGTCGCATGAACACACCACTGATGATAAATAAAATGTATGGAACGCACTGGTGCCCGGATTGTAATCGGGCTAAAAGAGTATTCGAACGAATGAATTGCCCTTATGATTTTATCGATATTGACCAGGATGAAGTATCAAAAGAATTGGTTCTATCCCTAAATAATGGGTTTTGTAGCGTCCCGACGATCATTCTGCAGGATGGAACGACACTTACTGAACCTGATAGCTATACGTTGGAACAAAAATTGATTTTGCTTGGATATCAAAAATAAGGATTTGTTTCACTTACCCCCGGCAAATCGCCTCAGAATCCAAAATATTACGGCAAAACCAGAAATAATCGCGATTGCCCTGATAAATAACTGAGCGTTGGATCTTGGAAACTCAATTTCTACACCAGGGATTTCGGTAATGCGGTGTTTCAAATTTGAAACAAAACCTGGGTCAGGGTGGTACGGTCGTAAATGGTTCCTGAGAGTGTCTTCCACTCTAGTGTATTCCTGCGTATTCATCTGATTCATAATTCCTCCCCTTTTGGATAGCTAACACATCCTATCGTGCCTGCCCCCATTTTTACGGCAATGGCATTGGCTAATTCAGTTATATTTCGAAGTGTTGTCATAGATGTCACTCGATCTCACCGACATCATCTCGTAAAGAGTTCAATGTGCGGTGGTAAAGGCTTTTTATGGCGCCTTCACTCCTGCCCATGATTATTCCAATTTCTGCATTCGAAAGATCTTCTACAAATTTTAGGATGATCAATTGCTGCCTTTCCGATGTCAACCGTCTTAAAATCCTCATCAAATTATCCAATTGTTGATTGTGGATTAATTCTGCTTCAGGATGCTCCGATTGTTTATCCGCCTCGGGATTATCTTCCAGCGGAACTTCCTTCTTGCGGCTATTGTCTCTATGCCAATTTGCCACCAGGTTGTGCGCTATTCGATACAGCCACGCTGAAAATGGAACGCCTGTATTTTTATAAGTTCCAATATGATGATAGGCCCGATGGAATACTTTCGCAGTTAGATCTTCCGCTTCATTCTCTAATCCTGTCCGATAATAGATGTAGTTGTAAATCCGGGCTACATACCGTTCATATAGCACGCCAAACGCGTCCTGATCTCCCTGAGCGGCTAGCAATAACGCTCGATCGTCATTCAGATCTTCCACTATGATTTCCGCCAGTGTTTATCCATATGAACACCTGATCTTGCATTCAGTTATTATTCCAAAATTGGATCTATTAGAATTATATATATAAACCATCGATTTTGAGTTTTTAGTATTATCTCATGTTAGAATTCAAGTACGGGGATGACAGGCTTCGACGGAGGAGGCTGGTCCCGGATTGCGAGCCGAGAGGTGCCGACCTCGTGAAATCAGCACAAAAAATCAAGTGCCAATCGCACTTCCTACGCTGCACTTCCCCTCGCTGCATAAGCGAGTTGGAGTTCAGCCGATCTCCTAGATGAGATCGCGTCTACCCGTCCCGTTCTTCCGACCGGTGATGGAGTGGGCGTTACAAAGCGGATGTGCCCTGAATGACGTCGTTGATTTCAGGAAAGAGGACTTTCGGGTCCAAACGACTGGCTGAATTTGGAGCAACGTAAATGAGCGCCACCTTCACGAGAACAAAAATGTTACTACGCTCGTAGATATCCGAGGGTCGAATCTTTCGGACGCGGGTTCAATTCCCGCCATCTCCACCTTACCGTACAGAACCAGAATTCTTCTGCTTTGCAGAACCAGGCTGGTTCTGGTCTTTTTCCATGACTATTTAACGGAACACACCAGTCCTTTGAGATATTCACCTTCCGGAAATGTTGTAAGGATCGGATGGTCGGCTGCTTGATGAAGTTGATGAATGAACTGTACATCCCTTGCAGCGTCATCTGCCGCATCAGAGATGATCTTTTTGAACAGCTCCATACTCAATCCACCCGAACAGGAGAATGTGAATAATATGCCGTTTGGATTAAGTAACTTGAATGCGAGAAGATTGATGTCCTTGTATGCCCTGGCGGCTCTTTCTACCTGGGCATGAGTGGGAGCCATTTTCGGTGGGTCAAGGACAATAAGATCATACTTTTCTGCCCGATCCCGCAGTTTTCGCAGAAAGTCAAAGACATTGGCACATGTGTAATTGACTGCAGATGTTGAAATTCCATTCTTTTCAAAATTGATTCTGGCAAGCTCCAGCGCGGATTCGGAACTGTCTACCACCTCGACAGATTCCGCACCACCTTTGATCGCATTTAATGCAAATGCGCCTGAATAACTGAAGCAATCAAGAACTCTTTTTCTATTTGAAAAGGATCGGATCAAAAGATGGTTGTCCCGTTGATCCATGTAGAAACCGGTCTTCTGTCCATCGAGAGGCTTCACCGAATAATCAAACCCATGCTCAATGATCCATAGATCATTCTCGATTGAGCCCTTGACCACATTTATTACCGGTTTTAATCCTTCCAATAGCAGGACGTCTGCGTCCGATTTCTCCAGCAAGCAGGTACATTGGGTTTCCTGTTGGATGGAATCCAAGATAGTATTCCGCCAGTAATAAGCCCCCGCCGTAGATAGCTGCACTACGACCACATCCCCATACTGATCTGCTATTACCCCCGGCAATAGATCTGATTCCGCATGAATTAACCGGGCGGCTGTCGATGATTTCAGCTCATTAAACCCTTTACGCATATTGATCGATTGTTTTACCCGGGAGCGGATAAGATCTTCCAGCGGCGGACAGATCCGCTCAAATGACCACATTCGAGTACGAATCTGTGAAACTGGGCTGTAAGCGCCAAAGCCCATCGAATTCCCTTTGGCATCACAAACCCGAACCGTCTCTCCTGCCGCAGGTTGCCCATCGATACGTTCAATCGCTCCTGAAAACACCCAGGGATGTTTTCGAAGCAGGCTTTTTTCACGATTCGATTTTAAAAAGACGGTTGAAATTATTAAGTCATCCACGGGATTATTGTAGCATGCCTGTTTTGAGCGCTGCACGATAGATCACATCGATCGCCTGGTCAATTTCCTCTTCTTCATGTCCCGCAGTTACTGTCGCTCGAAGACGGGACATTCCGATTGGTACAGCCGGGGAAACGACCGGTAAAACAAAAATATCGTGTTGCTGCGCTTCGCGGGTCATTGCAAATGCGGTCTTGTCATCTCCGCAGAGGATGGGCACGATTGCCGTTTGGGTATGCAGTGTGTTGAAACCCTTTGCTCTCAATCCTTGCATAAACTGAAAGGCATTTTTACCCAGTTTTTGTACTCGCCAGGTCTCATCCTGGATGACTTTGAAGGCTTCATTGGCAGCGGCTGCCTGACCGGGAGGCAGTGCGGCAGAAAAGATATAACCTCTGGCAGCATGTCTGATGAAGCTGATGAGATCCTTTTGCCCAGCAATATACCCACCCACGCTTGGGATCGTCTTGGAGAGGGTGCCCATTTTAATATCAATGACATTTTCTAATCCGAAATGCTCTTCGATGCCTCTTCCTGAAGCTCCCAAAACCCCGACTGAATGGGCTTCATCAACCATTAGCCAGGCGCCATATTTTTTACACAAAGCGGACAGCGCCGGCAGGTCGATCAGATCCCCATCCATACTGAAAACCGCATCGACCACCACCAGTTTTGAGGCGGATGTGGTCGAATCAGACAGGCGAGATTCCAGGTCTTTCAGGTTATTATGATCAAACCGTTCAAAACGGGCATTAGACAACAAACAACCGTCATAAATACTGGCGTGGTTTAGTTTATCGCAAAAGACACTATCCCCGCGTCCGATCAAAGTGGAAATGACGCTCAGGTTTGTGACATACCCGGAAGAAAAGGATACCGCACTCTGAGTATTCTTAAACGCCGCGATTGTTTCTTCCAATTCCTCATGAATTGGTAACGTTCCGGCTAAGGTGCGAACGCCATGTGTACCAGTACCATACTGCTGGATTGCTTCAATCGCTGCCTTATTAATCCTGGGATGTCCAATCAGTCCCAGATAACTATAAGAGGCGAACATCAACATCGGACGACCGTGTACTTGTACTTTGGATCCCCCCAGGATCTTTTCCACCGGCTGATTGTAATGATAAAACTGATTCTTGGTCAGCATTTCGATCCGGTCGGAGTATTCCCGAATTCGGCGAGTGATGCTGTCCTGGGGAGTAACTTCTGGCATACGGCTCTCCTGTGACTATGAATAAGACCCAAGTGTATTCTATGGGTGGGGATGTGTCAATTAGTGATTTCTGCCCTCATCCTATTAAAAAATCATTAATCAGACTTGCTTTATCCGAATAAGGTCGTTATAATGCCCGCATGACCTTCAAACTTTCCCGCAGGGAATTTCTGCGATATTCGTCTTACAGCCTTGGTGGATTGGCAATCGTTCCAAAACTCGATCTAGAATCCTTCCTGAAGAGTGAGTCCGTTGGTCGGATCGCCGATACGGCGATCAGCGTATATAGTCAACCGGACGATACCAGTACGATTGTCAGCCAACGTTTTCGTGATGAGTTGGTTAATATCTACGAAGATGTGATCTCCGAAAAAGGTCCTGGTTATAACCCGCTCTGGTATCGTATCTGGAATGGGTATATCCACTCAGCCCGGGTTTTCAAAGTAAAGACATCCATCAATGAGATCGTCGAATCGGTCCCTGCAACTGGTCAGCTTGTGGAAGTCACCGTCCCATACAGTCAAAGCTATCATTTTTCAAAGCGTGCTGGATGGAGAGCAAATTACCGGCTCTATTATGGTTCGCTCCATTGGATCATTGCCCTCGAGGAAGGTCCGGATGGACAACCCTGGTATCGGATCAAGGATGAATTGATCAGTTCAAATTATGAAAACTATTTTGCTCCGGCAGAACATTTTCGCTGGGTCCAACCAGAAGAATACGCTCCTATATCAGCCGATGTCCCGGTAGAGAAAAAACGAATTGAAGTAAATCTGGGTACGCAAACCCTGGTCGCTTATGAGAACGATGAAGTGGTCATGAAGACCATCATCTCTTCCGGCATTCCAACCGGTGGCAAGAATTCATGGGAGACACCCAAGGGAAAATTCTATGTCTTTTCCAAGTTACCGTCAAAGCACATGGGAGAAGGCATTCTGACCGACGACCTCGAAGCATACATCCTGCCTGGTGTTCCGTGGGTCAGTTTCTTCACGTCAAAAGGGGTTGGATTCCATGGTACCTGGTGGCATAACAATTTCGGTATGACCATGTCGCATGGTTGTATCAATATGAAAATTGATGAGGCGAAGTGGATTTTTAGATGGACCAATCCTGCCGCACCGGCAAATATGGTCGAGAAAAATGGGATGGGCACGAAGGTGATCGTTACTTAATCATCCCCAACAAATTCCATAAATACCTGGTTCCCCATTAATATTCCTCGTCTTGTTAATCGTAAACGGTTACGAATTAGATCGATTTCAATCAGTCCCTTCTCTTGAAGGGATTTTATTTTTTTACCAAATATATCTTCTGCCCCAACGCCAAATTTACTAATAAAGAGGGCTAAGTCGACTCCTTCTTCAATAAGCCGGAATCGAAGCATCATCTCATCCTGCATCTGCTCAAATACTGGTATTTCGATCCAGGTTTCGGCAGCAGGACGATACGCTTCCTTCCACTCCCGAGATTGATTCATTTTTTGAATATATGCCGGTATTGTCCTTACATTAGCTACGCGCAACCCATCGTAATATTCATGTGCGCCCGCGCCAAAACCGAAATACCTCTCATTCAGCCAGTATTGCAGATTATGTTTGGAACGATAATCACGGTCATGAGTACTTAACCATGCCCAGTTGGAGATTTCATATTGTTCATATCCCGTTTTTGCAAGACGGGTCATCGCCCATTCCAACATCTCGCCGGCCAGATCCGGATCTGGTTCTGCGATCCTGCCTGCTGCGACCTGGTCAAACAGCGGTGTTCCTTCTTCAATGGTGAGAGAATATAGGGATAAGTGTGTTGTTCCTAATTGGAGGACTCTTTCTACGGTCTCTTCCCAGGCGGATAGCTCCTGACCGGGCAATCCATAGATAAGATCGAGGCTGATATTCTGAATACCAGCCCCTTTTGCCATGGATATAGCTTCAATTGCATCTTGGTAAGAATGAATTCGATCCAACAGTGCTAATTCTGAGGCATGTGTACTTTGAACACCAAGACTGATCCGGTTTATTCCTTCTGTAAGGTAAGCATCGACCTTTTCTTGATCCAATGTACCTGGATTCGCCTCAATTGTGATTTCAGCATCCGGGGTAATATTAAATCCTTTGCGAATTGTGTGTAAAACCCTGTTGATCATGGGCGCGGGAAGATAGGATGGGGTTCCTCCTCCAAGGTAAATCGTATGGATTTGCTCTTCAGGTGAAATCCGTTCGACGGCAAGATCTATTTCTCGACAGAGCAAATCGATATATCTCGACATCCATTTGTCCATCCCGGCAAAAGTGACGAAATCACAATAACCACACCTTTGCTGGCAGAATGGAATATGAACATAGATACTTACCGGCTCAACCATGCCCTCATCTTATCACGGCCGCCTTAGAATTTGGCGATTTATTTGCTGGTATAATACGCTCACTTGGAGACATAGACGAACATGAGTCCAGATAAATCGACTTCTTCTACAAAAATCTGCCCTACTTGCGGTACTCGGGTCAGTGAAAAAGCAATCAAATGTGTAGTTTGTGGAACGAATTTATCCACCGCGGTTCCATCAGCCTCTGCCAGTAAAACGGTGCAGGGAAACCGTATGCCGGAGCTAACTCTGACCCTCCCGGCGGCTCTGGGGTTACTCGCCCTTTTTGTTGCGATCGGCGCCACAGCCGTATTCTTTACATTGCGTTCCACGGGGAGAGTGGTTGAACCTACCGCAATTCCTTCAGCAACAACCACCCCAACCATGACAATGACCCCTACCCAGACCCAAACTCCAACGATCGTGCCTACATTTACACCCATACCGCCAATCGAATATACAGTGGCTGAGGGTGATTATTGTTCGACGATTGCAGGGTTGTATGGCGTATCTGTCACCAGCATTGTGGAATTGAATAAGCTTGGATCTCAATGCATCCTGGCACCGGGAATGAAAATTCTGGTTCCCATGCCTACACCTACAGCCTCACCCGAACCGACCTCCACACCATCAGGTGCAGAAGCGACCAAATCCGCCTGTCCAAAGGACATATACACCGTGAAGGCTACCGATACGCTCAGTACGGTTTCGCTCAATTACGATGTACCCATGTCAGCTATCAAGGAATCCAACGGACTGGCGAGCGATATCGTATGGGAAGGGATGAGATTGGTTATACCCCTCTGTAAACGAAATCCAACTCCTGGACCTACCCCGACGGCAACACTTCCACCGCCATACCAGGCACCTAATCTACTCCTGCCCTCAGATGGCGCATCCTTCACACTCGCGAACGATAATTTCACTCTCCAATGGGCGTCCGTCGGAACCCTGCGCGCCAATGAATTGTATCAAGTGACGATCGTAGACCTCACGGACACAAATCAACGGCGCTTGACCGATTATGTAACAGACACAAAATATATCGTTCCTACCTCATTCCGACCCAACGACAATGTTCCTCATGTGATGAAATGGTGGATCTCTGTCGTTCGCCAGAGCGGAAATGATACTGCTGGAAAGCCGACCTATGAATCAGCCGGCACAGTGAGTGAACAACGGGCATTCTCGTGGATTGGCGCTGCAGTCAGTACCACTCCAACCCCGTAGCTTAACCTCTGAAACATTAAGAGTGGTGACCTGTCGGTCACCACTCTTTTGTTCTTTATGAGATTATATTTTTGTATCTTCCAACTCTTCCAGGAATTTTGTCGCAGTCATGGCAGCAGCTGCGCCCATCCCAGCTGATGTTACCACCTGCCTGTAAATGGGATCTGTTGCTTCGCCGGCAGCGAACACCCCGGGGACTGATGTTTCCATCAACCGGTTGGACTGGATATAACCATTCCTATCCATCTCGATCTGACCCTTGAAAAGATCAGTATTTGGTTTATGCCCGACGAAAATGAAGACGCCATCGGCTTTTACCTTACTGTTCTTCCCTGTTTTAATATTATTGATCAGCAGAGTTTTCACCGACTTATCGCCCTGGATTTCTGTGATTACAGAATTCCAGCGAAATTTGATTTTTTGATTTTCTTTAGCCCGTTTCTGGAGAATCGCTCCCGCCCGCAATTCATCCCTGCGGTGAACAATGGTTACCATGGACGCAAATTTGGTAAGGAAGATAGCTTCTTCGACTGCAGAATCACCGCCGCCAACTACAACAACCTTTTTTTGCTTGAAAAACCAGCCGTCACAGGTTGCACAGTATGATACCCCTCTTCCGGTCATTTCTTTTTCGCCGGGTACATTCAAGTGAAAAGGTGATGCTCCGGTTGCGATGATAATTGTTTGCGTTTTGTATTCTTTTCCATAGGTTTTTACAGTGAAAGGTCTCGAGGATAGATCCACGCTCATCGCCGTGTCAAATTCTACCCTGGCGCCAAATCGCTCCGCTTGTTTCTGAAACAGATCTCCAAGTTGAGACCCTCCCACACCTTCAGGAAATCCGGGGTAGTTCTCAATAACGTGCGTTAGAGAGACTTGTCCACCTAGCTCAACCCCCGAGAAGAGAAGCGGTTTCAATTCTGCACGGGCTGCATAGAGGGCAGCAGATAATCCTGCGGGACCTGATCCGATAATGATCAGTTTTTCCACGGCTGGACCTTCGATTTGGTTATGTTGTATTCCACCAAGTTTAAATTCCATAATTCACCTATTCAATTAGATGGCTGCAGAGCGTGATCCGTTACAATTTTGCGTATTTGTCGAGATCGGTAAGCGCCTGGTCAATGATAGCATAACCTTCTTGAAGTTCATTGGATGTTATACAAAGTGGCGGAACGATCAATAGAGTGTGCCAGTGGATATAGGCGAATAAACCATGGTCAAGCAGGATTTGCCGGAATTCTTTCATGTGGGGTGAGGTGGCATTGAACGGTGAGATCGGCTCTTTTGTCTCACGGGAATAGACCATTTCGAGAACACCGAAACATCCAATATTCCGATAAGCGCCAACTGTCGGGTGTTTTCTAAACATTTCCGCATTCAGATCGGCGATCACATCACCCATTTTCTGTGAGTTTTCTACCAATTGATCATCTCTTAAGACTTCGATATTGGCTATTGCGGCTGCCAGTGAGATGGGATGCCCGTTAAAGGTCAATCCGCCCTCGTAAACGCGTTCATCAAAAAAATGGGCAATTTCTGGTTTCATCGCGACTGCACCGAGGGGTGCGTATCCCGAAGTCAACCCTTTCGCCATAGTCATCAAATCTGGTACAACATTCCAATGATCTACACCAAACCATCGGCCAGTTCGCCCAAAGCCACTCATCACCTCATCGGCGATCAATAATATTTGATATTTGTCACACAGGGAACGCAATCCCTGTAAATAACCATCAGGCGGAATGATAATCCCATTCGTCCCAGTCACTGTCTCCAGTAAGATTGCCGCAATTGTATTTGGCTGCTCATATAGGATGATCTCTTCCAGATGATTGAGATAATCCTGGCAAAAATCAGGTTCACTGATCGTGGGATTGGATTGGTGGAATGTGGAACGATACCGGTATGGATCCAAGAAATGGATAAATCCACTGGCAAGATTTGGTTCCCATGCTGTCCTGCGGGGATCTCCGGTTGCAGACAAGGCGCCAATTGAGGCACCATGGTATGACCGGTATCGGGTTAATATTTTGTGTTTGCCTGTGAATGCCCGTGCCAGCTTGATGGCGTTTTCATTCGCATCGGCTCCCCCAAGGGTGTAGAGGAAATAATTTAGATCTCCAGGGGTGATTTCCGCCAGCATCTCACCCAAGATCGCCCTGGGTTTTGTTGCCATCTGCGGACCCGCAAATGGAAGTTCCGCAGCCTGTTTTTGGATTGCTTCGATCACATGTGGATTACCATGACCAATGTTGACGCACATGACCATGGAATTGAAATCCATATATCGTTTGCCATTGGTATCCCAGAAATAAATACCTGCCGACCGTTCAATGGGGATAGGCTTGACTTGCTTCTGCGCTGACCAAGTCCAAAAGTTATGCTCCATCGAGAGCGAAAGAATTTCCGAATCTGTGATCTGTCTCATAATCCCTCTGTCAACTGGTTTCAGTGTGATTATAGTCTAGCTGGGTTGAAATGCTATAATCGGATTGATATTGCCGGAGGAATTATGTGGAGAAAATTACTAGCGATTTGTATTATCAGTTCTCTCGCTCTGGTCAGTTGTAAGGTGACATCCAGTGAGCCGACACCGAATTCAATCCTGAGCGAACCTTCACCAACAATAGTTGTAGCAACAGAAACACAATCACCTATCCCGGTTACAGCCATACCAATAGTCGTGCCAACAGTAACCCCGACTCAAGCTGTGGAATTGGTTCCTGAAGCGATCGACATCCAATACCCATTAAATGGACAATGGGTAAGCCCCACACAGGTTGAAGTGCGCGGGATATCGGATCCAACCTTTGAACAGAACCTGGGCATTCGTCTACTCACAATGGACGGTACAGAGTTGGTTGCAACGGCTACAATCGTCCAGGCGGATGCGGGTCAACGGGGCGGCTTTTCCACTTTACTTGTTTATGATGCCGGGGATGCAAAGGATGGAATGATCCAAGTGTTTTCGCGCTCGCCTAAGGATGGAAGTCTGGAGCACTTGAGCAGCCGGATGGTCAAATTTGGCAGCGGTACTCCAGCCCCTACAGCCAGTCAGCAACCACATGAGAAAATCTCTCTAAGCTTTGTCCGGATCGGTCAATCAAACACAAGGTTATTACTTGAAGGTGAAGGAACAGCGGTTGGGGTATTTGAGAATACCTTGCAATTTAAATTATGCGGTGATGGGGGTGTCGGTATTTCTGATTTCTTTTGTGGTGGTGTGGATAACATAATTATTGCTTCCAATATTTCGGTATCTGCAAGTGAGATGGGCAGCCCTGGCACTTTTAGTATCAGAGCTGAATTACCGAATGGAAAATGGCGTGATGGCCGGATAGTAGTATTTTCCATCTCTCCTGCCAATGGTCAGGTTGAACACGCATCCAGTCTCATTATTCGCAATGGACCCTGAACCAGAATCCGTGGATGTGCTGTTTCCAGACCTCGTTTGGAGAGGGATCGCGTTACTCAATAACCAGGAGTATTTTGAAGCGCATGAGGTCCTAGAGACAGCCTGGCGAGCTGAAAAGAAACCAATCCGAACTCTTTATCAGGGAATTCTTCAAGCAGGGATCGCGTATTACCACCTACGCCGTGGAAACCGGACCGGCACATTGAAATTACTTAACCGCGCGATACTCCATCTCTCTCCCTGGGAAAATATGACGAGTCCGGTCAATGTTACGGATTTTCTTCATAACTTGCAGATCATGAGAGAATATTTGCAAAAAGAAAATGAAAAGGAGCGGTATCAAGAATATTTCCTGAGACCGCTTGAAATCACCCGAAAATAGGAATGACGGTTATTCTTCTTCGATCAGTATGACTCTGGCTGGAGCCCCATCGGAACCCTCGAGTTTAAGCGGAAGACAGAATATCGAATAATAGCCTTCACCAACTCGAGAGAGATCTACCCCTTCGAGTATGACTACACCCGCCTTCAATAAAGCTTCATGCGTGGGACGGCTGCGTTTATAGGGAGAGATGGATAGATAATCAATTCCCACTAAGAGATATCCCCGTTCTACAAGAAACTGAGCTGCGTCTTCAGAGATACCGACAAAATCAGGATGAAATTCAATTGAGTTGATCTTCCAGTATTGAGAATTCCTGGTTTTAAATAGAATTCGCTTGCTTCCCTGTGGCAAGTACAGAGATTCCAAAACGGATCGTGTTATTTCAGTTATTTCATCGGGTACTTCAACCACTACACAGAAACCGATCATTTGATCCAGTGAAATGGATTCAACGCTCGTTTTACTCTCATTAAGAAAATGGACCGGCGCGTCGATATGCGTACCTGAATGTACTCGCATCTGTAGTTCGGAGACATTCGAGTTGGCGCCATCTTCGATCTTTTTCATTCGTTCAATCCGCACAGATGGGTCACCCGGCCAGACCGGCAGGGTGGATGATAACGTTAATGTAATATCGTGAATACGCATGTTCTACCTCCGCGATTTCAATCCTGATAATGTTCTACCTCTTGGGTGAACCTGTTCAAGGGTAATATTAATATTGATAGGTTCTGACAGACATTCAGCCTATAATCAGCCTTAATGATAATACAGAAAACAGGGTAGCAATATGCGTGAAGTAGCTGTCATTGGTATCGGTCAGACAAAAGTCGATGAACATTGGGATAAATCCCTAAAAGAACTCGCCGGAGAAGCGATTATTGAGGCGATGCGTGATGCCGGACGGGACTATGCCGATGCTGTCTTCGTCGGAAATATGATGTCCGGATCAGCGAATCATCAACAGCATCTTGGCGCGCTGATATCAGATTGGGTGGGGTTGCGTTACACCGAAGCCATGAAAATTGAAGCAGCCTGCGGATCTGGTGCCTCTGCTTTTCGACAGGGATTGATGGCAGTTGCCTCTGGCGAAATGGATTGTGTCATTGTTTCTGCGGTCGAAAAGATGACAGATTCCCCGCTCGCCGAGATCACCGCTCAGCTCGCTACAGCAGCGGATGCTGATTATGAAGCGGATATGGGATTATCTTTTGTGGCTCTCAACGCATTGATAATGACCCGCTATATGCACGAATATGGTTGGAAAAAGGAAGATTTCGCCGCCTTCTCCATCAACGCCCATGCCAATGGGGTACATAATCCCAAAGCTCGTTTTCAAGATCCGATCACCCTCGAAACATATCTCCGAGCTGGTATGATCTGCCCACCCATCAATTTGATGGATGCGTCACCGATCGGTGATGGGGCCGCGGCAGCGATCCTTGTTCCAGCCGATTCGATTCAATTGTCCACCCGACCCGTGGTAGTGGTTGCCGGATCTGCGGCAGCAACGGATACCATCGCTATTCAAGACAGAACGAAACCTTTATGGCTGTCGGCTGCAGAACTTTCCAGTAAAAAAGCGTATCAACAATCTGGTTTCTCCCCATCAGATATCGATCTTTTTGAAGCGCATGATGCTTTTTCCATCATGGCGGCTCTCTCACTGGAAGCTAGTGGATTTGCCGACCCTGGTCAGGGGCCCCGCATTGCGAATGATGGGGATATCCTTCCCAATGGGCGTATACCTATTGCCACCCGTGGTGGACTTAAAGCCCGCGGCCATCCGGTCGGTGCGACTGGCTTGTATCAGATCACGGAAGTGGTCCAACAATTATGGGGCGAAGCGGGTGAGAATCAAATTGACGGGGCAAGAGTCGGCATGGCCCAAAATATAGGCGGCAGCGGTTCTAATATCGTGACCCATATATTAAAAATAAAATAACGGTTTGATTTCTACTGTCTATATATTGAGTATATAGATTTAAAATTTAGAGTAACCGAATTCAGTTGTTATTTCTTTTTGGCAGGTAATCCGGAAACGTATTTCACACCCTTACCTACCCACTCTTGGAGACTGGCTTTCTGCGCATAACCTTCCGGCGCAACCATCACCCAACCAGCCATCGGATGACCCGACATATCGAATTCTTTTACATGTGGTTGAGTAAGCGCCTGAGAATATTGCTCAGGCCCAATCCTGGCAATCAGGAATTCTTTGTGAATTCCGCAAACCATGTTTCCATGTAACAGAAACCCAATCCCGCCGAACATCCTTTTTTCTTCAAAACCAGGTTCCTTCACAAGGATTGTACGGATCTGTTCAGCAAGTTCTTCCTTCAAAACCATGCCTTCACCTCTCCTCCTTCAAATACCATTCAATCCCTTGATAAGTATAAATCTATCTTTGTTAGCATATCAATGGATCGCCCCACCCTTTATCACTATGCAACGGATAAGATAATTCTGTCAGGAAATGTTATGTAGAACGAATTCTCTTTGCGAATATTCAATTCAGGTAACCAATAAACTCAGATTTCCGTATTACAATTTTTAGATGACTGCCTTGCTCAATGAAATCCATCTCAGAGATTATCGGAATCAGGTTTTCCGGAGTGATCCGACCGCCAGGTTGAGATCCGTAGATCAAGCATTGGAATTCATCCATAAATTGAAGTTGGTTGGATTCTGGCCGATAAAGGATATCCCGATCCCCAATTTATGGTTCGCCGTTGCTGGAGATCGTCCTGTCGCGGACGAGCACGACGATCCCGGTCATGTCACCTGGGGTTGGAAAGATACCATACTCAGCCAGAAAAAGGTGTTTTATTCCAGGATCCTTTGTAGGAGAACATTCTTTGTCAATCTGGACTTATTGCCGGCTCTCTATGCACTATCCAATAACTTTGGTGATATTCGCGAAGATCATTTAATTCTGTACGATGAAGGAAAGTTGACATTCTCTGCTCGGAATCTGTACGACGCTGTGCTCCAGCATGGCGCATTGGATACTATCGAACTAAAACGGATCAGTCGATTCACAGGAAAAGCCGGTGACCTGGATTTCAATCGCGCGCTGAATGAATTGCAAATGGATTTTAAACTTATGCCTGTTGGGATATCGGATAGCGGTGCCTGGCACTATTCCTTTATCTACGACATCGTAGGTAGGCAATTCCCGAATGTTGTCAGCCAAGCCGGGGCATTAGACCCGAGAGAATGCAGAAGAATTCTCTTACTTAATTATTTAAGATCAGTTGGTGCTGTCAGAAGATCACAAATCGCAAGGCTTTTCCGCTGGGATAAGGCAGCCTTACAAAACTGCATTCAGCAACTCTCAATCCAGGGATTCCTGATACCCGACGTCAATTCTGAAAACACACCTACAACGGATTGGATCGCCCTTCCTGACCTGGTGCTACAATGAGGATACCTGTCTGCCAATTTCCAAACGATATCTTAATAAGACCCTGAGGCGAAAATAATGCGGGAATTTCATATTAATCGAAAGATCAGGGACACATACCACTTCGACGAACGACTGTATGAATTAGATGGAAATGTCGCATTCGTAGATATCCAGTCTGTTCGAAAGTTCATCCAACAGATCACAAGCCGATTGGATGAAGCCCAGATAGCAGAAAAAAACCTGACTGCCAGCCAGATCAATGCAATGGGATTGATCGATGAAATCTTGCATTATGTATTTGCACAATACCGTCTCCTGGTCAACCCGAAAGCTCTCGAACAGGTTGAAGCCCATTTGATTCAGGTTTTTGGAGCAGAAAAACTAACACTTACATTGACGCGTTTTTGCGAAGAATTCCCGCCTGTTCCTGTATATCAGGGAAAACTAACCCTGAATGCCTATCTGAATGATCCAATTGACGGACCAGCCAATCGCCTGGCTACCATCGAAGAAGTCATATTATTATGGCTTGCCAACACTAATCCCGCCTTTATGCAGTACGGTGAGTTCTTTGATGATTCTGAATTGAAAAAACAGACCATCTATCCGTCACTGATCACTTCAATCCAGGAATATTTCTCAACCCAGCCTGTATTTGGTCCTGACAATCAAGATATTTTGACACTTCTCCACTCGCCGGTAGTGGTTGCACCCTATTCCCTTACCGACCAACTTGCCTATATACGGGAAAAATGGGCAATCTTCCTTAAAGATTTCCTCCTCCGAATATTGGGCGGATTGGATCTGATCAAAGAAGAACAACGTGCCATTTTTGGGGGACCCGGACCGGCTCACATCCCAGATTATCAAAAGTTACGCTCACTTATGGATCTGGACAAAGAACAATTCAGTCCGGATAGCGATTGGATGCCACGAGTTGTGCTCATCGCCAAGAATTCATATGTGTGGCTTTATCAACTCACCCGTAAATATGGTCGTGAGATTTATCGTTTGGACCAAATCCCAGATGAGGAGCTTGATTTTCTGTCCCAAGCAGGCATAACCGGCTTGTGGCTGATCGGTTTGTGGGAGAGAAGTAAAGCCTCGGAAAACATCAAACGGATGTGTGGCAACCCGGAAGCTGTTGCCTCAGCCTATTCCATAGCGAAATATCAGATTGCAGAGGATCTGGGTGGTGAACTTGCCTTGCAGAATCTCAAACAGCGAGCCTGGCAGCGTGGAATCAGACTGGCCAGTGATATGGTTCCCAACCACATGGGGATCGATTCAGATTGGCTTACCCATGAACCGGATGATTTTATCGCCCTGGATCACTCCCCATTTCCTTCCTATACATTCAATGGGCAGAACCTGTCTCGTGATCCGGGAATTGGCATATTTCTCGAAGATCATTATTACAATCGCACGGATGCATCTGTTGTCTTTAAATGGGTCGATTTTCACACCGGTAGAGAGAAATTCATTTATCACGGCAATGATGGAACGAATATGCCGTGGAATGATACAGCCCAACTCAACTATTTGTTATCCGATGTCCGCGAAAAAGTCATCCAACAAATCCTTCAGGTTGCCCGCAACTTCCCCATAATTCGTTTCGATGCCGCCATGACCCTGGCGAAAAAACATTATCAACGGCTTTGGTTCCCTGAACCTGGCTCTGGGGGTGATATACCGACTCGTTCTCAAAATGCATTAAGTAAGGGACGTTTCGATGAGCTTTTCCCGGTTGAATTTTGGAGAGAAGTGGTTGATCGAACCGCCCGTGAAGTGCCAGACACTTTATTGTTAGCGGAAGCCTTCTGGTTAATGGAAGGATACTTCGTCCGCACCCTTGGGATGCATCGAGTCTACAATTCCGCGTTTATGAATATGATGCGCAATGAAGAAAATGCCAAATACCGCAGTGTAATTAAAAATACGATCGAATTCGATCCGGATATTCTTAAACGTTTCGTCAATTTTATGAATAATCCAGACGAACGTACAGCCGTGGAGCAGTTCGGGAAGGGGGACAAGTACTTCGGGATTTGCCTGCTCATGGTTACTTTACCCGGGTTACCGATGCTTGGGCATGGTCAGATCGAAGGGTATTCTGAGAAGTATGGAATGGAATATCGCCGAGCTTACCTGGATGAGAATCCAGATCACGACCTGGTCAGCCGGCACCAACGGGAGATCTTCCCCCTCATACACCAACGTCACCTTTTCTCTGGTGTTGAACTCTTCCGCATGTATGATTTTTATCGTTCCGATGGCAGCGTCGACGAGGATGTATTTGCGTTCTCGAACGGTATTGGATCGAATCGGAATTTGATTCTCTTCCTGAATAAGTTTGCTTCAAGTGAAGGTACGATAAATCAGTGTTCTGTCTATCTTCGAAAATCCGATGGAATCCAAATAACTGAATCACTGGCGCAAAATTTCGGGCTACATGCGGATAATGGCTACTTTACGATCCTGCACGACGAAATCCAGGGATTGGACAATTTGATTCCGTCTTCAAAAATTGCTCACCAGGGATTGCATCTTCATCTGAACGCGTACCAATACTACGCCTTTACCAATATTCATGAGCTGAAGGATGATGATGGGATTCTCCAGTCGTTGTACCAGGAAATAGGGGAAACACCCGTTTATGACCTTCAAGCGAGGATCCGTCTTATACGTTTCCGATCCCTTCATCAGGCATTCTCACAATTGATACACCCCGACATCCTCGGATTAATGAATCCAAAAACTGCACCTGTCTCCATCGAAAACCAATTACATGATCTCCTCACCAAATTCCTGGATGAATTTAATCGCTTCTATCCGATCTCAGATGTATCGAAAATTAAGGTCGAGGAGAAAGTGCAAACTTGGCTTCAATTCTTGCGACAGCTATCGTCTGATATATTCCCCCCAGCTGTTCAAGATTCTGTTGTTTGGTACAGGTACTCCAAAGGATTGCAATTTGCAGAACAATCCCCGCAAGATTTACTCTTGATCTGGACATGGATTATTCTCAATTCGATCAGTGACGCTACAAAGGGCTCTTCACGTGCGCTCACAGTATCCAATATTCTGGACGAATTTTCACTTGATACTCCACTTCTGGATGCACTTAGCTCCAGTGGACTATCAAATAATTTATGTTGGTTCGAAATCGGTTTGCTTAGATCAATCTCAGGTCTGGGAACACAATCGGACCTGTTGATCACCGACCCTGGTCAGTTCTGGCAATCCATTCTGAATGACAAATCAAACCAGATCGTGCTCGGGTTTAACCAGACCGAAGGGTACAGTTGGGTTCATCAGGAAGCTATGGAGCGGTATTGTCTTTGGCTCGAACGACTTTCCATGCTAAACCTGATTGTTTCCAAAGGAGAATGGACAATCCGGATTGAGAATTGGTTATACACAATAAAAGGATTGGAAGGGTCGCGAAAAGCCCTGCTCGATTCTGGTTGTCGTTTGGATCAATTCTTGGGTATTCTAAAAGATCAGCTATACAACGGCTCGTAGGAAGCTGAAATCATACGTTCTGCACCGGTCATACGTTTGAGCAAATACGTCCTCTGCGCAAAGAGCTTTGTGCTGACTGAAAACGGCTCTTAGGGCCCTACCTGATTTTTTCGCTAACGAAAGCCCGGTAACTTTCTCAGTCAGATAAACAGCCTGGGCAACATAAGATACGTTATTGGTTGGCTCAATTCGATCAAATTCATCAAAAAACCATCCGCAGGAAGTAAACATCCACTGACGGGCTATTTGCGCTTGCATCAGTGTCTGCAACATGTCTAATTCATCATTCGAAATGGAACCAGAATAATGACTCGCGCAAAAAGCCGGCCAGGAATCAATACCTAATATCACCCTGATGTATTCGTTTCGATCCTTCCATGGATCATCTGAATAGGCTTTCATATACGTGCTATAAGCCTGATCAAGATATTTGGCAATTTTATCTAATCCTGTCCTCAATGGTGCCTTCCAGGTAGCATCAGGTGTACATCCACATGCTGTCATCCATCGAGCCACCCCATGATGGCAACTCCAGGAGGTGTTTTCGCGTATCTTGCACTTCTTTGATACCCCATACTTTTGCATGAATAACCCGGGATAAATGACTTCGATACCCCGGTTTTTTGTGGCACCATCTACCAGTCTAGCTAAGAATTTGTCGCGAAAAGGCTGATGATGCCCATATAATTCGCCATCAGAGGCAATAAGTAATAATTCTGGCTCATCAGACAGTCTTTCCTTTTGAAAATAGGGTGCGACAAAATTGGTGAGAAACGTGTCCGCATTACTGGTTGAGGCAGGATCGAAACTGACTCTTGTGCTCAGATCCATGTGGTAAAAGAAAACGTCGATCGACCTCTTATTGCCAAGATCTACTCGGTAAGGGCGTCTGACATCGATATTCGGAGTCTCACTTTGCCAGGGTGCCAGGATCGTATACGTGATTCCTTGCTCTACCATGATTCGCAATGTTTCCAAATCCACTGCAGCTTCGGGCAACCACATCCCTTCGGGCGGGTGGCCAAATCGGTACGTAAAATCAGCAATACCCCATATAATTTGGGTCGTCTTATCTCTGCTATTTGCCAGTGGTAGGATCGTATGATTGTAAGGTTGCGCCATCGCATTTCCTACACTGTATCGCTTGTAATTCACCTGTTCTTGCTCAATGATCTTTGTATAGCTCTCGGGGTCGTATTGTTCCATCCATTGGAAGAGCGTGGGACCTATATTAAAACTGATATGTTCAAAATTACCCAATTTCGCATTGGGCTGGTAGCATTCCGCATGGATCTTTTCATTCCAATTTTTATACGGAGCGGTGCCAGCTTCTTTTGGTATTTCTCCTGTTAGAACATCCTGCCTTGGTGGTTGATAAAAATGCCCATGGATACATAATGCCTGATGTGACATAACGTTATTTTTTCCGTTTCGATGCGACTTTGCGTGGATTTTTTGAAGTTTTGATGTATCCAATTTTTTGGCTGAATTTTGCCGGAAGGATGCCAAATTGGCGGGGCATGGTATCGATTGAACAAGTCCTATCGGAAGAAAAATAATCGAGCCAGAAAGTCGATAAAGGAAACAGAGGAGCCATACTCTCCAGCGTAACAGTAAGTATCCGCATATAGGCAGAAGATACCCCGATTGGTGAATTCTTTATTCCCAAGACAGCCTGGATTATATCTGTCATTTCCCGAAGAGATAATGCTTCCGGGCCGCCGATATCCAATGTTTTATTTTTCTTATCAGAATCCTCCAGAGACCAGATAAGACAACTGACAAGATCATCAATCCAGATCGGTTGGAGACGCATTGAACCTCCATCCGGAAGAAGGAAAAACAACCTTGCAGATTGGATGATCGAGCGCAAGCCTTCTGTCAGGTGATCACCCGGTCCGTAAGCGATTCCCGACCGTAGAATAGTAAAAGGGACACCTGAGTTGCGGATCGTGTTTTCTGCAATGCCTTTCGCTTTTAATACTGGATAAGCGGAAGCGCGATCCGCGCCCAGATGGCTGATGTAGATCAGATGTTTGATACCGATTTCCGCAGCCGCATGACTGACGACCTGGGTGGATTGAATATCAGAGATCAGCAGATCGGCTTTCGTTCCTTGATACTCACCGGTTACCAGGTGATAGACCTGCTCAACGCCCTTCAATGCTGCCCGTATGCCGCGTTCGTCGGTCAGGCTCGCTACAACAACATCTAATGTGATTCCCTTTGGGAGATTCGGAGATGAATGACCAGGGCGAACGAGGGTTCTAACCTCGTATCCATTAGCAATTAGCTGCCGGATAAGAGATTGACCTACAAACCCGGTACCTCCTGTCACCAAAATCATAGCCACCATTATAGCAGAACCAGATATATTCCCTGGCAAACATATTGCACCAGATTCTCCATTCAACCATATTGAGGATTCTTGAGGGCATAAACAATGGATACACTGCCTATACCGACCAATAATTCACGCGTAGGATTTCATTATTTTCCTGATTCGATGCACTATCGGGATTCAGATATTCAGCATTGGCTGCCTATCTTAAAGAACCTTAATTGCTCATGGTTAATCTTAAATACTCCCCAGGGCCGGGCAATACCCGAGAGTTTTATCTCAACATTGATCGCGAATGCTATCGAACCGGTTCTCCAATTCCAAATGGATCCGGGTAGTACCCCACTACAGCAAGACTTTAATATGCTGATGGATGTGTATGCCAATTGGGGTGTGCATTATATTGTGTTATTCGACCGCCCGAATATTCGGAAATCCTGGTCTTCTGCATCATGGGCTCAACAGGATCTTGTTGAACGGTTCCTCGATCGTTTCATCCCTCTGGCTTCAAACATTCTCCAAAAAGGGATGATCCCGGTATTCCCGCCGCTTGAACCAGGTGGTGATTACTGGGACACTACTTTCTTGAAATCAGCCCTTGAATCACTGACCCGCCGTGGACAACAATCGATCATTGACAATTTGGTTTTATCAGCTTACGCCCGGGTATCAGAAAAAGGTCTGAACTGGGGTGCTGGTGGTCCAGAACGTTGGCCTGGGGCAAAACCTTATCAGGCTTCACCGGACAATGAAGATCAAAAAGGGTTTCACATTTTCGATTGGTATGAAGCCATCGCTCGGACAACCTTACAAAAGGAAGTACCTATTCTCCTGCTGGGGGTTGAATCAAGCCCTCTAGGTGTTAATGAAAGTAAAGGTGCGAACCAGGCTTCCAGCGCGGCGCTTCAATCGCAGAATTATGTTTCAATTTTTCAGCTGCTGAACAAGGAAAAAGTAAGCGAGCCTGGCTCAGTCCAAAAATCGGTCAACCCGGTTCCTGATCCGATCCTGGCGTGCAGTTTTTGGGTTCTGTCTGCAGATACCAGGTCCAAAGCCATTTCCTCTGCATGGTTCAAATCAGAAGGTGAGCCTGCTCCATTTGTTGACGCAATTATCCAATGGCTGGATCGCCGTCGGACATCAACGAAATCCATAAAGATCCATAAGGATGAGACATCCCATCCAATTGCTCACTATCTTCTCCTACCGACCTACGAATGGGGAGTGTCAGACTGGCATCTCGAGGTGTCCAGACCATTTATTAAGAAATACGCACCCACAATTGGTTTTTCTGTCTCCGAAGCGGTACTTGCTGCCCAGGTTACCGTGGTTGGTGGACCACAAACATTCTCGGAAGAAGCTCTGGATATCCTCAGGGAAAATGGATGTGCCGTTGAGCGCATTAGTGGCGATGGCACCAGTATTGCAACATTACTGGCAGAGAGGTGAAAAATGAACATGACCTACGCTCCTGCGGTACGTACTCCCATCACAACTCGTACACCACTCCTCAAGGTGATTGGACTTGGTGGTGGAGGTTGTAATGCCATTAACCGGATGGTTGAGCTTGGCTTGGCTGGTGTTGAATTTATCGGTGCCAATACAGACCACCAGGCGTTAGAGTCTTGCAACGCTCCTATGAAAATCCAGCTCGGGCCCAAGGCTACTCGTGGTCTCGGTTCTGGTGGGACGCCAACAATTGGTGAGGCAGCTGCAGAAGAAAGTGCACGGGAAATTGCGCGTGCTCTCGAAGGTGCAGATATGGTCTTTCTTACAGCAGGCATGGGTGGCGGAACTGGTACCGGGTCCATTCCCGTTGCGGCTAAGATCGCGCGGGCATTGGGAGCAGTCACCGTCTCCATTGTAACTACACCTTTCTCGTTTGAAATGGGTCGCCGTCAGAAAAATGCCAATGACGGTTTGAACAAATTGCGACCATTCTCTGATACCTTGATTACCGTTCCAAATGATAAATTGCTCTATATTGCCCCGCGCGATCTTCCTATGGAAGTTGCTTTCCGATTAGCGGATGATGTACTTCGGCAGGGCATCCAGGGTATCGCTGAACTGATCACCACGCCCGGTATGATTAATATCGATTTTGCTCATATTCGGAATGTGATGAAAATGGGTGGAGGATCACTGCTCTCAATGGGGCAAGCTGAAGGGTATGACAAAGCCCGTAAAGCTATTGATCAAGCTTTACATCACCCGCTGCTTGAGTTTGCCAACCTTTATTCAGCCGGCGGGATCATAGCGAACTTTACCGGTGGACCAGACCTAACTTTCCTTGAAGTAACGGAAGCGCTTTCTTACTTGCAAGAGATGACAGGCAATCAGGCTGAGATCATTCCCGGTTTCATCACGGATGAGAGAATGGCTGATCGCGCTCAGGTAATATTGGTTGTTACCGGATTAGGCGGAACTGCAATCGACAAAGAATTGTATCAGCCGAACCTGGAAACCCAGGCGATTGAAAATGAGAACGTAGCTGTAATTTCTGACCATGAAGATGTGGCTCCACAATACGAATCCAATGAAACATACATGAAATTTGACTTCGGTGAATCAACTCGACCAGCATCTTCTACGGAAGCACCGTCATTGCCAAATAATCTAGACTTACCTGCATTTCTTCGGCGACGCACCCGGACGAACTATCAGGGAGTATAAGAATGGATGCTAAAACCCTAAGTGGTGTTTGTGAGCAGGTTTATCGGAAATATCCCGAAGTACAGGGGATTCGACCTAAACTTCAACCTCTCTCAAAAGGAACAGTTTCACAACATGTATTGATTTTTTCTTCGCATGCCACATCCTCCAGTGGAAAAACGATTCCAAGGGTGGTACGAGTGGTTGTAAATGCTGAAGGTAAGATCGTAAAAATGAGCACATCGAAATAATGAGGACTCAATGAATATTCATGGAAATATCAAAAAAATTGAAGTAACCTTTTGGGAATCGATCATAAACCTGATGTCAACATCGCCTCGTTTCCAGCAATTTCTTCGGAACGGGTTTGAATTGGTTAAGGACCATGAGATCATCTGGTTTGCCGGGCTGATCTTGGCCTGGACCGCTGCTGGATTGACCGTTGGTTATTTTCTTGGTTTCAACGGACTACGATAGTAAACTACCTTGATCCTAAAAGCAGCACTGGTATTTCAGTGCTGCTTTTTACATCCGTATGTCATCTCTCCAAATTAATGATAAGATGGTGCCATACAATTAAAGGACACTACACTTGAAACCGCATCAAAGTAAAGCGACAGAGAAAAGCTTTTTAATATCACTGGGATTGACCAGTTTTACATTCTTATTCGAATTAGTTGGGGGAATCCTCTCGGGCAGTCTTGCCCTGATCTCCAATTCGGCGCATGTCTTTCTGGATGTATTTGCTTTGGGTATCAGTTATTTTGCCTTACGGGTCTCGTCTCGCCCACCCGATGACCGTCATAGCTTTGGCTTTCATCGTATTGAAGTCCTTGCCGCGTTCATCAATGGAATTACCCTCCTTCTGATCTCACTTGGCATTTTCTATGAAGCCTTGCAGCGCTGGATCAACCCGACCGAGATCAAACCATTATCGATGCTCTGGGTCGCCATTTTAGGGCTTGTGATCAATGTACTCGTCGCGCGGATCTTACACAAACACGAGCATCATACTGAACCACCTTCTCTAACTTCTGATGGTCTGCACAACCTGGAAAATGGTTCTATTAGTCGCAAGGATTTAAATATACACAGCGCATATCTGCATGTGATTGGCGATGCCATATCATCCGTCGGGGTGATCATTGCCGCTATTTTGATTTACTTTACAAATTGGACCTGGGTCGACCCATTGATGAGCGTACTCATCGGTTTCATCATTCTGTTTGGATCTTACCGCGTTTTACGCGGATCGGTTCACATTCTGGTTGAGGGAGTACCGGAAGGAATCAGCGTCCGCGAGGTAATGCAAACTCTCGAATCCATTCAAGGAGTTCGAGATGTCCACGATCTCCATATCTGGAATATTTGCTCAGGACATGTAGCCCTGAGTGCTCATATAACGATCGATGATAATCAGCGCCTGATCCAGGATGAGATCATTCACACGGCAAACCAAACTTTGGGAAATCGATTTAACATCGAACATACTACAATTCAATTGGAAACAAGTCCTTGCAGTCAACCATCTTGTTAAGGAAATTCTTCGATTAAATGAAAGAGGAAGCTTGCTGGCTTCCTCTAATTTTTTATATTACCTGGTTTTCTGGTAAAGTTGATCGACTACATCCCAGTTCACAACATTCCAAAATGCTTTCACGTAATCTACTCTTCGATTTTGATAATTGAGGTAATATGCATGCTCCCAAACATCAAGACCGAGGATGGGTGTATGACCATCCATTAAAGGACTGTCCTGGTTTGCGGTCGAATAAACCTGCAACTTCTTCGCTTGATCGGTGACCAACCATGACCAACCTGAACCAAATCGAGTGACGGCTGCCTGACCAAATTTCTCAACAAAAGCATCGTATCCCCCAAAAGTAGTTTCGAGTTCTTTCATTAATCCACTCTTTGGTGTTTTGCTTCCACCGGGCATCATCCAATCCCAGAATAGACTATGGTTGTAATGTCCTCCCCCATTATTTCGAACCGCTGTTCGGACTGATTCTGGTACATTTTGGAGATTCATTAAGAGTTCCGTGATGGGTTTCGACTGGAGTTCTGGAAAATTTTCCAACGCTTTATTCAAATTGGTCACATACGTTGCATGATGCTTATCATGATGAATTTCCATGGTTCGAGCATCAATATATGGTTCGAGTGCAGTAACTGCATACTTCAATACTGGTAATTCAAAAGCCATAGTAGCCTCCGCTGATAATTTTATTCCTATTTATACCTATATTATCTTATTTACAATAAACATAGTACACTTTGTACAAGGATAACAAACCGCCTGGACAATTCAATCCAGGCGGTAAAAAGTAGTTATAAATGAGCTATGGCGCAACGCTGACGGTTAAGTACCTCACATTGTTCGATTCGTCGCTTTCAGGGACCACATTTCCAACATCAGCTACAACTCGTGTTTTTATACTCCCATACCAACTTGGGAAAGTGTACATGCAGCTTACAGTTTGGCCACCATGCGCATTGTTGTCCATATTCCATGAACATCCGGAAGGTGCAGAATCGCTCTGGAAGAATTGAATTTGGTATGGACCTGATTTTTTATCGCCGTTATTGTAGACCGAAACACTCACCTGGCATGGAACATTCATTTTTGGTGAGGCGCACATGGAAAAGCCGGTGACTTCAATTTCCGCTTTGGCTTCCGGAACTGCGGTCGGGTTTGGCACTTTTATCAGTACCCAGAATGGATCTATGGCAGATGTATTTATGCCAAAGGTTTCACCTCCGTCTGATCTCAATAGAAAATACCCTTGGTAGGTTCCTCCATCCATCGGTGCTGTCAAATCAATGCTTGCATCAACCGTCATTCCGGGAGCGATCTGAGAATTTGTCAGTTGGACGGCAGACGCCGCCCCCATCTTATCTCCATGATCAAATATCAATCGGTAACTTGAATTCCACGTACAGGTTCCGACATTTTCCAACCGCCAGGTCTTGGTGAAGGTTTTACCTGGATTTACCTTGGTATCATCCTCATATGTGATATCGGCAACATATGCTGCAGCGTTACAAGGCTTCGGTTTTTTAGTTGCCGTTGCTTCAGTAGTGTTGGTAGGGTTTATAGTAGGTTGGCTTACCGTTGCTGTCTGGGTGGGAAGGACACTCGTAGTAGGGGGAACGCTGGTCAGCGTTTGGTTCAAATAGGCCGCAATGGCAGTCTGTGTCTGCTCAATGCTGATTGCCTGAACTGTAGCTTCGAGATTTGGGCCTGTCTGGGTCGGGGTAGCCTGCGTTATTCCGGGATAATTACAGGCGAGAATGCTGATTAATAAGATGGTCGCTATAATATAGAGTCTGATATGCTTCATTTTCTCCTCCTGTGTTCATTAATCACATGACCATAGAACTTCGATTTATGACATACTACACGAGAAAATCCAATTCAGCTATGCTATACATTATAGGTATTTCATACTCATTTGGAACAACGACTTTTACCGAGGAAATTTAATGCTTTATCTGTTGGTAGTCTCTCTTTTTTGGGCATTTTCTTTTGGTTTGGTTAAAACCAATTTATCCACCATTCATCCTGTACTTATATCAACGATCAGGCTTGGAACTGCCCTGATTGTTTTCCTGCCATTTTTGCGCTTGCGCACAATTGGAAAATCCCTTGCTGTAAAATTGATGATACTCGGCGCCGTCCAATTCGGCTTGATGTATATTTTTTACAACACCGCATTTCAATATCTGAAAGCGTTCGAGGTGGCGCTATTCACAATTTTTACCCCGATCTATGTCACCCTCCTATTTGATCTCCGGATGAAGAAATCGAACTGGGGTCACCTCCTTACATCGGTTCTTGCCATTATTGGAACCGCGATTATTGTTCAAGCAGGATTCAATCGGCCAGGAATGCTGGTGGGATTTTTAATGGTCCAGTTATCGAATATCAGCTTCGCCATTGGGCAAGTACTTTATAAAGAGATCATGGCTGGAGTACCGCAGGTTAAAGACCAGGATGTCTTTGGTTTGCTCTACCTTGGCGGGGCGGCATTAACAGCAATCATAACTTTGTTAGTAGTACCCTTACAAAAAATTGTTATTACTTCTACCCAGTGGTGGACACTTCTTTATTTAGGCGCTATAGCCTCCGGATTGGGTTTCTTCCTCTGGAACATGGGTGCAAGGCGAACCAACATCGGTGCCCTGGCCATCTTTAACGACCTCAAGATCCCATTATCCATCATCGTTTCTTTGGTGGTATTTGGTGAAAAGGCAAGCATTCCGCACCTGATTATTGGTGGGGTAATAGTGGTAGCCGCTCTAGTAATCAATGAGATTTTCGAAAATAAAGAACGCCGTAAAATGAAAGATAGTTCCGCCCCTCTACCGGTATCCTGACCTTGGTTCTCTTCTAGCAGTTTCTATCAGCAAACCGGATAGAACACATATAAGATCATATTTTGTACAACATAACTTCGCATGCTACAATCAGAATTGAGTATTAAGAGAGGAGACCGAATATATGCTTTCATCTCGTACACGGAAAATTGTTATCACAGGTATTCTCGGGGCGATTGCCTGCATCCTCGGCATCACCCGCCTCGGGTTCATCCCCTGGGTCGCAGGTGCATCCCTGACTATCATGCATGTCCCTGTCATCATCGGAGCCATTCTAGAAGGTCCTGTAGTGGGAATTGGGATAGGACTCATATTTGGGGTTTTCAGCTTGATCCAGGCAGCGGTGGCGCCGAATGGACCCAGTGATGTGATGTTCACGAACCCAATAATTTCTGTTTTGCCCAGGCTATTCATCGGACCTTTAAGCTGGCTGGTCTATCGAGCGCTACAAAAATTTGAAATTCCGGCGATTGTAACTGCCGGGGTTGCCGGCAGTCTGACCAACACCATACTCGTTTTGGGCATGATCGGAGTCTTTGGTTTTGCCCCCTGGGCTCTCATTGGTTCGATTGCGGTCGCGAACGGTGTACCTGAAGCGATCGCTGCGGCTATCCTGGTATTGATTGTAGTGGCAGCCTGGAAACGTATCAGCCTGAAGAAGACCGAAGGGTCATCGCTATAATATTTATTTAGGGTAGATACAAAAAGCTGCCTGATCAGGCAGCTTTTGTTTTATCGAACAAATCGAACAATTAAGAAGAGAATGATCGCGTTAATTCCAACAAAAACCAGGTCCGTCCAACGGAAATGAGATCGGATATAGCTGCTCCGTTCAGGTTCCACCCCAAATCCCCGGGAATCCATCGCCAAGGCAAGCGACTCTGCTTTATGCAAACTCTGGACAAATAATGGTACAAGGAGCGGGACAACTTGCCTGACCCTTCGCAATATGCTGCCAGAACCTGATCCCCATACCGCACCTCTGGATGCTTGTGCTTTGGCGATCCGTTCTGCGGTGATGGTAAGGATAGGGATAAACCTGATCGCTATTTCCACTGCAATAATAAAATCGAGTATGGGTAAGCGAAGTATTTTTAATGGGCTTAGCAGGGATTCCATTCCGTGAATAAACCTCGAAGTAGATAAACTACTGCTTATCAGGCTGATTAATAAAATCATGGAAGCGAATCGGATGATGAGCAATACAGCCACCCGGAGATCTGCATAAGATAGGATCAATGATCTCCAATGAAAAAATACTGGCTCCCTGTCGATGGCGGTATTGAAAAATAAATTAATTGCAGCAATTATGAGGACAAAGGGAAGGGCAGCCAGCATTCCTTTAAAGTAAACCCGTAATGGCACTTGGGAGAAGATCATGCCGATAATTATCAATCCGAGGATTGCTAATAAGGCGGGAATATTCTGGATATATAAAACACAAGCCAGGTAAAGGAAAAACGACAGTAGAAATGCCCGCGGATCGATCCGTTGCAGCCAAGTGTTTCGAGGCGTGAATTCAGCGAATGGCATGGAGCGTAAGAACTCAAACTCGCTCATTCGTTAACCTTCTCATCTACCCGCTGACCGATCGATGTATTGTTCAACTCATTAATTTTGTTCAGTAGCTGCAATTCGATGGGTGCAGCCATTCGAAGGTCTGATAATCTGGTGGTGTCAGACAACACATCCAGAACCGACCCTGAGATAGCGCTTCGCCCATGATCCATGATGGTAACAGTTTGGCAAAGATGGGCAATATCGTCCATGTTATGTGACGAAACCACAAATGTCACGCCGGCTGCTTGCATTTGGTCAAATACTTCCAAAACCTGCCCATGCGCGACTGGATCTAATCCGGCAGTTGGTTCATCGAGAAGCAGAACTTTCGGTCGTAAAGCTATGATGGAGGCTAGTGCGGCTTTTCGCTTTTCCCCACCCGAAAGGGTACTAATTCGCCTATCCTTGAATTGGTCAAACCCTAAACCAACCTGATCCATAGCCCATCTCACCCGTTCGGCAATTGATTCTTCAATCTTGACCGTTCGTGGACCGTATGCAATCTCATCCCCAACAAATTCTTCAAAAAATTGCACTTCCGGATTTTGCATCACCAGACCCACATATTGAACCAGCTCCTGGCGTGGAAGCTTAATGTCAGACATGTCGTAAGGTCCAACCCGAACACTACCCATTTGAGGGCGGAGAAGCCCATTCAAATGTTGCAAAAGGGTGCTTTTACCAGAGCCAGTCACACCAATCAATCCGTGGCTGCCCCCATTAATGATCTCAAGCTCCGCATCCAGAAGTGCCCTGGTCTGATAAGGGGTATCTTCCAGGTAGATATGACCGAGATGAGACACTTCAATTTCTTTTTTTCCTACATGAGGCTCCCTTGTATTGGGCTGGAATTCCTGTCCGGTGCTCACAAACCACTCTGCAGCCGTGGGATAAGTGAGCCGATCTCCTTTGGGAAATTACGTAAATTGATTGCCAGCTGTACAATCAGACGCCGTTCGGGTGGATATTCCAGGCTCCAATCGGACAGTGAATATTGACCGGAGAATAGGTCCGAAGTTGATCCATCGAATACTACTCGTCCTTCCCTTAATACGAGAACTCTTTCTGCGCGTGCAGCTTCGGCCATGGAATGAGTAATGTGTAGGATCGTCTTACCATTTTTATGAAGAGTATCCATCTGTTGTAAGACGACTCCCCGCCCTATCGGGTCAAGCATGGATGTTGCTTCATCAAAAACAATACAGTCAGGTTGAATTGCTAGAACTCCTGCTAAAGCGAGCCGTTGAGTTTGACCAGCAGATAGCAGGTAAGAGGGACGGGTTCTAATGTCCCATAAGTCCATCTCCTGCAGGATTTCACGGACTCGCCGGTGCATCTTTTCGTAATCCCAACCGTAATTTTCCAACCCGAACGCTACATCCTCTTCGATGGTAGAGGAAAATATTTGTTCTTCAGGTGATTGGAAAACCATACCAACCCGTTTTCGGATGGAGGATATATTATCCTTTTTCCTGGTATCTAATCCGGCTATTGATACCAACCCATTATCAGGAATCAGTAATCCATTGATCATCTTGGCCAGGGTAGATTTCCCGGATCCATTAGCACCAAGTATAGCTATATATTCTCCAGCATCCACACAAAACGAAACGGAGTCGAGAGTTTGTCGCATATCGACTGTCTTGTCGTCGGGGTACTGAAATGTGATGTTGTCTATCCGGATTAGCTCTTGCATTTCACGCTGCGTTTCCTGCCATTAATTTTATCATACGGTCAGGTGGTTCAACTATCAGCCTCGTGCATTACATTTATCCTTCCCGGTTATACAATGTCCGACAGTAGTGAAATCAGTCGGGTAAAATTACTTTATACATACTTTGTACATTTGGGAGTGACTATGGCATTTTATCTTGCATTTATGGAAGTATGGCGAAGCCGGGGAAGGTACTTCCTCTTTGGTCTCGTTATCGCGCTAATCACTACATTAGTCCTTTTTATCGCCGGGTTGGCACAGGGATTATCCAACGCGAATAAAGAATATATATCCAAACTGGATGCACAACTAATTGCGTTCCAGGATAAAGTCCAATTGTCGACTTCCGCCAGTCAGATCGGACAATCCGTCCTCAATAATATTCGCCGGGTGGAGGGAGTAGCGGACCTCGGCTCGATCGGTCTTAGTTCCGGTTCTGTTGCCACCTTTTCAAGCGCTGATGAGGTCGATATATCATTAATCGGTGTGGAACCAGGGAGACCCGGCATGCCCATCACAAAAACTGGAAAACCGTTCCGGTTGAGTAATGAAAATTCAGCCATTGTGGATTCCAATTTTCTCTCGAAAACCGGTTATCAGGTTGGTGATTCGATAAAAATTAAGACATTACAGGGGAAAGACTATAAGTATAACGAAGTCACAATTATTGGTACGACTGATGGTCAGGATTACCTCTTCCGTCCTTCGATCTTCCTACCCTATCTAACCTGGGATAAAATTCGCCCGAAATCTGGAAGTCGCCAAAATACTGGCGAATATACATTCAACATCATTGCAATAAAAACAACCAACACCCTCTCGAAGGTGCAGATAGCCCGCAATATTCAAACCCAGGTGAAGAATCTGGAGGTCGTTGACCTGGATTCAGCGATCCGAGCTATTCCGGGTTACCTCGTACAGCAGCAAACCCTGAATACGCAACAGGGATTTACGCTACTGATCGGTGTCCTTGTAATTGGTGGTTTTTTTCAGATTCAAATGCTTCAGAAGATTCCTCTGATTGGAGTCCTAAAAGCAATTGGGACCTCCAACAACATAGTTGCAGCCGCTGTGGTTATTCAGATCATCCTGGTCAGTACATTTGGTGTGCTGCTGGGGACGGCAATCACGTTGTTATTATCTCTTGCTTTACCGGCTGCTGTCCCGATCATATTTTCAGGCCCGACTATTCTGATTGCCGTCGCTGCTCTTCTAGCAATTGGTCCGTTGGGGGGATTGGTCACAGTTCGCCTGGCAGTTTCTGTTGAGCCTTTGACTGCGCTCGGATTAAGTTCATAAAGGGGATGAGATGGATACTGTTTTACATGCAGAAAATGTCACCAAAATTTATCGATCAGGCTCAAACGAGGTCCGGGCAGTGGATAGTATTGACCTCTCAGTAAAAAGGGGAGAATTTATTGCACTGGTCGGACCTTCTGGTTCGGGGAAGACTACCATGCTGGCAATGCTCGCAGCGCTTCTCAATCCAACAGCCGGAAAAGTATCCATCGATAACGTGGATCTTTCGCAGTTAGGCGACTCGCAAAAAGTAAAGTTTCGTCGTGAGAGAATTGGCTTTACATTTCAAGCCAACAACTTATTGCCTTATCTCACAGTCCAGGAGAATGTGGAATTGATGCTGAGGTTGAATTACTCGTTGACCCCACAATCCAGTCTATTTACAAGGGAATTACTTACCCGCTTAGGTTTGGAAGACCGATTAAATTACCTTCCAGCCCAACTCTCCGGTGGACAGAAACAACGAGTGGCAATCGCCCGATCCCTGGTACACAATCCAAGTCTCGTCCTGGCGGATGAGCCAACTGCCTCACTGGATACAGAGCGGGCATATCAGGTAGTAAAGATCTTTTCAGATCTGATCCATGAGCAAAATAAGGCGGGCATCATGGTGACGCATGACTTAAGAATGTGTATCTACGTGGATAAAGTAATCCAAATGATGGACGGAAAAGTGGAGAATATCCTTTCAACCCGAAAGGATATTGATGATTTCATGGCATGTGCTTGATTTATCCAAAACAGCAAAGTATTTGGGAGGATGAGAATACGAACTACTGATAAGAATTTTCGATAATTGATTACATTCGAATTGGTTAGAAACAAATAATAAGTATACAATCCATTAAATGCAAATCTCCGACCTGTCCATACTACTTTTGGTTCTAACAGCGGGAATTCCACTATTCCTGGTTGTTATGAATAAACTGCGAATGGATATAGCAGGCCTATTGATAGCAGTCTTATTGGGCGTTTATCAACTCCTCGGATTGCAAATCCTTGGTCCAGCCCATACTCCGATAAACGCAATACGATCGATTTCTGGCTTCAGTCAACCAGTGGTCATCACACTTATTGCACTTTTTATTTTTACATTCGCACTTGAAAAAACCGGAATCACACGCTGGTTAGCCCAATATATCATCGGCTGGGGAAAAGGGAAGACCTCCTCGTATATCCTGATCTTTTCTGCAACAAGCGCGTTACTTTCCCTTGTAATGAATAATCTAGCTGCTGGAGCTATCCTTTTACCAAGCGCAATTCATGTATCCCGAAAGACTCATCTTCGCGTCAGCAAATTGTTAATTCCAATTGCATACGGAAGTCTGCTTGGAGGTTCGGCTACATTATTTACAACTGCCAATATCATAATGAGCGATATATTAGTGAAGGCACATCCAGCTCAATTGGGTCTTCGTTTCCAGGATTTCTTTCCCACTGGTGGTTTGATCGCGATCGGGGGAATTCTCTTCTTATGGTTGGCGGGAGACAGATTATTACCTGATCACAAACCCACGCTCGAACAAGCGCAGGCTCAATTAACCGGAAAAGAATTGGAAGACTTTTTTCAGATTGGTAATCGTCTTTGGGAGGGAATAGTTCAGAATAATTCACCATACGCATTCCATTCGATTAGGGAAAGTCAAATATCAAAAAAGTGGGGAGTCACTATAGCAGCAATCAGACATGGGGATGATTTCCTTTTACCAATTCCAGATAGAGTGCTCTATCCGGATGATCGCCTGATATTAATTGGGCGGCAAGAAAAGATGCAGCAACTCGAGGAAAATGGTCTGGGGATACAGGCTTTCCACAATCATTTTTATCTTTCTGAAAAAGGAATATCAGTGGTTGAGATTGTCATCTCACCCCACTCTCATTTCCTTGGTCAAACGATTGAACAGATCCAATTTAGGAATCAATACGGCTTAACCGTGATCGGTATAAAAAGGATCGACCGTTCCTACCGAACTGACGTGGGCAAGTTATCCCTCTTTCCTGGGGATTCTCTACTTGCAATCGGCACAACCCAACAGATTCAAGCTTTATTGAAGAACAGTGATTTTATCATTTTGGAAACAAATCCATCCGATGAACCTCTTCATCCCATGCAGGCTGGAATTGTATTGTCAGTTTTAGCCGGTGCAGTCATCGCATCCATATTGGGTGTGCCGGTATATTTAGCTATGCTCTTTGGCTCAGTTGTGATCATTCTACTTCGTCAGGTCACGCTGGATGAGGTTTATCATTCGATCCATTGGCAGACAGTATTTATTATTGCAGGATTATCTGCACTAAGTACTGCAATAATTGAATCTGGATTGGCAAACCAGATTGGAGTTCTTGTCCAACCGCTATCTTCATTGGGATTACCACTTTTTGCGGCGGGTATGTATTTATTGAGCGCTTTATTTACACAGATAATTGGAGGGCAGGTCGCAGCTCTTGTTACTGGTCCGATAGCAATCGGCGCAGCAATAAGTGCAGGTCTAAATCCGCAAGCTATTGCCGTAGCTACGGCTATTGGATGCTCAGCATCCTTCCTTTTACCGTTAGCACATCCGGTTAATATCTTAATGATCAGCCCCGCGAATTATTCCTTCCAAGATTTTTTTCGAATCGGGATATGGTTATCTCTGCTCAGCTTGTTGATGCTAACCATCGGGTTATACCTCTTCTGGTAATTGTTTATTTCGTTTGACATTTTTATCGAATATCATCCCATCTTCATAACACGTAAATCTAGTAGTCCCAATACTAAAATTGGGGTCATTTTTTGATCCCCTCTAATATCCTTAGTTTACTTCTATTCAACTTATCTATACAATGATAAATAAATATAGTGTTAAAAGGAGAGGGATATGGCTCGAAAACGATTAACTACCACTCATGGACAACCGATCGCAGATAATCAAAACTCACTGACTGCAGGCAGTCGCGGACCCTTATTGATGCAAGATTTTCAATTGCTTGAAAAGATGGCTACCTTCAATCGTGAGAGAGTACCTGAGCGTGTTGTTCACGCCAAAGGATCCGGAGCGTTTGGAACCTTTACTGTTACACACGATGTAACCCGCTATACTAAGGCGAATATTTTTTCGCAAATTGGCAAGAAAACAAAAGTTCTTCTCCGCTTCTCTACGGTAGCCGGTGAACGAGGCGCAGCCGACGCCGAGCGTGATGTGCGTGGGTTTGCCATGAAGTTTTATACCGAAGAGGGCAACTGGGACCTGGTGGGGAATAATACCCCTGTATTTTTTATTCGGGATGCCTACAAATTCGGAGATTTTATTCATACCCAAAAGCGGGATCCGAAGACCAACCTGCGAAGTCCGGTAGCTATGTGGGATTTTTGGTCGCTCTCGCCTGAGAGCCTCCACCAGGTGACAATTCTATTTAGCGATCGTGGGCTTCCACAAGGGTACCGATTTGTCCATGGATTCGGCAGCCACACTTACAGTTTTATCAACGAAAAGAATGAGCGTTTCTGGGTCAAATTTCATTTCAAGACCCAACAGGGGATCAAGAATTGGACCAATGCGGAAGCAGCGCAGATAGTTGCTCAAGACCGCGAAAGCTCCCAACGGGATCTTTTTGAAGCGATTGAACGGGGTGACTTTCCCCGTTGGAACCTAAAGATCCAGGTGATGCCAGAAAAGGAAGCGGCTACCTATGCCATCAATCCATTCGATTTAACCAAGGTCTGGCCGCATAAGGATTACCCTCTGATGGATGTTGGTATCATGGAGCTGAATAAAAACCCGGATAACTATTTTGCTGAAGTTGAACAGGCCGCGTTTGAACCCTCCAACATAGTTCCCGGGATTGGTTTTTCACCGGATAAGATGTTGCAAGCCCGAATTATGTCTTATGCAGACGCGCACCGCTATCGGATCGGGGTAAATTATGCCTCCCTGCCGGTAAATCGTCCAATCGTTGAAATCAATAACTATCATCGTGATGGAAATATGCGCCTGGACGGGAATTTCGGCGGCGCAGTCAATTACGAACCCAATAGTATGGGCGGTCCATTTGAAGATAAAAGTTTTAAAGAACCTTCCCTCCATCTTGAAGGCGATGCGGACAGGTACGACCATCGAATCGGAAATGATGATTACACTCAGCCTGGAAATCTATTCCGCTTGATGAGCTCCGACCAGAAGGATCAGCTCTTCAGCAATGTGGCGGAGGCGATGCAGGGTGTCCCAAAACGGGTTCAGGTCAGGGAAATCGTCCATTTTTATCGAGCAGATCCAGCCTATGGCCTGGGTGTGGCAAAAGTATTAGGTTTGGATTTTATTCCCTACATTCCCTGGACGACTATTTCTCTTCAGGAATTGATAGAGAAGACATCGGAAGAAGTGTTTAGATCCTGATCTAATTGTTGAAAATGCAAAAAAAGGATTCCCAAATACAAAAGGGAATCCTTTTTTCGTTGGCTCTGATTTCTCCTATACACAATAATTCTTCAATCCGAAACCTGAACTTACTTCATGGTAAACTAAAAATATATGCATAATCCTTCCTCGGAAACTACATCCACTGCCGTGGCTCATCCAAATATTGCCTTTATCAAATACTGGGGGAATCTCGACGATTCGCTCCGGATTCCAGCGAATGGATCCATTTCCATGAACCTGGCGGAATTGGAAACGAAAACTACAGTATCCTTCGATGCTGGGCTGTCGGCCGATCAACTTTTGCTCAATGATCGTCCAGCTGGTCCGCACGAACTTCTGCGGGTAGCGCAATTCCTGGATATCATTCGCAGCATGAGCGGATCCAATCTATTTGCCCAAGTCACATCCAAAAATAACTTTCCTGCGGCAAGCGGTATAGCCTCTTCGGCATCTGCTTTCGCTGCCCTCGCCCTTGCCGCATCTACCGCGCTGGGATTGTCTCTCTCTGAAAATGAGCTTTCCCGCTTAGCCAGGCGTGGTTCAGGATCAGCGTCCAGATCCATCCCTACTGGATTCACTGAATGGCTGCCGGGTCAGACAGACGACTCATCATTCAGTATTTCGATTGCCAAACCAGAGCACTGGGATCTTGTAGATGTAATCGCCATTGTGGATTCTCGCCCTAAAAATGTGGGATCTACCGAAGGGCATCACATGGCAATAACGTCTCCCCTTCAGTCTGCTCGTGTGAATGATGCTTCCAGAAGAGTGGATATTTGCAGAAAAGCTGTCCTTGAAAGGGACTTCTCTACTCTGTTAGAAATAATTGAGCTGGATTGTCATGTTAATGCATGCCGTCATGATGACTTCACAGCCATCGCTACGTTATTGGTTGCCTTCTACATTGTCTTTGATCGAAAAGGTCGTCCAGTGGCGTTTAAATGGTCTTCCTGTGGCATATACGATCGATGCTGGTCCAAATCTCCATCTGATCACCACTTCAAAAAGCGTGGAAGATTTGCATGCTGAGTTGCATCGTGTCCCCGAAGTTATCAGCTTGTTTATCACCCACCCTGGCGGACCAGCTACGATCATGGCGGATATGTAGTTGTTCAATGTTGATAATGAAAATCTAATTATCCATAGGTATAATCGTAACATCTTTGATAAGGATGATGAATGAACGGTAGTATCGTACTAACACTTGTGCAATTTATCCTCGTTCTTGGGTTTTTGATTTTTGCCCACGAATTTGGTCACTATATTATTGCCCGGCTCTTTAAAATTGAGGTCGAGGAATTCGGCTTTGGATTCCCACCCCGGGCAAAGAAATTATTCACCTTCAAAGGGACTGATTTCACCCTGAACTGGATACCCTTTGGCGCTTTCGTTAGACCAAAGGGTGAAAATGACCCTGGAGCGACCGGAGGATTGGCTGCCGCCAACATTTGGGTCCGATTAGCGGTCTTGCTCGGAGGTCCAGTGATGAATCTCCTGGTCGGTTTCCTTCTGTTTACCATTCTATTTTCCCGAATTGGTTCCCCTGATACAACGATCGTTCAGATAGAAGAAGTGAGCAGTGGTTCTCCGGCAGAAGTTGCGGGTATCTTGCCTGGAGATATTGTCCTCGAGATTGATGGTCAGAAAGTTACCAATATGGATGTCCTCCATCAAATGATTACCAAATCTCAAGGGATGGAAATTTCTGTCGCTGTGAAACGGGGATCGGATATGCTGCAATTACGTATGACACCCAGACAGAATCCACCAGAAGGACAGGGACCGGTCGGGATTGTGATGGGTAATCCATATAAACCGATTACACTACTGCAAGCATTGCCGATGGCAGGATTGACTACCGTTGATCTCAGTGTGCAAACTATTCTGATGCCAGTCCGCCTAATCCGGGGTGAAGTCCCTGCTGATCAGGCTCGCGTTGTCGGACCGATCGGGATATTCAGCATCTATCAGGCGGCAAATCAGCGGGATCAGGAGGCTCAACGCTTACCAACCCGTCAACCCGCGGCAAGTGTCCTCACATTTATTGCCTATATTTCGGTTGCTCTTGGAATAACAAATCTATTACCGATCCCGGCTTTGGATGGTGGAAGAATCCTTTTCATTATTCCCGAACTCATTTTTAGGAAGCGGGTACCGGCAAAATACGAGAATTTTGTTCACATGCTCGGATTCACAGCATTGCTTTTATTTATGGCATTTGTCACCCTCCAAGACGTGATCAATCCCATCAAAATTCCATAGGACGTGACATGACAGAACCAATTAAAACCTCATTTCATGATGTTCTAAACGCGCTCCAAGATCATGGAAAACTTTTTCCTGCCAAATACTTACCCAGTTTTTCAGATCTTAGCCCTGAAGAAATTGGTGCACTTGGTCAAGTTTGGCCGGCAATAATAGAGGAAAGAAAAGTAAGCCTACTCTCTGACCTTGAAAACCTGGCGGAAGCGGACACATTAACCAATTTTGAAGCGCTTGCCCGGTTTGCCCTTTCTGACAATTCCGGTGATGTCCGAGTACTTGCCATCCGCTTGCTCTGGGAATGTGAATCTCGTGATCTGATAGACCGTTTCATCCAAATGATGCATTCTGATCCAGAAGCCCAGGTACAAGCCGCAGCAGCCTCTGCACTCGGTTCATTTGTTTACGAAGGTGAATTGGAAGAACTTCCTGCGAAGATCCTGGATCGAATTGTGGATAATCTACTGGATGTGTATCACTCTACTCCGCAGAATCTGGTAAAACGCCACGCCCTCGAATCGCTGGGGTTTTCCAGCCGGGAGAGTGTTGAAAAGTTGATCCGGGAGATGTATCGATCTGATAAGGTCGAAGAGGTCGCAAGCGCACTTTTCGCCATGGGTCGTTCGGCTGATGATAGATACGAGAAAAACATCATCGCACATATCCATAACCCTTCTACATTAATTCAGTTGGAGGCTGTAAGAGCCGCAGGTGAGTTGGATATCAAATCTGTCCGGGAGGATCTGCTCGATTTGTTGGAAGATTCAGGCTTGGATGAGGAAGTTCAATATGCAGTGATCTGGTCATTATCCCAACTTGGCGGTCCAGGCATTAAAGATAAATTTGAAGAACTCATGGATAGCGAAATTGATGATGACCTGGCGGATTTCCTTGAGAATGCGATGGACAACCTGGCTTTCAACGACGGATTGGCGGATTTCGATCTTCTGGATTTGGAAGAAAACCAGAAAACTCGCTCACGAACGGAATAATTGATTTCTGTCCAAATTGGAAAATGCAAAAGCAACTTCATGCAATAGTGGAAGGAAGAGTCCAGGGGGTTGGTTTCCGGTATTTTGTGGAAATGCAGGCTGTTGCACTCGACCTCACAGGTTGGGTCCGAAATCTATATTCGGGTGAAGTGGAAGTGGTGGCTGAAGGAGAAGAGATAGCACTCTCTCAATTGCTGTCACAGTTGAACCGTGGACCGTCACCTGCAAATGTTTCCCATGTAAGTGTAAATTGGTCCGATGCGACCGGTGAATTTCCAACCTTTCAAGTTCGCACAAGTTGGATCAGTGATTGATATACAAAAAACACGCGCTCTCATATGCTTTTCGCGTAAATAACAGGCTATTCCCCGGCTAATATCTGTGCTTTTTGCCACGGTGGCAGATCGGACATTTCTGCATACATCCGCTTTAATTCATAAATTTCATCCCGCAAAGCAGCCGCCCGTTCGAACTCCAGATCCCTGGCAAGCGCTTTCATCTGTTTTTCCATTTCGGATACTACTCTGATGAATTCGGCTTTCGGCATCATCACAGGATGCTGACCTGCTTTGTATTCGCCCCGTTTTTCCGCCACACCGCTGGCAGCGCTCAACCTGGCGGTAATATCCCGCACCTCTTTATGGATACTGACTGGTTCGATACCTTTTAATGTATTGTAGTCTGCCTGCTTCTTCCGCCGACGGTTTGTTTCATCCAGCGCGCGATTCATCGAATCGGTGAACTTATCCGCAAACATAATCACTTTCCCATTGACGTGGCGGGCTGCCCGACCGATGGTCTGAATTAGACTGGTATCAGATCGTAAAAATCCTTCCTTATCCGCGTCTAGGATAGCTACCAGCGAGACTTCTGGCAGATCCAATCCTTCCCGGAGCAGGTTTATTCCCACCAAAACATCGTAAATACCCATTCGCAAATCCCGCAGGATCCCAACTCGCTCCAGGGTTTCCACTTCCGAATGAAGATAATGTACTTTGATGCCCAATTCTTCCAGGTATTTGGCAAGATCTTCTGCCATCCGTTTGGTCAGGGTAGTGACCAGTACCCGTTCACCTTGAGCGACCCGTAGGTTGATTTCCTTAACCAAATGGTCAATTTGTCCAGCGGTTGGTAAAACTTCGACTTGTGGATCGAGTAAACCAGTGGGGCGAATGATCTGCTCGACGATCTGTCCGGCTAATTTCATTTCGTAAGGTCCTGGTGTCGCTGATGTATAGATCACCCAGCCCATATGCTGCTCGAACTCACTGAATGTCAAAGGACGGTTATCCATGGCCGATGGCAACCGAAAGCCATATTCCACCAATACCCCTTTTCTGCTCTGGTCGCCGTTGTACATTCCCCGGATCTGGGGTACGGTCATATGGCTTTCATCCAAAACCAGCAGATAATCACTCGGAAGATAATCGATCAATGTCCAGGGCGCAGATCCGGGCGGACGTGCATCAATATGTCGTGAATAATTTTCGATCCCGGAACAATATCCCACCTCTCGCAACATCTCCAGGTCGTATCGACAGCGCTGCTCAATTCTCTGTGCTTCGAGCAACATGTTCTTTTCTTTGAAATAATTGATCCGTTCGGTCAATTCGCTTTCAATGTGTTGGATCGCGGATTTCAACCGTTCCTCTTCCGTGATGTAGTGCTTTGCCGGATAGATATCCAGAGTATCGAGGATGGAATATATCTCACCGGTGATGGGATGAACGTCGAGAATTCGTTCCACTTCATCCCCAAAGAAACTAATCCGGAAAATATGATCCCTTTCGTAGGCAGGCATGATCTCAAGCGTGTCGCCGCGCACACGGAATGCGCCTGGTTTTATTTCTATATCGTTGCGTTGGTACTGGCTCTCGACAAGCTGCCGGAGTAAAGCGTTTCGGCGGTAAATTTCACCTTTAACCAGGTGGACAAGGCCTTTACCAAATTCCTCAGGATTTCCCAGTCCATAAATACAGGAGACAGATGCCACGATGATGACATCCTTGCGACTCATCAGCGCAGTGGTAGCGGCTAATCTGAGCCGTTCAATTTCTTCGTTGATATCTGTTTCTTTCTCGATATACAGATCGCGCCTGGGGACATACGCCTCTGGTTGGTAGTAATCATAGTAGGAAACAAAGTACTCCACAGCGTTTTCCGGGAAAAATTCCTTAAACTCCGCGTAGAGTTGCGCAGCCAGCGTCTTGTTATGCGCCATGACCAGCGTTGGTTTTTGAATTTGCTGGATGATATTCGCAATGGTGAAGGTCTTACCTGTACCGGTCGCCCCGAGCAATACCTGATGCTTAGTCCCTGCTTCAATGCCGCTTATCAATTGCTTGATGGCTTCAGGTTGGTCACCGGTAGGCTGATATGGTGAGTGAAGTTTGAATTCCATCGGTCACCTTTATTTATTGGTTAGATCCCAAAAAGGGGTGAAAACCATAGCTAATGATCCAAAATTGCTCCAAAGGCTACATTTGACGAGGTATTTGGTAGTAGAACCCAATCATATCACGGAGTTAATTATAAGACAAATGTTCTAAGTAGTGTATTCTCGCGGGAAAGGACCAGATGAGTTATACTCGCATGTATGACTATGCCCCCCACTATTGAGGTCCTTCTCTCAACGGATTGGAAAGACTACGAATTGCTCGATTCCGGTGATGGTCTAAAGCTCGAACGATTTGGAAAGTTTACCTTCGTCAGACCTGAGGCGCAGGCGGTTTGGCAAAAAGGATTACCCCGTTCTAATTGGGATAACGCGGATGCCATTTTCCAAACGACCGGAGAAGAAAATGGCGGTCATTGGCTTGCGAATACGAAATTACCAGAACGATGGATGATAAATTACAAGGATATAAAGTGCTGGGTCCAACCAGCAGCTTCCCGCCATGTTGGGATCTTTCCAGAACAGGCCACCCATTGGGATTGGATGCATTCATTGATTCAAACTAGTGGACATCCGGTCAAAGTACTAAATCTCTTCGGGTATACCGGGTTGGCGTCCATGTTTGCCGCTTCTGCCGGAGCACAGGTTACCCATGTGGATGCATCCAAGAAATCTATCAGCTATGCGAAAGATAACCAAATTCTAAATGGGCTTTCCCAAAAACCAATCCGTTGGATTGTCGACGACGCATTGAAATTTACAGAACGAGAATCTCGCCGTGGCATCTTCTACGATGGGATCATTCTTGATCCACCTAAATTTGGTCGCGGACCGAAAGGCGAAGTATGGGAATTTTTCGATCTGCTTCCTGATTTGCTCAAGGCATGCCGGGCAGTGCTTACCCCAAGACCGCTCTTCCTGCTTATGACAGCTTACGCCATTAAATCTTCAGCTTTGACGCTTCATGGTGCGATCTCAGACTTGATGTCTGAGTATTCAGGTGTGCTGAATGTTGGTGAATTAGCGTCGAAGGATACTTCTCGGGGTCATTTGATCTCTCATGCCATTTTCGCGCGCTGGTCAGGAAATAAATAGCCTGAAGTTAACTTGCATCTTCAGGCTAAACAAATCCAATCCTTACTTACGGCAGAACAAAATGCATGACCCGATTATTGGTGGCATCCGTCACCCAGATACCACCCGAGCTATCTGCGGCTAATCCAGACGGTAAACCAAAGCCATCACTTTCGGTGCTGTATTCTCCCCAGGTTCGAACAAATTCGCCGGTCTGAGTGAATTGAATGATCCTAAACATTTCCGGGTCTGAAATGAAAATGTTACCGTTACTACTTACGCTCAGGAATGGTTTATTTTCCAGGGATTGACCGTTCCAACCGGAGACTTCCCATTGGTTAGTAGGCTCATATGTGGTTCCAGTCTGATCTGGGGTAAACGCCTGTATCCGCTGGTTCCAGGTATCCGCGACATAGATAACCCCCGCTTGATCCACTCCGATTCCAACCGGTTCATCAAACTGACCTGGTTCCAATCCATATGTTCCAAAGCTGGTGATAAGAGTACCGTCCTGATTAAATATCACTACTCGTTTATTACCGGTATCCGTGATATAAACCTTATTCTTCTCATCAACTGCAATGCCGCGAGGACCCCAGAATGCATCTGGTGTTTCACCCTGTCCGAAGACCCCCCACATCGTGATGAATTCGCCATTGGAATTGAATTTTTGAATTCGATGATTCCAGGTATCGGTTACATAAATTGACCCGTCTCCAGCAACAGCTACTCCCCATGGTTCGTTAAAAGTACCGCCTGGAGCGGCGCCTTTCGCGATATCGGCAAAGGAGCCCCACCCATTGATAAACTCCCCGGTTGAACTAAAATGCTGAATGCGATTGTTCCTTGAATCAGCTACATAGATCGAACCATCCGGAGCAACCGACATCCCACGCGGTGCATTGAATTGACCCGGCAGATCGCCAGCCGAACCAAAAGTGATATCAGGATTGAATGGTATTCGACCAGCTTCGTAAGGATCCACAGCCACCACTTCTGGCGTCGGTATTAAACCATAATTCCAGATCTGAGCAGCGAGGTCTTTCTTGATATACATCTTGATCCGTTCCGCTGGTTCCCAGGTCTCCGGGGTTAAATTGAGATTCCCGGTGGCTTCTGCATATTTTTTATAATCTCGATTCAACCAGATTTGAAAGATCCCTTCTCGGATATTTGGATCGGTTATCGCATTCCGTAACCGTTCAAGCGTTACGTTAAAGTAATCCTGGTTTGGCCACCAAAGGCGTTCGTATTCGAAGCTGTAATAACCGTTTCCGACAAGGGGTTCAATCTTGCTATAGTTGGGATTACCTACAAGGATAATGGCATCATCCCGCACTGCTTTCGATGGCTTTTCGGCAAAGTAATCGGTGTTGGTGTAGTCTCTGAAATACCACCAGTATGGGTAAAGCGAGGAATTATCATACCCGACTCGGAGAGTCTTACCACCGGTCAAACGTTGAGATATTTCCTCCACCTGTTTTAATATATCTTTAGGACCTCGAGCAGCGTGCGCGTATACCAGATATTCTTTCGCTGAGTCATAGTTTATATAATTTGCTCTGAAAGAAGCCCTGAATGTGAGAATGGCCAATCCAACCAGGATGATCACGCCGAAGATTGAACCGCTAGAAAATCCAGGTTTTTGCTTTGATACATAATATAAAACCGCGCTGCTTCCAATAACGCACAGAATGGTCAAAATAAAGTTGGACGTAGTCGACAGTTGATCCAGTTCGTTACCGGAAAAAGGCAGAGGGACAGAATTCAGTGCGAAAATTGCTCTCCCCAGTCCGATGACCAGTAGAATAGTCGCTGCCAGGGAAATCCATCCAAATTTTGTACTGATCAATCGAAATGGAATTTTTGTGACAACTCTGGAGTATGACCAACCAGCTAGAAGGATCATTGGCCAGGCAATATGGACGGTAAGCCAGGGCATCTTTTCGCCAGCTACCGTATAGGCAACCAGAGCCGAAACTGACCAGAAAATGAGCAGCCAAACCGGCAATTGTTCATTGATGGTCAACGGACTTTTGTCGCCTGGAAAATCGTTACTCAATGTGTATGCAGACTGAATTTCCTCCCGGTTTGGTTTCAACCAGCGGATTGAGCTAAAGAGGATTGCCAGGATCGCACCAATCGCTGGGAGAAATTCGTAGATCGGTATTTGAATGCCTGCATAGAAATACCATGGCTGGCTGCCTCGATTAACTCCCTGTTGCTCCAACCAGTAGCCAAGCGATCCGATGATCCCGGTAAAAAATCCCTGTCCATTTGTGAATATGGTGGTGTAGAAGAACACATAAATGGCATAAAAAAGGAGGGCGGCTTTCCACCAGATATTCCGATTCCACCACAAACCTATCAGGGCGGAAATTGCCATAATGATCGCCAGGAGAATTCCTGTTCTAAGCATACCAACGTCAGAGTAATCAAGAGGATTCCAACCCAGCAGTTTAACCGGAAATGCGGTTAATTGTGGCAGAACCAGGGTGCCAACCAGGATCAATAGATCAAAACTGCGTTCCTCTCGAATGGTGGACAGGCCAACCCCAAGAAGAAGATAGATTCCAGCAATGATGATTCCAGCCAGAGAAAAACCGGCGAAAATTATAGGTAAAACTTTTATTGGGCTTGGAACCGAGCTGGCAGCTTGAGTCGGGATGAGCCCTTCACCCTGAATTTCTCCAAGAGAAGCCGCCGTTTGGGCAGCCATCTCAGTGATTAATATACTGACTCCTATGGCGCATACAGCGAAGAACAAACCCATGATAATGCCAATCAAATAGGTTCTTTTTTTTGTTGGATCTTTCCATTCCATAGCCTGTATTCTTTTAACAAAAAGTATCCCTAGAAACAACAATGCCTGAGCCGAATAGATGAATGATGTTTCCTTGGTGATAAATTGCAGCGCAAAAACGGCTGCCAACCCATAGAGATATTTTGACCTGGGTTCTTCGAGATATCTCAGGATCAGGTAGAGTGTAATTACACCGAATAACGCAACAAATGATTCATTACGGGTATATCTGCCATAGAAAAGCATATAAGGGGATATAAGCATCATCAATGCAGACAACAACGCACCAACTCTCCCCAGGTACCTTCGGTATTTCCAGACCATCCAGATGGTGGCAATCGAGAACAAAGCCGATGGCAGACGTGAAGTAAGGTCGTTATCACCAAATAGTGTATAGCTTAGGGAGATCAGGTGAAATTGCATGGGTCCATGCGTGACAGGATCGTGCCGATATCCCTGTCCCTGGAACAACTCCCAGGATGGGCGGACATGGTTGACTTCATCATGGCTCATCACTCTTTCCCCCAACATATAAAAGCGGGAAAAAACAGCCAGGATAAGGATGACAGTAAATATGATTTTTTCTAGATCGAAGGAGTTTAACCATTTTTGAATTGGCTGATCCAGCCAGCTCAGGTGGGATGTTTCTGGTGTCATATCAGTCATAGATCATTTCCTGTGGTCTTCTGAAGTGATTCACACTATTGTATCCTGTTCCAATTCAGCCTGCAAACACGGACTTAAGCCTATTGCATCGTTAATGGATAAATATCGTATATGATAGGAATACAAAAATATTGGAGGGAAGACATGATTGATAAAATTAAGAATAGTTGGGAATTGTTTAAAACCAGCCTGAATGTATTGTTTTCTGATAAGGAATTATTAATTTTTCCCATCCTCTCTGCGATTGGGACGATCCTGATCACCTTATCCTTTATCCTGCCCTGGATATTTGCTTCCGGTCTGGATATGGCTTTTCTGAATAAAATTCAGCCGTTTACCTACGTGGTCATGTTTCTGTTCTATGTACTTCAGTATTCGGTCGTCTTTCTGGCAAACACCGCCCTGGTCGGAGCCGCATCCATACGTCTAAATGGAGGTGATCCCACCATCAAAGACGGATTGCGGATCGCCTTCAGCCGTTTCTGGTCAATTTTTGGTTATGCCGTGATTGCCGCAACGGTTGGTATGATCCTGAATATTCTATCGAACAAGAGCAAAGGTCTCGGGCGGATGGTTATCTCCCTGCTGGGTTTCGCCTGGACAGTGGCAACCTATCTGGTGGTGCCTGTCCTGGCGCTCGAAGGGGTAGGACCCATCGCTGCCATCAAACGCAGTGTCCAATTATTGCGCCAGACCTGGGGTGAACAGATCACCGGAAATCTCGGAGTCGGGGCAATCTTTACCATACTGGACTTGCTTCTTCTGGTCATTTTCATCCCATTGCTCATACTTTGCGCGGTCAACGAGCTATGGGTAATGGCAGCCATCCTCCTGTTTGTTTTCATCACCGCCCTGATATTGTCAGGTCTATTCAAGGCAAGCCTGAATGGAATCTACACTGCAGCAGTCTATAAGTATGCAACCTCTGGTCAGACAGGAGATTACTTTGAGTCAACTTTGGTAAAGAATGCTTTTACCGCCAGGTGAATCAGAATCTGGTTGAACTCTGTACGTCGATACATAGAACTGATTAATACTCGGTGTCATCATCTTCGGTTAGTTCATGGTTGACCAGATATCGTTTCGCAAAAACCAGTACCAGGATGGACACCAGTATCAAGATCACGCTCATAACGATGGCTGATTGAATGTTTATCTCGAAACCGAGGTAAATGGCCAGGGGCATAGTTTGTGTACGTCCTTCGAAATTGCCAGCGAACAGTATGGTCGCCCCAAATTCACCCAACGCTCTCGCCCAGGTCATTACACAGCCATTGATGATGGCTGCCCAAGACATCGGAACCATGATAAATCTGAACACTTGCCAGCGGCTCGCTCCATCCAGGGCGGCCGCTCTTTTTATTTCGCAGCCGACATTGGCAAATCCCAGCGTGGCTGATTTTATGTAATACGGGGCGGCAATGAACATCTGCGCCATGATGACCGCCGTGGTTGTAAATGGAATTGAGATACCAACCAGGTTGAGCCAGCTCCCCACCAGACCCGACCGACCGAACGCCAGCAGCAGAGCCAGACCGGCAACCGCCGGTGGAAGCACCGTCGGTAGATCGACCAGGGTGTCTACAAATTTTGCCAGCCGTAGTTTTCGATGGTGAAGCAGATAGGCGACCGGTGTTCCGAAGACGATGGTCGCTGCCACGGTGACCAGACTGGTCCCCAGGCTTAACTGAATTGCCTTGATCACCTGTTCAGACCGGACACTCGCCAGCAGATTTTCCGGTGTGATGTTGAAAAATAATTGCAGGATGGGGATTGTAGAGAAACAGGATGAACGGAATGGATAAGGCTTGCCAGCCTAATCTGCGGTATGCCCTGTTGTTGGATCGCTGTACTCATACGGATAAGACCTTGTAAGCAGAATTCGATCCAGTGTCAGGATCGATTCCATTTGGGATTGTTTGTAATCCAGGACTAACCTTCAGGGTGGGATCGTCTTCCGATTCGGCGCTGTGCTGCTGGTGGATCTCCAGCCATTGGGTACAGATGTCCCGCTGCCTCTCAAGCAACACTCGCGCTTGCTCGCGATCCGATCGAAGCAAGAAGCTGAGCTTCGCCAGAAATTCCACCCTAATCTCACGCGGACGATCGACCGGAGTGGTCGTCCAATCCAAGAAGGCGATTTCCCCTCACCCCGCTGACATGATATTCGCGCTTGACAGGTAATGTTCCGGAATCAACAATCCTCGATTCTACCAGTCCGAGGGATTCCAGCTTTTCGAGCATCGCGTACATCATGCTCTGCTTGACCGTCCAGATTTGATTGATCACCGGGTCAGTATTCAGGTATTTGTACAGGTCATATCCGTGCATGGGCTTCTGCAGGAGAACCCCAAGCAGGATATATTCACCGGATAATGGTTGTGAGTTTCGTGTCATATTCTTTTATTTACTATTCAGTTTTTGAGTAGGCTTCGAAAATTATAGCATGTATTTATGTTTTTGGAATATCTCTATATCAATCATATCCAAATCACAATATTTGCATTCTCATCTCCTCTAAGGTAAACTAACAGATTGCAATGAAATCGAAATTTCTGCTGCTTTTTCTGGTTTGTTTTCTTATACCCTCCAGCTTCGTTCACGCCCAGGGAGATGTTGCCATTCTCTCACCCACGGATGGTGAAGGGGTCAAGGGGCGGATCATCATCACCGGCTACATCAAAGCCACCAACGCCGTCCGCTACGACCTGGATTTCGCCTACACCGGACAGGAATCCGCGGGATGGCAGCCCATCACAACGGCAGATAAACCGTCCGAGGATGGCAGCCTGGGCGTATGGGATACCACCGCCATATCCGACGGCAACTACACCGTGCGGTTGCGCGTATATCTGAGCGATGGGCAGACCAGCGACCATCTGGTTTCCGGGGTGAGGGTGCGCAATTATTCTGTCATGGAGACCTCCACTCCCTCGGCATTGACTGGTGTGACAACCAGCCAGCCGACTCCCACACTGGTGAGTCTTCTACCCGCGGGCACACCATCCAAGTCGCTGCCACCCAACCCGGCTGCCATCACCAGCCAGAAGCTGCAGATCAACCTCGTGGCTTCCATCCTGATCGGCCTGATCTTCGCGTTCGCCCTCGCGTTTCTATTTCGCAATAGAAAGAGCAAACCGTAACATGATGCTTCCAGACACTTCCTCTCCCTACTACCTGATCGTCGGACTGGGCAATCCTGGCCGAGAATACCGCTACACCCGCCACAACATCGGCTTCATGGTGATCGACAAGCTGGCCGCGGAACTCGGACTCCGGCTGACCAAGGTGCAGAGCAAAGCCATCTTCGGTCTTACGCCCTTCGAAGACAAGAAGATCATCCTGGCGAAGCCGCAAACCTACATGAACCTTTCCGGACAGTCGGTCTCTTCCCTGCTCCGGTTCTACCGCATCCCACTCGAGCAGATGCTGATCTTCCACGATGATATTGACCTGCCGGTCGGCACAATTCGAATCCGCCCGGGGGGTGGATCAGCGGGACAGCGCGGTCTGGCCTCCATCATCGAGAAGGTCGGCACGCAGGCTTTCGCCCGCGCCCGGATCGGGGTCGGACGTCCACCCGGCCGCATGGAAGCCGCCGATTACGTGCTGCATGACTTCCCCAAGGATGAGCAGCCGGTGATGGAGCGTGTCATCGCCGATGCCGCTGAAGCCGCCCGCCTCTTCGTCCGCGAAGGGCTGGACAAGGCAATGAACACCTATAACGGAGACGTCCTCGGAGAAGTGTAGACCATGCTGACCGATCTCCTTTCCCTGCCTGCGTATCAGACCTACCTGCAACAGATCCGCGCCGGACAGCCAACCCAACCGCTTGGATTGCTGCGTTCCGCCCGACCGCTGCTGATGGCTGCTCTCGCGCAGGATACACCCGCACCCGTCCTGGTGATCACCGAACGGCTCGACCGGGTCACCACCTATTACGATGAAGCGGGGTTCTGGCAGCCCTCCCACAGACGGCTGATCTTTTCCGAGCCGACCTCCCTCTTCTATGAAGCGACACCCTGGGGCATGCAGACCCGCCGTGACCGGCTCCAGACGTTATCCGCGCTGGCGGAGTATCACCTGCCCGGTGTGGTTCCATCCGCTCACCCGTTGATCATCGCCTCAGCCAAAGCGGTGATGACCCGCACCCTCCCGCGCCGGGACTTCCTCAAGGCGATCCTACGGGTCTCACGCGGAATGACCATCCCCCAGAAGAAGCTCTTGCAGCAGCTGGTGATCCTGGGCTACGAACCGGCCGAGATCGTCTCCGAGCCGGGACAGTTTGCCCGACGGGGCGGCATCCTCGACATCTGGCCAATGACCGACGACTCCCCCATCCGGCTGGACTATTTCGGCGATGAGATCGACACCCTCAAGCAGTTTGACCCGGCCAGCCAGCGCGCCATCCTCCCCCTCGAGAAGATGCTGCTGGCGCCGGCCCGTGAGTTCCTCCAACCGGAGAATCCGCCCGAAGAAATGCAGGGACAGCCCTACACCGAGTTCCACCTGCCTTTCCTGCACGCCTACCCCTCCTCCCTGCTGGATTACCTCCCCAAAGGCACGCTCGTCATCCTGGATGATTCGACCAAACTGGAGAGCGCGGTAAACACCTTCGAGGAGGAAGCGGTGAGCACCCGCAATGAAGCGGTCTGGGATGGCAGCCTGCCATCCGATTACCCGGTGCCGTTCCTGACCTGGTCTGAGATCCAGGACTCGCTGACCCGCACGACCACCATCGACCTGGGCTTCAGCACCTCGGGCGAGACCTCTCCCCTGGCGGACGCATTCCAATCCAACCAGCGCTTCGCCGGGCGGCTCGACACCTTCATCGATTCACTCTACGACAGCGCGTCGAAGGGTTTTCAGCAGCGCATCATCACCCGCCAGCGCCCGCGCCTGGAAGAGCTCTGGCGCGACCGCATCCACCTGGTGGAGGGGATCAGCCATCAGCCCGAATTCAGCGAGGGCAGCCTGCTCTCCGGATTCATCCTCACCCGCGCGGACGGCAAACCGAGCATCCTCTACACCGATAGCGAGATCTTCGGCTGGGAAAAACCCCAACCGCGCCGCAAGCAGATCCAGACCGTGGAAGCGCCCGAAGCCCAGTACGGCGACTTCCAGATCGGCGACACCGTCGTCCACATGGATCACGGCATCGGCATCTTCCAGGGGTTGGTGCGCAAGAGCCTCGAGGGGATCGTGCGCGAATTCCTGGCTCTGGAATACGAGGGCGGCGACCAGCTTTTCGTCCCCATCCCCCAGGCAGACCGGCTGACCCGCTACATCGGACCGGACAACCAGCGCCCTGGACTCTCCCGGCTGGGCAGCCCCGAGTGGACCAACACCAAGAGCAAGGTCCGCAACGCGGTGCAGGATATCGCCGCCGACCTGCTGGACCTGTACGCCGAACGTCAGATCGCGCAGGGATACGCCTTCGCCGCCGACACCTCCTGGCAGATGGAACTGGAAGGCAGCTTCCCCTATGTGGAAACCACCGACCAGATGAGCGCCATCCAGGCGGTGAAGCACGACATGGAAAGCACCCGCCCGATGGACCGCCTGTTGTGCGGTGATGTGGGCTACGGCAAGACCGAGGTGGCTCTGCGGGCTGCCTTCAAGGCGGTCATGGACGGCAAGCAGGTGGCCGTGCTCGTCCCGACCACCGTCCTGGCCCAGCAGCACTACGAGACCTTCCGGCAGCGGCTGCAGCCTTTCCCCGCCACCGTCGAGATGCTCTCCCGCTTCCGCTCACCCCGCGAACAGGACGAGATCATCCGCAAACTGGGCACCGGCGCGATCGATATCGTCATCGGCACCCACCGCCTCATCAGCCAGGATGTGGGCTTCAAAGACCTCGGACTGGTGATCATCGACGAGGAGCAGCGCTTCGGCGTCACCCACAAGGAACATCTCAAGAAGCTGCGCACCGAAGTGGACGTGCTCACCCTCACCGCCACCCCCATCCCCCGCACGCTCTACATGGCGCTGACCGGCGTGCGCGACATCTCCACCATCAACACCCCGCCCGAGGAGCGGCTGCCCGTCATCACCCACGTGGGACCCTATTCGCCCAGGCTGGTGCGCCAGGCGATCACCCGCGAGCTGGAACGGGGCGGACAGGTCTTCTTCCTCCACAACCGGGTGCAGACCATCCCGGCGATGGCGATGCACCTGCGCAAACTCGTCCCTGAGGCGCGGATCGGGATCGGGCACGGACAGATGGACGAGGGACGAGCTCTCGACCGTGATGCACCAGTTCACCGCCGGCGAGATCGACATCCTGCTGTGCACATCCATCATCGAATCGGGGCTGGATATCCCCAACGCGAACACGCTGATCGTCGACCGGGCGGATACCTTCGGACTGGCGCAGCTCTACCAACTGCGCGGACGGGTTGGACGCGGCGCCCAGCGCGCTTATCGCCTACTTCTTCCGCCACAAACACCGCGCGCCCACCATCGACGGGCAGGAACGCCTGGAAGTGATCGCCGAGAACACCCAACTGGGCGCGGGTTATTCCATCGCCATGCGCGACCTCGAGATGCGCGGCGCGGGCGAACTGCTCGGCAGCCGCCAATCGGGCTATATCGCCACGGTCGGCTTCCATCTCTACACCCGGCTGCTCGCATCCGCCGTCAACCAGCAGCGCCGTCTGCGCGGACTGCCTGACGCGCAAGGTCCCGCTCCCCTGCTCGAGAAGGAGATCAGCCTGCCGGTGCAGGTGGATCTGCCGCTGAATGTCGAGATCCCCGAGAGCTATGTGCCCGATATGGGGATGAGGCTGAAGCTCTACCGGCGCATGGCGAATGTGGAAGGTCTGTCTGGTGTGGACGAGCTGGCTGCTGAATTCGCCGACCGCTTCGGAGCGCTGCCCGAGCCCGTCTTGAACCTGCTGTACCAGATCAAGGTGAAGACGCTGGCTGAGTTGGCGCACCTGGCGTCGGTCAGCCTGGAGAGCGGGCAGATCGTGCTGCGCTATCCGCCCCTGCCTGAAGGGGTGCAGCAGCGCAACCTGAAGTTCGTCAGCCCATCCGCGCGGGCCGGGAAGAATGCCTATTGGCTGGTGTTCGATCCGGACAATGAGCAATGGAAGGATGAGTTGCTGGGGGTATTGAAAGAGCTGGCCCCCCCTAGCCCCACCCCATCCCTCCCCAAATATCTACGAGGATTTGGGGAGGATGTCCAGCGGACCGGAGGGGTTGGGGGGACATTACCCGTAGACTGGGGGGCACCTTCCAGAGCCACAGTAATCTGTCAACCACCCCGGAAAGATTCTTCTCCACATCCCAATTCCAGAACCGGATCACCCGATACCCACGAGAGGCGAGATACGCCGTCCGACGGGTGTCATATTCCACCTGGTCGAGATGGTGACCACCATCCAATTCGATCACCAGCTTACGCTTGATGCAGCAGAAATCCGTAATGTATGGACCAATGGCGTGCTGCCTGCGGAAGCTCACTCCCAGTTGATCTCCACGCAAGGCTGCCCAGAGTTTTCGCTCTGACGGGGTGGTGTTGTGGCGAAGTTCTTTGGCGCTTAATAATGTGTTAGGTTCTGATCGTTTGGCTGGCATAGCATTAATTATCGCATAACTACCCCCCTGCCTGGCCCCCCTGTTATTCCCCCCAAATATCTAAGTATTTGGGGGGATGTCTGCTCCGCAGACAGGGGGGCTCACGCCTTCACCTTCCGGCGGCGATCCTCGTCCTGAGCGCCACATATTCAACAGGAACAGATGTACCACCATATTCTCGAAACATCCAGAACACCGTGGGCGGATAGACGATCTCGTATTCCTTGTCGGCTTTTTCACCAGCACCTGCCGTGGACATGCAGCTCTCCACAGGTCGATGCCCGTGCGGGTTGCGGAGATCCTGATACAGCGCGCCCGTCATGTCTTCCCACACCCCCGTCTTGACCCAGGATGTGTAGCGCCGAAAACAGGTGGTGAAGACGGGTAACCCTCCTAGCGGAAGCTCCATCCATGGATTGCATAAAGAGCACGTGGAGAATGCCCTCGAGCACCCAGCCGGTCGTCAACGCGCGTGACGCCCGGTGACACCTGCGGCTCGGGGATGACTTCGATATGATTTCCCATTGCCTGTCGTTGAGGTATGTGATCTTGTCCATAGTTTTGTAATGAAATGACTTTCTTCAGAAAATTTTTCAAGTTGGTTAGAATGTTTGTGCTATACACTTATTATAAGAAGGGAGCCAGGTGAGATCAACCTGTCACTTGTGACATTTGTTTCCATTGTTTGGTTGGGAAAATGTAATACGAGAGGGATCAATAAACAAAAACCGTATAAAATTAACCATACCTCGGAGGCGCTAGATGAAGAGCCTGATCACCATTGAAAATCTGGATATCGGATTGGAAAAATGGTTCTCCAAGAAAAATTGGGCGGATGACCTGCCTGCCGAGTTCTACCAGCGTTTACGTCATCAACGGGATACCCTGACACCAGAAAGCTACTGGGTATCTCTGGTGGATACGCTGGCTTCCTGGAGGGCAATTCGACCATTTTACAAAAGTTGAAATCATAACCCGCGGGAACCAGGTGCTCCCTGAAATGTGGCGCAAGATTAATGAGATGAAGGAAAACCACTTCGACGAGAAGCGTTTGACCGATATTGGAATGGCACGACCTGGAAGGGTTCTTTGAAATCTGCAAACAGATCAAGGGTGTTGACAGTCCAGTGTTCGCCAGCAAGATGTGCCATTTTATATTCCCTCGACTGTACCCGGTGATCGATAATGTTTTCACAGGCATTCACACTGGGTATAACGATGTACTGGCGAAACTGCAAACTTGGATGGATGACCTGCCCAAACAAGGACCAGATTATTAACCATTTCATATTACGAACAAAGCTGACAGTCTGATCCGATGTACCCATACTCCACGAAAATTGCTGAAATCTGTAGTGCTGGGATGCGATAGGTAAAAGAAATATCGGACAAACAGGCTACTTTCCATTTTTGAATATAATTAACACATATAAATAAAACCTTGCGGGGGCGGAAGGATATAGGATGAATTTCAGTGGATTGAGGGATAACTACTTACGAACATCGGTGGGGGATTTTCTTAAGCCAAGAAATACGACCCAATGCAGACCTATCTTTCGTTTCAGCCTATTTCACGATCTACGCATATCAGGCATTCAAACTCTGACCCGATCCAAAAGCTCCGGTTTCTATTCGGCGAACCAACTTTCATAAATCAACTGGATTTCAATAAGAACGAGCAGCGTTCTTTTGGGATCACACACAATGAGATCACTGTATTAAATCAATTAGAGCAAAAGAGAGCCGCAAAAGAATGTGCGGAATGGCTCAGAAACAAAGCCGAGATCCGATCCATCCGGCAATCGAACTTCCTGCATGCCAAAATGTC
>CAVRIZ010000008.1:0-748488 GCA_963721445.1 uncultured Chloroflexia bacterium
GGATTAATACGGGTACTTTTAATTCCAGAATTTCATTTGTCTGGAATATCTGGTTGCCAACATCGGGAAGAGATGGCAGTCCATCCATGGGATGCAGCCGCATTTCCGGTTTAACTGGCTCCATACATGCCTTTACCGGTTTGCCATCGGCGAGGACCAGGCATTGCGCGCATTGACCATTCGCACAAAAGATCCCCAAAGGTGCGCCATCTTTGTGGTGGTGACCAAAAATCCGAATGCCATTCGCAAATAACGCGGAGGCGATCGTATCTCCAGATTGTGCTTGAATTAGTTCATCCTTCCAATAGATAGGAAGTGGATCCTTCTCTGGAATTGGTAAAATGGGATGTTTTATTACTCGGAAATCGGTCATAACTCCTCGGTCGAGCATAAATTCAAACAGATTTCTTCTGTCCTTATTATTATAATTACGAACCCAGACGATTATAATGGACTACAGATGGAATAATCATTGGATGATTTGATTTTTGGGAGGGTAAGATGAAGCGGATTGCAGTATTAACCAGCGGCGGCGATGCGCCGGGAATGAACGCGGCGATTCGGGCTGTGGTTCGCGGTGGAATCGATCAAGGATGGGAAGTCTTTGGTGTACGTTTAGGTTATCACGGCTTATTACACGGCAACATGATATCCATGGGCCGGCGAGATGTTGGCGGGATTATGCAATTCGGCGGCACTGTGCTGGGGAGCGCTCGCTGCCTGGAGTTTAAAACGGAAGCAGGGCAAAAAGACGCGATTTGGGTTCTCAATCAAAATGAGATCGAGGCTCTTGTGGTAATCGGTGGTAATGGTTCACAAACTGGTGCGTACGCACTTCACCGGCTGGGATTTCCGGTCGTTGGAATTGCATCCACCATCGATAATGACCTTTTCGGATCTGATATTACGATTGGTGTCGATACTGCGTTGAATATCGCTCTGGAAGCGATGGATCGATTAAAGGTAACCGCATCCTCCCACCAGAGGGCTTTTCTGTTGGAGGTGATGGGGAGAAATTGTGGGTACCTGGCTTTGATGACCGGCATAGCGGGAGGGGCGGAAGCGATTGTCCTACCGGAAGTGGAGACTGACCCGGAAGATATCGCTCAAAAACTGGTGAAAGCCTACGAAAAAGGCAAAGCCCATGCCCTGGTCGTTGTTGCTGAAGGAGCTAAATATAACGCTGATGGGTTGGTAAAATATTTTACTGAACATAAAGAACGATTGGGATTTGAAGTGAGAGCAACAATTCTTGGTCATACGCAACGAGGAGGCACTCCCAGTGCTTATGACCGAATACTTGGCACCCGGTTAGGTATGGGGGCAGTAGAGTTCCTTGCAGAGGGCAAATTAGGGGTTCTATCGGGCTGGGTGGAAAATAAAGTCACATCGACCCCGTTGGAAGAGGTAATTGCGGGAAAAAAACCGCTGGATATCAAACTACTCGCTATGGCAGGCATATTGGATAAATAGATACAGGTTGAAAGAGAGAGGCTGCTTTCGATTGGGCAGCCTCTTTTTAATGTTTATGTTTGAGATATGCTTCAATAAAACCGTCAAGATCCCCATCTAACACCGCCTGGGTGTTACCCATCTCAAAGTCGGTGCGATGATCTTTTACCATTTGGTATGGGTGGAGTACATAGGAACGGATTTGACTACCCCACTCAGTTTTTTGATACTCACCCCGGAGTTCAGATAATTGCTTATCCATCTCAATTTCCTTCATTTCAAGAAGGCGGGCTTTGAGCACTTTCATCGCATTCTCACGGTTTTGAAGCTGCGACCTTTCATTTTGGCAAGAAACCACCAGACCGGAGGGAAGGTGAGTGATTCGGATCGCCGTCGCATTTTTCTGCACATTTTGACCGCCAGCACCTGCGGATCTGTACACATCAATTTTTAGCTCATCAGGATTTATGTGGATTTCATCATCTGCATTTGGATCTACAGGTAAAACTTCCACCTGGGTAAATGAAGTGTGGCGTCGGTGGGCAGAATCGAATGGCGAAAGACGCACCAGCCTGTGAACACCTTTCTCAGTCCGTAAGTAACCATACGCGTAGGGACCTTCCACAGAAATGGTCACACTCTTAATTCCCGCTTCTTCTCCGTCCGATTGGTCGATGATCTCCGATTTATAGCCTTTGCGTTCGATCCAACGCAGATACATCCGCATGAGCATGGATGCCCAATCCTGCGAATCGGTTCCGCCGGCACCGGCATTTATAGTAAGCAGGGCGTCTCCTTTATCATATTTTCCACTGAGTAAAGCGTCCATGGAGCGCTTTTCCAACTCAGCATCTAACTGGGAGATCTCAGCTTCTAATTCCGAGCGCATATTTTCATCATTAAGTTCGGATAATTCCTTAATATCCTCGGATCGCTTTTTGATTTCAGTCCAATACAATACATCGGACTCCAGGTCAGCGATCGATTTCATCAACTTCTGGGCAGAATCGCGGTCATCCCATAGATTGGGGTCCTCGACAATTTTTTTCTTCTTCAATAATTCGGCTTCTTTGGAGTTTATGTCAAAGATGCTCCATGATTTGATTTATTTTTTCCAGCTGTTGTTGTATATGGTCTACTAGATCTTGCATCATTTCTCCTTCAAAATTACCCCAATACCCCATCGACGAATCGAAGTGGATCAAATGGTTCGAGGTCTTCCAGTTTTTCTCCAAGTCCGGCAAATAAGATAGGTAAGCCCAGTTCTTTCTGGATAGCGAAAGCCATTCCACCTTTTGCGGATGAGTCCAATTTAGCAATAATCACACCATCCACGTGGGTCATTTCTTTGAACATTCTCGCCTGCTGGAATGCATTCTGTCCGGTGGTCGCATCCAGAACGATCCAAACTGCGTGGGGCGCTCCCGGTAACGCTTTTCCGACCACCCGATATACCTTTTTTAGTTCTTCCATCAAATTATATTTGGTGTGTAGGCGACCTGCGGTGTCAATAAACAAGATGTCGGTTTTTTTGGTCATGGCAGCTTGAACGGCATCGAAAGCGACCGCGCCGGGATCGCCATTTTCCTGCCCGGCGATAACTGGAATATGCAGACGGTCTCCCCATACTTTGAGTTGGTCTACCGCTGCAGCGCGGAAAGTATCGGCTGCGGCGAAAATTATCTGCTTTCCGAGTTTCTGATACCGGGCACCCAGCTTGGCGATAGTGGTCGTTTTACCGGAGCCATTCACTCCCACGACAAGTACTACGGTTGGAATCGAACTGGGTGTAAATGCTTCAGGGACGATCAATCGCTTCACCAATTCAGACTTAAGAAGTTCCTGATATTCTTCTGCTTTGGTTACACCCAGATCTTTTATCGATTTTCGAAGGGAAAGAATTACCTCGCTGGTTGTTGCTGTTCCCAGATCTGCCTGTAACAGGATCGCTTCCAGATCATCCCAGGTCTCTTCGGTGATTTCGCTGGCGCCAAATAAGGGTTGCAATCTTACCAAAAGTGACCTTACGGGTTTTATCTAATCCAGTTTTCCATTGATCGATAAAGGATGGCATGCTATACCTCACTTCCAATTGAAGAAGAAGCGAGCTGTCCACAGCCGGCCTGGATATCTATCCCTCGTCGGAGCCTTATCGTGCATGGGATACCATTCCCCTCAAGTGCTTTTTGGAATTCCAGTGCCCTTTCACGAGAAGACCCTTTACCACTAAATTTCTGGGTGGGATTGAGTTGAATTGCATTGACATGACAGATCATCCCCTTGAGTTTATTCGCCAAGTTCTGGGCGGTCAGCCATGTGTCATTGACACCATCAATTAATGCCCACTCAAAGGTGATCCGGCGATGGGTGGTATCCACATAATAACGGCAAGCCTCCAGCAATTCCTCGACCGGGTATTTCTTATTGACGGGCATCATGCGGGATCGTAAATCGTTATCCACCGCGTGGAGGCTAACTGCCAGATTGACCTGACTTTTCTGGTCGGCGAACTGGCGGATCTTCGGCACAATTCCCACCGTCGAGATCGTCATTCGTCTTGCCCCAAGATGAAAGCCTTTCTCGTCATTGAGGATATCGATTGCTTTCATAAGCGCATCGTAATTATGGAAAGGCTCACCCATACCCATAAATACGATATTCTTTACTGATTTACCGGATTGCCGAATGAGACGACTAAAGAACAATACCTGCTCGACAATTTCTCCCGTAGTGAGGTTGCGGAAAAATCCCATCTGACCTGTTGCGCAAAAAGTACAGCCCATGGCACATCCGGATTGAGTCGAGACACATAAAGTATCCCTTTCGGTATACTGCATCCAGACAGTTTCGATCATCCTCTGGTCGGATAACGCGAAGAGTAATTTCCGAGTCTCTCCATCCTTTGACTTCAGATCTCGAATGGGTGACAATGAATCGAAAGAGTATTCATTAAATAGGTTGTTGCGCATAGCTACCGACAAATTAGTAAACTCTTGCAATGTATGCCATTGCTTCGAATAGAGACCTTCCCAGAGTTGATCCGCGCGATAAGCGGGTTGTCCCAGATCGGTCAGAATTGTTTTCAATTCAACCAAATCATAGTCATAAATAAGCGGTCTTATTGACCCTGTGGGGGAGGGATTTGTTATCATAAGCCTACCAATGAAGCTAGATCATTTTCGATAAAATCAGGGGCTGGTTGCCAGGTTAGTGCCTGTTCACGGGTGGACACACCGGATAGGACTAACGCAGTTTTGCAGCCAGAGATCTGCCCACCCAGAATATCTGTCTCCAGACGATCGCCGACCATCAACGTTTCGGCAGGTGATAGAGCAAGCCGCTCAAGGGAAAGATCGATCAAGTATCTGCCCGGTTTTCCCATAAACAATGGCTCAGTTTCCGCAGCAGTAGCAACAGCCGCGATGATCGCCCCGGCTCCTGGTGTTAATCCATGCGGGGTCGGAAAGGTTTTATCAGGATTTGTGCCCAGAAATTCAGCTCCATTACGGATGCAGGTCGCGGCAACCTCTATTCTTTTATAGGTGATGGAACGATCCACACCCACGATCACAACTTTGACATCCGCATCGTGATTTGGATAACCGGCTTCTTCAATCGATGTGACCAGACTTTTTTCTCCCATTATGTGAACGGGTGTTCCCAATGGATACTGGCTTTTCAAATAATAAATAACAGCCATAGCCGATGTGGTAATTTGCCAGGGTTCTACTTTAACCCCATATCCTGCAAATTTCTCCAAGTATTCCGATACTGTACGGGCAGCGTTGTTTGTTGCCAAGATGACCTTGACTTTCAGCTCATTGAATTGAGTGAATATGGCTGGTAGATCCCCAATGGGATCAGAATCGCGCCATAAAACACCATCCATATCGAGGATGACACCTTTAATTCCTGCATTTTGAAAATCGATCACTATGAGCTCCCGTTTGAAGACTGTAGACAATTATACTCGGGCATATTTGTATGAATACAAAAAGTAGAACCGAGGTGAATAGCCACCTCGGTTCAAGTATTACCGCTGTCCATTCATTTGATTTCAGGTTTATCAGCGACTTTCAAGATCTGATCTATGAGACCATACTCCATAGCCTGGTTGGCATTCATAAAGAAGTCTCTTTCAGTATCTCTTTCAATGATTTCCATCGATTGACCGGTCCGTTCAGCCATGATCTCGTTTAGTCGGGCACGAAGTCTTAATATTTCTTTTGCATGAATTTCAATATCAGATGCCTGACCTTGGGCGCCTCCGAGCGGTTGGTGCATGTGAATTGTCGCATGTGGAAGGGCATAGCGCTTCCCTTTGGTTCCAGCAGCCAGGAGGACCGTTCCAAATGACGCGGAAAATCCAACTGCGAATGTGGATATCGGATTCGATATCATCTGCATGGTATCGTAGATCGCCAATCCAGCATAAATTTGTCCGCCAGGTGAGTTGATATACATATTGATTTCTCGCTCAGGATCTTCCCGATTTAGGAAGAGCAACTGAGCTACGGTCACATTGGCGACCTGATCATCAATCGGAGTGCCTAGAAAGATAATGCGCTCTTTGAGCAACAATGAAAAGATATCGTAAGCGCGCTCACCACGTCCCGAGGACTCGATGACCATCGGTATTACGTTACTGAACGTCGACATACTCATGGAATTATTCTCCTTGGACTGTGTCAGCTTCTTTTTTGCTGACTTTACTTTTTACTGTCTTGGTTTTTGGCTTGACAGGTTCTTTTGATGACTCCACTGGCTTGGTATCAACTGCTTCATTGACCAGGTTGCCGGTGGCAATTTTCTTGAGGGTTTCATATACCCGGCGATTCATGACCCGGGTTGCGGCTTCCATCGCTATGGCATTGACAAGCTTTTCTCGGGGCATTTTCTTTACGAGCTTATCGAAGTCTTTGGTCGTCGTCGCGAGTTCCTGTAAGGTTTGCTGATACCCTTCTTCCATTTCTTTTTCTGAAAGTTCAATCTTCTCCGCTTTGGAGATCTCGCTTAAGATCAAATTTCGTTCCAACCGCTTTTGGGCATTTGGATTGAGCTCTTTGGTTTCGAATTCTTCCTGGGTAAGCTTGTTCAACTTGAGATACGCTTCAAGGTCCATCTTCTGGGATGCCAGGTCTCTCTCAAAACTCTTCTTTAGATCTTGTTTTTCTTCTTCAAGTGCCTGGGGTGGATATTTGATATTGGCATTAGTTTTGATCTGATCTACAACTTTGTTGTAATACTCAAAATCATATTCTGCCTGTGAATTGGATTCAAGTTGTGTGCGAATACTGTTCTTGAAATCGTCAACCGTAGCAAATTCTCCAAAGTTCTTTATAAAACTTTCGTCTACCTCGGGGAGAACCAATTTCTTTACGCTTTGAACCGCAACATGATACTGGACTTCTTTGCCTTTCAGCTTCTCATCCTGGAAATCACCGGGATAAGAGAAAGGTAGATCAAGCTCTGAGCCTTCTTTAACTCCAACCAATTTTCGGCTGAATCCTGCGAAAGGCCATTCGTGGTCATCCTCTTTACCCTTCGCATCGATCTTTACCTGGAGAGAACGTTCAGGAACAATTTCTTCTCCAGCTGATGTGCCGGCAATTTTCAAGAATACGACATTGCCATCCTTGGCGGGCTTTTCTAATGGTTCAAGGGTTGAGTAATAAGACCGATATTGTTCAACCACTTTCTGAACTTCTTCTTCGCCGATCCCTTTGTATTCGTAGGGAACACGAACAGAACGGTAATCATTCAATTCGATTTTGGGAGCAAGCGGAACAAGGAAAGATAGTGTGAGCGGATCCATACTGACGATTTCTTCAAGGGATCCATTCGCGCCAACTTCAATGTTCTGTTCTTTTAGCATCTGGGGATAGACTTCATCCACGACCATTTCAACCGCTTCTTCATGGACTCTTGGCTCACCGATATACCGCACCACCATATCATAAGGAGCTTTGCCGGGTCTGAAGCCTGGAATTTTTGTATGCTCGGCAATATGTCTCGCCGCTTTTTTCATTTTCCGTTCCACTAATTCTGGCTCAACTTCGACAACAACTTTTAACTGATGGTCATCACGAGGGGTGGTTTCGATTTTCAATGCTTTCTTCCTTATTTATAAATGTGTACTGCAAAATGGGAAAAGGAGCACATAAAACCGCATGCCGTTCGACACATGATCCAGGATAGATAATTTCGGTTTTTCATGCTTCCCAATGTCTAAATTGCGTGCCAATTGTACCAAGAAAACGCTTTTTTAGGGCTGTAAATAGATTTTGTATACCATTTCTAACAATCTTCTTACAAAGTCTGAATACTGGTAGTGGTTTTGTACAAGAAATCAACAATGGTTATATCACTCAAGTGCATAGGCAATTGTTATACAACCATGGGTAGTTGTCTCTGGTTTGAGAATAGAGTTTGATTGATGAATACTATTCAGAATCCTGATAAGAAAACTCCAACTGTAGTCTTGCCCGTCAGTCAGGATAATGAGATTACCCGATTAATAAATCAAGCTGTGTGTTGGGAATCAGAGACTGAACTGTTATTCGATCAGATCCAGATTAGCCCAGGTTGGATTTGCGCAGATATCGGTTGTGGACCAATGGGTATTCTGGGTCCTTTGAGCCGCCGAGTAGGGTCGCACGGACAGGTGGTAGGGGTAGATTCAAATCTGGATCATTTTCAAGTTGCCAGTGAGTATATTGATAAAAATCACTTGTTAAATGTGAAGGTCTACCAAGGGGATTTTTACAATTCTGCTTTTCAGGCAGATACCTTTAATTTGACCCATACACGCTTTATCTATTCGCAAATAGGTTGCGACCATTTGTTATTGGACACAATGATCAAGCTTACAAAATCTGGGGGAGTCATCGTCTCTCAAGAATCAGACTGGACAACCTGGAATTGTTATCCCAACAATTTATCCTGGCAAAAGATACGAAATGCCCTCATCGCATTATTCGAACTGGATGGCGGAGATATCAACGCAGGTCAACGAACATATCACATGTTTAAAGAGGCAAATCTGGCTGACGTGCAAATCCGCACGATCATCAAGGCATTACCCTTTGGGCATCCTTATCGCTCCGGGATGAATCAAATGGCAGTGTCTCTGCGCGAAAAAATCATTAACTCAAAATTATTAACCAATACCGAATTTGATGCTGCGCTTGAAGCGTGTACCCAGGTAATCAATGACCCGGAAACACTAATACTCAGCTATGTGCTTTGTCAGGTCTGGGGATATGTGAATAAAACACAGACAAAGTGAATAGGTAAATAGAAATTACGAGGCACAGGATTGAATAATTCAGCGTATTAATTATTCAACGCGACGATAAGCTCCTGTAAGTACCCTTGATTTTTCTCTTCTGGTCACTTGTCTCACTAATTACGATTCAAGCAATGTTGGGATTCGCTTTGTCAATTCAGCCCAATTTTCCCCAAGTGCCTTGCTGATCAGCGGTTTGACGCCAGCAAATACCGGAGCTGGCATTACCATCTGCCAGATGCGGGTCATATTCTCGCGGTCATCGTTATCCATCAATGGGAACATCCATGCTATTACTTCAGGAAACCGCTCCTGTGGGGTATGACTCGCCATCTGGCCAACCGCATGAGCCTGCTCAGGCATTGGAATGCGTTCCCGGAACAGACGATATAAGTGTGCATCTTCTTTAGCCAGGTGTAGGTCGAGATGAAATTTGAACGCTGCGGTGGCACGCGCAATAAGCAACGGGTCCCTTGAAGAAACTGCACCGTTAAGCGCCTCGTAAGCCGCATCCAATCCATGGTGGTCCATGACGTAAGCCTCTGCAACCAACGGTGCGACAATCTCCAACGCCGGGTAAATTACCAGTTCTTCGCCTCTGGCATGCCACACCAAGATCTCGTTGAAGAATCGGAAGCGGTCGATGGTTGGGGCAAGCCCTACTTTACCGCGTGCCGCTTCAAGTGCTGCAGAATCAATCATCTTCATGTCTGTTCGAAATGCATTGTGGATTGCCGTGATGGCATCTAATGGTTGAGTCATAACATGTTCCTCCAGAAAACCCAAATATGAAATGAATTTTTACTCGGGGAGACCTATTCCAATACAAATTATTCAATCTGTTTGACTGTACTTCGGTCTGTCACAGATTTCAATAGCGATACAATTTATGCGGCTACTATTATCGTGTATCTGTTTTGTTGTGGGGTTCTGGATTATACAAAGTGGGGAAAGAGGGACTTGAACCCTCACGCCTTGCGGCACATGATCCTAAGTCATGCCTGTCTGCCAATTCCAGCATTTCCCCGGCGAATGGGAATTATACGCGTAAGAATAAGTCAAGTCAATAAAACCGATCTGAAATATAATTCAAACCTAATAAATATATTGTCTTATCAGGAGTAGTAAAATGTCGCGAATCATCTCTGTAGATGGTACCGGGACCGAAAGAACCCGGTTAACAAAATCGATTGTGATCGCATTACGGGAGTTAATGAAACAAAAACAGGTAGATGCGCATAGCTATGATTTGACTGCTTACGTTGTTCTTGCCTTGAATATGGTGGACCTGAATGTCGATAAGACTGTAGGAGCCTGGGAGAAAAGAGATTACTGGCTTAAAGCGGATAAATTTCGGATGCAATGGTCGTGGGTGAGACCATCCTCGGAGAAGATCCAGAAGGCATTACTTTCTGGCGATTGGGCTAGCATTGCCATGCAATCCGCTCTGGTAGGACAAAAGCTTGCTTCCCTAAAAGTGTCAGAAAACCATCGATTGGGTAAACCATGGGAAGGTGCTTGGAAGAAACTGCAGGAGATAAAGGATTGATCACTTACGAGGGTAGGGTATCAGATCTGGATCCATTTCTTCTTAGGGATAAATTGCTTATTATTTATCCAGGCTCAATACAGAAAATTTCCACCGGGGTGGGGCAGAGTTGCGATTAGGGTAATTGGTGAGCTACACAATGGTTTCGATAAGTATCATTATCGCAAACAATATGGTAGAATAAAGCTATGAACACACTTACTATCCGGACTGTAATCGACAGTTATCTACAATCGGTCAAAGATTCCCGTAGCGATAATACCTTCATGACCTATGAGAAAGCATTGCGCTTCTTTGTTCTTCTACTTGAGAAGAAACACATCGATCCGAATACCGATCCCATTACCCGAATCGACGAGGATAGCCTTTCCTGGATGATCCAGGCCCTTCATCATCACGCTGCCACAACCGAACGCCTTTACTTGACCACATTGACCGGATTTTTTGAATACATTGCAGCAGAAAACCTTATGCCGGTGAATTTGCCCAGGATAAGGCTCCTGATCAAACAACGAGCGCGAGTCCCTGGTATCCGGTTGCCCCAATTCCCAAAAAACGCGATCACCACCATCATCAACCACATGGAGGGATTGCATCAAACAGGAACAGACTCAAACGAGCTTCAGGCAGTATTGCAGGTAATGAGAGATCGAGCTTTCATCATTACACTGGCTGAGACGGGTCTGCGAGTTCACGAAGCGTGCAATCTAAAACGCGGTGATATCGATTGGACAGAAGGCAGAGCGGTCGTGGTAGGAAAAGGCAATCGGGAAGCAGTAGTACGATTTTCGCGTAGGTCACAACAAGCGCTGGATGAGTACATCAAACTACGCGCAGCCCTGGATGGCGCGTCCGGAAAACCATTAGGCTCGCTGCCGTTATTTGCCAGGCATGACAAAGGCGCGGGAAAAAAGATTAAACCGATCACCCCAACCACAGGTAGAAATATCGTCTCTGAATGGGTCGAGAAAATTCTAGGTGTCGAGGCTGTAGGATCGATTACTCCGCACTCATTCAGGCATTATTTTGTCACCAAAGTATTGCAAGGTACTGGAAATTTGAAGATGGCGCAAGAGCTGGCCAGACACCGCAATATCGCGGTGACACAACGCTATGCGCATCTCTCAAATGATGAGTTGGATCGAGCTTATTGGGAAGTTTTTGAAGATGAGACAAAATAATTAAACTAGTTTTCCACAAATTCCAAAATTACTTTTTAGACATCGCCAATTCCGCCCGAATCTATCCTATCCCCTGCCCCACTTGTATTATTCACAGAGAATTATATGGCTATGCGCATTATGTTCCGATCACAAGGCCACCATCCACACTAATCACTGCTCCATGAATATAGGCGGCATCTTCACTCGCCAGGAAAGCATACACGCCTGCAATATCGTCAGGCGTCCCCAACCTGCCCAACGGAGTATGTTTTTCCATCTCCCCCAAGACCTCTGGTGGCATTTTCTTCACCATATCCGTCAAAATGAACCCGGGAGCTACTGCATTTACCCGTATTTTATATCTCCCAAGCTCACGAGCCCAGGTTTTTGTCATCCCAATCACCCCTGCTTTCGTAGCAACATAATTGGTCTGACCAAAATTGCCATACAATGCAACCACCGATGCCGCATTCAAAATGACTCCCCCTCCCTTAGCAATCATCGTTGGGACTACTGCCTGGGTGCAATTGAATACTCCGGAAAGATTTACTTTTATCACCTTATCGAACTCCTCAGCAGACATCTGCGTGACGGTTTGGCCATCTTTCCACTTGACAAGCTGAGAATCAGAAGTGATCCCTGCGTTATTGACCAATATATCTATCCGCCCATTCTCTGATACCGTCTTACTAACTGCATTTATTACGTCATCCGGATCAGTTACATCCACTGAAATGTATTGAGGTTTATGGTGAACAGGAAATATATCAAAATCTGGAGCAGTGATGTCCCAAATTACAACAGAAGCTCCTTCGGTCATAAATCGGCGGACTGTTGCAGCGCCAATCCCGTTTGAACCTCCGGTGATCACAACGGTTTTTCCGTGAAATCCAACCATAACCACTCCTTCCGAGTCACAGATCATCTATACTACAATTATATAAAATTCGCTCTTATTCATTCTATCAAAGGTTTCAAGACGGGTGACCATGCTCTACGGACATTTGAGAGAAGAAGTATATCAATATGCCAACCAGATGGTCTCAGATGGTTTGGCTTACGCCTCGCAAGGAAATATCAGCCAATTCGATCGACTCTCCGGGGTTATCGCCATCACACCCACTGCCATACACTACACCATAATGAAGCCTGACGATATTTGCCTGGTCGATCTGAACGGAAAAACCATCGATGCCAAATGGAAGCCGACCAGTGAGATCGCCTTACACCTGGTTTTCTATCAACATCGGGCAGAAATCAACGCGGTAGTACACACCCATGCTCCATATGCCACAGTATTCGGCGTGGTTCACGAACCCATCCCAATGATCCTGACCGAAGCGGCTTCCTGTCTTGGATCCGAAATTCCCGTGGCTCCGTACCAAAGACCAGGAACATTAGAGCTCGCTCGTTCTGCGTTGGACCGAATGGGAGATGGTGTCGCGGTAATCCTGGAAAACCATGGATTGGTGGCGATTGGGGAAAACCTTGCCAGAGCTTATGAATCAACCCAGGCAGTCGAAACATCCGCCCGAATAGCCATCCTCGCCAGAAGTATGAATAAAACGCCCGTCCTGTTGAACTCAAAAGAGGTCAGTGAATTGAGGGAAAATTACCTCAAATCCTACCATCCAAAAGCAAACGAATGATAACAATCGATCATACACAATACTAGCTGGACCTGGTTTCGAGCCATTCGGGAATTCAGGCAGATCAATTCGGAGCAAAAAAGAAATCAGTCAATCCGATCTTATTTAATGAATATTAATCCAAACGGCAGTAGTATCGTCATCCCGTAACTTATTCCTTACGCGTAAACCCTGTACCCACTGCTCAAATTTATTGTTTGCATCTTTGAAGGATAGAATTTCTTTCAATATTGAACCAGGATTACCCCCGGATTCCACTTCTTGAAGCATCCATTTGGCAATCGAATCAGTAAGAATAAAAAAATCATCTCCGAATTCCCAGGAACCTGAGAATTCCCATTCCGCAATGGAATGAACTTGCGATTTCACAGAGCCAATTAATCGGGGATGATTGGTAAAATCGATCGAATTGCATACTGGCAGTATCCGCAGGGGATATTCTTTTCGGTAATGAAACAGGCAGGTATCCCCCACCGCTTGCGCTTTCCAGGCATAATTCTGTAAGCCATTGTCGGTATCTACGGTATAAACCTGCAACCATAAGATGGTGGAATACGCACCGTCAGACATCACTTGATTAACTGCATTGTTAACGTTGTAATTCTTGATCGTGCGGTTCCAATCTTCCCTCGCATTTTGGATTACATTTTGTAAAGTTGTCGTTTTTTTTGCACCAGAGCAAATATCGACCAGTGATCTGGCAAAAATTCGGGAGTAAACACTTCGAGTGGCGCCATCAGCCACCGCGCATTGGAAAAAAGTATCTGTTATGAACTCCCTTTCATTAACCGATGGTGCGAATGCATCTTCATTAGCTTCCAATTTGTGGGAAGATTTGGGGACCGATACCGCCCGCCATTGAATGGACATTTGGGGTCGCATAAGATAAAGTCAACCTTCACAAAAATGCTAGGAAAGGGCTACTTTGCTAAATGAATGCACGAGAATTTCTTTTAGAACAGCCATATCTACCTGTTTCAGTCTATTTATATATAAACAACTTTTACTGGTTTTGTGCTTTCCCAATCTGGCTAATAGGTCTTCCCTGTCTCGCCAACCAGCTGGAGGGTAGATGGTAAGACTTTGTTTCCTCGGCGAAAATCCCATAATTGGCCAGTCCTCCGTCCGACCGTTTTCATATAGATATGGCATTTTTCCAAAACCGATGATGCTTGGTCCCCACAGGATGGGTTCCTCGTTTGTCACCTCTCTCATTAATTCAACCAATTGAAAAGAATCCAATATTTTTTGTTCATCTGTCAGTGAATTCAGGAAAGTTGCCACACTTTCCTTCGTTGGTTTTGTTTTTACTTCATACATCTGATACGTATCTCCAGTAATAAAATAATCCAGCACTTATGTCTGATAATTAATAGGATAAATAAGAAAGAGTATCTTTTGTGCTTAGTGTATAATACTTTCAATCCTTGATTTGGGACAAAAATATGAGTGGGAAAAACATACTGATCATCGAAGCGGATGAAACGGTAAAGAATATTATTAAAAAAAGTATTCTCGGTTTCGATCCGACATCGACCATTGATTCTGCCTTGGATGGATTGGCTGCAATGCAGGTAATCCAGGAAAAGGTATTCGATTGTCTGATCATCGATGCGGAAATGATCCATGCGATGGGAGAAACCGGATTCAATCACTTTAGAAAATCATTCAAAGATAGTATTCAGGTTGTTATTACTGGTTACTCAACCAGTTTGAAGGATCTCCCAAAATCCATTCAAGAGTCCGCATCCGTCGTTTCCAAACCCATTGACCAACGCTCACTGTCACCAATTCTTGCCGGGATCATCGGACCTTTGAAGACAGAAATCCTTCAACAGGATAGTCTGTCCTCCATCCAATATCAATTTTGCCAGGAAAAACTTCTGGGATTACGCCACCTCGTAGCTGCCAGATGCATCCTCCTCAGTGATTCGGTTGGCAGAATTTTAGTCACAGCCGGCAATACGTCTGACCTTGCTCCAGAACTCATGACCTCCCTCCTTGGAGGTGGGATAGCTACATTGCAAGAAGCCGGCAAAGCGTTGATGGACGATGCGGTCATTCATCTAATATATAGGGAAGGAAAGAAAACCGACCTGTATGCGGTCAATATTGGGATCAATTTCTTGATCATCATCATCATTGACAAAACTGCAGGCTTCAGCAAACTGGGAAGTATCTGGTATTACGCCCGTCAATCAGCGCTTACCCTCCTTGAATTCTTATCCTCCAAAACAATCCTATCAAACACCCCACAAGACGTATCAAATATAAGCAGTTCCGATATCTCGGACGAATTGGATCGTCTTTTCAAACAATAAACTCAGGTCTCTAATCCAGGAGAGTTTGAATGCAAGATCAGGCAGATGAGAACACGAAAATCAATCTCCGGGGCGGCTTATCCCTATCGGTTATTCAGATAACCCGGATTCAGGATAGCTTAAACCGATTATTGGAATTCATTCCGGCCAGATTCATACTATTGGTTGATACATCCGGTCAATTGGTCACAACTGCCGGAGACAAAGGTGTGATAGATCCATCCATTCTAGGCTCATTGATCGCCGCGGATCTTGCTGCTAGCCAGGAAATCGCTCGGCTGACTGGCGAATTTCAAGATTATCAGATGATCTTGCGTGAAGGAGATCGCACCAATATTATTATCTCAGAAGCCGGAAAGAACCTGGCGTTACTAGTTTTATTTTCCAGAGAGACCCCCCTGGGTTGGGCAAGGAAACTGATCCAAAATACGGCTAAAGAGATTGGTTCCATCGCAATCCAACCACTTGATTCTATCCATGAAGAACAGATTACTACTTCGGAAGGAAATCTGCCAGATTTATTCTCCGACGCGCTCGATCAGATCTGGAAGGATTGAATTGGATGTTCATCAATTGGCAACTCCGCCAAATTAATTTGAAGGTTGTCTACTACGGACCAGCGTTGAGCGGTAAAACCACCAACCTGGAACAAATCCATGCTCGGATCGACCCGACAAGGCGTAGTGATTTAGTGTCCTTAAAGACATACGAAGACCGAACTCTTTATTTTGATTTTCTTCAACTGGAGCTTGGAAAAATTAACGGTCTCACTCCCAAAATCCAACTCTACACTGTCCCAGGGCAGGCGTTTTATGAAGCGAGCCGAAGACTTGTACTTCGGGGAGCCGATGGCGTGGTTTTTGTAGCGGATTCAGGTTCGAATCGGATCAATGACAACATCAATTCATGGCAAAATATGAAAAAGCATCTCATTTCCCTGGATTTGGATTCGGATCATCTGCCCATCATCGTCCAATTCAATAAGCAAGACCTTCCGAATGCTTTACCTGCGGCTTTTCTCCAGAATATCCTAAATTGTCAGAAATATCGAAGTATCATATCTGTTGCGAATATCGGACAAGGAGTTTTTGATACACTCAAAGCCATTATTTCCGGTGTGGTTGTCAACATTCAAAAAGAGACTATGTGATAGGTCGAGATGAAGCATAAAGAATTAACACCCCTTTCCAATATTCAATCCATGTTGATGGAAGTGAAACATGCGGGCGCTTTTGAACGGATTTTGCTCACCGATAATCAAGGATTGCCAATCGTGTCATCCATGGATGACATGGAACAATCTGAAGTGTACGCGGCTGTCGTTTCGATGGTTCAGAAAATGGCAACACAGATCAACCAGACATTACAAACATCCAATACAGCAGAGTTTATCCTGGATGGGATAGACGGTAAGCGTTTGGTGATCCGTCCATTCAAAGTTAATGATACGGAATTACTCCTGTCCGTCTTAATAACAGATCATCAATCTTCATATCGTCGTCTTCTGGCAAAAGCGATCAGATCGATAAAATCAACCTGGATGTATTAGGAGGCAGAAATGGCTATGCAGGGAAGTCTTCACGATATGTCAGTGGCGGATATCATCCAGGTGAATTGCCAGGATAAGAAAACCGCGCGGGCAACCATACAAAACGATCAAAAAAAGGCGGTCCTATTCTTTAAAGACGGAAACGTGATCCATGCCCAGCTTGATAACCTGCTCGGAGAAGAGGTTATTTATCAAATTCTGTCATGGGATGAAGGGGACTTTAGCATTGATCTCGGGATTGAATCACCGGAAACGAGCATAAAACGGAACTGGTCAGGGCTTCTTCTGGAAGGTGCCAAGCGGTTGGACGAGTTAGCCTCTGAGGGTGGGTTGGAATTGGACCCCCTGCAAACACCAATCGACCAGAAGGATGAGTTAATAAAAGGGTTATTAAACAGATACATGGAATCCATTCCTTCTGCAGATGCAGTATCGGTGATAGGAATTGACGGGTATGTTAAATATATCGTTCAGAAGAATTTAATTGATGAAAGTGTTTTCGGTGCAACCGGAGCAGCCATACTCAACCTGGGCAAACGTTCGCTGGGATTGCTTCGAATGGATGGTTTCTCAAGAAGCGTAATTGGCGGTGATAACAATTCTTTTATGGTTGCAGTCATCAATAAATACACGATCCTCGTGGCGATCTATTCTGCCCCGCTCCAAAAAATATCGGTCGATTGGAATGTGATCGAACAATTGATGGGGGATGTGGCTACCCTTCTCTAACGATGAAGAGTACCATCGGGCATTATTGTCCCGGCTAAGGAAGACGCATACGATAATTGCTCGAATGTGATTTTCGCATCCAGTAAATTCGCTCGGGATAGATTCGCACCATCCAAATTTGCATTGGTCATTATCGCGCGCTGCAAACACGCGCTAACGAAATTCGTATTATTCAAATTAGCATCCGAAAAATTTGCAAGCGTTAGATTGCAATTCATAAAACTTGCCTGGAAGGCAGATACTTTCATAAATTTTCCTTCATACATATTCGACCAGGAAAAATCTCCCAAATTCATCGTACAACTTTCCCAAATTGTCCATCTGGCTGAAGCGTGGATCATTTGTGCCCCAGTCAGATTTGCGTAGGTAAAATCAACCTTGTCCAGGTTGGATTGGCTTAAGTCTGCAAAATCTAGTCTCGCTTGAGAAAGACTTGCATTCAATAAGTTCGCACCGGTCATATTCGCGCCCCGCAGGTCGCATTGATTTAGGGAGGCATTACTAAGCATCGTGTCGCATAGATCGGCAAGGATCAACACCGAGTTGTTTAAGGTGGAACCAATAAAGACAGAACCATTCCCCAGGAGAGCCCTCAGATCTGCATGTTGAATATCCGATCCACTAAGATCTGCTTTCTGGATATTTGCTGCATTCAGAAGTACCTTACCCATTTTCGCATAACGCAGTTCTGACCCCTCCAGGTTCGCTCCAATCAGTTTAGAGCCGCCCAACATTGCCATGTTCATTTTCGATCCCGCCAATTCGGCAAACATCAGGTCCGCATTTGGTTCGATTTTCTTTCCATTAATAATCATGGAATGTTCCCTTCAGGGTGGAATAAGTATATGAATTTATGCAATGATTATGCCAGAAAAATTACTTGATATACTAATCATAATAACGGCATGTTTATTGCATAATAAACCTATGATTCCTATTAGATGGCAGGTGAACATGAAAATGAAAACCATCCTCCTTGTTACTGTGATATCCAGCTTATTGCTGGGAGCTTGTGGATTAATCCCATCCTCCAAACCAGTGACCGACGACGCGATGCAAACTGAGATCGTTATGCTGTTAACATCGATGGTCACCCCGACACCGATTCCACCTATTGTTGATACCCCCGTTCCGGTGGAACCGTCTCCGACCTATAATCCTTCGATGCTTCCAGGTGTCCTGGTCACTGCAACACCTGAACCAGTTGAAGAAACCAGCGAGCCACCAGTTCTCGATATCACACCGTCTGCGCCAACACTTGAACTTCTTACGTTCACTCCGGATGGCGGATCGTCATCCACGGAAGAAGTCGAAGGACCCAAAGCTACAGCCACTCCCTCTCCTTCAGACCCGGTGGATGATTTGGGTGATCCTGATTTCATTGACACGTTCGATAACGGCGATAACTGGTTTTTGGGCAAGGATTCCTTTGTTGATCTGAAAGTCTCCAATGGAAACCTGGTAATGATCGGATTATCACCAACCAGCGGTTGGCGGATGACGAATCGTACTGTCAAGGATGGATATGTTCAACTGGTCGGAAAAATGATCGAATGTAAAGGCGCGGACGGTTTTGGATTGATGGTTCGCGTACCCAATGTGACTACCGGCAACGGCGGCTATCTCTTCGGCATCACTTGCGATGGAAAATATGGCTTACGCAAGTGGAATGGCGAAAAAATGTTGACCTTGATCAATTGGAAATCAAACGATGCCATCAAGAAAGGTTCCAATCAAACCAATCGGATTGGGATTAGCCTGATCGGAAACGAAATTAAATTATATGTAAATGGCGTTTATGTGGGTTCAGCCATCGATAAGGATTTCCGCCAGGGTGGTTTTGGATTATTCATCAGCGCGAGAGAGACCGATAAGATGACTGCCCTATTGGATGAAATTGCCCTTTGGAACGAATAATTTAATCGATGCTTTATCAGAGCCAGGGAACAATCCCTGGCTCTGATTATTTAATGCTTAGAGGTTTCTTTTTCTCGTTGTTAGCTCTACTAATTCTTGGAAATCGATTTCCAACCGGTGAAGAGTATCAAGTGTTGGTATTCCGTTCTCATCCCAACCACGCCGTTTATAGACTGCGTCCACCAATTGCTCGTATTGACCTTCCCGGTATGTCCGGAGAGCAGATACTTTTTCAGGAACACTCATCCCGGTGATTTCGATGCCGGCCAATTCTATGAGGGCTTTATCATATCTCTCTGACCGTGATTCATACTCTTCATCGGTAACCGGCCCCATCGCACGGTAAGGAGGATAATCAGATGACCGTGTTCCATACCCCAATTTGAGATTGAACACGCGCTGGAAATTGTATACTCTTTCCGATTGAAGCATCAAATCTTCTGGGGTCACTTTCTGCCCTGTCACCCCTTCATATAACCAGGTGTAATTTTCTACATGCTCCGGCACTTTCGCGGGTTCCGCTGCAGTCGCATTCGATTGCGGAATAATATCATTCCAGGGTAATTTGCAAAGACCATGCAGGCTGAACCAGGTCCGCCAAACTGGAAAGTAATGTAGGGCTTCCGCTTTGGCTTGAAATGTGGGCAATTGTTTGTGGACCATATCCATGAAGATCAGCCAGGCGTCATCATGCTGGGCGCCTTTATTTGCCAGGGCATACCCGCCCTGCTGAGCCAAGGATTCTTTTGTCATGTATTCGGAGAATTCCAATCCCTTGCTTTCCATACCGATATCCTGGAGGATCGAAGGCTGCGCGCCGAACTGCTTATAGAAGATGTCTTTCATCGCACGGACACCCTGACCAACGATCAGACCGAAACCTTCACCCTTTGCCATGCCATGGATCATCTAAATCACGGAGTTATAATTTCCCCAGGTTAGATCCAGTCCGCCGGTACGATCTTTATTGAGAATGCCAAGTTCAAAACACTCCATCGCGAAGGCTACCGAGTTGGCTAACGAAATCGTATCAATGCCATAAGTGTCACAATAGAAATTCATTTCTAGGATCTGAGCCGGGTCAAAGATGCCAATATTGGATCCTAATCCGCCCACAGTTTCGTACTCCGGTCCATCGACTGCCACTACCTGGTCTTTGTAAGGGCCAGTCTGCAAATGGAAATGGGGAACCATATGAGTACAAGCCAGGGTGCAACCATACCAACATCCATCAGGCGCCGAGTGGTCAAACTTTTCCTTCCAAACAGCCCCAACTATATTTTTCGATTCTTTGTCAGCGCCAAATTTGTAATTGTGGACGGGTAAGATATCAAAGTCATTCATGATTCCAACCAGGTAAGGCGTGCCAATTTGGCGCATATTATTCTGCGTTTCATCGAAATCGGAGATCTCTTTGTTGATCCGTTTCCCGGCTCTACGCAATAACTCAAGGTCAGAACACCCATTGCTATCTGCCCCGGTTTGGGTGTACTTAACCACAATCGCTTTGATATGCTTGTCGCGTAATACCCGGCCAGCTCCACCGCGGGCAGCCTGTTTTATCCTTACCTCTTTTCTGCGTGGATCATAGAAGCTGATATTTAATCCGGTTATCGGTACATAATCCGCTGCTTGTCCGGCAGAGATCACGGAGATTCCCCGCATCTCGCGTTCGTCTGAAGCATACATTTCGGTAAGTAGACGATTGATCAAATGCGTATCTAGTGGATCATTTGGCGCTTCTTCAATCCTAATTTGACCATGATCTCCATCAATAAAAATGACAATCTCTTTATTGGATTTCCCTTGAATTTCGAGAGCATCCCAGCCTGCAAATTTTAAATATGGTCCAAAATATCCACCGCTGTTACTGTCAATAACTGAATGGGTTAACGGTGAGACTGTCACCACTGTTGCTTTACCTGACCCTGGATATTGCGTGATTCCCCCGATCGGTCCGCCTGAAATTACCAGTTCATTCTCCGGGGAGTTCCACCTGGTCTGCTCGTTTACAGCCTGCCATAACAACCACAGACAAAAGCCTCTTCCGCCAGTGAACACGTGTTTCATAGTATTTGATACAGGTTTCTCTAAGATCTCCAGGGAATCCACATTGATGTATAGGGTCCGGTTTGCATATCCCCTTACTACCGGCTGGAGTGTATAGTCTTGCTGCACCAATATCTTGTGTTCTGGTCGGTCGGATTTCACAATCACTTGATCCATTGTTCTCTCCAAGAGTTTGACTTTAGTACTATTATAATCAATAAGAATGCTTGATAATAAATTATGGCTACGCGCATTTAATTATCAATTTTGTTTTTTGGTTTTGAATCTCTTTCTTGAGGATAAATATGACTTCCATTCCTCTTAAATATGGCGATCACGAGATCGCGTTGGAGATATCTGATCCGGATTCGATTGATATTATTTACCCTCCGCGCATCATGGCAGAAAAACCGGGTTCCGAGATCGTCCGCCAAGCTCTCCAAAATCCCATTTCTCCCATTGATCTAAGCAAACTTCAATCCGCAAAGAATGTGGTTATTGCCATTAATGACAAAACCAGACCCGTACCATACCGCCATATCCTTCCACCCCTGCTGCTCTTTTTATCTAATCACGGTATTACCCCAGACCGTATATGTTACCTGGTAGCTACAGGAACACATACTCCCCTCTCCGGTGATGATTTAGAAAAATTACTGCCATCCGATATTCGATCAGAAAGCACGATCATCTGCCACGATTGTGATCGAAAAGAACAACTAATCGCTTTAGGAAAAACTCCATCCGGCACAACCGTGGAGATCAACCGCATTTTTTATGAAGCGGAGTATAAAATTGTAATTGGCAATATTGAGCCGCATCACTTTATGGGGTATTCCGGGGGAGTAAAAACTGCGGCCATTGGGTTAGCCAGCAGGTCATCCATTCGTCAAAATCATGCCCATTTAACCTCCCCACTATCTTATACTGGCAATTACGAGACGAATCCATGTCGGCTGGACGTGGAAGAAATGGGTAAGCTGATCGGAATTGATCTTGCGTTGAATGTGATCCAAAATACTGACAAAGAGGTCATCGCTGCATTTGTAGGTGATCCGATGGCTGTGATCCATAGTGGAATTCCAATCTCGCAACAGAGCAGCCAGGTAGAAATTAAACAAAGATATGATCTGGTGATAGTCTCCCCGGGAGGGTATCCAAAAGACATCAACTTCTACCAGGCGCATAAAGCGATTACGAATGCAGCCGCTCTGACAAAGGATGGCGGAAGGGTTGTCCTCATCGCGGAATGCATAGAAGGACCGGGCAGCCTACCTTTCCAGGAATTCATGAAGGGAAAGACATCTCCCGATCAGATCCTTGTGAGTTTCAACCAGGTAGGGTTTGAAATCGGTCCTCACAAAGCCTTTCTCCTCGCCAGGCAGCTGAAACGGATTCGAATTTCGCTCCGATCATCTATGCCTGACGAACTAGTTCGTTCACTGTTAGTGGAGCCAATCACGATGAGTGAAATCCACAACCTACTTAAACAACATACGAAATCAAGAACGGCGATCATCCCTTATGGTGTAAACACCGTCCCACATGTTCTGTAAAAAGAGAATCTATGGTCGACTTTACATTACAACATCCTGAGCTAGATGGAAATTCCTTTACTTACGATGGTGATTCTATCGGGATCTTGCTTCTTCATGGGCTCACCGCAACGACAGCAGAGGTCAGGTTATTCGCAAATAACCTTCGGCAATATGGTTGGACAATCTCCGCACCCCTGCTGCCAGGACATGGAACGAGCCTGCTTGACCTGGAACGATGCCGTTGGCAAGATTGGACAAAGCAAGCTGAAGAATCCTATCGAAACCTCGCGAGACGCTGCACCAGGGTGTTTATTGGCGGTGAATCAATGGGAGGATTATTGGCGACTTATCTCGCCAGTATCTTTCCGGAAATTGCTGGCATACTACTTTACTCTCCAGCTTTTCGTGCCAGAAAGTTATGGATGACCACGATCGCCCATTATTTTGTTCGGTTTAAGAGGAAGTCAAATCTGAACGATGGATTACTCTGGAAGGGTTATAAATTTCATTCGACCAGGGCTGGATATCAACTTCTTAAATTGCAATTACGAATGGAAAAACAATATCATCTGATCCACCAACCAATGGCCATGTTCCTGGGAAAGCTTGATACGACAATAGATCTTGTGGCAGCCGAAGCAATTTTTGATCAGATTCCCGCATCCAATAAATCATTTCATATATACGGTGCATCCACTCATTGTATGCTTTTAGATCGGGAGCTGGATAAAATAACCACGGATTCAGTGCAGTTCATCGATAACGTTTTAAGTGATAAACGGGAATAATTTTGAATGGGTTATAATGTTCTAAGAAGAGACTTCTTCGGTGGAGGATCATATGACTGACAACGTTCGCACCCCGGGTAAGACGACCATTGCTCCTGATGTTTTATTATCGATTGCGAAATTGGCAACATTAAGTGTGGCGGGGGTTCATAAGTTGAGCGAGCAGCCAGCGGATATGGGTAGTATCTTTAAATCCAAACGGAGTGAGGGTGTAAAAGTAGAGGTTGAGAATAACACTGTCTACGCGGATCTGTTCCTCGAGCTGGATGGGGATGTAAATGTACGGGAAGTCTGTCGGAATGTGCAGGATAAAGTAGCACGCGCGATCTCTGAAATGGTAGGTATGGAAGTTGGACGTATCAACATCCATGTAGAAAATATCGTCTATTCCTCGAACCAGGAATAACGATGAAGTCTCGGACCAAGGCACGAAGTGTTGCCCTGCAAGTTTTATATGAATTAGATCAATCAACTCATGCGGTGGGTGAAGTATTTACCCATCGCATTGATGAATATCCTTTGGAAGAACCACTCTCCCAATTCGCCAGTTCGATCGTGCAGGGAATAAGCCCTTTGAAAGAAGAGCTTGACCATGTTATTTCCAAGCATGCCCCTGAATGGCCGTTCGATCAGGTGGCGATCATCGATCGAAACATTTTACGAATAGCCGTCTGGGAAATGGTTTTTGATTCAGCCACCCCAATAAAGGTGATCATAAACGAGGCGATCGAATTAGGAAAATTGTATGGATCAGACGCCACTCCCCGCTTTATTAATGGTGTCTTAGGCAGCCTGGTTCAGAATCAAAATGAGATAAAACAGTATTTCGAGAATAGTAAACATCGCCAGACTGAGTGATATGGCTATGCGCAAACCAACCCCTATTGTCTCTTTTTTTTATTCGTCAATCATCATATTAATCATATTATCTTCCTGCTCCCCTTCCACATCCTCACAAAAATCCGATTTATTTTCCGCTGACCAACTTGTCGATTTGTCATTTAAAGTAATTCCATTGGCGGAAAATTCCTGCCCTATTCAACAACTCGATATTGTATTGTTTGATGATTTAAATGGTCAGTCTTCGAACCAGACAATTATCCCCCTTACAAAAACTGCGGATGCTTTTTATAAAACCACCATCCAGGCTGAGCTCGGTTCCACTCTACGCTACCAGTACCGGATAGATGGTAAATTATCAGAATTAACTCCAGATTATCAACCAGCTTTTTTCCATTCGTTTACTGTGGGCGGTTACGATGAAATTCAAGATGTGATATCAACCTGGGAAGGATGCAAAGTTGAAACAGAGACAGGTTCCATTTACGGGCAGGTCACGCTCGATGGTTTACCCGCTCAAGGACTATGGATCCAGGCGGTTGGAATGTCTTCCACAACTCACTTCGACGGATCGTTTTATTTTTCCTCTGCTCCCATCGGTCAATATCACTTACAGGTTTCCCACCCTGAAGGAAAAACAAGTCCATTTCAGCAGCTCGTCCGTGTGGATTCAGGGAAAGTAACCAAGGTCAATCTGCATTTACGATCCAATAAAATGGTCGATGTAACGTTCATCGTCACTGCGCCAAACCGATCAGATAACGAAGATCTGTCCATCAAGTTGGTGTCAAACCATCCAGATTTGGGTGGTTTTTCTTTTAATACACCTTCTGGAATAATCCATTCTTCCTCTCCCCTTCCGGTGCTCATTCACCAGGATCGGAATATTTATTACTATAGTACGCAGCTATATTCAGGTACCAATTTTCGATATTATTACACCCTGGGTGATGAACGATGGAATACTGAAAGGGATGATAGATACAAACCCCTGATCAGACAGATCCAAATTCCTGTAGAGAACATTACTATCAATGACTCGATAAACACGTTCAATGATTACCCAGCCCTATCTCCTATTCTTTTTCGAATCAAGACACCGGCAAATACACCGTCTACGGATATCGTTTCAATCCAACTTAAGCAAACCAATTGGACTCCACCCGTAGAGATGAATCGTATATCGGATTTTGTCTGGGAGTATTATTTAACCTCCGGATACGATCTACTTAACCCACTCTATTATCGTTTCTGTAGAAATGGCCAATGTGGATTAGCAGATGAAGATACGACGGCAGGATTTGCTGCTGAGGGTTTTAGTCTTGACCCAAAAACGAAAAACCGAACAGTGAATCACGAGATCAGTGCATGGAAGTGGCTGCCTGCCAGTGATCGAAAAACAAAGTTAACGGTTAGCTCATCCATCCATGAGAAAGACCGAGATAATTATTGGAGTGGAGTGGAATGGACTACCTGTATGGATCCTTCTTGGAGAGATTTTATCCCTCTTGCGGTAGACCATTCAGTTGCCCTCTCATCGAATTGGATCATCCTCCGCCCGGGGTTTTCTATCGATCCTGTTCCATATCAAGTCGTATCGGATGCGAACCAAACTTATTACCTTGATCAGGCGAAAATAAGAGTAGATCACTACAAGGACACCAAGAAACCTTTTATTGCCATTTTTCCAACACCTACCCTGGAGCAACCGATCGAGGACTGGCTGAAGAATAAAAAAGATAGTCCGGATTTTTGGCAACAATGGTCGGTATTGTATCAACTATCGGTCTTAGATTTTGCATCGTATGCCGCCTTGAATGGATTTGACGCCATAATCCTGGGTGGTGAATGGATCGTCCCATTCCTGCCATCAGATCCCGATCCGTCACTACAGAATTCGATATCCCCGTTGGATGCGGATACATATTGGGTGAATTTGATTCAGGAGATTCGAAAAGTTTTCAAGGGGAAAATCGTCTTCGCCCTTCCTGCAGATGTCCATTATTCTGATCCCCCACTGTTTCTCGATAAAACAGATGCCATCTATTCAATACTGACTCATCCAGAACAATTTTCACAAAACCTGAAAGATGATCTCACAAAATTATTGGATACAAGAGTCAAAATCCTGCAAGAGACTTATCATAAACCAATCGTGATCGGGATAAATTTCCCGTCCATCTCCAGGATTACTCCGCAGACGATCAGCACGATGGAAGGACCCTGTCATAAGCCCTATGGATTTGAGTGGACAACCCTGGCAACATCTTTTCCTGTCGATCTGCAAACTCAGGTGAATTACTATTCCATCCTTTTATACCTGATAAATGAAAGGGATTGGATTCAAGGTTTTATATCGCAGGGGTATTATCCGGTGGTCGATACGCTGGATTTTAGTTCAAGTATTGGTGGCAAACCCACCTCGGGCATTATCCAATACTGGAATCAAACCATTTTTCCAGCCCAATAGGAGGAACATTGACCTACTTATCTGGCAAGGTGTCAACGATGGAGTATTTGAATAAGAAAGGCATTCACCCAGTCAGCAATTTGTGGATTAATGTAGAAAATGACAAATTAATCGAAGATATCCTGGCTCAAAAAGAAGGTGTTCAAACAAACTCGGGCGCAATCGCCGTTACAACCGGTAAGAATACGGGTAGATCACCCTATGATAAGTACCTTGTTGCAGACTCTGACCGTGCTTCGATCTGGTGGAGTAAAACGACAAAAGCAATGTCTGCATCACAGTACTCACAGATCAGGGGACGATTGACCAGACATCTCGAAAAAAGACCACTCTATATTCAACACCTTTCTGCCTGTCGTCCTCCGAAGTACAACATGCTTCTGACCGTAGTCACCGAAACAGCCTGGCATAGCCTATTTTCTAAAAATCTTTTCCTACCAGGCGATCCGGATAAGGAATCGGAGTATTTAATCCTCCATTCACCCACCTGTTTCGCGCATCCAGAAACTGACAACACTGCATCCCCAGTATTTATCATCATCAATTTCGATCAAAAAGAGATCATTATTGGTGGAACCGGTTATGCAGGAGAAATCAAAAAGGCAGTTTTCACTTTATTAAATTTTGTTCTTCCCACGCGAAATGTCCTTCCCATGCATTGCTCCGCGACAGCCGGAGCACAAGGCGATGTCAGTCTCTTTTTTGGGTTGTCTGGTACCGGCAAGACAACACTCTCCTCTGATCAGGAACGGTTCCTGATCGGTGATGATGAGCACGGTTGGTCTGATGATGGAATTTTTAATTTTGAAGGCGGTTGTTATGCAAAAACTATCCGCCTGAGTAAAGAATACGAACCGGTTATATGGAATGCGGTCAGACAGGTCGGAAGTGTGCTAGAAAATGTGATCTTCGATCAAAAAACCGGCCAGGTGAACTTTGATGATAATAGACTTACCGAGAATACTCGAGGAGCATATCCCCTTGATTTTATTCCCAACATATATACCCAAGATACAGCTCAGCATCCAAACCACCTATTTTTTCTCAGTGCGGATGCCTTCGGGGTTCTCCCGGCAATTGCGAAACTAAATGCGCAGCAGACCATGGAATATTTCCTTGCCGGGTACACCTCAAAACTGGCAGGAACTGAAAAGGGATTGAAACCTTCGCCAACACCCACATTTTCCGCCTGTTTCGCGGCGCCATTTCTTCCCAGACCACCTCAGGTTTACGCCAAACAACTAGTAGAACGTATAAATTGCCATCAATCCTCTGTGTGGCTGATCAATACTGGGTGGTTTGGTGGTGCATATGGTGTAGGTCAGCGATTCCCATTACCCATCACTCGAAAGATAATTAAATCAGTAATAGAGGGTGAAATGGAGCATTTAGAGATGGAAATCGATCCGGTCTTTGGATTATCCATTCCAAAATCATGCCCAGGTGTACCGGATACCTACTTGATTCCTTCCAAGAGTTGGGCAAACCCCGAACAATACTACGAAACGGCTCTAAAGCTTTTGGCAGCCTTCAAGGAGAATGAGAAGCGCCTAAGGCTATTGTAAATTCTTCAGGTAAGGCGGGTTATCCAGAGCACAAAAACTGCCATCGCGATAAACGGACCGTAGGGTATGGTCCGATATGGTTTATATTTTTTCCGAATAAGAGAAAAAACGATCAAAATCAGGCTGTAAAATCCACCCAGGAGTATTCCAAAGAAAAGGCCGATGATTATCCCTGGCCAGCCAAGTAACAAACCGCACACACCCGCCAGAGTAACGTCCCCGAACCCAAGCCCTTCCTCCACCGGCGTGCCACGTCTTTTTGAAAGGAATAGACCAAACCATATTCCGATAAGGTAAAGGAGGTACATTAATCCAAACCCTGTTATACCCCCGAGAAGTGTAGCAATTCCGCCATGCCTTATATATCCAATTATTCCCAGACAAACAGCACCGATGATACTAATAGGATGTAGTATCAGATGATGCTCAATATCAATAATGATGACCAAGGAGAAAAACAGGAATACAAAGACTCCTTGAATAATGGTCAAAGGTGATTGGATGAAGTAGGTCGCGATGAGAATTGTAATTAGAAAAACCGCGGAGCTCACGATCCGATGTCTCAGTGAGACGGTTTTTCCGCACACAGAACATGGTCAATTCAGCAAATATCTGCTAATCCCAAAATCTGAATGGCAATCATCACAAGCGGAAACTGTCAGTTTTCGGTACAATGGAAGTACATCGGCTAGATAATTAATTACCGCGCTGAAAACCCAGCCAAGGATTGCCGATGTCACAAGCAGAATTTCTGGTTTCATGGTAACCTTTCCGAAATCATATCCACAATTATAGCAGGAGGACATAATGGAGCAATTTATTATCCACGGCGGAATCCCCCTCCAGGGTGAAATGACTCCTTCAGGTAATAAGAATTCGACTTTGCCACTGCTGGCAGCCTGCATCCTAACCGACCAACCGGTGATCCTCCATAATATCCCCCATATACGTGATGTTATGACCATGCGGGCTTTATTAGAAAGCCTGGGTGTCGTATTCGAGGAAATTGGTCCGCATTCCTGGCAAATTCAAGCCAAAGACCTTCGACCTGCAGATCTTGATCCCGATATTTGCCGTAAGATACGTGCTTCCATCCTTTTAGCAGGGCCGATGGTTGCCCGACTTGGAGAACTGCATCTCCCCCCACCTGGTGGAGATGTGATCGGACGCCGCAGGGTAGATACCCATATGATCGCAATAAAAGCCCTGGGTGCCGATGCCAATTATGATCGAATGTTTCATTTCAAGGCAAAAAAGCTCACCGGAGCCAGTATTTTATTGGATGAAGCCAGTGTCACTGGAACTGAAAATGCGATTATGGCTTGTGTCACGGCGGAAGGTCATTCCGTTATTCAAAATGCCGCATCGGAACCTCACGTACAAGAACTCTGTCACTTCTTAAATGTTCTGGGCGCCCAAATTCATAATATCGGTTCCAATACTCTCCATATTGATGGAGTCCCGTCTTTACATGGTGGTGAATTCACCATCGGACCGGATTACTTAGAGGTAATCAGTTTTGTCGGCGCAGCCGTCGTAACTAAAGGGACCATCCGTATTCGAAATGCGGGACATGAGTATTTGGATATGATCCGACTGGTTTTAGGTCGACTGGGAGTTGAATGGGAAAAGGATGGGCCAGATCTCGTTGTTCCATCCCACCAGCCGATGAATGTCGAACAGGACCTGGGAGGTGCGATACCAACCATCAACGTGATGCCCTGGCCAGCCTTCCCGACAGATCTGATGAGTATTGCCATTACCATTTCCACCCAATCACATGGAACCGTTCTGTTCCATGACTGGATGTACCCATCCCGGATGTATTTTACAGATAAGCTTGTTTCCATGGGTGCCCAGATCGTACTTTGCGATCCGCACCGGTGTATCGTCCAGGGACCTACCCGCTTATACCCGGAGAAAATGGAAAGTCCAGATATCCGAGCCGGAATGGCGCTTGTCCTCGCCGCCCTCTCAGCGGAAGGCAAATCGGTGATTCGTAATATCGGACAGATCGATCGTGGATATGAATTGGTCGATACAAAGCTGGCCAATCTTGGTGCCAGGATCGAAAGAACAGAAGGTTAAACATATAGAGGCGTTCCATAATGAAAAGGAACGCCTCTTATAAATTAATCCGTGATCTATTTCGCTTCGTTCACAACATCCATAAATTGATTTACCGCATCCCTGATCGAAGATTCCGGAGTGGCACCGACCTGGCGATGGATTATTTTTCCTTTATAGAAGAAAAGCATGGTCGGAATTCCTTGAACACCATACCTGGTTGCCCAATCTGGATTTTCATCCGTATTTACCTTCGCGATGATAAGTTTTCCATCTAGTTCGTTTGATATTTTTTCCAGGACAGGTGCGATCATTTTACACGGGCCGCACCATGGCGCCCAAAAATCAACGATCACAGGTAATTCTGCCTTTAGGACACTCTTATCGAATCCGGCATCGGTCACATGTATGGGTTCGCTCATTATCTGCATCTCCTATTAATATTATGGATCTAATTATAGATGAGTCTGGCATTTTCGGAAGGAAAATGTTACCGCGACTTTTATACCTGTGCCGGTTTCAATCATCCTTTTTTGTTGTACAATGATTTTTATGGAAATTCAGATAGCGGTAGCCAAGACCAATAAATATGCATCCACGGAGAGCGGGGATACGCTTGAGGTCATCGAAAGACCCAACGGAGGATTATCCGTTGTTCTCGCTGATGGGCAAACCTCCGGCAAGGGAGCTAAAGCCGTATCCGGGCTGGTAGTGCGAAAGGTGATTTCTCTTCTAGCGGAAGGCGTGAGAGATGGCGCAGCTGCCAGAGCTGCCTCAGATTATCTCTACACCGAGAAGAACGGAAAAGTAAGCGCAACCCTTAATATATTTTCCATTGATTTCCTGACTAAAACGCTGGTGATCTCTCGTAACAATCCCAGCCCGGTATTTATCTCAAAAAAAGATAAGATGGATTGCCTTTCCGGGACAAGCCAGGCGATTGGGACATCTCGAAATATTCGTCCTTCCATCACTGAGATCCCCATCACAATGGGTTTGACTGCCGTTATGTTCACCGATGGGCTGATGACGGCTGGTGAGCGGAAAGGTCGCCAGTTGGATATCTGTACAGCCCTCGATGCTCTGCTTGAAGAGCAAAGCCCGGGGTCACAAACGATCGCGGATGCTCTCCTCGCCCAGGCATTACGCCTGGATGATGGTCGACCAGTGGACGACGTGAGTGTCGTGGTATTACGGGTTCTTGAACAAAATACCGATGAAATCCGCCGGATGTTGGTTCGGTTACCGGTTCCCCCTCTTTATCAGTGATATCCCCACAAAAAGGATCTATTTTAATTGGTTTGGTTGGACCATGCGGGTCAGGAAAATCCACGTTAACTGTATTACTGGTGGCTGAAGGCTATCGGGTAAGACCGATTGCCCAGGAGCATTCTTTCGTGCCATCCATGTGGCAAAAGATCACCAACCCTGATATCCTGGTTTTTCTGGATGCTTCTTACCAAACTACAAAACTTCGACGACAATTGGATTGGACCGAAAAGGAGTACCTAGAGCAACACAGACGACTGGAGCATGCCCGCGCTCATGCGGATCTATATATAATGACAGACCCGCTTACTCCAATTCAAGTGTTGGAAATCATTCTGAAGCATATCGAAACCCAATCCACTGGACGGCCGAAAATCTAACGAACCCTACTCATGCAATACCAATGAAGGTATAATCACCCAATCCGGCCAGCACGAGCTGGCATTTGTGTGAATTGGAGGAATACCGCATGAATCGACGTAACTACATCATTCTCGCCGCGATCGTCCTCCTGGTTGCCGTGGCACTTTGGATCGATCTACCCGGTAATCCAGGTATCCAACTAGGAAGCTTTACGAGATCGCTGGAGACCCAGTTAGGGTTGGATTTACGAGGAGGATTACAAGTTTTATTAGAGGCGGATCTTCCCGCAGACACCCCGATCGACCCACAATCCTTGCAAGATGCAAAACAAATCGTTGAAAACCGAAGCAATGGTCTCGGCGTGAGCGAAGTAGTGTTCCAGGTCGCCGGTACTCGCAGGATCGTAGGCGAATTCCCCGGTCTAACCAATGTGGACGAAGTTCTCGATGTTCTTAAACAAACGGGGCAACTTGAATTCGTAGATATGGGTAGCGCACCAGCCCCTGAGGGTTCCATTATCGAAACCGATCAAGGCAAATTGGATACAACTGCTGCACCGGTATCACCGACTTCCACACCGGAAACCGTGACCACACCTGCGACCGATACCAGTGTTCCTCCAACGGTTTACCACACAGTGATGACTGGTTCTGAATTAAAGACGGTAGCAGTCAATCGTACTCAGGTCGGGAAGTATGTAGTTGAATTCACACTTAAACCTGATGGGGCAAAAACCTTCAAAGATTACACCACTGCCAATGTGGGGAAATACCTGGCTATTGTTCTGGATAAACGGGTAATTTCAACCCCGGTCATCAACTCCGCGATCACCGAAGGTTCCGGAATGATCGAAGGAAATTTCACCGTTGAATCAGCCAATGCCCTTGCGATCCAACTCCGCTATGGCTCTCTCCCGGTACCGCTAAAGGTCGTAGAGAGCAGGATCATTGGTCCTACCCTTGGTGAAGATTCTTTAAATAAATCATTGGTCGCCGGCATCGTAGGCTTGATAATCGTGATCCTGTTCATGGCTATCTATTATCGTCTCCCTGGTATTGTTGCCAATATTTCCCTGATTATCTTCGGACTACTCACCTTCGCACTCTATAAAGTGATCCCGATCACACTCACATTACCGGGCATAGCAGGTCTATTACTGAGCACCGGTTCGGCGTTGGATTCAAATATCCTGATCTTTGAACGATTGAAAGAAGAACTTTTGGCAGGACGCACCATAAAACAAGCCGTTCAACTCGCCTGGACCAGAGCCTGGCCTTCGATCCGTGATTCGAATATTGCGACCATTATCACCTGTATCATTCTCTACTGGTTTGGTTCATCCTTCGGTGCGAGCATTGTTAAAGGGTTTGCAGTCACCCTGATATTAGGTGTGGGTGTATCACTTTTCTGCGCACTTCTGGTTACGCGTACTCTCCTTGCCCTTGTGCTTGAACGCTTCAAACCGACCAATCTACCCCGCTGGTTTGGGCTCTAAGAGGTTAACCACATGAATATTATCGGAAAAAGAAACATCTTCTTCATCATCTCCTTACTCATCATTGTCCCGGGCTTCATTGTTCTGGCTATTTGGGGAATACCTCTTTCAATCGATTTCACCGGTGGTAGTCTCCTCGAAATCGCCTTCAAATCCGGAACTGCTCCTGCTCCGGCGCAGGTAATTGATATTTACACACAACAAGGCCATAAAGACGTTCAGGTTCAATCAACTGGCACCAATCAGCTGATTATTCGTTCCGATTTTATGGATGATACCGGACGTCGGGCAGTAATCGCTGAAATGGAAACCCGTTTCACTGATCAAGTGGAAATTCTCCGGTCAGATAGTGTTGGTCCTACCGTGGGTAAGGAAGTCGCATCACGCGCTGCTGGCGCTGTAGCCGTTGCCGCACTGGCAGTAATCATCTATATCGCGTTTGCCTTTCGAGGCATCCCTCACGCGTTCCGATATGGCATTTGCGCCATTCTGGCTATGTTCCATGATGTCGCCGTTGTCATCAGTCTAGCAACCATCGGCGGACATTTCTTTGGCTGGCAGGTCGATTCTCTGTTCCTGACAGCATTGCTCACGGTGATCGGCTTTTCAGTTCAAGACAAAATCGTGGTATTTGACCGGATCCGTGAAAACTCCAATATCTATCGAAAATTGCCCTTTGAAACTTTGGTGAACCACAGCATCGTCCAGACTTTGCAACGATCGATCAATACCCAATTGATGACGGTTGAGTTCATGCTCCTTGCGCTGGCTTTATTTGGCGGTGTCACACTTCGTGAATTTGCTGTCATCCTCCTGGTCGGATTGTTCAGTGGAACATATTCGTCCATCTTCATCGCGGCATCCACGTTGGTGGTTTGGGAGAACCGCGCTACTCGAACTAAGGCAATAGCCTAGTTCATCTCTAAATAGAAATCGAATAAAATGGATGGTATGAGAAGACAAAATTCTTCGCAAATCGGGTTAATATCAACTCATATTTATTCATAAGAAATTAAATCCGACCGGGTTCTAAGAATTATTTAGAACCCGGTTATTTATACCTAATAAAGGAGATCCCATGAGAAAAGAAGTCATCCTCATTACAGGCGTGAATGGCGAGATTGGTCATGGACTGGTGGAATTTCTCTCGAAATCAAACGATACACAAATCGTGGGTTTGGATATACAACCCCCGGATGATTTCATCAGGGATTGCTGTGCGACATTCATTCAAGGTGACATCCTGGACTTGATGCTTCTGGGTAGATTGGTGGGTGAATATGAAATCAAGACCATCTATCACCTGGCATCGATATTGTCCACCAAAGCAGAATATAATCCTGAGACTGCGCATAAGATTAATGTCGAAGGGATGCTAAATCTATTACGTCTGGCAGTTGAACAGTCGCAATGGCAGGGACGATCGGTCAAATTTCTGTACCCTAGTTCGATAGCAGCGTATGGATTTCAAACTCTTGCGTTGAAAAACCTGGCAGGAAGAGTGAAAGAACATCAATCAGACTTTCCCACAACCATGTATGGCGTAAACAAATTATATTGCGAACACCTGGGACGATATTACGCCCGCTATTATAAACAGCTATCCGCCGATCGGGATCGATCCATTTATGTCGATTTTAGAAGTATTCGTTTTCCTGGTCTGATCAGTGCAGACACCATTCCAACAGGCGGGACCAGCGACTTCGGTCCAGAAATGCTGCATCACGCAGCCCAACAAAAACCATACCATTGTTTTGTTCGACCTGATACCCGTTTGCCCTTTATGGTGATGCCTGACGCGGTGAAATCTCTGGTCCAGCTTGAGCAAACTCCTCGGGAGAATCTCACTCAATTGGTCTATAACGTCACCAGTTTCAGCCCAACGGCGGAAGATTTTCACAAACATGTCATACAAGCATTCCCCACCGCTGAAATTGATTTCGTACCAGACCGTAATCGTCAAGCCATTGTTGATTCCTGGCCTGCGGACTTGGACAATTCAGCAGCCCGGACTGACTGGCAATGGAAACCGGATTTTGATGAGGCACACTCCTTTAATGATTACCTAATTCCCGCAGTTCGTGAAAGATATCGTCAATGAACAAAGGAATTTTTCTTGAAGCTATTCGTTATATCATCACCCATTATTGCGGCATTAAAAACCAGAGAGGGATCAGCCAAACCACTGATCTCTCTCTACAATTTATTCTATAGCAAATCAAACGTATTATATAAACATGAAGCTATTCTGAGTCACCTATCAAATCGCATTCTCCAGGCGGGAGTAAAAATACTTCTTAGCCAATTCTGTCGCCCCTACATACAGTATCGTCAGGCCTATCATGGTTAACATGACCGGCGCAGGGAGTGGGATAAAACCGAATATGGAAATATAAGGCAGGTAGGGTAAAACAAGTGTGATTGCTATGAAAACCAGGGTGCTAATCAATAACAGCTTACCAGGACGGCTGCGGAGGAAGAAGTGGCGTGTTCGAACGACGAGGGCAATGACGAGTTCTGTAAGTAAAGATTTAATAAACCAACCAGTTCGGAACTGCTCGGGAGATGAGCGGAATAAAAATAATAAGGTCCCAAAAGTCAGAAAATCAAATATCGAACTGACCAAACCGAAAAGAACCATATAGTTCCGGATCAATTTGGTGTTCCAGCGACGTGGCTTCTCAACCATTTCCCTGTCCACATTGTCACTTGCAATGGTAACAGCGGGTATATCTGAGAGGAAATTATTTAGTAATATTTGAGGCGCTAACAAAGGCAAGAAAGATAAATATAAGGAAGCGCCAGCCATACTGACCATATTGCCAAAGTTCGCGCTAATTGTTGTCAGTATATATTTCAGCGTATTCGCAAAGGTTACCCGCCCTTGATCGATGCCTTGCCTGAGAATGGACAAATCTTTCTTGAGTAACACAAAATCGGCAGCTTCTTTTGCCACATCCACCGCAGTATCCACTGATATGCTCACATCCGCCGCATGTAACGCAGGTGCATCATTAATCCCATCGCCCATATATCCGACTACATGTTTCGTCTTTTGGAGGGCAAGGATAATCCTTTCTTTTTGGTTTGGATCAACTTCTGCAAATAACGTAGTCCTCTCTGCAAGATGCCAGAGAGCCTCATCAGTCATATTAATCAATTGACTTCCAGTTAGAACTCCTTCGAGTGGCAGGTTTACCGCTTCCGCGATATGCCGTCCGACTTTTTCGTTATCCCCGGTGATTATTTTTAGTTGAACACCTCTTTTCGTCAGATCAGCAATTGCTTCCTGGACGTCTGCCTTTGGAGGATCTAAAAAGAGAAGAAAGCCGGTAAATACCAGGTTGTTTTCGTCCTGGTGTGTATATTCTTTATGCGTTTGAGATGTTTTTTTTGTTGCCAGACCAAGCACTCTAAATCCCTTTTCACTCCAGTCACTATATCTTTTTTCAATTTCTTTCTGGACAGCAGCATCTAGTACATGGATATCGTTACCTATCTGGACCTTGTCACTAATTTTCAAGATGTTCGATAAGGCTCCTTTCGTGATCAGCGAAATCTCTCCTTTAGCGTTTGAGGTTACGATCGTAAGGCATTTACGTACGAAGTCGTAAGGGATTTCGCTTATTTTTTTCTCACCTCCAGTATCCACCCCCGCCTTCTTGGCCGTGTCCTGGATCGCGTCATCTAATGAATTTGTTAAACCGGTCTGGAAATGGGCGTTTATATTGGCGTAGCGAAGGACATCATCGGAAGGATTCCCTTTGATGTCTAGCGCCCCATCGAGATGAACAATGCCTTCAGTCAGAGTACCAGTTTTGTCGGTGCATAAAACATCCATACTTCCGAAATTCTCGATTGAGGTCAAACGGCGAACAATTACTCCTCGCTTTGCCATCTGTTGGGCACCATAAGAGAGGGTGATGCTGATGATCGCAGGGAGCAATTCAGGTGTCAAACCAACCGCAAGAGCCAACGAGAAAAGTAAAGAATCTAACAATGGCTTTTTTAGAAAGACATTGGCAGCCAGTACTATGACCACCATTACCAGCATTACCTGCGTGAGCAAATTACCAAAATGACGGATACCCCGTTCGAATTCAGTCTCGGGCGGTTGTAAACTGAGACGTTCAGCCACTTGCCCAAAAACTGTTGATTTTCCTGTTTGAACAATTAGTACCCGGGCAGTCCCACTACTGACATTTGTGCCCATGAATACCGTGTTGGTCCTCTGCGCCAGGCTGGCAGTAGAAGGTACGACAGTTGGCTTTTTCTCGACCTGAAAAGATTCTCCTGTTAAAACTGCCTGGTTGACAAAAAAATCGTTCGATTCAATGACTACTCCATCAGCAGGGATTAAACTGCCCGCAGAAAGCATGACGATATCACCTGGAACCACTTGCTCTGTGGATAAGAGTTGTGTCTTTCCGTCCCTTAATAGGTTTGATTTGATGGTAATTTTGGATCTTAGTTTTTCGACCGCATTCGTTGCCGAGTATTCCTGCACAAAACCCAGGATTGTACTGCCAAGGACAATTGCCAAAACGATGATAGCATCGATCCACTCTCCCACAATACCAGATACAATCGCGGCAAAAATTAAGATTTAATACAAGCGGGCTTTTAAATTGAGAAAGTATAAGGCGAAAGGCAGTGGTTTTTTGTTTCGCCCTGATCGTATTTAATCCAACCAATTTCAGGCGCTCATTGGCTTCCGCGGACCTGAGACCATCACTGGATGTGTCTAGCATTGATAACAACTGCGTGATATCCTTGCTCCAATAATCAGCTGTCGGAATCTGCGATTTTTGTTTTGCAATATTTTGTTTATCAGGCGAAAGTAAAGGCACCTTCTTCATAAGTCCCTCCTGTTTTCATTTGCTTCAACCCACCATAATTATCGTATAACATATGAATAATACCTGATCATTTTTGTATCAGCATTCTGTAGCCTGCACATTTTACTATGCCAAGCTCACATATTACATTCTCCGATATTGTAATAATTAAAATTACCCACTTTCGATATGGGCGCGTTACTTGCAATTATGAATATAATTAGCTTTGGGAGGGATTATGACCACACTAACGAATTCATATCCTTACTCGGTTGGGGAAGATGAGAAGATATCACGTGTGATGGTTTACACGTCGTCCTTATTATGCTGGGGAGATGTGATCACCAAAGAGATGATCAGGGTAAGTACCTGGTTAAGAACCAATGCAGCGCCCGATCACCTCACACTTCTTCAGGCAAAAGTATTACAGGTGCAAAACCCTTCTCAACAAAAACCTGCCGTTTATAATGACCTTCATATACCTCTATCCCAAATCTTGTTCTACCATCTGATTCCACCCGCGCAAGATCCACTGGATTACGATCCAAAAGACTGCATTAGACGATTGGAGCCGGTGACGGTATTGATCGGCCCTTACAAGATGGATGGGAATTTGATGATCGCTGAAAAATCGGATATCAACAAATTCTTGGAGATAACAAAAGAGACATACTCGTCATTATACGAGGTGGAAATCAGCTATCCTATGTCGACCTCCACGGGAAAACTTAAAGTACCTTTTTTGATCTATAAATTTTCCGAGGCGCTTTTCTCATCCGCCCTTCCGGAAAATGGACCGTTGGAAGTTCCGAATCAAAATTGATTACAGGTGTTGTCTGATGGATTCGATCTCAATTATCGAGTTCTAAAGTCTTTTGCTAAACGCCTGACAAAGATTCCACATTAATTTAGATTGATTTGAAAGTAGATTTCTTGGACGTATTCTTACTTATCCGATTTCCATCTCCAGCGCTGCGATAGCCTTTCGGATTCTGGCTTCTACTCTATCACTTCCCAGGATTGCCATGCTTTCAAATAAAGGTGGACTAACCTTCTGCCCTGTAACAGCTACGCGCAATATTCCAAATACCTGCCCAGCAGAGAAATATGACCCCTCCACATAGGTTCGCATAATGGGTTCTGAATCTTCAACAGTCAACGGAGTGATCCGGGCAAGAATTTGATAAGAATCCTTGAGAATTTGCAGAGTTTCTTCCCGCGTCATGTTTTTCCCGATCAGATCATCAAGGGTAAAATGGATATCCTTGAAGAAAAATGCTGTTAATTCGATTGCGTCATCCAGAGTTGTCAACCGTTCACGGATAATCGGAGCTATCTCTTTTAATGTGGAAAGGTTTGCTTCCAGTCCCGCTTTCTGAATGTATGGTAATACTTTTTCTGCCAGTTCAGTATCAGACAATTTTCGAATATGCAGCCCATTGAAATAGTCAAACTTCTGGAAATTAATGGCAGCGGGAGAAGGATTTAAATGGTCCAAGGAGAATTTTTCGATCAATTCCGGCATTGTAAAGAATTCAGCACGGTCGTCAAAACTCCATCCCATCAAAGCTATCCAGTTAACAACCGCGTCTGGGAGATACCCAAGGTCTTCCAGGTCTTTGATAAAAATTGAGTACCCATCTTTCATCGCGTCCACTGCTTCCCGCTTACTCATCTTACCTTTCCCACTTGGCTTCAGGAAAACGGAAAGGTGAACATATTGTGGTTCAATCCAACCAAAAGCGCGGTGGATCAATCCATGTAAGGGAAAGGTTGATAACCATTCCGAACCACGGATAACATGCGAAATTTTCATCAGATGGTCGTCCACAACAGCCGCAAGGTGGTAGAGAGCCCATCCGTCCGATTTCACAAGGATGTAGTCGTCTATATTCTTGTTTTCAATCTTAATTTCTCCTCGAAGCAGATCATTGACGGAAGTCGTACCTTCTATGGGAGTTTTAAACCGGATGACATATTTCTCGCCGTTTCTGATCCGTTCACGAGCAGCAGTAACAGAAATAGTTCGGCAAGTACCATCGTAATGGACGGGTTCTTTTTTCTGCTGTTGTTCCTGACGTACTTTATCCAGCCGTTCGGCAGAACAAAAACAATAGAAGGCGTGATCCGAGTCAATCAGCCGCTCAGCATACTCCAGATAGATTTCTTTTCGTTCCGATTGTCGGTATGGACCGTATGGACCACCTTTATCCGGACCTTCATCCCATTCCATCCCCAGCCAATGAAGGCAATGCATGATCTCATCTTCAGCTCCATCTACATAACGGCGAAAATCTGTATCTTCAATTCGCAAGACAAATTTTCCGCCTAAGTTTCCTTGCAATCAGATAATCATAGAGGGCTGTTCTTGCTCCGCCCAGATGCAAATGACCTGTTGGAGATGGCGCAAATCGTACTCGGATGGGATCTTGTGACATATCAGTGCTCCTGATCAGAATTCCAATGGTTTTTGACGCAGTACGACGCTTTCCACAAGCCCGACTCCTAAAAGCATCGAAAGAAGAGAGCTACCGCCATAGCTAATAAAAGGTAAGGTTAAACCGGTGACAGGGATCAGTTTCAGGTTTACACCCATGTTCACTGCCGCTTGAAAGAACATCAGCATACCAAAACTATAGGCTATCAATGATCCATAGGAATCGTGGGCTAAATTTCCTGCCCTTAAACATCGAATGATCACAAATATTAATAGGGCAACGATGATCACAGTCCCAATAAATCCAAATTCTTCAGCCATTGCCGAAAAAATAAAATCGGTATGCCTGACTTTCAAAAATCGGAGCTGCACCTGACTACCGTGTCCATATCCCTGACCCAATAGCCCGCCAGATCCAATACTGATTAGTGCCTGTTCCACATTATATGTATTTCCATAAGTTGCATTGGGGTCAGGGAGTATAAATGTAATGATTCTTTGCTGTTGGTAAGGTTCGAGAAACGGAAAAGCGGCGATCCCCGCAATAACACCGATAATGAGCATAAAAAAGAGGAATTTCGGGTTTATCCCGGCAATCCAGATCATCATTAACCATATAACCAACAATACAATAGTTGTACTTAAATTCGGCTGGAGAATGATCCAAACAACCAGTCCGGCAACAATCAAAAGACTTTTAAGAATCCATCGAAAATCATGAGGCTCCTGCTGGGTTCTTGAAAAGTAGTCTGCCAATACAAGAACCAAAACGATTTTTGCCAGCTCAGATGGTTGAATATTTACCAATCCAGTCTCAATCCATCGTGCGGCGCCAAATCTGGCTTGTGAAGTGACAAATACGACGATCAACAATATAAATGTGACAGCATACATCACTTTGGTAACAGACGCCCAATAGTGATAATCAATAATTGCTGTGGCAACCATCACCACCAACCCGATCGCAAGGAAGGTAATTTGCCTGTTGACATATCCTTCAAGTTCCTGGTTACCCGCGACGGCAGATTGGATCATGGCGACCCCGAAGATACTCAGGATTATCACTGCCCCGAAAAGCCAATAATCAAAATGTCGCCAAATTTCCCGTTTTATCAAGTACTACCTTCTTCTTTCAATCTATGCCAGAGCTAAACTATTTGTAACCGACAGTAATCCTATTCGATCATCCAACCCGATCCCAGATCTCTCAGCTTGGGTATTCTTATACCATATGGAAGCTGTGGCTAACAAATATGTTTAAGGCGCAGTTGTTGGGTTTCCTGTGGATTGTAACTCTAAGTATGCCTTCAATACCTCCATCACGATTGGACCAGCCACACTCGAACCTTCACCACCGTTATATACAAAGGCTACAACAGCAATTTCTGGATCATCATAAGGAGCGTATCCGACATACCAGGCATGAGCCGGCCAGCTACCAGGAACGCAGAGTTTTTTCGCTCGCGCCACATCGTCACAATATTCCGCTGTACCAGTCTTTCCGGCAGATGGGTTCGGCTGCCAGGATGCCATCTCTTTGGCCATCGTACCTGTCAGAACGACCTCACGCATACCTTCCTTGGCTTTTTCGATTACCCAGGGTTGGACAGTTTTTTTCTCAGTGGTTGGAATATTGGCGTCATACACAGTGATCACCGGATCAACAGTTATATCGTGGATCATTTCAGCTTTGAATGGTTTGGTTACATTGCCCTCGTTATCGACATATTCTTTAATAATGGTAGGTCGCATCAGTTTTCCATCATTCGCCAACGTGGCGATAGACACCAGTACCTGAAGCGGTGTGGCTAAGACATAGCCTTGTCCCATGGTTCCGATGTAAGTATCACCCGATGACCAGTTTTCCCCGACATTCAACCTTTTCCATCGCGGATCTGGGATCAACCCATTTTCTTCTCCGGGAAGCTCAATTCCCAAGACCTGACCATATCCCAAAGCCCGCGCGTATTCGCCAATGCGATAAATACCCAAACCCCCATTCGGAACTTCGTCTTGATATCCTCCACCAATCTTATAGAAATAAACATCACAAGATTGGGCAACTCCCTTTATGAAGTTCACCAATCCGTGTCCTCTTTCCAGCCAGCAAACGTATTCCCTGGGGGTTCCCGGATCATTTGCATAAAATACCTGATTGATCACAATTTTCCCCGGATCAACCAGCTCTTTATCCAAGGTAATCACTCCCTCATTCAGCGCCCCGATCGCTGCAGCCATCTTGAATACAGACCCGGGGGGGTGCTCCGCAGATATGGCATGGTTGAATAATGGACGAAATGGGTCGCGGATAAGTTGTTCATAGTAATCCCCGGGAATCAACCTGGCCATCCGGTTGTTTTCATATGTCGGATAGGAGACCATAGCAAGAATTTCACCGGTTTTAGGATTCATTGCAATCACAACACCATTTTGCGATTTTACTTCACCCAAATAGGTGTTCCAAAAATCAATTTCACGTTTTAAGGCAGTTTTTGCGGCTAATTGTAAGCGAGTGTCGATGGTCAGCCTGATATTTTGCCCAGGAACTGGCTCTATGGGCTCTTCTAAATTGCGTATTTCCATACCTGCAACATCCAGTTCAACCAGACGTTCCCCATTTCTCCCAGCCAGATCGGTTTGAAGCTTCGCCTCAACACCGGCATAACCTACCTTGTCCCGTCCGGGTAGGAATCCCAGGTCACGATATTCTTGTTCAAATGCTGCAGGTATTGGTCCGAGAAATCCGACGACTTCCGATGTGAGATCACCCGTCGGGTAATCCCGAATGGGTTCCACCTCCACATCCACACCAGGCCAATCGGATTTATGCCCTCTGATCACCAACGCAGTTTTTTCATCGATATTACATTTAATTCGTACCGGGTTATATGGCCAGTTCGAATCGCCGATCAATACAATCTGTTCGATTCCCAGATCGGTTAGACAAGGTGTGAATAATCGAACCGTCTCATCATTAATCTCACCATTGCTGACTGGAATGTTTATTAATCCACTCAAATTTCTGTAGATTTCCTGGACCGCACCAGCGTCCAGTGGAAGTAGTGCGGGAGTAATTACAACATTATAGGAGGCGATGTTCTTCGCCAAAACGAATCCATTCCGGTCATAGATGATTCCCCTCGTTGACGGTATGGTAATGCGGGAAGTACTATTGTTTAGCGATTTCTGAGTATATTCTGCTCCCTGGATTATCTGCAGACTAAATAGCCTGACCGTGTAATAACCCAGTACTAAGGCAATGATGATGTAAAAAGTGATAATTCGCCACTTTTCAAATCGATTTTCAGTAGGAAGTGAAGATCTCATTCATACTCTTTCGGATAAACCCATTCCACAATATCTTTTATGATCAGGAATATTGGAATACCCAGGAACATATTTAACGCGCAGCTGGGTAAGATTACCTTGGTAAAACTGAGAACAAACGGCAAACTGGTCCTTGTTAGGCTTATCCCGGCAAATGTACTTAATAGAATAATAACCGTGCCAAGAAAAGATACCAGTACCATTGTAAGGATGGGGATATTCCATAACCTGCTTCGCAAAATAATCGCCAGGGATGTTACAAGAACATATCCGATAATTACTGAATAAAATGGGGCTGCAGTAATGACACTCGTAAATATCCCTGCAATAAACGACCACCAGAGTACCTGCTTATTCGGACTCTGGAGCGCCCACGCGACCAGAACCAATAATATCAAATCAGCAGTACCATACGCGACATTCAGCCTGCTTATTATTGCTGATTGGAGCACTGCCAATACGGCGAAGACCGGGATTCCTAGAAGGGTAACCACTTTTTATTGGGCTGGAATTGGAATGAGTGGGGTAATATCCAAAGGACGAAAATTGGTAATGACAAGTACCACACTCAAATTAGAAAAATCCACCACGGGCTGTAAACTCGCGCCCTGAAACAATTCATTCGTGGCTTGCTGAATACTTATAATCTGGCCAACCAGAATATTCGCTGGGTACTTTCCACCCAGCCCTGAGGTCAATACAACTTCTCCCGGTAAGACCTGCAAATCTTGCGGGATGAGGGAAACATTGATTTCCCCTGTTACTGATCCTGACATCGTCACTTCGGTTTTTGAAGTCTCAAGAATAGTATTGACAATGGAACCGGGATCATTGATGAGTTGAATTCTGGCGGCACCGGCAGTTACAGCATCTACCGTCCCGACAAGACCATTTTGTGTTACGACCGGCATCCCATGCTTGATTCCACTATCTGACCCATGGTTAATAATGACGTAATGCAAAAATGGGCTGGGATCCCTTCCGATAACACTGGAGGCAATATATTGATTTTCTGGGTTTTCTCTGGCGAAATCGAGCAATGCATAAAGTACTTTGGATTCATTGATCTGTTGCTGCAATTCAATGATCTGGGTCTGCAACCTGGAAATTTCGGCTTCTTGTTCAAGGTTACGCTGACGAAGACTTGCAACGTCTCTCGGAACGGTAAAAAAATCATATATCGCAGTAAATCGGGTGGATATCCAGGTTTGGAAATTGACAAAAGGCTGTAAGGTATTGTTTACCAACGGATTTGCATATCCGCTCAACGATAATAATAGGATTCCTGCAATAACGAGGACCACCACACCCGTTCCTGCGTAACGGGGAAATTGATTTTTCATAAGATTTTCGCGATTTTATTCAACGATTCCTAACGTCGAGATGAGCTGCGTTCGACTGGAACAAGAAATCGGCTATATTCATCCAGGTTTTCAAGTACCATTCCGGCTCCTCTTGCGACACATGTCATCGGATCTTCTGCGATCCAGACCCGTAGACGAAGTTCATCGCTAAGTCTTTCTGCCAAACCTTGAAGCTGGGCGCCTCCTCCAGCCAGGCAGACCCCGGTCTCCAGTAAATCAGATACGATCTCGGGCGGGACTTCATCCAAGGCATCTTTAATGGTATCGATAATCACCCGGACAGAATTCGATAACGCTTCCCGAATTTCAACCGATGATATCTCAAGTGATTCAGGTAACCCTGTGACTAAATTCCGACCGCGGATTGTCATCGTTTTTTCGTTTTGAAGTGGATAGGCGGATCCGACCGATATTTTCACCTGCTCAGACATTAATTCCCCGATGAGCAAATTGTATTTGTTTCGTAGATAGGAAATAATATCCTGATCCATCTCGTCACCCGCTACGCGGAGGGAACGGGAAACAACAACGCCGCCCATGGAGATCACCGCGACTTCAGTAGTTCCTCCTCCGATATCTACGATCATAGATCCACGTACTTCAAGCACTGGAAGCCCGGCTCCAAGCGCAGCAGCCGAAGGTTCTTCAATGAGATATACCTCCCGAGCACCTGCAGCCATGGCTGCGTCGTAAACAGCCCGTTTTTCTACTTCAGTAGCTCCGGATGGGATTCCAACGACTACACGCGGTCTGGGCAAAGGGACTATGCTCTGTTGGTGAGCTTTGTAAATAAAGTATTCAAGCATTGCCTGGGTAATTTCGAATTCGGAAATTACACCGTCGCGCATGGGGCGAATGGCAACTACATTTTGAGGAGTTCGGCCAACCATTTCTTTAGCCTGAAGGCCAACCCGTTGTGGTTTACGTGTGCGTTTTTCAATAGCCACCCAGGATGGCTCATTAACGACTATACCTTTACCTCTGACATTGACGAGGGTATTCGCAGTACCCAGATCAATGCCGATATCAAGAGAGAAAAACCCCAGAAGCCAGTTGAGGGGATTGAATGCCAAAGGATGCTCCTCACAAAATGCTAGTTGTTATGTGGCGAACCTCGCCGCATTATACCATACCGTGATGATTGAAATTTCGTGCCGCTATACCACATCGACCACAATATATTTTAATAGTATGACAGAAAAATTGGTACTAAAAACCGGTTTCAGTTCGGTCGAAAATTGCCCCCCTGAAGATCCATTTGTATATCAGCAAGGGAGTCACTGGCATGAATGATCCTGATTGGGACTTCATTGGACTCTATCATGACTGATTTTATATTTTGTCCAAACGAGTCCGGGTCAAGAACAACCAGACGAATTAGTAGTCGCTTCATCCGAGAATGCTCAATGGCAGTGATCAAGGATAGGTTTGCAGCAGGTGTTATTAACCATAAAAGGGATCCTCTCGGGAGAAAGCGGCTCTGGAAGGAAAGCACCGAATCGAGACTGAGGTCGCTGACCCCATCGATTAAGGCGAGAGCTTCCAAAATCTTGATAAATTGTCGGTCGCCTTTGTCGGCGGCAAGGAATTTCCATCGATCCTCCCGCCAGATGGTTCCCACGGCATGATGCCGTTCCAGGTAATATTTGCTGATTGAGGCAGAAATTGCTGTCAGGTAATCCAACGAAGATGGCTGGATTTTTCTGGGCAATCTTTTCTCCAGCATCCAATATCTACCCGGTATTTGCTTAGTTTTCGCTTTCCACTGAATTGAGTGGTCCAAATCAAGGATGATATACACATCCGACTGTGGGTCTTCATCAAATTCTTTCACCATTATGTTTTGCGTACGAGCAGTGGATGGCCAATGAATTTTATTCAGGGGGTCACCCGGCGAATACTCACGTATTCCAGCTGCATATGGAGTAGTTTCCGGTGTTTTTCGTCTACGTGCTTTTCCCCCAGGTAGAAATCCAAAAGGTTCTTCTAAGGATTCAATTTCAATAACGGTTGGGGTGATCAGGACATTTTGTGAAGGAGGAAAGTTTTTTTCCATCACAAAGACGCCAAGAAGATCCCCAGATCTGATTTTTGTAGGCCCTAATTGATAAAATCCACGTTGGTAGATCTGAGTATAGGCAGAATAATTCCGAATCTGATTTGCACCAATCCTCGTCAATATTTTCGAGCCATTATTGTCGGGGATATCAGATTGGTCAACTATTTCCACCCACGCCTTCCACACCCATGAGTTATTTGCAATTTCATAGATTTCATGGAGGAACTCCCCTGATTCCATCCTGTCATCCCGTGAGTATCTGCGCAATTTGATTCCATGTAAGGAGAAAAATGTCCAAAGCCAGGATAGTATGATCACTCCCACCCAGAGAACCATTACACGGAAAAATAATAGCTCACCTATGGCAAAAGCAGCTATTCCCGTAACTAGAGCAAGGGAGAAGACTGTCCAGAAGGAGGATCCGGGTTTCATTTTATTTTGGAATATGTGATATCTCCTGGAATGGGAATCGATCCAAGAATTTCCAGGAGTATCTGCTCTGCGGTTAGATGAGTTATCCGACCTTTTGGACTCACAACGATCCTATGTGAGATGACTGGCAGGAACATAATCTTGATATCCTCAGGAATTACATAATCCCTCCCAAGGATTGCTGCCCGAGTTTGTGCTGTTTTAAATAGTCCAAGGCTTCCGCGTGGGCTGGCACCCAAATATATATCCTCGTGTTGTCTGGTTGCACTTACCAGGTCAATGATGTATTTTTTGATCGAATCTGAAACGAATACCTCTTTTACCATCTTCTGACATGATTCGATCTCGTCCAGAGGAATGATGGGGGTCAGTTTATCGATCGGATGCTGAATTTGTTGGTTTTCCAGTACCCTTACCTCATCAGCGGCAGATGGATACCCTAATTGGATTTTGAGAAGAAAACGATCCAATTGCGCCTCTGGCAATGGGAAAGTACCTTCATATTCAATCGGATTCTGGGTCGCCATTACCAGGAAAGGTACGGGTAATTGATGGGTTATTCCATCAACAGTAACCGTTCTTTCTTCCATGGCTTCCAGCAGTGCTGATTGTGTTTTCGGAGTTGCACGGTTGATCTCATCCGCCAACAAAACCTGGGTCATGATCGGTCCAGGTCTGTATTCAAAAGTCTGGTTTTGTTGATTGAAAATTGAAACGCCGGTTATATCGGATGGAAGCATATCGGGGGTAAATTGGATTCGTTTAAATGTGCATCCTACTGTTTTAGCCAGACTTCGTGCCAACATTGTTTTCCCCACACCGGGTACATCTTCTATCAGGATATGCCCCTGACAGAATAATCCGATCGTGATTAATTGCACAACCTGCGGTTTTCCGATTATTACCTGAGATACATGTGCAAGAATTTTCTGGTAGGTTTCTACCACAGATCCATTATTCGCTGTCATCCACTTTTCTCCGTCGACCCAGATAAACTAAACCAATCATGGTTCCAAGGATACTAATACCACTTATCCACGCTCCAATTCTAATTGAAGAAGGGTCGTAAATAAATTGAATTGTATTTCTACCTGCCGGTACCGTAATTCCGCGGAATAAATAATCCATCCTTTCCAACGGAACCTGACTCCCATTCAGATATGCATGCCAACCCGGGTACCAGACTTGAGATTGCATCAGCCAACCACCGCTTGATGACACCATTTCGATCTGTTGCGAATTTGATTTGTTTACTTGGATTCGAATTTCGGCATCAGATTCGATTGGAGGGCAGCCTTCCTCTTCTGGTAAGTCTGCCTTTTCAATGATCACTTTGGAATTAATTTTTCCAACCAAGATCTTTTCTTTTACCATTGCCAGCGACTTATTTTCATTTTGAGCATACTCAGAACAGGTAAAGAAATGATACAAAGATGGATTCACGATCGATAATGATCCAACTTCTCCAGTATTAGGTTTTATGATTTCCATTTCATCGACACCCAGATAACCTAATAATTCATCGCTGACCAGAGAGTGTTGGGATATCACCTCATCCATCCAAATTGAATAACGGTGAGGGACTAAGGGATCAAAATTATTGACTGCCGGTTTATTCCTGAGAATATTCGAGTTTGGAATATAGATTGAGGTCAATGTATTCCAACGATCTACCGGTAAAAATGAATTAAAGCGGAAATAGCGATTGAATTTGATTTCGGATTCGTCCGGGGGTGTTAGAAACACTCTTCCAGTAGTTGCTTGGATGTTGGGATTTGCCCCTGTTTGATCCAGACTGCTAAGCGATATTCCCGGATTGATAAATAAGTGAGCGTAGATCAAATCCCCAAGAATAAACACCACCAGTAGATTATTCCAGACAGTGGAAAGGGTTCCTTTAACTGGAGAGAAAAGATTGAATAGCATAAAAGCAAAGAACAGAATACTGGTTTGCAAAACTCCAATCAGGTAGCTTTCCTGAACGGTGTTTTTCAGGATGTTCTGTGCAATCAGTGCGGTTATGACAGCCCCTGCTCCAGCCATTGCCCCGAGGCGAGACCAGTATAATCTTCTACCTGTGGGTTTTTCCCACTTTTCTAAACCAAACCCGATCAAAATAGACAAACCCAAAACGACCCAGATACTGATCCGGGAGGGCGCCTGAAAGAGGTTGAATGTGGGAATACTGTGATAGAGAAATGTGAAAACAAACGTATTTTTTCCCAGAGCAAGGATTATTCCCGCAAGGCAGATGCCGATTGTAAACCCTTGAATCATACGTAGATTCAATCCTGATCTATGCGGTTTATTCTTGAGAAACCGTAATCCAGAAATAGCGAGGATGATTGGAATAAAACCGATATATATCGCGTCTTCCCAGTAATTATCCGCCGTGACCCAATAGGAATTTCGGCCTGGGTTTCCGAACAGGTCAGGGGAAAGAGGGTCAAGAATCGCCAAGGCCAAAACGAATAGTTTAGGGCGTACCCTTCATCCACAGATTGGGACCTTTGGCTCTGCGACAAGTATTCAGCGGTCGGTAAAAGTTGAATGGCAGAAATACCTATCGCGAGTATTGTGATTAGTCCAAAAATACCAATTTTCTTCCAGATCAAGTTCCTTTTTCCAGACAGGGTAATGATCAGTACCCAGGCTACAACAATCAGTTGGGTATACCAGGTTATTTGCGCATGACCTCCCAACAATTGACAGGTAAGGGAAACCAGATACAGAAATATGTACTTTATACTCTCCTTCCGGTTGCCAACTTCCATCGCATGCAACCATCTCAGCGAGAACCAGAGCAGCCACGGAATCCAGACCAGCACGGCATTCATACTGAGAAAGCTGGCTCGAGCAATAAGATATCCACTGAGAGAAAAACTTAATCCGCTAATGGTTTGAGCCAGTTTTCCAAAACCGATCTCCCGCATCAGGTAGACCATGCCGATACCAGATGCGATTAAGTGGATGATCACCAAGACTGTTTGGGTGAATGCTATTCCCTTAATTGAACAACATGCAGCCCCAAGCCAAACCAGGATATTCGGCGGATACAATAAGGCAGATTGGTAATTCGCGAACAGCGGTGCGCCCATACCGACCTGGCTGCTCCATAGAGGCAGGATTCCTTGAGTGATCATTCTCCACGCGTCTAATCTCCACGGCAGGAATTGAAGATAAGCTGTCCCCCAGAACAAGAATTTTCCTTCCAGAAGTAGGGATCCAATTAAAATAATCGGTCCTGGTATCTGCCAGAGAATTGGTGAGTGTTCCTGAAAAAAATGGACAAACCGAAATCCCTTCATGGGATGATCTCCAGGAGGGATACGTTGCCGCTGGAGAAAATCTCTTTGGATCCAGGAATTGGAGTTTGATCTTGATTCATTGCCTGTCGCTCGCGGTCACCCAGAATTGCATATCGGACGTTGAAGTCCTCGATCAATTTTGTCCGGTCGGCTGTCGTTGATTTTCCCTGGTAAAACAATTCTGCTTGCTTTTCGAAATATATATAATCCACTGATTCTGAGCCCAAACCGAGGGTAACGTTTGCATCTGTCCAGGCAGGAAGTTCGTTGCCTGTTCGAAAAAATGTTAGGACATCCTTTTTCCCACTAAGTGTATCCAGATGGTTATACACATTTACATAATCGACTGGCGTGAAAATTGGTGATGTGAGTGTTCTACTTGCTGTGATTGAAGTTACTAAAATTATCAGCGTAGAAGGAAGGGCAATCAGAACAAAAGCAGAATTCGCATAATATCGTGTCTTTTTACTCAATTGTTGAATTATCAGTAGGGTTAGGACGACCAGAATAACCCATATACCAATAGCAAGTCGGCGTTGAAAATTTGCCGGGAGATAGACCAGTAAAGGGAATAGGATCAACCAAACAAGTATTGTTTGTAAAGCTAGCTCTTTAATGGCTACGCGCAATCTATTGTGATTAATAAAAATAAATAGATAAAATATCCCAAACGAGAAGAGGTAGTAAATCGGAGGCTGAGACAAAACAATACTCTGTTCGTTCCAACTTTTTAGAAATGTGTTTTCCGCTGACTGAATCAGCATATATATCACCCAGCCAAGGGCTGGCAAAGTTGCGAGAATGCTCCTGCTGATTATTTTTGACAATTCTATTCTTTGGTTTTTCTTCTGGATGATTGCGACCAAATAATAGATGCTTAGGATCAGAAATCCGACCGCCACATAGATGGATTGCATAACACCCACCAAGAATAGATACAAGCCACCTAAAATAATTTGCCTTGTTTGAGTAATACTTTCCTTTTCAACCAGATCGACTTCAAAAAAACAGGAAAGTGATAAGAAAAAGAAACCAGTGCCCATCGCCAGATGCGGTAAGGTAAACACGCTTAGGAAGCCAAATGTCTCGGGAGAAAGAAACTCCAACGGAACGCCATCACCTGGCAAAATACCCGTGAAAAAGATCATTACCCAGCCTGCCCCTGCTCCCAAGGTAGCTAATCCTGTCGCGAGAACCCGGTATTCTGGTTTGAGTGGAAAAATTCGGATAAACCGATAGATTCCAATTACAAAAACAAGAATCCCCAGGCATCGAAACAACTGAAACAGGACAACAAGCTGAGTGTGTAAAGCTGGTGGAGATACCAATTTGCCAAGCCATAAATAGGGCAAGAAAACAAACAATCCATCCTGAGGAGTGACTGTAAAGGGTGAGTAAAACAAATTATCGCCAACGGAACCTCTGAGCATTTTTGCAATATAACTATTCCCATCTTCCACACCCACCAAAAAACCACTGAAACGCCATTCATCAGTCTGCGAAGCGAATCCGATGATATATGGCACACTTGTGAGCAGAATGACAGCCAGGATAAACCAGGTGAGGATCTTTCTTTCCATTTGACTGGTCATGGCCGATCCTTCAGACCAACCAGAAGGGTTAGCAAGGTAATGAGCGAGATCGCAATTCCCATATAGGTCAACCAGGGATGATACCCAAAAATAAGGGTATGGTTACCTGCTGGAATTTTCACGGCTCTGAAAATAGTGTCATCTACCTGGATTGGAATGAAACGTCCATCCAGAGTTGCTATCCACCCCGGATACTTAATATCAGCAGTTTTCATAATCCCGGGACCTGAGACCAAATACTCAGTTCTATTCGGTGAATACTTTACCAGGGCAACCATACCAAGTTGCCCATCTTCTCCAAGGATTTTAGGATAAGGACTAAATTCTTTATTCTGATAGATCCAAATTACTGGTCCGCTCACGGTCGACGACCAATTTATTTGTTTTATGGGAAAACTGGATAGAACATTCCGAACATTTAGCCTCGATAATAACTCCAGGTCGGGTATCGCATCCTTATTATCCGTCCTCGGACTCCCATTCTTTAAGGGTGGCTGGACAACGCTGTATTTATCAGCCGGAACGCCGCTCGCACTGGCAAGGAAATCGACATACTTGCTAAGTTGTAGAGGATGGACACCTTCGACCAATCCGATTCCGTGAATTACAGCTTCATCCTGTCCAATCGAGTAGGACGGCGAATACACCCTTTCAGATGGATACGGATGAATCATATTTAATACAGATGCCATTAACTGATTTTCCGTCGTATTGGATGTGAAGGTCACCTTGGCGATCAATCCAATTTCCAGAAATATGATCAAACAGACACCAACCACAAAAAGGCGAGGTTTTAGCACTCTTTTTTGGAGCAAACCGATCATGATGAAAATACAGAAGAGAATTAAAGGGGTAATCAACCAGAGTTGATCTTGGCTTTGAGAACCTTTCCTCTGAAAACCAACAATGAAACCTGCAATTATGAAGATGAATAAGCTCAAAAACAAGATGAAAGAATTCCTTTTTCTGGAATTGGTCCCTAATAGAGATGCCAACCCATTCACCGCTAAAACAATCAACGCAATTGAACCGGGAAATAGAATTCGTGGAGGTATTCTCAAACTATTGAGAAGGGGAAGGGATACGATCCACGTCAAACCGATTAGATGATCACCGAGAGCGAATAGAAGTGAAATCACAATCACGATCGACCATGGCAACATTTTTTTCCAATGAGATGAGAGCAAACCGATGAGTCCAAGCAGGAAAATACCTGAACCGGTGAAGATCATCCATTCCGGATTGCCACCGATGGTTGGAAAGACAAGTGTCAGCAGCTTTACAATCGGCAATGAAAGTTCGAGATTATCTGCTGCTGTCAATTGGCTTCGGGTTGAGAGTGAGACATATTGAATAAAGGGAAAGAGAAAAGGAGCTGCCAAAAGTACCCCGAAGGACAGGTTTTTACCCATCCGTAATATCACATTGAATAGCTCTCTGGCGGTTGTGTTATGAACTATCTGGAGATTGTGAACTTCAGCCGCGATCCAGAGCAATATTCCGTAGGGAACCCAACGAACATCAGCCAGGATCATTCCAGCTAGTAAAAACGATTGCGCTATCCAGGACCGGTTGCCCCTTCCGACCACGAAATACATCAGCCAGGGTGAGAGGCATAAGGCAAAAAGATAGGTGACATGTCCGGCGCCAAAATGGGCATATAGCTTCGGCAGCAATGTAAAACAAAGGCCGCCAAACAGACAGAGGTTCTCTGGCAACCCTGTTTGGCGCAGGTATTTATATAATCCTAATCCTCCAAGAAAAATATGAAGGATCACCAATAAATTTAAACCATACGGTTGTGGAAAGAATAACGCTATCCAACCCGGGGGATACCACAATCCTGAGAGGGGATCCGCGTCAAATGGGTATCCGCTCAAGATCAAAGGATTCCAGAATGGGATCTGATGATATTCCAGGATAGATTTTTGAATAAACAGGAGATTTGGTGAGTGAGTAATCTGGATATCGCTAAATTCGTTTCCAATCGCAACGTGATAGGAAGAACTCGTCGGGCCGATAAAAAGTACCGGCACGATCAAGAAGACAATCCAGAGGGGGATCTTACTAATCCACTTCATAAATTTTCAATTTGCCTGACTCAAAAACGACTGGATACGTAAATTCCGGAAGATTCCAACCGAGTGCCTGTTCACGAGGCCCTACAAGAATATAATCCACTCCCTGCTCAACAATCACCCTATTACATGTGCTGAGACTTCTCCTTTGCAAGCAATCCAGAACTTCCTTTTTTCGGATGGAGGCGTATGGCGTTTCAAAAGGATGCCCATATACCACTCCGAGGGAGGTATGTGCCGGCATATATAATCCGGTATCTGGTCCGGTCAGGATTGTTGAGGATTTGCTGGCATGGTCTGACAGCCATGCGAATCCAGAAATTTCATCCCGATACAGGAATAATAACGGTTCTTTCTGTAGTACAGCGGATACTCCCATCGCGATCAGGAGGAAATTCGTGGGCATGACCAATACAGCCCAACCCAATCGGACAAGATTTCCCAATTTAGGACGTGAAGCCATCCAGGAATCGATCTGCAGAAACGCAAGGTATGCCAGGGGTATGCAAGCTGCAAGTAGATATCGACGCTGCAATTGAGTTGGAATTACACTTAAAACCATCGTGACAATTGCCCAGATAACAAGAATCCTTTGAGGAGCGGCTTTTCGTTTCCAACATCCATATAAGTAAATCAATGCGAGAATCAAAGCTGGTGAAAATGTAAATATCCAGTCTATGAGGGTTAGCCCGGGGGTTGAATTTTGTTTGTTCCAACTGACAAAATTCGGGTCTGAGTTTATAACCCAGAGTGAATAGACCATATATGGGAGTGCCATAAGTGCGAAAACAGAGAGTGCTATACAATCATCTCGTCGGATTTGTTTCGTAAATATCTTCCAAAACCAATCTACCCCAAAAACCAAACCCAGGATGACATTGGCGAAAGGCTGTATGATCGCCAGAAGCAACCCTCCTCCCCCTAACACCAGATATCGTATTGTCGAGGTAGGCGTTTTCCATGCCCAAATCATCCAAACCATTAGTAAGATTGAAAGTGGAAAGTGGGGATTGGTGAAGGATGCCAGAAACGGAAATGCCTCGGCCACCCAGAAATCACCCGGTATCCTCCCGGCAGGTAATAAGACCCAGCCCAAACCTCCACCCAGGGATAAGATAGCCAATATCCATGAAATCTTTACATTTTTTGTGGTTACAAATGCAGGAAAGGTAAACCATAATGTAAAAAAAAGGCAAATTGAATTTACAATTCGGCTGAGGTGAAAGATTAATATTGGACTCACCCCCAAAATTTTGGCAAGATGTCCGAGGAATAAATAATATAAAAAGAGCGGTTTCCCCTCACCCACCTGTGAAGTGAATGGTAACCGGAACGACCAGGAACCCTGAATTCCCTGCTTGATCTTTGCCAGGTAGGAATACCCATCTTGGGGGTTTTGCAGGAATCCATTGAACGCGACCTGAGCATCAGATTGTTGTCCGGCAAATACAAATGGACCAATCAATAATAGTAGGAAGATTATGAATAATACCCAGGGAAAAGTTCTCCTGCCCATGGTTGACAGTATACTCAAGAAAAGCTTCACCCGCAAACAAGGATGGTTTCATTCTTGCCAATCAGGTCAACCTTCCCTATAATCAACTCCATGAATAAATCCATGAATTTTTTCCTCCTTCAACAGACTGACATGAAATTGGATCAGTATGATCGCCGTATCCAGGAAATCCAATCGATCATCGCCGATCAAAAAGAGCATGAACTACTTACAAAAACAATTGACCTGATCCGGGAGGAACGCTATGAACTGGAAAAGAAACTACAGACTCTAGACGACAAGATGAAGTCGACCCGGATCAAGATGCAGCAATCGGAAGGATCGCTATATGGAGGCAAGATCCAAAACCCGAAAGAATTACAGGATCTCCAGACGGAAATATCTCACTTAAAGGTACAAATTACTCAATTGGAAGAAGCCGAATTTGAACAAATGGTGCTATTAGAAGAAAAGGTGACCTCAGAAAATGAAGCCACCCGCCAAAGGGAAATTATCGATCAAAGAAAAGAAGAAGAGAAAATTGTCCTGCTGGGAGAAATCGAAAGCCTAAAACAGGCGATAGCACGGGTGATGCCAGAAAAGGAAGCTCTTACGACGGGTTTGGATCAGACATCCATGGACATATATCAAAAACTGAGGAAGACGAAATCAGGTATACCAGTCACTCAGGTTGAAGAGAATACTTGTGAAAAATGTGGTGCAGAAATCACTCAGGCAGTATGGCAAAAAGCGCGTATATCGCAAGAATTATGCTTTTGCTCCACCTGTGGGAGAATAATTTATGCCAAATAAGCCAGCTGAGTTTCGTGAAACAAAGACCACCCAGGAAATACTGGAAAAATATCGAACGCAGGTGTTTCTTCGGGCGCAGTCCCTCCACCTGCTAGCCAATTTATTTCCATTGGACGATGTCCAAGTCACACCAGGGCTCATTCCTCCTCCCGTTCAACTTTCACCAGATTTCACCGGGGTTCCCAACAGCCTGGTTCATCATGAATTGCCCTATCTTCCAGACTGGGGTGAATTTCTGGCGCCCTATTCAGTGAAAGCCATACCAATATCCGAAGTATTAAAAGGCGGGATGAATATCGCCATTATTGGACAGCCCGGGACCGGTAAAACATTCGCGTTGGCTTCCCTCTGCAGCCTGGTCGCTCGTAAATCTGCTGCCACAGGTTATCTCAATCACTATATACCTATCCTTTTGCACGCAAGGGATCTAATTGAATTTCCTCATGCTGAAAACCCGCTCGAGCAACTAATAGCTATCACCACTAGCTATCATCCTGATCTATCGCCTGCAAAATTGGAAACCCTCTTACGGGAAGGTTTCAGGCAGAATGTTGTGTTGTTATTTGTCGATGGATTTGACGAATTGCCAAGAAATTTGATCCAGGAATGCCGGGATGAGATTAAACTCCTCACGTCCCAATTTCCTGATTTGAAATTCATACTGACTGGACCAACCGATTTCATGGATGGGTTTATCGCCATGGGTGTATATCCGATGGCAATCAGCCATTGGAATCGGTTGCAAAAAAATCAATTTCTGAGAAAACTTACCCAAATGTACTTTAAGGTTTTTGAACCTGGATTAGCAGATGAAGATCGAGAAATCCGGCTTCAATCGCTCCTCACCTGGGGTATGGATCAAGATGCTTCCCTGGGTGCTCTTGAAACGACCATACAAACAATTTGTGCATTAGCAGGCCTGGATGTCGGTAAAACTTCTTTCGATATCTTGCAGAATTATATTAATCACCTGGTTCCGGTCAGTTCAACAAAAGCATCCCTGGAAGTATTGGCTTATCAAACGGTCATCAGTGAAAATCCCATTATTAATAAATATGAGATTGACCATTACGTCCCGGAGTTGATTCAAACGACAGAGGCTGAGGCAGGCCCTTCCCAGCCTGATACAGCCAAGGCATCCAAGGCACTTTCGCTCGTCTCTAAACGGATGGTATTGCAATCAACCAATCATGGCAATGTAATTTTCACTCACCCTGTCTTCCTTGGATTTTTAGCCAGTAACGCATTGATCCGGAATGGTCAATGTCAGGTGGTATTTAATCAGCCTGATTGGTCTGCAAAGGAGCTCTCCTTGAAATATCTCTCTCATATGATCGATATTTCGCAATACATCCAATTAGAGAAAATGGATGAGGAAGCTCCTCTTTATCGACAGCTATTCATTACCTCACACTGGCTGCGGGAATGTAAGCAAGGCGCGATATTCAGACCGCAGATAATGCGCCGGCTTGCCCAAATATTAAATAACGACAACCAGCCATTTACGATACGCGCAAAAGCTGCCGCTGGATTAGTCTTCGCGAATGAGAAGAATATTATCGGCTTATTTAAACAGTATTGCGAGGCGAATTCTCCGGTCGTCCGACGATTATCCGCCCTTGCCTGTGGGATTTTACGGGATCCCTCCTGTATCAACACTCTATCAGAGCTATTAGGCGACTCTGAAGCGCCAGTTCGGAATGCAGCCGCGATGGCTCTTGCCGGTTACAATCACCCGCAAGCCCAGGAGTTGACGGCACAAATTCTATTACAAGCTGATGAATCGATGCGGCGGGTCGCAGCCGAAATGTTAACCCTCAACCTTGCGGAAGGCATCCAAACCTTGAAAGATGGCGCCTCCTATAAGGATATATTAGTCAGACGAGCCTGTGTATATGCGATCGGTTTAATCCCTGATAAATGGAGCATTGATCTATTAAAGAAACTCCAAACCGAGGATGGCCAGTGGGTAATCCGAAATACGGCTGCTCAGATGCTCGAAAATATATCCAGCATTGATGCCCATATTCCCCGCAAACTTTCAGAACCTTACCTCGCTCCTTGGTTGGTTGCTTATGCCAGTAGAAATGGAGAAGGCGTTTCACCGTCCATTTCCCCGCTTCCTTTATTGATCCGTGTGCTTGCGAACGGTAGCGATGATGAAAAGATCGCCGCGATGGAGTATTTAGGTTGGTCGAGCGAGGAAGGAGTTATAGCCCGATTGTATGACGCAGTCTATCAAAGACATTCCAACGTGAGAGAATACGCGTTATACACCCTTTGGAAGATTTCGCTCACAGGTGTTCATTTTCCTTCGATCAAGAAATTTGGATTCACCTAATCAGGAATTTGGGCTTGAAGGATTTGATTTACTTCGGATTCGGAGAGGCCCTGAAGACTGATCACCTTATCGCGGTTGTGTTCCCCCTGGACCAGGTCAAAGCGCGTCTCCGGGATATTGAATATTTGATGCAAATACCGGATCAGCGCCTTATTCGCTTTGCCATCCAGCGGAGGCGCTTGCAGCTTAATCTTTATCCTTCCATCTGACAGAATCCCGACTACCTGGTTCTTTTGTGAATTCGGCTGCACTCGAATTCGGAGGAGGACATTTTCTTTCATGGGATCTGATATAGAACCGTTGCGAGGAGCGAACCCAAGAGTTGAACCAAAAGGAGCAATACCAGCGGACTCAGGTCTAAAATTCCGAGCGGTGGGACTACCCTGCGGATCGGCAGCAATAAAGGATTGACCAGACTATCCAGAAATTCGCGAACCCGGTGGTAAGGCGGAAGGATATAACTTAAGACCACATCCACTACGATTACCAATATATAAACCTGAACTAGTATTTGTACGAACCGTCCGAGAAAAAATCCCATCTTCACTTAATTCCTTTTACCGAATAATGCTGTTCCGATTCTAACCATTGTGGCACCTTCTTGAATTGCTATTTGATAATCCAGGCTGGTACCCATGGATATTTGATCCAATTTCTGATCCGGGTAGCGCCGTTGGAGTTCATCCAAACATTCTCGCCCCTGCACAAAGTATCTCCTCGATTCTTCCGGATCGAGGGAGATAGGCGGCATGATCATTATCCCCCTCCAAATCAAATTTGACAGGCTTAGTATACTTTCCAGATCAAACCACAGAGCTGCTCTATCTGTATCCGACTTGATTAGATATCCAGATTTATTCACCTCAGCGCCGATATTGATCTCGATCAAAAAAGGGAGGGATTTTTGTCTAAACCTTAACTGGTCTTGCAGTCTTCTGGCTAATTTGAGCGAATCAAGGGTCTGAATGTAATCATAATACTGTGCAACGAGGCTGGCCTTCCGCGATTGAACATGCCCGACCATATGCCAGGAGGTATCAAACCCAGGCAGCATTTCCTTTTTGCCAGCGCCTTCTTCGGGATAATTCTCCCCCAAAATCTTGCCACCTGCATTCAAATATGCAGATATTTTTTCGAGTGGTTGTCTTTTACTAATTGCGATCAAAGCCACATCTGCCAATTTCCGCCCACTCTGGTTGGCAGACCGATCCATAGTATCCAGGATCTTGAAGTAATTTTGTGCTATCGCTGACATCTAATCAATCAAAGGTAGCTCTCCGCCCTTTAGGATAATCTGATCAGTGCACCAAAACGACCGGTCTTCCCACTCTCCTTACGATGAGAATACCAGTCACCGTTATGACATACTGTACATATACCAGCCAGTTCAATGTGTTTCACCCCTGCCCGCTCCAATAATTGGTAGTTGGCTTTCCACAGGTCTAAATGTGATTGCTCGTGATCTTTATAGAAAAGCTCCCGTGCCTTTTGTGGATACAATTTTTGAAATATATCGACCACTTCTTCACCCACCGGATAATGTTTCTGGCAAATTGAGGGGCCGATGGCTGTAATCATATCGTCGGGGGTGCTGCCGAATTCTTTTTGCATCGCACGAATCATTTCTCCGGCTGTATCCTTGCTGGTTCCAATCCACCCAGCGTGTGCTATCCCAATTGCATTGTGGATAGGATCATAAGCCAATATCGGAACACAATCCGCAAACCTCATCAGTATTGTCAACCCAGGCGTATTGGTGATGATAATATCTGCTTTTTGATGTTCCTCATCCATCGCCCTTGGCTGGGTAGCCAGGACATATTCTGCGCTGTGAACCTGCCATACATCAAAAACCGAATCATATGGAATGGATACCGATTCCAGTAACCTTCTTTTATTTTCCCGGGTGTTTTGGATTAAATCACCAACCGTTCCACCTATATTGAGACTTTTCCAGGGCTCAAGTGAAACACCGCCATGTCGGGTAAATACACCATGCTGAATAGGAAATTCCCGCAGAGTATTAAATTCCATCCATCGGAGCTCACCAGAAGATTGGAATATCATCCCTGATTCACCTGATGAACAGCAAACTTTTTCGAAAGTGATTTTCGGCTATCCCGCATCGTCTGTTCAATCAAAGGGTAGCCATACCAGGCAGTACTGATTCCGAAAAGCAATCCGGTAATTGTTCGCAAGAGAGGTGTACTCTCACGGATGGGGAGCCAGGAAATTGTATTTTCTAATAAACCGGGTAATTGGGATACCCCATCCAATCCCATCGGCAAGATTCCCAGCACTACCCATGCATACCAGGGTATGGATCGAAGCCGATTTCCTGTGAGAGAGAATAAGAGCCCGAAAAGAAGGATCCCGCCATAGATGGCAACATCCCGTTCACATAGGGCGACTTTGTAACCGAGTACAGCATTACCCAGGAAATTACGTGATCCCCAGATATCGGAGCTCTTAATGCCTGTTGCCTGCTCGAAAGACAACCCCGGTTGAGCTGCCAATTCACGGGGATATGCCGGCTGTTCTCCATACAGAAACCAGGATCTGAAAGCCAACTGGTGACAGAGAGGGCTATAAATTTTGTAGATGATGTTCGCGGGTAAGGTCGCACCTGCCCGGTATAAAACTGGTGCAAGAAATGGAAGCCCGACAAAGATAAATAACAGGGCATTGAAAAGCACCATATAATTTCGGGTCAGCCAATATGAAAATTTATCAGAACCGCTTATAGTCGACCCGCGTTCAACCTTTTTTTGATAGGCAAGATCGCCGCTATTTGCAAGAGATCTTTGGCGGTCTTGAGCGGCGCCCAGGGTCATTTTTATATCCGCAACTGAAAATGGTGCGAAGAGATGGTAGGGTCCGACTTCTAATACTGGAGTCTTCCCAATATATCCTTGATATATATCCTGCTCTTCTTCGATGTCTATTGTTACCAGCTGATGGGGATATTCATCTTGAATACCCGCCAGCCATCCGGTAATTTCTGCCAAGGAAGGATCATTTTTGGTCGTATATATTATGACATTGAGCATTTTTGCACCCGGTAATTCGTTTATAGACCTATATTAAATGGCAAACCAAACCTGGCCAATTGTTCAAAGACACCAGCCAGCAATAGTATTCCGACGATGATAAGGACTATCCCCATGGCTACTTCGATCCAATGCAATACACGAGCGAATTTTCGCAAAATATGCGTTACCCACCCAATGCCAATTGCCGCGAGTAAGAATGGAATCGCCATACCTGCAGAATATGCGGCAAGTAGAACAAACCCTTGTTGAAGGTTTCCCCCATTAAGAGCTAATGCAAGGATTGCACCGAGGACAGGTCCTACACATGGAGACCATCCGGCTGAAAAGAAGATGCCTAATAGAAAGGAGGATATGAGTCCGCGGCTGTGATCCACTTGCGTATGGGGCCGAAGATCATACTCTAAGAATGGAAACCGGTAGAAACCGGTCATATGGATTCCAAAGAGGATGATCACCACTCCCCCAATTTTTGCCAGAACACCCTTTATGGAGTAGAGAAATCCACCAAGGGCGGACACGGCCAATCCAAGCAGTATAAAAACAACACTGAAACCTAAGACAAAAGCAATCCCATGCGCAAATGTAAGCCATGAGGATTGCCTTTCGCTTTTGGATGCTTCGAGCGATCTTCCGCTTAGATATCCAATATAGGCTGGGACCAGGGAAAAGACACAGGGTGATAAAAACGAAACCAACCCTGCCAAAAATGCCAGACCTAGGGTGACTGTCATCAAACGCCTTTACGATTCAACAACAACAATTCTTGATGAACCACTCTTCCAGTCATTCCAGGTTAAATCACCCGGATCGTAGGGGACGACGGGTGTCGTCCATCGCCATACGAATCTGGCATCTTCTGGAAGGCAATTGACACATCCATGCGATCGGGCAAATCCATACTCATTATGCCAGTAGGATGTGTGGATTGCTGCTCCTGTTGTTGTAAATAGGGAGGTCCATGCAATAGCAGGTGTATCGAATGCCTCTCCGGTACCACCACCTGCGCTCATATGGAGTGAGAATAGTTTCCGCCAGATCGGATGATCACCTGGAGGTGTGGCCCATCCTTTGGAGAGTAATGGACCGGTCGAGACTCTACAGAAGTGTACTTCACGGTCATTTTCAAAACACGAAAGCGTCTGACGAGCCAGGTTGACAACCACCTTTTTATTCTCCACTTCCGGAGAAATCGGCGTAACCTCATCTGGTGTAATTGGTTTGCAAGCTTCAGCTGGTGTCCAATAATATTCTTCAGCAGCACCAAATCGTTGGGTAAGCAGGTATTGGACCTGATTATTCTCATCGGTTCGAATCTGGCTTGCCCAAAATACCTGCCCATAATACAACCGTGGAGTGAGGGCGTGTTGGAGCCAATATGTTCCGGGAGGTCCTTGCTTGATGATATCCACTTTAGGGACGGTGATCTCAACCCACATCCCCGGGTTAGCACCATACGATGGTAATTCAGTAAGAGGTTTGTTTTTGATGTCTTTAACCGGTTGGACATAACCGGCATACACGTAACCTCCCTCAGTCTCGACCCAACGCTGGTTGATCGAATTCAGGTCCACTCTGCTGGCGGCGGTTGTGTGATACCACGGAATGATATCATCCCGGATGACAGAACCAACCGACTGACTATTCAGATCCGGTTTGGCTTTCAAATCGAACCATGCGCCTTCGCCTCCAGAGCAAATTCGACCAATCTTCTGGTCTGATTGCGATGATTGTACGAGAGATCGCCAGTCTAACTGGTTTAATACAACCGATCCGGCTGCCAGTTGAATGGATTTTGATATAAAATCCCGTCTGTTTATCAGATATTTTTTATCCATATTGGTATATACGATACTCTGACCTACTAACCTTGTCAACCTCAATTCACTACATGCAATATTACATCCGATATTATCATGCGCTCAACCTGGTCGATCTCTTTTCCCCAGCAACGATCATCTGCCTGATATGGTACCTGGCTTCTGACAAGATCGAAAAGTCGGTGGATAGGATCACTCATCGTTCTTTCCGGCGATTTGCGAAGCCGCAGATCCATTGCCCGGGCAGCTGAGTATATTTCGATTGCGATGATTTTTCGGACATTCACCAGGATCTGGTAGGCATGCCTCGCGGCGGTCATTGAATTCGCATTATGGTCTTCCTGCTCCCCAGAGGTTGGCAGCGAATGAACTGAATCAGGAGTTGCCAGGGTTTGATTTTCCAAAACCAAAGACGCTGCTGTATATTGGGGCATCATCAAACCGGAATTTAATCCAGCAGCCTGATTGTTATCCACCAGCATATTCGGTAATCCCCCATTCAACGTCCCATCGGTCAGTCGGAAAATTCGCCTCTCTGAGATTGCGCCCACTTCTGCAAGCGCAATTCCGAGATAATCCATCACCAAACCGATCGGTTCACCATGAAAATTTCCACCAGATAATGCCACTCCCTGCTCAAACAATAAAGGGTTATCTGTCGCGGCATTAATTTCTTTTTCCAAGATCGATCGGATAAAAACCAGTGTCTCCCAGGCAGCACCCTGTACTTGTGGTGCACACCGTAGACTGTAGGCATCCTGGACTCGTCCGGCAGCATTGATCAGGCTACTTCCCTGGGTAAGATTACGAATCTCACTAGCTACATGGATCTGGCCGGTTTGTCCGCGAGCCTGGTGTATCCGTTCGTCGAATGCGCTCGAACATCCTTCCAAAGCTTCCAAGGTCATGGATAGCGAAAGATTAGCCGTTGAAAGTAAATTGATTGAATCGATAATACAAAGCGAGCCAATTGCTGCAGAAAAAGTGGCTCCGTTATTCAATCCCAGCCCTTCCTTAGGACCAAGGATGATTCGCTTCAATCCTGCCTTTTCCATGGCAGCTTTTCCAGACATTAATTCGCCCTTGTACCAGGCGAATCCTGAATCTTCTTCACTATCTTCCAGATCTGTTGTCAGGACGAGCGCCATGTGCGAGAGTGGTCCCAGGTCCCCCGAAGAACCCATCGAGCCTTGTTGCGGAACCACCGGTACCACACCTTTATTCAGCATATCGCAAAGTATTTCCACCAGGATCGGTCTCACGCCTGAATATCCTTTTGCCAGGGTATTCGCCCTAACCAGCATGGCGGCTCGTACAATGTCTACCGGCAATGGATCACCGGTAGCAACAGAATGGCTCAGGATTAAATTACGGCTTAACCTGGCACAATCGGATGGGGAAATACGTTGGTCTGAGAAAATTCCAAAACCAGTATTAATTCCATACACAGGATCATTATTCCTGGATATTTCCTCCACCCACCCCCAACTCTGAAGCATTCGTTGCCGGGCTTTCTCATCCAATTGGACAAATTCGCCCTGTCTGGCAACTCGGACGATCTCGTCAAGGGATAATGAATTGCCATTGATGGATATCATCAGCACTCCTTCAAAAGAGGAATAATCCAGCGCTCACAGAAATTGCAGGTACAGTGATATTATCGAGGTCTTTAAGAGGAATCGATTCGACAACAGTGGCGATAATTCCCAGAAGGACCAGGCGGGGAATAAAGAAAGCCCATTTTATATCGAATACCCCTGCCAATGTAAAGATCCAGATGATAAGAATACTGAGGAACACTCCACCAATGAACATGGAAATGCTTCCAGCCCAGGTTTTCTGAGGAGACCACGGCAATCTCCATTTCTGAAACCGTTTACCAATAATGTCTGCCAACCCATCACCACCGCAGAGAATCATCAAACTGATGATGCCGATTATGTTATCTTTCCAAAATACAATCGTTAATACTACAAAAGCAATACCGTAAAACAATGGACCAAGTAGGATCTCTTGCCGTCTACCTGTCCTTGACATTGCCTTTACCGCAGCGTCATCCCTGAGGATTCCCAAACCAACCAGTGCAAACTGGATCGTCGTTGCCAGCGGTACCAGCGCCGCCAGATAGCGCGCATACGATTGGTCGTCAAATAGCAACCAACAAAGGACAAAGATTGGTCCTGTTCCAATATGGATAATTTTCCGACTTAGCTTACTATCGATCCAACCGCGATGGGCGAAATAATCCATAATCCTCAACCAGGAGAGTGCAAGGACAAAAGTGATGATAGTTGCAATGAGATTATTCTTCAGCATTGTCCACTCTCAGATTGGCCGAATTAGTGTTGATCCTTGAGTTCGCGGCGGGCTTCCCTTGCCGTATCGCGTTGAGCGATCGATTCCCGTTTATCGTAATTCTTTTTCCCTTTAGCCAGCGCAATCTCCAATTTCGCCCGACCCTCTTTTAAGTACACTTTTATCGGCACAATGGTGACCCCTTTTAAACGGACTTCGTTCCAAAGGGTACGGATTTGCTTCTTATGGAGTAATAATCTGCGAGGTCTGATGGGATCATGGTTGTAACGGCTGGCTGGGTCATACGGCGCGATATGGGCATTGATCAGGAAAGCGTTATTCCCGTCGATCTGGATGTACGATTCCTGCAGGCTCATTTGCCCATTACGGATTGATTTGATTTCAGTTCCCTGGAGAGATATCCCGGCCTCAAATCGATCTAGTAAAAAGAATTCAAAACCGGCTTTTCGATTTCTTGAGACCACTTTCTCTGACATGGGCCTGATTCTAACATATTATCCCAGGCGAAATAACAGAAAACCGGCGATGAAACGCAGGATGGCAATTAATACGAGTGAATTCGAAATCCCCAACCAATTGACGAGTAATGGGCCGCCCAAGGAGCCTATTAAGACAGCCGAGTAGAGGATGAAATTGTAGAAAGCCAGATACGGCGGTCGATCCGTATCCGGAATATGTTCCAAAAGGTAGTTGTAGAGGAGACTGCCTGCCAATCCCCAGGCAATTCCACCCAGCCCAGCACCAATTAAGTAAGGGATTACTGATTTGCTGAACGCTAATATTGCGGGATATAACCCCATGGAAATGGCGCCCCAGGCAACAATTCTCTTCGTACCAAATTGCCGGGACCAACGGGGAATCTGGGTGGAAATAATAAATATGACACCAAAGAATAATCCGTTCCCAATACTGATAAAGTTGTCACTCAGCTTTAACTGGTTGACCTGGTAGAGGGGGAATATCGGAATACCCAGGAATTGGGTAACATGAAATCCGAACAAGCCAACCATTAATCGCATGAACTTGCGATTTCCGGCAGACCTGATCATCTGGAGCATCATTTTAATACTGCTTAATTCAGTTCTGACAATCTCTTTGATCTCGTTCTGTTTAGCATGTACTAATCCTGGTTCAAGGTTTTTCCAAACAAAGAACAGATGAACAGAACTAAAAACAGCACCCAGAAAACCAAGGAAAAAAACAATTTGATAATTTAGTGGAAAGCTCACCCGAGTTAGTAATTGACCGCAGATAACCGAGCTGATCACCGATGATACAGCGAGAGCCGCATTCCGAACACCAGCTAGATACCCTCTCCAATCAGGAGGAACGGCATCTGCGAAAAGGTCATTGAACCCCACTTGGAGGATCACTCCAGGGATATTCATGATAAAGGTAAGCGTGATCAAAAGCCAGATCTGAACCGTTTGAGACAGGATAAAAGGGACTGGAATCCATAATAGGTAGAAAATGCGGTGGTAGACAGAAAAAAGAACCACTTCCCTGGCGGTATTACGTCCTTGCAGCCACCTGCCAAAAGGGATGGCGAAAAGGATATTGACCACGGCGGGAGCGGCTGCGAGCAAACCTAATTGGAACCCATCACCTCCAATTCGGGTAACATAAATCGTAACAAATGACAGAGAAGTGCCATTCAGGACTCCCCACCACAAAATATCCCCGATGAGGTGAATAAAATTCCAGCGGAGATTTTCAGGTAACTCTGACTCTTTCCGAACGAGTAGCACTTGCGACCTAATAATCCGGAATTGAGCGGCGATAATTCTTTTTCATCAACGGTGATGAGATCAAGAAATCCGCGGTCGAACGATTACAGGCAGTGGGAACATTGTGCAATACGGCAATTCGAAGTAATGCTTTCACATCCGGATCATGTGGTTGGGGTGATAGGGGATCCCAGAAAAAAATGAGTAAATCTACTTTCCCCTCTGCGATTCTCGATCCAATCTGTTGATCACCACCTATTGGTCCACTCATGAACTTGGTAACGGTCAGACCAGTTTCCTTTTCGATCAATAGTCCGGTTGATCTGGTTGCAATCAGGTGATGCGTATCCAGGGTTCCTTTGTTAAATTGAATCCATTCGATCAGATCTTCCTTCTTACCGTCGTGTGCAATCAATGCTATTCGCTTGCTGGTTTTCATTCCGATTTCATTTTGGTTCATAGTGATTCCTCTTAATGAAGGATGAGTCATTCCTGATCGTACTATAACTCCTCACAGATCCGATTCTAGCCCCAATTCCACTCAATTGCACAACCTCACATTATTCTTATCCCACTTGTACCATGGACCTTTTTCAGCTTACAATTAAGTCTCTACTCGAGATCCTTTCAGGATTATTGAATGCGAGATTTACGAAAATACGCCAGTCAGACGAATACCCGCTTAATTGTGGGAGGAATCCTTGTCCTCGTCATTATTGGTGATGGACTAATATGGTGGATCTATGGTGGTGGAGCTGCTATCACTGGATTGCTCTGTATAGGTGCCGGATTATTCCCCATATTGATCATTATTGGCATCCTGGCTCTGATGGAATGGATCGTCAAGCGCAATCGACAAGAATAATTCCGGATCAACGTCCTCGCAATACACTCAATATTCCCCCGAATATACCCAGCGCAGCAAGACCTGTGATTATCATCCCCATCGGCACTTTGGATGTGACCACATTCCCATTGGTTTCTTCGAAGGTTGGGATCACCAATTCTGGCGGCGGTGTGAAAGTCGGCAGCCGGGTCGGTTGGATCGTAACGATAAATTGCGCTGCAAGGGTTGGATCAATGGTCGCTGTCTGAGCGGGAGTAGGTGTCGCAGGTGGTTCGACTGCAGGAAGGCTGCCTCCATATAGCGTCACCAACGAGGAATGGACCCAGGCTAACCCGCCGGGAATTCCCGGATATTCAATCTGAACCCAGACCCCGCCTTCAGTTCGTCCTTTGGCAGGTACTTTCTGTCCGGCTAATAAGACCCCAACTTTAGCGCAGGTGGTGGCATTCGGGCATTCCCGCACATTGATTTGATCCTGATCCGCATTTACAACAATATAGGTGCCGATAGGAGTTCCAGTTACGGTTGGGATTACCTGGGTTGGTAAATCAACGGTTGGGGCAGCTTGAGACATTCCTTCTCCGCTGACGATCGAAGGGAGAAATATCATGCTGGAAATCACCAACACGATAACCATTAATAAAGAATAACCAGCCATTTTTTGAGAAATCATCGCAATTTTCTTATCCAATCGGAATAATTCGAATTATAATCGAATACATGATACAGAGAGTTTACCATGGAGATTTAACCGCTGAAGATGTCGCACAAGACCTCGAAGCCTTCTTCAATCGGGGTAATTATATTGCCCAGTCATTTCGACAGAATGATTATGTCACCGTCCAGATATCCACCCGACCAATTCGTTCCTCGGGTGGACAGACTGCCCTCACGATTTCCATTCGTCCAATTGAAGATGGATTATCCATCCAGATGGGGGAACAGTCCTGGTATGGAGTGGCAGCATCCCTGGGTTCAACCGTATTTTCAGCTTTGAGGAATCCGTTCTCATTACTGGGTAGATTGGATGATGTCGCCCAGGATATCGAATCGATTCAGCTAACGGAAGATGCCTGGAAAATTATTGACAAAACGGCTGTGGCTCACCGTTCATCTCATGAATTATCTGATCGTCTACGTCGTTTGGAATGCCGATATTGCGGAGCGGCCAATCCGGTCGGCGAAGCGACTTGCATCGCCTGTGGTGCTCCACTGGGAGATATGCAGCCTGTTACCTGCTCCAAATGTGGATTTGTTACTAAAAAGGGCGAAATCTTTTGTCCAAATTGCGGAAATAGGGTCCGTTTGTAAACGAGGGCTTGCCTCACTCAACGGACTCATCCCTAAACCGCCACTGCCTTCCATCCCTTTCAATAAATTCATTCGCGCCGGACGGACCCCAGGTACCTGCCTCGTATACGGGGAGGTTTTTAATATTTTGATCCTCCCATCCATGAATAATATCGGTTGTAAATGCCCAGGCAGCTTTCACCTCGTCACTTCTCGTGAAGAGGGTTGGATCCCCGCTTAAACAATCCAATAACAGCCGTTGATATGCTTCAGGTGGTTCAGCTCCAAATGTCTCCACGTAATTGAAATTCATGGTCACCGGTTGGACCTGATCCATCGGTCCAGGAACTTTCGCGCCAAAGGAGAGGGAGATCCCTTCTTCTGGTTGGATATTCAAGGCAAGGACGTTCGGCGCATCGTATGCCATATTCCGCGCATTGAAAAGAGACAGGGGAACCTGTTTGAACTGGATGGCGATTTCCGTCAATCGCCTGGGTAGGCGTTTACCAGCTCGAATATAGAAAGGAACACCCGACCATCTCCAATTATCAATAAATACTCTGGCTGCCATGTATGTTTCTGTGATCGAGGCTGAAGACACGCCCTGCTCATCTCTATATGCTGGCACTCGCAATTTATCTATCAATCCTGCCGTGTATTGACCACGACTGGTATTCAATGGCACATCCTTACCCTGAATAGCCCTTAAGGCTTGCAATACCTTTACCTTTTCATCCCGGACTGCGTTCGGACGAAATGCAACTGGTGCTTCCATGGCGGTTAGGGTTAGCAATTGAAGAATGTGATTCTGGAATACATCCCGGATTACACCAGCGTTTTCGTAAAAACCTGCCCGTGTACCGACCCCTTCGGATTCCGCGACGGTGATTTGTACGTGATCAACATATCGGTTATTCCACAAGGGTTCGAAAATACCATTGGCGAACCGAAAAACCAAAATGTTTTGGACGGTTTCCTTTCCAAGGTAGTGATCAATCCGATAGATCTGGTTTTCATGGAATACTGAATGGATAACCTCTTCCAATTCAACTGCGCTTTCCAAGTCCCGCCCATACGGTTTCTCTACGACAATACGACACCAGCCTCCCTCTTTTTCGACAAAAAGTTTATGTTTCCCGGTGTATTCAATAATTGGGATATATGATTCGGGCGGTGTCGCAAGGTAATGCAAGACATGATTGATCTTATGACTGGTCAGATATGTCTGCAATTTCTGGTAGCCCTTGTCGTCATTGAAATCGGATTGAATGTAATGCGCGTTTTCCGTCATCCGCTGCATTATTTTTGCTTTTGGGGATTTTACCTCACCAAATTCTTTGATTGATTCTTGGATTAACTCCACCAGGGTTTGATCTGTCCAATCCCGCCGGGCAAAACCAATGATGTGGAGAGGACCATCGATCTTTCCACTGGCGGCCAATTCGTAGAGGGCTGGCAATAACTTTCGTCTGGTGAGATCGCCGGTCACCCCGAAGATGATGATTGCAATAGGATCGGATAAGTGAGTTAGCATCTAATTAGTCTGCTTTCTTGATCTCATGGCCACCAAATTGATTGCGAAGGGCTGCCAATACCTTTGCTGCGTAGCTCTCGTCTTGTCTGCTTTCAAAGCGGCGGAATAACGACATGGTGATAACCGGGGCAGGTACATCCTGATCGATCGCTTCTTGAACCGTCCACCGGCCTTCCCCGGAATCAGCGACCCATCCTTTTATATCCTTGAGGTCGTTATCTTCTCTAAAGGCTAATTCGGCCAGATCTAATAGCCACGATCTGACGACCGAACCAGTCTGCCAGATCTGGGAAATCTGATGAACATCAAGGGAGAACTCAGTTTTATTCTTCATCAGTTCAAACCCTTCCGCCAATGCTTCCATCATCCCATATTCGATTCCGTTGTGTATCATCTTCACGAAATGACCGGCGCCATGCGGTCCAACTCTTCCCCAACCGGTTTCCTTTCCTGGAGCCAGTGTTTCAAATATCGGAGTGAGTAACTCGGTTATTTTCTGATCTCCACCGATCATCAGGGAATAGCCTTCTTTCAACCCCCAGATACCTCCGCTTACTCCAGCGTCCAAACAACGGATATCTTTTGATTCAATCAATTTAGCACGCCGGATGGTGTCTTTGTAATTGGAATTTGCGCCATCAACCAAGATATCGCCAGCGTCCAATTTCGGTAGCAATTGATCAAGTATCGTATCAGTCACAACGCCAGCCGGTAACATCATCCAGATTACTCTGGGGTGAGTTAATTGTTGTACCAGTTCATCTAAAGTAAAAGCAGGTAATAGCCCATCCTCCGTTTGCATATCAATGATGATCTGATGACTTCGATTAAACCCGACCACTTGATGACCACCACGAATTAAACGGCGTGCCATATTGGCGCCCATTCTCCCAAGTCCAATCATTCCCAGTTTCATAATCTTCTCTCTTTCAAAAGCTTGAGGATCAAGCAGGGAAAGGCAGGGATTTTCCCGCCATTCCCGCCTGGATATTATCGACGGCCATCTCTGCCATCTTTGACCTTGTTTCTTCAGTCGCTGAACCAATATGAGGCAGAATCAGACAGTTCGGTAATTTGTAAAGCGGATGACCTGGAGGTAAAGGTTCAGGGTCGGTAACATCCAATCCAGCGCCCCTTATCCAGCCTTCCTGTAACGCAGTCACCAGATCTTCCATTCGGATTATGGAACCGCGTCCCATATTGATCAAGATCGCATGAGGTTTCATTTGACGCAATATTTTTTCATCAAATTTGTAGCGGGAATCCTCATTTAGAGGTGCATGGAGACTCAAAATATCGCTTTGAGTTATCAGGTCCTCAAAACTGACATAGGTTGCCGGGAATTTTAGACTGCCTACCGGATATTCCTTGCGGTTATGGTAAATGATCTTCATATCAAAACTGATCGCTCTTCGAGCAACCGCTTTACCGATCTCTCCCATCCCATAAATTCCAAGAGTCGCTCCAGCTAAATCTCTACCCAGCCATTTGGCTGGGTGCCACATCTTCCATTCACCATATCGCGCACCTTTGGCTGCTTCTGTCAAATTTCGCATTACAGCTAGCATCAAAGCTAAGGTGAGGTCGGCGGTAGCATTGGTTAATATGCCTGGGGTTTTCCCAACTTTTATCTTGTGATTCCGGCAGTATTCCAAATCGATATTGTCTGTGCCGGCTGCCATATTTGCGATGACTTTCAGATTCGGCATTTGCCGCAAAATATCGCTCATGAGCCGGTCGCTCAGAAGACAGAGGACCGCCTCCACTTCCGGGTAGCTCCAGGCAAGAGAGGGAGACATCCCGGCCTCGTTGTCCGGACCGACGACAACTGTAAACAGTTTGTTTAATGGTTTTACCCACTCATCCGGCAACGGATGAGTGATCAATACCAAAGGTTTATCGCTCATGTTTTCCTTATTCGATTACGACAAATACAAGATCGTTCACATTTGTGCCTGTCGGTCCAGTAATCAGGGCGTCATTTAGTCGTTGAAAAAACGTAAAAGAATCATACTCTTTCTGATGATAACTGATATCGATCCCCTTTTGCATAGCTTTTGTATAGGTTTTTGAATCAATGATTGCCCCCGAGGCAGGTGAGTTCCCATCCACACCATCTGTTGCAAACGTAAGTAGGTTTACACCGGGATATTTTTGTAATACTTCGGTCATGAGGATTGCGAGGTGAGTATTTCTACCACCCATTCCTCTTCCAATGGGTCGGACAGTCGTTTCGCCACCATATATCAGTACCGTTCGATGAAGTGCGCCAAATCCTTCGCGAATATCGTTAGATATCCTCACCGCAGCAAATTCAACAGTCCCGTTAAGCCAACCTCCTTGTACTTGAGGATTCCAACCATACGTTTTCAACATACTTGCTGCTGCAGAAATTGCCTGACGCAAACTACCAATTTCAACGATCTTGGAATTTTGAGCGCATACATCTCCAATTTTTACGGTTTCGGGATGTAAACCAGTACTTCCTTCCTTCAGAGTAGCTGATGATGGATGCAGGGATTAATCCCTTGAGCTCATGCTTTTCGATAATATTGAGAGCACGTAGAAAGTAGATCTATCAGCAGCGGTCGGTCCGGATGCGACCATGCTCAGATCTCCGGAGAGGACATCTGAGAGAACCAGGGTCAGTGATGGAGACTTTCCGAGCCAGCGTAATAATCCACCACCTTTTGTCGCATCAATATGTTTGCGGATCACATTGATCTCATCGATTGCCAGATGATGCCCAAGCATTACCTGATTTAGGATCTTCAAGTCAGCTAAGGAAATACCAGGGTATGGCATTGTCATTAACGAAGATCCGCCGCCAGAGATCAGGAATAATACCGGTATTGCTTCTCCTTTTGTGCGTAAAACATGCTGGATGGCCACACCAGCCGCCATGCTTTTGACAACTGGAATTGGATGGTCTCCCTGGATAATTTGGAGTAGCGCGGGAAGATTGGTTAAATCATCCACCGAACTTTCGATCACGAGGCCTCCGACGACTTTGTCCTCGAGAAGATCTACGGCTGCCTTCGCCATCAATCGAGCTGCTTTCCCAATAGAGCAAAGCAGGACGCCCTGGGTGATATCCATTTGATATTGGTTTCCGGCTATGGTCAGATTGTTTAAATCAATAACCAGAGATCTACTAACAGCCTCGTAAGGATCAGACGCATTCATTACAGCGCGAACGATCTCTGCAACAAGTTTTCTGACCTGAGGATTTTGGGGTGAATCAGTTTGTAGTCCATTATTCAGAAATTGTTTCATATTGTCCATTTAATATTTTCGGACGAGGATATAGAGAATAAGTTTGTGTGATTAAGACGATGATAGTACAGATTACAAAAAAGAAATAAGGAGAAATGCGTGCAGAATGTGTATAATCAACTCATAATCGGCAATCATTCACTGTTTTAATCGAGGAAAATATGATCACAATTATTGCGGATACCACCTGTAGTATTCCACAACCTGAACTAAAGCGATTAGGAATTCCATATCTTCCCCAGATCATCGTTTTTGGAGACCAACAGTACAGAGATGATACCGAAATTGATACAGCTCAATTTCTAACAAAGCTCAGGGCATCCAGTACTCTTCCAAAAACGGCTGCACCTGCTCCTGCTTTATATAACCCAATCTATAAGAGGGAGTTGGACGCTGGAAATACCGTCATTGTCCTCACCCCCTCTGGTGAGATCAGTGGAACCACCCGAAGTGCCATTGTCGCAGCCGAAGACTTTCCCGGGGCAGATATCCGCATCATCGATACCCGCACAGTTGCGGGCGGGTTAGGTTCCCTGGTCTTGCAAGCTTACCAATGGGCGAAGGATGGAATGGATGCCGATACACTTGAAAAGAAGGTGAAAGAGTTGGCTTCCCGTCAAAAAGTATATTTTGTCGTGGATACCCTCGATTATCTATATAAAGGCGGCCGGATAGGTGGTGCATCTGCCCTGGTTGGAAGTATTCTGCAAGTGAAACCGATATTAACACTCAAGAATGGCCGGGCTGAAGCAGCAGAAACGCAACGAACAAAAAAACGGGCGCTTGCTCGAATCGTCGAAATTGTTGAACAGGAATGCCCTCACAATGATAGCGGATTATTAACCATCTCTCAGTGCGATGCAGAAGAAGATGCGAAAGCCTTGGCCTCGGAATTTAGCCGAGTGACGAGTATCAAAGAGATACCGATCTATGAAGTACCCCCTGCTATAGTCGTCCATGCCGGTCCGAAAGTAATGGCGATCAGTTTCTTTACCAAAGCGTAATAAAAATGATATTCCCTAAAAATAACTGCCAACTTCTGTTTGGTAGTTATTTTTCATTGTTCGACTATACGCATTTTATGAATATTTCCACTAATTGGTCAAATGAAAGATCGGTTGGATTGCCTTTCATACTACTCGTCCTCGCAGTACTTTCCGCAATTTCGCCTGCCATTGATCGATTAATCCCAAATTTCCTCATACCCGGAATATTCAAATCAAATCGCAAGTTATATAGTTTTTCAATTAATTTGGATACATCACCATTTTTTATACCTGCGTACCTGGCTATTTGTCTGCATTTATTGATCGCAGGATGGTTTGGATTCTTCTTCATCAAAATCTGGTAATTTGCTTCGAAAACCACGGGTAGGAAACAAGCGCAGATACTCCCATGTGGTACAGCGTAGATCCCCCCAATCGCGGCTGCGAAACCATGTACAGCTCCCAAACCGGCATTCGCGAGGGAAACACCCCCTATCAAGCTTACATAAGCCATCTCTTCGCGGGCGTCCAGATCATTTCCGTTCTCAAACACTTTTACTAACGATTCAAAGGCCATCGGGATGGCTTTTTCGCATAAAGAATCCACCAGGATCGTAGAGCGACTGGATAAAAATGATTCCAGGACCTGGGTCAATGCATCCATCCCCGTTGAAGCCGTTATCGCAGGAGGAACTGTGCGCATTGACTCCGGATCCACAATCGCTACTTGCGGGATCATCAGTGGACTCCGAATGCTTGCTTTTACCTTTTTCTCTTTGAAAATGATCACGGCGTTCTTAGTCACTTCAGAGCCGGTACCTGCCGTAGTTGGAATAGCGAAGTGTGGTAAAGATGGAATCGTGATCTTCTTCCCTTTCCCGACAATTTCAGCGTAATCCAGTGCGTTGCCTCCATTGCTGATCAGCATGGCAATGGTTTTCCCCGCATCAAGGACGCTTCCACCTCCGAAAGAAATCACCGCCTTAACGCCAACTTCTCTAGCCTTTTCCGCTTCTTGATCGATGATATCAGAATCAGGTTCGCCCAGAATGGTCACTTGATGCAAATCTAGATTACCAGCACGAATCATAGGAAGAATCGGATTATCAACCGCATTATGTTGACCTGTGAGCAGCAAAAGAGGGCTGGTTTCCACCTTGAGATAATCAACCAAACGAGCCAAAGATCCTCGCCCGAAATGGATATGACCAGAAGTTGCGAAATCAAAGGATTGCATCATTTCCATTCTTGATCGTTAGGAAAGATATTCCGAAACCGCTCACTGTGTCGTGGTTCAGACATCATACTCTCTACCAGATTCTTCCACTTTCGATAATGTTGGGTATCTTTATGGGAAGCAGAATCTGCAGGAGTAAGGTAGATTTCTTCCAATAAGAAAACAGTAGGATCCTCATCCTCCTGTAACACATCGAACCGCCTTACTCCTTTTTCCTGTAAACTGTTCAGTGCGTTTTCACGGGTCGCAGAAATAAAATCATCCACCCGATCTTTCTTTACATGAACCTGCACATGTACTACAAACATTATTCCTCCTGGAGATCGTATCTTGGGTCTTCAATTACAATTATAAAGACAGTTCACATTATTTGACAGAAGGGTACCACACCCAGTGATGGAAATACCAATTTTGTATATTGACGATGATCTCCTGATAGTAGATAAACCTGCTGGTGTCTCATCAACAGGGGGTGGTTTTAATCCGGATATTCCATTCGTTCAGGGTGAATTGGAACCAACAAATGGACGTCTCTGGTTGGTCCATCGTTTGGACCGTGATACAAGCGGTGTGATGATACTTGCGAGGAACGCCGCTACTCACCGCTTCTTAAACCTGATGTTTGATCGAAGGGAAATTAATAAGACGTATCTGGCACTCGTCCTGGGAATTCCGGAATGGCAGGAGTATTCTTGCGACCTCCCCTTACAAGTAAATGCGGACCGGTCTCATAGAACCCAAATCGATGATACCGGCAAAGCGGCAGTAACTAATTTTGAATTACTCCAGTCATACAAAGACGCCTGCCTAATCCTGGCAAAACCACATACAGGATTAACCCATCAGATCAGAGCGCATCTATCCGGGATGGGTTATCCAATTCTGATGGATACTCTGTACACAAAGTCGGATAAAACAATTCAAATGCAGGCTCTTGTTGAGAGAACCCGACTAGATATCTATTTATCCCGAACCGCTCTGCATGCGAGCCAGATTGAATTCACCCACCCGACAAATAATGAACCGATTGTAATTCAAGCTCCGCTTCCAACGGATATAAGCCAAGCCATCAAATCTTTTCAGACAGATACAAAATAAAAATCAGAGAGGCAAATGGAATTAGCCCCTCTGTAAAATCTATATATTATTCGTTAGGGAAAAATAGTTGATTCTTATATGTGCTTGTGGAACACGCGATGATTCTTATATGGTTTGCCACCTACGTTTTCAAGGTCTTTCCGCATGAGCTTTGTGGTTTCCGCAACCTGGGTCAGATCTGCGTGCTCGAAGTTGAAACTGTGTAAGGTGTCCTCCATTTCTGAATAAAGCAGGGCATTTCCACCTCTGCCGTGGTATTCCGGTAGGATTCCCATGCCGTTGAAAGAAATCCATTTCGTTTTACGCATTTCAAGGAGTAAGTCGATGACGGTGAAAGGAGTAAGTTTACCCTTACCGCGCTGCATCGCTTCAGAAACATCCTGGAAACCGAGCAGAAATCCAACCACCTTGTCATCCGCGGTAATTATCTTTATTAGTTTAGGATTCACTACCTGGATGATCGTATCCACCACGTGTTTCACTTCCTTTGGAGATAATGGATAGTATTCCCAGTTTTGTACGAACGTATCATTGTAAGCCGTGCCAATTCTATCCGCCCAAGAAACCAGCTCAGCCTTATTTTTAAACCGCTTTACCTGGAAAATGCCTCTCTCTTGAACACGGCGGGCTATTTCATGGATTCGAGGGTCTAAATGGAATTGATGAGCGGGTATATAGCAGGAAACAAAATCAACTTCCTTTTCAAAACCGATCGCTTCGACCAGTTTTGAATAATAGGGATAGTTGTAATTCATCATATTCATCATCTGGCGGTTTTCAAAACCCTCCACCTGGATTCCGTACCCATCGAGTGGACCAAATCCTTTCGGACCGACGATATGGTTCAATCCACGTGCTTTTGCCCACTCGAAGACAGTGTTGAAGAGCGCGTTGGCGACTTCCTGATCATCGAGACTATCAAAAAAGTAAAATTCGCCATCCTTTGTTTTGTGATACATGTTGAAGGGTTTGTTTTCCATCGCGGCAATCCGCCCTACAACCTTGCCATCACGCATTGCCAGGAAGAATTCAGCATCTGAATGTTCATAATAGGGATGCTTCTTTGGATTCATCATTGTCTGCCAGTCAACAATGAATGGTGGAACCCATTGAGGGCAGTCTTTATATAAATCAAAATGGAATTGGATAAATTGATTTACCTGTTTCTTATCCTGGGTATCGATCTTAATAATGGAGACCATAATTACCTCTCTGGTAAAGGATAAATTGAAAAGCAAGGATTGATAGAAGTATAAACCTGAACACTACACTGTCTATATAAACACACCCACCAAATATTAGATACCACAATGACCGGGTTGGCTTGAATAACATGATGATGGCTTGACGATGTGCTCATCCTCAAGTATAATCCCCACGCTTAATGAACAGATAACCACATCCGAATATCGGGATTGATCGACAGGAGTAGAAGATGGTTCCACAACCGAAACGTAAACTTTCCAAAGGTCGCAGAGACCGCCGCCGTTCACAGGATGCTTTGACATCGCAAAATTTGGTTCAATGCAGCAACTGTGGTGAGATGCGCCTCCCCCATACTGTCTGCCCAAAATGCGGGCACTACCAGGGGAAGGAAGTCATCAGCGTGGAAAAAGATTCCAAGAAAAAATAACCAGCGAATCACCGTACCTAAAAACCGCCATTGGCGGTTTTTTATTTCTCTTGGATCAGCGGAAGTTTGCCGATATGTTTACTTGATAAATTCCTGATACCTTGCCAGCAGACGGACAGGCAGCCGACCTTTAAGATCCACACCCTTCTCACCATACTTGATACTCTCCACTTGCCCATTCTCGTGGAAGAGTGAGATAAGTTGACCTTGTGAGTATGGCAGTTTCAAGGAAACAAACAGATAGGTTTGATACAACACCTCATCCATTCGTTCAAGTAACTGTTTTAAACCATCTCCCTTTGAAGCAGAGATGGCGACTGCCTCAGGAAATCCATGTAACAAGTCGTTCGCCTGGTTTCCAACTCTGAGCAGGTCGATCTTATTTAGTACATTGATAACAGGAATATGATGGGCTTTGATCTCCTTGAGGGTTTCAATCACTGCCATTGCCTGTTCTTTCGCATTTGGATGAGTAATATCTATGACATGCAATAATAAATCTGCTTCTGATATCTCTTCGAGTGTTGCCCGGAAAGCGGCGACCAGTTGAGTTGGCAACTTCTGGATGAAACCGACCGTGTCAGTTAGCAAGATGATTTTCTTATCGGGTAATATGATCCGGCGAGTCGTTGGATCCAATGTAGCGAACAATTGATCTGCCACCAGGACATCCGAATGAGCTAATTTATTTAATAACGTGGATTTACCAGCGTTGGTGTATCCGACCAGAGCCACGACCGGCGTCTTTGACCGTTTGCGCATCTGGCGGTGCCTGGCGCGATGCTCCCGTATTTTTTCGATCTCCTCTTTTAATATTACGATTCGGCGGTTGATCTGCCGTCGGTCCACTTCCAGTTGGGTCTCGCCGGGGCCTCGTAAACCAACCCCGCCCACGCTCCCTGCTCTTCCACCTCCACCACCAGCCTGTCTTGCCAGATGCGTCCAGGCTCGGGTCAATCGAGGCAGACGATATTCATAATGCGCCAGCTCAACCTGCAAGATCCCTTCACGGGTGTGAGCATGCTGCCCGAATATGTCCAGGATAAGGGCTGTTCGATCCATTACCTGAAGGCGATCATTAAATACTTTTTCCAATTCACGTTGGTGACGGGGTGACAGGTTGTTATCGAAGATGATCACATTCGCTTCGGTATCTTCGACCAACATCTTTAATTCTTCGACTTTTCCCGATCCAATAAACGTCCCGGGAGATGGTTTATCCATCCTTTGCGTCAAGACCCCAACCACTTCCAGCCCAGCAGTTTCAGCCAACTGCTCCAATTCCGCCAGAAAATCTTCGAGAGATAATATGGACGGAATGCCATGAAGTTCAACGCCAACGAGGAATGCTTTTTCTATCGGTCGTGCGGTCGATTCGGGTTGTTTTTTTGGCATACTGCGTTACTTCAACGCCATCCAATCGGCTAATCGTTGTAACGCGGTTTGAATTTTATCGGTAGGAGTAGCGAGAGAGATACGGATATATCCCTCGCCAAATTTTCCGTAGACCACTCCGGGAGTGAGGCTCACACCAGTCTCTGATAGCAATTTTGTACAAAATTCTGTACTATCCATACCATCCGGTAATTTTACCCAGACATAAATGGCAGCCTTTGGAGATTGGACTTTGAACCCAAGATCATTAAACTTTTTAACGACCAGATCACGTCTGTGCTGGTAAATATCATTCCGTTCCTCCAACCAGCTCTGATCTCCTGAAAGTGCAGCAATTCCAGCGTCCATGATCGCCTGAAATTGGGAAGTATCGACCTGGCTTTTGTATACACTCAGGTATTGAATGATCTGGGGATTGCCAACAACCATTCCCAGCCGCCAGCCAGCCATGTTATATGATTTTGAAAGCGAATTGAACTCGACCGCCACTTCTTTTGCACCCGGGTATTGCATGATAGATGGAGCTTTATATCCGTCAAAACAAACGTCGCTGTACGGTGCATCATGTGCAATCAAGATCCGATTCCGATGGGCAAATTCTATCAATTCGAGATAGAAGCTATCAGGAGCGATCGCGCCGGTTGGATTATTCGGGTAATTGACCCAGATCAGTTTTGCCCTCTGAAATACTTCGTCAGGAATAGCCTTGAGGTCTGGCAGATATTGATTTCTCTCCAATAATGGTAATGAATATACTTCAGCTCCCGCGATCTCTGCCCCGCTAAAATAGACCGGATAACCTGGATCAGATACCAGTGAGATATCCCCGGGATCTAACAACACTTGGCTTAGATTAAATAAGCCTTCTTTGGAACCAATTAACGTCAAGACCTCTTTTACTGGATCCAAAGTCACCCCAAAACGGGATTGGTAATAATCTGCAACGGCGGTACGAAACTGCAACGTTCCAGCGTATGGCATATACCCATGGGAGTCGGATTTTTTCGCCGAACGATAGAGAGCCTCCACGATAAAATCCGCCGGTGGAAGATCAGGAGAACCCATATCCAAACGGATAATATCCATTCCTTTCGCTTTTAATTCAGTAATTCTCTGCCCTAAAGTTGTGAAAAAATAGGGTTTGAATCCCGAAATTCTACGGGAAGACTTAAATTGAACGGAGGTTTTTTCCATATCCTGCCTTTATCTGAGAGGTTAGGGTTATGATAACAACGGTGTGGCAAGTTTGGCAAGTCTAATCTGAATGTTTATATTCATCAGGAAGGGATAATCATTCCAACCATACTTCCAGGGTTCTCCCAACTGCCTCGAGGCTATCTTGGCTTATTTCTTGGAGAGAGTCGTCTGTTGTATGCCAATATGGATAGTCAAAATCAATTATATCTATCGCATGTATCCCTTTTTCCAAAAATGGGGTGTGGTCATCGAGCATGGAATATCCATGTCGATCGATAAATATCTCCCCGTAACCGAGAGATTGTGCGGTTTTCCATATCTCATCTTGCAAGTTTGGATCAGAATTGGTTTCTCGAGGGAGTGTCAGGTCAGAATCACCGACCATGTCTACGATCACCACCGCATCGGGTAATTCGTCCAAATTAGCTGCGAAATATCTCGATCCGAGGATCCATTCCCAGCCAGGAAGATTGCCCTGGTCTTCTGCATCGAATAGAACCAGCCATACCTGTCTATCGCTGTCGATTTCAAGTGTCCTTGATAATTCCATCAAAACGGCTACTCCGGACGCCCCATCATTTGCGCCCGGAACGGGACCTTGTACCCCAGGATAAGACGGGTCATTATCTGCGATCATGCGAGAATCATAATGAGCACCAAGAATAACCAACGGACCTCTGGTACCTTTTTTTGCGATAATATTTATAACCAACTGCCCCTTGAATTCGCCTGCCTGCCGGGTGACTTTCCAACCGTTTTGTTTGAGCTCTGATTCAGCCCAGGTAAGGAATTGTGCTTGTGCTTCAGAACCGGGTATCCGAGGTCCAAAATCGATTTGCTTCTGTGCATTTAGGTAGGCTTTTTCGCCTTCAAATGTCATATCTTTCCCTGTTGGGAACAATAACCAGGCGAGTAGAACGAGTAGGATAAGAATAGAAAATATTACGAGATTGCTGGATCCGGAGATTGTCTTCTTAATCGAGTCAATCATCTTTGTTCGTTTCCAGGTTGCCAACATATTTATTCATTGATTCTCGGGCTTTGTTTGCGATTTTTTCGTGTTTCTCCCGTTTTGTGGTCTTCCGCTGCATTGGAATGGACGGGAGGAGACCGAAGTTCGCTTTCATTGGTTGGAATGATGCAGGATCCGTCCTCGTGATGTAATCGAACAATGACCCCATCATGGTATCCACCGGCAGAATTAGTGGATCCAGGGAATGTAGGTGACGAGACGCATTTATCCCAGCCAATAATCCGGAGGCAATATTACCAGCATACCCTTCCACGCCAATCAATTGTCCTGCGAAAAATAGGTCTTTTCTGGTCCTATGATGCAAAGAAGGGGTCAGGAATCTGGGCGAACAAATGAATGTATTCCTATGCATCTGTCCATATCTGGCAAACTCAGCCGCTTCCAGGCCTGGAATGGATCGAAAAATTCGTGCCTGCTCGGAAAAGGTCAGGTTCGTTTGAAACCCGACCATGTTATACATTGAATCAGCGAGATCATCCTGGCGTAATTGGACTACTGCGTATGGCCAACGTCCAGTTCTCGGGTCAGTCAAACCTACTGGACGCATCGGGCCAAATGCCATTGCTTGCAAATCGCGATTCGCCAGGATCTCGACCGGCAGGCATCGTTCAAAGAAGAAACCCGATCCTGCTTTTACCCCGTCCTTGATATCCATTTCAAAATCACGTAACTCGATTCTTCGTGCCTCGATCAATTGGGTAATAAATGATTCGTATTGTGGTTTCGTTAGCGGGCAATTAATATAATCGCCTTCTTCATCGACGCCTCTACCGTATCGAGAGCCTTTGAATGCGAGTTCCATATTAATTGAGTCCCGGTAAATGATTGGTGCGATCGCATCGTAGAAAAAAAGTGAATCTGCTCCAACTAATGAAATAAGGGCTGCCATCAAAGCTGGCGAAGTTAGAGGTCCGCTGGCAATAACGGTCAAACCGACAGGGATTTCTTTCACTTCTTCACGAACCACAGAAATCCTTGGATGATTCTCGGATCGATTCGGTAATCCTTTTTGCAAATAAATCTCTATCCACCGCTAGAGCGCTTCCCGCTGGAACGGAAGTCTCTTCAGCTATGCGAATAATAAGGGAATTTAACAGTTTTAGCTCGAATAAGAGCTGCCCCGTCGCCCGATCGGGCAAATTTGACCCCAAAGAATTTGAACAGACCAATTCGGCGAGCTGATCGGTCCGATGAGCACCCGTCTGAACTAAAGGACGCATCTCGTAAAGGGTAACTTTTACTCCCCTTTCCGCGGCTTGCCAGGCTGCTTCACAACCAGCCAGGCCGCCACCAACTATGGAAATCGTCGGTTCAGAATTACGTTTCATTGTGAATGGATTGTACCAGACGAGGCCTTACCGACGATAACAACGAAGGAAAAATTGGTCGGGCATATAAGTTGCAACATTTGCGAAAGGATACTATACTAACATCATGTTCCAGCTACAGAATCAATCCCAAAGACATCTAACGACCGCCCATCTGGCGCAGACGATGACCTTGTTAAGTTTGACAGCCGAAGAGCTTCATCAAAAAATCGAAGCGGAACTGGCTGCCAACCCTGCGCTGGAAATGGTGGAGGAGAGACGCTGTCCATCCTGTAATAGACTCCTCCAGAATCAGGATCCGTGCCCGGTCTGCTCCAGACCTAAGAATATCCTCTCCAACGAACCTATTGTTTTTGTCTCGCCGCGAGAAGATTTCATCTCGGGCAGCCCCATCCCTGAAGAAGATATGCCGGAAGATAATATTGGTGCCGCAAGCGAAGATCTCCCGACCTATGTGCTGAGACAGATCGCACCGGAATTGGATGCGAAAGATCGCGGGTTAGCGGCTTACCTCCTTACACATCTTGATGAAGATGGACTTTTGGTCGTGTCCCTTGTAGAAGTCGCTCAATATCACCATGTTCCTCTTTCAAAGGTTGAGAGCATTAAGAAACTAATTCAACGTGCTGATCCAATCGGGGTCGGATCAGCAACCCCTCAAGAAGCGATGCTCGTCCAGTTGGAAATGCTTGCCGAAAATCATACAATTCCCCCATTAGCTGAAGAAGCTATTCGATCAGGAATTCATATGCTCAGTCGGCACCAGTATTCAGATTTGGCACACCTTTTAAAAACGAATGTGAAAACCGTGCAAGAAATTGCCATTTTCATCGGTAATAACCTGAATCCATTTCCCGCCAGGTCTCACTGGGGTGATTCACGTGAGCAAGGGAAAACCAATGATCAGGTCTATCACCGACCCGATATTGTCATCAATCATCTAAACCAGGATACGGCAGGTCCATTGGTCGTGGAAATAATCATGCCGATATCGGGAACATTGCGGATCAATCCCATGTTCCGCCAGGCGATCAAAGAAGTGACAAACGACAAGGTGGATGATTGGAAATCGGATCTTGAAAAAGCATCCCTTTTCGTGAAATGCCTGCAGCAGCGTAACCATACCATGGAACGGTTGATGTCCCGGATCGCCTCTTTGCAAAAAGCATTTATCCTGCACGGCGAGGGAGAGCTAAAACCCATTACCCGCGCTCAACTGGCTAAAGAGCTGGAAGTACACGAATCTACCATTTCACGCGCGGTCTCTAACAAAGCCATCCAATTACCAAATGGACGAATCGTTCCATTTGCGAAATTTTTCGACCGGAGCCTCCATATTCGCACTGCATTACAAGGTATCATTCAAGCTGAAAACCATCCCTATAGTGATACTGAACTGGCAGTCATATTGGCTGAAAAAGGATACCTGGTGGCGCGTCGAACAGTAGCCAAGTATCGAGCCATGGAAGGAATCCTCCCCGCCCATCTGAGACATGCTTCTGCTGTGAAACCATGAGTAATCTGCTTTCCCCGCATGCACCATTTCAACCATTTTGGCGCGGCAAAAATCCAGGGATCAGTGAATTCACCACTCTCCTGGGTCTCTTGAACACCCCATCCATCGTCCTTGAACCGCGCCAAAACCATATACTCACTGCAAATCCGGAATTCTTAAAACTCACTGCATTTTCGATCAATGAATTATCCCAGGTGGAACTTAGAAACCTGTTTCTGGATATCAGCAGATACGAGATCGTTCAGACCGGTGATCACCAAACCCGGCTTGCCCGCCACATGCGGGATCCCCTTGACGTTTTTGTGCGGTCCACACCACTAGATTCCAATGGTAATTGGCATCTGCTTTCAATCGTCCCCCAGGATCAATTTCAGAAGAAGATGGGAGAGCAAGTCTGGCAGGAGAAATACTCGCGCTCATTTCAACAACTTTTTTCGATCATCAATCAACCTGATTTGTTAGGCAGCTTAAATCTGGCACTGGAAGTCGGGCAATCATTGCTCGAATCCAAATTCCTGGGTGTATATCAATACGAGCCTAAGTTGATGGTATTCCAGAAGATGGCCAGCACCGAAAATTTGGATGCACCAATCTTTCCGCAGGTTGTCGCAGCCAACACCCTTCAGGTCGAAACCCAGTCTGATATTTGGATCCCCGGAAAAAGAGTGGTGAACGAGTTTCACCGAATTGCACGGGTCGGTAATTTGCCGTACATGGGTGTCAATTTCCTGTTCCAGGATTCTGCCAATTTAGGGATCCTAATCGCCACAGATACGCAAGGACAACCAGGACTTGATTACGAACGGATTTTGGATATTCTTGGGATAAGCATTTCGAACGCCATGTATCATCACATTCTGGTTCAGAATCTAAACTCAACACTGGCAGAACATCGCAAGACCCTATTGATCCGCGATTCCGCCATGGATAATACCCATGAAGGAATCATCATTGTCAAGAAGGATTTGACAATCGAAAATATGAATCCGGCTGCCGAAATGATCCTTGGCTATGGTGTATCTGAGGTCATCGCTGCGCCCGTTGAAAACATCCTCGTTGGAACCGAGACGATCATTCCAGCATTAAAAGCCGCCATGGATGGGATTCCGACCCACAACCTGGGCAATGTCTCATTGCATCGCAGGAATGGGCAACCTTTCCTTGGACATCTCCAAACCATACCGGTGATGGTGGATGATGGTCTATTATCCATTATTATCATTATTCAAGATATTAGTGAAAATGAACAAATTCGGGTTCGGACCCAACAGTTGGAGCAACGCGCTATTTTGGGAGAAGTGACTGCCATCTTTGCCCATGAAGTGCGAAACCCCATCAATAACATATCTACCGGGCTGCAAGTTCTGCAGATGAATTACGCCCCTGATGATCCTCATCAGGAAACGATTGCACGTCTTCAACACGACTGCGCTCGACTCACTCATTTGATGGAATCGGTACTCTCATTTTCGAGGCCGATGGAATATAAAATGGAGCCGACCGATCTGGAAGTCGTCCTTGGCAGGTTACTCGACCGCTGGCGGCCTCGATTCGCAAAATCCAATGTCCAGGCATACTTCCAGGTAGACCCGGGAACGCCCTGGGTGATTGGAGATCTGAGGGCATTAGAGCAAGTTTTTACAAATTTAATCAGCAATGCCATCCAGGCGATGAAAAATGGCGGATTACTGGCAGTAAAAATAACCAGCCTGAATGACAACCCATCCAACCCAGAAGTGCAAGTTTCCATATCAGACAATGGGCCCGGCATACCGGACGAGATAAAAGATCATATTTTTGAGCCTTTTGTGACCACCAATCCACAGGGGACCGGGTTAGGATTAGCGATCACGAAAAGGATCATTAATGCCCACAGGGGCAGTATCAATGTCAATTCCTTCCCCGGGGGGACAGTCTTCCATGTCTGTTTGCCGGCAACTAAACCGAATCGAGGAGCCACCACATGACCGCGACCATCTTAATCGTAGATGATGAGGACAACGCCCGTAAGTTTATCGCCGAATTCCTGGTTTCGAAAAGCTACGAAGTGAATGGGGTTGCCAATCTGGCAGAAGCGCGTGCCGCGTTACAAAAAGATATGGCGGATATTATCCTCCTGGATGTAAATCTACCTGATGGGTATGGTCCAAATTTGCTTGCTGAGACTGCCACCATGCCCTACCGCCCTCCGATCATTCTTATCACGGCGTATGGTGATATTGATATGGCAGTTGATGCCATGAAAAATGGCGCTCATGATTTCTTACAAAAACCAATTCAGCTCACTCAATTGGAACAATCGATTCAACGCGCCCAGGAAGTGGTTGCCATGCGGCGTGAGCTTGCCCATCTTCGCAGCGCGCAACATCAAAACATCGATTTCGTGGTTGGCGAGACACCGGCAATGCAAACGGTCATCTCCCAGGCAAAGCGGGCAGCGAGCGCGGCGGTTTCTGTCATCGTAACCGGAGAAACCGGCACCGGGAAAGAAGTTTTGGCACAATTTATTCACAAGATCGGTCCACGTTCCGGCAAACCATTCATCGCGATCAACTGTGCCGCGATTCAACCGACCATGTTGGAATCCGAACTTTTTGGATATGAAGCCGGGGCATTCACAGGTGCTGAGAAGAAAAAAGTTGGGTTGATGGAAGTCGCGGATGGAGGGATCCTTTTTCTGGATGAGCTTTCATCCATGCCACTCGATATCCAGGGAAAATTGTTGCGAGCCATCGAAGAACAAAGCTTCAGACGCGTGGGCGGAACCGCACTGATCAAAGTGGATATCCAGGTATTGGCCGCATCCAATCGCAATTTGATGCATCTAATCCACGACGGAAAATTCCGGGAAGACCTTTACTATCGCCTCAAAGTCGTGGATCTGCATCTGCCGGCTTTGCGTGATCGCAAACAAGACATCCCTGACCTGGTCGGATATTTCATCCGAAAAGGGAATTCACGACTTGGAATGAATATTGATGGCGCAACACCGAAAGCTTTAAAAGCCCTGGTCGATTATTCCTGGCCTGGGAATATTCGTGAACTGGCAAATGTGTTGGAACGAACCATGCTGTTTTGCGATGACCCAATTATCGATATCCACCATTTGCCGCCCGACTTTTCAATCGGCGTTTAAGCACTCTCCAATATCAACTGCCACGGCATAATTCTTGCAATATATCCTTCTGAATATGTTCTCAGGAGGATGAAATGTTTAATATGACTATCCCTGATTTCTTGCTCACGATGGCGACAGGAGTTTTCTTACTCGGTTTGATCTCGCTCTGCATTGGAATCTTTGTGTTGGTTTCCCGCACGGTTGGGAAAGATATCACCACATTGGCCAATCAGACCGCCAAGATGGCTCAAAAAGGGATCACTGAAGATGTCGCCGGGCTGGTCGGAAATGCCTCTGACCTGTTAGCGGCGCTTAATGGGCTGATCAAAACAAGTGCCGGCATCGGCGTTTTTCTGGTGATTATCGGCATGATTATGATGGCCGGCTCGTATTGGTTAGTTCTCCAAATATCAGCGATGGTATAACCGTTAATTTTTTCATATCCTTCTCGCGTAAGGTGCAGCTATGGAACCTGCTGATCTGATTCTGCAATTGAAAGAGACCATCGCCAGCCCGTTAGCGGCTGACGTGTTTAAGAGTATCTATATGGATCCTCTCCTATTCGAATCCTTCGAAGATCCGCAAGCGATTGAAAAAATCGCGGCAGCCTGTGGAGATGATCCTGAAATGTGGAATCCCGCGCGGATAGGATTTGCCTTAACCGAGACCGGGCTTGATCTGGATGCTCTGGTTCAAACTCCGCTTCAACCCATCGCTACTGATATACGGCAAAAAGTTTCTGCGTTATATCAGAAAGTATTACGCAAGCAAACCGTTGTATCTTCTCTGGAAGATTTAGTTTTTCTCGCACTTGCTTTACGAGAACGCCGTAGGTTGACAGACTCCTGGTCAGGCCTGGCAAAAGAGATCACTCGTAATTACACAGCCAATGATTTTTCCGCGGAAAATTGGACTACCTCCCTTGCAATAACGTACTGGTTATGTCCGGATAAATCAGATCTCCTGTCTGAACTTGATTCTCTCTCTGGAGTAATGGATGGAATCAGCTATTTCATCCTGATATCCAGGATTATCTTATCGGCGCCGTCCAACCTGAGCGATGAAAACATTGCAATTTTGACCGAAGCAGCCAAAAAAGTAGACGAAACCAGCCGGGTTAAAGCCTTGGAGTGGTTATATGGGTATGGTTTTGAGGAGCTGACCAAAGATCTATCGTCCAGATTATTGATGGATTCTACTGGACAGGATGCAGAATCACCTGCATTGGAATCCAAACCTGCCAAGGTGGATCCGCTGGAGAAAGGATTGCTGTTTGAGAGGATGGACCATCTGGCGATTTAAGAAAAGATCAATACCTACCAGTATGATTCCATCACCCGACCATCATTCCTTGCAGAGCAGGAAGAGATATTGCGCCAGGCACAGGCTCGAATGCAAGCGCAAAAAGCCTCTCTCGAGAGTGGAGAAGGAAAAATTCTGGCATGGAAAAAAGTAGTCGATCTGGTTCCCGAATCAGACCTCGCCAGAGCAGAACTTGCTTCAGCCTATCTCGAAAACCATGATGTTCAATCAGCAGGCAGTATTTCATTTGGCGACTTAACCCACCCATTGGTTTACGCCGTCAGAGCCTGGATTGGATCAAGCCAGGGCAACCTGCTTGAAGCCGAGTTATTCTTTGACCAGTTGATCCTATCGCTCAATTCGCCCCACTCAATCGATACACCGATGATCCTTCGGGTAGTGGAAATTTCGGGTCAGGTTGATCTGCCACAAAAAATGGATGTATTACTCGCCGCTCTTCCAAAAGGTCTGCCCATTCAGGCGCAGGTTATTAAATTCAGGACGAGACTTGCATTTGATCGTGGCGATCATGAAAAAGCCCGGTCCCTCGCTTCCGCTACTCTCATGCTCGACGAGAAAGATGTGGCTGCCCGAAGAATTTTGGCAAAGAGTTTCGAAAAACAAAGCCAATTTGAATTAGCTTTGAAAGAATGGGAGAAAATTCTTTCAATTGGTCCTAAGCCCGACCGGGAAGACCAACTCTTCTATGCCAGTTGCGCGGTTCGCGCCGGAAAACCAGATCAAGCCATTTCAATCTGCAAATCATTGCTTGAATCGGATCCATCCGATGGCTCAACCTACCTCATCATTGGCGACGCCCACCAACAATTACAGCAATATGAACCAGCTGTCGAAAATTACGAGAAAGCCGTCTCACTCTCACCTGAATTGGAAGGGACCTGGAAACGATTAGCCGAATTTCACCTGGCAAAAGGGAACAAGGAAAAAGCAATTGAAGTCTTAAATACCGCCATTAAAGCAGTCCCAAATGCTGCCAGCTTGAATTTTTTACTTGGGTGCCAGTACCTTGAAAATGGATCGAATTCAGAGGCAATCCCGCTATTCCAAAAAGCACATCATTTCGATCCAAGAAATATCGATTACATCCGTACGCTTGGCGAAGGTTTACAGAATACAGGTCAATGGATGGATGCCGAAGCATTGTATAGCCAGGCAGCTAAAATGTATCCATTTGATCAGACAATCCTGTTTTCACATGCGAAGAGTTTGCTCAAGTTGAATAAAAAATCCGATGCGCTCATACCAATGCAGCATCTGGTGGAACTTCATCCGGCTGGATCAGAGATCTATGTGATCTTTGGGCATCTCGTGTTGGATGATCTGATCCCTGATTATGACCAGGTTCAACCTGATGACGCGGAAACGATATCATTACTGGATTACTCGCGAGACATTCTTCAAGATGCGAGCGACCGTGAACCATTAAATGCACATTTGCGCTTATTACTTGCAGAAAATCTGGCTAAATTGGGCGAAAAAGAAGCTGCCCAACAAATTTTCGCCTCTCTGACAGAGCAAATATTCACACTCCCTGTGGATCTACGGTGGCGGGTGAGCTATGGTCTGGGTATGACGAGCGGGCAAATGGGCGAATTCGAGGTCGCACTGGCTGCATTACAGGAAGCCGCAAACCAAAACCAGGAAAATTTCCTGATTCACCAGCAACTTGCCGAAGCGTACTTGCGAGCCAATCTCGATCAATCTGCTCTTCAAGCGGCACAACAGGCGTTGTCCATCGATCCCAAAGACCCTGATAACTTGATCTGGTATGCGGAATTTTGCACCCGCTCGCATGACTTACATGAAGCGCTGTCCACCCTGGATGCGATAATCAAGATTTAACCGGATAATGTCGACTTGCGAATCAAACTTGGATTCATGCAAATTCAGGTAGGCGAAGTCGAAATCGCAAAATCTACTTTCCGAACTCTGGTGAGCGAGATCAAAATTACCTCACAGCAATATCAACTTATCGCCACCCATCTAGCCTCGCAAAAGGAATATCAAGAAGCGGTGGGATACCTTCGGTTAGGAATCCAGGAAGATCCGCAATCATCCTTACCGCTCCTGATGGATCTCGTTCAATATGAACAAAAAATGGGAGATCTTTCTTCCGCATTGAATACACTGGAGACAGCCATCGGGTTGGATCCTCAAAACCGGTTACTGCAGGTCGTTAAAGCGGATATGCAGGCATTCGGTGGTGACACGAATGAGGCGATTCTCACCCTGGAACAAGTCAATACAAAAACCGAACCTGAAACCGACGATCCTGCATCCTGGCACGACCAACGTCTAAACCTGCTTCTCAGATTGATCTACCTGTATCGTAAATCAGGCGCCATTGAGAAAGCTATTCAAACCGCAGAACAGTGCCTATTAGATTATCCCGGTGAGGGCGAAGCCACGTATTTGTTAGCCGATATGGCTTATCATCAATTGAATCTGAGTAAAGCACATGAATTGGTGGAAGAATTGCAGATACTCGGTGCACCTCAATCTCAAATCTCAGATCTGGCAGTGATCCTCAAATCAAAGATCGATCTTGAAGCAAGGGAAAATCGCGGAAGCAGGCACTACATACCAATCTCGAAATCTAAATTCGCGTTGGTATATATGGAAATCCGCGCTGGATATCCTCACCTCGCCTCAGGATCAGCTGGATCTAAAAACAATCGCATCTGTCCAAAATGAGATCAATGGATTAACGCTTACAGAAGTTGACCAACTTTTACCCGCCAGGGATAAACATAAAAACAACTTACCGGATATGCCGATCTACGATCCAATGTCATCAAGTCCACTCCTGGCAACCATTATCGCTGAGGCGGCAGCCAGTACCGGATCTTATGAAACCGCCCATATGATATTGGAACAGATGCGCGATCGTTTCCCGTATGAAATTCACCCGGTTTTCTCCATCGCGAAACTATATACCCAACAAGCTGAAGAATACCGGTTGGCAGACATGCTCCATATCCGACGCCATTTGCCTCCAGCTGATTCATTGACACTTGGTTCATTTGAGGCGTTTGAAGAGATGATCCTGGCAACAGAACAGGTCAGTGATTCACCGCTGGTTAAAGCCTGGCACAAACGGGGAACAGCAGCGTTCTACCCAACTATTGATAATTTCGCAGCTGTATCTGCTTCTCCAGAATTTTCGTCCATGGAGAAATTCCAAATCGGAAAGTTGGCACTCGAAAATAAAGTCTCAGAACTGATGCAATACCTTGATCAGACTCAAGTTTCTCTCAAAGATCGAGCTGAGGCGGCCATTCTTGTTCTGGATAAAGCTCCTCAGGATGCCTATCAGATAATGGAATCCGTTGGAGATCAACTCGTGATCCATCCCGCTTATCTGGCAGCTTACTCCCTGTCTGCTTTGAAGATTGGAAACTTGCAGCCAGCACTCGATGCACTGGAAAACGCCCTCACGCAATGGAATGACGAGCCCGAATGGCATTTGCTTGCCGCCCAGATGTGTACCCAGAGTAAAAATGCCAGTGGTGCGCTCTATCATTGGAAATTTGCGGCTGACCTTGAACCTGAAAACTATATCTTTGTACTTGAAATGGGCAAGGGTTCCCTGCTTTTCGAAGACACCATGCAAGCAATTCAATATCTTCGCAAAGCCGCTCATCTCGATCCGGTGAATTATCAACCCTGGCTATATATGGCGCAGGCCTACAGGGCGCACGGTGATATCAATCAGGCAATCGCATCCATCGAGAGATCAGTCACCTTATCACCGAATCAATCGGAACCGTTGGTCTACAGTGCTCAACTTTCTCTGGAAGCCGGTCAGGCGGATGAAGCCCTCAAGAAGATTGATTCAGCCCTTCGCCTGAATCCAAAAGATACCAGCGGATTGATCCTGAAATCCAAAGCGTTACAGGCGATTGGCCACACAGAAGAAGCATTGGAGTTGATATCTCATTCACTCAGCAAAGTTGCCAATTCCCTTCCCCTGCTGATCGCCAGAACTGAGATCATCCAGGTAAAAGAAGGTCAAAAGGCATATCTAAAATCTCTGCAAGAGATCGCTCAAGATTACCCGAAAGACCCGACTGTCCTCCAGATGTATGCCCAGGCATTAGCTGAAAATGGTCAGCCGGCGGAGGCGCTTCACATTACCCAACTCGCCTTGAAAGCAGACCCTGATCAATTGGAAATGCATTTGTTAGCCGGCAGATTGCTTAGAAGTACCGGCCAATTGGACCAGGCGATTGATCATTTCTCAGCCTGTGTCAATCTTGATCCTTCCCATGTGGATTCCTATCTGGAAATGGCAAAGACATACCAGGAACGCCGGGATTACACCAAAGCAAGCACACTTTTTGAGAAGGTGATAGAGATCACGCCAAAAGACTATCGGGGTTATTACCAGCTTGGGCTCTTACTCCGCGATGCAAAAGATTATCGGGGAGCAGAAACCATGTTGCGAAAGGCATCAGAGCTCACGAAAGATGATGTCAACATCCTGCGGCAATTAGGCGCAATTATTGCACTAAATCTGGTACATAATCCTCAGGAGGCATCGGTTCACTCATGAGCGGCATACCCAATAATCCAATCCTTAATCACGGCAATATCAGCCGGGACGATTTACTGACGATCCTTAGCGTCGGTTTTCGTAAAAAAGAATACCGGTTCGTCCGCCAATTGGTACTCAATTGGCTGGCAGCTTTTCCTGGGGATATCCAATTTAATTACTTTTATGCGCGTACACTGTCAGAGGATGGAAAAGCGCTACAGGCACTCCCCATTCTGGATATGGTTTGTTCATCTGATCCAGAATTTGTTGTTGCCCACGAGTTACGCCTTTCGGTCCTGGCTCAGCTTGGAAAAAATACAAACCAGGAAGCCGGCTACCTGTATGCGTTGAATGGGCGGCACGTGGCCGGAACTACCATTCCCGCCTGGAGTAAGTCTTACCGTCAGAGCCAGGAAGCCTTTGAAACGGATAAACTGGAAGATGCAGAATTACTGATTCAACAAGCATTAATTGCTGATTCTACGATTGATCTGTCTGCCTCTTTCCATCTGCAGATCGTCTCTGCCGTGCACGATAGCCAAACCTTACTGAACCTCGCCAGTCTATATCATTCCCGCTGGCCAGATTGCATTCCCGTAACGCTTTTCCTGGCTGCCGCAAAATTGAGCACAGGCGAAGATACAGAAGCTGTCGCCTTATTACATCAATGCGCTTCTCGTGATTCCTCTGGGCAGGTTATCCGCCGAATCTGGGGAGAAAATCATCCATATCGTCTTCTCTGGCCTGAATCGATGCAAATCCGTTTCGAAGCCAGTATACCTACCTCCATCTCCGCTGCTTTGGGCTGGAATCAGTTGCCATTCAGTTCCGCACCAATTGCACCGCCACAACCTGAGACTCCAGTACCGGTTGAGATAGTCGAAGAGACCGTTACGGTAGCTCAAGTGGTTGAAGAGGAAGTCATTCCAGAACCTATCCCCACTGTTGTGAACGTAGTGCCTGCTGTCGAGACAAAACCAACCCCGGTCGTCGAGGAGATGCCGGTTACAAGGTTGGATCAGGGTAAATTAGGACCAGAAAGCCTGCAGGACGTTCGGGAAGAGCTGGAACGGATCGCCACCAGACTGCGCATCAGCGGTGTTACTCGCAGCGATGGAAGATTCCCCACCTATGTAGTCCTATCCACCCGTAAGGGTTTGGAAAACCAATATGGTTCACAATCCAGCTTTATCCTGGATGAATTGATGAAACAGGTTGTGGAAGGTATTCGCAAGAAAAAAGGTTGGAATTCAATTCTGCTCTATGTGGATGACGCAGCCAGTACATCCTCTTTCGGGATAAAACCAGCTCCGTTCAACGATCCCTGGAAGATCAAATTAGCCATCGCAGACCTGGATAAAGCTTTAGCCAAACGGGGTGAAATGATAGGCGCCCTGTTTATTGTCGGCGGACCAGAAGTCGTGCCTTTCCATTATCTTCCCAATCCAACCGATGATGCAGACACACAAATCGCATCTGATAATCCGTACGCGACGGTAGATGATAACTATTTCGTTCCGGAATGGCCGGTAGGCCGTCTTCCTGGTGGAACCAATCGTGACGCAGGAATATTGCTACAATACTTGCGCAAGATGATCACTTATCACGCCGAGCAATCCGCGGAAGAACCCTGGTGGCAGCGTATTAGCATCTTCTCACCGATCTGGAACGGCATGCGACGGGTCTTATCTCATGGAATTGCCAAATACCGCCCTTCATTTGGTTACTCAGCCGCTGTCTGGAAACAGGCATCCCTGGATGTCTATCGACAGATAGGTGATGGCCAATCCATGCTGGCTTCTCCGCCCACCCGTTCAGGTGAGCTGATTGGCAATGGTTTCTATCCATCCAAACTTCAATACTATAACCTTCATGGGGTAGCCGATGCGGCTGAATGGTATGGCCAGCCAGAGTTCAATGATCTGAAGGATTCCCCCGAATATCCATTAGCAGTTAGTAACCAGGATATTCCGAACGATGGAAACGCCCCCACTGTGATATTCACCGAAGCTTGCTACGGAGCTTTCATCGATGGTAAAAATGAAGACCAGGCGCTCTCACTCAAATTCATATCGACAGGAACAAAGGCGCTGGTCGGATCGACCTGTGTTTCTTATGGTTCTGTTTCAGCTCCACTAATCGGGGCTGATCAATTGGCCAGCAATTTCTGGAAACTGGTTAAGGTCGGCACACCAGTGGGTGAAGCTGTCCGCAATTCTAAAGTGATGATGGCACAGGAAATGACCAAACGCCAGGGATTCTTGGATGGGGAAGACCAAAAAACTCTGATTTCATTTGTCCTCTATGGTGATCCCCTGGTTGCAATTCTTCACAATAAGAAATCCAGTAAAGCTATTAGACGTGAACGAATAAAAGAGCCGGTTCTTACAGTCTGCGAAAGCGAAGAGGAATCCCTCGATCCTTCAGAAGTGAATAGCGACATGATGTCTCATGTTAAGCTGATCGTGGAACAATACCTTCCCGGTCTGAAAGATGCCAATTTCTCGATGAGTAAACAATATGCGAGCCAATCGCAAGCCACTGAGTTATTTTCAAAATCAACTCAAGCTTTACCCGAAAAACGGACGGTTGTAACGGTAAGCAAAGAATATAAAGTGGCGAGGAAGCAGCATTTCCACTATGCCCGGCTTACTCTGGACCAAAAGGGGAAAGTGATCAAACTGGCAGTCTCCCGATAACCGGTTTTCCATCTTTGTGATATAATCTTTTCGTTATGAAAGGCACACCAATGGTGTGCCTTACTTTCCGCACGCGGTTCATCTACGGTGAAAACGCGTGCAAATCCGAGGAAAGGAGGATTCCATGCGCAATTACGAACTTGTTTGTATTATTCATCCAGACCTGGATGAGACAGCTCTTAACGGTGTACTCGAAAAAGTTAAAGGCTGGATTACTGAAGGTAATGGAACAATTACCAAAGTCGATGTTTGGGGTCGACGTCGTATGGCGTATACTATTCGCAAACAACGCGAAGGTCAATACGTTTTATTTGAATACCAAATTGAACCATCATTCAGCGCTACGTTAGACCGCAATATTCGTTTCTTAGAGCCTGTCTTACGTTACATCATGATTTGTTTGGACGAGTAGTTGTTGAAAAGACCGCCTTTAATCAGCAGAGAGGATGTTGACATGACACGCAGCTTAAACAAAGTGATGATCATTGGTCATTTAGGGAGAGATCCTGAGATGCGTTATACTCCCTCCGGCAAACCGGTTACCACCTTTACAGTAGCGACCGGTCGTTTATGGAAATCCTCAGATGGCGAACAGCACAGTGAGACAGAATGGTTCAATGTGGTTGCTTGGGGAAATCTAGCCGAACGCTGTAAAAATTATCTTTCTAAAGGTCAGCAAGTATACGTTGAAGGACGTTTACAAACCAGACGCTGGGATGATAACGAAGGCGTTAAACATGTAAGTATTGAAATTGTAGCAAATGAAATGTTGATGTTGGGAGATCGAAGGGAAAGTCCTGTAATCCAAAATGGCGATAATCCATTATCGGAAGAAACAGAAGAAGAATTTCCCTTCTAACCAACCTAGCTTACGAAAATGAAGGAGTGAAAGAAATGTCAGATGTAAACGAAAATGATGCTCCTGTTTCTGGTCCCAGGCATTATGTTGCCAGACCAAAATTCTGCCAGTTTTGTGTGGATAAAAACCTGAAAATCAATTACAAAAGTATTGATATCATTCGTCGCTTTGTAACGGAAGAAGGTAAGATCCGCCCTCGCCGGCAAACAGGAACCTGTGCCAAGCACCAACGTGCATTAGCCGGGGAAGTAAAACGGGCTCGACAGATCGCATTGCTGCCCTTTACTGATAATAAAAACGATCGATAATCCAAAATAAAGGAGTGGGGTGTAAGTAATCGCACTTACACCCCATTCTCTTTGTGTCAGGTGACATATATGCCAAAAGATCAATCAACAAAGATCGTCACGAAGAAACACCTCGCCAGAGTGGAGAAAGAAAGTATTCAGAATTGATGGATCATGACAATATCCATCATTGTGATCGTTCTGGTCGTGGGTATTCTCGGGTATGGGGTGCTTGATCAGAGTGTTCTTCGCGGCAGACAACCTATCGCCAAAGTCGATGGTGATTCGATATCTACCAATGAATTCGGTGCATTTGTACGTTATTACCGGTGGCAGGTAATTCAACAATACCAATCTACCGCGCAAATGGCTCAAATGTTTGGTTCTGATCCGAACTACAGCGCTTATTTTCAAAACACCCTCTCGCAAATTGAAAACCAATTAAATACACCATCCATCATCGGAGAACAGGTCAAGAATCAATTGATTGAAGACCGGATTATCCGACATGAGGCAGCAAAACGTGGGATTACTGTAACCAAAGAAGAAGTGGATAGCGCTCTTCAGGAAGCTTTCGGTTATTTTCCCAAGGGAACTCCAACCGCAGAAGTCTTGCCGACAGCATTTCCAACTTCCACAATGTCTGCTCAACAAGAAAAGTGGATCGCCACATTAGTTCCTACTGTTGGAGCTTTACCGACCCAGGAAGCCACAGTTGAATCCACACTGCAACCGACGATAGAACCAACAGTCGCAGTCGTACCGACATCTTCAGGTCCCACTCCAACCGTAGCTCCCGCTCCCACGGCTACGCCTTACACTCTTGATGGGTATAAAGCGCTCTACAATAAGTATCTGACCACCTGGAAGAATGACGCCAATGTGACGGAAGCAGATCTGCGGATCATCTATGAAAGTGCCCTCTACCGCGAAAAACTGCAAAAAGTTATCACAGCAGACGTGAAACCAGTGGAAGATCAGGTCTGGGCTCGCCATATTCTGGTCGATACGATCGATGAAGCAAAAACTGTTCTCGAGCGTTTGAAGAAAGGCGAGAACTTCATTGCTCTGGCTGCAGAATTATCGAAGGATACTTCAAACAAAGATTTGGGTGGCGATCTAGGCTGGTTCGGTACTGGAAAAATGGTACCTGATTTTGAAGCCGTCGCATTCAAACTCAACGTTGGTGAAATCAGCGATCCAGTCAAAACGACGTTTGGTTTTCATATAATACAGGTACTTGGTCATGAAGAGAAAGCAGTTGATGCTCAAGCATTTAGCGATCTCCAGACTAAGGCATTTACCGAATGGCTTACAAAACAAAAAGAAACCGTAAAGATTCAGGAATTTGATTATTGGAAGGATCGTGTTCCAAGCATCCCTGATCTGGCAACCGTATTACAGCAACAACAATAATTTCAATATCAGTAAACAAAAAAGGAGTGGTTCGAAAAAACCACTCCTTTTTTTTGTTTTCCATTCTAGTTCCGAGCTAACATGTCTTCGGATACTTCATCCAGGCGTAAGCTGATCGATTGACTGGTTGAATCTTTTCCCATCGTGATACCATAGATCACATTCGCTGCCTGGACAGTATTTCTGTTATGTGTGACCAATATAAACTGGATGTCCTTGCTCAATTCTTCCAACAATTCCCGGAAACGGCCGACATTCGTCTCATCGAGTGCAGCATCCACCTCATCCAACACGCAGAACGGGGTTGGTGCAATTTTCAACAACGCGAAAATCAGGGCTACCGCGGTCAAACTTCTTTCTCCACCAGAAAGCAAGGTCAGTTCCTGTTCTCGTTTCCCCGGCAGACGGGCATGAATTTCGATCCCGGTATCGTGAATGTTGTCTGGTTCGGTCAATGATAGCCTTGCGCTACCCCCACCGAAAAGGCGATTAAACATACGTGGAAATTCTTCAGCTACCAATTGAAAGGTCTTGTGGAATTCCGACTTCATTAACTGGTCCAGATCCATTAAGATCTTTTTCAGGTCTTCTTCTGCCTTGAAAAGGTCTGCCACCTGGTTTTTCAGGAAATCATGTCTCTCCTTGGTTGAGAGATATTCTGCCTGGGCTTCCGGATTTACAGCACCCATCCGACGGATCAGTGCTTTTTGGTGGGTAAGACTCTCCTCCAATTCCGGGGAAAGCTTTTCGACATGCGGCAGCTCTTCCACCATTCCTTCAAAAGGCAATGGAGTGGGTCCGGATTGATCCTCTGAGTACTCAAAGGCCACCAGACCGAAGTCTTCTTCGATTCGTCTGCGCAAAGTCTCAATCGCTTCTTTTTTATAGGAAAAATCCATCTGCGCCTGGGTAAGGTATTTTTCTCCATTCGCCAGGGTATTCTGACTGTTATTTTCAATCTCCAGCAACTGATTGTATTTCTCATCGTATTCGGTCAATTCCGCCTCGGCCGGCAGGATCTGATCCTGAAGCAGTGACAGATCTGTTGATCGCAAGTTCTTCGATAGTTTTCTTGCCCTCTTTTTCTTCTTCCAATTTCAACATGCTTTGTCTGGATCTGATCGATCTTTTGCGTTAAATTTTGAACATTTTTTTCGGTATTTGATAGAAAGTCCTGTTTCTCACGAATACGGCGTAGTAGATCATTGAGCGCACGCTGATTAACGGCAATATTCGTCTGTTGGAAGTTGTATTCTGATTGATACGTATCAATATCCTCAACATCCAATTCCTGGTTGATCAGCGAGAGCTCATCAGTCAACTTTTTCACTTCGGTATTCATATCCTGAATACCCACCCGTGATTTGCTTATCTCATGGTCCAGTTGTTTCTGTTCAGTTTCCAGATTAAGTTGTTGGGTATGATTCCAATCGAGTTGGCGTTTGGCTTTTTCTTCGTGAAGCGAAACTTGTTGATATTGTTGGTTTACCTGTCGAAGCTGGTTTTGTAACTCTGCACTCTTTTTTTCAAGGTTGGTGATATTCTCTTGAATGTCTTGTTGTACATTCTCATCTTTCTCGATGTCTTTTCTGGAAGCATCCACTTCTGACTGAAGGTCGTTTAATTGCTGCTGCAGGTCCTGGAGTTGGCGAGGACGACTGATTCTGGTGCTTGGCCCTAATTTACCGCCAATAACTGCGCCATTTTTATAAAATACCTCCCCGTTGAGCGTAACCACTCTACCGGAATCGGGTAGTTGATCGAGGACGGATTTCGCGTCTTTTCTTGTCCGGACCAATATGACATTGTTGAGTAACAATTCCAGAAAACTTTGATATGACGGAGGGAATTTGATCAAATCAATGGCATTCCCGACGATGGAGTTGGCTTTTAATACAATCTTTTTCTGCAATCCAAGCGAAATTCTTTGAAAGGATCGCGGATCGGGTGTTGCTGAGAGATTCCAGAGCACCCAATGCGATTTCCAAATCTTTTTCGTCTGAAACGATGACCGAATCTACAAAATCACCCAATGCGGCTGCGATGGCCGCTTCATATTCTTCGGGGATCAATAGCTCACTACTCAACGCTTTTTCCATTCCCCGCAGATCACCTTTTCGGATGAGTGTTAATAGTTGTTTGGCGCCGGCAGAGTAACCGGTAAGGTTTTTCTCTGCCTGGATAATGACATCCATCTCGATTTTTAATTGCGCCAGGTTGCCTTGCAGTTTAGCAAGTTTCGCCCGGTTGGAATTTAATCTGGAGGTGAGGACATTTTGTTCGCGTTGGTAGCTTGAAATCTGGACTTGAATTGATTTCGCATCCTTATCGACCTGATCTTTCTCGTTCTTGCTTTTTTCCAATTCAATCTGAAGGGATTCGACTTGGGATGTCGTCTCATCAATTGTTTTTTGAACCGTATCTTTGGAGACAGAAATGGATTTCTTCCGGTTAGTTTTTTCTTCCACTTGAGTCTGGTATTGGATGAGAGTAGATTCCAATTGGTTGATCCGCCGCCTTATCTCGCTCACAGCTCTTTCACGGCGTGTTTTCTGCTCACGTAATTCATCCAGACGAAGCTTCACCTGTTCAGTTTTCTTCTTGGATTCAGCCAGATCCAATTCCAGGGTTTCTTTTTCGTCTTCCAATCCAGTAATATTTTCCCTGGTCGACTCTAATTCCTGTTTTAATCGGACTTCATCCACCCGGTGGTTATTTAACTGATCTGTCAGTGATCGAAGCCTTTCCTCAATCACTGCGATTTCACGGGACACAATTTCTTTTTCATTGTGGTGCACGGATGCCTGACCATGCCATTGATTCAGCTTGGAGCGAAGCTCTTGAATCTGCAATCGAAGTTGGCTTACCTGCGATGCAAGAGTCCCATGCTTAAGCCGATCCGCTTCAACAACTTTTTCCTGGCGTCGTACAGAATCCCGTTGGTGAATCAAATCCTGTTGACTCTTATACCAATGATACCCATACCATTCACGTAAAGTCATCCGCAGATCAGCTTTGACTCTCTCGAATTCCATCGCTTTCTTTGCCTGGCGCTCTAATTGGTTTACTCGAGGTTCAAGCTCAGCGATAATATCTTTCACCCGCTCGATATTCCTATGGGTATTATCCAAACGAGTGAGGGATTCTTCCCGTCTCGATCGATATAAACCAATTCCGGCGGCTTCCTCGAAGAGCTTTCTACGTTCTTCCGGTCTGAGAGCGAGGGATGCATCCACCATGCCCTGTCCGATAACTGTGAAAGTGCGTTCAGAAAGACCGGACTGTGAAAGAAGTTCGCTGATGTCCCGCAATCGAACCCGCTGACCATTTAGGAGATACTCATTTTGACCATCACGATAAGCCCGGCGGGTTATGGCAACTTCTGAATAATCGATTGGCAACCAACCCTCAGCATTATCAAAATGGATCGTAGCGGACGCCATACCAGCCCGGGGTCTGCCCTCAGATCCGGAAAAGATCATATCTTCCGTCTTTTTTCCTCGTAGCAATCCATAGGCTTGCTCACCCAATACCCAGCGCAGACCATCGGCAATATTCGACTTTCCCGAGCCATTCGGTCCGACGATAGCGGTGATCATCCCGGGGAACTCAAATGTTGACCGGGCGGCAAAAGTTTTATATCCGTGAAGTTCCAGCGTTTTAAGTCTGAGTGGCATAAATGATTCCCAAAGAAAGATTAATCGTGAACAATACCAATTTTCAAGAGCGCCTGGCGGGCAGCTTGTTTCGCCCCTTGTTGTTTACTATGACCAAATCCTATACCATAGCCTTCCCCGTTGATGATGACTTCCACCTCAAACTCTTTATCATGATCCGGACCGCTGATGTTGCGTGTGTTGTAAACCGGCGTGGATAACCCGTGCGATTGGGACCATTCCTGTAAGCGGCTTTTTGGATCTTCAATTTTATGATTTGTGATGATATCCATCGCCGCCGGATCCAGCAATGGGGTAATAAAACGGGTCACCCCATCAATGCCTGAGGATAGGTAAATTGCACCCACGACCGCTTCAAACGTATCACATAATATGGGAACTCTATCGCGGCCACCGGCTTGTTCTTCTCCCCTACCCAGTCTGATTGCATTACCCAAATTTATCATCCTGGCGAATTGAGCCAGCTTTTCGGTGTAGACCAGGGCTGACCGCATTCGCGTCAAATCTCCTTCCGGCATCTCGGGGAAATGATGATATAGGTAGGCTCCCACCATGAAATCCAGAACTGCATCACCAAGAAATTCCAGTCGTTCGTTGTCTTCCAATGCGTCTGGGTGTTCGTTAATATAGGACCGGTGGGTTAATGCCCTGGTCAGCAAGAGTAAGTCTTTTCCGAAGGATAGGTTTAACCGCCTGGCCAGATCACTCGGACGCTCATGATCATCCTCTGGTTTACCAACATTCATGAATTGACTCCCGAGTTAAAGGAACGCAAAACCCATACTTGTGTGCTGGTTCTTGAGACCCTTGAACTCTATTGACTAGAATATTTATAGCCAGATCCCGATAGTATCAGGATAACCGGCTCGACCAACGTATTAATTTCATGTTTGAGCGCTGACCAAACAAGAGCCGAGGTTGGTTCTACGTAAATTCCCCTTGTTGCCAATTGAGATCGACTGCTTAGAATGGATTCCTCTTCGATTGCCACTATCTTACCATTATTTTTATTAAATTGCTCCAGGATCTGATCTCCCCTCAATGGTGTCGTAACCCGGACACCTTCTGCGATGGTCGGTTTTGTAAAATCCTGTGTACTATTATGGCTATACGCATTGTAGACTGGGGAGCAATTCGCTGCCTGGACCCCAATAAAATACGGTAGATCCTTCACCTTTCCAGCTCGGATCAGCGCCTGGAATCCTCGTATAATGCCCAATAATAGGCTTCCATGCCCCACTGGCGCAATTACTGTCCCAATAGGCTTGTTAGTCTGTTCAATCAGCTCGTAGGCGATTGTGGCAATTCCCAGCATTCCAAATGGGAGATACGCATGACTCGCATAGGCAGTCCCTTTATTCGCTGCTTCTCGAACAAGACGAGCTGCTTCCGAACGAGGTCCATCCACACGCACTAAATTAGCCCCAAACTGCTCTATCTGGCGTAACTTGGGTCCTGACGCAGTGGATGGCACAAATATGGTTGCCTTGATCCCAGCTTTGGCTGCATACGCGGCAAAAGATGCGCCTGCATTCCCGGATGAATCTTCCACTGCCTCGTGAACATTTCTGGCAATTAATTGCGCAGCGAGGACAGCTGTAGCCCTGTCTTTATAGGATCCGGTTGGATTTTGATACTCTAATTTATATCCGATGGATTTTCCCTGGTATGAATCCCAGACAAGAGAAGTTGCTCCTTCGCCGAGTGAAATGCTGGAGGGATCGATATTCATCCCGAATGAATGCTGGTATTTCCATATACCTGGAAATCTTTTATTGATAAGGTCTGACTGATAGAGCGGGAGGGTTGAAAGATCATACACTCCTCCGCAGGAAGGGCATAAGTATGGCAAACCTTGCGCAGGGTAAGGTGATTGACATTTCTGGCATCGGATGAGATCTATCATTTCAGGTTTCCGGGTCGATAGGTTCCCTCCACCCATTCTTCCCCGGTCGGTCCAATTTCCTTTTTCCAAACCGGAACGATCTCTTTCAAACGGTTAATTCCATATTTCGCTGCTTCGAACGCACCTTCATCGCGATGACCGCTGCTTACACCGATGGCAGTCGTGATCTCCATTGGATGGAGTGTACCAATTCTCTGCACAAGGAAGATGCCATATATCTTTGGCCATTGGGCACGAATTTCCTCGCAGATCTGTTCCATTTTCTTTACTGCCATTGGTTCGTACGCTTCGTAGTTCAATTTTATAGTCTGGGGATGAGATGTATCGGGAGATTCACCTCTGACAAATCCTGTAAATATTACGGCGGCACCAATATGGGGTGCCTTGATCAGGGCTGATAGATCGTTAAGATCGATATCACCTTTAGTTACTATCGTGATGGAGGGAGGAATACTCCCTCCGGAGACAGGTGGAAAGATCCCGACTTCATCGCCATCTTTCAGCATGATATTTTCCGTAACGAATTCCTGATTCACAGCCAGCAGGAAGTGATCCAATCGATTGGACAAAGCGGGAATTGTCTGGATCAATCTCGCTTTCAGCTCATCAAGGTTGTGATCAGATACTAATGTTATTGATATATCTCGTTCTCCGGCTATTTCCCGGGCGGATGCAAAAAAATGAATAGTCACATTGATCGGAAGTTCACTCATTAACAATATCTCCGCTTTTGCCGCCATGTTTTTCGATCAACCGGATATTGTGGATCCTCGCATCCTTTTGGACAGCTTTGATCATGTCATAGACAGTTAGCGCTGCGATAGATACCGCGGTCAACGCTTCCATTTCAGCACCGGTTCGATCAAAAGTCCGGATAGTTGCCCTGATCTCAATTCCGGGCAGGTTTTTTTCGGGAGTCAAAGTCACTTCAACCTGACTCAGTTGGATTGGATGGCATAGCGGGATCAGATCGGAGGTCTTTTTTGCTGCGAGAATACCTGCGATCTGAGCTACCCCAAGAGCATCACCTTTTTTAAGATTACCTTCCATCAATAAATCCAGGGTGGATGGGTTGAGGATAATTTGGGCTCCTGCGATTGCTATCCGTTGGGTCGATTCCTTGGTGGAAATATCGACCATGTGCGCTTTACCGTCTGAATCGAGGTGGGTCAAGGATTTATTTGCCATAGGATGATTATACCCAACCCCACCCCAAAACTGGAATTGTGTACAGACCGGAACTTCGTTGCTATAATACCCTCTATGCCCGTTTTAGTTCAACCTGGTCTACCCGAAGATTATCGCATCAATACCAGCGTATATGAAGGTCCTTTGGACCTTCTCTTGACCTTAATTGACAAAGCAGAACTGGATATAACCAGATTGGCCTTGGCACAGGTCACAGATCAATATCTGGCTTACTTGGAGAATATCGAAATTTAAGGATCCGACTGAGATTTCCTACTTCTTGGTAGTAGCTGCGAGATTGATCCAGATCAAATCAGAAGCGCTTCTACCTACACCTCCAACTCGTGAGATCGGTGAAGAAGATCCCGGTGAAGCCCTTGCACAGCAATTGATCCTCTATAAAAAATTCAAAGAAGCTTCGCAATTCTTTTTCTGGCGTGAAGAAAAACGTCAATCTACCTTTTTACATATCGCACCCGATTATAAAATTGAAGGAATTCTAGATCTTAGCGGAATAACCATTTACGAGATTGCCGAAGCGGCCAGGACTGTCCTCCTTGGGAAGAACGATCCAACCTTTGGGGACGCCGTTATTACTCTGCCCCAGGTGACAATCCGTGAAAAGATCGGCTTGATCGTTTCTACACTAAGAGAGAATGGATCGATCTCATTTTCATCCATGCTTCAAGATAAAAATAATCGCCTTGAATTAGTGGTTACTTTTCTGGCATTGCTTGAATTGGTGAAACAACACCTGATCGAGACCCACCAGGATCAACTATTTTCGGAAATCATGATGGAACCCAGCGGAATGATTGACGAAGCAGCAGAATATTCGATGGAATTTGGCGAATAACCTTATAAACCCTGTATAAACTTCTTCCACCTGCTTGAACTATGCTATAATTTTTATATGAATTCTGAAGAAAATATCTCTTCTGACCAAAATATCGAACTACCATCCGATCCTGAACAAAACCGGAAAAGGAATATTACCTTCATTGTAGTTGCTTTGGGGATCTTGATTTTGGCCGGGATCATATTTGCCATCTTTACTCTATCAGGTATGGACTCAGATGGCACCGGAAAAATTCGGGATATTTTTATTATCTTCATGGCTGTTGAGTTTCTTGTCATCGGGATTGCCCTGGTGGTACTGATCATCCAGCTCGCTTCGCTTATCAACCTCTTGAATAATGAGGTCCGTCCTATACTGAAATCTACCACTGAGACTGTAAATACATTAAAAGGGACAACCCAATTCTTGAGCGACAATATGGTCGGACCGGTAATAAAACTGAATGAATACCTCGCCGGTCTTAAGAAATTACTCGATTTAGTCAATATATTCAAATGATCTGACAATGGTTCTTGAAAGGAGCACAATATGTCTGATAGGTCTGATTTTGGATCGTTCCTGGTTGGTTTTGTCATCGGTGGTTTGACAGGTGCCGCAGTTGCGCTATTACTTACACCTCAATCTGGGGAAGAAACCCGAACCATGATTAAAGAAAAAGCTATTGAGCTGAAAGATAAAGCGGTGGATACCTATGAAGATGTGGCGGATAAAGCCGAGGCATTTTCAGCAGATGCGAAAGTTAAAGTATCCAACCTGGCAAAAGAAGCCAAGATGACCGCCGGTGAACTTACCAGCAAAGGTCAGGTTGTGCTTGAGCAGCAAAAAGCAAAAGTGACTGAGATCGCGAAGAAAGTTCGCAAGACAGCCGACGCTGAATAATTTACTAGTAAAAAATAATAAATCCCTACCCGGGGTATTTTTTGCTGGGTAGGGATTTTCGTTTGTTAATGGGACTTACTGTTGCCAAACCTTTTGCAGGACCGATCCTACCTGATCCACCAGATCTCCTGCCAATACAGAAGCAGGATGCCCACACACCTCGTTCGCCAGAAGGGCAGCTTTCGCATGGATCCAAACACCGGCGGAAGCCGCATCAAATGGAGGAAGTCCCTGGACGAGTAACCCGAGAATGATCCCTGACAAAACATCACCAGTCCCTGCGTGAGCCAAAGCAGAGGTGGCAAGCGGCATCAGATACGATTGTCCTTTTGGATCAGCGATAATTGTCCCGGCTCCCTTGAGGACCACAACGCACTTCCATTCCTTAGCGTATTGCAGAGCAATTTCCCGTCTGTTGGATTGGATCTCCTCAACGGGCAATCCCGTTAAGATGGACATCTCACCTGGATGAGGAGTGAGGATCGTCCCGTGCGGTAAAAACTTATGCCATCCTTCCATTTTCGCCAGTCAGCTTAAGTCCATCCGCGTCGATGACCAGTGGAGGGAGGGTATATTTTTCTTTGTTTTTCGTTGCCATACCTGTATTGAATCCGATATGGTCTGATTTCTTGGTATCAACGGACAAGTATACTTCGAACTAATTTCTCTGTCGTCGGCTCCATTCCCATGCCTGGTCCGATCAGCATCCCGTTGATCGTCTCAAACGTTTTTTTGATGAGATCCACCCCTCCAGCAGATAAGCGCCCGCCTTCTTCGGGTAATAAAAGCCAGATCGCTTCTGGAAACGCGCTTGCTAAAATTGGTTGAATGGTGGACGGCACACCCATCTGTATCATTCCGGCACCGGAGTACGCAGCTGCTTTTCCAGAGAGAAGGGGTGCTCCAGTGAAATTGGAAGAACCTCCAATCACCAAACCCGTACCAAAGGTTCCTTTGTGGCCGAGACGGTTTCGGATTGGAAGCATTTGATGAACCACCTTGTCGCTAAGAAGTTCAGGCAAGCCTTTCTGCCAGCCAGGGATCATCTGGTCGAAACCAATCGGTGCGACGAGGATCTCTCCACAAAGCCCTAACGCATCACCAGTCACAAGACCATTTTTTACAGCCCCAAGACAGATCGTTTGGTTTGCCGGGAGAGTCTCTGGTGATACCTCACCAGAATCACAATCCACCCCACTTGGATTATCCACGGCTACAGTAATAAACTGAAAAGGACGGTTTTGGATGAGAGATTTCGTGTGAGCCAGGAGTTTCTTTAATTCAGGTTTCAACGGCAGGGTAGTACCAGTACCTAATAATCCATCCAAAAGGATACAATCCGATTGCATCACCTCATCGAGCACTTTTTCCTTGTACTCGAGTATTTGTATATTAGACTGAGATAACTCGAATAAATACGGATCTGAATCTTTTAGACGATGATAAACCAATGCCTGTACATCCCAACCTAACGACCCAAGAACTTCCAACGCGATGATCGTGTCACCCCCATTATTGCCAGATCCCGCCAGCCCAATAATTGGATAAACTCCCCGGAGATGGTCGTATAGTTTGTCGATTATCAGAGCAATTCCTTTTCCGGCTGCCCTCATCATGTCGTCAAATGAAAGACCATTTTCATTGGCCTTAATTTCCAATTCTTTCATTTTAGAAACAGTTACCAGGAACATGCTTGCCTCCTCCTTGTAATTCCTACTCATTATAGCCATCTTGGTTCCGGTTGTTTACCTTGCAGAAAAGGTTGTTATCGTCTATCCTTAATTGTGGCAGTGGTTAAATAAAAACGCCGCATATAGCGGCTTGCTTAGTGCGCTGGGGGGGACTTGAACCCCCACGCCTTGCGGCACATGGCCCTCAACCATGCCTGTCTGCCAATTCCAGCACCAGCGCGGAAAGCATTGCAATTATAACTGCCTCCATTTTCTTGTCAAGGAAGCACTCCCAATTTACACGCTGAAGGAGCTATTATGACTGTCATTTTAGATGCCATGGGCAGTGATGCCCACCCTGACCCTGAGGTACAGGCAGCCATTCGTTACACCAGAGAATTTTCTGAAGAGATCATCTTGGTTGGTGACGAGAGTATTTTGAATAGAAAAATCGCTGATTACGGAGGAAAAGACCTCCCTATACAGGTTGTCCACGCCTCGGAAGTGCTGGAAATGGAAGATAAACCAGTGGAAAACGCCCGGAAAAAAGCACAAAATTCCATGGCAGTTGGAATGGAACTATTGAAATCAGGAGATGGACAAGCCTTCGTCACGGCGGGTAATACCGGCGGCGCCATGGTTAACGCATTATTGAAACTTGGTCGTATCAAGGGGGTCTTACGACCTGCATTGTGCGCCCTTTTCCCTACGGCAACCGGAAAATGTGTTGTTTTAGATATAGGAGCGAATGCCGAGTGTAAACCTGAATTTCTACTTGAGTTCGCCGTAATGGGTAGTATCTACGCTCAGAAGGTGTTGCACGTTGATAAACCGCGGGTTGGATTGCTTTCAAATGGCGAAGAGGCCGGTAAAGGGAATCAATTAGTCAAAGATTCATTCCACTTGCTAGAAAAAACCAATCTTAATTTTATTGGCAACGTGGAGGGGAAAGAACTTTTCGGCGGCAATGCGGATGTGGTAGTCACCGATGGATTTACCGGTAATATCATGTTGAAAACGAGTGAAGCTGTCGGAAAACTTATCATCTCCAAATTGAAAGTTGGGTTATTATCTTCCCTTAGGACTAAGATCGGGGCATTTTTGGCAAAACCGGCTTTCGCCGAGGTCAGAAAACTCATGGACCCTGCGGAGACCGGAGCTGTTATACTTCTGGGCATTGATGGATTAGTATATGTTGGTCACGGCCGTTCAGATGAAAACGCAATGTTCAGTGCGGCAATTGCCGCCAAACAAGCCATTTCTTCTGGTTTGTTGACCAGCTTGAGAGAGTCCATCCAAACTCAAATCGCGCAACTATAACCTTGTTGGAGAGCTGAATAATCAATGAAAATCGTAACGAACGAAAAATTGATCAAACGAAATGCGCAAATTGCGAAGATAACCTTTTATGCCTCCCTGGCCATATTTGCTGTTGGTCTGATCGCGTCATTCCAAAGACCCGACGATCCCGGTTTGCTTACATGGACGATGGCTGCATTGATCCTAGGTTTTACCTTCTCCCAGGTAAGTATCTACTTTCAAAATCGATTTGGGAAAAAACCTCGCCCGGACGAACATATTACTGATGCGCTCAAAGGATTGGATGCGAAATTCACCCTCTATCATTACCGCTCACCTCTATCTCATCTCTTGGTCGGACCATCCGGTATTTGGGGATTTTTACCCTACTCGCAGAATGGGACCATTCGTTTCGATAAGGACCGCTGGAAACAAAAAGGTGGATCAGTATTGATGCGATTATTTGGTGGAGAGAGCCTTGGTCGACCGGATATGGAAGCCTCTGCTACCGAGAAGGAAATTTCGAATATGTTGATCAGGACTTTTCCGAATCAAACCGAATTTCCACCGATCCGAGTTGCTCTAGTATTCACAAATTCTGCTGTAAAAATTGAAGCGGAAGACGCTCCAATCCCCACTCTGCCAGCGAAGAAGCTTAAAGATGTGGTACGGAAATATGTCAAAACCGAAGCAGTTCCAGATGAAACACTGGCACAGATCAACCATTATCTTGAAGAAAAATACCCACTCAAGTAGGAATGTAAACCGATAATGTAAAGGATCGGAGTTAACTCCGATCCTCTTGTTTTTTTGTTCTAACCGCCGCTTTCCGGGGTGGTCGTCCGTCGGATTTATCGGCAGGCTTCCTCGATCTATCTGATAAAGGACGTTTGGTCCCTGGACGAGGCGATAAAACTCTACGACTCATTGTTGATCCAGCAGGTTTTCGGTACGGTTTTCTCCCCGGGCTGGTCTTTTTTAAAGTCTGCCGGATCTCAGATTCGCTCAGATATCGCCATTCACCTGGCTTGAGCGTGCCCAGTTGAATTAGTCCTATGCGTACCCGTTTGATCCGAAGTACAGGCAATCCAATGGTCGATCCGACCTCACGGATCTGACGTTTGCGACCTTCGTGCATGACGACTCGAAGAGTTCCGCCGTTCGCAGAAGAATCAATGACTTCCACTCGGGCTGGCGCAGTTCGATACCCATCTTCAAGGACAACACCTCTCCGCCAAATATCCAATTGGCTGGTTTCTGGTCTATTGCCGACCTGAACGATATATTCTTTTTCGTGCTCGTAGCGGGGATGTGTCAGTTGGTTGGCAAAATCACCATCGTTGGTAAGTAAGATCAATCCTTCGCTGTCATAATCCAATCGGCCGACAGGGAAAAGGTTGGCATCTACCGGCACATAATTTAGAACATCCGGGCGGGAATCATCTTGGTGGATCGCCGATAATACCTGACGAGGTTTGTGAAGGGCAATGTACACCGGTTCGGGTAGTCTGCGAATGGGTTTGAGATCAACCATAATTTTATCCCTGGTGATGTCTGCTTTCTCACCAATCGTTGCGATCTTACCATTTACAGATACCCTACCAGACAGGATAATCAATTCACAGCCTCGGCGAGACCCATACCCGGCCTGGGCTAAAATCTTTTGTAGTCTTTCTTCAGCCATAATTAATCCTTAAACACTTTTTCACGGATCTCTTCAGCCTGTTGTTCACCCAAATCCAATTCAGGCAATTCTTCTAGGGAATTGAGACCAAAATATTGTAAGAAATCTGCGGTTGTCCCATAGATGATCGGCCTACCCGGACCCTCGCCTCTTCCGATCTCTTCCATCAATCCTTTACTCAACAAGCTCTTTATTACGCCATCACTGTTGACGCCGCGAATATCATCCAATTGCGGACGGGTTACCGGTTGTTTATAAACAACAATTGAAAGGGTCTCCATGGCTGCCCTACTTAATCGGCTGGTTGCCTGTAAACCAAGGAATTTTTCAATCATCACCCCAAAAACGGGTCGAGTGGTTAATTGATATTTTCCCCGGTGTTCCTGAATGGATAAACCTGATCCCTGGGAATATCTATCTTTCAGGATTTTGAGACCTGTTTCGATCTGCTCCGGCGTTAGATCCGCTCCTGCAGCCATTTGCGCAACAGTAACTGGCCCAGGAGCCACAAAAAGGAGGGACTCGACCATCGCATCGAGTGAAGTGGTTTCTTGATTTCCAGATGAATCTGTCATGCTATAATTACCCGAGTAAAATTTAATCTTGAGAAAGAGGATAATGAAAAAATCAATTCAGATCACCATTATATCAATCATTATCGGGATACTGGTTATGAGCTGTAATTTAGTCTCTAACTTTCCCGGTCTCACAAAAAATGTCCCAACGAGCACTCAGGTTCCGCTTAGCTTACCAACCCAATTATTGGTTGAACCTACGATTGTTATAAGTAACGACAATATCATAGTCTCATTCACTGAAACTGATGTGCTCTCCTGGATAAACCAGTACCAAGCGAGCAATCCGGGTATTGTTCTTAAAGACCCTGGTGTGAAGATGGATAATGGTATCGCTCAGATCAGTGGTAAAGTAGACAGCGGGTTTATTTCCGGTGATGTCTCGCTCGATTTTTCTGTAGATGTAGGGGCTGATGGAGCACCGAAAATCACGATCATCAAAATGGAAATTGGCGGTATGGATTTACCTCAATCATCGAAAGAAAAATTTTCTACGACCATAAATGAGTCGATTGTTCAGGCGATGAAGAACGAATTGGGTGGCAGAACCATCCAGAGTGTGACCATCGATGACGGTAGAATGACTATTCAAACATCAAACTAAAATACAGACAAAAATATGAAAAATCTGTGGTTACTGCTCCTTCTTCTGTTATTGACAGCCTGTCAGACCGTAGTGACACCGAAGAATCCGGAGATTACCGTAACCATCCTGGTAGATGGCAAGGTATCTAAAGTCAGCGTTCCTGCCAACTCCATTGTTCAAACCGCATTAACCAATGGCGGTGTCGTATTGGGGCCACTCGACAGGATCGATCCTCCTCTAAATACGATCGTTGCGTTGAATGACAAGATCCAAATCGTCCGAATTCGGGAAGAATTCACCGAGAAGAACGAGATCATTCAATATGAACAGAGGGTGATCCACAACGAAAGCCTGCCTGAAGGTGAGATTAGATTGCTCCAACCGGGTGTAAATGGCGAAAGAACCGTTACGTACCGAAAAATATACGAAGATGAATTGGAAGTATCCAACCTCGAATTCAAGTCCATCATCCTAAAAGAGTCGGTTCCCGAAATTACCATGGTGGGTGTTCAGGTTCCGTTCAGCCCGGTGAATATCTCTGGAGTTCTCGCCTATATTGATAACGGGAACGCCTGGTTGGTCGACGGATCAACAGGCAATCGCCGTCCACTGATCACCACCGGAGACCTGGATGGGAGGGTATTCTCCATCTCGTACGATAGGGATTGGCTATTATACTCACGAAAAGGTGATACGTCCCAGGGAATCATCAACACATTGTGGGTGCTCAAGCTGACCACCGAAACCTCCCGGCCGATCGATCTAAAAGTGAAGAATGTTATCCATTTTGCAGATTTTGTACCGAGCTCCAGCCAGATGATAGCTTATTCCACCGTCGAACCTCGGGATGCAGCACCAGGTTGGCAAGCAAATAACGATCTGTATTATAAAAAATTCTCCTCATCCGGTACTCTAAATCCTCAAATTGAAGTAATCGAGGCGAACTCAGGCGGAATCTATGGATGGTGGGGTAGCAATTTCGCGTGGTCTCCAGATGGTACCAGACTTGCTTACACACGCCCGGATGATGTTGGAACTGTGAGTCTCAAAGATGGAAAATTCCTCTCGAAGATTTCGCAGATCCCTTATGAAACACGTTCAGATTGGGCCTGGGTACCTGGTATTACCTGGAGTCCGGATGGGAAATTCTTCTACACGAGTGTTCACAATCCAATCGGGAATGTCAACAAACCCGAGAGTTCCACTGTTTTTGATTTGACAGCATTATCTTTGGACGAAGAATATCAAATTCATATGTTGTCCAATAACGGGATGTTCTCTAATCCAGTAGCATCAACATTTCGGGAAAATGGCAGTTTCTATGTGGCTTATCTTCAGGCGATCTTTCCCGAACAAAGTGATAACAGCCGATACCGATTAGTCGTAATGGATCAGGACGGATCAAATAAAAATATCCTCCTGCCTGACGAAGGTTCGCCTGGTTTGAATCCACAAACTGTGGTTTGGTCTCCAGATTTCCAAAATGGCGCATTTGTTGCTGCGATCTATGAAGGTAACCTTTGGTTGACAAACTCGACCACAAAGGAAAAATTTCAAGTGACAGGTGATGGTTTGGTCAGTAGAGTCAGTTGGAGGTAATTATTGAATGGAGAGTATATGCGGATATTAATTACTGGGGCGGCGGGTTTTTTAGGTTCTCACCTTTGTAATCGATTACTTGGCGAAGGACATCAAGTGATTGGCATGGATAACTTCATCACAGGAAATGTAGAGAATATCGCACATCTTGGTGGAAATCCAAATTTTGAATTTATTAAACACGATGTTGCCAACTTCATTTCTGTCCCAGGTAAGGTGGATGCGGTTATGCATTTCGCTTCTCCAGCCAGCCCAAATCCAGCCTCTCCTTATGGATATCCGAACCTTCCTATCCAGACCATGAAAGCAGGCGCCCTTGGTACGCACAATACCCTTGGGGTTGCCAGGGCAAACCAGGCTCGATTCCTCTTAGCCTCGACCAGTGAGATCTATGGTGATCCACAGGTCCATCCTCAAGATGAATCCTACTGGGGACACGCCGACCCGATCGGTTTCCGCTCTGTATACGACGAAGCCAAACGATTTGCCGAAGCATTAACCATGGCTTACCATCGTTATCATGGTTTGGATACGCGCATTGTGCGTATTTTTAATACATATGGACCAGGGATGCGTTTGGATGATGGCAGAGTTGTGCCCAATTTTATCCTGCAAGCCCTCAAAGGTGAGCCACTCACGATCTACGGGGACGGAAGTCAAACACGCAGCTTTTGCTATGTCGATGATCTGATCGAAGGCATTTATCGGCTGTTATTATCAGACGAACATTTTCCGGTAAATATTGGTAACCCGCAGGAAACATCCATCGCAAATTTTGCTTCGGTCATCAATCGCCTGGTTGGTAATCCTACCGGGGTCGTCAGCCTGCCTGACCGCCGACTGGGAGATGATCCACAACGCCGCCAACCAGATATTACACGTGCACGGACTATTCTCGGTTGGGAACCAAAAACATCTGTTGAACAAGGTATCGCTAAAACAATCCCATATTTCAAGAAAGCGCTTGACATTGCATGATCATCACGAATACGAAAGAAAGATCACGATTTCTCCGCTTCGCCGTGGTTGGTTTAATCGGAGCGATCATCGATTTTGGTGTTTTCAATATTTGTACAAATCTGCTTGGGATACGTGCATTGTATGCCAGCGTGATTTCCTTTGTTCTCGCCGTCTGCAGTAATTTTGTTTGGAACCGGTTTTGGACATATCCTGATTCAAGAAGTAAGCATGTGGTCCACCAGTTGGTCCAATTCCTCGTGATCAGTTTGGTTGGCTTACTCATACGAACGCCCACATTTGCCTTCCTGGAAAAGATCCTTATCAAAGAAATGGAGTTAATATCCGGTCAACTTCCTTTCACTCCAGTTTTTGTCGGGCATAATCTTGCCCTCGCGATTGTGATCATCCTGGTAATGTTCTGGAATTTCTTTGCGAACCGATTTTGGACATATGCTGATGTACAATAAAACAATCAGGATAAAGAGGATATGGTAACGATTGTAAGACCGGTTCCAGTGTATACAACAAAAGGCGATCTAGGCGCCTTACTCGTCTACCCATACCTCTATAACCCCTGCGGAGAATGGATCGGTTGGGTTACTCCTGAAAGGGAAGTCTATTCAGTTTTAGGTGTCTTTGTTGGCCGCCTTGGAAATCCACCCCGAATTCTCCGTCGCCGGGCGGATGAGTATCAACGCCCCCGGAAATCACCGCCATTCATACCTCAGAAAATATATCCTCCAGCTAGTATTCCCCTTCCTCCGATGATGCCGGAACTTGCATTTGATACCATTGATGTATTTATTGAATTGCCCAATCTCCTGCATACCATCGATTCAGGAGAGTTAAAAGAAGATCTAGGATGAACCGTGATGGATGAGAATACTGAAAAGGAGAATAAAGAGGCATTCCCTCATGAAATCCGCTCACTCAAGGATTTAATTGATACAGCTACTGGTAAAAATAGCTCGCTGAGCGATACCCTCCAAGATACGGCAGAGGTCACTGCCTCAGATGTATTACCTTTTCCCTTCCAGGCTATTGTCGGGCAAAAGGAAATGAAACTCGCCCTTCTTCTTTCCCTCATCAATCCATCCCTGGGAGGTGTGATCCTCTTAGGTCCTCGTGGCACTGGGAAAACTACAGCCGTCCGATCATTGCTGCCTCTCTTACCCATGGTCGAGCGAAGCGCCTGCGTTTTTGGCTGTCTACCAGAAGATATTGAAACCGGGGGGATGGATGCGGTCTGTCCCGAGTGTGCCAAAAAATATGCCGAAGGTATTTCTCTTACCCGCAAAGATCTGGTTCGGATGGTCGAAATTCCACTCAACTCAACCATTGATGATGTCGTAGGCGGCATGGATGAACGGATTGCGAAGGCTGATCGGTTTAGCATCAAAAAAGGACTCCTGGCTCAAGCGGACCAGAACATTTTATATATCGATGAAGTGAACTTGTTACCTGATAACATTACAGACGCTATCTTGGATGCCTCTGCTCAGGGAAGATACACTCTTCGGCGCGGTATGATCTCTGCGTCATATCGGGCTCGTTTCAATTTGATCGGTTCCATGAATCCCGAGGAAGGCCGGCTACGACCTCAGATCATGGATAGGTTTGGTCTTCGGGTAATCGTTCAACGACTTGAGACGGTTGAAGAGCGCAAGGACGCCTATCAGAGAGTACATGCCTACACCACAAATCCGATCAGATTGACCATGGATTATGTGAATGAAACGGTTTATATCCAAAAAGAGATCATCGCTGCCAGAGCCAGATGTAAAACCACGACCATCCCGGAAGAGGTCTCCTCGTATGGGATCGCTTTAATTCAATCCATTAAAGTAGAACTCCTTACGGGCAGATATCACTTTGTTTGAAGCGGCAAGGGCATATGCAGCAGCCGATAATCGAACAAATGTGAGCAAAGGCGATATCAATGCGGTAGCTCCCATGGCACTTCGTTTGCGAAGATCTCGCTTTATGGATGATTATTTCGAGCAACAACGTACCGAAGAAGAAGAAATTAATCAGGCGCTCGACGGTAGCAAATAAGTATTTATCACATGCAGAAGAATAATCATTCTCACAAATACCGGTTGGAATCGTGTCTCGCAGGCGAAAAACCTGACCGCCTCCCTATCGCACTTTGGCGACATTTTCCCGTTGCAGACCAGGATCCACAATTACTGGCTCGGATGACTTTGGAATTTCAGACACAATATGATTTCGACCTGATCAAAGTGACCCCTGCGAGTTCATATTGCCTGCTCGATTGGGGTGTAAAAGACGTATGGAAAGGTAATCCGGAAGGAACCCGAGATTATTCTGCAAGAGTAATCCAATCTCCTGAGGATTGGCTCAAATTGAAAGTGCTTGATCCAAAAACAGGCTTTCTCGGCAAATCTTTGGAGACTTTACAGCTAATTTTGAAAAACCGGGATATAGCTACTCCAGTCATCCAAACGGTCTTTAATCCGCTTTCACAAGCGAAAAACCTCGCTGGGCAGGAGACTCTACTAAAACACTTGCATGAGTACCCTGATGAGCTCTCAAGGGGTCTGGAAACGATCTCAGACACAATTCAAGGGTATCTGTTGGAGTTAGTGAAACTGGGCATCGATGGGATCTTTTATGCCATTCAGCACGCCCAATCGCACCTTATATCGTCTGAAGAATTCAACCAATTTTCTTCAGGTTACGACCATTCAATTCTGAGGCTCGTTCAACCTCTCTGGTTGAATATGCTACACATTCACGGAACCAACGTCCTATTTGACCAGATCTTAGATTACCCAGTCCAAATAGTAAACTGGCATGACCGGGAAACCGGAATCAGATTATCTGATGGATTGAAGAAGATTTCCGGAATTGCCTGTGGCGGATTAAATCGAGATGACACCATGCTATTGGGAACTCCGGACAATGTGGGTGAAGAAATTCAGGATGGGTATAACCAAACTGGGGGTAAACGATGGATTATCGGCACCGGATGTGTGATGATGACCACGACCCCCATAGTCAATATTCAAGCTGCCAAGGCGGCGGTTTTAAGATTTTAAAGGTGTGGGATGGGTGAATTAAGAATTATCAGTGGAACAGCCAGGGGGATGAAACTGCGGGATGTACCCGGTGATAGTACCAGGCCTATTACAGATATGGTAAAAGAGGCATTGTTCAATATCATTGGTCCAGATATCGAAGGAGCGGCGATCTGGGATCTTTTTGCAGGTACTGGAGCAGTCGCATTGGAAGCACTTAGTCGGGGCGCCAGTTTTGCAAAGCTATCAGATAACAACAGAAATGCTCTTCAGACGATCCACTCGAATCTAATTCACACCCGCCTGGATGAAAAAGCGAAAGTGATCAGAGGGGATGCATTCAGTTTGCTTCGTTCAATCCCTGAAAGACAATATGACTATATTTATATTGCTCCACCCCAGTATAAAGAAATGTGGAAAGAAGCGATTACGCTGGTTGACGAACATTCCGAGTGGTTGGTTGACGACGGATGGGTAATCGTGCAAATCCACCCACGGGAATTTGAAAAATTGGCATTGACAAATTTGGATAATTTTGATGAGAGAAAGTACAGCAATACCCTGTTAGTTTTCTACCAGAAAAAACAGTTGAATATCGCTAGTGAAACGTAGTGATCAGTTCCTCACCTGAATAGAAATACCTTCCAAAAATAATTGGATCATTTGAATTCCAGTTGGTTACCCTTGGAACCAATTCAAGTAGGTCAGGAACAACCGGAATATCACTCAACTTATTCGTATTTATCCAGTGCAGGCTACCTTCTGCAGATGCCATTATTTCCTCCCCACCAAAGACCCCTTTAAAAACGAACAACAATATTCCTGGATCGCTCGATGTGTCAACATGGATGACGCCACATAAATCGAGAGGAATCCCCTCGATGCCGCATTCTTCTTGTAGTTCCCGCTGGGCGCATTCGACTACAGATTCCGCCGGTTCGAGATGGCCGCCGATCCCATTATATAAACCAGGCCAAATACGTTTAGGGGGTGCACCTTTCAGGAGCAACACTTTCTCGCGATCGAAAATAAAAATCAAAACACGTGGGATCACTGCATGTCTGGCGGCTTCGGTTCCCTGTTCGTGCATCGCTCACCTCAATATGCCAGCGGCAAGATTTGAGAAATTCAAATCTTGCCGCTGGTTATGGTTTACATCACCTTTAGAATAAAACTGATCTAGTCAGCTAAATCTTTGACATCTTCCGCAGATACGGTCTCCCCCAGGAAATCCAATGCGTGCGGTTTCACAGGAGTATGAGTAACATACTGTTGTACTAATGGTTTTGTGTCCTTCAGGTTTAGCAAATTAAACAATTTGGTAAACTGGTCTTCCCATGCTTTCGCAATCTTGGCTTTCTGGTCAGCAGGTAAATTCCAGGATTGTTTCTTGAATGGACCGACCGCACTTTTACGTGACTTGTAATAGAACTGTTCATTGGTCATGTCCGGTTTACGATCTGCTGTGTTATTTGCGTCAAGGTAGGCATACATCTCTTGTTTCAGATCAGCCGGGATCAGCTCGAAGAATATATTCATGAAATTGGTGGCAAGATGGATCTCGCACGCTTCGGAATCGACAAACTTCCCGAAAGCATTCTCAGGTAAGGTGCTGGCGCCATGTTGTACAGCGCCACCGAGACCGAATTCCTTGCGGGACATGCGGCTTAATTTCAACATGGTATCAAAATCAACGCTAACCTGCGCGATGGATCCATCAGGTAAAACAACGCCACCATGCGAAGTACCAGTCTGGATACTAATTTTGCTTAATCCGAGCAGGTTCTTGTCGATCTTCGCAAGGTCTTTGGTAAATCCGGAAAGATACGCACATAATTCTTCCTCCGTCGAATTATGCCCACCTACTTCACCAATTTCACCACCAACAGAGATGGTGACGGTTTTTGGTTCAACAGATCGAATATAGGCAGTTAGCAACGATGAAAGGTCCGTATTGACTGTTTGCTGTTCTTCAATCGTGGTTTTGGTTAAATCGACCATCGTAGACGTATCAACGTCAATATTCAAGAATCCGGCAGAAACCGCTTCGCGGATTAATGCTTTTAATGCGTCGATTTCCGCAGTCGGATTCACGGCATATTTTTTTGAAGAAACCTGAAAATGGTCACCCTGAATAAAAACAGGACCCAGGTAGCCTTCCTGGACAGCGGCGGCAAGGATGGATGTGGCATATTCTGCGGGACGTTGGTCGGTGTAATTCATCTCCGAGCGGGCTATTTCAAAGATCATTGCGCCGGCATTAATTTTTCTGGCAACCCGGAAGACTGCTTTGGCGCAATCAAACGCCAATACCCGCAAATTCATCGCGGGAACAGTGAAGGGTTGCTTGATCGCATCCTTACCACGGGCCATATATAGTTCATGAATGGAAGCCGGATAAACCCCGATCTCCTGAGCAGCAGCGCGAATAAAATAGCGCGCCCAGCCAGCTTTTTCGCCCCCGGCTAAAGCTGACAATTCTGCCAGACGATGAACATTTGCCCTGAATGCTTTTTCATCGTTTACAGTGACTTTTCCATCCGAATAGGAGATAGAATTATTCACTGTTTGTAGTACTTCATTGATCAACTGTACGTTCATTAAATAACTCCTGGTTATTAGATTAGCTCAAGAACATGGGAACGCCCATGAAATCTTTCACCCGTGGGAGGTAATGCTCAGAATCATAGAAGCTTGGAACATCCACTCGTTTCTTCCCTGACATGATGATATCCACGGGCACAGTAGTGTACTTACCGCCATGTAAAGCAACCATCTTGCCGGTCTCTCCCCGGCGAATCAGCTGACTGGCCAGGTTGCCAAAGGACATGGCAACCATTCGATCCAATGAATCTGGCGCGCCGGACCGCATCAGGTAGCCAATCTGCTGGTACATAATATCCTGCCCGGTTCGGCGTTTTACTTCTTCCGATAGCATTTCACCGACACCGCCCAATTTTCGATGACCATAGGCATCCGCCTCTCCGCCCTCGATCACTTCACCGCCTTCCATGATCGCCCCTTCGGAGATGGTCATGATGGCGTAATTGGATGGATTGTTTCTTTTGTCTTCCATCAGAAAGCCGCATAATCTTTCCACATCGAACGGAATTTCTGGAATGATCGCTCGATCAACATACCCAAGATAGGCAGAGATCAAGCTGGTCTCACCCGAATTTCTGCCAAAAAGTTCGACAATACCAATCCGTTCGTGCGAGCCAACCGATGTTCGCATATTCGTGATGAACTCCACCGAACGTGTAACCGCAGTGGAAAAACCGATGCAATAGTCTGTGCCATAGACATCGTTGTCCATCGTCTTTGGGATGGCTACGACCGGGAACCCTTCCTTATGGAGCCGAGCTGAATAACTGAGTGTATCATCACCACCGATGGTCACCAGGTAATCGATTCCCAGATGGGCGATCACCTTCAAAACATACTCGGTGTAATCCATCGTTTCCGCGTTTACTTTTTTTCCAAAATTGGAGTTTTTCAGGAAATCCGGAACTCGATTCTAATTTCACATTTTGTGGGTTCGTCCGGGAGGTGTGCAGGAAAGTTCCCCCGGTCCGATCGATCGTTCGGACGTCATCACGATCCAATGGGCGGATGTAATAATCGTGCGTGGATGGTTCATCGAGGTTATATTGAAGCAGACCCGCCCAACCTCTTCGAATTCCCAATACCCTGTATCCAGATTCAAGACAGTTTAATACAACAGACTTCATACACGGGTTCAGACCCGGTACATCCCCCCCACCGGTAAGGATACCAATTGTTTTTGACATACTGATGTTCTCCTCAAAGAAAAATATAAGTGCAAAATGGATCAGGCAGCTGGAGTTTCCTCTGCCTTTGCCATCGGCATTTCGAAAGTAATTCGCGTTCCTTGCCCTGGCACACTATCGATTTCCGCTCGACCACCCAGCATCTCCACCCGGTCTCGAGTGATCTTGATCCCGAGATTCCCATCAGATTGAAGATCATCGGCGGCAATCCCTTTACCGTTATCATCCACACTCACCCGGACTATATCCGAATCGATATTCAAGGTTACTTTCACCTTGCTTGCCTGGCTGTGTCTAGCAGCATTTCCAAGCAATTCCTGCAACGACCTGAATATCATGACTTCAAGGTAGGAAGCCATACGGATTTCAGAGCCTGAGATAACCAAATCTACATCCAGACCGGTCTGTTCTTTATACGTATCAATATATCGTTTAACGGTGGGCACCAGACCGAGGTCATCCAACATCATCGGGCGCAGCTCAAAAATAAAGTTCCGGACCTTTTGGAAGGTGGACATGGCAGAATTCTTGAGGTTTGCTAATTCATCCTTCGCCCTGGTCTGATCGACATCAAAAAGTCGCATTGCAATTTCAGTCTGGAGAATGAAATTTGAAAGCGCCTGAGCCGGGCCATCGTGCATCTGCCTGGATAACCGTTGTCGTTCCACTTCCTGGGCATTGATTAACATCTGCACCATTTCGGCAGCATTACCCTTTTTGTTATCAACATTCGATTTTCCGGATTCAAGGATCTTCCTTGTTTTTTCCAGGAACGCCTGATACTTCTTCAAGGCAACCTGATCAGCTTGAAGTTTTTCGATCTGCCCACGCATTACCAATAAACGCTGCTGCGTATCCAATGCGGAATCGTACATGCTTCGGATTTCCTGCCGGGGAACGGATTCCATGGCAGATTGAGTCTGCTGAAGCTGTGCTGTAATGGCTGCATTTTTTTGGGTTATCCGAGACATCTCAGCCTGGCTCTGATCCACAAGCATACTGATCTCGCGGATAGAACGACCTGTCTGATCGTATTCCGAGTTGAGTTCACTCTGGAAGTCATCCCAGGGATTTACCTGTTCATTCCCACTTTTTAGCATCATCGCAATGCTCCTCTTCTGAGATGGTACCGATCCCCGTGCGATTGATACCTAACGAATAAATTATACTCAATTCTAATCAAATGTTATAGACAACCTTGCAGGCAGAATTCCGGCTTGAGTAAGTATTCCAAAACAACCAGAGTATTTGAACCTATAAACCATTCTCACATTATAAAAATCCAACATGTTATTTGATCTGGTAAATTGCCATATTCTCGCCTCCCGCCCGGATCGAGAATTTTCCTTGTGATCTGTACACTTCCTGTGTTTGGAGTGGTATTGGTGGCTTATACCAACCCGGAAAAATCATCAGGTAATCAGCATGTTTCCTCTCTATATAAGCCGCTAATTCTTCTGGTTTCCGGATTATCGGTATGACAGCCGGATCGAATTAATCCTGCCAGATCTAAAATCTCTCAATTCGCGAAATAACCGACTGCGCCTATATCATGGGCAGCTATTCGTGATTCGGTCAAGGTATTTTGAGCGATCCATTTGGCTGGTTCGACCATCTCGGTTTGAATGATGGCGACATCTATGGCATACGCTCTGCACTCCCAATCCCAGAAATATCAGTAAGAACGAGAACGATTGATGCTGTATAGGTTCTCGTTATTACAAAACGAATTGTTGGAGGAATCTTTGAGAGATTACAATCTGAAAAGATCTTCAAGGGAGAAAACCAGATAGATCGCCAGAATTGGCATCACGTACCGACCATGCTGATAAGTGACGGGTAGTTTCCACGCATACAACCCAATAAATCCCAATATCCAAAGTATTATTGCTATGCGCAAGGCGTCTTTTTTCTTTATTGCATAATAAGATTCCATGAAGAAATCCGGGTAAAACAACCATTCCGACACCGGCCAGGGGCGCTTGCCACATTCTAAAGTATCGGACAACAAAATTACTTGTCTCTTGATATTCCATTTGTTTTGCAAATAAGGTGTTTGGCCAAATGGACCCTGATATGGCATAGTTGAACCAGAGATACCCTGCCAGCAGTAGACCGAATGGCAATAGGATTCGGCAAATATTATTTAACTTGTCGCTTGTCTTCCTATGAACAATGAACGCAACCAAAATCGGACCGAGTAAGGTTAACCCATCTGGTCTAGTCCAAAGGCTCAACCCGGTCAAGATTCCAACCAGGATCCAATGCGGTTTCAGGGCGAGTAATTCCAGCAGCACAACCAGAAAAAGAATCGTCTGCAGTAGGGTTTCCATTCCAGATGCAGCTGCCCAAACCAGGTGCCATTCCCCGATCACACTGATCGCTAACAAAATGGCCCAACCCATCGTCCTCTCTTTCAGATACCAGGTGTAAACGCGGGTTCCGGTTAATGCCAAAATCAGTCCTCCCAGGCTGAAGGTCCAGTAAAATGTCGGGATTTTCAACCAAAATCCGATGGCTAAAAGGACAGTCCAGAAAGGAGAGGTGGATCCGGCGGTTGGATGACCAGGATTGAATGCCCACTCACCTCGTTCGGCAAGGTTGCGGGCAAATGTCTGGTGGATCCATGCGTCGTCCAACGGAAAACCCGTCTCATATGTCCGATTACTGACAATCAAAAATAAAACCACCAATGCAATCGAGACCAGACCAATGGCAACGAAAACAAACCTGTTTTTCATGGGATTTTCTCGTCAGGATTTAGGTCATAAATTTGAATTCCATCCATTTCACTGACAAATATAAACCCATTTCGATCGGCTTGCGGATTCTGATACAGATCATTCAACTGGGGGATATGGTTTTCATCCAGTAAGAGAAACCGGGCAGAAAACTGCCTGGCAAGCTCCAATATCGTGCTTTCATCACCATAAGGAATAATCAAAGATTGTCGCCCAGTTGCCGCGTAATAGGCTGGCGGATTGTTGACGATAACCGGTTGGTCAACTCTAGGAAATTGCATATCTAAAAACGCTTCCAAATGCTGATATTGACTCCAAAGCTTGGATTGGTTAACTCTTTCCGCAAGTAGATCGGAGTAGACCAAGTACACACTAATTACGGTGGTTAGTATCCCTACTCCGAGGAAAAGACGGTTCTCATCCAGGGAAATCCCTTTCTTTAAAAGCTTTAATCGATCAAGGAGCAAGGAATAACCCATTGGGGCGACGATCCAAAGAAAAGGCTGGAAAATCGCAAGAGAGTGTAACAATCCTCCCCGCATACCTGCCAAAGGAAAAACGAGGGTAATCAAAACAAAGTAAATACCGAAAGCAAACAGAAAGAACCATTTCAATGTTTTCAGGCCCAGGTTTCTCCAACCCATAAAAATTCCAGGGACGAGAACAATCAAACCATTAACCGCGATCACCGAAAGAGTATTGAGTAAAAATGCTTTCAACCGTATCGAGAGGATCGTTGTCCAACCTGCTGCCAACCAGGAAGTCCACGTAAGCTGGGTTGCCGGATAGCTGAATATCTGGTCGTATGTGTTCAACCATAATCCACGGGAAGTGCCCGGTGGATAGAGGCTGCGAAAATCAAACAAATTTCTGGAATACCAGATCCCGGTGATAACAAGATAACCGGCTAATAATAAGAACAGATCCAAAAGGACTAAATGAATACGTGGTGTACGGTGTATGATACGGAGTGCAATCAGCAATCCGCCAAGCAAGAAAAGCCAGATCAAACCGTCAGCTCTGGTCAGATGGATGATTCCACTGATCCATCCCAATATGACTGGCGCATACCATTTCAAATGGATCCTCTCCTGACTCAGATAAAAAATGAGTGCGAGACCGCAAAGGAATAGGATGGCAAATCCATCTGGTTCGGTTACAAATTTGAGAAAGTATCCGCTTGCAAGAACGAGAATTCCGGAAAGTAGTGCCCACCGTTTATTACTAAACAGGAGGTAACTCGCCAGGTACGTCAGCGGTGACGTGATAGCAAAGAGAAATACAAAGGGAAGACGAGCCGCAAGAAGTGACGAATTCCCGCTCACGAACATCCCAAATGCGGCAAGCAGAGAAGCGCCAGGCATCCAATACGTGAAAGCGGGGAAAGGAATGCGGTCAGGTCCTGACAGATAGTTCCAGAGGGCATAATCCATCCAGCCTTTGCCCTCAAAGATCGTCTTAGCTCCGGCATAATAATAATCCGCATCCATATACCCGGTATATGGTCGAACCCAAACCAGGATTGTACCGATGAGCAAGCCGCATCCGAAAAGAATCAAGGTTGTCCTTTTCATGGTGTGAACTCATAACAAAGCAAATCGCCCATAGCAAATGAATCCTGCAGGGTGTAATTAGTCTTCAATTCAGTCAGTCGTGGATGCTCTGAATATCCCATTTGTTGATATTCAGATTCCGCTTTCTGATACGTAATGAAATAGACCTTCTTTGCCCCATCCACAGCTGATCGAATGGTTGGATAGGCTTCCTGATAGATTGCTTTCTGGGTTTGAACTGCCAGCGTGTCATTATGAGATTCTTCCGGGTCTGCCAGATACCGCTGTGGAAGCCCGGGACCGTAAATGATCATAGGAAAATAACTCAGTTTTGTGTCGTGGAGGATCAGGCAATCGGATGGATCGCATTGGTCTGCCAGGCTTGCCACCATTTTGCGATATGGTGAACGCGGGAAGTCATCAAATTGATATTGGTATGGGAGAGAGATCATTGATATGAGGACAATTAAAACTACATTTATGACACCGATGGAAATGGGTTTTCGCAAATCAGGACCCGATTTCTCATCCTGGAAAGCGATCATCGCCAGAAGCAGATACAAAGCCAAACCAGAGGTGATAAAAGCCCGGGGAACAAATACGGGGCGCATTAAGTAGGAGGCTAGGAATAAGAGAACGGAAGGTAATACGAATAGCGCCCCAATAAATTGAAATCTAAGGTCGGTCCGTCTCTTCCAAACCTGGATTGTGAGAACGACAACGACCTGTAAAACCAGGACAGCCAGAATGATCAAGATCGGATTTGGCTGCGGCATCGACCCGAGTAATTGTATGAGTGCCTGCAGGACTTCAATTAATCCAGGCTGAGGTGTCCAGAATGCTTTCTGGATTTTTTCAATCTGCCCAGGAACCAGAACCAGCCACGGCAGAAACCCGATCGCCAGGATTCCTTGCGCGAGCACCAGTTGTCCAAGCTTTTTCCATTCACGACGGATGAGTAAGAAAAAATCGGTTGCAATTAAAGTGAACACTGCCAGATTATGGCTGTAGACCGCAATTAACCCGAACACAATCAACATATACCAGTTCAATTTGGACGGTCTTTTGGATTGGATCAATCGCCACGAGATCCAGAAATACCCGATGCACCCAAGTTCCAAAAGGATATACATGCGGATCTCTTGCGCATGATAGATTTGAAAGGGCGAAATCGCAGTGAGCAAGGCTGCCACCAGACCAATTCTCCTGTCCCCGATTTCTGTTCCTAATCGATACACGAGGCAGATCACCAGAATGGAAAGGAGTACATTCAGCATTCGGATGAACCAGATCGATTGAGAAATCATCATCCAGAAATGCAGGATGAAATAATAGAGGGGGGGCATAGTGTCAGCGGCGGTGCCACTAATAATTGCCGGGATTGTTTGCCGTGATAAAAGAATACTAAAGGCGTCATCGTACCAGATACCACGGGAGGAGATCGCGGTCAGGCGCAGGATTGCAGCAATGAACACAATTAGGGCAAGTGTGATCGAAGGATGCTCCTCAAAGTATGCCCAGCGAAACCCACTTGATTTTTGCATATTGGTTTACCCGGTAGCACCTTCGATGAGAGAGCGGTTGGGTCGAACAACCCACCAGCGAATCCACCAAAGTAAAAACAAAAGGGTGAACGGTAGAATCAGATACATGACTGGTTGTTCATCTGTACCCCGAACAGTCACAAGAAATAACGCCCAAAGACCTGCAAAAAAGACCAGATAGATTGCCCCATTGAACCATTTACCAACGTTTTGCCATCGATCCAGTAAGATCTTATTGACAAGAAATAACGGGGCGACCAGCGCCACATAATGAGGAGTTGCCGTACGGTAGGCCACCAAGTTGGTCACAACCAGGGTTAGAAAGGCTGTCCACACAAAAGTATTCGTATCTTTTCCACGGCTACGTATCCACTCAACTGCTAAGTATAGATAGAATGCACCATGCAAGAAAATATTGATCTGTTGCATGATGCCAGGCATCCAGGATGCTATGATGGATAAGGTGGAACCAATTCGGTCTGTATAAGTTGGATAGCTGATCAGTTGCCTGAGCCAATCCATTGGCCAACCTGGTAAAAGGAAATAGGTGATGATCATAATGACGATAAAACTCGTCGCTGTACTTCCGATGATTTTCCACCTTTTTACAGTTATCGCCCAATAGAGAACATACAAGACGAGCAAATAACTCATTTGGGGTTTGGATGTGGATAGGGTCAACAGGATCCCGGCTGCGACATCTTGTTTTTGTTGTATAGCCCAGATTGCCAGAAGCATCAGCAATGCATTGATTGCGGCGTACTGACCCAAAATGATGGCGCGGATCGCACAGTACCATAATAGACCGAACAGGAGCACCCCGATCAATCCTATCCGACGTACTCTCCACCCACTTATCCGCAGGGAGACGATGGTAATTAATACCAGGCAAAGCTCAATCACGGTCATAAATACTGCGCGAGCCAATGTATATTCCATCAAGCCAAATGGAGCGAAGAACAGCATGGAATAAAGCGGATACACAAAATGAGCAACATCCTCGCCCAGAGAAGGATTTGCCGCCCTGCCATAGATCAGTTTTTGGGCGATAAGGCTTACCTCATTCGAATAAGGATTTTTTCCATTCATTAACCATTCGTGGGCGCCATTCCAACGGGCAAGGAAATCATTCCCGCCCGGATTTTGTTGGGCAAAACGATAATTAATGATGGTTAATCCAAGCGGAATGGCTATCACCGCGAGAGCTAGTACTACGAACAGGATTACTTGGCTTCTTGATTTTGTCTTTAGGTTCATGGGATAATTGGACCGTATGTTTCAGGTATTGTACACTTAAGCAGAATCATGGTCAATTTTCAAACTCCCTTCCAAAGGTGATCACAATGAAGCTTTCCATCGCCCAGTTTTCCATACAATTTGGAGAACCCTCTCAAAACCTGGAATTCATCCGCACAATGGCCAGACAGGCAGGAGGAGAAAAATCAAATCTCCTCTTACTGCCCGAATTATGCTTGCATGGCTACCACTCAGAAACGATAAAGAATAATGTCAATTATCATCTCGCTGCCGTATTACCTGAATTATGCGAGATCGCCAAAGGAAATTCCCTCGATCTCTGCGGTTCATTTATTGAAGATGATGGTGGATTTCGGTATAACACCATGATCTATCTGGATAAGAACGGGCAGCTTTTGGCCAAATACCGGAAAACCCATCTTTTCAAACCTCTTCGAGAACACCTACTTTTCAACCCGGGAAACCATATCACGGTTGTGGAAACCGCATTTGGGAAATTGGGATTAGTCATTTGTTATGATCTTCGTTTCCCCGAGATGTTCCGAGTAATGACAGCACAGGGAGTGAAAGGATTTTTGATTAGTGCGGAATGGCCTATTGAACGAATTGATCATTGGCAAGTACTGCTAAAAGCACGTGCAATTGAAAATCTTGCCTGGGTAGCCGCCTGCAATTGTATAGGAAACACCAGCAAGACCGTCTTCGGTGGATCCAGTTCACTGGTTTCTCCATGGGGAGAAACCCTGGAACAACTGGAAGGTGAATCTTGCCGGACAATTGAATTTGACCCGACTATCACAGATCAGGTCCGCGAGAACTACCCATTTTTAGATGATATGCGGACATTTACCGAGTAAATGAATAGATCGCCGTGGTCGGATCTGAGTAAACTGAGATCCAATCACCAGAACCGATGAGTTTTTCAACCAGCGGAGATCGAATCGGGATAATGATCCAGGAAACCTGATACTGATCCAGCAAACGATCCCACCCTTCCCAGCCATTGGAAATGGTCTCGTAGTCTCGGGTTAATGCTTCCCCATAAAAATCTGTCTGACCATCGATAAAAACTAAAGCTTCAGGCCATAGCCTGTACAAAAGATATCCCCCCCACATAAAATCGTTGAACATCTTTCCCTGCTGAGGGTGGGTTTTCAACCATTCCACCGCCTGGACCGGATACTTGCTCGGAGTGTATTGATTGCGTTCACTTAAAGCTGGCTGAACACGAATCAACACAACGCCAAAAACCAAAATCAGGATCGACAGTACAACCGGATACCCAAATTGAAAAGGTTTGCTCGTAGACTGACCTGGCAGATCCTCGTTTATACGGTCTAGGTGGAGTTTGAATTTTGGGAATAGTCGTGAAAGGCATTCCGCCAGAATGGGTAAAGCAATAATGATATAGAGCGGAATATTTCTGCCACTTGTGATTCCGAAAACCCCAAAGCTGATCAGGAGTAGGATACTGGCAATGGAAAGCCTTTTCCAGCACAAAATCAGGCAGATAACACCAATAACCAATAAGGTAGAAAATGGCAGGACTCCGGTTTGGTATAGTACGGGCGGCATGTATTCCGCGGTATGGCTTACCAGGTAACGGCTCGACAAGAATCCTATGATCGTCTGCCAGATCCGAATGCCATCTGGATTTAGGAGACTAACAAGGAGAGAGCTCACTATCAAAAGGCAGTATTGTTTTATTCCTAAAACGGTTTCAGCCCAATTTTTAGTAAATATCCCCTTTAATAACAAACTACCCAGAAAAATGAATAAAACAACGATGCCGATAATGAACGCGCCATGGGTGTTGACCCATTGAAGCATGATCAGGATCGACCATAAGAGTTTCCAGCGGAATTTAATAGGTGAATTGAGTAATTCCAACCATAGGATGAGGAAAAGATAGGTGAATATATGCGGTCTTGCCAGCCAATGGATCCTCGATGCTGCAATTCCTAGTACAACCAGAATCAAGGTGATCGGGGTAGACTGGGTGATCCGGAATACCCGGTAGGTGATCAACCAGAATACCAATCCAAGGAGCAAAGCCGTTATCAGGACGACACCGGATAGCCCCAGCCAATTGTAGGCCAGCCTGAAGATCACTTCGGCGAGCCACTCATGTGGTGAGAAGGGATCCCCAAAGCGGGTGTGGGAAAATTCATCTACGGTCGGGATACTGCCCCGATCAAGAATCACCTTACCGATCGTTAAATGCCGCCCCAGATCACCATCGACATTAAAGAGAAATGGTCCGAGCGCAAGGCAGCCCACAAAGACACTTAGAAAGATTATGGTAGGTAAGAAGTAGGGGAAGAACCGGGAAGACGAAGATGATTTCATGGCTATTGAGGTTGATATAACTTTTCGAGGGAGGATATGGGTAGCGCCCTGGTTAGCTGGTAAAAGATCAAATACCCACCCATCGGATTTTCTTTCCAGGAGATTCCCTCAGCTTTCAGTAGGGTTCTGATCCGGGCATCTAATTCTGGAAATTGATAGGTCACCAGGGAGGTCTTTCCAGACCCCGCAACCTGGTTTGTGTATGGAATATAGCGGTCATCTCTGGAGGTATATCGAAAATCGTGGTGATAAGGTAATCTAGGTATTAAAATTGTCTATTCGTCGGATAGAAATGCCATTGGATATCCTATCCAGTAGGTTGTGTAACCAAACGATTCATTATTTTCCTGTAAGAACTGCATCACCTCATTCAACCGTGAATGATCAATTTCGGTAAATGGAGCGAATTGAGTGGTTAGATCCGGTAGGATGAGGTTCTCTCCGCCTGAATCGATCCTCCCATTTGAAAAACTAGGAGAAATGCCGCTATCCCCCACGCAAACAGCGATCTTGTCTGTTCAAGGTTTGGCTAATACCCGGCCGCCGATGATGGCCAAAATCAGGCTAATTGGCAGGAAGTATCGCCCCGACGGGTCAACACCAAATGAGGTAAAAGTAAACACCAGGAATAACAATATCACCGGAGAAGAAAGCAGGATCCAATAATATTTATTCTTTTGCAACCTAAACCAGCGCAGGATCACCCAACCCCATAGCAAACCGATCAAAGGGATCAAGGGGAGTAACAACCATTGCACGGTCCAGGGCGGACGAAACCCTAACGCTGCGGGAATACCGAGGAGAAAGATACTAATTATGTGATTTAAGGTGGATACCCAAAACCCAGACTGTTCAACAGCTACTGCGCTTCCACCCAATTCACCCAGTAAGCCGGTCAAACCATTGGTTGCTGCATATCTGATCCACATGGACGCGCCAATCACGCTTCCGATCAGAAGCACACCGATGGCGACTAAGAGAGCTGGTATCGACCGGTATGATCTCCAGAAGGAAATAATGCTAATTAAAACCGCTGGTAAGGAAAATAAAAGGGAAAATCCAAAAACCCAGATTCCAATGCCGGTCAATATTCCCAGAATGAAGAATAGAAGGTATCCTGCCGGGACTTTCTGATGTGCTACTCCTCCCTGAAAGATGCAAACAGCCATATAAAGACACCAGATCCCAAGTATGAGGGCTTCGTTATATCCTCCCAGTGTTACTGTCGTGTATAACACTACATTTACTGGAGGCAGTGAGAGGAGTAATACTGCCCACCATCCAACCTGGCTGGAATGATAGATCTTCTTCCCGAGGAGATAGACCGATACAAGTAATCCCAACCATAGGCATATCTGTAAACCGCGCATAATTGGGACAGTTTCGCCAAAAATCCGGAATACAAGGGCATTTAATCCTGCATCCAGACTGCCCATGTACGCCTGGCCGTAGAAGAAAACTGGTCTTTCTCCTGCAAGGATATGCCTGGCCATAATTCCGACAATGGCCTCGTCGCTATTGAACGGCATTCGCCCATTTATTGTCCAAAGCCATCGGAGGGAGACTCCGAGTAAAACCATGCAGATGGTTATGAATGGAAGCAGGTACTGCTTAATTTGTTGTGATCTGTCTGTCGGCGCCATTTTAGTCTGTTGATTTGCTCGTTGTGTCCAAATAAACAAACTTTGTAATTAGTCGCAAGTAAAGTTTGTTAAAACACTGTATTATTGTAGCGTGAAAAGCGTTCAGCACAAATCTTGCTACAGTTGATATCAAACAGGCTGCTTTTAGAAATTCAACACATCTCGTATGAGTAAACGGCATATTTTCGCGATAATCAGTATCATCCTGGCGTTGCTCTACCTGGGATTCTTCTTTGGCGGATTAGCTTCAGTGCCCTTTCACCCGGACGAAACAACCCAGATATTTATGAGCAGCGATTTTCGGGTAATGCTTTCACAGCCAGCAAGTCTTTTCTATACGTCAGAAAAACCAGACACGCTTCGCCAACAGTACCGTCTGGCAGATTCTCCGCTTACTCGAACTGTTGTTGGAAAAGGACTCACACTGACCAGACAAACCCGTCTGGAAAAAGATTGGGATTGGAGCGCGACCTGGGATCAAAACATAAAATCGGGTGCCTATCCACCTCCAACCATCTTGGTTATTGCCCGTTTATTCGTTAGTTTACTTTTTCCGGTAGGACTTTTCGCATTTTTCTTCACCTTACGCTCCTTCACTGGAAGGTGGCTCAGTTTGATTGGCGTTGTACTTTTAGCGATGAACTCTCTGCTGCTTCTTCATATGCGCAGAGCGATGGCCGAATCGTTATTCATATCGCTTTTTCTACTCCTGTTATGGCGGCTTTCCAAACCGTTCTCGATCAGAAATACACTCTGGGTTTCCATTTTTCTTGGATTATTGCTGCAGGCCAAACAACTTGGCTTGCCAATTTTGGTAATGAGCATACTAATCCTGTCATGGCTTGGGATTCGAAAAACGGGGTGGAAATCACTCCTCCCTGCCGTATTAATTCCAGTCGGAAGCGTTCTCATCCTTACCTACCTCCTTAATCCGGTCATGTGGCAAGATCCGATCCGGGTCGCACCTTTGATGTTGGCGCAGCGCCAGCTCGTCAGCCAAAATCAGTTGGATGCATTTAGCGCGATTAATGGCAATTTGGCTTTGAACACGCCTGTCTCACGGATTTTAGCCGTACTGGCGCAGACTTATTTCGCTCCTCCAGCCTTCTTTGACGTAGGCAATTATTCCATTGCACTAAAGAGCATGATCGGCACATATTCGTCAACCGGTTTAAACCTTTTCTTCTCCGGCTGGATCTGGGGCAGTATTTTACTCATTCTAACCATCGCCGGATTCATTCTCTATGGTATGACTCTCTTGCGACATCAAAGAGAAATCCCACCAATAGTACCCATCGTACTTCTGATCGGATTGGCACAATTTGTGGTTTATGCTTACTATCTGACAATAGGATTCCAACGTTATTACCTCGTTTTTATTCCTATCTCACTAGTGGTCAGTATTTTTGGGATTCATCACGTCATTCAGAAGAATTCATTAGGAATAAAAGAAGACGGGTTCATCAAATGATGAGCCCGTCTTCTTTACTAGTAAAGTTTACCCGATCAGTTCAGGGGCACTCTTTTTGCTTTGGGTAATTCCCCAGACCACTGCCGTACCAAGTACGAGAGCAGCGAAGAGCACAACATAATTAAGCCCGGTTCCGGTAAAAAGTGGATATTTGACGATTACCGGAGCAGCCAGTAGAGAAACCATATTAACAACCTTGATCATCGGATTCAAAGCAGGACCAGCGGTATCTTTAAGCGGGTCGCCAACGGTATCTCCAACGACACCGGCTTTGTGACGCTCAGAACCTTTTCCAGTATTCGCTTCCAGGTTTCGGGGCTCATCTTCAATCGCTTTTTTGGCATTGTCCCACGCTCCACCCGCATTGGACATGAAAACTGCCAGAAGTTGACCTGAGAGAATGACACCTGCCAGAAAACCGCCTAACGCTTCGACATCCAGGATCAAACCGACTAATAATGGCATAGCAACGGAGATCGCAGCCAGAGGCACAAGTTCTTTTTGCGCCGATGCGGTGGAAATGCTTACCACACGAGCGTAATCCGGTTTGACGGTACCTTCCATGATCCCTTTTATCTTAAATTGATTTCGGACTTCAAACACAATTTCGGCAGCAGCTCGCGCTACAGCTTTGATCGAGAGGGAGCTAAACAACCAGGGAAGCGCACCACCTAATAGGAAGCCGACGAAAACTTTCGTATCCGAAATTCGGATGGTTTCCATCACATTGGTCAGACCCATCTGAATCTGTACCCGGCTCACATCGGTGATAAATGAGGCGAACAAGGAGACGGCGGCGATGACAGCGGAAGCGATCGCGACACCCTTGGTGATCGCTTTGGTAGTGTTTCCAACTGCATCGAGATCAGCCATGATCTGGCGAGCTTTGAGGGTGTTCTCATCTTCCATACCATGCCAGGACATTTCACCAATACCATTGGCATTATCTGAGATCGGACCGTATGAATCCATCGCCACGTTATTTCCGGTGTGGCTGAGCATACCAATACCGACCATTGCAACGGCATATAGGACATAGATGGACCCATCAGCCTGATACAGAGCCAGGCTTAGGATAAAACTGATCGCGATCACTACCAATGCCCAGACCGATGATTCCATTCCGGTAGCAAGACCGGAAAGAATAAGTGTAGCTGGACCGGTATCGGCCGCTTTTACGATATCTTTGACAGGGGTTTTCTTTGTTGCGGTAAAGTAAGAGGTTAATGGGTTGAAGGCCACGGCCAAACCAACACCGATCGTGGTCAGCATACCCAGTCGCCAATCTTGCGCGTACCAGATGGCTACGACAAATGCCCAGATGATCGTATTAATAGAGGAGACTTCATAGGATCGGAACATCGATTCTTCCGCATCGTGGGCGCGGAGGAATTTGACCGGAAATTTTTCCCAGATTGGTACGGTGAACGTACCAAGAATGGAGCTGATCACACCGATACCGCGGATGATCAATGGATACACGATCCATTTGAGACTATGGGTCGGATCAACTGCCATGAGGGAGATACCAAGAATCAACGATGAAACAATGGTAACTTCATAGCTTTCGAAGATATCTGCCGCCATACCGGCGCAATCGCCTACATTATCACCAACCAGGTCAGCAACCACGGCTGCATTTCGTGGGTCATCTTCTGGAATATCTTTTTCGACTTTTCCGACCAGGTCAGCACCAACATCAGCCGCCTTGGTGAAGATTCCACCACCAACCCGCATAAAGAGAGCCAGCAGAGTACCACCGAACCCAAAGCCGAGTAAAGCGTCTGGAGCGGCTTTACCAAATATAATAAAAATTACGGTTCCACCGAGTAAACCAAGACCATCGGTGAGCATGCCGGTTACCGTGCCGGAGTAATATGCGATAGACAATGCTTCATTGAATCCTCGTCGAGCGGCAGAAGCGGCTCGAACATTAGCCTGGATTGCCATCCGCATACCCAATTGCCCGACCAGGAGGGAGAACGAAGCGCCTAGAATGAAAGCTATGGTTCTACCCACTGCAATAATAATCTGAGTATTCTGTGGGAATTCCTGGCTTGCTTCAGCTGATGGAGGCACGATATATACGCTTAAGAAGAGAGCAATGGCGAGTAGAACAATCGAAGGAAGGATAGTTTTAAGTTGACGGCTGAGATAGCTGTCCGCGCCAATCCGAATGGCGTTCCATACTTCCTGCATTTTCTCGGTGCCCATGTCTTTCTTAAGGACACTGTTTTTTAACAACCAGGCATACAATAAACTAATAAATGCAACGCCAAGTACGCACCATATTGCTATCGACTCAAACTGAGTTAGACCATGACGACTTACATCAAACAGATTCATAAGCTCTCCTCCTCAATAATTTGTCCTACATTATAAGCTATAAATGAAAATTGGATTAAATTGTTTACTGATTTTATTAGATGAATGACAAAAATGTGAGATTTTTCCCATTTTAATCATTAGTCTTTCATTAGAACAAAAATTACTACTTGAAATGGTCATTTTCCTGCTGTATAACATTACAAGTCGGAAAATGATCAAAATTTTTCCGTCCTCTTGGGAGAACAGGTTGCCGGGTCTGCGGTTAAGCATACTTGGCAATTCATTTTTTGTAAGGAGCCTACATGATTCAGGTTGAAGGTTTGACCAAAGATTATGGATCCAGACGTGCAATCGACCACTTAACTTTTGATGCAACCAGGGGTGAGATTTTGGGGTTTCTTGGTCCGAATGGGGCGGGTAAGACAACCACCATGCGAATCCTCTCTGGATTTATGCCTCCCACGTTCGGTCAGGTAACCGTTGGCGGATTCGATATCATGCGCCAATCGCTCGAAGTCCGTAAACTGGTTGGGTATCTTCCGGAGACGGTCCCGCTTTATCCTGATATGAGCGTATTTTCATATTTAAAATTCATGGCTGATCTCCGCCATCTTACTGATGCTAAAGGCAGGGTTGGCGAAGTATTGAAGTTGGTACACCTCGAAGACCGGTCAAAGGGGCTTATAAGCAAACTTTCCAAAGGGATGCGGCAGCGGGTTGGTCTCGCACAGGCATTATTACATCAACCCCAAATATTGATCCTGGATGAGCCAACGATTGGTCTTGACCCCGGCCAAATTAAGGAAGTAAGGCAACTGATTCAAGAAATTGGAAAAGAACGAACCGTCTTACTCTCAACCCATATCCTTTCGGAAGCACAACAGATTTGTGATCGGGTTTTGATCATCAATAAGGGCAGGATTGTGGCAGAAGATACACCGACCCGGTTGCAACATCGCTTGACTGGCGCCCAGCGGGTCCAAATGACGATCCGAAAAGAAACCGATGGGATTGCTGACAAGCTTATTGATGTTACAGGCGTTTTCGACTTTACGAGATCAAGTGAAGGTCAATTTGAATTCAGCATGAATCCAACTGTTGATCCCAGACCTGAAATTGTCCGCAGGGTAGTCAAAGCTGGTGCAGATCTGGTCGAACTCAAGGAACTATCGATCAGCCTAGAAGATATCTTCATTGAATTAACCCGGGAAAATCCTCCCGAGCCGTCCCTTTCAGATGAACCAGAAGATGATTTTAGGTCAGGTGTGGAATGAGAAATATTTGGACTATCGCCAAACGGGAATTCAGTCACTATTTCATCAGTCCAATCGCATATGCGGTTGCATTTCTGGTGATGCTCTGGCTTGGGATCCTATTCTACGTGAATACCCTCGGAGCTGTTATGAACCAGTTTCCGCCCTCTTCAAATTTTATTATTGGCTGGTTGGTTATTCTCTTTCTCTTTACCACCCCTGCAATCACCATGCGGACAATTGCGGAAGAGCAGAAACAAGGCACGCTTGAGACTATGCTTACGGCGCCTATCCGGGATGCGGAATTGGTGATCGGAAAATGGTTTGGTTCCTTACTTTTTTGCTCCACTATCATTGCGATAACCTGGATCTTTCCGATCATCATCAACCGGATGGTCGAACCTGCCATTGATCCAGGATTACTAATTGCAGGATACATGGGAGTATTTCTTTCAATCAGTTGTTTTCTCGCAATCGGTATATTCATTTCCACTATGTTCAGCAATCAGATCGCAACTTTCTTTGCCACCTTGATCATCCTGCTGGTTTTTTGGTTTTTTAGTGTACCCACACAGTTGACGCAAAACCCAACCATGTTTACGCAGATTATCCGGTATCTCGATCTGAGTGAGCACTTTTATAATACTTTCGCTATAGGGGTGATCGAACTGAAAGATATCCTTTACTTTATAAGTGTTACAACCTTCGCTTTGTTTCTGGGATCCAAATCTGTGGAAACACGGAGGTGGCAATAATGAACGTCAATCGTCAATTCCTCTCCCGTGCTGTCCTTGTAATAACAGTGTTGGCATTGATTGGTTCGGCCGTCTATTTCTTTCTGGTAAGAAAATTCGATCTTTTCCTTCAAATTGGGATCGGTTTAGGGATCATCGGTATTGCCTTATTCGCCCTTATTAATCCTCAAATGGTAAGGGAAACATTTACTGGTCGGCAAATAAAATATAGCAGCAATATGGCCATCTATATTGTTGCCGTGCTCGGAATTCTGGTGGTTGTTAATATCCTGGCCAATAGATCAGCAGCCAAATGGGATTTGACCGAAGACAAGGCAAATACACTTACGGAGCAGAGTATTCAAATCATACAAAATTTGCCTGCCCAGGTTGAGGTAATTGGCTTCTTCAGTAAAGATACCTCAAGTGACACAGCACGTCAGCTTCTTGATAGCTTTCAGGAAAAATCCAAAGGAAAAGTATCGTATCGGATAATTGACCCAGCTTCCGATCCTGTTACCGCCCAAACCTACCAGGTCAACCGGGATGGCACATTGGTAATGGTATTGAACGGCCGCCAGGAGCAGATCACATTAATTAATGAAACCGAACTGATTTCTGCCATGATTCGTCTGTCAAATCCAAACAAGCCGGTAGTTTATTTTCTGACTGGTCATGGTGAAAGGTCTTTGGAGGAAACCGGCCAAAACGGTTTTTCTCAAGTTAAGTCTATCCTCGAAAAGAAGAATTACGACCCCAGAACCTTGAATTTGTTCGTAACACCCTCGATTCCCCAGGATGCCGCGTTAATCGTTATCCCGGGACCTCAAAAGCCACTCTCATCGAATGAGGTAACCTTACTAACCGATTTCCTTAATAAAGGGAAAAGACTGATTGTCATGGAAGACTCCAGGGTGATCACAGAATTCGGTGAACAAGCCGATCCATTAGCTGATTATCTGTTGAAAGATTGGGGAATTCGGCTTAATCAAGACCTTGTTGTTGATCCTGCGAATAATCCACCCACGCAAGCGATTGCCAATGAATATGGATCTCATCCGATCACCCGGCGATTGGATAGGATTGTTACCATCTTCCCGACGGCAAGAAGCGTAACTGCCTCTTCCAATGCTCCATCTGGTGTAAGCATGGTGGAACTAGTCAAGACGTCTGTAAATTCATGGGGTGAAACAGATTTCGTTAGTTTGCAAAAAAACCAGCTTCAATATGATGAGGGTATTGACACGCCAGGGCCCATTTCCATTGCGGTTGCCGCGACAAAATCGGATACCAAAGCAAGGTTGGTGGTATTCGGCTCCTCATTTTTCGCCAGCGACCAAAATTTCGATGCATACGCCAATGGTGATTTGCTAGTGAATTCCATCGATTGGGCTGCCGAAAATGACCAACTAATTAATCTCACCCCAAGAGCCGCGATTCAGCGAGTTTTGATCCCGCCAAGCACCCTTTACGTAAACTTGATTTTCCTTTTGGTAATTATTTTCATACCTGGAGGTATTATCGGCGCAGGAATCGCGATGTTCCTCCATCGGCGAAGACTGGGGTAGACAGTAGATCCAAGATTATCTGCTACTTCAGGTAGGTTTGTTGTAAAGTTCAAATTCTTGACAAAGTCATTGTACTAATTGTTAGGTGATTGGAATATAGGCAGATATGGATAAAGATCACTATGCTCACCCACCCGATATGGTTACTCTGATACATTGAAATCATATGGAATAATTAAGCTCTCGAGGTACTCTTTTCTGAATGAAGATTGAATAGAGAGAAAAGAACACTATTCCAAATGAGATTAAATACACTTTCTATGGATCTTATACACACCACAATCCGTCCATAGCGAGGTATTGAAAATGAAAATAAAAACGGGTATTCTGATATAGCTACTGACAGGACACTCCAACGACAAAATTCTTCGAAACAGAAAATTCTAATGGACGCGTGAGTGAATCATGCGGTAGGATTTTGTCGTTTATGATAGGTTATTGATAAATGGATGATATCGTATTAAATGTGGTTGAGGAAGATGAAGACGAATTTTCGGCGATCGCTCGCTTGATCGAGCTCGGCCGAACTAAATCGTATGTAACCATTGACGACATATTGCACTTCTTCCCTGAAGCAGAGCAGGATGTTGAGCAGTTGGAAGAAGCATTCGCTGCATTGCTGAGCGCGGGTATCCCATATATCGAGGACCTGGCTTCCATCGAAGGGCCGAATGAAGAAGACCTCATTCCGGATGAAGAAGATGAGATGGAAGAACGGCACGCGAATGTTTTGGACGACCTGGCAAATATCGATACGAACGATACGATCGGGTTGTACCTGAAAGAAGTTAGTCGAGTACCTCTCCTCAATGCGGAAGAGGAAGTTACACTCGCCCAACGGATAGAACGTGGACGGATGTCTCGTGAGGAGCTGGCTAAAGGGAACACCGCTCACAGGCGTCGAACGGAATTACGTCATTTGATTGAAGATGGCTGGTCTGCCCGTGAACATCTGATAACAGCCAACAGCCGGCTGGTCATTTCAGTGGCAAAAAAATATATGGGCCGTGGTGTGCCATTTCTGGATCTAATTCAAGAAGGTAATATCGGATTGATCCGTGCCACCAAAAAATTTGATTACAGGCGCGGGCATAAATTTTCAACTTATGCAACCTGGTGGATTCGCCAGGCAGTTACACGAGCGATCGCAGATCAGGGGCGAACTATTCGTGTTCCTGTGCACATGGGCGATCAGATCAACAAACTTTTACGGATACAGCACCAGTTGACCCAACGGTTGGGGCGGGAACCATCTGTAGATGAGTTGGCTATCGCATTGGACGTTCCACCTAAAAAAGTGGAGAATATGATCCAGGTTGCCCGTCGTCCACTTTCACTTGAGAACTCCTACCGATGACGAGGAAGACTCTGTTTTGGGCGATTTTATTGAAGATGATCAGGCACCTCCCCCGGATGATTCTGCCACCTATAATCTCCTCCGGGAACATTTGGAAGAGGTCTTGAACAGCCTTCCTCCACGAGAAGTTCGGATATTACAACTAAGATATGGTTTGATGGATGGACAGGCATACACACTTGAAGAAGTTGGCCGGAAAATGGGAGTAACCAGAGAAAGAGTGAGGCAAATTGAAGCGCAGGCATTAAGCCGGCTCCGACATCCAACGATTCGACGAAAATTACGCGATTATTTAGGCGAATAATACATAAAGGGCTCCTTCTTAATTGACGGAGCCTTTTTAATCGGTACAATACTTGCATATTGATGGATATTGCTGCATACTATTCTAGGGAGGTAACCCGGATATGCCAAAAATAGCCTTACGAGCCTATAATCGTGAGATTAGTAGTTTGATTGATCGTGGTCAAACGGATGAGGCAGTGGTTCACTGCCAATACATCTTGCAGACTTATCCCAAACATCTTGAAACCTACCGCCTTCTGGGTAAAGCATATCTGGAAGCACACCGCCATACTGAAGCACTGGATCTGTTTCAGCGCATTCTTGCGGTTGTTCCGGATGATTTTATTACCAATGTAGGGATGAGTATTATCCGTGGCGAAGAAGATGACCTCACTGCAGCAATCTGGCACATGGAACGTGCTTTTGAAAGCCAACCATCAAATCAGGCGATCCAGGATGAACTCAAGCATCTTTATGGACGTCGGGATGGTCAGGAACCAACAAAAATTCGCCTCACCAGGGGAGCTCTCTGTCGGATGTATGCGCGTGGAAACCAGAACCGGCAAGCGATAGCTGAGATCAAATCGATTCTCAACGAGAACTCCAGATCGACCAGACCTGGAAGTATTGCTTGCCAGGATGTATTTTCTCTCAGGTATGACTCCCGATGCTCTGGCACTCTCGCAGAAAATCCTTGAAAAACTACCCTTCTGTTACGACACAAATAAATTGATGGTGGATATATTGCGTTCATCCAACAAGATGAGCGAAGCTGATTTTTATTTGAAGAAAGTTATCGCCCTCGATCCTTACGAATCGTATGTAACTGATCCAAATGTTTCTGTTGACCAGGTTCCGGAAGATTCGATCCAGATCGACAGATATTTCTATGATCCTACCGGACAAGGTCAACCAATTGAACAGGTCGGGCAAGGTGAACCGACCGAGGAAACCGCGCCGGATTGGCTCGTATCAGACCTTGCAGGTGTGGACGATATGGGTTCAAAAGGATTCACCCGGATCCTGGATTCAGCTGCTTTGACCCAGGAGACTCCTCCAGAGGAAGACTCAACCACAACCCAACCAGTTATGACTGAACCAGCTGAAGAAAGTCTACCAGCCTGGCTTCAAAGTACGGAAGTATCCAAAGAAGAGGAAATCCCCGACTTCTTAAAATCCACAGGCTGGGCAACTGCGGGGTCAATCACCGAAGAGACGCCTCCTGCCCAGGTGATCAATGTAGATGAGCCAATTATTCCTCAGGATGGCGAAATCGCCCCCGCGGAAATTCCTGATTGGTTGCAAACCATGGCTCCAGGCGGAGATTCATCATCAACCGACGAACCTGTAGCCCAATCGGGCGAATCATTTTCTGATTGGCTAAGCGGCCTGGATCAAACACCCTCTCCAACAGAAGAGATGCCTGTTACAGAACCTGCGGTTTCTGAGCCGAAAGCTGCTTTTACAGAACCAGAGCCGGTACTTGAAGCCGAGCCTGCAGCACAATTGCCCGACTGGTTGCAACAAATTTCGACCAGTGGAGAACCGGCAATAACTGAAGAGCAAGGGATCTGGCAAAAAGAAGAGTTCCCTGAGGAAACTCCTTCTTCTCTGGATACAATCCTCCCATCCGATAAGCCATTTACGGATGAAGAGTTCCCCATTGCCGGTGGTACCACAATTCTCGCCCCCGAAGACCTTCCCGATTGGCTTCAAGATATGCAGCCTGCCTCTGATACAACAACTAAATCAGACGAACCCGTTGAGAGTATTCCAACAGTTGAGCCGCCATCCTATAAACCTCCACAAGAAGTTGTCACGATGGCTCTTACCCCCGAAGAAAAAGAATCCATGCCTGAATGGTTGGCGGAAATCCAGCAATCAATTCCGATCGAAGACCAAAAGGTGGAGACGGTCGCGGAACCGGTCGATGAGAAACGAACTGCTACCCTTCCAGATGAAGACCGGGAAGAAGTCGAACAGATGCCTGATTGGCTGCACCTATTGGATCAGGATAAGCCGATAACGGAATATGAGCAGGCTGAGAATATCTCGACGGAAACCTTTGGATTTGAATCTGTAATACCCACCACGATCTCCATGGAACCAGATACGCTATCCATGGAAATTCCGGAGGATAAACCTACAACCAGTATCCTTCCGCCGAACCCGGAGGATGCCGCAGAAGAACTACCTGAATGGCTGCGTGAGATGGATACGATGCCGTCTGAAGGTACCAGTCCGGTCGAGTTGCCTGCCGAGACACCTCAGGAAGGTTTCCCAGATTGGCTGAAAGGGTACAACCCTCCTCCAGCAGAATCACCTCTCCCGCCCGAAGAGCCGGCTATTGAACAGGCTCCTACAGATGAAGTGGAGGTACCAGCCTGGCTACAAGACCTCACGGTTGGGTCCAGTGAAAAAAGTTCTGAGCCAGAATTACCAGATTGGTTAAATGATCTGCAATTCGGGGCAGAAACTGGAGAAGAAGTTGGAGCGATTAATCAGTCAGCTGAATTGCCTGAGTGGTTACAGGATTCAATTGAATCAAAGGTCGAAGGGGTTGAAACTGCCTTACCCGAAAGTTTACTTGAAACTGAAGAACCTATTACAGCAGAGGCTGGTCTCATGGAAACCAACCAGACTGAGATGGAAATTGAACAGCCTGAAAGCATCTCCGAAGAGATTCCTGCGGTCGAAATACCTGAAGAGGAAGTGGAGATCAGCGAAACGATCCTCACGATATCGGATAAAGTGGAGGAAGAAGAAATTCCCGTAGGTGAAGAAGTAGCTCTACCTGGACAACTTGAACCTGTAGAAGAAACCTTCGAATATCGTTGAACCAATTTCCAGATGCTGATGTAGTGGCCGAAGAGACTTTACCTGAACTCCCGGAATTGGAAGCAGCAGAACCAGCAGTACCCGAACAAGATGAAGCTGAAGCAGCAGGATCCATCCTCGCCGATGAAAGCGCTGCCGCGGCCGCAGCAGCGATCGGTATTCCCCTCTTCGCAGAAAATGCATCCAAACGAGGAGTAACCGAGGCACTACCTCCTCTAACCGCTTCCCAGGTCCCGGTGGAAGAAGAAGCACAAATTCCAGCAGAACCACCCATGGAAGAAACAATCTCCGAATTGCCGGTGGAGGAAGTTGGATCTCAGGTTGAGGTTCCAGAATCCACCGAAGCTATGGTTTCTGAAGCATTGGAATCGATCATGCTGCCAGAAGAGCCAGAACTTGCAGTTGCCGCGGAAGAATTGGTCGAGCCGGTTTCGGAAGAGGTAATCCAACCTGTAGAAGAATTCATCCCAGAAGTAGCTGAAGAAGTAGCAATACCAGTCGAAGAACCGGTCGCGGAAATTGAGGAAGAAGTAGTGGCGGAACCCATTGCTGAATCGGAACCAGAAGAGGTAGTCAGCGAAGAAATCCTCGTCCCCTCCGAAGGGATTGCCCCGGTCAGTATGGTGGAAGAAACCGCCATGAAAACTGAAGAGGTCGAGGTTTTACCAGAAGTCTTACCTGAACCTGATTACGATGTCTTATTTACCAACGCACAACGAATGGTGGAAGCCGGTGATTATGCCACCGCCCAACCCGCGCTGAGTAACTTGATCACTTCCGAGCAAAAACTGGAAGATATTACCGCGATGGTTCAGGAAGCATTGAAACGTGATCCGACAGACTTCAACCTGTGGTTAACACTCGGTGATGCTTGTGGAAGGTCTGGCAAACTCCAGAATGCCCTTGACGCCTATACGAAGGCTGAAGAATACCTTCAATAATCCATCCTCAAGGTTATGATATACTACTCGGGGTGAGAAGCCCCGAGTAGTTTTATACTGGCTTGCGAGGTGAAATTTTGGAAAGAACTCTAGTTCTGATCAAACCTGACGGCGTTCAACGTGGCCTCATTGGAGAAATAATCAAACGGCTTGAAACCCGTGGATTGCATCTGGTCGCCGCAAAATTTATGCAAGTAGACAAATCGTTAGCTGAACGACATTATGCCGTTCACAAAGGAAAACCATTTTATGATGGTTTAATCCGGTATATTACCGCCTCACCGGTAATGGCCATGGTTTGGGAAGGTCCAAATGCAATTGCAGCTGTCCGGCAGACGATGGGCGCCACAAAGCCTACTGACGCCGCACCGGGGACAGTACGCCATGATTTAGGACTGATTGCCAGTAGAAACCTCACCCACGCCAGTGATAGTGTGGAAAACGCGAACGGTGAGATCGAGATGTGGTTTGACAATGACGAATTGTTAACATGGGATCGAGTGACAGATAATTGGATTTTCGACCTGTAAAATAGATCATTTGTCCATTTTGTCCTTGACGGGTATTACTGGACATGATAATATATCCTCCGTTCGGGGGCGTGGTGTAGCGGTCTAACATGCGGCCCTGTCAAGGCCGAGATCGCGGGTTCAAATCCCGTCGCTCCCGCCAGAACCCAAAGATCTGCTGAAAAGCAGGTCTTTTTGTTTTCAAATCCCGCCCCCGGAAGGGGATGGTATCACTCCCGCCAGAACTTTATCTAATCCATTTCAACTTGTTGAATTTTTGTTTGTCAGATCGTTCGAGTATTTGTTTAATTTTCCTCCAACAGTATGAGCCTTGTTTTACAATCCCATAAGCGTGATAATATGATCGTTATTGGTATCTTTTGTAGATCTCGTTCGGTCCATATAAAGGTGATTTTATGGAAAAAAATCGAATGCCAGTATTGTTCATTGGACATGGCAGCCCTATGAATGCCATCGAAGAGAATGAATTTTCGCGGGGGTGGCGTGAAATGGCTGCCCAATTGCCGAAGCCGGATGCAATACTTTGCATATCTGCTCATTGGGAAACCTGGGGTTCCCTGGTCACAGGGATGGAAAAACCCAGGACTATCCATGATTTTGGTGGATTCCCACGAGAATTATATGATGCCTCTTATGCTGCTCCCGGGAGCCCATCCCTGGCTGGTGAAGTAAGAAGGATAGTTCAATCCCAGCCGATTGGATTAGACCAGGATTGGGGTCTTGATCATGGCTGTTGGAGTGTGCTAAAACAAATGTATCCTGAAGCGGAGATCCCGGTGGTGCAATTCAGTCTGGATTATACGAAGAATCCCCATCAGCATTACGCGCTTGCTAGAGAATTAGCTTCATTACGAGACCAGGGGGTCCTATTACTTGGAAGTGGAAATATCGTTCACAATCTCCGCAGAGTTGTATTCAAGGGTGGTATGGGAGATTTTAACCAACCTTTCGCCCTGGAATGGGCAAAGGAAGCGAGTGACATCTTCAAGAAATTAATTAACGAGAACAACCACAAAGCCTTGGCAGATTACGCGTTGTTAGGTCCGTCTGTACAATTGGCCGTTCCCACGCCAGAACACTACTTGCCGTTACTCTATGTTCTAGCCTTAAAAGGTGAACAGGAGACTATTACTTATTTTAATGACAAACCTATTGCAGGATCTCTCACCATGACATCATTGCTGATTCAATGAGGATATTCTATAAAATTATCTTTTTCTTTTACCGACAGAACCAAAGAGTGAAGAATTAACGAAAGGGAACCAGGTATGACCTCGAATGTTATCCAAAATAGTCTGGTTGAACCATCCCAGGGGAAAAAGCATTTCCCACTGCCTGAGACCAACCTGGCAAAAATATTATCCGGAAGTGAATATCGAGCAAAATTCCATGCTAATTTAAAGACCTGGAATCCGATGATCGCGTTTCTCTACCGGATTGGCGTACTACCTCTTTTTGGTATATCAAAAACTGTGATGTTGTTAATAACCAAAGGGTGTAAGAGTGGCAAGGTTCGGTATACACCGATCGGGTATTTCACCATCGGCGGAGAAAAGTATCTCATTTCTGCCTGGGGCAGAGGGACAGGTTGGTATCGTAACCTGACCGCCAATCCGAAGCAGGTTGCCATTCAAATTGGATTGAAAAAACAAGCTGTCTTACCCCAAGAATTGACCGATCCTATGGAAATCCAACGAACGCTGGAAAAACTGATATCCGAATCGCCGAATATTGCGAAGTACCTCTTTGGCTGGAATACCGGAGTTGATCAATTGGATAAATCTGATTTTTCTCAGATTATTCAACGGGTTTTACTGATCAGGTTCACACCAAAATAGACAATCGAAAATAAATTTCTCCCCTACTAATTGAACGGATGAACAACCTCACCCGAGCAATTTCGTTAAGCTTGTATTTGCACTGGATTATGAATTTACGGTTTATACCTTTTGTAACATCGAGAGTGAATCTGATTTGCTATGCGAATATACTCCCCGGTATTTGCCTGGCAATAGATCAGCTATCAAACACATTACCTCATCGGTAATATTCTGCCTGACTTTTTTATCTTTGATATCCAATCTATCCGTCAGACGATACACTTCCCCAACCCGAATATGGAAATCTGTCCGAATAAATCGGTGCATATTATCCCAAACCAGTTCACCCCCATAAAATGCCAGTGGTTGGATGGGAGTTCGAGTCAATGCCGCCAACAAAGCAAACCCAGGCCTGCCATGCTGCAGCTTACCGGTCTTGGAACGGGTTCCTTCCGGGGCAACCACCAGAATCTGCTTTTGCCTGAGGGCTTCCCTTGCCTGTTGAATGGCATTAAGATCGGCTTCGCCGCGTCGAATGGGAATGGCTTTCCAGGTGGAGAATAATGCACCCAGAAATGGATTATCCCAGGTTTCTTTTTTCACAAGCCCGGTAATGGGTCGGGGTAGCATATGAGTATACAAAAGAGGAGCATCGAGGAAATTTACATGATTGACCGCCAGGATCAGAGGCCCTTCCATAGGCACTTTCGATAGCTCAATATCATCCACCCGACAGATGGTCCGGGAGACTCCTCGAATGGCGAAATTGAGCATCCTGATTGCGATCGTCATAGGCTTGTTTTAGCAAACCAGATCAAGGGCATGTGGAACCAATTCAACAATAACTTCCTTGCCGTTTGTACATATGGTCTCCCCATCAGCATGGGCGGGGATTGATCCTTTCAGTGCGGTAATTACCACTTTCTTACTCTGGAAAAACCGTACAGCCGAATGCCCTTCCTGAGAACCCTTCATGAACCTGGTTATTAATGGGAAAGTCTTCAACTTGGAAACCTGCGAAACACAGCAGAGATCAAATTGGGTATCATGAGGATCTCCATGAGGTGCCATAAAGAAACCACCACCCATCCGGATGCCATTCATAATGGACACCATCAATGCTGACAAAGTGATGGTATCCTGATCCATCACCACTTTCAAGTGAGGTGTCTTGTAATAGATAAATATGGTTTTCAGCGCAGCGACTATGTAAGATGTAAATCCTTTTAACCGCTTCATTTTTGCCGCTTCGAACCCTACAACAGCATCAAATCCAATTCCTACTCCATTCCCAAAATATCTTCCATTCGGGAAATTATCTCCATATGCAATACCAAGGTCCACTTTCCGGGGTGCGGTGTTCATCAAGAAATGACAGGCTTCAACGACCTGGGTGGGGATACCCATTGAATAGGCGAAGTCATTCCCGCGACCTACAGGTATTACTCCCATCACCGGAGTTTTTCCATCCCTATTTTTGACATTCATCAGACCATTGATAACCTCATTTGAGGTTCCATCACCCCCGGCAGCAACTATCATATCGCTATTCTCGCATGCCTGTATAGCTAATTCAATCGCGTGACCGGGATATTCCGTTTGAATGAGAGAGTAATCGGCATGATGCTCGTCTAATATCATTTTTATGGTTGGAATGGAAGCGAGACCATTCCCTCTGCCGGATATTGGATTAAGTATGATCGTAGAATGCATTGTCACCTCAAGATGAAGGAATGAGTTGATTGTAGTGGAGGGACAGGTGTGGGTCAAGTCTACCGATTTTGATTGGCACTAAATAACAAAACAGGGTTATGCTATCCACATAACCCTGTTTAGGTAAATCAGAGGAATGAATTACTTTTTATCAGGGTCTGGCAGCATAAAATCTCTGATCACACCGGTTAGCTCACGATACGAGGATATGAAAGCACGCATCGTCCTGACCGTAGGCCCAAATGTATCAAATTCTTCGACTGTCATCTTCCCGGGGATATAGGCGCGATCAAAATCGGGAAATCGCGTGATCAGTTCTTCGATAATCTTCGTATCTACGGGTTCCGAAAATTTATCGATGATCGGGAAGTCGGATTGGTTGAATTTCTTTTGCCACCCATAAGGTATGGTCAGGACAATATCACCGCCGATGAGTTCGGTCCAGTGTAGATGATTCCTATAAGCCGCAGCCAATGGTCGGGTGCGATATCCTTTTTCTTTATAAATGGAATATGCTTTTTTCATACAAGCAATTCCCGCCCAATTTGCAATTCCAGGATTCGCCAGGGTCCCATCCCGCTTCATCAGTACTTGAATCCAGTCATCCATACGGCCGATCATTAAGGTGCAAACCGGGCTCATATCAGAGACGTTTTTTCCTTCCGCTTCTCTCCGTTTCAAGCCGCGTTCCACTGCTTCCGCTACAGCGATTGCCTGCGGAACACAAAAACTGACCGTGGCATTAATATTTACGCCATGATACGTCACCTCTTCCATGGCTTTTATGCCAACACTGGTAGCGGGTAATTTGATCTGCATATTTGGAGCTAACTTGTGAAAATGTATCGCTTGTTCCACTAATGCATTTTCATCACGATATGCGACTGGATTTGTTTGAATGGATAATCTTCCTTTGTGCCCTTGTTCTCGTTCAAATACCGGATACAGGATGGCCGCTGCCTTTACTGCCATCTCTTCAATCAGTTTCCAGGTGATTTGATCTTCTGACCAGGTTGGGTTGTATTTGATCAATTCAAAAATTCTATTTTTCCAAAGAGGCATTTCTTTTTTCAGGACATCCAATACGATGGTTGGATTACTGGTGGCACCGACTGCCCCATTCTCAACGGCATAGGTTAATTCTTCTATTGAACAAGAGTCATTCCAATAATCAGTTTTAGTTGTGGATGCCATTTCGTGTAATGGACTTTTGTAGGTTGTCATGGTTTCCCTTCCTTGTAGATTAAGTTTGCAAATCGGTTATTTTCCACCACCGACAGGGGTAACGAGTATTAAGCATGCTCCGCTTTCAAGGCTGGTATCCAATGGGATAATCTGATCATTCACCGCTGCGGCTGCCAACTCTGCTTCAGTTGTACCAAAAAGATGTAACAAATCTCTCACGGTAGAGCCTTTCGGGACTTCACCAATCCACAATCCGGGAGTGTCAGGCTGAGAGAATCTCCGGAGAGTACCGTATAACTTCACCGTGATTTGCATATCATGGCTTTCCAGAGCTGATAGGCTCTGCTTTCATTAAATCACCTATCCAGCCGACACCCAATTCTTCCAGTTTCGCCTGAGTAGGCACGCCATCAGAATCCCAACCCATCATTCCGTAATAAAGGTGTAGGGCAGCAGTAAATTGATCTTGATCGATTTTGTGACCTCTGAGAGCGCCAGCCCGCATGGGTTCAAAAAACCTTGGTGGAAGACTATCATCAGCCGGGGTAAAACCACGCATGACATTGAATGCGCGAGCCATTGTCACACCACGTTCACCCACTTTCATCAGGTCAAATAAGCTCGTCCACCAGCCAGTCACACACCCTACCGTTTCTGCCATTTTATTCAAACCGATCGCTCGAAATTCTGGAACGGCTGTGAAAATACACCAATCGAGAACATCATGAAAACCCCAGATCTGCTGTAGATACACAAAAAGACGGACTTTAGTCGGGCTCAGGTCTTCTGCAGGAACTGGTTCAAACAGTCCGACAGGATCCAGATCTTCCAGATCCACCCAGTTGAATTCCTTGCTCTTATCCCCGGGCTTAATAAACCATGGATCGTGAGCTGCCTGAAGATGATCTCCACCGGTCGGCGATACAGCGTACCCCAACCCGACACCCCATTTCCCACGCGGTTCATGATTTGGCAATTCCTGACCTTTGACCTGAATTGCAAATGCTTCCGCGCCCTGGCCAATTTTCTTCGCCACCCTGAGGCTACCTTCTGCCAGAACATCGCCATATCCTCTTCGATATGTCAAATCTTCGATCAATTTCAAATAGGTGTGAGGATCATTCCATTTAAGCTCAACGCCACCTGTATCGTCCTTACCGATCATTCCGCGCTCGTATGCTTCTATCACCAGGGATAATGTCGCCCCGGTGGAAATCGTATCCAGTCCGAGTTTGTTACATAATTCATTCGTTGCTGCCACAGGGACGATATCATCGACCCCCAGGTTGGAACCTAGTAATCCGATACTCTCGTATTCAGGTCCACCATATTCGCGTGTCACTACAAAACCATCTTTTTCGCCTTCGACCGACCGTTTGCAGGAGACTGCACATGCAAAACAAGTCTCCGTCTTCCCATTTAATTCCCGTTTCATTGCTTCTCCGCTGATTGCTTCCGCATGAGCGAAGGAACCATCCTGAAAATTGTAGGTTGGAAGAATACCAGAGATGCTCACAGGGACGATCCCTTTGGAAGTGCCTAATTCATGATGAAGACTGACAGCCGGATGGTCTTTTACACTTCGGGAGAACCAGGTCGCAATTTTCCCCAGTCCTTCAGGATCTGCAATATTCAATCGCCTGTTCGTACCCCTCACTACGATCGCACGCAGGTTTTTACTTCCCATTACTGCACCCAAACCACCCCGTCCGTGGAAATTTCGAAGATCTGCCATGACATTAGCGAACTTTACCAAATTCTCGCCGGCTGGACCACATTGGAGGACCCGATATTTCGTTCCGAAACGTCCCTGCAATTTCTGTTGAACTTCACCCGTGCATAATCCGCGATACTCTTCACAAGGGACGATCTTGATTTGATCATCTTCAATAAGAATGGTTACCAGTTCAGCCGATTTTCCTTCAATGATCAATCCATCATAGCCACAGAATTTGAACTCTGCTCCCCACCAGCCGCCGCATTGCGAATCTGCCAACCCACCCGTAAGGGGTGAGATAGCTGCCATTGTATGCCGACCTTGCCCTGATATTGGAGCGCCGGTTATTATGGATGTGCTGATTATGATCTTGTTCCCCTCATCAAACGGGTGCGTTCCCGGTGGGACTTCTTTCAAGAGGTAATAAAGTGCCATATTTCGACCGCCCATATAGCGGCGAAATATTCTCGGATCTACTTCATCCACAGAGGTCGAGCCGGATGTGATATTGATCCGCAGATATTTCCCCCAGAAGCCATGATATTTTTGTTCCATATCATCCTCCGGTTAGTTAAACTTTTTCGACGGTATGTCCAGCAGATCACAGAAAATGGACAATTCTTCGATAATATCACCTTCGACCATATGAATATGGTTTGACGAATACTCGTTTAAAAATTCGCTTTCCAGGTTTGTCTTGATCAACCCTTTTGGAAACGCCGGAGTGATGGCGCTCAATTCACCATTATCTGGCTGAATGATCTCTCCCGGTATGATAGCCATCCAATATTCACCGTTCAATCGGCAGAATCTCGCCAGTGTCACCTTTCTTGGAGTGGCAATAGCAGGTAATGCGCCGCCGCCTTCCTTTCCAAACACATGGGCTTCAATTGACATGGCTTGAAGGCCAGTCGGATCATCAAGAGTAGCACAGAAACAAGGTGGAATTGCACCGCAATTCGTTACAACCAGGTTCCCATCTTTTGGATTGAACAACCGTAAATCCAATAATGCTGCAGGGGATCCGCTGATCAAGTGCATAACCTGCATCGTAAGCGCTGCATCCGCGTCTGATTCACAGGCATGTACCATGACTTCTTTTGAACCAGAGGGATCAAGTGTACTGTTCATCAACATATGGGAAACACATTGGGAGACATAGCCATCACTCATTTCAGGCTGACACTTCACTCCGACAAAATCGAACTTTTTCTCCCTGGCAATTCGAATGGTTGCCAGGTAGCTACGCACTTGTTTCTCGAGTTTTTCAACCGTAAAGCGCTGATTATACGTGACCTGTTTCACCTGTTTCGTCAACCAATCGAAAATGGTTTTGACTTTATCCGGATCCATTCGTTCGGCTTGATTTTGAATCTCCAACTGGTCAACATATTCAATGTTCAATCCAAATAGCTGTTGCCAAAGAACCGGGTCAGCACCCGCAGTAAAGATTCCTAGACTGGGACCACCAAAAAGTCCTAATGTTTGTCCCCGGAGATGAGAAACGGCACCAGCTGCCCGGATAAATGCCTGTATTCTTTTCATCCCTTCTTCGGTATGCTGATCGAATACACGAAAATGGGTGTATCCGATCTGATCCAGTGATCCACCCGCTCCGAGTAGTCCGACCATGCTGGAGGTCTCTGGACGTTGGTTGCCAACTAAAATGGTGGGAAGTTTGGATAAATTTGCCAACTTCAAAGAAAAAATGGGATCCGCCCAAATTGGGAGGTGAATGATCAATGAATCCGCACGCCCTCTGGTTATTTGATCGAGAAATTCAGTGATCTGGTCATCGTTATGTATGATGCCCAATTCGATCACCGAATACTCCTCAGAGATCCATTGCATCGAATGGATTTCTTCATCGACCAATGGAGTACGGATTTCCCGAAAATCTTCACGACTATCGGATAAGTGTGCGAGTGCGACGGTTGTTTTCATGCGGTTTATCCATTCTTTCGGTTACTGTTGAGATATACCGCAAGCAAGATCACCAGACCTTTGACCGCGGGTTGTAATGTGGGTGGTACACCCAACAAATTCATAATGTTATTTAGAACTGAGAGGATGACAACACCCATCAATGTACCCAGGATAGTGCCTAATCCCCCACTCAAGCTGGCGCCGCCTATGGAAACAGCAGCGATCGTATCCAATGCCAACCAGGTCCCTGCCTGTGGGTCTCCTAATCCAACTCTTGCAACAAATAAAATGCCGCCTACCGCCGCCAGGCATGAGGCGATGATGTAAACAGCCATCTTGACTGTCTTAACCGGTATCCCCGAGATGAAAGCAGCCTTTTCGTTTCCTCCAACAGGAAAAATGAAATGCCCATGTCGTAATCGCAGATACAGAGCGGCAATTAAGAGAATAAAAACACAGATAAATAAAGGATATGGCACACCGTGCCAACTGTTCTTATAGAACTCTGTAAATGATGGCGGTATCTCCATTCCTGCGAGGCTTGTATATACAGTGCCACCACGGCTGCCACCCCAGTCACTCAGTAATTTGGAGACAGAATAACCAATTTGCATGGTGGCCAGGGTAACCACAAAAGCAGGAATGCGAATGTATGTGACCAGCGCCCCATTGACTACTCCAAAGATGATAGCCAAAATAATCGCCGCCACAAAGGAGCCAGGCAAACCATAGTGTTGAAAAAGCACTACCATAACACTGCTGGCAGCCATCACCGCCCCTACGCTCAAATCTATCCCACCGGTGGCAATGACCATAAACTGCCCAATGGCTACAATGATCAAGACCGAGTTCTGAAACACCAGATTTACAAGGTTATTCGGCTGCAGAAAGACTCCATTGGAAAAAACCGATGCCAGTATGATGAGTCCGACCAGAATGATCAACGTTTTAAGATTGGAACGGGAGTCGACTGTTAATTGAGATTGGTTAAAAGTGATTGATTTCATATCGGATCCTATTGTTTCCCAATACCAGTTCGACGAAGCTGACCAAGTGCAACTGCCAGGAGGATTAATACTCCTTTGATAGTCCCCTGCCAATATGGAGTGATACCCAGTAAATTTAAGATGCTATTGATTACACCGAAGAGGATGACGCCAATGATGGTTCCTTTGACCGATCCGATCCCTCCGAATAAGCTTCCCCCACCAACGATCACAGCCGCGATGCTTTCAAATTCATAGCCATTCGCACCAATTGGGGATCCTGAGCTCAACCGCGCCGTCCATATCACCCCACCGATGGATGTTAATAGACCTGAGAGGGCGTAAACCAGCAGTTTTATCTTTCGGATGTCAATTCCCGAGAGACGGGCGCTCTCTTCGCTTCCTCCTATCGCATACACATACCTTCCCAACTTACGGTGACGAAGGAAATACCAAACTCCAAATGCCGCCAGTAATAACAACATGGCTGATAATGGGAATCCCAGTAAATTCAGACGTCCAAATGTGAAGAATTCAGGAATATCGACTGAGACAGGCTTGGCGTCCGAGATCAGAAGTGCTAATCCTCGGGCAATCCCAAGCATACCCAAAGTGACCACGAATGGAGGAATTTTCGTGCGGGAGACGAGGAGACCATTCACCACCCCGAGGATGGTCGTGGCGATCATTCCACACAAAACAGCAGTGACGATCCCACTGTTTTTCATAATGACGGCCACCATTATGGAAGTGAAGGCAACCAGCGACCCCTGTGAGAGGTCAATTCCTGAGGTCAAGATGACCAACAACTGGCCTAGCGCTAAAAATCCGATGATTGCATACTGGAACAATATGGCTGACATGTTTTGACGCGAGAAAAAATTCGGAACGAAAAATACGCCCACGAAAATTAATACGATCAACGCCACCAGCGCGCTATTGGAGGTTATCCAGCGGAAAACTCCCAGGTTGGATGCTTTAGCGGATTGGTTCATGGGTTTCCTCGTTTTGTAGTTGCAGAGCGATGGATAGAATTCTTTCTTCGGTCGCTTCTTCTCCAGTCAATTCCCCGGCTATGGTTCCTTTCGCCATAACCAGAATCCGATCTGATTGGGTGAGAATTTCCGGCAGATCAGAAGAAACCATCAATATTGCTTTACCCTGGGCTTTCATTTCCTGCATCAATTTATAAATTTCCATTCTGGCACCTACATCCACCCCGCGGGTAGGTTCATCCAGCAATAAAACATCACATTGAGCCGCCAATAACTTTGCCAGGACTACTTTCTGCTGATTCCCACCGCTCATGTAAGTGACTTGCAAATTCGGATTGGCAGGTCGAATATTCAATGAATGGATCATCTCTGTTGCCGTCTTTTTTATTCTCTGCCAGGGAATGATCTCCGCTTTTGCCTGGCGTTCCACCATGCCATAGGCGATATTTTCAGACATAGAGCGTGTCAGTACCAATCCTTCCTCTTTACGGCTCTCAGGGAGCATCCCAACCCCCATGGTGAGAGCATGTCCTGGGGACTTAAATTTCACCTCTTTTTGTCGGAGGTAGACCTTCCCTTCCTCAAACGTGTCCGCGCCGATCAACATCCGCAGAGTTTCTGTCCGACCTGCGCCTACCAAGCCAGCGATACCAATAATTTCGCCCCGATGTAATGAAAAGGAGATATTCTGGACAATACTTGAACGGGTTAATCCTTCCACCCGGAACATTTCTTCGCCATTATTTTCTGAACCACTTCGTTTCGACAAGTCAATTTCTCTACCAACCATTGCCTTAACCAGCGAATTTTTGTCAAATTCCTTTACAAAACCGGATCGAACCAGGCAACCATCCCTTAATACTGTGACACGGTCCCCGATCTGGAATATCTCATCCATATGATGCGATATATATACGATTGCGATATTTTGAGTCTTTAAGTTTTCGATAATTCGGAAAAGAATTTCAATTTCAGAACTGGTGAACACCGCCGTGGGCTCATCCAGGATCAACACCTTGCTGTTCAATGATAGTGCCTTTGCAATGGCGATCATCTGCTGGTACGCCACCTTGAGTGATCCGACTGTAACATCCAGGTCAACCTCCGCGCCCATCTCCTGGATGATCTTCTCGGCTTTACTATTAACAGCCCGCCAATCTATTGAACCATCTCTCCTGGTCGGTTCGCTCCCGAGCGAAATATTTTCTGCACCAGTCAAGGACGGGATCAGGTCAATTTCCTGGTAGATCGCATTGATCCCATGTTCACGAGCCCAATGGGGATTATTGTTTTTTACGTCCTCACCCTGGTAGATGACTGTTCCTGAATCAGGCTGGTATGCACCTGAAATTATCTTGATCAGAGTGGATTTCCCAGCGCCGTTCTCACCAACAAGACAATGTACCTCACCAGGAAATAATTCCAGGTCAATCTGATTCAGCACTTTGATACCGCCGAATGATTTGGTGATGCTGCAGAGCTTTAAGACAGGCTCGTGATTTTCCACTTTGTTTCTCCAAGATCAAGGTTGGAAGGGAAGGATTTGCTATAATTAGGCTGACCTTCCGTAGTGTTTGCCGGGCTCATCGAGGGAACGCGGACCTATTGGAAGGTCTACTTTTTCCCAGCATCTACAAGAGACGATCAGCTTTATTTGCTTTGATCCTTCCCTTCCTTCAATTAGTGACTAGAACTCCAAACCGAGACCTTTGATCTGTTCGAGATAAGCTTGAGCTTCATCTTTCTTGGCAGCGTCAAAGACTTTGATGTCTACCTGTTGGCGTGCTTCGACAGTCTTTCCATCCAGGATGTCTTTGCAGGCTTGCATGGCTTTTTCACCAAAGTATGGAGGAGTTTGGGTTTCGCGAGCGATTTCGCCCGCTACGACAGCTTCAATCGCCTTGAAGTGTCCACCTTCACCGACAACATAGCCCAAGAGTTCAGTCCGACCAGCGGCTTTGATTGCTTCAACCGCGCCCATGGTCATATCGCTATAATCCGAGCGGACGACATCGATTTGACCAGCGGGGAAACGCTGCAGGAAATCTTCCATCACTTTCATTCCGCCGTCTTTGGTAAAGCCAGCGTCTGATGTGGCAATAACTTTGATGTTGGGGTACTGAGCCATTACCTCATCCCAACCAGTGTTGGCATCGATCACGGGTGATGCGCCAGCCAGACCCTGAACGTGAACCACACTACCTTTTGCTTCACCGTATTTGGCAGTCAGCAGTTCAACAGTCTTTTCAGCCAGTAGTTTTCCGGAGAGGACATGGCTCTGAGTGATTTCGGTCTTGTACATTCCTGTGCCTGGCTCAGCATCGATGGTCCGATCAATGATCACAAGTGGGACATTGGCATCTGCAGCCAACTGGACAACCGGTGCGGATGCTTTCGATTCGAGCGGTGAGACGATCAGGCAGACGGGTTTCTGGGCAAGCATGTTTTCTACATCAGCCAACTGTTTGGATGCATCCTGATTGGCATCGATCGAAACCAATTTGTAGCCGAATTTCGCAGCCTGTGCTTCCATATCTTTTTGGTTGGTTACCCGCCAGGCATTGACCAGTTCTGCCTGAGAGTATGCGACTAGCATTTCGGCGGGGGCAGCCGGGGCGGCAGGGGCAGCCGGGGCTTCAGTAGCAGGAGCGGCCGGGGCGGCAGGTGCAGCGGGAGCTGCAGCGGGAGCGCAAGCGCTCAGAACGAATACGAGCAGTGAAACTATTGCAATAATCTTGTAGATGCTGGATTTCATTTTCTTTTCCTCACTTAGAATGGAATTGCATATGGATTGAGTGTGTTGCTTACAGCGACGAAAGTAGATTACACTTTTGCCTCATTGCCAGAAATAACCCTGGCAGTTAAGGAGACCGTCCGGCTACCACCTCCCTTCAAAACAGATTGTGTATTTCTCTCAATTGCTTTATCCAAATTATTGGGCATACTCGACCAGGGTTCCAGTGCGATTACATGAACCCGGTCCCACCAGGGGTAGCCTGGTGCGTTCCCAAAGACCATCCAAAACCAAAGGTAAGGAAACACGGATTTGTCCCAGCGAATTTCAATTCCGAGGGGTTGATCCGGGTGTATCACCTTGTACCAACCATCTTGAAAGTCCTTCAGATAGATCAAATCAGCGAATCCACCTTCGATTCCCGGGCAGGTGGAGAGATCCAATTCTTTCCCATTAATATCCCGGATCAATGGCCATACGAAATCACTTCCGGGAGAGAATTTAGAGCTTTCAGCAAAGGAAGGAGAATGAACTTCACCATTACATGGCGGTAGCACGATCCGCGTCCCCTTCTGAAGGAAAGGTTCTCCTAACGCGGGATGATGACCCCACATAAAGAACTGTTCATCTGGTGATTTATTTGTCACGGTTTCATCGATCAAAAGAGTAGGGTTGCCCAATTCAAGCCGCAAAGTCCGTTCGAGCTGGAATGGTGTCCGGATGCAGTCTACGGAAAATCTAACCGCAATTTCGGCGGGAGAATCCACAACAATTTCGTAGTCCCATCCCAGTTGCGCCACTTCCCCATGTAAGCCTAACTCTGCTCCGCGATAATTTGCCGGTCCCCCGCCCGGGAAGATCTCCTGCCATCCGCCATGATAAGTATCCAGAAATAACCCGGAACTCAATGAGTTCGTTGGGTGCGCCTGGCGTGGATCAACCAATCCCAATGGGGAAACCCATAAGAAATCGGTATCGGTGGGCTTGTAGATCAGGGAATAAATGTCAGCGCCTTTATCCAGTAATATGCCTACGCGCAAGAGGTCGTTTTCCAGGAAAATTGTTCGAAATCCTTTATAGGTGATCTCGTCTGTGATCCTGCACCCATGATGACGGTAGGCAGCACGGCTCATTGAACGCTCATCCCTTCTGCCTCTTTGCAAATAGCGGTGGATTGACGAACGATGAGCTCCACCGTCAGTGTCGTTGATCGGGATGGTTCCCCCGTCTCAAGCGAGTTGATCAATGCACGAGCAGCCAGAATACCTTTCTCATACGCGGGTTGCCGGATCGTTGTTAGTTGCGGCTGGACAAATGACGCGAGGGGAATGTCATCATATCCGACTACACTGATATCCTCGGGTACCCGCAATCCCAATTCCTGGATTGCCTTCATCGCGCCAATTGCCATCATGTCATTCGCCAGGAATATCGCAGTCGGTTTGTCCGAGAGCTGCATCAGCTTCATTGTGTAATCGTGTCCCCCCTGGACAGAGCTGGTATCAGTGATCATCACATACTGATCACAGCAAGGGCATTGGTTCTGTTCCATGGTGGCTTTGTACCCATTCAATCGATCCAAACTGGATTGCAGGGTTGGTTTTCCCAGGTAAGCGATCTTCCGGTGACCCAATTTGATCAGGTGTTCAACTACCAGGGTTGCCCCGTAGAAATTATCGACATCCACATAGGTCATGTGTTCTTCTTCAGAAATCTTCGCCGTGGACACGTAAGGAACATTTTCTTGATTTAATGTTGTAATAATTTGTTTATGGAAGGAACCTGGGCTTAGAAGGACAAATCCATCCACCCGTTTTTGTTTGTATATATCCAGATAGTTGACCTCATGGGCGTAGCACATGACCATAAAATAACCACGTTTATCTATTTCGGTGGATACTCCCCGCATCACTTCGGTGTAAAAAGGATTGGAGAATATGTAGGCTGCCTCATGCGGAATGATCAGTCCGATATAGCTGCTTTTCTGCAAGGAGATGGCTTTAGCGAATGCATTCGGATGGAAATCATACTCATCGATAAGCTGAAGTATTTTCTGACGGGTTTCCGGATCCACATCCGGTTTCATATTAAGAACTCTCGAAACAGTTGTTTTCGAGACGCCGGCGATTTTTGCTAATTCCCCAATTGTGATCCGCATATTCTCCTTAGGGAGTATCGTTTACATCTCGTAACCGATACCGTAACCGGTTTCGTAACCGGTTACGAACAGTATAGCGCGGGAAAAATCACCTGTCAATAGCCAGTTTTACGGTTGCTTGACTTTATCCCCCTTACCCCGTAGAATGATTCTATCTTTGGGAAGAGGACTGGCCTAGCCAGGCACCGAAGGGGCAAATCCATCAGTTGGATGAATCTCTCAGGTAGAAGGACCCGGGATATCAGTCTCTGGAAAGTTAGCAAGTACCGAAGGGGCAAACCTCATGCGCGAGGCGAATCTCTCAGGTTAATAACAGAGGCACACGGTTTTGCCGTGTGCTCATTTATTTAATCAAAAATTCAATGGAGGAAACGGATGAATATTCCAACCGGTTATAAGTTTTCCAAAACGGATGAATGGGTTAAGGTCGAAGGCTCTACTGCCACCATCGGGGTATCCGATTACGCCCAGGAACAACTTTCAGATGTTGTCTTTGTTGAAATTACGGTCAGCGAAGGCGATACAGTTCAAAAAGGAAAGGTTTTTGGTACTGTTGAATCAGTCAAAGCCGCCTCGGATGTCAATCTGCCCGTTTCAGGCAAGGTGGTCGCTGTAAATGAAGCATTGGCAGATACTCCCGAAAAAGTGAATACCGAGCCATACGATTCTGCCTGGATGATCAAGGTGGAATTATCCAATCCATCCGAACTGAATGATCTGATGACCCCGGAAGCCTATAAAACTTATTGTGAGACACGGGAACACTAACATGTTTATTCCACATACTCCCTCTGAAACCAGGGAAATGCTGGATTCGGTCGGGATTCCATCCATGGAACATTTATTCAAGGATGTACCTGCCAAATTCAGATTCCCCAAGTTAGATCTTCCACCTGCCATGACGGAGATGGAGATATTGGCAGAGCTGCAAAACCTGGCTTCTGCGAATAATTCAACGGAAGAGATGATCACTTTCCTGGGGGCAGGCGCCTACCGGCATTACATTCCAGCCGCGGTCGACATGTTGCTACGGCGCGGAGAATTTTATACCGCCTACACCCCCTACCAGCCGGAGATATCTCAGGGGACGTTACAATCCATTTTCGAGTATCAAAGCCTGATCGCTTCCCTTACCGGCATGGAAGCCTGCAACGCCTCGCATTATGATGGCGCCACCGCCTGCGCTGAGGCTGTAATCATGGCTTATCAGCACTTCCGCGGCAAACGCCCAAAGATGATCCTCTCCCCCACCCTGAATCCCATGTACCGGCAAACAATCCGAACATATACGCAGGGATATAACGACCTTAAGCTTATCGGTGATGAAGTTACCGGAATCCCATCCGGAAATCCAGTCCCACTGATTGCTCAAATAGATGAACAGACCTCTCTCGTTCTCGTCCAGTACCCTGATTTCCTTGGAAATCTGTACGACTATACCAATCTGATCCAGAAAGCACATGAGATGGGAGCGCTGGTTGCCATTTCGGTCAACCCGATCGCACTCGGCTTGCTAAAAACCCCGGGTGAAATGGGTGCTGACATTGTCGTCGGGGAAGGTCAACCGCTCGGAATTCCTCTCTCATATGGTGGACCTTACCTCGGGATCTTTGCCACCAAGAAAGAGTACATCCGAAAAATTTCAGGACGTTTGGTTGGTGAAACGGTTGATTCAACAGGGAAACGCGCCTATGTGCTCACACTCACCGCACGGGAGCAGCATATCCGCCGCGAAAAAGCCAGCTCCAACATTTGCACCAATCAAGGCTTGCTTGCATTGGCATCAACGATCTACCTGAGTCTGGTGGGCAAATCCGGTTTTAAGAAAGTAGCAGAATTGAACTATCAAAAGGCTCATTATGCCGCAGATCAGATCACCCATATTCCTGGTTTCTCGATCTGCAGCACACAACCTTTCTTCAACGAGTTTGCTATTTGCTGCCCAACTCCTGCGAATGAAATAATCACACACCTTCTGGACCATGGGATCATCGCAGGATATGATCTAGGTTCTGTTTTCCCTGAAATGAAGAATTACTTGTTGGTTGCCGTGACCGAGATGAACACCCGAGAAGAAATCGATATCCTCTGTGAAGTGCTCGGGGAGGTGCATCATGACTGAACCTACCATTTACGAAATTTCGTCTCCCGGTCGCCAGGGAGTTCGTTTCCCGGAACCCGATGTTCCGCTGAGCGAGTATCCAAAGTCCTTACTCCGCAAAGAGCTGCCACTCCCAGAGCTTTCGGAATTGGATGTGGTCCGTCATTTTACCAATCTTTCGAAATTGAATTACAGCATCGACGGCGGGTTTTATCCTCTTGGCTCCTGCACGATGAAATACAACCCTAAAATAAATGAAGTGGCTGCCCGAATTCCCGGATTTGCAGCCACACACCCACTCCAACCCATCGAAACAGTACAGGGCAACCTGCTTCTGATGTACCAACTGCAGGAGATCCTTAAAGAGATCAGTGGGTTCGCTGCCATCACATTGCAACCTGCAGCAGGAGCTCAAGGCGAATTGGTGGGTGTCCTCATCATGCGTGCTTACCACTATTCCCGTAACGACTGCAAACGGAATAAAGTGTTGATCCCTGATTCTGCCCATGGGACCAACCCCGCAACCTCCAGCATGAGCGGTTTGGAAGTGGTTGGAATCCCTTCCGATAGCCGCGGGAATGTAGACCTGGATGCCCTCAAAGCTGCCTGTGATGACACACTGGTTGGGTTGATGCTGACCAATCCTAATACCCTTGGATTATTTGATGAGCATGTGGAAGAAGTGGTCAAGATCGTTCATCAAGCCGGTGGACTGGTCTACGGAGATGGCGCAAATTTGAATGCCTTACTGGGGATCGTGCGTCCCGGCGATCTGGGTTTTGATGTGATGCATTTCAATTTACACAAAACCTTCTCGACCCCGCATGGTGGCGGCGGACCAGGATCCGGCCCAGTCGGTGTGGCAAAACATCTGGTAGATTTCCTCCCAGCGCCAGTGGTGAAAATCCTCGAAGAGGGAGATGATGAAACCGCGCCGTTGTATGGTTATTACGACCCTCCCAAATCCATCGGGCGGATGAAAGCATTCCAGGGTCATTTTGGCATGCTGGTACGAGCCTACACGTATATTCTGATGCACGGACCGGATGGACTGCGAAAGATATCGGAGTATGCGGTGCTCAATGCCAATTACTTGTTATCAAAAATACGGAAAGCTTACACCCTTCCATACGATCGGATTTGTATGCATGAGTTTGTGTTGGAAGGTCATTGGAATGATGCACCTGAAGTGCATGCATTGGATATTGCAAAACGGTTGATGGATTACAACTTCCACCCACCGACCAATTACTTTCCTCTAATCGTTAAAGAAGCGCTCATGATCGAGCCAACTGAGACCGAAAGCAAACAAACCCTGGATAGCTTCGCAGATGCCATGTTGAAAATCGCCGAAGAAGCCCATTTAGAGCCTGAGTTATTAAAATCTGCCCCGCACAATACCCCCGTAGGCCGACTGGATGAAGTGAAAGCGGCTCGCGACCTAGTCTTATGTTGTTGGATACCGGAAGATCTTGACTAATAGTGTCCTAAAAATCCCCTGCTTACAAAAGCAGGGGTATTTTTTTTGATTTGTTAAGGATTTCATAAGAATTTCCTATTGCTTACCACTTTTTGAATTGCCATAATCAAAGTAGGGAAAATCTAAAAGATTGGTTGTTGGAATAATTCAGGACAGGAGGTGAAATTAGTGAAAAAGAAAGTCGATAAAGGGCAGGGATTTGTGGAATATGCCCTCATCATGTTGTTGGTTGCCCTCGCAGTGATTGTAATTCTGGCTTTATTGGGTCCTGCCATTGGAAATGTCTATAGTAATTTTATTCCTCTTATTTAGTCTTCTTTCTTATAATCCAGGCTGTCTAAACGACAGCCTTTTTTATTTTAGTATCAATGAAACTGGACAATGATCAGAGCCAAGTATGTCATCATGGATCTGAACATCAACAACTCTGTCAAAGACATTTGGCGAAATCATATAGTAGTCCAGGCGCCAACCAATATTCCGGCTTCGAGCATTGGTTATATAAGTCCACCAGGTGTATTGAACTTTCTCGGGGTAAAGCAGTCGAAAAACATCCATCATTCCATGATTGATATACTCATCAACCATCGCTCTCTCTTCGGGAAGGAAACCGGAAGTCTCCTGATTCTGCTTTGGATTCGCAAGATCGATTTCATTATGCGCGGTATTAAAATCCCCGGTTATGATAACCTGCTCTCCAGCTGCCACCAGCGCATCGTACAAAACCAACAACTCCCTGTAAAATTCCAGTTTGTAGTCGACCCGGTCTCTACCCCTTTGGCCGTTGGGAAAGTAAATATTGAACAATCGAAATCCTTCATGAAGGCTTTGAACAACTCTCCCTTCAATATCAAATTTCGGATTTCCGAGGCCAAATGCCACAAGGTCTGGTTCTTTGCGAAAGAAAGTCGCAACTCCACTGTAACCAAGCCGCTCAGCAGGATTCCAGTGGATGGTGTATCCAGGTATATTCAATTGTTGTTCGGTAAGTTGATGAGGTTTGGATTTGATCTCCTGTAAGCACAGAATATCAGGTTGTGCTTGTTCCAACCAGGTTTGAAATCCTTTTCCAGTTATGGCTCGATACCCATTTACATTCCATGTTGTAATCTTCATTTCAGCTCCGGTTGCTTTATATTTAGCCTGTGGTAAACTTAACTAGATTATAAGGAGGAAATCTATGGATGTCAGTCCCACGAAGAAGATTGTATATATCGAAGACGATCCAGAGATGATCGACCTGGTGGAACTGATCCTTAACCGGCATGGATTTTCGGTAAAAGGTGCTCACGGTGGAAGACAAGGCATCGACACAGTTCATCAGGTAAATCCAGATTTGATCCTCCTTGATCTCATGATGCCTGATCTTGATGGTTGGGATGTATACCAACAGTTAAAATCGGACGAGGCTACAAAGTCCATTCCGGTGATTGTGATCACTGCAAAAGCTCAATCGATCGATAAAGTCCTCGGATTACACATAGCGAAAGTGGATGATTATATATCCAAACCATTCCGTCCTCAGGAATTATTAGATAGTGTAGATCGGGTAATTAATAAGCGTTAGTATTCAATTATTATTTTCAATGTTACAATTTTTCGGACGGCCTTCAAGTCGTCCGAATTCTTATGAAAAATAAGTATCACCTCATTAACCAATCCAAACCCGGCAATCCTGATATCACAATCAGAATCTGCGATAACTTCACCTCCCGCCTAAGAGGATATATGTTTGAACGAAATATCCGGGAGCAGGAAGGAATTCTTCTCAGTTATGATGAAGAGTCGCGGCTCGATTCATCGATCCATATGTTCTTTATGAACTTTGACCTGGCAGTGATCTGGTTGAATCAGGATTTTCAAGTTGTGGATAAAACTCTGGCCAGAAGATGGCGGCCATATTACGCACCTGTCATACCGGCTGCCCATGTTTTAGAAACACATCCAAACCACTTGAATGACTTTTCCATCGGTGACCAACTTATGGTAAATCATGCGTAAACTTATTTCGATCTTCATTATTCTGGTTTTCTGGTTAGCTCCAACCCAAACGAGTGTATCGGGACAGGATGCACAACCTCAAGGTCCTATCTATATAGTTCAGCCTGGCGATAATCTGACCCTGATCGCGTCCAGATTCGGGCTATCTGCGAATGAACTCATTGCGGCAAATTCAATTGTGGATGCGAATGCATTGAAAATTGGTGATGAGCTGGTCATCCCCGGACTTGAAGGGGTCAATGGGTATTTGATAACGGAGACAGTTGGATTTGGTAGTTCCTTGAAACAATTGGGCATTCAAAATCAGATTACCCAAACAACTCTGATCAAACTCAACCATATTACATCGCCAGCAGAATTGTACGCGGGAGTAAACCTGGTTGTTCCTCAGGCAGAAGAAGGCAAAAAGCTAGTCGATCGATACCTTCTCCAGGGAGGTCAATCTTTATTGGAATTTGCCATGCTTGGCGGGACCTCACCCTGGGTTCTAATATCTCAGAATGAGTTAGCTGGAGCCTGGGATGTCCTCCCGGGTGAATCGTACTACCTACCAATCGGTCTTGAGGATGCTTCATCCAGATTGACCACATCTCCCTTTGATTCTGTGGAAATTAGTCCATTGCCTCTTGTTCAGGGCAAAACGGCTGTCATCCAGGTTAAGACTAATCAATCTTTTGAATTCGGCGGAAGTCTAACCGGTCATGATCTCCATTTCTTCCATGAATCAGATCAAGGATTCGTTAGTTTTCAGGGTATCCATGCTCTGCAGGAGCCGGGAATTTACCCCCTCTTACTTACTGCTAAACTACCCGATGGCACTCAAGCTCATGCAGAACAAATGGTCATTGTGCAGGATGGGTTTTACGCTAAAGATCCGGTTCTGACCGTTGATGAAAGCTTCGTAGACCCCGCGATCACCGAGCCTGAATTGGCATGGCTGCAACAAATTACATCTCAATTTTCTAATGACAAGCAATGGACAGGAATCTGGCAAAGCCCTTCCCCATATAGCTATCAGGAGTGCCTGAATTCAAAATTCGGCAACCGAAGATCCTATAATGGCGGTCCTTTCACCAATATTCATACTGGTGTTGATTTCTGCGGTGGGGATGGTGTCAAGATCTATGCTCCGGCTGATGGTACGGTTGTTTTCGCGGGAGAAAAAACTGTCCGCGGAAACGCCACGATCATCGATCACGGTTGGGGGATCTTTTCTGGCTACTGGCACCAAAACCAGATCCTGGTAAAAGAGGGCGATAAAGTGAAACAAGGGGATGTGATCGGGCTGGTCGGGGGAACAGGGCGGGTTACTGGCGCTCATTTACATTTTGAAATCTGGGCAGGCGGAGTTCAGGTCCAGCCATTGGATTGGCTGCAGAACATATATCCCCCACAGGAATAACCTTCCTATAATATTTTCCCAATTGCTTTCAGTAACACCAATACCCCGGCAAGCGTATCCAGACCGGATGTATTACCCCAAGCAAGCAGAGTAGATTCAATCCTGGTTAAGGAAGGATTTCCAGAAAGTAGCTCGTCCAGTCCGGCGATGATTCGCTCGTCTCCCTGACCTCTAAAGGCAAATTCCAATATATTCGCTGACACGAGGGTTGTTTTTTCAAATGCGGCGGGTAATAGGTGCTTCTGAAGCAGGTCAATTCCCGGGATCGCTGAAGACATAATACCGTATCGTACCATTCCCAATACTAAACCACACAAAAAATCATCTCCGGCTGGCGTCAATCCTCGCCCATACCCAATCACTCGAAGTAATTGTGCCATCTGTTGTTCCACCGGAGCAAATCCAAGATCACGTATGATCGGGTGGAACCGGTCAATCAATGGTCTATCCGCAGAATCCATGAGATCAGGATCACCCAACAATAACGGGAGACGATTTAATAGACTTTCTTCTTTCTTTAAGGACAAGGACATCAATCGAATAGTACGAATAAACATCGGATCGATGTTTCTAATATCTCTCGCATCCCACGATACCGGTTTCCAAATTTTGGCAGTCTGTAATTCCACTTCGATTTCCCGTGAAATCTTGATCCGGTCAGATGTGATTTCTGACTTCGCGTTATCACCAACCATTATCGGAACGGCCTGATTAAGAATTATGGATAACGGTCCGCGAAATCTTTCCTGAGATAGAAAAATGACCCGTTTTGAGGGATGCCTAAAGAATATTCCTTTGGATGTATCACCCAGGATCTGTAATTCACCGGGATTCTGCTGAAGTTCCGTTACACCTTCGCCAATCCACTCAGCCTGCAAAGTTCGTATCATAGATAGATTAAATCACACATTTGTCGTTTGAGTTCACTATTTCAGGATGTGACAAAAGTCAGGGTTTGTCTGACATCTTTATACTTGACCTTTGATGTTGTAATCCGCATAATATATTTACTTTGTTAGCGCTCTTATCATTAATAAGGAATTTCACCCAAAGATAGGCAGGTGTGCATTTTACCGTGCCGATTTCCTGTTTAACGATCCGAAGGGCTTTGCTTCACAAAGGATGTAACTGGGTCTTTTGATCCAGATCGATTAACGAATAGAATCAACATCTTAAGCAATACCAAATCTTAATGAAAGAGAGGATGTGAACATCTATGATTTCAGCGCATCCAGGGTTACCTGAATTTGATTATGTCAGGCCAGCCACTCTCACTGAAGCCAGCCAATTCCTGGCGAGCCATGATGGCGAGGCGAGACCATTTTCCGGAGGAACAGACAGTTTCGTCCGAATGCGGGATGGTTTCTTCACCCCGAAATATCTGGTAGATATCAAGGCATTGGAAGGTACCTCGATCCTGAGCTTTGACCCGCAAAAGGGAATTACCATCGGTGCAGCTGTCCCGATGAATCGAGTAGCTGCCCTACCTGAGGCGAATAAATACTATCCGATCCTGGTCGAAGCCGTCAAATCTGTAGCGAGCTATCAGCTACGCAACCGAGCGACGATTGTCGGTAATATCTGCAATGCCTCTCCAGCAGGTGATACCATCGGTGCAACGCTGGTCTATAACGGTATCTTAAATGTCCATGGATTGGACGGTAGAAAATCTATCCCAGTCCGGGAATTCTTTACTGGTCCTGGTAAAAATGTTCTCAAACCGGGTGATATCGTTCTTTCAATTACCCTTCCTATTCCACCAACTGGTCATGCAGGAAAATATTTAAAGTTAGGTCGGAACCGATTGAGTGACCTTGCCATCGTAGGCGTAACCGTTCTGGGCACAAAAGACTCAGCCACAAAATCCGGTTATCGCTTCTCGATCGCAGTTGCTTCGGTTGCACCGACACCAGCCATCCTCACAAAGGCGGAAGAAGTTTTGGCGGAGAAAAAGCTAACACCTGAAACGATCATTGAAGCTGCCCAGGCTGCTATGGATAGTGTCAAACCCATAGATGATGTCCGAGGGAGTGCGACGTACCGACGGTATATGGTCCGAAACCTGGTCAGACGGGCGCTCGATGAGACTGCTCAGCAACTGGGTTAATCAGACCGAACTCTATAAGAATCGGAGGATAATATGGGTTTTCATCAAATTACATGCACTGTCAATGGATCGTTGGAGACGGTTACCGTTCCTTCCAATATGACTCTGCTGACAATGTTACGAGAAAAACTGGCATTAACTGGAACAAAAAATGGTTGTACCGCGGGCGAATGTGGCGCCTGCACCGTTTTATTAAATGGTGAACCACTAAATAGCTGCATGATGCTTGCTGTTGAAGCCGACGGTCAGGATATCGTTACCGTGGAAGGTCTTGCCAGGGATGGCCAACTGGATGTAGTTCAACAGACCATTATTGAAAAAGGCGGAGTGCAATGTGGTTTCTGCACACCCGGTATGCTCATTTCTGCCCGTGCGTTACTCAACCGCAATCCCCACCCTAGTGAACAGGAAGTAGTTGAAGCACTGGTTGGTAATTTGTGCCGCTGCACTGGGTATTCTCGAATTATTGAATCCGTTCAAGCAGCTGCTGAGCGGTCATAATGCCAAATCCGACCAAAGAATAGGAGACTGCATATGGCTCAAGCTGAAACTAAACTCAGTACATTAAATCCGGTCGGTAAGAGTGTTCGCCGATTAGATGTTTTGGAAAAAGTTACTGGTAGCGCTCATTACACAGACGATATCCCGTTTGGGAATGGTCTGCTTTTTGGACGGGTGAAACGAAGCCCGGTGCCTCACGGAATCATCAAAAAGATTGATATATCCAAGGCAAAAGCCTTACCCGGCGTTAAAGTCGTGGTTACAGGGGAAGATTTCCCGAATCTGGTAGGTCTTTACCTAAAAGATAAATTGATCTTCGCCCGAGACCGGGTACGTTTTGTTGGTGAAGCCATCGCCGCGGTTGCTGCAGTTTCGGAAGAGATCGCGGAAAAAGCGGTCGATCTGATCGAAGTGGAAATCGAACCTCTGCCAGCCGTATTCGATGCAGAATTCGGTGCCTCGAAAGATGCGCCGCTGCTTCACCCTGACCTGGGGAATTATGAATGTCCTAACTTCATTTTCCCGATTCCTGGAACCAACATTTCCAACCATTTCAAGATCCGTAAAGGTGATACCGAATCTGCCTTTACAAAATGCACAACAATCGTGGAAAAGAAATTCCGCATTCCCCATGTTCAGCACGTGCCGATCGAACCTCATATTGCAATCGCCCAGGTTGAACCAGATGGCGATGTTACGGTTTGGGCATCATCACAGTCACCATTCTCTCAACGCAGCTCGTTCGCCAAAGCATTGGGTGTATCTGAAAGCAAAATCCGGGTAATAGCCGGGTATGTAGGTGGCGGGTTTGGCTGCAAAGCGGGCGTGACGATGGAAAATGTCGCGGTAGCGCTTGCTTCCAAAGCTGGAGGTCGTCCCGTCAAAGTGCGCCTTACCCGAGAAGAAGAATTCTTCACAAACTTTGTCCGACAAGGCTTGATCATCAAGCTCAAAATCGGATGTGACGCTCAGGGTAATGTGCTAGCCATGGAAAACACCCAATACTGGGACGGCGGCGCTTCGACCGAATACGGCGTAAATATCACCAGGGCGGGTGGATATAACTCCTCTGGTCCTTTCGATATTCCCAACGTAAAAACTGATGCGATGTGCGTTTATACCAACCATCCAATCGGTGGCGCCTATCGTGGTTTCGGTATGTCCGAATTACATGCCGGGATTATCCAGACCATGGATATGTTGGCTGAAAAGATCGGCATGGATAAGGTGGAATTCCTGAAGCGAAATGCGATCCAGGGTGGTGATTTGAATGTCACTGGAATGAAGATGCACCCGGTTGGATTACAGGAATGCATCGATCGGGTCGCCAAGGAACTCCATTGGGGCGAAAAACCTGCAGCCAGCTCACCGACAAAGAAACGCGGCAAAGGGATCGGCATCGTCTGGAAAGCTCCTTCCATGCCCCCAAATGCCGGCTCCTCCGCCGAAGTTCGCTTGAACGAGGACGGTTCGGTTACAGTTTCTGTGGGTGGGCAGGAAATTGGTCAGGGTACGTTTACAGCCATGGCACAGATCGCCGCGGAAGCGCTCGGTGTGGCGTATGAAATGGTCAAAATCGAAGGTCCGGTGGATACACGCTACAGCCCTTACGAATGGCAAACCGTTGCCAGTCGATTGACCTGGAGCATGGGTAATGCCGTCCGACGGGCCGCAGAAGATGCCCGTAAGAATGTACTCGAGATGGTTGGCGAAGCATGGAATGAGAATCCCGCTGATCTCGAGATCAAAGGCGGCGTTGTCATCTCACTCAAATCGGAAAACACCGTACCTTTGAAGAACATCGTAGTCTATGGCATCCCGCGGAAAGATGATAAAGGTTGGATCGGTGGACCCGTCCTCGGACGAGGCAGTTTCATGCCCACCTATGTCACCGGACTGGACAAAGAATCCGGTCAGGGTGAACGGGCAGTCGTCCATTACACCACTGGCTGCCAGGGAATTGACCTGGAGATTGATACCGAAACTGGCAAGATCGAGATCCTGAAAGCAGTTTCCGTCTTTGATGTGGGTAAAGCCATCAATCCCGATTTGGTTAAAGCGCAGATCGAAGGTGGTTTCATTCAGGGTATGAGTTCGGCCATCTTTGAAGAAATGAAATTGGTCAACGGCGTGATGAAGAATCCGAGCTTTGTGGATTATCGCATCGCAACCACTGCCGACCTACCCAAAGAGAATATTGCGCTCTTCGTTGAAACTGCACAGGATGATGGTCCCTGGGGAGCCCGTGGAATTGGGGAACATCCGATGACGCCAACTATAGGTGTCCTGGCAAACGCCATTTATGACGCAGTAGGAGTCAGGGTGATAAATCCGCCACTCAGCGCAGAAAAGATCTATCTGGCGATGTTGGAAGCAGGAAAAATTCAATAGGAACAATATCAGTGTACCGGCTCTCACCGGTACACTGATTGTATGATGCATCTTATGACAATCACAGAGAGCTATCTGAAAAGTATCACTTGTTATGTCTGACAACCAAAGTTAGACTATAAAAATACCCGTTATTATGGAGGTTCATTATATGGGATCATCTGCAGAAGATATGATCAATCAGCTAAAGGAAATGCGCCAGAAAGCTGCTGAAGGCGGTGGTCAAAGTCGTATCGACGCCCAGCATGCCAAGGGCAAAATGACCGCTCGGGAAAGAATAAGCCTGCTCATTGATGACGGCTCATTCCAGGAGATCGAACCATTCATGACGCATCGCCACCACGATTTCGGTCTCGACAAAGACCGATACCCGGGAGACGGTGTCGTCGCAGGCTTCGGTAAAGTGGATGGTCGCCGGGTCTGTGTCTATGCCCAGGATTTTACTATTATTGGTGGTTCTTTCGGTGAGGTTGCCGGGAAGAAAATCGCCAAGGTGATGGACCTTGCCATGAGCGCTGGAGTGCCGGTCATTGGAATTAATGATGGCGGCGGAGCGCGCATCCAGGAGGGCATTTGGAGTCTGGAAGCCTATGGTGAAGTTTTTTACCGAAACACACAGGCAAGCGGATTAATTCCCCAGATCAGTATCATCATGGGGCCCTGCGCAGGTGGTGCGGTTTATTCACCAGCCATTCAGGATTTCATTGTAATGGTACGCGGTATGGGAAATATGTACATCACAGGCCCGGAAGTCATAAAGGCCGTGACCGGTGAAGCGATTGACAGCGAGATCCTGGGCGGTGCGGATACGCACAACACCATCAGTGGTGTCGCGCATTTTGCCGCAACCGATGAAAAAGATGCCGTTGCAACCGTCAAAAAAATCCTTTCTTACATCCCGTCCAATAACGCGGAACCTGGTCCAATGACAGTCTCCAGCGATGATCCCTGGCGCGCGGACAAAGCACTTGATACCCTCGTACCCGCCGATCCATCCGCGTCCTACGATATGCGTGATGTAGTGAATAGTGTTTTCGATCTTGGTTCCTATTTTGAAGTAGCCGCTGGCTTTGCCCAGAACGCAATCATCGGTTTTGCCCGCTTGCAGGGTCAACCTGTTGGTGTAGTTGGCCAACAGCCCGATGTAATGGGTGGCTCGATCGACATCAACGCTTCTGACAAGATCGCCCGTTTCGTCCGATTCTGTGATGCATTCAACCTTCCCATCGTTACTTTCAGTGACTCTCCCGGTTTTCTGCCAGGTGTGTCCCAGGAACACGGTGGAATCATCCGACATGGAGCGAAAATCCTCTATGCGTATTCAGAGGCATCGGTGCCCAAGCTTACCGTCATCACCCGCAAAGGCTATGGCGGCGCGATGATCGTCATGGGTTCCAAATACTTGCGCGCAGATTTCGTATACGCCTGGCCTTCCGCCGAAATTGCCGTAATGGGCGCCGATGGCGCAGTGAACATTCTCTACCGTAAGGAATTGAAAGAAAGCCAGGATCCACAGGAAGCTCGTGCCCGCCTGGTACAGGAATACAAAGATAAATTCTCCAATCCTTACGCCGCTGCAGCTGCCGGACACATTGATGATGTGATTCTCCCCTCTGAAACCCGTCAGCGCCTGATTGCTTCTCTTGAATTACTTAAGGATAAGCAGACCAGTATGCCTGCCAAGAAACACGGCAGCATCCCACTCTAATCTGTGAGCTGGGACTAAGAATAAGTATTGATTTGGAGGTGGAATCTTGAGTGAAAATTTTCTAGCTGGTCTATCTATCTCGATCTCTGGTATCTTGATCACCTTCCTTGCGTTGGGTATCTTCATCCTGGTGATGGTAATCCTTCAGAAACTGTTTCCCGGCAAAGAGGCCGATACTCCGGTAGAACCAGCCGTTGCCGTGGTTGCAGAGCAACCTGTTATGGTAGAGACCGTGGAAGAGGAAGATGAAGACCTACCCGTAATCTTCGCCACTGCTATCAGCCATTTTCGAAGCAAAGCACAAAGCTCTTTGGGTACTTCCCTGATGGAAGGGAAGACTGGCTGGTGGGCTTCGAATAGGATAAACGCTCAGCAAGGTCTTGGAATTCGAATCAAGAGGAGTGGGAAGTAATGAAAGAAATAAAAATTAATTTCAATGGTAAGAAGTACGATGTGAAAGTAGGTGACGCCACCTCTTCACCCGTGGAAATCATTGTCAATGGAAAATCATATCAGGTGGAATTTGAAGCGGAAGCTTCAAGTTCTGTCGCCCCCATGAAAGCATCGGCTCCAGTACCGGTAGCTGTTGCAACACCAGTTGCGGTGGCATCCACACCGGCAGCCCCAGTCGCCACTGGTGGAAGCGGAGTCCGCGCGCCAATGCCCGGAACGATCGTTCAAGTGAATGTCCAGGCTGGTGATAAAGTCACCCGTGGTCAGCAACTCGTCTCTCTGGAAGCGATGAAAATGAAGAATGCCATCCGTGCCCCACAGGATGCCGTAGTTAAGGCCGTCCACGTAGGGGAAGGTCAAAAAGTACAATATAACGACATGCTAGTATCCTTCGAATGAGGTGAGTATGGATTTCTCTAATCTGTCAGTCCTGCTATCCGCACCTCTTCAACTCACCTGGCAAAACGGGGTGATGATGGTACTGGGTGGCATTCTAATCTATCTGGCGATCGCCAAGGATTATGAACCGGTTCTTCTGTTACCGATCGGTTTTGGTGCAATTCTTACCAACTTGCCTCTAACAGGAATCACCGGTCCGGATGGTATGCTGGGTATTCTCTATAAAGCAGGTATCCAAACCGAACTGTTCCCGTTATTTGTCTTTATCGGTATTGGAGCCATGACGGACTTCGGTCCGCTGCTGGAAAACCCCAAAATGGCACTCCTGGGAGCTGCGGGTCAACTGGGTATCTTCGGGACACTGCTCGTTGCATTGCTGCTGGGTTTTACCCTCAAAGAAGCCGCATCCATCGGTATCATCGGCGCAATAGATGGCCCAACCGCGATCTATGTTTCTTCCAAATTGGCGCCGCATTTGTTGGGTCCAATTACAGTGTGCGCATATAGCTATATGTCCCTTGTGCCCATCATCCAACCTCCCGTAATGAGATTGATGACGACCATGGAGGAACGAACCGTCCGAATGCCGTATTCAAAGAAGCCGGTGTCACGGTTGGTTCGAGTACTCTTCCCGATCGTGATCACGGTCGTGGTTTCCCTCATCGCACCCAAAGCATCACCATTGATCGCTGCACTCATGTTCGGTAACCTGGTTCGTGAAGCGTTGGTAGTTGATCGTTTGAATGACGCCGCGCAAAATGAGCTATCAAACCTGACCACGCTCTTCCTGGGGATCACCATTGGAAGCACGATGAACGGCGTTGATTTTCTCAAACCTCAAACGCTGTACATCCTCGTATTGGGACTGGGCGCTTTCGTATTGGATACCGCCGGCGGTCTTCTTATGGGAAAACTGATGTATGTTCTCTCCGGCAAGAAATTCAATCCATTGATCGGTGCATCTGGTATTAGTGCATTCCCGATGTCTGCCCGAATTATCCAACGGTTTGCCAATGAGTATGATTTTGAAAACTTCATCCTGATGCATGCCATGGGTTCCAATGCTGCCGGTCAGTTGGCGAGCGTTGTCGCCGGAGGCGTGGTTCTGGCACTCCTCTCTGGTACGATCTAGTCTGGAAATAATCGGATCAGAATAGTAAAATATTCTCTCCGATAAAGATACAAAGTTCAGGTAGTATCCAACTAGTATTCTCGATACAAAAGGAGAAAAACCATGAAACTAATTGATCTAACCATCCCTCTGGGCATTGCCACTCCCGCCTGGCCGACGTATGAACCCTTACAGGTAAAATACTTCAAACGCCTCGCACCGAATGGCGCAAATGGTCAACTTTTGACCCACTCAAACCATCTCGGCACCCATCTGGATGGAGAAATCCATTTCTATACTGCCGGTAAAGATATCGCCGACCTGGATATGGATTATCTCGTCCACGAAGCGGCTGTTGTCGACCTCTCTGACGCCACGGGAGATTATCAGGTCTATACCAGCAAAATGATCGAAGACCGCGTGGAAGTCAAAGAAGGCGATATTCTCGTCATCCATACCGGGTACCATCACTTTGGCTGGGATCATCCCACCGCTGATGAGATCCGCTATATGGTCAAACATCCCGGTCCAGGCCAGGAATTTGCCGATTGGGCGAAGAAGAAGAAATTACGCTGGATCGCCGTTGATTGTGGTTCCGCGGATCATCCGATGAACACCATCATTCGTACCTGGATGCCCCGTCAGGCGGCTGAAGCCGATAAGGTATTCCAGAAGCTGTACAAACAGACCCTCGCTGAATACTATGATGACAGCAAGTACCAACTGATGCACATTGACCTGTTCCCGAAATCCATCATCCACGCGGAATGCTTTGGTGGTCAGATCGACCTCCTCCTCAACCGCCGCGTCCAGGTCGGTTTCTTCCCCTGGCGGTTCGTGGATGGGGAATCTTCCATCGGCCGCGCAGTCGCTTTCGTTGAAGATAAAGAATACGATGAACTGATGAAGAAAGCAGCCACCATGCCGAAAACCAAATTTGGTGATGCGTACGATCCGACCCATGTGGATCGGTTAAACAAACTATCCAAAGTCTAGTCAGTGCAGTTGTATAATTATTTTTACCTACATCTTATAAGGAGAACTACCGTGAGAATTGAACCCCCCGAAAAAGTATCTGAAGAACAATTAACGATCGATGTTCGTGAGATCGAACCATTGCTGCAAGCTCCTCCCATGGACCTTAAACCATTGCCAGGTGCTATGGTCAAATTAAAAGACGGTCGCACCTTGTACATCCGGGAAGCGAAACTGGAAGAAGCCCCCATGATGGGCGAGTACATTGAAACGTCTGATGACCGTTGATCATGACTTCTATGATATCGTCGGTGCTCGTGTGTATGCCGAAATCCTGGGCTGGTACCGTAAACGCTTAAAAGACCCTTATACCCTCGTTGGTCTGATCGATGGTCTTTGGGCTGGCTTCGCAAATGGCCGTTTGATGAGCGAAGACATCAACATCAGCTTACACACCATGGCTCTGCTTCGTGGTGGTCGCATCGGTGCTGTGATGTACTATGCGAAAGCCTACTATGGTTTTGAGATCCTTGGGAACAAGGAATGGTGGGCAACCTACGAAAGTTACAACGGTTGGATGCGCTGGGGTCTCGGAATGGCACAACCTTCTTACCCCTGGCCAGAATACCAGCACGAACTGGGTGGCGCCCGTGTTTATTATGTCACCAAGAAATACTGGGATAAGGTAGTAAAAAAATATGTCCGCCAGATGACCGGTGCAGAATTGGACTTCAACGTTCCAGATTCCGTCATTAAAGCGAACGAAGTAATGCGCGCCCCGGAAGAATTGCTCGTTTAATTGATTTTGCAACTACAAATAAACTGCCTCCGAATCGGAGGCAGTTTATTTGTTCCAGCGATCAGGTCTAATTCAGATTTTTTACCATTTCACTTGTGTATGGTTTTACCCTAAGGTATAATTACCGCGCGAAACTGAGACTGAGAAAACGAGGCAAGGTATGGCAACTGCCCCAGCATTACTCCAGGTAGACTTTTGGGAAAACTACGAATTCATTCAAGAAGACCTGGATTTTATCAATAATTTTTTGTTCGAAATAGAAATACCACAAACCACCCATGAACTCCTCAAAGCGGTTATCCAAAATCGCATCGAGAAGGAAAGGGTTTCCATACAGAAAAAACAACAGGAAAAAGGACGAGCCTATCAACCGAGTGAAAACTATTCGGTCAATGAAAAGATGGTCTTTCCTGCTCTGGGGTGGATAGAAGGAAAAGTTGTTGGAATACGGTCTGGAAATAATCCCGAGATAGCCCCTTTCAAAATAATTGACGTTCAATTTGAGAAAAATCATGTTCGCAGCTTTGCTGCTGAATTGGCGGAGCATAAATTAAATACGCCTCCGGAGTTGAGCGAAGATCCGGAAGAATTCCAGCTAGATCATGTCATGGAAATGTATGGCGAATCATTGGAAAAACAGTTGGATGAATTGCTCTCAACTGATCCCGGTCTCGCCTTAATTACCGGCGCCTGGTTTCCCCGGGCGTTATTTGTGGATATCAATATTGGACAGCTCAACCTCGCGGAAGCCGTATTGGATATGGCAGGCGGAGGTCCTATTCCATCAGATGCATTGATCGAGCAACTGGACCTTCCTCCGGGAGTAAATCCCAAACTGATTGAGTTGTCTTTGAATCTGGCATTGCAGGAAGATCCACGCTTTGACGAGGTTGGGGCATCAGGTGATGTTCTCTGGTATCTGGAACGACTCGAACCTGACAATGTCAGAAATACACCGTTATTCTTACAATATCAGCCCTCTGTGATCTCCCGCGACCAATTTACTCCACAATTGGAAGAGTTGGAGAAATTGTTGGATGACGAATTCTGTTCAGCCTGTACCGAGTATGAGAAAAAAAACCAGGCAGAGATTATTCTCACCTACCCTCATTGGCGGGCAGGAACACTGCCTCTCACAAGTCGTACAAAGAAACTCTTCCCAACCGCTCTGGAATCTCCCCGCATCCAGTTCTTCTTTGTCGATGGGGATACAAAAGCCAAACACCAGGGTTGGGTTGTCCGACCTAATAGATATGTCGTTGGATTAAGCGATTGGTATCAACAAAATGGCGTTATCCCTGGAAGCATCATCACCATTCATAAAGCGAATCCACAGGGCGAGGTAATGATCAAGGTGGAAAAGAAAAAGACTAAGGAATGGTTACGGACCGTCCTGGTTGGCAAAGACGAAAAGATCGTATTTGCCCTTCTCAAACAACAGGTCAATACAACCTACGACGAACGCATGGCATCTGTCATTCCTGACCTTCAGGGGATAGATAAAATCTGGGAAAACCAGGCAGTGAAACGGCCGAATTGGGAATATATCATTACCCAGTGCGCCCAGGAATTGACCAAATTGAACCCGCAGGGACATGTCCATGCGCAAGAGTTATATGCAGCGGTGAATATTTATCGGAGATGCCCACCGGAAGTGGTTTTCAATGTGTTGGTCACTTCATCTGCCTTCCAATTTGTGGGAGATTTGTACTACAGATTAAATGAGCAAGGTGCCCAGGAATAAGCCTATGGAAACCAAACCTCATTTCTCCTTCGTAAAACCAACCATCCACACACCATTTCATATCGATTATGCCTGGTGGAAAGAACACGATAACAATTGGCGGGTATTCTTATTTGATTATCTTTGCCCGGAGCATCAGGCATTGTACTCGTCCTCGAATGAGGATGAGATGATCGATCATATCGATCCGGAGACTGCCGAGGTGCACCCGATAGATGGATTGCAACAAAAGCTGATGATCCATTGCTCAAAACAAGAGGGATTTGTAGATGAGAATCACAGCGCGGTGGATAATGTTTTTCGGATCTTCTTATCCAACGGAAACTCTCCCCTTTCGCCGGAAGAGTTGGGCAATTTGACGGGAAAACCAGCTGAAACGGTTTTGCGATTGCTTTCCGGTGCACGCGTGTTTATGGGCATTCGCCCATACAATTTGTGATACCATTACCCCATTGCCCCAGTAGCTCAATGGACAGAGCACCGGCCTTCTAAGCCGTTGGTTGAGAGTTCGAGTCTCTCCTGGGGCGCTATCCTTTTTCTCATAGGATTTTGGTTGAGAGCCCCCAGAAAGGGGTACGTATTGCGAGTCTCTCCTGGGGCGCCTTGGTTTGTAACCCCGTTATCACGAGGATCGCTCAGAGCTTTTCCGGAGCGGGGGATTCATTTCTGGTTGAAGAACCCCCAAAACGGCATATCAACCGCTTTATCCTCAAAATCAATCGACCATACCATTTCTCCCACAATTGCGAATTTTCCAAAATAACAATTCATTTTTCTAACGCTAATCATATAACCACACATATAATTAGAGTATGGAGTATGTATCGAATGCTCCCAAAAGGATATTCTTATGAATAATGAAACAAGCTTCTTCTCATCGGATGAGACCAATAGCGACAACCCCGAACAACCTGGCGGCGTCATTACCTGGCGTGTCTCAGTCCGCCGTCCGCATACCTGGCACCCTCCGACAGACCTCTATGAAACAGAGGAGAAATTTATCATTCGGGTGGAAATCGCCGGCATGAACAAGGAAGAATTCTGTGTATCGCTCGACAATAATAATCTGACCATTTCCGGCGTCAGACCAGATATGCCCCTTAAACGATCCTTCCAGCAGATGGAGATATTATTTGGGGACTTTAAGACATCCGTTGAATTGCCCTCGCCTGTAGATCCAGATCAGGTTACTGCAGAATATCGTGATGGTTTCCTGAACATACACTTACCGAAGACCCATCCTACCATTATACAAATCAAAGAGTAAACCTTATGCCCGCATCCCGATGGAACGAAATAGCCAACGACATAATTGATTGGATTGAGGAAGACCAAAAGATCATGGAAGAATACTTATTGCTCTCCGGTCAGCTGCCTGCTCCTACCGAATCGACTGAGGAAATCAAGAAAAGCAGTTCAGCCGAAGATGACCGTTTGTCCAAATTGCCCGAAGAATTGCCCATACTACCCCTACGTGGCGTAGTGGTTTATCCCGAAACGACCGTTCCGCTCACCATCGGACAGCCTCGTTCAATCCGTTTGGTGGATGATATCATCGCCGGCGATCGGTTGATCGGGTTGCTCACATCCAAGGATCCTGAGATGGAAAATCCAGGTCCGGATGACTTGTACCAAATTGGTACCATTGCCGTCGTAAATCGGTTATTTCGCGCGCCAGATGGAACCATTCGCCTCCTGATGCAGGGAATTGCGCGGTTTAAAGTAACCGCGTTTACCCAAAACGAACCTTTCTTAAAGGCAAAGATATCCCTCTACCCGGAAAAATTGGAAACTGGCCTCGAAGTGGAAGCTCTGGCGCGAAATGCACGTGACCAATTCGAGCACATTGCCGAGATGATCCCCTCCATCCCGCGGGAATTGGTCGCCACCATTGCCTCTCTCGAAGATCCACTCCAAACCGTATATTCCATCGCGAACTTCCAACGGATGGATGTCTCGGAGGCGCAGGCGATACTGGAAATTAATTCCGCCAGTGAAAAACTTCATAAATTGGTCAGTGTCCTTGCCCGTGAAGGGGAGGTACTCGAACTTGGGCAGAAGATACAAAATGAGGCGCGGTCCGAAATTGAGAAAATGCAGCGGGAATACTTCTTACGCGAGCAGATGAAAGCCATTCAAAAGGAATTGGGGGATGGTGATGAGACCGCAGCCGAAGTGGATGAGTTCAAGAAGAAGATCGAAGCTGCGCATATGCCGGAAGAACCAGCCAAAATGGCTGTCCGCGAATTGGAAAGACTTTCCCGATTGCCAACCGCCGCTGCGGAATATGGTGTCATCCGGACGTACCTCGACTGGTTGGTTTCTCTTACCCTGGGCAACCAGTACATCCGATAATTTGGATATAGTCCATGCGCGTGAAGTCCTTGATCAGGATCATTATGGCTTAAAGGATATCAAGGAACGTATTCTTGAATTCCTGGCTGTTCGGAAACTTCGCAATGAGCGAGCAGCAGACTTCGCAAAAATGGTCAAGAAAGATTTTATTCGCAAAACACGGGAAGGCGTCATCTTGTGCTTCATCGGTCCTCCCGGGGTCGGTAAAACATCGCTTGGTCAATCGATAGCCCGTGCGTTGGGACGCAAGTTCATCCGGGTCTCGCTCGGTGGTGTGCGTGATGAAGCGGAGATACGAGGTCACCGTAGAACGTATATCGGCGCTCTCCCTGGTCGGATCATCCAAACCATCCGGAGAGCCGAATCGCGGAACCCGGTCTTCATGCTGGATGAAATAGACAAACTCAGCTTCGATTTTCATGGCGATCCCGCATCCGCGCTGTTGGAAGTATTGGACCCTGAACAAAACTCGGAATTCAGAGATAACTATCTTGAGGTTGCATATGACCTATCTCAAGTGATGTTCATCACAACCGCGAACTCATATGAGACGATCCCGGCACCATTGCTGGACCGCATGGAAGTGATCCAGCTGGCAGGCTACACAGAAGGTGAGAAGCTGGCCATTGCGAAGAGTTACCTCATACCACGCCAGTTACGGGAAAATGGACTGAAGAGTAAGGAGATCTCTTTCACCGATTCGGGAATTCGGGAGATTATCCATTCGTACACCCGTGAAGCCGGAGTTCGAAACCTGGAAAGAGAAATAGGATCCATCAATCGCAAGTTTGTCACTCATCTGGCAGAAGGAACGAAGAAAACAATCACTATCAATCCTCGAATCGTCCATGAGCTTCTCGGAAAGCCGATTTATCGCGGAACTGAGGAAATTTTGATGCGAACGATGCTCCCGGGCGTCGCGACAGGTCTCGCCTGGACTCCGGTTGGTGGAGATGTGCTATTTATTGAAGCAACGATGATGTCTGGTTCGAAAGGATTTCAGGTAACTGGCTCTATCGGAAATGTGATGCAAGAATCAGCCAAGGCAGCTCTTTCTTATGTTCGCTCCAAAGCTGCTGACCTGAAGATTGACGCTGATTTTTTTGATAAGCATGATCTCCACCTCCACGTCCCTGCCGGAGCCCAACCCAAAGATGGGCCATCAGCGGGTGTGACAATCGCAACAGCCCTGGTCTCACTCATTACCGGACGGCAGGTAAATCCTGATGTGGCTATGACTGGTGAGATCACATTACGTGGTCAGGTTTTGCCCGTCGGCGGGATAAAAGAAAAAGTCATCGCGGCTCACCGAATTGGCATCAAAACTGTAATACTACCTCGTCGTAACGAGATGGACCTCGACGATCTGCCCGCAGAAGTGAGAAATGCGATAAAATTTATTCCAGCCGATAGCATAGATGATGTGTTAAAAGCTGCACTCATGAAGAAAAGTAAACCAATACCAAAAACACCGAAAATGCCTGCCAATGCCCCCAAACATCATTAATGGAGCCAGGATGAATCCAGAAGGCCATATTTACATCATTGAAGACGATAAAACCATGGTTGGCTTACTGAAAACTCTCCTGGAAATGGAGGGTTTTCAGGTTTCCACGTACAACCACAAATCTGGATCATCCATCCCCTTTCTGGTGTCTTCAATAAATCCCTCGATGATACTTATGGATGTGAATCTTCGAGACTTGGATGGTCTCGAAATTCTTCAACAAATAAAGTCCGATCCGACGGTTTCCGGTATTAAAATCATCATGTCATCCGGATCCGATTATAAAGACTTATGCCTCCGTTATGGGGCAGACAGTTTTCTTCTCAAACCTTATATGCCAGACGATCTCATTCGGATGATACGGGATGTGCTGGCAAAGAAAGATAGTATGTAGGTGAATAATTTGGGGAAAAAACCGAATACACTCCGTTGGTACAACATTGATCTGCATTTACACACGCCTGCTTCCAGTGATTATCAACAGGAGGATGTTACATATTTAGATATCCTCCAACGGGCAGAGGCAAGAGGCGTGGATATGTTGGCATTCACCGATCACAACACCATTGCCGGATACCGACATATGTTGGATGAAATCAATCAGCTCGCCCTGTTGGAAAAATTAAACCGATTACTTCCTGAAGAAAAAACCAAATTGACCGAATATCGAAGGTTGACGACCCAGATACAGATAATACCTGGCTTCGAATTAACCGCGACATTTGGATTTCATATCATTGCCTTATTCTCGCAATCGACCCCCTTGCGCGATATTGAACATTTGCTGCTCAATTTAAATATTCCCTCTGATCAAGTTGATGAAGGATCCGCGACTGTTGGCGCTACCAGTGATGTCATCACGGTTTACCGAATGATCAAACAGATGAACGGACTCACCATCGCTGCCCATGCCAATTCCGCCAATGGTGTTGCGATGAAAGGCTTTCCGCTCGGTGGACAAACTCGAATTGCCTATACGCAAGACCCCAACCTGGATGCCCTTGAAGTGACCGATCTCGAAGTCAAAGGGGGCCGGTCAACAGCGGGTTTTTTCAATGGGACCAAACCGGAATACTCCCGCCGGATGCACTGTATTCAAGGATCCGACTGTCATCGTCTCTATACCGATCCGGTCCGCAAAAAGAATCTGGGGGTCGGTGATCGTACGACCGAAGTGTTATTGGCAGAACCGACATTCGAAGCATTGAAGGATTTATTTACCCATAATGATTTCGCGCGGACACGTCCCCGGCGATTGCAGGAAGAGCCGGCATTCGATTTCATTCAAACTGCGATTGATGAAGGTCCGAATATCATTCAAGAGTTCCACGAGAGTATGACCATTAAAGGTGGAAAACTCTACGCGCTCATTTCTGATATCTGCGCCTTTGCGAATACGAACGGTGGGACGATTTATGTGGGTCTATCCAGTGACGGAAAGAAACCACCGGTTGGCGTGCTGGATACAGATAACTCTCTCAATCAATTGGAAAAAGAATTGGCGAATCGGATCAGCCCCCATCTGCATTGCACAGTCGATGTGAATGAATATCGCGGGAAGAAAATTATTCGAGTACTCATTCCACGTGGAGATGATCCACCTTATGCTGTCGATGATAATAAGATCTACGTCCGCGATGAAGCAGAAACAGGTCTAGCTATCCGGGATGAGATCGTCAATCTCGTTCTACGAAATCAGAAAGCCCCAATCGCGGAGCCGGATCAAACCCGGACAACCACCCCTGCCAGTATGGAAAGACCACCAGAATTACCGGTTGAAAAGCCCAATGGGACAACCGCCCATCCAAGGACAGGTGTGGAAATTATCACGGTTGAAGAGCGTAATGGCGTTCGATACTACACGATGCGTGACCTGCGAAATGGGAATATCGTTAAAAATGTTACCCACTCCTCCGCCCGCCGGTTGTGGCACTACGCCATCAAACGGTATGATGAGATGGAATTGTTGGGTGATAAATTGCAGATCCATTGGCAGGGCGAATATGGGTTGGTTCGTAAATACCAGCAAGGTCAGATATTTATCTATGACCTGGTACAGAGAGAAGAGAGTGCATTCCGGTTCTATTTTGGTGTCACGCCAAATGGTATTCATGGTCCCTGGAAAACATTGACAGGTGAAGAAGAAGCATGAATTCTTCTGCTTGGATCATACGTCAGATAATTTTTCCGCACGATTACCCGCAAATAACTGAACTCTGGCAGAAAGTGGGCGGCGGAGTCAAATTTGGCAAGTCAGATACCGAAGCAGAAATCCGAAAAAAATTACTGCGAGACCCGGACCTATTTTTAGTGTGTGAATCAGAAGGCAGGATAGTAGGTACTGTGCTTGGTGGATTCGATGGACGACGTGGAATGATCTACCATCTGGCTGTTGCTGAGAATTATCGAAAACGGGGGATAGCGCATGCGTTGATGAATGAGATCGAAAACCGGATCACAGCCAAGGGCGCTTATAAAATTTATTTGATGATGGACAAGAATTTTCCCGACCTGGTTGAGTTTTACACAAAACTTGGCTGGTCTATGATGGATGTTGTAACAGCCGGAAAGGAATTTTATCCCAAATGATTCGATATGCGATTCTCACGATATCCGACCGTTCAGCCAGAGGCGAGAGACCTGACCTCTCGGGTCCAGCTCTGGTGGAAGCTGTCGAGCGCACAAATGGTAAGGTGGTATTAACTGATTTGATCCCTGATGAGCAGAATCAGATCGCGGCCTTGTTACGCCACTGGTGTGACGAGGATCGGGCGGATATTATTCTCACAACTGGTGGAACGGGTTTTTCGCCGCGGGATATAACCCCCGAAGCAACCCTTCAGGTGATCGAGAGGTCTGCCCCAGGACTGGTTGAAGCGATGCGCGGGAAAAGTCTTCAGGTCACACCTCATGCGATGCTGTCTCGGGCGCAAGCCGGGATCCGCAGGAGAACGATCATCATCAATCTGCCCGGCAGTCCGACTGGCGCGGTGGAGAACTACGAAATGGTAGCTTCGGTTCTGCCCCATGCCATCGAATTACTGAGGGTGGATCATGTCCCGGATTCACACCATAAAATGTGACTCCAAGTAATAAAATCCTCCCTTGTCTATCCTACTCAGGCAGGATATAATCACCCGTTGACTTAATTCAAGGATCGAGGAAGAACGATGATTGATGTAAACGACCTACGCAAAGGCACCACATTCGAATTGGATAGTACCCTATATAAAGTATTGGATTATTCCCACAATAAATCCGGTCGAGGGAATGCCTCCATCCGAATCAAAGCACGCAATATCCGAACTGGAACTACCCTGGAAAAAACCTTTCAATCTGGCGATCGGGTGCAAGATGTCCGATTGGATTTCCATAATGTGCAGTATCTGTATGGTGATGGGGATAATTTCCATTTTATGGATCTCGAAACCTACGAACAACCCGCCATTCCGGCAAAAATCATTGGCGAATCAGCCGGTTTTCTAAAAGAAGGCATGGAAGTAAAGCTGACTTTTTATCAGAATGAAGCAATCGATATTGATCTACCCACCTCTGTAGATTTGAAAGTAGTCCAGGCAGAGAATGCTGTAAAAGGCGATACGGCTACAGGGGTTACCAAGAAGGTTAAAACCGAAACTGGCCTCGAAGTCAGCACCCCTTATTTCGTCAGCGAAGGCGACACGATTCGTGTTGACACCCGAAATGGCTCTTACGTAACACGGGTGTAAATCCAGCCGAGACAGAGGACAAAGAACTAATTCTCAAGACAAACCAAAAACCGCGGCTTTTTTGCCGTGGTTTTTCTTAATGGTGAAAGGGATTTGATGAAAAAGCATCTACTGATCGATTTGGATGGAACACTGCTTGAAAACGATATGGATGTGTTCGGTCCGGCATATTATCGTTTATTGGGAAGTCACCTTTCTAAATGGATTGTCCCAGATTTGATGATCAAGTATTTGTTGTCCGGTACAAATGCGATGATCAATAACCTTGATCCGAAGAAGACTTTGGAAAATGTGTTCGATGAGATCTTTTATCCTGGTATAGGGGTTGAGAAGAGAACAATTATCAACCATATCCATGAGTTTTATAGAGAAAAGTTTCCCCGATTGAAAGAGTTAACAAAACCGATACCAGATGCCATCCAATTAGTGAAGAACGCCCAAAAGCAAGGGTATAAAGTATCCATCGCAACCAATCCGCTTTTTCCCCGGACAGCCATTTTGCAGCGCTTATTCTGGGCTGAACTATCCCCTGATGAATATCAATTCACCCTCATTCCATCTTATGAGAGTTTTCATCACGCTAAACCCAATCCGGAATATTACCTCGAATTCATCCAGCAACTGAATGCCATGCCAGAAGAGTGTGTCATGGTTGGGAACGATATCGAAGCAGATATCATCCCATCCAGCCAAATTGGTATACCCGCCTTCCACATCTCCAATTATTCAGACCATCTCAATGAAAACCGTTGGCGAAGTGGCAAACTAAAAGATGTTATCCCCTGGCTGGCAACCATATAAGAAATGTATAAGAGTTTTACAAAAGCCTTTATATACCCTTAAAACAAGGGGATGGATTGGTATAATCAAGGTCAAAGAATAGTTAGCCACCGAATATCGGGAGGTATGAGTGAATTCTCGCAACCAATCATATATAGTTTATCTACTACTTTTCATCGCGATCATCGCCATGGTATTTACTCAGTTCAGACAATCGTCTACTGGTGCAGATACTTTGACCATCAACCAGGTTGCAGCGGATATTAAATCCGGTCTGGTAAGGCGCATTAGCATAGATGAAAATCGATTAGCTGTTGTCTATGCAGAGAGTGAAAAAAAATCCAATAAGGAACCGACTGAAACTCTCGTCAAACAATTGGTAGATTTGGGTGTCACATCAGACCAATTAGCTCCAGATAAAATCAAAATTGAAATTAAGCCACCAAATGCCTGGGTCGGGATATTAACGATCATGGGATATGTGTTGCCCTTCCTTCTTTTGGGCGGCATCTTGTGGTTCATCTTCCGGCAGGCACAGGGAAGTAATAATGCTGCCATGTCCTTTGGAAAATCCAAGGCTCGTATGTTCACTGGAGATCAACCTTCCGTGACATTTGCTGATGTCGCAGGTGTAGAAGAGGCAAAAGAAGAGCTGAAAGAGGTCGTGGAATTCTTGCGGGAACCGCAAAAGTTCATCTCTCTCGGGGCGCGTATTCCAAAAGGAGTACTGCTGGTAGGACCTCCTGGAACCGGAAAAACACTCCTCGCAAAAGCGGTGTCGGGAGAAGCGGGTGTACCTTTCTTCTCCATCTCCGGTTCGGAATTTGTAGAAATGTTTGTGGGTGTAGGTGCGAGCCGTGTCCGTGATCTATTTGAGCAGGCAAAACGCCACTCACCCTGCATCGTTTTCGTGGATGAGATCGATGCTGTCGGTCGGCAACGCGGAGCCGGACTCGGCGGTAGCCACGATGAACGGGAGCAGACACTCAATCAGATGTTAGTGGAGATGGATGGTTTTGACACGGATACCAACGTAATCATCATGGCCGCCACCAACCGCCCTGACATCCTGGATCCAGCGCTGCTTCGACCTGGACGGTTTGACCGCCGGGTTGTCCTTGATCGGCCTGATGTCCGCGGTCGGGAAGCCATTCTCAAGGTGCATGTCAAGGGTAAACCCCTCGCTCCTAATGTGGACCTCAACATACTTGCCCGTTCGACTCCGGGTTTTGTGGGTGCCGATCTGGAAAACCTGGTAAATGAAGCGGCGATCCTCGCAGCACGTTTAAATAAGAAAGTGATCAACCAGCCTGAATTTGAAGAAGCAATTGAGCGGGTTATCGCTGGACCAGAACGCAAGAGTAGATTGATCAACCCGGAAGAAAAGCAGATTGTTGCCTACCACGAAGCCGGCCATGCTGTTTTGATGAACGCCATTCCCGAGTCAAATCCGGTCCAAAAGGTGTCCATCATTGCCCGCGGAATGATGGGTGGGTACACATTGGCGCTTCCTGAAGAAGATCAGACACTCATGTCACGCAAGAAAATGCTGGCAGAGATCATCGGTCTGCTAGGCGGGCGGGTCGCAGAAGAGATCGTCTTTGACGACATCACCTCCGGCGCGTCCAATGATATTGAACGGGTAACTCAACTTGCCCGTCAGATGGTTACCCGTCTCGGCATGAGCGATGAGTTGGGACCCATGGTATATGGACAAAAGGAAGAATTGATCTTCCTCGGTCGGGAAATCTCTGAACAACGGGATTATTCTGAAGCGATAGCAGAAAAAATTGATGCTGAAGTTCGCAAAGTAGTAAATCAGGCATACAAAGAAGCTAAGAAAATCCTGACCACATATCGTAAAGAATTGGATGCAGTGGCAGACCGGTTATTGGAAGTGGAAACACTTTCGCGGGATGAGTTCGAAAAAATATTCCCTCCACCCAATCCTAAGAAGAGTGGTACTCCAGTACTCGCACCGAAAGCTGTCTAATTGAACTTCAAGGCTGTCCGTGAGGACAGCCTTTTTATTTATAAAATGTTTTGATCAGTTCTCTTCGTAATACTTTGCCTACTGTTGAGCGTGGCAGGTTATCAATCAACCGGAATTCTCTTGGTTGTTTGTAATTCGCCAAATCCTTTTTACAGTGTTCCATTATCTCATGTACATCGAGGACGGCACCTGGGTGGGCAACTACCCAGGCGACCGGGATCTCTCCCAAGTATTCATCCCTTATTCCTGCAACGGCAACTTCAGCCACACCCGGAAAGGACATGATCACTTCTTCGATCTCCGATGGCCATACCTGTAATCCACCCACTTTTATCAGATCTTTCTTCCTCCCCAAAATATAGAAGTACCCTTCGTCATCCATCCGCGCAATATCACCTGTATATAACCAGCCATTTTTTAGAGTAAGTTTTGTTTCCTCGTCACGGTGAAAATAACGTTGCATTACCTGTGGCCCTTTGATAAGCAACTCACCTGCCTCATCGACGCCGAGGTCCCGAATAGGTTCTGATAAGGAGATGATCCTGCAATCTACATCGGAAAGTGGCATTCCGATGGAGCCGGTCTTATTGGGTCCCTGGACCGGATTACAATGTGTAGCAGTAGGTGCCTCAGACAGTCCGTACCCTTCGACCAGTCTCCCGGAGATCAGTTGCTCAAAGCTCTCTTTTATTTGCGCTTGAAGGGGAGCTGACCCGGATATGCAGACCTTTAATACTTTTAGATCCTCCCGGAATTCCGCCAGATATTCCGAATGTAGCATGGCATAGTAAAGAGACGGAACGCAAGGAAACACACCAGGCTTTAACTTTCTGATCGCTTCAAAAAGTGTTTTGCCTTTTCCTGGATTAGAAACCAGGACCATGGCTGTTCCCAATTGGATTGCCAACCACATGCCCAATACCATTCCATAAACATGAAAGAGGGGGATGGCTGCCAGAACAGGCTGGCGTGTTTTCTTTTGGAGCAGCCATGTGCTGAATTGATACACATTGGAAATGAGGTTCCGATGACTCCCAACAGCTGCTTTGGGTACTCCGGTTGTTCCTCCGCTGTACTGAAGGATGGCAGGTGAATCAGGCAGGATCGTGATAATCGGATCAGATACTCCGGTAATCGACAATAATTCCTTCAACCGCATGATACCGGAAGAATCGCTCACATCATGGTTCAAAGCAATGGTTGGTATATCTGAAACGGAAAATCGGTCATCTGGCTGAGAAAGGATAATCTTTCTGACCGGTTGTTCATTTCGCACCTGGCTAAGGATTGGAAGATGGGATTCCAATGCGAAGATCACATCTGATTGTGAGTCATGTAGCTGGTAAATGAGTTCACGAGGTTGGTACGTTGGATTGAGAGCCACCACAACTCCGCCCATTTTCAATATTCCGATATACACAATAACAAACGCCGGAATATTAGGCATCATTATACTGATCGAATCACCCGGGCGGCAGCCGATTGCTAACAAGCCATCCCTGATCTTGTTCGACAGAAGATCCACCTGGCGGTAGGTATAGCTTTGGTCCTCATAATGAATGCAAGGATGGTTCGCGAATTTCCGGGCTTGATTATGGATCAAATCAACAAGGCTGATTGCCGGATAATCCAAAGAGGGAGGAACATCCTTATCGTAATGATTTAGCCAGGGCTTTTCCGTTATCTTCATGCTTCATCACCCTTTTGAAGAAACGATTTGATTAATGACACGATCTTACTTACATTTTCCTTCGATGCTGAAAACCAGTAAATCGTAGGATCAGTCTCTTTAAACCAATTTGCCTGCCGTCTGACAAACACTCTGGTCCGACGTTTAATCAGAGTGACTGCTTCGTCCAGGGTCGATATTCCCTTAAGATAGCTTCGAATTTCCGGATATCCGATGGCACTCATTGAAGGAAGGTTTTCGTCAAATCCTTTATCCATTAACAATTTTACTTCCTCAATAAATCCGTTGGAAATCATAGATTCAATTCGACGATCTATCCGTGTATATAATTCTGTCCTTGGTAAGAATAAGCCAATTTGAAGGATTCGGTATGGGCTTGAGGTCTGGGTACGCTGGGATGAATAGGTAGATCCAGTCGAAAAGATTACTTCCAAAGCTCGAATGACCCGCCGCGGATTGTTCAGATCTACCTGTTTGAAAGCGGAAAGATCCAATTTCCTGAGCCAACGAGTGGTTTCATCTTTCCCTGAATTTTCCCAGAGTTTTTCTAACCACATTCGAAGTCCTGGATTTGCGACTACTTCCGGGATATCCCATCCTGAAACTATCGATCGGATATATTGTCCTGTCCCGCCGACAAGGAGGACTCCCTTATTTCGTTGGTAAATTTCCTGGATTAAGACTGTTGTTCTCCGTTGATAATCACCCAGACTGATAATTTCATCCGGGTAAGCTATATCGATCAGATGATGCGGTATCCCTCGCATTTCACTACTAGTTGGCTTTGCCGTACCAACATCCATACCGCGATAGAAATACCTGGAATCGCAGGAGATCACCTCTGCATCAATGGACTCGGCAATCTCAACTGCGAAGGTAGTCTTGCCTACCGCCGTCGGACCTACAAGGATGATTATTGGAATACGCTCAGTCACTGCCAACATTTTCAAAATGTTCCAATTGGAATTCAAGGTTTCCGGGTTTACCCACAATGGCGATCAAATCCAATCTCCAATCTTGGGGGAGATCAATACGATCTGCCATGATCTCAGCAATCGCGAGGAGTAAGTGAGATTTTTTCTTTGGCGTCAATGCCTCCTCAGGATACCCCATACCCATACCCGTACGTGTTTTCACTTCAATAAATATCGTTTGACCATCTCGACTGGTGATTAGGTCCAACTCGCCGTATGGAGTATGGACATTCCTATCCAATACCACAAAGCCTTGCGCTTGGAGATAGTCACATGCTAGCTGTTCACCCCAGCGGCCGATCTGGATGTTATGTTTATTTTTCCTGGTATTGTTTGAATTTGTCATGCTTGATCAGTGGTATATAACAAAATCACTGTCTGTAATCGATGATAAAATGAGGATAACCAAACAATCTTATCACACCTATGCCTACTGCTGAAATCCTAACCATCGGAACGGAAATTCTGCTCGGAGAAATTCAGGATACAAATACCTCCTACCTCGCGCGTATCCTGAAGGATCTTGGAGTAGATTTGTATCGCACCCAGACGGTTGGGGATAACGCATCTAGAATTGCGATTATTATACGAGATATTCTAACCAGGGCTGATTTTGTTATCACGACAGGCGGATTGGGACCGACTGTGGATGACCCAACCAGACAAGCGGTTGCAGAGGCTCTCCATGTGCCGCTTGTTTTTCGGGAGGATTGCTGGGCGGATATCCAGGATTATTTTCGCAGGATCGGCAGGAATATTCCGGAGAACAATAAACGGCAGGCATATCTGCCTGAAAGCGCAATACCAATTCCAAATCCGGTTGGCACTGCCCCGGGATTCATCATGGAATATTCTGGCAAAATCATTATCAGTCTACCCGGTGTTCCAAAAGAAATGGAAAGGCTGACTCAGGATTCGGTGATCCCATTCATACAGGAGCATTGGCGACTTCATTCAGTCATCCGCACCCGGACGATTCATGTGGCTGGGATCGGGGAAGCACAACTTGATGATCTCATCGGAGATTTTGAAAGGACCAGCAATCCGACAGTTGGATTATTGGCGAAATCAGGGGTTGTTGACATTCGGATAGGGGCAAAAGCTGAAACAATCCTTGAAGCTGACCAGTTGATTGATGAATGTATACGCAAACTCCAACCATTGCTGGGGAACCATATCGTTGGGTACGATCAAATTGGCTTAATCGATACAGTCATTAATATATTTAATACCTCTCAGTCCCCTCTCGTCATCCAGATAACAGGGTTTAATGGCAGGTTCTCCGAGCTATTTCGAAAACAAATACCAGAATGGGTAACCATACGGGAAATCTCGAAAAACAGGGAGAGTCATATCATAGACGGCGTAACCCCTACCATTTACCTGGTCGGCCAATTTGATCTACATCCGGCTGAATTACGCATGATAATAAAAACATCAGACACTGAAAAAGAGATCGTTCGTAAATACGCCGGACCTCCGGAAAATAGTATATTATGGGGTATCAACACCGCTTTAGATTATATACGCAGGTATCTGCTCGGTATTCTACATGAGTAGATGGGAGAATTTATGAAACAAGTAGATACACTCTTTTTTAATGCCCATATTCTAACTATGGATGAAGAATTTCATCAATTCCCAAACGGAGCACTCGCTATCGATGGCGACAGCATAACAGCAGTAGGCGATGAAAAAGAGATAAAAACAAAGTTTCAGGGAACCCAATCTGTAGATTGCGGTGGAAAAGTCCTAATTCCCGGATTGATAAACGCTCACACGCATGTCCCAATGACTCTCGTTCGCGGTCTGGCAGATGACCTGCGGCTGGATGTCTGGCTGATGGGTTACATGATGCCTGTCGAGCGAGAATTTGTCTCACCTGATTTTGTCCGTCTGGGAACATCAATCGCCTGCGCGGAAATGATCCGGAGTGGTGTTACCAGCTTCGCGGACATGTACTATTTTGAGGAGGATGTAGCCAAGGCAACCGCGGCTGCCGGGATGCGTGCTTTATGTGGGCAGACTGTTCTTAAATTCCCCAGCCCAGATGCACGATCTTTTGAAGAATCGCTATCCTATGCCCGTGATTTTATCTCCCGGTGGAATAACCATCCCTTGATCGTCCCTGCCGTTTCACCACACGCCCCATATACTTGCACCGCAGAAATACTAAAGGCTTGTGCAAGCCTAGCCCTGGAATTTGATGTCCCCATTCACACCCATATATCTGAGACTGCACTCGAAGTGGAGAATATGAGAAATGAACAGGGTATGCCGGTGGTCCCTTATATAAAGAAACAGGGATTGCTCGAGGCAAAAGTGCTTGCCGCACATTGTGTCCATATTGATGAAGGGGAAATGCGCACTTTTCTTCATTACAATACCGGGGTCGCGCATAATCCATCCTCGAATCTCAAGCTTGCCTCCGGCGCAGCGCCTGTAAAGAAAATGCTGGATATCGGATTAAATGTCGGGATCGGCACAGACGGTCCAGCATCCAATAACGACCTTGATATGTTTGAAGAGATACGCCTCGCGGCATTTTTGGCGAAAAACACGAGCGGTGATCCGACAGCCCTCCCCGCGAGAACTGTTCTTGCAATGGCTACACGCATTGGCGCCCAGGCGCTGCATATTGGCCACTTCACTGGATCTCTCGTGGTGGGAAAAAGAGCGGATATCACCATTGTCAACCTGGATACCCTGCATAATTCTCCCAAATTTATGCGCGATCCGAACGGGATCTATTCTCAAATCATATACTCCGCCAAAGCACATGATGTTACCGATGTGATGGTCAATGGGAAATTCCTGATGCGGGAGAATAAGCTTCTGACTATCCAGGAAGATGACCTATTGGTTGGCGCACAGGAGTATGCCAAAGAAATCGATAAATTCTTGTTTGTCCGTGAGAAATCGGTCTTATCAAAGCTGATAGCCATCGGCGGTGCGGCAGAAGTGGAGAGCTTTGAAGTCCAAATGAAAGTGGAAATAGATGACACGGATCTAGTCGTCCAGAACCTGGATCATCCGGACGTGGAGATCTTGAGGAAACGCCATTACCACGAATACGATACCTACTTTGCCTTTCAAGCACCTGAGACAGATCGGTTACGGTACCGGGAAGACGATTTTATCGCGGATGATGGGCATGTGGAAAATACTCGTTTCCGGTTAACCTTGATCGGCCCAGCAGCAGAACACCATTACGAGGAAAACATCAATTTATCCCGTAGCCTGTACATTGCCCCTGCAACACAGAGTCTGCGTTTTTACCGGGAATACTTTAAACCTGATCAGACAATGGAAGTAGAAAAAGATCGATTGCGATATCGCATTTTGTTCCAGGGTATTGAGTTCTATATCAATATTGATACTTTAATTAAACCAATACAAGGACATTTCCTGGAGATAAAAAGCCGAACCTGGAGCTTGCAAGATGCCGAAATCAAAGCCCGTAAAGTGGCTGATCTCTTGCAGGTCTTAGTCAAATGTTGCACCGAACCAGTAACCAAAGATTATTTTGACATGCTGGACTGATATCAATGGGAAAACAAATTCAGAGTAAACCAAAGATCAATGTCCTGTTCATCGCTGCTGAAGCGGATCCATTTGTCAAAGTCGGTGGATTAGGCGATGTGGCAGGATCTCTGCCGGGCGCTATCCGGGAGGTCATGCTTCTGCCAGAATCTGCTGCGGATATCGATATACGGTTGGCAATACCATTCTATCCTTCAGTCAAAGAGAAATTACCTGATGCGCCAAAAGTTGGTGAGTATTCGCTAAAATCTGGAACGGAAGAACAAACGGTTACCGTATACGAGACTTCCAGTGGATCCATCCCTGTTTACCTGTTGGATGGCGATCCGATTCGCCAGGTAAATGCCGTGTACTCGGATAATCCATCTGCCGATGCCGAAAAGTTCATATTCTTCTCACTCGCCTGCATCATGCTTCCCGCCTTTCTTAACTGGCCGGTGAATATCATCCATGCGAACGATTGGCACACTGCTATTTCCATTTATGCATTGAGGGCGATGAACGACTTTCGTTCTCCTTCTATTAAGACGGTATTATCTATTCATAACCTCCCCTATCTCGGTCAGGGATGCCAACCTTGCATGGAAGCCTATGATATACCAGCTTATCCATTTGGTTTATTACCATCCTGGGCTCAACATCTTCCACTCCCTTTGGGTCTTTCCACGGCAGATCGCATAATTCCTGTCTCACCGGGTTATGCGCAAGAAATTCAAACTCCAGACTTCGGAAGTGGACTTGAAAGGCTGTTGCAGAGCCGTTCAAAGCATATTACGGGTATTATCAACGGGATTGACCAAAACCAATGGGATCCAAAAACCGATCCATTGATCCATCAAAATTATGGTTTGGAATCGCTCGACCAGAAATATCAAAATAAACAAATATTATTGGATTCGTTTGGTCTCGATACAAACTTGAAGATCCCCTTATTGGTAGTTGTTTCGAGGATGGATCATCAAAAAGGAATGGATCTGGTAGTGGGAGGATTGCAAGAATTGCTGGATTTCCATTGGCAAGCGGTTATTCTTGGGTCAGGAGATCCTGCCATCGAAGATAGCTGTGTGGCATTCAGCGCACAGCATCCGAACCGAGTTCGAATGATCACGGGTTATCATGTGAATCTGGCGCATCAACTATACGCAGGAGGCGATATATTTTTAATGCCCTCCCGATATGAACCATGTGGCATATCCCAAATGATCGCCATGCGGTACGGCACGATCCCTGTCGCCAGGGCAACCGGTGGTTTACGAGATACCATTACCCCCACCCGCCCCGGAAATCCTGGGTCCGGATATCTGTTTGAACAAAGCTCTTCAAGCTCATTCGCACAGGCGATCCAGTTTAGCCTGCAAGATTATTCTGATCCAATAATCTGGAGAGAAATCCAGGAAAATGCCATGAGCAGAGATTTTTCCTGGAAAACGTCAGCCTTGAAATATATCTTTCAGTATGCAGACCTGGTACGCGGAAAATAATCTGATGGGAGGAGAAATTAATGAAAACCAGAGTTGTCATCCTGGCAGGTGGTGAAGGATCAAGATTAGGTATACTGACCGCGAAACGCACAAAACCGGCAGTCCCATTTGCCGGGAAATATCGGATTATTGATTTTACGTTATCCAATTGTGTTAACTCAGAATTGTACGATGTCATGTTGATCGCTCAATACAGACCCCACTCCCTGATCGAACATATTGGCGCAGGGAGTCCCTGGGACTTAAACCGGGATATCTCGGGTGGTGTTCGGATTTACACCCCATATCGTGCCCGGGGAAATGCAGATTGGTTCACAGGTACAGCTGACGCGATTCAACAAAACTATACCTTTATTAAACATAATCAGCCCGATATGATCTTGATCTTATCGGGAGACCATATTTATGCGATGGATTATGAACCATTGATCACGTTTCACCTTGACCACCAGGCAGATCTAACCATGGCTTCCATTAAGGTCCCTATTGAAGAAGCCTCCCGATTTGGAATACTAAAGATCGCGGATAATTATCGTGTAACTGATTTTGTGGAAAAGCCGAAAGATCCTCCTGCTACGATTGCGAATATGGGAGTTTATCTCTTCAATACATCCGTTCTTGATAAAGTATTATGGCAGGATCACAACACCAAAGATTCTTCCCATGATTTTGGCAAAGATGTGATCCCTCGTATGATTCAAGAAAACGCACGGGTCTTTGCGTTTCCCTACAGCGGATATTGGGTCGATGTGGGAACCACGATGAGTTATTGGCAGGCTCATATGGATCTGCTGCAAACAAATCCATCGATCGATTTAAAAAATCGGTCTTGGGTTATCCATACCAAAACAGAAGAGCGCCCACCCGTTTATATCGCGGGTAATTCCACGATCTGTAATAGCATGATCACCGATGGATGCGTTATCGCCGAAGATGCGGAGATCATCGATTCGATCTTGTCACCTGGCGTTGTGGTGCAAAAAGGAGCCAAAATTATCAAATCAATTATTCTCACAGATACAGTCGTTGGTGAGAATTCGACTGTGATGTATTCCATTATTGATAAGCGGGTACACATTGGAAAAGACTCTGTGATCGGTGGTCGCACATCCGATATTGAGCCGTTGATCACAACCGTGGGAAAAGCTACCACTCTCCCGGATAAAATAGTATTACAACCCGGCGCAACACTTGATACGGAACTCGGTTTGTCTGACTTCAAGGAGATGACCATTAAGAGCCATGATTTTGTTCAAGCTAGGAGAAAACCGCATGCTGGGTGAGCGAAAATCGGGCATCTTATTACACCCTACCAGCTTGCCCGGACCGGATGGGATTGGTGACCTTGGACCAGAAGCGTATGTATGGCTCCAATTTCTGGCAGATGCTGGGATCGGACTCTGGCAAATTTTGCCCCTAGGACCGACAGGATATGGGGATTCACCTTACCAGTGTTTCTCCGCATTTGCTGGAAATCCTTATCTGATCAGCCCAGCGCTATTATTGGATCGAGGTTGGTTGGAGAGGAAGGATTTTGAAGATCGGCCAACTTTTCCTACTAACAGTGTGGATTTTGGTCCGGTGATCCAATGGAAAAGTAAAATATTGAATAGAGCATTCGCCTCATTTCGGATGCATGCTACCGGAGAATCTATCTCCGGCTACCAGCAATTTTGCTCAACCCAGGGATACTGGCTCGATGATTACGCATTATTCATGACCATTAAAGAAGACAATGGTGGCGTATCCTGGACTTCCTGGCCAGAAAAAATGAGGAAGAGAGACCCGCAGGCATTAGACCAATTTCGCCGCCAGCACGCAGAAGAAATTGACCGCCAACGTTTTTTTCAATACTGTTTCTTTTCTCAATGGAAAAGTTTGAAGGGATTTGCCAATAAAAAAGGCATATCGATCATCGGAGATATCCCGATTTTTGTCTCCCATGACAGCGCAGATGTCTGGTCAAAACCTGAATTATTCTCGCTCGATGAACATGGCAAACCAACGGTTGTGGCTGGAGTTCCACCTGATTATTTCTCTCCCACTGGTCAACTCTGGGGAAATCCGCATTACCGATGGGATGTCCATCAAAATTCTGGATTCAAATGGTGGATAAACCGGATAAAAAATTGCCTGGAGACTGTGGATGTTATCCGCCTTGATCACTTCCGCGGGTTTGCAGGGTATTGGGAAGTACCGGCACATCTTCCAACCGCTGAGATCGGTGTCTGGAAGGTGGGTCCAGGTGCTTCATTCTTTGATGCTATATTAAATGAATTGGGAAGTCTTCCATTGATCGCAGAAGATTTGGGAAAGATCACGCCGGATGTAGTCACTCTTCGTGATAGTTTCAATTTACCCGGTATGAAAATTCTACAATTCTCTTTTGGATCGGATGGAAAAGAACCGTTTCTGCCACATAATTACATCCAAAACTGTGTTGCCTATACAGGTACCCATGATAATGACACCTCACTTGGTTGGTACAAAACTGCTCCAGAAGCACAGGCGGAGTATTGCCGGAAATATGTCCACAGCACCGGTCTAGATATCGCCTGGGACATGATCCGATCTATCTGGAGTTCTGTTGCCGCGTACGCGATCGCACCAATGCAAGATTTCCTGAGGTTGAATGGAGATAGCCGGATGAATTATCCTGGAAGACCAGCAGGTAATTGGGGTTGGAGGATGAACGAAAACCAGATGAGCGCGGATTTGGCATTGGAGATTGCGGAATTAAACCAGGTCTACGGGAGAGGACCATCCAGGTTATTGGAATGATCTGTAGATTTTGATTGGTTCAAACTAACGATAAATATCCCCGAAAGCAAAACCAGAGCCCCTCCCAGTTTTAGTACGGAGGGGATTTCTCTGAATATGAACAATCCAAATATCGTTGATCCGATCGGTTCGGCGAGAAGTGCAATCGAAACGTAAGATGGCGAAAAATGTTTAAGTGACCAATTGAAACTGGTATGACCGATTAACTGGGGAAAGAGAGCTAATCCTATTAACCAGATCAATCCCCCTTTTGGGAAAGAAAAGAACTGACTACCCGATAGAAGGCTCATTCCGATCAGGAATATTGCCGCAACGCCATAAACGATTGTGATATATGGTGTAATCAAAATCGATTTTTGTACCTTTTTTCCGATCAATAAATATCCTGCCGCCATCCAGGAGCCGATAAGGGCAAGGAAATTTCCAAACAAAGGAGCGGACGCTTCTGTTGATCCAGCTCCACATACTAATCCCTTTACTGAAATTGAGCATTCTTCGCTGAAGGCAATGATCAATCCACCCAGTAGGGATAAAGTCAATCCATAGATAAATGGTTTGGAAAGCTTTTCGCGCTGAAAGAGGACTGAGAATAAGCCAATCCAGATTGGAGTGGTGGTTACCAAAACAACAGAACTGGCAATGGAGGTGAATTCTAACGAGGTGATCCAACTTGCGAAATGAAGTGAGAGAATAAATCCGCCCAGGACACACCAGAGTAGAATGCGGTCGGGAATTAGTTTGAATTCTTGTCGCAATCTAAATATCGCAAGTGGCAGTATAAGATGATGATCGAGAACAAGTAATCGATATGCGGCGATCTCAATCGAGCGAATCCCTTCACCCTGGGCTAATCGTACAAAGATCGCCCCTGTTGATGCAGCCAACACACCGATAAACAGAATTAGGAAAGCCAGGTTATTTTTTGTCGTTCTCATCATCCACATCGTGTTCAGCTTGACAAGGTTTCTTGCGATGGCTACAATCTAAACCATACAAGTGATACATCAAACTGTTATAGGAGGAAACAGAATGGCGTTTGAATTATCCCCACTACCCTACGGTTATGAAGGGCTTGAACCCTATATCGATGCTCGGACAGTAGAAATCCATTATACCAAGCACCATGCAACCTACCTAAACAATTGTAATAAAGCGCTTGAAAAATACCCGCAATTTAGTAATCATACTATCGAAACATTACTTTCTGACCTATCCATCTTGCCAGAAGATATTCGAACAGTGGTCAAAAACAATGGAGGTGGTTTCTATAATCACAACCTCTATTGGGAAAATATGCAGCCTCCTGTAGCCAGTGCACCATCAGGAAAGCTATTACAAAAGATCCTTGACTCATATGGTGATCTGGCAAAGATGAAAGAGGAGATGGAAAAGACTGGATTAGGACGGCTTGGCAGTGGATACGCATGGTTATGTCAGAAAACAGATAGCTCCTTGCAAATCCTGGCAACCCTTAACCAGGATTGTCCGCTGTCTGATGGATTAAAACCGCTTTTGGTAGTAGATGTTTGGGAACACGCCTATTACCTTAATTATCAAAACCGGCGGGCAGAATACCTTACAAATTGGTGGAATCTGGTAAACTGGACAGTAGTAAATAATCGGTTTGAATCTTAAACTATATTGGAGGAAAAGATATGACACACGTCATCACTGGTTTATGTCTTCGTGATGGAGGCTGCGCTACGGTATGCCCGGTTGAATGCATCGTTCCTGGAAAACCTGTAGAGGAATGGCCTTGGTACTATATTGATCCTGATACCTGTATTGATTGTGGCGCGTGTGTACCGGAATGCCCCTTTGCAGCAATTTTCCCTGAAGATGAAGTTCCTACCGCCTATAAGGCAAAAGGTGGAGAAAAAATGGCCGAACCTGTCGGGACTGCTGGCTTCACAGAAGTCCATGATGGGACCGATCATCATGGCGATCTGGTTCATATTACATCCACCAAGACACTCAAGGCGGGTGAAGTCATCAATCTGACGCCAGCCACTGAAATAAATGCTGATTTTTATAAAAAAGGACCGGGATATAACGCGGCCAAATAATAAATAACACAAAACTGGCAGACCTCATCGTCTGCCAGTTTTTTTATCCCTATTAAGTTAACTCGGTTTATAGAGATTCTTCCGCAACCAGGGCAGCGCCGATGATCCCTGCATTATTTAAGAATTTCGCAGGAACTATTTCCGCGCCCACTTCCAGATATTTCTGATACTGACCAAATTTATTGCTCACTCCGCCACCGACAATAATTAGATCTGGGTAGATTAGGGAAACCACATACTTCATATAATTATTTAATCGAGATCCCCATTCTTCCCACGACAATTTCTTATCCTGTTTTACCGCTGCGGATGTCCGTTTTTCTGCATCCTTACCGCCCATCTCAAGATGTCCCAATTCTGTGTTTGGCAGGAGCTGTCCATTAACGAATATGGCAGAACCGATGCCGGTCCCAAGCGTGAGCATTAGTACTACACCCTTTTCGCGACCTTTCCCTGCGCCGAGGCGCATTTCCGCCAGACCTGCCGCATCGGCATCATTTATCACCTTGACGGGTAATCCGGTTTTTTGGGAAAATAAATCATCGATATTGGTTCCAATCCAGCTTTTATTATGAAGATTTACAGCAGTCAAAACGACGCCATGCCGGACGACACCAGGAAATCCCGATCCAATTTTCCCTTGCCAATTAAAATGGGTCGCAATTAAACCTATTGCTTCTGCAATAGGTTCAGGTTTGGCGGGAATGGGTGTATCCACTCTAAATCGATCGCTGATCAAAGCGCCGGTTTCTGTGTCTACTATTCCACCTTTAATTCCAGAACCACCGATATCTACTCCTAAGACTTCCATCCGCGCCTCCGTTGGACAATTTCATGGACAGGCATTTTGTATATGCTCATCCAATGTCTCTGAAAAATTATGCCGGCCAGATCCATCGCAAGCGGACCTAAAATAATAATAATGTGTATCCGCGGGGAAGGCAACCGCATTCAAAGATTCAATTCCCGGGTTACAGATCGGTCCTGGTGGTAACCCATCCACCTGGTAAGTATTATACGGTGAATTGACCTGTAAGTCGGTCAAACTCAACGGTACTTTCCACCAGGTCTTTTTCTGGGAGTCATATCCTACTGCATATTGAACCGTCGGGTCCGTCTCGAGTCGCATTCCACTATTAATCCGATTATAGAAAACAGAAGCGATAATTGGCTTCTCCTCATCAATAACCGCTTCACGTTCAATGATCGATGCGAGAACTGCAGCCTGGTATAAACTGAGATTGTTCTTTTTAAACCCTTTTTCCATTTTATTCGTTATCGAACCATCAAATTGTTGGATCATATTGCGAACAAATGCTTGTACCACGATATCCCTATCCAATGGATAGCTCACCGGAAATAAAAACCCTTCGAGAGATGGATATGAATTGTAAGGAGATGGAAGATCGGGAATATTACCCGGATGTTCAACCTCGGCAAGAAATTCCTTGCCAGAAAAAGAGAAGTCATAACTCGCAAGGGAGGTAGCAATTTCCTCCGCTCTCCAACCTGGTAAGACAGAAAACTTAGTTCGATCTCCGAGGGAAGTGCAAAGTTTGTTTGCGATTTCAATTCCGGTCATCGCTGCAGAGAGATAATACTCTCCGCTCCGTATACAGCGATCCTGCCCCCGATAAATCAAATAATTGATAAAAGTATCTGAAGAATTAATCAAGCCTTCCTGTTCGAGCCGCGCTGATATGGAATTGACGCTTTCAGATGGATTGACCAAGAAAAGAATTCGTTCTCCGTTCAGATTCTGGGGGACTAGCAGCTTTTCTCCCGAGCTATATAATCGATACGAATACTGGAATCTCTGAAGAAAACTGAGCTCTTTGGATGGTGTTCCAAACCTATCTTCAACCTGTCCGGGAAGAAAAATGATGATCATCGCAGCGCCGAAACAACACACTAGGACGAAGACCAGTAATAAAGGCAGATACCGGGCTGTTTTCTTTCGGTGTCTTCGATTGGGCTCGCTCATCGGATCTGATCCAAATATCGTTGAAGGATAACTACCGCTGCAATTGCATCCCGATGACCTTTTCGGTTTTTCCGGGATAGCCCCATCTCGACAGCTGCTTCCTGTGCCTCGTTAGTGGATCCATATTCATCGATCATGGTGACCGGTATTTTGCTGAGATTGCATATCTCTTCTGCTAACCGATTTGCCCTTCGCCCGGATGGTGTTGCATACCCATCATCATCCAGGGATTGCCCTATCACTATCATCTCCGCTGAGGCATCAGAAACGACCTTTAGAATGGCTTGAGCGTCGCCTTCCAGGGAAGTATGATGAATTATCCCAAAAGGATTCGCAATCATCCCTGTATCGTCGCTGATTGCCATACCAATTCGTTTTTCGCCCGGATCTACCCCGATTACACGCATATCATTGCACCTTCACATCGAACCGGGAAAGTAAAAAGGGAAACCACGGCCAATCTTTCGGTTTCATATCAACCTCAATACTGGAAATCTGAGGAAATCTGGAGTTAATGCGCTGCAGTGCTTGTGCAACGGCCTGACCCCGCAGCAACGCGAATACATCCTCTTTAAGAATCGATTTCCAGGTCTCCTTCTCAATACTTATAACACACGGGTAAGTTTCTGTATCTCTTCCGGTATTGCAATGCAATTCGAGTGATGATCCATCAACTGGAGCGACTTCATCACCCTTCAAAAGACTGAGTGCGTAACCTGATTGAGATAATTTGCCAATCCGTTTCTGGACACAGAGAATATCCTCGTCGTTACAGTCATTTCGAGTGTTATCGTATTACCCGGTTTGCCCACCTCGGGGAAGTATTCCTCAACAAGGATATCTTGCAATAGGTAACTTTGTTCCAGCAAAAGCTGATCAGATTCAAGTGATTTCTCAAATTGTAAGATTACCTTTTGCCGGATGGCTTCGAGAACCTCTGCCCGAATTGTATTACGATCTAGTGCGTCTGGCGAACTCACCTGGCGGCTTAATCCGCCCGTTATAGGTAAATCATTCCTGACCTTTAATTCAGTACCTTGAATGGAATTTATTTGTTGAATTGATCCGATATCCACATTGCCAGCTTCCCCCGCGATCCGAGCTTTTATAGGGACTTCCGCTTCAGAGCCAACTTTTCCTTCCAATATTGCCTCCCCAGTTGTGTCATATGCGATCGATTTATCTCCCCCCGTCGAAACAATCGTCCCCTCCGAAATAACCTGGGAAAGATCGGTCATATTTGTAAAAATAACTGTTCCCTGAGCATGATCAACCGGGATAAGCGTTGTTTTATTCACTGGATTGGTTTTCACAATGGAGATGTTCTCAGAGTGTACACTGGCTGGAATATTTCCAGAGATCGTCAATTCAGTAAATACAGGACTGATTTGTACTGGGATCGCAACATCTCTCCCGGGTCCGTAAAACGTTCAATCTGATTTGACTAGTGGGAATCAACAATACCATGAATATGGCAAGAAGAACAATAAACAATTCCGGCTGTGATCATTTTTACCGGTCGAGACACTTCATTCTCGCGTGAAGAGATTGGCTTGGTTAGTTTTTTGTCTGTATTGGTTCGTTTTTGACGTTCGTAAATACCCGATGGATTAATCTTCCATTGGTCATCGTTCGCAGCCGAAATATCCTCAAAAATCTGGATTTCCAATCCCTGACAGCTTAATCGGGTATGTGGATTGATTGTGATCATCCCAATCTGTTTTCCACCTTGGTTACTTTTTCGGAGGAGCTGTTTTAAAACCATCTCTTCAGAAAGCCACGGGAATGATCCGGTATCTTCAAGGGCAAGGCGGGAGGCATTCGCCAAATTGATCTTATCCAATAGGGAACTTAGATTATCGTAAGTTTCAATTCGGATGACCTGGATCTTCATATCTTTGCGATTATACATGAATATCGGTCAGAGGATTATCTGTTCAGTCTGGAACAGTGGCTAGGATATGTAGATGGTACATGTTTGAGAAAGAAATACCCACGAATATTACGTGCTAAGTTGGGATGGAACAAGAAACCAGCCAATGAAGGAGCTTTAAATTGGCTGGATATTCGGATAATTAACCACAATTAACCCTTAGTGATCTGTTCGACTACGCTTAGGAATTCATTTTTCTGGATATCCAGACGCAATATTCGCCTGTTGCGTGCCTGGAGAGATTCGAAATCTCCAAGAGCCTGGGCACGCTCCAATACACCAAAAGTGGTTTCGCCTGTCGCCAGATCTTTTGTTGGCTTCGCGGTGATCTGGATAAATAAACCTGTATTTGCCCCACCTTTGTGAATTTGTCCAGTCGAATGTAAAAATCGCGGACCAAATCCTCGCGTGGTGGCAAGGCGAGTATTCTTTTGCAGGTAAATTCTCAACAAACCGATCGCTTTGGAGACAGCCGGATCATAAGGGAGGTATGCGTTGATGGCGAAGTAGTCATTCTTCTGGGCTGATGCAATAAAGCGGTTCATCACCTCTTTTATAGTTGTCGCACCCGTCAGGTGAATGTTGCCCGAGGTAAATGCCTGGATCTTTTCCGTAACCCAGTCAGGTTTTGGTTCGTCAAATTTGCCCGATAGCGCATACCCTTCCATCTTCTGAACTGTTCTGGTCTTATTGTCCTGCACATCCGGCTGATCGAATGCGTTAACACGTATTACGGAAGATGCAACAGCGATGGCAACTTCCCATTTATAGAATTCACCGGCAAAATTATATACATCTGAGATCGTGTAAACGAGAGCAGGAAAATTATATTTCTGGAGTCTTGCGATGAAAGTGTCGTACTTGCCAGTTCTTCTCAGGTACACAAAAACGCGGTCTTCACCGTAATACTGGTTTGCCAGGGGTTTTTCACGAACGATCGGGACAATGCCGCGACCTTGTTTCCCGCTACTCTCGGCTATGAGTTGTTCCAGCCAATCGGCGAAGGATTCATCACCAGGATCGCAAAGGATCGTTAACTTATCTTTTCTGCCTAAACCTGCCTGCCCCAGTAAGGCGCCTAACACCAAACCAGGATTTGCTTCCGCTGGTACGGATGGCTTGCAGAGGAGATGCATCTTCTCTGCCTGGTCGATGATTTTTTCCAGGTCTATACCAATCAAACCTGCAGGCAAAAGACCAAAAATGGATAAGGCAGAATACCTTCCACCCACGGTAGGGTCCGCCAAAAATATCCGTCTAAAATTCCGAGCTAGAGCGGTTTTTTCCATTGATGTGCTTGGATCGGTGATGGCGACAAAATGAGAGCCGGTATTGACGCCACATTTCTTTTTTGTCCATTTCCAAAAATAATCCAGAAACGCATTTACTTCGACAGTTCCACCCGATTTGCTGGCAACGAGGAAGAGTGTAGTTTCAGGTTTAATTTTGTGAGTTATCTTCCTCACCTGGTCTGGATCTGTTAAATCGACGATGAGCAGCTGTAATTGGTTCTGGCTTCTGAATACCTGGCTATACAACTCTGGAGCTAGCGATGACCCTCCCATCCCTAGAAGGACAATTGATTTGTATCCTTCTGTAAGGATTTGATCGCGGAATTTATAGATCTCAGGGATCCATTGGCGGGACGTTTGAGGTAAGAATAACCAACCAAGCCGCTTTTTGATCTCGATTTGCTCAAAAGGGTCGTCGCTCCACAAGGATGGATCCTGCTCGTACATCCGCTCGATAAAGCGCTCGTCCCGTAAAAGGTTGACCCTCGCCTGAGTTTCGAGGTTTAGAACGCCGGATTGCTTGAGAAACTCCACTTTTCGTTTTTCAATTGATTCAAGACAGGTGTTATAGGCATCTGAGAATGATTTGACGCCTTCTTCTTCCAATTCCCGAGTCACTTTTTCCATGGATATTCCGATACGCATAAGACGTTCGGGTATCTGTTTGGCTGATCTAATATTTCGCGAAATGCGATCTTGAATTTCCGCATGATCGAGAAGCGCCAACAATGTTTGGGGTGGTACAGTATTGACTGTATACGCACCTATTAACTCTTCCACATAGATCACATCCCGATAGTTGGGATTCTTTGTGCTGGTTGAAGCCCATAATGGACGCTGAAATCGGGCGCCTTTTTTCTCAAGCGCCCCAAATCTCCTGGATTTTCTATGGGCGAGATATATCTGATACGCAAGCCGGGCATTTGCAATCGCCGCCTTGCCCAGTAATGCTGAACATTCTTCAACCTGGTTATTGTTTTGGATCAAATCGGTGAGATATTGATCCACTTTTGTGTCCACTCTGGATACGAAGAAGGATGCTACGGAAGCAAGTTTATCAATCGCGAATCCCTTTTCGACCCTTATTTCGAGACCAGATAAGAAAGCATCGATGACTTCTTCATATCTCTGCAATGAAAAAATCAGCGTTACGTTGACGTTAATTCCATCTGCCAGAGCAGCCGTTATCGCTGGCAATCCTTCTTTCGTGGCAGGGATCTTGACCATAATATTCGGCCGATCGACCATATTCCAAAGGCGTTTTGCTTCTTCAATGGTTCGTTCGGAATCCCGTGCGAATAATGGGTTAACCTCGATACTTACATATCCATCCAACCCATTCGTCTTGGTATAAAGTTTCGCAAAGAGATCGGCTGCCATCTGGATATCTTCTCTTGATAACTGATCCAATATCTGTGTAGATGACAATCCAGACCAGGTCATTGTTTGAATGGCAGCATCATAATCGTTGGATTTACTGATGGCATTATTAAAGATGGTCGGATTGGATGTTACACCATAAATCTTACCATCTTTGATCCATTGACCCATCTCTCCAGATAGAAGCAACTTTCGCTGAATATTATCGTACCAAATGGATTGCCCCTGAGAGAAAAGTTGGATACTTCTATTCATATTTCACCTGCTGGAGTGGGAAGATTCAATACTTTTTATTTTATTAATTCTGTTCAGATATCGTGCTTCGTTATCTTGTCTGGCTCGTAAAAATGCAGCGATGATCTCTCTGGCCAATTCAATTCCTATAATCTTTCCACCAAGGCAGAGGACATTCATTCCATCGTGCTCAACGCCCTGATGAGCTGAATAAACATCATGGCATACGGATGCATATACGCCTTTTACCTTATTCGCTGCTATGCAAACCCCAATTCCAGATCCGCAGAGAGCGATTCCCCTATCTGCTTCGCCGGAATGCACGGCGTCGGCTACTTTTTTTGCAAAATCCGGAAAATCAACACTCTCTTCTGAAAATGTCCCGAAGTCGAGGATTTCATGACCTTCAGCTGTGATCGTTTTTATTACAGTCTCTTTAAGTGAATATCCTGCGTGGTCTGTGCCAATGGCTATGCGCATATTAGTCTGCCCTTTTCACCATCTTACGACTTTCTTCCACAATTCTCGCTGTTGTAATTCCCAGATGCTGATATATCTCTTTATATGGTGAGGACGCCCCATAGCGATCCAATCCGATCGCCAAACCCTGATCACCAACCCATTCTTTCCAGCCGAGTGTAGTCCCTGCCTCAACTGCAATACGACATGGGATGTTTGCCGGAAGGACAGATCGCTTATATTCCTCGTCTTGCGCGCGGAATAATTCCCAACTTGGGAATGAAACCAATCTTACGCAATACCCATCTTTTGCCAGGATTTCCCCAGCTTCCACAATCAAACTAACCTCGGATCCTGATGCCATCAAGATCAGGTCAGGTTTTCCAACACCGAGATCAGCCAGAATGTAAGCACCTAACCTCAGGTTGTCTTCCCTGGAAAAGATCGTCCGATCCAAAGTTGGAACAGCCTGACGGGTTAGTATGAGTGCAGTCGGTCCGTTGTCGCGTTCTATCGCCAATTGCCAGGCGATCCTGGTCTCATTTGCGTCTGCTGGTCGAATGGTTACCAGTTTGGGGATGGCTCTTAAAGCCAGTAATTGCTCAACCGGTTGATGGGTCGGACCATCTTCACCCAGCCCAATGCTATCGTGGGTGAACACCCAGATGCTCTTCAATTCGGAAATCGCAGATAATCGGATCGCCGGGCGCATGTAATCAGAAAATACTAAGAAAGTAGCACCATACGGTTTTACCCCGCCATGATAGGCCATCCCGTTGACAACACCCCCCATTCCATGCTCGCGAACACCAAAATGGAAGTTGCGTCCTTCAGGCGTGGTTTTTTGAAAATCTGGTGAACCTTGCAACCAGGTGTTATTAGACGGAGCCAGGTCCGCCGATCCGCCAATCACCTCAGGAAGGTGAGCCGCTATGGCATTCAAAACTTTGCCGGATGCGGCGCGGGTGGCCATACCTTTTTGGTCTGAAGGAAACACAGGCAGGTCTTTATCCCAATCCTGTGTCAGTTGTCCGCGTAATCTCCGGGATATTTCAGCTCCAAGATCTGGATATGTGGCAGAATATGTATCAACTAATTTATTCCATTCCACTTCCAAATCTGACCCTCGGTTGACGGCCGTCCGATACAGTAATAACACATCGTCGGGGATTAAAAATTTCGGTTCGAGTGGCCAGCCAAGTTTCAGCTTGGCGCCATCCAATTCTTCTTCACCCGGAGGTTCTCCGTGAGCTTTGCTGGTATCTTGACGGGTGGGCAATCCAAATCCGATATGGGTCCGACAAATAATCATACTTGGGCGCGGATCCACCTTCGCTTTTTCTATCGCAGAATCTATTTCAGCGACGTTGTTTCCATCTGCTACATACAGGACCTGCCAACCATATGCTTCAAACCGCTTTCCTCTATCTTCTGTAAAGGCAAGTTCTGTAGGTCCGTCAATCGTAATATGGTTATCATCATAGAAATAGATCAATTTTCCAAGCTGGAGATGCCCAGCCAGGGAAGCAGCTTCAGATGATATTCCTTCCATCAGGTCACCATCCGTTACGATCGCGTATGTATAATGGTCAACTACAGGGTATCCATCGCGGTTGTATACAGAAGAAAGATGTGATTCAGTGATCGCCATACCAACCCCATTGGCGAATCCCTGTCCAAGTGGACCTGTGGTCGTTTCCACCCCTGGAGTAAGCCCATACTCTGGATGACCAGGTGTGAGACTTCCCCACTGGCGAAATTGTTTCAATTCATCGAGGGAAAGTGCGTAACCGGTGAGATGCAGGAGGGAATACAACAACATCGATCCGTGCCCACCTGATAAGATAAACCGGTCTCGATTCGCCCATTTTGGGTTGGACGGATTGTGCCTGAGATGTTTCGTCCAAATAGTAAATGCAATTGCAGCTGTTCCCATGGGAAGACCGGGGTGACCTGAATTTGCCTTTTGAACCCCATCGGCCGACAGAAATCGTATAGTGTTGATTGCTTTTTCCTGCATCGGTGTATTGTCTGCCATTATCTCCTCCTCGACACGCATAATAAAATTGTACCATGCAATACTCGTGAGGGAGTTTGTAACTGAAGCATCCACCCCATAAATACTGAGGCGGATGCACTTAAATTGGTGGTAACAAATGGTAGTAAGAAAGAATGTGTCTACATCTCGGGCGGATAATTAATTTCAGTGAGTAACTCGATTATCCCATCTTTTGTTGCAGGGTTATCAAACGTTACTGTCACTTGTTTTTGTTGAAGATCTCCTTCAACCTCTTTGACGCCATCCAATTCAGAAACTTCGGACTTGATGGTGTGAACGCAGTGGTTACAGTTGATATTCGGAATAGTAAATGAAACGGTTGTCATGGTCACCTCACAATAATTTGATCTATAGATTGGATGCAATGTCCTAGTATAAGTGACATTCGATAATATTTCATCAGCTTGACAGGTGACTTGTTCAAATCTACACTACATACAGGATATCCAGAGAGGAAACTATGACATCAAAGGGATTTTTTGCCAGTAAACCATTGGACGGTAAAACTGTTTTCATCACCGGTGCAGCCAGAAGGATAGGGAGAAGTCTGGCTTTGACAGTCGCCCATGCCGGCGCCAATGTCATACTCCACCACGGTCACTCTCCCAAATTAGCTACACAAACCCAAACAGAAATAAAAGCATTGGGAAGAGAAGCTTATATCATTCAATCTGATTTGTGCGATTTGAATCAATCTTCCGAATTGATGTATCGAGCCAACGCGTATGGGCCTATCCATGCGCTGATCAATAACGCCGCGATTTTTGACCCAATTAACATGCTCGAAACCACTCTGGATGAATGGCAAAAACACCTCAATACCAATCTCACTTCTCCATTTTTACTCTGTCAGGCTTTCGCGAAAGAATTGCCTGAAGATGAAAAAGGTAAGATCGTCAATATTTTGGACTGGCGTTCTCTCAGACCTGGACCGGACCATTTCCCGTATTCAGTAACGAAATCTGCACTGGCGGGAATGACAAAATCGATGGCGATCCAACTCGCTCCGCGAATCCAGGTCAACGGATTAGCTCTTGGTGCAATCCTTCCTCCCGCGGATCAATCCACAGGGAACGAGATCATCGCGAATATCCCAGCCCAACGGTGGGCAACTCTGGAAGAGGTTGGGCAAGCGTTATTATTTCTTCTCTCCGGACCAGAATATATTACCGGTGAGATCATTCACATTGATGGTGGTCGGCATCTTATTTAAATATTGGAGTACACATGGATCGAATTCTAATAAAAGATATCTTGGCGCGTGGAGTGATCGGTGTAAATGATACTGAAAGGCTTCATCCTCAGGATATTCTGGTAAATATCATCGTATTCGCAGACACTACAATAGCGGGCAAGTCCGATGATATTGAAGATAGTGTAAACTACCGGACGATCACAAAAAAAACCATTTCAATTGCCGAATCTGCGCAACGGTTCACGGTAGAAGCACTCGCAGAAGATATTGCATTATTTGTTCTGTCTTTGCCAAAAGTTAAAGGAGTACAAGTACGGGTAGAAAAACCAGGTGCAGTGCGATTTGCAAGGTCGGTTGGAGTGGAAATCGAGAGATGGAAGGATGGATCGTAACGTCGTTCTATTATTAGGTTCCAATATTCAACCCGAAGATAATATTACCCGGGCAGTTCAAATGATCAAACGAAAATATCCGATCCTTTCGATGTCCTCTGTCTGGGTGACTCACCCAGAGGGTGGCGGCGGGGAAGATTACCACAATCTGGCAGTAGAGATTCAAACCGATCAATCCATTGATAACCTGAAAAATCATACATTGCGTGGTATAGAGACGAAACTGGGAAGAATACGCAGTGATGATAAAAACGCACCTCGTACAATGGATATTGATATCATTCTGGATAATGACCAAATCTTGGATGAAAAGTTGTGGATGTATGGGTTTATCGCAATACCAGTCTCCCAAATCAGACCAAAATTATCGAATCCAGTAGATGGAGAAACCTTACAGGGATTCGCGCAGAAACAAAAAAGGACAAGTTGGACGATTGAACTCCCTGCTTATCCTTTTATTAATTAATGGTACTTTCTTAGATATGAAGAGGTTCTGATCCTCTCGAAATATTATCCAGAAATTCCATACGGGTAGCCATGTTGGTTCGAAAATAACCATGGACAGCGGATGTGGTCATTCTCGCATCATGTTTCTTTACACCACGCATCATAGAACACAAATGAAACGCTTCCATTACAACAGCAACGCCTTTGGGGTGTAACAATTCATTCAAAAAATCAGCTACCTGGCTGGTCATTCTCTCTTGAACTTGCAATCTCCGGGCAAACATATCCACAATTCGCGGAATTTTGGACAACCCAATGACTTTTCCATCCGGCACATAGGCTACATGCGCCCTTCCGATGAACGGCAACATGTGATGCTCACATAGAGAATAAAATTCTATATCACGAACAATAACCAACTGATCATACTCAACGTCGAATAGGGCGTCATTTACCATGGCGATAGGATCGGTTCGGTATCCGCTTAATAATTCCTCATACATTCGCGCTACTCGTTCTGGTGTTCTTTTCAATCCATCCCTGTCAGGATTTTCCCCCACAGCCGTAAGCATCTGAAGAATCGATTTCTGCAACTCGTCCCGTTTGATACCGTCGTCGTCTATCAGTGCTGCCGCTTTATATACCTGAGAATTTTTTTGTTCCACAGGAACTCCTCTCATATTCAAGGGCTGTCAGGATTGACAGCCCTTATTTTGCCCACATCAACGATAATTATCCTAAAGGCTTGATAGCAGTGGTTTACGTTCAAGCGATCTCGGGAATGATTACTCCGTATGAGCCATCGCGTCTTCGATACAATACATTAATTGAGTTATTGTCCACATTATAGAAGACAAAGAAATCTTCATGACCAAGTAGATTCATTTGCTCAAGAGCTTCCATCTCATCCATTGGTACCAGGTGGAAGGTTTTTCGTTTGACAACAATCGGAGATTCGTTTTCATCCATTACCACTGGTTCAGGTGAGACCTCTGCTGAAGATTTTCCATCACCTCTTCCTTTGGCCCGTTTCCCTTTGTATCGTTCGATCTGCCGTTGCATCTTGTCCATTGAAGAATCAAAAGCGGCGAAAAGGTCATCGGCTCTCTCCTCAGTTCGAAGAATAAATCCTCGCCCGCGGAGAGTAATCTGTGATACATGCCGATCAGAAGCGCTTCTGGCAGACTTACTGTGTCCCAGATCAATCCTTACATCATCCAGGTCGGCAAGCAATCGTTCAAACTTTACTACTTTCTTTTGTACATATTCTTCAATCCGATCCGTGACTTCCATGTTCTTTCCAATAATATCAATTTTTGCTACCATCGGATCCTCCTAAGGAATTGAGATATTTCTATTTTCGCCCAATTGTCGGAATTTTTCAAGCTGACATATCACCTAGAACGGCTCTCGCCAAAGAGAACTCCGTAAACCTCCTTTACTCCTGAATTTTTTAAGGCCCGAGCGCATTCATTGATCGTCGAACCGGTAGTGATAACATCATCAATGAGTAGGACATTTTTGTCCTTCCACCGTGAATTGGTTGTGATAAACGCATCCTTCAAATTGTCAGCGCGTTTTTCCTGGTTAAGGTGAACCTGACTTTCGGTATTTTTGGTTCTCTTGACTGAACGTGTATCAATTGGAATACGAAGTTCCAACGCCACTGGATAACCAAGTAAAAACGTCTGGTTATACCCTCGTTCTTTCATCCTCGCTTTACTCAACGGGATTGGAATTACACCATCCAAGTTCCACCCAGTCTGATTGACCAACTCGGTTAGAGAATGGGAAAATACTGTCCCTAGTGATAAATTATTTTGGTACTTCAACGAATGAATGGCTTCTTTTACGCTCCCGGAATAGACAGCCCATGAACGGATCCCGCTAAATTGTGGATCATATTTGTTACAACCCGGGCAGGTCTGATCATCCCTCCGAGGGTAGCCACATAGGTCGCAGATCTTACCGGATATTTTTTCTACAGATTTTTGACAGGTGTTGCACCATGTTGTTCCTGGCTCACCGCATCCACCGCAGATGGGAGGGTAAATCCAATCGAGGGATTGCCAGAATAAATGGTATGCAAATTCGGCGGGTCGAACCATTCGCCCACCTTTCTCTCACTAAGTTTGTATTTTTATTTAAACATACTACCCAGAGCGGAATGGAACAATTTCAAGGCTGCTGGAGTTAATAACACGATCATTAAACTTGGGAAGATCAATCCCGCCATTGGGATCAGCATTTTAATAGGGGCTTTATGAGCCTCCTCTTCAGCCATTTGGCGACGTTTAATGCGCATCTGGTCTGATTGGATCCGTAAAACTTTAGCCATGCTGACGCCTAATTGCTCACTTTGAATTACTGCTGCGACAAAACTGGTCATTTCGGATATGCCTATCCGCTCAGCCATATCACGTAGAGCTTCCCGGCGTAATTTCCCCAATTGAATTTCGCGGATCACCCGCCCAAAGGCAAGCGAAATTTCATTGGTCCATTTTTCGCTTACTTTATGCATGGCAGCATCAAACCCGAGACCTGCTTCCACACAGATCGTCAAGAGATCCAACGCATCCGGCATTCCCCTTCTTACTTCTTTCTGACGTCGACCGATTCTGCTGCTTAGCCACATTTGAGGGAAATAAAATCCTAATATGGTAAAACCTGCCACGAGAAGCATAATTCTGCCAATAGGCCAACTCGTCTTTGCAACAGTAAATACAAGGATCAGCAAACCACCAAATAGAATACCAATACCAAATTGGAGAACCAGAACCATGGATGGTTCCATCCGTCCTGGATTACCCGCAAGCTCAAGTTTACGTTGTGTGCTCTGCAATGCATTCTGAGGAGTAAGTTTTGCTGCAAATTCACCCATCCTGCGCGCCAATGGATAAATAATTCGCTCCGTGAATGGTTGTGCCAGCTCAATTTCTTCAAGGTTTACCACGCCCTCGAATGTACTATACTCTGCCAGGCGTTTCTGAAGGATGTCTTCTCCTTCAGGCATGCGTAATCCGATGACAATCAGAATGATTGCCCCAACTAAGACCAATCCTCCAAGAACTAATAACGCGATCATGGTCTAACCTCCAAAAATTCCTATACTTCTACTTGACCGATCTTATTCATCACGAAGTAGCCGCCGATGATCATGAGAGCTCCCACACCCAGGGCTATGTATCCGCAAGGGACAAATTCTGGTTTGAAAAACTCCATCATATATTCCCGATTCAAGAGGTACAAAATACCAATCACGATCAATGGCATCAGGGAGAGGAAACGTCCGGAATACATAACCTGTGAGGTTAAGACTCGGATTTCGCCTTTAATTCTCACACGCTCTCGAATCGTATGCGAGATGGTATCTAATATTTCTGCCAGGTTACCACCAACTTCTCGCTGAACATTCATTGCCGTAATGACCAGATCAAGGTCATCACTGGGAATTCTCCGAAGCAGGTTATCCAATGCTTTTTCTGTGGATACGCCCAGCGAAATTTCCTGAACCACCCGCCGGAACTCGTCAGCAATTGGGTTCGGCATTTCTCGAGAAACGGCTTCCATTGCCTGAAGGTTGGAATAACCAGCTCGCAAACCATTTACCATTAAATTCAACATATCAGCTAATTGCGAATCAAATTTAACCAAGCGTTTCGATTGTTCACGCCTGACATAAATACGTGGTAAGAATACACCAAAGACAACCCCGAGAAGTGCGACGATGATTGAATTGGATCCGATGTAAAAACCGACCACACCCATAACAAAGGCAGCTATCACCATCACTGCGATGTATTCACCAGGTTTGAATTTCAAATCCGCCCTGGCTAACTCCTTGCCAATGCGGTCACCCCAGGAGGATTTTTCAACTTGTCTAGTTAACCAATCTGTCAGGACAGCTTCTTTGGCGGCGTCCTTTGTTTGCTCATAATGCGCCTCATCTTCAATATACCGACCGAGACGTTCCTCAACCAGGGTTCTATCACTGGTTACGGAAATCACGATCCCAAGGATCAGTAAGATAAAGGCGATTGCGCTCCCTACGATCAATACCAGAGTTAGACCGGTCATGATTTATTCCTTCGAACCAACTTATGGTAAATATCCATGTATTTTTACTTTCGTAGGTTAGTTCCAATTCCAAAGATTTGTGGAGGCAATCGAATACCGGATGCTTCAATCTTATCCATAAATTTCGGACGCAAACCGGTCGGTTTCAACCTGCCAACTACACGGCCATTTTCATACCCCTGTAGATCAAAAGCGAAGATATCCATGGTAGTTATTACATCACCTTCCATACCAGAAACTTCGGTAATACTCACAATTTTTCGGCTGCCATCCCGCATACGTTCTTGATGCACAACCAGATCAATAGCAGAAGAAATTTGTTCTCGAATAGCCCGGACGGGTAGATCCATCCCTGCCATCAATACCATAGTTTCCATACGTGAAAGAGTATCTCGCGGACTATTGGAGTGGGCTGTGGTCATTGAACCGTCATGACCGGTATTCATTGCCTGAAGCATATCCAGTGCCGCTTCATCACGGATCTCTCCTACGACGATCCGGTCTGGTCTCATTCGGAGGGCGTTAACTACCAATTGACGGATGGTTACCTCTCCTTTTCCTTCAATATTTTGAGGGCGGGATTCCAGGGTAACCACATGCTCCTGCCTGAGCTGCAACTCGGCTGCGTTTTCGATAGTGACAATTCTTTCATCATTGGGAATATAACCGGAAAGAATGTTCAGTAACGTGGTTTTTCCAGAACCTGTACCACCAGAAATAACGACATTCAATCTGGATTCAACACAGGCTTTCAAAAAGAACATACACTCCTGTGTGGCTGAACCAAACTGAACCAATTGATCGATGGTAATTGGATTCTTGGAGAACTTTCGAATTGTAAGGACAGGACCAACCAGAGAGATTGGCGGAATAATTGCGTTTACACGGGAGCCATCTGGTAGACGAGCATCTACATAGGGACTGGATTCATCAACACGCCTTCCCAATGGTGCAACAATACGATCGATAATACGCATGACGTGTTCGTTAGATTCAAAAGCGCTTGGTTCCCGGAAAAGCTTACCACCTCTCTCAATGTAGAGCTTCGTAGCTCCATTTACCATAATTTCTGTGATGGTTCCATCCTCTAACAGCTTCTGCAATGGGCCAAAACCCAAAATTTCAGCGCTGATCTGTTCAAAAAGACGTGTCTTTTCCTGTCTTCCGAGAATAATATTCTCTTCAACTAAGATCTGTTCAAAAAGAGTCCAGATGGTTTTCTTTACTTCGTCCACTTTGGAGACATCGGTTGCAGGGTCCATTTCTGCTAATAACTTGTTCTGGACCCTTGTTTTCAAATCCATCAAGGTATCTTGTGCACCGGATGGAACAAATGGTGACACCCATTTTTGTTGTAATGGTGAAGTTGGCGTCGACGGCGCTTGCGGGTTCTGTTCGTCGCCCTGTGTCGTCCCTTGACCGCTGCCTATTCTGGATAATAAGGACATAATTGGTTACTCCATTGTAGGATTAATATTTCCCTACGGTTTTTTCTATATCGGCATTTTCAAGTTTCTTCAATTTTTCTTTCACGATCTCCGCAAAAGCAAGCATACTCTTTCCAATAGGTTGAGTTTTGTTATCCACCATGAAGGGGATACCGGTATTAATTGAATTCAACACAATACGCTCTTCAAAGGGGATCACAGCATTTATTTCTTGTTTCAAGCTTTCGCCGATCTTCTCAGGTAATAAAGCTATGCGCTTATCATACTTGTTCATAATGAATATAACACGTTGGCGACCTATTTGGAATTGGTCGACCAGGGTTAAGAACGCCTTTGCATTCTTAATCGATGGTATCTCTTGCGTCGTAATTAAAATGACCGCATCAGATACCTCGATGGCATCCAAAACAGTTTCGGATAAGTGAGATTCAGTGTCAATAATGACGAAGTTATAAAGTGATTTTAGATATTCCATCACCATTTTGAATTCGCCAGGTTTAATACCCTCAGCCATCTCCGGTCGAGGTGGAGCGGCAAGGATGTTCAAGCCGGATTTGTGAACGATCACAACATCGTTGATGATATCCGGGTCTAATTCGGCAGCTCTCGGCGTAAGATCCACAACCGAGTTACGTGCTTGTTCGTTGTTGAAAACAGCCACATCACCATATTGTAAATTCGCGTCAACCACAATTACTTTGGAGTCTGAACCCATCAGTGTGATACCAAGATTGACTGCAATAGTCGTAGCGCCAACTCCACCTTTGGGGCTGTAAACAGTGATGATTTTTCCATGGGTGAGAGAAAGTACTTGTTTTCCGCCCACGGTCGTCTGCAACTGTTGGGATATGTTCACCCGGGCTTGCTCTTCAAGCGCCATTTTGCCAACAGTCTGGATCGTATTGATTAATTCATCAATAGCCGGAGGTTTCGCAAGGAAGTTCCTCGCGCCGACCAGCATGGCTTTTTGCATGTATTTTGGATCATATTGAACGGAGAGAATGACAATTTGCGTGAACGGTAATTTACGCCGGATCGCTTCTGTCGCAGCTATTCCATCCATGTCAGGCATATTAATATCCATGAGGACGACATGGGGTTGAGTCTCAGTAGCCAGCTCAATTCCTTCGAGACCTGTCCTGGCTGCACCCACCACTTCGACATTGCTCTCAAATTGCAGAAGCTTTCGAATATTTTCCCGGGTTTCAGGGTTATCGTCTACAATAAGAACCCTGATTTTTTCAACGTCACCCATAGATAACTCCCGATGGACTGTCTTTATGGATTACATAGGTGGTAAGCCTGTGATTTACAGGCTTACCCTTCCCCATATTGTTGATACTTTTCCAACCTTTCCAGGCTATCGTGGCGCTGGTTGAACTTCTTCCAAACCAGCAGGTAGAGTCAGTTCTGTTTTGCCGGGTTGAAGCGCATACGGTTGTTTAGCGGGTAATGGAATTGAGTAGCTATCCATGGTGTATTGCAATGTGACCGCATCCGTCTTCACACGTTGTTCATCACCTGCTCCACGAAGAGCCAAAGTCATCTGAGCACCAGAATACATCAGGTAATTCAATGTAACTGCATCCTGAGGAGTCACTACCAGAGTGATGATCTTTGGTTTCTTCACGACCGGCGTGGCTGCCTGTTGATTCGGCGCAGGCGTTGGAGTTGCTTGCGCTTGATCGGTCACAGTAGTTGGAGTCAATGAAGATTCACCTACTTCGAGGACCATAACGTCTTGAAGGATGGTCTGTGAAACAAGACGAGGACGTTGCGGTTCTGACGGTTGCAGATAAACTGGCTGGGCTAGGGTCTGATCTTGCTCCGCCCGTCCCTGTTGAGAACCATCACCAGCTCCCTGTACGATGGCCACAGCAGACGGATTTTCCGGACTTCCGGGAGGAATCACTACTCTGGCGGTCACATTTGGTAAAACGGACTGCCAGGAAGCGTCGACGTCAACAAACATCATAGTTGAGATAACATTCACATGGTCACCGGGTTGGGGTGCATAACCAACACTCGCGACCGGATTAAGAATGGGTATGGTGACCGCGACCATGCCGTCAGGTATTTTGAAGGAAGATAAAGAACCTTCTGCTGTGTCCTGAACCAGGCTGCTGGTAATTGGCATTTTTGCATCTAGATCGATCTTTGCCCGTTTCCCGACCACCTGACTAATCTCTGTATAGAATACCCCAGGGACGATCAGTTTTTTCGGATATGGTACAGTGGTCAGAACATTCTCAGTAAGAATGGTTCCATATGGAACGGACTGGACACTCATGACAATATTCGACATTTCGTCGGCTGGAGCGGGTGTGGCGGCTGATGGCCTAGCTGCCAGCGCCTGCGGTCGGACAACCAACAGATACAACGCAGCCACCCCCAGGATAAGGATTATCGCGATTAAGATGAAAATCCTCCCTCGTCGCTTGGTACTTTGAGCCATAACAGCCTCCCGTCTCTTCACTTTGTGAATGGTTACTTATGCTATCATATCCAAACTGACTTAAATGTCAAGCAAGACAGCTTGATTTACGCCTCTTATGGTGCAAGCATCTTGCCAGGTGAACACAAGGTTTAGAAAATAAGGACCCTGTCTGGGACAGGGTCCTTTCGGTTTAGCGAACCAAAAATGGTTTGCCACGATTATCCATTAGATGGATGTCATAATATTGCTGAAGATGTTTCCAATGGCAGGGCCTAATAGGGCAAGAATTACGATTACTACTACTGCAACTAAAACAAGAATTAAAGCGTATTCAACAAGACCCTGGCCTTTTTCATCACGTGTGATCATCATGCGTATATCCTCCTTTCGGTCGAAATAATCTTTATAGATAATGAGTTAATTTGATTATATGTGCTATATGTTCGAATTCAATACAAATTTCTTACAGAAACCTTACAAAGACAGCTCGTTATATATCTGGAATCGATTTGATATAACGCGCTCACAGACAATTACCCCTTCACATACTCCATTTATTAGTAGTTATCACTACCTGATTTGTGTTCCATATTGGTGATTAACGAATCGCTGCCCAGGTGCCAATCGATTACGAATAATGGTACACATTTTATAGGCCATAAATGTTCGGATGTCGATTATTTGGGAGATCCGTAAAAAATAATAGAAAGACCCTGTCTCAGACAGGGTCCTTCAAGCATGGCATACCTGAACGGTATTGCCATATATGTCAATTAGATGGATTGGACGATGTTACTGAAGATGTTACCGATTGCAGGTCCTAACAGGGCAAGAATTACGATAACGACTACGGCAACTAAAACAAGAATTAAAGCGTATTCAACAAGGCCCTGGCCTTTTTCGTCACGAGCGATCATCATGGGTTTCACCTCCTTCCGGGTTTGATTTTTCTAAATAATGATCTAATGTTGATTATATGAGATGCGAAACGGTTTTCAATGAAAAAATCTTACAGAAACCTTACAGGTAAGGTCTATGTAACCGATCCGTTTTCACTTTCTACGAACTAGATCATATTTAGTTGAGAAACTTCTCACAATTCGGTGCGTATGTATTGTGAGAAAACTCATTCCATCCTATAATTATGCTGTAATAGGACACGATCTGTGATGCAATTAAGTTGCCAAAAATGGCATTAGGAGGAAAAATGACAGACATGTTTGATAAAGTAACCGCTCAACAGGATGTGATAAGGAAATTGTTGGGGAAAATTCCAGGATTTAAAGGCTATTTTGAGAGGGAAAACCGCAGAAATTCAGATAAGATCGTTCGCGATACGATTGCCAATCGTTTTGATGAAATTTGGAACCGAGTATCCACCCTTCAGCGCGAATTGATTCGGGAAGGAAATTTGCAGTCTGTAGGAGATCTCGAATCAGCGGCAATCAAGATCCGCCAATTCTCAGACAGGATCGAAAAAGCATCTTACGGATATTCAGGGTTCTTTGACGCTGTCAAAGTCAATGAAGCAGAGTTGGCGCAGGTTTACCAATATGATCTTTCCATGCTAGACTTGGTCGAGCAAGTGGGGAAAGCGGTAGATAACGTTAAATCTTCCTTCAATACGGACGGACTTCCTGCTGCAATCCGTAATCTGGTTACCTTATCAGATCAGGCAGTACAGACTTTCGACCGGCGCAGTGAAGTGATGACCGGTATCTCATAATTCATCTTTTCAGGATATGGAGTAAATCAAATGGCTAGAATTTTTGATGTCGTAGAATACCCCAGTGAGATGCTGGATGAAATTGTTCATCGCTTTCCTGAGGTCGGTGTGGCTGATCTTCGGCTTGGATCACAGGTGATCGTTCGTGAATCTCAAAAAGCTGTCTTTTTCCGCGATGGGAAGGCATTGGATGTTTTTGGACCTGGCCGTCATACCATCGCCACAGCCAATATCCCCTACCTGATTGATTTCATCGGAAGAGCGTTCAATGATCGAACTCCGTTCACCGCTGAAGTGTACTATGTGTCCATGCGAGAATTTGCAGACCGAAAATGGGGAACCCCTCAACCGATCATCGTAAGTAATCCTGGTATGGGGCTGGGAGTCGCCTTACTGCAGGGCTTTGGATCCTACGCTGTGGAAATCAAAGACCCGCAGCAATTTGTGGTTCAGATTTGCGGCGCACAGGGAATTTATCGAATGTCGGATATTGAAAACCGACTTCGTGGAATGCTCCTTTCCAAATTACAAGACCTCCTATCCGAAACAGCGGCAAAGAATTCAGTCGTCCAATTGCTGGCGCTTACCGAAGAATTGGGCGCAGGTGTGAGAGCGAAAGCTCAGGATGATTTTGCTGCCATCGGTTTGACCCTCAAATCTTTCTATATCTCCAACTTGAAACCGTCAGAGAAATCGGCGGAAGAGTTACGGGCGATGGGTATGCTGGATATGCAAACCTACACCCAGTTGCAAGCCGCTGACGCCATGCGCGATGCTGCCCAAAATCCTTCCGGTGGAGCGGGTTTGACAGCCGGAATTGGAGCAGGGCTGGGTATCGGAAATGTACTCTCACAGTCGCTGCAAGGTATGACAGGCGCCGGGGCACAAACCCCCAAGACCAATACTGCTGTTCCGACAAATGGCATGGCTGATGTCATGACTCCCGCGGATGCAGCCACAATCCTAAAGGTGTCTGAAGAAGATATTCTTGCAGCGATCACCGCTGGGGAATTAAAAGCCCGCAAGATCGGTAGCGCTTACCGGATCAGCAAAGAAGCTCTCGAAGCCTACCTTAAGGGTTAATGAATACTTTCCACGATCAATTCTTAAACAGGGATAGAAACGATTCTATCCCTGTTTTTTGTCGTCTTTAGATTATCGAGTAGAATCATTAAAGCAAGATAACTTAATATGAACGGGGAGAGTGGATGAAACTTCACGAGTATCACTCCAAACAGATCTTCTCGCGTTTTGGAATCCCCATACCCAGGGGAAGGGTTGCACTAACAGCCAGCGAAGCCAGACAAGTAGCCGAAGAATTAGGAAGCAGAGTTGTAATCAAATCACAGGTATTGGTGGGGGGACGCGGAAAAGCCGGCGGCATCCGCGTCGCTAAGAATCCCAAAGAGGCGGAAGATCTGGCAACCGCTATTCTTGGAATGGAAATAAAAGGGTTACCGGTAAGAAAAGTCCTCGTTGATGAAGCAATCTCATTTGACCGTGAAATATATCTGGGAATTACGAATGATCGGAACCTGCACAGACCCGTGATGATCGCTTCTGCTGCGGGAGGAGTGGAAATTGAAGATATTGCCCGCTCTGACCCGGAGAAGATCGTCAAAGTTTGGATCAATCCCCTGCTCGGTCTGAAGGATTACCAAACCCGCGAAATTGCCAGCGGCATTGACCTTCCCCATATACATTGGAAATCATTCCTTGAAATTGCCCGCGGATTATGGTCTGCTTATCGCGATCTGGATGCGTCTCTGGCTGAAATCAACCCATTGGTCTTAACCCCTGCCGGACAACTAATCGCTCTGGATGCAAAGATCACTCTCGATGATAGTGCCATGTATCGCCACCCCGATTTGAACGAGCTTAGGGACCTCGATGTTGAAGATCCATCCGAGGTGGAAGCCAGAAAATACGGTCTTTCCTATGTGAAAATGGATGGAGAAATTGGTTGTTTGGTCAATGGGGCTGGACTGGCTATGACCGTAATGGACATGACCAAGTTCTTTGGCGGATCTCCCGCAAATTTCCTGGATATCGGGGGCGGAGCCAGTGCGGAAAAAGTGTCGGCAGCCATGAAAATTATTTTAGCCGATCCAAATGTCAAAGTCGTGATGATCAATATCTTCGGAGGGATCACTCGTTGTGATGAAGTAGCAAAAGGAGTGATTACAGTCATCAAAAACCACGAACGACCAATACCTGTTGTTGTAAGAATGATTGGGACTAATTCCAAAGATGGACTTGCTATCCTGGATGAGATCAAGCCACAAGTATTTGAATCCATGAGTGAAGCATCCAAAGCCGCGGTATCCCTGACGAAAGGATCATGAAATGAGCATCCTTATCGATAAAAACACCCAAATCATCGTCCAAGGGATAACTGGTAATGAAGGATTATTCCATACCTTGCAGATGGTGAAATATGGATCAAATGTCGTCGCTGGTGTATCCCCCGGCAAGGGAGGAGAGTGGGTCCTTGACGGAAAAATCCCAGTTTTTGATTCAGTAAAATTGGCGATGGAAGCTACAGGCGCGAATGCCTCAGTTGTATTCGTCCCAGCCCGTTACGCATCAGATGCCCTCTTCGAAGCCATCGACGTTGGACTTGAATTGATCATCTGTATCACCGAAGGGATTCCTGTCCAGGATATGATGAAAGTGACCACCTTTGGAGAACAGCATCACACTACGATCATCGGTCCGAATTGTCCCGGCGTATTAACACCCGGTGAGTGTAAAGCGGGGATCATCCCGGGCAATATTGCCATTCCGGGGAATATTGGGGTTGTAAGTCGATCGGGAACGTTAACCTATGAAATCCTTTATTCCTTAAAACAACATCACCTGGGCGCATCCTCCTGTGTTGGCATCGGGGGTGATCCGGTGGTCGGCACCAGTTTTATCGATATACTCGCCCTTTTTGAAGCAGATCCTTACACAGAGAAAATCATCATGGTCGGGGAGATTGGTGGAACGGATGAGGAAAAAGCTGCCGAATATATTTCCAATGAAATAACAAAACCTGTGATCGCTTTCATTTCCGGTCAAAGCGCCCCAGCCGGGAAGAGAATGGGACATGCAGGCGCGATAATCGACGGAGCCACAGGTTCTGCATTAAGTAAAATGATAGCGCTGGAGACAGCAGGTGTAAAAATTGCTCACCAACCGGAGGAGATTATCGATCTCCTCTAGAATACAACAAAAGGCGCAAGACATGCTTGCGCCCTGTTGATTAATTTACGTTGGTAATTATTTTTTATGGCTGTCAGCGTAAGAAACGACATCTGCAACGGTCTTAATATTCCGTGCATCTTCATCGCTGATATTGAGATTGAATTTCTCGCAAAATCCATCAATCAGGAAAAATTGATCCATTGAATCAGCCTTGAGGTCTTCAATAAAACGTGTTTCCAGGGAGATATTGGCAGTGTCCATTTTCATGACTTCCGCAATAACTTCCTTTACACCATCCAAAGTCTCTGCCATTCGAATCCTCCAATAGTCTATTTGTACTACTTAGTGAATTGTATCTTTCATCAGCCGCCTGTCAAGGAAACCCAATAAAACTATATCTTCCAAATTGACAGGTCAGATGACCTTGATTATAGTACTATGTGAAGGAACACCGAATGCCCATGAAAGATACAAAAATCTCCGCCCGCAAACAGGATCATATTCAGATCAACCTGGATAAGGATGTTCAATCCGGAATAACTACCGGATTGGAAAATTATCGGTTTACACATAGCGCACTCCCAGAGCTCGACCTGAAGGAAATCAACACATCGACCACTTTCCTCGGGATCCACATGCGTTCCCCTTTATTCCTTTCAAGCATGACAGGTGGAACACCCGATGCGGGATTTATTAATCAGAACCTGGCAACCGCCGCAGAAAATTGTGGAATTGCCATGGGGGTAGGATCCCAACGGGCTGCTCTGGATGATTCCCGACAGAGAAGCAGTTTCGAGGTACGGAAATTCGCTCCATCGATACTAATCATGGCAAATATTGGCGCTATTCAATTAAACAATGGGTACGGGTTGGATGAATGCCGTAAGGCAGTGGAAATGATCCAGGCAAATGCCCTGATCCTGCACCTAAACCCTCTCCAGGAGGCGCTCCAACCCGAAGGAAGTGGTGATTGGAAAGGATTGACCACAAAAATTGAGAAGCTCGTTCACAAGATCGGCGTCCCGGTAATTATTAAGGAAGTCGGTTGGGGAATTTCCGGAGAATTAGCTCATACCTTTGAGCAGATGGGAGTGGCAGCGATTGATGTGGCAGGCGCGGGTGGCACATCCTGGTCTCAGGTTGAAATGTATCGCATGAAGGATGAGGGCGAAAAGACGATCGCCTCCACTTTTCTCAACTGGGGAATACCCACAGCAGAGGCGATCATCCAGGTAAAAGCAGCCGCTCCAAAAACAATTCTCTTTGCGAGCGGTGGAATAAAAAACGGTTTAGATGTCGCAAAATGTATCGGATTGGGTGCATCGCAAGTCGGAATTGCCGGCAGGATATTGAAAGCGGCAACAATCTCCGTTGAGAATACCATTGCAACCATCGAACAAATTAATAAAGAACTGTCAATCTCCATGTTCGCTGCTGGGATAGATTCCCTTGATTCGTTGAAGAATACCCCGAAATTGGTCCGTTTATGATGAATCCCTTTGAAGAATACCCCATCATTGGCGAGATGAGGTCAGCAATAGAAGAAGACCTCAGGTCGACGATCAATTTATCGTTTTCTGATACCTACTATGAATTACGGGATATGCTCTCTTACCACATGGGGTGGATGGATGATTTTGCTCAGGGTAAACGCATTCGCCCAATCTTGTTGCTTTTGATCACCCAGGCACTCGATATGGAATGGAAAAATACGATCCCGGCTGCCTCGGCAATCGAATTGATCCATAATTTCTCCTTGATTCATGATGACATCCAGGACCACAGTGAAATCAGGCATGGTCGCCCAACTTTGTGGAAAACCGTGGGTGTTGCGCAGGCGATCAATGCAGGGGATGCCCTGTTTACCATTGGCCTTAAGAAAGTCTGGGACCTCCAAAAAGGGTTCAACCTTGATTTGGTGTCTCGCATTTCATTGATCCTGAATCAAACCTGTCTTCGACTTACCCAGGGACAATACTTGGATATCAGTTTTGAGGGCAGAAGTCAGATATCTGACCGAGACTACCTCGAGATGATCGCCGGAAAAACCACAGCCTTGCTCTCGACTTGCACTCAGATTGGCGCAATGGTAGCCGGAACTTCATCTGGGGTGGTATTATCGGCCGTTGAATATGGGCGTAACCTGGGAATGGCTTTCCAGATCGTGGACGATTATCTCGGAATCTGGGGGGATCCAGGTGTGATCGGAAAATCCGCTGCCATTGACCTGGTGAACCGAAAAAAAACATACCCGGTTTTACTGGGATTAGCATCGGAGAATCGCTTTTCCAAACGTTGGAATGCAGGTCCAATCTCGGAAGCAGAAGCACCAATTGTCGCAAAACTGCTGGAAGAAACTGGCTCGAAATCTGTGACCATCCAGAAAGCAGATGAGTACACCCAAAAAGCGCTTGCAAATTTATCAGACCTCAGCTCAAATGCCAGATCACGACAAGTATTGGAAGATCTCACTATCTGGCTGTTGAAACGGGATCTATAAGAAAGGGTAGCGCTCCTTGACAAGGATTCTGGCAATCCTTATAATGCTTCTACGTCAGGCGGGTGTCGCCAAGTGGTAAGGCAGTACCTTCCCAAGGTACCATTCGTGAGTTCGAATCTCATCACCCGCTCTTCCCAATCTCTTAACCGACATTCGTGATCCCCCCGATGGGGGCAATGTTCGAATCTCATCACCCGCTCTTTCCAGCAAGGAATCAAGTAAGATCCTACATTCGTGAGCCCCCGGAAGGGGACGGTGTTCAAATCTCATCACCCGTAGTAACTATCAAACTCCGATCAGGTTTACGATTCAATCATTCTGCATGGAACATATTTCCTTGCTTGAATCAGGTAGAATATTAATTAGAATTCTATTCATGATAGGAGGGTTTCTAACATGTTGGTTGAAGAAAGAATGTCTCGACCAGTTCTAACGATCACAAAAGATGTCCCGGTCCAGGATGCGCTGGCAATGATGCGGAAAGACCACGTCCGCCGTTACCCGGTAGTGGACGGGCAGGGCAACCTGATTGGCATCGTGACCGACACCGATCTACTCAATGCGTCACCATCAGACGCTACTACACTGAGCGTCTGGGAGATCAATTACCTGCTGACAAAAATCACTGTCGAGCGGGTCATGACAAAAAAAGTGGTCAGTGTTGCCGAAGATTCCACGATCGAAGAGGCTGCCAGTCTGATGGCAAACTCTAAAGTAGGAGGGTTACCCGTCCTACGAGACAACAAATTAGTGGGTATCATCACCGAAACTGATCTATTCCGTATCTTCCTCGAAATGCTCGGCGCTCGCTGCGCCGGAGTCCGCATCACCGTGGAAGTGGACGATGTTGCCGGGAAGATTCACGATATTACCGGTGTGATCAGTCAATTAGGCGGGAATATCCACGGATTGGGCGCCATCCAGGGTAGTTCCACCGGGAAAACTGACCTCACTTTGAAGGTCAGCGGTGTGGATCAGGCCGTGTTGGAGAAAGCGTTACTTCCAGCTGTCGACAAAATCCTGAACATCCGGATGGAAAAAGGAACCGGCTGCCAGTAAATCTATATTATTCAATCCCACAATTATTATCACCCGGCTTCCTGGTCGGGTGATTTTTGTTGACATTTCGTCTACCTCCATCTACACTAGACCCATGTTAGCCAGGGTCTTTTCATGCGCAGTGATTGGTTTGGAGGGGGTCATCGTCGAAGTTGAGGTTGACACGAGTGGTGGTCAACCTGCCGTTGTGATCGTTGGATTACCAGACGCAGCCGTTCAGGAAAGCCGGGAACGGGTCCATTCCGCTATCAAAAATGCCGGGTATCCCTTTCCCCGCCGGCGTGTCACCGTTAACCTGGCGCCCGCCTCCGTCCGAAAGGAAGGACCAGCTTACGATTTACCCATTGCGCTCGGGATTCTCGTCGCGAGTGAGTTGATCGATCAGGAATCGCTGAATGGCACGCTGGTTCTCGGCGAGCTTTCACTCGATGGAACGGTTCGGCATGTTCGCGGTATACTCCCCATGACAGCTGTTGCCCGTCGTGAAGGATACAAACGGGTGATCGTTCCCGCAGAAGACGCTCCGGAAGCAGCATTGATACCCGACATTGAGGTTATTCCTGTTCACGACCTCCGTGAATTGACCCTCCATTTAAATGATGCACAGCCGATTGCTCCTCTCCCTCCCCTTGATCCGGATGAGGTAGAGATCATCGTTCAGACGGATTTTCGCGAGATCAAAGGGCAGGAGCATGTCAAACGGGCGATGGAAGTCGCGGCCGCCGGGGGTCACAATATGCTTATGGTCGGTCCTCCCGGAGTGGGTAAGACACTTCTCGCCCGCGCGATGCCGGCCATCCTACCAAAAATGACCATTGAAGAAGCCCTGGATGTGACCCAGATCTATTCCATCGCAGACCAGCTTCCGCCGGGGATCCCGTTGATCCGAAACCGTCCTTTCCGGTCCCCGCACCACACCATCTCGCATGCAGGGTTGGTGGGTGGTGGGAACATCCCACACCCGGGAGAAATTTCCCTTGCCCATAGAGGTGTGCTTTTCCTGGATGAGCTGCCCGAATTCGGATCGCGTGTCTTGGAAGTGCTGCGGCAACCGATTGAAGATAAAGTGGTCACGATCAGCCGCGCCCAGGGGACGCTTACCTTTCCGGCGAACTTTCAACTTATCACCGCGATGAATCCCTGCCCGTGTGGGTATTTTGGCGATCCGGTCAAACCGTGCACCTGCGCCAGTTCCACCGTAACCAAGTATCAAAAGCGAATTTCCGGTCCGCTTCTGGATCGGATCGATATTCACATCAATGTGCCCCGGATCGAATTTGAAAAGATGAATGATAACCGGGTCGGTAAATCTTCTGCAGACATCCAAGCCCGGGTGGAGCAGGCGCGCCAGGTCCAGCGACAGCGATTCACCGGAACAACTATCGCCTCCAATAGTGAGATGCGTCCTGCCGAGATCCGCAAGTATTGTGAACTGGACGAAACCAGCCGCAACCTGATGAAAGCCGCCACCAATCAAATGCAATTATCCGCCCGTTCCTATCATCGTATATTGAAACTTGCTCGAACGATCTCAGACCTGGCGAGTTCGATAGTGATCACACCTGTCCACCTTGCAGAAGCCATTCAATATCGCCCAAGGATGAGTGATGCCTGATCGGTTAATAAACCTCTTTGATTATTCGAGTAGCCGGTAGTATTTTGTAGATGAATGATTCCATTCAACTCGTATGTCTGGGCCGATCAACGGTCGATCTCCTCAACCTGGTGGATCATTTCCCAACTGGGGATGATTTGATCCGGGTAAAAGACAGCAGCATTCAAGGTGGTGGACCTGTCGCCACGGCGGCTGCTGCCGCATCCCGTTTGGGATTACGCTGTGCCATTTTGGACTGTATCGGGGACGACTGGCGGGCGAAGATCATTCGCGAGGAATTTGTAAAACAAAACGTTTGTACAGATTATCTGCAAACAGAACCAGGGTGCATATCAACTCAATCGGTCCTGCTCGTAGAATCCAATTCAGGTAAACGGGCGATCATCAACGCCAGAGGGAACACTCCTCCCCCCAAGATCACACCCGAAGTGATCACCCTGCTTGAGTCCTGTGCTATCCTCCACGTCACGGGCACCTATCCCGAAATTGTCCGCAAAGCGATCTCGATTGTCCATCAAGCTGGTGGAAAAGTAAGCTTTGATGGAGGAGCGGGGTTATTTCGAGAGGAAGACCGGGAAATCATCAAAGAAGTGGATTGGTGCATCTGCGCGGAAGAATACGCAAATCGATTTACCGGTTCAAATGACCTAAAATCAATGTTTACCTCCATCGCAGAAATGGGACCTGAAATTGTGGGCATCACTTCAGGAGCAGCCGGAAGTGATTGGCGGCAGAGTGATGGCCAAATCTTCCACCAAAAGGCATTTCCTGTTAGTAAAGTAATAGACACAACCGGGTGTGGAGACAGCTTTCACGGCGGGTTTATTTATGGCATGCTTAATGGATGCACAGTACAGGAAGCGGCCGAACTTGCTTCGGCTGTCGCAGCAATCAACGCCCAGACCCTTGGCGGACGGGCAGGTTTGCCGGGCATTAAAATGGTGCGTCAATTTATTCAATCTTTATGAAAACCAGTGTGATATTGGATATAATCGGTTATGACATGTTGTCATAACGATCCAGTTTCCGCGAGGAGAATCCTATGGCTGAATTTTCCCGTTTTGAGATTTATATGATCTTAAATAGTACCGAAACCACTCTGGCTCGGAAAAGTTGATCTAAGTGAGGCGGATTTGAGGGGGGGAAATTTCCATGGTGCAGTCTTGACTGGCGCGGATATGCATAAATGCCATCTGCAGGGAACAGACTTTGTCGGGGCAAACCTTGGAGGAGCGAATCTGCAGGATGCAATCCTGGTTGGCGCAGATCTGCGAAGAGCGTATCTTACGCGGTGCCGATCTGCGACGGGCCGACCTTCGCGAGGTCAACCTGGCCGAGGCTGATCTGACCGACGCGAATTTATCCGAAACAAATTTACTGGACGCCAACATGGGCGCTGTAGATCTCACCAATGCCAACCTGACCAATGCCAATCTGACAGGAACCAATGCCCCTGATCACCTTATCCTGAGGGCTAAATCGTTAATCGGCACCGTGATGCCCGACGGATCTGTAAATGAGCAGGTTGCCGGCGGAAAAGAAAGCTGACAGGTCCTCAAAGATCATCCAATGCTGGTATCGTTCGATGCACATTATGGACGATACGATCACGGACCATCTGATTCCATCCACATATTTTCCAACCCATCCCCCATGTTGTGATTGATGAATGAATCAACTTTGGTAGAATCTAATCCTACGAAAAAACCATCCAATGTGTTCCGGCTTCGCTGGACCACTTCCTCTTGGATTTTGATCAGTTCCTTTGTTTTTATCATCGCATTGATCCTGATAGTCTGGTGGCCGCTGGTTATGGATTACGCCTCGTACTTCCAGGCAGACATCCCCTGGTGGATCCAAACCGATTGGCTTTTAATCGCGATCTTCCTTTTTATGTCAGCCGCAATCATGATCAACGCCGATATCCGGAAGGATTGGTTATTGATCGTTGTCGGATTGGCAGGCGGTTTCATCATCGAATCATGGGGAACCAATACAGAATTATGGGCTTATTACACAGGCGAACGTCCTCCGCTCTGGATCATCCCAGCCTGGCCGATTGCCGCGATCACAATCGAACGAATGACTCGTCTGGCATCATCCTTAATCGCCCGGATTTCAGCCGCCTGGATTCAGCGAATGTATTTTGGCACGTTGGCATTTTTCCTGATTCTTTTCTTCTTTTTCCTTCTGCCGCGTGAATTCAATCCCTTCAATATAATAGCGTTCCTCACCGTTATTGGGATCATATTCCTGCCGCAGGATCGATCACATAGTCTTATGACTTTCCTGATGGGATCCGCTCTTGGTTTTTTTCTCGAATACTGGGGGACATCCAGAGAATGTTGGCAATACTACAACCACGCCATACCGCCCCTTTTCTCAGTCCTTGCTCACGGTTTCGCTTCCATCGTGTTTTGGCAGGCAAGAAAACTGGTGATCAGGATAGTCGACTTTGCCGGACATAGGTTTTCAGGAAAGTCTCTTGCAGGTTAATAAAAAGCGATGTTGGTCGAAATTACCCGGACCAACATCGTGTTTGTGAAACCATCAACAATAAACTTTGTTACAACCAAGTGAGATTAATATAATTAAAGCAGTTTACTGATTTCAGCGCTCCAATTTTTTATATAATCCCAATCACGATAATCACCTGGCACACCTTGCACCACCACCATAACAAATGCTGCTTGCCACCAGTTAAGTTTGAACATTTCCAATTTACCGTTGAAAAAAGCCACATTCAGCGGATGGATCTCGGGCGCTGCTTTGAGCATCGGATTTAGATAATAACCTAAGGTTGTAAATCTCTCTTTTAAGCTCAATTTCCCGGGTGCCTTCGGGCCTGCTGCCAGAGAGGGATCCAGTGAAAGCGGGATAATAGGTAGATTTTCAGTTGGCACCTGGGTCAACCTCATTGCGCAGGCAAAGTAAACCACTTTCTTGGTAGACAAGACAATCTGGTTTCGAGCTACGAAACGCCTGGCAACATTATGCCAGCCAAAAATCATTGGGGCGCCGACAACCACAACATCGTATACTTCCAGGCTGGTTACATCTGCTATCTTTTTAACATCAGCAGTATGACCATTTTGGGTAAAGACCTTCGAAATTTCATCCGCAACATCCGCTGTAGAGCCGGAATTCGTAGAATAGGTAACCAGTATATTGCTCATATACTCACCCCGCCAAGAAATTCGATTTATCCATAGAAATACTGAACATCCAGAGAGTTTTTTACCTCTCTATGCTCAGAAATGGTTAGAATATCGGAAAACTAGTATTGACCGATCACTTTTGCAATAAATTTGTGGAAACCGTGAATTGATTTCACTTTACCGGCATACATAAGGATGCATTTGCCTTCGATCGGTGTGACACCCAATTCCCGGGCGACCTTGCCTGCTTCCACTGATTGGGCACCTTGCTGGAGCCAAATTTTATTGATGCCTGCAGCTACTGCATCTCTGATAACCTGGACCGATTTTTGGGGAGGTAAACAGATGATCACCCCATCCACTTTGCCGGCCAGATCAGTAACACTGGAGAAGCATTTATCACCATTGATCTGATCCATTTCCGGATTGACACCGAACACTTCATAGCCGTAGGATTTCAGTTCGGCGTAAATGGCAGTGCCGAATTTTTTTTCATTTCGCGAAACGCCCACAACAGCCAGTCTTTTGGCTTGAACGAATTCCTCAATTTTTGGATCCATTTTTCTTCCTCTATTCAATAATTGGTTTTGAATTGAAACAGTTCGGGAACACTCATTACATACGCTATTATAAATAGTTAGTTGCATTTTTACACTAAATTTGGTAATTTCTTTTGCAAAATTCAGAGAATACTCTTGCCTATTGGGTTCATTTACGTATAATATATTCATGCAGACGAATATATCCGCTCCTGATGTGTTTCGTGTCCTCGGACAACCCATCCGTATTCAAATCATTTTAATTATTGCTTCATACGATGCCTGTGTCTGCCACATGGAGGCAGTTTTGGGCGTACGGCAGGCTGGCATATCCCAACATCTGATGGTGCTCAAAGACGCGGGGTTAGTACTGACTCACCGGGAAGGCCGGAACATTTTTTATCGTCTCGCAAATCCTGACCTCTATACTTCTGTTATCCAGGTCGCTGTTGCAAGCGGAACCACCCAAGAAGCACTGGCATCCTACGCAAAACGCCCGGTGGAGGGCTGTCCATGCCCTACCTGTAATCCGGGTCTCGATCCGGAACTCACTTGCGGGAAGTTAAAAAAGAAATCATCCTAATCATCTGGAGATATGCTATGGAAAAATCTGTCACCCAAAAATTGTCATTTCTCGATCGATTCCTCACCCTGTGGATCTTCCTCGCCATGGCTGTCGGCGTCGGGCTTGGTTATCTCTTCCCGAAAGCGGTGGAAGCATTCAACGCTTCTGTTTCTGTTGGTACAACCAATATTCCCATCGCCATCGGATTGATCCTGATGATGTACCCTCCTCTAGCCAAAGTCCACTACGATGAACTGGGAAGAGTATTCCGCAATTGGAAAGTGCTGGGTTTATCACTGTTACAAAACTGGATCATCGGACCGATCTTAATGTTCGTTCTTGGCCATCGTCTTTCTACGTGGGTATCCCGAATATATGGCTGGTCTGATCCTCATAGGTCTGGCGCGCTGCATCGCCATGGTGATCGTCTGGAACGAACTCGCCAAAGGCGACAATGAATACGCAGCCGGGTTGGTCGCCTTCAACAGCATCTTCCAGGTTCTTTTCTACAGTCTCTACGCATACATTTTTATCACCTTGTTGCCTACCCTGTTCGGAATGAAAGGCGCAGTGGTTCAAATTACCATCGGAGAGATCGCCAAATCCGTATTCATTTATCTTGGGAATTCCTTTTCTTGCAGGATTTCATCACCAATCTGGTGCTTACACGGATAAAGGGGAAAGAATGGTATTACAAAACTTTCATCCCCAAGATCGCACCGATCACACTGATCGCGCTACTTTTCACCATCCTGGTCATGTTTAGCTTGAAAGGCAACCTGATAGTCACCATCCCGATGGATGTGGTACGCATCGCTATCCCATTATTGATCTATTTCGTAGCCATGTTTCTGGTCAGTTTCCTGATGGGGAAAGCGGTCGGCGCCGATTACAAACAGACCACAACGTTAGCGTTTACTGCCGCCAGCAACAATTTCGAACTGGCAATCGCGGTTGCTGTCGCCGTGTTTGGCTTGAATTCAGGACAAGCCTTCGCCGCCGTTATTGGTCCGCTGGTAGAAGTGCCTGTGATGATCGGATTGGTGAATGTTGCTTTTTGGCTTCAGAAACGGCTATTTAAAGCCAATCTTGTCACCGGACCACAGAAACCAGATATTTGTTAGCAAACTTCTAGTGGGCTGTCATGTGTAATGACAGCCCACTAGATTTCTATGTGAAGAAGAGATCACAAATCAAAACCCCAAACCTGTGGCAATTTCAAATAGGTTTGTATAAGATCCTGTGACAATAGACGGATTTAGGATGAGCGAAGGCACACTGCATCAGCAATCATCTGGTGGAACATTTCATACCGATCCAATCGAGAAGATTGCCAGAGTTAACATTGAGCCTACCAATCGCTGTAATCTTGACTGTTCCACCTGTATGCGCCATGTTTGGGATGAGGAATTGGGGGTTTTAGATTCCAATCTCTTTGGACAGATCATCTCTGGATTGACGGAGTGCGAACCTTTGCCAACCATTTTCATGGGAGGATTTGGTGAACCGTTGTCGCATCCGGAAATCCTCCCTATGATTTCGATGGCGAAGAAAAACAACTTTCGGGTTGAATTAATTACCAATGGAGTCCTGCTGGACGAAAATATTTCGCGTGGAATAATCGAATATGGATTGGATCGACTATGGGTATCCATTGATGGAGCGACACCTGGCAGCTATGAGGATGTACGTCTCGGAGACAATTTACCCCGGGTGATCACCAATTTACAGCGGCTACATGAATTGAAAGAATCGATGGCGAAAAAGATTCCAAGCCTGAGTGTTGCATTCGTAGCTATGCGGAAAAATATCCATGATTTACCTGCTGTCATTGAACTTGGAAAATCGCTGGACGCAGACCGGTTCTCCATCAGCAATGTCCTCCCGCACACCCCTGAACTAGTCGACCAAATCCTGTATGGGCGTTCCCTAGATGACCTGGAAAGACATGATTTTCAGTGGGATTCGGAAATCTCTTTCCCCCGAATAGACCTGGATCCACTTGTTAAGAATGTCCTTGGACGGTTACAAGACGATCAGAATTATTCAAAGTCTACCAGTCAGAGTAGAACCAGACGGGAGCATCGTTGCCCTTTCATAACGGATGGAAGCATTTCCATCCGTTGGGATGGCGCGGTGAGCCCGTGTTTGCCGTTGATGCATTCGCATGTCAGCTACCTGGGAGAGACATTTCGAACCAGCAAGGCATACGTCCTCGGGAGTATACAGAATCAATCTTTACTCGAAGTCTGGAATCTACCAGAATACATCCGCTTGCGTGAGAGACTGCGGATTTTCGATTTCTCGCCTTGTGTGCTCTGCAATAGTTGTGAAATGGCGGAAAACAACCAGGAAGATTGTTTTGGCAACATCCATCCCACCTGTGGGGGATGCCTATGGGCGCAAGGTTTTATCCAGTGTCCATAGGAGTGCTTATGTAGGGGTCGATTCCATATTCATGAAGCTTATATACCTGCAATAACTAACCCGAATAGATACCCCGCCATTGTACTGAAGAGTGCTACCAAACCGACATAGGTTATCGTCTTTTTTCTGCCCATGATCCCATTCAATACAAGAATGGATTGCAGCGATAGCTCAGGATCTGCCAAGAGATACGCTAGTAACGGACCGCGAGCCATTCCCAGGTCGAGAAACATTTTGGCAATTGGTACTTCCACCAACGTGGGGAAATACATGAATACTCCAAAAAGGACTCCGATCAAGTTTGCCCAGATCGTATTCTGCCCGGCAATGGTACGAACCCATGTTTCGGGAATGATAACTTTAATAATACCTGCAGCAAAAACACCGACGATTAACAACGGGAATATTTGTTTTACAAATTTCCAGGTCTCCCAGATCCATCCACCCAGTTCATCTTTTGTAAAGTATCTCCCCGCCACCCACCCAATCAAAGGAAGTAGAATGGTTTCTCCAATCAGGCGACCATTGAGTCCAATTACAAGGGATCCTACCTGCTCCTGTGGAGAAGCAATGAGAATTGTGAGGGCGATGAAGGCAATAGCTGCGTAAGTCCACGTTGAGAAGCCTTCAAAAATAGTATTAAAGCCCTTCCAGGCAGAGATCCCAATGACGATCAACATAAAAATTAACAAAGCACCCTGAAAGGTCAAATTCATAGATGAAAGGAAACTTCCAAATCCCTGATTCAGATCAATAGGAAGATTGATGTGAGCAATCACATTAGTCAAAAGGCCAATTTGCAATGTTCCAACGATTAATACGGCAATCAATAATGAGAAGAGCACCCATACCGCCGGTTTGACCTTGGCGGTTTGATCAAATACTCCATTGGCAGCCATCTCGGCGGTCCGCATGTTTTCTTCCTTGCGAAAAACCCAGGCCATGATCAGCCCTATAACGATGCCAAACAGAAGGGAAAGAACGAGTCTGGATGCGGCGATATCAAACCCGATTGCTGCTCCGGTGTAGGTGATCGCCAGTATGTTGATCGCCGGACCTACAAATAAAAAGGTGATTGCCGGTCCTAATCCAGCTCCACGCTTCCAGATGCCTGCGAAGAGTGGAAGAATGGTACAGGAGCACACTGCCAGGATAAATCCGCCGAAAGCTGATGCTGGATAACTGATCCATTTGGAGGCTTTTGGACCTAAGAAGCGGGTGATCGCTTCTTTAGGAACCATCGAGCTCATGAAACCGGCTATCACAAATGCTGGCACAAGACAGAGCAACACATGTGCAGCCAGATAATCGAGTAGCCCAGTCCAACCAGACCATAATAATGTGCCTACGTATTGAATGATGTTTTCCATGCGCACCTGATTAATTGATCATTACATTCAAGATATTGAATATTCTCAATCACAAAAAAGGCAGCTTTGAGGAGCTGCCAAAATCGGTTATGCTTGTTTCAACCAACCCGCTATTTCAATCTCAGTGGGAATCCTACCAGACGAAACTATTTTGTTATTGATCACTAATCCAGGGGTAGCCAGGATCGGCCAATTCATAATCTCTGCCATGTTGGTTACTTTCTCGATCTCAGCTTCCAACTTTAGCTCTTCGACTACTTTACGAGCATTCGCTTCCAACCGCTTACAGTTGGCACAACCTGAACCAAGGACTTTGATATTGATCATCTTCCATCTCCTATAGCATAATTCTCGAAATTAAAAATATTTTTGGTAATAATCAACCAATTTCTATTGAACAATGTGGGCAAGGGCAAGACACGGGTTCTGCCTTCTTCGGTTTGGAAACCACCCCACTGATTTGTTCTATCATGTCCAGGACCTTGTAAATTTCAGGTTTGGTCACACGGTAAAATATATTCCACCCCTCTCGTCGGTCCTGGATTAAGATCGGCATCACGAAGAACTGAAAGCTGCTGGGATATGTAAGCCTGACGATAACCCAAATGTGCCTCCAAGTGACAGACACAATGTTCGCCATCTTGAAGGATTCGCAATATTGCGATCCGTGCCGGATGGGTTAAGGCTTTATATATCTGAACATCTTTGTCAGCATTGTCAATTTTGAGGATCGGTCTTTCATTCATATTCAATTCCATGAATATGATTATATGACTAAGCGAAGAATTCTGTCAAGACCGATCAGGCAACACAATTAACCAAAAATCTCTCCTGAAGTCGACCAAAATCGGGATAATATTGAGTGATCTTTTTCCTTGACATCCTTTCCCTATATCGTATAATTACGATATAGGGATTTTCAGAATGAATCTTACTTCCACAATTCGGAACTTATCTTCAGATGAAGAGCGTTTAGCTTGCATGCTTAAAGCATTGGGCAATCCAGTTCGTTTTCGGATCATGCAAATACTGTCTGAAAAGCAGATGTGTATTACTGGGGAAATTGTGGAATTTACCGAGCTGGCGCAATCGACAACCAGCCAGCATCTTAAAGTTCTTCGGGAGGCAGGACTGATTAAAGGTGATCTCGATGGACCGGCCACCTGTTATTGCCTGGATGTATCAGGGTATTCGCTGGTTGAAATCCCAAATCGGTAACTGGTTGCCAACCTGTTGTCCTGACGAGAATTACCATTCAAATCGTGTTGATGAATCTGATTGTTGCTAGTTAATCAGATCACATTTTTCCAAACTACAGGTTAACAGTCCTACAGGAGATCCAATGAATAATCCGAACCCATCGTCTGAATATTTTGAACAGGTCGCAAGCCAAGTGGGATTTACTCCGCGCCGGATATTTTACTGAAGCTGTGAGGAATACTGCAATCGAAAAAGCGCACCTACGGGCTGAAATGATTGTCGCCGATGTAGGCTGCGGGACGGGTTTCATGACCGCTGGATTGGCTCCTTTAGTTCGACAGGTACATTTACTGGATGCATCACCTGCCATGCTTCAGGAAGCCAGAAAGAACCTGACCGGGTTACGACAACCTGGTTTTCCACAAAACGGATGGAAGATCTTTACCCCTGCCAGACTCGAGCGTGGATGTGGTCTTTGCCAATATGTATCTGCATCACTGCCCTGAACCATTGGCGGCAATCCAAGAGATGGTGCGGATCCTCAAACCGGCGGGACGATTGATCATTACCGATATGGAACCTCACGACAATACCTGGATGAAGGAAGAGATGGCGGATGTCTGGATGGGCTTTTCACATGACCAATTAAGATACTGGTATCGAGCAGCGGATCTGGTTAATGTGATCGTTTCTGCCTCTGGTCAAAGCTGCTGTGCAGAAAACTCCTCAGTGGCTACCCGGGAAGAAAAAATCGAGATAGGCATCTTCATTGCTTCAGGTTCTAAAAGAATGGCCATGCGCGAGGCAGTCCAGGGAGCTTACGGTGCCCGGGCAGAACTGGGTGGCAGTTGCTGTGGCAGTAATCCAGATAACGCAACCCTTTATAAAGCCACCTGTTGCGGCGGTTCTTCAGAATCTGTGGAAGAATTATCCAAACCGAGCGGAAGTACCTGCTGCCAGAATGATTCCTATCTTCCGGCGGATGGTGTAACCTTCTCTACGGATTACGATTCCGCTGAAAGATCATCCGTCCCACAGGAAGCGGAAGAAATATCGTTGGGTTGTGGTAATCCAACGGCTCTTGCGAATCTCAAACCGGGAGAAGTTGTCCTGGATATTGGCAGTGGTGGCGGGATGGATTCATTCCTGGCTGCCTCCCGGGTTGGACAGGGAGGGCATGTCATTGGTGTCGATATGACTCCAGCCATGGTGACCCGGGCAAAGGCGACCGCAGAAAAATCCGGGATTGGGAATGTCGAATTCAGACTTGGGCAAGCCGAATCACTCCCGGTGGAAGACAATAGTATCGATGTGATCCTATCCAACTGTGTGATCAACCTGTGCGAAGACAAAGGGCTGGTTTTTCAGGAAGCATTCCGGGTACTGAAACCGGGCGGACGACTGGAGGTCAGCGATATGGTAACCGACAAAGCGTTCTCCACTCAATCTCAAGCCAATTCCGGAGAATGGACTGGTTGTGTATCAGGCGCATTACCTGAGACTGAATATCTCGATCTGATCGAGCAAGCAGGTTTTACAAGGATCAGATCTCGCCGTAGTTCGAGTGCTGGATTGGTGGAGGATGTACATGTATACAGCACCACCGTATCGGCGGTGAAACCGGCGGAAGAACAAACCTTGAAACGCGATCCAGTTGCGGATGCGGCTCTGGGTGTTGTAATTAAAATTCAGATCTTACCATTTCATGTTACGTAGACGAACTCCGAATCCAATGAGGATTCGGAGTTCGATTCATTTTAAACGGACACCAATATACAATTGGCAATTTTTTTACCTATATCACCAGGATAATAATCCCTCCAACCGTCATTAACATTCCAATGACGGTTTTGGCAGTCAATGGATCATGCGAGAAGATCAAGCCCATTATCGCGCCAAATAAGGGGGAAGTGAACGCGATCGGCATCACCTGGGTGAGCGGGGCACCTTTCAGAGCGATATAAAAGCAGAGCATTCCCAACGCACCTGCCACTACCCCACCACCGATGATCATATAGAGGAGAGCTTTCGTTCCAGCCTGCGGGATGGTTTTCCATTGCGGGTAGCTCACCGCGGCCAGGATTATGAATGCTACAACTGTACGGATGGTGATCCCCACCTGAGGTGAAAGATTCCCCAAATGCAACCCCTTCTTTTCGAAATACCCACCCACACCCCAGGCGATGGCAGTCAACAAAGCGAAAATCTGTGGTTTCATCAGCACTCCTCAAAGAAATGATCGATGGTTATATGGCTATGCGCAACTTATTAATCAGCCAGAATCGCGCGAACGATCTCGCGAAATACCGTTGTATGATACTCGACATCCGATCTTGTGGTGGCAGGCGACATCAACGACATATTATGAAAAGGCGTCATCAATATCCCGCGATTTAAATTGGCAAGGTGCATATACCTATCAAGGTCAAAATCGACCGCAGCTTCGGCATCACCCCCGTTTCGGGGAGTTTGTTCGCAGAACCAGTATTCAGCTCGGGCACCCAGCCGATTTACAACCCATGGCAAGCCAAACTCATCGATCGCTTTCTGTACCTGCCTGGCCCACTCCTCAGCCAGTGGGATCATCCGGCTGAATGCTTCTTCCGTAAGTACATGGGATAGTGTCGCTTTCACTGCTGCCAGCGATAGCGCATTACCCGCCAATGTCCCACCAATACCACCCACATCTGCCTCATCGATCGTGGTGGTCTCGCCAATTCGGTCCGCCACCTCTTGCGTGAAACCATATACCCCGACCGGGATTCCACTGCCAATCGGTTTGCCTATGGTAAGCATATCTGGATGGAGATCATGAGCTTTGGTGTATCCACCTGGTCCGGTACAAATGGTGTGGGTTTCGTCGATGATCAGTAAGGTACCAAATTTACGGGTCAACTCACGTAAAGCATCCAGGTAACCAGGATCGGGGTGAATGATCCCGATATTGGTCATCACCGGTTCAGCCAGTACGCAGGCAATGTCACCGGGGGCAAGCGCAGATTCGAGCGCAGCGAGATTATTCCATTCGATCACACGAGTTGTCGTCGCCGGGTTGACCTGTGGACCGACAGATCCGGGTCTGGGTCCGGGAACTCCATTATTAATGGTGCAGAAAGTCTCATCGACGGTCCCATGGTAACAGTAGTTATAAACCAGCACATATGGCCGCCCGGTGATATGTCGTGCGATCCGCAAAGCAAAGCGGTTGGCATCGGTAGCGGTGAGCGTGGTCTGCCAATATTTCAAACCAAACCGGCGTTGCATCTCCTCACCCACCCAGATTGAATCTTCGGTGGGAAGCATATAGGTAATGCCTTTATCGAGTTGTTCCTTTATCAACGATATGGAGCCATCCGGGGAATGACCTGTCATGGCGCCAGTGTCACCCAGGCAGAAATCCACATACTCATGCCCGTCAACACAGGTAAAATGCGCTCCCTTTGCTGATTTTACGAATAAAGGAAATCCACCTGCCCACCGCACCATCCAATTCATGGGAACGCCAGCCAATAAACTCGCCTGAGCTCTTTCATATAATGCAAAGGATTTTGGATGGTGATCTTTATAGTTCTGTAATTCACGGTCAAGGCATTGCTTTAGCTTGTTGCGGTCAATTGTGGCCATACAGCTACAACCCTCCTGATCGAATTTGATGAATTTGGATGGGTTAATTATATGCAAGATAGTAGATCAGAAAACAGGCATCCAACAACTAATCCGGGCGTGGATATCCCTGGTATTTTTATGTCGATTTAATAAACTTGTAATAAGTTGGTGGGTAAAAACACTTGTATTGTGTTAAAATAGTGGCTATAATGTGGTAGAAAGTGGTAATAAGTGGGTAATTGTGGGACGCCGGTGAAATTTCCGGCGTTCGACCTTAATAAGGACAATAGAACATATGTTCCTCGGTAGATACGCTCACTCATTTGACGACAAAGGACGCATCGCAGTACCCACCCGGTTTCGCGATCTCCTCAACGATGGTGCGTACCTTACCCAAGGATTCGATAAGAACTTGATGATCTGGCGGGTGGTTGACTTTGAAAAGATATACGAGCAGGTCAACAACATGAGCATAACTGATCCGAACGCCCGACTGCTCAAACGTTTGATATTCGCCAATGCGGTCCATGTGGATGTAGACAAAGTGGGAAGAATACTTGTACCGCAATATTTAAGGGATGCCGTCGACCTTTCAGGCAGTGCTGTCATTGTCGGGGTCGGAGATTATTTTGAAATCTGGTCACCCTCTCTTTGGGAAACGCAAAACAACCAGATACAGGACAGTGAAACAAACGCCCAACGCTTCGCAGCACTTAACCTTTCGGCGAAATAATCATGGCAAAACAGGTGAACGACTCCAACCAGCCACACCTGCCCGTACTTTACCAAGAGGTAATTCAATATCTTAGTCCAGCCGCACCAGGTAAGTTTGTGGATGGAACGGTCGGAGCTGGTGGGCATGCTTTTGGAATACTTTCGACGTTTGGATCAAGCAATGAGCTGCTTGGAATAGATCTTGATCCGGTCGCGCTCGAACATGCGAATGTCCGCCTACTATCCTTTGGAGAATCAGTTCATCTTCAACAGGGAAGCTATGCAGACATCGCTGACCATCTCCTTCGAATGGGATGGTTGAAAGTGCGCGGAATTCTGCTCGACCTGGGCGTATCCTCGATGCAATTGGATATGCCCGAGAAGGGTTTTTCCTTCCGGGCAGATGCACCCCTCGACATGCGTTTCAATCCCTCGGCTCCTCTCACAGGAGCCGAACTCCTTAACGGATCGGATGAATCTAGAAATTTCCCGAATTCTTTGGGAGTATGGCGAGGAAAGGCAGGCGAGGCGTTTGGCAAAAGCCATCGTAGCAAGGCGACCTGTGGAAACAACCAGCCAATTGGTATCGATCATCGAGAAAACGATCGGATACCACCGAGGCGGTATCCACCCGGCAACCCGGACATTCCAGGCTATCCGGATCGCAGTCAATGACGAACTGGGCAATCTGGAAGAATTCCTTCCAAAGGCGGTGGAGGCGTTGGAATCAGGTGGAAGATTGGCGATCATCTCCTTCCATTCGCTCGAAGATCGAATGGTTAAGCATTATTTTCAGCGTGAAAGCAAGGATTGCATCGAGTCACCTCTACCAATCGCCTGTACTTGCGGACATAAAGCAACGGTAAAGATCATCACCCGTCATCCCGTTGAAGCGAGTGAGGAAGAGAAGAGAAATAACCCGCGATCACGCAGTGCAAAACTAAGAGTTGTGGAACGGCTGTGAGATGGCATGAGATTTGCAAACTGTTATGGTTACGATGATGAAAAATAGATTGATTCAAGCCTACAAATTAGTCCCTTGGAGAAGCCAAATGCAATGGTTGGGTTTGGCATTTCTGGTCGTCGTTGCCATTTCATTGATCGCCTGGCTTTATTTGTCCATATCCGCGAAAGCCAGCATTGCCGGGCGTCAAATTCAGGAATACCAGAGCATCAAGATCAAAGCAGAACAAAATATCGCCGCTCTTGAGACTGATCTGGCAAACGTTACCTCTTCAGTAGAGATGGCGAAACGCGCAAAAAGATTGGGATTCAAGGAAGTATCCCCGGACGGATTCGAATATATGCTCATTCCGGGATACGGGGGGAAACAGGCAGCAATTCTCGCGCCCGAAAAATATGTTACCGATCTACATCAGGATGTAGTGACGTCCGAATTTACGCAATCCCTATGGGATTGGGTTTATCTCAGTTATGTCGAACCATCTTTGAACCGGCGGACACCATGAAGACACCTCATTATTCCCGCTTTCTCTTATTAGGAATGGCCTTATCATTGGTCGGTTTTCTCATCATTGCTCAGATGGTCCATATCCAGACCAGTAAGCAAGCCAAAGCCGTGACAGATTTTGGTAAAGAATGGGCTTTCGTACCTAAAACTATTTTCCCTGAACGTGGCAAAATATACGATCGCTTTGGCAGTTTATTGGTGGGGAACACGCTTAAATACGAAGTAGGTTTAAACCTCGCGGATGTAAGTGACCCGGAGACCATCGCCCGTGCGCTTGAGACCATTATTGGCCTGGAATATCAATCTACTCTCGAGAAAGCACAGACCCCCGGTTCAGAAACGGCGGCCTACGTCTTACTGAAAGATTTCGTTCCATCAGAAAAAGCACAGGAAATCCGTCAATTGATGGATTCTTATGACCGTATGGCGGCACAGCCGGACAAGAAAGACAAATTCTCCCCAAATTTGGATGGCATAATTCTTACTCCACACCTTCAACGAAGCTACCCCGAAGGGACCCTTGCCTCCAATATCCTGGGATTCTATACCCTGAATACCAGCCAACCCAGCCGAACACCGGACCGACATGAAATTCGGGTCGGGAACGGTTTCTTCGGTATTGAAGAGAAGTTCAATGATATCCTGGCAGGCACCCCGGTGGATGTACAAGTGCCATTGGACCCCAACCTTGTTGACCAGATCCCCCAGGTTCCTCCGGGGGGAGACATCATCCTGACAATTGACCGCGAAATTCAAACCGCTATGGAAAAAGTAATCGATAATTCGGTCAAATCTTCAGGTGCCGTCTCCGGCACTTTGATTGTTTTAGATCCCAAAACGGGCGAACTGATCGCGATGGCGACCTCACCCCGGTTGGATCCCAATGAATACTGGAAGATCGGCAAGATTTTCGATAATGCTGCCTTTTATAACCGGGCGGTATCCACAACGTACGAACCGGGCTCGGTTTTCAAAGTACTAACTATGGCAACGGCTTTGGATGCCGGCGTGGTCACCCCCGAGACACCGTTCCTCGATACCGGTGAGTTCGAGATTGGTGGAGCGATCATCCGCAACTGGGATGGAAATGCCTGGGGCGAACAGAACATGATCGGTTGTATGCAACACTCCCTGAATGTCTGCCTCTCCTGGATCGCCAAACAGACCGGACCGAAAACTTTTTACGAATATATGGAAAAATTCGGAATCGGCCATCTCACTGGGATCGATCTGGCAGGTGAAGCAGTCTTTCCCCTACGCCTTCCTGGGGATAGCAATTGGTACGATGTGGATCTGGCAACCAATTCCTTCGGCCAGGGATTGGCAGTCACCCCCATTCAATTAGCATCTGCCGTTTCGGCGGCAGCCAACGGTGGCAAGATCATGGCTCCGCATGTCGTCAAATCGGTGATCAGTAACGGAAGACAGTACAACACAAGCATTCAGGTTCTGGCACAACCGATCAGTGAGCAGACTGCCCATACGTTGACCGAAATGTTGGCTGTTTCTCTTGAGGATGAATCCTCTGATGCACTGATCGAAGGTTATCGAGTTGCCGGAAAGACTGGCACAGCGGAAATCCCGACTCCCTGGGGTTACTCATTGGGTCAAACCAATGCCTCTTTCGTCGGTTGGGGTCCTACGGATGATCCTCGTTTCCTGGTTTATGTCTGGCTTGAAAAACCTAAGACCAGCATCTGGGGCTCCATTGTGGCAGCGCCTGTTTTCCGTGACGCAGTCAGTGAATTGGTAGTACTGATGAATATCCCGCCAGATGATGTGCGGGCAAAAATCATTAATTGAGGAATACTGTTGCTTACTTTAGCTGATATTCTGGAAGCATTGACGGGAAATCGTCCGACCGGGGCTGATCTAGTGATCACGGAAGCCTCGATCGATTCACGCCTGTCAATTCCAGGTTCACTATTCGTTGCCCTTCCCGGAGAGCGGGTGGACGGACACAATTACGTTGGGGATGCCTTTCACAAAGGCGCCCACATCGCGCTGATACAAAAAGACCTATCCCAATTGTTCCCGGTTCTGAATCTAACAAGCGGACAATTTCCGACGCAGCATCCTTTACCCAACGTTCCTTTCTGTATCCTGGTTGAAAACACATTACTTGCTCTGCAGAAGATTGCTCGATTCTGGCGCTCAAAACTTGACGTCCGTGTAGTAGGAATCACGGGAAGTGTGGGTAAATCCACCACCAAGGAATTGGTCGCAGATGTATTGAATCGAAAAGGTCGAACCCTTCGCAATCCGGGAAACTTGAATAATGAGATTGGCCTTCCCCTGACATTGTTACGGCTTGGCTCTGGGTATCAAAATGCCGTACTGGAAATGGGCTTCTATGTGCCCGGTGAAATCTCTCTGCTGTGTGAAATCGCCAAACCACAAATCGGTGTAGTGACGAATATCGGAACGGTTCATGCCGAACGGGCTGGCTCTCAGGACATTATCGCCAGGGGTAAAGCAGAATTGGTCCAGTCTCTTCCATCTGATGGAACAGCGATTTTGAACTACGACGATCCTCGCGTGAAGGCGATGGCTTCCTTGACCTCCGCCCGGGTTCTCTATTATGGTTTAGATCCAAAAGCCGATCTGTGGGCAAGTGACATTGTCGGTGAAGGGCTGGAAGGGATCCGGTTCACTCTGCACCATCTTGGAGAAAGCTTCCAGCTTAGGGTCCCATTGATTGGACAACACTCCGTCCATACCGTCCTGCGAGCAGCCGCTGTCGGTGTCGCTGAAGGAATGTCTTGGGGCGATATCATTTATGCGCTCCGGTTTAGCCGGACACAACTCCGACTAGTAGCTGTCCACGCCTATAACGGCGCCATGATCCTGGATGATACCTACAACGCTTCGCCAGAATCGACCCTGGCAGCGCTGAATCTACTCGAAGAGTTAGATGGAAATAAGATCGCTGTGTTGGGTGATATGCTTGAGCTGGGACCTTATGAAGCCGAGGGACATGAAAAAGTGGGCTTACGTGCTGCGGAAGTTGTAAGTGACCTGGTGACATTAGGTGACAGGGGAAAAATAATCGCGGATGCGGCTCACTCTGCCGGTTTATCTAGAAGCCATATTCAGGCTTGTGAATCAACAGATGAAATCATTGCCTATCTAAAATCAAGGCTGACCCCGGAAGATGTGCTGTTAGTTAAAGGCTCTCATGGAATGAGGATGGACAAGATCGTGACCGCGCTGGAAGGTTCCCTATGAAAGAGACCTCGCTGGCGCTCACCCTCAGTGCTTTGTCCTTTATCATGGCCGTCATTTGGGGTGGACCATTATTACGCGCTCTTCGCCACTTTAAAATTGGAAAACTGATCCGGGTGGAAGAACCCGATGCACACGTAACCAAGATGGGCACCCCGACCATGGGCGGCGTCATGTTCATCGCCCCGGTCATTTTCCTCACACTGCTACTCAACGCCGCATCCTTGATCGGTGTGGATGTGTTGGGTAATTCTGTATTATTGCCTAGTTTTGTCCTTGTATCGTATGGTCTGCTGGGCGCGATAGATGATTGGGAAGGTATTCGCGGACCACGTCGTGGAACTGGAATGCGTATGCGGACCAAGTTCCTCTTACAAACCCTCCTTGCGCTGGGTATCGCCATCATCCTGCAATATGTTCTGGATGTACCGCAATTACACTGGCCTGGGGCAAAAAAACCGCTTGATCTTGGTATCTGGTACATCCCGATTGCCATGTTTTTAATCGTTGGCGCTTCAAATGCGGTAAATTTCACCGACGGTATGGATGGACTAGCAGGATTAATTTCAGCAACCGCCTTTGCTGCCTTTGGCGGAATCGCTCTTATGCAGGGCGATGTATTCCTCGGTCGTTTCTGCTTTACTCTGGTTGGCGCAGTATTCGGTTTCTTGTGGTTCAACGTGCATCCAGCCCAATTGTTCATGGGAGATACCGGTTCGCTGGCGCTCGGCGCAACCCTTGCGGTCGTCGCTTTGATGACCGGGCAATGGCTTGCCCTACCGTTAATCGCCATTATTCCTGTCAGTGAAGCCGTGAGCGATATCCTTCAGATCGCGTATTTCAAGCTCACAAAAGGAAAACGCCTCTTTAAGATGGCGCCCCTCCATCTCCACTTTGAATTGTCCGGATGGAGTGAAACTCAAGTTGTCCAACGGTTTTGGTTGGTCAGTTTATTATTCGCCATGCTCGGCCTGGCGCTCACGATGGTATAGCCATGTCAAATTGGAATGGAAAACGCGTCTTGATTATTGGAGCTGCCCGACAGGGACTAGCTCTAGCGCGTTTTCTTGCCGAAGAAGGGGCTCGTATAACCATCAATGATAAACAATCAATTGATGCTCTTCGACCTGCCATGGAACAATTGGATGGTTTAAAGGTTCAGTGGACAGGCGGCGGACATCCAATATCGCTGCTCAATGATTGCGATCTGGTTTGTCTCTCAGGCGGCGTCCCGCTAAGCCTGCCACTTATTCGCGAAGCAACCTCTCGCAATATTCCCCTGACCAATGACACCCAGATATTCATGGAAGTTGTACCCTGTCCTGTCATCGGAATTACCGGGTCAGCGGGAAAAACAACGACCACAACCCTCGTTGGACGCATGGCTGCCCACAATAAAAAGCCATCCCAACAAACATGGGTGGGCGGGAATATTGGCAACCCGCTAATCGCATCTGTCAGAGACATGAAATCGGATGATTTGGCCATCATGGAGATTTCCAGCTTCCAATTGGAACAGATGACGATCTCCCCCACGATCGCTGCCGTTCTTAATATCACTCCAAATCATCTTGATCGTCATGGGACCATGGAAACCTATACGGCTGCCAAAGCCCGAATTCTGGACTACCAGAACTCGGATGACATTGCCATTCTCAATCGCCAGGATACAGGATCCTGGAATTTACGGACACACGCTAAGGGAAAATTAGTCACATTTGGAGAGATGAAGTCTACATCAGATGAACCTGGAACTTTTCTTCAGGATGAGATGGTAATTTACACAGAAGGCGGTCAGGTGGAGACCTTGTTACCAGTCTCTGATATCCAGCTTCGCGGCAGACATAATGTGCGAAATGTGCTGGCTGCCTGTACTATAGCCAAAGCAGCCGGGCTTCCAGCCGAAGCGATCCGGAAGGGTGTACAGGGATTTGGGGGAGTCGCTCACCGATTGGAATTCGTTCGCGAGTATCGGGGATCACGCTGGTACAACGACTCCATCGCCACAGCCCCAGAAAGATCAATGGCAGCAATTCATTCGTTTTCTGAGCCACTCATCCTATTAGCCGGTGGACGTGATAAAAACCTGCCCTGGGAAGATTTCGCAAAACTGGCGAATGATCGAGTTGACCATCTGATTCTGTTTGGCGAAGCGGCGGGAAAGATCGAAAACGAAGTAAATGCAAAACGCACATCATCCAGCATTCTCAAAGATATCCATTTATGTGGAACGCTGAAAGAAGCCGTCTTACATGCCGCCGGGATAGTAAAGGCAGGGTATGTCGTCCTTCTTTCCCCGGGTGGAACCAGCTTTGATGCGTACAAAGATTTTGAAGAACGTGGTGAGGAATTTCGAAAATGGGTGCTACAACTTTCGTAAAATCATCTATACCAATTTTGCCTGAAACCGAGGCACAACCGCACCGGCCATTAAAACTGCGCCTGGATGTGCCCCTATTTATCATCATCGTATGTATGCTGGCATTCGGTCTGGTTATGCTCTATTCAGCCAGTTGGGATTTCGCAGTAACTCACGATATGCCGTCAACATCCATTTTCTTCAAACAAGTGCGCCTGATGGGTTTAGGGCTGGTGCTGGCTTTCATTGCATCCATGATCGATTACCACCGCTACCAACGCTACATTCTGCTCATCATGTCTGTCACGATCACCTTACTCTTCCTGGTGCTGGTCTTCGGGCGTGGAGAGGCAGGTCCTGCCCGCGGTCTCTTCAGCGGGTCCGTTCAGCCATCAGAGTTGTCAAAACTGGTTATCATCCTGTACCTGTCCATTTGGCTATTTTCCAAGAGGGAACAGATTCGCAGTTTCAAAATGGGATTCATCCCAGTCATTTTTATTCTCGGGATAATGGGCGGTTTAATTCTCTTACAGCCTGACCTTTCAGCGGCAGCTACAGTGATCATCATAGGTGGACTTCTTTTCTTCCTGGCTGGTGCGGATTGGCGGCAGATCATCATCGCCATGACCTCGACCGGATTATTTGGTGTGATCGGTCTCAAATTGTATAGTACCGGTGCAAGCCGTTTTCAAGATTATTTAGCCGGTCTGAAGGATATGACCGAATCTTCCTACCACGTCATGCGCGCCATGGAAGCAGTGATCAATGGCGGCTGGTTCGGGGTCGGGATCGGGCAAGCCAATACCAAATTTACAGGTCTCCCTTTCCCATATACCGATTCGATCTTTGCAGTGATAGTGGAAGAGATGGGATTGATCGGTGCGGGTGTGGTTGTAATTTTATTCGCCCTGCTGCTCTGGCGCGGATTGACCATTGCCAAACGAGCTCCAGATCAACTGGGTTCTCTCCTTGCGGCTGGGCTGACCATCTGGATCGTAATGGAAGCCATGTTGAATATGGCAGTTATTATCGGGCTTTTCCCATTTGCCGGAAACGCGCTTCCATTTTTCAGCGCAGGTGGATCCAACCTGGTAACCTCTCTCGTGGCAATTGGGATACTGATGAATATCTCGAAGTCAAACATGAACAAAGAAGAAAAAGAAGGGAGTGCCTTCAGTGCGATTGTTGATTTGCGCCGGTGGAACGGGCGGAGGCGTGTATCCCGCACTCGCCGTGCTTCAAGCTCTGATGAACAGAAGTGAAGCCGTTCTTTGGGTAGGAGGTAAAGGTGGTATGGAAGCCGACTTAATTGAACGGGAAAATATTCCATATCAATCGATCCCTGCTGCAGGTCTTCATGGTGTGGGTATAAAAACCCTACCCGGAAACCTGATCAGATTAGCGAGGGGATATTTTGAATCTCGAAAGATCCTCCAGAAATTTGACCCGGACGTTCTCTTCTTCACCGGTGGTTATGTGGCAGTGCCAATGGCTTTAGCCGCAACCGCGCGCGAATCTCTCTTGTATGTGCCGGATATTGAGCCCGGCCTTGCCCTGAAAACCATCGCCCGGTATTCAGACCAGATTGCAGTGACCGCGAATGAATCAAAAACCTTTTTTGCAAAAAAACCTGTAACCGTGTCCGGTTACCCGACCCGCCCTGAATTGTCACGTTGGACGCGGGAGGACGGTCGCCAGTTCCTCAATATCACTTCAAAGTTGCCTGTTCTCCTAATTTTTGGCGGAAGCAAAGGCGCACGATCAATAAACAATGCAGTGGTATCACATTTATCTGAAATATTGAACTTTGCAGAAGTCATTCATATCAGTGGGAGTTTGGATTGGGAGATGGTTCAAACCGCCAGAGAATCTCTTCCCAAAGAAAATAGAGATTCATATCGGATCTTCCCTTATCTACACGAAATGGGTGCGGCTCTGGCATCCGCTGATCTGGCGGTTTCACGGGCAGGCGCTTCCACTCTCGGAGAATATCCCCTTTTTGGCCTTCCTTCCATCCTTGTACCATACCCATACGCCTGGCGGTATCAGAAAGTCAATGCGGATTACCTCGTAAATCATGGGGCTGCAAAAATTATTGTAAATGATCAATTGCATGATCATCTTGTTCCGACCATACATAATCTTCTACTCAATCCGGACGAATTATTAAAGATGAAGAAAGCTGCCTTATCTCTGGCAACTCCCGGGGCAGCCCAGAATATTGCGAATCTACTCGAAGAATTAGCAAACCGCAGCATCCAAAGGAGGGGTCATGGTTAGTTTGACCATCGTTTTCTGGATGTTAGTCATTATTTTCGCTGTGATTGGCGCAATGCGTGGATGGGCGAAGGAGCTTTTGGTTACATTCGCGCTCATCCTTTCGATCTTCGTTCTGACCGTTTTGGATAAATTTGCACCAGGTCTGGTTGAAGTCATTGGCAAAAGATGGCGCCGCCTCTCTTTTCTGGCTCCGATTTGCGATCACCATGGGATTAGTGATCTTTGGCTACCAATCCGTCAGTATTCCCAGAATCAGCGCCTCTCCCCGTCTCATTCGAGGAAGCATGCAAGACACGCTGCTGGGACTGTTTATCGGCGTTCTCAACGGTTTTCTGGTAGTCGGAACCTTATGGTTCTACCTGGATCAGACAAAATATCCGCTTCCATTTATTTCGGCGCCGGTAGCAGGGACGGAAGTTGGTGACGCAGCATTGAAAATGATCCAGTATTTCGCACCAGCCTGGCTTGGTACACCAGCCATTTATTTTGCCATTGCTATCGCGTTTGGTTTTGTCATCGTGCTGTTCATCTAAAGGATCCTTGTAAATGGACCATATTCATCTCATCGGAATTGGAGGCAGCGGATTATCAGCAATCGCAAGATTGTTGAAAGAATCCGGCTACGAGGTCAGCGGATCCGACCAGATCACAGGATCGGTTACGCTCGCTCTCCAACAGATGGGTATCCAGGTCTATAAAGGACACCATGCGGACAATATTAATAAAGCCGATCTGGTGATCCAATCATCAGCTATCTCGCCATCCAATCCGGAAGTCAAAGCAGCTATCGCCAAAGGTATTCCGGTCTATAAACGGTCAGAGTTCCTCGGGAGATTATTGCGGGACAAGACCGGGATTGCCATCGCCGGAACACATGGAAAAACAACCACATCCTCAATGATCGCATGGATGCTCACTGAAATGGGTAAGGATCCTTCCTTTATTGTCGGCGGAATGATCAAGGGACTTGAAACCAATGCACATGCTGGTAAAGGATCTGAATTTGTAATAGAAGCGGATGAGTACGATCGGATGTTCCTGGGTCTTCATCCATCCATAGCCATCGTCACTCACCTGGAACACGACCATCCTGATTGCTACCCGACCATGGCTGAATATAGTCAGGCTTTCAAAGAATTTATTGGCACCATCAAACCGCATGGTATTTTCCTCGCATGCTCTGATCATCCTGCGGCGGTTGAGTTATTGGATTCAATCCCAGCCTACGTTCAAGGCTTGCTCTATGGCATTAACTCAAATGCCCACTATCAGGCTGTGAATCTCTCGGTTGTAGACGGTTATTATCAATTCGATATGGAGAAAAACTGGAACGATAAAAATGTGAAACTGGCAAAGGATGTGCACCTATCCATACCAGGACAACACAATGTGCAAAATGCCACGGCCGCTCTGGCTGTCGCGGACCTGCTTGGTCTGAATATTCTCGCAGCAACTCAAGCAGTCGCTTCGTTTCAGGGCACCGGCAGGCGCTTTGAAGTGGTCGGTACGGTTGGTGGAGTAACCCTCGTGGATGATTACGCTCACCATCCAACCGAAATATCAGCCACTCTGGCCGCAGCCCGTTCACGATATCCAGAACATCGGATCTGGGCAATATGGCAACCGCACACCTACTCACGCACCCGTCTCCTGGCAGACCACTTCGCCGAATCATTTGACCAGGCAGACAAAATCATTGTTACCGAAATCTATGCCTCGCGTGAGAAAAAAGAAGAGTACTCATCCGCCCGTGTAGCGGGAATGATCAAAGGTGGTTCAGCCCTATTCATGGATACCCTGGAACGCACCACCGATTATCTCCTGGCACACCTCAAACCCGGCGATCTTGTTGTTGTCCTTTCTGCCGGGGACGCGGATCAGATCAACCAACAGCTTCTGGTGAAGCTGGAAGAAAGGACAAATTGAAATGGTAGAAAAAAATCACTCATCCATAAAGTCCAAAGGACCGAACGGTCACGATATTTTGAACAGTAAAGCGGTGGAAGGCAGCCTGCCTCAAAACCAGGTCAAATTATTGGAAGGCGATTACACAGAGAAAGAACGTCGCCAGGTCGTCATGAAGCTAATCCAGTTCATGAAGGCGGTGTAAGGACAAAGGAGAATGCTTGGCTAACATCATCACAGACCGGTTGGTAAGCCATTTTGGCGAGCGCCTGGAACAGCATGTTTCACTCGGGCGTTATACCTCCGCGCGTGTTGGTGGCTTGGTTGATGGCATGCTCGTGGCAAAATCGGCAAAAGAACTTGCCGATTTTATGCTTTACCTCTGGGCGGAAAAAATCCCTTGCATCGTTTTGGGTGGTGGATCCAACTTGCTCATAAGCGATGATGGTTTCCACGGAATCGCCGTACTCAATAGGTCCTCCGAATTTCGAATCGAAAAATCCGAATCGGAGGCTATTGTCTATTCCGAATCGGGTGTCAATTTTGGCAGCATGGCACGAAAAGTATCACTGGATGGCTGGTCCGGCCTGGAATGGGCAGCCGGTATTCCAGGGACCGTGGGTGGAGCGGTATACGGTAATGCGGGTGCTCACGGGGCAGATATGGCAACCACTCTGAAAGAGGTGGAAATTCTTCTCCCCGATGGACGTCTCCACGATTGGTCGGTTACTGAGATGGAATATACCTACCGATCCAGCCGGTTAAAGAGTGAAAACAGCCAGGCAGTGATCTTGAGCGCTGGATTAATCCTGCACCCTGCTCAACCAGAGGATATCCAGGCTCGGTTGGATGAATATCTGGATAAACGCAAGACCAGCCAGCCAGCGGGTGCAAGCCTCGGATCCATCTTCAAGAACCCGGAAGGCGATTTTGCTGGTCGGCTCATAGAAGAGGCGGGTCTCAAGGGAACCCGAATTGGTGGGGCTGAGATCAGCAGTAAACATGGAAATTTTTTCTTGAATGATGAGAAGGCGAAGGCGCAAGATATTTATGACTTGATCCGCCTGGCTCAAAAAAAGGTGATGGAACAATTTGGAATCGAACTAGAAACTGAAATTGAACTTCTCGGTAGCTTCAAGGATGGCAATTAATGGTAGCTAAGCTTAATGTGGGTGTAATTTTCGGTGGTCGATCCGGAGAACATGAGGTTTCGCTTATGTCTGCCCGGTCAGTTATGAATGTCATTGACCGCGAAAAATACCAAATTTTCCCGATTGCCATAACTCAGGAAGGTGCCTGGTGCTGGGGTATAGATGCGCTGGAACAATTATCTGCGAAACACTCGGAAAAATTATCCGCGGCTGCCATCTTCCCGGATGTATCCCGTCATGGATTGTTCCAGATCCGATCCGAAGCAGGCAAAGAGCTGCTTGAAAAAGTCACCGATCTGGATGTCGTCTTCCCTGTCCTGCACGGAACCTTTGGCGAAGATGGGACTTTGCAGGGATTATTCGAAATGACCGACATCGCGTATGTCGGCGCGGGAGTGTTGGGCTCGTCTGTCGGTATGGACAAGGGTTTGTTCAAAGACCTGATGCGCGCGAACGGCATCCCGGTCGTCGATTCCATCCTTGTAACGCGTGCCATGATCCACAATGACATGAACAAAGTGATCGAACGGGCTGAAGCACTTTCCGCCTATCCCCTTTTCGTCAAACCCGCCAATCTGGGCTCATCGGTCGGTATATCCAAATGCCGTACCCGTTCAGACCTGATGGAAGGGTTGATGGATGCCGCTCGATTCGATCGCCGTGTGCTGGTTGAACGTGGTGTCGATGCCCGTGAAATTGAAGTGAGCGTCCTGGGCAATGACGATCCGAAAGCTTCCATTGCAGGCGAAATTCGACCGGGCGCGGACTTCTACTCCTACGACGCGAAATATATCCTCGATAACTCCGAGCTCATCATCCCCGCTCCACTCAGCGACGAGTTGATGACAAACATTCGTAATACCGCTGTTCGTGCATTTCTCGCCGCGGATTGTGCTGGAATGGCCCGGGTGGACTTTTTACTCGAAAAAACAACCGGAGCGTTTTATCTCAACGAGATCAATACGATCCCCGGTTTCACCAAGATATCAATGTATCCGAAATTATGGGAAGCCTCAGGTCTCCCCTACCCGCAATTGATCGACCGCCTGATCGGATTAGCCCTTGAACGCAAAGCTGACCGGGACGCCACTACCCGACAATACAGGAGGGAAGCATGACAACCACACTACGCCACTCCGCAAATCGAGCGGATCACGTCCGTTCACGGCGGGCGAAAGACATCAAACAACGGGTTGTCATAGCTACCGACAGCGCCCGGACACCCGGCCGCTATACGCCTATTACTACTCGCAATGAACCGGACACAGTTCCCATCCTGCAACAGGCGCATAAGAAAGGCCGTCGGAAATTCTATCTACCGCTCTCCGGTGGCGCCGAGATCCGTCTGCCCGCCATAACCATCCTCAAGCCTGGCTGGCGATTGGTATCTTCCCTTATTCTGGTCCTTTGCGCTCTGGGTATTTACGCCATGTGGACGCTCCCCTTCTTCCGCATCAGTAATGTCAAGCTGATGGGAGCCAATCGAGTCACGCTGGAAGAAGTTCAAAAATTGGTACCCATGAATGGACAGCGGATGCTTACCATTCTGCCTGCACAAATTTCCCGAGTGGTTCAGAACGCATATCCTGTTCTTTCTGATGTGAAAGTCAGTCTCGGGTTCCCGGGGGTTGTGTATGTTCGGGTACAGGAACGTGAACCCGTGCTGCAATGGCAGCAGGGTGGCTCCACCCAATGGATCTCTGCGGATGGGATAGCCTTCGAACCAAAAGGCGAAGCCAAAGATCTGGTTACCGTCAATGCAGCAGGCGCACCTCCTACTGGAAAGATCAACCTGACCCTGGTATCACAGGAAACTCGAAAATCACTCGCCAGCCTGATCATCAAACCGGAAGACCTTGTTGACCCGCTGGCTCAGCCATTGAACCCACCGCGTGCATTTATGGATCCTCAGATGATCCCCGCCATTCAGGCGATGGCTAAACAAATCCCTGAGGGTGTTCAACTGGAATATCACCCGACCTATGGTCTTGGATGGACAGATCCTCAGGGTTGGAATGTCTTCTTCGGATTGAATCCGAATGATATGCCGCAGAAATTAACCATGTACCGTGAAATAATCGCGAAACTGGAAGCCCGGGGAGAAAAACCTTCCCTGATCTCGATGGAAAATCTCTACGCACCTTATTACCGGATGGAGCAATAACTATGGACGAACCGATTGTAGTGGGTATTGATGTAGGTACATCCAAAGTTTGCACTCTGGTCGCCAGGGTGGAAGGAGAACGCAGCCTGCGGATTTTGGGTGTGGGTATCGAACCTGCCCAGGGCATCAAGAAGGGAACAGTGGTGGATATTTCCGCCGCGACCCAATCGATTGCCCGCTCGGTGGAAAAAGCAGAGCGCTCATCCGGGCTGGAGATCACCTCGGCCATCGTCAGCCTGGCGGGATCACATGTCTCCTCCGTGAACAGCCGGGGAGTTGTGGGAATCGCCGGACGGGTGATCGATCATAACGACGTGGCTCGCGCACTCGAAGCCGCCCAGGCAGTCGCCATCCCCCATAACCGTGAGATCATCCATGTCATCCAGCGCAGCTTTACGGTGGATGGACAGGATGGAATCCACATGCCGATCGGAATGCACGGTTTCCGTCTGGAAGTGGAAGCCCACATCATCACCGCCGCGGCAGCCACAGTGGAAAATATTCGTCAGGCAGTCAGTTCTGCCGGCGTGCAAACAGCACAATTTGTACTCAACCCACTGGCATCGGGAGAGGTTGTCCTCTCTGAGACCGAACGCCAAATGGGTGCGGTAGTCGTCGATATCGGGGCTGGTACCACCAGTATGGCAGTATATATCGATGGCGATGTATGGCATACCATGGTTCTCGGTGTCGGTGGCAGTATGATCACCAGCGACATCGCTCACGGCTTGCGATTACCCATCTCGCAGGCGGAAGAATTGAAACTACAGCATGGGTACGCCCAAATGGATGAAGTCACCGACGAAGATAAATTCACCATTCGGGCTTTCGGAGAAGATCAACCGATTCAGGTGAGCCGTAAGGAATTGGCTGAAATCATCGAAGCGCGCACGGAAGAAATCTTCTCGCTGCTCCTGCAGGAGATCAAACGCAGCGGATATGATGGACTGCTGCCCGCAGGAATGGTTCTAACCGGAGGCACCAGCCAGATGCCCGGCATCCGCGGTTTGGCCAGCCAGGTGATGGGTCTGCCTGTTCGGGTAGCCCGTCCTGAAAACCTGCTTGGACTCACGGATCAGCTATTGGCTCCACCGTATTCAACCAGCGTCGGTCTGCTCTACTGGGCGCTGATGATGAGCGAATCCAATCTTTCGCCCCAAAAACGCGGCTCGCTGCACAATCGCGAGCTGCTTCGCTGGGACCAGATCAAGGATTTCCTCAAACGATTGCTACCTTAAAACTCGTAGCTAATTTCGGTTGCGTCAAAAATCATTTCGCATAGAATAAAAGAGGAGAATAAAATGGATACTACTGCTCAATCAAACTCAGAATCATTTGCCCGCATCAAAGTTGTCGGAGTTGGTGGTGGAGGGTGCAATGCAGTCAATCGGATGATTGATGAAGGACTGCATGGCATCGAGTTCATCACCGTCAATACGGACGCGCAAGCCCTGCAGCTATCCAAAGCGCCGACCAAGGTCCGCATCGGTGATAAAACCACCCGTGGACTTGGCTCAGGCGGTAATCCGGACGTTGGCCGCAAAGCCGCTGAGGAATCTGCTGAAGAGCTCTACGAAGTCCTCAAAGGCAGCGATATGGTCTTCGTCACTGCCGGTATGGGCGGTGGCACCGGGACCGGAGCCGCTCCCATTATTGCTCAGATCGCCAAAGAAGTAGGCGCTCTAACCATCGGCGTGGTTACCCGACCATTCGCCTTCGAGGGATCCCGCCGCGCAGCGAATTCTGAAGCTGGCGCCACCCGTCTGAAGGAACACGCCGACACCCTCATTGTCATTCCCAATGACCGCCTGCTCTCCATCGTCGATAAGCGCGCCAGCCTGCCGGAAGCGTTCAAGAAGGCAGATGATGTGCTCCGCCAGGGTATTCAGGGTATTTCCGAATTGATCACCGTCCCCGGACTGATCAACCTGGACTTCGCGGATGTACGCACCATCATGTCCGAAGGCGGCGCAGCCCTCATGGCTGTCGGTAACGCATCTGGTGAAGACCGCGCCCGCATCGCCGCGGAACAGGCTATATCCAGCGAACTGCTCGACATCACCATCAACGGCGCTCGCGGTATTCTCTTCAATGTGACCGGTGGAACAAACCTGACTCTTTTTGAGGTCAATCAGGCTGCCGCGATCATCAAAGAGACCGCCCACCCCGATGTGAACCTCATCTTCGGCGCTGTCATTGATCCTGCCATGAAAGACGATCTGCGCATCACTGTCATCGCGACCGGGTTCGAACGCTCCGGGATCAAACCAGTGGAACGAACCAAGCTGGTCGAGCAACCTCAGCCTATTCAGATATCATCTCAACCGGCTCGTGTTCTCCAATCCGTGGAAGTCGATCGACAATCAGTCCCCGCCATGGTGGACTACTCTTCCAAGATTGTGAATACGGACGATCTCGAGATCCCGGCTTTCATTCGCCGCCGCCAGATTCGGTAGTATCCATTTCAAGCTGTTTATCAGTACTCAATTTTCTGGGCGCCCTCTCCTGCGGAGGGCGCTCTGTCATTGTTTCATAGTCTCATTCTGGGGAGCACCCCACCATGTCATTCTGAGCTGCGAAGCAGCGAAGAATCTCTCACAAATTCAGCTGATTCCATGCCAACGCAGAGATCCTTCACCCATTCGGGGTTCAGGATGACAGCAAAATCTGAGATCAGAGACCAGTAATAAGTGATTAGTAACAGGAGACCTGTAACCAGATTTCCGGTCTCAGGTCTCCGATCTCAGCTTTCTGTTTTCTACTTTCCAGTTTCTAGTTTCTGGTCTCTGGTTTCTGGTCTCTGTTTTCTTTCCCTTACATTAGAAACCTTAAATATTTGTTTATACGCAATTAATTTAAGAGTACTGTCGTTATTCTTGCTTGCTTTGTCCATACGCCTGTGCTAAAATGTTGCCACGTAACTAAATAAAGGGGGTTTTCGTTGGGGTACCCCCATATACGGGGGTATGTTACTTAACCTGGAGGCGAATCGATGAGATGTCCGTACTGCAACAGTTGGGATTCAAAAGTCATCGATACCACCCACGATGCCAAGGGAGGCGTCCGCCGCCGCCGGGAATGTGAGATCTGCAGCAAACGGTATAGCACCTACGAACGCGCCATCAAAACAGCGCCGCTCATCGTCAAACAGGACGGCTCACGCGAAGAATTTGAACGCGAAAAACTTCTGCGCGGACTGCGAATCGCCTGTGCTAAACGACCTGTCTCAGCCGCCGATATCGACCGGCTGGTCGGTGAAGTGGAAACTCAGCTCGAAAAAATGGGAAAGGCGGAGGTAACATCCAGAACCGTGGGCGATCTTATCATCGCCGGCTTGAAACAATTGGACCACATCGCTTATATTCGGTACGCCATTGTCTACCTCAACCTGGGGGACCTGCGTTCCATCCGTGATGAAATTGACCGCTTATTGGAAGGATAACTATTAATCGGAATCTACACCCACCACAACCAAGTCCGGCCTTCTGCCAACCCCTCCCCCACCCGCGGATCTTCCGCCGGTCCTACTGACCGAGAACGCACGCCAGGTTCTCATGAAGAGATACGTCCGCCGCGGTGACGACGGGAAACCGTGTGAAACCGTCGAAGAGATGTTCTGGCGGGTCGCCTGGCATGTCGCCAAAGTTGAAGAACTCTGGCAGGGTGATGTCGACGCGCGCGCTCTGGAATATTATAAGCTCCTATCCACCAAGAAATTCTTCCCCAATTCGCCCACATTCACCGGCGCCGGCACTCCCCTGGGACAACTGGCAGCCTGTTTCGTGTTGCCGATCACGGATGATATGGGCAAAGATTCCGCCGGCATCTTCCAGACTCTGCGCGATGCCGCCCTCATCCAGCAGACCGGAGGCGGCAACGGCTTCAGCTTCTCGCGTCTGCGCCCGATGGGATCATTGGTGAAATCGTCCGCCGGACAGGCTACCGGACCGGTCGGATTCCTGCGGGTGTACGATCACGCCTTCGGTGAGATCGCCCAGGGAGGGACTCGCCGCGGCGCGAACATGGCAGTCCTGCGCGTGGACCATCCCGATATTGAGAGTTTCATCGCCTGCAAGACGAATGAGAACGCCATCACCAATTTCAATATCTCGGTCGGAATAACCGATGCGTTTATGCAGGCTGTCGAAAACGACGGCGACTGGGATCTGGTCTTCCCCGATATTTCCAGCCCCGAATACCGCAAGTTCAAGGGTAATATCAATCAGGCCACCCAGGCTGGCATCCCCACCAAAGTGCACCGGACCGTCAAAGCGCGCGACGTCTTCAACCAGATCGTCACCCAGGCGCACAGGAACGGCGAACCGGGCGTGCTATTCCTGGATGCCGCCAACCGCTCCAACCCCGTCCCTCACCTATACGCACTCGAAGCCACCAACCCATGTGGCGAACAATGGCTCGGACCTTACGAGAACTGCTGCCTCGGATCCATCAACCTGGCAGAGCATCTCGGTCCGGATGGCACGGTCAATTGGGAAGAACTGCGCCGCAGCGTGGTTTCGTCTGTTCTGTTCCTCGATGACGTCGTCGAAGCTAACGCGTATGTACCGGCTGTTCCCCAGTTGGAAAAAGCAGCCCATAATGCCCGCCGCATCGGACTCGGTATCATGGGGCTGGCCGACCTCATGTACCACGCCAGCATCCGCTACGGCGATGAGACCAGCCTGGAGTTCGCATCGCAGGTCATGGAATTTGTCCGCTATTATGCTATGCAGACCAGCATCGAACTTTCTGCCCAGCGCGGAGCCTTCCCGGCCATTGACGGCAGCATTTATGATCCGAAGCAGCTTACCTGGCAGCCACCCATCCCCCTGATGGAATATGTTCACGATTGGGGTCGGCCAGCGCTCGACTGGGACTCGGTCACTGCGGGGATCAAGAAAGTGGGCATCCGAAACGCCGCCCAGACCACCGTCGCACCCACCGGTACGATCGCCACGGTCGCCGGCTGTGAAGGCTACGGCTGTGAGCCGGTCTTCGCGCTAGCTTATATCCGACATGTCAACGACAACGGCAGCGACCTGCAGTTGAATTACGTCAGCCCCCAGTTCGAACAGGCGCTCGAAGCCGCCGGGTTGAACCCGGAAGTGCGCGAGGAGATCGTCGAGACGATCATGGCACACGGCACCTGCCAGGATATTGAAGAATTACCCGAAGAATTGCGCTACCCGTTCGTGGTGAGCGCCGACATCAGCGCGGATGAGCACGTCCGCATGCAGGCTGCCCTGCAAGCCTTCGTGGACAACAGCCTGTCCAAGACGATCAACTTCCCGCCCTACGCCACCCCGCAGGACGTGGCGACCGCCTACACCCTGGCGTGGAAGCTGGGCTGCAAAGGCATCACCGTCTATGTGACCGGCTCGCGCGAGAAGGTCGTGCTCGAGACCAACGCCACTGCCTCCGGTAAGCAGAAACTGCTGGATGCCGCCTCCGGTGAGATCACCTCAACCGACGGGCAGTTCCCGATCTGGCAGGAAGGCAAGAAGCCGCGCCCGCGCTCGCTGAAGGGCTACACCTACGTCATCGAGACGCCGCTCGGCAAGGCGTTTGTCACCATCAACGAGAACGGCGGGGACCAGCCCTTCGAGGTGTTCATCAACACCGCCAAGGCCGGCTCGGATACCGCCGCGGTCTCTGAAGCGATCGGACGGTTGATCTCGTACATTTTGCGGCTCTCCTCCCCGGTGGAACCGCGCGCCCGCCTGAAGGAAGTCTTCCGCCAGTTAGCCGGCATCGGCGGCGGACGCTCGCTGGGATTCGGTCCCAACCGGGTCCGTTCCCTGCCAGATGGCGTCGCGCACGCCCTGGATGAATACCTGGAACAGTATGTGGATACCAACGGGATCCGCATCTTCTCGAACCACGGCGTCAAGCCCGAAGCGGATCCTGCCGCCGACCAGATCATGCTCAAGATCGGCGACCTGTGCCCCGAGTGCGGCCAGGCAGCCGTGGTGAACGAGGAAGGCTGCCGCAAGTGCTACTCCTGCGGGTATAGCGAGTGCTAGTGTAAGAATCCCCTTATGCTAAGGATCCCCCCTCCCCCCCCTTGATAAGGGGGGCTTTAGTAGTCCCCCTTACAAAGGGGGATTGAGGGGGATTCTTGTTCTGTCCCCCATATTAAGGGGATTTGCGTCTAGTCCCCCTTACTAAGGGGGATTGAGGGGGATCATCTCACTGTTATGTTATAAAATTAACCCATGCCCAAACTGATCCAATCCAAATTCTTCCTACCCTACAATCCCGGCCTCGAAAGAAAAAGCCCGCGCACTGCGTACCAACATGACCCCCGCCGAAAAGCGACTCTGGTACGACTACCTGAGCGGACACACTCCCCGCTTCCTGCGCCAACGCCCCATCGCCCAGTGCATCGTGGATTTCTACTGCCCGGAGCTCAAGCTGGTAATCGAGGTGGATGGCGACACCCATTTTTCGGACCAGGCGGAGAAGGATGACGCGGAGAGGACTCGAACGCTCGACAGCTATGGACTGAGGGTGATCCGCTTCACAAACCGGGATATTTTAAGCGGATTGGATGAGGTGATTCAGACACTCGAAAACTCGATCGGTGAAGTCAGCGAAGAATAATGGGTTTGAAGGGGAAAATAAGAGCAAATTTATGGTGCGAGATTCGGTATGTTGTGCCAGCGGGTAGGTTGGGTTGAGCGTAAGTTGCGAAACCCAACAAAACATTACAATTACATATAGAATTGCATTGCAGGTTAGTCCTTGGGAAATGTTTTTCCTTGTTTGTAAGTCAATCGTTAGCCAGCGAGATTAAGGATCGTTTCAAGAGGTTGGGTTTCAGACATCCGTCCTCAACCCAACCTCTCTGCTTACTGTCGGATTAATATCGGTCCTCTATTGCCTCATCTCAACCCCATCCCGGATCGCCGCTTCAAGCACACCCGTGTTGATATCTTTCAGGGTTTTAAACCGGATGCAATACCCGGTCACGCTCGCCTTGCCGATTTTTCCCCCATACGTTTCGGCCAAGTATGTCTTGTCTTGTAGTCCAAGGATGTATACAGAGATACCGGTTTTGTTTGCGCTCAAACCAATTTGATAAAACTCCCGGGTGGTTCCATCCGCATATTTGATGGTGTGAGATCCATATCCGATATTAGGGTTGGAAACAGTTTTGTTTTCACTGTTTTTACCATCCAGGAACCATAATTTACAGGCTGGCATATCTTTCAGAATGATGCGGTGCAACTCTTGCATGTCACTCCGTTTGGGTTCTGGTTGGCTGGTTATATACTCGTCGATTTGTTCCTGTACGTTCATTCTTATTCCAATTCTATGAAATAAATTAAGTGATATTTTGTTATCCTATCATTTTTGGGATAAGGTTGCCAATCGATTGTCCCAGGTTGGGCACTCTCATAGTCTGAAACCCATTAATCATTTCCACAGTAAATTGGGCGTCACCCTGTTGGGATGCTTCACATGGTACTTAAAACCGGAGAGCTGCCCTCTTTGAGACGCAGCCCTCCGAATCTATCCATCCTATCTTACTCATGGCACAGCAGCCGGAACCACCTTCTGCGACTTTTTTACCATCTCCAGCCAAACCAGGTTGACAAAGAATTCCTCGCAGATGTGAGGTAACAAAACTGTTGCAACTCGTAGCGGATGAACAGCCAGTAAACACCTATCGAATACCCGTTCGGAAAAAATGTGCGTTGCAGAACCAATGGGATCAGTTTGGTGAGTTTGTCAGCAGTCCATTGATTCCAGCCAGATTAACCAGAAGAACAGGGGTGGTTTATCTGGACGGACCAAGCCTGAAACCAATATTTATTTCAAGATCAAACCTTAACTGTCCCTACAATTGGTTGATAGTGTGTCATTTGGATAGTACTCTGATTGTGATACTTGGATCGATTCGTTCTTCCATAACCAGGTTTACCTGGTGCGAGTATTGAGAAGAAAACTAGGAAACCTGCTCCAGATGTATTTGCCATATTTTGAGTAGAGACTATGAAAAGAATTGACGTGTCTGCCAATGATCCATCGGTCCTGAAAGCGATCACGCTTGTCGCGGTTGTAACCTTGTTGATGCTTTCCAACTGTTCTCCAACCAGCAACATTCCTCCCACTCCATCACCCACTTCGACACCCACCCCGGAAAGCGCTGAATCCGAACCACCCGTCCTGGTGGAGCCAACGAAGGAAGAGGTAATCACTGCCACGGTAGAGATCACGCCTGAGCCAACGGAAGAGCTCGATGAGGAAGATGTCTGTTCCCTGATAACCGTTGATGATGCAGAGACCGTTCTCGGGCAGGCTGTTACCGCAATTACTCCCGGCGCGGAGCCGGATGATGTCACCGGAGGGACCCTGAATTATTGCACCTACCGAGGTTCCGATATGGCGGTAGTGATTACCGTCGTTGGCATCGATTCGGCTGCCGTGGGCACCGACCAATTACATTCAAAGTTATCACAGATGAAGGAGGAGGATCCAGAAACGAAGACACAGGAAGCACTCGGAGTGGGTGATCAGGCGTATTGGACGGTATCTGAAAACGCTGCCGGCTATATTGTGTTGACCCAATCCTCTGTTTTTAGCGTGGTTTTGGGTGGAAATATCGGGAGCGCTGATTCACATAAGAATGAACTCTTGACATTGGCGCAGATCATCGCGAGTAACCAATAGCTTGATGTGTGTGTTGGAATTGCAAGATTAATATCCAAGTTTTGATACTCTAGGCAGTACACGAAAAAAAACCGCTTTTGTGAGCCAGAGGTATCAGGTTTGCTTTCTAGCCTATTTGACGAACTACGCCGTCACGGATAGGGTTTTCACCTTTCGTTGCAGAATGGCCAGACCAGGTGGATGATACTGTCGGCTCTGAAGTGAGCCACCATGTCGGACTCTAAACCCGTACCGCATGTAAACCCATCCGAAGACCTCACCCCCCAGCTTTTCCTTTTTGTATTTTCCCGCGTAAGCCCTATAATGGAACCATGTCTACGCCACTGCTGGCCACCAAACTGTACATCCCCCTGCTCCGATCGAAAATTGTCCTGCGTCCCTACCTGATCGGGCAGCTAAACGAGGGCACGCACCGCAAGCTGACCCTCATCTCCGCCCCGGCCGGCTTTGGCAAGACCACCCTGGTCAGCGAATGGGCTGCCAGCGCTGGGCAACCGGTCGCCTGGCTGTCGCTGGATGAAGGGGACAACGATCCTGCCCGCTTTCTGATATATCTCATCTCGGCGCTGCAGACCATCGATCCGGATATCGGAAAAGACCTGCTGGGTGCGCTCAATGCACCGCAGGGTCAGGCGCCGTCGACCGAATCGGTCCTGACGGAACTGCTCAACGATATCGCACACATCCCGACCAGACTCGTCCTCGTCCTGGATGATTACCACGTGATCGATTCCAAACCGGTGGACGAAGCACTCGCCTTTCTGCTCAAGCACCTGCCCGCGCGGATGCACCTCGTCATCGCCACCCGTGAAGACCCGCCCCTGCCCCTGGCGAAATTGCGCGCCCGGGATCAGTTGACCGAATTACGCGCGTCTGACCTGCGATTTACTCCTTCTGAAGCCGCGGACTTCCTGAACCAGGTCATGGGACTGAACCTCTCCGCCGAAGACATTGCCGCGTTGGAGACCCGCACCGAAGGCTGGATCGCCGGTCTGCAATTGGCCGCGATCTCCATGCAGGGCTATGAAGACGTCAGCGGTTTCATCCGCTCTTTCACCGGCAGCCATCATTTCGTGCTGGATTATCTGATCGAAGAAGTCCTGCATCGACAGCCCGAAACCATCCAGACATTTCTACTTCGAACATCCATCCTCGACCGTCTGTGCGGTCCGTTGTGTGACGCTGTTCTGGGCACTCCTTCCGCGTCCGGGCAGGAAACCCTGGAATATCTGGAGCGCGCCAACCTGTTCATCGTCCCCCTGGATAACGAGCGGCGCTGGTTCCGCTATCATCATCTTTTTGGCGATCTGCTGCGCCAACGTCTGAACCTGAGCCTGAATACGGAAGAGATCGCCGATCACCATATCCGCGGGAGTGAATGGTATGAACAAAATGGAATGTTGTTTGACGCCTTTCGACACGCCACCGCCGCTGGTGATGTGGAACGTGCCGAGCGTCTGATCGAAAACCCCAGAATCGGTCTGCACATTCGCAGCGTGGCGATGGTCGTGCTGGCCTGGCTGGCATCGCTGCCGAAAGCCGTGCTGGACGCCCATCCCCGATTGTGGGTGCGCTCAGGCACACTCGCGTTGATGGCCGGACAAACCACCGATGTGGAGGAGAAGTTGCAGTCGGCTGAAAAAGCCCTCCAGGATGCCGAACTAAATGCCACTACCCGCGACCTGATTGGGCAGATCGCGTGTGCCCGGGCAACCCTGGCGCTCACCCGATACGACCCGGCAACTATGCTCGTCCAGGCTCACCGCGCCCTCGAATACCTGCATCCCGACAACCTGACCTACCAATTCACGGCAAACTGGGCGCTGGCGTCGGCTTATCTCTTCCAAGGGAATCGCGCTGAATCTGCCAGGGCGTATACGAAAGCCCTCTCGATCAGCCAGGCGTCCGGGAATACCTTCTCCATCATATTGGCTTTGAACGGACTGGGCAAACTGCAGGAATTCGATAATCAACTTTATACCGCTGCCGAGACCTACCGCCGTTGTCTTGATCTGTTTGGAGATCATCCACAGCCGAACGGAAGCGAAACCATTCTTGGCTTGGCCCGGATCCATTACGAATGGAACGATCTGGATGCTGCAGAAGAATATGCGTTACAAAGCCTTCGTCTTGCCAGACAGTTTGACCGTAGCATTGATCGCTATATTGTTTCGGATGTGCTTCTTGCCCAACTTAAAATGGTGCGGGGGGATCTCAGTGGAGCGGCGATTCTGCTTGCCCAAAGCAGGAAAGCGGTCCATCCGCAGAGTATGATGCAGATAATGCCTCTGGTTACGGCTGCGCAGGTGCTGGTCCTGCTCAAGCAGGGTAATTTGGCGGAAGCGGCTGAATTGGCGCAGACCTTTCCGCTGCCCCTGAGCCAGGCACGGATACTCCTTGCCCGGGAAGACCCGTCCGCTGCTCTGGCGGTGCTTTTACCATTCCGTCAGCAGATGGAAGCGATGGGATGGGCGGATGAACGGCTAAAGGCGATGGTTCTGGAGGCACTCGCACTACATCAAATCGGCGAGAAGGACAAGGCTTTACAACTGCTGGGTGACATTCTCACCCTGACAGAACCGGGCGGCTTTGTCCGTACCTTTGTGGATGAAGGCGTCCCCATGGCACAGCTCTTGTCTGATGCGGCTGCCATCGGGCTGATGCCGGACTCTATCAGAAAATTGCTGGCTGTCTTTGAAGCAGATAAACACAAGAACGAAGTCAAACCTGAGCGCCCATCCGGGCTTTTAGGCGAGCCATTAAGCCAGAGAGAATTGGAAATACTGAAGCTGATCGCTCAGGGTCTCTCGAATCAAGAGATTTGCAAAAATCTCTTCCTTGCCCTGGACACGGTCAAAGGACACAACCGCAAAATTTTTGCTAAGCTGCAGGTTCAAAGGCGCACCGAAGCGATTGTCCGCGCCCGCGAATTGAACCTGTTGTAAAAAAGACTCCCTGTTTTCCACACCATCACTTAAACAACACCCATAACCAACACTAAAGTGTCTATCCACTGACACCGTGTGCCTCTATACTCCTGTTCAGGATGCAACGGGTACAACAAGTTGCAATAACCAGTCTGGACAGGGACAGGGCAATGACAAAAAATTACAATCCAACAACGGACACAAGTCCACCCGGGGTCTATCAGATCCGGATCAAAGGGCATCTGGGTCGTCAATGGACAGACTGGTTCGAAGGCCTGACCATCACACAGGAGGATAACGGCGAGACGGTATTGACCGGTCCGGTGGTTGATCAGGCTGCGTTATATGGATTGCTCAAAAAAGTACGGGATATGGGGATGTCATTGGTCTCGGTTACTCAAGTCCAATCCGATCAAACCGATCATATTCAAAACTGGAGAAAAGAATGAATTCTGTATCAAATCCGAACGCGTTTCAAGATAGGAAAGGGTTGTTATCCACATTATGGATCTTCCTGGCTGCCAACTACATCTATTGTGATCATCTGGGATTAATGGAGCCCGGGGCCGTTAATGATCTGCTAGCGGGACGGCTGGGTTCCATTCAAGTCACGCCCCCATTTTTACTTACAGCCGCATTGATCGTAGAAATTCCCATTTTGATGATCGTCCTGTCGCGGGTATTGAAGTATAGGGTAAACCGCTGGGTAAACATCAGCGCTGCTGCCATAATGGTGCTAATTCAAGTGGGGACAATGGGTTTTGGAACCCCGCCCAGCCCGGTCTATATTTTTTATAGTGTGATAGAGGTCGTCTGCAATTTGATCATTATCGGGTTGGCCTGGAAGTGGCGCAATCCGGAAGACAGCCAAAAGTAATCAAATAAAGAATGATTTGAAATGAATTCGAGTAAGGAATGTCCGAAAAGGACTTACAGAAAGAATGCGGTCATGGCCGGCGGGTTATTTATCATCGGAACGGTTGCAGGGACGATTAGTGCAGTGGTATCCAATCCGGTTTTGAGTGCACCGGACTATTTGAACAGAATATCAACTAATCAGAACCTGGTCATTATTGGGATAACGCTGCAATTAATCATGGCCATCGCCTGCGCTGGAATCGCTCTGGCGCTTTATCCAGTATTGCGGAGATTCAGTGAAGGGCTGGCAATCGGAGCAGTTGCCTTCAGGCTTATCGAGAACATGCTTCAGATCTTGAAAGCGGTCAGTATGGCCAGTCTGTTGGCATTGAGCCTTGAATTTTCCACAACAGAATCGCCCGCCAATTCGTATTTTCAAAGTATTGGTGCGATCATAAACTCCGCAAGCGATTGGATGATCCATGGTGCCGGGTTGATCTGCTTTTCCATTGGCGCAGCGATGTATTACATACTCTTTTACCAGTACAGACTCCTGCCCCGCTGGTTATCCGTTTGGGGGTTGGTCAGCCTGGCCATGGTCATCATCGGCAGCGTCCTGGTTCTACTCCATGTCATCCCCGCCTTCGGTACCGTTCAGGTAGTTCTCAATCTGCCGATCTTCCTGCAGGAAATGGTCTTCGCGGTCTGGCTGATCGTGAAAGGGTTCGATCAATCTGTGATCGCATCCAAGTCTGAAAATCTGGAAATTAATTAAGGAAAATATCAAATGAATACAAGTAACAATATATCAAGAGTTTTAGGGGCTGCATTTCTTCTTCAGGCAGTGACCTCTTTGACGAGTGGATTACCCCTGAAGCTGGCATTGACTGTGCCCGGAAACATCGGTGAAACCATGACCAGGATTGCGAATAATGCTTTGCTAATGAGGGCGAACATTTTTGGTGAAACGATCACCGCCTGTGGGATCATCTTTTTGGGAGCCGTTCTATTTATCACCCTGCGGAAACAGAATGAAATCATGGCAATGGTTGGTATGGGATTGTATTTTCTGGAAGCGGTGCTGCTTGCTGCCAGTAGAGTAGAGGCTTTCTCTCTATTACGTATCAGCCAGGAATATATGACAGCAGGTCCTTCTTCGTATTTGATGACTATGGGCAACCTGGCGTATGAATCCATGCGATTTGAATATCAACTGGCTATGCTGGCGTTCTGCGCGGGTGCTCTTCTTTTTTACCCCTTGCTCGACAAAGCCAGAATAGTCCCACGGGTTCTGTCACTCTGGGGCGTGATCACCGTGTTTCCCGTCCTGGCTGCAACTTTAACTGTGATCTTTGGAGTTGAACTTCCTTTCTTCGTATACCTCCCATACGTCCCCTTTGAATTTGCCATTGGAATTTGGATCCTGATCAAAGGTATCAGGCTGGATACAGGAACAAAGCCAAGTTTTGCGTAATAAGACAGCCAAACTGATCAAAAACGAAGAGACTATTATGAAAGCCATTGTTTGCCCGAAATACGGTCCACCGGATGTGCTGAAATACAAAGAGGTGGAAAAACCTGCGCCACAGGATGATGAAGTACTGATCAAAGTTCGTGCGGCATCCATCAATTCGCGTGATTGGCGTATGATGCGAGCTAATCCACCCTTCATACGTTTCAGTATGGGGTTTCTGAAACCGAAAAACCCAATTCTCGGTGTAGATATGGCCGGGCAGGTTGTAGCGATCGGTCCGAACGTGAAGCTGTTCCAGCCGGGAGATGAAGTGTTCGGGTATCTACATCGATATGGCGGGCGGACCTTTGCCGAGTATGTCTGTGCCGGAGAGAATGAAATTGCAATGAAACCTGCCAAACTATCATTCGAACAAGCTGCGGCAGTACCGTTGGCGGCGCTGACTGCGTTACAAGGGTTGCATAATAAGGGACACATCCAGGCAGGGCAGAAGGTGTTGATACAAGGTGCCTCAGGGGGTGTGGGCACCTTCGCAGTCCAGATCGCCAAAGCGTTCGGGACGGAAGTGACAGGTGTATGCAGTACCAGGAATTTGGAGATGGTCCGTTCGCTTGGGGCGGATCATGTCATCGATTATAAGAAGGAAGATTTCACCCGCAATAAACAGCGCTATGATTTGATTGTGGCTGCAAATGGTTACCATCCTATTGCTGATTATCTGCATGCGTTGAGCCCGGATGGGATCTATGTCGTTGCTGGAGGCTCCATGCTTCAATTAGCCCAGGCGGCAATGCAAGCGCGGAAGAATTCCAACACGGATGGCAATAAAACGTATGTGGTGAACCAAGAAAGAAACCTACAAGATCTGATCTTTTTAAAGGAACTTCTCGAATCAGGAAAGATCGTTCCGGTTATCGATGCTTGTTATCCGTTATCTCGGGCGGTTGATGCCTTCCGGTATTATGAAAATGAACATCCGCGCGGGAAGATCGTCCTTACTGTTGGACAAAATAGCCATTAACGCCGCACATTCTAAACACTCATCGCTGATTCGGTTTGCTTGTTGAGATATGCGAAGGGCGCTCGGGTGAGCGCCCTTTTAGTACTCTACTCTGCAGCTATTACAATGGATTCAAGCAATCTGCGGCATTGGTTGAACCACCTTATTTACCAACTCCGGCCAGATGAGGTGGATGATGATATCAGCGCTGAAGTGGGCTACCATGGCTGATTCGAGCCCGTAGCGCATGTAGAGCCAACCGAACGCTACGCCGCACAGTCCGTTCAGCAGGAAGGCGCGGAAGAGCACCAGCGTGGTCAGCTTCGTGATCCGGGCTGTGGCGGGCAGGTGCCCGGCTCCGAACAGCAGGGCCGCCAGGATGTTGGCGATCCAGAAGATGATAGTAGTCTCACCCGCGCCGGCGGCCTTCCACACCAGGCTGATAAGCCATGCGAAACCAGACATCACAAACAGGCGCAGCAGGATCTCTTCCACGAATCCACCGTAGAAGCAGGCCAGGGCCCGTATCCAGAAGGCGGATCGTTTGTCCGCATCCCTCAGCGCCACGGGCAAGCGCGGGTAGAAAAAGAAACGCTCCAGCATCATCAAGACCACGCCAGAAACCACGCCGGTGATCACAGCCAAAGGCACGAAAGCGGTGAGCGAGGCATCCACCGGTTGTCCAGCAGCAATGGCGGTGAAGATGGGAAGCTGCAAACCCATCCGGTTGGCTGCGAGCAGCCCCAGGAAAGTCGCGACTGCGCTCAACACCAATCCCTGCACGGAAGAGGCTAACAGGATAATCACACTCGGCGGTAGCGATTTCTTACCCTCCACCTGTTTTGCTTTAAGCGCTTCCATCCCCGCGGGGTTGAGCGCCAGGCTATAAGGGATGACCGTGAGGGTGCCAATTACACCGATGGCCAGGATGATAAAGAAAATAGTCCAGTTAAAGTCGTTCATTTCAATTCCTTTTAAGTAGTAGTTGCGGCTGCAGGCATGAATACCGTTGAGAAGATCCGTTTGCGGCGCAGTTGTCCGGCCGGATCGGTCCCTTCGGTAAGATAAGGCAGCAGCATTTGATTAAATTTGGCGGCGAAGTCCGCCAGGTCTGCATCGCTCATGTGTAATATTACCTGGGCGTACCCCACTCCGTCCGCGGCCATATCGATCTTGGGGGTCTGGCGCAGGTAGGTGGAGAACTCGTCCATGAGGGTGACGAGAAATGAGTTGAAGTAATGCATGTGCTCGTCTTTGCTCAGGGCAGCCATGTCTTCCCCGGTCAGGTGGGTTTTGGACGCGGTATTCAAGGCGTACACTTTTTCGGTGGTTCCTCGGACACGGCGTTCTTCCACGATGATGAGGACGTTGCCTTCCACCAGGCGGTTGATGTGGCGGTAGAGACTAGCCTGGGGGACATCAGGCAGCGCTTCGGCTATCTGCAGGGGGGTTAGCCCATGGTTGCCGGATAAGGACATCATAATCCTCATGCGGGTGGGATGTACCATTACGTCGAGTAGATTGTTTTCAGTCATTGTTCACCTCATCATTATCATTATTGATAGTGATAATATGATTATATTATCAATTTTGAGAATGTCAAGGGGGAAATTTTAATCAGTCTGCCTCACCCTCTCTACGCTAGAAGAAAAGGCAAGCTTAATAACCAATGCGACTTTGCTTTTTTTTTGGGGGGGGGGTGATATCTCCAGAATTTATCCTAACGAATTCCTCTGCGTTCTCTGTGATCTTTGTGATCTCTGTGGTTAATATTTCTTATCGGAAGCTTTATTGAATATTTCCGCGATCTGATCGCAGGGTTGTGGTGAGGGTTTTCCCCGATAATTCGAGCACAATTTTGGTTGACAGGAGCAGCAATATCACTATAGTAATAACGGTATCCCATTCCATCACTGAGGTTGAACATGACTCAACGCCGTCGCCCACCTTGTTCCAATATTTTGATTCCTTTACGCATTGCTATTGTCAGCATCTTCCTTTTTTGCTCCCTATTTTTCCCAAACCCAAATTCACAAAACCATACCGTGAACGCAGCAGCTTGCACCCCCGGTGGTGCAATCCGGACGGGCTTTGTCCTCCCGAACACTCTAGGAGCCAATGACGATGGCTCCGCCCCGCTGTCTGCGCTTGGTTTTGACCTGCGTTATTTTGGACAGACTTTTTCAAGCATCTATATCAACAATAATGGAAATATTACCTTTGATGCGGCAAGATCTTCATTTACCCCGAGTGGTATGATGGGGACAGCCTACAAGATTCTGGCGCCATTTTTTGCCGATGTGGATACCCGCGGTTCTGGAAGTGGATTGGTTCAATACGGTCAGGTGCCAGATATCGATGGGCATAAGGCATTCGTTGTTAACTGGCCAGGTGTAGGATACTACTCCAATGGGGTTAACAAATTAAACACATTTCAATTAGTGATCATCCAGAGGGAAGACCTTCTTCCTGCCGGGCAGTGGGATTTTGAATTCAATTATGGTCAGGTCCAATGGGAAACCGGAAGCGCCAGCAATGGCATCAACGGTTTAGGCGGGATTTCAGCGGCTGTCGGCTATACGGATGGTGTCATTGCGAACCCAGATTATTACGAAGTGTTTGGAACATTAATGCCCGGTTCTTTCCTTGATTCCAATACGGATACAGGATTGATCCACAATTCAAGAGAATCCTCCCAATGCGGTAGGTATTCCTTTGCAGTCCGTGGCCCGGATGGGATCCCGGATGTGGATCCATTACCTGAGATCCAGGTCAATTCAGACTCACCGGACCCATCCGAAGCGGGATTACCCTATTCTGTCATTGTCCAGGTAAATCCTGAACCGGATGCAGCGATCCCGACCGGAACCGTTATGGTATCCGATGGCAGAGGCAAAACCTGCGAGATCAATCTGGTAGCTGGCATGGGATCCTGTTCTTTGATCAGCGATACTATCGGCAGCCTTGAACTGATGATCGCTTATAGCGGTGATTCCAATTACTCTCCAAATCGAACGACCGAGCCACACGAGGTTGAGCCCGGTCATGGCCCCGTTGTTGTCGCGGGGTCGAATACGTATCCTGCTAATGGAAGCACCATTAATAAATCCATAACACAATTGAAAGTGGCTTTCAATAAAGAGGTTGAGCACGATGGAAAAAGAGATTCTGCCGATAATCCTGATAACTATATCCTCGTGGAAGCCAATGGGGATGGTTTCCAAACGACTGGATGTTTTATGGAGCAGAATATCAGCTCGCCTGGATTGGAACCCATTGATTCCCCAATCCTGATCTCAAGTATTTTTTATGATAATAACGGAGGTGATGGACCTTTTGTAGCCACCTTAACCGTCCCACCACTTTCTACCGGCTCCTATCGGTTGATCATATGCGGTACAGCTACCATTAGGGATATGCTGGGTAATGCCTTGAATGACGGAGAGACAGATACCATCATTGATTTTTCGATTACCACCCAACTCCCATCTGCCCTGCCGAAAACCGGATTTGCCCCGAATGCGGGGCAGGTTCTAGGACCACAACCAGTAGATAAACAATATCAGGACCTGCATAACCTGGAAATTTTAATCCCCAGCCTGGATGTGAAAGCACTCATCAGCGGCGTACCTGTATCCAAAGATGGTTGGGATGTAACCTGGCTTGGTAAGAATACCGGCTGGCTTACTGGAACCGCCTACCCAACCTGGGAAGGGAACTCGGTCATCACCGGGCATGTCTGGACTGCCACCAATACAGAGGGTCCATTTGCGCATCTGAAAGAGCTGGCTTATGGTGATGAAATTAATATCAACGCCTGGGGACAGGTGTATGTGTACGAAGTGAGAGATAACCTGCTCATCTCTGCAAATGATCTCTCTGCAGTCATGAAGCATAAATCAGATCACTCCTGGCTCACCCTTCTCACCTGCGAGGACTACTCCTCTGAGAAAGAGAATTATATGATGCGCAGGATCGTCCGAGCGGTATTGATCGAGACGAAATGATCGGCTCATAAGCTTAAAGATGCACCCCAACCGGGTGCATCTTTTATTTTTCCCCAATCCTCTTCCCAGAATATCGCTCACCTGTTACCATTGTCAGACAACCCCGAACAAACGAGGCATCATGTCTGATCTGAGCATTAAACTCTGGAATCTGGAATTCGCCCACCCGGTCATGCCGGCTGCCGGTCCGCCTGTGATGGATGCCAAATCGCTGGGTGCCTGCGCCCGTGGAGGCGCGTCTGCCCTGGTGGCTAAGACCATTTCTACGACCGCGGCGATAATTCCCCACCCCAACATGGCGGATTTCAAGACCTATTTCCTGAATACGGAATTGTGGTCCGAGCTGACCCCTGAACAATGGATCGAACACGAACTGCCGGAAGCCCGTAAGATGGGACTGCCACTGATCGTCAGCCTGGGGTATACCACCAAAGAGATCGCCGAACTTGCTCCACGGGTTGCTCACCTGGCGGATGCTCTGGAGCTCAGCACCCATTATGTCAGCAACGACCTGACCCCGGTGCAGAACACGATCCGCGCCGCAAAGGATGGCACGGGTCTGCCGGTGTTGGTGAAGGTCAGCCCATTCCGCGATATCCAACGCTTTGCCGAAGCGGCCCAGGAAGCTGGCGCGGATGGCATCGTGGCGGTCAATTCATATGGTCCTGCTTTGGGTATCGATATCGAAAGGGGCGGACGGCTATGGATGGGTGGAAAAGGGTACGGATGGATATCCGGTCCTGCCCTCAAACCGATTGCCCTGCGAGCCGTGTACGATGCCGCCCGGACGGTGGACATTCCCATTATCGGGGTGGGCGGTATCAGTCGTGGAACCGATGCGATCGAATTCCTGATGGCGGGCGCAAGCGCCGTCCAGGTTTGCACTGCCGCGATCACCAAAGGTCCTGAGGTGTTCGGCAAGATCGCCCGCGAGATGGATGCCTGGCTGGATTTACATGGGTATGTCAGCGCTAATGAGATCATTGGACTCTCGCTACGCCAGTCCCCACCCTTGATGGAACATCCCCCAGTGGTCGTTGCCGATAAATGCAATGGATGCGCTCTGTGCGCGATCAGTTGTCCCTATGGTGCGTTGTATGTCCAGCAGAAAATGATCCATGTTCGTAAAGACAATTGCACCCGGTGTGGGCTGTGCATTTCACGCTGCCCGAGCGGAGCATTGCAGGTAAATTGACACCAACTACTTTCCCCCCATTATTCTAAATAATGGGGGGACTATAGGGGGTCTGCGGAAAAAGACAGGAATGGGATAAAATTACGGGCATAAACTACGGGGAGGATATGCCATGATCACAACCACACATCAGGTGGGAGACGTTTATTTTCTGGAATACGCGCAGGATGAGAGGTTGAGCTCGGTTCAGGATGCACTGGACCTGGTATCAGTCTGCGGAGAGCAGGCTACCCACCGGGTTCTACTCCATGCTGACCAACTGGATGAGCGATTTTTCGATTTGAAGTCCGGTCTGGCCGGCGAATTCCTGTTGAAATTTTCCAATTATTATCTCAAGGTGGCGTTGGAGATTCCCCGCGAACGCAATTATGGGGAACGATTCGCCGAATTCGCTTCCGAGACGCGTCAGAGTCGCGAGTTTCGCATATTTCACACGCGCGATTCCGCGATCGAATGGCTTGTTATGGAGTAAGCCCACCATGAACAGGGCTCTGGTTTTACTCTTCTTGATATTCCTTGCAGGGTGCATCCCGGCGCAGACCCAGCCGACTGTAGCGCAGCCGTCACCCACCGTTACGCAGGACATACCTTTCACACCGGCTGTACCGGTTACTGCGATAGTCAACGGGACCATTCTGACTGGAACTGATTCTGAACCAATCCCCGATGGGGTGATCCTCATCCAGGCGTACCAAATTGTCGCCGTGGGAACGGCCAGCACGATTCAAATTCCAGACGGAGCAGAGAAATTCGATGCGCTGGGCGGAACGGTCTTGCCCGGTTTCATCAATACCCACATTCACAGCGGATATTCGAAAACGATGCTGCAGCAGTGGTTGCAGGGTGGCGTCACCACCGTTCGCGACGAAGGCACCGGCAGCGGATCATACCTGGATAAGAATCTGGCAGCTGCGCGATTCACTGAAAACAGATCCGAATTACGCCCGACTCATCTCTGCCGGAGCCATGATGACCGTTCCGGGCGGATACGGCCAGTTACAGGTTTCGTCTGTCGATGAGGCTATTGAAGCCGTCGATACCGAATTGGATCAAGGTGTCGACCAGATCAAGGTCTCACTGGAGGATGGATACGCCGGGAAACACGACCTACCCAAGCTCACACCTGCGCAAATGAAAGCCATCGTGGAGACTGCCCATGGGCGCGGCGCGCGCGTGTCCGGTCACATCACCCAGGCGGCTTACATCCCGCTCATGTTGGATGCTGGTGTGGACGACATCGCCCACAACACATGGGATCCGATCCCGGATGAAACCATTGCACGCATGGTCGACACGGGGGTGTTTTTCATTCCGACCTTTACCGTATTTCGCAATTACGACGCGCCGGTGCAGCAATGCGTCTTGAACCTGAAAGCCTACGTTGAAGCGGGCGGTCTGGTGGCGTTGGGAAATGATTACGGCGGAGGTCCCGGGAAGTTTGAGGTCGGGATACCGATGTACGAAATCGAGATGATGCAAAAAGCCGGGATGTCAGTCATGCAGATCATCCAGGCCGGGACGAGGAACGCGGCAGTCGTCATCGGGTTGGAGGAGCAGCTTGGTACCCTCGAGCCTGGCAAAATTGCAGATATCTTGATCGTGGAAGGCGATCCGCTGGCAGACCTGAGCGCACTCACCCGGATTCAGGCGGTTTTCCACCTGGGAAAGAAAGTAGCATTAAATAAAGGGAGCATTGAGTAAACCCCAAGCCGTAAACTCCCTCCCCGGGAGCGGGGGGGTTGGGGAGAGGTCGATTAACCTATATTCTTCGCAAACCTATGGTCCAATCCAAACGAAAATCTCTACTCCTTCCACTCTCCCGAACACTCCGGAAAAATCAAACTCCTGCCGAAGCGAAACTATGGACACATCTCAGGGGTAATCGATTCATTGGGTATAAATTCAAACGCCAGGTAGTGATCGGTCCATATATCGTCGATTTCTCTTGTTTTGAGAAGAGATTAATTATGAAATCGATGGCGGACAGCACATCGAACAGGAAGACATGGATTTGATCCGAACAGAGTTCCTGGTTGGGCAAGGTTATCGGGTGATCCGGTTTTGGAACCGGCAAGTCATAGGCGAGATAGAATCTGTCCTGGATGAGATATACGACGCCTTGGAATAGCTAACATCGAAATAGATTACGACCTCTCCCTCACCCTCCCCTAGCCAGGGGAGGGGACATCAAGTACAGGTAAGAAAAATCCTCTCCAAATTGGAGAGGATTTTTTATGGTTGGTCAGCTAGCGATTGAACGCGCGCCGATAGGATGGGCGTGCCTGTGAAGGCGACCGGGATGGGATGGGTGCGGCGACTTTGTAATCAAAGCCTTCCACCATCATGGTTTCCATCTCAGTCGGCATGATCCGTTCGAGGGTGCGAACCATCTGGAAATCATCAGGGGTCACAAAGGTGAACGCGTCACCGGTGTGATGGGCTCTGCCTGTCCGGCCGATGCGGTGGATGTAATCATCTGCCGTGCTGGGCATGTCGAAATTGATCACATGTGAGATGCCTTCGACATCCAGACCGCGCGCTGCGATGTCGGTTGCGACCATCACACGGAAGTTGCCTGCCTTGAAGCCCTTGATTGCCTGTTTGCGCTGTTCCTGGGAACGGTCGCTGTGCAGGCTGGTCACTTTCTCGCCGGTTTGCTGAATCTGCCGGGCAAGTTTTTCGGCGCGGTGGCGGGTGCGGGTGAAGATCAACACCGATTGGGTGTCAGTTGTCTTTAGTAATTCCATGACCAAAGCGGTCTTCAAATGTTGAGGTACCGGTAGTAAGGCATGGGCTACTGTTTCAGCCGGTGCGGTGAGCCCGATGGAGATCCGGGTTGGGTTATGCAGAGCTTGTCGTGCCAGTTGATCAACGGCATCCGGGAAGGTAGCCGAGAAGAGCATGGTTTGACGGTTTGTGGGGACCATGCGGATGATCTTTTTGATCGAGGGCAGAAAACCCATGTCGAACATACGGTCAGCCTCATCGAGGACGAGCACTTCGATGGCCTGGAGATTGATGCGGCGCTGTTCAACCAGGTCGATTAAACGACCGGGGCAAGCCACGATGATCTCCGCGCCTTCTTGCAGAGCGCGAACCTGAGGTGACTGGCTGACTCCGCCAAAGATGGTCACACTTCGGATATGGGTACCTGTCGCCAGGCTGCGGATGTTTTCGTGGATCTGGTCCGCCAATTCGCGGGTCGGGGTGACGATGAGGGCACGAACCTGTCTTCCACGTCCCTTTAGTAGACGGTCAAGGATCGGCAGCACAAATGCGGCTGTCTTTCCGGTACCGGTCTGGGCAGTGGCGATGATGTCTTCCCCGCGTAATACGGCGGGTATGGCTTTTTCCTGGATGGGAGTCGGCACGGTAAAACCAAGTCTGGTGATTCCGCCATTAAGACGTGAATCAAGATTAAATGATGAAAAATTCAATTTTTCCTATTCTTCAGAAGTCAGGAGATGTATCTACGGAGAAGCGGTGCTTGACAGAAGAGAACGGCTGCGACTGCTGAACTAATGTGTATTGCGTAAACCAAAATTGAACAGTGCAGCGGCTGACATAATATCGGACACAATATATTTGATATGTAGGGCTTTTTGGGGTCTACCTGAAAAATTATTTGCTGCACAGGGACCATTGTAAATCAAAGCCAAGTTGTATTCTACCACAGAAATGGGCGAGAATCCCGACGAAGACTATACAAATGGAATTGGGTATCAGGAACCGGAAATCGGATATCAGTTTTAAAGGACTCTCGATCCACTTCGAAAATCCTACTTAATACCTTTATCCCCCCAAATTCTGAAAAGGTTTAAGGGGATGGGTGTATGGTGCTGGGAGACGATTTACGATTTAGTAATATGCGATCAAAGCCAGTTTGAAGTGATCAATTTTAGTTTTATTCTGCCAACCTCAGTGAGATCCTACCGCGCTCAACTTCGACCTTGATGATCTCCACGTCTATGATATCTGCCACCTGCAGGTAGGTTCCTGAAGGCATTTGCGTCCTGTGCAACAAGCCATCCTGCTTCACACCAATATCCACGAAGGCTCCAAAATCCACCACATTTCGCACCGTTCCCTTGAGCTTCATTCCTTCAGCCAGGTCTTCCATCTTGAGGACATCACTGCGCAAAATTGGCAGAGGCGCATCCTGGCGCGGATCGCGTCCCGGGCGAACCAACTGCTCGAGTATGTCCATCAATGTCAGCGCGCCGCAGCCAAGTTCCGTAGCCAGCTTTTCAGGAGTGATTTCGGCGCGGAGTGTCTCCACCGCCTGTTTTCGGACCCGCAAATTTGCTGTTGCAGGCAGGCTGATCCGCTTAATTAATGCCTCGGCAATCGGATAACTTTCTGGATGGATGGCGGAAGCGTCCAATGGATTGGACCCATCGGTGATACGCAGAAAACCCGCGCACTGTTCGAACGCCTTGGGGCCTAGACTGGGTACACCTTTAAACTCGTTGCGGTTCGTAAATTTACCCTTTTCATCTCGGAAGGCAACCATTTTTTCTGCCAGTTTCGGACCGATTCCTGCCACATATGCCAATAACGCAGGGGAAGCGGTATTTACATCCACACCCACGCGGTTGACCACATCCTCCACCACACCGTCCAGGGAGTTTTTCAAGAGGGTCTGATCCACATCGTGTTGGTACAATCCCACCCCGATGGAACGCGGATCGATCTTGACTAATTCCGCCAGGGGATCCTGCACCCTTCGGGCAATGGAGGCGGCACCTCGTAACGATACATCCAGATCCGGGAATTCCTGACGGGCTAATGGGCTGGCAGAGTACACACTGGCTCCCGCTTCGTTGGTGATGATGTATTTCACTTGCGGCAATTCTTTGATCAGTTGGGCTGCCAATTGCTCGGTTTCGCGAGAGGCTGTGCCGTTTCCAATAGAAATAAGGGTTACCTGGTGTTTACTAACTATTCCACGCAGGGAATTCAATGCTTCATTCCACTTTTTCTGTGGTTCGTGCGGGTAGATCGTGTCTGTCCCGAGTAGCTTTCCGGTCGGATCCACCACTGCCACTTTGCAACCGGTCCGAAATCCCGGATCCAAACCGATGACAGTTTGTCCAATCAGTGGTGGCTGGCTGAGTAATCCGCGCAGGTTATCACTAAAGACGTTGATGGCGTGAATGTGTGCTTTCACAGTCAACTCTCGCCGGACATCCCTTTCGATGGCAGGGAGTAGGAGTCGATCCGCGCTGTCAGCGATAGCCAGCTCCATCTGTTCGTACCAGGCAGAATTGACGTCCGGTCGAAAGGCGTTGTTTACGGCATAACGCCAGTCACGTTCAGGCACCACAATTTTCACCCGCAGCACACCTTCGGTCTCGCCCCGGTCGACAGCCAACACCTGGTGAGGTCGCAGCCGGTCTACCCGATTTGAGTATTCATAATAGATTTCAAATACCCGCCGTTCATCTTTCGCATCTTCCTGGATTTCCGCTTCCAGATTGGCGAAATTAAGGGCTCTGTCTCTGGTCACGCGCCGCACATCAGCATGATCGCTGATGGCTTCGGCTACGATATCTCTTGCCCCGGCAAGTGCATCCTCAACACTCGGCACCAGCTCATTGATGAAACCAGTCGCAGCCTGTTCCGGTTTGGGTCCTTTGCGAGGCTGCTCCAATATCAGATCTGCCAGAGCCTGTAAGCCTTTTTCCCTTGCAATACTGGCACGGGTACGCCGTTTGGGTTTATATGGGGCATACAAATCTTCCAGGGCTGTCAGCGTTTCAGCAGAATTGATCTTCTCTTCCAGATCCGGGGTTAGTTTTCCCTGCTCTGTGATCGATGAAAGAACAGCCGAGCGACGGTCATCCAATGTGCGTAATCTCTCGATCTCCGATTGGATCTTCCGGAGCTGGTCTTCATCCAATGTTCCCGTTGCTTCCTTGCGATAACGGGCGATAAATGGAATGGTATTCCCCGCGTCCAATAATTCAACAGCGGTATGGATTTGGGAGGGTTTGATATGTAATGATGTAGCGATGATATGTTCAAAATCAGTCATTGGGAAACCTATGGGTGGATGGAGTGAGAGAATGAAATTGTAACATGCCTTATATCCTGGCAACCATTTACCCAGATCATCCCATGCATATTTGGCTATAATAAATATAACTATGCGCAAGACAAAGGCAAAGAATGGTCATCTCCCGTCGGATATTTTCAGGTTCGCTGTATACTATTTACAAGGAGGTGATCATGAAACCTATTGACCTCGGCAGTTTCCCCCGTGCCAGCCATTTTTTACTGTACAACAGTTACGATTACCCCCATTTTAATCTGACGGCTTCTGTCGATATAACCCATCTTCAACCGGTAATAAAAGAGAAAAACCTCTCCATCACGATCACTTTCACTTATCTTTTTGCCCGGATCGCAAATGAAATTCCTGAATTTCGTTATCGGATCAGGGAAAATACGATCATCGAACATGAAGTCGTGCATCCATCTACATCAATCCTCACCCCCGGCGATATATTTTCCTTTTGCACAATTGAGTATTCCCCCAATTTTGATACTTTCTATCCCCGCGCCGTGGATCGGGTGGAAGAAGTACGCCGGCAACCCACATTGGAAGACGAACCCGGTCAGGACGATCTACTCTTCATGTCCAGCATTCCATGGATTTCTTTCACCCAGATCAATCACCCGATCCACATGCATCCGGTTGATTCAGTTCCCCGTATTACCTGGGGGAAATACTTCATCGAATCGGGTCGAATTAAAATGCCTCTATCTGTCCAGGTCCACCACGGATTAATGGATGGCGTCCATGTTGGTCGGTTTTTCATTCACGCTCAGGAATACCTGGATGACCCGGATCGATTCATCTTTAATGTATCATCTTAAAATAAAAATAAGAGGAGTATCATTTTACAGATACTCCTCCCATGCTCATTCATCCCTTTATTTCAACCAGTAAAATAAGCCTTTCAAAGCAATGGCATATACCCGGTAAGGTTTCGGACCTACGAACACCTCATCCTTAATAAAGATGGTTGGAGTCCCATAGAACTGGGTCTTAACCACTTCTTTAAGCATTCCCTGAACTGTGGTCTCCGTACCCGGCTCAGCCATACACGCCCGAATTTCCGTAGGGTCAAAACCAACATCGGTCAGAATTCCATCCACCACGGCAGGATCATCCAGCCGGGCAGCTTCTCCCTGAAAAAGCAGATCATTCATTGCCCAATATTTTTGTGGGTCGTCACGGTTGGCGCAATAGCCCATACGGCTCATTGTGTCGGTACTTTCCTTCACCGGGTAATGCAGGAAAACCATATCCGTTTGATAACGATCAACCAGCTTTCGAATGAGTGGATAGGTCTTTCTGGTGTATTCACAATGGTAGCAACCAATAAAATACAAGGTCTCATTCGTCTTGTTGTCCAGAACAGGAAATCCTTTCAGATCTACATTCTCAAGGGTTAGGAAATCGTCGCCAGCGCTTTTCGGACGGCAGACCGCGTTAACCGCGGACACCTGATTGTTTTGATTTTTCGGATCAAATACGCAAAAACCAGAGTTGTTCGTGCCATTACAATTGCCAGTGGTGTAGTAGAGATATACCCCGCGTACAGCCATAAAGCTGCTTGCTGTCAATAAAACGAAAAACACCCAGGCGATCACTTCAAAATACTTGTTCAAAAACCTTGCACCACCCTCTGAGCGGGTGATCACCAATCCCAGGATTTTCGCTTTCATTTTTTCATCGAAACCAGTATTACACGGTCGAAAAGTAACCCTCCGAAAAACACAATCGAAGGCTTCCCTGGCTAATTGACGGTTACTGGCGCTAAATATTCCCAAAATTGAGAGAACGACGAAGGCGATGATACAAAACATAGGTTAGAGAACCTTTCGAATCTTCTTGAGGTTATCAATAAATGACTCTGCTTCTTCCACGGTATTATAAAAATAGGTGGATACACGTACGCTTCCTTTAATCTGATGTGCGTGGAACCAGGAGTGGACGCAATGCTGGCCTGACCGTACGGTTATCCCAGCCATCTGATCCAGCATTAAAGCGATCCGGTGTGAATCGATTTCCGGGAAGAAGAAAGTGATAACCCCTCCCCTTTTCTCTGGATCGTCCGGACCGATGAGGTTTATTCCCGGCATATCCCTGATTCCATCGGTAATGATGCGGTTTAGATGGCGTTCCTGTTTTTGGATTGCATCAAACCCAATTTTTTGCAGGTACTGAACAGCCGCTCCCAACCCCATAATGCCCGCGTAATCCTGCAATCCAGCTTCGAATTTTTCTGGAGGCGGCAAGAATTCGCAGGTGTCATAGGTGGAGGATGAGACGGTATCCCCACCCACCAGAAAGGGTTCCAGTTTTTCGAGGTGAGAGTATTTCCCATACAGAGACTCCCGTCCCCGATGGACCTAACATTTTATGTCCCGATAGGGCCAGGAAATCTACATCCAGTTGTTTCACATTGAGTTGTTGATGTGGAGCAGTCTGAGCTGCATCCAGCATAACCAGAACGCCTTTCTTGTGCGCGTATTTGATTATTTCAGCAAACGGAATACTGACACCATCCAGGTTTGATGTCGAACCGATGGAAACGAGCTTTACATCGCCTGTCAAGCTTTGTTCGTAGGCAGAAAAATCGAACAAATTGTCGGGGGTAGATCGAACGATCTTGATCTTGATCCCCATTCTTTTCGCCAATACCTGCCATGGGATTAAGTTCGAGTTGTGTTCTTTATCAGAGATCAAAACGGCATCACCGGCTCTGAGTCCGAGAGAAAAAGCAACCAGGTTGATCCCTTCGGTCGTATTGCGTGTAAAAACTATTTCATCTTTTTTGGACGCGGTCAAAAACCTGGCTATTTTCTGCCTGGCTTCATCAACTCCTTGAGTCACACCTGCCGCCAGATGGTGCATTGAACGTCCGCTGCAGGCAGATAGTTCTGTATAATACGTGATAATAGCATCCAGAACCACCTGTGGACGCAGGCTCTGGCAAGCGTTATCCAGATAGAGGACTGGTTTTCGATTTTTCTTTTCTTGTAATAAAGGGAAATCTTGACGGATTCGATGGATGTCCATTACCTTCCCTGATTAGACGAATTTTTGTGTTCCATTTGAAGGTAATTATACCCATCCAAGGGTTAAAGTAAGATTAGGAATCGGCGCAACTACTTTTATATCAGAATTTTCCTTAGTATGTTTTTTTTATCCGGTGAGACATCTTCTCTTTATACATTCGATCATCTGCTATTCGCATAACTTCAGCCAAATCCCCTTCCGGACCACTGCACGATACACCGATGGACAACCGAAGATTATCATCTCCGGTCTCTTTCAATGTCCTTTTAAGACGCAGAACGGCTTCCTGGGCAGGTTGTTCTTCTGTTTGGGGAAGTAAAATCCCGAACTCATCACCGCCGATCCGGGCAACAATATCTTCAGCCCGGAATACCTTTTGCATACACTCCGCGGTTTTTCGTAATAACGTATCACCTGCGCTGTGGCCAAACCGGTCATTGATTCCCTTCAGATAATCCATGTCGGCGATGACAATGCTTACCGGGAACTGCCGGCTTACCTGTAAACGCTCCATTTCAACCTCGAAGAAATTACGGTTGTATAAACCCGTGAGAACATCCCGGGTACTCAGACGCAATAACTCCTCTTCCATCCGTTTGCGCTCCGATATTTCTTTGGAGATGCAGAGAACGCTGATTACAGAATTTTCTTCGTCAAATATAGGTTTGACTGTAGTTAAGTAGTAGCGGTCGCCATCCGGACGTGGGACTCTAACTTCAATTACCTTCATTTCGCCATGTTCAAATACCCATTTCACCGCTGCGAATCGTTTATCGGCTTCGCTCTTCTCGAATACATCCCAGATCCGGTGATGAATAATGCTCTCCACTGGCTTCCCCACCCCATCAGCGAATGCCTTATTCACAAACCGGTACTGTCCATCACGGTTGAAGGCAAAGATCGGATCGCTGGATTCATTCAATAATGTTCGATATTCTTGTTCACTATCCTTTAACACTTGTATTGAGTCTACAAGATGAGATGAATGCAGTTCGTGCTCCGCGATCTTCTCGCGTAACCTGGATATTTCTTCCATTAATTTGCCCTTTGTCCACGATGAAATATCAGATTGAATCATGATTGCTCCTACCTGCTTAACTGAGGTGATACCATTAAACCAGTAAAGGGTTGATTTAACAACCAATTCTATGTAAAAAGCACCTGAATTCAATTAATTATATAGTGATAATCATATGTAATGAACGGATAGAGATTTTCTTGTGCCAGGTTTTTTACCAACCGAAGGATTTTTGTACCACAAACCGAGTTATATTAAGATGAATTCCAAAATTCATTACCTGAATGCCAATCAGGTATAATTTTAGTATTCCGAATATGGACCATGAGGTTTGGCTATGGCAAAATGGACAGCAGTCGTCGCAGGGAATATCGGCTCAGGGAAAACGTCACTTACAGAACGTATCGGATCGCGGTTAGGATGGAAAACGGCGTTCGAATCGGTATCAGACAACCCGTACCTGCCTGATTTCTACCAGGACATGAAGTCTTGGTCATTTCACTTGCAGGTGTATTTCCTTGGGCACAGGGCAGATCAATACCTTCAAATGCAGAATGATCCGGTTTCTGCCATACTTGACAGATCTATTTATGAAGATGCGTATATTTTCGCTCGTGCACTCAACCACATGGGTAATCTAAACGAACAGGATTACCACACCTACCTTCGGCTGTACAACCTGGTAGTCAGTCGTTTACCCAATCCTGATCTTCTGATTGTCCTGCGAGCGCCGGTCACAATCTTGATGAAACGGATTCAGGCTCGCGCCAGGAATATCGAAACGGGAATTAATTCTGACTATCTTTCTCTATTAGACTCATTCTATGATGATTGGCTTCAGGATTTTGACCTCTGTCCGGTTTTGACGATACAAACCGAGAAATCTTGATTTTGTTCATCAACCAAAAGCTTTGGATATTGTTGTAGATCGGATCAATCACAAACTAACCGGCAAGGATGAAGTCGTATTGTGAAGAGGGAAACGAGTAATTGGAAAGTGGTAAGAAGATAGTAGTAATTGGTAATTGGTAATTGGTAATTGGATACTGGTTACTGGTTACTGGTTACTGGTCTCTGGTCTCTGGTTACTACTCTCTAATTTTCTACTTTCCAGTTTCTAGTTTCTAGTTACTAGTTTCTTTATTGATGCAACTTTCCGTCATGTCCACCGTATATACTGTAGAAACCAATATTGCAGGACTGAATGAGCGCATCGGCACACAGTATCTCTGAAACCCAAGAACATCCGCTCGACCCGGCGAACTTCACGGAAATCGTGGAGCAGTATCAGAAACCGGTGTTCAATCTGTGCGCCCGCATGCTGGGGGATGAAGTTGAAGCGGAAGATGCCGCCCAGGAAACATTCTGGAAGGCATACAAAAACATCAAATCATATGACCCCAACCGTCCATTCCTGACCTGGCTGCTGTCCATAGCAGCCCATTATTGTATAGACCAGATCCGGAAACGCAGATTCGGCTCAGTCAGCATTGATGCCATGCCGGATGACTTTATTCCCGATCTGGAAATGCTACCGGAACATTCTGCCACGCAGTCTGAAGAACAAACTCGTATCAGAGAACTGCTCATCACTTTATCGCCGGAAGACAGGTCTGCCGTAATTATGCGTTATTGGTATGACTACTCAGATGAGGAGATTGGAAAAGTGTTACATCTTACCGTTAGTGCCGTGAAGAGCCGATTGTTTCGCGCCCGCAAACAAATGGCTCAAGAATGGCTGAATAAAATAAACAATTCCCTGCTACCAAACAGGAGGACCCATGAACCATCAGCCGTTTGAAGATTGGATTTTTGAAGAGGATCTTTCAGACAGTCAGCAAGTAGGGTTGAAGCAACACCTGGCTACCTGTGAAGATTGCCGTAGTTTACAAAACGCGTTGAAGGGAGTGGAATGGACTTTTACAAATGTCGTAGAAGTTGAACCGCGTCCCGGATTCAGTATGCGCTGGGAAAGATACGCCGAAAAGAAAGTAAATCAAGAACAGAATCTGGCAGCCTGGATAGTTTTATCTGCGCTCGTGATGGTCGCCTCAAGCATTGTTCTGGTCAACTTTGGCGAAATATGGTTTAAGGATATTAATTTCTTCCAATTAGGTGTTGCCGGTATCGTGAGAACGATCGATATCGCAACTCAGACAGTAGAGTGGGTTTCAGTGGCTAGTTTCTTTTTGAAGGCTATTCCAACCGGTTGGGCTCAGACAATCAGTCTCACCATCGGAGCCGTCGCCATCTTCTGGGTAACCATTTGGATCGCAGCTATTCGTAGGATTACTGCCGATCAGCGGAGGGTGGTATGAAACGCTTCCAAGTCCTCCTTCTCTTAATTGTACTCCTTACTTTGTTGATTCCGACACCCGTCCATGCGGCATCCGTACAGGATGACCGGGTTGTAATGGGTGGCAGTTTCGTTCTTGAGAAAGACCAGACCCTTAATGGCAACCTGGTTGTTATCGGCGGAACTGCGAAAATAGAAAAAGACGCGGTTGTCAATGGAAGTATTATTCTCGTCGGTGGACAGGTTACCATCGACGGCATCGTGGAAGGGTCGATCTCCTTATTCGGAGGATCAGCGAGTTTACGTGATTCTGCAATAGTTGTTGGTGACATCTATGTCACATCAGCCGTGCTTAATCGAAGTGATCTTGCCGATGTCAAAGGTGAAGTCATTGAGGGAAAACAGCTCCCTCCCGGCTTTATTATTCCCAATCAAGTTACTCCTCAAAATCCAATAACCTCCGGTCCTCTCGGGAAGGTCACTTCCTTGATTGGCAGTTTACTCTCAATATTCTTTTTTAGCCTGGTCAGCGCCAGTATTGCGATCATTGCCAGTCTATTCATGCCTCGTGCGGTCCAACGAGTATCAGATACGATTGTGATGAATCCTGTGATTGGATTCGCTACATCTTTACTCACACTGATCGCTCTACCCTTCATCCTGGTTATTTTGATAGTTACGCTCATCTTATCGCCGGTTGCCGTTTTATTGGTTGTCGTACTCGCACTTGCCTGTTACATGGGATGGGTCGGGCTCGGAACCGAACTGGGAAAACGTATCGCTGGATTGTTTAAAACTGTCTGGCCAGTACCTATTTCTGCAGGCATGGGAACCCTGATCCTCAGTCTGATCCTGGGTGTAGTCTCATTGATACCTTGCCTGGGATGGGGAATTGTCACCATCATCGTCCTAATCGGATTAGGAGGAGTTATCCTAAGCCGATTTGGAACCCGGTCCTATACCTATGCGGGGACCCTATTTCAATCAAAATCAACCGATCAAACCATTCAGAACGGCCCGTCGGAACCTATTGACCCAGTATCTTAACTGGAGGAAATCATGAAAAAAGAACTCTTAATCGTACTCTCTGTATTAGTAATCACCTCATTGGCTTGCGGTTTTACCGTCAACCTTCCGACCGTTGAAACTGGTCCGGATCGGATTTATAAGGTTGATGAGGCTCTTCCCGAGAATGGCAAGCCCGTAAAGCTTCGGATAGAAGTCGGAGCAGCATCTTTGGATGTTCGACCTGGTGCGAAAGCGCTGGTTGATGGATCTATAACGTACAATGTCAAAGGCTGGGAACCGTCTGTTTCCCGTACTGATGATTCACTGGTCATCAAACAGGAAACGAAAGGTATCCAGGGCATTCCATCGTCATCCATTAAAAATGAATGGGAACTCAAACTGAATAATGATGTGCCAATGGATATCGAGCTCGTTGCCGGCGCATATCAAGGGAACCTGGAATTAGGCGGTTTGTCAATCCTCAACTTAAAGGTTGAAGATGGCGCCAGTGATTCAACCGTCAAATTCACTGAACCAAACCAATCGGTAATGGAATTATTGGATTACCATACCGGGGCATCCAACATTACGCTGAATGGATTAGCCAATGCCAACTTTAAGGAGATGGTCTTCTCAGGTGGTGCCGGAAATTACACGCTCGATTTTTCGGGTGAATTGCTGCATGACGCCCATGTTAATGTCGATGCCGGTGTAAGTACCATTAAAATTATCATACCAGATGGGATGAAGGCAGAGATCCATGTTAATGGAGAGATGAAAGGTGTCAACACAACAGGCACCTGGACCGTTGATAGTAGTAACTACTCAACCCAGGGAACAGGCTCAGTACTTAAGGTCGATGTGAATATGAACCTTGGCTCCCTTGAATTGATACAGGGGAAATAAAGTACTGGTTGGGAAATAGCCAAAGACCGTCTGGAATTGATCCGGGCGGTCTTTTATTGGTAAGGGAATCTGAATCTTACCGGTACAGTCCCTCATGGACAATATAGTGATAGACCTCGGGGAATAAGAACTGCCAGAACATCCGGTGCCCATTGGCACGTGAACGGATTTCAGCGGCAGATATCTCGACCAAAGGGGCATGTAAAAAAGTCACCTTTTGACGTAAATTAGGGTTTTGCTTATACATTTCCTTCAGGTTAACTTTCACACCCGGACGACGTAATACCAGAAGACCAGCGCAGGCATCGATAAACGCGGATGGAGTGTGCCAGTCAGGCAAATCGCGCAATGAATCACCCCCCATGACATAATAGAACTCATCTCCAGGATGGTCTCGTCGTAGCAATCTCATGGTATCGACCGCATAATGCGGACCTGGCCGCCGTATCTCAACATCAGAGAAAACGAATTCGGCGGATTGTTTGATCATTTTTTCCACCATCACTTGGCGTTTTTCCACAGGAGTAATAACGACCCCCTGCTTGTGTGGTGGATTTGGGGTTAAAACCCAGAGAACTTTATCCAGATGAGCCTGTTCAAGAGCTTCAACCGCCAGAATTTGGTGACCGATGTGGGGAGGATCAAATGTGCCGCCAAATATGCCTATGCGCATATTTTACTCCTGCCACTCCAATTCATTATCACCCACGAAAACCGTTTCGCCTTCCTCGATACCAGCTTTTCGCAGAGCGTCATCCACCCCTATATGCTGCATCATTCGTTGGAATCGCCGAACCAATTCTTCCATTTCCCAGTACGTCATGGCCGCGGCTCGCTCGATTGACTTCCCGGAAACTCGCCAACCGCCTTCTTCTTTCAAGACAGTGAAATTCCGTGCATCTTCTTCCGCTTTATAGACCGGCAATTCTGTTGGTTTTTCCTGGATGGGCGCTGTTTTCAACAACTCAGCAGCCTTCCAGAGTAATGGTTGTAGATCCGTCCGCGCAAGAGCCGAGATAGTGAGTAGCTCGACCCCTTTTTTCTTAAAGGCAGCTTTTAGCTTCTTCACTTTCGCTTCGACGTCCGACTGGTCAATTTTGTTCAATACCACGATTTGAGGTTTTTCAGCTAACCTGGCATCAAATAATGCTAATTCGCTGTTGATCTGGCTGTAATCAGATATGGGATCGGTAGATTCACCATTCAACAGGTGGATGATGATCCGGCAGCGCTGAATATGGCGTAAAAAAGCATCCCCTAATCCAGCTCCCAGATGAGCACCTTCGATCAATCCAGGAATATCCGCGAGAATGAGCTGATTGGCGTCATCCAGATAGGACACGCCCAAATTGGGTTCCAGCGTTGTAAATGGATAATCAGCGATCTTGGGTTGGGCATTGGTAACCGCCGCCAGCAGGCTCGACTTTCCCGCGTTGGGAAGACCCACAATGCCGACATCCGCGATGAGTTTTAGCTCCAAACGCAGCACTTTCTCCTCAGCGGGTTCCCCCTTCTCGGCTGTTTTGGGAGCCTGGTTGCGTGAATTCATGAAATGCGGATTCCCACGTCCGCCACGACCGCCCTTGCATATCTGCAGGCGCTGTCCGTTCTCGACCAGGTCGCCTAATAATTGACCCGTAACATCGTCATAAATAATCGTTCCCGGTGGTACCTGAACGATGCAGTCTTTTCCGCTCCGGCCGGTCTGATCATTGATGGCCCCTTTACGACCGTCATCCGCCATGTATTTGGATTGGTGCTGGAAGGCGTACAGCGTATTCATATGCGCGTTTACTTCCAGGATCAGGTTGCCGCCGTGTCCGCCGTCTCCGCCATCAGGACCACCGCGCGCCACGTATTTCTCACGGTGAAAGTGGATCATACCGTCCCCACCTTTGCCGGATCGTACTGAAATGGTTACTTGATCGATAAACATGCTCTCATTATAACGGACGATGGATGCGAATAGGGATCGGAGATTGGACATCAGGGCTTGGTTCGACATTCATGCCATAATTGAGCTGTGATCCGACATCGCCGTTCGATTCGTCTGCCAAATTATGATTACACCCAACCAGGGGCGTATTACGTTACCCTGGTGACGAAAGATCGCATCTGTCTGTTTGGTGATGTGGTGGATGGGGAAATAAAACATTCGGAATTTGGAAAAATCGTATTATTCTGTTGGGGTGCAATTCCTGAACATTTTCCATTTGTTGAAATCGATACATTCGTTGTTATGCCAAATCATATCCATGGAATATTTATGATCAATGAACATCCATCCGTAGGGGCGACGCAGACATCGATTCACGTAGGGGCGACGCATGCGTCGCCCCTACCATACCCAAATGGTCCACCGCCTGGATCGGTTGGCGCAATTATTCGGTGCATACCGATCTGCGGTTTCAAAACAAATCCACCGCATTTCCCCCAACATACAGGTTTGGCAACGCAATTATTATGAACGGGTCATCCGAAACGAAAAAGAATTGGAACGGATCAGGAAATATATACAAAACAATCCATTTACCTGGAATGATGATCAGGAAAATCGAAAATAAACAGGGACTGTTGCTTGCATACAGTCCCTGTTACTTGTTTCTAATTACTTGTTTCTGATTTATTACCTTTTATTTTCCGAATTTCTTCTTCAGAATATCTTCCAGGGTCGGCTGACCGATCTCCTGCAGCTCATAGCGGACACGCTGCATCGGTTTATTCACCTTGATGATTCGGTTCAGATCGATCGGGGTGGCACTGATCACCAGATCCACATCTGCGTTATTGATGGTCTGCTCGAGGTCTTTGGTCATCTCATCGCCATATCCCATCGCGGGTAATATCGGACCGGTAGACGGATATTTCTTGTAGGTCGCAGCAATACCACCCACCGCGTAACGGACGGGGATCCACGATCTCAGCAGCGCCAAAGCGGCGGGCAGCCACCCAGCCGGCGCCGTACGCCATCTCGCCATGGGTAAGGGTCGGACCGTCTTCGATGACCAGGACGCGTTTTCCACGGATGGATTCAGGGTTGTCCACAAATAAGGGGGACGCGCCTTCGATCACAACGGCGTTTGGATTCAGTGCGTGCAGGTTCGCGCGAACTTTCATCACACTTTCAGAATTGGCCGTATCGACCTTGTTGATGACAAACACGTCGGCTGCCCGACAATTGGTCTCACCGGGATGGTAGGTACTTTCATGACCCGGACGATGAGGGTCGGCAACCACAATCTGCAGGTCGGAAATATAGAACGGGAAGTCGTTATTGCCACCGTCCCAGAGGATGATGTCCACTTCCTTCTCGGCCAGGCGCAGGATGGCTTCATAATCGACACCGGCAAAAACCAACACGCCATTATCGAGGTGAGGTTCGTATTCCTCGCGCTCTTCGATGGTGCATTCATGTTTATCCAGGTCGGCGTAGGTTGCAAATCGTTGGGCTTTCTGTTTGACCAGATCACCATATGGCATGGGATGGCGGATGGCGGCAACTTTGTAACCCAGTTCCCCGAAGAATCTGGGATACGCGGCGGGTGGTCTGGGATTTCCCAGAACCGGTTCGCACAGCACAGACCGACACAACCGGTTTGGTACTTTTTAATTGGGTCAGACGGGTACCCATGAGTCGGAAATCTGCCCCGGCAGCCAAAACAATGGATGCCTTGTGCATAACGTACTCGTGGGGTACATCGCTGTAGGCAAAGACCACTTGATCCACCTTCAGATCCTTGATCAATTTAACCAGATCTGATTTCGGGATGAATGGGTATCCCTTTGGGATACAACGATCCCGCCAGTTCAGCGGGATATTTCCGCTCATCAATATTCGGAATCTGAGTAGCGGTGAAAGCCACCACTTCGTAGTCTTTATTATCGCGATAAAAGACATTGAAGTTGTGGAAGTCGCGCCCGGCGGCGCCCATGATCAGTGTTCTGATTGGTGACATACAGTTTCTCCTGAGGGTATAGGTTAACCGTCCCGGAGGAGAAAAGTCAACCCGGGTCGGCAGCGTTGAATCTCACATCGCTTCTGGGGCTGTGATGCCCAATAAAGCCAAACTGTTAGCCAGTGTCTGTTTTGCTGCAGCCACCAATCTCAGACGTGCTGAGCGCTGCGGTTCTGTAGTTTGTAGCACTGGACATTGATTATAAAAATCATTGAAGGATTGCGCAAGCTTAAAGGCGTAATTGGCGATATACAACGGTTTCAAGTCGGCAGCCGACCGCTGAACTTCAGCCGGGAAGCGGGATATCTGATCGATGAGTACGATCTCAGATTGTTCCAGAGGATATGTATATTCAGCGATGGCAGGAATGACGCGACTTGTTCTTGCGTAGAATACTATTCGCACGTACATGGGCGTATTGAATATAAGGAGCTGCCTGCCCGTCAAAATTGAGGGCTTCTTCCCAATCGAAAGTGACGATCTTTCCATTGTCCCGGTTAAGCATGGAAAATTTGATCGCTCCGAGGGCGACTGAAGTGCCAATCGACCGTTTTTCATCCTCACCCAGAGAGGAATTCTTCTTCTCAACAACGGCCATCGCGCGTGCGATGGCTTCGGTGAGGAGATCTTCCAATAAAACAACGGTCCCATCGCGGGACGACATGGTCACATTACCCGGCAGGTTTACAATTTCATAACTCAGATGAGCACATCTGGATGCCCAGTCGAAACCCATGATCTCAAACATCTTGTAGATTTGCTGCATGTAAAGCGATTGACGAACATCAATCACATAGATGGATTTTTCGAGGTTGTAATCCTGGAATTTCTTGATCCCGAGCGGAAGGTCGGTGGTCGCATAGAGAGATGTCCCATCCGAGCGGAGGACCACCAGTACCCGGTATTTTTCCTTGGGTAATCCAAGAACCTGGTCAATGTTAATGAAAACAGCCTCATCCGGGCGACCATCGGTGGCAATGCCCTTCGCAATGAGATCTGCAACAAGTGCCTTACCCTCATCTTCGTTTTCGCTTGGAAAATAGTATTTATCGAATTTTGCGCCCAATACAGCGTACATCTGGTTGAAGCCATCGATCGACCATTGTCTGGATCGCTGCCACAGCTCCACCACATCCGGGTCACGCTGATCCCAGCGTACGAATAGCTCACGTACTGAAGCGGCAAATTCAGGATCGTCATTAAATCGTCTGTCTGCTTCCGCGTAGAGATCACCCATCCAGCGGGTAATGTTTTCCGGGGGATGCTCTCCCTTATGGAATTGCCGGTAATTCGCCAACCATTTCAAAACATGGAGACCAATATCTCCCATATAGTTGGCTCGAATTACCTTAAAGCCAGCGAATTCAAGGATCTCACAAACGCTTGATCCAAGGATAAGATTGCGAAGATGCCCGACATGGAATGCTTTATGGGTGTTGGGTTGGGAGTATTCAACCATGACCTGTTTCCCACCCTGGTCACCCTTCCCAAAATTTGTTTTCTCCGTCAGCGCAGTATTCACCACCTGTCGGACGAATGTACTCCGATCGAAGGTAAGGTTTAAATAGCCTTTAATCACCTCGACATGTGAGAAACCGTCTGGAATTCCCAGTTCTTTCGCAAAAGAATCCGCCAATTCACCAGCCAGGGATGGAATATTCGCCTTGATTTCCTGTGAGCGAGCAAAGGTCGATGCAATTTGAAAGAACGAAGTTGAGATACCCCACTGACCGGCAAATGGAATAGGCGACCAGGAGAAATCCATAGCCGGCAGATTGTTCTGAATGCAGAAACCTGCCAGTTTTTCATTGAGAAATTGCAGCTCTTTTTCAAACAGGCTCATTGGTATGACTCCGATGAAAAAATTATATCAGGATTGATGGAATTAGAGAGACCTGAGATCAGAGGACCAGAAACCAGTATATGGTAAATGGCGACTGATTTCCAGTTACGATATATTGGAATTTACACTGGGGAAACAAAAAAGCGGGAGAGTTAGCTCCCGCTTATGTGGTTTATCTGGTGATTACTTCGTCGAGGCGTTCAGGCGTTTCATCAGACGGCTCTTACGACGCGCGGCGTTGTTCTTGTGGACAACACCCTTTGCAGCAGCCGTATCGAGAGTGCTGATGGCGGTCATAACGGCGGCTGTTCGATTCTTCCGCTGTTCCTGTACTGATCGCTTTATGCGCGGCGGTGATAAACGTACGAGCGGAACCACGATACACGCGGTTAGCGATGCGTTTCTTTTCGTTTTGTTTGTTTCTTTTGATCGCAGATTTAATGTTTGCCAATTTCGTCCTCCGAAAATTCTTTCACACAACGAGCGGTAATTATACCTTAGGGTCTGAAATTGTCAATGGAATGGGATATGTTGAAGGAAGTAATTAGTAAATAGAAACCAGTAATTGGTAAAAAATATTTGAAACCAGTTTCAAATTTCTAGTTTCTGGATTTTCCCATATTTGACGGTTGATGGTTAAAAAGGTAATATTAGGTCGCCAGGCTGGACGGATGGGCGCGGCCATATACAGTTGGCCGAGGAAAGTCCGCGCTCCAGAGAGCAGGTTGCCGGGTAATACCCGGTGCGCCGTAAGGTGCAGGATAGGGCCACAGAAATATACCGCCCCTCTCGAGCAATCGGGGGTGGGTGAGGGTGAAAAGGTGGTGTAAGAGACCACCGGCGCCAGTAGTAATACGGGCGGCCAGGCAACCCCCTTCCGGAGCAAGGCCAAGCAGGGATACAACCGGTCCGCCGGTGGAGATAGCTCGTCTCCCGTAATCCCGGGTAGGCTGCTAGACCGGAGCGGTAACGTTCCGGCCAGAGAGATGCTCATCGCCTCGAGCGAAGTCCTTCGGGATACCCGCTAAAGGTACAGAACGCGGCTTATAGTCCAGCCTGGCAACTTTTTTCCTTTACATCCAAATATCTACTAAACACATCTCAAACGATTTCGAATTCGGTTCATAATTCTTCCGGATTACAAATCAAAAAAGCAACCCATGATTTTTCTCATGGGTTGCTTTGTGTGGACTACCAAGCTGGCAAGGACACCAGCGTGTGCTACTTCGGGTTTCCATTCCGTTCGATTACCATCTTTTCCAAAATTTCCGTTGTCAATGATTTTGGCCGCTCCAACGGCTTACCCATCGCACGAGACCAGGTTACATGGGTGGTAATACCCAGGATGCGGCTAAATCCGAACAAAACGGTGTAGAAATCAGATTCGGTCAACCCGAAGAAGCATTGTAGAGTTCCATTGATCGCATCTACATTCGGCCAGGGATTCTTTACTTTATTCGTATTCCGAAGTATATCCGGTAAAACCTGGTAGACCATATCCACCAGTTTGAATAACTCATATTCCGGCATGTATTTCATGGCAAATTCGTATTGAGCGGTAAAACGCGGATCAGTCACCCTAAGCACTGCATGACCGTACCCCGGAATTACTCGCCCACTATTTAAAAAGTTGGTCAGGTATTCACATAACTGGTCTTTTGTAGGCAATCCATCGAAATACGCTTGGACATCCTGCAACCATCGCAAGCATTCCTGGTTGGCAAGACCATGCAATGGTCCGGCGAGGCCTAGCATACCTGCTCCACAGGATAAATAAATATCGGACAAGGCGGATCCGACCAGGTGGCTGGCATGAGCACTGACATTGGCGCCTTCATGGTCTGAATGTAAGACCACGAACAATCGCATAAGATCCATGTATGCCCGATCATTTTTTCCGATCATGTGGGCAAAATTCGCGCTCCAATCCAATTTTGGGTTTGGATGGACGAAAATCCCATTCCGATATTTTAAGTTGTAGATGTTTGCCACGATGGTTGGCAGCTTGGCGGTTAGATTCAGGCTATCTTCAAGGTAGAAACCCCAGTAATCCTTTTTATCGATCCCATAATAAAACCGGCGCGCAAACACAGATTCACTCTGAAGCGCCATGATTGCCTGTGAGAAAAGTGTCATCGGGTGTGTATACGCTGGCATCGGCTGAAGAGATTTGAACACGTGCTCCGGTACATTGCTCCTCACCTTCCATTCGATTTCCACTTCGTTCGCTTCCTGTTTAGTGGGCATATCACCGGTCATGAGTAAATAATACAAACCACCTGCCAGTGGAAAATCGCCATGATCAGCTTTAGGCAGCAGATCAAGGACCTGTTGAACGGTATATCCTCGCAATCGCAATCCTTCATTCGGATCGACATAGGAGACATCGCTTACCTGGATTGGTACTCCCCGGATTCCTCCATAAATTTGTTCCACGGTTACATCCGCGACATTATATGATCCACTATCATGAACCAGTCGGTTCATCCGTTCTTTCTCAGCAGGAAGCTTGGCTGCGATCTTCTGTTCAATATTCATCTCGATTTCCTCAGTGAACTACCGGATTGGAAATAGCTATAACCCATCTGCCTTGAGATTTCCTGGGCAGCGGAAACAACTTCTCTGGAATACTTTTCGACCGTTTCTTTGGTGAATCGCTGCGAGGGACCAGATATTGTCAATGCGCCAATGACCTCCCGTGAGGCACCAAATAAGGGTGCGGCGACTCCGGATGCATCGGATATCCATTCTCCGTGAGATGACGCATATCCCTTAAGGCGGACTTTGTCCAGTTCTGAATGCAAAACGGATGGGTCTGTGATCGTCCGGGCAGTGAACGGAGCAAGCGCGCTGGTTTCGATGACTTCCCGGATCTTTGCATCCGGCAAAAACGCCAAGATCGCTTTCCCGGCTGACCCAGCGTAGAGTGGTAATCGTCGTCCCAATCGGGCTACAATTCGGACCGTTTGAGGTGATTCTAACCGCTCTACGCACACTCGATCGTGTCCATCCAACACATACAAGCTGATGGTTTCCTGCGTTGTTTGCTGTAATTCGGTCATCACTGGTTGTGCAACAGTCCGAATGTCCAGCGATGTCAGATAAACTCCAGTCCAAGTAAGCAGTCGCATTCCAAGGGTATAGCTGCGAGTAGACGAATTTTGACTGAGAATTCCTCGCTCTTTTAGTGAGGTCATCAACCTGCCGACTGTACTGGTCGTTAATCCCGTCAGACGCGCAGCTTCACGGACTCCCACCTCCGGGCGATCGATACTGAAACAATCCAGGATGGCGCAAATATGTGCGAGAACACCCTTTTCGTCATTATCCATCATCACTCCTGTGTATGTCTCACTTAGTGATACATTGTCCCATATAATATTGTATAATAGTGTACTTATATCACGATTGCTTGTCAATAGAATTCCATCCAGCGAATCAAGTCCGGGTTTGAGGTGAACGCCAATGTCAATGCATCCAATCAGTGACGCGAATAGAATTCAAATTCACGGTAATAATCTGATAGTTCCACCGATGCCCATCATCCCATTTATCGAAGGGGATGGGATAGGAGTGGATATTTGGCCTGTCGCCAGACAGGTTATTGATTCAGCGATTTCTCATGCTTATGGTAAGGACAGGCGGATCGGATGGAACCAGGTATTTGCAGGCGAACGCTCCTTTCGGGAACAAAAAACCTGGCTGCCTGATACTACCCTGGAAGCATTCAAAAACTTTCATGTTGGGATCAAAGGACCACTTACAACGCCTATCGGTGAAGGAGTTCAGTCGATCAATGTCGCCCTCAGAAAATCTCTCGATCTATATGCCTGCATCCGACCGATCCAGTACTTTACTAGCGTGCCCTCACCCATGCGTCATCCTGAAAAAGTAGATATCGTCCTGTTTCGTGAGAATGTGGAAGATGTATACGCGGGAATTGATTTTCCCTTTGATGGCGAAAAGGCCATCCACTTTCGGAAATGGTTAAAAGATCAATATCCGGAAGATTTCTCCCGGATTCGGTTCCCGGAATCAAGCGGAATTGGGATCAAGATCATTTCGAGGGAAGAATCTTTCCGAATGACCCGTTGCGCGATCGAATATGCGTTGAAAAACGGAAGAAGAAAAATCACCCTGGTGCATAAGGGAAATATTATGAAATACACCGAAGGCGCCTTTGCCCGCTGGGCATATCAGGTAGCCGAAACAGAATATGGAAATCATGTCTATACGCATAATCAATATCTGAAATCTGTTTCCTTAAATGGTAAACCCATCGCGAATCAGGAAAAAACCACTGCTCTCGACTCAGGCAAAATTTTCATCAACGATTTGATCACAGACGCCATGTTCGACCGGGGGATAAGCCACCCGGAAGAATTTGATGTGGTTCTTACAACCAATTTGAATGGGGATTATCTTGCCGATGCATTGGCATCCCTGGTTGGTGGAATTGGCATTTCCCCAGGAGCTAATATTAATTTCGAAACAGGAAACGCAATCTTCGAGGCAACCCATGGTACTGCGCCAACCATTGCTGGAAGGAATATCGCCAATCCATGCTCGCTTATCCTGTCCGGGGAATTAATGCTGCGTTATCTTGGCTGGGCTGAAGCCGCAGACCTCATCCACTACTGGAGTTCAAAAAGCCATCCAAACAAGATATGTCACTGCTGATTTCTACGAACACATGGAATCAGCTACTCTTGCTTCCACAACCGAATTCGCGGGTCGTATCATCTCGTTAATGTAGGTTATCTGCATGAACAACCTCCCATCCTTTATATCGAAAATTTTTGAAGTAACGTCGGAATCCTATCATTACTATCCAATCCAACAATTGGAAAGTATTTCCAATCATAAATTGGTCAGCCTCCCATACTGTATCCGGGTTCTTCTCGAGGGCAGTCTGAGAAGTGTGGCAACCGGAAGTGGAAGCATGGATGACCTGGTGACAATCGCAAGGTGGACGCCAAAATCAACCGAACCCAGACCAACGGTGGGGTACACACCCGGAAGAGTAATCTTACAAGATCTAACCGGAGTTCCTGTCCTCGTCGATCTTGCTTCATTAAGATCAGCGCACAGCCGCCAGGGAGATGACCCCAAAAAGATCAATCCTGTTATCCCGGTCGATCTGGTAGTTGATCACTCTTACAAATCGATTTTTTCGGGTCAGCCGATTCAAAACAAAAAAACCAGGAAATGGAATACCAGCGTAATAAGGAACGGTATTCATTTCTGAAATGGGCTCAACAAGAATTCTCCAATCTGCGAATCATTCCACCCGGCGGAGGAATTGTACACCAGGTAAATCTTGAATACCTCGCGCAGGTAGCCCAGGTGCGTTCAGCTGGTAATCAAAAATGGGTTCAAGCGGAGACATTGGTCGGAACAGACTCGCATACATCCATGATAAACGGGTTGGGTGTGCTCGGTTGGGGCGTAGGAGGGATAGAGGCTATTGCGGCGATGCTCGGGCAGCCTGTTGAAGTGATCCTGCCGGATGTCGTCGGGGTCGAATTGACAGGTCAGCTAAAACCCGGGACATTGCCTACAGATATTGTCCTTACACTCACCCATTTATTACGCAAAGTTGGTGTTGTGAATAAAATGGTCGAATTTTTTGGGCCATCGGTTTCCGATTTGAGTGTTGCCGACCGGGCGATGATGGCCAACATGGCTCCGGAATACGGCGCTACCGCTGCCTATTTCCCTGTAGATGATCGAACCCTCGAATATCTGTATGATACTGGCCGAAAACCTGAGGAAGTTGAGTTGGTTAAAGCGTATTTTCTCGCACAAGATTTATTCCGTGATGACGATTCACCAGATCCTGATTATTCGCAAATCGTGCGTCTTAACCTCTCTGAAGTAGAACCCTCCCTGGCAGGGCCAAAGCGACCGCAAGACCTGGTGAGGTTATCCTCTGTTGCAGAAAGCTTTAAGAGCTCGTTATTGACACCGGTCAGTCAGTTGGGGTATGGTGTCTCTGATCTCGATAATTCACAACCTGTATTGATTAATCTCCAGAATCGAAGCTACGCATTGGAGCATGGATCGGTTGTTATTGCGGCGATCACTTCCTGCACCAATACCAGCAATCCAACCGCGATGATATCAGCCGGTTTATTGGCAAAGAAAGCAGTTGAATTGGGCTTAACTACCAGTCCGGCCATCAAAACCAGTTTTACACCTGGTTCACCTGTGGTCGTTGATTATCTTCAAAAGGCTGGTTTATTGCATTACTTGGAAGCGCTTGGTTTTTATGTCAATGGCTTTGGGTGTGCCACGTGTATCGGAAACTCTGGACCCCTCGCTCCCGAGGTTGTTCGAGCGATTGAGGAACACCATCTGATCGCCGCCGCAGTTCTTTCCGGAAACAGGAATTTTGAAGGTAGGATCCACCCAAACGTACAGGCTAATTATCTTGCTTCACCAGCTCTTGTGGTAGCATTCGCCTTAGCAGGCTCAATTCGAGTGGATTTGGAAAACCAGCCGATCGGGATTTCCGGGTTGGGGAAGGAAGTGTTCTTCGAGGATATCTGGCCAACCGAAGATGAAGTTAGTACCCTGGTGATGAAAGCGGTAAACCCAGGTTCTTATCTTAGTAATCGAAATAAATTATATGAAGGTGACCAGCTTTGGTCCGCGTTGGATGCGCCTCAGGGAGTACTGTATCCTTGGGATCTCTCTTCTTCCTATCTAAAGGAGACCCCATTCTGTGAACCGATGTCTCAATTACAAGATGAGATCCTTCGAGCACGGGCGCTGGCAGTCTTTGGCGATTCCATCACAACGGATCATATCTCGCCTGCAGGAGCCATCTCAATAAATACGCCGGCAGCCGATTATCTTCTCGATCTGGGTATTTCGCCGCGCGAATTCAATACCTACGGTTCCCGTCGAGGGAACCATGAGGTGATGGCTCGCGGCACGTTTGCGAATATCCGGTTGAAGAACAAGTTGCTCCATGGAAAAGAAGGTGGTTTTACCATCCATTTCCCGGATATACCGGGAGATGACCATTTTCGATGCGGCAGAACACTATCGGTCAGAGGGGATTCCGCTGATCATCCTCGCCGGAAAGGAATACGGGACAGGGTCCAGCCGGGATTGGGCTGCCAAAGGACCTCGATTACTCGGAGTACGTGCAGTCATCGCTGAATCATTTGAACGTATTCACCGATCCAACCTCGTGGGAATGGGTATTCTACCCCTTGTTTACCAGGATGGGATGAATGCCGAATCACTTGGATTGACCGGTTCGGAAGAATTCACGATTACTCGGATTAAACCAACTGTCCACAAACTGCTTCTGTTCTGGTAACTGTTTCGACCGCGACAACAGTTCAAACATTTCGAACGACAGCATTGGTCCAGTCGGAATACGAGAAGGAATGCTTGAGAAGAGGCGGGATATTCCAGATGTTTAACCTATGATAGGCTGTGAAATGATCGCCAGTTAAACACTATTCTTGACAAATGAATGGGTTATCTGATAATATTTATAAATATTATGATAACAATCCAGCAAATTAACCTCACTTTTCTTTGCATCTGTCCACAGCGGGTAGGAAACTAACCGCTGCTGGTGTAGTTGTATTCCCACACCCCACCAGAGCGGCTTCCTAACCCGCGTTGAACCCTGGCTGGGGTGTATTGTTTTAATATTTCCCTTTAACTTGAGAAAATGGAGCATAAATAAATGAAGATCGCGAATACTGTTACCGAATTGGTCGGAAACACTCCCCTTGTTCGTATCAACCGTCTGGCGGCTAACCTGCCCGCCCAGGTGGTGGCCAAATTGAAGTTTTATAATCCTGCCCATAGTGTAAAAGACCGCATTGGACTCGCCATGGTCGAGGCGGCCGAGAAGGCTGGTCTGATCAAAGCAGACACTATACTGCTGGAACCCACCTCTGGGAACACCGGGATCGCCCTGGCATTTGTCTCCGCCGCGCGAGGATACAGACTGGCACTGACAATGCCTGAAACCATGAGTAAAGAGCGCCGAATGCTGCTGCGCGCCTATGGTGCGGAGTTGGTATTGACACCTGGAACCGAAGGCATGGCTGGCGCGATCAAGCGCGCCGAAGAGATGGCTGCTGCTGACCCGCGTTACCTTATCCTGCAGCAATTCAAGAATCCCGCCAATCCAGAGGTTCACCGCCGCACCACCGCCGAGGAAATATGGCGTGATACGGATGGCAAAGTGGACATCCTGATATCCGGCGTCGGCACCGGTGGGACGATCACTGGTGTGGGAGAAGTCATCAAATCCCGCAAACCCTCGTTCAAGGCTATCGCCGTCGAACCAGACGCGTCGCCCGTCCTCTCAGGCGGACCAAAAGGTCCACACCCTATTCAGGGTATCGGTGCCGGTTTTGTGCCGGATGTATTGAACACAAAAATATATGACGAGATTATCCGGGTGACGAATGACAATGCGTTCGGTATTGCCCGCCGGATGGCAAAGGAAGAAGGCTTGCTGGTGGGTATTTCCAGCGGCGCGGCTGTCTGGGCAGCGCTGCAGGTGGCAGCTCGTCCCGAGAATGCAGGTAAATTGATCATTGTGATTATCCCCTCTTTTGGGGAACGCTATCTATCCACTCCCTTATTTGCCAACCTGGCAGATTGAGGAAATCCCATGCTGAAAACCTTTCATGGTGATGTCAAATCGATCTATGACCGCGACCCGGCTGCCCGTACAACCCTGGAAGTGATCCTCTGTTATCCGGGGTTGCAGGCAGTCTGGGGGTACCGCATCTCACACTGGCTCTGGCGACATGGGCTGAAATTGCTCGGACGTTGGAGTTCCCAGATCACCCGCTGGTTCACCGGCATTGAGATCCATCCTGGCGCGACCATCGGACCGAGCTTCTTCATTGATCACGGCATGGGAGTCGTGATCGGTGAGACCGCCGAGATCGGAACGAATGTCACCCTCTATCACGGGGTGACCCTGGGTGGAGTGAGTTTGAATAAAGGCAAGCGCCATCCGTACCCTGGAAGATGGAGTGGTTGTCGGCGCTGGCGCAAAGATCCTGGGCGCGATAACCATCGGAGCTGGCAGCCGGATTGGAGCGAACTCAGTAGTCGTAAAATCGGTACCACCCAACTCGGTGGTGGTAGGTATACCGGGACAGGTCGTTTCCCGAACGCACACGCTTACCGCTTGGGAAACCAGATCTGGAACATGACCTCTTGCCCGATATGGTCGGCACAACCCTTATCAACCTGATGAACCGGATGGAAAAACTGGAAGGACAATTACATTTGCAGAAGAATGGTTCCGCTCCGCACATGTACCTGAGGAAGGTGTGTGGCGAGGGACGGATTTCCACATATAATTGGATAGATAAATACGGAGGGGACCTATGACTACGGTCAAAGTCTATTTGATGAAATCCCTGGTGGACGGCGGACAGGGCGGAAATCCAGCGGGAGTGGTTCTGGAAGCTGACTCGCTTAACTATGCCGATATGCAAATCGTGGCAGCCAGAGTCGGTGTGTCAGAGACGGCATTTTTGTCTAGATCCAAGATAGCAACGTATAAATTGGATTTCTTCACCCCCGCCCGACAAATTCCTCACTGTGGACATGCCACCATCGCTGCGTTTTGCCTTCTCTCCCATTCAGGGGTATTGAAGGATGGGCAATACACCAAACAGACGATCGATGGTATTCGCATAATCCAGATATCCGCCGGAATTGCTTTCATGGAACAGAAACCACCTCACTATTTGATTCCGCTGGAAAAAGGGGTGGAGCTATCTGCCATCAGCCATTCCCTCTCCTTACATACACCAGATCTCTGGCAAATTCATCCACCTTTGGCGGTCCATACCGGGAACCGATTCCTGATCATTCCGTTGCCGGACTTACGCACCTTGAAATCCATTCAACCCATATTTTCTGAAATCGAGCGGATCAGTGAAACACTGGATTGTATCGGGTTCTATCCCTTTGCACTGGAAACCAACTTGCCTGACCGGGTTGCCAGTGCCCGTATGTTTGCGCCCCGTTTTGGTATTCTGGAAGAATCCGCCACGGGAACTGCCGCCGGACCCCTGGCTGGATACCTCTACGATAAGATGAATATTCAAGCAAAGTCGTACTATCTCGAACAGGGTTGGGAAATGGCAGTTCCGTCACCCAGCCTGATCCAGATCCAAACTAAAACGACGGAAAAGCAGATAAGCCAGATCATGGTGGGAGGAAGAGCCATCATTGACCGGGAATTGACCATATCAATCTAATAAGTCCCGTATAACCATGTGTACAGGGCTTGTAAAATACACTCTCATCTTTCTATAATAAAGTAGCGGGTTCACACACCGAAAGGAGAGTATATGGCACTGGTAAAACATTTACTGGAGAGAAAAGGGAAAGTAGTCTGGTCAATTCCATCATCCACCACGGTTGCGGAGGCGTTGAAATTGCTTGAAAAACACGATATTGGCGCAATGCCGGTCGTGGATGGGGACAAATTGGTGGGCATTCTGTCTGAACGCGACCTGGTTCGAAAAATGGCAGGCGCAGGAAAGATGGACTTCACTGCCCCAATCCGGGAGATCATGATCACCAATGTTTATTTTGTGGAGACGAATAACAGCGTGGAAGAATGCATGAAATTGATGACCACCAAGCACATCCGCCACTTGCCCGTTGTGGAGAAGCAAAAAGTGGTTGGGGTTATTTCGATTGGCGATCTGGTTAAGGAGATCATCGCTGACCGTGAATCAACCATAAAAAGTCTGGAAAATTATATTACCGGTCAACACATTGTGGGGTAAGTTATTTGTGCAAATTTGAGGCACCTCCCGGAAAATTCTACCCGGGAGGTTTTCATTTTACTCAACAACATTCGCCGTTTGAAGCGGTTTTATCATTGCGCCGCCAGGTTCCTGGTCATCCAGGGTAGCCACTTCGCGGATCAAAATCAGGCCAGCCGCCATCAACACACAGATGATGGCACCTGCTCTGAACCAGAGCTGAATACCAAATCGGTCGGATAGAGGTCCTGCGAGGATCATCCCGATCGGGGTCATGGCAGTGGCGAAACTGCTCATCATGGTCATCACTCTTCCCTGTTTATTCTTATCCACTTTCGATTGAATGATGGCGAATAGAGGTCCATTCGTCAAAGGCATCATGAAACCGACCATCCACGATCCGACCAACGCTATCCAGAATAATGCCGAGGGTGCTATTCCGATCAACATCACACCTATTCCCATACCCAGGATACCAATTCCACTGGTGTACACCTTGCGTTTGAATCCACCCCAGATGCCAAGAGATAAGCCACCGATCACGATACCGATCCCGGAGACCGATTCGATCCATGAGAACTCGAGCGCGCCGCCGCCAAAATGCTTGCTAACAAGCAAAGGCATCAGGGCAAAAGCTGGATTGATGAGCAAATTGATCACAACTGCCATCACCATAACGATCATTAAACCCTTCCACGCCCATACATAAACGAAACCTTCTTTGACATCCAGCAGAATCGTTTTAAATGGAGAGCTAGCGTCCATCTCTGTGTCATGTTTCGGTTGTGGAATGACAACAAACAGTAATGGCAGGATGGCGAGCAGCGCCGTAATGATATCAACGCTCAACACCCACTGCAGATCCAGCGCATTCATCAACAAGGCTCCTAACGGAGGAGCCACGATATTCATCGCACCCTGGACAGCCTGGTTGAGGCCGGCAACCCGCGATAAATGCTCATCGGGGACCAATAGAGACGTGGATGATTGCATCGCAGGCCAATGGAAGGCTGAGCCAAGTGAACGCAGGAACATCGCCACATACACATGCCAGGGTTGTAGTAACCCGTTCCACGCGATCAAAACCAACGCCAGGGTGACCAGGGCAGTTCCACCATCCGCCAGGATCATGATCACTTTACGATTGACCCGATCAACGATGGCTCCGGCGAACGGACCTAAAAAGACCTGCGGCAGTAATGCTACCAGCGTAGCCATCGCCAGGATGGTTGCGCTGCCCGTCGTCTTTGTCAGCCACCAGACGAGGGCGAACTGTACCAGTGCGCTTCCAAGCAGAGAGAAAGATTGTCCAGCCCAGATGGCGCCAAAAGTGGTTTTCCAATTTTTGTTGATTGTTTCTGTCATTTTTTCCTCAGCTAAGTTGCATACGAAGAACTCCTCGATCAGGTTGCATCCAGTCGAACAGGTTGTCCGCTATATGAAATAGTTGTTTTATTCGATAAATATTTCCACGTGCTCGCGATCTTCATCGTCATACACATCGATCATCTGACCAGTTTCTCCCTTTTTCGCCGCCTGGATAAATTCGGAGAGATCCATTCCCTCCAACTCAGGAGAGAAACGAGCGCCCATTTTCATTCCGGCGTTCACCAAACCCAGGGGCAAGCGAATATTCACTTTGGTTTTTCCGCTTTCCGTATCTGAGACATGGATCCGGCACCATTTCCCCTCACCTCCAAACGGGTGGGAAGGTCGACCGTCAGGTTGTGGCGAATTGGGTCGTTTGGATTGCATTTCCAGCAGATCCAACAATTGCAACCCTTCTTCCGGGGAGATTTTTCCCTCCTGGATCATGCGTAAAATCCTGGCTCGTTCGTCAATGGCTGTCATTCGTTCCTCACTTCTCTGATGTTAGCCCTTGCAGTAGTTGCTTTCCCTCAGCATATGTAATTTTCCCCTGTTCCATATCGTCGAGAATCCGTACTCGATCTTCAGCCGTCATCCGGAGAGCGGTTTCTTCCTTTCCGGGTTCGAATCCCAACGCGCGGATCACCTCAACCAGGCGGTTCCGCAGAGTGGGATAAGACATCTTAAGTTCATCTTCCATGCGATTAAGCTTGCCCTCACACCGCACGAAGGTTAAAACAAAATTGAGCTGCTCGGGGGATAGCACCGAAAAAGGACCAGTTGTACCAGTAAACCGTCCCTCGATGGTGGTGTCACACTGGCTGCAGTAATAGCGAGTGATGGTAAGGGTACTTCCGCAAACCGGACAATCACTCAAATTGTTTTTCATATCATCTCTCCGAAAGAACTTCTGGATGGTATTCGAAATGAAAGTCATATTTGATTTCCTTGAAGTTATTATAGGCAATATATTAATATTGTCAATAGTACACTTGTACTATTTAACTTTTATAAACGTATATATCAATAATATTTAATCTACTACGAAAATTATCCGGGATGACACCTACTATCGGTTGTCTCCAGTCACTTGCCTGAATCATGCTATAGTATATGTATCCTGCCGGATTGGGTGATCGATGCTCAATCGTCTTCTCCAAAACCGCCTTTCTGTCGTAAACCTCGTCTGCCTGTTCATGTTTGGCGCCGTATGTGCGCGCATGCTCCCCTTTTACCTGCCCACCGAAACCGGTCCGCTGGTGCTGGGTTTACTGGTTACTTACATTTTCCTTTTCTTCACACGTGGTTTATTCTCCCGCTGGCTTGGCTCGAATTACATTCATCTATATACAACCCTCCAAATGGGGATCGCATCCATCCTCCTGGTTGCCATCCCGAATGAAGAAGCGCCAACGGACTTCTTTTCCATTCTCCTGGTCACTCCCTGCATTCAGGTGATGACACTACCTTCCTGAAAAGCAGGGTGCTATTTGGGTTGGAGTACTGGCGTTCATGGTGTCGTTCTTGAACATCGCGTACTACCGGATCGGAGACAATTCCTGGGAGGGGGTCGGATTCAGCCTGGCGTATGTTTCGGCGATGATCTTGGTTGCGGTGTTCACATCGGTGACTCGCCGCTCGGAGATAGAGCGTGATCGTTCCAGAACATTACTGTCCGAGCTACAATCCGCGCACACGAAATTAGAGGAATACTCACAACGTGTGGAGCAGCTTGCCACTGTAGAAGAACGCAGCCGGATGGCGCGTGAACTGCATGATTCGGTCTCCCAGACCATCTTCAGCCTGACCATGACTGCCCAGGCTGCCCGATTACTGCTTGAACGGGACCCTTCCCGGGTCGCTGAACAGCTTGACCGTGTCCAGACACTCAGCAAGAATGCCCTGGCAGAGATGCGCACCCTCATCCAGCAGAGTAAACCCAACGTCGATTCGACATCCAGTTTGGCTGACCTGCTTCGCCAGCACGCGGATGAGCGTCTGCGCCTGGATGGTTTGTCTGTCCACATCGATCTGCAGGGAGACGGTCGATTGCCTGTGGAGGTGGAGAACGGCTGGTTCCGGGTCGCCCAGGAAGCGTTGAATAATATCGTCAAACATGCAGGGGTCAGTGAAGCCTGGCTTACCCTTAACCTGGCTTCGGACCCGCCATTTTTATGCATCGAAGATCACGGCGCGGGTTTCGACCCATCCGCCAATTCGTTCGGTGGCGAACACATGGGTTTGCAGGGTATGCGAGATCGGATCCACGCGCTGGGCGGGAGCCTGACCGTTGAATCAATTCCGGGGCAGGGCACACGAATTCGGGTTGAGAACTTTGCAAAGCAGCTGGTGGAGGAAAACCATGCCTGAGGACAATCGGATCAAATTGATGATCGTGGATGACCACGCCATCGTCCGACAGGGATTGCGGTCGTACCTGGAGTTGATGGATGATATCGAGATCGTGGGGGAAGCCCCCAATGGAAAGATCGCCTTGCAGTTGGTGGACGCCCTGCAACCGGATGTGATTCTGATGGACCTGGTCATGCCAGAAATGGACGGCATCACAGCCACCCGTCAGCTCCAGGACCGGGGGTCCAAAGCGCGGGTGATCGTCCTGACCTCCTTCACCGAAGATGAAAAGATCATCCCCGCCATCCAGGCTGGCGCCACCAGCTTCCTACTCAAGGATGTGGCACCTGCAGAATTGATGGATGCCATCCATGCCGCGTACCGGGGAGAAGCCCGCCTGCATCCCACAGTCGCCCGCAAACTGATGGATCAGGTCAAACCGTCGTTGAATTCCACATCCCAAGCCGGAAGAGAATATCTCCCCCGTGAGATGGAAGTGCTTAAGCTGGTTGCGGATTGCCTCAGCAACCAGGAGATCGCCGACGCGCTGGTCATCAGCGAAAAGACCGTCAAATCCCACGTCAGCAGCCTGCTTACCAAGCTGAATCTAAAGGACAGAACTCAACTGGCGGTCTATGCCGTTAAACAGGGCTACACCAATCCAAAGTAGTTTATCCGTCTGAAGACCTAGTGCCATCCGTCTCAAGACCGATTCAAAAGATCGGTCTTTTTTTGATTCCATCTCCTCTTCACGGTCGATGGCAGCACCCGGGGAAACGGGTATTCTATCCATAGCTCAATCAGAGTACCAAAGAAAGGCAGGAAAGAATGAACGAATATAAAGCAGTGTACACGGTCAAAGGAATGCTTCAGGCGATGTCAATTCGCTTTGGGTTGGAACAGGCTGGTATCTCCTCCAAGGTAGCCAATAGCCGGGATGCCTACACCATCCTGGTGCCGGCTGCCCAACTCTTCAACGCGGAGGGTGTGCTCTACCCCTTCGGTCGTAACACTGACATGCTCGTCACCGTCCGCCGCTAATTTGGTACCCCTGAAAATTGTATATAACCGAACATCTAAAAGGAAAAATCAAATGGGAACAATCACTGCAAGTAATACGAACCAAATCACAAAAGTGCAAACCGCCGTTGCCGTGAAGACCGGAATTCGAGCCGGTTACATCGACATGGTACGGCTAATCATGACAATCCTGGTCGTGGCAGTCCACGCTGCCGTCACTTACGGCTCGATCGGCGACTGGACCTACGAAGATCCTGCCCAGAGCGAACTGAGCAGCGTAGCGCTTTCTTTTGTTGTCTTTTATAGTCAGGCATTCTTTATGGCTTTATTCTTCTTTTTCACTGGCTACTTTACCCCCGGTTCCGTCGACCGCAAGGGTTGGATCGGCTTCTGGAAGGATCGTATTCTGCGCATCGGCATTCCGCTGGTCGCCTATACCTGGTTCCTCAGCCGACTGCCGAATTATATCGACGCCATGGCTAACGGTGGTTTCTCCGGATCCCTGGGGCAGTATTTCCGACAGACGATCTGGACTCAGCCAGACGAAGGTCCGACCTGGTTCCTGTTCACCATCCTGCTCTTCAGCGCTGCGTATTTCCTGATCCGCCTGCTGGGTGAAAAACTGGGAGTGAGCAGTGATTGGGTCAAAAAAGTGCCCGCTCCCGGTAACCTGGTTCTCGTCACCGCCGCCGTCTTCATCTCTCTCGGCACGCTTGCTGATCGCTCAATTCATGCAGATCCCGGATGCCGTGGATGTCTTCGACATCTTCTCCCTCAAGCTGGGTTTCTTCCCCTCTTATATTGTCTTCTTCCTCGCCGGGATACTGGCTTACCGCAACCATTGGCTGGATCAGTTTTCTGCGAAAGTGCAGCGCTTCTGGAATTGGATCACCCTGAGCATGGTCATTTCCCTGCCTGCCCTGCTGTTCCTGGGCGGCGCCCCCGATGGATATATTGACCTCTTCATGGGCGGATTGAACTGGCGTTGCTTCCTGATGAGCGTCTGGCTCGGCTTCTCCTGTGTCGCCTTCAGCATCAGCATCACACTCTGGCTGCGTAACCGGACATCTGCAAATTCGAAACTGGCTGCCATAGGCGCAAAGGATAACTACGCAGTCTACATTATCCACCCATTGATCTTGGTGCCGGTCTGTTATGCCCTCAGCTTCTCCGGTCTGGACCCGATGGTCAAGTTCGCGCTTTCGCTGTTCGTTACGGTGCGGCTGTGCTTCCTGGCGGCGGAGGTACTGCGAAGAATTCCGGGATTGAAGAGAATATTGTAAGAAATTGATCGAATGAGGTGGTATTATCGTTGGGGCGCCCCTGGTGGGCGCCCCATTTAATTTCATATATATAATTGGGTGATGGAGCAGACCGGGCACGACTTGCCTCCGCAATAAAAAGGGAGATCGAGGAGAGTGGGTTGGCATTTCGATGATGGTTCCAGACGGGTCGAGATTACACCAATGACTTCAATACTCTGAAAATGTATTGATAAGGAATTGCCTTTCATGCTTGATAATTCCAAGACTTCTTTAATATCAAGAATTATCTATATATTATTTTTCATAATCACAGGTTTGCTGGTATTTAATGTCTTCCTGTGGAGAGATTCGGTTGAATTCTCATGCAAACAACCTCTCGATCTGAGCGCACGATTGATTTTTGGTATCGATATAATTTTCCTGGTTTTGCTTGTACTTCTTGGGGGCAAACTAATTAATAAGGATAATTCTTTCCATAAATATTTCCTCTTTATTAATATCGCTGTCTTAATTATCCAAATAATTTACGCACACAACATATACTTTTTTACTGGCTGGGATGTCAGCCATGTTTTTGATGCTGTTCATTACGTTATTAATAAGAACAGTTTCGTAAGAATTAATGCCATGTATCCTTTCTCGGTTTATCCCAATAATTTGGGAATACTTTTCCTTTTATTACCGATTGAATGGATAGCTCGTTTGATCAATGTAGATGGATATTTGGCTTCAATTATGTTAAGCGTATTATCTGTGAACGTAGCTGGTGTTGTTCTGTATTATTTGATCAAACACTTGACTCAAAAGCCAATAATTGCGATGTTCACCTGGATACTTTTTTACATTCTATTTGGCTTTTCGCCCTGGATAACCATCCCGTACACGGATACTTTCACAATACTTTTTCCTATTACCGCTTTGTATATTTATGTAACAAAAAAACAGCAAGAAGTGAGTGTTCCCAGGTCGCTCTTGATTGGTTTTCTTCTGTTTTGGGGAATGTATATCAAACCAAGTGTAGTTGTGGTACTGGTGGCAATACTTCTTACAGAAATCCTCAGTTGGGGAAAATGGAGCGCAAAATTAACCAATTATAGAAAGTTGATTTCGATCGGTTTTATACTTTTAGGTGGTGCTCCAGTATTTTTAGGAAATGCACTGATCCATAAAGCTTTAATCAATATCCTTAATCCCGAAGCCCGTTTCACCGCGCTACATTACATCAATATGGGCTTAAACACCAACCGGGATGGTGTTTTTTGGGGAGAAGATGTTGAATATTCAAAAAGTTTTCAAACCGTAAAAGAGAGAAATCAGGGTGATCTCTCAAAAATAAAAACACGTTTGCTAAGTTTCGGTGTTGAAGGATATGCCCAGTTTTTAAGTAGAAAAGCCCTAGCTAATTTTGCGGATGGAACCTTCGCCTGGGGAATTGAGGGGAATTTTTTTCAGAAAATTCCTGAGCGAATAAATCCCATCAACAAAATCCTCAATAGTTATATTATTCGTTATGGAGTCAATTACTCAAAATTCCTCACTGGCAGTCAGTTTGCATGGTATTTGTGCTTGTTAATCCTTCCATTTCTTGTATTTGTACCGAAACACCTCAAAAACAATGCTGTCCTACTCTGTTTATCCATACTAGGGATTATCGCTTTTGTAATGCTATTTGAAGCACGCGCACGATATTTGATAAACCATATCCCAGTATTGTTGGTCGGGGTTGGAATGGGCTTCAACAATTTAATAGCCACGTCAATGGATATTTATACTAAGATAAAATCGAAACATACAATTGAATCTTTCCCTGCCAATACCCCCTCCAATCTCCATTCAGGGTGATCTCAACCTGCCGGGTGCAGATGGAAGCCTCGCCAAGAATCCCCGGCATATTACACCCATCCTCCAGTTCGACCATGCCTAGGCTTAATCCCGACGGCTTCGTTTGCCTACCTTTCCTGGGTGGCGCCCCCGATGGGTATATTATCCTCTTCATGGCTGGATTGAACTGGCGCTGCTTCCTGATGAGCGTCTGGTTCGGGTTCTCTTGCATAGCCTTCAGCTTCAGCATCACCCTCTGGCAGCGGAGGTGTTGCGGAGTCTCCCGGGGTTAAAGATGATGTTGTAGGATATTGGGATATAGTGGTAACCAGAGCGGGCAATATTGCCCACTATGAGATGTTCTTATAAAATAATGTTAAGCTGAAGTAAAATATCGGGCTCATACTGATTCCATATTACAGCGAGACTTCTGAAAGCGCTCTGACCTTCAAATACCAGTTCTGCATAAGCAAATTGCGTAAATCACAAAGGCAATTCATAATATGAATAATCTCCTTTTGATTGATATTTGTTTATTTTCTTATCTTTCGATTCTTGCATAACGGACAATTCAATATGAAAGCGTTTATTGGGGTTACAGATCGTGATTGGTTTAATCTGTTAAGGATACAGACAAACTTAGCAGAAATAAACTTTTGGCAACCATCCGGTAAATCATCATTCAAAGCCCTTAACCCCGGAGATTTGTTTCTTTTCAAACTTCATTATCCTGACAATTTTATTGTTGGGGGAGGATTTTTCGCTCATGCAACTTTGCTTCCGATTAGTCTTGCTTGGGAAGCATTTGGGGTTTGTAATGGCGCATTAAATCTCATTGATATGAAATCGAAGGTAATGAAATACAGATCGCAAAATACATCAATAAATACAGATTTTCAAATTGGTTGTATCCTCCTTGAACAACCATTTTTCTTAGCCAAGGAAGTATGGCTGCCTGTTCCTTCAAACTGGTCTTCAAATATCGTAAAAGGAAAAACATATGACTTAGCAACCGAGCCCGGATCAAAATTATGGGATCAATTGCATACAGTAATTCCACTCACGAAAACAATAAATGAAGAAAAGGCAAGGTATGGCGAACCAGTGTTATCCTATCCACGTCTAGGGCAAGGATCGTTTAGGATCTTAGTTACTGATGAATATGAACGTAAATGTGCAATTACTAACGAGAGGACATTACCCGCTTTAGACGCGGCTCATATTAAACCATATTCAGAAAATGGTCTCCATGAAATCACGAATGGTATTCTTCTGAGGAGAGATCTCCATGCACTTTTTGATAATGGGTATATAACCATTACAACATCATACAGAGTTGAAATTAGTCGAAGAATTAAAGAAGAATATGAAAATGGTAGAGATTACTATCGACATCAAGGAAATCTGATTAGGCTACCCAGAAATTTAATTAACCGACCGAGCTCTGATTATTTAGAGTGGCACAATAATCAGATTTTTAAAGGCTGATTATTAAAATTTGACGACTATCCATTAATTATATGTATACAAGAATACTTATATTCAATAGCAATTATTCGCGTTCAGTAAACAAAACCCAATCAATTTTCCGATATCAGTGCATAATTATTCTTGTGGGGTAGGTATTTCCCATCGGTGCAAAAGTAAGTTATATATCATTATTTGTCTATACTCCCATACCTCAGAATTTTCTAATCTTCCTATCTCAGCATAAATCTCCGCCCTTTCAGACGAACTCGTTTACGAAAACCTGATCGATGTTGGTTTAATAATTACCGACTAGAATGAGTCTGTACCTCTCAAGTCCTCCCCTGCGATCTTTGTGGGGGAGGGTTGGGTGGGGGCATTGAGTTTTTGGACTGTTTGAAATATAAAAGCAACTGCGCCTACCTTGAAGCTTCTTCCAAACACGAGTGAGGACTTGGGTTCCAGCCCCCTCCTTGAATCCTCCCCCTAACTCGGGGGAGGTCTTGTGTATCTGATCCAACTTTCATCCTCACTGAATCCTGTGGAAGGCTTGGACTTCAACCCCAGCATCGCTCAGACTCGAGTGAAGATGTGGATTACAACCCCCACCTTTCATCCTCCCCCAAACTCGGGGGAGGACTTGGGACCTAACCCAACCTTGCTCCCTCCACTGAGTCTGGGGAAAATCCGGAAATCAGCCTGGACCTTTCATCCTCCCCAAACGCAAGGGAGTTGGGTATCTGATCAAACTTGCACCCTACACAAAGTCCGGGGAAAAACCGGAATTCAACCCCCACCTTACTTTCTTACCCTAACCCAGAGGAGGATTTAGGTATCTGATACAACTTGCATCCTCGCTGGATCCTGTGGAAGTATTGGACATCAACCCCACTTTGCAACGCTCAGACTCGAGTGAAGATGCGGATTGCAGCCCCCACCTTTCATCCTCCCCCAAACTCGGGGAGGACTCTGGGAATCTCACGCCATCTTTCATTCACTCTTAAACTCGAATTGGTCTTACTGGTCAACGCCAAGGATCGATTCTAGTGTCAGGATGACGCCATTTATATTCTGGAATACTTCTCGAGCCTGAAAACGAACCACCCGATAACCCAATTTCACAAGATTAGCTTCGCGGATCTTGTCGTCAACATCTTTCAACGAATGGACTTCACCATCAATTTCGATGATGAGCTTCTTATCAATGCAGCAGAAATCAACTACATAACTCCCGATCGGATGCTGCCTGCGGAATTTGTATCCACCCACCTGGCGTGCCCGCAATTCATTCCAGAGCAGCTTTTCCGGAAGGGTCATGTTCTTACGCAAGATTTCTGGCTAATGATCGTTGTTCTGGTGGTCAGTCGCATTTATTTCTTCCTGGTTATTCCAATTCAGCAACATAACTCAATTCTTCCAGCAAAAACCAGCCGCTCGAATGGACGAAGGCATCCTTGGGGGCACGGTCGAAGTAGATCGTGAAGATCCGCCCGGAAGACGTCTCCACCGTGAAGAAGTCCCTGCCCACACCCCAGGACCCGCGACTCTTCGCCACCGCGGCGTGCTGGGGCTGCATATTACGCGCCATGCGCCCCTTGCGGGCGTAGTCGTGCCACTCGCGCAGCATCTCTATCACATCGAAAGTCTCTCCCCGCCAGGTGAAGTGATCCGGGCAGCCCTGTTTCTTTTCCAGCAGCGGCTCCCGGTCGAACGCTACCTCAATCGAATCTCCGATAAAGCGGATGGGGCGTAGCTCCATAAGTCCAACTGGTACACCGGTTTATGCCCATCCAGCAGGATGAACGGCGCAGCCCGTTTGGGTGAGATACCCAGGTCCGCGAGCTGCTTCAACTCGGTGAGTTTCCTTTCCTTCCTACTATTATATATTCGCTCCGCGCCCAGCTTGCCGATCCCGGGGATGCGCAACAGGGTCTCCTTCTCCACCCGGTTGATCTCCACCGGCTGCATCCTCAAAATTCTGGCGCGCCCAGGCCAGCTTCGGATCCGCATCCAGCGGCAGGAAGCCCTCCCCACGAAATGGCAGCTCTTCCATCCCGAAGCCATAATCCCGCAGCAGGAAGGATGCCTGGTAGAGGCGCACGTAACGGGTGTAATCCATGGGCGGCTGGCCATCCAGCGGCGTATCCGGCGCCGGGCTGAAGGCGGAGTAATACACTCGCGCCAGACCGTGCTGCTTGTAGAGCAATTCACTGATCTGGAGCGTTTCCACGTCCGTCTCCCCCGCGCCGCCCACCACCAACTGGGTGGTGATGGAAGCCGTCTTCTCCTCCACCCTGTTTTCCAGTCTGGCCTTGCGGAACTTATCCATCATCTGGATGCGCGGATACAGATCGCCGTACAGATCCTTCTTTGGCGCCAGGACTTTCAGTCGTTGCGGGTTGGGACCTTCCAGGTTGATGGACACCCGATCACAGATCTGCATGGACCTCTCGATCTGGGCTTCTTCGGAACCCGGCATCACCTTGAGATGGACGTATCCCCGATAATGGTATTTCTGGCGCAGGATCTCAATGGTCTTGATCAACCTGTCCTGGCTCTTCACCCCACCCCCGGCGATCCCCGAACTGAGGAAGATGCCCCGCACGACCCCCGCCCGGACCATCTTCATGAAGGCCTCCGCCATCTCTTCCGGGGAAAAGCTGTAGCGCTGCACATTGCGCGGCTGGCGGAAGACACAGTAATGGCAGTCGTTCTCGCAGGCTGTCGTGAGCATGGTCTTCAGCAAGGGGATGGTCTTGCCGCCGCCCATCTGGGCGTGGAACACCCCGAATTTCTTCGGTTTTAGTCCCAATTCCGGGTCGACTGTCCGAGCGCTTCCACCGCACATGGTAATGGAGGGAACTCCCTCCTCTTCATGGTCAGCCCCATCGGTTAGCAACCGCAATTTCTGGAAAGCATCCATCTTTTACCCCATTTGTGACAGGAGCGAGAAATCACTCAGAACAGGCAGGGTTGTGAACGGCAGTTCCTGCACCACCGGATCGCCACGCAGCCATTCCGCCGCCTGGAATTCGTCATCCGCCAGACCCAGCGGCTGGAGCAGTGTGGCGGCCGCCCGCAGGAAGAGGATGCGATAGCGTTCAATATCCAGTTGCCTGCGTTCGACCGGGCGTGGGCAGGTCCCAGGCATGCACTCCCGGCTTGCCCATCACATACAGGAAGCGTATCCGCTGACCCGGCCGCAGCGACTTGCCAATCCCCTCCAATTGCGCCAGGGCGGCTGCCGTCGGGACCCGGTCCGATTTGTACTCGTCCAGCGAACGGCTGAGCTTGAGGGTGATCAGGTACTTTTCCATCGGCAGCAACCGCGAGCAGATATCCGACAGGCGGCGGTTGAACAGGCTGCGCAATCCGGGGTAGAGCGCCGGCAGTTCCTCCGCGCTCTGGGCCTGCGCCAGGTATTCCAGGGCCTCCAACTGAGGCTCAGACACACACGGCGGGGTGTCGTTACGGCGCGCCTCGATCCCGCGGATCTTCAGGCTGCCATCCTGAAAGACGCCAAAGTAGCGGTTCGGCACGGGGATGCGCTCGTCGCGGCGCGAGGGCAGGAACGCCACCCAGCGGAAGATACCGTCCAGCGCGATGGGCAGACCGGTCCGGTCGGCAATGTCATCCAGCACCGGTTGGAAATCCTTCACCTCAGATGCGCCCGGCTTCTTGATCCACAGCCCATCGACGTACATGTGCAGGATCCCGAAGCCGTGGTCTTCGGCGGCTTCCTTGGCCGCCAGGAGCGTCTCGCGCCCGTAGGCTGTCACTGCCTGGTGGGCTTCGATGCGGCCAAAGCGGGCATTCTTGTACCCCAGGTAGCCGAAGCAGGTCACCAGCAGCCACTTGTGGGCCTGAGCGCACATCTTATAGCGCTTGACGCGCGGATCCCACTTCGGCAGGGTACCCATGGCCATCTTCATCTCGATGCGTTTCTCCAACAGCGGCTTGAGCGTGAGCGGCACCAACCCCATGTGGGTCTGGTCGATGTACATGTTCAATTGCGGCACCAGCGCCGATTCGGGGATGTGCTTGCCGATCGTCTCGGGCGAGATGTTGAAGTGCACCATCACGCTCGGGTACATCGAGATGAAGTCCACCTCGCCCACGTGACTGTGCAGGCCGATGGTCGGCTGGTAGACCAGCCCGCCCTGGTCGCCGTAGAACAGGCTCAATGCCGTGCGCGGATCTTCCGCCTGCTGCTTGTGCCAGGGGATCATCACCCCCATCTTGAGGGCGGTGATCATCTGCATGGAGGAGATGCCCGAGCCGGGCGAGACGCGCGAGGTGACCTGCAGCGGCAGACCGGTGACGCGCCCCAGCTCGAACACGCCGTCCAGACCGTAATCACCCCACAGCATGGCGTTGGTGCGGTCGAAATGCAGCCGTCCGAACAGATGCACCTGTGTGCCGCGGTGAATGACCTGCCCGTAGGAAAAGTAGACCCGCTCGCCTTTGTGCTGCGCTCCCCGATCGGGTTCGCGGTTGAGCGGCAGCGGCACCTTCCACTTGCGCGAGATTGCGAGATCAGGTGATCGAGCAGCCAGGTGTCGCCCCAGTTGGTGAGGACCAGGTCGGGGTCGTAGGTCTGCAGAATGGAGGCGATGTTGATAAGGAAGGGACGCTCCGGCTGGAGCGCCAATCTGCCGGTGTGCTTTTCGTAGCGGATTTGAATGAAGGAAGGCAGGCTGTGGGCCGGGTTGACCTCCGGCTCGAGCGAGAGCAGGCGCAGCGGCGGCGGCAGGGGATCCAGTTCCCAGGGGGTATCGCACACCTCCACCTCGGTGATGACCCCCTGTTCGGTGGAGCGGATGCGGCAGTATGCCAGCGGGAAGATGCCCAGTTCCGCCTGGACGTAGAGCGCCAGGGGAACATCGGCGTTGTAGTAGGTCAGTTCGGGGAAGTCGCGGGCGGCACGCTGAAAGATGATCGGCTGGGCGAAGGCATCCTGCACCTCCATTGCCAGCACGGGGATGGGGTCGTCGATGAACAGGTCTTTGCCGCGGGTGCGGCTCAGGCGACTGCCGCGCTGCGACCGCAGGGATGATTCGAGCTGATCCACCCGACGGCTGTCTCCGGCGGCGTAGAATGTGAGCGGGAAGGGGCGGGTGTAGCGGTAACGCCCGCCATCCTCGCCGACGAACCAGACCACCAGCCCTTCACGGGGGGCGGCGAACACATCCAGCACCCAGCCGGTGCGGTCGATCAGCCCAGTGGCGGTCATGGCGCCCTTTCAGCCTCGAAGGGCGGATCCGCGCCGGGGGCTACCGGCAGGACACCGGTGCCTTCCAGCAGACGGCGCATCCGCACCACTTCTTTGTGCTCTTCGAGCAGCATGGCCAGCAGGAAGGTCTCGAACGGTAAGGCATGCGCGGCGTAGGCAGCCGCGGCGAGATGTTTTTGCGCGGAAACGAACAGATCATCCAGCGCGATCTGGTCGGTACGGCGCAGCGCGCGGCGAAAGCGGCCAAAGGCCTCCTGTTCGCCCAGGAAAACTTGTGTAATGGAAGGAAGTGTTCTACCCATAATAAGTACCTCCGATCGTGTCCCTTATCCGGTCTGGAAATTGGGACGTGAAACCCACCCTCCTTGTGGTAAGGAGAGGAAAACCCGGCTGGGCGACGATGTGATTGGCTATGCGAATAATCGCAGGGCTGGCTGTGCGACAGGCGCTTCGGACTGCCAGACGTCGTCTGCCCAACCCAGCACCGTCTCCACCAGTTCGATCTGGTCGTCGTGCCCGTAGCGGGCAGGCCGAAGCCCCACCAGCAGGATCGACTGTTCGGCGATCCGGCGCATGGCAGCATGGCAGCGATCCAGTAGACGGTGACGTTCCGGCAGCGAGATGTTGTCGTCGTTGAAGGTGCCCAGCAGGTCCAGCACCAGCGTCACGGCGGCGGGCTGGAAGACACCCGATCCGAGCGCCACGCTGTGCAGCGGAGAAGCCGCCCCGCATAAGAGGGTCTCCACCTGGTAACAGGTGAAGGCCCTCGCCAGCTGGATGCGCGCCAGCGTGGTTTCCATATCCGCGGTGAAGCGGCGGATGCTGCGTGCCACCTGGTAGGCGTTGAACTGGTTGCCGCCGTCCAGCACCCGGACGGTGCTGCGCAGCGCCAGTCTGCCGGCCGTTTCGAGCATGAGTGCCCGGGCGGCGTGCGGGGCGAAGAAGACGTAGATCTTGCCGGGGCGCAGTCCCGAGAGCGCCGGCAGCCAGTTGCGGGAGGATGTGAGTGTGTCCATATTTGTATTATATAGAACAATTGTTCTAATGTCAAGTATGTGTCATAGCAAGCGTGTGTAGTGGGGTGATGAGTTGTGCTCGGCAATTTCGCCAGGATTATTGATGAGTATCCTTGCCCTCGCGAAGATTAATCGTGGGTGGAAGAGGCGTCGCCTCTTCGCGACCCACATGCCCGTTTCTCGAAACCCGTTTGGAAATCTGCATTTGCGGGGATGTTGGCATCTGGAAGAAGGGGCGTCGCAGGCGCTCCTTCTTCCAGAGAAGAATCCCCCTTCCGGCGAAGACTGTTTGGCTCTCAGACTATCTGTCGCCGGAAGGGGGCTGGGGGATGGCCGTCAAACTCTGCCCGAGCAACTTCTTACGACTTGCCAGTCCGACCGGCAAGCTACGCTCGGGCAGTTTCTCCCGAGTTATGGACGTGGATTCTTGCCCTCGCGGGAAAAATGATAGGAGGAAGAGGCGTTGCCTCTTCCTCCTATCAACCAGTTTCTCTGCCTCCTCAGGGATGTTGGTATCTGGAAGAAGAGGCAGGTGCATGGTATGGTGCATATTCTCGGGCAGTTTTGTTGGATGAAAGATGGGTATCCCTTGCCCACGCGAAAAGATATGATGGGAGTAAGAGGTAAAACTCCTTCCACCAATAAACCTGTTTCTCTGGCTACCAGGTGATATCGCATCTGGAAGAAGAAATCGGAACAGGTATATTGCCTTTTAGAATTGCATCGTTGTTGTGGCGAATGTGTTTAATATTACATGTGGAGTGATAACCTTCACATGACATTCATCCATAAGTACGATATAGTCTTAGTCTGGTGTAGTAATACATTGATCCATCGGGAGGGATAATGGTTTTTGGTATCATCGTCGTCGTGGGACTGTTGGTGTGTGCCATCCAGGCTATTCGCAGCAGTCATCTTCTGATCTCCGCGATATGGTTGGCTGGCAGTTCCGCATTGACAGCGCTTCTGTTGTACCTTTTCCAATCGCCTGAAATCGCAGTCATTGAACTGAGCGTAGGTGCCGGTTTGGTGACCGTTTTGTTTGTTTTTGCCATCAATATTACCGGTGAAGATCCCAGCATTTCCCTGCCCGCCATCCCGCGGACAACCGCCTGGGTATTGGTACTCCTGTCCGTCGTCGCCCTCGGATGGATGATCCTGCCAAACATGGGTACTCCCATGACCGGCGAAGATTTGCCGTTCACTACCTACCTGTGGGAAACCCGTAAGCTGGATATCTACCTGCAGGTTGGCTTCATTTTCGCAGGCGTTCTGGGTGTCTTGAGTCTCCTCTCTGATGATCGCGCTTCACACCGGGAGGAACACGCATGATCTTTAACCTGCAATCCATCGGACTCATTGCCGTCGTCGGGTTGGTTGGTATCGGTCTGTACGGTTTACTGATCACCCGTAATCTGATCAAAGTAGTGGTCGCGCTGCAAATTCTGGTAAAAGGCGTCCTGGTTGCCTTTATCGTCGCCGGGTCTATGCAAGCCAGGATCAACTTATCACAGAGTATGGCGCTGACTATCCTCGTCGCAGACACCATCGTAGCGGTTGTTGCCCTCGCGCTGGCCGTCCAGGTCCGAAAAGCTTTTGGCAGTTTGGATCTCAAAGAACTCACCCAATTGAAGAGGTAAGGCATGTCTTCCACTCTCGTACTCCTTACCATCGCCTTTCCCTGGATAGGCGCAGTGCTCATCTGGCTGGCAGGTGATTCGCGCCGCAAGCTGGTGACCATTCTGGCGGTCGGATTCTCCGCGCTGGCAGGCGTCTCCGCCCTCACCCTTCTCCCCTCCGCCACGAGTGAAGCTATTGTGTCCATTAATTATGGCGGACCGTTCGGTATCTTCACCATGGTTCCCGACGGGCTTGGAGTCCTGCTGGCATCCATCGCCACCGTGATCGGGTGTCTGGCAGTGATCTTCTCCATCGATTACATGAAAGGTGAAGAACAGCTTGCCCGTTACTTCGCCTTCATGCTCTTCTTCATCGGCGCGATGGCTGGTCTCGTTTTGACAGGTAGTCTGTTTTGTATGTTCCTGTTCTGGGAAATCACTGCCCTGTGCTCTTACGCGCTGATCTCCTTCAATAATGATGATCCCAAGGCGATTGCGGGTGGCATTAAAGCCCTGATTATGACCCAGGTTGGCGGCGCCGGCTTGCTGGTCGGCGCATTGATCGTCTACGCGTACACCGGCAGCTTTGAGATTAATAGCTTCCTGAAGGATCCTTCTCAGGTTCCGGCCGGGATGCTGGCATTTACCGCTTTCGGTTTTCTGATCGCCGCGACGGCCAAATCCGCCCAGTTCCCCTTCCAAACCTGGCTGCCCGACGCCATGGAAGCCCCTACCCCGATCAGTGCGCTCATCCATGCGGCGACGATGGTGAACGCTGGCGTTTATCTGCTGGCTCGCTTCTACCCAGCTTTCAAAGATGTCTCAGGTTGGACAGCCAGTGTGATCGCGGTTGGTATGATCACCGCTTTGCTGGCATCCTTGATGGGTTTGGTTGCCACGGACCTGAAGCGGGTTCTGGCTTACTCCACAGTCAGCCAGCTCGGTTACATGGTCTTTGCCGTTGGAACCGGCGCGATCTTCGCCTCCTCTTTCCACCTGCTCAGTCATGCCATTTTCAAAGCACTGCTCTTCCTTGCCGCAGGCGCGGTCATCCATAGTGTGGGCACCCGCGAAATGAAACAAATGGGCGGACTTGGCAAACAGATGCCGATCGTCCGAAATGTGTTCGTGATCGGAGCCTGCGCACTGGTCGGATTACCGATCTTCAACGGGTTTTGGAGTAAGGAATTGATCCTGGAAGCCGGTTTGGTTTCTACCCCTGTCTGGACTGCATTCATGTTCCTGGGAGCCGGATTAACCGCCCTTTATACCGTGCGGATGGTCTGGTTAGTCTTCTTCGGGCAATCCCGCGGACGTCTGCACGGTCATGACGCCGGCACCGCGATGAAAGTCGCCCTATACCCGCTGGCTGCCGGGGTTATCGTCAGCTGGTTGGTGGCGGGACCATTATCAGACCTGTTCAACCAAACCCTGCCTGCACATGAAATCCACAATCGCCGCACCGGCGAGATCCTGCTGGAGGTCGTCTCCGCACCTTCCACTTATGTGGCATTGCTGGTCATTGGACTGGGTTTCATAGCCTGGTGGCAGCGTAAGCGGCTGACTGGCGTACAAAAGGCATTCGGGTTCGTGGTATCTGCAGCGGAGGACAACTACGGTTTTGAAGCTATCAATAAGACCCTGGTTCAGCTTGTCCAAGGCGCAGCTGAAGCAATACGTCCGTTACAGACTGGTTCCCTGAACTGGAATGTGGCTGGAATCCTTATCGCCATCGTCCTCGTCCTCATCGCTGTCATCTGGGGAGCGTAACATGATATCATCACCATTTCTGTGGATTTTTATTATCCCCTTGATCACGTCCCCGATCGCGTACTTGCTCGGACGATTTACATATCGCCTGATGGGGAAAAAACAGCACATTAATTTGGGAGCCTGGGTTGCCCTGATCGGATTACTGACAACACTTATCCCTCTTGTTAACCTGACACCACTTCAAGGCGGATTTACTGCACTGACATATAGGTCCGGGATGATCTCATTCCGGTTCGACGGCATCAGTCTTTTAATCAGCTACATCGCTGTCATTCTGGGTGCTCTCAGCGTGTTGTTCTCCACCCGCTACCTGGAATACGAAGCAGGTCAGGAAAAATTCTACGCCTTATTCCTGCTGATGGTGGGGTCGATCATCGGCCTTTCCATGGCAGCGGATCTCTTCCTGCTTTGGATCTGGTTCGAGTTGATGGCCATCTCCACCTACACCTTGGTCGCCTTCTACCGAACTCAAAAAGGGAGCCTGGAGGCAGGTGTCAAATACCTGGTGCAGTCCGCTCTTGGTTCAGTCCTGGTCCTGCTCGGGATAGCACTGGTCTTTGGTCAAACCGGAACACTGGATTTACAGATCTTACAAAGCAATACCTTTGCCATGCCAGGCCTACTTGTCGCAGGCGTTCTCTTCCTGGTCGGGTTTGGTATTAAAGCGGCTCTGGTTCCTTTGCATACCTGGCTGCCGGATGCCCATTCGCAGGCGCCGAGCGGCATTAGCGCCATGCTTTCAGGTATCGTGATCGAAGCCGGTCTGATTGCTCTTTTGCGGGTGCTTGTCAGCCTGAGCGGAGTCTACCACCGGTGGGGACCGATCCTTTTGGGGTTGGGCGCGATCAATATGATTGTAGGTAACCTGATGGCATTACGACAAGACCAGATCAAGCGCTTACTGGCTTATTCTTCCATCAGCCATATCGGATACATGCTGGCCGGTATCGGTGCGGCATTCACCTTCGGAAGTCTGGATGGCGCCCAAGGCGGTTTCTTCCACTTGTTGACCCACGGCATGATGAAAGGTCTGGCCTTCCTCTCCGCCGGCGCATTGTTATATTCCTTGGTCATTCAAAAAGGTGCCCACCGACCATTAATCCGAGCTGATTTAATCGGAGTGAGTAGACGTTTCCCATTGGAAGCGCTTGGATTCAGTTTTGCAGTGCTCGCTTTGGGCGGCTTGCCTCCACTGGCCGGTTTCATGTCCAAGTGGCAGATCTTTACAGGTGGTGTATCTACCCAGAACCCATGGATGCTGGTCTTGGTCATCTTCATGGCTTTAAACAGCGTCCTGTCACTGGGTTATTATGTACCGCTGGTGAATTCCCTCTACCGGCGCGAAGCCCCGGAAACCACACTGAACGCATCACGTTCCAGTATTCTGATGCTTCTCCCGATCATTTTGTTGGGGATCCTGGTCATCGGGATTGGTTTTTATCCTCCCCTCGTTACATGGTTATCCAATCTGGCTGGCAGTTCTCTGGTCGGTTTGTTAGGTTTTTAGGTGAATTTGATGAGTATTCTACTGTCACCCCCCATTGCCTTTTTGCTCTACATTCCATTGGTGCTTGTGTTTGTCCTGATAGGTCGAAGAATGGTTGGTAATATTCAATCCTCTGATTTGAAACGCTCCCTGTATTCCAGTGGTGAAGAAGCGCCTACCAATTTTGCGTCACCTGGTTACAAGCCGTTCTTCCTTGTCGCACTTTTCTTTGCCATCCTTCATCTTGGAATTCTGGTTCTGGGTGCGGGAAACCTCAATTCCACTGAAGCCATATTTCTGGGTGGATTGATCCTGGCATTATTGGCTCTAGTGCTCGGGTAGAAGATCTTACAGGTAGGAGATCAATTATGACGAATCCAATTACGCAATCATACGATAACATTTTAACCAGTATCAAAACCTGGGCGCGGATTAATTCACCTTGGGCGATCCATTTCAATAGCGGGTCCTGTAACGGCTGCGATATTGAGATCCTCGCCACCCTGACCCCGCGTTATGACCTTGAGCGTCTTGGGATCAAGCTGCAGGGCAGCCCACGTCATGCAGACGTGCTCATTTGCACCGGTCCAGTTACCCGTCAGGCTCGGGAAAGGTTGATCAGGACATACCATCAGATGCCTGAGCCGAAATTTGTTGTTGCAGTCGGCTCTTGCGGTATATCAGGCGGTGCCTTCCAGGGATGCTATAACATTGAGGGAGGTATCGATCAAGTCATTCCGGTGAATGTTTATGTCCCTGGCTGTCCACCTCGTCCTGAAGCAATCATCTATGGTGTGGCGCAATTATTGGAATCATTGAAACCCGGCAGATCGGGCAAGCAACAAAAACCAGCCACGATCACCGAAGATCAAGCCCGGCGTATGCTGGAAGAACAAATACATGCCGATCAACCTTCTGGAGAATAACATGGATTCAGCAACTTTATTGGAAAAGGCGCGTGAGTTATTGTCTCCGATCTCTACCGATACTGCCGCTCCGGAAGAGAATTGATTGGATGTTATCGTTACATCATCGGACCTTATTAAGGCGGCTCAAGCTACTACACGATGCAAAATGGGGCTATCTTTCCGCCATTACAGGTCTGGATCACATTCCTTCATCCGTTTCTTCCACTGACGAGCGGGAGTGGGCGCATATTGGAGAAGACCAGGAGCAGACCGGTTTTGGATATGGAGGCTCGATTGAAGTCTTATATCATTTTTGCAATGCCGCCTCAGTGGTGACCCTACGCGTTCAACTTCCTTACCACCACGCAGAAGTGCCCAGCATCTGTGCGATCATCCCCTCAGCCACTTTATTCGAAAGAGAATTAATCGAGATGTTTGGTGTGAACGTCGTCGATACCCCTAATACATGAGCACCTTCTTCTACCTGATGATTGGCCCACAGGTGTTTATCCGCTTCGTAAAGAGTTTACTGGTTTTGATCATTTCGATGAAGAGAAAGAGAACGATTATGACGCTGAGTGACCGACCTGAAAAGTTTATTGTTCCAATTGGACCGCAACATCCAGCCCTGAAAGAGCCTGGTCATTTCGAGTTTACCGTGGATGGAGAGATCGTTACCGACGCCTCTGTCCGACTGGGATTTGTCCATCGCGGGATTGAGAAGGGGACCGAAAGTCGAAATTGGACGCAAAACCTGTATCTTTTGGAACGAATTTGCGGGATTTGTTCCCATGTCCATGCTTTCGCATACGTATTAGGCGTTGAAAAACTGGCGAAGGTGATCGTCCCCCCCCGGGCACAGACAATTCGGGTGCTGGTCGCTGAACTCGAACGACTTCATAGTCACTTACTCTGGTTGGGTGTGGCTGCCCATGAAGCAGGTTTCGATACTTTGTTCATGTATACATGGCGTGACCGTGAAACTGTGATGGATCTGCTGGAGTCACTATGCGGAAATCGCGTCAACTATTCCGCCAATGTTTTGGGCGGAGTGAAGTGCGATGTCAACGATACGATTAGGGATAGCATTCTTAAAGGGATTGATTATCTCGAACCGCGGACAAAAACCTATCTGGAATTGATCACAACTGAGAAAACGTTAATTGGCCGTACGCGTGGAATCGGTTTTATGACCAAAGAAACGGCAGAAGAATTGGGCACGGTCGGTCCCACCGCTCGAGCCTCCGGGCTGGAGCGTGATATCCGGATTGAAGCGCCTTATTCTGCTTATCCAGATTTTCCAGTACAAATTGTGCTTGGGGAGAAAGGTGACCTGGAGGCGCGGTTTGTTGTGCGGGTGAAAGAATGCTTTGAAAGTTATCGATTAATTCGCCAGATCATGGACAATTTACCCACAGGGGAGATCACCGTTCGAGTTCCCCGAAGAATTCCTGAAGGCGAGACCATCAGTCGGGTGGAGGCTCCGCGCGGGGAGTTGTTCTACTTCATCAAAAGCAATGGATCCGAGAATCCGGAACGAATCAAAGTCCGCACGCCCAGCATCAATAACTTCGCCTCAGTCATCGCGACCGCTGTCGGACATAACCTGGCAGATATACCCATGATCCTGTCAGGCATTGACCCGTGCTTCTCTTGCAATGACCGAATGATTACCATCCGGAAAGATGGCAAGGAAATCACCCCAGATTGGGAAGAAATCCGTAAATACGGGATCGAGTATTACGCATGAGTCACAATATCCACCCCATCCTGGCATTGTTATTCTTCCCTGGCGGACTATTCGTCATCCTGGGAGGATTGGTTTACGAATTCATCGATCGTAAACTGGTAGCCCGTTTTCAAAACCGTATCGGACCGCGATTCCTGCAGCCATTGGCAGATTTCGTTAAATTATTGGCGAAAGAGGAAGTCATCCCAAGTGGTGTCAACCCCGGCTTGTTCCAGAGTTTACCGGTGGTTGCTCTGGCATCTGCCTTGACCGCCGCTCTGTATGTGCCTATGGCCGGCTTTCAGCCCGCATATCATTTCACCGGCAGTTTGATCGTCACACTTTACATGCTCAGCGTACTGACACTTTGCACCGGTCTGGCTGGTGCGAATGTGGCAGACAGGTTTTCCATTATTGGAGCAACCCGAACCCTGACCCAGTTATTCTCTTATGAAGCGCCATTCCTCTTGGCATTACTCGGACCTGCCATAGCCGCTGGAAGCTGGGACATCACAACCATCCATACTTACACCTTGAACCACAGTTGGATGATCGTGATGCAACCGATCGGTTTTGTCGTGGCATTGATCGGACTGATGGGAAAGCTGGAACTGCCGCCCTTTGATGCGCCCGAGGCGGAAACGGAGATTGTATCCGGAGCCCTCACGGAGTATTCCGGTCGCGGATTTGCCCTTTTTCGACTGGGACGAAACGTGGAACTCATCATCGGTTTGACTTTGGTCTCCGCTTTTTACCTGGGCGGTCTTGCCAATCCAATCTTGTTCCTGGTGAAGACCCTGGCTCTCCTGCTGGTGATAGCTGCCTTACAATCGTTATTTGCCCGCCTGCGAATTGACCAGACCGTCGGCATGTGGTGGCGCGTCGGAGCGCTGCTGGTCCTGGTCCAATTGCTGGTTATCATCGTCCTCAAGACAACAGGAGTCCTGGCATGAAAATCGGAAGCATGATCGGAGATATCCTCTCTTCCTTATTCAAGAAACCGGCGACAGTCCAGTATCCATTCGAAAAGACTGCAAGCTCCCGTGAGATACCATGGTAAGTTGCGCTGGGATCCGGAAAAATGTACCGGTTGTCAGTTATGTATTAAAGACTGTCCATCGGATGCGATTGAATTGTTGGTCATAGACAAGGCAGCGAAGCGTTTTGTTATCCGCTACGATGTGGATAAATGTACCTATTGTGCACAATGTATTCAGAACTGCCGCTTTAAATGCCTGGAGATGGATGAGAATGATTGGGAATTGGCATCCATCAAAAAGGAACCATTTACGATCTATTATGGGCGTGAAGAAGATGTGGAATTCCTCCTGGCAAGAAAGCCTGGCGAAAACCCTCCCTGCCCTGATCCGGAAGCCGACTAATTCAGTCGCGCTGGTTGGGATCGGAAATCCCCTGAAGGGTGATGATGCGTCTGGATTGGTTACCATTCACCGACTGCAGGAAGCGGATCTGCCTGACAATCTGTATAGAATTGATTCTGGTGCAGTTCCAGAGAACTGCACCGGAATTTTACGTAAAATTCAGCCTGCATTGGTGATCTTTATCGATGCTGCTGATATGGGCATGAAACCAGGGGGCATTGGCTCTCTTCAATTCAGAGCAAATCGAACAGGTTTCCTGTATCACCCATTCGCTGCCATTTGGAATTCTTTGCAAGTATATCAAGGCAGAGATCGGCTGCGATGTCTGGGTGCTCGGAATCCAGCCTGTTCAAAATGAGCTCCTCGCGCCACTATCGGATGACGTCCAGATAGCCGTGGAGGGAATAGTAGACTTTTTCGTGGGGCTGGAGAGATTGTAAATATTATTGGGGCGACCCTCGTGATCGCCCGATAATATTTCATACAATTTTCTGCAACTAATTCTAGAAACTTATTACGTGTTTCTGGTTACTGGTTACTGGTTTCTAGTTTCTAATTTCTCTACAATTTCAACTTCTCCAGTTGATCCTTCAATTTCGCTGCGGACTGTTGGAACGTGACCAGCTTCTGCTTTTCCTTCTCCACCACGGCAGGAGGCGCTTTTTCTCCGAACGGACTGTGTAGTAAGGTCTGCAACCGTTCGATCTGGCTGTCCAATTCCTTCCATTCCTTCTCCAATCGCTCTCGCTCAGCATTCAGGTCGATCCCTTCCTCCAACCGGAGGAAGATTTCGATACCCGAAACCACCACAGCGCCCGAGCTTTCAACTTCAGCGGGGCGTTTTTCGCGGATCAAAACCAGGCTGCGGTCAAGGTGTGAAAGGAAACAGATCGAACCTAACTGGGACTGGACGGTTGTGATCTTATCGCCACAATAAAATTGTGCTTCCAACTTCTTCCCCGGGGTGATGTTGTTTTCAGCCCGATAATTCCGGATGGCACGGACAATATCCATGACCAGATTGAATTGCGAAATGGTTTTCTCTTCTTCTTTTTTATATGGTTGCGTTTCAGGCCAATCCGCTATCATCAATGCCTCTTTCCAGCCATTTGCCGGAGTGAAATTCGCTGCATGGGTCTGACAGGTCGCTTTCAAATGACCCCAGATCTCTTCTGTGACAAAGGGAATGAATGGGTGCAGTAATCGTAATGATGCATCCAGGATTTCCACCAAATTCTGGGCTGTGTAATAAGCTCTATCACTACCTTCGCCCATTTGCATTTTCGCAATTTCCACGTACCAGTCAGCAAATTCACTCCAGAAGAAATCATAAAGCTGTCGACCCGCTTCACCATATTGATGTGATTCAAACAGCCGATCCGCATCCCGAATGATCTGGGCTAAACGCGTCTTGATCCATTTATCTGCCAGTGTCCAGTCAGGTTGGGTTTTGGGTTTCGCGGGAGCATTCTGAATCGTCATCATACTAAATCGGGCGGCGTTCCACACTTTATTAATAAAATTACGGTTAGCTTCCACTTTTTTAATGCTCAAATTCATGTCACTACCGGGCGTCGAGCCAACCAATAAAGTAAAGCGCAGTGCATCGGTACCCAATTCGTCCATCACGGTCAGGGGATCAACGACATTTCCCTTGGTCTTACTCATCTTCGTTCCGTGCTCGTCGCGGATCAATCCATGCAAATAAACCGTGTGGAAAGGTGGTCTGCCTGTAAACTCTATTCCATTCATGATCATCCGAACCACCCAGAAGAAAAGGATGTCATATCCAGTTTCGAGGATGGAAGTAGGGTAGAAGTATTTATAATCAGGTGTCTCTTCCGGCCAGCCCAGGGTTGAAAATGGCCACAATCCTGAAGAAAACCACGTATCCAATACATCGGGGTCTTGCTCCAGTTTTCCGCTTCCACATTTCGGGCAGGTGGTCGGATCTTCCCTTCTGACAATCATTTCATTGCACTCCTGGCAATACCAGACCGGGATGCGATGCCCCCACCATAATTGTCGACTGATGCACCAATCCTGAATATTTTCCAACCAGTTGTTGTATACCTTGGTGAAATGATCAGGGACGATCTTGACCGCACCGCTCCGCACAGCTTCCAATGCGGCATCTGCCAACGGTTGAATCGAAACAAACCATTGGGTACTGATCATTGGCTCAACCACCTCACCACCCCGTTGTGTGCGAGGAACATTTAATACATACGGTTGTTCTTTTAACACCAAACCGCTTTCAAACATATCCTTCCAGAGCTTCTTACGACAAACAAACCGATCCATTCCGGCATATTTCCCTCCCACCTCCGTCACATGAGCGGTCTCGTCGAACATCGAGATGATGGGCAGTTTATGCCTCTGCCCGATGGCATAATCATTCGGATCATGTCCCGGGGTGACCTTCAAAGCGCCGGTTCCAAATTCGCGATCCACATAGGTGTCGGCAATGACCGGAATTTCTCTTCCAATAATAGGGACTATTACTTTTCGGCCTACGAAATGTACATAGCGGGGGTCTTGAGGGTGAACAGCAACCGCCGTGTCTGCCAGGATCGTCTCAGGCCGGGTTGTGGCTACTGGAATATATTCCCCACTATCGCCTGCGAGTTTGTATTTAAAATAATACAATATCCCGTTTTCTTGCGAGTATTCCACCTCCAGGTCGGAAACGGCTGTCTTCAAACCTGGAGACCAATTGATCATTCGCGGTCCACGGTAAATTAATCCCTTTTCATACAGTCGGACAAATGCTTCCCGTACAGCTTTGGATAGCCCATCGTCCATCGTAAAACGGACCCGATCCCAATCGCAGGAAGCACCCAGCCGGCGGATTTGTTTGAAGATAATTCCGCCATACTTTTCTTTCCATTCCCAGGTGCGCCGGACAAATTCCTCGCGCCCGACCGTTTCCCGTTTTGTGCCTTCTTTCTCCAGCATCTTTTCCACCTGGAGCTGGGTTGCAATTCCCGCATGATCACTACCTGGTACCCACAGGGTCGGGATTCCTTTCATCCGGTTATAGCGAATCATCAGATCTTCCATCGATACGAACATCGCATGACCGAGGTGAAGCTCACCTGTCACATTCGGTGGGGGAATGGAAATTACAAACGGTTTTATTGTGGAATCAAATCCCGGTTTATTCGGATCATTGGTCGGTTTGAAAAATCCATTTTTCTCCCACCAATCATATAATCGTTGTTCGGTAGGTTTGAAATCATACGCCTTGGGTAGATCGATTCCGGTCATTCTTTCCTCCAATAATCGCGGTTCTCAATGCAATTGTCATTTTGATGTCAGGTTTTGTGTTGAAATATGGATGATTACCTTGGTTAAAAAAGAAATCCCTTCATCCTGTTGAGGACGAAAGGAAATGCCTTCCGTGGTACCACCTCGATTCGCCTGTAAAGGCGCACTCGGTTTGCTATAACGGGCTTCCCGTGCGGTTCTACTCTCCGAAGATCAGATTTCTTCCGCAATCATCTCAGGCGACATTCGGAAAATTCCATTGCGGGCGCTTTCAGCTTTAGCAACCCTTCTCTACCAATTGGAAATACTCTTACTCTTCCTGATGGCAAGATTATAACATAGGATGGATTGATGTAAATAACTACGTGCATAGGTTGGAAAAACAGGGAGTACAACTATCGTCTTGGAGGACGGAAAAATTAAACATGTCCGAGTACAAAACAAACCTATAATTAGTATGGTCCATTGTTCATTCGTAGGGAGACATCCATATAAGGATCATGACCAGTATTTTTCAGAATAAATTCACCAGGTATATTCGACCTTTCTGGATCGGCGCAATCATTTCCAGCATGTATCTGATTTTCATACTAGCTGCCAATTCCTGGGATCCGATGTCGTTAATTCGAGTCGGTGGTCATTTTGATCCGCGAGTTGGTGGACAGGAAATGGGCTACGATGGTCAATTTGCTTACCAGATCGCCCGTGATCCGATGAATGGTTGGCAATATGTGGATTTGGCTGCTTATCGCTATCAGCGCATTCTATATCCTGTTGTGTCGATGTTGTTTTCTTTTGGAAATGATGCTTTACTGCCCTGGGTGATGATCCTTGTCAACCTCGTATCCATCATCATGGGTGTTTATCTGCTTGAAAAGATACTTGTCCACTATGGTCAATCCCGCTGGCCAGCAATAAGTTATGGCTTATTTATTGGAACGCTGATGTCGCTTCGGTTGTGTCTGAATGAACCACTAGCTTATGCACTCGCAATCGGAGGAGTATACCTGTACATCAGTGGAAAGTTGACAAGATCAGCCATCTGCCTTGGGCTTGCTGTTTTGACCAAAGAAGTGACCATTCTTTTCGTTGGGGCATTCGTCATTTATCTGCTTATTCGTACTATTCGGTCTGGGATCATTTTCGCGATCTTTGCAGGTGTTCCATATATTCTCTGGAAGATCGTATTATTTACCCAGTTCAATGATTGGGGATTGTCTGCAGGGGGAGCAATGGCAACCACGTTTGAATGGCTTCCGTATGCCGGCTGGTGGAAATTAGCGAATGTAACAATATCGGGTTTTCTAACGATCTCAATCTTGATCGTCCCTCTGGTAGTCATCCCCTCAATCCTGGCTATTTATATATCCGTACGCCAGTTCTTGTCCCATCAGGTGGATGAATTCACATTATTGTTGTTTTTTACAGCGATCCTGATTCCATTTCTTCCATCTTCGAATATCCTCGATCCACTTGGCGTATCACGGGCATTAATGGGATTAGTGATCGCCTGGCTGGTTTTCGGAGCGCGAAATCAATCCAAACGGATCCTGAATTATTGCTACCTTTTCGCATTGACGGGAATATTTATCTGGAAGGATACATACCTTCCCGTGGGGACATTCTCCCAAGAAAGTTAAGCAATACCTTCCACGATTACACCTTGAGTTCTGGCTGCCTGGTGACGAAGGTTGCGTGCAGGAGCATACTCAGGTGAATTGATCCATGCACTGGCCATTTCCATTGATTCAAACTCAAGAATCACCAGTCGGTTCGGCGCCCAGTCTCCTTCAACCGTTTCCACGTGACCACCCCGAACTATGTATTTCCCCCCATACAGGCTAACTGTCGGTGGACCCATTTTCATGTATTCCTTGTAGAGTTCCAAGTCAACAACAGATATATCCAAAATGATATATGCAGTCATATCTATCACTCATTACTGATAATTCGTTCCAGGTGCTTTCGGACAGGATAAATATCCTTATGAATGGTTTCCCAGAGAATCTGCGGTGATATGTTGAAATAGGCAAGTACAATTTGATTTCGCAGACCGCGCATGTAATGCCATGGAATCTCAGAATGAATATCCATAAATTCATCGGAAAGGTGATTAGCTGCCTCGCCAATGATGATGCAGTCTAATTCAATTGCCCTGATTATGACTGGTTTACGTAGAAATTCCTCACTACTTATGTCATTAATAAAGCCAAAAATCTCATTAATTGCATCAACAATATCATGGATTCGATCAATATCTCGTCTAGAGGACATGGAAGGCATCGTGAAGAATATTGTCCCGAAACCGAAGTTTCAGGCTTTCTGGTGTACCAATGTCAACCGGTTTACCCAACAATTCTTCAAGTCGATCTTGAAGTAGTCTTAAGTGGAATAATCCGATTGGTTTATTGAATTCAACCAGGATATCGATGTCACTGGATAGGTTATCTTCTTCCCGCGCTACTGATCCGTATAGGTATAGCTGATCCACTCCAAGGGATTGGATTTCTTGGATGTTTTGCCTTAGAAGATGGATTACTCTTTCTTTTTCCATACGTAAATTATAACAATGATCAATTCATAAATACTGCGGAGTATGACCTCCGTTGTATCTGTCTACCTACCCATGCTGATGACCTGATCTTCCCAGCGATGCCAATCGCCGAACCGTTCAGCTAGCAATTTTTTCCCTTCTCCAGGGCAGGGCAAACCAGCCAGCTCGAGATCCGCGTCCACCATGATCCGGACCAATTCATGAAATCTGATCTTCGGCTCCCAATCCAATTGCTTTTTCGCCTTTGTTGGGTCCGCCTGGAGATAATCCACCTCTGTCGGACGGAAATAGCGTGGATCGATATCGACATACTGATGCCAATCCATATCTGCATAACCGAAAGCTTCATCCAGGAATTCACTGATCTTGTGCGCTTCACCAGTGCCAATCACGTAATCATCGGCTTGATCTTGTTGCAGAATATGCCATTGTGCCTCGACATACTCCGGCGAATACCCCCAATCGCGGCGGGATTCGAGGTTGCCCAGGTAAAGTTTACTTTGCCGGCCAGCTTTAATTTCAGCCAAAGCTCGGGTGATCTTGCGGGTGACGAACGTCTCGCCTCGTCTGGGGGATTCGTGATTGAACAGAATACCATTGGAAGCGAACATGCCGTACCCTTCCCGATAATTCCGGGCGATCCAGTAGGAATACACTTTCGCAGCCGCGTATGGACTGCGTGGTTCGAATGGTGTAATCTCGCTCTGGGGAGGTTTTGCGCCCCCGAACATTTCACTTGAGGAAGCTTGATAAAACCTGGCCGGGATCCCGCTCTTTCTGACTGCCTCCAGGATTCGGATCGTGCCCAATCCGGTAACATCACCTGTGTATTCTGGCATATCAAAACTTACCCGCACGTGAGATTGGGCGGCAAGATGATAGATCTCATCTGGTCGAATTGAATAAATAACACTCACCAGGGTATCCGACGAGGTTATATCGCCGTAGTGGAGGGAGAGATGAACCTTCTTACCATTGTTATGCGGATCAGCATAGAGGTGGTCTATTCGCCTGGTATTAAATGTGCTTGCCCGACGAATCACTCCGTGTACTTCATACCCTTTGGATAAGAGCATTTCTGCGAGATATGAGCCGTCTTGTCCGGTTATTCCAGTAATTAGCGCTTTTTTCAAGGTCTTTCTCCATTGAATAGGATTGTTTTGAAGTATAACCAGTGGTTAAATATGTGTCAAACAACGGCAGAAAATGCCAGAATCTTTCTTCAAGGGTTGTTCCAGATTCTACCTCATTTTAAATTTCCAGCTACCGTCAAACCTGGTTCGTATTCTCTGGTAAAATTTAGTCAAATCAAAGAGGTCATGTGAAACGACGAAATTCATTTTCAGCCTTGCGCTGGATTTCCTTGCTATTTATCTTTGCAGCCGTAATCCTGACTGTATTACAGCTTATTCGTTACAGCCGCATTCGGGCGAATTTCCCTTCGGGAATGATAATTGCCGGAATCCCGGTTGGAAATTTAAACAGAGCGGAAGCAGCCAATCGTTTATTGTTAGTATATTCTACTCCCGTGGAATTGCGATATAACAACGCCGCCATTCAAATTAAGCCTTCCCTGGCAGGTTTTGACCTGGATTTAGAGGGCATGCTTACCGCCGCAGATATGCAACGGGTCAGCCAACCTTTTTGGACAGGATACTGGGATTATCTTTGGAACAGGGATATTGCCACCACCCAGATACCTCTCCGAGCGAATTTCTCCGAGGAGCGATTACGCGATTATTTGCAAAATGAGATTTCGATCCGATACGATGAACCGCCTACACCACCCATACCAGTACCAGGAACCACAGCTTTTCAACCGGGAAAGCCCGGCAATACATTGAATTTGGATCGGGCAGTCCAATTAATTCAGGAAGCATTTCGCTCACCCGGCAAGCGGATGGTGAATCTGAGTTTTGAGAACACACAGGCGCCTCGTCCCGCCCTGCCTAATTTGCAGGTCTTGATCCAGCAGATTATCCAATTGAATAATTTTGATGGGATCGTTGACATCTACTTGGAAGACTTGCAAACAAGCGAGACCCTGCACTTTGCACTCCAAAACGGCGCGACATTGCCGATAGATCCGGATATCGCTTTCTCAGCAGAAAGTACTATCAAAATCCCGATCATGGTTTCGGTTTTCCGCCGGGTGGATGAACCCACGCCGCCAGATATCACCGACGCCCTTTCGCTCATGATACAAGAATCCGGTAATGACCCTGCGGATAATTTGATGGACAAGGTGCTCACGAAAGGATTCGGCCCCAGGGAAGTAACCCAGGATATGAAAGCGTTGGGATTGCAGAACACCTTCCTGGGTGCATATATGGCTCGCCCCGATTTCATCGACCGACCCGAGACTCCGGCGAATAAGCGAACGGATATTTTCACCGATCCAGACCCATACAGCCAGACCACGCCATTGGATATTGGCACAGTATTGGAAGATATTTATATGTGTTCGAATACCGGTGGAGGCGGACTGATGGCAGCCTTTCCGGAAAAGGTGACCCAGGCAGAGTGCAAGCAGATGATCGCCCTCCTGGCAGGAAATAAAACAGTCGCGATCCTGCTTGAAGCCGGATTACCCGAAGGAACTCAGATCGCTCATAAGCATGCGTATGCCACCGAAGGTGATGGATTGATCCATACCATGGGCGATTCCGGGATTATTTACACTCCAGGCGGGGATTACATCATCTCCATCTTTATGCACCACCCGGTCCAACTGGTCTGGGATCCAATCAACCGGATGGTCGCCCAGGTATCGGAAGCTGTTTATAACTATTTCAATACCCGGTAAGAAGAATAGACAAAAAGAAAATGATGGCTATGCGAATGAGCGTAGCCATCATTTTTTGTGGATGGTCCTATCTCAATTAATAGGAATTCGTAGTAATTTTCTTATCAGAAGCGAATAGAGTTCTTCCTGCTTTATCCCCAAATCTTTCAACATCTCTCCCTCCATTGACCGCGCCAATGGCTGTACCTTATCGAACAACTCTGTAGAATCCGGGTAACGGGAACGAAAATGATGGAATCGGTTGCCAAGTCCAACGAACTGGTCCTTTTCAATGTATTTATCAGCCAAATAGACCAGTTTCTGTTCCCACGTTTCAGGTGTGGTTGACAAAGTAAGTGGAGTAAATACCTGGTGCCGGTGGACTATCTCAGCAACCATGGAATAACCTGCCTGCTCCAGAATTTTCGCGCCGAACTCTCCATGGGGAATCCCGGAATCCCGCCAAACCTTTTTATCCAGGTCATGCAGTAATCCTCCCCGCTGAGCTAGAATGGGTGAAACAGGAAAACCCAGATCGTAAAGCATCTGTCCAAGCAGGTATGCTGTCAAGCCAACCAACTGGACATGCCTGGATAACCCATGAGATGGTGGAAACTCCTGCCAGAGCTGGTTTATTTGCACGAAAGATGGGATCTGTCCTGTTTGGATTAGTGAGTAAGCATCATCCCATTGGTCGAACCGGAAAATTTCCCCATCGTATAGAGGTTGTTCGATGACATCTTTTTTTTCCCGCCGAAACCAGATACTTCGCATTCCGGCTCTAATGGCACCCTGTGCATCATTGGAAAAGTCATCTCCGACCATCAGAGCTTCATCGGCTTGAAGATCGTGGAATCGAAGTATTAATTGGAAAAACTGCTGGTCAGGTTTGCCAACACGTAGCTCTTTGGCAGTATAGACCGCATCAAAATAACCATCCAGACTGACCCTTTTGAGCGCCTGTCTGACCTTCTGCTCCCCTGATTCGGAGGCATTCGTCCCCAGGAGGATCATCACTTTTCCCCGTAATGATTCCAAAACCTGTCGAATTCCGGGGGTCTCCTGGACAACATCCCAATCTGCCATCGGACCAGCTTTCAATGGCAGATCTTCCATGACGGTATCGCCCCAATCAAATATCACCGCTTTGATCATTGTCACCTGCGCATTCCTGTTTTCGCAATTATAATAGGCAGGTTCATATCTACCAACGTTATGGGGAGAACTATATGGGCTTTATCGCATTTCCAAAAAACTTTTTATGGGGTGTCGCCACCTCTTCCTATCAAATTGAAGGCGCCTGGAATGAGGAGGGCAAGGGGGAAAGTATCTGGGATCGATTTTCTCACATGCCCGGCCGGGTTAAAAATAATGATACCGGCGATATCGCCTGCGATCATTTTCATCATTGGGACGAGGATTTGAAACTGCTCAAGGACTTGGGGGTCAATACTTATCGCTTTTCATTATCCTGGCCTCGGATCATGCCCAATGGTACCCGCCCGGTCAATCAAAAAGGATTGGATTTCTACGCCCGAATCATCGATCGGTTGTTGGAGTATGGTATCCAACCAAACGTGACCCTCTACCATTGGGATCTTCCTCAAGCATTACAGGACCAAGGAGGATGGGTCGTCCGAGACTCAGTCCAATGGTTCACCGATTATGCAGAAGTGGTATTCAAACAATTGGGCGACCGGGTTCCATTGTGGGCTACTTTAAATGAACCCTGGGTCACAGCCTTTCATGGTTATTTCACCGGCATCATGGCGCCTGGTTATCAGGATTTCTCTAAAGCCATGCAAGCTGCCCATCATTTGCTGGTTGCCCACGCAAACGCGGTGCAGGTGTTTAAAATGCTGGCATGCCCGGGTAAGATAGGGATCGTACTTAATGTCTCGCACACCATTCCCGAATCGAACAAACCGGAAGACTCTACTGGCGAACCAGCGGTATTGGGACTATTTGAATGGCTTATACCTCGATCCGTTAGTGAATGGGCACTTCCCAGAAGAATTGATGTCGTGGATCGGCGAATCCGCTCCCACGATCGAATCGTCAGATCTGACAATTTCCAAAGGATCAGCCGATTTTATCGGATTGAATTATTACGCAACCGAATCCGTCGCATACAATCACAGCGGTGGCATTCTCAAATTGACAACCCGTTCATTTAGCAGTTCCCCGTTTTATAAGACTGCCCTTGGATGGGGAATCAATCCGGACGGGATATTGGCGTTATTGAAAGTCATGAAAGAACAATACGGTAATCCGCTGATGTTCGTCACCGAAAACGGGACTGCGATGAATGATCAGGTCTTACCGGATGGTCAGGTAATGGATAGGGACCGAATTATGTATGTCCGGGAACATCTACTCAAAATAGCCGAAGCGATTGAAATGGGTGTGAACCTGCAAGGCTATTACTACTGGTCATTTCTTGATAATTTCGAGTGGGCGCACGGGTACGATCCCCGCTTTGGGTTGGTTCGAATTGACTATCGAAATCTCACACGCCATCCCCGCCGGAGCTATTCCTGGTACCAGGATGTGATCCGCACGAACGGGTTGTGGGAATAAGAATGACGACCTTTAAGGAATTGGCCATTGGATGGTGTAAAAACCATCGTGAGGTGATCATCTCTTATGGTGTTATCGCCATCATTAGTCTTGGCATCTATTTACCAACTTTATATCAAATGATAGCCGTTTTTCCCAGGACAGACTTTGGAGCACATCAAAATTACATACTCCGTTTTGACAATACGCATAGCCTGATTTTCGATAGAAATATTGTAGCGAATCCGCTGTTTACGTTTCTGTCGCTTTTAACGATGAAAATCTTTTCGGTGAAGGTCCGATATGCGATGTTCTTCGTACTAATGGTAAATTGGTTAACCCTTGCCTTCACTTCATTATTCGTAATTGTTAAAACGAAACCTTCAATTCGATGGCTTTTCGCATCAACTTTGACTCTGTCGATCCTATTTTATTCACCCATCTTTATCAATCTTCCTCAAGATTGGATAAAACCATTTAGCTATATCCCAATACTCTCGTTTCACAATCCAACGATCTGGCTTGGTAAGCTGTTTAGCTTGATCTCATTTGCCTATTTTCTATATAAAACAAAAACAGGTACGGTATCTCCAACGGATATCCTTTTCATTGCGATCATTAATATTTGTTCCATATTGTCCAAACCGAATTACGCAATGGGTTTTCTTCCAATTCTTGGGTTGTTTGTTATCTACCAATTATTTTCGAAAGAGAAAATCATGTGGAAATTCCTCGTCTGGGGATATGCAGTTCCTATGGTTCTCACTTTAAGTTGGCAGTACTGGCTGCGCTACATGAATCCAGATTCAGTAGGTATACTCATACAGCCTTTCCTCGTCATAACTAAATTGGCCAACTCAACTCCTGTCGTTTTTGGCCAGTTGTTATCCATTCTATTTCCGTTATCTATAGTAATACTCAATTTTCGGGATGCCATCAAGGATAGGTGGCTGATCCTTTCCTGGAGCGTTTTCATCGTCTCCTGGCTTAGCTACGCATTATTCGCAGAATCTGGGCGACGGGTCAATGATGGTAATTTCTTATGGGGTCCGGAAATGACCTTATTTAATTTGGTCGTCATATCCTTAATATATTGGTTAACCCATAGCGATGGTTCGAATAAAAAGAAACCTGGGTATTGGATTCCTCTTGTCCTATTCCTGGCGGGTGGAGTATCGGGGATCCTGTACGCGATTTTTTGCGCGAATCTACGGTAGTATAGATTGATGAGCATTCTTCAATTTCTGGGCGTTTATCGAGCAATTTCTTATACTCAGAAAAGTTTTGTGTGAATGGGTTGAGTGAATAAAATCGGGTATAATTTGCAAGTTCGCCCCCGTAGCTCAATTGGACAGAGTACCGGACTTCGAATCCGTTGGTTGTGAGTTCGAGCCTCACCGGGGGCGCTCCATATTTAACAAACACTTTTGGTTGTGAGCCCCCATTGAAGGGGTTGTATTCAATCCTCACCGGGGGCGCTCCATATTTAACAAACACTTTTGGTTGTGAGCCCCCATTGAAGGGGTTGTATTCAATCCTCACCGGGGGCGCTAACACTTGACATAAACATTTTTTGATTGTGAGCCCCCATTGAGGGGACGATGTTAGAGCTTCATCGGGGGGCGCCTTTCAATCCTCCAGACAAAACCGTATAAATAATACTATTTCCCCACCATGGCCGGGTTTATCATCGTCCAATTTTTACCCTGATCGGTTGAGATAGCCAGATTCGTCTTCCCGTCATTCCAAGTTAGGGCATACCAATGCGATGTATCGACAGCCTGAAAATCAATTCCATACCCCTGCCATTCAGGTTCAATAGTAGCTAAAGTCCATGAAACGCCGCCGTCATCTGACCAGCGCCACACCTGATTGAGATCAATAGCGTGAACCTGATCCACCATATACATGTTCTGTCGGGATTGATCCACTTTTGTGATAGACCAGTTCGAACCATTATTCTGACTGATCGCATCAAAAAATACCACGGTTTCCACTGGTGACACCTGTCTACACGCGACCTCGATCCGTATAATTGAACCATTCGACTCGTGGATTGGATTGCTACCACAATATCCCGATTCCATTGAAAACAACGATTCGTATCCAACTGGAACGGGCAGATCAACACCCTGCCAGGTCGTTCCACCATCCACCGTCCGATAAAGCAAAACACCGGCGGCAACACCATTGCAGCTGCCTGTCAGCCAGCCATGCTGCGAATCGGCGAACCAGATCCCATTCTTCGAACAGGATTGGATCCCAGCATCATTATTGATCGGATCCACGATCCGGGACCAGGAACTGCCTCCATCCAGAGTGCGATAAATGGTCAGATAATCGTGATTCATGCCGCCGCCGACATGCGCCACCAACCAGCCATGACTGTCATCCACAAAGAAGAGATCACTGATGAAGAAACTTTCCGATAATCCAGACTTATCCAATAGAGAACTTTCTGACCAGGTTACACCTGCATCATCCGAATAAAATACTTTCTCATCAGGAATAGGCTCTCCCAACCGTCCAGAATATGTCAACCAAATCCGGTTATTTCCCCTGAAAGCGGCAATCAGATCCAGATTCGTTCCTTCTACGATGGATTTCAAGGCTGGTGGAGTAGAGTCTGACCATGATTTTCCGCCATCCTTGGTTATTATGAGGCGGGTATTAATTCCAGATCCACCAATCCCGAACGCAATTAATGGGTCAATAAAATGAAGTTGGAGTAAATGAAAATTAATAGCCGTCTCAGCAGTCGAGAGGATCGCGTGCGGTGTACTCGTTGGGATTAGCGTCGGCAGGGTTGTTGGAGCCGGGATGGAAGGAGCAGTTACGGATGCGGGTGGTACGGATACTGTAGCTCCTGGATTACATCCAACCAGGAAGCTGATAAGTAGTAGGATGGAGATATTCCTGAATGTACGCAACTTTCACCGGCTTTCTAAAGGGCGAGGTCGATTCGTATTTCGAATTATACCCTCATCAAATAAGCCAGCCTGTGCGCGTATAGGACACAGGCTTTAATACTCCGCAGGATGGTTTTGTGTTAATTACTCTTTGGATATTGCTTTGACAAATCGCTCTGTGATCAGATGAGGACGCGTGATCGGGCTACCTACGACCACGGCGAAGGCACCCATATCCAAAGCTTTTCTCGCCCTATCCGGAGAGTTGATTCTGCCATACGCAATCAAAGGAATATGTAACCGTTTGGCCAGCGTTCCGATAAGTTCATAATCGGGTTCCCCGGTTTGACCGTCCGGATGGTACCCTGCCAGGGTTGTCATTACCGCATCCGCCCCCATGTTGGCAGCCAACACCCCTTCGGTGGCCGTGGCTACATCCGCTACGACTGGTTTGCCGGTCAGCTTCTTTACCCTTCGGATCAATTCTTCCACCAGCAAACCTTCAGGGTGTGGCAATTGAGACGCATCCAGCTCAATCATATCCGCCCCGGCGGTTGCTATCATTTCAGCGTGGGTAACTGTCGGCGTAATGGAAACAGAATACCCGGGTAAATGAACTCTGAATAATCCAATGATGGGAAGAGTCACCCGGGCGCGAATAGCGGCGATATCCTCCGGAGTATTGGCGCGAATGGCAAGCGCGCCACCGGCAGAAGCAGCCTGTGCCATGGCAGCCATATTTTCGCTCCCGTAGAGAGGCTCTCCCGCTTGGGCAAGACAGGAGACAATTAATCCATGTCTGAATTTCGCAAAGGGTTCTGGTACGATGTTGTCGGCTTTCATATACTCACCTATAAACCGAACAATTATATGGAAGCTGTGGTGAACATTACACCCCCCATAACGTTATTATATCTATTAAACAGCAAGCTTGATATAAATTTTCCGTATACATTTCAGAGCTTGCCCCCAATTCTTGTGTAGACTAGAATCAGAGTTAATGGGCACACGCAAAATACTACACATGGATTTGGATGCTTTCTTCTGTTCTGTTGAGGAGCTCAAAGACCCCAGCCTGATTGGAAAATCGTTCGCAGTGGGTGGAGCGCCTGACGGCAGAGGCGTAGTTTCCACCTGTTCTTATGCGGCGCGGAAGTATGGAGTGCATAGTGCCATGCCTACCGGGCAAGCATTAAGGCTTTGTCCGGAATTGCTTCTCGTCCATGGGCATTATTCGGAATACACGCTCTATTCTCAGCGCGTAATGGATATCCTCCAGCAAATCAGCCCTCTGGTTGAAGTAGTCTCCATCGATGAGGCGTTTGTTGATGTCAGCGATCTCCCTCAATCATTGGAGTTGATCGCAAGGCAGATTCAGCAACGGATTTTCACCGAAACGGAGCTGCCCTGTTCCATCGGTGGTGGGACGAGCAAACTGATCGCCAAGATCGCAACTGACACCGGCAAAGCCAGATCGCGGACTGGTTTGGCACCAAGAGCCATCACCATCGTCACTCCCGGTAAAGAGGATGAATTCCTATCACCTCTATCCGTTCAGGCGATCTGGGGTGTCGGACCAAAAATGACAGCCCACTTGAACGAAGCAGGGCTCGAGAAGATCGCGGATATTCAAAAGATGAGTTTGGGTGAGTTGAAAGAATTGGTTGGAAATTCTGCCGGTTACCTGCATGATGCGTCCCATGGCATTGACGCATCGCCGGTGGTGGTGGAACACGGGATAAAATCGATCAGCCAGGAAACCACCTTTGGCGAAGATATCATCGACTTAAAGGAACTCGAGAAGACATTGGGATGGTTGACTGAGAAAGTCGCCCGCCGATTGAGGGAAGGTCAACTCTGCGGTAACACGGTTAGAATCAAAATCAGACTTAAGGATTTTTCGACGTTTACCCGACAGGTTCATTTGGAAACCTCAACCGACGTGGAGAGCATCATTCTACAAAACGTGCTCGACCTGTTCCACGGTTTTCACCGACCTGGACACCAGATCCGCTTGTTAGGGGTTGGAGTGAGTGGTCTTGGTAAATCCTGGCATCAGATGGGTTTATGGGAGTCAAAAACTGAAAAAGAGATCCGTTTACATGAGGCAATGGACACGTTACAACAACGGTTTGGAAAACAGTCCATCCAGCGTGGAAAGACAAAAAGAGAATGATGGATTTATCTTCACTCGGCTGCTACTGGATCCTTCCCGGAAAATTCATGGCCGGCCGCTACCCTATGCGTGAAAATCCATCGAGTTTTCATCCCGGAGTCTATTCTCTCCTGGATGAAGGTATACGGTGTTTTATTAATCTGACCCATCCGATCAATGGGGATTTGCCTGAATATTCCAGTGCATTTATCCCTTTACTCCAGCAGGACATAATGGTGGTCCATTACTACAGGTTTGGGATCGTCGATTTCGATCTGCCACCTGAGGAATTAATGGTGGAGATATTGGATACGATAGACAGGAATATTGCGGAGGACAACCCGGTGTATTTGCATTGTCTCGCCGGCAGAGGTAGGACCGGAACTGTTGTGGGGTGCTGGCTTATCAGGCATGGGTCAGAGCCTGAAGATGCATTGGGTAAGATTGCTGAGCTGCGAAAAGGATTACCTGTCTGGATGAAACCCTCCCCCGAAACAGAGGATCAACGAAGATTTATCCGGCGTTGGAAAATAGGGATGTAAAGATTTCTTCCGTCTACAGATTGTGTCTGGTATAATTCGCCAGTTGCCACCGTAGCTCAGATGGTAGAGCAGACGTTTCGTAAACGCCAGGTCATGGGTCCGATTCCCATCGGTGGCTCACCTTTATAAATAGTCTCTTCAAGATAGAATTTTCCTTATTCCGGTATACTTACCTTATACCTATTCCAGACTCTCTACTTCTTCTTATTAAATTACCTTTTCCAAACGAACAGTTTACTCCGGGGGGATCATGTTCAAGAATCGCAAGGATATCGTCAATTCAATTTCAATCTCTGTCATCATTTTGATAGGGATTTTCTTAAGGATGAGACAGTTTATTTATAATCGACCATTGTGGCTAGATGAATTGATGCTCGCCTTAAACATTAGAAATCGATCATATGCCGAGTTATTACTTCCTCTCGACAATAATCAGGGAGCTCCCGTACTCTTCCTTTGGATTGAAAAATGTTTTTATTTGTTAGGCGGAAATAAAGACCTGCTCTTGAGAATATTTCCCCTCCTCGCTGGTATTTTATCCATTTTTTTGATATTGCTTGTATCCCGTTCATTCCAATCGTCGTCTGGCACTCTGCTCTCAATCGGTCTATTTGTGATTCTACCGAATTTAGTATATTTCTCATCCGAAGCCAAACAATATTCCAGCGATGTTTTCATATCCTTACTACTGATCTGGATGGCTATACGATCGTTGAAACCTTCCGCATCGAAGAATACGATTCTCCTATTTGGCTTATTGGGGTTTTTGGGGATGTGGATTTCTCATCCATCGGTATTTATCCTTGCCGGCAGTGGGATTACGCTGGGAATTGAGTGTGTTCGTTCAAAAAATTATCAAAAATTGAGATGGCTCGGCATCTGTATTCTACTTTGGCTCGCCGGCTTTGCTTTAGAATTCTCGGTAACTCTGAATTCCATCCGAAGCAATTCAAATTTAAACAACTATTGGGATTTTGCTTTCATGCCATTACCACCTTGGAAAAATCTTTCCTGGTTTGGGACTACTCTAACCGATTATGTCAGCTTCATGGGTTATCGGGACAGTAAAATATTGTTCATTCCATTAAGTCTATTGGTGGTCGGATCTGCAGACGTGTTAATCAAGAGGTGGCAGGTTGGATTCGTTTTATTAGTTCCTATCATCCTTATGTTGATCGGATCGAGCTTTGAAATGTATCCAGTTGCCGGCAGATTATTACTATTCGCGTTTCCTATCGCAATTTTGCTGATGGTTGAGGGAATTGAGATCGTCAGGGTTGAATTTTCCAAACAGAGAACATGGCTCGGATGGGCTATGTATTTAGTTCTCGCTATACTCGTCCTGGCGCAACCCATAAAAACAAGCTTTACATATTTGAGGGAACCTTACATAAAAGAAGATATGAAATCGGTGTTATCTGATCTCAGGGAAAATTATCAAAGACGGAGATGTCATTTATCTTTATTATCCGGGCAAGGTTTTCATTTTGGTATTATGCAGACCAGTATGGATTTGATGAGTCAGACTATATAATTGGCATCAAATCTAGTGAAAAACCGGAGAAATATGTAGAAGAGATCGATCGATTGATTGGAAAAAAACGGGTCTGGGTTGTCCTTACTCACAACTGCTCCACCTGTACAGTGAATGAATTTGACTATATATTAAGTCATTTGAATCAAATCGGAACACTGAGGAAAAAATATATTGAAAAGGGCGCCTACCTGTACCTCTATAATCTAAACCAACCACTCCAATAATGAATGATTGGTGAAGTGAAAACGATGAATCTTCTCAACAATAAAGGTGAAAAATAGATGAGTAATTCCTCTGAATCGGTAGCAACTCCGAAACAAACCAATTGGGCTGGAATAGCCAACCTCTTGATCGTCTATGTCATCTGGGGGAGCACCTACCTGGCAATTCGCATTGGCGTAAAAGATGGCTCCGGCTTTCCTCCATTCTTCCTGGCCGGCAGCAGGGTAACCATAGCTGGGCTGATACTGCTTACCCTGGCTATCATAAAAAAACAGCGAGTGCGCCTAAGCTGGAGGGAAGCAGGATTGCTGGCATTATCCGGGAGCCTGTTGTGGGTGGGTGGAAATGGACTGGTGTCTTTTGCCGAGCAACGACTCCACTCCGGCATTGCAGCTTTGATCATCGCAGCAACACCGATCTACGTCGCCATCATGGAAGCAATCATTGACCGCCGCAAAGCCTTCCGCATTACTGGTAATTTCCCTTCTGGTTGGGTTTGCGGGAGTTGGCTTACTGTCCGCGCCTGCATTCCAAACCGGCATTAAGGCAGATGTTCTTTCGGTCGTTGCCGTCCTGGTGGGAAGTTTGCTTTGGGGCGGCGGCAGTTTGTTACAAAGTCGTAAACGCGTGGACCTGGCTCCAGAGGTCAGTTCATCCTATCAACATCTTTTTGGAGCGATCGGACTGTTACTGGTCGGTTTTTTGAGCGGAGAACCCCTCCCTCAACCGATCCGGGAAGCCTGGTTTGCCTGGGGATATCTCGTGATATTTGGTTCGGTCATCGCCTTCACAGCATTCGTCCGGGCACTTCGTCTGCTTCCGACCAATATCGCCATGACGTATGCCTATGTTAATCCGGTCATTGCGGTTCTGTTGGGTTGGATGATCCTCCAGGAGCCACTGACAGGATGGACGCTGGGTGGGATGGCATTAATTTTATTGGGGGTTGCCGGTGTATTCAGGGCTAAACAAAAAGGATAACTACCTCCATTTTGGTTCAAACGTATATTGAGCAGCCTGGATGAAAACATCAGGCTGCTTTTTGTATATACCAGAAGAATCCGCCGGAATCTTAGTGAGTAAATCAAGATTACAAACCCAGATCTTTGTGGATTATTGTCACTTGTTGATATAGAACATTTATTCTATAATTATCAAATGACTCCAGGCTTACTTCCGCTCACCCGCAGAGAGATCACTGTTCTTCGCTATGTTGCCCAGGGTTTGAATGCCAGGGCTATCTCGCGTTCATTGCATGTCACTCCGAGGACAATTCATTATTATTTCAAGGCAGTCAAGAGCAAGTTGGGTGTCCGTACCATGGAAGAGGTTATGTTTATCGCCGGGAGGGACGGATTATTAGGTGAATACATACCCGGGGAGGAAGTGTAGATTAGACCAGGTTAAGCCATTTGCGCAAGACAGACCGATTGTATCCAATCATTTCCCACCAATCCAACCCATCTCTTTCAAGCCACCACCTGGCTCGCTCTGCGCATGTTTGATCAGGACTTTGCAGGTCTTCGAAAGCCTGGACGATGACAGCCCGTGCTAGGAGTAGATAAGGATCCATTCTGGTTGATTCTATTGATGCCATAATTCCCCGATAGAAATGTGAATGAGTAAACAATTATGAAATAGCTATACCATTTTCCGTAGTCATTGACTTACTATTAGAATACTTGTTCTAGTTTGCTAAGTCAACCTGTCATTTATAACAGGCTCGTTTATAATTAGCCCATGACACGAAAGAATTCCCCCCTGGTTATTGCAATCGCTGGTGGATCGGGCTCAGGTAAGACAACTGTCGCCCAGGCTATCCTTGACCGTGTCGGCCGCAACCGGATCGCCTACCTCCCCCATGATGCCTACTACAAAGACCTCAGCGCGCTTCCGCCGAATCAACGGATGGAGGTTAATTTCGATCATCCTGATTCCCTTGATACCGATTTGCTCATTCAGCATATCGTGCAACTTAAGAATTCGCAGGCTGTGGACCTCCCGGTCTACGACTTCAAAACCCATACCCGTACAACTCAATTCACCCATATTGCTGCCCAGCGGGTAATCCTGGTGGAAGGAATTCTAATTTTTGCAGAAAAACAATTACGAAAACTGTTCGATGTAAAGATATTTGTCGATACCGACGCAGATATCCGTTTTATTCGTCGCCTGGAAAGGGACATCTCTGAACGTGGACGTACAACCGAGCATGTGATCAATCAGTACTTGAATACTGTTCGCCCCATGCATATGGATTTCGTGGAACCTTCTAAAAGGTATGCTGATGTGATCATCCCTGAAGGCGGTTTTAATGTGGTCGCCATGGACATGGTGATATCTCACATTCAGGAATTGCTTACGGGGGAGAAGTAAAGCTCCATGGAAGAGAAAAAGGGCAAACAATGGCGCAAGTTGTTAGCCCTCGTCCCAGTCATACTCATCACAATTCTGATATTTGTATTTCGAGATAAGGTAAAACAACTGGAAGCTTTTGGGCTTCCTGGTATATTCCTGCTTTCCATTGTTGCCAATGCGACCGTAATTATCCCTGTCCCTGGAGTACTACTGACCTCAACCATGGCTACGGTCTATCCACCCGTTTTGGTGGCTCTCGCAGCAGGAACGGGCGCTGCAATCGGTGAGATTACCGGGTATATTGCCGGGTATTCCGGGCAAATTGCCATAGAGAATAAATCTTATTACACCCGCATAGTGGATTGGATGAGAAAATATGGCGGTTGGACGATCGTATTTCTGGCGTTCATTCCCAACCCCGCCTTCGATATGGCTGGAATCGTTGCGGGTGCGTTAAAAATGCCCATCGTAAAGTTTTTGTTATGGTGTTGGGTGGGGAAATTTTTAAAAATGCTTGCTTTTGCCCTTGCCGGGTCTGGCATCTTTTTCTGGCTAAATAGGATCTTCAAATAATCGATTCCATGGTAACTTGTTGAATTTTCCTGGAGCTCAAATGGATTATACCGATATCGACGTCTACCTTGAATCTCACCTGGATGAAAGCATTGCTGAGTTAAGCCAGTTCGTCCGTCAACCCAGTATCTCAGCTCAAAATCAAGGGATGGCTGAATGCGCAGAGATCGTTCGTACCATGCTTGAACGACGTGGGTTTTCTGCCCGGGTATATCCAACAAAAGGCGCACCTATCGTTTTTGGTGAGAGAAAGGGAACTTCAGATAAGACTCTGCTCATTTACAATCATTACGACGTTCAACCACCGGATCCGTTAGACCTCTGGCTCACTCCACCTTTTGAACCCACTATTCGGGATGGCAAGTTGTATGGGCGTGGCTCCAGCGATGATAAAGGTCATCTCGTTTACCGGTTATTTGCCTTGGACGCCTTACTGGCTACCTTTGATGAATTACCCTGCACCATAAAATTCCTGATCGAAGGGGAAGAAGAATCATCCAGTGAAAGCTTGCCTGTTTTTGTGCGGGATCATATCACTGAACTGCAGGCAGATGCCTGTGTCTGGGAATATGGTGTGGTGGATGATCAGGATCATCCCCTGATGTCGCTTGGGTATCGCGGGATATTGTATGTCGAGCTGAGCGTTGAAACCGCTTCACAGGATGCTCACTCCGGTTTAGGCGGAACCATCTTTCCAAATGCAGCCTGGCGACTCATCTGGGCGCTCAACTCACTAAAAGGACAGGATGAAAACGTGCGTATCGCGGGTTTTTATAATAAAGTGAAACCTATTTCATATCGCACCCGCGCCCTCTTGGAAGCCCTGCCCGATCCCGCCCCAGATTATAAGGAAAGGTATGGCATTCAGGGATTTCTGAGAGGCTTGAAAGGGGGAGCCGAATTACGATTGGCTGAAGCGCATGAGCCCAGTTGTACGATCTGTGGACTCACATCAGGGTATCAAGGACCGGGGTCGAAAACAGTCCTACCGGCTAAAGCCAGCGCCAAGGTTGATTTCCGCCTTGTACCAGATCAAGATCCGGTGGAGATTCTGGAACTGTTGCGAGCCCATCTCGACCGGAATGGTTTTGATGATATTCGAATTCAGGATCTGGGTTACCAGAAACCAGCCGTGACCAATGTGGATCATCCCTTTGTGCAGATGGCTGTCCGTTCCGCTGAGGATGTGTATGGTGAAACGATGAAAATCCTTCCCAGCAGTGGAGGATCAAGTCCGACATCCATTGTAAGAGAACACTTCGATATCCCCATCATCAACGTTGGAGCAGGTTATCCAGGTGCCCAAATGCATGCGCCGAACGAAAACCTTCGTTTAGATCTCTACCTGAAAGCGGCAAAACACTTTACCCGAATCATCAACTGTTTTGCAGGGTTGGATAATCGATTCGGTTAATTCGGTAGATCGACTTTGTAATCCGGAAATGCATATTATTCCTACTCTGTGTTTTCTGACTCTACTTAAGTTTCAAGACTTGACCCGGATGGATGACCCAAGGGTAGTACAGGTTATTTAATTCTGCTATCTTCCGCCAATCCAGGTTCAACCTTCTCGCGATATCGGTTAGATAATCACCCTGTTGAACCGTATACGTTTTCTTCGCAGTTTTCTTGGGGGCTTTGGAGTAGGGGTGGCCTTGAACTGGATCCGGAGTCTTTTTTGCCATCAACTACAACAGACATATTGCCCAAAACGGACCAGGAGGTTTGGAAGGAAGTCCAGGAATAGTATTGCAGACTACCGGTAAATGCGTCGATCAATTCAACGGATTCTTTACTATAACCGGTCATGATCATGGTGTGCTCGTATCGTGCGACAATCACATCCTCCCCACTCTCAGAGGTATATGTCTGCCCTTTTCCCTTCCAGATCTGACCAATAACCCATACGATCACTGGTTTCCCGGAGGCGATCTCCCGTTTCAGATCATCTTTGCTCATCCCGGTCTCATTACGAGCTTTGAGTCCCAGCTTCTTTAATGCTTTAACTACGGGTTGGGCATGTACGCCATATGACTTGGGTGGAATACTCCCCCAGGCACTATCGACATCACCGACAAATCCATTATTCGGATTATCCGAGGATGGAATTTTCGCCAAGAATTGTTCCTCACTGAAGGAGATTCCCCAGAAGGCTGCCAGGTCGACCGCTGATCGAGCTTCACAGGAAAGAGTATGCTGTTGGGCATGCCCCACCACTCCATCAACATAGGCTGATGATGGGATATCATCGGCTGATACAACCCCGGTTGGCACCCAGGCTGTGAATAAAATAACCAGGATCATTACAACGAAAGAAGAGTTTCGAGGTTTCATCCAACCGATTGTACGAGAAAAACAAGAAAAATCCAAATCCATATTGAATTGACGAATATATGCATAAAATGTTCCCACGCTAACCGACAAATATCCAGGCTAGTTCAGGTCAGGTATAATCACAATCATGGATTCTCTTCGTGAACAGATCTACCAGCTAACAGATATCTCCCTGACCGATGATCAGGTTCGACAATTTCAGCGCTATGAAAATTTACTGATCGATTGGAATCAACGCATCAATCTGACCGCGATCCGAGAGGTGTCAGCGATCCGTATCCGGCATTTCCTGGATTCGTTGACCTGTTGGCTGGCTATGAAAAACACCCTAATCTCAAAAGTGATCGATATCGGTACAGGCGCTGGTTTCCCCGGTATTCCACTAAAGATAGCTTTTCCGGAAATTCAAATTACGCTTGTTGAATCCACCGGTAAGAAAGCCAGATTCTGCCAGTTGGTTGTTGATGAATTAGGTCTGGAACAGGTAACCGTTCTGAGTGCACGGGCGGAAGAAATCGCGCATCAGCCGGCTCATCGGGAAACCTATGATTGGGCGCTGGCCAGAGCGGTGGCATTGATGCCATCCCTGGTTGAATATTTGCTCCCCCTGGTTCATGTAAGTGGTTCTGTTTTGGCGCAAAAGGGAGCAGCTGCAACACAGGAAACGAAATCAGCTCAGAAAGCGATCCAAATGTTGGGTGGAACGCTCGATAAGATCATTCCCGTTTTATTGCCTGGTGTCAGCGAAGAGCACAACCTGATTTGTGTGAAGAAAATCGGTTTATCACCATCGATCTATCCGCGGGCTGCGGGGTTACCGCTCAAGAAACCGATCCAATAATTCGACCAGCCTCGATCTCCCACCTTGTGATCGAATGCAAAAATTCCGGCACGAACAGATCTTCGTCCGTAGTCGTCAGAACTGCCTGATCGACCATACTCAATGCATCCAATAAAAATCTGCGCCGATTTTCATCCAATTCCGCCAAAGTCTCATCCATTAGTAGCACAGGCGCGGTATTCGTCTTCTCTTTCATCCAGGTGACCTCTCCCAGCTTGAGAGACTGAAGTACCGTGCGAATTTGCCCCCGTGAACCGTAATCCGCCTGGTTTAATCCATTCACCAGGAATTGAAGATCATCCCGATGAGGGCCGCAAGTCGTGACCCCACGCTGAATATCATGACGTCGGGTGGATAGCAATTTTTTGTGAAACATCCCGGATACACTGTTTTCAAAGGCTTCCGATGATTCGACGGGTAAAACACTCACGGAAACTGAAGATTGGTAAATTAATTGAAAATTCTCCTGCCCACCGGATAGTCGGATGTGGATCGGTTTTGTAAAAATGTTCAACTCATTCACAGCATTCTGACGTCCTGTGATCAGATGTTTTCCGTGAGTCACCAATAGGTCATCCCAATAATCCAATTGATGTTCATCGCCACCCCTTTCGCCGAGGTCTTTCAATAACGCATTGCGGCGAGTTAATGCCTGAGCATATTTACTCAGGGCGGTGGTATACCCCGGGATAACCTGGCAAAAAACCAGGTTCATGTATCGCCGGCGCTCTTCCGGACCATTTTCGAATAGCCGCGTCATCTGAGGAATAAAGACGACCGAAGTAAATAACCCAATCGCTTCTCCGGTGGATTTCTTCACCCCGTCAATGAGGACCTCTTTTCGTAACCGTTTGGCGCCATCCTGCGTTTCCTGCAGGATCAGGCGAATTTCCAAACGATGAGTAACGTCATTCTTCACTATCTCTGCGACGATCCTGCCTACCGGAATGGGCTCTTCCCTGGCAAGAAAATGGATGGTCTGTGAATCCTGTGACGTCAGAAATGAGGAAAAGGTCGCCAGGTAGTAGATCGATTCGAGCAAAGACGTTTTACCCTGTGCATTCGCGCCGTGCAATAAAACAATCCCGCTTGGAAAGTCCACATCCAGGCGGGAAAACGCGCGAAAGTTCGTCAATGACAGGTGGGTGAGACGCATTAATCCTTGATCAATTCTTCCTCTTCAGCGGATGGCTTCCATACTTTCGTAGCCAGATCTGTGAAAAGGATCCCGTTTATATGATCGATCTCGTGTTGAAATATCCTTGCCAGCCATCCATGAACTTTATGTTTAACCAGCTTACCCTGCCGGTTTTGCCCTCTGACCACAATCTGGGAGTGCCGCTCCACTTCCCCGGCCAGTCCGGGAACGGATAGGCAAGCTTCTATTCCCACTTCCTTCTCGTCTGACGCCTGGATGATCTCTGGATTGGCAACAATGAATAGTTTTTTTGGTGCGTCCTCATCATCCTCACTGCCATACTCGACAACGATCAGTCGGAGTGATTCACCAATTTGTGGAGCAGCCAATCCTACGCCGGGCGCTTCACGCATGGTTTCAACCATATCATCCGCTAATTTTCGAAAGTCCGGACCAAATTCGGTCACCTTATGCGCTTTGCGACGAAGGACCGGAGCCGGAACGGAAACAATTTCTCTTAAAGCCATTCATCCTCGTATATATGACAGAGATCAGAGATCAGAGAACAGAAATCTGTGAGTATACTGGATTCCCAGTCACCAGTTTCTGGTCTCTCCTTACTGATCTCTTATCTCATCATTTTACCTTAAACTTCAGGCTGAGGAGAGAGCTGTTGACTTCCGGTGTTTGTACGAAATTCATCCTGATGATTATGGTAGGTAGCGATCCAATCACCAACTCGTTCCCGCTCGGCTCGAATATCCCGTTGCTGTTCCTGGTACTGATGTTCGGCCAGGCGGCGGAATAGGTCCTGCTGAACCCGGGAAGGATCGTAAACCTCATCAAAGGTAAACTGGCTTGTCCCAACATGGATATAGACGGTTCCAAAATTCAGGATCAAACCAATGATTCCAAGGCGTTTATATTCGATCGAGAGGATATTATCCAATTGCGCAATTTTCTTTTCTTCTTTTCCAAATGGCTTTTTATCCAGGTCAATGATCTGATCGTTCGTGATCTGGAATATATCGTTGCGCCAGTCCATATAAATATAAGCCATCCATCCGAGCATGCCCAGACCTAACATAAATAGAAACCCAAATGTTGCACCGGTAGAGATAAACGAAAATCCATCATTGAGTCTGATTAGCCAAATTCCCAGTAAGAGGAACGAAATCAGGATCGGTTTCCAGCTTTCCCGAATTAAGATAAACCAATGCTTTCGATATGTGACTACACCCTGGCTGTTTATCCGGACTTTAAAGAAATCAGCGAATAATTCTTGAAGAAATCCGGGCTCAACCTCTTCAACCGGTTTATTGTTTTCTACCTGACTTGAATCAGGCGCGGGTGCGGTTTGTCCCTGTGTAAGCCTTCGGCGCAGGGTCTGCTCGATGTTATTGATCTCATCCCGTTTGTTATTTACCCTGGCTTGCTCCCAATGCTGACGGATCAGACTGGCTACATCATCAGGGTACTCCACATCTGGTAAAACGAGAGGTCCTGTATACGTTCGAACGACCACATTGCCATACCCGAATATCCGACCGAGCTGGCTGGTTTGAACATCGATGGACTGGATCGTCGAGAGGGGTGCTTCCTGCCGGCTGTCGTACAAACCGTATAATCTTTCCATCCACGCGATCCGGAGACTGGTAACAATGGAATAATCATTCGTCCAATCGAGTGCATTCCACCCTGCCCAGATCAGACAGAGAACCGTCAGTACCAGACCTATTGTCCAGATACCGGCAGTAGACCCTTCTGACCAGCTGGCAATTAATGCCATGAGGAAAAGTGAACCCACCAGGGCAATTAATGGCAAAAGAAGTTTGCGGATTAGAAATAGGCTGTGTTTTCTACCGATAAAAAATATTTCCTCTCCATCCTGCAACCAATGAATATTTGCCTGCCGTAACAGATTGGTTGAGGCTCCGCCGATGTGAAGGTTGGCAGCCAATTGGGGGATTCGATCTGCCAGGTCATACAGCACAGATCGCTCTATCCGAATCACGAGTAAAGTGGTGATGGCAACTACCCGAAATGGGACCCTACCGCCTGAGTGCAGGCAATCCTCTCCCCAGCAATTTCCGGTGGAAATTTGACGAAGGTACGCCTGTTTTCCTTTAGTCGATTTTGTCTGGCACGCCTTCCCAGATTGCACAATATATAGCGCCTGACTTCTTTCACCTTCGCGTGAAATTTCAGCTCCTCTATCCACCTGGTAGACTTCCACTGCCCGAACCACCTCAGCTAATTGGAAGTCATCAAGACCGAAGAACAAATAATTCTCGCGTAATGTTTTTAGTACATCATCAAGGGCAATCTGGTCGCTCATATGCACTCTCTCTCTAGGTATCACCTTTCATCGTGCATAAAGCATACCAACGAGACGGAGTCCACCCTGGATCGATGAGTCATTTATGAGATTCTTTATGGGGAAAGAGGAGTATCCGTCAGGAACTTTTCCATGCGCCAGGCTGGTTCTTCCATATAATGCCAGTTGCCTGCATCATCCTGATAAGACCAGAGACCGGGATCTGGTCCATTGATAAGATACCCGAGTCGTTGGTATAAAAAGATAGCTCGTGGATTATCTTTTGCGACATTCAAGCAGACAATGGTAAAACTACGCTTTAAGAGATCAGTTTCCACATAAGACATCATATGCGAACCGATGCCCATTGAACGATACTCATCTCGTACCCGAAAACCAAACACATAGGCTCGCGTTTTTCCATCTGCCATCGACGGATTTGCACTATTCAACTGGACAAAAACCTGCCCGATTATTTTGTCCGACGGTTCTACAACCACCCACATCAATGTGATACCGAGTAAGGTACGTTGATACGTATCTGCATATAGCCGGCGAAAATGCCGATACTCCCCATCCCATTCCAGCCCAGCCAGGTCCGATTCAATAACCGATCGGAAGGTCAGGTGAAGCAAATCCGGTGGAGAGGCTTTCATTGAACTGGGCGTAGGTTCATTGCTCATAGGTTCGGTTGTGGTTTGTCAACTTTAGATAGGAGGCCTTGGAGGAATTCTTTTTCCTGACCAGTATTGACTATATCACCATCCAACCAGGCTTTTTTAAGCTCTCCCAGAATGACCTTATAACTCGGTCCCGGGGCTAGACCCATCTGTTGAAGTGAATGACCATCAATTCCCGGTTCAATATGCCGCCAGCTGGATAAATACTGGTCAATTTTTCCTTTGATCGTAGGATCGGCATCGGCAAATAGGACAATCAGGGCAGGAGGGCTGACAACTTGTAATCTCTCAGTGATCTGTGATATTTTTTGAGAAAAAAGTGTTGCACGGTCTTGGAAGATCCGATTTGTTTGGAGAATCGTACGGATAATCTGCGCCGGTAACCGTAGGCGGGAAGCAACCGATCTAATTTCCTCAGGAGAGAGAGGATACAATAGATAACAATAAGCGAGAATTTTTCGAGTAGGAAAACTCCAATACTTGTCTGCGATGTTCCAATCGTTCGGATGAGATTGATTCAAAAGTTCATCCAGTCGTGCTCCCCTGTTTGAATTCCAAAAAAGAGATGGATGGATCTTTGGCAAGAGATCCAGTTCCCGCAGCCGGTTGAAACAGAGAGAAGGTTGGTCCTCGGATAGGATCAAATCCATCTCGTGCCGAATCCGCTCACCAGACACTGACTTGAGTTGATCAGCAGCCTCTCTCAATAAATCCAGGGTCCGGGATTCGATCTGAAAACCGAATCTTTGTTCAAATCGGATTGCCCTTAAAATCCGGGTGGGATCGTCAATAAACGATAATGAATGCAATACCCGGATATATCCCTTGCGAATATCGCTATATCCTCCCCAAAAGTCCAATAAGTCACCAAAATGACGACCGTCCAGTCGTAGAGCGAGGGTGTTGATCGTAAAATCGCGCCTGTGCAAGTCCAATTTAATACTGCTTCGCTCCACCGTTGGGAGCGCGGTCGGATGATCGTAGAATTCCGTACGGGCAGTAATGAAATCAAGGCTATCCGGTAGCGAAGAAATATCTACAGCGGATTGATCTTTATCTCGCTGCTTCCACTTTTCTTTAAGTTTGGATAAATACCATTTTGATGTGCTAAATCGGGTATGACAGACCAACCTGCCACCAAATTTGGAGCTTAGCTTCTTAGCCAAAGAAATGGCGTCACCTTCAATGACTATATCAAAATCAAAACCAGGCTTCTCCAGGATCAGGTCACGGACAAAACCGCCTACAACATAAGCAGACATATGTTCATCCCTGGCGGATTCACCGATGGTTTGAAGCAATTTTAATTTGATGGGAGCTAAGGAATCTTCCAATCGATGCGCCAGATTGCGCAATATGTGATTCGCTGGTGGTTTTGCCAATACTTTGAGGAGATCGGTTCTGGTTACGATACCAATGATCTCTGGTTTGACAGGATCAACCACAGGAATCTGCCCCCACCCCAAGTCAGTCATGATTTGTTGAAGATGTTCCAAAGAATCAGAGGGACTGACGAAAATATTCCCTGCTTCCATGAGACTGGCTGCGGTCAAATTGAGTTTATGAGTTAGAGCTCTATCAACGGAACGCCTGGTAAGCAGACCAACGATCTGATTTTTCTCGACAACCGGAAAACCTTCATACCCATATTTCTGCATCAAATTCAATGCGTCTTTGGCCTGGATCTCCGGATCAATTAATCGAGGACGGCGCGACATGATCTGGCCCACCATCAAAGGTGGGTGCAAATAGGATGGTAATAAGAGGATCAGCTCATTAAGGATCTCATCAAGCCGGTCTGAGGAATCGATGGTCTCTTCCGGTTTCCGCCGAATCAACGCCGCCGCAGCTCGCTCATGCCCTCCACCTCCAAAATGGGCGGCAATGGCTGCCACATTCACATGATCGGACGTCGAACGCATGACCATGCGGTAACCCTCTTCGGTTGAGACAACGATAAACAATCCATCAGGTTCGAGCAGATCTCGAAGTTTATGGGCAATACTTGAGATCTCTTCTGACACCCCAACCCCGGAAGAAGTGGAAGTAATTATTTTAAGGGATTGAATGGAATGTGTTTGGCTGTTCGTCAGCAGCTTTTCATACAATTTTTGTTGTTCCGGAGATAGAGGCGGATTGAGATATCCTGACGCCAATCGTAAGGAGGCGCCTTGTTCAAGTAGAAATGCCGCGCTGCGGATATCACGAGGCGTGGTGGACGCATACGCGAGTGACCCGGTATCTTCATAAATTCCCAGAAGAAGCAGAGTCGCCTGAATGGGTGAGAGACTGATCTGATTTTCCTGGAGCGACTCGACCAATAAAGTCGTGACTGCTCCAACACGCTCACAGCGAATCTCCCACGTAGGGTCAATGTTTTCTTTAGTCAAATGGTGGTCAATCACCTGCACTTTGGTTTGATTCGTCATCCCTTTTAGGGTGATCAAAGATTGGGTATCCACCAGTGTAATACGTTCTATAGGTTCAACAGGCAAATCCCGAAAATCCAGCAGTTCCAATTCTTGCCCGTACAGAGATGCAAATGCGCGCACGTTTCTATTCATTTTCCGTGGCAGCACCGGCAGGTCGCCATCCTGGAGCATGGAGGCTCCCATAAGTGCAGCCAGAGCATCAAAATCAGCTTGTTCATGGGTAAGAATGACACGCATATGGGTATTGTAACCCATTCTCCCCTGCCAGATAAAGCCTTCACAAAGACTATCCCTTCTCCCGGCAACCAGGGATATACTTTAATCCAGACGAGGATGACATGCCAACGATCAAGATACCATCCTACTTTCAACCGTTTACCGATTGGACGACGGAAATAACCATTGAACAAGGTACAGTGAGATCGGCTTTGGAAGAACTATTTGAACAGTATCCAGAAATGAGGAAACATATATATACCCATTGGGGTATCCTGTCTGCCAATGTAATCTTTTATTTGAATCAGGAAGAAATCTTTACCCTCCAGGGACTGGACACTCCCATGGAAGGAACTGACAGGCTGATCATGGTCCCAACTGCCTCAGGCGGATCAGGTTGCAGGATATCGCTGTGATAAAATTAATTATGCCTACTTTAAAGCTTCCCCAACCATTACGGTCATATACCCAGGGCGAATCTCTCCTCCATCTTGGAGGTGGAACAGTTCGGGAATTACTGGACGATCTAACGAACCGATATCCCGACCTAAAACCTCATTTGTACACAAAAAAAGGCGAACTGGCGGCATTTGTTCATCTCTTTCTTCATGAAGAAGATATTCGAACGCGTGAAGGATTGAATACCCCTCTGGAAGAAGATGACCAACTCGTTCTGGTTCCCAGCATATCTGGAGGAGCATGAATCCCCTTCCACCTCTAAGTCGGGACGAGATATCGCGCTACTCGAGGCAGCTTTTATTACCCGAAATTAGTATGATCGGTCAGCAAAAGTTGAAAGCGGCCAGTGTATTAATTGTGGGCATCGGAGGATTAGGCTCGCCAATCGCGCTTTATCTCGCCGCGGCAGGCATCGGACGAATTGGACTTGTGGATGCAGACACGGTGGATATATCCAATTTGCAGCGTCAGATTATCCATTCAACATCCGCGAATGGAACCCTAAAGGTCGAATCGGCCAAGAGAAAATTAGAAGAGATCAACCCATTCATACAAGTGGATACCTATCCAGTTAATTTGGACCATACGAATGCGATGCAAATCAGTCAGGGTTACGATATTCTGGTGGACGGAACCGACAATATACCAAGTCGATACCTTCTCAATGACCTGGCTGTATTAACCCACCGTCCATACATTTATGGATCAATTTACAGGTTCGAAGGACAGGTCAGTGTCTTTGGTTTACCGGAAGGACCATGCTACCGCTGCCTATTTCCGGTTCCACCCCCCCCCGGCTCTATCCCTTCCTGCGCAGTCGCAGGAGTATTGGGAGTTCTCCCGGGTCTGATCGGCACATTGCAGGCTACCGAAGTGATCAAATTGATCACAGGAGTAGGCAAGTCTCTCAGTGGCCGGTTGATGCTGGTGGATGCCATGGATATGAGTATTGATACGGTCAACATTCGAAAACGATTTGCCTGCCCAGCCTGTGGAGAGGCTCCAGAGATCCATGAACTGATCGACTACGAATTCTGGTGCGGGACAGGAGAGGACGCGGATATGGGCAAGGCAGGCGAAGGACTCGATCTGGATCCTCTCGAAGTTCAAAACGAACTGCATATGAACCATCCAATGCTGTTAGTTGATATCCGCGAACCATTCGAAATCGAATTAGCAAAAATTGAGCATGCCCTTGCTATTCCAATGGGTGACGTGGATCAACGGATATCGGAAATCCCGAAAGATATTCCTGTGGTTATTTTCTGCCGGAATGGAATTCGATCCGCCCAGGTCGTCCGTCAACTGGTGCAAAGATCCTATTCCAATGTGCGAAATTTACATGGCGGGATAAACGCCTGGGCTGATCAGGTCGATCCAACCATTGTGCGGTATTAACTGGAGCGAAAAGTGACAGACGATTCACGATGGCAAAAGTACACATTACTCGCTGTTCTCGCTCACCCGGATGATGAGACATTCGGAACCGGAGGTACTCTCGCGTATTATGCCAATAAAGGGGTATCGGTCCACCTTGTATGTGCCACTCGCGGCGAAGTAGGCGAAATGCCACCTGATATGATGCATGGTTTTGCATCGGTTGCTGAGGTAAGGGAATACGAGCTTCGCTGTGCTTCGCAAACTCTTGGGATATCCGGTCTTACCTTTTTAGATTATCGTGATTCTGGAATGCCGGGAAGTCAGGAAAACACGCATCCGCGGGCGTTGGCAGCCCAATCTATCGATAAAGTAGCCGCCAGAGTGGTTACACATATCAGACGGTTGAAACCTCAGGTGGTCATCACTTTTGATCCAATAGGTGGATATCGTCATCCGGATCATATCGCCATCCATAAAGCCACCGTCCTTGCGTTTGACCTGGCGGCTAGATCTGATTATATTGATCCTGAGAACCTCTCGCCCCATCAAGCTGATCGGCTTTTTTATCAGACGATTTCCCGGGGATATTTACGGGCGGGGATCTTCCTCTGGCGAATTACCGGTCATAATCCGCGAAAATTTGGCAGGAATAAAGACATCGACATGGTCGAGATTGCTGACATCAATTATCCTATCCACGCGAGAATTAATTATGCGGATGTGGTCGATATTCGCGATAAGGCTTCTGCCTGCCACGCCAGCCAGGGGGGCAAGGAAATTGCCGGAGGCATCCAAAAATGGATGCGCAAGTTTTTTCAATCGACAGAACTTTTCATGCAGGCTTATCCTGTTCCAACGACGAAGAAGCCCATCACTGATCTCTTTACTGGAATTGATTAAAATGGAATTGAAGGGAACCACAGACTGGCATTAAACGTCAATAAAAGGGATAATTTACTTCAGGAGAAGATGCGATGAATGTCAGACTATTTCAATTGGTCGTTCGGTCCGGACCTACCCCGGGAAAAATCTTTCCAATAATGAAAACAGAGGTCATTATCGGCCGCGATTCAAGCGCCGATATCCTCATTAACGACGCAGAGGTATCTCGGCATCATGCCGTGATCAAATTCAACGCCGATGGTTATTCCATCGAAGACCTTGGCTCCACCAATGGCACCGTCATCAATGGTGATCGTCTGTCTGGTCCACATATTCTCAAACCAGGCGAAGTCATCAGCCTCGGAGAGCATATTTCTCTCCTATTTGAACCGCAACCCGTCCTTGATCCTGATGCGACCATTGTCTCGGGTCGACTCACACCCCCTGCAAGCCAGGCACCTTTCGAACCTGTGGGTATGCCGCTGTCGGGGAGACCCATCTCACCACCAACCACCCCGGCTTTTCCTCCAGAGCCGTTTTACCTGGATGAAATCGAAGAGGAAAAAGCGAAGAGCATCCCAACCTGGCTGATAATCCTCCTGGTTGTTGCAGTTCTCATCACCTGTGGCTGTTTGATTGCCGCTCTAGCCTATATCGATAACAATTTCCTCTGGTGCGATCTACTCCCGTTCCTCCCAGGCTGCCAAGTATAATCGATTCAGTAAATCAATTATCTTGAAGGGGATCCATGATAGAAAATCGAAATGAATCTTCCCCGCGCTGGGGGATGGCAATGAAATTAGTGGTCGCATTGACCATTGTCACAATCCTCGTCGCCCTGGTGATCCGCTTCCGCACTATCATTGGACCTCTTTTATTGTCGGTCATTCTGTCCTACCTTTTATATCCGGTCGCGATCTGGCTGGTCAGGCGCCTAAAATTGAAGTGGTCCCTGGTGGTATCACTTCTGTTCGTTTTGATTGTGCTTATGCTCATGGGATTACTTACCTGGGGTGGATTCGCCCTGTTTTCCCAGTTGGAGAGTTTTATCCAATTCCTCCAAAGGGTGATCAGTACTCTTCCAGATACCATCAATACACTTTCCCAACAAACGTTTACTCTCGGAAACTTCTCCTTCAATCTGGCTCAATACGATATCAATCAATTGATCAACCCATTGCTCGGGAGCGTTGAGCCACTATTATCAAGCCTCGGAGGGGTGGTTGCCAAACTTGCCGGTGGCGCGGCAGAGGGTTTCGGCTGGCTGGCTTTTGTTCTATTGGTATCCTATTTCATCCTTTTTGAAACAAAGGGTAAATCTGGCAGATTGATCAATTTTGATCTGCCGGGCTACGAGAATGATATCCAATTGATGAGTACTGAATTGGGTAGGATTTGGAATGCCTTCCTCAGAGGGCAAATAGTAATTATACTTATCACCGTAATCGTCTACTCCATTCTCCTATCTGTCCTCGGTTTGCGTTTCGCGGTTGGAGTGGCAGTACTGGCTGGTTTAGCTCAATTCGTTCCGTATATCGGTCCGGCAGTCGCGTGGACTACTCTCGGTCTGGTCGCATATTTTCAACAAGCCAATTACTTTCACCTTTCCCCAATAGTCTACGCGTTGATGTGTGTGGGAATCGCGTGGCTGACGGATGTGATTTTAGATAACTTCGTGGCGACCCGAATCCTGGCTAGGACTCTCAAGATACATCCTGCCGCCGTTTTAGTGATGGCATTTATTGGAGCTAATCTGATCGGTCTGGTTGGAGTGGTTCTCGCTTCACCGGTGATGGCTTCCATTAAACTATTTAGCAGGTACCTCATCCGCAAATTGTTTGATCAAGATCCATGGGAAGGATTGGAACACATCGAGGTTTCCACCATGGAAAATCAATGGTTGAAAAATTTAAGACGAACCTGGAAAAAATTGTTAACCCTTATCAAAAAGGGTTCCCCACAAACCAAGTAGCCATGGATATAGATCACCCTCTGCTATTGCAGCCTGTTTGCCGTCCCACCAGGCGATCAGATGTTTCCGCAATCCGTGAAATTACCCGCCATACCTGGAACGGTTTAGACTATGTTCCCCGGTTGCTTGAGAAATGGTTGATGGATCCATTTGGTTGGATATTTACTGCTGAACTATCCGGTAAAGCAGTGGGTATCATAAAACTAAGCGTTATCGCTGATAACCAGTGGTGGATTGAAGGATTGCGGGTCGATCCTTCGAAAAAGAATGGTGGTATTGGGAAGCATCTACTGGATTACTCGGTTGATTTTTGGCAACACCGATTAAGTGGAACCTTGCAGATGTTAACCGGGGAAATGAACACAACTTCTCAACATCTTGCCGGGCTGTCCGGTTTCAAATTAAAACAAAAACTTCGATTATTCTCTGCCCCTCCCGCCTCGAAGGGTTCTCCTGCTCTCACATTGGAATCGGTAAATGAAATTCAACCCATTATTCAGCAGGCTTCAGAATTCAAATCCTCATTACCACTTCTTCCCTATCTTGATTCTGGTTGGGTATTCAACTCATTTGATGCCCAGACTATGGTATCAGCCTTCCAGTCAAGAAGTATTTGGAAGGCTGCGAAACCGAATAGTTTTGTTATTATGCATGAGAACCCGGAAGGTGAACCAAACCAGGGCGTGATTCAGGCGATCCTTTGTCAGCCAGAAGATTTGGAATGGTTTCTGCTGGAAGCACGCAAGGTAGCGTACCTGTTAGGTTGGATACAAATCCATTGGATGGTACCGGAAATGCTTTGGGATGTACCCGCGCTGACGAAAACCGGGTATCAACCTAATCCCGCGGATTCTATTCGAATTTATGAAAGAATCATCCCACATTTGGGCTGATTTTCTTAAACGCATTCGATGACTTTCTGGTAAACTATTATCATTCCCATTGTGAATCAGATGGGAAAAAATCTATAGGCGAAATCTGAAAACAACCTGAGGAGGAAAGAATGGCTGAACATGAAAGCCCGAAGACACAAACGATCGTAGAGACAGATCAATATATCGTCTGGAAATCAGATGAACCGGATGGGGAAATGGTGTATCACATTGAAGTAAATAATGTGACTTTACATTTCTTCAAAGAAGAATGGGAAGAGTTCCTGGAGCTGATGCGAATGCTTTTGAAGACAGAGAAATAACCATCCTTCTCGAAAATTTTTCGATTTCACTCCCAGGGACGGATAGGTAATGATCCCAATCTGTTAATCAGATTGGGATTTTATTTTCCCTGATCCAGCGCTTTCAGAGGCTCATCTTCCTTCGATTGGGTTTCCCCCTCCTCCAATTTGGCTTCCATCCAAAGCAAGGTTACATGCTTATGAAAGCCGGCCTGATAAAACGAGTCTTCTGCCTGACCGGCGGGGTAGTTTACAGATTGTGGGTGGGTGCTGCGAATAACTGCCCTTGCATGAGATAACAGTGTACGTATCACCAGATTCTGATTTGCAGCGTCAGTTGCCACCCATAAATTATCCGCCCAGGTTCTGGCAGTTTCCCAGGTGATCGATCCGATGAATTCTCCGTTTTTCCGAAGCGCCCAATCTTTGATCTTGTCTCCATTGATCAGACGGGTGAATTGGGTCAGGATGGTGGGTCTCAGTTTCTCCAAATTAACCGGAAGATTCCAGGCCACCTCTTTATGATAGACCCTGTAAAGCATTCGATACTGCGTATCCCAATCTGCGGGTATGCAGGGACTTATCGAATAACCAGGATCAATCGGCATGATATCTCGGGTCGTGGATGCATGCCATGATGTTCTTCGAGATTTCTCTACGAATCCCAGGTTTTGATACAACTGGATGGCTGCCGGGTTATCATCCCGGACTTGAAGCCACGCGGCAGGCGCATGTTTATCCTCAATATATTCCAGAGCAGCTTTGGTTAGAGCGCGGCCAATTCCGCGCCGACGGAAGGCAGCAGCGACTGCCACATTGGCGATCAAATATATGGTATGTTTGTCCTTTTGGAGGGGGATCAAGGTTAAATTCCCGACGATCGTCTCATCTTCCTCCCAAACAAGTCCTTGTATTGGCAGGGCAAGATCGTCCACATATGCAGTGAGGAAAGCTAACATCCGTGCATCATGCGCGGATTTTCTCATCTGGGTCAGATAGGCATGTCCATCCTCATCCATCGTCCCAGCAAAGGAGATCTCAATCAAATTCGCAATATCATCGAGATCCTTCCGTACATCCACTGGTCGAATGTGAGGATCGGTAGAAAGTTTCGCAGGTGATTCAGCCTGTTGAAGCATAAGGCAATTATATATCAGACAAGCAGGGTAACCGGTCAAATTGCGTCCCTGCGTAAAAAAGATACAATTAAAAGTATTCAAACACAGTGTTAATACACTTCCAATAAATTCCTGATCCCCCGGATGTTATAATCCTTTCAATGAATGTTGGAGTGATAAGCCTATGATGCGATTTGATCGTTTTACCGAACGAGCACAGGAAGCTGCCCAACGCGCCGCGGAAATCATCCAGCGCTATGGACATAATCAGATAGATACCGAACACATACTTCTTGCCTTGATCGAGCAACCTCAAGGTGTCGTCTCTCAAATCCTGGATGTTCTAAAAGTGGATACCAGTGATCTGACCGAGCGGCTCGATTTTGTTTTAAAGACCACCCCAAAGGCAAATATTTTCGGTAGTGGTGCGGGACAGATTTTTATAACTCCCCGCGTCAAACGAATTATCGATTTAGCGAATGAAGAAGCAAATAAGCTGAAAGATGAATATATTTCCACCGAACATATCTTCCTTGCGATCTTGGCAGAGAAGAATACCAGCGCCGCAAGGATCCTCGAAGGTGCCGGCTTAACGCGTGATCGGGTATATGATGCAGTGATGCAGATCCGCGGTGGTCAAAGGGTGACCGACCCGCAGGCTGAAACTCGCTATCGGACCCTCGAAAAATACTCACGGGACCTGACCCAGATGGCTCGCGAAGGCAAGTTGGACCCCGTGATTGGCCGTGATAATGAGATCAAACGGGTGATGCAGATACTATCCCGTCGAACCAAGAATAATCCGGTATTAATCGGCGAAGCAGGTGTAGGTAAGACCGCCATCGTGGAAGGGTTGGCAGAAAAGATTGCCACCAATGATGTGCCTGAGATCCTGATGGGAAAGAAAGTCATCTCTTTGGATCTGGGTGCCATGATTGCCGGTTCCAGATTCCGGGGTGAATTTGAAGAGCGTCTTAAAGCTGCCATCGAAGAGATCCAGCGCTCCGCCGGAGAGATCATTCTCTTCATCGATGAGCTACACACTGTTGTCGGCGCTGGTGCCGCACAGGGCGCCATGGACGCCAGCAACATGCTCAAACCAGCCCTGGCTCGTGGAGAGCTGCAATGTGTAGGCGCGACTACCCTTGACGAATACCATAAACATATAGAAAAAGATGCTGCACTGGAACGCCGCTTTGCCCCGGTATTTGTAGATGAGCCTAATCTGGAAGACAGTATAAAGATGTTATTGGGATTACGAGATAAATACGAAGCCCACCATAAAGTGCGTTTTTCAGATGAAGCGCTAACCGCTGCGGTGAAACTTTCTGCCCGATATGTTACTGATCGCCACTTACCTGACAAAGCCATTGACTTAATGGACGAAGCCGCCGCCAAACTGCGCGTCGCTTTGTATTCCATGCCCCCTGAATTAAAACAGATGAAAACCGAGATGGATAAACTGGCTGCGGAAGAAGAGCAAGCCGGTCAGGAGCGTGATTACGAACGAGCAGCCCGGAAAAAAGCCGAGCGCCTGCGAATTACGGAAGATTACAACAAAGAACGTGATAAATGGGAGTCAGAACACAAGTTGGATGATGTAGTGGATGTCAATGATATCGCTGAAGTAATCCAACAATGGACTGGAATCCCGGTCAATCAGATGATGGAAACGGAAGCGGAAAAATTGCTTCACATGGAAGAACGACTCAGTGAACGGATCATCGGCCAACCGGAAGCGGTCGCCGCGATATCAGATGCTATCCGCCGAACCCGCTCCGGTCTCGCAGATCCACGCCGACCGATCGGATCGTTCATCTTTATTGGACCTTCAGGGGTTGGAAAAACCGAATTGGCGAAAGCGCTGGCAGAATTCATGTTTGATGATGAGGAAGCGCTGGTGCGGATCGACATGAGCGAATACCGTGAACAACATACGGTTTCCCGTTTGTTTGGTGCCCCTCCCGGATATGTCGGGTACGAAGAAGGTGGTCAACTAACCGAAGCAGTCCGAAGACGACCTTATCGGGTCATCCTTTTTGACGAGATCGAAAAGGCACACCCGGAAGTTTGGAACGCCCTTCTCCAAATCCTCGATGACGGGCGGCTCACAGATGGGCAAGGCCGCACTGTTGATTTCCGAAATACGGTTCTTGTGATGACAAGTAACCTCGGTACCGAGTTTGTCCGTAAAGGTGGAACCCTCGGATTTATGCCACAGACAAATGACTCTGCCGAAAGAGAATCTCACGATAAGATCGAGAAGGCACTTAAGGGTACCTTCCGGCCTGAGTTCTTGAACCGGGTGGATGAAATTATCATGTTCTCACCGCTCTCCATCGAGCACATGAAAGAGATCGTGGATCTACAAATGAAAGAGGTCCGCGCCCGATTGAAAGACAACGGATTGGATGTGGAAATCATGCCGGCAGCCCGCGAGTGGCTGGCAACAGCTGGTTATGATGAGAATTTTGGTGCCCGACCATTGAAACGTGTCATTCAGAAGCAAGTTGAGAGTCCTTTATCCATCAAACTCCTCAGTGGACTTTATAAATCGGGTGATACTGTGGTGGTGGATGTCGATCCCGAGAAAAATGAGATCAGCTTTCGCAACCTGATACCTGAGACCCCAAAAGAGGGAAAAGAAAAATCGGTTAAAAAGAAAGTTGAAGTCGAATAATACATTTCGAAATTCACACGAAGTAAACAAAATGGGCTGCCAAATGGCAGCCCATTTTTATGGATTATCAAAGAAAATCAGGCTTCCTTTTTCTCGTGCAATTCCTTTTGGTGAGCGGCGATAATTTCGGCAGTCAGGTGCGCTGGAACCACTTCATAGTGATCATGTACCATTTCGAAGAAACCACGCCCGCCGGTAATTGAGCGTAATTGAGTTGTATAGCGCAGCATCTCCATCAGTGGAACTGTGGCGGTGACTATGGAATAGCCTTTTTCGGTCTCCATCCCCTGGACTCTGGCACGACGAGTGTTCAAATCGCCCAGGACATCGCCCATATGTTCTTCAGGAACGGTGATCTTGACCATCATGATCGGCTCATTTAGTGCCGGACCCGCGTCTAAAAAGGCCAGTTTGAATGCTTCACGACCTGCGATCTCAAATGCAATTGGTTTGGAATCTACTGGGTGCTCTTTCCCGTCAAATACCGCCACTTTTACTCGTTGAACCGGGAAACCAGCCAGAATTCCTTCTTTCATCGTAGCGCGGATGCCTTTTTCGATGGCAGGCATATAGCTGGAGGATACCGCGCCGCCAAAAACGTCATTTACAAATTCAAAGTCTTCTTCCACCAGGGGTTCGATCCGGAGGTGTACTTCACCAAATTGTCCAGATCCGCCCGTTTGCTTCTTGTGTCGATACATTGCCTGAGATTTTTTTGTGATCGTTTCAGTATATGGTACCCGCGGTTCTTCGATGGTCACACCAACCTGGAACTTGGATTCAGCGCGGCGAATGGCTACATCGATATGCTGGTCGCCCATCCCTTTAAGAATGGTTTGTGAAGTTGAATGTTCATTATGCCAGCTTAAGGTCATATCTTCTTCGCAAAGCCGGGTTAAAGTAGGACTAATTTTTGTGCTGTCTGCCTGGGTCTTGGGATTGATAGCTACCTGGTAAAGGCCATTCGGGTAAGAAGGAATGGGCAGAGTGATGGGATGAGCCTTGTCGCAAAGTGTATTGCTAGTCGAAGTTTCGCTTAATTTTGGCACCACACCGATGTCGCCGGAGTGGACGGTTTTGATAGGCAAGACTTCTTTTCCGCGTAAGAATTGAAGACTGCCAAACCGTTCTTCCACGCTTTTTGTCTGGTTCCAGACCCGCGAATCGGCATGGACAATACCGGAATAAACTCGGAAATAAGTCAATTTTCCGACGAACGGATCCGCTGTCGTCTTCCATACATAAGCGGCTAGTGGTCCGCTGTCAGTTGCCACCAGCATTTCCTCACCTGCCTTACCAGCAGCCACTGCTGGACCAATTTCCGCAGGAGATGGCATTAATGTAATAATGGCATTTAACAGACGAGCGATCCCAATTTCGAGAGCGCCAGAGGAACAAAATACAGGCACGAAAGAACCAGTTCGAATGACGTTTTTCAAACCACGGATCACTTCATCATCAGAAAGCGTGCCCGATTCAAGGTATTTTTCAAGTAAAGCGTCTTCACCTTCGGCCGCTGCCTCAACAAGAGCCATGCGGGCTTCCTCTGCTGCGGCCTTGAATTCAGCTGGTATTTCAACACCAACTTTTCCATCTCCCTTATACGCCTGCATTGTCAGAAGGTCGATGACACCCTGGAACCCGGATTTTTCTCCCCAGGGCAATTGAGCATTGATCAGTCGGCTTTCTGTAAATTTCTGGACGGAAGCTACTGCGTTTTTGAAATTCGCATTATCCCGTTCCATTTTATTAATGATCAGGAAGCGCGGAAGTTTAAACGTGTCGGCATGCCGCCAGGCAACTTCCGTTCCTACTTCCAATCCTGCTACCGAGTCCACCAGGATTAGAGCGCCATCGACAACACGCAAGGCGGAAATAACTTCACCGACGAAATCGGTATATCCGGGAGTATCGAGGAAATTGATCTTTGTGTTGTTATATTCAACCGGTATTACAGAGGTAGAAAGGGAAATACCGCGTCTCTTCTCTTCGTCTTCAAAATCTGACGTGGTAGTTCCATCTTCAATCTTACCCAGGCGGGTTGTTGCACCAGTGAAATGGAGAAACGCCTCGGTCAGCATCGTCTTGCCAGAGCTGGAGTGCGAGGTGAGGGCGATGTTTCTGATGGATTCAGTAGTATATTCCTTCATGAACAAATACCTTCCTGACAATCATGATATGGCACGAGACTCTATTTTAAGGGATGAGGGCGAGTTTGTAAAGCTGCATTTCTTCAGTGCCCTGGCGGGCATTATCTTTCGATGCGCTATAATAATTAAGGCTTCACACGGAAAATAATTCATAGATATGCCAGATACTCACCTTCCCCATTCTTTCCCGAAATTTCATCATGACCGCAGGACGGTTGTCCTTTTGATACTATTAACCTTGGTCACCCTGGCATGTTTGACAAGTCCGGCAGTGGTGCTTCAAGAAATATCGCCGACACCAACACCAACCACCGTCGTCCCTTCTGCGACATCAACGCCAGAACTAATTAAAATCTGGATAGATCCCGATCTTCCAGAACCCATCCAAAACAGCCTTCATTTACCAGACGGATACACCCACACCAATGAGGATAGTTCAGATATTCAATTCACCATTCTGGATAATGAAGGCTTATCAGAATGGGTGTATGCGCTCACAACCCCTTTCTTTTAATTCCAAGGATAACTTATCTGCAAAAATGCTGCGGGCGATCTGGAATGGCGAAAATGATGAGTATTCAATCCTGATCCAGGAGCGAGATTTCAACCTATTTAAGCGTTTGTGGGGCAATACCAACAACAACCAAATACTCGTTTTGATTTCTCCTCCGGAAGCCAAAGACTACCTGAACCGAACTGACATCCTTTACCTGGTGCCATTTCATGAATTGTCGCCGGAATGGAAGGTACTCCAAATCGATGGCGTCTCACCACTGACAAAATCGTTTGTCAGTTCAAATTATCCACTAACCATCCATTTTGGGTTCAAAAGCTCCAACAAAATCGCTCAAGATCTTCTCACGCAATCAGATTTGCCGACCACTAACCGTGACCCACAGAAGCTGACTATACTCGTTATGACAGGGACAACTGCGCTGACCCGTGCCATCGGTTATAAGATGGATCAAAATGGGATCACTTATCCGGCGGATAAAATTCGGGACTGGCTTCGAACTGCGGATATTACTCACATCAGCAATGAGGTCTCATTCACCCCATCTTGCCCTCCGGCAGATTATGACCAGGGCAGTATGGTTTTCTGCAGTCGCCCAGAATATATTGGTCTACTGGATGACGTCGGAGCAGATGTCATCGAGTTAACCGGCAACCATAATTTGGATTGGGGGAAAAAGCCGTATCTTTATTCGCTGGACCTGTATCCTGAACATAACATGAAGGTATATGCTGGAGGGAAGAATATCCAAGATGCAAGACTGCCCCTCCTCCTTCTGGATCATGGGAATAAGATCGCTTTCATCGGATGCAATTACGCCGGACCCAGTTCGGCTATAGCAACCGCCGATTCGCCCGGCGCGGCATTCTGTAATTATGACTATTTTGAAAGTAAAATCCGGGAATTGAAGGACTTGGGCTACCTCCCCATCATGACACTTCAGCATAATGAGTACTATCATCTCAAACTCTCGGAAAAACAGATCGCCCAATTCAGAAGAATGGCTCAAGCCGGCGCGATCATTGTTCAGGGAAGTCAGGCACATTTTCCTCAGCCCATGGAGTTCCAATCTGGGGCATTTATCCATTACGGTTTGGGAAATTTATTTTTTGACCAGATGGACATCCCTGTAAAAGGCACCCGGCGGGAGTTTATCGACCGCTATATTATCTATGATGGACGATTGATGTCGATTGAATTATTGACCGCCATGCTGGAGGATTACTCCCAGCCCCGCCCTATGACAGTTTCGGAAAGGCAATCATTCATCGAAGAGATTTTCGCGGCCAGTGCTGCCATTCCTTAAAGGCAGCTCTGTGTTATTAAACTGAAGGACATACTCGCTTTCCAGCTGGAATGGTATTCGACCCATCATGGAATAACCTGGACACTAGCAAAAAATATCACCTTTCGGAGGAATTATGAAATTTGCCGCCTGGTATGCCATCGTTGTCGGGGTGTTAATGCTGTTTCAATGGGGATTTTTCCTCGCCACCGGGCAGGTCCCGGAGGTGCAGACAGAACCTATCCGATTGGGGTTCCACCTCATGGCAGAAGGATTGACCGCGCTAGGTCTTTTGATCGGCGGCATAGGATTATTGAAAAGCAGACGTTGGGCAAAATTTGTACTGATGCTGGTGTCAATTGGGATGGTCATCTATTCGGAAATTGTCAGCCCGGGTTATTTTGCCCAACAGGGACAATGGGCATTGGTATTGATGTTTGCCTTCCTCCTTTTCGGAGCAATTATCTGCGTATTCAAACTCCGAACTAGTGTTTTTCCAAAATAAAGATTCATTTCTCTGAAATTGGATAGTGAGTATGACCGAAAACTATGAATCACTCCAGTTTCATGGAGATGATCTAATGTATAATTTACTGAATTACCTGGAATAAACAAATGGATATACGTGAATTAACCAAACGCATGAATGAATTGGTGGAAAGTAAGGGTTGGTATAAACCGGAAAGCCTCCGCCCTCAAACTTCCCGGAACCTGGCTATTTCCCTCAGCCTGGAATCAGCAGAAGTGCTGGAGCATTTCCAATGGAGTGATACTTTTAAAGATTCAAAAGAACTGGCTGCAGAACTGGCAGATGTCCTCTTATACCTGCTGCAATTGGCCGATGTCAGCGGAATTGATCTTGAAAAAGCGGTGCTCGAAAAAATTGAAGCCAATCATAAACGCACCTGGGATGACAAAGAGAAGGAACGCGAATGATTCTTACTGTTTTTGGTGGATCTGCGCCCAAGCCGGACAATTTCGAATATCAGGAAGGGTATCTGGTTGGCCGCCTGGCTGCTCAAGCAGGTTGGACGGTGGCAACAGGTGGTTATATCGGCATTATGGAAGCGGTCTCGAAGGGGGCAGCCGAAGCCGGCGGTCATGTGATTGGAGTCACCTGCGAAGATTTAGGCTGGTTGCGTCCGATAGGGGCAAACGCCTGGGTGAAAGAAGAACGCAAATATCCCTCCCTTCGCGAACGGTTATGGCACCTGGTGGAGATCTGCGACGCCGCGATTGCCATGCCTGGTGGTGTTGGAACCCTGGCGGAGATCAGCGTGATGTGGAATGGGCTGATCATCCATTCTGTGCAGCCCAAGCCATTGGTGCTGGTTGGATCCGCTTGGCATGAGGTCATGGACAGCCTGCTCGATGAACAACGAGACTATATTCGGGATGAAGATGCCCACTGGTTGACCTACGCTTCAGATGCAAGGTCTGGTTTTGAGCAAGTCTTGATGAAAATTAATGAGAAAATTACCACAAAATAGGTTCATAGACAGGAAAAATAAGCATGGCAGAAGAGAAATTACCTTTACGAAGCGAGAATTATTCCGAATGGTATAACCAATTAATACTGAAATCAGAGATGGCAGATTACGCCCCTGTCCGTGGGTGCATGGTCGTCCGACCGTATGGATGGGCGCTCTGGGAAAATATTCAACAGGCACTGGATAAACGCTTTAAGGCAACCGGACATGTCAACGCTGCCTTTCCACTGTTTATACCGATGAGCTTTTTGGAAAAAGAGAAAGAACACGTTGAAGGATTCTCGCCAGAATTAGCCGTGGTCACCATTGGAGGCGGTGAAAAGCTGGAAGAACCACTGGTGGTGCGGCCAACCTCCGAGACAGTAATCGGTTATATGTACAGTAAATGGATCAAAAGCTACCGCGACCTGCCCGTTTTGATTAATCAGTGGGGAAATGTTGTTCGCTGGGAATTGCGCACCCGATTATTTTTACGAACGCTGGAATTCTACTGGCAGGAAGGTCATACCGCGCATGCCACCGAACAGGAAGCGGAAGAAGAGACCCGTCGGATGCTGGATGTGTATGCCGATTTTGCCATTAATGAGGCAGCAGTCCCGGTTATTCCGGGCATGAAAAGCTACACAGAGAAGTTCGCCGGCGCTGCCCGGAGTTACACGATCGAAGCGATGATGGGTGATACCAAAGCCTTGCAGGCGGGCACCAGTCATAACCTCGGCCAGAATTTTGCCAAAGCGTTTGAAATCCAATACCTCGACCAGAACAACGAATTACAGCATTGTTGGACAACTTCCTGGGGATTATCCACCCGTTTCATTGGTGCCATTATCATGACCCATGGTGACGATCAGGGTCTGGTCCTACCTCCACGGCTGGCTCCCATCCAGGTGGTGATTGTACCCATCTTCAAGAACGATGAGGAAAAAGCGAAAGTGATGCCGGTTGTAGATCGCGTCCGCCAGGAACTGGGCGAGATACGCATGAAGGTGGATGACCGTACAGAAGTTACACCTGGTTTTAAATTCAATGATTGGGAAATGCGCGGAGTACCCATCAGAATCGAAATTGGACCAAAGGATGTGGAAAAAGGATCAGTCGCGATCGCTCGTCGTGATATTCCAGGACGTGAAGGAAAGCAATTTATCTCTCAGGACGGATTGGGCAGTTTCGTCAAACAGCTATTGCAGGATATCCACGACAATCTGCTAAAGAAAGCCACAGAATTTCGCGACTCCAATATCCACTCACCTTCAACCTATGAAGAATTGAAAACAGTTGTGGAAAATGGATGGGCGTACAGTCATTGGTGCGGGGACGCAGCGTGTGAGGCGAAAGTGAAAGAAGACACGCGCGCTACCACCCGTTGTATCCCGATTCGGGATAACGAGGTTTCCGGAACCTGCATCGTTTGCGGGAAACCGGCAGAGAAGAAAGTCTACTTTGCCAAATCATATTAGAGAGAGAGACCAGAAACCGGAGATCAGAGATCGGGTCTCTGGTTTCGAATCTCTGATCACCACAGGGTGATCCCATGCCAGCTATTCAATTAGATAAACTCAAACTGCAAACCGCAAATCTGGCGGGAAAAGTTGGTCAACCAGATATATTCCAGTCGGAATTGCTTGAATTATTGGATCTGTACAGTAACCGGACCTTCCGCGCTGGTACGAATACGTTAACAAATCGCATGTCCTCCACCTATCATCTTGCTGACCGGGTTATGTGGCAGATAGAACGCGATCTGGAACCGCAGATCCATATCTATGAACAGGACCAGTCTTTACTCCTTGCGAATTCACTTTGGAGTGGAGAATCTCTGGAAGAGAAGTTAATTGCCATCTTCATCCTTGGACAGGTCCCTGTGGAGGACGACCAGCCTGTTCTGGAGACATTCACCCGTTGGTTTCAACCCGGATTGGATCCACATCTGCGAATGAGGTTGGTTACGGTTGGATTGCACCGTTTGCGTCGTGAAAAGTTTACCGACTGGATGGGGTTAATACAAGGATGGCTATCTTCTCCCCTGGGAGAGAAACATGCACAGGCTTTCCTCGCCCTGGTTGAGCTGCTCCAGGAGACTGGAGAATCCCACCTCCCTTCTGTAAGTAAAATAATGCGGGACACAATTTTGGTAATCTCACCTCAAAATCACTTTGAATTATTGACTCTCTTCCGGGTCATGGTACAGGTCTCGTTGATCGAAACCACATTTCTGACCCGCGAGATACTCCAAAGATCAGATCCCATGAATATCAATCACAAGCGGTTGTTGCGGAAGTTGATCGAGCTATTTCCTGAAAGTGCTCAAGCGGATTTGAAACGAGAATATCTCGAACATTTTCGTTCATCCAGGTAATTTAACGTCCTTTTAGGCGAGATACCTTTCACAAACCGAGCTAATCCTATCATTTATGGTATAATTTCTCCCGTTGACTGGTCCTGCCAGCGGTAAACGCTGCCGGCACGGAGACTTGCAGATCATAATTATTTTACAGGAGCAGTGTCATGCCATTGAATAAGGAATTAAAAACCAAACTGATTGAAGATTTTCGTCGAGCAGAAAATGATACCGGAAGCCCGGATGTGCAGATTGCCATTCTGAGCAAACGGATCAGCCAGCTCACCGATCATCTACGTGCGAATAAGCTGGATAACAGCTCACGCCGTGGCCTTCTCAAACTTGTTGGACAACGCCGCAGATTACTGGCCTACTTGCGAAGGGAAGATTACCCCCGCTATCTGGCCATTACAGAACGCCTGAACATCCGCAAGAAATAGTAATTTGAGAGTAGATGGCGCACGACTGACCATCTACTCTTGTTTTATCGAAGTGTTTGAGGATAAATCAAATCAATTATTTGATTTGTCCATTACAAAGGTTACGCTAACCAAAGGATATTCCAGCATACGCTGATATCAAATTTCATTAACCACGCTGGTTAGGAATTGAAGCATGTCCAAGAGTATATCTTGACCATCCTTCAGTCCCTGACCGGGTGGATACAAACAGGGAAAGAAAAATTAAATGAAACCCGAAAGTAAACAATATTCAGCCACAGTCGGTGGAGAACTTTTCACGTTCGAAACCGGAAAGCTGGCAGCCCAGGCGGGCGGTTCAGTGACCGTCCGCGTTGGCGATTCGATCGTATTTGCCGCTGCAACAATGGGCGGCGTTCGCGAAGGGATCGACTTCTTCCCACTCTCAGTGGAATATGAAGAACGTCTATATGCCTCCGGAAAAATTCCCGGTTCTTTCTTCCGTCGTGAAGGAAGACCCACCGAAGATGCCATTCTGACCGCGCGTCTAACCGACCGTCCCCTTCGTCCTCTCTTCAACCAGGAGATGCGGAATGAAGTCCAGGTCGTTTTATTCTCCATGTCTGCGGATGGCATTCATCCATTGGATATTCTTGCCATCAATGCCGCATCAGCCGCATTGATGATCTCCGATATCCCGTGGGATGGCCCGGTCGGAGCCGTCCGCGTTGGGATGCTGAATAATGACCTGATCGTAAACCCCTCTTTCGCCCAACTGGAGCAGAGTCAGATGGATCTGCGCCTGGCTGGAACGAAAGACGCCATCTTAATGGTTGAGTGCGGCGCCGATGAAATCCCCGAAGACATGATGGTGAAAGCCCTCGCATTCGGGCACCAGGCTATCCAATCGATCGTGGCATTACAGGAAAAGATGGCTGCCGAGATTGGTAAAACCAAGAAAGACGTCAGCGTCGCAGAAAAAGACACGACTCTCTTGAAAAAGGTTTCTGCTCGGGTCACCCCCGGTCTTGTGGATGCACTCGAAAAACCACACTCCAAAGCTGAACTCTACGATGCAGTTGACGAATTGGAAGCTCAACTCGTTACAGAATTCTGCGCCGATGATGCCTCCCTCGAGAAGCCGGTCAAAGCCGCTTTTGAAGAAGTATATAAAGATATCGTCCGCTCGCGCATCATCAACGATGGAAAACGACCGGATGGTCGCACCCTGACCGAGATTCGCCCGATCTGGTGTGAAGTCGGGACGAGTCCATGCGCGCACGGCTCCGGGTTGTTCACCCGCGGAGAAACCCAGGTTCTCACCATGGCTACCCTCGGTACCCCCAAGGAAGCGCAGGAGATCGATTCACTTTCTCCGAACGATACCAAGCGGTATATGCATCACTATAATTTCCCGCCCTACTCCACTGGCGAGGTCAAACCTCTCCGCGGTCAGAGCCGACGGGAAATTGGTCATGGTGCACTCGCTGAACGGGCTCTCTTCCCAGTTATTCCCACGGAAGAACAATTCCCCTACACCTTACGCTTGGTCTCCGAAGTCCTCGCATCCAATGGATCTTCCTCGATGGGCTCTGTGTGCGGTTCTACTCTCGCACTAATGGACTGTGGCGTTCCGATTAAAGCTCCCGTTGCCGGTATTGCCATGGGCTTGGTCAAAGAAGGCGATAAATACCGCATCCTGAGTGACATCCAGGGGTTGGAAGATCACCTTGGTGACATGGACTTCAAAGTCGCCGGCACCGAAGCAGGTATCACTGCTCTTCAGATGGACATAAAGATCCGTGGAATCACCCCAGAGATCATGGCTGATGCACTGGCCCAGGCTAAGATCGGTAGACAGCATATCCTTTCGATCATGTTGGAAACCATTCCTCAATTCCGTTCAGATCTAAAACCACACGCTCCCCGCATCACCACTATCAAAGTTCCGATTGAAAAGATTGGCGCCATCATCGGTCCTGGCGGTAAGAATATCCGCGCGCTGCAGGAAGAGACCAACACCAAGATAGATATTGGGGATGATGGTACTGTATTCATCGCAGCAACCGATGGTGTAGGCGAGAGCCTTGCCCGCGAACGGATCGAAGCCCTGACCGAAACACCTCAAATCGGGCACATTTATACCGGCAAGGTTGTTCGAATCGCCGATTTCGGCGCATTTGTCGAGATCCTGCCCAACATAGACGGCATGGTTCACATATCCCAGCTTGATTCAGAGCGGGTGGAGAAGGTGGAAGATATCGTCAGCATGGGTGATGAAATTTCGGTCATGGTGGTCGACATCGACCCTGTTGGCAAGATCCGTCTTTCCCGACAGGCTGTGTTGGAAGGCTGGACCGCGGAAGAAGCCAAATCCCGCGATAGCAAACGATCATCCGGCAGCAGACCCGGTGGCGGCGGACGTCCCGGTGGAGATCGCGGCGGTCGTCCCGGCGGAGATCGTCGTCCTGGTGGCGGTGACCGCGGTGGGTATAACAACCGCAGATAATTCAATATCAACTCCCGGAGTGATCCGGGAGTTGTTTAATTACTTCCCGCGTCTCTCGAATATAGGCGTAGGGGCGTCCGGACGGATACCCCTATATGCGTCTGATTAAATCGCAGCCAGTTGCATTTCTCGGGGGTGGTTGTAAGATGTAACGTCCGGGCATTTTCACCTTGCTCTCCAACTCGGGGTACAGCCCGGGCTTTTTTATTTCTGGGAGTAGGAGGCGTTGCCTCCTACTCCCAGATGCCCACGTCTCATAAATCCAGGTTTAGGGATGACGGTAGGACTCACCATCAAATGACTGGATAATTCTCTACCTTATCCCTATCTGGGATGTTGGCATCTGAGCACAAACGTTCAATCATCAAATTTTGCGAACAAGCCAGACTTTTTTCCTTCTGGGAGTGGAAAGCTATGCCTCCTACTCCCAGATGCCCACAAATCTCAGGCGTGGGGGCGTCCGGCCGCCCCCACAATGACTGCAATATTATTTTGCCGTGGGTAGGAAGGGCATTTCGTAACCTGAAATGCCAAGCAATTCCGCCAGGGCAGCCTTCATCGCTATCCGATCATCCCAGGGATACTCGATCTCGCCAAAGCACATGCTCTGCTCGTGACCTTTACCGCAGGAGATGACGAGATCGCCTGGTTGTGCCAGTCGCAACGCCGTGCGGATCGCCTCACCCCGATCACTCACCCTGAAAAAACTCACTCCCTCTACTCCGCCCCGGGATTCGGCTCCCATAGCCATCTCTTCCATTATTGCGTCCAGAGATTCTGTACGGGGGTCTTCCGCTGTGAGGATGGAGATGTCTGCTAATTGTGCGGATACCTCCGCCATCATACGGCGTTTTTCCCGGTCCCGTAATCCTGCTGAACCGAAAACTGAAATGACACGACCTTTTGTCAAATTCCGGGCTGTGTCCAGGGCTTGTTTAAGAGCATTGGGTGTATGAGCAAAATCCACGATCGCGGTAAAAGGCTGACCCAGGTCGATCAGTTCCATACGACCGGGAATGCCGTGCAGATTTGCAATTCCCTGTTGGGTTGCCTGCACAGGGAGGTGCATACCATCCACGGTCAGAGCGATCGCAGCCAGGCAGTTCGAGATATTATAGTTTCCCACCAATTTGCAGGCAAAAGGTGCATCCCAGCTTTCTCCGTGAGCATTAAAGCTTGTTCCCCCTGGAGTCGATATGATCAGATCCGCCCATACTTGGGCTTGATCCGTCAAACCATAGGCTATCTTTCGGGTGCTTCCCAGTTCAGACAGGTACGGGTAAGAACTATCATCCAGGTTTAGGATGGCGCATCGATCTACAATAAAACTTTTGGGAGAGGTTTCGGCTAATCCTGATATTAATCTGCCCTTGGCTGCCCGGTAACTTTCATAGCTGCCATGGTAATCCAGATGTTCATGGGTAATGTTTGTTACAACCCCATAATCAAATTCGCAGCCTGTCACCCGCTCCTGTGCCAGTCCATGCGAGGTGGTTTCGAGCACCACGTGGGTCAACCCGGCAGCAACCATCCGAGCCAGGTAGCGCTGCACATCCGGCGCTTCCGGTGTGGTGACGTGGAAACCAGTATCGAGTACTTCTTCACCAATGACCGCATTCACGGTGGAGATGATGCCAGCGCGCAATCCAGCCGCAAGGAGGATCTGGTAAATCAGGTTGGAAGTGGTCGTTTTTCCGTCCGTCCCTGTCACCCCGATCATGGTGAGATGGCGGGCTGGAAAGCGTTGGAACGCGGCAGAAATCCAGGCCAGGGTTTTACGGGTATCATCCACCTGGATGTAGGGAACCGAACAATCCACGGGCTTCGATTTCGTGCCAATAATCGCTACTGCGCCATTTTGGATGGCATTGGGAATGTAGGAATGACCGTCCGCACTTTCTCCTGATAATGCCACAAACAGCTCTCCAGGCGTCACCATGCGCGAATCGATGGCGACCCCGGTGATCGGCAGGTCTGGCACTTCAGAAAGAGCTGAGATCGGTATTTGTGCAAAATATTGACGTAATGTCTGTTGGGTGAAACCGGTCAAGTCTATTCCTCCATGCAAATTCTCAAATAATTGTAACTGACTTTAACCATAAAGGAGGTAAAACAAATCAGGCCCCCGTTTGTTGAAGGCCTGATAAAAAGGATCTATTCTTGTATAAGAGATCTGAGATCGGATATCAGATATCTGGTTTCTGATCTCTGGTTTATGTTCTCTAACTAATTCATTACCTGCCTTAACGATTCCAACTGCCCGGCGACTGAACCATCCACCAGTTTGTCACCCACCCGGATAACCAGTCCACCCAGGATGGATGGATCGACAGAGTAGGTCACCTGCGCACCTTTGCCCAGTTTTGCTAAGACATCCTGTTGAACCGTTGATTTTTCTGCATCAGTTAATGGCAAGGCGCTGGTGACCATTGCAGAATCACCCTTAATTAATTTATCTTCCAACACAACCACTTTCCCGGCTTTTACACCTGAAAAGAATTCCTGCAAAAGGACATGCTGCCGTTTTTCATCGAGTGATTCACCGACCAATTTCTGGGTTGCAGAAATCGCCAGCGCGGCAACTTGCCCGCGTAGTTCGCCTAGTATACGGTTACGTTCGACAACGGCATCCGCCAGCGCAGATTCTTTGGCTTTCGCTACTTCTGCTTCCGCTTCGGCACGAATATCCTTCGCGGCGAGATCAGCACGGTCAGAAGCTTCACGGATCACCTGTCCAGCTTTTGCCTGGGCGTCTGCAATGATCTTTGCCGCATCGGATTCAGCATTCGCGCGAGCTTCTGCTGCAATACGGGCATCTTCCAACCCTTTTGCAATGGCTTCCCGGCGCTTCTGCAGCATATTGGTTACCGGTTTGTAAACCCATGCACGCAGGACTATAAAAATGATCAGGAAGTTAAATATCTGAACCAGTAAATATCCGAGATTGATTCCAAGTTTTTCCATTATTCACCTGCCCCGGATTTGTTAGACGACCTGGAAGAGCATGAGGAATGCAATCACCAGACAATAAATCGCGATAGCTTCTGAGAAAGCGATACCGAGGATCATGTTTGTCAATAAATTGCCATAGGTATCTGGATTGCGCGCCATACCCTCAAGCGCACCCTGGACGCTCAGACCAATTCCGATACCGGCGCCTAATGCGCCGATCATGGATAAACCTGCCCCAATAAATCGAGCTGCCATAATAATGTCACCAGTCATGTTGTATAAGCCTCCTCAGCAGATCTTACGGATCGAAAAAAGTAGATTAATTACGCTGTAACGTGCTCATCCTCACCACCATGTCCGTGAGTGGCCATGGACATGAAGACCATGGTCAACATACCGAACACGATCGCCTGGATGAGACCGATGAAAAACTCAAACCCTAGAACGCCTGATTGGATCCAAACTGCGCCTGCAGGTAAAATGGAACCTACCAGGAAAAGCAATACAGAGCCGGCGAAAATATTTCCAAACAACCTGAATGAGAATGAAAGGATTTTAGAAAACTCCGAGATCAACTCGAGGATGGAAATGAGCATATCCATCAAGCCGAAACCCGGTTTCTTAAATAAAGTGGTGAAGTTGAGGAATTTAGTGAAGTAACGCGCTCCCTGCGCACGGGCGCCAATCACCTGGGTCATGATCACCGATATCAAGGCGAGCGAGAGAGTGAAGTTTAAGTCCGTCGATGGTACCCGCACAAATGGGACAACTGTATATAACTCCCCACCTGATTCCGCATTTCCTTTTATCACAGCTGCGATACCGCTGGTAATGTCCATCAAGGGATTGCCGTTCGCAACATGATGCAAACGACCAATGCTATCCACTCCGGGGATCAATTCCAACCAGTTGGAAAACAACACCAACAAGGTGATGGTTGCGAAGAAGGGGAAAATCGTCTTGGCCCATTTCCCGGCAGTTGATTCCGTCAGGTTATAGAGCACTTCCAGGAATGCTTCCATCGCGCCAGAGACACCCTTGGGGACGAGGCTGCCGCTCTTGACAGCCCGTTGGACGGCTATCGCGATCAGGATCAGAATAATATCCACAATCAAAGTGGCGATGATGGTATTGGTGAGATAAAAATTACCGAAAAGTGGATGTTCTGAGACATGCTCCGGAACTACCAGGATATCCGGTCGGATGGGTGGGAATTTGCTGGCAAAGAAGATGCTTAAACCCATAAATAAAAATACAAACCAGCGGTTCGTTCCCCAACGCCATTTCTTTTTAGTTTCCAAGGTTCTGCTCCTCCTGTGCTGCTTCTTTCGGTTTTTCCAGTTTCATCCTTTTGATCGCTGCTCTGACCAGAAAAATCATAATCACCAGACTGACTGGGACCGACGCGATGAGAAGACCGATAGTAAACCACGGCTTTGTCAGAAAACGGTTATCAATATACATCCCGCCAAGTAATGCAAGCATGATGATCAATAACGTCACACAACCCACCTGGCTGACAATTCCCACCAGAGACAGGTTGATTAGGCGTTGCTTATTCGATATCGATTGTTTCTGATGATCCATGAGTCAAAATATTATAACAAAGCGATTTTTTACAGTCAATTCACAACCATATATTTATACAGTTTTAAAGAAAATTGCCTTCCATCCCAACTAGAGCCTTGTACAAGGAAGGCGTTTTCATAGTTTTCTGCCTGAGCTAATTGAAAATGGATGCAATTGCAGTTTCGGCTGCCTGAAAAAATGGGGAAAAGAGAACACCGATCACGATGATCCCAATCGCGTAGGTTACCAACGACCATTTGGTGGTTTGAGTCACAGGAAGCTGCTCAGTATCTCCTTCCGACCTTCCCAGGTAAACGACTTTTAGGACGACCAGATAGTAGTAGAGTGCTATGATCGCATTTAAAACACCCACTATTGCCAGGGCAAAAACCCATGGTAATTGAATCATACTTATTGCAGATGAGAATAGTAACAATTTCCCAACGAACCCTGCGAATGGGGGTATACCTGCCAGCGAAAGGAAGGCAGCCAGTAGTGCCAAAGCCAGGGTCGGCGATCTGCGAGATAATCCTGCGTACGCGGAAATCTCATCAGACCCAAGGGTTCGCCCAACTTCAGAGATGATCCCAAATGCAGTCAGGTTGGTAATCATGTACGCCATCAAATAAAGAACAACACTGGTTAATCCAAGCCCAGAAACAGCAGACACACCTATCAGCATGTATCCGGCTTGAGCGATCGACGAATAGGCTAACAACCGTTTGATATTTTTCTGCCGCATTGCTTGCAGGTTTCCAAAGGTCATACTTGCCATGGAAAGAACTGCGATGACCATGCTCCAAATTATCCGCTGCTCGAAGAACGCGATTGGTAATAATCGTAATAGAACCGCGAAACCAGCCGCTTTGGATGCAGTGGAAAGGAAACCGGCTACTGGTGTAGGCGCACCCTGGTACACATCAGGCGCCCAAAAGTGAAATGGAAAAGCAGAGATTTTAAAGCCTAATCCAACAAGGATCAATATAAGAACCAGGAAGCTGGTAATGCCTGGTACCACTGAAGAAAATACCTGGCCAATCTCATATAGCTGGGTGGATCCGGACATGCCATACAACAGGCTAAAGCCGTATAGCATTACCGCGGAGGTGACCGCTCCGTAGAGTAGATACTTAAATCCTGCCTCTGAGGAGGCTGGGTCTTTGCGTATAAATCCTGCCAGAATGTAGAGCGGGATGGAAGTGGTTTCGATGGCAAGGAAGAGCATGATCAGGTCAGCGGAACCAGCCATCAAGCTCATTCCCAGAATGGAGGTAAGTATCAGGAAATAGAACTCACCCTGGCGACCGATTTCATCATAATTTTTGATCAACAAGGCTGTTACTGCGCCACCGAAGAGGAATAGCAGGGTGAACAAGAAGCTCATCCCATCCCAGCGCAGCATGCCTCCAAAGATCAGCATCCCACCTTCAGGGGCTGGACGGGCGAAAATGACAGTGAGGATGCCGATCACAACCAGACCGGCCGCTGTAAGCCAGGCCAGAAATTGTCTCTTATCCGCGCGGATGACCAGATCCAGGATCAGGATCAGAACGGCTAAAACGAATATCCCGATCTGTGGGAGAATGGCTCGAAGCATAATTGGACTAAAAGGTAAGACCATTATGCACCTCCCACAAGGGATAGGATGTGTGTAACTCCAGAACCCACTATATTACTGATCAACGATGGGAAGATCCCGAATGCAATCATGAAAACCGCCAGTAGTACGATTGTAATTTTATCCAAAACTGATATGTCAGTAAGATGCCCTTCCAATTCAGCGGGAACTTGCCCAAAGAAGACCCGATTGATAACTCGCAGAATATAGGCCGCGGTGATGATCACTCCGAGAATTGCGATGACGGCCGCGTAAGGAGCGGACCGCCACAATCCCATAAATATGGGAAACTCGGCTGTAAAACCGCTAAACCCCGGCATCCCCATCGAGACCAGACCGGCGATGACAAAGCCCACGCCTGCGAAAGGCATGATCTTGAACATCCCTCCCAATTGGGATAGCTCGCGGGTGTGCGCCCGGTCGTATACCATTCCGACAATAGCAAAGAACATAGCCGTCATCACGCCGTGGGAGAACATTTGCATCCCTGCGCCGGTCAGACCGTCTTTCGAAAACGTGGCAAAACCCAGCATGACCAATCCCATATGTGAGACCGAGGAGAAACCAATGACATATTTGAAATCAGACTGCACCAGTGCGATCAATGCCCCATAGACCACATTTACCAGAGCCAGACCGATGATGAGCGGCGCCCAGATGTGAGCTCCATCCGGTAATGAGCATGATACCTACGCGAAGCGCAGCGAATGCGCCGACCTTCATTTCTACACCCGCCAGCAGCATCGAGATGGCGGTTGGCGCTGCGACATGACCATCCGGTGCCCATGAGTGGAATGGGAAAAGACCACCCAACACGCCAAAACCGATAAAAACGAATGGAAACCAGAAGCGTTGGAATTCGAGGGGTAATCCAGCTTGTTCCAATTGGAGAAGGTCAAACGTATTCTTCCCAGCTGTGAAATAGATCGCCAGTGCACCAACCAGTGCCACGATGGACCCGATAAACAGGTAAAGGGTCAGTTTCATCGAACCATATTCGCGGGTCTTTGGCCAGCCCCATACGGCGATCATCAGGTACTTCGGGAAGACCGCGATCTCGAGAAAGAAGAACAGCATGAACAAATCGAGCGATGAGAAGACCCCAAAAACGCTGGAGGCGAGAAAACAAAGAAAGGCAAAGAACTCACGTGGACGATCATCGATCCGCCAGGAGATCATTACGCCGGTGAGGGCGACGATGCCGGTCAACAAGACCATCGGGACGGAAAAACCATCCACCCCAACATGGTAGGAGATGCCTAATTGGGGAAGCCAATCAAGCTTCTCCAGGAATTGGTAACCGGCTGTGGAAGTATTGTAGGAAATAAATACCCAAAGGGATAAGAGAAATGAGATCGCCATCGCGGTTAATGCTGTAATTTTGACCGCATTTTTCCGGTCTCCCGGATAAAGCAGGATGAGAATTCCAGCGACCAATGGTGTAAAGATAATGACACTTAAGATTGGAAACTGCATCTGCCACTCCATCAGTACAACAAGGTAACCGCTTTATGAATTAGATCCAATATCCAGGCCGGGTAGATCCCAATCGCCAGGATGAACACTGCAAGAGGAATTAGTACCAATATTTCGCGAGGGCTGATATCCGTCAGGTGACCGACCCATTTTTCATTCAAAGGACCGTGCAAGACCAGTTTGATCCCCTTTAGAATGTACAGACCTGTGAACAATAGTCCGATCATACTCAGCGCAGTCAATACCGTGAAAACTGGCCAGGCTCCTCGAACGATCAGGAATTCGGATACAAAGCCATTCAATCCTGGTAACCCAAGCGAAGCCATGGAGACAAAGATCAGCAAACCACCAAAGACCGGGATGAGCGGGAACAATCCGCCAAACTCGCTCAACTTGCGAGTGTGGGTCCTTTCGTAAATTACTCCAACCAGGAAGAACATACCGGCCGAAGACAGCCCGTGATTGAACATTTGAAGCACGGCCCCGTCCATGGCAATGTGCGCATTTTCAGTGCCAGATACAGCCGCCGCGACGGCGATACCCAATACCACAAAACCCATGTGGTTGATGGAAGAATACGCGACCAGTCTCTTGAAATCATCCTGTCCATACGCGCCAAACGCGCCGAAGATGATCGCCAGGGTTGCCAGCAATGCCAGCCCTCCCGCGAAGGTCTTCGATTCGACCGGAAAGAGCGGTAGAACCAATCTCAAGAAGCCATAAGCGCCAAGTTTGAGCAAGACACCTGCCAGAATCATCGATCCGGGGGTGGGCGCTTCAGTGTGCGCATCCGGCAGCCAGGTGTGGAATGGCCAGACGGGAACTTTGATCGCGAAGGCGATCACGAACGCCCAGAAAGCGATGGCTTTTACGGTCGCTACTGGTATACCAAGCAGGAAACCACTGACCAGTGGCCAGCGGGCGAAAACCTCCAGGAGATCGAACGTGCCGCACACCACACCAATCAGTTGGATCGACAGCAGCAAGCCAAGCGAGCCTGCCATGGTGTACAGGATGAACTTCAGGGAAGCATAATTGCGATTCTCGCCACCCCACTGGTTGATCAGGAAATACATCGGCACCAAACCGACCTCCCAGAAAATGAAGAAGAGCATCAGATCGAGGGAGAGGAAAACGCCGAGCATGCCAGTTTCCAACAGGAGGAACAGGATCAGATACGGCTTTATCCGGTCCTTGATCGAGTGGGAAGCTAATAGAGCAAGAGGAGTGAGCAGGGTTGTCAACAAAACCATGGTGAGAGAGATCCCGTCGACACCCAAATGATACCTGGAATTGATCGCTTCAAACCAGGCGAAGTTTTCCTGGAATTGAAATCCGCTTTGTCCGGGTTGAAAATAGGCCCAAACATAGATCGTCATCGCAAAAGGCAGCAGGCTGGAGATGAAGGCGTATAAACGCAAGAGACGTGTATTCTCTTTGAAGAGAAACAAGATCACCAGAGACGCTGCCATCGGAGTGAAAAGAATGAATGAAAGAATGTGCTGTCTAATAAAATCCATCGATTGCTCCATCTCAGAGTTACTGCAGCGACAATAGAATGCCCAAAATAATTGCACCAACCACAATAATGGTCAACAGAGAGGTTGCCAGGTATTGCTGCACCCGACCCGATTGCATGCTGGTTGCGGCTTGTCCCGCTTTTTGAACACCACCTGCCAGGGAATCCCCACCGCGATTGATCACGGGAATATCAAAGAATTCGCGGAAAATCCTGCCGATCCAAAGGAAGAACCGTCCGATCAGGTGCAAAAAGCCATCAATAACATCCTTGTCCATCCAGATCGAGGTAAATACCTCAGATATCCAGGCGGCAGGACGAACAAACGCAACATCATAAAATTCGTCCAGATAATATTTTCGAACCAGCAGGTTGTGAACCGGACCCAGGGCTTTCTTGAGTGGATCCTCTTCACCTACAGTGATATTACGGTAGATCAGCCAGCCCAGGAATAATCCGCCCAGGGAAACAACGAGGGAAGTCAACAGCGGCGTCCAGGCGAACTCAACTGCCGCTTCGGCTTCACCCAACATGGAGCCGACAAAATGCTCGAACCAGTTCGGGATCAAGCCGCCCAGAGCCGGGAAATGCTCGGGAATGCCAACCCAACCAGCTGTGATCGCGAAGAAGGATAAGATCACCAGCGGAATGGTCATACTGGGGCGCGACTCGTGCGCGTGCTCCGCAGCCGTTGTCCGTGGTTTGCCGAGGAATGTGAGTGTGATCTGGCGCATGGTATAGAAAGCGGTCAACAGTGCAGCGAGACCGAGTACCACAAAGATGATTGTCTGATTTCCCGCAAATGCGCCCGCAAGAATTTCATCTTTGGACCAAAAACCCGCGGTGAGGAGCGGAAAGCCGGAAAGGGCGAAGCCGCCGATCAGGAACGTCCAGAATGTGATGGGCATCTTCTTGCGAAGTCCGCCCATATTCGTCATGTCCTGTGGATCGATATGATCGCCCGTATGCAGTACACCATGTTCCATCCCGTGGATCACAGAGCCAGAGCCGAGGAAGAGTAATGCTTTGAAAAATGCATGGGTGACCAGGTGGAATGTCGCCGCTGCGTAAGCACCAATACCCAGGGCTGCGATCATGTATCCCAATTGCGAGATGGTCGAATACGCCAGAACCCGTTTGACGTCGTTCTGAGCTACGGCGATGGTCGCCGCGAAGAGAGCGGTGAACGCACCGATGGTCGCCACAATGGTCAATGCCGGGGTGAGCGGCATCCCGTGCTCCCACCCTGCAGAGAGCAAGGGGAAGATGCGGATCGCCATGTACACACCCGCCGAGACCATGGTCGCGGCATGGATCATGGCGGAGACGGGGGTGGGACCTTCCATCGCGTCTGGCAGCCAGACATGCAGGGGGAATTGGGCGCTTTTGCCAATGGTACCAATGAATAAAAGCAAACCAATCAAACCGGCGACCGAGAGACCAAGAATAGTAGAAGGTGTGTCTGCCATCCGTGCCAGCAATTCGGGATTACCGAAGATCTCTTTGTAATTCAAAGTCCCGGTGGCGTAATACAGGAAGGCGATCCCCAACAGCATGAAGACGTCGCCCACGCGGGTGGTGATAAAAGCCTTGATGGCGGCTTTGCGCGCGGATTCTTTCGCAAACCAGAACCCGATCAGCAGGTAGGAGCATAACCCCATGATCTCCCAACCCACATACAGCGTCAGCAGGTTATCACTCACCACCAGCAAATACATCGCAAAGGCGAACAGGCTGATGAAGGCAAAGAAACGGGAATACATCGGCTCGATGGACGGAACCCGGTGGGTGTGACCATGCTCGTCAACAATATCAGCACCATGCGGGGGCAAGCCAGCCCGATCATGCTCACCCTTTGGTTGACCGAAATTGTGATAACCCACCGAATAGATGAAGATCATCAGGATGGTCCAGGCGACGAAGAACAGAACCACCGCGGACAGGTTGTCGATTTGAATGCCTATGCGCAACGCATTCGCGCCAATCGGAAGCCATTCGAAGGCACTTGCAATGGGATCTTCAGCCAGGTTTGGGACCTTGATCGCAGTGAAGAACACGACCATCGATATCAACCACGAAATTCCCGCCCCGGCCAGCGCCAGAGTGTGGCTGACACCTTTCCATTTATTGGTCCAAAGAATGATCAGGGCGAAAGCCACCAGGGGTGGCAGGGGGATGAGCCAAACCAATGATTGTGTCGTCATTCTTCTTTCATCCCTTCATTTCGTTGACTTCGTCGGCTACAACGGTAGATCTGCTACGGTAGACCGCGATGATGATCGCCAATCCCACCGCCACCTCGGCAGCCGCGGCAGCGATCACAATGATGGCGAAGACCAACCCGTTCATGGTGGATGTGGTGATGTATCTCCAAAACGCGATCAGGTTGATGTTGACCGCGTTGAGCATCAATTCGATGCCCATCAGAATGCCGATCACATTTTTTCGTGCAAGAACGCCGAAAAGCCCGACGCTAAATAGGGCTGCAGCGAGGATCAGGTACCAGGAAAGTGGAATCATGCTCTCAACCTCGCATCTTTATTGTGATCGTTTCTCGCGGCCGACAAAGATCGCACCGATCAGTGCCGCCAGAAGAAGGATGGATGCTACTTCAAATGGGATAAGGAATTGATCCGGGGAAACCAGGGACACACCCATCCGAACGATCGGATCAAAATCAGCAGGGATGGGCTGACTGGTCAGGGTAAAACCGGGCCAGCGCGATAACCCGAACACGATCGCGCTGAAAAGAGCTAGACCAGTAATGGCGCTGATGACCACCTGGCGGTTGAACTGGGTGCTTTCGTCGAACATCATTCGGCGGGTGAGCATCACCGCGAAAACCATGAGGATGGCGATGGCTCCGATATATACCACCACCTGAACCACGCCGAAGAAGGGTGCTTCGAGCAGGATAAAGATTACCGCCACCGTGAAGAGTGTCAGAATGAGCCATAAGGCTGCATGCAGCATCTTCCCGACAGTCACAACACAGACAGCGGCTGCGATCATCACTGCCGCTGTCAATAAGAAAATTACCTGGATCAGTGTCATGAATAATTCCTCATTCACCCATCAATTTACGGACCATTTCGCGATTATCATCAGCCAATGTTTCGATCTTCTCGCGGCGGGTGGATAATGGTTTCCGACTGAACAAAACGACAACCGCGATCACCAGGATGTTCACAGCCAGCATGGCAAGGTTATGCGTAAACGGTGTAGCAGTTTCGAAAAGTTTTTCGATGATCGCCGTCAAACTGACCATTAGAATGGCAATTGGAGTTAACACTTTCCAGTTGAGTGCCATCATCTGGTCGATCCTGAAACGGGGTAAGGATCCACGGAATAGGATAAATACAAAATAAACGACCATGGTTTTAATGCCAAAGTAAACAAAGCCGAGGATCGGTATTTCGACTGCCCCGGGACCCTGCCATCCCCCGAGGAAAATAACCGTGTAAATCATGGAAGCCGTGAAGGCATGCAAGAACTCGCCAACAAAGAACATGCCGAATTTCAAACCGGAATACTCAATATTGAAACCTGCCACGATCTCTGATTCCGCTTCGGCCAGATCGAAGGGTGACCGTCCCACTTCGGCAACCGAGGTGATGAAAAAGATGATCGCGGCGACAGGTGCAATGAGGATGAACCACACCTGCTGATGTTGGATGATCGTATTGATCCCCATCGAGCGGCTCAGTAAAACAGGGATCAGAAGAGATAAAACCATCGGAACTTCGTACGAGATCAATTGCGCCAGTATGCGGAAACCAGCCAGTAATGAATATTTATTGTTCGACGCATACCCCGCGAGGATGATCCCCAACTCTCCAATGGCGCCGACAGCCACGATATAGAGCACACCTACATTAATATTCGCGCCATAAGTTGTGACAGTAAATGGGATGACCGCCCACATGAACATGACGGACGCAACCACCAGAATGGGCGCCAGGTTATAGGGGATCTTGTCCGCCCCGGCTGGAGTAATGTATTCCTTCGCAAAGATCTTGATCATATCGGCGAACGGTTGAATGAGTCCCCAGGGACCCACCCGGTTTGGACCAAATCGATCCTGAATTCGACCGATCAGTTTCCGTTCATACCAGATCAAGAATATGACCCAAAGCAGCGAGAGAAGGGGTAGGACGACAGCGCCAGCAATATTCACCAACGGATAAGCGAGCTGCTCGCTCATTCCCGCGTTCACCAGCAATTGCTGCAGCCATCGACTGATGAAAAGTAGTGGATCACTCCAAAAGGGCATATCTACTCCTTAGTGAGAAGAGAAGGAATACTAAATCAAGACCAATCGAGGGCGCCTTTTTTCAAGGCGTACACAAGGGCGCCAGCTAAAATCAAGAGGAAGAGGACCCCTTCCAGTACAGCAAAGAGGGTTAATTGATCGAATGCGACAGCCCAGGGGAAAAGGAAAACAGCTTCGATATCGAAGACGAGGAAGACAAGCCCGTACACATAGTATTGCGCTTTGAATTGGACCCAGGTCTCGCCCACTGTTTCGATACCACATTCATAGGGTGAATTCTTTATGGGATTTGGTTTTTTAGGAGCCAGGATGCCAGCCAGGGTAATTGCGACAGCCGGCAGTGCAAGTGACACCGCCATGAAGACACCGATATATAACCAGTCCAGATGCATAGAACCCCTCGCTGTGAATGGAATGGGATCGGATCTGACCCGGCGGATCCTACTGCACAGGTCATACCATTAATTCTATCATAGAGAACTTTAGCCCCGAAAAGTCATCTAGTCAAGTAGACTTGCTGCAGGTATTTTCGAAACAAAGCTACCCTATGGTATCAGGATTCTTCTTTGAAAGACGAATACTTTTTGTCACATCTCCGGAAATAATTATCATATCAAGAGTACTGGAAGTTATTTAGTATTTGCTTTTATCGAAGAGTGATCGGTCAGGCGGATTTTCGGAGCCGCATAAATTTTACCAGCGCAAAAAGCACCAACCCGATCACCGCCAGGATCAAGCCCACCCTCTGTAATTGCGGATGATCCATTCCCAGGAAAGATATGGATCTCCCCTCCAGCGGAATGGAAGACACCGGAAGTGTGACTATCTGTCCTCCATCAAATGAGAAGACCAGATAGGTCCAGAGCGAAGCGTTCCATGATCCCTTCTGTTCCGGGATGAGGACCCATGACATCTGTGCTGGTCTATCCAGGGTCAACAGGAATGCGGATCAACCCATCCGGCAAGATCCATTGGGTAAACTCATCAATTCGCCCTTCGACTGAAAGACCCATGTTCGGAGAAAATTCTTCCGGGCATCGAATTTGAGTATCCTGGCTGATCCCGGACCGCAAACCAGTTCGCAAAACTTCCGGGAATCGAGTAGATAGTGCCACCCGGCAGGATCCCAGATACCCGGCAGGGAAAGATCCAAGCAAGAGGTCCGAGTCAGATCGATCCAGTTGGGAAAGGATCTCATTGATTGGGACTTCCAGGGTTCGAACTGCCCTCTGATTCGGCAGATAAGCGGCAAGGAACAGCCCTACTGCTGCCAGGAAAATGCAGATCACCATCCAATATTTTCTCACGGTCATAATTTTACCTTATCGCCTGGTTGGCTATCCTGATGTCTGGTAAATCCGCTACAATTGAGGCTATGCTTCCCGTTTCACGTAGACAATTTCTCTCCATTCTCGCGGCGATCCTGCCTGCGTCGCAACTGCCAATCAGGACGAAGCACATTACAGGAACAGGTGATCCCCATCCCTGTTAGAGAATCGTTGACGGATCCACTCCTGTACCGGGTTGTCGACCGCATGCATCCATTATTGGAGGAGGAGATCAAATCAACGATCGAACCAGAGTTGCTCTCACTTCCACTCACCATGGACGGTATCCTGGTGGCCAACGAGCACGTTCGGGTTCACTCGCTCTGCAAGAAGGATCTCGCCGAATTATTTACTGACTCCAACAACGCCCAGACCGGGTTGTATGTCCATTCCGGATTTCGCTCGTATGAAGAACAGGCGATCGCGTACAGCCAGGCAAAAGATAAGAGCACGGTCTTGCTGCCAGGGACATCCCAGCATCACACCGGGCTGGCATTGGATTTCACCTCGAGCGAGATCGGCAAATTGGTGGATATCAATTCCGGCTTTGAACAGACGAAAGCGGCGAAATGGCTCGTGGATCATGCCTGGGAATACGGCTTTCCTGCCCAGTTATACAAGCAACCACGACGGCATTCGCAACGAATCCTGGCATTACCTGTACGTCGGCAAAGAGGTGGCGAGATCGTACCTGCGAGCTTAAATCTGCCGGCTGGTACGGGGATGTGTTCCTCCTGCAAACCGCCATCGGGTTGGGCATGGACCGGCTTGTGTTTGATGGGCTCCCCTGAGGGAAGGGGAGGAGATCCGAGAATAGAAATCGGAGATCAGAGAACAGATATCCGCTATCCGATCTCCCATCCCCGATCTCCGTTCCCCGATATCCGATCTCCGATCTTACCCCAGACTGCCTTTCATCAAGAGAATCCCGATGATTGTCATGCGGAAATGAATAATATACGCTCGAATACTCCCGTTTAATATTACATAACTCCCGATTACCTCTTAATCACTCCCGCACTGATTGACTATCCATTTTCAGTTGGCTATACTTTTACTACATCTAATTAATTACCCAGAAAAGGATTCGATCATGAAAGTTGCTCTCCCAACCCCAGTATCTGTTGAAGAAATGAAAATCGATGTACGCGAGATTGAAGGTATTCTCTCCGCGCCGCCGATGAATCTGCCCGTATGGAAAGGCGCCCAGGTTAAACTTCCCGATGGACGCATGCTCTACATCCGCGCCATCCAGGACAGCGATATCGACCCCATGCTCGGCTACCTCGAAAAGGTCATGAAAGTCGAAAAAGACTTCTATGATATCGTGGGCGTCCGTGTTTACGGTGAAGTACTTGCCCTGCGCCGCAAACGCCTCAAAGACCCCTTCACCTTCGTGGGTCTGGTGGACGGCGAATGGCTTGGTTTCGCGAATGGCCGTGTCTGGGATAAAGACGTGGCTGTCAGCCTGCACACCCTCACCTTCTCCCGCCGCGCCAAATTGGGCTGGCCGATGTACTACGCCAAGACCTTCTACGCGATGGAAATGGTCAAGGTTCAGGAATGGTGGTCCACCTTCGAAAGCTACAATGGCTGGCGCATGGCCGGTCTCTCGATGGCTCAGCCGACCAAACCCTGGCCTCAGTATCAGCACGAACTGGGCGGCGCCAAGATCTTCTACGTCAACCAGGATACCTGGCAGGGTCGTTTGAAAGAATACTGCAAGCAGATCGTTGGCGACGACCTGAACTTCAATGTGACCGATGAAGTGCTCAAAGCCAATGAGAACTTCCGCGTTCCCGAGAAACTCGACCTGTAAGATTTATTCGTATTGAAATATTCATCCCCTGGTTCCATGTGGAGCCAGGGGATGTTTTTATGTACGGATGGGTACCCCCTTATCACGGGGGTGGGATCTCACCCTCCCGCGGACGGGCCTGCCTCCGGTTGGATGCGGGTGAACAGATTCGCCAACAACAAAAACACAAACGGACCGACCACGCCCCACCCGACAATGCCGATCCAATTCGCCACCGATGGGGAGAACGGCAGCCAGATCAGCCCCACGATGCAGATGACCCCGGTCAGGATCATCAGCGCGCGGGTCGCGTTCTGCAGCCGGCCACCCCGAAATACCGGAGCCGCCAGCAGCATCGAGAGCGCGAAGAACCAATCCCAGGCAAAGGTGTCGATCGTCTGCGGCAATGGCGGCCATCCGGTGGCGATGAACTGCGTCGGACCACATGCTCTGCGCCAGGGCAGGCTGACGGGCGACGACGAACAGGGCGAAATTGACGCTGGACGTGATGGCTCGCGAGAGCCACCATGAACGCCAGGGCAGCCAGGCTGTAGGATTTGTGTTCGGGCGCCGCGTAGGCGTGGACGGCCACCATCGTGAGCACCAGGAATGGCACCATCAGGACGATCATCAACGTCATGATCGAGAGGTACGGATCGCTGACCTGATCGGTTGGGGTCTTGACAGACAGAAAGCCGATCAACGAGGCAACGGCGTAGATCTCGTTCACAGCGAACCCCGTCCACGCGCCGATCATGCCCGAGGGTTCGATCCCGTGAGCGGAAACCCGGCCGGGGGATGGTTTGGTATCTTATTCATCTATTGAGCCTCCAATTCAAAGGCATATTTTCCACCCTGCCATTCAGTAATCATGATGATCGATGCAGTTTTACCTTAACCATCATATTTCAATTCTACTGATAATTTCAACCGCATTTCTCAAACCATTTTCAGACCGGATTTGCTTACCCAATTCGTTCGCCCTGCGGCGTATGTCTTCATTGCGAACCACCTCATGGATGGCATTTGCAAGCCGGTCGGCAGTCAGCCTTCTCCGGGGAATGGGTGTGGGACCCACGCCCAGATCGAATATCCGTTGCCCCCAGAATGGCTGGTCACCAAGGAAGGGAATCACCACAGATGGCACCCCCGCTCGCAACCCTGCGGCGGTTGTGCTCGCCCCGCCGTGATGAACGACCGCGGAGACTCGCGGGAACAGCCAGGAGTGTGGGATGGATTCGATCATGTAAACCGACTCGGGTAGATCTTTCTTCATTAATCCTCCCCAGCCGGAAAGCAGAATGGCGCGTTGATTGGTCTGTTTCACCGCCTCGATTATCAGTTCCGCGGTCTTTTCCGGGTTCCGGCTGCTCATACTGCCGAATCCAAAATAGATCGGGGCGGGGCCAGAATCAAGGAAATCCAGCAGGGAATCAGGCGGTTGCCAATTCTCCGTTTCTTCTCCAAACCAGAAACCGGTGACGTGGATATTGCCCGGCCAATCGGATGGCGGTGGGATGACCGCAGGGCTGAATCCATAGAGGATGGGCATCTTCTCAACACATTTGGAATCGAAGGGTCCCCACAGTGGCGCCGGAGGGATCTTCCAGACTTGCTTCCGTGCGATCCTGTCAGTTGCCCTGAAACCTTGCCATATCATTTGGCGGGGAATCTGGTGCGAGAGATGGTTCAATATTGCCGGAATCTTAGGCGTGAGGACGCTCGAAAACTCCCTTGTTGGAGTAAACGGGCTGACATAAGCCTGAACAAGCGGAAGGTTAAGTTTCTCAGCTATCCCGATACCGATGAATAATCCCCCGATTCCGCTTAAGACCATGTCCATGCTTTGGGCTGCCTTGAGAGCATTTTCGGCAAGCAGGGGTGCACCACGTTTGGCTTCTTTCGCCATTCTTGCGATCAGCGGAAGGAAATTCCCCTTCTCTGCCAGATCCCGCATTTCCTGGTTCTCAATGAAGTCCTGGACATTGGTCCCCAGAGACCAGAATTCCAGTCCGGAAGACGTGACCAGGGATTCAAAATTACTATGGCTTGCCAGGCGGACGGAGTGGCCTTCACTCTGCAGCCCTTTTCCCAGAGTGATGTAAGGCTGAACATCGCCCCGGGAACCTGGTGCCATAATCACTATACGCATCATTCCCTTCCTATTCCATCCACTGGATATCACCATTGAATGGCTATTGGCTAAAGTACATCATGCCGGGCTAAAAGTCAAACAGAAAACCATGAATCAGGCACCGGCATCACACCACCGCATTGCCCTCCCGGCAGACGCAAATCCCGTCAATATCAATGGTAGGGATTATGGCGTACCGATGTTCGACAACAGGATGATGGTCGGATAATCTTTGATCAGCAGGTCATGGAGGACCAGATCGCCATCCGCCTTCTCTGCCACCAATTCCTGCCGGAAACCATGCAGCACATCCAAACCGACAGCAGATCGATCGGAGAGGTCAGGGATGGTCATGGTCGCACTGATTCCGGAATTATCTTCCACCGCAATGCCATCTACCCAGAAAGCCACCAGCCGATCCCCATTGGACAGGGAGAACGTGTAGCTGACCACCTTCCCGGCAGCCGTGCTGATCTCCACCGGGTAATTGCCGGTTTTCGTTCCTGCCAGGACGGTAGACAGGTTATTAACCATAGATGGGATCAGCACCCAGTTTGAATCGAACAGCAAGGCAGAGCCGATCCCGGCGGTCACATCCATTCCCAGGTGCATGACCACACCGCGGGCAGTGTATTTGGCGGCGACGGTGTCGCTGTAGCGCTTCGACCAGCCATCCCAGTTGCTGCCATCAAGGGTGAACCAGGTTAACTCGTCCGCCTCATAGGTCCCTTTGAAACCATGGGCGAAGGCGATGTCCTTGATCCTCTGCACGATCGCAGGATACCCGGTGTAATAGTCCCCGTTGAATTCAGGGGACGTCCCATACATCGGATGCCAGGAGATGATATCCACGGAAGGCATGATATCTGACTGAAGAATGCTGAACAGATAGTCTTGCGACTTTTTTTCTCCAAAATAGCTCGTGGATCCAACGGTGATGCGGGCATCCGGATATTCCTCGCGGATGACCCGCACGGCCTGGCGCACCAGGTTATATAATCCGCCACCTCTACCCATTGCGGACATACCTGGTTGTTCGGCTCGTTCCAGATCTCATAATTGCGGATGCGGTCTTTGAAATGGTGAACAATGTACCTGGCAAATTCCAAGTAGCGATCCACCTCTGCCTGCGTTTTAAATCGGGGGCAACCAGCCCCTGTTCCGCCTGGCCAGGTTTCCTTGTCCCAAAAAGTGAGTACATAGGTCAGCGTGATACCCTGTTCGGCAAGCAGGCTGATCAGGGTATCGTGGCTGGGATCGATTGTAAATTGCGGAATGCTCCAATCCAAATCGGGGCTGCCCGCATCCAGGTTATCGATGGACACCCGGAACCGTTTTACGCCTCTTCCGACAATCTGATTGACAAACCATTCATAATCCCACGGTTCGCCGGGTTTCCACCCGCCCCCGGTCAGGCCGCCTGCGAATGCCCCGATGCGATTATCTTCCAGTTCCCCGGACCTTTCTGGCTGAATGCTGTATCTGGGATTTGGGTTGCCTTCCTGAAGCATCACCGGCGATGGGGATAGCGTTGGCTCCAGGGTCGGTGTGGTTGTGACGGAGATCATCGGAGGGATGGCCTGCATGGCCGCAGAGACGGTCTGCGTTGCGGTGGTCCTTTCCGCGGACGGCGTCATGGATGGCGCAGGCTTACAGCCTGTCAGTGACAGCAGAAGGATAAAAGCAGGAAGAATCAAGCACGTGGTCTTTCTCATCATTTCCTCTTCAGATCAAGCTTGGCCTTACCGCCCCGCCGTTCAGCGGGTAGGTTGGGTTGAGGATCATGATCCGAAACCCAACAGATCCGATTCCACACCTCGACACTTATTACACAAATGAGACTGGTGACCCGCCTCGTTTAGCCTCAAAAATATACGACCTATGTTTGCAAGGATGCTGGGTTTCGCAGCGTTAACCAGTTAACCCAGCCTACAGACTAAAATATCAAATTGATAAATAATGATTTATTCCTTTAACCCCAATAGACGTAAATTAGACACTAGATGCAATAGCAACGAAGCCTCTTGTTGAGATACTAGTTCAATTAGACCATGACATATCCTATTTCGCAAATTTATGGGAATTGGGTTTGTTAATAAATTTATAAAGTATCTACGCCATGACTCATCAATATGTCCTGTAAAATTTTCTAAGTTTCCTCCTAAAGTAACAACTCCTCCTGGTTCCCGACCTTTCGGTTCTTTATAAATTGGCAAACCCATTTGTCTAGCAATATCCCGAAAAATCGCCTCAATCCTAGGGATTAATAAATGACCGCATACATCAAATTCATCATGTTCATATTGTTCGAAAGCATAAACAATTACCTCTGCGATTTCAGACGTGATAAACTCAGTTGTAAAATACTTATGCAAATCTTCTCTTCCAGGTTTGACCATGGGTCTGAAAAATCGATTGTATGATATTTGGAGCGATATTACCCCAGAATTGGATCCGAATTGTTTCTTGCTGAATTAAATGGAGTACTTTTATTTTCTTCTTCATTCTTGCGATAAAAATGGGAAAATTATCGTGAGTAAGAATAGTGTTAGTTACTAAAAATTGTAAGGGGGTTTCTTGCGCCATCTTTTCAGTAAAGGTTTTGTTATCATCGATATTTCCACTTGGTGGGCCATATTTTCCAAAAGCAATTAATGATTCTTGCCAACTATTCTTAGCAGCAAATGAAGATACAAACTTATCAATCTCCTCTCTTGGAATTCTGACTGGTATGCTGATTTCTTGAAGATTGTAAGTCTGTTTTTTGTAGCTCTTGAATTTTAACCCGAATATTATTTGCAACTTCCGATAGGCCGAAATTTCTAGAAATTTCTATTGCATGCTGATAATGATGCAATTTCAATAAACCTGAGGTCTCTTTTTTTTCTGCTTCAGTAATCCATAAGTCAATAATCTTATTTGTAATTATTTTCTCCTGATCAGGTGAAGCCCTCTTTCTCTGATATTGATATATGGTTTCTTTTGTCCAAACAGTCATCTTTGTACTGATTTAATGAATCTATCAAGTAGGTCATCTATTTCGCTAGGAATATCTTCTTTCTTTAGTGAAGTAATGATACCAATAAGTCTGAATAGAGTCCGCTTTTGGGAGTGTCCAATTCTGTATCAACTCCAACTTGAATTGTTCCAATCACAAATCTGGTCATCAGTTGTTTTTCCTCGAGGTCATGTGTAGCATTGTATTATTCGATGGTGGGCGGGAGCAGACACTAATATTTTCTTGGATCCAACCTGATGTCAAGAAAACATTCAATATGGTGTGAATACATTCCGCCACCTCCAAATGGTATTAGGCCTCACCAAGGATGCCTCTAGGAACAAGTTCAAGGCGAACAGAACAATTTGGATCTCGCCACTCTTCTGGGATTTCTTGGAATCCAAAAGGTGCCTCTGGAAGAGTATCAATATTGTCCCAGCAAGGATATCCTCGGCCAAAGTAAGTATCTTTTTATTAAAATTATGCACATCAATCAGAATCGCAGTAGGTGGCTCGCCAGTTAAAAACCAAAGTGGATCTTCTCCATATACGCCATCTGTCGAGAATTTGAAGTCTATGTTACGAATATGCAATCGACCGCGCGGTGCTTCAGTAGGATGTTCAAGTGCGTTTCGCATATCGAGGATTTGTTTTACCCAGGTATGTTGGATTCTAAGCCACTTAGATACCACATCATCTTTTCCGAAGTTATCCTCTGCCCAGCTAATTATTTTATGAAATTCGTGGTCAAACTTCGCGCCAACGACGTGTGCGAAAGATAAATTCGCAATCTCGTATACATAATTTTGCGCTTTGAAGGTATGACTTCGTTTGGTTCTCCAATGTATGACCAGCGGTGGATAAAGTATCTCCCCCAATTTTCTTTAGGCTATTGGTAAGGCAAAGCAGACCTAATACGAACTTACATTCTTGCGTTAGCCAGTTGACAAAAATCAGCCATACTGAGCAATCGTTGGCAGAGGTTAAAGTTGATCGAAGTAATTCTTGTTTTTTGTGTCTTCTGGAATTTGAACCGAATTCATGATTAGATCGCTTTGAACAGATAACCTAGCAACAATTTGGTTCATGTACCTTGGGTCAAGATTTTCTTGAAGGTCGTTGGCATCTTAGTAAATGTGAAGTCCTTTTAGTTTCAAGTCAGAGATGGTAGTAATATAGCTACGGGTAGGCTTGCCGTAGGATCTTATTCAAAACCCACGAATTCTTATTCTGCCCACCATGCCTTGCATTTTCCCCAAATTTATTTACTCCAATAATTATCGCACAAAATGCAAAATACTTCATCACCTCCAATTCACACTTTCTTCTCCCCGGGCACCAGTTATATAGAGCGATTCCGACATTCGTGCTACACTATTCCCATCCCAACCCCAAATCCACCCCAGGAGGATGTGAATGAGCCAACACCCTGCCGAACCCTTCCGCATTAAAGTGGTGGAACCCATCCGCCTGATCGACCGGTCAGCGCGTGAAAAAGCCCTGCAGGAAGCGGGTTACAACATTTTCCTGCTCAAAGCGGAAGATGTCTACATCGACCTTCTGACCGATTCCGGCACCGGCGCCATGAGCCACCACCAGTGGGCGGCCATGATGCAGGGCGACGAATCGTACGCCGGCGCGCGGTCCTACTTCCGCCTGAAGGAAGCCATGGACGACATCTTCGGCTTCCCGTTCTTCGTGCCCACCCACCAGGGTCGCGCGGCCGAGAACATCCTGGCTGCCTTACTGGTAAAGCCCGGCAACTATGTCACCTCGAACATGCACTTCGACACCACCGACGCCAACATCCGCGCCCGCGGCGGACGTCCCGCCAACCTGGTGATCGACGACGCCTTCGACCCGGAATGTCACCATCCCTTCAAGGGCAACATGGACGTCAAGAAGCTGCAGGCCTTCATCGAGAAGACCGGGGCCGAGAACATCCCCTTTGGCGCGATCACCGTCACCAACAACGCCGGCGGCGGACAGCCGGTCTCGATGGCCAACATCCGCGCGGTGTCTGAGATCTACCACAAATTCAAGATCCCCTTCTTCATCGACTGCTGCCGGTTCGCCGAGAACGCCTACTTCATCCACCAGCGGGAAGCTGGCTATGCGAACACCTCCGTGCTCGATATCGCCCGCGAGATGTTCAGCCTGGCCGACGGCGCCTGGATGAGCGCCAAGAAAGACGCCCTGGTCAACATCGGCGGCTTCCTGGCCATGCGCGACGAGGATCTCTTCCAGCACGTCAAGAACGAGCTGATCCTGCGCGAGGGCTTCCCCACCTACGGCGGGCTGGCCGGGCGCGACCTGGACGCGATGGCCACCGGTCTGTATGAAGGCCTGGACGAGCGCTACCTGTGCTACCGCCTCGAGCAGACCGCCTTCGTCGGCAACCGGCTGGTCGAAGAGGGCATCCCGATCATCGAGCCGCCCGGCGGACACGCCATCTACCTGGACGCCGGCAAGCTGCTGCCGCACATCCCGCAGGGCGAGTTCCCCGGGCAGGCGCTGGCGGTCGCCCTGTACCTCGAAGGCGGCATCCGCGCCTGTGAGATCGGCTCGGTCATGTTCGCCTTCCCCGACCCTGACAGCGGCAAGATGGTCTACCCGAAGCTGGAGCTGGTGCGGCTGGCCATCCCCCGCCGGATGTACACGGAGAGCCATTTTGCTTATGTGATCCATATTCTGAAGAAGGTGGCCGAGCGTCGTGAGGAATTGGGTGGCTATCGATTCACCTATCAGGCGCCGCTGATGCGCCATTTCACCGCCCGGTTTGAGCCGGTAAAGAAGTAAAACCCCCACCTTTTATCCTCCCCCGACCAATATCGGGGGAGGACTTAGAACTCAAGTTTCCACATACAATTTGGTCTATCTCAACCACAAGTCCTCCCCCAGAAATATCTGGGGGAGGGTTGGGTAGGGGCTCTTGACTGACACCAAGACCAAACAACAAGAGCCCCCTCCTTGAATCCTCCCCCGACCAGTATCGAGGGAGGACTTTGATCTAGGGTCTATCTCAGATAATCTAGTCATCCACAACCACAAGTCCTCCCCCAGGCGTTTTCTGGGGGAGGGTTGGGTAGGGGCTCTTGACTGGCACCAAGATCATAAAACAAAAGCCCCCTCCTTGAATCCTCCCCCGACCAGTATCGGGGGAGGACTTTGAACTCAGGGTCTACACTAGAGTAATCTAGTCATCCACAACCACAAGTCCTCCCCCAGCGGTTTTCTGGGGGAGGGTTGGGTAGGGGCCTTGACTGGCACCAAGATCAGAAGACAAAAGCCCCCTCCTTAAATCCTCCCCCGACCAGTATCGGGGGAGGACTATATGCCTGGTTTACGCCAAAGAACATCGAACTGAGAAGCTTCAAGTCCTCCTCCAGAATTTCGTGGGGGAGGGTTGGGTGGGGGCTATCCGAGCTCATCTTTCGCTGTTATCCCACAACTCATTCAGTTCATCGAAAGACAGGTCAGATACCAATTTGCCATTCTTGCGGGCGGTCTCTTCAATATATCCAAACCGGCTGCGGAACTTCTGATTCGCCTTCCGCAAAGCACTCTCCGCATCGATCTTCCGCCAGCGGGCCAGATTAACCATCGCGAAGAACAGGTCGCCCAGCTCGTCCTCGTACTCTTCGGGTGTGACCGTTTCGGATAATTCCACCAGCTCTTCCCGGATCTTGTCCTGCACGCCCGCTTCATCCTTCCAATCGAAACCCACCCGGGCGGCCCGGTCCTGGATCTCCTGGGATTGGGATAACGCCGGAAAATTGAGCGGCACGCCATCCAACAAGGACTTCTTCTCACTACCGTCACTCGCTCTCTCGTCCGCTTTCAATTTCTCCCAATTGGATAAGTACATTGTCAACCCCATCCACTTTGACATTCCCAAACACATGCGGATGCCGGCGAATGATCTTGTCGTAGATCCGGCGCAGAATATCGACCATCGAGAAGTCGCCATTTTCGGTGCCGATCTGCGCATTCAGAACAATCTGGAGGAGTAGATCGCCAAATTCCTCCGCCATCTTCTCCGGGTCTTCCTGATCCATGGCGGAGAGCGTCTCGTAGGTCTCTTCCAATAAATGCTTGCGCAAAGAGGAATAGGTTTGTTCGCGATCCCAGGGACAGCCGTCCGGCGCGCGCAGATGGGCGATGATCTCCTGGAAAGCTTCAAAGGAACTGCCACTCTCGAGGGGAGGTACATACAGGGCGGTGGTGATATCGATCCGGTCGCTGCGGTCGATCTCATAGAGGTGCAGCTCTTCGACCATCACTTCCGGCGTCCCGGCCGCGTGCACCAGTCTGACCGGATGCAGGTCAGGATAGACCGCGTTCAAGGTCATCTTCAATTCCGCGGCGACTGCCCGTGAGTAAATTTGGGTGAACAGGACGGGCATATCGGGCGGGTAATCCGGATGATGTTTTTGTCCGACCTCGATCGCGTCCGCGAGAACCAGCCTGGGGAATGGATCCAATCCCAGGGCGGTACACACCGGTTCGATAAAGCTCAAACCTTCCACGACCCGTACGGGGATCCCCTCCGACGTTGCCCTGCGGTAGATCTCGGGGCAGGTCGTCTCGGCCACGAAAGGATGTCCTGGAACCGCGTAGATGATCTCTCTGCCATCCCGCGCCAATCCCAGGATCGTCTCGATGATCTGGTCGTATACCTGCTTCAAATCGCTCGGAGGTTTCATAGAGCGAATCGAACGAATGGACTGGTCGTCGCAGCGCTTGAACATCGCCACGACGGGATGCCGTTCTGTCCGGACATATATTTCGCTTGCCGCTTCGAGGATGTTCCGCGCCTGCACAGTCAGTAGGTCTGGTGAGCCCGGACCAAGTCCTAGTAAGATTATTTCGGGTTTCATTTATTTTTCCAATGGATATATATTTGTTTGATTTTACCTCGAATAGACTTTATAGTTAGTCGATGTATATCTCGGCATCCGATCAGTTCATTTTCAAGCAAAGTTCAGCTGGGAATTTGCCTTAAGTTGAAAAATTTACGAGAATATTATTGGTTTCCTGGGCACAATCAGTTACAGTAGTTGATTAGACAGGCGATCAGTTGATTCGATCATGTCAATCAGCATGATATTCAGGAGATTTTCTGTATGGCAAAACCTACACACAAGCAAACCGAACAGCCAGCTGATGAGAATCCTGCAACCCTGAACCAATATCAGGATCTGCAGGAGAGTGAAGCTCTTTATCGCGGATTGTTCGACCACATGCTGGACGGATTCGCCTTATGTCAAATGCTTTATTCTGATGGAATCCCCGTTGATTTCGTCTACCTCAGGGTAAACCCGGAGTTCGAACGACTAACCGGTTTAAAAGATGTGATCGGGAAAAATGTTACCGAGGTCATTCCGGGTATCCGGGAGACCAATCCGGAGTTATTTGAGATCTATGGCAGGGTCGCTCAGACAGGGATTGCAGAGAAATTTGAAACCTACCTGTCTGTCTTGCGGATCTGGTTTAGTGTCTCCGTTTACAGTCCTAAGAAAAATCATTTTGTCGCCATTTTTGAAAACATCAACGAACGAAAAACTGCAGAACTCTCGCTTCGCAATTCTGAAGAACGATTCCGAGTGGTATCAGAAATCTTGAGCGATGTGATCTTTGAATGGGACTTGCACGATAACATCCAATGGCTGGGTGGGATTGATGAATGGTTAGGTTACCCGCCTGGAGAATACCCGCGCACTTTGGAAGGATGGCGGTCGACCATTCATCCAGACGATCTTAAGAAGGTGGATGAATGTCGGGAAGAGGCTATGGTCAGCCAGGAACCCTTTATGGTGGAATATCGAATTCAACATAAAAATGGAACCTGGCGCATGTGCCTTGCCCGGGGAATTTTAGTAAACGATCTTCAAAACCACCCTGAACGGATGGTTGGCAGCCTTACAGACATCACAACTCAGAAAGAAATTGAAACAGTCTTGATACACCAGTCGTCAATCATGAATACGTTGATCAACTCGCCCAGGGATCTCGTTTTGTTTTTAGATACTGAGGGGACGATTCTCAACATCAATCAGCTTGGTGCAATAGTATTTGGATTAACAAAGGAAGAATTGCTCGGAAAGAATATCTATTCCTTCGTGCCAGAACCCGAGCAAATCGAGCGACGGAGGATCGTTGCAGAAGTAATGCGGACAGGTATCCCTGCCCAGGTTGAAGACAATCGGGGTGATGTGCACATCTTGAATCGGATCTATGTGACTAGGGATCCGATTTCGCAGGAAGTAATAGGTACAGCTGTGTTTGCCGAGGATATATCCGAAAGGAAAAAGAAAGAAGAGGAAATCCGACAGTCTGAAGTTCGGTTCTCCACGATTTTTTCTTCCAGCCCGATCGCCATGCTCATCAGAGAGTTGGATAGCGGTCTAATTCTCGATGCGAATGAGGCCTATTTCCGCCTGGTGGAAGGAACCCGGGAGCAGATCATAGGAACCAAGGCAGACGGGTTGATGCTGAAAATGGATCCGGGAGCGTTACTCAAATTCGAACAGGAAATTCGAATTTCGGGGCGGGTCAGAAATCAGGAAGTCGGTTTTGAGACGCTCAAAGGGAATCATCGAACCATGTTAGTCTCGTATGAACCCATTGAAATAAACGGAAATAATTGTATACTCGCATCCGCTCTGGATATCACGGCTTCCAAACAAATTGAACAGGCGATTAAGACCCAGGAAAATCTACTTCACATGACCGGTGAAATGGCGAAAATTGGGGGCTGGGAGTTTGATACAGCCACATTGAAAGGTACCTGGACAAAGGAAGTCGCGGAAATCCATGAACTTGATTCTTCTCTGGAGACAAATGTGGAGATGGGGGTAAGTTTTTATCCAGGTGAAGAGCGAAAGAAAATAGAAAACGCGATAAAGAACGCAATCGAAAATAGTATCCCATATGACCTCACCCTTGAAATGGTGACAGCTAAAGGAAATCATAAGTGGGTCCGTACCATGGGGTTTCCCATCAAGGAAAACGACAGGGTCATTAAAGTAAGAGGGATTTTTCAGGATATCACTGAACAAAAGAAAGCTCTCGAAGCCGTTGAAGCCAGTGAAGAAAAGTTCAGAACACTCTTCGAAAAGTCACCGATCGGTTTATCGTTAGCCGATAAAGACTGTCGATTTATCGACGCAAACAATTCTTTCTGCCAATTGCTCGGCTACTCAAAGGAAGAAATTGTACAAAAAACGGTTGCAGATATCACCTTTGAAGATGATAAACCTAATTTGATCAGAAATTCTGAGGCGGTTCTTTCTGGTGCCAGCAAAGGATACAGCACAGAAAAACGGTATATCAGGAAGGATGGTTCCCCCATTTGGGTTGAGGTTACCACCGCCCCCATCACAGATAAACGCGGTAATTTTGTGTATGGGATGGGGATGGTAAATGACATCAGTGAACGTAAGGTATCAGAAGAAAAGATTGCGACTCAATTACATCGTGTATCAGCCCTGCGCTCCATAGATACCGCAATCGCTTCCAGTTTTAATTTGCAGGTGATCCTCCAGGTTTTACTGGAGAACGTCATCCAGGAATTAGGTGTAGATGCTGCATCTGTCTTACTCTTGAATCAAACCTTGAATGTATTTAATTATGGCGGGGGACGTGGTTTTTCCGGTAATTATTTCTCCCGATTCAATCTGAGAATGGGAGAAGAATATGCAGGTAGGGCGGCACTTGAGCGAAGCATTATTCACATTCCAGATCTCAACCTGGTTGACTATCCGGTTAAAATGCGGGAATTGATCCAGGGAGAAGGATTTGTATCATTTTTCGCGGTACCTTTGATCGCTAAAGGGAGGACCAACGGAGTTCTACAAATATTCCACAGATCCCCATTAAACCCAGATCCTGAGTGGATGGATTTCCTGGAGACGCTGGCAGGTCAGACCGCGATTGCCATCGACAACACCCACCTTTTCACCGAATTGCAGCAATCCAATATCGAACTTACCATGGCATATGACGCAACCATCGAAGGCTGGTCGGGAGCCCTGGATCTGCGTGATAAAGAGACGGAAGGTCACACACAGCGGGTGACAGAACAAAGTCTGGAATTGGCACGTTTGTTAGGCATTTCTGACTCAGAACTGATCCATATCCGGCGTGGAACCTTATTACATGACATCGGAAAAATGGGTGTGCCTGACGCAATCCTCCACAAACCTGGTCCCCTGACAGATGAGGAGTGGGTTCTCATGCGTAAGCATCCGCAATTTGCCTATGATCTGATATCATCGATCAATTTCTTGCGACCAGCGGCTGATATTCCATATTGTCATCATGAAAAATGGGATGGATCCGGATACCCAAGGGGACTAAAGCAAGATCAAATTCCTCTGGCAGCAAGGTTATTCACCGTAGTTGATGTTTGGGATGCCATAACCAATGAACGACCTTATCGAAAAGCCTGGCCAAGGGAAGAGGCATTGGAATATATGAGGGCCCAGGCTGGTAAACATTTCGATCCAACTGTTGTGAATGTATTCTTGGACATGATTTTGAATTAAACCAACTGATTCAGCCCAAGACACTCTCCAATCAATAGTAAGTGGGGATAATAAATACAAAATCAACTTCCCTGATTTGTCATTGTATGTGTAGTAATCGGCCAAAGTATTCATATCAAACAACAAAGCCCATTTGCATGGGCTTTGTTTATATATTTTGGATAGAACGGAAATCTCTAGCGTTTGGTGTAAGTAGGTGCCTTACGGGCTCGTTTGAGACCGGGTTTCTTACGTTCCTTGATCCGTGGATCACGGGTGAGGAAACCACCTTTGCGCATGGTGGGAACCAGTTCGGGGTCAAGCTTGGTCAATGCACGAGCCAGACCGAGTTGAACTGCGTCTGTCTGACCGGTGACGCCACCACCCATCACCTTTACGGTGATATCATACTGAACACGATCGTGACCAGCGGCTACCAGGGGAGCGAGAATGGCATCGAGGTCGCCAATCCGGGTGAAATAATCTTCCCCGGTTTTTTCATTGACCACAATTCTTCCAGAGCCACTCATTAAACGAACACGGGCGGTGCTTTCTTTACGGCGCCCAATTCCTTCATAATACTGAACTGTCATGCTGCCACTCCTTTATTCAGCTGCTTCGGTGATCTGCGCAGCGTGGGGATGCTGTGCTTCAGGATATACACGAAGTTTCTTGATGATCTCACGTCCAACTTTATTATGTGGGATCATTCCCCAAACTGCATGCCGAATGACCAGATCCGGTCGATTACGAAGCTGTTCTTTCAAGCTGGTCGCCTTCAAACCACCGGGATACCCGGAGTGTGAATAATAATACTTTTCCACCAACCGGTTGCCGGTAACGACGATATGGGCTGCATTGATGACGATCACGGAATCACCCATCGGTACACCCGGGGTAAAGGTTGGTTTGTTTTTTCCAAGCAACAGGGAAGCGATCTGGGTGGCAACGCGACCTAAAGTCTGCTCGTTGGCGTCCACGACAACCCAATTGCGTTCGATATTTCCTTTTAGGACGTAGGTCTTGTCCACTTTATTCTCTCCACAAGCTAAGCTTAGTAAATTTACACGTTTTCGTTACTACTCGCCGTACTGAACGCTGGTCAATTCCAAACCATGAGCAGGAGCGATCCCGGGAAATTCCGGTAATCCTTCTTCCAGGTTTGCAGCCAGCCGTTGGATGTCTGCCCTTCCTGTGGCAATCACCACTTGGACATAGACCAACCTCCTCACCATGTGATAGAGAAAGGCATTTGCCCGAACGGTGTACCACGTCAGGTTTCCATCCATTTGCCACTCTGACCGGAGAATGGTTCTGACTGTATTGCCGCTGGGGCGGGGTGGGTTCCCGAAAGCGGTAAAGTCATGTTCTCCGAGAAAGAGGATGGCTACTCGTTGAAGCAAGGTCAAGTCCAGAGGCTCTTCCATTCGCCAGGTATTTCGTTCCATTATGGGGAACCGCACAGGATCGATGAGGATCCGATAGCGGTACTCCCGACTGGAAGCACCATAACGAGGATGGAAGTCGGCTTTGGTTTCGTAAACCTGCCTGGCGGAAATATCCATCGGGAGGTTCGCGTTCAAAGCCTGTCGCAACGAGGTTGGTTCATGCTTCCAATCAAGATCGAATGCAATCACCTGCCCCGTAGCATGCACACCGGTATCGGTTCGACCTGCGCTGAGAATGGATTTCCCATTCCAGCCGATCTTCCGGAGTGCGCCTTCCACTTCACCTTGCACGGATCGAGCGTTTTTTTGACGCTGATATCCGAGGAAATCCGTGCCATCGTAAGCGAGTATCACTTGGTAACGTGCCATCCGATTCAGCCCTTCCGGACGAAACGGATCCCCGATTGCTCAGGGAAATCCTGCAACGCAGGATTATTCTTCAACCAGTTCAATGATCACCATTTCGGCGGCATCGCCGAGACGTGGCCCAAGCTTGAGCGTGCGGGTATAACCGCCATTTCTCTTGCTATAGCGAGGTCCAAGATCATCAAACAACTTCTTGACAGTTTCGGGCGCATTGCCCAGATCGCGGGCAGCCAGACGACGGGCATTGACTTTTTCAATATCCGTTTTGGCCGCGCTATTGCGAGCCAGGGTGATCAGCTTTTCAGCTTCGCCACGGATCGCTGCCGCTTTGGCTTTTGTCGTTGTGATCCGTTCGTGCTCGAACAATTGACGGATCAAGGTGCGGCGTAACGCTGTCCGTTCATCTTTACCACGACTTAATCGATATCCTGCTACCTGATGTCGCATCTTAATTACTCCACATCTTTTTCGTCATGCAGAAAGCCCTTTTCCAACATCTTTTCGCGGAGCTCATCCAAGCTTTTTTCGCCGAAGTTGCGGATGGACATGACTGCGTCATCACCCTTTTCCAATAATTCCAGGACATCACCAACATTGGTAATGCCGGTCCGTTTCAAGGAGTTGAATACCCGAACGGAAAGGTCAAGGTTTTCAATAGGTGTCTCGGCAGCTTCGCTGGTAATGCGAGTGCCGGCATATTCTTTTTCCACACCCAGATCGGTAATATCTTCGCTGACGCCTGCCAAAAATCGCAGGTGTTCAATTAGAACGACAGAAGAAGTCCCCAATGCTTTTTCGGGGGAGACAGTACCATCAGTCCAAATTTCCAATTCGAGTTTATCAAAACTGGTACTCTGACCAACACGGGCAGAACGAACATTCCAGTTTACTCTTTTGACAGGGCTGAAGATCGCATCCACAGGAAGTTCACCAATTGGAAGCTTGCTGCTGCGTTCGGTCGCCGGAGAATATCCACGACCGCGTTCTATTGTGAGATCGATCTCAAGATGGGTGTTCTTGTCATCCACTGTAAATAAATACAGGTCCGGATTGACAATTTCAATCTCTGCAGGAGTCTTGATATCTGCAGCGGTAACCACACCTTCACCTTTAACATCGAGGTGCATGGTGGCAACATCCACATCAAATAATTTGAGGCGGATTTGCTTAATTTGCAGCATCACCTGGATCACATCTTCCCGTACACCAGGAATGTCACTAAATTCATGTTGTACGTCTGTGACCCGTATGGATGTCACCGCGGCGCCGTCCAGCGAGGACAGCAGGACTCTGCGAAGAGCGTTGCCGAGTGTAACGCCGAAACCGCGTTCCAATGGGCTTACGACAAATTTGCCATAATTCCGGGCTTCCGCTTCACGCTCAACTTTGGGCGTAACCATGTTGCTTAGACCAGTCACTTTCAATCCCTCTTGCCAATACACCCTGAACAACCGCGTATCAGCACTAGTTGGTTTTAGCGAGAGTAGTACTCGACGATGAGCTGTTCATTGAGGTTTCCATCAACTTCAGCTCGTTCCGGCAAGCGTAGCACTCGCCCCGACAGGTTTTTCAGGTCCCGTTCCAACCAGGTGGGAGCATTGCGAGTATCAGCGAGATCGCGCAATTCCTTGAAATAGGTTGAATCGAGGGAACCTGCCCGTACGACGATTTGATCGCCCGGGTGAAGCAGCATGGAAGGAATATCAGTGCGGCGTTCGTTTACCATGAAATGACCATGTGTGACCAATTCACGAGCTTGTGCACGATTAACCGCATATCCCATGCGAAATACCACATTATCCAAACGAGTTTCCAAAATTTGGAGCATGTTTAAGCCTGTCATACCGCGATGGCGCGAGGCCAGACCGTAGAAGCGGCGGAACTGGCGTTCGAAAACGCCGTATACGCGCCGGGCTTTCTGCTTTGCACGCAGTTGCTTGGAATAGTCAGAGGCGCGATCACCACCACGAGAGCCGGTCCGACCATGTTGGCCGGGGGCAAATCCGCGACGATCAAACGCGCACTTGGGAGTAAAACAACGTTCACCCTTGAGAAAAAGTTTTTCACCTTCACGCCGGCAGAGTTTGCAAACCGGACCAATATATTTAGCCATATCGTTATTCCCTCACTTATTCCTGATCACACACGGCGTTTCTTGGGTGGACGGCAGCCGTTGTGGGGTACCGGGGTGATATCCGCAATGGAATGCACCCGCATGCCTAGCGCTTGTACAGCGCGGATAGCAGATTCACGGCCGGGACCAGGACCTTTGATAAATACATCCACTTCCTGGATACCCATCGATACGCCTGCTTTGATCGCCTGTTCGGCTGCCAGACGGGCAGCGAAAGGAGTGCTCTTACGAGAGCCTTTGAAGCCTGCAGAACCTGCGCTACCCCAACAAACAGCATTACCTTGCTGATCAGTGATCGTCACAATGGTATTGTTGAAAGAGGCATAGATGTGAACCTGCCCTGAAGACAGTGTGCGTTTAACTTTTCGCGCACCGGTTGTTCGTCTTGTCGAGCGTACGTTTTGTGCCATAAATCCTCACTATAGTTTCAATTTACAAAGTGCCAGGCGAATCCACACCTCAGGCAGCCGTCGGGATGAGGGACCCGTACCGGGGTGATGGATTCTGCGCCAGCTTATTTCTTGCCGGCTCCGCGGCGGCGACCACGACCCGCAACTGTCTTTTTGGGACCTTTGCATGTGCGTGCATTGGTGCGTGTGCGTTGACCACGGCATGGAAGATTTCGGCGGTGGCGCATGCCACGGTAACAACCGATCTCGACCAGTCGTTTGATATTCATGGTCACTTCACGACGCAAATCGCCTTCTACTTTGAAATTCTTAGAAATAAACTCGCGCAGTAACGCGGCTTCCGCCTCGCTCAGGTCTTTCACGCGGATATCCGGATTAACACCAGTCTCTTTAATGATTTTCCGGGCTCGGGTTGGCCCGATTCCGAAAATATACGTTAGACCGATTTCGACACGCTTATTGCGCGGGAGATCAACACCTTCAATTCTCGCCATATCTTATTATCCCTGTCGCTGTTTGTGTTTTGGATTTTCGCAGATGATAAACAATCTGCGGTTGCGTTTGACGACTTTGCATTTAGCGCAGCGCTTTTTAATGGATGGTGAAACTTTCATGTAACTTCCACTCCTTCAATAATTCCGGCAGGTTTAGCTAAACCCACGAAATAAAGATTATACCTTTCGATACCGATTCCGTCTAGATAGTTGTCAGTATCTGCGGGCCATTTTCTGTGATCGCGACTGTATGCTCGAAGTGAGCGGTCAGTTCGCCATCTTTTGAAGCCACTGTCCATTCGTCTGGTAGTACCCTGGTCATATACGTTCCCAACAGGACCATCGGTTCGAGGGCGATGGTCATTCCATTTCGAAGTTCCATACCTCGACCGGGAATTCCGTAATTGGGAACAGCCGGACCTTCGTGCATATTTCGCCCTACTCCATGACCGGTATACTCGCGAACAACATTCATTCGGTGCTCTTCTACAAATTTTTGTATGGCAGCCCCGATATCGCCTACATGGTTTCCAGCTCTCATCTGCTCGATCCCGATATATAACGACTTCTCGGTAACCTCCAGCAGTTTCTGGGCTTTGGCAGAGATTTCACCAACCCCACGCGTAATTGCCGAATCACCCACGAATCCCTCAAATACTGTCCCGCAATCCATGGTAACAATGTCACCTTCTTTAAGCTTGCGACTGCCGGGTATCCCATGAACTAATTCGGCATTGATGCTGGTGCATATACTGGCTGGATAAGGATACGGTCCTGGATAGTTTAGAAAGGGAGAGTAAGCTCCATGTTTTTTCAACACCTCTTCAGCCGCGGCGTTCAGATCTGCCGTTGTGGTACCCGGTCGAATAATACTGGCGGCAAATTGTAACGCCTCCGCATTTATCCTGCCGGCTTCGCGCATGATGGCAATTTCTGCAACGCTTTTGATGTTGATCTGACGCTCCCAGGACATATCAATTCTCAGTCTTCGGAACTATAAAGCGGCCAAAACCTGTTTCGTCACTTCGTCTATCTCCAACGTGCCATCCACCTCATGGAGTAAACCAAGTGAATGGTAATACTCGATCAGTGGAGCAGTCTGTGCCAGATAAACTGAGATCCGATTCTGGACTGTTGCCGCTTTATCGTCTTCTCTTTGGTAAAGTTCAGAGCCATCGACATCGCAGATTCCTGCGACCTTAGGCGGATTGTACTTACTATGGTATACGTGTCCGGCTGCCCGGCAGGAAAACCTGCCTGACAAGCGTTCCACTAACACTTCAGGAGGAACCGAAATCAAGGGGACCGATTTCACCTCGCTGTTTGTTTCCTTCAACATGACGGCTAGCGCTTCTGCCTGGGCAGGAGTGCGGGGGAAACCATCAAGGATGGCTCCTTCAACGCAATCCGCTTGCTCAAACGATCACGAACCATGTCAATGGTCAGATCATCTGGGACCAGGTCGCCGCGGTTGATATACACTTGCGCCTTCTTACCGAGTTCAGTCTGCTTTGACAGATTCTCACGGAAGAGATCGCCAGATGAGACATGAGCCAGATGTAAAGTGTCTGCAATTGCCTTCGCCTGTGTACCTTTGCCTGCGCCAGGAGGTCCCAGCAAAACGTAATATCGTGCCATCGATTAACCCTTGATCAGGGAGTCCTCGTATCCGTGCAGCTTCAATTCAGTGTCAATAATATTGACCGTATCGCGTACAACACCTACCACGATGAGCAAACCTGCGGAAGAAATGAGGAACAGGGTCGAAGATCTTCCGATCTGGGGTAGTAGCGCACCAATGATATAGGGCAGTACTGCTACCAAACCGAGGAAAAGTGCTCCAGGCAGTGTGATTCGGCGTTGAACACGTGTCAGATACTTTTGCGTCGGTGCACCTCGTACAACACCCGGGATTTGTGCTCCCTGTTTCTTCAAGTTTTCACCGTAATTCTGCTGTGAAAAAAGAACATCAGTATAGAAAAAGGTGAATATTACGACCATGAAGAAGTACAAGAGCGAGTACCAACCACTCTGCCCGCCAAATACCGAGTTGATACCGCTTGCAAGAGATGCCACCCAGGCAGTCTTGGATTGGACAAAGTAACTGGCAACAATCGCAGGGAAAGTCAGTAGTGATTGGGCAAAGATCAGTGGGATCATACCCGCCATATTGACCATCAAAGGCAGATTGCTGCGGACAGGCATGGACATATGATTGCCCACCCTTCGTCCGGGGAACAATACCGGTACATTCCGGCGTCCCTGTTGAACGAATACGATGGCAAATACTGTCAGGCAGAGCAACGCAAGTACAAAGAAGATCAACCACCAGTACTGTTTATCTGATAGCAAATTGACCAGATGTGATGGGATTCGTGCGACGATTCCCGCAAAGATGATCAGGGAAAGACCTTGATTACGAATTCCATACTCGGATATCAATTCACCAAGCCAGACGCCCAGTAAGGTCCCGCCCACCATACTGACAATGGTTGTCAATGTAGGCAGCAATGCCTCTCCAGAAAAACCATACACCCGTAGAATGGATTGCCCGCCAGCAAGTGTGCTAAAGATATTGATCTGCCCCACTGCCGATAGCAAAGCCATGGGAATGGTTCCGATGATCGTCCATCTTTCCATCCAATGCTGTGATTCTCGTGGATTCTCTTTCATCTTCCGCTCGAGAGCGGGGATGATCGGGATCAAGAGTTGCAGGATGATCTGCGCTGTGATGTATGGATATACTCCCATTGCGAGGATGGAGAAATTGGATACTGTCCCACCAGAGAGCAAGTCGAGCAGGTTAAAGAGGTTTTGACCAGCCCCACCCCCCGTTGCGATACTCGCCAGAACTGAACGGTCAATTCCCGGGACGGGAATATTGGCAGCCAGACGGTAGAGTACCAGAAGCATCAGGGTGATTAGAAGTTTCTTCCTGATATCTTCACTTTTCCATAGATAACGCCATGGAGACCGCTTCATGATGATTTCTCCCTATTGGATCGTTTAGATCAGATGGTCTCTACCGAACCGCCAGCGGCTTCGATCTTTGCTTTGGCTGATTTGGTAATTCGATGAGCGAATACTTTTAGCGCCACGCTAACTTCGCCTTCACCCAGGATGACGATGGGGTTTGCAACTTTACGGATGATTGCAGCCTGAGCCAACACTTCCGGTGTGACTTCAGTGCCTGCCTGGAAGGCGCTCAATTGATAGAGGTTGACTTCCTGATATACCACGCGATTTATCGGGGTAAATCCTTCACCTCGCATGAACGGCAAACGTCGGTAGAAAGGCAGGTTACCACCCTGATGGTAAAGGCGGGGACCTTCTCCTGTTCGGGATGCCTGTCCTTTGGTTCCACGACCGGCGGTTTTACCCTGACCGGCAGAGATACCGTGACCAACACGTTTGCGGTTCTTTTTTGAACCGATATTTGGTTTAAGGTCATTCAGTTTCATTGATGTACCTATTCTTCAATCAACACAAGGTGATTTACCTTGTTGAGCATTCCGCGGAGGGAAGGTGTATCCGGATGCTCCACAGTCTGGTGCAGCCGATGAAATCCCAATGCACGGATCGTTGCTTTGTGAATTACAGAGTATCCGATAGCGCTTTTCACCTGGGTGATTTTCACCATCTTAACTTGTACTTTAGTTTTCTTAACCATTTTTCCGCCTCTCCCAGAAAGGCATGAGTTCAGAGACTTCTTTACCTCGCTGAGCCGCTTCAATTTGAGGAGACTTCAAGGTTTCCAGAGCGATGATGGTTGCTTTTACAACGTTAAGGACGTTGGCGCTGCCCAGGGATTTCGTCAGAATGTCATGGACACCAGCGACTTCCAATACGGCGCGCACACCACCACCGGCAATTACGCCGGTTCCTGCAGATGCGGGTTTGAGCATCACTTTGGCGCCAGCCATTTTACCCAGCACTTCGTGGGGAATGGTGGTCCCAGAGAGGGAAACCTTGTGAAGATCTTTGTGCGCCCGTTCGGTCGCTTTCCGCATGGCATCAGGAACTGCGTTCGCTTTACCGATCCCGATTCCGATTTTGCCATTGTTATCACCAGCAACAATCGTCACGCGGAACTGGAAGCGACGGCCTCCTTTTACCACTTTGGCAACACGGGCTATCTCGATGACACGCTCATCGTAAGCGGATTCAGTTGGTTGATATTCAATCTTTTCCATATCCGTTCCTTCCGAGTGCTCTCGTGGTTAGAATTCCAACCCGCCTTTGCGGGCGCCATCGGCCAGGGCTTTTACCCGACCCACATAACGGAAACCACCACGGTCAAACACCACTTTGGTGATACCTTTGGCTTTCGCGCGTTCAGCAAGAGCTTCTCCCACCTTGACAGCTTCTTCCGATTTCTTCAGCCCTTTGAGCTGAGACCGCAAATCTTTATCCACTGTTGATGCGGAAGCCAGCGTGACGCCAGCCACATCGTCTATGACCTGAACATAAATTTCAGCCAGGCTGCGGAAGACTGCAACGCGTGGGCGATCAGCCGTACCGCTAACGGTTTTGCGCACTCGTTCGTGCCGGTGAATACGTGCTTCAGAACGTGATTTATTAGCCATTACTTCACCTTACTTCTTTGCCTTACCAGATTTTCCAGCTTTGCGGCGGATCTTTTCACCAGCATAGCGGATACCTTTGCCATGATATGGCTCGGGTGGACGAACTTTACGGATGATCGCTGCGATCTGTCCGACTTCTTCTTTGTCTCGGCCATGGATCTTTATCTGGCGGGTTTTAGTATCGACCTCAAAGGTGATTCCCTCAGGGGGTTCGATAACCACCGGGTGTGAATAACCAACATGCAACACCAGGTTTTTGCCATCCAATTCAGAACGGTATCCAACGCCGTCAACATCCAAGAGTTTATCAAAGCCTGTGCTGACACCGACCACCATATTGTTCACCAATGCGCGGGTAGTGCCATGCAAAGCTCTATGCTCGCGGGAGTCCGATTCCCGGGCGACGAGAATTTGACCACTTTCATTTGTGATCGTCATCGCCGAAGAGAAGGTCCTGCTCATTTCACCTTGCGGTCCCTTTACTATCAGGCTGGATCCCTGGATCTCGACCTTCACAGTGGAGGGAACCGTTACCGGTAAACGTCCTATTCTTGACACTGTACTATCCTCCTATCCAGCTGGATTACCAGACCTTGCACAGGATCTCGCCACCAACGCCAAGCTGACGCGCGCGACTTCCTGTCATCACACCCTTAGGGGTGGAAATGATCGCGATACCAATTCCGGAAAGCACCCAGGGAATATCCTGTTTATGGGTGTATACCCGGCGACCGGGGCGGCTAACTCGTTCGAGACCAGTAATAACTGGATGCTTCTCACGACGCTCGCCCATGTATTTGAGATGGACACGCAGTACTTTTTGTACCGCTTTTTCACCATCTACTATTTCAAAATGTTCGATATAACCCTCTTCCTTCAGGATGCGGGCAATTTCGCCCTTCAACTTGGAGGTGGGCATGGCAACTACTGATTGTCCCATAAGTACGCCGTTGCGGACTCGGGTCAACATATCAGCAATAGGATCTGAAACGCTCATTTTTTGACCTCCGTTCAGGCTACCAGGATGACTTTGTCACCCCGGGGATTTTTCCCTGCAGGGCAATTTCACGAAAACAAATGCGGCATAAGCCAAAGCGACGAATAAACCCGCGTGGGCGTCCGCATAAACGACAGCGGTTTCGCACCTGGTTCGGGAATTCCCGACGCAATTCACGATACATCATGCATGTTTTAGCCATATTACGATCCCTTCTTGAATGGCATGCCTAACATTTGCAGCAGAGCCCTGGCCTGATCGTCATTCGGGGCGGAGGTCACCACGGTGATTTCCATACCGCGCACCTTGTCGATCTTATCGTACTCAATCTCAGGGAAGATCAACTGCTCGCGCAATCCCAGGGTGTAATTTCCTCGACCATCGAAAGCGTCGGGGGATACTCCACGGAAGTCGCGTACACGCGGAAGAACGATATTCATCAGCCGGTCAAGAAATGACCACATACGCTCACCGCGCAGGGTTACTTTGACGCCGATGAGGCGACCTTCGCGTAATTTGAAATTGGCGATGCTCTTACGGGCTTTGATGACCACCGGTTTCTGTCCGGTTATCTGGGTAAGATCATTAACCGCAGCGTCGAGCGATTTTGGGTTATCCAATGCTTCGCCCATACCGATGTTGACAACGACCTTCTGGACACGTGGAATTTGCATCACGTTTTCCAGGCTTAGTTCGTTCACCAGCGCCGGTGCTATTTCCTTTTGAAATCTTTCTTGCAATCTATTCATCTTGTCACTCCCAAGCGACCTATTCGTCAATCAGCTCATTGCAATGTTTGCAAATGCGCCTGGTCTTTTTATCTTCCCGTTGCAGACTCACCCGCGTGGCTTTACTGCATTTCGGGCAAACCAGCATCACATTAGACAATGATACGGGAGCTTCAAAGCGGAGTTTGCCGGGGGCGACTGTACGACCCTGCGATTGAACCTGGCGTTTGTGTTTAGTTCGAAGGTTGATACCTTGAACTACCACCCGGCTATCTTCTGGCAGTACCTTAATGACGTCGCCGCGTTTTCCTTTGTCTTCAAGCCGACCGCTGACTACTTCTACAGTATCACCTTTATGAATTTTGACTCTCATTCTTGCTCCTGATCTCCTAACCTCAAATCACTTCTGGGGCAAGGGAGATAATCTTCATAAACCCTTTTTCACGCAATTCGCGGGCAACCGGTCCGAAGATCCGGGTACCTTTGGGGTTCTGACCGTCAGTATCGAGAATGACAGCCGCATTATCATCGAAACGTATGGATGAGCCATCTTCCCGGCGCCATTCTTTGGCACAACGAACAATCACAGCCTTGACCACATCGCTTTTCTTGACCGAACCCTGCGGAGCTGCGGATTTAACCGTTGCCACCACAATATCACCAACATAACCATACTGGTGGGTCGAGCCACCCATGACATGGATGACAAGCAGTTCGCGAGCGCCGGTGTTATCGGCAACTTTAATACGAGACTCTTGCTGGATCATGGCTATTCTCCCACACCGGTATCTTCAGTTCGTCGTTCGCTGACAACGATGGATTCAACAACCCAGCGTTTATCGGCTGAAAGCGGTCTGCTTTCAACGATCTGAACCTTATCGCCGATATTGCAGCCCAATTCATCATGCGCTTTGACGCGTTTGCTGAGATGGACCACTTTTTTGTACACAGGATGACGGTATGCCCGTGAAATTTCCACTACAACGGTTTTGGTCATCTTGTTACTTTTAACTACTCCAATGATTCGGCGACGTTCGTTCATTTAACACCTTCCTTCACAACCGTGCCTGCGCGTTCTGAGAGGATAGTCTCATATTGTGCGATCAAACGCCGGGTGATTTTTAGACGGCTGGTATCCGTCAACTGCCCTGTCACGATCTGGAAGCGTAAGTTCATCAGCTCATTGCGGGCATCTGTAACTTTGGTATTCAATTCTTCCGTTGACAGCAATCTAATTTCTGATGTATTCATTACTGTTCTCCTCCAAGTTCATGTCTCGAAACGACCTTGGTCTTAATGGAGAATTTGTAGGTTGCCTGTTTGAGCGCTTCCAGAGCCATATCTTCTGGCAGACCACTGATCTCGAACATAATACGGCCTGGTTTCACTACCGACACCCAGTACTCCACGCCACCTTTACCTTTACCCATTCGGGTCTCAGGGGGTTTCTGAGTATAGGGTTTGTCCGGGAAAATCCGGATCCAAATCTTACCGCGGCGCTTCATCGAATGGACGATGGTACGACGGGCTGCTTCGATCTGACGAGCGGTGACCCAGCCTGGTTCCAGAGCCTGAAGGCCCCAATCACCAAAGCTGACTTCCGCGCCTCGTAAAGCCTTGCCGGTCATGCGTCCACGCTGCTGCTTGCGCCATTTAACACGTTTTGGCATTAACATATTCGTTACCTCACCAAAGTTATCTGGAAATGATCCAGTACAGGTTATTCACTGACGTACACGCCTTCAGTGGCTTCAACTTTCTCTTCCACCACCGGCATGGCTTCACCCTTGTAGACCCAGACCTTTACGCCGATACGGCCGTAAGTGGTCAACGCTTCTGCTCGGGCAAAATCGATATTCGCACGCAGTGTTTGCAGCGGAACACGACCTTCACGCAGCCAGACTGAACGAGCCATTTCCGCACCGCTTAAGCGGCCAGCAACTTCCACTTTGATGCCCAGGGCACCCTGGCGGATCGCCTGTTGCAAAGCACGTTTCATGGCGCGACGATAAGAGACGCGACGTTCCATTTGTCCAGCGATATTTGCAGCTACCAGATAGGCATCGGTATCCGGGTTTTTGATCTCTTTGATCTCAAGATCAATTTTCTTACCGGTCAATCCTTCGAGAGCCACACGCATCTTCTTTACGCTTTCGCCCTTGCGACCGATCAATATACCGGGTTTGGCGGTATGAACGGACACTTTGACTTTCCCGGGGTAGCGTTCAATTTCTATCAGAGAAACACCAGCCTTCTCTGCTTCAGACTTCACTACTTTTCGGATTTCGAAATCCTGGTGTAATTGATCTGCGTATTCTTTACCTTCCGCGTACCAACGACCTTGCCAGGGTTGATTGATATTTAGACGAAACCCAATCGGATGTACTTTTCGACCCATATTATCTCCTGTTGTCTGTTCTATCTTCTACAGGTGTCAGCTGTTATTCTTTTTCCCGCAGGACTACAGTGATGTGCGAATTTCGGCGGAGGAGGGGTTTGAAACGACCCCGGGCACCGAATCTGCGCCATTTGCGAGTTGGGGCTTCATCTGCGAAGATCCTATAGACGAACAGGTCATCGCGGCTGACTCCAAAGTTCTCTTCAGCATTGGCAACGGCAGAGGTCAATACTTTGCCTACATGACGCGCGGCTACATTGGGTAAGAACTTCAATGTGTTCATCGCATCAACAGCTTTTTTCCCACGAACCAAATCTACTACCAGGCGGACCTTTTGAGCAGACATGGAGGTGAAACGTAATTGAGCATGGATATCGTGTGCCATGGCTTACTTTCCCTTCGCGGATGAAGATTTGTCCGACATGTGGCCACGGAAATGACGAGTTGGTGCAAATTCACCCAGCCGGTGTCCAACCATGTTCTCGGTGACGTAGATCGGCACATGACGCCTTCCATCGTGGACGGCGATGGTGTGTCCGACCATCTGCGGGAAGATCGTGCTTGCGCGAGACCACGTGCGCAATACTTTCTTCTCATTGCGAGTGTTCATGGCTTCAATTTTCTTTAGTAATTTGGGCTCAATAAATGGACCCTTTTTTAGTGATCGTGACATATGATCGACCCTTTATCCTGTCAGAATTCCAATAGCCTTACCGGCTGCTCTTGCTGCGGCGGCGGATGATGTATTGATCAGTCTGTTTATTGCGGCGGGTCCGGTACCCACGGGTCGGACGACCCCAGGGTGATTTTGGACCTGGCATACCTACAGGCTGGCGGCCTTCACCACCACCATGCGGATGGTCACGGGGGGACATGGCAGTACCGCGAACAGTTGGTCTAACACCCATATGGCGGCTGCGACCAGCTTTACCAAGTTTCACATTGCTGTGATCCAGGTTCCCCACCTGTCCGATGGTTGCATAGCAAGTTTGACGAACCAGACGAACTTCTCCGGATGGGAGTCGAACCTGAGCGAAATCACCTTCTTTAGCCAGGATCTGAGCGGCTCCACCAGCGGCGCGTACTAATTGACCGCCTTTACCTTCTTTAAGTTCAACATTATGGACCATGGTACCAATTGGAATATTGGCAATGGGCAGGCAATTCCCGATGCGTATTTCTGCAGTCGGACTGGATACTATCGAATCTCCAACTTTCAGACCAATCGGAGCGATAATATAACGTTTCTCTCCATCCACATAATGCAGGAGGGCTAAACGGGCGGTGCGATTTGGATCGTACTCGATCGCAGCGACCTTCGCGGGAATGTTGAATTTCTCGCGTTTGTAGTCGACCAGTCGGATGAATTGGCGATTACCGCCGCCTTGATGGCGGACAGTGATGCGTCCGTAAGAGTTTCGACCACCGTGAGCCTTGCGGATAAGGATCAACGATTTCTCAGGGGTGGATTTGGTTATCTCTTCGAACGTGTTACCGGTCATGCTGCGCATGCCGGGGGTCACGGGTTTATAGATCTTGACGGCCATTACTCTACCCCTTCAAAGATCGGAATGCGATTTTCGGGCGCCAGGGTGATGATCGCTTTTTTGATGCCGCTGGTGCGAAGAGCTAAACGGCGGCTCTTGGCACGACGGCTGCGTTTTCCGGGCGTATTTATAATATTGACACGCAATACATCTACTTTGAAGATAGTCTCAACAGCATCCTTCACCTGGGTGCGGGTAGCTTTGTTATCTACTTCAAAAACATATTGGTGTAACTTGGTTACCTGGTAATTGGTTTTTTCAGTTACCAGTGGTCGTTTTAAGATATCAAATGTGGTTATCATCGTTTCGTCTCCTGCGCCTTAGCCAAGATTGGCTGCGATCACATCCAGCGCTTGGACCGGCAGGATGAGCTTATCAAAGGTCAGGATATCTCGAATGTTGAGATAACCAGCCATCAAGGTTTTCGCGTCGGGGATGTTATTGGTAGAGCGGATGACCATTTCATATTCCTGGGATTTCTCAGGAACAAGGATCAGAGCGCTGCTCTCGCCTACCAGCTTGTTCAAGGCTTGCGCCATGAGACGAGTTTTGGGCTCGGCAAGAACCATATTTTCAATGATCACGATCGCGTCTTCACTGGCTTTGGACGAAAGAGCGGAGCGCAAAGCTGCGCGGCGCATCTGGCGAGGCATTGACAGGAAGTATTTATGCGGATGCGGGGTGTGAACTCCACCGCCACCTCTCCAGTGAGGGGCGCGGGAAGAGCCCTGACGGGCACGCCCGGTGCCTTTTTGGCGCCATGGTTTCTTTCCACCACCGGCAACATCGCTGCGGCCTTTTGTTTGATGTGTACCAAGACGGGCGTTTGCCATTTGACGAACGAACGCCTGGTGCATCAAGTCGGCTAAGATAGGGGCTTCAAAGATCTCCGCGGGCAATTCAATTGTGCGGACCTTTTCGCCTTGCATGTTATAGACATCTGCTTTCATCATTATTAAGCTCCCTTACAGAAAACGACTCAGGCGTTAACCCTTATTGTTTTCTGGCCTCCTTTACCATAACGATACCGCCGCGGCCGCCGGGTATTGCTCCACGAACACCGAGCAGGTTTCGTTCCGGGTCGACCAGCACTACTTTAAGATTCTGTGCGGTTACACGGTCATCGCCCATATGACCGGGACCACGGGAACCTTTATATACGCGACCGGGAGTTGTACCGGAGCTGCGTGACCCAGGACCGCGTTCTCGGTCAGATTGACCGTGGGTTTTGGGACCGCCACGGAAATGATAGCGCTTTACGGCACCGGCAAAGCCTTTGCCTTTTGAAACGCCGACCACATCCACAGCTTCGCCTAGGGCAAACAAATCAACCGAAACCTTATCGCCTTCGTTGACCTGAGGATCCTTGGCTCTGAATTCACGCAATATTCGAAGTGGGGGAGTGTTGCTTTTTTTGAGGTGACCCAGTTCCCCACCGCTGATCCGTTTTGGCTTGATTTCATCAAAGCCCAACTGCACAGCGGAGTAACCTTCTTTTTCGGGCGTGCGAACCTGGGTAACGTAGCACGGCCCAGCTTCGATGATGGTGACTGGAATTGCCGCACCATTCTCATCGAAAATCTGGGTCATGCCGATTTTCTTACCAATGAGCCCTTTTAACATCCTGGTATTCTCCTTGTAGAGTGTAATAGGTTGAGACTGTCAGCCTGGGCTTGGCTGCATCATCTCCAAGTAATTCAGTCAGACAAGATGCCGAGCTTTTCGCGGGCACGGTCGTTCCTGCTCTTGAATTACCGCTTGCGCGGTAAACTGGTTACCGACGCGAACGCATATTGTACCACCACATCTGTATCTTTGTCCAGACATGGTGGATCAAAACCATGTTAAATGACTAGATCTTAATTTCGATATCGACACCGGCAGGAAGATTCAAGCGCATCAGCATATCGATCGTTTTTGAATCCGGATCCAACACGTCGATAAGACGGTTGTGAGTGCGAATTTCAAAATGCTCATGTGAATCTTTATCGATAAATGTTGAGCGGCGGACGGTAAATTTTTCAATTTTGGTTGGCAATGGTACTGGGCCAACTACCTGCGCGCCGCTTCGTTCGGCCGTGTCAACAATCCGTTTTGCGGACTGATCCAGAACACGGTGGTCGTATGCCTTAAGTCGAATACGTATCTTTTGCTTTGCCATCATTATGCACCTAGTCCAGAATCTTAGTGATCACACCGGCGCCAACCGTCAGACCACCTTCACGAATAGCGAACTTGGAACCTTGTTCCAACGCAACCGGCATGATCAATTCCACTTCCAGGTTCACGTTGTCCCCAGGCATGACCATCTCGATCCCATCCGGGAGCTTGATGTTCCCGGTCACATCCATCGTCCGTATGTAGAACTGCGGCCGATAACCTGTGAAGAATGCTTTGTGTCGTCCGCCTTCTTCCTTCTTCAGCACGTACACCTCGCCCATGAATTTCTTGTGCGGGGTGATGCTGCCCGGCTTCGCCACTACCTGCCCACGCTCTACATCCGTGCGCTCAATCCCGCGCAACAATATGCCCAGGTTGTCTCCAGCCATGCCTTCGTCCAGCAGCTTGTGGAACATCTCCACTCCCGTCACTACACTGGCTCGGGTCTTTTCCTGCAAGCCCACGATCTCCACCGGCTCGCCAACTTTGATCTTGCCTCGATCCACTCGACCGGTCACAACGGTACCACGACCCTTGATCGAGAATACATCTTCGATCGGCATCATGAACGGTTTGTCCACCGCACGTACCGGCTCGGGTATGTATTCGTCCACCACCCGCAGCAGTTCCTTGATGCAGGCGTATTCCGGCGCTTCCGGATCCGTGCTCTTGCTCTCCAGCGCCAGCAATGCCGAACCACGCACGATCGGTATGGTGTCCCCGGGGAACCCCTGCTTCGAGAGCATCTCGCGCAGTTCCAGCTCCACCAGCTCCAGCAGTTCCGGATCGTTCATCTGGTCTACTTTGTTCAAAAATACCACGATGCTCGGCACTTCCACCTGGCGCGCCAGCAGCACATGCTCGAACGTCTGCGGCATCGGCCCATCAGGAGCCGCCACCACCAGGATCGCGCCATCTACCTGCGCCGCACCCGTGATCATGTTCTTGATGTAGTCGCGGTGTCCAGGCATGTCTACATGCGCGTAATGCCGCTTGGTGGTCTGGTATTCCACATGCGCAATGTTGATCGTGATCCCACGCGCTTTCTCTTCCGGCGCGTTATCGATCTGATCATACGCTTTGAATTCCGCCAACCCTTGCATCTGGCACCATTTCGTGATCGCCGCCGTTAAGGTCGTTTTACCATGATCGATATGTCCCATGGTCCCTACATTCAGATGCGGCTTCGACCGGTCAAACTTTTGCTTCGCCATACATTACTCCTATTAAGAATAACTTCTCAAGAAGACTAAATTGATTATCCGTTGATGATCTTCTGCGCAACAGTCTCAGAGACTGGTGCGTAGTGATCAAACTCCATTGAAAAAACCCCGCGTCCCTGGGTGGCTGAGCGTAATTCCGTGGCATAACCGAACATCTCAGCCATAGGAACTGTCGCTTCCGCCGCCTGGGCATTTCCGGGGCGTGCATCCATACCTAAAATATTTCCGCGACGGGCATTGATCTGCCCGAGTACATCGCCCAGATATTCTTCAGGAACAACCACTTCCACTTTCATAATAGGTTCCAGCAGAACAGGAGCGCCGCGTTGCATGGCTTCCTTGAAGGCAAATAAACCTGCCATCTTAAACGCCATTTCACTTGAATCCACCTCATGGAAAGAACCGTCGATCAGGGTGACTTTTACATCCACGATCGGATACCCTGCCAGGACGCCTGTCTCGGCGCCTTCGAGGATCCCTTTTTCAGTAGGTTTAATATATTCTTGCGGGATTGCACCGCCGAAGACCTTGTTTTCGAAGACGATGCCTTTCCCGCGCTCGGTCGGTTCGGCGTTGATCACAACGTGACCATACTGACCTTTCCCACCGGACTGTTTCACATAGCGGTAATCCACCTTCATGACAGGTTTGCTGATTGTCTCGCGATAAGCGACGCGTGGACGACCGACATTGGCATGCACCTTGAATTCCCGTAACATCCGGTCCACCAGAACATCCAGATGTAGCTCGCCCATGCCTGAAATCACTGTTTGAGCAGTAGCCTCATCGGTACGGACTCGGAAGGTGGGGTCTTCTTCTGAAAGCTTCCGTAATGCTTCAGCCATACGATCCTGGTCGACTGTTGATTTCGGTTCGATCGCAATGGAGATGACCGGTTCCGGGAAGCTGATGCTTTCGAGAATGACAGGTTTGGTCGCTTCGCAAAGCGTATCTCCAGTGAAGGTTTCCTTCAGCCCGAGAATCGCAACAATATCACCTGCCAATACTTCATCGATATCTTCACGCCTGTCGGCGTACATCCGCAGCAGTCGTCCAACCCGTTCCCGTTTCCCTTTGATCGGATTGAATGTCATGGCACCCTGGTTGAGTTTACCGGAGTATACTCTGAGGTAAGCCAATCGACCAACATAGGGATCGGTCACGATTTTGAAGATCAAACCAGAGAATGGTTCATCATCTTCGGCTTTTCGAACGACTGTTTCATCCGTGTTGGGATCGATCGCATTGACAGCGGGAATGTCCTCAGGTGAGGGAAGGTAATCGATCACAGCATCGAGCAGAGGTTGTACACCTTTATTTCGCAGGGAAGTACCGCAGAAAACAGGGGTTGCTTTATTCTCAATAACAGCTTTTCTGAGGGCAGCCTTTAATTCCGCAACCGAAATATCTTCACCTTCAAGATACTTTAGGGTGAGATCATCATCAAGTTCAACAATACTCTCGATGAGATGCGCACGTGATGCTTCAGCCTGTGGTACCAGATCTGCCGGAATTTCAGCATAAGTGGCTTCGCGACCAAGCTCATCTTCCCAATAGATCGCCTGCATTTCTAACAGATCTACAACGCCCTTAAAATCAGCTTCCATCCCGATCGGTAATTGCATTGGGATGGCATTGGCGCCCAGACGTTTTCTGATGGATTCAATCGTACGTTCATACGAAGCGCCAACGCGGTCGATTTTGTTGGCAAAACAGATGCGCGGAACACCGTAACGATCAGCCTGTCGCCAGACAGTTTCGCTTTGGGGTTCCACACCTTGTACGGAGTCAAAAATGACAACACCGCCGTCGAGCACTCGCAAGGAGCGCTGTACTTCGGCGGTGAAATCGATATGTCCAGGTGTATCAATAATATTGATCTGATAACCCTTCCACTCCGCGGATACGGCTGCAGATACGATGGTAATACCGCGTTCCCGTTCCTGTTCCATCCAGTCGGTCACAGTAGTACCGTCGTCCACCGATCCGATACGATAAGTTTTACCGGTATAGAATAAAATACGCTCGGTAGTTGTTGTTTTTCCGGCGTCAATATGGGCAATAATGCCTATATTTCTATACCGATCGAGAGGGTGTTGACGAGGCATTCAGATCTTCTCTTCACCAATAATGATAATAACCGATTACATCCGGTAGTGGGAGAACGCGCGATTGGCTTCAGCCATCTTATGGGTTTCTTCGCGTTTCTTCACTGCAGTTCCGGTGTTATTGGACGCATCCAATATTTCTCCTGCCAGTTTTTCCGCATAGGATTTACCGGCTCGAGAGGTCGCCGAATCGATGATCCAGCGCATGGCCAGGGTTGTTCGACGAGAATTGGGTACTTCCTGGGGAACCTGGTATGTGGCACCACCAACACGGCGGGGTTTAACTTCAACGGAAGGACCTACGTTTTTCAACGCCTGGTCTAATACTTCCAGCGGTTCCTTACCGGAACGATCTTTCACGATATCCATCGCATCATACATCAGACGAACTGCTACACTTTTCTTACCACGGCGCATCATGCGCGCGATAAACAGTGAGATGTACATACTCTGGTACCGGGCATCCGGTATGATTACACGCTTATCGGGTTTTGCTCTACGTGACATGCAGCTTACTCCCTATCCAAGAAAATTGACGATCAAATTACGCTTTTGGACGTTTGGCGCCGTATTTGGAACGACCCTGCGCGCGCTTGGCGACGCCAGTCGTATCCAAAGTACCGCGGACGATGTGATAGCGTACACCTGGCAAATCTTTTACACGGCCACCGCGGACCAGAACCACAGAGTGCTCCTGGAGCTGATGACCTTCGCCGGGGATGTAGGCTGTCACTTCGAGACCATTGCTAAGACGGACGCGGGCAATTTTTCGCAGAGCGGAGTTCGGTTTTTTCGGTGTCATAGTACGAACAACCGTGCAAACACCACGTTTCTGCGGTGCTCCGTCGGCCTGGCGAACGCGACGCTGCTTCATCGTATTCAACGTATATAGCAGCGCAGGTGCCTTGCTCTTAGCCTTTTTGGTTTGGCGGCCTTTTCTGATCAATTGGTTAATCGTGGGCACATTTGCCTCCCAGTAAAATTGGTTGCGATACTGTTCGCATTCTCAAGTTTTCAATAAGCAAGGCCATCGCAAGTGATGATGGCCTCACCTGGTTACCCTGAATCTGAATGGGTAAGGTTTAATGGTTACCGCAATGCATTCAGGACGACGGGGAACAATGTTACCATGTGCCCCAGTTTACGTCAAGGAATCGCGCTCTTATAGGTCGGAAAAATCGCCCAGACCCAACAATCCGGTGCCAATTTTAGGCGGACGGATCTTCTCTTCATCCTTGCCGAATTTGATCAATTCGTCATTTTCAGTCACAGCTTCAACAGCCAGACCTAAACTCTGCAATTCTTTTACTAACACACGGAAGGAAGCAGGGATGCTGGGTTCCTCGATTTGCTCACCCTTTACAATGGCTTCATATGTGTTTACTCGACCGGTGACATCATCCGATTTGACAGTAAGCATTTCCTGCAGGGTATAGGCTGCTCCGTAGGCTTCTAGTGCCCAAACTTCCATTTCACCAAATCGCTGTCCGCCGAATTGTGCTTTTCCACCCAGAGGCTGTTGAGTTACAAGGCTGTATGGGCCAGTGGATCTGGCGTGGACTTTGTCTTCCACCAGATGGTGGAGTTTGAGCATGGTCATCAGACCGACAGTAACGGGCTGGTCGAATAGCTCACCCGTCTTGCCGTCGTGAAGAGGTTGTTTTCCAAGGGTTGGAATAGGAACGCCAGTCCTAGTCATAGCTTCAATTGTCTTTGCACGGATATTTTCAGCTGTGACATCATCGAGGGAAGTTCCCTGTTCGCGAAGCCACAGGCGATAACAAGCATCCACCGCAAGGTCATCCCGCTGCATCCGTTCTGCATTGGTTCCCACATTGGATTCAAAGGCAACGATCTTATCCGCTTCGAAACCATTGTCAATCAGATATTCGTGTAATGTAGCACGCCGGGCATACGTTTTTTCTGACGTCAGGCGATAGACATCATATCCGCGCGGACCAAGGTATTGTTCAAGGTAAAGCAAACGCACTTCGTCGTCGTCCTGAATCGATTCAGGCAGATAATCCTGTTGCTTCAACCATTCCCAGCCTTTTTCAGCCGCTTCTTTCCAGGCTTGATCGATCATCCACGCGCGGGCTAATTCTGCTTCAATCTCTTCCTCGCGGGCGCCATCGAAAACTGGAGTGATCGCCCGGAATCCAAGCCGTTCGGCTGCCCAACCCAGGTGGGTTTCCAATACCTGACCGATATTCATACGACCGGGAACACCCAGCGGATTAAGGATGATATCAACCGGGGTACCATCTTCCAGATACGGCATGTCTTCCACGGGTACCACCTTGGAGACGACACCCTTATTTCCATGACGTCCGGCCATCTTATCACCGGCAGTAATTTTGCGACGCTGTGCTACAGCCACGCGAACCATGCGTTCGACGCCTGCAGCCAGATCGGTATTATCTTCCCGTGTAAATTGCTTCACATCTACCACCTTACCGCGTTCACCATGCGGAATACGCAGAGAGGTGTCTTTAACATCACGGGACTTCTCACCGAAAATAGCTCGGAGCAATCGTTCTTCTGGTGTCAGTTCCTTCTCGCCTTTGGGTGTGATCTTTCCGACCAGAATGTCATTCGGTCCCACTTCAGCGCCGATGCGGATGATGCCATATTCGTCCAGATCTTTGATGGTATCTTCACCGACATTGGGGATGTCACGGGTGATCTCTTCAGGTCCGAGTTTGGTATCGCGGGCTTCCACTTCATATTTTTCGATGTGAACAGAAGTGAAGCGATCTTCCTGAACCAGCTTTTCAGAGATTAGGATCGCATCTTCGAAGTTGCCACCTTCCCAGGAAACGAATGCCACAACCACATTTTGCCCAAGGGCGATATGGCCACCATTCGTGGAGGAAGAGTCGGCAATAATATCGCCTTTGTGGACTCGCTGACCTTTGGTTACGGCCGGTCGTTGATCGATACAAGTGCTCTGATTCGAGCGTTGATATTTACGCAGATTGTATGTCTTATTGGTGTTATTGCCATTTCGGACAACTATTTGTTTACCAGTTACCGAAATGACCTGTCCATCTTCTTCGGCAACCACCACTTGCCCGGAGTCGAGTGCGGCAAAGTATTCCATTCCGGTCGAGATGATCGGGATATCCGGATTGACCAGCGGGACTGCCTGTGATTGCATATTCGATCCCATCAAAGCTCGGTTGGCATCATCATGCTCAAGGAAGGGGATCAATGCGGCGGAAATGCCTACAACCTGATGGGGCGCAACATCCATATAGTGGATGTCTTCTGATGGAAGGAATTTAAAGTCTGAATGGAACCGGCAGGAGATGCGATCCTCGGTGAATTCGCGGGAACTCATTTAAGATCGCGTTTGCCTGAGCAATGACGAACTTATCTTCCCGGTCAGCAGACAGGTAATCTACGATATCCGTAATAAACGGGACGACCATAACCTGGGTATTGCTCAGTTTGGCAATTTTCGGAAGGTCTTTTTCTGTGATGCGATCACCCGTCTTCATAACTATCTTGCCAGACCCTGAGTCGACCAGATCAGCCCGCAGTTTACGGCCTAAAAGTAGGGGATCATTCGGAGATAACCATTTGATTACTCTCCGGTAGGGAGTTCTCAATAAAACCATATTCATTTACTCTGGCAAACGATGCCAAACGACCGATCAAACCGATGTTTGGACCTTCAGGCGTTTCAATCGGGCAAATTCGTCCATAGTGCGAATGGTGAACATCGCGGACATCAAAGCCAGCCCGTTCACGTCTTAGACCACCGGGTCCGAGTGCTGATAAGGTACGTTTGTGACGGAGTTCAGCCAGCGGGTTGGTCTGATCCATGAATTGGGAAAGCTGGCTCGAGCCAAAGAATTCCCGCAATGCAGCCACGACCGGCCGGATATTGACCAGGCTGGTAGGTGAAGGTTCTTCCTGTTCACGGATGGACATACGCTCTTTAATGACGCGTTCCATTCGACGCATACCAATCCGCAGTTTATTCTGGATCAATTCACCAACAGTTTTAACTCGGCGATTGCCGAGATGATCGATATCATCACCCCGTTCATCACCATTATTGATTCGGATCATCCGTTTAAGCAGTTCGACGATATCTCGCTTGGTGATGGTCCGGTTGGAAACTGGAATAAACTCCTGAAGATCCAATTTCTGGTTCAGTTTATAACGGCCCACTTTTTCTAGGTCATAATGACGCTGGTCAAAAAGTTGTTCTTCCAGGAATTGGCGGGAGTTATCGAGCGTCGGAGGATCGCCGGGGCGCATTCGTTTGAAAAACTCAATCAACGCCGCTTCAGCAAGTGTTTTCTTATCGCTTAGATCCCATGCAGGTTCCTGTTTTAATGTGGATGGTATGAATTGCCTGTCAGGATTTTTATCGACGTCTTTGAAGAGTTCGATTAATTCTTCATCCGTGCCCTGTGTCAAGATTTCATTGGCAGTCCCATCGCTGACAGCAGCGAGAGCGCGCAGGAACACCGTAATTGGGACGGTGCGCTTACGGTTGAATTTTAGAATAATATAATCATTCTTGCGGGTTTCAAATTCCATCCAGGCGCCACGGTCTGGGATTAATTTGGCCATTGCCAGCGGGCGACCGGTGGCTCGATCCATCGCCGCTTCGAAATAGACACCTGGTGATCGTATCAACTGGGAGACAACCACACGCTCGGTACCATTTATGATGAAAGTACCTTTTTCTGTCATCTCAGGGAAATCGCCCAGGAATATTTCCTGTACGTTCGGGGAGGGGATTTCAGAACCGGCGAGCAAGACCTTGACATACAAAGGGGATGCGAAAGTCAGGTCTTTCTCTACGCATTCTTCGATTGTATGCTTGGGATGTTCAAACCGGTAGGCTAACCCAAAATCTTTAGCCTCCTGAGTTTTACCCGGGAAGAATAATTTCATCCCTTTGTTGTAGCTTTCGATGGGCGAAAGCTCATTAAACAAATCATGTAATCCTTCTTTTTTTAATCTCTGGAAGGATTCTAGTTGAACTTCGATAAGTTTTGGCAGTTCTAAACTGACGGGGATACGCGCATACGATTTGGTTGGTAAATCCGATGCCATTCGCTTCTCCTGGTTGAGGTAACCTGGCGTATTAATGTACAACAATAAAGGCTAATAGCCTATAGATAGCAAACGAATATTATATCGAATAAGATCGATAGAGTCAAGAAACTGGTTGTGATATTCCTGAATCGTCGTTATACAGAGTAGAAATTGATCCCATTTTCAATTCGTTCTTGTTACTATGCGATCATCCGATTGAGCCTTGTAAATAGGCTTTGGTCCGTTCTTGCTGCGGATTTTCGAATACTTCCTTCGCTGGTCCACTCTCCACGACTTCACCGAGATACATAAAACAGACGTAATCCGCCAGCCGGCGAGCCTGGCGCAGAGTGTGGGTGACCAGGACAACGGTGTACTTTTCCTTGAGTTCCATCAACTTGCTTTCGATATGCTGGGCAGAGATGGGATCCAGCGCGGATGTGGGTTCGTCTGCAAGAATAACCTCTGGCTCCAAAGCCAGTCCCCTTGCCAGACATAATCGCTGCTGCTGCCCGATGGATAACGCGGTCGCAGGGATGTGCAAGCGTTTTTGCACCTCATCCCATAGTCCCGCCATCTCCAGATAATGCTTCACAATGGGTTTAAGGTTTTGACTCCGGTTGACCCGGTGGATGCGTAATCCGTAGGCCACATTCTCATACACCGACATCGGAAGGGCATACGGTCGCTGAGCCAATAGCCCGATTCGAGTGCGGATCTCGGTTACATCTACCGTGGGATCAAAGATGTTTTGCCCATCCAGTAACACTTCCCCATTCACCCGTGCATCATCATCCAGATCCAGGAATCGGTTTAGAGACCGTAATAGGGTGGTCTTCCCACATCCTGACGGACCGAGAATCGCGGTTAGTTGTCCTTTGGGGACTTCCAGGTTGACATTTTTCAGCACCTGGGTGTTCCCAAAATGGACATTAAGATCACGAATATTGATATGGGCTTCCATAAAACCACCTATTTGACGGAATACCTGGATAACCGGGCAGCCAGGAAACGGGATAAAATGCTGATGAATAAGACAATGAAAGTCAAGACCAGGGCGGAGGCGTATGCCCGCTGCTGGACTTCCGGGAATGGTGTAGAGAGTTGAAAAAAGACAGCCAGGGGAAGGGACGCGGTTGGATCCATGAGTGATGTGGGAATTCGATCTGTATACCCGGCAGTAAATAATACAGATGCCGCGTCACCAATACCGCGCCCAAACGCAAGCATAACCGCGGTCACCAGACCCGGAAGCATTTGTCTCAAGACCACCTGGAAAGCTGTCTCAAGGCGGGTTGCGCCAAGCGCATACGATGCGTGCTCCAACTCTTTCGGCATCATCCGAAGGACCTCATCCATCGAACGAACCATGATCGGAAATTCTACGAACGCCAGGGTGATGATTCCAGCCAACAATGACGCGCGCATCCCCAACGCCAACATGATCGTGAATCCAAAAGCGCCATATACAATCGAAGGAACGCCCCACAACACATCCAAAGCCAATCGGACAGACATCGCCCAGCGGGCTTTGCGCTGAATATAGACATTCAATCCCAACGCGATCGGTAATCCGAGAATAAGCGCAAGGACAGTTCCTCCAAGAGCAAGGTAGAGCGATCCAATGATCGCATTTAGGATTCCACCTTCTTTTCCGAGATAAAACCCACCTTTGGGAACCTGGGAGATCATCGCCCAATCCAAAGCCGGCAATCCTTTGATGATCAAGGTGATAAGAATCCAACCAAGGCTCCCGCCGACAATCATAAGGGAGAGATACATCAATACCTTGACAAATGATTCGGTAACCTTTTGGCGGGTATTACTTTTCATGCCATCGACCTCAACATCATTCGACGAAGTACTACTGCCGAAATTAGGTTAAAGACCAGAACTATCATCAGTAATAACAATGCTGCCCCAAGTAAGGCGGCATCATACATCGGAATCGACATCATCTCTCCGTAGTTATTAGCGATCAACGCCGGAAGCGGGTATGCCGCATCGAAAATAGAATTCGGGATATTTGGAACATTCCCGATCACCATCAAGACAGCGATGGTTTCACCAAACGCACGTGAAGTGCCCATCACTATACCTGCAATCAGACCCGTCATAGTCCTGGGAATGATGACATACCGGACGGTTTGCCAACGGGTTGCGCCAACTGCCAGGGATGCTTCATGCAGACCTTTAGGCACCGTGCGCATGATCTCATATGAGATGGCGATGATAAATGGCATTACCATCACAGCCAGAACGAGACCTCCTGAAAGGATGCTATAACCGGTCGGATTTTTCGAGTGGAATAATCCAATCGCGGGAAAGGTTTGATTCATAAATGGTCGAAGCGTGTTCTGTACCCAGGGGACAATGACGAGCACTCCCCATAATCCATACACAACAGATGGGATACCTGCCAGGATATCAATGATTGGTTTAATAATGGTTCGGGTAAATCCGCGGGCGTATTCGGAAAGATAGATCGCGGTGAATAAGCTGACAGGAATGGCAAAGATCATAGCTACAGCGGTCACCCAAATTGACCCGCTGATGAAAGGCATGAAACCGAATTCTCCCAGCGATGGTTTCCAGGTCTGTCCGAGTAATAGATCCGCCAGAGGGATCTGTCTCAAGATCGGCCAGGCGCGGATCAATAGGGCAACAATTAACACGATCAGGACAATTGCCGGGAATAGGCTAAGGGAGATGAACATCCCAGACGCTCTTTGATCCAGACGTTTGCGGGAGACCAGGGAACCCCTGGTCTCCCGTTGGAGATTATTTGGTTGATCGAAAGATTCTAACGCCATACTATTTGAGAAGTGCTTGCGATTCCTTTAATTGGTCTGTCGTAAGTTGCACATATCCAGCTAAGTCAACGAACTTTTGCCCATCTCCGAGGACCCATGTAATGAGTTCCAGCGTTGCGGCAGTTGGTTTGCCTTTGGTTACCAGGTACAGAGGACGTGCGGGTGGAGAAGGATATCAATTCGTCGCAACAGCTTCTACTGCCTGGGTCTTGGTCTCCACCTTTTCATCGGCATCTATTTGCCCATTTGAATTTACATCGAGTGTCAATACTGCAGCACCAGCAACGGGGGCTCCTGTCTTGGTATCAAATGCATAGTTCAGGTTATTATACCCAATCCCAAGCGGATCTTTAATAACTGCTTCCAACACACCTGGATCCGCATTCACACCGATCCCTTTTAGTTCTTCCTGTTTTTTACCGCCAACATATTTTACCCACATTTCGGCCGCACCGCACGCATCGGAGCGGGTGTACACATGGATTTCATCGGTGACTTCAGGTTTACCAATTACCTGTCCCCAGGTAGTGATCTCACCCGTGAGGAAAATTCCAGCCAATGTCTCTTTGGTGATGCCGGTTTTTTGCAGTTCAACCAGATACGGGTTTTGGGCAGAAATGGTCCCGAAAACTGCATCACGGGTGACCGCGATACCATACGCTCCCAGATCTTTTTCTTCCTGGGAGATGTCACGAGAGACCATTCCAATATCCACAGCACCAGCAAGAGCATCTGCCATTCCCTTACCGGCTCCACCAGCTGATACATCAATTCGGACATTCGGATTTACTTTTTGAAATTCTTCTGCCCATTGCACCATCAAGGGATACAATGCGAACGCTCCAGATACTGAAATTGTCTCTTGCTTATCAGCCGGTTTCTGGACGCCAGAGGCACCGGCGCAACCAACCAACATGGAGGTGATAATCACCAAAACCACAATCAAATACCACTTTTTCATCCTGTTCTCCTATGTAATTCCAAAAGTTATTCTACTGGGATAATCAATTCCAATCATAAGTAATCTGGAATTCATTATCTACAATGTCTATTGATTTAGTAGTATATTACGATAACTTTTTTCCTCTGTCAAGGGTGTAATTTGGATGTTTTGGTATCTGATACAATCAAAGAATGACTCGGCGAAAAGCCATCTTTCTGACATTGAGTTCGATCGGAATTGGTATCCTGCTCATCATTGGATACCTGCTCCAACCCATCACCATTTGGATCAACGGTGAATCCAGGACCATCCGGTCATTCGCTCTCACTCCCGGTTCAATCCTCTTGGAGAATGGGATCATTCCTACCGTTGGTGATATGGTTTCGCCAGATATAAATGCGCTCTATTTCGATTCACAACCGATCGTTATCAAGAAAATTTCTGCCTACACTGTTCTTATAGATAATCAGCCTGTCCCGGCATATGCCACAGATACCATCCCAGCCAATGTATTAAAGCAAATGGGAGTGGAACTTTATCCAATGGATCGAGTGGTAATGGATGGGAAAACTATCGATGCCCAGCTACCAATCCAATGGAGACCCGCGCATACGCTTCAGGTATTTCGCTCGTATCCTGCACAGCTAAAAGTTGATACTGACGAAGTGAGGTTAGTTTCACTCCGATCTAGAGATCCCAAAGAGGTAGTCTGGCAGATTGGACTGGGAGGCACTGGAGCAACAATCTCGCGAGAAAAAAACCCAAACGGTACTTCTTCCCCAGAACTGATCTACCAAATCAATCCACCGGTTGTTGATAAGACCTCATCAACTATACAGATCCCAAATAACTCTGGCAACCTTGGATCAATTTACGCGTACCAAGGGTTTGCCCCTCAGGGATTGGATCAGATGTCCCAGGAAGATATTCGGATCTCAGATGGGATCCCTTCCACAGAGGTTGTCAGGATCAATGAGCAACTTCAGATCGTCCCCAAAAGCCTGCCGTTTGCCATTCGAACAGAGCTTGATCCCACCCTGGACTTGGACCAGGTAAAACCAACCCAATCAGGTGCGTATGGCGTATCCATGCAGCTCACGAGGATACGCAACCAGAATGGTGAAAAGATCAACGAAAAAGTGGAATCGGAGACTGTTATCCAATCCCCCGTCGATGAAGTGACCGGCTACGGAACAAAGGTCAATGTCCAGACGATGTCTGCTGGTGGCAGAACCTTTGAGTATTATCGGGCAATTTCCATGTACGCCACATCGTACTCGCCGTGTAATCTTGGGACACCCAAGTGTAATAGCACGACAGCTAGTGGAATGCAAGTAAAACAGGGGGTGGTAGCTGTTCTCGGTCGTTGGTACAGTTACATGGTCGGTCAGGAAGTATATATACCCGGTTATGGTTTTGCAGTAATTGGAGACCTCGGTGGGGGCATCCCAGGTACTTACTGGATTGACCTTGGTTACTCCGATGAAGATTTTATTCCCTGGCACTCTTATGTGACCGTTTACTTTCTTACCCCGGTTCCATCTTCCATTTTGTACGACCTTTAACCTGGCATGAGACTACCTCACCTGCTCGATCCCACGTCCCTCCCTCCGCTGGATATCCCATTTATCCTTCGTCAGGCTGGATTACGCCCGAATAAAAAATTAGGGCAAAATTTCCTTTCGGATCCGAATATTCTGATGAAGATCATCTCTGCAGCGGAAATTACAAGGAATGACCGGGTATTGGAAATTGGATCAGGCTTGGGCAGCCTGACTCGTTACCTGGCAGTCTCCGCTCAGTCGGTTACAGCGGTGGAGATAGATAAGAAACTATTTCCCATTTTATCCACCCTTCTCTCCAATTTCCCGAATGTCAATTTGGTCCAGGCGGATATGCTTGATCTTGACCCCCAGACTTTGATGGAGAATTCAGGATATCTGGTAGTTGCGAACATTCCGTATTACATAACATCAGCATTGATCAGGCATTTGCTTGAATCAACCTGCCAACCTTCACGGATTGTCCTGACTGTACAAAACGAAGTCGCTCAACGGATTTGTACCGTCGACGATGACTACAGCCTGCTTGCGCTCAGTGTACAAGTATATGGACGGCCTGAGATCATCTTTCGAATACCTGCTGGAGCGTTTTACCCATCGCCAAAAGTAGATTCGGCGGTCGTTCGGATCGACTTATATCCAAATCCGATCATCCCAACGAGTGATTTAAATATCTTCTTTCGACTGATCAAAGCTGGTTTCTCTCAAAAACGGAAAACATTGAGGAACAGCCTTTCTAGTGGATTGAAATTATCTCCTGTTGTCATTGAAGAGTGGCTCAAACTGAACACGATCAATCCGATGCGCAGGGCAGAAACCCTTGCGCTGGAAGAATGGCAAACCCTTACACAAGCATACAAACATCTATCAAAATAGCCTTTCAGGATGAATACCTGAAAGGCTATTTCACGTAGTAGATATATTTATTCGCAATCAGGCGACAGGAATAAATTTTGTGGCTAAAGTGTTACAAACCGGGCAATTGCCGGTTGGTTTGCCAACATGGGTGTGACCGCAAATCGGACACACGTAAATTTCCATCATTTCATTCGATTCAGAAAGGTTGGCAAGGGCTTTCTTATATAATTCTTCGTGCTCTTTCTCCACTTCCCAGGCATAGTTAAAAGTCCGGGATGCCTTCTTATCCCCTTCTTCTTCGGATTCCTTATGGAAAGCCGGATACATGGTGGTCACCTCGTAATGCTCCCCTTCAATCGCAGTCTGAAGGTTTTCCCTAGTGGAATTGACACCGCCCATCGCTTTGAGATGGTTTCCGGCATGAATGGTTTCCGCCAGTGCAGCTGCCCGGAAAAGACGCGCCACTTGTTTGAAGCCTTCCTGTTCCGCCGCTGCTGCAAAATGATGATACTTACGGGATGCCTGTGACTCTCCTGCAAATGCTTCTGCCAAATTATCCTGCGTTTTACTCATAAGATCCTCCTATAATTTATAGTTTTTATGCGTACTTAGCAAACGCCAAACATTGATTGCTGCCTCCAGCTGAATTTTAAATGACATTTTGGATTGACCAAATCGTCTGTCAGCAAAATGAAATGGGATTTCTTTAATGTGACTGCCCAATCTGGAAGCAACATACAGCATTTCCACCTGGAATACGTATCCGCTGGAGCGAATATCATCCAATGGCATCCGACTTAACAAATCTCTCCGCCAGACCCTGAATCCTCCGGTAACATCCCGAACCGGTAGATTTAGAATAGTCCTCGAGTAAAAATTACCAAAACCCGAGAGGGCTTTTCGCCAGAACGGCCACTGCTCATCCAGGCTGCCCCCTTTGATATAGCGGGAACCAAGGGCAAGATCGGCGCCAGCGCCGATGGCATCCCTTAATTCGAGCAGTTTTTCAGGTGGGTGTGAAAAATCACAATCCATCTGACCAACCAGATCGGCGCCTTCTGCCAGGGCATTCTTAAACCCTGCAATATAGGCAGTCCCCAAGCCCTTTTTCCCCGCTCTGTGGATGACATCAACCCGACCCGTTTCTTGTTTCAGCTTTTCCGCCAAACCACCAGTTCCATCAGGGCTGTTGTCATCGACGATTAATAACTTGAGATCTGGTAACGGAAGACTGAATAAAGCGGAGACCATTCTGGGAAGGTTCTCCGCTTCATTATAGGTTGGTATAACAACTACGAATGACAATACTACCCCTATATTACAATAGGATCTTCAGATCTTCGGCTGCCCTGCGCATATCGAGGAAGATGAGACCCAGTTTGGCGTGGTCCTGGGCAAGTGCGGTCAGAACAGCGTCCTCCCCGATATTCATGATGATCACATAGCCATGATTACCTTTGATGTACACTTGTTCCAGTCGGCCTTTGCCGAGCTCCTTCGTAATTTTTTCCCCCAAACCAAGCATAGCAGCAGACATGGCAGAAACTCGATCTTCTTCAGCGTCTGCGGGTAATGCGGATGCGATCGTAAGGCCATCTACGCTTACCACCGCCGAGGCTTCAATATCCGGGGAAGAGGCTTGCAGTTCACGCAACCTGTCAACCATCATCTGAGAGCGATTTTTCGTCACTGTGAACTCCTGGTAATGGAATACAATGAATACCGTTCAAGAGTAATCTAGCACAGGCATCCCGAATCGTCAAGCGGAAACCTGCCGGGATTCATTTGGCAAATCCTGATACGCATATTGTTTTGGTAAAATTGGTTCAAAATGTCGTTTATAATTCTACCAATCCACATTGGATTATGAAACGGACAAGGAGTTACAGGATAGGAAAATGAGATTTCTACGAATTATTTCCATCGCAGGCATTATCGCCGCGATATTTTCTCCGATATTATCTGTCTCAGCAGAAGATCCCAAAGATACGAACGAGCCTTACCGGGGAAGTTCAATTTGTGTTCCCGGGAGTGACCTTATTGATGGTTGCCAATTGAATGGTCCTGCCAAAGTTCAGCTTGACTGGCAGCAAAGAGGAATGAGTTACCCATTAATGGGTTTGCCTGCCTACACGCCAGATGCATCGTACAATGAGCTGCCTTTCCGGTATGCGGCAATCCTGGCAGATCCCAAGAGAGAAATTCGCCTGTTTCCTTCCCTAGATGATGCTGTCGCCGCTGAGAATCAATCTGGGAGCATCCCCGCCGGTGCGCTACGGTGGGTAGCCTATATCTCCCAGGCGGACGTAAATGGCGGACATTATGTGCAGATACCCGATTCTTTTGAATGGGTGCGCGCCTCACCCGCTGAGGTGGTCAACTTTCAAGGTCTGGCTTTTTACCATACACCTACCCAGGAATTTGGTTGGTTGGGCGATCATACGACAAGCCGGATTGCACCTAGCCTGGAAAGCGCTTCAACCGGTAAAAGGTATCTTCGCAATACAGTTGTTCAGATATTTGGAACGGGAAAAGGGAATCAGGAAGAGTGGGTACAAATTGGGATTGATGAATGGGTTGAAAGCCGATATGTTAAAGTGGTAAGGATTAATACTACACCGCCGGAAGGTGTTACAAACAATCGGTGGATTGAAGTAAACCTGTACGATCAGACTCTCGCTGTGTACGATAACCGACAATTAGTCTATGCCACAATGATTGCATCCGGGTTGGATCCTTTCTTTACCAAGCCTGGCTTATTCCAAATCCAGAAAAAATTAGATACTGAGAAAATGACCGGCGCATTTGAATCAGACCGCTCTGACTACTACCAGCTCGAGAAAGTCCCCTGGACAATGTATTTCGATGGTGCTCGCGCCTTGCATGGCGCCTATTGGAGAACGATGTTTGGCTTCCCGCAGTCCCACGGTTGCGTCAACCTTTCCCCGGGTGATGCCCATTACTTATTCGACTGGGCGAATGTAGGAGATTGGGTTTATGTTTGGGATCCTTCAGGGAAAACACCGACTGATCCATCGAAATATGGGGAAGGTGGAGCGTAATCGGATCAGGGTAGTAATCGGATGATCATGCTGGAGACGGCAAGATCTTCCGCGGTATAAATATCCTGTTGGTGCATGATCAGCCTGACTGAGGTCGGGCTTTGTATATCCACCTTGTACGATTTTTCCACCATCACATAATCGAGGGAAGCCTGTATGACCTCTGGATCTTCAAATCGGGCGATCATCTTACCTGATCGATCAACCAATTCAAACAATAATCGACAATCCATCCGGCAGCGAACGGCACCATCCACCACTAATAACCCATTCTTGATATTTTGATCTGGGTATGGTTTGAATAACGCAAAGGGGTCTTTTAGATTATCCGGTTCAGTCAGCACCGGTTTGCCCAATTGCATCAGAATAAATTCTTCAGAAGCCAGGGCGATCAAACGCTTATCCTCGTCGTATGTATACAGCAATAGTCGAGCGGATTCTGCAACAACCCTGGGTGTAAAAGAGATTTTCTCATTGATATTCATCCGCCACCCAACCGTTGATGTATTCGACCAGGTTTTTTCCTGTAGAACCGTTCCATCCTCACCGATCAATTGCATATGAACAACCCCTCTTGATCCCGGCAGTACTGCCGCGGAGAGAGTAAATGGGGATGTTACTTTTGAGAATGAAGAGGGTGAGAAAATTCGGATGGGTGCATCATGCACCGGTGGAGGCAGCGACGTGGGCGTGTTTGTAGCTGTTTTGGTTGGTCTGGGCGTCCGGGTGGGATTCGGTGTTCTTGTCGGACGTTGAGTTCTCAATGCAACGATTGGTGTGTTAGTAAGCGTAGCGGAAATTTCTGATGTAGCAACAACCACATCAGAAGATGAGATCGGTTCCTGAGCTGAAGTACTAACGACTACAGTTGTACCGACGATTTTCGGGAGTGCTGTAGTTGTCGGTGTAACCAGGGGAGGCTTCGCGCTTGGTGATGCCGGAAGATTTACTGCTTGCGATGGAACACCAGAGCATCCGACCAGAACCAGCCCTGTGATTACTGTGGCAAAGGTTATCTTTATCCAGTTTGAAATAAAATTTCGCATGAATCAATCAGTACTTGGCGCCTGGTTCTCGTATTTCTTAATGGTGTCCATGAGAGCTTGAAGCGGAACGGGTTTCAATAGATAATCAGATGCTCCTTCATTCAAACAGACAATCGAATCATCGAAGCTGGCACCGGCTGAAAGAATGATAACGGGTATTTTTTCAAATTCCTTGTCTTTTTTTAGTTCTTTTAATACTGTCAGTCCATCCATATCTGGCATCATCAAGTCAAGAAAGATCATACGAGGCTTTTCCGCACGAAGCAGTTCAAACGCTTTCGTTCCTGATCTGGCCAGGTTCGATTGGTATCCCAAAAGTTTGGCTGCCTGCCCCATAAGCTCCAGAGTAACCGGATCATCGTCTACAAATAAAATGACTGACATATTTTCCCCTATATTGCAAGGATTTTGACTTCCTTACCAAACAGTGCAGTAATTAGACCAATCGGATGTATGAAACCAATCAATCCAATTGATCTGGAGTGATGCTACATCTCGTAGATCTCTGAGTACTTTTCCTTTAGGTATCGAAGGTACGGCTCTGGCGAAATTTTCGATCCAGTAATCTTAAGGACCATGTCCTGGGGATCGAATTTTGCGCCATACTGATGCAAATTCTCCCGCAACCAGGCGAGAAGCGATGAGAAATCGCCATTGCGAATCTGAGAGTATAAGGCAGGCAATTCCTCTAAAATCTTATCCCAGAGTTGGACCGAAACCAGGTTACCCAGAGCGTAAGTGGGGAAGTATCCGATCGAACCTCCGCTCCAATGGATATCTTGTAATACTCCGACCGCATCGTTGGGTGGTGTTATCCCAAGATACTCTTTTACCTTGGAATTCCAAACCTCGGGAAGGTCCCTCACCATCAGGCTGCCTTCCATCAGTGCAATTTCGATCTCCATCCGGAGCATTACATGAAGGTTGTAGGTCGCCTCATCCGATTCGACTCGCACGAGGGAAGGCTCTACTTTATTAATTCCCTTATAGAACTTCTCCAGGCTCACATCTCCCAGGGTCTCGGGGAAAAGCGACTGGAAACGAGGATAAAAATAGCCCCAGAACTCCTTAGACCTTCCGACCAGATTTTCCCACAATCTCGATTGAGACTCATGCAGAGCCATTGAAGCTCCATTCATCAGAAGAGTGCGGCGAAGACGGGGACTTATCCCCTGTTCATATAAAGCATGTCCACATTCATGCATCGTGGAGAACAAGGCTGATGATCCGCTATTAGGTAAGAAACGGGTCGTTATACGAACATCATCCGAACCAAAACTGGTGGTAAAGGGATGGGCTGCTTTGTCCTGCCGCCCTCTTTGCCAATCATACCCAAAGCGTGTGATCACTTCCACACCGAAATCCCATTGTTTTTGCTCGTCGAGGGTGACCTTTAGAAAACTATCATCGACCGGTTTGCTGGCAGCGATTGCCTTGATCAAGTCGACTTGTTCAGTCCGAAGCCGTCCAAAGATGGACTGGACGTCGGCTGTTTTTAATCCGGGTTCGTAATCATCGAGGAGGGGATCGTAAATATGCGCATAAGGTTTAAAGAAATCGGCATATTGCCGGCGTAATTCCACAATTCTTTCAAGGTGAGAGCGAAAAAGTTCAAATTTCGATTCGGTTCTTGCGTTTACCCAGGCTTCCTGGGCGATTGAGGTTACTTGTGTAAATTCAGACACCCAGGAGGATGGAACGTTTTTTTGCTTTGAGTATTCACGGTTTGTGACGTGAATTAACCGGGCTTCATCTGATTCAGGGTGCAATGATTCCGAATAGGGAAGGAGGTCCTGCAGTAAGGAACCAATTTCATCACTTGTAAATCGTTCATGCGTCATTCTCGCCAACGTGGATAATTCCTCACCACGGGCTTCTGCACCACCAGATGGCATATAGGTCTGCTGGTCCCAACCAAGGACTGCCTGTGCTCCAACCAGATCAGACACTTCATTCAGTATTGACTTGAGCTGTGAAAACTTGGATTCCATGGGTACTCCAGGTGAACTAGGCGACACGCCAGCGTAGTGCTTCGTCCTTGAGGGCACGCAGAATCTCAGTGGCGATATCCTCTGCTGCTCGTGATTGGGCTTCGACAGTTTGAGCCCCGACATGGGGGCTAGTGACAACCTTCGGATGCGCAACGAGATCCGTTAATCCGGGTGGTTCTGTGCTGAAGACATCCAAAGCGGCGCCTGCCACTTTTCCTGAATTCAATGCTTCCAATAAGGCTGGTTCGTCAATTACACCCCCACGCGCAGCACAAATGAGATAGACACCTTGCTTCATTTTGGCGAATGCATCCGTATTCAATAAATTTTTACTGTCTGCTGTCAATGGGATATGCATGGTGATCATATCCGCCCGTTGATAAAGTGTATTCAGGTCAACCGGATCGGCGCCCCGATTTCTAATCTCTTCCGCGGGAATGAGAGGGTCATAACCAACTACGTTCATGTCAAACGCTCTTGCTCGTTTTACGACAGCTGCCCCGATCCTTCCCATTCCAATAACCCCTAGAGTTTTTCCGTTCAGTTCAGAGCCTTCAAATTCCTTTTTCAACCACTTGCCTTCCTTCATGGTTCGGTCAGCTCGAGGAAGATCACGTACGATGGATAGCATCAATCCGAGGGTCAATTCTGCCACAGCGACCGTGGTTGCCAATGGTGAATTCACCACGATGATTTTTTTCTCTTTGGCTGCATTCAGGTCAATATTATCTACACCAACACCAGCACGTCCCACCGCTTTCAATTTTTTTCCAGCATCCAAAACTGCCGCGGTCACTTTGGTCCGTCCTCGTACGATCAGAGCATCATAGTTCCCGATGATACTCAGTAATTCTTCCGCTGAGATACCGGTCCGATCATCAACATTTGCGGTTTGGCGAAGAATATCCTGACCGTTTTTCTCCAGACCATCGGTAAGTAATACATTCCAGTTTGCCATTGATTTTCCTCCTCTTTCACTATTGAACAATACTCAACTTACTTAGATTTTACTCGATTTTAGTTCCAAGACCGAATTCAGCATAAAAAAGTCCTGCAAGCATAAAGGCCTGCAGGACAGAGGTTTTACCAGGGATAGTCTAATTTTATTCGTACCGTAAGGCTTCCACGGGAACCAATCCTGCAGCTCGATTCGCCGGATATAAACCGAAGAATAAACCAACTGCGGTTGAGAATAAAGTGGCTAGAAGGATCGAGTCCAAACCAACTTTTGGATTCAACGGAGTACCGCTTGCAGCAGCGATCTGACCTACTGCCAATGCGATCAGGAAGCCAAACAATATGCCGATGAGTCCACCGAATAGACTCAATAAAGACGATTCAGTCAAGAATTGGATCAAGATGTCACGTCTTCGGGCGCCTAATGCTTTCCGTAAACCGATCTCCCGAGTCCGCTCAGTTACGGAGACCAGCATGATATTCATGATCCCGATACCGCCTACCAAAAGAGATATCCCGGCAATCCCTCCCAGGAAAATGGTAAGGACACTGGTGATAGTTTGAGCGGTTTCTACAATGTCTTTTTGTGAAAACACCGTGAAATCATCTTCCCCGAGACGGGAGAGATGTCTTGAGCGAAGTATTTCAGATACCTGGTCCGAGGCCAATTGGACTGTCTCGGCTGAAATCGATTGGACAAGAAGCATATCTACCGATTCATGGTTCCTTTGCTTAAGTAAGCGAACCTGCGCGGTATCAAAGGGGACCAGGACAATGTCATCCTCGCCACCAAAAGCACTCCCGCCTTTCTTTTCCAATACACCTAGAATTCGGAAAGGTTGTCCTTCGACCCTGATCGTCTCGCCAACGACTCCATCGACCCTGCCAAATAATTTTTCTGCTAGACCCGCTCCAATGACCGCAACAGAAGCCCTTGAGAGGACATGATCATCAGAGATCAATGAGCCTTCCGTCACAACGTAATTCCGCATGATCTGATAATTAGGTGTGATCCCATCCACGGTGGTTGTTACCTTTTCTCCGCCAAAGGTCACATTCACAGACCCCTGTATGACTGCTGAAACTGCTTCCACATCCGGAGCGAGAAAAGGATCCGAAATCGCCTGCATATCAGAAAGAGAAATCGGTTTCGGGTTTTGAATCTTGATATTTTGGTTTCCTTGAAAGACAAAGAGCAAGTTTGTGCCAATACCGCTAATTGAGCCAGTGATTGTTTCCTGTGCACCTTGACCGACTGCCAACATGGCGATAACGGCGGCTACCCCGATAATGATACCGAGGATGGTTAAACCTGATCTCAACTTATTTGCAGTCAGACTTTCCATTGCTTCAATAATTGCCTGTCCGATGTTCATGACTCCACCTCTACTTTTCCATCGCGAAGACGGATAATGCGATGGGTTTGCGAGGCTACACCAGAATCATGAGTAACAATGATCAGGGTTGTCCCACGCTCACGGTTCAGGGTTAACAGTAATTCCATAATTTCTTTCCCAGATTTCGAATCCAGGTTCCCGGTTGGCTCATCGGCCATGATGATAGCGGGGTCATTAACAAGAGCGCGCGCGATGGCGACCCTTTGTTGTTGACCTCCCGAGAGCTCAGTGGGTTTATGACGGGTTCGGTCGCCCAATCCAACCAGGTTTAGCGCTTCAGCTGCCCTGGCTTTTCGATCGGATGAAGCACCTGCGTACCGCATTGGGAGTTCCACGTTGGCTTGCGCACTTGCGCGGGGAAGGAGATTGAAGTTCTGAAAGATAAATCCCACCTTGCGATTTCTGATCGATGCCAGCTGATCATCCTTTAGGTTGGATACCGCTTCGCCATCCAGGTAGTAATCACCATCGGTCGGTGTATCCAGACAACCAAGAATGTTCATCAACGTGGATTTTCCTGAGCCAGAGGGACCCATGATGGCCACTACTTCACCCCGATTGATGCATAGGGATACCCCATCAAGTGCTCTAACTTCCACTTCACCCATCTGATAGACTTTTGTCAGATCGGTTGCTGTAATTACACAGTCATCCATGATGATTATCCCCCTCTCATCCTGAACATCCCACCTGGACCAGAAGTTAATTCAGGTCCAGGGTTTAGGATGATTGCATCACCTTCAATGACATTTCCCGAAACTAATTCGCTATAAGTGCCGTTTGATGATCCAGCGGTAATTTCGACTAAGGTGGGCACATTATTCTTCAGGATGAAGACTACCCGCTTGCCATCCTTCTGGCGAACCGCTCGATTTGGGACAAGAAGTACGTCAGCGAGTTCTGTGGTGACGATATTAACCCCTGCTGTCATCTGTGGAAGGACTAATTCATCTGCGTTTTCGATTTCAACCGTAACGATAAAATTGACAACACCATTGGTAATTGTGCCTACGCGAGCTACCTCAGTCACCTTGCCAGGATATTCTTTACCACTAATGCTATCGAAGGTGATCACTGCCGGTTGGCCGATCTTTATTTGATTAATATCCACTTCAGAGACATCCACATCCACCAAAAGATGACTCATATCATCCAATCGAAATGCTTCAACTCCTGCCGAAACCACATCGCCTGGTTTAGTATTTACTTCAGTAATTCGCCCCGCGAAAGGAGCTGTGATTCTAGACAGATCGATTGTGGCTTGCGCAGCAGATACTCTTGCCTGTGCAGCTGAGACTTCGCGCGGGTCTGTTCCACTCTTGATACGTTCGAACTCCCGTTGAGCATCCATCAATTTTGCTTCGGCAACCGCCAGTTTGGCGTCTGCCTCTTCAATTTCCTTCACGGTTGCATCGCGTTTCTTTTCCTTCAATCGCGGTCCGAAAGCGGTCATCTTCCGTTCGGTATAGGTGATCTCGTGGTTCAATGCTTCCCGGTCCTGAAGAGCGTCTTCATAATCATCTTTCGCATTTACGACAGCAAGTTGAGCTTCAGCCACAGCTACCTGCGATTTTTGTAGATCTTCCAGTGATTTTTGCGCGTCTACCAAATCTGCTTCGGCCATAATAATACTTTGGGTAAGCGAAGTTTTGGATAATTGTGCCAGAACATCATGGGCATTTACCTGGTCATCCAATTTCGCATTTAATGATTCGACGATCCCATTCGTCTGCCAGATCAAGACAGCAGATTGGTTCGAATGGACGGTTCCCGTTGCACCGACAGAGGCAGTGAAAGTACCCCTGGCTAATTTCTCAGTTTGATATTTGGATTCAGCCTGTGCTTTTCTTGCTTGAGACGTCGTATAAAAATACAACCCGGCCGCGATGGCAATTACAATTCCTACAATGATGAATACTTTCTTTTTCATAGCCTTTTCCTCAATGGTTTTGATCCGAAATATAATTAGGTGTCCTAACTATTGGTTGATTATAATGAATAATCAGGTAAAAACGTATGACAACATATGAAGGTTTTATTAATTCCTCCAATATGTTTACGAAATAGGGTTTGGAAAGTTGTAATTTCCGAGGAATTTAACCAGTTCTAATTGTCATCTGAGATACTATACTAACATCATTCATTATGCCTAGATCACCCATGTCGACACTTTATCGAAATATCATAACCTTTTCGCTGGTTATCCTGTTTTGCCAGCAAAGCTGGATCCCACTTACGGATCCCATCGAACGGGTCCGTTCATATACTCGGGCTATCGAGTTTGATTACTCAACATGGACGTTGGATGCCATCAAGGTGAAATTGGAGCAGATGGTCATCGGTTTGGATGGATACCTCACCGTACCGAATTCATCTGATTTTGTGCTGCGATACCTCGAATTAACCCGGATTAAGCAGGAATACGAATCGCAGTTGGTCCAGATATACTCCAATCCTGACATTCGAGACCCGAAGCTTGAATCGCAGCCGATCCTCGAACAATTAGATTTGATTAAACAGGATCTAAATTACGTCAGCCCGATCGCCGAAAGTATCTTACAAAACCAGATCTCTCAGGTGGCAACAAAACTCCACCTTTCATTGATCGGACAACCAATCCCCCCTTTGCTTTTTCACGCCACCCCTTTACCACAGGCGTTGATAGTCTCCCCCCGGGATATCATCCGTCAGGATGCAAACATATCCCTTCAAACCAGTCTCCCTCTGGCTGAAATCCTCAGTATAGAAGACAGAGTATCGAAAGGGTTAAATGTATCAAGCCTGGTGGAAGATGTGGGTGGGATAGGGACATATCCCACGATGGTTCAACAAACCTCAGATATAAATTGGCTATGCGAAGTTATCGCTCACGAATGGACCCACAATTTCCTGGAATTGCGTCCACTGGGACTTAATTACGATACGAACTCAGAGTTACGAACCATGAACGAGACCACTGCCAGTCTCGCGGGGAAAGAGATCGCCCTGGAAGTCATCAGACAGTATTACCCTGACCATTTACCTGCGCCTGAACCTGTAAAACCGTCAGAAAACGAGAGTCAGAATTCTCCCGAAGAAACAACTCAACCTGAATTTGATTTCAGGGCTGAAATGCACGCCACCCGGATTCGCGTGGACGAACTCTTATCCCAAGGGAAAATTACGGAAGCCGAAGCGTACATGGAAGAGCAGCGGGTATACTTTTGGGATCACGGATATCAAATTCGAAAACTAAATCAGGCGTATTTCGCATTTCATGGGGCATATGCCGACGTGCCAGGTGGCGCGGCTGGTAGCGACCCCGTTGGACCTGCTGTTCGGGAATTACGCGCCCGTTCTTCTTCCCTGGCTGCATTTATTCATAAAATTTCCTGGATGACATCATTTGATCAACTGCAGAGATCGATCTCCAAATAATCAGACAGGAAATTTCAGTCCAGCGAGTCATCCAATTCGTTCCCCAGGTCCGGCATCTCACGCTCAATCGCTTCGGGCGATTCTCCCCGTTCCAATCTCCCCACCACTTCATTGAATTCGGGTGGCATCGTTTCACCAACTTCCTGACTCATTTTTCGCATCATCCGACCCAAACCTTGCGGGTCTTTCTCCATCGAGGTGATATCGGTATCCGGGAATGAATCCAAACGACTTTCATCAGATCGCGCCACCCGGATACGCCCTATCTTACGGGCAACGGCGTTACTTCCGCAATCCGGACATCGGATTGATGCAATATCGTACTCTTGATACGAAAGGATCAATGAAAATTTCTTCATACAATTTTGGCACCGATAATCATAGGTAGGCATTCCTACTCCTGTTCAATCTTTTTTCGAATTATAATCAATTCAAGAAAGAATTTCATCCAGAGATCAGGACATTCTATGCAGGAAAAACCTCTCTCCTTCGATTTGTACCACCCCAATCCATTGATGATCGTGATTTCCGGGCCATCTGGCGTTGGGAAAGACTCAGTTGTAAAGGCATTGATGAAGCGAAATTGCAACTACCATTTTGTCGTTACGACCACTTCCCGGGAACCTCGGGAGACTGAAATCGAAGGTATGGATTATTTTTTCGTCACCAAGAGTGAATTTGAACGATTGATCGCAGCCAATGAGATGATCGAATATGCTCTGGTCTATGATCAATTCAAAGGAGCTGCAAAACAACAAGTACGGGATGCCTGGGCGAGCGGGAAGGATGTCTTGATTCGGGTTGATGTTCAGGGAGCGGATACCTATCGAAAACTTTTCCCGGAAGCTTTACTTATCTTCTTATTACCAACCAATCCGGAAGAGCTGATTTTTCGATTGCGCGACCGCCGCACGGAAACCGAACAATCCATCGCATTACGAATGGCGACAACCCGAAAAGAATTGGAGTATCTTCCTATCTTTGATTACATTGTATTCAATCCCGCGGGAAAACTCGATGAAGCCGTTGATAATATTGAAGCCATTATCCAGGCAGAACATCATCGGGTGAAGCAGCGTTTAGTGAACCTTTAGTGGAAAATCCACTTTTAATCTGGACAAAGAATCAATAACGGTATCGCTGAAAGGATCGTCATGGAAAACCGACCAGAAGAAAACACCGCTTTTTCAGAGCAACCTGCACCCCGCCAAGTAACCATTCGCCATTCCATGGTAAAACCTATCGCCACTTATGTCATTATGGGTATTACGATCTTGTTCTACATTGCTCAGGCGGTGAGTGACCTTCTTACCACCTACGATTATCCATTTGTATTCGGTGGAAAAATCAATCAATTCATCATGGCAGGCGAATTTTGGCGGCTGATCACACCAATTCTCTTGCATGGTTCCATCTTCCATCTGGCGATCAATATGTATGCTCTTTACTCTCTGGGCGGGGGTCTCGAATCTTTTTATGGGCATAAACGTTTCGTGATCCTTTACCTTTGTGGAGGATTTGCTGGAAATGTTCTTTCCTTCTTCTTTACAACGAATCCTTCTTTGGGCTCTTCCACTGCGATTTTTGGTTTATTGGCTGCCGAAGGGATCTTCGTGATCACCAATCGTAAATTCTTTGGCACAAATTATCAACGAATGATCATTAATATTGTGGGAATTGCGCTTGTAAATTTCATGATCGGACTGACGACAGCCCGAATCGATAATTGGGGTCATCTGGGCGGATTACTCGGCGGAGTTATCTTCGCCTATATCGCCGGTCCTCGCTGGGAAGCGAAAGGTTTTTCAAACCAGCTTGAAATTGTGGATAAACAGGAAGAATCAAAAATATGGTTGGGAGCAGCTACTGTCCTTGCCATTTTCAGTCTGGTTGTCGCGTATAAATTCTTCTCTTGAAATCTTGTTTGATGTAAATAATAATAAAACTCCTCCTGATTCTCATTCTTCAGGAGGAGTTCACTTGATGGCTAATTATTAATTACTTGCTCGTGTAAATGAATAAAGAAAACCCATATCCGTTTTCTATTCTCTGATGACTACGTTCTGATCTTACCCAGGTCTTCTGCGTAGTGGCAGGCAACCTGGTGCCCGGTTTGTAATTCACGAAGTATCGGATCACGTTCCGAGCAGTCTGGTCTCGCCCAGGGGCAACGCGGATGAAAGCGGCAACCGGAAGGTGGATTGAGCGGACTTGGGACATCGCCAGCAAGTATTATCCTATCCTTTTTCAACCCGGGGATTGGGGAAGGGATGGCTGACAGAAGGGCTTTGGTATACGGGTGCATCGGCTGTCTGAAGAGTTCTTCCCTTGAACAGATCTCAACAATTTTGCCAAGGTACATCACCGCAACCCGGTCAGAAATATGTTCCACTACGCCCAGGTTGTGGGCAACGAATAGGTAAGTCAAACCGAATTCACGTTGCAATTCTTTTAATAGATTTAATACCTGCGCCTGGACAGATACATCAAGGGCGGAAACAGGCTCATCAAGGACCAGGAATTTGGGTCTGAGCACGAGGGCACGGGCAATACCAATTCGCTGCCTCTGTCCACCTGAGAATTCATGCGGGTAACGGGTGGCATGGTAATCTTCCAGTCCAACCTTTCGCATGATTTCCAAAACCTGATTGAATCGCTCTTTTCCAGAACCGATATTATGGATTTTCAAGCCTTCCGCAATGGATTCTCCGATTGGAAGACGCGGATCTAGGGAAGCATAAGGGTCCTGAAAGATTATCTGCATATTACGGCGCATCGTTTTCAAGTCGGCGCCTTTTAATGCGAATATGTTTTCTCCATTGAAAAGCACTTCACCGCTAGTATGCTGTAACAATCGGATGATGGTGTGCCCTACGGTGGATTTTCCGCAGCCAGATTCTCCAACCAGACCCAGGGTCTCGCCTGCTTTAATATCGAATGAAACATCATCAACCGCTTTGACCTGGGCAATCACCCGCTTAAAGACACCACCCATAACGGGGTAATACTTAATCAGGTTTTTTACTTCCACCAAATTTTTTCGAGGAGTAGCCAAATCATTCATCTGTGTGATCCCTTATCCAGTGATAACTGGAATACCCTCATTCTTCAAAGGTGCCTGATGACCTTCTCCGTCTTGATATAACCAACAACGTGTCAGATGATCGTTCTTTCCATATGTCGGAATAAGATCAGGTTCACGTTGGGTGCAGATTTCCATTCTATACTGCTCCCGGGCACGACAACGGGTCGAGAATTTACATCCTGCGGGCAAGTCGATCAGATTCGGAACATTACCTGGGATCGCATCGAGTGTTTCCTTGATCTCTCCAACAACCGGGACAGAAGATAATAAACCTACCGTGTAGGGATGCAGTGGGTTATTAAATATGCTTGCGACGTTCGCCTGTTCAACAATTCGACCGGCATACATGATTGCCACCCGGTCTGCCATCTCGGCGATAATGCCCAGATCATGCGTGATCAAGATGATAGAAGTATTGAATTTTGAGCGTAAATCCGTCAGGAGGGATAGGATCTGTGCCTGGATCGTCACATCAAGTGCGGTCGTTGGTTCATCCGCAATCAATAATGTTGGATTAAGAGCCAATGCCATTGCGATCATCACACGTTGCGCCTGACCTCCAGACATCTCATGAGGGTAGGCGTCTGCTTTCTTTTCGGCATCAGGTATACCGACCAGCTTCATTAATTCAATGGCTTTCACCTTGGCATGTTTCTTATCCACCTCTCCATGAATTTGAAAGACTTCCACGATCTGATCACCTACCGTGAAGACCGGATTTAAGCAGCTCTGAGGTTGCTGGAAGATCATCGAGATATGGGCTCCCCGCATCTTCTCCATTTCAGATTCAGAGAGAAGTAATAGATCTTTACCTTCGAAAAAGATCTTCCCTTCCAAGATTTTTCCGGGTGCTTCGATCAACCGCATGATCGACAGCGATGTAACGCTCTTGCCACAACCGGATTCTCCGACCAGACCGAGGATTTCCCCGGGGTAAACCTGAAAATTTACATTATCCACAGCTTTAACGATACCGTCATCGCTGTAGTAATACGTGACTAAGCCTTGAATATCTAATAAAGGAACTTGTTTTTCCACGTTGATAACCTCCGTCCTCTATTCTGCCGATCGCAGACGCGGATCGATGGCATCTCGTAAACCATCACCCAACAGATTAAATGCCAGCACTGTGATCATGATGGCGATTCCCGGGAAGAATACCAAATGAGGAGCGGTAAATACCTGGTTTCGTTCAGTGCCGAGCATGGTACCCCATTCTGCTAATGGCGGTTGTGCTCCCAATCCGATGAACGAAAGGGCTGCCGCATCCAGGATCGCGACACCAATCCCAAGGGTTCCACGGACGATCAACGGTGGGATGGCATTCGGGAGGATCCTTTCGAATAAAATATGCCAATGAGAAGCTCCCAAAGCTCTCGAGGCGGACACATAGGAGTTTTCTTTTACCGAAAGCACACTGGCGCGAACCACCCTTGCATAAGATGGGATGGATACTATCGCAATCGCCAATAAGGCGTTTTGCAATCCTTTCCCCAGCACCGAGACGATGGTGATAGCCAACAATAGGGAAGGGAACGCAAGCAATACATCCAGGATACGCATGATGACATTATCGAGCCAACCCCCGGCGTACCCGGCTATGGCACCCAACAAAGTTCCGATTATGATCGCGACAGCAACGGTCGAAAAACCGACATATAGCGAGATTCGCGTACCAAAAATTACCCGTGTAAATTCATCCCTAACATTCCCGTCGATGCCCATCAAGTGTTGAGGCTGGTCAGCCGGACAACCAAATAGATGGATGCAAGGAACATCTCTGCGAGTGACCGGTTCGATCCCGATCAAAACCTGGTCCGGTGAATATGGAGACAATACGGGTGCAAAGATAGCAACCAGGATGATTATTCCCAGTAAGACCATACCGACAATGGCTGATCGCTGTTTGAAAATGCGCCGAAGAGTTAGCCGCCATAAACTGTTGGAGCGGTAATCCTTGATTGCTAATTGTCCATGGAGAGTGGTTTGAGCAGTCATTTTTTACTCCAACCGGATGCGGGGATCGATAAAGACATAAGATAAGTCCACGATAAGATTAATAAACACATAACCAGTTGCTATAACAACAGTAAATGCCTGGATGATCGGAAAATCGCGAGCGGTGATCGCATCATACAGAATTCTTCCGACTCCAGCCAATCCGAAGATGGTCTCTGTCAGTAATGCTCCGGCAAATAGGATACCGAATTCCAAGCCGATGATGGTGACGATCGGAAGCATGGCGTTCCGCAACGCATGTTTCAGGATCACCAGGTTTTTCCGTAATCCTTTCGCGCGAGCTGTGCGGATGTAGTCCTGCTTCAGAACTTCCAACATGGAAGATCGCGTCATACGGGCAATAATGGCAAGGGGAATTGTTCCAAGCGCTGCAGCCGGTAGCAGAAGATGTTTGATTGCATCGCCAACCAACTGCCAATTTCCTGTTACTATTCCGTTGAGGATATATAAATTGGACAAAAATTCCAAAATGTAGAATTTCGCCGTAGCCGGCTCGGCAACCCAGCCCAACAACTGGTAGAAAGGAACAGATGATATCCCTGCAGTGAGACGCCCAGATGGGGGTAACCAGAATGGTGTGTCCTTCAACAATAAGGCGAACGCATAAGCCAGCATTAATCCAAGCCAATATACAGGCATGGAAACACCCATATTGGATACCACCATGGTAGCCACATCTATTGACGAGTTTCTCTTTACCGCGGAGATGATTCCGGCCGGTATTCCTATTACCACTGAGAAAATGAGAGCAAGAAATCCCAATTCCATCGTCATTGGTAGACGTTCGGCGAGAATTAGAATCACTGGACGGCTAAAGCGGATCGATTCGCCAAAATCGCCCTGAACGATCTTACTGATATAGATGCCAAACTGGATCGGGATCGGTTTATCAAATCCATATTGTTTCGTAAAACGTTCGCAAACATCTGCGGTCGCTTTTTCCCCCAGCATTGCCCGGCATGGATCACCAGGAATCATTCTGGTCAGTGTGAATGTGACTACCAGGATTCCAAACAAGACCGGTATTGCCAGAAGAACACGTCTGATAATATATTGAAACATCGTCTATCCAACCTGTCGTGTAGGATAAAGGTGCAACGCGGGATGTAGCCAAAATCCAGGCTGGACCATCCCGCGTTGCTTTTGGTCAATTAGTTTACATGTAAAAAACCGGTTTTACTCGGCAGGTACATTGAGCAGTTTCTGCCACAGCGTGCTGAAATACTCAAAGGATCCAGTATTTCCCTTGTGGAGAGGATTAGCGGCATCCCAAGCAACGATCCATGACTGAGCTACATCAGAGGCGTCTAACTTGGAACCATCATGGAAAGTCACACCAGAGCGAAGGTGGCAGGTCCAGACAGTCAAGATCCGCATTCGGATCGCAGGAAGTAGCCAATCCGGGTTTAACTTCCGTTCCACCTACTTCGAAGGAAAGCAGGGATTCAAGAGCCTGTTCGCAAGCACGCAGTGATTCACCATCGGTTTCATCATTGCAGTAGAGCGAAATGGGTTCAGCATTCTGCATCCAGACGAAGTTCTCGCGGCTCCCCGGTTTGACAACAGAGAAGTTTTCATTGCCGAGCGGCGAGGCATGTGCGCCTTCCACGTCAGCTCGATACGCCACACCGGAACCACCATGAGCTACAGGAATCATGGGAACCAGTTCTTTGATCGCATTGTTGGCGGCTTCATAGATGGCTTTGGATTGAGCAGGATCAGCAATGCTCGCACCCTTGACCAGGTTTTCATAGATCTCTGGATATGGGGTACCAAACTGCGCCTGGGATTTTCCGAAATGGTAATCCAGGAAGTTGGTAATGTGCGGGTAGTCTGCATTCCAACCCAACAGATGGAAACCATTCAAACGGCCTTGTGAAGAATCGTCGATAAAGGCACCAGATTCCATAACGGTGATTTCCGCATCGATGTTCAGGTTCTGTTTAAGTTGATCCTGGATATCGGTGGCTACCAGGGTAACCTGGGGCAGGTAAGCACGAACTACATCGCGTAAGTAGAGATTGGTTTTGAAACCATCCGGGAAACCAGCTTCAGCCAGAAGGGCTTTGCCAGCCGCGGGATCGAATTTATACCAATCTTCTCCAACACAACCATTGGGAATCGCGCAGGGGGTGAAGTGGGTAGCCACTTCGGATCCCTTTGGATAGAAGTTGTCCACGATTCGTTGACGATCGATGCCCATCGCAACTGCCTGGCGAACTTTGACATTGTCAAAAGGCGGGAAAGTATTGGTCATCCCGATATAGAAGATATTCAGGACTTCGCGTTGTTTCATAGCCAGGTTTGTATCAGCTTCGATGGTAGCGAAATCTTCAGGAGCGGGGTTGTCGATGCCATCCACAGTACCGGATTGGAGCTCAAGCAATCGGGCTGCAGATTCAGCAGACCATTTGAATACTATATTCGGGACTTTTCCAGCATCGCCCCAGTATTTCGCATTTTTCTTGAACACAATACTGTCGCCGCGATTCCATTTTTCGACGTAGTAGGGTCCGGTTCCGACTGGCTTCTCAAGGATTTGGCCAGTGGGCATTGCGTATTCAATGTATTCGCGGGGTTGAATGGAGAACGCCGAGAATGCAGCTTTAGATGGGAACGCAGGATCGGGAGCACACATGGTGAATTCGATAGTGAGTTCATCCAGTGTCTTGATTTCTTTGATCAAACCACCATAATCACAGCTGGGAGCAGCTAAATCCATGGCTTCGTATGGTTTTTCTTTATAACCTGCTGCAGGAACTTGCGCTTTTGGCTGGCAGGAAGCAAGCACCATACTTAATACAACTACAACAGCCAAAACAACGAACAACAATTTTTTATTCACAATCTCCTCCGTATAACTTATCAAATATAGTATTGAACGGCGATTTAAATGCAATATAGGAAGTCCAACACCTCCCTTCATAAGATTGTTAATTATTGATTAGTATGCATTATATAACAGATAAAAATCATATGTCAATTATGAAGATAATCAGATGTTGGTACGGTGTCTCACTATATGAGACATAAATGTCCAACAAGCATACCCAATCACCAGTAACGGGGTTTACTACCCATGGATGATACTTCAGGGTATACTCACAGTCTCAGCCCCAATAAGGAGGTTTCAGCATGAAACGAGCAGTCAGCATTAGCATTGGTTCATCAAAAAGAAACAAAGCTGTGGAAATCGAATTGTTGGGGGAAACAGTTCAGATTGAACGCATCGGTACAGATGGAGACATGGATAAAGCCGCTGCGATGTATCGGGAACTGGATGGTGTTGTCGATGCGTTTGGTGTTGGCGGCGCCGATTTGGGTGTAATGGTCGACCGTCACTGGTATCCGCTCTATTCTGTCCATAAAATGGTAAAAGACATAAAAATTACACCTACTGTCGATGGAACTGGGTTAAAAAACACGCTGGAAAAAAGATCCGCTTCAATATTAAAACGAGTTTTGGGCGAGGAAGCCACCACTGGAAAGAAAGCATTAATCATGACCGGGGTAGACCGCTGGGGGATGCTCGAATCTTTCGTGGAGGATGGTTACGATTGCACTTTTGGCGACATGATGTTCTCACTGGGAATGCCTTTTCCCCTTCACAAATCCAGTTCTGTAAAACTAATGGCTTCATTGCTGATGCCGATCGCTGGCAGAATTCCGTTCCATTGGGTCTATCCAACCGGTAAAGAACAGGAAAAGCGGACGCCTAAATATTCCGATTGGTTTAACTGGGCGGATGTTATCGCCGGAGATTGCCACTATATTACCCGCTATATGCCTGACCACTTAGTCGGAAAAATTATCGTAACCAATACCACCACGCAGGATGATATCCAGTTGTTCAAAGACGCCGGCATAAAATCGATCTTAACCACGACGCCGGTATTAGATGGCAGATCATTTGGCACGAATATGATGGAAGCTGCCATAATGGCAGCTTCTGGCAGGAAAGCTCCCATCGACTACGCACACCCGGGCAACTATTTTTCCGAACTGGGAGCGCTGGTTGAACAGATAGGGTTTGAACCACAGTATCAGGAGCTCAATTAATGGATGCCATCATCACCGCCGGAGGGATTCCCCTTCCCGGAGACCCTCTGTATGAATACACCCGCGGTGGATCCAAAGCCATGTTGGAATTGGCTGGAAAGCCGATGATCCAATGGGTATTAGACGCGATCAGTCGATCACCCAAAATCAATCACATCATCGTAATTGGACTCACCGAATTGGGTGGTATTACCTGCCCGAAGCCGATCACTTTTCTTCCAAACCAGAAAGACATGCTTGCCAACATCAATGTCGGGCTTGATGCGCTGAAGCGTCTGCAGACAGGGTCAGAATATGCATTGATCGCCGCGTCAGATGTCCCCGGTATCACCACCGAGATGGTGAACTGGATGGTGGATACAGTCGAAACATCCCATTCGGATATCTATTACCAGGTCATTACTCGCGAGCTTATGGAAGAAAAATTCCCCGCCTCACGCCGTACATTTACCCACCTTAAGGGGATGGAAATTTGTGGAGGGGATGTAAATGCGGTACGGGTGAATATGGATTCGAGTGTTACCAATATGTGGGAACGATTGATCGCCTCCCGAAAAAATCCGATCAAACAGGCGTTCATTCTCGGTCTCGATATATTATTCGGTTTGCTTTTCCGCTCGGCCACGCTCGACGAACTTGCCCGGATGATCAGTAAACGATTGAAAATTACTGGTAAAGTAGTGCTGTGCCCGTATGCAGAGATGGGCATGGACGTGGATAAGCCACACCAATTAGAAATTATGCGTCATTTCCTTTCCAGGAGGACGACCGGGTGAACTTGCAGGAATTGATCGAGTGGGACGAAACAACCTCCAAAAAAATGCAAATCGTGGAGACCGATCACAGCCTTAAGCCATTGGCTGTTATCTTCGCCCATTCGGGTGATTCATGGTTTTGGATGGTTGGGTTGGTTGTCATTTTCTTGCTGGGTGATCCATTCTGGCGAAATATCGCCCTCGTGTTTACCATCAGTTTTATACCTTTGGCAGCGATCGTATTATGGATCAAATTCACCATCCGCCGAAAACGACCGGAAGGTACGTGGGGACAGATCTACCGAATCACAGATCCGCACTCTTTTCCATCCGGCCACGCAGCGAGAGCTTATTTATTCGCCATTCTTGCCATCGGATTAGGACCCGCCTGGTTCGCGATCCTGTTATTTATTTGGGCCCCACTGGTTTGTCTGGCTCGAGTGTTGACCGGGGTTCACTATATTTCTGATGTTATTGCAGGGATGGTTGTCGGAATATTCAGTGGAATATTGGTGCTTGCCATCCTTCCCGTTCTATCCCCATTATTGCAATTACTAATAAAGATATTGCCGGCGCTCTGATCTACTTCATAGAAAAGATGCCTTTCCATTTCATAGGAAAGGCATCTTTTTATTTTGGCATGAAATTATCGTAAAGTGGTTCGGGCACGGATTGCGTACGATACCCTGGCAGGTACACGGGAACGGGCGTTCAAACGAGCTGGGACTTTCGCCTGGGGCATTACCATATCTCTAACTACATCCGAAGCTTTCTGAACGAGTCCCCAACGGGACGCCCCCAGGTAAAGGATCTCCAGGATCAACTCTCGATAGTTGATTCCTTCGGCTTTCCCAATCACACAAAGATCACTGAAATCTGGTGTGAGACCTGGTAATGAATTGATCTCCAGCAGAAATGGATTCCCTTCTGCATCGCACCGGAAATCCACTCGGGAAACATCCAAAGCGCCAACTGTTACATGGGCGCGGATCGCCAATTCCTGTAACTGGCGGGAAAAAGTCGTGGAAATTGGCGCGGGACACAGGAATTGTGGGACGCCTTCATCACCATTGTAAAGTTGTTTGGCGGAGTGACCATATACACCCGGAGTCACAGACGTGGTACTTTCCACTTCAAGGACCGGCATACGGTGAAATCCATCTTTTTGATACAGTTCAGGATGGAGCGTATATTGATGTACTCCCGGTCGCCCGAGGACACCGACCGTAAATTCACGACCTGGCAGGTATTCTTCTACCAACGCGGGTTGATCATACTTGCTGATGACCCAAGTTACGCGGTTCCGAAGATCTTTTGGGTTATAGACGATAGATTCTGAACCCATACCCATTCCAGTTCCTTCGCGGGCGGGTTTGACAAACAACGGAAATCGGAGGGTTGAATCAATCGGTTCGTAACCCGTGGTGAACTCCTGAAAAGGAGCAACCGGCAATCCACTGTCTCGCCAGATACGTTTGGTTAGTGTTTTATCAAGGGTGATCGCATTCGTGGTCACCCGGGAGGCGGTATAGGGTATATGCATCATTTCGAAGACTGCGGGCGCCTGAGCTTCACGCCCATCGCCGCCTAATCCTTCAGAAATGTTGAAGCAGATGTCGGGAACGACATCTCGTAAGGTGTAGGGTAAATTGATATCGGCTGGGATAAAAATCGCTGAATGACCGTCGGATTCAATAGCTGCTCTAATGGCTTCTATTGTCTCTTTTTTGTCGAATTCCGCGCCGGCATCGGTTGGACCTTCTGTGGGTATCGATGATTCCCCCTTGATGTTGGCAATTACGGCTACCCGCCAGGATTTCACCGGTCGCGGTTTGGTACTGGGAGGCTTGTCGCTCTCTTCCAAATCAGATTCGTATATGCTTACATTTTCCATGATCAAATCTCCTGCAATTTTTGTTTTCAATGTGCCAGTATAGTCTCATTTCGTGAGAATACAAGGGTTATGAATGAGTCTAATACGATACTAATGTCACCAATTCTTACGTAATAATCATATTAAAGGTTGTACCCTACACCTAATCACCACATAGGCTTGACGGATAATTGAAAAGCAGACCGCAATGCCCTCAAGCTGCTATTGCTTGCCAAATTATTTTGCATGGAGTATGCTTACTCATTGGGAGTGGCAGGGTCCCGGTGGGTTCCCCGGTCTTCAAAATCGGTGACGGGTCGCTTTGCGGGCCGTGGTGGGTTCGACTCCCATCCACTCCCGCCTTTGTAATGAAGAGATAGGATTGTAGGACACAAATGATCAACCTGGATAGAAATTCGCTAGATCCCCTTGTCCAGCGATATTTTCTTATTGAAAGTGTGACCGAAGGTGAAATACGTACCAAACCTTACCTGTTATATACAGGTCGTTTTTATAACGAGGAAGTTGAAAAAGCACATGCAAGCCTTGTGCAATCACTGAACCCGTCACACATTATGCCGTTATTTAGAGAAGAGAATGGCAAACCAGCCATTATTTTAACCGAATCAGTTCAAAACAATTCGAAATCTAAACCCATTCTCAATCTGATCTTATTTGTATTGACTTTATTAAGCGTCCTACTGAGTGGAGCGTTGTACGCCCTCGGTGGCGAACAGACTACCAGCAACAATTTCTGGATGGATTTAATCCATAACCTGGGCAAAGGATGGCCATTTGCAATTAGTTTGCTCGCCATACTGGGGGCGCATGAGTTTGGTCACTATCTTGCCGGGCGATATCACCATACAAATGTTACCCTCCCTTTCTTTATTCCTTTCCCATTAAGTACCTTCGGAACTATGGGCGCTTTCATCCAGATGAAAGATCTGCCGAAAAATCGGAAACATCTTCTGGATATAGCGATCGCAGGTCCACTGGCGGGAATGCTGTTCGCAATTCCTATCTTGATCGTCGGTCTTCTTCTTTCAGAGGTTCAATCACTCCCATCCGCAGTAGCACAAGGGCAGGCATTTCAGTTGGAAGGTAACAGTCTGCTGTACCTTTTCCTCAAATGGATGACCAAAGGTCAGTTGTTACCCGCTCCGGCCAGTCTCGCTGGGTTGCCACCAATAATTTTCTGGGTCCGTTATTTTTTCACCGGGCAACCAGTTCCGCTTGGAGGCATGGATGTCATGCTTCATCCGATGGCATGGGCTGGTTGGGCAGGCTTGTTGGTCACCTCGTTGAACCTGATTCCAGCCGGACAATTGGATGGCGGTCATATTTTTTATGTTTTGTTTGGCTCAACCGGCAGCAGACGAATCCTTCCATTTGTGTTAATCGCCCTCATCGGGCTTGGTTTTGTTTGGAACGGATGGTGGCTTTGGGCGGTCTTAATCTTTTTCCTTGGTCGTACTCACGCAGAACCAATGGATCAAATTACCACGCTAGATGCAACAAGAAAATGGTTGGGGGTATTAACTCTAGTCCTCTTTATTCTGGTCTTTACTCCTGTCCCGCTCATAATAATTGGCATGTAACTTGGATTGTTCTCCGTATATGAAGCCAAAATCCAATATCATCTTCGGCATCCTCATTTCTGTAACCATCCTACTCGGCTGCTCGCCGGTTATCCCAGGCGCCCTGGTCCCCTCTCCAACTGTCAAGGTGGGACAAACTGAAAACGTCCCTCCTACCGCCGTATTATTTCCAACATTGATTCCAAAGGCTACTCCGACTACCCCTCCAGCAACAGACTTTCAATACAGCACTTCCAAGGTAATTGGAAAGAAAGTGATTTTCTGGCATCCATGGGTGGGCAAACGGGGAAAAATTATTGAGCAAATGGCTCTGGAATACAACTTATCCAACCCTTATGATATCCAGGTGGAACCCAGACATTGGGGAGGGGAAGAAGCACTGATTGCGGGTTTTACCTCCTCAATTCAAGACCCGCCATCCCTGGTTGTCCTGCCACCCGAGTACCGATTCGCTTTTACAGAAATGGGACTAGCATTCCAGGATCTATCCACATATATAGATCAATCTTCTTCCGAGATTGGGATGACAGGCATCCAGGATTACCCAGATACTCTCCTGCAACCGGTGAAAACCGAAACAAAAATCTATGGTATTCCTGCCGCTGGGGATACCCGGGTGATGGTCTATAACAAGACTTGGGCAAAAATTCTTGGCTTCGACCAATCTCCCACCAATTGGGCTGGATTTGTTGAACAGGCTTGCGCTGCTGCGCAAGTGAACAATAAATTATCAGATCGAAGATTACGGGGAACAGGCGGATGGTTGATCGATCTGGCACCAGATACCGCCCTTGCCTGGATTCATGCTCTGGGAGCACCTATCCCATTTTCGTCTGAAACCAAAACCACCTATGCCAGTCCAGCCTATCAAAAGGTGTTTAGCGATTTAGTTACCTTACGATTGAATGGTTGCGCGTGGGTCGGAAAAAACCCAAATTCAGAATTCTATTTTTCTGACCGTTTAGCTCTTTTCATGACTATGCGAATATCCGATGCGACATCCCTTGAAAGTACGATGACCACAAAAAAATCAATGGATCAATGGGAGATCCTATCTTTTCCAGGGAACCAGGATCCTGATACCTGGCTGGCAGATATGGATTATTTCTTCATTCCCACGACGGACGATGACCAGCAGCTTGCCGCATGGCTTTTCCTGAAATGGCTATCAGCGCCTGAACAGGAATTGCGCCTTTCGTTAAGTGACGGTTTATTGCCGGCGAGAAAGATCACCTGGGACGTTGTCTTGAAAGCAAATCAACTCCCATCCCAACAGACCGATTGGATGACGAAAACACAGAACCCGGTTCCCGGTCCTTATCTATCGGAATGGCTGATCGGAAAATCGGTCCTCGCTGATGGATTCCGTCAAATCATGGAATCAAGTACAACAGAGGAAAATTTACCAGCAATACTTGCAGGAATGGAATCTTTCACACAAGAATTGGAAAACAAGGAATGATGAATCCGATTTCACCGATCGTGATATTTACGGATGGCGCTTGCGACCCGAATCCGGGCAGGGGTGGATGGGCGGTCGTGATACAGAAGGATGGGAAAATAAAAACCCTTTCAGGTGGAGAAAAACAAACAACGAACAATCGGATGGAATTAACCGCCGCGATCATGGCGTTAAGATCGATCCCAGCATCTGTCGATGTAGTGCTCCATAGTGACTCTGAGTATGTAAAGAAAGGAATCACAGAATGGATGCCGAATTGGAAAAGACGTGGGTGGAAGCGCAAGGGAGGGGAATTATTAAACCTTGATCTATGGCAGGAGCTTGACAGATTAAATTCGACCCGAAAGGTTAGCTGGCAATGGGTCAAGGGTCACGCGGGACATCCAATGAATGAGTTGGCTGATCAGCTCGCGAGTAAAGCCAGTCAGAAAACCTGGTAGATACACCAGAACCTATCTACACCTGCATGTGATTGCGAACCCACTGTGTGGGTTCGCAATCACTCATTGACCTCTCCCTACCCTCCCCTGTCCAGGGGAGGGTTTACTTCCTAATTAAAAACGGGCATCTAACCCGCTTGTATGATTTGTGAGGCGACGACGGGATGCGTATCATCCCCTTCCGGGGAAACCCGTGATGTAGTTAAATCAAAAACGGGCGTTTAACCCGTCTGTTTGATTTGTGAGGCGACGACGGGATGCGTACCATCCCCTTCCGGGGAAACCCGTGATGCAGTTAAATCAAAAACGGGCGTTTAACCCGTCTGTTTGATTTGTGAGGCGACGACGGGATGCGTATCATCCCCTTCCGGGGAAACCCGTGATGTAGTTAAATCAAAAACGGGCGTTTAACCCGTCTGTTTGATTTGTGAGGCGACGACGGGATTTGAACCCGTGATGAGGGTTTTGCAGACCCTTGCCTTGCCACTTGGCCACGTCGCCGTAAAAAATGGGCTGATAACTTTGGATCTTTCACCCATTAGTATCAGCCACAGTTTTCTGAGCGGGCTAAGGGACTCGAACCCTCGACCTTCTCCTTGGCAAGGAGACGTTCTACCAACTGAACCAAGCCCGCATTACCTTGAGGGGATCTGACTGGTGCCAGTAGTCTTCCCTGAGTGCAAGCGAGAGTATAACGAATTCCCTATTGGATGTCAACCCTTAATCTGGGTATGCCGAACACCATCTCATGGATTCCCGCTGGTTAAATCAAAGGTGCCGAGACGCAGAATCGGACTGCGGACACTGCGATTTTCAGTCGCATGCTCTACCAACTGAGCTATCTCGGCACATTCTTAATTGCTGCGTGATTTTACTAAGAAGGTTGGTAACTGTCAAGCATCCACCCATTCTTCCCACCCATCAATATCACTCAGCGTATATTATTAATTGATATTGCCGTGGCATATTTGGTGCAACAAACCAAGCGGATTCGCTTTGACAATCTATCCTGCCAAAGCTAAAATGAAACAGGGTGATTTTTTTACACACCTGTTAGCTATTTATGCATACCGGGGAGTAATCGTGAGTAAATGGGCAGATAAATATGTCATCGGCCTAACCGGGAATATCGCCACCGGAAAAAGTGTCGTCAGAAAAATGCTCGAGCGCTTGGGTGCGTTCGGGCTGGATGCGGATGCGCTCAGCAATCGCGCCATCGCGAGAGACGCACCAGGTTATCAACCGGTCGTGAATTATTTCGGGCGCTGGATACTTGCAGAAGACCAACAGATAGACAGAGGACGTCTGGCGCGGATCGTTTTCAATGACCCTGCTGCATTGACCGCACTGGAATCCATCGTACACCCATTGGTCATCCAGGCTGTTGATATCATCATCCGACGGGCAAATCAATCGGTTATTGCGGTAGAAGCGATTAAATTGATCGAGACTGAGCTTAAGTCATCGGTGAGCAGCATCTGGGTGGTCACTTCTCCCCGCGATACCCAGTTAAAGCGATTGATCGACGTCCGGAAAATGGATCAGAAACGAGGCGATTCGAAGGATCGATGCTCAATCCACCCAGGCAGAAAAGATCACTCACGCCAATGTGATCATTACAAATAATGGCTCGTACGAAGACACCTGGAAGCAGGTGTATGACGCATGGAAAAAAATCGCACTGCCCACCAGCATCCTGAAAGAACCGATCGTTTCCATTCCACGCGGCAAACTCACAGCCAGGCGTGGTACACCAAAAGATTTCGATCAGATGCTTAAATTGGTCAATCAGTTGGACCCGAAGGAAGAAAAAAGAAACCGGGCAGAGTTTTTACAAACTCTAAATGATAATGCGTTCATTCTTCTGGAAACCGAAAACAAGCTGGTTGGATTGGCTGGTTGGCAGGTGGAAAACCTGATCAGCCGGACAACCGATATTTTTGTCGATCCAGCTATTCCAATCCAGGAATCCATCCCGGTGCTTGTGGATCATGTTGAGAAATCAGCCCGTGACCATCAGTGTGAAGCGTCCCTTATTTTCCTCCCGCCATACATGGCAAGATTGAACGAACTCTGGCATGCGCTCGGATACGAGAACCGCCCTCCCCATTCATTGGAAGTTCAAGCCTGGCAGGAAGCCGCCATCGAGTCGATGCCATTCGGTACTTTAATGTTCTTTAAACAACTTAGGCAGGATCGAGTCCTCAGACCGATTTAACCTGATCCAATTAGAATCCTATCTTCGTTGTAAGGCGATTACCTGGTACCTTTCAGCAAGCCTTGAGTAAATAATTTGTCAAATTTCATCAGTAATCTCACTCTTCTCTTCCAACGGCTCAATTGGCTTAGTCTACTGGACCTCTTTATTGTGACGGTGATTTTTTACGCCTTGTTGCAGATGATCAAAGACACCAAGGCTGTGATCCTGTTAAGGGGAATGATTATTCTTGTACTCCTGCTGAGTATTTTAACAACTGTAATCAATTTGCCTGCTTTCAGTTGGTTGATAAAAACTACTTTGCCCGCCCTACTGTTAGCCATCCCGGTAATTTTCGCACCAGAGATCAGGCGCGGTTTGGAACGGATCGGTAGAGCAGGTTCCGTTATTACGATTGGTCAAAAAACATACCAATTTGAAATGGAGAAGACGATCCAGACAGTTGTTGCCGCTTCATCCCGTCTGGCCAGTAAGAAACATGGCGCATTAATTATTTTTCAACGGAGTGATAACTTAACCGAATATATTCAGACTGGTGTTCAGCTCAACTCATCGATCACTCCAGAATTGCTTCTCCAGGTCTTTTACCCGAATACTCCATTGCATGATGGCGCTGCCATCATCGTTCATAATGAGTTGGTTGCCGCCGCATGTGTAATGCCCCTCTCAGCCAGTGGAATCCTCAACCGCACACCCGATCGTTCTCTGGGATTACGCCATCGGGCTGCGTTGGGAATTTCGGAAGCGACGGATGCCATTGCTGTTGTTGTTTCGGAAGAAACAGGCAGCATATCAATTGCCCACGCAGGTCGAATGATCCGGCGGCTTGATCCTGAAAGACTGGAGAATATACTCACAGCGTTTTATCGCCCGGAGAGGATTACCAAACCCTCTGCTTCTCCACTTAAAGAGTTCATTCGCATGATCAAAGGTGGACGGGAGGATGATCGATGATCACCCTCCTTCGTGCTTTCCTGAAGAACTTACCCACCTTGTTGATCGCTATTATTATGGCGATATCTGCCTGGACTGCAGCTGTAATATCCTCAGATCCAAACGAGTTACGTGTCTATGCGCAACCAGTCACCGTGGAATTCCTCGGCCAGGATCCACAATTGATTGTCTTGGGCTCATCCGTGAAACAAATCAGGGCTACGATCAATGCGCCTCGGTCTGTCTGGACTGCGTTGAATGCCCAGACCAGCCATATTAAGGCATTCATCGATCTTTCTGGGCTCGCTTCAGGAACATTTGAAATTCCAATCCAGGTACAGGTTGACACCCGTCCAGTGGAAGTAGTTCAAATTTCTCCCCAGACGATATCGATAACACTGGAAAAAATGGTAAATCATACGTTCCCGGTGCAGTTGATGATGAATGGAAATCCAGCGGTTGGATTCCAGGCAGAAAAAGCGATTATCTCACCGACTGAAGTCATGGTTACTGGACCGCTCTCTGTAGTCAATCAAATCGAACAGATCCGGGCAGCCGTTGAATTGAATCAGGTTAAACAAAGCATTCAAAATACTCTCGTTTTACAGGCCGTGGATGCAAATGGAGATTTTATCGACGGCGTTTCCATCAGCCCTGAAAGGATCAGTGTCAATCTCCCAATCACCCAGAAAGGTGGTTATCGTAATGTGGTTATTAAGGTAGTCACCCAGGGGACGCTTGCGAATGGCTACCGTTTGACCAACATCTCTGTCTACCCACCGAATGTGACGGTATATTCCAACGATCCATCAAAGGTGGATAGTTTGCCCGGTTACGTTGAGACGAAACCAATTCAATTGGATAACTTAAAATCGGACCTTATTCTTCCGATTGAATTAAACCTCCCAGAGGGGGTATCCCTTGTGGGTGTCGAGCAGATAAATTTGCAAGCCGGGATCGCAGCAATCGAGAGCAGCCTGACCATGTCTCGCATCCCAATTCAATTTGAAGGGATTACTGACGGGCTTACTGCTTCTGCTTCTCCGGAGGTCGTGGATGTGATCCTTTCCGGTCCACTGCCGTTATTAGATCAACTTTCACCTGCCGCGGTTCAAGTTATGCTCAACCTGACCGGGATGGTGCCAGGCACCTATCAGATCATTCCAATCGTTACGGTCGATTCTCAAGAGATCAGAATCGAATCGGTATTACCGGCAACCATCGAAGTTGTGATACAATCCAACGCCCCAACTCCAACACCTTAAGAGAGAAATTATGAGAAAGAATGTTGTCGCCCTTGTAGGACGACCGAATGTGGGAAAAAGCACATTATTTAATCGTCTGGTTGGTGAACCACTCGCGATAGTGGATGATACGCCAGGCACGACCCGCGATCGTATTTTTGCTGAAGGCGAATGGCTCAATACAACTTTCGATCTCATCGACACGGGTGGAATAGATCCAACGACAGCTGCTTCCGGAAAAGACCCATTGTCCATAGGATCCGCGGATTTCATTGAGGAGATCCGGGCTCAGGCCTTCATTGCCGTGCAAGAAGCAGATGTTGTATTATTTATCACCGACGCCACAACCGGTGTCGCTCCTGCAGATCTGGAAGTGGCAAATCTTTTACGAAAATCTCAAAAAAAGGTGGAAGGTCTTTCGTATCCACCTATCTTACTAGTTGTCAATAAAGCCGACAGTCCTCGATTAAGGGAAGTGGCATCCCAATTCTATGAGCTTGGAATGGGCGAGCCCTATCCAATTTCTGCACTTCACGGGACGGGAACGGGCGATCTGTTGGACGCCATGGTTGCGGTTTTCCCCCACGAAGTTGAGGATACCGAAGACGAATCTGCGAAGATCTCTATAGTCGGTAAACCCAATGTCGGGAAATCCAGCCTGCTTAATCGATTGGCTGGAGAGGAGCGATCGATCGTCAGTCCGATCGCAGGAACAACCCGTGACGCAATAGATACCCATCTCGATCTGGATGGAACCCCTGTCACTCTGATCGATACTGCAGGAATTCGAAGACGGGGAAAAATTATTCCGGGCGTCGAGAGATATAGTGTTATCCGGTCGTTACGCGCGATTGAGCGTTCTGATGTGTCATTACTGGTCATAGACGCAGTGGATGGGTTATCAGCACAGGATGCACATATTGCTGGTTTTATCCTCGAAGCCTGGAAGAGTGTAGTGGTTGTAGTGAATAAGTGGGACGCGGTTGAAAAAGACAGCGATACCATGGATCAATATACTGAATATATACGGCGTGAGCTCAAGTTCCTGGCTTATGTGCCTATCCTCTTCATTTCCGCAAAAACCGGAAAAAATGTGGATGCAGTTCTCCCCCTGGCATTACGGGTCCAGGAAGAGCGATTAGTGCGATTGACAACATCTCAAATCAATAAGATCATACAGGCAGCCCAGGATGCCCACCCTGCTCCATCTCATGCTGGCCGTAGTATGCGAATGTATTATGGGACACAGGTGCGAAGTGATCCACCGACATTTATGATCTATGTTAATGAGCCAAAACTCGCTCATTTTAGCTATGTACGCTATCTGGAAAACCAGCTACGAAAAGAGTATAGTTTTCTGGGGACGCCTATCCGATTTGTTTTCAAACCACGCCATTAATCATTCCCTAATGTGCCAGACCTATAATCCCTTCATGGGAGGACTGTTTACTTATGACTAACGAACAAGTTCCGAGCACATCCGTGCCAGATAAATTACCGGAACTTTCGCAACACTCTACTCTGCGCCGGGTCCTATTCGATATCGCCGAGACGCTAATACTCGCGTTGGTGCTTTATTTCGGAATTGATGCCATCTCAGCCAGAGTTCGAGTTCAAAATGTAAGTATGCAACCCACACTTTTTGAAGGTGAATTCGTCCTGGTAAGTAAACTGGCTTACAAATTGGGCGAGACCAAGATTGGTGACATTATTGTCTTCCATGCTCCGACCGAACCGGGTGAAGATTTCATCAAGCGGATAATCGGTACCCCAGGTGATCAGGTTAAGATTTATGGTGGAAAAGTATTTGTAAACGGTTTTCGACTGGATGAGGTTTACCTGGCAGATGCACCAAATTATGACGGTGAATGGCTTGTCCCGGAAGGAAGTCTTTTTGTCCTGGGCGACAACCGGAATCAATCATCTGATTCCCATCGCTGGGGATTTGTTCCACTTGACAATGTAGTTGGTCGGGCTGTTGTCATCTATTGGCCGATGAGTAAATTCGCAGTCCTTGACCAGCCAAATATTGTCTCGGCTGATCATCAGTAATAATTGGAGTGTTTTTATCCCAATTTGATGGTGGTTTTGTATTTTTGGAAGTACAATAAGATGACAATGTTATCAATCACCAGTACACCAAATACCATTCCCTGTATAGAATGCCAGGTCGGTGTGATGCATAAACGGCATATCACTTACTTTACCTGGTTGGGTGATGAATTGATCACTGTACCCAACTTTCCCGCCTGGGTTTGTGACGTCTGCGGAAAACGGGAATATGACCAACAAGCTGAAATGTGGTTGCACACCTTATTAAAACCGGAAGCAGGAAACACTACGATCAAAACACGTAAGCATCGCCAGAAAATAATACGACCGACTCAACCACCGATTTCTGATCACAAAAGTTAATCCGATATAACCACCCAATCTGGGTGGTTTTTTTATCTCGTTCTTAACCTAACGAAAGGCAACGCTGACATCTCAAATATAAGATGCAAATGATACTACCGCAAAATTGTTCGACTTGTTAAGAATGTTTACGAATAGATTCATTTGACGAGTATTCAATGGCATGCTATGATGCGAATAGGAATTTATTTTTTATTATTTTATTTTTTTCTGGAGCTATTATGAGCGTTGATTTTATTATCCGATTAATCGGGATGATTGGGTTTACTGTCGTAGGTGTCTTCTGGGGGGTTTCACTAGGAAAATCAGCTCAACATTCCACAGCAAGTTTTGTTTTGACAGTCGAACAATATGCCTTCACCCTCGGATTGGTTGGCGCCCTGGTGGGTCTTATACTTACCCCATATATTACAACCAGACCCTTCCGCGCCCTGCTTTCGATAATCAAGAAAATTTCCACCCAGGCATTATTTTCGTCCATGATCGGATTGTTGATCGGATTATCATTTGGCGCCTTGCTAGCTTTTCCATTCTCATTACTACCGCAACCGTTCAATTCAATCATGCCATTTGTCGGCGTAATCGTGTTCGGTTACCTCGGCATTGCCGTTTTTAATATGCGCCAAAATGATCTGCTCGGTATGTTCAATTCCTTTCGAGGAGAACGCGGTGGTAAATCGAATTGGGGTGATGGACGAAATATCCTTTTGGACACCAGTGTGATTATTGATGGGCGGATTGCAGATATTGCAAAAACAGGTTTTCTCCCAGGTACACTGATCATCCCTCGTTTTGTTCTGAACGAATTGCAGTATATCGCCGATTCTCCAGACAATCTTCGTCGTCAACGCGGACGGCGTGGGATGGAAGTGCTCGCTTCGTTGCAAAAGGATGGTTCCCCGACCCCGGTAAAGATTCAGGATATCGATGCAGAAGGTGTGAAAGAAGTCGATGATAAACTGGTGGTCCTCGCCCGTCAAATGCGCTGTCCGATCCTGACTAATGATTACAACCTGAACCGAATTGCCGAACTTCAGGGTGTGATCATCCTCAATGTCAATGAACTCGCCAACGCGGTGAAATCGGTCTTGCTCCCCGGTGAAACCCTGATGATGCGCATAATCCAGGAGGGGAAAGAATTTGGCCAGGGCGTGGGTTATATGGATGATGGAACTATGGTGGTCGTTGAGAATGGCCGGGAATTAATCGGCCGGGAAATCAATGTTACCGTCACTAAGATCTTACAAACAGCCGCCGGAAGAATGATCTTCGCCAGACCTGAAGATGCTTACGATAACGGCCATTAATCCCTAGAAGGTAAATTAATGAAAGAATGGATAACCGGAAGAAATCCGGTCCTTGAAACCTTAAAAGCAGGGCGGCGTCAATCTTTTCGAATTCTGCTATCAGATACTATCCAGGCAGACGAACGGATCCAGGAAATTCAGCGTCTCGCCAGACAATTCCGATTGCCTATCGAGAAGATACCTAAAGCTCGATTGAATACCCTGAGCGATAATCATCAAGGGGTGGCACTCGAAACGAGCGTTTATCCTTATCGAGAACTGACAGACATGGTAAGCCTAGCTGAAAATCGAAAAGAGCCATTATTCATATTAATTCTTGATACATTACAAAATCCCCAAAACCTTGGTACGCTGCTTCGGAGCGCGGAAGCCTTTGGTATTCATGGAATCTTATTACCACTTCGGCATACCGTTGATATCACGCCCGCAGTGGTAAATGCTTCTGCAGGAGCGAGTGAACATCTGCTGATAGGAATGATGAATCTGGCTCAGGCGATGGATCAGCTCAAACAACATGATGTATGGATCCTAGGGTTGGACAGTTCGGATGAGGCTGCTCCAATCGAAACTGTTCGAATGTCTGGACCTTTAGCCATCGTGGTTGGGAGCGAAGGTGAAGGCATGCGTTCCTTGGTACGGAAATCGTGCGACCAATTAGTACAACTGGGGATGAGCGGGAAGATCGAATCGCTAAACGCCGCGGTTGCAGGTTCTATCGCCCTTTACCTGGCTTATCAACAGCGTTCCAGGAATCTGGACTGAATCCCCGCATCGACTAAGCGAGACACGGTTTGCAAATCAGATAATTGTTAATTATTGGAAATCTTGGGATTGGATCAGGATGACTTGTGTAAGAATATTCATCCTTTCAAAGATATTTTCCTGTCCAGTTAGAACCAGCCGAATTCATCCAAATTTATCACATCATTAAGACCAAAATGAACTCCCTCTTCTTCGAGGAGGTCTTTTTGTATTATCGTCCCAAACCCATGTCCATGGGGACTGATCTTTCCAAACCGATTGATGACCCGCTGCCAGGGAACATCCGTACCCTCCGGTAGTGAAGCCAGGGCAAAACCGACCATTTGTGCGGAGCATGTTCCGATGATGGCAGCGATTCGGCCGTAGGTTGTCACCTTGCCCGGCGGGACTTGCCTGACAAGTTCGAATATTTGATCAAATAATGGTCTTTCGCGTTTCATTGCACCTCACAGACTGGAGAGGACTTGGGTTCGATCATAAATATCTGGGCTTAAACTGGGATGTTCAAAGAATATTTTTCCCTCTTTGAAAAAATATATCAAAGATAGGAATGCATTGGAGACGATCCGGCTATCAGTTTCCGATTGTTGCCAGCCATCTGAACTGAATAGATTTCGACGAATGGCGTACCAAGCGGATAGGGTATGTTTCCAATCGGGTAGATATTCAGCATCCTGAAAGTGATCCTTCCAGCAAGGTGGTGCATAGGAGCTGGCTCCAAGCTCGATAAATTGTTGAACCTTTTGCTTCCGGATTGCGGAGAAGGATTTACCCTCACTAAGATGTGTCAGTTCTGCCATGTTGAAGATCGGCCAGCTCAAGGCAAACCGCTTTACGTACATTCGCATCAATGATTTCTTATTATCCATCACCCCATTGAATATATTCGCCAGGGATGAATGGTTTATTAAAACGGGATACCAGGTTGCAGGATCTGATGTTCCGGTGATAATTTCAGCCACGTAACCCAAAAGATCCCAGGTCAACATCCAAGCGTGAAAATGCAATTCGGGGGGTGATTCCCTTAACTTCCAGGCTTGTTCAAACCAATCATTCAAAACTGATTTCTGGTCTTTTGGTAATTGAACTAAGCAATTGAAATCTACCTTGATCGTAGAATCATACGGGATATTCTCAAGAGTATCGCAACCCATTTATGCTCCTATGCTTCATTCACCCAATTCTACTATAGGTTATTCCACACTTTTCCGGCGTTAGTATAATGATTGTATACATTTATTGAATGCCCTTATACTCGGAATGATATAATTAATTTAAATACATTGAATATTGTTAAATTGGAAAGGATGCCGAATATGATGATCAGTAAAGAATTACAAGGGTTAATTAATGAGCAAATTGGACATGAATTCGAGGCTTCACATCAGTATATTCAGATCGCAGCGTTTTTTGATTCCCGCTCCCTTAAGAAAGCTGCCGCCTTGTTCCTCAAACAATCAGATGAGGAACGTGAGCATGGGCTTAAATTTGTCAAATATCTAATGGAAACTGGTGCAGAGGTCGCTGTGCCAGCCATCCCCGCCGGGAAATCCTCCTTCTCGTCAGCGGAAGAAGCCGTACAGTTCGCACTTGATTGGGAATGGGAAGTTACCCGCCGCATCAATGCATTGATGGATCTGGCGATTAAGCAAAATGATCATCTTGGCCGTGAATTCTTGGGCTGGTTCGTAACAGAACAGTTGGAAGAGATCTCCAATATGGATCATCTCCTGCGGGTCATTAAAAGCGTGGGTGAAAAGAATCTGTTTATGCTGGAAGCTTATCTTTCTCACGGAGATTAATCGATCACTTAAGAAAAAAAAGTATCGCTGACGCGATACTTTTTTTATTTACTTTCTCGATGATATCTAAAGCTGGTGAACGGTTAACTTCTATCGCCAAAGTACATGATAGATGTTGTTCTTCATAACATCAATAAAGGTCATGGTTGCGATGTGATCTGACTGTATCTGTCACCACAGGAGCAGGCCTTTACAGTTTGGTTCTGTTTTGTCAAAGATCCCAGGTATGGTCTACCTGAAGAATGCGTGATCCACCCTTCCAAAGTGAACGGAATGATACCGTCTGCTGGAACCCATTGCCCGTTGTATTTTCGTGCGATATGAATATGAGTACCGGTTGCCCGACCTCTCTCGCAAGATGGGTGACCGATTACATCACCTGCTTTCATCTGTTTTCCCTGCGGTGCAGCATCCGTCGATGAGAGATGGAGATAAAGTATCGCCCAGCCTGTCCGCTCATCTCCGTCTCCATCCAGATCAAGTATCGCCAAGACCCGGTTCCGCGCGAACGATCACTCCATCTGCAACTGCAGTAGCCCATTCGATCGAAGCAGCACATCCGCTCAAATCCGAAGGAGGGGCAAAATCGATTGCCGCCCAGGGATTTTCCTCACCCCAGACTGGATGGGGAGCGCCTGTAAAAGACCAGGATTTCCCTGCTACAAAGGGCAGCATCAAATCAGGTTGTTGAAGACTACCCGGCATGATGGGTTCATGAGTGTCAGGCCAAACCTCGCCAAATAGTCGCTGGTATGTGGCAGCAAAACCATCATGTGCTACCGCGTGATAGTAGGCATCCGCGGGGAGGATGGAAGCAAAATAATGCTTTAAGGAGACTGTCGCCGCGTTTTGCCACGGATCGAAATATTCCAATTCTCCAGTCAAAAGCTCCTGGGATATCAGTTTTCCATCCAGGAATTGATAATACCCATTATTCAATGTATCTGCCAACCAGAGGAGTTGGTAGTAAAGGTTCCCAAAGAACTCCTGATAGTGTCCCAGTAGGTTACTGTCCACATTCGATGGGCGGATCGAATTGCTTAATGCTTCCGCGCGATATTCCAGAATTGCCAGCAGAAGACGAGGGCTGACCGAGTAGCTGGTGGCAATATAATCCACCAATTCTCCTCCCGAGCGCCATCCACCATAAGCATAAATCGAATAGTCTTTGAGCCATCCTGGTTGACTTTCGACAAATTGGATGGTGTCGAAATCCTTCTGAGCGGGTCCGTTTACGTATAACGAATTGGGAATGATCTGATAGGTCGAACCCCATAATGGTCGGAAGTAGATCGGGATTTTCACCGGCATTCCCGGGGGAAGGGTTGTTGTGGTTTGAGGAATGATAGGATTTGCTTTTAGAATTTCCGGGATGGTCGTATTAAAACGTTCAGCCAGCGCAGAAATCGTATCACCATCCTGGATGGAATAATCGACCAACTGACCTGGTTCAAATATTTCCCGGGTTGGCAATGTGGTAGTCTCAACAATTTCCTCGAAAATGGGAGTTGGCGTCATGTCCCGATAGATAAGCTGGGGGGCGGGTAGACAGGCTGAAAGTACCGCTGAGAGTACAAGCAGCGTGAGACCCAGTCTGAGCTTGTGGTTTTTCATGCTGAAATGAAGATACCTCTCAACAAATAAATCGAGGGAAGAAAATAGATATGATTGTTGAAGTTTCATGAATTAAGAGAAAGGTATATCGGTTACCTGTTAGTTTTACCTCAATGGATCTAGCTATAAGACACTATATCAAGGTCTTATTGTACCGCTGAATCAGTCGATACTTCTAAATCCGTTCGAACAATGACCGTGTCTTTCGTTCCACAAGAACAAGCCGTGATCATTTGGTTTCCCTTTGTGAGAGTTCCCTTGTATGATTGGGCGGCGGCATGAGCTTCCCAACCATCCATCACGAAAGGTAAAGGTCCACCGGCCAGAATCCACTCACCGTTGAATTTCCGGGCCATGTGGAAATGGGTTCCTGTGGAGACCCCTCCCTCACAAGACGGATGACCGATCGGTTGTCCCTGTTCAACAAATTCACCTACTTTAACTCGATCTCTTGTTGCGATATGCATATAAAGCAGGTCCCAACCAGTCTGTTCATTCCCATCCCCGTCCAGATCCAACACCACAACCCCACCACCTGTTCGGGCAACCACTCCGGATGCAGCGGCGAGTACCCACTCATCCGAAGATTCGCATCCGCTGTTATTCAAGCTTGGTGAGAAATCAAGGGCAGCCCTGGCGCCCAAAGCTCCCCAGGCAGCGTGTGGCCCACCAGTGAAGTTCCATTCGGTATCTTTTTCTATGGGGAGGATCAGTTCGGGTTGCGTGATCGTAGCCGGGAAAAGGGGTTCAACTGACATTGCTCTCAACCAGGGACTACCAAACATTTGCTGATGTGTGGCGGGGAATCCGGTATCAGTGTAAACTGCTGCTTCCCATCCGGCACGGTCCAATAATTGAGCGAATAGATATTGGATTGCGAATGTACCCGCATTAAGGTCTGGCGCTGCTTTGATGGTTGATCCATCCGGGAAGACCACATCAGTGACCAACCCTTCCCGCCATCCATAATAACTAACATTTAATTGACTAACTGCCCAGGTAAGTTGACTGTATAACCCTTTTTTGAGTGGATCGATGTGTCCTAACGGATAATTCTGGGCAGTCTCACCAACCGGTTTTCCATATACCCAGTGGCTAAAATATTCCAGTATAGAAAGAAGAGTTCTTGGGTTGATCGAATTTTCCACTGCCACTTTACGGATAACCCCGGCTCCATCCAACCAACCGGAACTGTTGAGGTATTCCCGATACGTGCTTAAGTAACCACCCGCGTTATCTACAAACCCATCAATATCAAAATCCAATCCGGATGGGGAAAAAACCAATTCACTATCCGGTATCACTTTCTTGTTGGACGAAGTCTCAACGATCCGCGGTGGTATCATGACGAGTTGCTGGGGATCGAGAAATCCAGCCCGGGGAAGGTTTATTGTAGATGAGATTTCCGCAATGGATACTCCAAAACGGGTAGCCAGGGCTGGAAGGGTATCTCCTGCCTGCGTTTGATATATAATCGGCGGTTCTTTCGAGGTCCCTGCCGGTTTGATCATGCTGGTCAGCATCGGCGTGGGTTCGACCATTGCAGGTTCAATTCTTATTGAGCCCGATATTCCCAGCGTATCTAGAGCTACCTCGCTACCGCCAATTCCTCCCGCCTCAGATACCGGCTCAGTGGTTGGTTGAATAAGAACAGGAGTTGGTTGAATATAAATAGGCGTTGGCTGAACTTCAGGCAACGATACGATTTGCGCAGGTACAATGGGTAATACGGGAACCTCAGCAACAGTAACTGAAGAGCTGGGTGTACTTTCAACTTCTATCGGATCAAGGGAAACATAATCATTCGTACAGGCGCTGAGCCAAAAGATTGCTGAAGTAATTACAAGGGTAAAGAACCAACGGAGTCTTTTTTCATTCCCGTTACCGTTGGATCTGGTTATCTTCCTGTTGCCCGTTGTATGCTTCAATAACTTCATTATTCCTGCTTATAAATCCGTCGTATTCGATTCCGGTTCCGCTGGATGTCCATCCATCCAAGTTGAATGGGATCTTGCCATCTGCAGATATCCATATTCCGTTATATCGTCTTGCCAGGTGAAGGTGTGTTCCGCTTGAAAGTCCGCCTTCACAGGATGTGTGCCCAATTCGGTCTCCAGCTTTCAGTTCGACGCCAGCCTTTACACGATCCTGTGAATCAATGTGCAAGTATAGTACCGACCAGCCGGTTTGAACCTTACCATCTCCATCCAAATCCAAAATTACTACCCCGGCATTCGAATAAACCACTTTTCCATCTGCCACGGCGGTAACCCAGGCATCATTCAACACACAACCCATTGGCTCACCCGGTGGAGCGAAATCAATCGCCGCCCAGGCACTTCCATCACCCCATCCGCCATGCGGACCACCCGTAAAGGACCAGGGTTTATCGGGTTCAAACGGTAATTGCATTAATGGTTGCGAAAGGTCGGGAGGGATCAATCCTTCCAGCGATGCATCAAATGGGTAACCAAAAAGATTGGAATAGGTTTTAAAGACCCCATCCGGAGAGGTAGCCAATTCCCAATCGGAGCGTCCATAGAGGGCTGACAAGAAATATTGGACTCCAATGGTTCCGGCATTGATCGTATCGTCAACCGGTATGATCGATCCGTCTGCCAGAAGCAAAGCTGGGAGTGCGCTGATCTGCCACAAGTAAAATCCCTTGTTTAATTGGTTTGCAGCCCAGGATAACTGCCGATACAAGCCGGCGTATCGCTCATCGATGTATCTCAGGGGATACGTTTTTGCTGTTGTATCAGGAGATGGACTGGTGATCCATTGGGATGAGTATTCCAAGACTGCGATCAACAACCGCGGATTCACCGAATTCTCCATCGACACGCGTTCGATGATTTGAGCGCTGGTCAGGATTTGCCGGTCGACGACCTCTGTGTAAGTGCTGAGGTAACCGGGTCGGTCTTTCAAGAATTGAGCCAGATCAAAGGAGATGCTGAATGGGCTTGCGACCAATTCTGAATCGGGAATGATCTTGAACGAGGGTCCTCTGCCGGATGGAGTTGGTGCGGGAACCACCAAACGCTGACCAATACTCAACGCATTTGGGTTATCGAGCTGATTGGCGCTGGCGATGGTATCGACTGCCACATGATACTTTTGTCCGATGGTGGCAAGGGAATCGCCCGCCTGGACAGTATAGTCAAAAGGATCCAACCGAAGGGTGGGAACAATATGGGGAGGATCTGGTGTTGGGGTGAGGATGGGCTCATCCGGAGAGCGGGTTGGTAATAGATACCAGGCGCTGGTAGGGATGCTGCCGACGATACACCCACCAGATAATGCGATCCCGGTTGGACAGGGTGTGGAGATCACACCTTGATCGGATGGATTCCATGGTTCCGCGGTGGGTGCCTGCTTACGGCAGGCAATGAGGGCGGCTATAAGGATCAGAATAATGACGACCAGGCTTTTCTTCACGAATACCTTCTATGAAAACTTGGCTGTTAGAGCTTTTCCTCCCAATAAGTGCATGTGCAAATGCAATACCGTTTGCCCGGCGCCTGCGCCAGTATTCATAACCAGTCTATACCCTTCCTGGATCCCTTCCTTCTCTGCCAGGAGTCGGGCTACTGTGAAGATATGTCCGAGAGATAATTCGTCACCCACCGTAACATCATTTAGGCTGTCAATATGCTGGTTAGGAACGATCAGAAAGTGAACCGGTGCGATTGGATTGATATCCTTGAACACGGTGATCTTTTCATCTTTATATAGCACCTGACTTGGAATTTTTCCCTGTACAATTTTACAGAATATGCAATCATCTTTCATAACGCCTCCCATCAGGGTGTAGTGGAAACATCTGGTATGGAACCATAAGTATCTTTACAGACAATATCATAGTAAAGCAATTCTGTCTCACGATTATTGTTGGCTTCGGTGCGAGCCTGGTCTCCGATCGTCAGCACCTCGTCAATCCGATAGAGTGCGTCAGTACTCCAATAGCGAGGGAGAGTCATTAACGGATCTCCGATCTCACCTTCCGGCATATAAAGCTCTCTTCCGGGATCCTTCTGATCTGCCTGAGGTACCCAGTTGAACATGAGTGGACCCCTGGGGTTGGTTGTAAAACCGAGGCGATAACCGGCTTCACGGGCGACTTCCACTCCTCGTTTGGTGAAACTTCCACCTGGCCAGATGAAAGCGACCGGAATATTTCCAAAGTACTGTGAGATCACTTCGATCGGTTTATAGATTTCCTGATGGATGTAATCTTCTGATGAGCCTGGATTGATATTGGAGTTGTGTTCAAATCCATGCGCTTGCATATCCAAATACCCTTGTTTCACCAATTCCTGTAGTTCAGGATAGATCGCCGGATTCAAACTTACATTACTGATCCATGCATTCGTGACCGTTTTCCAACCGTATTTTTGCAGGAATGGAATAAAGTGATCCAGGTAGTATTGAGCAAAATGGCGATCATCAACCAGGAAGACCACGGAACGCGATGGTATCGTCGTATTCTTTTCCATGAAATCAGCGAGTTGATTCATCGTGATGGTTTGAAATCCTACTTCCGCGGCATGCTCCATTATTTTTTTCATGGTGGCGTGGGTGATGCTGTTGTAAGCCATATCCGGGGATGCTTCCTTGCTTACCCCGTGGATCATGATCACCATCACAACAGTACCCGGTGCGCTGTTATTCGGATCCCATTTCGCCTTCAGGTATTCGCAGGTATCTTTAACGTAGGTGTGGGGAGGATCCAACGGATTGAGAATACTCGTTTGAAAAATTCCCGGTAATGCAGGTGGGGTACGGATGGGCGTCGGTGTTGGTGGAACAGGTGTGGCGGTTGGCTCGGGAGTAGAGGTCGCCGGTGGAATGGTTGCTGGTTGCGTGGGTGCTGGTATTTCCGTTGAGATGCTGGGAGTACCTGCCGAACAAGATGTAATTAAGGTTGTAACCAATAAAAAGAATAGAATGTGTCGGCGAAGAGCTTTCATGAATGATCCTGAAAAATGATGATTATTTGGATGGCCTAAGTCGGGCTGTACTTCATAGAGGCGGCGATGGAGGTACTCAGCGCTTCAACGCTATAACCCTTCCTTATCAGCGCGCGAAGGATCATATCCGCATCCGATACGTCGTATATCCTGTTCACATGGCTGAGCACGATGTCACCATTTTTAACCCGGTCCACCACATTACTTAATGTAGATTTGTCGTTTCCCCCGGATTCCAATGACCATAACACATGTTGCATTCCCCATTGCGCCGCGATCTCTTTTACGCGCAAATTCCTATCCCCGAATGGAGCCCGAAAATAACGAACCCGATAACCGGGCAGCATATTACGGATCTGATAGGTAAACATCCGGAATTGGGTATGAATTGCCTCGTCGCTTAATTGTGTGAACGGCATATCATGAACCCAACCATGAAAAGCAAGATCATGTCCTTCTTCAATCAGACGGGGCACATTCACCTTACAATGGATCAGGTCCGCCCCCATAACAAAGAAGGTCGCTTTGACCCCATGCTCCTGGTAAACATCCAATAATTCGGTTAGCTGGCTATCCTCGGTCACATCGTCGTAAGTGAGGGAGACAACCCTCCTGAGGGTATCGCTGGTGATGACCTCATGATTTGCCATGAAGTTAATTTCTTCAACCGAGAGATCAGGTTTTTCAGTTTCGGATATAGCGGTTGGATTTACAGGTTTCTGAAGGATATCTTTTTGAACATCAGACGATTGAATCACATATCTGGAAGATAATTGTTGCATATACGGAATAATGCCCGCGTATAAACCTGCCCCCGCCAGAGATATGCCGACCTTTTTTAATAACCTGCGCCGGGTGATTTTCTGTTTTATATCCATACGATTTATTATATACAAATTTTACCAAGGATTTATAATAAAGGGGCATTCGTATACATTGGTCTCGATGGTGGGATAAGACGTTGCCGGAGCAATGAATGTCTGACTTTAAAGCAGACCGGATTTACAAGTTAGAACGACTATTAGAGGTGAGCAGAAACCTGAATGCGAACCTTGATTTAGATTCCTATTTAAAGTCCATTATTGAGATCGCATCCGAATTGACCTATAGCCAGGAGACATCCATCCTCGAGATCGCTGAAGAAGGCGACCACCTCCACTATACAGCTGCCCCCTGGTATCGCATTGAAAAACTGAGACCACTCAGCATTCCGTTGGAGAAAAGTATTGCGGGCTGGTCATTCACGCACCACCAGCCGCTTGTCATTCAGGACGCCCAGAACGATCCCCGGCTTTTTAAAGAGGTGGATCGCGTACTGGAATTTGAAACGCTGAATATCGTGGTCGTCCCCATGGTGATCAAAGGACAACCCATCGGCATCATGGAAGCCGTGAATAAAAGTAATCGCACTAACTATACCGAGGAAGATGTCAGTACCCTGGAGACATTGGCGGCTCAAGCAGCGGTTGCCATCCAGAACCAAAAACTATTGGATAAAGCTCAGGCAGCCTATCGCCAACTTCTCGAACTTGACCGCATGAAAACCGATTTCATTGCCATCTCCTCCCACGAACTGCGTATCCCAACCGGATTGATCCTGGGGCACGCATCCTTACTCCAGGATGAGATGACCGGGGAAGCGCGCATTCAATTGGACACAATCGTCCGCAACGCGGTTCATCTGAAGGACATCATCGAAGACCTGGCAGATGTGGATCACTTCCAGACCGGGATGGCGAAGATCCGGCGCAGACAGGTTTCGATGGATCGATTAATCAAAGATGTCGTCAGCTCGTACCAGGAACTATCCCGGGAACGGAATATATCCTTACGGGCGGACATTTCAAAAGCAAACATGGTCATTGAAGGTGATGCTCATAAGATCCGGATCGCGCTCGGCAACCTGGTAAAAAACGCGCTCACATTTACCGATCCGGGTGACCGGGTGTTGGTTACCGCGGAAGAGATCCCCGGGTATGTGAAAGTCTCTGTCATCGATAATGGCATCGGTGTGCCAGAGAAAGACCAGCAACGGATCTTCGACCGCTTCTACCAGGTCGAATCACACCTCACCCGTAGACATGGTGGAATGGGATTGGGCTTATCCATCGCCAAGGGGATGATCGAAATGCACGGGGGGAGATTGTGGGTGGAAAGTATGGAAAACAAGGGCAGTAATTTCCAATTCCTTCTGCCAATCAATACGGCGCAGGTAAACGCGGCTCAGAAAGTATTTCTCTCCTGATATTTATTCAATTGAACCGGATGCGGGTTGTATTTTGATATAATGACCGTCGTGGTTCAGTAACCCATTTCACGTGATGGTCTCATTCATGCAGAATAATCTGTCCGCATTCATTAAAAAGTACGATGTCTACCTCCTTGCACTGGTTCTGTATATCCCATTTATTTTTCTGGGATACGGCGCGGATTCAGACACGTACGGTGTTTTATGGACCGGTCAGAAATTCGCGCAGACCTTCGACTATGTCCCATCCCGCCCCCCCGGGTTCCTGGTATTCGAGACGATCACATTTTTCCTCAACAGTATCGGTGGATTCATACTGACCAATTTATTTGTGTTATTGATGGCATTGGCAACGCTGTATTGCTTCAATAGTGTTATGCGGTTCTATCAGATTCCGCATCCAAAGATACTGACGATCGCCATGATGGTCCACCCAATCTTCTGGATCGAGGCGACAGCGACCATCGATTTCCTGGTCGCGATGGGATTCATCTGGATCGGTTTTGCACTTCTTCTCAAGGGACGCTGGTGGGGAGCGGGAATAGCCATGGCTTTGGGGGTCGGCTCGCGCGCCACATCGGTCATTGCGGCGGTATGTATCCTGCTCTTTATTTTTATATCCCAGCCCGACCTTCGAAAAAAGACCTTCTGGGCTGCTGTATTGATGGGTATCTTCGGGGCGGTCATGTACCTGCCCTCGGCCGATTTTTCGCGCTGGACGTTGAATTTCCTTCGTCCGGCGATGGGTGGAGAGGAATATTGGACCCCCTACCTTCGGATAGGCCGCTTTCTATATAAAAGTCTGTTCTTCTGGGGCCTCCCGGTCTGGCTGATGTTCCTGTATGGCTTCTGGCGCTATTGGAAGGATCACAAACAGACCAATGCTTCACCCTACCGCTGGCTGCTTCTGTTCTGCCTGTTGACCATCGCCGCCTATGAAGCCTTCTATATTCAGATCCCCACCGAACCGGCCTACCTGCTGCCGACCATCCCCTTCTGGTTGATGATGATGGGCGTAGTCTTCGAGACCAGACCGAAAGTGTTATGGGTTTTGGCTGCCCTGGTTTTCATCTCCAATTTTGCGGTACCTAATATTGCCCGCCCGAACGATCCAAACCATGCCACCAGTGTGAGCTATGGCCTCTGGATCGAGCCCGGTCGGCTGCCCGAAAATTTGCAAAAACGGATCCAGTATGTGAATTGCGGGTACCAGATGTGCCCGGAAGATATCTTGCCGGCGCCAAAGATCAAGAAGAATAAATAACCGCGTCTTGCGGGATAAGATGAGGTTGGGTATAATCTCACTCGCTTCGGGGTGTGGCTCAGTCCGGCTAGAGCACACGGTTCGGGACCGTGAGGTCGAGGGTTCAAATCCCTCCGCCCCGACAAAATCAGAAACCCTTGACCAGTGAGGTCGAGGGTTTCCCTTTACAGGGATTTCGCAAGCTCAACAAATCCCTCCGCCCCGACAAATTCAGAAACCCTTGACCAGTGAGGTCGAGGGTTTCCCTTTACAGGGATTTCGCAAGCTCAACGAATAACCCATTATGACCGAACAAGTCAAGATCCAAAGAGTAATCCATCATGATCCAGTTATTTGCCTATTCGCTTCCAGCATTCTAAGTATCATCACCAAACAAAACCACCTAATTTTCTAACAAAAATAGCAGATAATTGTCTATTTATCAGGAATCCACGGACCAAAAAAGATGTAGCTAATATCATTATTAATCACTTGGATCTGTAGACTTGAACCAACCGATCAAACTCAAATCCTCTTTTTTGATTTATGCCTCATTTTTTGAAATGGATCCATTGGTGGGATAATACTATTCAGGTGTCTAAAAATAACATTCGTTAATAAATCAAAATTCAATTTAAATAAATACTGAAAAGCGGATCTAATGAAAGACCTATTCATAAAATGGTTTATGGCAATTAATAAGGTTCTTCTGCGACTCAGCCATGGGAGAATTGGAAGCAGACTTGGAAGGCAGACCATTCTACTCTTGCACACAATCGGACGCAAATCAGGTCAAGACCATGTGATTCCGATAGCGTATTTCGATTACCAGAACCATTTTTTAATTGTTGCATCGAACTGGGGAAAAGAGAGGCAGGCGGACTGGTATCTCAACCTCAGGCAAAACCCTCAGGCCAGGATTGAGGTTAAAGGTAAAGTTATACCGGTGACTGCGCGGGAAGTTACTGGAGAGGAATATGTTCGTTTGTGGAAATTCGTCACCGAACTTCACCCACCTTATCTGGAATATCAGAAGTTAACAATTCGCCCCATACCAATCATGATCTTTGAATAATCAGTTTTATGAAAGAATGATCAAGGTGGTTGAATTGCCGAAAATTGGCATAATCCAAAATATATTCTGTGGCGAACCTCGCAGTACTGGATCATCCGGTCGAAGGATTCCCTATGCAAGGATAACGCAGGTTAAATAAATCCCTCCGTCCCTTCGAGAAAGACCCCAAAATAGACCGATTTCGAATTTGCAAATTCCTGATCCGTTCTTTTTTTGTTTGGTGAATATAATTGGTTGTATACTATCCCACAATAGTGAGCCAACGACTTCTACGGGAAACTCGGGCACTTTTGAAGTGTAAAATAAAGTATATTGCTTTCAAAGGGAAGGACATGATCATGATGGATATTATTCTTCGGAATGAGACAGAAAATGATTTTCGGGTTGTGGAGGAAATGACCAGAGAAGCTTTCTGGAATTTGTATTTTCCGGGATGCGTTGAACATTATTTGGTTCACATCATGAGAGATCATCCTGATTTTTTGCCAGAACTGGATTTTGTAGCGGAAGTGGATGGCAAGATCGTCGGAAATATTATGTATACCAAAGCCTGGTTGATCGACGAACAGGGTAATGAGATGGAGATCGTGAGCTTTGGTCCTCTCTGTGTGTTGCCCGGGTATCAAAGAAAAGGGATCGGCAGCGCGTTGATCGATCACACCAAAAAACTGGTCATCAAGAAAGGTGTGAAAGCCATCGTGATCTTTGGTGATCCACATAATTACTGCAAGCATGGATTCAAGTGCGCCAAAGACTTGAACATCAGCGATCTGGATGGAAACTATCCGTCTGGCATGCTGGCCATCGAGTTGGAAGAGGGCGCGCTGACAGGACATTCCTGGAAATTCAGGTATAGTTCTGTCTGCGAGTTAGACGAAAAAGAGGCGGAAAATTCGATGCTGGATTTGCAGCGAAAGAAAAGGGATATCACTATTCCCAGGAAATCTTTTCGATTGCATTTAGGTCCGTTGTCAGGTAGAGTTTATCTATCGATCACCCAAACCAGCCTCCGCGGATTAACCCCGTGGCTTATCGAGGATATGTCGAATCACGGTAAGGAGTGACAAATGGAAGAAATTTCCCGGACCCAAGGTTTGACCACTCCGATTCTGACAACCAAACTCTTTATCCCTTTGCCTCGTGCGAAGATTGTCCATCGACCCCGCCTTATAAAACAACTGAACAAGGACCTGCTCCAAAACGGAAGTTTCGGACGCAAACTGACTCTGCTTTCCGCTCCCGCCGGTTTTGGTAAAACCACCCTGATCAGCGAATGGATCGCCGACCTCTCCCAGCATACTCCGAACCATCTTGATGGACGCGAGCCTTCCAAACCTGAGGTTCGGGTCGCCTGGTTATCTGTAGACGAAGGCGATAACGATTCAGCCAGCTTTTTGAAATACCTGGTCGCATCCGTACAGACGATTTCAAAAGATTTTGGGGAAGGGTTATTGGGAGCGATCCGGTCTTCGCAAACCCTCACACCGATCCCTGAAATCCCTATTGACAACTCTACTCAATGAGATGGGTGCCATCCCGGATATGCTCATTCTGGTGCTGGATGATTATCATGTGATCGATTCGGAGCCAATCGACAGCGCCATCACCTTTCTGCTCGATCACCTCCCGCTGCAGATGCACCTGGTGATCACCACCCGCGAGGATCCATCCCTGCCCCTGTCGCGCTATCGTGCCCGGGGTCAGATGACCGAACTCCGCGCAGCCGATTTGCGATTTACACCTGAGGAAGCCGGTGCGTTTCTGAACCAGATAATAAATCTCAACCTTTCCGCGGAAAGCATCTCCGCCCTGGAGACCCGCACCGAAGGGTGGATCGCCGGGCTGCAATTGGCTGCTCTTTCCATGCAAGGTCGGGGCGATCCATCCAGTTTCATAGAAGCGTTTACCGGCAGCCATCGTTTTATCCTGGATTACCTGGTTGAAGAAGTACTCCGACACCAATCCGATGCAGTCCGCAGTTTCTTATTGCAAACCGCGATTCTCGACAAACTTTACGCTCCCCTATGCAATGCTGTCACCGCACGGGAAGATGGTAAAGAAATGCTGGACCTCCTGGAACGCAACAACCTGTTCCTTATTCCGTTGGATGATACACGCCAGTGGTATCGCTATCACCACCTCTTTGGCGAGGTTCTGCAAGCACACGTGACAGAAAACCAGGATGGTCGGGTAAGTACGTATCATTCGCGGGCAAGCGCATGGTTTGAGCAGAACGGTCTGCGCACCGATGCCATCCGCCATGCGCTGGCTGCCAAAGACTATGAGCGCTCAGCAGACCTGCTCGAATTAGCCTGGCCGGAGACGCAGGATAAAAGCATCCAGCCAGGTGCATGGCTTGGCTGGGTGAAGAAATTGCCGGATGACCTGATCCACACCCGACCCGTCCTCAATGCCGGGTACGCGTTTGCATTATTGCGCATTGGCGAGATAAAAGAGGCGGAGTTGCGATTGTTGGATGCCAAAAGCCAATTGGATTCGCCCTCGGATAAGATGATCGTGGTGGACCAGGAACAATTCAAGTCGCTGCCGGCAACCATTGCCATCGGCCGGGCTTATATCGCCCAATCGTTCGGTAATATTCCTGACACGGTCAAGTACGCCAACCTGGTACTCGAGCTCCCCGAAACGGATCCATTCAGACGAAGTCAGGCAGCCATGATGCTGGGGATGTGTTACTGGGCAAGCGGGGACCTGAAAGCTGCCGAGAGAACCTTCGCCGATTACACCATGAAACTGCGCGCTGCCGGTAACATCCCTGATGCTATCGAAACGACCGTCGTGCTGGCCGAGATGCGGGCGGCCTTGGGGCATCTCCAATTGGCAATCAGTACAAGTGAACAGCTTTTACAACTTGTATTGGATCGCGGGGAACCCATTTCTGCTGATGCCGCCGACCTGTACAGGGCATTATCCGAGTTGTATCTAGAACTGGGTGATCTGGAATCTGCCGCGCAACACTTGCAAAGAAGCAAGGAACTGGGGACGAAGGCGGAGTTGCCTGTCTGGCGGTATCGTTGGCATATTGCTCAGGCGCGGCTTCGCAGAATCGCAGGGGAACCTGGAGGGGCTATCGCTCTTCTGGATGAAGCGCAACGTCTGTATATCCGAACGCCTTTGCCTGATCAACGCCCCATCTCATCCATGAAAACCCGGATATGGGTTGCGCAGGGACGATTGATCCAGGCCTTGGAGTGGGTTCGCGAAAGGGAGTTGTCCCCTGACGATGACCTCGGTTATTTGAACGAGTTCGATCACATTACACTCGCGCGAATACTCATCGCCCAATATCAGAGTGATCAGAGCGAGGAAACCATCCAGGCAGCCATGCGGTTATTGGATCGCCTACTGCAAGACGCGGAAGACGGCAGCCGGATGGGCAGTGTGATTGAGATACTGATATTGCAGGCTCTCGCTCATCAGGCACAGGGCAACATCACACCTGCTCTGGCGTCGTTGGAGCGTGCCCTGACCCTGGCCCAACCGGAAGGCTATATCCGCGTCATTGTGGGCGAAGGCAAATCCATGGCGGAGTTATTGAAAAGACTTAAGCCGAAGGACGGAACACTCGGGGTGAAACCATATATTCTCAAATTGCTCTCTGTTTTTTGAGCAGCAAGATGGGGAGCACCCCTTCGCCACCACATCCGGGGGGAAAAGCAAAGCTTCTAATAGCGCCCAACAGTTGATCGAGCCCCTAAGCGAACGGGAGTTGGAAGTGCTCAGGCTGCTGAGGACCGATCTGAGCGGCCCGGAAATTACCCGTGAACTGATGGTATCGCTGAGCACCTTGCGGACCCATACTCAAAGAATTTATGCCAAACTGGGTGTGAACAATCGCCGGGCAGCCGTCCCGCCGCGCTGAAGAACTCAATTTGTTTTAAACGTTAATCAGTAACAACCTATTTGCCTGGCAGAGTTTTTGTTACCTGCCGGCATTTTTTTAGTTTCCCATCCATAGATCATCACCACAATCATCACATATATTGATGACGCCTCATCACATTTCCAAGTATCTTTTGGTAGAAGAAATAAGTGAATACAAAACTGTAGACACGAGCCGCAGCATGAGGGCAATACCTACCAAGAATAAGTTCCATCATAGGGCTATGAAGCAAATTTACTCAAGTTGTTCCAGGAGGACAAACCATGTTTTATGAAAATGAGAAAAGACCAATCTGGCAATACTTAGCATTGACCTTTGGAATCGCTTGGATTCCCGAAGCGATCATTATTTTGGGAGAGCAGCTCGGGATACTTCCCGGAGATGCGGGGAAGATAGTGGCATCGTTAATTATTATCCTCGCCGCAGGATGTGCGCCAGCCTATTCAGTGCTTATTCTTCTAAAAAAGGATAAGCAGCCGATCAATTTCAGATTTTATCAAACGGATCTTTTATACAAATAATGTTGATCAAACTGTATTAATAACAGCGGTTTTTCTTGCATTTTTTGTAACACGTATGATTTCCTTTCAGTTCGCGGAGTACCCTTGGTATTATTATCTATCGATTCCATTGGTAATGGTTGTGATGATTTTCGGCGGCGGTTTAGAGGAGTTGGGCTGGAGAGGTTATTTGCAGCCGAGCTTGGAGAAAAAAGTTCCATTCGTTGTTGCCGTTTTGATTACGGGTTCAATTTGGGCAGTCTGGCATCTTCCACTATGGTTCATTCAGGCTGCTTCGCAGTCCTCATATAATTTTTTATCCTTTTGGCTTTTTTGCGTGGTCACTAGTTTTATCCTCGCGGCAGCTTATAAACTCACGAAAAGTGTATTTACCTGTGTGCTTTTACATGCGTGGAGCAATCTTCTCAGCGGGATGTTTGTGGGGAGTTATGTGACCGGTTTTCCAAATATGCAAGTGATCACGATTTATTTGATTGAAATTCTCATTTCCATTATCATTGTTGCTCGTATAGATAGAAAATGCAAAGACAAGAAGATTTTGGCTGGGTGATTCGCGACGATAAATACTTATGCGCATTTCGAATAATTCCCAAGAATTAATACCAATTGTTTGTAGGTCTGGATTAATCGTTCGAAGAGAATGAACCATCTTAGCACCGGGTAATCAAGAACCAACATGCACCGGATATCACGATCACCTGCAAGAGCCGTAGGTGATCGTGTTTGCATGACCCGACTCAAACCGAAAAAACAGGGGCACAAATTCTGGAAATTACTCATTTGTAAACCCATAGTGCTGGCATGGATTTTATATCCTTGGCCGGCAAATCTTTGTTGCCTCCTAAATCTCCCATCAATAAATCATCACTTGAATCATCACATGTACTGATGACGCCTCATCATATTACCAAGTATCTTTTGGTAGAAGAAAAAAGTGAATTCAAAACCGTAGACACGAGGCGCAGCATGAGTGAAACACTTAACCTAAATGAACATAATAACGAATTCGGTCTTTGTGAGATTTCGCATCAAGGGATACCTTGATGAACGGTGGGCTGACCGGTTTGATGACGCAGTCATCTCACTGGAAGAAGACGGGAACACCCTGCTGATCTGCCCGGTGATAGACCAGGCTGCGCTACACGGATTGCTGAAAAAAGTGCGTGATCTGGGAATGTCCTTGATCTCGGTCAATTTCATCAACCCAGGCCAGGCAAAACCACAGGAGGTCCAATCGTAAAATTTTAGCAAATATGTTTTTCATGGTGATCAATCAAACTCATTAATTAAAAGGAAAAAAGAATGAATACGTACAGAAAGAATGCAGTGATGACCGGTGTCCTCTACTTCATGGGGACTGTCTTTGGGGTTGCAGGAGTCCTTATTGGCGGCGAGGTGCTCACCTCGATCATCGCCGGCAAACCGCTTGTCGGAGTGGATTTACTTAGCCTCGTTTCCGCGAATTCCTCCCAACTGACATGGGGTGCTTTTTTCACCTTCATGATGGGGATCTCGCTGGTGGCGATGACGGTTTATCTCTACCCGGTATTAAGAAAAGCCAGCAAAGAATTGGCAATGGGGATGGTCCTTTTCCGCGGCGCGTTGGAAGGCATCTTCTATTGCCTTTCTACCCTCACAATTTTGACGCTTATCGCAGTTGGCAACACATACGTTGCCTCCGGATCTGATTCGGCAGTATTACAGACCATTGGCAATCTGTTATATCAGTTCGAAAACCTCAAAGGACCTATCAGCACCATCATTTTTATCATCGGAGGGACATTTATCTACCTCATCTTTTACCGCACCCGGTTGATCCCACGCTGGATATCCGTCTGGGGTTTCATCGCAGTTGTTGCCTCTTTAGCTTCATCCTTGTTGAAATTCTTTCACCTGGATACCGGCATTGGGTTTTACTTGGAAATGGTGATGTTCCCGCAGGAATTGGTGATGGCGGTCTGGTTGATTGCGAAGGGATTCAACCAATCTTCAATTGCAACCCTATCTGCCAAAAAGGAATAAACAAGGCTTTGCGGCTTAGTCGATTGTCTTTCGTTCTCATGGATATGAGTCCAAATCGCTCTGTCCCAATATAGTAGAAACCCTTGACCTTTTGGTCGAGGGTTTCCTATTTAATCACAATTTCATGTCAATTCGAACCTGCTCAAAAACTCTTCTACGGTGGGTTTACTTGCTTTCCTCTTTCCCTTTAAGCACCTCGAATATATCTTTATCAAATTCCTGCGCAATCTCAGGTAACCTGATAAATTGATCAACCACACTCGGGTCAAATTGCTTGCCCGATTCGTTATAAATATGCTGAATTGCTTTTTCCTTACTCCACGCAGCTCGATATGGTCTCTCGCTTGTCAGCGCATCCCAAACATCCGCGACGGCGAAAATTCTGGCTGCCAGCGGAATCTGCCTCCTCTTTTAACCCATCCGGGTAACCAGTTCCATCCCAATGCTCGTGGTGATAGTGAGGAATATCCAACGCTGGTTTCAGGTATTCGATCGGAGACAACAACTTATAAGATAGGATGGGATGTCCGTTTATGATCTCTCGCTCTTCAGGGGTCAGTGGGCCGGGCTTATGAAGGATTGAGTCAGGCACGCCTAATTTTCCAATATCATGTAAGAGAGCGCCGCGCCGGATATGCTCCAACTCTTCTCCTCGCACATTGAAAATTGTCGCGAGGATGAGTGTCAGGTCTGTCACCCGTTCACTGTGACCTTCGGTCTCCTTGTCACGCAGGTCCATTGCCTTGGACCAGCCTTCAATTGTGGCATCGTATGAGAGTCGTAGTTTCAGGTTGGATTGGGCGAGATCATTAAAGAGGGAAAGGTCGTCAATGGCAATGGCTGTCTGGCTGGCAAGTGTGATCAGAAATTCGCGCCAATTCTGATTATACTTTTGGGGTGCTCGATTGAAGACTTCCAATACGCCAATGCTATTCCCTTTCGCAATCAGAGGCAAACCGAAATACGATGTGAACTCTTCCTTACCGGTAAAAATCGGGTGGATCGGTATATCATGCGCAACATGCAGATCATGATATTCAACCATCGATTTGGTCAGGACAACCCAGCCGGGAGCGCCTTCTCCGATCTTGGATCTGGGATAATCCGATTTTTTCATGCGGAAACCCTTCATCATGATCGGCTCCAATTGGAGCGTATGTGGGTCGACCAATTGAATACAAGTTGCATCCACTTGAAGGTTTTTCATCAATTCGGTCGTGATCACTCCCAGGACGGTATTCAGGTCAATACTTCCAGAAATTGCCAAGATCGATATTATGCAACGCCTGCAAGTGTTCCACCTGACGCGTCACGTCCTCCAGGAGATTAGCTCGATGAATTGCATTGCCCGCATTTTCGCCAAAGGTAGACAGAACCTGAATGTCATGATCGGTAAACGGTAAAACACCTTCGGCTGCTTCCCTGGCAATACACAGAACTCCCAATAATTCTGTAGTCGATTGAATCGGCACAAAGATGGCCGGTCCGATCAGATCTTCATTGCTGATTCCTTCCACCCGATCGGGGTCATCAAGATACTTATTCACGATGACTGGCTGCCTTGTCCTGAGCACTCTCCCTGATACTCCCTGTTGGATCGAAAAGGCAAAGCCCTGATTGGTCTTCAAAAAACCATCCACATATTCAACGTGAAAGGAATTCCCGGGAGAATCAAGCAGGGTGATCAAACAAGAATCGCCATTTATTGCCCGAGTCGAATACTCAGCAAGGGACGGTAGCATCTCATCCATTGTTTGCGCTTTTCGGAGAGCTTGCGAAAATTCCATAAAATTCTCGAGCTCTGCATTTCTGCTTCGGTAGCTTGCTTCCGACTCCCGCAGACTTTTTTCTCCAGCCAGTCTTTCCGTCATATCCTCAAAGATGACCGCAAATTCACCGGGACGGGTGCCAAAAACCTTGACATTCATCGTCTTGTCGATAGACGGAATATATAACTCAATGGCTGTATTCCGGTCGGACAGGGATACCTGAACAAAGGTAGGTAACCAATCTTTTAATAGCTCTGGTGTAGTAAAACTGGAAATGTTATCTGTGCCATGGGAAATATGAACATCGAATTGGTCTTCAAATTGTTTATTTGCAGCGATATACCGGTAATCGATTACTTGCCCTGAATCATCTTTGATCAGTTGGGCATCAAAAAACGCATCTGGAATGTTCTGGAAGAGAAGTCTGTACCGCTCTTCGCTTTCCTGAATGGATTTTTGCAGGCGATAGTCGTTCGTCATGTCTTTGAAGACCAGGACGACGCCAGTGGTTTCACCGTTAATATCCTTGATCGGTGCACCGCTATCAGAGATCGGATATTCCTTCCCATCTTTTGCAGTAAGGATGGTGTGATTCGCCAGCCCGACGACCAACCCTTCCTTTAGAACCCGATCTATCGGATTTTCCACGATGTTTCCAGAGAACTCATTCCTAATTTGGAATACCTCATGAATGTGACGGTTTATAGCATCTGATTCTTTCCAACCTGTCAAATTTTCAGCGGCATAATTCATCTGCTGGACCAAACCAACCTTATCCGTCGTAATCACTGCGTCACCAATACTGTAAAGGGTGGTCCGAAACACTTCCTGGGCTTTATTTTTCTCCTGTTCTGCTACCAGTCTTTCTTTCAGATGGTTTCTTTGTGCCCGTGAGTTGAGTAATCGCAGGGTAATTCCGGATAGGACAAAGAGCAGGGAAAGTATGACAATTCCCAGGATGGACTGTGATTTCAGATTTGCGAAAATCTCAGATTGATCGATTTTACTGACAAGGAACCAATTTGTTCCAGGTATTGAACGAAGGTCAGCAAGGACAGGAACACCGCGATAATCTGTCCCCAAAAATTGCCCGGTCCGGCCAAGGACAGCCTGAACCGCAGGTATTTCGGTATCGGTCAACGGAAATTTAAACTGAAAAGCGGAGTTATATCTAAACCGCAATTCATTAATGAAGATCGCCTCATTTCCCTCTTTTCTAACCAGCAATGTCTCACCAGACTGGCTCGGAGTAGGCCAGGTTTGTATCATTGGATAAATAAACTGAGCTGGGTCAATCCGCAAAATAAAGAGAACCGGGTCTGTCGAAACTGCCCTCCGGAATGGAGCAGTGATATCTAAGCGAATCCCATCACAACCTTTGCATGAATAGAAATCACCAAAAACCACATCATTGCGCGCCACTGATTCAGTTAGCTGATTGATTAAGACTGGTGGGGATACTTCATTTTTCCCCAAAACGGAGAGTAGAACCTCCCCCTTCTGGTCGGTAATCAACACATCCGAATACGAATAGAGATCCTTTATAACAGTCATTCGACTAACAATCGACTGTTTTACTTCGCTATTTTTGGGATTGTCCCTGTATGTCTGAATCTGCTCCAATAGATGATCATCAGCCGCCATTGCCCTGGCGTCGCTGATTCTTTCTCCACGCCAAGTGAGAATTAGAGATTCTTTCAAATCTGCGATCGAATTTATCTCGTTATAATTTTGATTGAGAAGGGATTTGTACCCATTTTGATAAAACAAATATCCAATGGCAACCAGTAAGATGGTTATTGCAGCGTAAACAATCCATATGATCCATTGTTTTTGTTGGTCAAACCAGTTATAAATCATCCACCCTCCCACCGGGATGAGGCAATTACTACTGTCTACAGTTAGACTTTATACATTTGTCTAAACAAGTATTGTAGCACACCAATAAAATGTTCCATCTAAAAATCATGTGAAATATTTTTGTATACAAATTTCCAATAAGTTCTTGATTTAGTAATTAAGAGGCTATATATTATTTTTCAGATAATTTTACAATCACTAAGCAGAAAATGCGCGCAAATTTCAAGCATATTCGAACTCAAGAAATCGAGGAGCTCACTCATGCATAAATCCACTGCAGTAAACTGGCTGGTCCCATTGATTGGTCTCTTGTCGTTGGGTGCATCCGGTATCGGGTTGTTTGAACATGGCATCGGAAGGCCGATCCCATTTACAACCGTTCAGGGAGAAGTGGTGCAGTTAACCGGGCACGGATTGTATGCCTATGACACCCTCTTTACATCAGCTACCTTGCGTGGTACCGACCTGGTTACCCTTTTCATTTGCATTCCCTTGCTGCTACTCTCTTTTATTCAGTATCGCCGCGGTACATTGGCGGGAGGATTATTACTTTCAGGCGTATTGTCTTACTTCCTGTATATCGGCGCTTCTTTGGGGCTGGGTACTGCATATAACAACCTGTTCCTTGTGTATATAGGCTTGTTTTCTGCCAGCTTTTTCGCATTTGTCATTGTTTTTACAGGAATCGATGCGCATGAATTGGCTAATCGCCTGTCTATAAGATTTCCCCGGCGGGGGATGGGGATCTTCATGATCGTCGTCGGGATAGGTCTTGCCTTCATCTGGTTGAGCGATGTCGTATCTGCCTTACTAGCAAACAGACCTCCAACTGCTCTCGCATCGTATACCACAATCGTGACGTACACACTTGACGTCGGGATCATCGCGGTTGCCTGTTTACTGGCGGGTATCCAATTATTGAGGAATATTCCTTATGGCTTTCTGTTGGGATCAGTGCTGAACATAATGCTCGCGCTCGTGGGTGTCATGGTCATAGGTCAGACCATCCTTCAGATCACTTCTGGAATCCACCTAAGCCCGGGAGAATTGATAGGGAAAGTAGGATCATTCATTATTATGGGAGGAATTGCTGTCTGGTTGACTGTGCGCTTTTTTCGAGATATCGCCAAATTCGTAGGTAAATGAGCCCAAACCGGACTGATCTAAATATCGGACAACAGGATACAAAGTTTTTCTGTTTTAAGGATGGAATCCGCGAGGCAGACGTAAAATCATGGCAACCAATGGATTTAGGTTTTTTCCTTGGTTGTAAAGAATTCGACCATCCTTGACGGTGCGATTAATCACCTTATAATAAGTTCAACATCTTACCCGAAGAATAAGGTACTGATCATTTTACAGAAAGCCGGTGGTCGATGTGAACCGGTAGCGATCTTGACCCCATCCACTTCGGCGCTCCACCAGGGAGCGGATTCCTCTGGAGAGCAGTTTCTGCATAAAGAGGACGGATCTGCCCGTTATCGCAGTCAGAGGTCCCGGCGACGGTCGGGATAAAAGCAGGTGGCACCACGAATAAGCCCCTTCGTCCTGCAATGGAGAAGGGGCTGTCTTATCCCCACTGGAGGTGCTATGTTTGACATCAATCTCATTCGCGAAAAACCGGAACTGGTTAAAGAATCGCTCGTAAAGCGACAGATGGACCCATCTCCCATCGATACGATCCTGGAACTGGATGCAAAACGTCGTTCCCTTTTGCTTGAAGTGGAGAACTTGAAAGCGGAGCGAAATTCGGTCTCGAAAGAGATCGGCAAGATGAAGGAGCAATCGGAGCGCCAGCAGAAAATCGATTCGATGCGGCTTGCTTGGGGATAAGATTACTGAGCAGGATGAGCAGGTAAAAGCGGTGGAAAGTGAATTGGATGGGTTGGTCGCTACCATTCCAAATCTGCCATCTGACCGGGTGCCATACGGAAAAGATGACAAAGACAATCCCGTCATCAAAACGTTTGGTGAGATTACCGGCGTTTTCGTTCACGCCCAAAGCGCACTGGGACCTTGGTACCAGCACTCGGAATCATTGATTTTGAGCAGGGAATCAAACTGACCGGTTCCCGTTTCTATGTGCTCAATGGCGCCGGCGCACGGTTGCAAAGGGCATTGATCGCCTGGATGCTTGACCTTCACATCCGCCAGGGTTACATGGAAAAATATACCCCCTTCATGGTAAAAAGCGACGTCCTGTTCGCCTCCGGCCAGCTTCCCAAGTTCAAGGACAATTTGTACCATGACGCCGAAGAAGATTTCTGGATGGTACCGACTGCCGAAGTACCACTGACCGGGATCCACATGGGCGATTTCCTGGAAGAATCCGTCCTGCCGTTGAATTACACCGCCTATACACCCTGCTTCCGCCGGGAGAAGATGAGCGCGGGTCGGGATGTTCGCGGGATAAAACGCGGACATCAATTCGACAAGGTGGAGATGTACAAATATACCCGCCCGGAAGAATCGATGCAGGAATTGGATAAGATGGTGAATGACGCCTGCCAGACAGCAGAGTTGTTGGGCATCCCCTACCGCATCATCCAACAGTGCACCGGAGACCTTGGCTTTAATGGCATGATCGCCTTCGATGTGGAAGTCTGGGCTCCCGGCTGCGCAGAGTGGCTGGAGGTTTCCTCGATCTCCAATGTGGGCGATTTTCAGGCCCGCCGCGCGAACATCAAATACCGGCCCAAGGACGGCGGAAAACCACGATTCGTTCACACCCTCAACGGCTCCGGTCTCGGTTTACCCCGCACCCTGATCGCTGTGATGGAGAATTACCAGCAGGAAGACGGTTCGATCCGCATCCCGGATGTCCTCAAACCCTGGATGGGCGGTATTGAAGTAATTGAACCAACCCCATGACAAATCCCCTCATTGAATTGGGAGTGGTTGGACTGGTTGCCGGAACCATGGTGGTCAGTTGGTTTGGTCTGATCATCCCCGTCTTTCCGGGTTTGAATATCATCTGGCTCGGTGCTTTGGGATGGGGTATCTATAAAAGCTTTGCCTGGCCTGCCTGGTTGATCTTCGCTTTTATCACTATTCTGATGATCGCCGGGAATTGGATGGATAACATTTTTATCAGTGGCAAGGCGCGTCTGACGGGCGCCAGTTGGTGGTCCATCCTGGCAGGGAATATTGCTGGGATACTCGGCGCCATTTTGCTTCCTCCACTGGGAGGGTTGCTGTTTGCTGTACTTGGAGTTCTCCTGGTTGAACTCATCCGCCACAAAGATTGGCGTAAAGCGTTACATATCTCGAAAGAAATGTTCTTCGGTTTTGGCTGGGCGATCCTGGGGCGATTGGGTATTGGAGCGATGATGATCCTGCTCTGGATTCTCTGGGCATATCAGATCGTGTAGGTGTAGGTTGGGTTGAGGGCTTCTCTCTCACTTCCCTTGGATGCGTATACTTCGCGGAAGCCCTCACCTACCTAGAGCTATTGGATCGTGACCCCATTGTAGTTGCCGAAGGTGTTTTTCAATATATTTTGTATTTCTTCGGGTGGTAACAATGTATAACAAAATATTCAGAAGTGTCATTTTCGTGCTATTCCTTGGAATGATGGGGTGCTCTACTAATGAAATTCACTCATTTAATTGTCTACCAGAGGTAAATAATTTTTATTATGAATACGATAAATATACGAGCAGAACCGAACGAATACTTTCCACTCTCCCCGATGATTGGAAACTTGAAATTGGAGATGCAAATATTGGATTAGCAGATCAAGTAGTTGCAATCGGGGATAAACAAATTTGGTTATTAGGCGCAAATTTAACATTATATACGCCAGAGAATAGACAAATAAAAAATTATTCAATCGAGTGGAAAGACAAAAGTGATATACCAAGAACTCTTTTTCTATCCCAATCTGGGATCTTATGGGGTTTGGGATTCCATGGCGAAGGTAGGAAACCTATATTAAGCAGATACAATGCAATAAAAGATCTATTTGAACCGGTAATTGACAATAAACAAAAACTAATAATTAATGGCCCTCTAAGTGGTGAAATTGATGATGATTCCAAGGGTTTACTTTGGATCGCATTGGAAAATGAAGGTGTGTTTGTTTATAATCCTGATACAGATATAGTAGAACAAATAATCCTTGGGGAAGATATTACGGGTAATAGGGTAACAGATATCGAGGTAGACTCTCACGACAGAGTTTGGGTTGAAGTCTATGAATACGGCGTGATAGATTCCCATGCCATCTTCCAATATGATCCAATAAGCAAGAAACAGGTTACTCTAGCTCTTCCACCGATCGAAACAGATAATCCCCGCGGATTACTTATCGATAGAAAAGCTCGATTGTGGTTGAGTGATTTTGCTTTTTGGACTATTGAGAGTAATTTTCCGAATGAAGGTTATGATGGTTGGAATTTAATGCTCCGTTCACCGATTTTTATCACAAAAAATTATCCATTTGTGAAGTATAGATGGATTCACCCTAAACCTATTCTTGAGGATTTAAAAGGTAATATATGGTTCTCTGGTCACACCTTAGGAAAATTGGACACAAACACAGGTGAATGGTGCAAGGTAATCGATGGTTTTGCAGAAATTGATGAGGATAGTAATGGTATTTATTGGACTGCAATTAATGGAAAGCTATACAGACACGATTAACAAGAAAATTTCTCAGAGGTACATGGTTGACAATTTCTCTGTTATTTATCTCTTGTATCATTCATAACACAATTCATTCGTATCTCACTTCAGAGCTCGGTGGGAGTGGGGAACGTATCATTGGCAGGCAGGAAAAGAAGAAGTTGGTTTTTTTAGAGATGGGGAGGATGAAATTTATCCACTCGATTGGGCAGCGGATGTTGAAAAGTTGATCAAATTTTATTCTGGGTGCGAGTGACCGGATTTGTTGGGATTCGCGAAGACAGCTCACTCGAAGTGTGCTCTTCGAGCAACCCAACCTAAGGTTAGAGAGCCACTATAATGAGGTAAAAGTTTAGTTTAGAGGTGATTCATGCAGGGTCGTGGAAAAGGCGGATTGAAGAGCATCATCGCAGCACCGGACGAAAAACCGAAAGTCACACTTCCGTTACTCAATCGGGTGTTGAAATATTCCCTACCATACCAGAAGTTGATCATCGGGGCGCTGATAACGATTCTGGCTCATACGGCCCTCACCGTGGTCAATCCGCTTATTATGCGCGATCTGATTGACCAGACCATCCCCCAAAAAGACCTGCCTCGTCTATTAATGCTTGCGATTGCTCTTCTATTAATTCCCATCATTAATGGTGGGTTCAATGTCTTGCAAAGACGACTAACAGCCAGGATCGGTGAAGGTGTGATCTATGACCTGCGCCTTTCACTCTATTCCGCCTTGCAACGCATGTCACTGCGCTTCTTCACCAATACCAAAGTCGGCGAATTGATGAGCCGGCTTAACAATGATGTGGTCGGAGCACAAAACGCGATCAGCAACACTATCGTTGGGATCATCACCAATATCATTCAGGGTATTGTCATTCTGGTGGTAATGCTAAGCCTCGAATGGCGGCTTACGTTGATCAGCGTCGCCATTCTTCCGCTTTTCATTTTCGCAACCCGTTCAATGGGATCCCGATTGCGAGACATTGCGCGCAGGCAGATGGAAGCGAATGCTCACATCAATGCATTGATGGGTGAGACCCTTAACATTGGTGGAGCGCTGCTGGTGAAATTATTCGGACGAAATACGTTCGAAGTGGATCGTTTCAGCCAACGAGCTCAGTCTGTGCGTGACCTGGGTGTGCAACGTGCATTCATGGGTTCCATATTTATCACCCTGGTTGGATTGGTCACCGCGATCGGTACATCGCTGGTGTATGGATTGGGTGGTTATTTTGTGATCAGGGGTGAATTCTCCATAGGTACTATCATCGCACTCGGAGCCTATCTAGGAACGCTCTATGGGGCATTGCAAAACCTGACCAATGCTCCGGTTGAATTTTCCACGTCCATGGTCAGTTTCGAACGCGTCTTTGAAGTCATCGACCTCCCTGTCGATATCCCTGAAAAAGTCAACCCGTTGGAGATTGGAGACATCAAAGGAGAGATCGATTTTCAGGATGTTACTTTCCTGTATAAAATTGGCGACGAATTCTTATTAAGCGATGTCCACCGTTATGGCAGCCTGGATACAGTGACAACCGTCCTATCCGGACCAACTGAACCCACCGAAGGCGAGCTGCCTGCTGCCCGGAGTCAGGCTCGCGGAAATGCATTGGAACACATCACATTTCACGTGGATCCGGGACAATTGGTTGCGCTGGTTGGACCGAGTGGGGCAGGTAAAACCACGCTTACCTATCTGATCCCGCGTTTGTATGACCCGACCGAGGGAGTCATCCGCATTGATGGTCATGATCTGAAGGACGTTAAACTTGAATCGCTTTCCAGACAGATCGGGATGGTCACTCAGGAGACGTATCTATTCCACGATTCAATTCGAACGAATTTGCAATATGCCCGATTGGAAGCCTCTCAAACAGAAATGGAAGAGTCTTGCAAAGTTGCCAACATTCACCATTTCATCAAAGATCTACCTGAAGGGTATGACACCATCGTGGGAGAACGCGGCTACCGACTGAGTGGTGGTGAGAAACAACGGCTCGCTCTGGCAAGGGTAATTCTCAAGGATCCGAAGATCCTGGTATTGGATGAAGCGACCAGCAGCCTGGATAGTGAATCAGAAAAATTAATTCAGGAAGCCTTAAAACGGGTCATGGCGAAGCGTACCAGTATTGTCATTGCCCATCGACTCAGTACCATTCTGGCTGCTGATCTGATCCTGGTTATCGATCGGGGAGAAATTGTCGAGCGTGGAAAACATGCTGACCTGCTCACGCTGAACGGACTGTATGCACAATTGTATAAAACTCAATTTAGAAAAGAAAACCCTATAGCTTGAATTTGATTGTTTTCTGTATCATACTTAAGCGAAATCGAAGGATCCCAAGAGAGGAAAATCGATTTACCCTTCAATGATCTCATAACGTGAATGGATGGCGACTGCCTTGGAAAGCATTGCCTGCGCTGGACAATACCGCTCTTCCGATAATTGGATTGCTCGTTCAGCCGCGGCCGGGTCAACACTATTTCCGGTGATCTGGTAGACAATCTCAATATCTGTAAATACTTTCGGATGTTCGGTTGCCCGTTTGGCAGCAACCGTCACATTGAATGCGGAAACCTGCTGTCGTTTCTTGGTCAGGATGGATATCACATCCATCGCCGTGCACCCGGCCAACCCGATGGCAATCAGTTCCATTGGCCTGAATCCTTCACAAGCGCCGCCTTCCTCAGCTTTTGCATCCAGTGGCAGGGTAAAACCGCTGTTGGATGTCCCATCGAAACGCATATTCTTTATCCAGGTCACTTTCGCATCCATATTTCCCTCCTCTTTTCAGACAACCAATGATTTTCTGATCTCGTCGACCAACATTTCTTCCGGACCGGAACCGATCATCGCGTATGTGCCTTCATTTATCGCTGTATGAGGGACACCACTCACTTGATACCGGGCTGATAACTCATTGAATTCTGTTGATTCGATCATATCCGCTTCTACAAATGGGGTTTCCAAAGCCATCGCATGGGCGAGAGTCACCGCTCGCGGACAATACGGACAGCTTGGTGTTACAAAAACCTGCAAATGGATTTTACGATCAAGAGTCTGAAGGAACTCGCGTGTTGCCGGTTTAAGACCAGAATCTCGCCGGGATACAAGGATAATATCGTTGATCAGAGAGGTAAATTCGTGTCCCACCGGAATCCCATAAAAACGGATCCCATAGTCAACGGTTTTCCCGTTTTCGGCACCAGTTAATACGATCGCCGGAGTCTTATCTATTCCATAGGTAGCAGCCATTGCAGGCTGATCCAGAATATCAAACGATTCCATACTCAATAGAGAATGGAGAGGAATGATCTCTTCCAATAATTGCCGGGTTTGTGAGCAATAATCGCATCGCTCTTCACTTTCAAAAAAAAGGACCTTAACCGTATGAGTTAGATTCTCATCGAGAACAGACTTCACTTGTGCAGTGATCTCATTATTCAACAGCCGTTCCATGTATCTCCTTCATCAAAACTTGATGATCTTGTTTTATCAGGTAAAACAACTTGCTTCGACATACCCGCACTCATTACATACCAAATTCAAGAAATGATCATACTCAAGCTGTCCCTTTTCGCAGGCTGGACACTTTCGATCACTGGGAACGATCTTCTCCACCATGGGCAGACTATCCGTCCAGGCAGCTTTCTCATCCTCGGATTGGTTCTTCTTCTGAAATTCAGCCATTATCGCTCTGGGAAGTAATCGTCCAAGTTTAGGGTATGGATCAATCGGTCAACAACAGGACCGGGAGCCTGCTGATCTTCACCATGTTGATGGTAAAGAGAGATTGTTTTCCGGGTTGTATCCACCACAATTCTGCAGTGGTCGCAGTGTTCAATATGAGCTTCAAGATCTTTCCTCAGGGCTGGTGGAATATCTCCATCCAGATAATCACACAGACAATCCATCAGGTCATGGCATTTTTTTTCATTTTGATCACTCATGTTGCACCGGTAACTTCTCCCGAAAATAGCTGGATAAACCCTCTCGTAATTGCAGCCTGGCACGAAGCAGCCTGGTCTTTACTGCCATTTCCGTAATACCGAGGGTGGTTGCAGTCTCCCGAATGGAAAGGTCTTCCATATCCCGTAATATGAATACCATTCTTAATTTCTCTGGCAGCAGCCGAATCGCTCCATCCAGTTTGCCTTTCAATTCATCCTTAAGAGCTGATTCTTCGGGGAGATCACCCCAATCGATAACCTCTTTTGGTTCAACCGTTTCCTCGTTTTCATCAATGGCATCCAGAGAGGTCGTTATCCTCTTGGCTTTCCTCAGGATCATCAGCGATTCGTTGATAGCGATCCTGTAGATCCAGGTCGAAATGGAAGATAATTCCTTAAAGCTCTGGATACCTTTGAAAGCTTTAATAAAGGTTTCCTGTAAGACATCTTCCGCATCCTGCTCAGTGCCTAGCATATTCAACGCTAAACGATAGATGGGTGAAGAATATTGCTCAACCATTCGAGCAAATTCAGCACGATCACCCGATCGTAATTTCTCCAATGAGATGGCGGGGTGCGGTTGATCTATCATTTGGATGTATCCATTATTTAAAAGTTACATCAAGCGGTCAATGGCCAGGTCGGCAACGCGTCCAGATCCAAAGCAGAGCTTTGCCCGCTTACCAAACGATAATACCCTGCGCAGGCTATCATCGCTGCATTATCGGTGCAGAGCGAAATATGAGGGATATGAACAGGCAGGTAGGAATGAAGGGTGAATGCCTGGCGCAGTGTTTTGTTTGCTGAAACCCCGCCGGCGACTATGATCTCTTTGGCACCAAATTCGGCAGCCGCTTTAATGGTCTTTGTCACCAGGGTATCTACCACCGCAGCCTGGAAACTAGCAGCCAGGTCTGCAATTGGGAGCGGTTTGTTAGCTGATTCGAATTGTTTCACCATCCGTAAAACTGACGTCTTCACACCGCTAAAAGAGAAGTCCCACTGGTTATCGAGTTTTGCCCGGGGGAAATTGAACGCCTTTGGATCACCACCTTCAGCAGCCAGTTGAATGGATGGACCACCGGGATAGGATAGACCAAGCAGGCGCGCAACCTTATCGAATGCTTCACCAGCAGCGTCATCCTGGGTCTTTCCCAATTGTTGGTACTGAAGGTGACCTTTGATGAAGATCAGTTCGGTATGCCCCCCGGAGACTAGTAACGCCATAAGGGGGAATTTGGGCTCTACGGGCGGTTTGGTTCCTGGAGGGAAGCTGGACGCCGGATAAACCCAGGCTGAATAAATGTGCCCTTCCAGATGGTTGACGCCGATTAGTGGGATATTTCGACTCAGCGCCAATCCTTTGGCCATATTCAAGCCAACGACTAGCGAGCCAGCCAATCCAGGTCCTTGGGTCACGGCGATGGCATCAACCTCCTGCAGGGTCATATGGGCTTGCTGTAACGCCTGGTCTACAACACCATATACTGTACGGATATGCTGGCGTGATGCCACTTCGGGGAAAACGCCTCCATATTGGGCATGGAGGTCTATCTGTGAGGCGATGGTGTTGGAATACAACCTGCGGCCATCTTCAACAACTGCCGCTGCGGTTTCATCACAGGATGACTCAATCCCTAATATTCTTGTAGGAATGTCTGCCATTATCATCCTTTCATGGGTAACACTAAGTCCATTGGATAATCGACACACTTTTTAATACTTCCATCCATATCCACATAATACGTATCTTCGATACGGACGCCCATCCCTTTATCTGGATAGTATAAACCGGGTTCGATGGTGAAGACCATTCCGGGAGCCAGGATATCATTGGAAGCAGCCAGAACACTGAACCAGGGTTGTTCGTGGACATTCAAACCCAACCCATGCGCCAGACTGTGGTTGTAGCCATCGGTGGTATTCATATCCGTCTGGACTGTCGGGTGTCCCATTTTTTCAAACAGGTCACAGGTCATCTGCTGATAATCCAGGCAGGGTGTTCCGGATTTTAATGCCGGAACCACGGTTTCATATACTTCCCGGACTTGATTGTAAAGGGTTTGGACAGGTTCCGGGGCGTAATCAAGGCACCAGGTGCGTGTGAAGTCATAAAAATAACCTCCGCCCTTTTCGCACGGATAGATATCAAAGCAAATGGTTTTACCCAGGGTGATCGGATCGGTAGGTGTCCCGCTGGAGTGTCCAATTGCTGCATCGCGCCCAATCGAGAAGATGGTGTCTTCCGGGTTCTCAGCACCTTCCTCTGCCAACCAAAGGTCGATTCGGCTCTTCACATCTGCCACCGTCAGAGGTTTTCCTTCATGGTACAAGACTTCATCCATAACTGATCGGGTTTGGAGGAATTCGGCAACCCGACCGACCACTTTCGTTGTCACCTTCCCCATCTGGATGATGCGATCTAATTCTGCTTTGTCTTTGGTGACCCTTGCCTTACTGACTACCGATTTATCGGTTACCCCAATCAACTCAATCTCGGGCATCAATTCTTGAAGGTATTGCAGCGCTCTCCAGATCGAGCTGATCTCAACCACACCCATGACAGAGATTTTGCCATGCAGCAACCCGGCTTTTTCTAGTAAGATGCGGATCATCTGCGCTTCAGCAAGATGTTTGTCTCCTCGCGATTCTTGTAGAACATCAAAATAATTCAAATCAGTAAGTGTATGGATTTCGAAACCGGATTTAGCCGCTTCTTCCCTTTCCAGCGGATTGACACACATAATTGGGGGATTCCCCTGTTTCTTTACCAGAATAGCTTCACTGAAATGCCCACCCCCAGTTAAATAGACCATCGGCGGATTATGAAATCCATTGCCAAACACGAGTAGTCCATCGATTCCATCTTGTATCATCAGGCTGTCAATTTCTGTTTTCATGTGAATTTTCCTCAACGTAAGGTATGTTCAAGTAAGCGCAGGAACTCAGTTTCCTGCCCAGCTAACACGGTTCTTGGATCGAATACCACTTTGTCTGATTCGATCCGGGCAATGATTGGCGGATTCAGGTCACGCAGTTTTTTCAAAAACGCCTGGGGAGATTTTACTGTCAAAGCGTATAACACACTCGGGATCGTCTCTCCAGGTAGACTTCCTCCACCAACAGTGGATTGTCCTTCGATAAGCTCGCCAGAGCCCAGATGGCTTTTCCATCGTTGGGCAGTTGATCGAATTTCAGCCAGGGGACAGGAGATCATGTGCCAGATGGGAATGCTATTCTCGAAGTCTGCTTTTCGATAATGGAGAAGGGTTGCCACAAGACCAGCGATGCAGGTCTTATCTGCCCGAACTGCTCGAGCCAGGGGGTGTTTGTGGATCTTTTCAAGCAATTCTTTCCGACCCAAAATAATACCAGCTTGAGGTCCGCCCAATAGTTTGTCACCTGAAAAGCAGACAATGTCGGCGCCAGCCTGCACCGATTCTTGGACCATCGGTTCATGAGCCAGACCATACAGCGAGCAATCCACCAGTGTACCTGATCCAAGGTCGTCAATCACCAGCCCACCAAAAGCATGGGTTACTTCTACGATTTCTTGCAGGGTCGGTTCGCCTGTAAAACCGATGACTTTAAAGTTGGATGCATGAGCACGAACAACAATCCTAGCACCTGACTTCAGGGCTTGTGTGTAATCATCGAGGTGTGTCCGGTTCGTCGTACCCACTTCCAGTAATTTTGCACCAGATTGCCGCATCACATCCGGGACGCGAAATCCACCCCCAATTTCCACCAACTGGGTGCGGGAGATGACCACCTGCTTCCTTGTCGCAAGGGCGGATAAAACCAGAAGAACAGCCGCCGCGTTGTTATTGACTACAAGTGACGCTTCCGCGCCGGTGAGTTGATGTAGAAGTGCTTCGGTGTGTGTACTTCGAGTTCCACGAGATCCGGTCTGAAGATTAAATTCAAGGTTGGAGTATCCTGTGGAAACGGATTCCATGGCGTGGAGAGTCTCCATGGACAACGGAGCGCGTCCAAGATTTGTATGCAAGATCACTCCGGTGGCATTGATGACTGATTTCAGAGGTATAGTGCTCCATTGAAGGATCAATCGATGGGTTAATCGGATGATCTCCGTCTCGCCGGGAATACCGGTCACGAAATCGGACCGAATTTCTTTTAATACCTGTCGGAGAGCTTCAATTGTCAGATTCCGTCCATGTTCAAGAAGAATCGGTTGAAGCGGGGCAGACTGTAAGACCTGTTCGACCGATGGAATATCTCGTAAATTCTTCATTCAGGCTTGTCTTCAGGCGGAAATATACCTTCATTTTGGACTGGTGAATCTGTTGTTTCACTTTCCGCCGGGCTCCAACGACTTTTTTCCCGAAAACGGATCAATCCTTCAATCACTACCAAAGCCACTGCGATGACCACACCGATACCGGGCGTTAATATCCTGCCCAATTGCAACCAGGCGATCACACCAGAGAACACACCGATCCAACAAGCCTGGCGTATAACAACCGGCGTATCAATGGGGGGGTAACTGGGAAACCGTATATTTAGGAATACGATCATGGGAAGACCCGTTCCCGTCATTGCCAGTGTAATGAAGAAGAAAAACAACCAGCGTGGTCCTAATGTCGGTAGCGTGCTGTTGATGAGGTAAAATACTCCCCCCCATCCGATCAGGGCAAGCAGAATAGAGAATGGAATGAACGATCGAAACGGGGGAAGCTTGCGTGGAATTAGGTTTTCTTCCATATGTAAGTGATTATATCCCATCTTAGTTTGTGCGAAAAATCAGACATCGAGAACACTGAAAACTCCACTGATGATTATTCGTAGATGGGATAAATATCCCATTAAAATAGAATAGTGTAATGGAGATGCTATGAACAGACTTCGAGGAATATTAACACTGTTGGCGGTCCCAATCCTCATTGCCGCATGTAGTGGATTTGCTGTTCGTTATGACCGGACAACCCTTACCCCCCCAGAATCGAGAACTCCTGGTGCCATAAGTGGTGGAAGATTACCTGAAATAATGGCTCCCGCAAGTCGGATTTTCCCGATCGAGTGGGAAAATGTAACCCCATACCAGGCAAACCTGCGAGCATCAGAACAGGGTTCGCTGCTACAAATGGCAGGCGCACCTCAATACCGGATCCACATTAAGATTGATGAGACCTTACAGAAAATCGTCGGGGAACAAGAGGTTCTGTATACCAACCAGGAGAAAGTTCCTCTCGATCGGATCATCTTTCGGATCTACCCGGCGCTCTTCGGTTCCACTGTCACTATTTCCGGTACTCAGATCAATGGCGAGGATGTTTCCGTTTCCATCTCTGGTCTTTCATCTGTCCTTGCTATTCCTCTGAAATCGCCCCTTGAACCCGGGAATGCAGTTGTGGTTTCACTCCGTTTTGAGTATTCCATGCCCGGGGATGCAGCCAGCAATTACAATATATTCTCCTCCAAGGATGGATTACTGACCCTGGCTCATTTCTATCCCATGTTGGCGGTGTACGACAACCTGGGTTGGCACACAGAGATCCCTGAAACTCGTGGTGATGTGACGTATACCGATGCCGGTCTTTATCTGGTCCGGGTCGATGCCCCTTCGCAGCTCACGCTTGTAGCCAGCGGGAGTCAAATTGCACTATCCAAGAATGGTAAAACCCAATCGGCTGAGTATGCAGCCGGGCCTGCCCGGGATTTCTTCCTCTGCGCAGGGAAAGATCTGGTCCAGCAGACACGCTGGCTGGATGACGTGAAAATTAACAGCTTTGCGCCAGTCCTATTGAAAGCAGGAAATAAGAAAGCACTCGATTCAGCTTCTTCTGCAATTCAAACCCTATCCGGGTTGGTTAGTCCCTATCCATATACTGAATTTGATGTGATCGCCACTCATACGAATGCAGCGGGAGTGGAATATCCCGGACTAACTGTCATAAATCAAGACCTCTATGATCCTGAAGCCGTATTTGGCGGGCTGCCTTCTGATGTCATGTTGAGATCCGTTATCACCCATGAGGTAGCCCATCAGTGGTTCTATAATTTGATCGGCAATGACCAGGTAAATGAGCCATGGCTCGATGAGTCCCTCTCACAATATATGACCTATCGGGTTTTTTCCAACTTGTACGGAAAACAGGGAGAGGATGGCTACCTGGCGTCCTTTTATGATCGCTGGGATCGGGTGGATCGGGATAATATCCCCATTGGTTTGCCAGTTTCGGCGTATAGCGATGATGCCTATAGCGGGATCATCTATGGCAGAGGTGCAATCTTTTTTGTAGAGTTGGAAAAACAGATCGGAACGGATGCTTTCGATCAATTTCTTCACGATTATGCAGCCAGTAATAAATGGAAGATCGTTACAAGAAATGAGATTCAGACGGAACTGGAAGAGTCGTGTTTCTGCCAGTTGGATTCGATTTTTAAAGAGTGGATACTACCAGAATAGGAAAATTGAGACAGAATAATCTGTCTCAATTTTAATGAGTACGATCCAATATGCTTATGCTTCCAGAGGCTCCGCGACGATAAAAAGCCGGCCCCAGGATAATTCATTTTCGACTGCGATACAGGTCTGAAGGACCAGGTGGGGATCGCCTTTGTAGATCTTTTCAAAGAGCATCGTGGCTGTGAGGGTGTCATTTGTTACAAGATCCACAAATTTTGAAGAGGGGCTACTGGGTGAAAGCGCCTGATACTTTACGACGCTGGTCACGATATATTTCTTCAGGCTGCCATCCCCATAGACGATTGTGATAATGTCTTTTTCATTCAGCTTTGAGAAGTTGGAACCGGCCGCAAAGTTGTGTGCTAAAAGACCAGTCGTTCCATAGGCGTCTGCCATTTGAAATTGAGTTGCTACACCTGCTACAGAAGAGACAAATCCGTTATTTCCAGTTGGCTGCTGCATAACCCGCAATGCCATGATGTTGTCCACATACACACCCCGAACCAAGTTCTTACCATCCTGGACGGATTCAACAAACTCGCTTAAGGCGATTTGGGTTACGTTGTTGGTCGCGGGTTGGATATTAGCGATACCCGGTGTGACTGGAATTATATTGGCTGAAACAACCGAAAAAGGGAATAAACTGGCTGTAAGAATGATTGCCAGTGTTAGTTTTTGGATTATTGCTATGAAAGTCTTTGCCATCTCGTCCTCAAGGACAAGGGCATCGCCGTTATGCTGTTAGATAGGGTCATAGGGGATTAAACGATGCAACCAATAATTATGACCATGTCTTCGGCGGCCTGGCAGTCATCGCTTTTCAGCTTTAGACCCATGGCTTTGCGGCCCCGGTTTTCACCGGGTGTGCCCTTATCGAACATCAGTTTTGAATGTACAACCAGTAAACTTAACTAGTACGATTATAGGTTAGTTATAGGTAAGGTATCGTAGTAAATCCTTACAGTCACCTTACAGGAAGTAAGTTGTCATGTATTGTTATTAATCATGCCTTGTACAAGTGTTCTTTTACAGGGGAGATAAAAACCAAAGGGAACAGGCTATAATTTGTATAATGCTCAATCAGAAATAAGAGTGCCTACTCCAGATTGACATAAATCTTTGGAAAGGATGGTTACAATATGTCACAAAGCTCTTCCGACAAACGTCGCACATTTATTCCCACCCCGCTTCAATTATTAAAACCTGTTCCATCAGATATTGAGATTGCCCAGGCAGCGACCCTCAAACCCATTCTTCAGGTTGCTGAGGAAATGGGTGTGATGCCAGACGAGTTGGAACTTTACGGTCCCTATAAGGCGAAGGTCAAATTGGAAATTCTTGACCGGTTGAAGGATCGTCCAAATGGGAAATATATCGATGTGACGGCAATCACCCCTACACCGCTTGGAGAGGGTAAAACAACCACCACAGTCGGACTGAGTCAGGCATTAGGCGCGCATCTTCAAAAAAGTGTTATCACCTGCATCCGCCAACCAAGTCAGGGACCAACTTTTGGGATCAAAGGTGGGGCGGCAGGCGGTGGATACAGCCAGGTCATTCCCATGGAAGACTTCAACCTGCATCTCACCGGTGATATTCATGCCATTACGGCTGCAAACAATCTCCTGGCGGCTGCGATCGATGTTCGCATGATGCACGAATCGGAAGCTACCGACGAGCAGCTTTTCAATCGTCTTTGCCCGGCTGACAAGCAGGGGAACCGCCGCTTTGGAAAAGGGCTATTAGGCCGGCTGAAAAAGCTGGGGATCAGTAAGACCAATCCCATTGATTTGACTCCGGAAGAGCGCAAGAAACTCTGCCGGTTGGATATCGATCCCGAGACCATCACTTGGAAGCGCGTCATGGATACCTCCGACCGTTTCCTGCGTGGAATTACCGTGGGGATGGGTGACGAGGAGAAAGGGCACAACCGTGAGACTGGCTTTGACATCACCGTAGCCAGCGAGATCATGGCCGTCCTAGCCCTGACCACAAGCATGAAAGACATGCGCGAACGCCTTGGCAAGATGGTCATCGGACTTAGCAGATCTGGCGAAGCAGTCTCAGCCGAAGATATTGGCATCGCCGGAGCTCTGACCGTGCTGATGCGTGACGCGATCAAACCCAACCTGATGCAAACCCTCGAAGGGACGCCAGTCTTCGTTCATGCCGGACCCTTTGCCAATATTGCCCACGGTAATAGCTCCATTCTCGCCGACCAGATCGCGCTCAAATTGGCGGATTACGTGGTGACGGAATCCGGATTTGGCGCTGATATCGGCATGGAGAAATTCATGGATATCAAGTGCCGCACCTCCGGACTTGTACCAAATGTAGTAGTCCTCGTGGCAACCGTCCGGGCGCTTAAAATGCACGGCGGTGGTCCCAAGGTGGTGGCAGGGAAACCGCTCGATCCAGCGTACACCGACGAGAACCTCGTTCTATTAAAGGCAGGGATTCCGAATATGCAGCATCACATCAAGATCGCCCGGAAGTTTGGCGTTCCAGTTGTGGTGGCGGTCAACACCTTTGCGACTGACACACCCGCCGAGTTGGAATTGATCCGCCAGTCAGCCATTGAAGCCGGTGCGGAAGATGCCGTGGTCGCCCGCCATTGGGGTGAAGGTGGCTTGGGCGCGGTAGACCTGGCAAAAGCTGTCGTCGCAGCTGCGGAGAAACCTGCTTCCTTTAAGTTTTTATATCCCCTGGAGAAATCCATCAAGCAGAAGATCGAGATCATTGCCAAGGAAGTCTACGGTGCGGATGGTGTGGATTACACTCCTGAAGCAGATGAGCAAGTAACTGCATATACCCGCCTGGGCTTCGATAAACTTCCGATCTGCATGGCGAAGACCCACCTGTCGCTGACCGCCGACCCGACCATCAAAGGCGTACCAACCGGTTTTCGCATCCTGGTCCGTGAAGTGCGCGCCTCAGTTGGCGCAGGCTTTCTATACCCGCTACTCGGTAAGATGAGCACCATGCCCGGCCTGCCCACCCGTCCGGCATTCTACGACATCGACCTCGATCTGGAAACAGGCAAGGTGATTGGCTTGTCCTGATTGAGAAAGAAGAAACCAGAGAACAGATATCAGAAATTTGAAGTCAGAAATTTGGAAATTGTAACTAGAAACTGGTAACAGGAGACCTGTTACCAGTTTAATGATTCTATTGCCATCTACGCTACCCAATTACCAATTTCTATGTTATTACTTACTACTTACGATTTTCGGCTTTCCAGTATCTACTTCAATTCCCGTCGCTCTTCCATCAAACCGACTAGGTTACCGTCCGGGTCGCGGACAAAAGCCATCCATAATTCGTGATCGGGCATATCCGCAATCTTATGCGGCCCTTTCTCTGCGACGGCTCCACGTGACAGCACCACCTGGTAGGCTTCTTCCAATTGATCGGTTTTGAAATATAGAACTGAGTTGCCCGGGGCAGATTCCTCCCCCTCGGGTCTGGTCAGCATGATCCGAATACTGCCAGCGGATAGAAATGCCAGGTTCGGTCCAGCGCTGAAGAGGAATTGCAACCCCAATACCTCACGATAGAATTTCAACGCACGATCCACATCGGAGACCGTAATCGCAATCTGACCAATCTCGTCAAGCATGAGCATATCCCTTTTCATATACTAGGATAGCCCGGCCTTGGCAACTTCTCAAGGAATTGTAGTTGGATAAGAGAAATTCGAAATTAGCTATTAAGTAATTGGAAATAGATTACCGGTAGTTGGTTACAGGTATCGGGTAATTGGTCCTGGTTTCTAGTTTCTAGTTTCTAGTTTCTTTTCCCCCAGTTTACTCCACCCCTACCTTTTTACTGCGCCGTTCCATCAGGACAACATCACGCCACTGCTTGTTCAGCTTGCCCAACCGCTCTCGTTTACCCACCAGTCGGAATCCGCACGTCAAGTGCAAGCGGATGCTGGCTTCGTTCTCCGCCAGAATACCTGATTGCAGCGTCCAGATGCCGGCTGCTTCTGAGTCCTTAACCAGGCGTTGCAACAGTAGCCGGCCGAAGCCTTGCCCACGGGCAGATTGCGCCACATACACGCTCACTTCCGCCACACCGGCATACACACACCGGCTCGATACAGGCGTTAGCGCCGCCCAACCCACTACCTTGCCCCCATCATCCAGTCCAACCACCCGGCAGGATTTAATGTGTCCTGCGTCCCAAGTTTCCCAATCGGGAGATTCCGTCTCAAACGTGGCATTCTCCGTCGCGATCCCCTCTTCATAAATAGACCGCACGGACACCCAGTCATCAGCCGTCATAGCCCGTAGGATCATCGTTTCACCACCATTCACCCACCCAGATAAGGATCAGTTATTTAGCCAGCGTTCCACCACTTTCGGCAGGTCGACAGACGAGCCAATTCGGTTGGTGCAGCCGGGTATTGACTCCAGGAACAGCTTGCCATATTTCTTGGACAGCAAACGCTTGTCTGTTACCACCACCACCCCGCGGTCAGACTGGGTCCGGATCAGTCGCCCGAACCCCTGGCGAAATCGCAAAATTGCCTCCGGCAGGCTGTACTCGTTGAACGGGTCGTCAAAAGTCTCGGAGCGCGCCGCCACGATTGGATCACTGGGCACATCGAAAGGCAGCTTGGTGATCACCAGGACTGAAAGCGCCTGCCCCGGGATATCTACCCCTTCCCAGAAGGAGCGCGTACCGAGCAGCACCGAACGCTCGGAACTCTTGAAGCTCTCCAGCAGACTTGCTGCCGAAGCCCCTTCCCCCTGCTCGTAGACGGTAATGCCTTTATCCGCCAGCGCCGGTCCCAGATAGGCTGAGGTCTGCTTGAGTTGCGAATAGCTGGTGAAGAGCGCCAGCAGACGACCATTGGTCGATTTGCTGAGGCGCAGCAGCAGGTTATTCAGCTCCTGCTGATATTGTGATCCCATACTTGGCTCGGGAATATCGTTAACGATGTAGAGCATGGCCGCGTTCTCGTAATCGAACGGCGAGCCGACCGATAACTCATCGGCATCCTCCGCGTCCAACCGCCCGCGCAGATAGGTGAACTCACCGGCAGTAGTCAGGGTGGCTGAAGTGACGATCACACTTTCCTTCGTATTCCATAAGTGCTGACGCATCAAAGGACCGATCTCCAGTGGAGCCGCGTTCAGGCTCAGACGGGTGCCGGTATTGTTCAGTTCTACCCAATAGATGCGGTCATTGGACGGGTTGGATACCAGCCCGTTTACATTGATGCTGATCTCCGTTACCCGGCGGATCAAGTTGCCGAGCGACCCCTGCACATCCACCAGGTCGTCAGAGGCATTTTCGGCTTTCTCCCCCATCCACTGGAAGATTCCAGCCAGATCGGTGAGTAATTTCTTGAACGACGCACTCAGATCGTCCCAAACGATCTCCACTTCCGCCCAATCGGGCTGGGTGCGTGTGGCGGGTACAATGCGGACCTGCTGCGAGTACTGCACCTGTTGGCGTTCGTTGGCTTGCATTTTGAGGAAGTCATCGACTGATCTGAAGAATTGCATGGATTGGTGTTGCACCCGCGCGGCTGCATCAGTGGCAGATTTGACCTGCTTCTCGAGCATCGCCAGTTCAGATGGCTTAACCGTCTTATAGATCACGGTCAGGAATCGTCCGAGGACCCCACTGGATGAGCCTCCCACTTCCTTGAGCAAACGGTCCACCTCGGGCTGGGTCACACGGAATGCTAGCGCGTTGGTTGTGGCTTCCTCCAGGTGGTGGCCTTCATCCACGATCAGGTACTGATATTCGGGCAACACGCGGCTGCCTGTGGCGATATCCGCCAAAAGTAGGGCATGGTTGATTACGATCAAATGAGCAGACTGGGCTGCCTGGCGCGCCTGGTAGAACGGGCAGGCTCCCCCGGTTCGCTTGATGCAGTTCTCGATCGAGCAGGCTTCATCGTCCGCCGATAGCTTTGTCCAGGCTTCCCGCTCGTCAGGACCGGTAAGGGTCAAGTCGGTGCGGTCGCCTGTACCTCCCTGGCTGAGCCAGATCAATACCTTCGCGAGGACACGCATCTCCTCCAGGCTGGCGGGTTGCCGTAACCGCGCCGCTTCCATCCGGCGCGGGCACAGGTAATTATTCTTGCCCTTCAACACGCAGGCCTGTAAATTCGACCCGAGGGCTGACTTGAGATCGGGGATATCCTTCTTGATCAACTGTTCCTGCAGATTGATGGTGTTGGTCGAGATCACCACCCGGGTATTGTTCTGCATCGCCCACATGGCCGCCGGGACGAGGTAGGCAAACGACTTCCCGGTGCCGGTGGCGGCTTCCACCAGCAGATGGGCACTGTCATTGAACGACTGAGCCACCTTGCGCAGCATCTCCACCTGTTGAGAGCGGTTCTCGAAACTGGGGAAGAATTTGGCAAAAGCGCCACCGTTCTCCAATAGGGCAGCCGCTTCATCCACATCCAATGGTTTCATTTCGGTATTCGGCTTGAGGGGCGCGAGGTAGCTGGCTTTGCCGAACAACCCCTCTGTAACGTGCCCACCCCGTTTTGCAGTAAGACCGGCACGTGCTTTCCTGCGGAACGCCCACTCGAAGGGTAGGCGTCCACCCCACTCGAACGGCTCGCTCAACCGCAGTATCTCGGATAGCAGATCGGTCGAGAGTCCCTTCTCGGGGTCGATTAATCGGCGGAACAGCTCCTGGTAGACGCGAAAGGTCAGTCGGGCATCATCCAGCGCGCGGTGCAGATCTTCGGTTATCGGCAGTCCCAATTCAATGGCCAGAGCGCCCAGGTTGTAGCGCCGGGCGGATGGCAGCAGCAGCGCTGCTAACTCGAAGGTGTCGATGAAGGGATTATCCGAAAAGACTCCCTGGCGTTTAAGGAAGCTGAGGTCGAACAGGATGTTCTGCCCGAGGATAGGTGATTCTTCAACGAAAACAGCCAACTCGGGGATAATGGCTTTGATTAGTGGGGCTTTGACGACATCCTCGTTCTTAATGCCGGTGAGTTGGGTGATGAAGGTGGGGATGGGACGGCCAGGATTGACGTAGGAACGCCACTCTTCCTGGATGCCGTCGTCGTTAAAGCGTACGGCGCCGATTTCAATAATGGCGTCGCGGCGCGGATCCAGGCCGGTTGTTTCGATGTCGATGGCAACGATGGATGTCATGGGTTGATTATACCAGCGGCCTACTTCCCAACCTGATCAAATCGAACGGATATTGAGGCAGTTGCGTCGGTCCCATTCTCTGAATTTGATTCGTGGTAGGTTTATCAAAAACAAGCTGGACGAGGGAAGATCATTCTTCTAGTAGTAAACCCTTATAGCGGATTTCCTAATTAACGATTCTCTTTTTTAGGTAGAGTCGAGTATGATTTCGAGGTATTCTGATAGATTAATGCAGGTTTTATTGCAATCTACAAAATAATGGTCATACTGAACTGATGGAAACGGATTTTGGTTTCGTCTGATTTTCAATGTATTTTCACCTGTGTGTTTTTCATCCAAGGGAAGACGTTCGGTCCCAAATCATCAAAGCCTGATTGAGAAGAACTATGGGACAAATATTAAAATTTTTATTCAACTCGACGGATAGATGGGGTTGGGTTGCTTCAATTTCCACCAAACCCCAGATTTCACCTGCTTCAATCACACCGGTTAACCACATCGGAATAATTCCAACCCACCGCTGGAAAAGACGTCGGTGGTATTACTTGCCGTTAATTATCATTCTGATCTCCGTATTGGTTCCCATCAGTTTCGTACAAGCAAAAGGTAGAACGGTACGGGTCGGGGTCTACCAGAATATGCCAAAAGTCTTCCTGAACGAGAAGGGTCAGGCGGATGGGTTCTTTATCGATCTATTGAAAGAAATTGCCAATAGGGATGACTGGACTTTAACATACGATCCCTGCGAATGGGAAGCCTGTCTTGAAGCTTTGCAAGCAGGACAGATAGACCTGATGCCTGATGTAGCCTATTCACCTGAGAGGGACAAGCTCTATGATTTCCATCGTATCCCTGCCGCCGAGAGTTGGTCGCGGGTGTATGCCAATCCACAATCGAAAATCAATCACCTTGACCAACTGAATGGTCAGGTCGTAGCCGTCCTCAGCGGATCTATCCAGGAATCGGTGATCAAACAAACGATGCAGGCATCCGGTTTTGATGTGACCATCCTACCGGCAAAATCACCTGAAGAAGCGTTCAGATTGGTAGAGGAAGGATCAGCCAACGCCGCTGTTACCAACCACTTTTTCGGAGATTATTCGTATCAGAAATTTGGTCTGGTACGGACCTCCATCATTTTTAATGCGACCACCCTCTATTACGCGACAGCACAAGGTCAAAACCACGATCTGTTGGATGCCATCGATACGCATTTGGCAGCATGGCGGGATGATCCGAATTCGGTCTATTCCACGATCATGAACCGCTGGTTAAATCCGTCCACCCCAAATCGATGGTTGGGGACGATTGCCTGGATCCTTGGCATAATCGTATTCCTGTTTGGACTTGCTGTGATATGGATATTCCTCCTTCGCAAGCAGGTGCATGATCGGACCAGGCATCTGGTTGAGACCAACAACGCTTTGCGCGAGAGTGAAGAGAAATATCGTTTAATCTCAACCGTGGCATCTGATTACATGTTCTCCTCCGTGGTCAATCCGGACGGAAGTCAGACCTGCACCTGGGTCACCGGCGCCTTTGAGGCAATTACCGGTTATACGTTCGAAGAATATGAAGCCCATGGAGGATGGAGCGCCTGTTTATATCCGGATGATCGGGCGAAAGACGATCAGGATTTGGAAAGACTTCGACAAAATCAACCCATCGTCAGCGAGATCAGGACAATCGCGAAGAACGGTAATATCGTCTGGGTACGAAACTATGCCCACCCGGTCTGGGATGCAGAACGGAATGAATTAATTGGTATCAATGGTGCAGTTCAAGATATTACTGACCGCAAGATTGTTGAAGAAAAAATTGATGCCAGTGAAAAACGTCTATCATTAATATTCGATACCGTCAGTGATGTTGTTTTTCTCCTTTCTGTCGAACCGAACGATTGTTTTCGATTCGCATCCATTAACCAGGCTTTTCTTTCCGTTACAGGTCTGACAAGGGATCAGATTGTAGGCAAGCGGGTGGAAGATATCTTACCCGAGGATGCTCAACCGCTAGTAAAAGCGAGGTATAAACAGGCGATCCAAGAGAATAGGACATTGAAATGGGAGGAAGTATCTGCATATCCCACAGGAACCCTCATAGGTGAAGTGGCGATCACGCCTTTCTTTGATAATACCGGGGTCTGCACCTATCTGGTTGGCTCTGTGCATGATATGACCGAAAATCGGCGAGTTGAAAAAGAAATCCGCGAGTTAAATGAAGTGCTCGAGCAGCGTGTGGCAGATAGAACTGCACAATTGGAAGAAGCCAAAGCGCGTGCAGAGTCGGCTGACAGGTTGAAATCAGCCTTCCTCGCCACTATGTCGCATGAATTGCGCACTCCCCTCAATTCGATCATTGGTTTCACGGGAATGATATTAATGAAGTTGGTTGGTCCACTGGAACCGGAACAAGAAAAACAACTAAACATGGTTCAGGATAGCGCTCGTCACCTGCTGGAATTGATCAACGATGTATTGGATATTTCGAAGATCGAAGCCGGCCAATTCGAATTGGTGCATGAACCATATAACCTTCAAGATTCCCTTAAGAAATGTATTGATATTACGATCCCATTAGCCAGGAAGAAAGACCTAAAACTGACAACATCGATCTCACCGGAGATCGGAAGCATGATTGGCGATCGCCGCAGGGTAGAACAGATCATTCTGAACCTTCTCAGCAATTCTCTGAAATTTACAGACCAGGGCGGGGTAGAGATACGCAGTGATTTAAAGGATGGAATGGTAATCACGTCGATTACGGATACTGGAATGGGTATCAAGAGCGAACAAATCGGATCACTGTTCCAGCCATTCAAACAGTTGGATACAGGTTTAACACGCCAGCACGACGGGACCGGATTGGGTCTTTCCATATGCAAACGGTTGGTTGAATCAATGGGTGGAGAAATTTGGGTTGAAAGCGAATGGGAAAAAGGGAGCACTTTCACCTTTACATTGCCGCTTGAAAGGAAAACAACATGAAAGGAAAAATCCTTCTCATCGAGGATAATGAGAGAAACCGTTACCTCACCTCTTTTCTCCTGGAAAAGAATGGTTATCAGGTCTTCCAGGCGATTGATGGTCCGACTGGAATTGATATGGTTGATCAGATTGAACCCGATCTTATCCTTTTGGATATACAATTACCAGGAATGGATGGATATTCTGTCGCGACCGAATTAACAAAAAACCGCGGAAGAAGGGATATTCCAATTGTAGCTGTAACGTCGTATGCAATGGTAGGCGACCGTGAACAAGCACTGTCTTCAGGCTGTGTTGGATATATTGAAAAACCAATTAATCCTGAGACATTTGTGTCTCAAATTGAACAATTCCTACCTCAAAAAACTGATAATACAGTAGTGAGTTCACATGACTAAAATTCTTATTGTAGACGACGAAGACAAGAATCTCTATTTATTACAGGTACTTCTGACTTCAAACGGGTATGAATTAAACTCTGCTAAAAACGGTGCCGAGGCGTTAGCTCTTGCCCACCAGAGCAAACCGGATGTGATCATCAGCGATATTTTAATGCCGGTAATGGATGGCTTCAGTTTCTGCCGTGCTTGTAAGGAAGATGAAGGGTTGAAAGACATCCCTTTCATCTTTTATACGGCTACTTACACGGAACCCCAGGATGAGGCATTGGCGCTCAGTCTGGGTGCGGAACGGTTTATTGTCAAGCCGGCTGAACCGGCACAATTTTTGGTCATGTTGAAAGAAACCATCGATAAATACTCCTCTGGTGTAACCGCCGTTCAGCAAGGAAAGATCAGCTCAGAGGAATACTACAAGGAATATAATGCTGCCCTCGTCCGCAAGTTGGAAGATAAGATAGCTCAGCTTGAAGAAAAGAATCAAGAAGTCGAAGCCGAGAATGAGGCCCGAAAAAAGGCGGAAGAAGCGCTCTTGGCAAGTGAGGAGAAATATCGCGCCATTTCCACCGTAGCTTCTGACTATATTTATTCAAGCGAAATTGGTACGGATGGTCTGATTATCCAAAATTGGACAGCCGGCGCGTTCGAGGATATCACAGGATATACACTTGAGGAATTTATCGCAATGGGTGGATGGCGAGCCAGTCTGCATCCTGATGATCTGATAATTGATGAACAGGACATGAACACGCTACAGACCAATCGACCTATCACCAGCGAACTGCGCACAATATCGAAAAGCGGTGAGATCGTTTGGGTACGAGTGTCTGCCCAACCAGTTTGGGATACCGAACAAAACAGATTGGTTGGAGTATATGGTGCTGTTCAAAACATCACCGGACGAAAGCTTGCCGAGGAGAAAATCCTGCAACAGACCGCCCGCGCTGAAGCCCTGGTCCATACTGCCGCCAAAATTAATTCAAAATTGGATCTCGATGAAGTCTTATCAGCTGTCTGTGAAGAAACGGCGCATGCCCTATCAGTTCCCACTGTGGCGCTTCATACTTACAATTCGGTCAGTCAAACCCTTTCTATTGTTGCTGATTATGGATTACCCACACAATTGCGCGAAAAGAGTGTGCAAATACCCATCAGCGATTATCCATCTGATCTATCACCTTCTTCGGATACACCCATCCTTATCCCAAATGCGAAAACTGAGCCCAGATTACCAAACGCTGAGATATATCAATCATTGGATCTTTTTTCAATTGTCTCTGTCAAGATAAAGAATAAGGATACTTTCATCGGCTCCTTATCCATATATTCCAGAGGGAAGGAGCGCAGATTTAGCGAGGACGAGATCATGCTTCTGGATGGCCTGAGTAATCAGGCTGCCCAGGCGATTACCAATGCTCACCTGTTTGCAAGCACTGAACGACAATTGAAAAATATTGAATCGCTTCATACTATAGACGGTGCTATTGCGAACAGTATGGATGTTCGGTTGACATTAAAGGTTGTACTTGGGGAGACCGTTGAACAATTGGGGGTAGACGCGGCAGATATCCTGTTATATAAACCGACAAGTAACACCCTCGAAAGTACAGTTAGTCAAGGGTTTCGTACCAGCGCAATGAATAAAGTATCCTTACGCATTGGGGTTGGGTTTGCAGGACAGATCGCCTCTGATTGGAAACGGATCTTTATCCGAGATATCTCACTCTACCAGGGAGAGACTACCCCTACGTCGATATTCACTGGGGAAGGGTTTGTATCCTATTGTGGTATCCCTTTGCGAGCAAAAGGGCATTTGATTGGAGTATTGGAGGTTTTCAATCGGGATCGTCTCAATCCCGATCCGGATTGGTTCAGTTTTTTGGAAACTCTGGCTGGTCAGGCAGCTATCGCGATCGATAGTATCAGGTCGTTCGAAGACCTTCAGATATCCAATACAAAACTGGTTCTAGCGTATGATGCCACCATTGAAGGTTGGTCGAGGGCGATGGACTTGCGGGACGAGGAAACAGAAGGTCATACCCAGCGGGTTACCCAAATGACCATACAACTCGCCAAAAATTTGGGGATGAGCGACGATCAGATAGTCCATATCCGGCGTGGAGCCTTGTTACATGATATGGGTAAATTGGGCATTCCAGACCGGATTTTACTCAAACCTGGAAAACTTTCTGATGAAGAGTGGGTAATTATGCGTAAGCACCCACAATATGCTTATGATATGCTTTCTTCCATTGATTATCTGCGTCCAGCGATGGAAATCCCGTATTGCCATCATGAAAAATGGGATGGATCAGGATATCCGCGCGGTTTGAAAGGTGCCCAAATTCCAATGGCAGCCAGGATATTCGCAGTGATCGATGTGTGGGACGCGCTCACATCTGACCGTCCTTACCGGCCAGCCTGGGAACAGTCCGATGTCCGAGAGTATATTGAACAAAATTCGGGCTCCCATTTCGATCCTCAAATTGTCACAGCTTTCTTAAAGCAATTGGCTGAAACCGATAGGAATATGCCGTAGAGGCGACCGATTGGTCGCCTCTATATGCTATCTTTTCGGTTGCCTCCCTAATCAACGATCTCGTACACCACATCTCCCACGACCAGGATGACGCGTCCACCGAGAGCCAGACCGGCTGCCATATCCGCGCTGCGGGTGACCAAGGCAAAGTACTCTTTCGAGAGGAACTTCACCTGGACCGGCTTCATCGTGTCAGGGTCAAAACGGGTATCCACCCACACCCCATCATGTAGGACGAAGGTGCGGGAACCCGCAGACTTGACAACATCCGAAGCGCCAGGAACAGCTGGGCTGCCTCCGCCACCTCCACGGCCTGTCGCTCCGAGGTTTTCGGCAGCGCTCATCGAACCGGCATCCGCGGCTTTATTGACCGCGCCCTCTCCGCTCACCTGGGTGGGCTGGGCAACCTGGGCAGAATACTGTTGTTGGGCTATGCGTTCCTGGGCGGCTGCGCCGAGAGTATCGGTCTCTGTGACAAGATAAGAGGTGTAGGGGGTGACTATTCCGAATCGGATGGAGAGCGCCACAATCTGTTGGATGAGTTCCTGGTTGGCGCCTTCCAGGCGGGCTTGGTTAAGTAGGGCGCCGATCTTACGGTTTGCCCACAGGCGGGCAATATAGCTTTCGTTACTAGAAGTGTCTTCCCCGCCGGAGGTGAATTCAAGCCCGGTAAATGTCTTCTGATAATTGGTAATGCCGTCGTGCCCGGTCAGCGTGATGTCGGCGGCACCAGAATTGCGGTAGCGCCCGGTAACGATGATCTGCGACCCGAAGAACAGGTCTGGCAGCGGATTGGGGTGCAAGTCGTAGGTACTGATCCCGTCCACACGGATGGCGAGGTCAGTGAGGGAAGGCGCGCTGATCTTCTGGTAGAAGCTGGATATTGCGGCTTCGGCATCCTGTCCCGGGGGTACGTAGGTGCTGCTGCCGTGATGGTTCTGCGCCAGATGATCGAGTAATACGGTATCCACATCGTAACCGACTCCAAAAGTAAACAGCTTCATCCCGCTGCGGGTATATTCCTTGATGTTCTCAATTATGCGGGTCGAGTCGGTTTCACCAGAGGTGGGAAGGCCGTCGGTCAGAAAAATCACGTAGGTCGGGCGCTCACCATCGTTCATCTTCAGAGCGGTTTGGAGAGCGTCTTGAATATTGGTCGATCCGCCAGGCGCCATCTGATCGATCCAGGCTTCGCCCAGCGGTGATTTATCGGCCGGCTGGAGGAATGTCGAATACATCTCTACGGCAGAGGAGAAGCCGATCAGGTTGAAGTGATCGCCAGTGTTTAGTCGGCGCAGAATGAAGTGGGCGGCAGCCTGTACCTGACGGAATTTCTCACCCTCCATGCTGCCGGAGTGGTCGAGCACGAGAATCAGGTTCTTGGCGATTATCTCATCGGTTCGAGCCAGCGGCGGGTTGATAAGCATAAGGAAGAAGCCATCCGGGTCGGCGACGTTGGTCGGATCTCGGTAGGTGAGCAGGTGAATACCCTCCTCCTGACCGATGGTGTAGAAGAGCAGATAATCCTGGTCGGGAGTGACGTTAGCGGCTTCATATCCGGCCACCCATTCCGAATCGGAGGTGCGGGTGACGGAGGTGTTGTGACTGGGGGAATAGACGCTCAGAATGGGGTCTTTGGAGTGGATATTGACGGTTACCGATACATCTTCGAGCGGCTGGAGTGAGAACTTCTCTGTGTTTAGCGGGTAGCGATATCCGATCAGTCCGTTATCGGCGGTGAGCACCTGGGTATATTCCAGCTCAATCCGTCGTTCCTCGTCGGGGGCGATCGGGTAAATGCGCGCCATCACGGCGCCGCGCCCGACATATTCAAGCAAGGCTGGGTCACGCATCTGGCGGACGATCTCTTCATATTCCGAGCGGGCAGCGTTGGCATCGAGCACCTTGCCCTCAACCGGTTTGCCATCCATCCACAGCTTAAAGTTGGTCACAACCGCGTCTGATGGGATCGGGAAGGTATAAATGCCCTCGACCGTCCAGGAATTGGGGTTGCGGAATACCTGGTCTACACGAGTGACGGCCACCTGGTCGATAATGTTGACGGTGACATGATGGTATTTGATGATGAGTTGCTGCATTACCGGACCGGGTCCCGGGCAGGGCATGGGTACACATGGCCGGATCGGGTCTGGTATGATGATGCCGTCCGCGCGGGTGGGTGCGGCGGATGATAACAGAACGCTGACAACCAGAATCAAGGCGAATACGATCTTTTTGAACATGCGAACCTCCCTCAGTGAAACATCTCTTACCAGTAAACGAAAACCCGGGGGTAAATGTTCCCCGGGTTGGATCAACCTTAATGGATCAAACGTTTTAGATCGACTTATTCCGACTTGTCAGCGCCTCTACAGCCAGTTTGTAATCAGGTTTTATTTCGAGGATATGTTGATATATTAGATCAGCATTCATCTTTTCCCCGGCGGCATCCAGGCAACGTCCCAACATATATAGTGCATCAGGATCTTGGGGACGAAGCTCAAGAAATTTAAGTAGAAGAGACATTCCTTCAGCTGCTTTCGTTTCCTGGGGAAGTAATGCCTGGATCAGGTTTTTTATAAGTTGGGGATTTTCCAGATCCTGTTCCAATCCGGAACGAAGTGCAAGTTCGGCTTCCCCGTATTCTTCCAGTAATAGATAAGCAACGCCCAGATTATTCCAGGCATCGATATGTTCAGGTACCATTTCGGTCACGGTTTGCAAAGAACGGATCGCTTCCCGATATTTGCGAAGTTTCATTTTTTGGATACCGTCCGCCAGGATCTCATCCAGGTTGATTTCTCGGAAGGCTTCATCCAAATTGTTCATCTTCTTTGTTGTCATGGCTATCCAATTTCCGCATCGCTCCAGAATCCTGTTTTCCCGATTGTTGACAGTATACCATGTTGGAAAACAAATCCAACCCGTGATCTATAGTCAAGTTCCCTCACGATGAATGGAAATTAGAACTGTATACCAGATCAGCAAGATGAATTTCTAGTGACCCTTATCTCGAATCATACCCTGGTTAAGGACTTGACTCTCCATAAACCGGTTTACCAACTACAATTAAACCCGGATATAATTGAATAACAGTTCAATTTCCTGATTTGAAGCAATAAATTTTCCATGAAAAGTAGATAAGCTTATTATTAATTTTACAAAACCCCTTCCTTGCAATTGGTATTTTCACGAATTATGATTAGGTATAATCTAAGCGTATAAAAGTATAGATACAGGATATGGGTTCTATGAAACAAACGAATATTCTGGTAATTGAAGATGACGACATGGTCTCTAGAACAATCGAACGTTGTTTACGTGGCGATGAATTCCATATCGTAATTGCCAATTCCGGTGTTGATGGCTTACAAAAAGCCCGCCGACAACCACCCGATCTCTTTATTCTCGACATCATAATGCCAGGAATGGACGGGTATATGGTTTGCCGGGAGGTTCGGGCAGATCCACTTCTGAAAGATTTACCCATCCTGTTTTTGACCGCAAAAGCAAAGGATGAAGATAAGATTGTCGGATTCACGCTTGGCGCAGATGATTACCTAACCAAACCATTCAACGTGGATGAATTAATATTACGGGTTCGAGCGATTCTTCGCCGTACCCGGCGCCAGCCTCACGGAAAGCTGGATGAGATTACCAAACCATTCAAGTTGGGTAATCTCTTCGGAAAAGGGAAATTAGCGCCCAAAGAAGAGCTCGAAAAAGACCCCTTATCGAGAAACCGGACTATCTCCATCCGAGGATATATCCTGGATACACAATCGTATGAACTAACGACCGTGGAAAATAACAAGTTCCGACTCACACCTGTTCAATTCGATCTGCTTTATCATTTGATGAGCCATCCAGGTGAGATATTTTCTCCCAGCCGGTTATTGGATGAGGTCTGGGATTACCCAACGGATGCCGGGAGTCCTGACCTGGTTCGGGTACATATCAAGAATTTACGTGATCGGATCGAAGTAGACCCTCATAATCCTAAATTTCTGGCAACCGTCCCCGGTTACGGCTATACTATCCGCACAATCGACGAGTAAATCTTACCTTGAATCTTTGAAACCAACCCGTCTTCGAATGTGACAGTGTTCGGGTATATAAATTGCACGATTAATTCCATATCTATCCAGTCAACTGGCAAACAGCGATGTCATATCAACGTGAACCAACCAACCCTCGATTACGAGAGATAATCTCCGCTCTCCAGACCCTTTCATCCAGTCAGAGCCAGGAGACAGACCCAAAGAAAATCCATTTACAATACGCCCAGCTCATCAAGCGATTACTTAATTGCGAAATCATTGCCTTATTATTAGTGGACCCGGATGATCAAGAGATTCTCATCCGCAAAACGTTGATTGGCGAAGCGGATTGGTCATTGGTTGACAGGTTCCAGATCGATCTGGCGTCACTCGAGCAAGTGTTCTCAGAGCAGAAAGTTGTAGAATTGCAGCATCGCACACAATTACTGGGAGAATTCCCCTGCCTCGATTTATTAAAAGACCAGCCTTTCTTGAATACAATATTTTCTCCGATCATGGGGCAACATCATTTGCTGGGAATCATCCTGGCGGTTAATTCACGACCATATCCGCTGGATCCGATCAAAATGGATATGTTGCTTTTGATCTGCCATTCCCTTGCAGGTGCATTAACAAATCAGATGGCAATCCGGCAACTAAAAATGGATAACGCCAACCTGGAATCCTGGCGCCGGGAATTGCTCCAATCCCGTAATACGCTTAGGTCCATGTTCGATTCGATTCCCACGTCGATCTATATCATCGATAACAAGTATCATATCGTAGCCATCAACGGAAGCCGGTCAAAACGAGCCGGTCAAAAACCAAACTTTTTGGTGGGTCAGATCTGTTATGAAGCCTTATATGGAAAGTCCCAGCCGTGTAAGGGCTGTCGCGTGAATGAGACTTTCATTTCCGGATCGAATACTACCCGGACTGACCGGCAATGGATCAATAACGATCAAAACACGGATTGGGAGATCACAACCTATGCAATCTTGAATGAAACCGATATTCCAGTTCAGGTGATTATCTTCGAACAGGATGTGACTGTTGAAAAACGGTTGGAATCCAATTTGATACAATCAGAAAAACTGGCAGCGGTCGGACAGCTTGCCGCCGGGGTTGCCCATGAAATAAACAACCCACTCTCAGCGGTGATTGCCAATGCGCAATTATTACGACGCGACCTTCCCCACGACGCGTCGGATGCGTTGGAATCGGTCGGTCTAATAGAAACAGCAGGATTACGTGCGTCTCAGGTTGTCCGCAATCTACTCGGTTTTGCCAGAAAAGAACAATTTGAATTCATGCAGATCGATCTTAACGAAACGATTTTAAATGCCCTATCCCTGGTAAAGCATGAATTAGTGAATCGGAGCATTGATCTCGAAACCAATTTGGAATGTGATCTACCGCTCATCAATGCCTCACGCGACCATTTACAAAGTGTTTGGATCAATATGATCTTGAATGCGTGTGATTCGATTGAGCATGAAAATGGAAAAATCGAGGTCGCGACAAAGTATAGCAATGGTGAATTCCTGATCTCTATTTCCGATGATGGCGTCGGAATTCCACCGGATAAAGTCACGCGGATATTTGAACCCTTCTTCACGACCAAGCCTCCTGGAAAGGGTACAGGATTGGGGTTGTCAGTCTGTCATAGGATCATAAAACAACACAGCGGATATATTCAGGTGGATAGTTTGATAGGTGCCGGAACCAAATTTACCATCCATTTACCAGATACCCAACCATAAAAAAACTCTGCCTTTGAAGGCAGAGTTTTTTTGAGATTTAGAGCGATCGTCTTTCGCGGTCGTAATTCTGCCCCAGAAATCCCGGGACTGTGGATCGCCGAAAAGTGAAGATCATGACCAGGATTGTTGCCACATACGGAAGCATCAATAGGAACTGGTATGGGATTCCGATACCAGAAACCTGAACCTTGTAAGACAAGACTTCGATTCCAGAGAAGAAAAGCGAACCAAACAAGATATTGATCGGTTTCCAGCCGCCGAAGAAAGTCAGGGCAATTGCCAGCCATCCACGGCCTTTTACCATACCGTCGGTGAAAGTTCCGGTATAGACCAGGGGTAAATATACACCGGCCAGACCGATCAATGCCCCACCGGCTATGGAAGTGAGGTACCGCATTCGCGTTACATTGATTCCCAGGCTGTCTGCAGCCTGCGGATACTCTCCTGTCGATCGAAGTGCCAACCCAAAGCTTGTTTTATATAAAAACCACCAGAGGAAGACAGATACAACAACCGATGCATAAACCAGGATATTCTGATTGAAGAAAACTTCCCCGATGAAAGGTATTTTGCTCAATAATGGGATTGGAATATCTTTGAGTGTATCCACCAGAGGTGGGCTGAGTGTTACTCCAATTATCAGTTTTGGCAGCAGGGTGGATATTCCAACACCGATAAAAAACAATGCCAAACCGATGACAAACTGATCCATTCGTAATGTTGTTGTGAAATAGGCCAGGGCGAAACCAAAGATGCCTCCCACAACCATGGCAGCCAGAATACCAATAGCGAGGCTATTGGTGTAAAAGCTGACCAGGAAACCCAATGATGCACTTACCAGCATGATGCCTTCCTGTGCGACATTGAACACGCCTGTCCGGCCACCGATCATCGTACCTTGACCTGCAAGTACAAACGGAACCATGGTCAGAAGGATCAGTTTTGAATACAAAACCAGAGGACTTTCGATACCAGTCATAATTATTTCCTCCTAACCACATCAGAAAGCAGGACGAAGAGAAGTACCAACGCTTCGACGATGAAAACCATTTCCACAGGGATCATCAGGGTGCGCTGCATGGCACTCGCTCCCACCTCCAGCACCGCGATAAAGAATGCCACAAAAGGTACAGCCAGATTGTTTCCCTTGGAAATCAGTCCGATGATCAAACCAAGAACGAGGAAGTTGGATTGCAATCCCTCGATCAGGCGGTGTTGCACGCCGGCGACTTCGATTGCACCCGATAGGCCGCCAATACCACCTGCAATTACCAACGAAAGGACAAACATCCGCTTGACGTTGATCCCGTACACACCTGCGGCACGGGGATTAGATCCAGTTGCAACCAGTTCATAGCCGCCAGTCGAACGGGTGGTATAAACGTATACTCCAGCAGCAACCAATAACGCCAGTATCAATCCTGTGTGAAGCGGGGGATTGTTTACCAATAACGGAAGGAAACCACCCGATCCAATCAACATTGTTGTCGGATGCCCAGCACCGGGATCACGCCAGGGACCGGTAGCCACGTAGTTGATCAAAGCGAATGAGACGAAATTTAATAGTACAGTTGTCAGGATCTCGTTTATGTTAAATTTGTACAGGAGCCAACCGGGGATTAATCCCCAAATCGCTCCCGCCACGACACCGCCGAGCAGGACCAATGGAAGTAATAGATACGCCGGCAGATGGGAGAACAAAATCCCCATCGCGGTCGCACCGATTGCTCCGACAATCAACTGACCTTCCCCACCAATATTAAATTTTCCTGCTGCCAGAGGAACTGTAAACGCCAATGCCTGTAAGACCAACGGGATAAATTTTAATAAGGTTTGAATGAAACCATTTGGAGTTCTAAAGGAGGTGCCTAAGATCGTTGAATAGGCACGGAAGACATCAAATCCCATCAAGGCGATAAATATTCCGGCCGCAGCCAGAGAGGCGATAACCGCAATCAGGTATGGTAACAGGGAAGATAGTAAACTCGGCTTCGGTTTTATTGCAGTTGTCATATTATGCCTCCGCCTTGTAGCCGCTCATCATCCGACCAATTTCATATTTTTCAAAATGTCCTCGTTCCAGAACACCGACCAGTTCACCACGATACATAACCGCAATCCGGTCACAGAGTAGCAGTAATTCATCCAGGTCTTCAGAGATCAGTAACGTGGCCATTCCACTTTCTTTCCCTTCCAACATTTTGGAATAAACAAAATCCATGGATGGGATATCCAATCCGCGAGTAGGGTTATGCGCAACCAGTAATTTAGCTGGTTTCGAGAAAGCACGGGCGATTAGAACCCGCTGGATATTTCCGCCGGACAAATTACCACCCACATCCGAAGGACCGGAAGTTTTTATGTTATAGGTTTTGATAAGGTCTTCTGAAACCCGAAACACAGTCTTCCAATCAATGAAGCCATTGGCAGTGTAAGGTTTCTTTCTGTGGTAACCAAGGATCAGGTTATGGGCAACGCTTGCCTTTGGCAGGAATCCATCGTGCAGTCGATCCTCAGGAATATAGGCGATACCCAATTCCAACCGATCAGAGGAACCGGTTGTTGGTAGTAAGGCATTATCCAGCCGAATAGTTCCACTGGTGATATCGCTAATTCCGAGGATGGCTTCTGCCAGTTCGCGTTGACCGTTTCCTGCAACACCGGCGATTCCTACAATTTCTCCCTTGCGAACCTGGAGATTTACCTCCTTCAGGAATGGTACTCCGCCCATAGGCACCATCCCGACTCCTTCTACATCAAGGGAGATATCGGTTTGAACGGATGTCTCACCCCCGCCAGATTGACCCCGGGAGAAGATAACGCTATTTTGGATATCCATCTCATCCCCCACCATACCTCGAACGAAAGCCTCTTCACTGGCTTCATTTCTTCTGAGGGTGATCACGTTCCGACCGTTCCGTAAGACACTGATACGGTCACATACACTTAATACTTCACGCAATTTATGCGTGATGAATACGATCGATAAGCCTTCATTCACCATTACCCTGAGTGAAGCGAAGAGATCATCCACTTCCTGAGGAGTAAGGTTGGTCGTAGGCTCATCCAGAATGAGAATTTCCACCCCACGATAAAGTGCTTTTAATATTTCCACTTTCTGCCTGGTGCCCATCGGAAGATCTTCAATGAGTGCATTCAGGTCTACATCCAGGTTAAAGCGTTTTTGCAAATCCTGGATGACCTGCGTCTCCAGGGATAAATCCATTGTGAGTTTCTTCTTAACTTCTGTACCTAATACGATATTCTCTAATACAGTAAAACTGGTTATCTGCAGAAAATGTTGATGAACCATGCCGATATGCAGGTTCAATGCATCCCGCGGCGAAGCGATGGAAATTTTCTGACCTTTCAATGAAACTTCGCCAGAATCCATTTTATATAGACCAAAGAGAATATTCACCAGCGTAGTTTTCCCGGCGCCATTTCCCCCGAGCAAACCGTGAATTTCCCGTGCGTTCAATTCAAAATTCACATCATCAAGGGCAAGACTTTTGTCAAAAGTTTTGCGAATACCCTTCATGATGAGGATGGGCGTGTCTACCATTTTTATCCCTGTTTAAGTTTCTAATATCAAATCTTGCGAGGGGCTGGGAAACCGCCCCCCGCAAGATCCTGTGATTAACAACGATTGGTGCGGTTAGAGTGAGTTCTACTCAACCGGATTTACATCCTTAACAACCTGGATCTTACCACTGACCAGGTCAGCGATCACAGCGTCCATCTCGGTGGAGACAGATGCAGGAACGTTTTTCAACGGTGTTTGTAACTTCACGCCAGTGTCAAAACCAAGTGGATAGTAACCACCTTTTTCACCTGCCTGTACCTTGGTTACGATATCTTTCAACGGACCAGAGAAATCGTAGATCAGGGAGGTAATATAGTTGTCCGGTGCGAATTGTGCTTTGTCTGAATATTTGGCGGTCACGAGGACTTTTGTGCCCGAATTCGCCTTCACAGATTCGAACACACCCTGCATACCAAGGTTTAAGGATCCCACGATTACATCCACGCCTTCTGCAATCATCGCATCTGCAACCTGGCGGGATTTGGCAGGATCATTGAAATCACCAGCCCAAACGGGTTTGAATTCAACCGTCTTACCAGAGTCGGCAATTGCCTGTTTCATGGCGTGTACTTCGGCATAGGAGAACGGAAGGGTCAGACCACCAATATAACCGATTTTTCCGGTTGTGGTGGCACGAGCAGCTAAAGCACCGATACCATAGAAACCGACATGGAAATTGCGATCAATGAACCAAACATTCGCTGGCATTGCTTCTGGTTTTGCATCACCTTCAGCGATGAAAACTACATCTGGGAAGGATTTGGCTAATTCAAGAGTTTGATTGACAAATTGGCCACCATGTGTCCAGATGATGTTAAAACCCCCATCCACATATTCACGCATTACACGATCGATGTCGGGAACCGCAACGCTCTCTGAGTAAGCGGTTTCAACCCCTAGATCTTTCTTGACTGCTTCGGTGCCCAGGTATGCCATACTGTTGTAGTCTGCATCTGTTATTACGCCGGGGAAGATCGCCGCGAGTTTAAGTCCCTTTGGCTGTTGAACAGCAGCGGGAGCACATGCGGTGAGTACCATGGCAGAAATAACAACCAGGGCGAACAATAAATAACTTGCCTTCTTCATTTAAAACCTCCATTTGGAATTGTGGATTTGGCAAACATTATTATGATGAGATTGTGTCCAATTTTCAATATGATGTTTGTCCAGCAGTGTAATACATAATAATAAAAAACATATTAACTTCTACGCACCCATCAGTCGGGAATTTCATGCAGATTACTTAACACAGAAATACCCCGATAGTTTTCATTGATGGCGGATGAGTTTCGGGGTAATCAACAAGGTCGTTTTCTGTTATTTTTCTCTCATTTGCGATATGAGTTTCTCTTTTACCAATGAGGAAGGATGCATTCCCGCTGCTTCCATCCCCAATAGGCAGGCGCCAATGACTGGAGGAGAATCCAAACGGATCAGCTTTGCATACGGCGCAAGATCCCAAATACGCTGTTTCATCGGTTCAATCAGTAGATCACCACCATCAAACATACTGCCGACCAGAACTACCTCAAAATCCTGATTTTGCAGGTCAATCTGAGATATGACACATCGGGCAAGTTCACCGAGTTCTGCGCCAGCCCAACGCAGGATATCCCCGGCAATCCTGTCACCTCTTCTGGCTATTTCAAAAATCAGAGGTGCAGCAGTGCTCGGAATTTCAAAACGCCCCCTACTAAGACCTTCGATTAGATCAGATACGTTACTGGCCCCTGTAAGCTCAATGAAGGCCGAAGTTATCAGAGTGGCAGGACCACGGTGTGTCCATTCATAAGCGACCATCCGGACTGCTCTCGAAATGAGTTCTGTTGAACCTGCGCCCTCTCCCATCATCTCTCCATATCCTGTCACACGACCGATTCGGTCTCGTTGCTTCGTCCAACCCCAGCAATTGCACCCAGTGCCGGATACTACAGATACTCCCCAACCTTCTGACGTTCCAGCGATCAATCCCAGGCAGGTATCATTAACGATCTGCAGGGAACAGGACATGTGGAGGTCGTTTAGTATGTTAAGGAAGACAGGCTTTTCAGAAGGCCAGTCATAACCGGATATTCCAAAGCCGGCTCCATCCAATTGATCCATTCCAATTCCCGCACTTGCCAACGCTTCCAGGGTTGATTTTTGGACAGCATCCATAAACCCTTCGTATCCAACATTATCATGATTACCTGGACCATCACGACCAAATCCCAGTACATCGCCATCCTGGTTGGTTATCATGGCATGTGTTTTGGAGCTTCCAACATCCAGTCCTAAAAAGTACATGAGAATATCCTCATTCATGCGAAGTCAAATGCTTCAGATGTAAACACTATTCAAGTATATGATGCAAAGAACACTTGGAGAAACACCCTATTCTTACCATCCGATTCTTCATAATCATAGCGGATATTCGAAATATACAACGGAGAAAAATAGGAAGTCTTCAACCTAAAACCCTTTCGTCATTAAAACAGAAGGTTGTTTGACTTTCATCGGTCTGTTTGTTATACTCGTCAGAACACGTGTGCAAACAGGAGCTTAGGCTTCATGCCAGTAACCATTAAAGACATCGCCCGTTCGGCAGGCGTATCTCATACGACAGTTTCCAGAGCCTTGCATGATCATCCGGCTCTGGCTGATTCCACTATCAGTCGAATCAAAGAGATCGCAGAATCGATGGGATATATCCCAAGCGCGGCAGCCAGGGGATTAAAAACACGCCGTTCATACACGCTGGGAGTGATCTTAAGTAATATTGACGACCCATATTTCAGCGAGATCCTTCAGGGAATTGAAGATGAATTGCGCGATACCGGATATAGCCTTTTCGTGGCAGCAACCCACCGGGATCCACAGATAGAAAATTCGATCGTTCGTGCGATGGGTGAACAAAGGGTGGATGGTGTAATTGTCAGCTCCACCCAATTCAATACCAGCCACAGTCGAATGTTGCAAAAGATCGGTGTACCTGTTGCCGTCATCAACAACCAGGCTGCCGAGCTTTACCGTTATTCGATATATCATGATGACGAGTTCGGCAGCAAGACCATTACCCAGCATATGGTGGATCTCGGTCATAAACACATTGGATACCTCGGGAATAGCCTATCGGGTAAGACCAACGAAGATCGTGAGCTTGGATTTACCAAAGTCATGAAAGAAGCAGGTCTCCCTGTAAATCGGGAATGGATTCGCTATGAGCCATCGGGAATTCCAGATGCGGGAGTGGCAGGAGGAAAATACTTTCTCTCTCTCCCTACCAGACCAACGGCAATTGTTTGCTTCAACGACTTGATGGCGATTGGATTGATGCATATTCTCCAGGAATCAGGTTTGACCATTCCATCGGATATGTCCATTTCCGGTTTTGATGATATTACTCTCTCCAACTACACTTCACCGCCCCTTACAACCTTTCATCAACCAAAAAAAGAGATCGGTGCCGCTGCTGCGAGAATGCTACTGGATATGGTTGATAGAGCCGATCCTGACCTATTCGAAAAACCGCGAATTCTGATGTTGCGCGGAAATTTATTAATTCGGGGAACTACCATTCCACCCCGCCAGGAGTAATCGATGTCACCTTATTATTCACCTTTATTAATTCCAGCAGAATATTCAAATGAAGAATATATCCACATCACTTCGGCTTCTGCCGGATGGCAGCACTTGAACTTTGCTGTGCGAAATCTGGAATCCGGGCATATATGGTCTGATACCACTGGCGAAAATGAAATGGCGATCGTCATTCTTGGAGGTATCTGCCGGGTCGAGTCAGATAAAGGAGTCTGGGAATCAGTCGGTCATCGTCTCGATGTGTTTCATGGAATGCCATACACCCTGTATCTTCCCCGAAGGACAAATTTCAAGGTCTCTTCTATCACTTCTCAGGTCAAGATCGCTTATGGATGGGCAGCCGCAACAAAGGATTTCTCCCCTGTATTAGTCACTCCCGATAAGGTGGAAGTGGAAATACGAGGCGGCGAAAATGCCACCAGGCAGATCAACAAAATGATCCCACCAGGATTTCCCTGCGAGCGCTTGGTCGTGGTCGAAGTGTATACTCCCTCCGGTAATTGGAGCTCCTATCCCCCCCATAAACATGATAATCATCGGGTGGATGCAGATGGAAATATAATTGAGGCAGATCTTGAAGAAATATATTTCTATCAAATTAATCCATCCGATGGATTCGCGTACCAACGAATTTACACAGACGATCGTAAGCTGGACGAATTGATCCTGGTAAAAAATGACCAGCTTGTCCTATCACCTGAAGGATATCATCCGGTGGTGTCCGGACAGGGATATACCACTTATTACTTGAATATGCTGGCAGGCACCGCGCAATCACTGGCATCTGCAGATGATCCGCAATACGCCTGGATAAAAGATAGCTGGAAATACCTGGATCCACGCTTACCCATCGTAAGCATGGATATGGAAAAGTAAGCCAACACATTATTTTATGGAGGATTTGTATGACACTGCGGTTTGGATTGATTGGGGCTGGTCGGATGGGCAAAGTGTTTGCTCACACACTCGCATTCACGGTTGCGGAAGTGGATCTGGTTGCATTGGCAGATGCCAATGAACAGACGGCAGAAGAGGTTGCGGGGCGTTTCAATGTAAAAGATCATTATTCTGATTACCGTAAGCTGTTGGATCGAAAAGATATAGATGCCGTGGTTATCACCACACCCACCGGAACCCATGTTGAAGTGATTAAAGCAGCTGCGTCCGCTGGTAAACAGATCTTCACAGAAAAGCCATTAGGCGACACATTAAAAGGTTGTGATGAAGCAATCGCGGCTGTAAAAGCTGCAGGGGTTAGTATGCAGGTTGGCTTTATGCGCCGTTATGATCCGGCTTATCGGCTGGCAAAACAGAAAATCGACGAGGGATTGATCGGAAAGCCGGTCATGTTCAAATCCATCAGCCGAGATCCTAAAAGAACCAGCCTTGAATTTGCCAAACGGGAAAATTCTGGAGGTTTGATCCTTGATATGGGCGTTCATGATTTTGACCTGGCACGCTGGCTAATGGGAAGCGATGTGAAAAGTGTTTACAGCATTGGCGGTACGTTGGTCTACCCTGAATTAAAGACGGTTGGTGACATTGATAATGCCATCCTATCTTTGAAGATGGAAAATGAATCCATCGGAGAGATTGATCTGAGCCGAAATGCTGTGTACGGGTATGATATCCGGACCGAAGTTCTCGGGTCGGATGGTGGATTGGTTATCGGTAAACTCCAACAGACATCCACATTGATGATGACCCGATCAGGCGTCACCCATGATACAGTCCCATATTTCATGGAACGGTTTGGAGAGGCGTACGCGGGTGAAATTAGGGACTTCGTGGACGCTTTGCTCAACCAGCGTCCAACAGCGGTTACAGGTCTGGATGCCCGGGCTGCCACCGCGATAGGAATCGCCGCTACCCGATCTTTGGACGAAGATCGACCTATTAAATTATCTGAAATTGGATAATAGGAAAACGGGTATATGATCCGAATTGGAAATGCGCCCTGCTCCTGGGGCGCTTTTAATAGTAATCAGGATATCCAGTATCACCAGGTATTGGATGAAATACAGCAAACCGGATTTGAAGGGACAGATCTCGGTGACTGGGGATTCATGCCAACCGATCCTCTCCTCTTAATAGATGAGCTCAAGAAAAGGTCTCTTCATCTGATCTCGGGATTTGTTTCCGTTGATTTCAAAAATAAAGAAGCGCTATCAGATGGAATAGCCAGGGCACTGCAAACGGCTCGTCTATTGTCGGCAGTAGAAGGAAATAACTCGTTTCTTGTTTTATCTGATCTAATCGGGAATAGTCCTCTCCGTACTCAGAATGCAGGACGGATCAGGCCTGAGATGGGGTTACTTCCGTTCCAGTGGCAAAATTTCGCCAGCAGTGTTGAACAGATCGCCTTGCAAGTTAAAGGAGACCACCGGCATTTAGTACCGTGTTTCACCACCATTGCGGTGGATTCGTCGAAATCATCAGGGGAAGTCGGTATGCTGCTTGATTATACCGATCCCAGCCTGGTCGGCCTTTGCCTGGATACAGGTCATTATCGCTTTGGCGGTGGAGATCCACTGCGCCTTTTTAAAATATTCGCGGATCGTGTGCAGCTGGTACATTTTAAAGATTGCGACCCGGTTATAGCGGATCGGTCTCGTAGAGAAGAATGGGACTATTTCAAATCTGTTGAACAGGGAGTCTTTTGTGAACTTGGTAATGGAGATGTAAATTTCCAGGCTGTAAAAGCAGAATTAGATAAGATCCATTATCAAGGTTGGATCGTTATCGAACAGGATCAGATGCCGGGAAAAGGATCTCCCAAAGAAAGCGCTCAGCGGAACAGGGAATATATCCGTTCGATTGGTTATTAATCTAAAACGGACTCCTTGCTAAAGAGAGTCCGTTTTGTTTTAAGAACAATTACTCATTTACGAACCGCTGTTTGATTTGGGTATATGGGGAATCAACCAGCTGAGGAAAGCACCTTGACTCCGGCTCTGCAAAGTATACGATCCAGGACCGGTTAATTCCACAACCAGACCTTCGCCACCAAAAATTGTACTTTTCCAGCCAGCCACCTTCTTAACCTGGTAGTTTAACGTAGAGTCAAACGACACCAAATGACCGGTATCCACAACTGATTTTTCACCTGCCGCAAGCGTAACCGAATGGATTGCGCCAAACGAGGAGAATAGCAGTTTACCCACGCCGGTGACTTTTAGCAGAATTAAGCCTTCGCTTGAAAAGAACGTTTTCGCACCACCCCAGGCAGTATTCACTGTTAATCCATCTGATGAAGCCAGGTAAGAACCTGATTGGAGAAAGACTTCTTTCCCTGCAATATCCATTTCAGCAACGTCTCCGGGTAGCGCCGGTGCTAACGTGATCTCCCCACCCCGCGGCGATGCGGTAAATCTATTCATGAAAAAACTTTCACCGCCCAATACCGCTCTACCGAGCGACTGTAAGAAACCACCTTTGGCTTTTGTCTCCATCTGCAAATCTGCAGACATACTTACCATTGCTCCACTCTCAGCTTGAATCGACTCGCCAGATTCGAGTTTCACGATAGCCAGTGAGTACGAGGGACGATATAAGATCTCTGTTTGCATAAAGTCTCCTTTTTGTTGATTGTATTGGAATATATGAAATTTCCAGGCTCAGGAGGGATCTTCTGTCTTCAACGGTCAGTGTATAATCACCTCCATGTCAGATCGATCAAAGTCACCCAGCTATTATCGTACCATCATCCATCTACTTATCCCAATTGCCATACAGGCATTCTTCAATTCTGCCCTGGCGCTGGTTGATAACATGTTTGTTGGTCAAATAGACGAAGTCGCTGTCACAGCTGTCTCGCTGGCATCCCAGGTGTTTTTCATTCTGTCTCTCATTTATTTCGGTATCAACAGTGGATCAGCAATCTTTACGGCACAATTCTGGGGAAATAATGATTCCGAAAGTATTCGGAAAGTTGTGGGGGTAAATTTACTGATCAACATTAGCTTGGGCCTGGTTGTAACGCTTCTCGCTGAGTTGATACCTGAGACGATCCTCGGTCTTTATACCAGGGATCAGGCGGTCATCGCAGCCGGAGCACCTTATTTACGCATTTACGCGATAGGCTATGTTTTTCTGGGCATTACTCAGGCACTCTACTTTACCCTTCGCAGTACCCAGAATGTAAAAATCCCCATGTTTGTGAATAGTCTCGCATTAGTCGTAAATACCTGCCTGGGTTATATCCTGATTTTCGGAAAGCTTGGGGTTACACCCATGGGAATTGAAGGTGCAGCGATTGCCAATGCGACTGCCCGAATAATGGAGTTTATTGCCTTATTCGTGATCCTGATCTGGTCAAAATCATTCATCTTTCGAGACTATAAAACAATATTTTCGATCCGTAAGGAATTTGTCTTGCGATTTCTGAAATATGCCGCTCCGGTCGCTTTGAACGAATTGCTATGGTCAGTCGGGTTTTCCACCTACAATTCTATCTATGCGCATATCGGGACCGAAGCTGCTGCCGCCACCAATATCGCATTCAGTCTAGAAAATTTGTTTTTCGTCCCCTTTCTTGGTCTGGGAAATGCCTGTGCCATTCTGATCGGTAATCAGATCGGCGCAGAAGACCAGGAAAAAGCCTATCATTCCGCCTCGCGGTCCTTGGGCTTGACGATTATCACCGGAATCGGCATGGGTTTGATCATGTTCCTCGCAAAGGATTGGATTCTTCAAATCTATCACATCAGCACCATTACTCGCGACTATGCATCACTTGTGATCACATGGTTATCGGTCGTTTTGATCGCCAAATCGTGGAATATGGTGGTTCTCATTGGTATTCTTCGAGCCGGTGGCGATACCAGGTTTGCCCTTGGCCTGGAATTAGCTACCATGTGGTTGTATGGTGTACCCGCAGCATGGATTAGTGCCAATGTTTTCCATCTTCCGGTTTATTGGGTCGTACCAATTGTTCTGGTCGAGGAACTACTCAAAGCAGTCATTTCCTTTATACGCTTTCGTTCAAAAAAGTGGATTCACCGCTTATCTCATTCTGCAGTGTAGTTTAGAAAAAAAATAACGAGTGCATTTGCGCACTCGTTATCGAAACGCACCTGAATGGACTTTTATTTTTCGCCCATTGCTTTTATATCCGCTGAACCAGAAACATCCTGTGTCAACTTCGGGGTCCCATAATACGTCACGTCAGATGATCCCGATAGGCTCAGATGTAGATCTTCGTGGACCCAAACTTTCATATTTGAGGATCCTGACGCATTCAATATCGCAATGTTAGATTCCAAATCACGCGCATCAAACGTACTGGAACCGGAAAGATCGAATTTTTGTTCAACCACTTTACCGGCTAACACTAGCTTTGTCGCACCGCTCAGGTTTCCGGATAATTGATCTGCTGTGAGATCGTCGATCATGACACTACCTGCACCGCTGATGTTAATGCTTAGGTCAGTCGTCGATAAGGAAGCCATATTTACATTCACTGCGCCAGAAGTATCGATCGATGACAGATCCTTCACTCGAACTTCGTACTTTATCGGTCGGGTAGGTTGAAAAGAATGTAAGACCCCATCGTCTTTAAATCCAATATGCAGTACGCCATTTATTACTTCAGTTTTTAGATAAGGCAGCAGATTATCTTCCATTTCAATTGTGACACCTTCCTGCTCGCCTTGGATGAACACAGCTTCGCCGCTCCCAGAGACATCTACACCCTGGAAACCACTCACCTGTCGTTCTTCGGTAGCGACCTTTCCAGATCCGCGCACAAAATTTCCATTGATGGATACACATCCACTCAATAGGAACAGGGCTGTTAATCCGATCAGCAATTGTTTCATTTCCTTACTCCTTCAAATCATCCATAATATTGTCCTACATCACATACGCCTTAACAAGCTCAAAGTTGCAGAATGAATTTTGTCATTTTCTTGGCGAGAAGACCGTTCCGGTAATTCTAAATACATAATGCCATTCTTACAAAAGTAAGCCTCCCTTATTGAGAAGCTTACCATTGGATCATATTCGAATGATTCGGAATACCGATAACAATCTAAGAGTGTAGGCGTAATGCTTTCTGTGCATTATCAAAATAGATTTTTTTCAGCACATCATCGGGCAGGTAAATACCATAAATAAACCATCTACCCTGGGTTGGAATGATTCCTGAGGAATAATTGAAATATTCATCGTCGGTTTCTAAAAACCGATAGGTAGTCTGGTAAGCAAATTTTTCCAAACCTTGATCCAACCCGAATAGAATTCTATCTGCATAATGAACCATAAATTTTCTGGTGGTATACGGTTGTCGTCCCAATTCACCGATACGGCCGGATATATCGACATACAGATTTGGGCAGCGATCCAACATTTTGCCAACCCACCGCAGATTTTCCGCATAACCCGCCATGTGAGCGCCAATAAATGTAGTCCCAGGATGTCCTTCTACCAATCTGCCAAAACCTTCCAGCAAAGAATCAAACTTTGGGTAAGGTGGACTTGGAAAGTGCCATTCGGGATGAGCCGATAATTCTTCAAATCGTTCATTCTGTCCATCCAGTGGCTCAAAAAAGGCGGCTGGATCAGCAGTATGCATCATCACTGGGATATCAAGGTCCTCAGCTGTTTTCCAAATGATGTCCAGCCTGGGATCATCAACCGGAACCAACATGTTTGATTGGTCTCTCACATGCAAACCAAAATTCTTCCAAACCTTTAACCCATCCGCTCCCCACCCTATCTTGAGTTTGAGTTGTCTCGCCGCCCACTCTGGGAACTTATGACCCAACTCGCCCCATCGCTCCCAATCAATCCCACAAAAAACGCGAAATGTTTCGGGGGCTTTTTGTTTCAGTTTGTTCAGATGATTCTGAAGAATTTTATCTCCCCATGCGCCATCAAGGTCCACAAAAACCCGGACATTTACCTCATCCAAGATTGCAAGTAATTGCGCGATAGGTTTATGAATCCAGCCTCCTCCAAAATCATCGTCCAGGTGGTTATGTGCGTCGATGACAGGAAATCTAGCCTTTTTGATCAGTGTATTTTTGGTTTGTAAATTGGGTAATGGATGATATTCTTCCAGATTCATCTCTCACCTCAAATAAAATGGGTACACAAAGAATACATTTATTTATGCAGGGAAGCAAGCGAATTCCATGCTGTCCAACAATAAATATATATAAGGGGTATGGAGGAGAAGACGATTAATGCAGAGGGCCAGTGTTCGGTTGGACAGAGAATGCATGCCATAAGAATCCAACGATCCAACCCAATCCCATAAAGAGTAAAATTCCAAAGATTAAACCCGCAGTGCCGGCAGTATGCAGCCAGATCAATCCTCCGGGGAGGTCCAGGACAATGTAGAGATAGCAAGACAATCCTGCCAGAATTGTACATAGTCCCCATCGGATACCCCAGCGAAGCGAATAGACTCGATTTCCAATGAAGTAAGCGATAAATGATCCCCCGAGTATCGTTACGATCGCCAACAACCAAACGAGAAAACCTGGCTTTGTTACAAGGCTGGATGATGCAGGAACATCTGTGGGTGTCAAGGTTGGAGCAACCGTAACTGTCGGTTGCTCAGTAACATTCGGAAGTGGAGATGGTTCCATCGCAACCACGAAGGCACCGGCATCTTCCGGTACGTCCAGTTGTAGGATTGCAGATGTTATCGCCGGTTCAGAGATTGCATGAATTTGCATCAATCCCTTACTTGTGATTTTGTAGGTAGCGCGGGCTATTCCGGTAGTAGTGACTGATTCGATTTGTTGGGCAGCGGATACATCATTGCTGTTATTGATAATAAACCGAACAACGGTTCCGTCAGGAACTGCTCTTCCATTATGATCCACGATCACACCGGTTTTGATCGGAAGCGTATCCCCGATCTTATATTCAGGTGGTCCGACGGGCGTGAGCGTGGATAAGATTATCCCGGAAGGAGTAGGAAGGGGGATTTCGGGCAAGTCCAGCATTAATGGAATGATCTGTGCGGGATCAGGGGAGGTGGCAGTGATCAAATCATAACCAACACCAGGGATGGATACCGGTGAAGCGCCTCTTGGCGAAAGCTCCTGGAAAAGAATGGAACGCGCAACGGTGACACAGGCGGTTAGTTTACAATATATCCCGTAATAGGCTGTCACTTTTGATAGGTCAGTCGAATCAAGATAATAGGGAGCATTGAACGCGAATAAGACAACTTTTTTATTGCGAAGTAATTCTGATTTTTCACTAAGCATTCTTTTAAAAGCAGCTGAGGATGGTCGGTTTGTATCCAGATCCAATGTACCGATCACAATCCAATTCGCAAGGCGAATATCTTGTTCCAGGTTGGGTGGGACATTCACCTGGTTGAGCCAATCAAGCACGTTTTGAAAAGAATAGGATGATAACCTTTCATCTACCACTTGATTGCCGGAATTAGGACCGTATGCTTCGAGGATCGATTTTTCCAGAGAGTCGGCGGCTAATTCGATCGTTTCCGGGCAAGTAGAGCACTGTCGTACTTTTTTACTATCAATCAAAAATAAAATGCGTTCACGCCTGTCTGGTGGATCAGGCAATACATTGGAAAGTTCCGCCAGGGTCGGATTAATCAAGGTGGCCGCATCCTGGGCAATCGTGTAATCCAAACCAGAATTAGACCCAATCTCTGATAAAGAATTCGGATCTGTCTTGACTTGATCGAGTTTAAAGGTTGGGTACAGTTTGTATTTGAGCGTCAAGATCCTCAGTACAGATTGGTTTATTCGGTCTGCAAAAGCAGGATCCAGGGTATAGCGCTGCGTGAAGAATTCCAGAGTGCTCTTGATAAGATTCGTATGAACTAACATCGCCGGTACCTGCGAAATTATCCACATAAAGCAGATCGCTCCCGGCCAGGAAGGCCGAGCGGGCGGTTTGTTTGGCATCAAAATTCTGAAGGGTAGGGTCGGTAAAACGGCGAAGTGCCAGACTTCCCAGGTTGTCGCTCATCATAAGTCCGCCGTTATCCCGCCAGGAGGTAAACTCAGGCAAGGCAACAATTTGAGAAAGAGCGGAAGGATCGAGACTAACCGGTTTCGTTGTTGCGCGGATATTCCCCTGGAAGCCTTGGTAGCGGATGTGCGATACCATAAGTCCATCGGTGTTGCTGTTTGCTTCCAGGTTTTGTGTAACTGCAAAGAATGGAGCCAATTCGATCTGCTTCAATTGTTCGAGGGATTTCCGAACTGTTGCTACTTCCGCTTCGAGTGGTCGGTCGGCAGCGCCCCTGCCTGGAAAGTTCTTGCCAAATACAGCAACCCGATTCTGACTACCACTGTGAATACCGGAGATAAAGGATTTCCCCATCTCTCCGACCCAGAAAGGATCTCCCCCAAAGGAACGTACTCCCAGATCGTCTCCACCTTCTTGAAGAGGCATATCCAATACATCAAGGGAGGGACCAACCAACAGGTTTACTCCCAACCTTGATAAGTCCGCTCCCAATGCGGAACCAGCATTCAACGCGTCTTCTGTTTTCCAGGTGGCTCCAATCGTCATCTGGTTCGGCAAAGGTGTCAGACCAGATAATATTTGATCGGTTGGTGTACCATCTCCATCCTGAGACATCCCAATGAAGAGTGGAATATATTGTACAGAACGATTTCCGTCAATGGAGGAATTCCAACGAATATCCTGCAAATTTGAGATCATCTCATGCGCGGTCTGGATAGTGTCTTCAGGACCGGAAAAATTATCTTTATCCGAACGTAGGATCACCCCACCCACGTGTTGGTTCACGATTAATTTGTAGATATCTGTTTCTTCAGAAAGATTGCGACCCAGGAAAGTCACCACAAAAAGCTGACCAATTTTCTCAGCGGGTGTCATGGTTGCAAGTAAGGCAACCGCTTTCGCGTTGGGATCATCACCCTGGATGGATTGCCGGGCTGCAGCTGGACTGGACGACGAAAACAAAGCTGCCAGAATTGCAGCTATTAAGCTCCAGGAAAGTATCCTGGTTCGCATATTTTTGTAGTTATCTGTCCAGATATTTTTCACGATGTTTACTACATACCCGTTCATGGTCACTGGAATTAATGTTGCCACCCGAGAAAACCAAAACGGATGGGGTATCTTTAATTTTACCAGAGAGAATCCCTGCGAGGGTCACGGCAGCCGATCCTTCTATTCGTTGTTGCATTGTATACCAGGCATATGCTATTGCCTTCGAGATCTCGTTCTCAGTTACCAGGATGATCTCATCAACAACTGACTTGACAATTGGAATCGTGATCGAACGATCTTCCACCCTCCCTTCCAGACCGTCTGCCAATCCAAGGATTTCGTTTATCCCATCCTGGCTATTAGTGTAATACAGCCCATGCATATAAGGGGAACCAGCAGCTTGTACGCCAATTATCCGCAAATTGGGATAGTTATGTTTTAAGACCAACCCGATCCCTGAGATCAAACCGCCTCCACTGACCGGCACAATACACCCCTTGATCCTATCCATTGGCACTTGTTCCATTAGCTCAAGCGCAATGGTCCCCTGTCCGGCGATCACCTGACCATCGTTATAGGGCGAGATCCAGGCAGCCTTCTGCCTGGAAGCAAATTCCTGTCCGCGACTTTCCGCCATCTCATACCCGCCACTGACTTTGATTATCTCAGCACCAAAGTTTCGCATCGCCACTATTTTTATAGTGGCTGCATTCTCAGGTACGAAGATCGTCGCATGGGAATTTACCAACTTTGCAGCGACTGCCACCCCCTGACCATGATTTCCGGCAGAAGCGGCAACCAGACCATTCGACCGTTCCCAATCTTGAAGACTCAATACTTTATTGAGTGCACCCCTCAATTTGAACGATCCAGTCGTTTGTTGATTCTCCAGTTTGTAGAAATTACCATTTTTCGGGTCCGGTAAAACCGGTGTTGTCCGAACATGCGGAGATATCCGATCTCTTGCCTGGATAAACCATTCATACGGAATCATGAGGTTTCTTCAAGAACACATAAGGCTAATTTGGGGTCGTCGGTAAAGATTCCATCCACGCCGTACTCAAACATACGCAGCATAGATTCCTCTGTGTTTACGGTCCAAACATTCACCCGTTTACCAATCCGGTGCTGTCGTTCTATGATTTCCGGGGTGATATCGGACATATGGGGATGTAGCGCTTCACAAGGTACCCAGAAATTTAAAGGGGAACGAAGAAACCATCCCCTCCGCCCAGGTAATGTCAATAAACCGATGGGGACTTCCGGGCACATCCCGCGAACTCTTATCAGATTTCCGGGGTGGAAAGAAGAGAATAAAACGGATTCTTCGAGATGAAATTGTTTTACCAATGAAGCCACACGCGTCACGAGGTCGTCTTGCAGGGAGGCATAATTGGTCAATTCGATATTTAAGATCACGGTATTACCAAACAAATCGAAAACTTCTCGCAAGGTTGGTATTTGTTCGCCACGGAATTTTGAATCAAATCTCTCGCCAGCATCCACTTTCCGAAGCTGGGACAGAGTAAATTGTCTTAAGTCTCCGTTCGCATTGGACGTACGATCGAGGGTCTGATCGTGGATTACGACCACTTCCCCATCTCCAGTAAGTTTGACATCGAACTCTATTGCAGGTGCGCCCAGTTCAACTGCCAGCCGAAAAGACGAGAGGGTGTTTTCTGGTGCATAGGCAGAAGCGCCCCGATGTGCAAAAACCATCGGAGCTTTGAAATGGATTTCGGCCATTTATAATTCCACGAAATAGGACTCTGCCGCCCGGTCGATCAATTCCACGCTCATGATCGGTTCTTTACCAAAGTAGCGGGCGAAGTCGATGATCTGATCGCAGAGGTCACGGGGATGGGAAGCGCGTAATCGCCTGTCTTTCTTGATATACCATTCCTGGAGGAGATGTGCGAGACCCTGATCACTATAAGTGACCCCTTTGTTCGTGGCAACCAGTTTAAAAATCTCTCGGTAGTCTTCGTAGGAAGGATCGCCAATTTCAATTTTGTGACGCAGTCTTCGTAGAAAGGCTTCATCCACCAAATCCTTAGGAGGAAGGTTGGTGGAAAATACCACTAACACATCGAACGGGATCTCAATTTTCCTACCAGTGTGCAGAGTGAGGTAATCGATTCGGTTCTCCAGTGGCACAATCCAGCGATTCAAAAGATCGCGAGGACGAATTTGTTGGCGACCAAAATCATCGATCAGGAAAATGCCGCCATTCGCCTTCAGGTGGAAAGGAGCTTCATAGTATTTATGGACATCATCATAGACGAGGTCTAGGCCGGCGATGCTCAATTCGCCACCAACCACAATAAAGGGGCGACGAATCTTCACCCAGCGGGGGTCTCTTCTAACCCCTCGCAATGTTCCCGGTCCCTGATAAGTTACAGCTTCCTCATCCGGAGCAAGCTGATGGTTGACCGTGTCATACAACTTCACTACTTGCCCATCAATATAAAGGGCATATGGAATGTAAATGCTCTGGCTGAGGATCTGGTTACCAATGGCACGGGCAATACTTGTCTTTCCATTTCCGGGAGGTCCGTACAAAAAGAGGGAAGTACCTGAATTTACCGCAGGTCCAATCCGTTGGAATGTTTTTTCGGACAATATCAACTGGCTGAGGATTTGACGCATGATCTTATCCGTCACCATGGTCCGTCCGCGGCTCTGCTTACGCTGCGATTCGTTATACATCTGGATCGGTACGGGCGCCGGTCCTGCATATTGGGATCGATCAAGCGCTTCACGAGCACGGGCGATCCCGGCGCTGGTGATCGCCCATTGATAAGCCCCTTCTCCAAGGCCAACCTGCGATGATTTTACTTCCAGTAATTTTTCTCTTTTAATATTTCAAGGAGTTGATCTACCACACCCACATAGGGTAGCGCAATTTCCTCCGCCACTTTAAACCCGGTCAGATAGCCCTGGTAATAGAACACTTTAAGAATCAGATCCTGAACCCAAAGTGGTGAGAGGCCTGTATCTTCGATTTTCGTGATGGCGGGTGGAATAAACGGTGTGCTCACGTTTGGTCCGCCCGCGTGCGTATCTGATCCGGATTTATGCGGGATGGGATTCATGCAAAGATCCTCCAGCGAAATATGCTTAGACTGATATTATCTATCTATTCCCCTCCAAATTATAGCATGCCCTTTCTCACAGACAAACTTTTCCTTGCCCAATTTTTGACCCGACTTTATAATACTCCTATGCAAATATCAGTCGTTATTCCTGTCTATAATGAAATTCAAACAATTGATGAAATTATCAAGCGTGTGGAAGCGGTCCAGGTCGCCACGGAGATAGTCATCGTCGACGATGGATCCAGAGATGGTACCCGCGAATACTTAACCACCCTCGAAGATCCGATCGTGCGGGTAATTTTGCATGATAAAAACCAGGGCAAAGGTGCAGCTGTTCGCACAGGGATCCAAAGTGCCACTGGCGATGTCGTCATCATTCAAGACGCGGATCTGGAATATGATCCAAGGGAATACCCGGAGCTGCTCCGTCCGATCTATGAAGGGATCGCGGATGTAGTTTATGGATCCCGTTTTCTTGGAGGGGCAAGAAGACCGATCCTCTATTGGAATATGGTCGCCAATAAACTCCTGACATTTATAACCAATATTTTATATAACAACATTCTCTCAGACATGGAAACCGGGTATAAGGTATTCAAAAGGGATATTATTAAAGACATCCCCCTTCGCTCACGGAAATTCGATTTCGAGCCTGAATTCACCGCTAAAATATTAAAGCGAAAAATTCGTATTTACGAAGTTCCGATCAATTTTAATCCACGGGATTACAGTCAAGGTAAGAAAATACACATGAGCGATGCGTTCTATGCGGTATGGGCATTGCTCAAATATCGTTTTGTCGATTAAATAAAGAACAAAAATCACAAAAGCCCGGTCACGGGCTTTTTTTTGTTTTCAGGCGGAATGAATATCCTTGATCCGTAGCTGGGGGTTGGAAATGCCATTAAAGGTATTCTTCTCAAAACTAAACAGGATGTCAATCTTATCAGAAAGGTCGTCTGCCAAATAACCAAATCCAAAGGCAATGGCATCAAATTTAACCAATCCTTGCTGCAGAGTCATTTTTAGATGTTTCAACTCGGCTCCGATCGGTCGTTTTGTCACAACATTAATCGATCGACTTACCAAATATGGTTCCGGGTTACCATATCCAATCGGCTGTAATAACTCCAGGCTTTTGAGTAAATCCATACTTAGGTCTTTGAAAGTCACTTCCGCATCCGCATGAATTATTGGAATAAGTTCCAAAGTGTTTAATTCGCGATAGGCGATCGCTTTCAACCGGTTCTTTAATTCTTCCAGATTCTTATTGGGAACTGTGAAACCGGCTGCGGCTGCGTGTCCGCCATGACGAATAAGCAGGTCACGGCATTCGTCCAACGCATCTGTGATATGAAACTCGGGGATGCTCCGGCAGGAACAACGGGTAGTCTCCACATCCATTTTTCCAACCACCGCTGGGCGGTAAAACTGGTCAGCCAGACGGGAAGCCGCCAGTCCAACAATGCCCTCGTTAAAGTCCGGGGCTACGACAAAAAGGATCAAGTCCGATTCGGGGCTGCCTGTTATTGCTTCAATTGCTTTTTGTTGAGTAGTACGAGTCAGTTCCTGACGATCGACATTGCTTTGATTCAAATTTCTTGCGAGCTCGATCACCCTTCCTGGATTAGTGCTTTCCAAAAGCTCGAAAGCGTCCATCGCGGTTTTTAAACGACCAGCCGCATTTAACCTGGGGCCCAGAGTAAACCCGATATCGGTTGCCGATGTGTTTGCAATTGGTAATCCGGCTACCTTGGCTAGATTCCTTCAGACCGATCCTTCTCCCGGACCGAATGACTTGCAGACCTGCACGAACCAAGGCTCGATTTTCACCAACCAGTGGAGCCAGGTCCGCAACCGTGCCCAACGCCACCAGATCCAGCCACCGTTCGGCGTACTCAACTGGAGATCCCATCCGCATCAGTACTGCCTGTGCCAGTTTTAAAGCGACACCTACCCCGGCCAGGTCCTTTGATGGATATTCATCTCCCTCTTGTTTTGGATTAATTACCGCGAACGCCTTTGGAATAGTATCTAACGGGTGATGATGATCTGTAATGATCAAGTCAAGACCATTCTTGTTTGCATAATCAGCTTCGACCATGGAGCGAATTCCACAATCGACCGTGATTACCAATCTAACACCAGTATCGAGAAAAGTTTTCAATGCATCCGTGTTCAGCCCATAACCTTCCTCAAACCTGTCCGGTATATAGGCTGTAACTTCGGCTCCGTACGGTTTGAGCAATTCGACGAGCAGCGCGGTTGCAGTCACACCATCCACATCATAATCACCATAAATGATGATCTTCTCATTCTGGTTGATTGCAGAGACGATGCGATCGACCGCTTTTGCCATTCCTAATAGCAGGAAGGGGTCTGGCAAAATATAATCGGCTCCAAACAGGTAATCCTGCGCCGCTTTCGCTGTTGTAATACCCCTGTTGTAGAGAATGTTTCGAAATATGGGCGGGTAGTCCGCAAGGACATTGAAAACACCCGGATCGATCGCCGGGCTGATATCCCATCTTTTTAATTTGTGTTCGGGAGAAATTGTCATTGTTCTCCGTAATAGAGGCGGGGAATCCGTGCAGCCAAGCCACAAATGACTTCATAATTAATGGTTCCCCACCGGTCAGCGATTTCTTCAGCCGTGATCGTTTCACTTCCCTGACTGCCTAAAAGAACCACTTCGTCACCAATAGCCGCATCAGGGATAGTATCCAATTGCAACATACACTGATCCATGCAAACACGCCCGACGACAGGAACTCGCTTGCCATGGACTAACGCAAAATTGTTGGTTATTCTTCGGAAACCATCCGCATATCCAATTGCAATCGCTCCAATTCGTTCTGATGATCGGGTTGTATAAATATGACCATAACTGATTCCACGACCAGGCGGAAAAAGATTGACCGAGGTTAGGCGAGTCTTCCAGGTAACAGCAGGTTTTATCCCGGCGGGGAGTGGTGTTTGTGTCGATGGATGACACCCATAAAGTGCTATTCCCGGGCGGACCATATCGTACCGAGCCTGGGGATAATTGAGAATTGCGGCTGAGTTGGCAGCATGGATATAACGCAGTGAATGCCCTGCCTGGCGAACACCGGTCAACATGTGATCAAATTTTTCGATTTGTTCAGTAGTTGTGCCAGATTGAGGTTCATCCGCCCTTGCGAAATGAGTAAAAATGCCTTCGATGTTAATCTGTGAGTATGGCTTAAGCAATTGGATGAGTTCAATGGTTTTATCAGGTGACACACCCAATCGGCTCATGCCGGTATCGACCTTAATATGGAGATGAAGCTTTTTATTTGCCTTTGATGCTATATCAGCATATGCCTTGCCTACAACAGTATCGTAAACCGATAAACGGATTTCGAAATGGATTGCATCCTTGACTTGAGATGGAGAAGTGAACCCTAATACCTGGATAGGGCAACCCAAACCAGCCTGGCGTAATGCCAGCGCTTCTTCAAGTCGTGCAACGCCCAGCCAGGATGCACCACCAGCCAATGCTGCTTTTGCGATTTCAACCGCACCATGCCCATACCCATTAGCTTTTACAACCGCCATTACATCGGTCTTACTGATGCGCCTAAGTTCGTGGACATTTTGCCTTATTGTATCCAGGTCGATCTCCAACCAGGCGGTATATCCGTTTGAGTTCATGGGTGAAAGTATATACCGGCTTGCAGGCAGGGTCAACTGAAGCATATTCGATCTGCATGAGGGATTGAACCCGTTTATAATTTACCCATGTCAATTTTCTCTTATGAATTATTGGCGCAAGATGGTGCTGCGCGGGCGGGCATATTTCACACACCCCATGGAGATATCCCCACCCCCATCTTCGCACCGGTCGGAACCCAGGCGACGGTCAAATCGCTCACTCCGCAACACTTATTGGATTTGGATGCGAGCCTGGTCCTGGCGAATACCTATCACCTTTGGTTACGACCGGGTGATGAACTGATTCAGGAAATGGGTGGATTGCACAAATTTATGCAATGGCCACGTCCCATGCTAACTGATTCAGGAGGGTTTCAGGTTTTCTCGCTCGCCGGAATGCGAAAGATAGATGAGGACGGCGTTACTTTCAAAAGTCATATCGATGGCTCAAACCAAAGACTTACTCCTGAGAAATCAATTCAGATTCAACAGAATCTGGGCGCTGACATCATCATGGCGTTCGATGAATGTGCTCCACCACATGACCGAGATTACAACATCCAGGCGATGAAAAGAACCCACGCCTGGGCTGAAAGATGCATCAAAGCCAAAACCAGAGATGACCAGGCATTATTTGGTATTATCCAGGGGGGGATCTTTCCGGATCTGAGAATTGAATCTGCGCAGATAATCGGAAAAATGGGATTCGACGGAATTGCAATTGGCGGTTTATCGGTGGGTGAGTCAAAAGAGGAAATGAATCAAACGCTGGATACACTTCAACCCCTCCTTCCAGTAGATAAACCCCATTATTTGATGGGTGTCGGCTCACCTGAAGATCTGGTAAACGGAGTACTGAGAGGAATCGATATATTCGATTGCGTTCTTCCAACTCGTTTGGCACGTCACCAAGCTGCCATGACCCATACCGGCAGGATCAATATTCTCAACGCTACCTACGCGCATGATTCTCGACCCATCGATTCAAAATGCAGCTGTTACACCTGCAGATCCTTCACAAGGGCTTATCTTCGTCACCTTATAGTGGCAAAGGAAATGCTCGCTTCTACTTTGTTATCCATCCATAATATTCACACTTTGCTATCACTCGTTAGAGAGATGCGCCAGGCGATTCTTGACCATAATTTTAAGGATTACGCGGAAAAGTATCTCGAAAATTATTTTCATAACACTCGCGAAGAAGGGGTAAGCTAAATTCCATGACTATTATTCAATCGATCCTGCTCGGCATCATTCAGGGGCTGACAGAATTTCTGCCCATTTCCAGTTCCGCCCATCTGGTTCTGGTACCCTATTGGCTCAACTGGCAAATTCCGGCAGAAGAAAGCTTTATTTTCAATGTACTGGTCCAACTGGGGACCCTGGCAGCGGTCATTATTTACTTCTGGAAGGATTTGATCGCCATTATTTCGGATACTATTAAGGGACTAATTGCAAAAAAACCATTCGAGAATCCTTCCGCTCGGTTAGGCTGGTGGATCATACTGGCTACAATCCCAGCTGGAATCTTCGGACTCCTCATCAAAGACCAAGTGGAAGCTGCATTCAATAGTCCAATGCTGACAGCGATATTCCTCCTGGTTACTGCTGTATTGCTCATCCTGGCCGAATGGATTGGAAAACGCGAAAAAACTATTCCGCAAATGACCTGGTTGGATGCACTCATTGTGGGCATATTCCAGGCAATTTCCATCTTTCCGGGTGTCTCGAGATCTGGCGCAACCATTACAGGGGGAATGCTGCGTAAATTCACTCGCCCGGAAGCCGCTCGATTTTCATTTCTGCTTTCGATCCCGATTATGATCGCTGCAGGCGGATTAGCTACTGTAGATCTGTTAGGACTTCCATCTCTGCGTACTTTTTTGCCAACAGTTCTGGTCGGATTGATGGTTGCGGGCGTGGTTGGCTACCTTAGCATTCGATGGTTGTTACAGTATCTGATTCGACATTCCTTTTTGGGATTTTCATTCTATTGCATCGGGATCTGGTTTATCACATTTCTGGTGACTGTGATAAGGGGATGAAAACTAAATTCTCGGCAGTTTTGTTGATAGTAGGCTGGATTCTCTCAGCCTGTCAACCGGCAGTTATGGCTCCGCTGCCGGCAATCATCACCCCTTTGCGAATAGTTCTGACTCCCAATAATGGGCTTTTTGCAGGTTTGATCGAACGCTGTACCGCCGAGTTACCCGAGGTTACTGCGGTTGTGGATATCATACCCTATTTCGAAATAAAAACCGCCGTCTTTGATCTGGCGATAACCAGTGGAGAAGGGTTAACGGATTACGTCTATTCGTTGTGGGAAGACCAGTTGGTATTGATTGTCCACCCATCCAATCCTGTGGATTCTTTGACCGCAGATCAAATTTCTGGAATTTTTGGGGGGTTCTACCCGTCCTGGCAATCGATAATTCCCGATCAGACTGGGGAAGAATCAAACAAGGCGATCCAGGTTTTTTCATTTTCTCAAACGGATGATCTGGGAAAGATATTTTTTAACGAATTAATCGGAGAGAATATTCTCAGCCTGCGTGCTTTTTCCCCGCCTGATCCGCAGGAGATGGTTAAGGCGGTTTCAAGTGATTCAATGGCAATCGGTTATATTCCTGCAACATGGATGACCAGCGCCGTAAAAAAGATAGATACCCCCCGGGAAATTAATTACCAAGTTCTGATGAGCACTCTCAAGGAACCTGAAGGTGGATTGCGAGAAATGATGGGGTGCCTGAAGAATAAAATCGAGAAGTAGTGATAAAAATTATACAGAGATTATGACCAAAGAAAAAACAACATCTAATCCGGTAACTATTGTCCTGCGCGGAAAGGAATATACTTTTCCCGCCAACCTCTTTGTTCATCAGGCGTTTAAAAGGATGGGGTTGACCAGTGAAAGCTACCTGGTAGTCCGGAATGGGGAGGTCGTCACCGAAGATACGTTATTGTATGCTGGAGATCATGTCCGAGTCGTGCCGGTGATTTCGGGAGGAAGCGATACCCTATGAGATGCCGGTCCTGCGGACAAACCGCGTCCATCAATATGCCACAACACAGGTTGGCATTATGCAAAACGCATTTTCTGGATTGGTTTTGTGAACAGACAGAGCGAACAATCCATAAATATAAAATGCTTACAAAAGGGCAACCTGTCCTGGTGGCAGTCTCCGGCGGAAAAGATTCCCTTGCCTTATGGGATGTATTAATCCGGCTGGGCTATCAAGCGGATGGACTCCATATCGATCTCGGTATTGAATCGGATGATCATTATTCGTCGCGATCATTGGAATTCACATCCCATTTTGCAGAGCAAAATCACGTCAATTTGCATGTAATTCGTCTACAGGAACATTATGGGAAGAATATCACTGGGTACATTCGAGCTGGTGATCATGGGCAGAAGCGTCCTTGCTCAGTTTGTGGACTGATCAAGCGCAGGTTATTCAATATCTTTCCGCGGGATCATGGATATACAGTCCTGGCTACCGGTCACAACCTGGATGATGAAGCGGCGGTCTTGTTCTCCAACACATTGAATTGGAATCTGGACCTGCTTTCCAGGCAGGGTCCCATCCTTGCCGGTTCTGAATTCTTCACCACCAAGATCAAACCGTTTTGCCGATTTTATGAAAGAGAAACCGCTGCATATACCCTTATGCGGGGAATCGAGTATATCGAAGATGAATGCCCTTTTTCAGTCGGATCGCGAACTAATTTCAATAAAACATTATTAAACCAACTTGAAAAAGAGCAGCCAGGGGCAAAATTATCATTTTATAACGAGTTCATTAAACAAAGACAGGCTGGATTCCTTCGATCGCTCGAAAACCAACCTGTTGTAATGACACTCTGTCCGGAGTGCGGGGAGCCCACGACATCTACCGGAAAATGTGCATTCTGTAAGTTAATCGATCAAACCCGCTACGCCGTCTCCAGGTAGTGTTCCACTTCCCAGTCAGTCACGCGAATTCGGTATTCTTCCCATTCCGCCTGACGAGAGCGAACAAATGCCTCATATAATACAGGTCCGATGGATTCTTTTACTACTTTATCTTTGTCAAGCTCAACCAGGGCTTCTTCCAACGAGCCGGGTAATTCTTTGATCTTCATCCGTTTTCGATCTGCTTTCGTTAGCTCATACACGTTCACATTATTCAACGGTTCCGCGGGGATCAACCCCTTTTCAATTCCATCCAGGCCTGCAGCCAGAATGGCGGCAAAGGCCAGGTAAGGGTTGGACGATGGATCGGGACAGCGAAGTTCCGCCCGGACCGCATTATTTTGCCCGGGTTGGAATCGTGGAATTCGGATGAGGGCGGAACGATTCGTCTGCGCCCACCCGACATAAACGGGTGCTTCGTATCCGGGGACCAGTCGCTTATACGAGTTTACGGTCGGAGCGACGAGCGCCGAAAATCCCCTGGCATGAGCCAGTTGACCGGCGATAAATCCATAAGCCATTTTAGATAAATGAAATTTATCTTTGGAATCGTAGAATAGATTATTTCCCTTTTTATCCGACAGGGATTGATGACAATGCATTCCCGAGCCGTTAATTCCGAAAATAGGTTTGGGCATGAAGGATGCGACCAGCCCATTTTGTTCCGCAATTGCTTTAACGGTATATTTCAAAGTGAGCACGTTATCGGCGGTATGAACAGCCTCCGCAAAGCGGAAATCGATTTCGTGTTGGCCTAAGGCTACTTCATGATGGCCAACTTCCACGTCCAACCCCATGCTGATTAGCGCTTGCATTAATTCAGTCCGTACCCGAACCGCTTCGTCATTGGGGGAGAAATCAAAATAGCTGCCGACATCATGGGGAACTGGGTGGATCATCTCAGTACCATTTTTTCTGAGCAGGAAAAATTCTGGTTCCGGACCTACATTGAATACCCAGCCTTTTTCTTCAAGGCGTTTCGTGCAGCGTTTCAGCATACCCCGGGGATCACCTTCGAAAGGCTGTCCATCAGGTGTGTAGATATCGCAGAAGAATCGTGCCCTCTTTAATCCCTCAGGCGACCAGGGAAGGACGGCATATGTTTCAGGATCCGGTCGAAGATGCATATCGCTTTCTTGTATACGGGCAAATCCTTCCACGGAGGAACCATCAAACCATATCCCATCGTCGAGCGCAGTTTCCAACCGCTCAACCGGCGCATCCAGCGATTTCACCACGCCATTCACATCGGTGAACTGGTAGGAGATGAATTTTACGTTATCATTTTTAACCTTGAGTAATAATTCTTTCTTATCCATTCCTGTACCCTCCGGTGCGGATAATATAAAAACACCTGGACAATATCGGATGTCCAGTGTGATGGGCATTGGGTGTTCGCTGAAAAAAGACCCCACCATGCCGTGTGTTGCAGGGTTTTGAACCTGCTTTCGCAGGACGGGATGTACCCGGTAACTTTGCCTTGACCGAAGTCTATCGCATTATTATCGAAAGGTTGATCCCATTTTTTAAGGTGTTGGCTCAAAACGTGAGAGCAACATCACGAACACAGCAGGGCAATTACCTTATACCACGATTTTATGGGGATGTATAGATAATTATTAATCACCCGGTTTCTTGCCGGATAAACTTACCTGTGATAAGGTTGCGGTATGAATTTGACACGTTGTTTTATTGCCATCGATTATCCCCAAACTATCCTGGATCGGGTTATCAAAATCAGAGATGAAATGAAGGCGATGGTTCCAGTTGGAACCGTGCGATGGGTATCGAATACTAATTTGCACCTGACCATTAAGTTTTTGGGAGAGGTCTCTTCATTCGTGTTGGAAGAAGTCCGAGCAAATATGCGGAACGTCTGCGCGGGAATGCAGCCCATTCAACTCCATATCCGAGGGGTGGGTGTTTTTCCAAATTCCAGGAGCCCAAAGGTCATCTGGATAGGTGCTGACGGATCTGATTCATTATTGACTCTTGCTCGGCGATGTGATGATACTTGCGCTCTGTCAGGAATCGCGAAGGAAGATCGGCCATTCAAACCGCATCTGACGGTCGGACGTATAACTCAGAGCGCCTCAGAAACCCATTTGCGGTTGATCAGCGACCAAATTCGCGCTACTCCAGATCCAGAGTATGGTACATTCGTGGTTGACCACTTGATTCTGATTTAAGAGTGACCTACGACCAAACGGACCGATTTATACAGCCATTGAGATATTCCCATTCATCAAGAGCTAATCCCACTTCATCGAAATTCTTCACAGTAGATGTGTTAGAATGAGGACTATTAAGGATAGCCATGGTTGATCAAAATTACGAAATCGCACACAAAATTGTAAGCGCATTGGAAGAAAAAAAAGCTGAAGATATCATCCTGATGGATATTCAGGAAGTTGCCTCATTCGCAGACTATTTTATTGTCTGCTCCGGTACATCAGATCGGATGCTTCGTTCATTAGCAGATGTCGTCTCAGAAACTGCCCACAAAGAAGCCAGCCTGCGGGTTAAACTAGAAGGATCTGCTGAGAATGGATGGGTCGTTGCCGATTGTGGAGACGTGGTTGTTCACCTTTTCTCTCCGTCCCGTCGCGAATATTATCGCCTGGAAGAGTTGTGGGATAAGGGAAAGGTCTTGTTAAGGCTTCAATAACCCAGTTCAAACAATGACCGGAGCAGAAATCTGCTCCGGTTTTTATCGGTATATAACACACCGATCCTTCTTAACCCTTCACTTCCGGGGGATATAGTTGTGTATTCCCTTCCGTCTGAAAATGGAGAAAGCCAATCGCACCTGGTAGGGGAAATCTTATTGGTTTTTTAGCAGATCCAATATTTCTTTTGAGTGATCAGCTGGTTTCACATTTTCAAAGACTTTGATTATTTTTGAGTCACCACCGATGAGGAAGGTCGTTCGGTGGACTCCATCATAAGTTCTACCAAAATTCTGCTTTGGTCCCCATACACCATACGTATCGCATAACTTGTGACCCACGTCAGATAAGAGAGGATACGGAATGTGATATTTTTGTTTGAACTTTACATGAGATTGTTGAGTATCCGGGCTGACTCCCAGGATGATCACATTGGCTTTTTGGTATTCCCCATAATCATCTCGAAAATTGCATGCTTCGGTCGTGCAACCAGGTGTATCATCTTCGGGATAGAAATAGAGTAAGAATGTTTTCCCTGCATAATCAGATAACTTATGAATTTTCCCAGTCTCATCGGGTAGCGAAAAATCAGGCGCTTTTTTACCGGCTTGAGGTATCATCATTCACTTCCTTTCAAAATTATTGTATATCTTTTGAAGAGGAATTGACGGGATTATGTATAGGGAAAGAAAGATTTGGAATATCGCTAAATCGTCACAAAAACTATCAAAGGATGGTGCGGATGGTACCCATTTTTGTGATCGAATATCCAGGTAGTATCGATAACCGTGCTTGAAAAGCTGGATCCTGGGCAGTTTCCAGTAGGACATGCAGCGGCGGATCCGCGAGATACTCTTCAGGGATGATCAACTCATAGGTTTCATTAAATAAGGGTATAAAATCGAGATCCAGCGCGCTGGCTGCCGAAGCGATACCCAATCCACAATCCGCCCTATTTGAGGAAACAGCAGCTGCCACTGCCAGGTGAGTATATTCTTCCTGATCATAACCTGAAATGTCGGTCGAATTTAATCCCAGTTTCTTAAGATGATAGTCCAATAAAACCCGGGTGCCGGCTCCGCGCTGCCGGTTAACAAAACTTACCTGTTGACTTGTAATATCAGACAAGGCTTGAATGTTCTTCGGATTCCCTTTTTGAACAATCAATCCCTGAATGCGTTCTGCCCAATGGACGACTGCCACTTTCCTTCCATCCAGATATTGCCGAATATAACTGAGGTTATATTCACCCGTTTCAGGATCCAATAGATGAGAGCCCGCGGCATGCGCCTCGCCGCGACGTAGTGCCACCAATCCTCCCAAACTTCCAACATTGGTCGAGACGAGCCGGATCCCCTTTTGAAATAACTCATCAGCCAGGACATCCAGGGTCAGATCATGCGACCCTGAAAGGAAGACTGTCTTTTCCAATTCTTTAGGGTGACGAAACAATCGAACTGTCACCTGAGATCCCGCTTCCAACCCCTGCGTTCCCCGGGGAAAGATGGTGATTCCATCGGCTTTCACGAGGGAATTGATCACTCCTGCTCCGCGAGGAAGGGGTGCGGCTAGCATCACACCTGCAACCTTGCCGGCAACCATACGGATATAGTCATCGTCTCCTGCAGGAGAGTTGACTTTGTGGGTGAGTTTGGCTGAGATCAAATCCACAATTGGCATTTTTTGACCGGTCCAGATCGCCAGGGTGGGTTGAATTAATATTTCCCCGGTCATCGCCGCGGAAACCGGATACCCCGGAACACCGATGATCGGGACTTTTCGGGTTTCATTGACCTTAATCATGCCAAGAATCACCGGATGACCGGGTCTAATGGCTATTCCGTGGACCAATAACTCACCAAGCGATTCCACTACCACAGAACTGTAGTCTTCCGAGCCGGCTGATGATCCAGCATTAACTAATACAAGGTCATGATCTTGTGCCGCTGACCAAACCTGCTGTTTGATCTCTTCAAAATCGTCTTTTTGGACCGGAAAGCGAGTCGCTTTGCCACCCCATAGATTGATCTGTCCCGCAAGGACAATGCTATTGAATTCAATGATGGAGCCGGATCTTGCCTCCGCGCCAACTGGAACCAATTCAGTGCCAGTGGGTAGTATCGCCACCCGTGGGTTTCGGGTAACAAGAATTTGAGCATGCCCACAGGCTGCCATTGCGCCCAGATCCACCGGTCGGATGGCATGTCCAGCTGATAGAACCAATTGGGTCGCCACAATATCTTCGCCCAGCAAGCGAACAAAACTCCACGGCGAGACAGCTGCTCGAATCTCTATGTATTTTGGGTTTCGGATATTCGTTGCCTGAGTACCCAATTCATCAAACGAATCTACCTGTTCGATCGGAATGACCGCATTGGTCGATTCAGGGAGGGGATCACCAGTATCCACGTAGTTCGCCTGGGATCTCATGTTCAATCGAACTGGTTTTGAGGGAAGGGCAGTCGCTGTGTCTGACGAATGTACCGCAAATCCATCCATTGCTGCCGAGTGATAATGCGGGGAAGAGATCTTCGCCCAAACAGGTTCAGCCAGGATCCTTCCGACACTGTTTTCATCCAATGGAATTAACTCGGTGCCTAACACCCCGTTGATTCCCGCTTCAGACAGTGCTTGAATCCAGCGTTGCCAGGCTTGATCAAAGGGAATATCCGTCAGATATACGCTCATCATTCTCCCGTCAGGTTATTGAAACGGAACCGGCGTGGATACAGGAGACCAGGGTAAGATTTTAGAGAAATCTGCCATATCAAACTCACCCCGAACTTCAATCCGGCTAAGGTAGAAAACCACATGGATCGAGTGAATATAGGAGGTGCCTAACCCAACTGCCCCTGTGTAACCGGAACTGGCTACTCCGCCACCAACGGTTGCATCAAATGCCCCAAATGGATAGGCGTATGTATACACAGGCTGCCCAATGGCATCCTGCAAGACCGACTTGGAATACACGGATTCCGATTCAATCGAACCGTGATTCTTGGAAAGATCGATATGAGAATGACTATGGCTGCCTATCTCCCAACCGGCAGCTGCCATTTCTTTCAGCTGATCCGCGGTGACAAAATCTGTAGCTTTCAACCGGTTGGTAACAATGTAGAACGTGCCCACCAGACCCAGATCTTTCATAACCGGAAAAGCATTCTGATACACATCCAGATCGCCATCGTCAAATGTGATCACCACTGTTTTTTCTGGCAACGATCCTCCATCCCGGAGGACTTTCACCAGATCGTGGACAGTCACACTTGTATATCCCCAATCCTTGAGGGCATTCATTTGGGCGGAAAACATGCTTGGGGTGACATCATAGCGACCGGGTTTTTCGGTAAAACGAATATGGTGATAGAGGATGATCGGGGCGATTATCTTCGCCTGCTTCGGGTAAGTGATCCAAACAGGTGTAGGTGTTGGCAATGGTGTACTGGTCGCTGTAGCTGTCAGCGTCGCCGGTAAGGGAGTATTCGTCTGCGTTGGAGTTAATGCAACGGCCACCTTTGTCTGTTGTTCACCGATCTGATCCATGATCGAAGCGGCAATGGCTGTCTGTTGCACCGGAGTGATAGCCCCCGGATTACAGGAGGAAAGAAGGAATGCAAAAAGTAGCAGTGTAATTGAGATGGATTTCATAGCAATTCTACGTTGATCCTGGTTCCGGCTGAAAGTCCGGTCTGATCGGATGGTATGTGAGCCAGAGCATCGGCGCGAACCAGATTAAATATCAGGTTACTTTTAAAATAGATCGGCGTCGCGATCCAATGATCAGGTGTTCCCGAGAGGCTGACTGGAACCCAATCTTCTCTACCTGCGACAGATGGAATATTCGCGCCTAATTCCGCTGTGACGAATGGATGGAAATTCTGGTCGATTTGACCGAGCAACTTGTGAACAACGGGCTTCACAAATAATCCGGCAATCACCAGCGCGCTGACCGGATTTCCCGGTAAACCGATCACCGGCTTGCCGTCACAGACAGCCAGGATGGTGGGTTTGCCAGGTCTCACCTGAACACCATGCACAAGGACTCCCGGTTTCCCGAGACTTCTGAATCACTACTGAAGTCAGATCTCTGGAAGATGCAGAAGAACCTGCGGTAACCAGCAGTACATCACACTCAGAGAAGGCTTTATTGGCTATTTCGCGCATCGCCGCTTCATTATCAGGAACAATTCCAAAAGGGATAGCTTCCCCCCTGCTTCGTGAACGACCAGACCCATGGTGGTGGTATTGATGTCGCGCACCTGACCGAGCTCTGGAGCCAGCTCTGGTGATATCACTTCATCCCCGCTCGAAATTATCCCGACTCTCGGTTTTCTTCCGACAGAAATCGATGTATGCCCGATCGACATCAAACCGCCAATTTCAACTATGCGCAGTTTTTTTCCCTTCGGTATGACCAAATCGCCCTTTTTGACATCCTCACCAGCCTGGATCTGGTTTTCATTGGCGCTAACGGCTTTATAAATTTCCACTTCGCCAGTGTGGACCTGCTGGGTTTGTTCAACCATCACAACCGCATCCGCTCCTACGGGGATCATCCCGCCGGTGTGGATCAGCGCTGCCTTGCCGGCTTCCACCTGAAATGATGGCCTTCCTCCCATTGGCACTTCCCCAATTATCGTCAATAGAGCCGGGATACTATCGGATGCACCATGTGTGTCTCCCGCTCTGACTGCAAATCCATCAACAGTACTGCGCGGGAACTCTGGTAACGGATGCGGTGCGAACACATCCTCAGCCAGGATTCTACCGATGGCTTGCATCGTGGGAATCGTCTCCGATGCTAACGGTTTATCTGGAATGGTCATCAGAAAATAAGAGAGTGATTCAAACGGAGGTCGCAAAGTTAAGAATTGAGGCATTTTATAGAGTCCAGAAACTGTAGGTTAAGAAATAGGCTGAGACAAGGAAAAGCGCACCTGCAGTGATTCGATACAATCTCCAGGCGGGTTTCTCCCCGGATGCGATCCTGTTCAGCAGATAGACTTGCAGCGAAGCAATTATAGCCGTTATTAGTACCGGCCAAATGATCCTCCACGACAGCCCCATCCAGAACGCTGCCCCCAATACCAGGTAACCCAGGAGTATCAGGGTATGGTGTGTCCTGACCCCGTTTTGCCAGCCAATTCGGGTTAATAACGTACCGGTTTGATTGCCAGAATCCACTCCAAACGATTCAAATTGAAACGCAATTTGCATCGCGAAGAAAAATGCAGTTAATGGAAGCGTACTCATTGAAACCATCCTGTTCAGATCCTGATTGTGAAGCAGGAAAGCGACTGCCGGAATAATTTGACAGGCTAAGAATGAGAAAATGAACTCGCCCAGACCAGATTCCCATAATCGGAAAGGTGGAATCACCAATAATAGGGCAAGCAAAAAACCAGTAATGATTACTAAACCCAACGTGAGATATAGAATCCCCTGGTATATCATCAAGACCGTGATCACTGCGGCAGTAGTAAAGAGGGCGGAAATGACAACAAACAAGGTATTCTGAATTCGCAGGTTTTTCCTTTTTTCTGTGGGCGTATCAAGTTTTGTGCTTTTAAGGATTACCGACTGACGGGTGTAAAACTCTTGAAGTACCAGGATGCCAGAAACGCCTACTCCGATCCAAAGTAAACCGAGGAAAAAAGAAGACCATATTATCCGGCTTCCCAGATAACGGGCAATACCTACTCCAAGGAGATAGAGCAGGAGGAGACAGAAGGCATAATATCCATTTCTGCGGTTGATGAGTCGTGCGATCGGATGTATCAATTCGGTCATATCGGTATTTTACGTCGTCGTTTCCAACCCAAGTGCAGTAACGCGAATGATCTGTCCGGAAATATACTCGTTCTTGATCACATATTCCAGTGCCTGTGAAATCTGCTCTGCACTCACTGCTGCCCCACCCGGACTTCTCGACAGTAGACGCTTCCACTCATCTGTCGAAGACCCATCCGGTGGGATTACCGGTGCCAAAGCCAGGCAATTTACCCTGATGTGTGGTTTGAGCCGTTTTGCCAATATTTGAGTCAGATGCTCGACACCTGTCTTTGACAATCCGTACAGAGGATACTTACTCCAAGCCTGGTCAGCGAAAAAATCACTAATGTTAATTATTGATCCATGATCTTTTATGCGGACGGCTGCCTCCTGTGAGCAGAACAAGGGCGCCCGCAAATTTAAATTCATCGTCGATGCAAAATCTACTTCGGGCAGGGTTAATATATCACCGACTTGCATAACCGCCGCACTGTTGACCAGGAGTTCTAAATTACCGTCTAGTCTATCCAGTTCCTGAAATAGATGGTGGATCGCTTTGCCATTTGTTAGATCCGCTTGAAAGATCGATGCCTGACCTCCATGAGCCAGAATCTGGTCACAGGTTTGACGCGCGGCTTCATCGGAGTGGGCATAATGGATGGCAACCTGATAACCAAGTCCGGATAATGCGATGGAGATCATCCGCCCGACCCGGTGCGCTCCTCCGGTTACAAGTGCAATCGGGAGCCGTTGGGAATTCTTATCCTTTTCGCGGGTTTCCGGTAATGGCATGAATTGATTCTAGCATGATTACAGCCGATTTCAGATGTGTCCAATTATCTCTAAAACGGCTTGGCAGGAAAATGGTTTATATTAACATGTTATAATTTAAATAGAGGTGGGGTATCCTGCAATATCCCCTTAAATTTCATTCGTTCTGGAGGAGAACTGTGAAACAACGCGTATTCCTGATCCTATCCATTGTTATACTGTTCAGCATGGTTTTAAGCGCTTGCGCCCAAAAATCATCTAACGTCAAGGTCGCAACAGATGCTACCTTTCCACCCTTTGAGATGATGGACGATACGGGCAAGAAACCGGTCGGCTTCGACATCGAAATGATGGAAGCAGTAGCCGCGAAAGCCGGTTTTCAGGTGGAATGGGTAAATATCGGATTTGATGCGGTTATCTCCGGTGTTTCTCAATGCCAATACGATGCTGCCGCAGCCGCCATCACCATCACTGATGATAGAAAACAGAATGCATTATTCAGCGACCCATACATCAACGCCGGTCAGATCGTCACCGTCCGTAAGGATGAAACAACCATCAAAGGACCTGCCGACCTGGTTGGTAAGAAGTTGGGAGCTCAGTTGGGTACCACAGGCGAAATTGAAGCGAAGAATATCGCCAACACCGATGTAAAACCCTACGACTCCTATGATCTGGCATTTCTTGATCTCATAAACGGACAGATCGATGCCGTAATTGCCGACTACCCGACCGCCCTCGGATTTATTGGACAGAACAGCGATAAATTGATGACGGTTGGTGAAGTATTCACCAATGAATCCTACGGGGTTATGGTCTGCAAGGATAAAGCAGATCTTGTTTCAAAGATCAATAAGGCACTCGCAGAATTGAAAGCCGATGGGACTATTGCCAAGCTCGAACAAAAGTGGTTGGCAGCATCGAATTAACTGCGGATGTTCGCACAGAAGCGAGGTCCAAAGTGACCTCGCTTTTTTCATACCACTACAGGCATAGGTAAAATGGACGATCTAGACCAACCTCCCATATCCACAGCGGATTTTCCGCTCCCCATTTCATCCAACAGGAATCCTAAATGGAAATTTGATCGATGGTGGATTCTTGTTGCTTTTGTTATAGCCATGATCATCTTGCTTGTAATCACCAGCCCTGACCCTTATAGACGCATTGTGCTCTTCGTCAAGGATGGTATCGGCGTGACGTTAATGGTTACCGTCACCTCGTTCGTTCTTGTATTATTCGCCGGCTTGATTGGTGGTTTGGGCCGATTATCCAAGAATCCGATTCTATCCGGGCTCGCTTCGATCTATGTTGAAGTGGTTCGCGGCATACCCCTGCTGGTGCAGCTATTATTCTGGTATTTTGCTTTTCCATCCGTCATCCAATCATTTGGGAAAACAATTCATTACCAGCCTTTTGAAAATTATCTCGCCAATCCTGTTGGTATGGCCATTCTCGGTCTGACCTTCTGCTACGGCGCCTATATGAGCGAAATTTACCGCGCTGGAATTCAAGCAATCCCAAAAGGCCAGATGGAAGCAGCGCGAAGTTTGGGTATGTCTTATTTCCAGGCAATGCGATATGTCATCATTCCGCAAGCTGCCCGGGTGATCCTGCCCCCGGTTGGAAATGAATTCATTTCCCTGTTGAAGGACTCCTCCCTGGTCAGTGTTGTCGCGGTAGCCGATATGACCCGTCGTGGACGGGAGTTTATGGCTGCCAACTTCATCCCGATTGAAACCTGGCTGATGGTCGCTTTACTCTACCTGGTCTTGACCCTGCTCTCCGCTCGCATCGTCACCTGGATCGAACAGAAAACCCGGATTGAGAGGTAATAGCCATGAACGAAATCATTCAAGTTAATTCCATTCATAAATACTTTGACGATTTGCATGTCCTCAAGGGGGTTTCTCTCCAGGTGGAAAAAGGTGAAGTGGTTGTCATTATCGGACCTTCCGGTTCAGGAAAATCTACCTTCTTACGCTGTATCAACCGCCTGGAAGAATATAATGAAGGATCCATCGTCGTGGATGGTATACCGCTGGACAGCACCAAGAATATCAACCTGGTCAGAACTGAGGTGGGAATGGTATTCCAGTCATTCAACCTTTTCCCTCACCTAACCGTCCTCGACAATCTCACTTTAGCGCAGCGAATTGTCCGAAAACGGGATAAAGCCGAAGCAGAGGCTGTCGCCAGACAATTACTGGTTAAAGTAGGTATTCCGGAAAAAGCGGATAATTACCCGATCCAGCTTTCCGGTGGGCAGCAGCAACGTGTTGCCATTGCACGAGCTCTGGCAATGAATCCAAAGATCATGCTGTTTGATGAACCTACTTCTGCCCTGGACCCCGAGATGATCCAGGAAGTTCTCGATGTCATGCTCAACCTGGCGAAAGAAGGTATGACCATGGTCGTGGTCTCCCATGAAATGGGTTTTGCGCGTGCTGCCGCCAATCGAGCTATTTTCATGGATGATGGATTTATTGTGGAAGAAGCAACACCAGATGAACTATTCAGTCATCCCAAACATGACCGTACAAAATCTTTCCTGAGTAAAGTGCTCTAATGCAAAAAAAATCCGGAGAAATAATCTCCGGATTTTTTTGCATTGCCAAGACACCCTCTCCATTCCTGGAGCGGGAGATTATGGAATGAGTGTGACCAGAAGGCTGATGGCAGCAAGAATGCCAACGGCCATGACCATATACCGTTCCGGTGTAGACTTCAAATAATCTAGTGGTTTGGGGACGACAGTGATGGAGCGCGATCGTTGGACAGGGATCGAATCTCCCAGCAATGCCTGGCGGAATTCTTCAACGGTTTGAGGTCGTTCAGTAGGATGAAGACCCATAGCCCATAATATGGCTCTGTCTGTCCGTGGGCTGATGGATGGATTCAATTGTCGTGGGGGAATAAGGCTTTCAGGATGGAGGAATCGTTCCCGCGCATCCAGCGGAGGTGTATTCGTCAGAATATGGTACAGGGTTGTCCCGAAGGAATATACATCCGACCGGGTATCTGTGTGACTGCTGTCTCCGCCATACTGTTCGAGTGGAGTATAGAGCGCGGTACCTCGTCCCTGAAGAATGGTGATGGTCACTTCGCCGGGAGCGGCCAGTTTGACCAGGCCAAAGTCGACCAGTTTGAGTAGAATTCGACGGTGTGACCTTTAAATTCCCGGGTTTGATATCTCGATGCAATATGGGTGGGTTCTGGTTATGAAGATAAGAAAGCGCATCGGCTAGCTGGTTCGCCCAATCAAGCACATCCTGTTCCGGCAGGAAGGACCCGGATTGACGGGCTTCGATCATCATCGTACGAAGGTCTTTTCCAGGAACAAAGTCCATCACAAGATAGTCTCGTGTGCCAATGGAAAAATAATCAGATACTTTGGGTAGATTGGGGTGATCCAGCCGGGCTAGAACAGTGGCTTCCCGCTGGAATTGATCACGAGCTTGCTTAACCAGCTCAACCGGAAGGGTTCTGTCATGCTCTACTTCTTTTACCGCACATTGACGGCCTTCCAGACGGAGATCATCTGCCAGGTAGATGGAGCCCATCCCTCCCTGACCGATAATTCGGTTCATACGGTATCTTCCGCGTAATACCTCTCCTGGTTTTAGCGGCAAGGGTTATCTTCTCCGTTTGGATTTGTCGTGTTGGCAATAATGATATTTTTCGGCGCAATAATCTTATTGCCAGAATCTGGTTTTCGGTTAATATTATACCGTAAAGACGATATCAAATTAAGTTGGTGAATTATGGCAAGACAAAAAAATGATGATGTGCCTCTTCTCATCGGCCAGTCCGGACCTTTAGCAGGACAGCGCTGGATGATAAACAAAACATTGTTGCTTGGGCGAGACGCTTCCTGCGATATCGTAATCCCAGACCGGCAAATATCACGCTACCATGCCAACTTAATGCCTGCCACCAACGGGACGGTTCTGGAAGATCTGGGAAGTAAAAACGGGACTTTTTGCAATGGACAACGAATCGATCCTTCTGTTCTCCTCCAAGATGGCGACTTAATCCAAGTGGCTTTGGTACAACATTTTGCCTATTTGAATTCTGACTCTACTTTGCCATTGGATATTTCTCAATTGCCAGTGCCCAAACGGACAGAGCGACTTCATTTTGATCCACGTTCCAGAAGAGTTTGGATCGGTCAGAAAGAGGTGCTTGCCGCCTCTGTCGGCGCAACAGTTCCGAATGTTACAGATCCTGCATGAGCAGGAAGGCGCTGTTGTTTCCAGAGATGAGTTGATAAGCGGTATCTGGGGAAGTGACGCGGCAATGGGTGTTTCAGATCAAGCGCTTGACGCACTGGTTCGGCGTTTGCGTCAACGTCTGGCTGAGATCGATCCGGAAAAAACCTACATCTCCACCTTACGCGGATCCGGAATCAAATTCGATAATATTCCTGAATAAGCGACAGATCATTAATTTATAAAAATGGTGGGTTCAAAATCGAACCCACCCTATGAGTATCTGAACATAGAACAAGAACCACTCCTATGAAGTAGCGATTCTTGGATTTCCAGTTTCCTGATTTCAGATTTCTGATTTCCGTAATTTATTGCGCCATGTTTTTCTGCATCGACATCTTGAGTGACATCCGGTGAACCGACCGTAGCTGGTTCAATACAGCCGGATCTTCACCCTGTGTTTCAGCCTGAGAAATGACTCCGGTGATCAGTTGAATAAACTCCGACGTGACCATTTCTGATTGGCTTTCCAAAACCGATTTCATCTGCTCCTCGCTTTCGGTCGCAAGAAGTTTTTCCAGCAGAGCGTATTCCGGCGGCGGGGCGGATGCTTTCTGAATTACATCCACTATCTTCTGCAATTTGCCGCCCCGTTCCAGGTCTGATTTTTCTCGGGAAGCCTGGATTTCCTGTCGAAGTACATCGATAAATAACTCATTGACTGCCGGCAGGATCTGTTCAGTTGTCTTTTCAATATCCGGTGATGACACAATCTTATCGATAACCTGCTTGATCTTGGCAGCCTGTTCCTGAAGTTCCAAATCCATTTCGGCTGTCATTTTCAATAGAGTTTCGCGTAATTTTGTTAACCGATCTTTTTCTTCCCCATTCGCCTGATCGATCTTGCCGCTCAAGATTTGAAAGAAAGCGTAATCCAATCCGCTGCGAGCCAGGCGTACCAGTGTCGCAGTCCGAATTTCTGAAGGTGATTCTACGATCAAATCCACCAACTTTTCGCGGGTCAACCCAGATTTACCGGCTTCTTTAAGACTGTTCATCGCTGCTTCGGCTTCGTCGTTCTGTTTCTTAATGTCCTGCCCGATCTTGGTTTTTTCCAATAAGAGTTGTTGGATCTCGCCCAATTCACGAGCGGATTTTTCATCCCGGCTCATGACAGCGGCTTCCATCAATCGACTGAATATCGCGAAAAATGTTTCATCCACCAACGCGGATTCGGTTTCAAGAATTTTCGCCCGATCATCTGCTGCGGTAACCATCAGGGTGCGGATGAGGTCAATTTTCTTTTGCTGGTCCTGGATCATTTCCTTGGTGATGCCATCCCCCTCGAGAACCCGTTCCACCAAATGCTGCATGGATAACATCGTTTGGGGACGTAAAAGATATCCTTTTCGTTTTTCCTGGGGAAGCTGGTTCATCACTTTATTGATCATCGGACCGACCAGTTTTTCCTGTTCATTCAACGGCAACCCAATTTCGGGCGGGAAGAAAGTGAGCAGCAGTTCTTTTTCGGCATCATGGTAAACGATCGGGGTTGGAAGCACTCCCTGGAATCCACAGGAAGGACATTGGATCAAATTAAATTGTCCCGAAAGCAAGGTTTGTTTTGCCTGCGGGTCAGTATTCGTGTCAAAAAGTTGATTGATATCCGCCATGACGGGCTGGCGGCAACGTGGGCAAAGGGTTCGGGTCTGTGGCATGGAATTATCTTTCCTGAATGAGATTGTGTGATTATACCACTCAGAAAACCGGGATTTCTCGTCCGTATAGGCAAGGAATCAGGTATGCGTAACCAGTCTAAGAAGTATTATTCTGTTCGGGGAAGGGAAAAACTGATCTGTGCTCCACCAGAGGAACGATTATCCACCCAGATCCTTCCGTGATGCGCCTCGATGATCGCCCTTGCCAGGTACAAACCCAGTCCCGCACCTTTGGTTTTCTTGACTGCCTGTGGAGAGCGATAGAAACGATCGAAGACATGGGGAATGTCAGTATGGTCGATCCCCGGACCCTCATCGGTGACTGATATGATCACCTGGTCTGGCCGAACTTGACCGATAATATTGATCTCCCCGTCCGGAGCGTACTTGATGGCATTCGTGAGTAGATTGCTGATCACCTGTCGCAACCGATTTTCATCTGCCAGAATAACAGGAAAATCTGCCTCAAATTCTGCCTTAATTTTATGCGTGGAGGTTTGAACGCTAAATCGTTCCACCAATTGATGGATCATTTCCGGCAGGTTGACATCTGAAGGTTTGAGCGCCAAGGCGCCTGATTGCAGACGAGAAGCATCGAGCAAATCTTCAATCAAAGCGGTGAGGCGGTCGGCTTCTTCTTCGATGACTTCCAGGCTGTCATCCACAACATCACGATCCCATTCAGCATCTTTCCGCCGCAATGTGCTTACATATCCTTTGATCAACGCAACCGGAGTTTTTAACTCATGACTGATGATGGATATGAACGTACTCTTCAATTCATCTGCCTCGCGGAACCGCGTGATATCACGGGTGGATGCGATGATGTTGGTCAAAACACCGGAAGCATTCATCAGCGGTGCGTATGTGATCCCGACTGGCAAAGGTGGATTAGGTTCAGCCCGTAGGAGATCACCTTCCACGTACAAAGTGGCGCCGGGGGTCAATGGCCATCCATCCAGCGCTGCCTTTTCAAGGGTTGTACCTTCTGGCGAATTCGCCCAGCGGATTATCTTATTGTGAGGTTTTCCAATGATCTGCTCTGACTTTAGTTGAATAAGTCGAGTAAATGGCGGGTTGCAGCGTTGGATTTCGAATTGGGGAGACAAAATCAATATCCCATCTGCCACTGAATCCAGCAACGCATCCATTCGTTGTTTTTCTTCCGTGATCTGTTTCAGCAACTGCGCATTGGAAACGGCGATGGCAGCCTGGTTGGCAAAACTGCGCAATAGGATCCGGTCGTTATTGGAGAATGAATCAGGATAGCTACGAAAAACAAAGATCACCCCAATTACATTTTGACGAGCGACGAGGGGGAGTCCGACACCCGTGAGAAGACCAAAACTTGCCAAAGATGCGATATCCTGCAGGATTCGGTTGATGGCAGGTAATTCAGATGTTTCCGGATCATCCTTCTCAGGTATCTGTTTCAACAGCGGCTGGACATAACGGATGAAATTAGTTGCCAGTCCATCGGCAGCCGCTGCCCTCCATCCTCCCGGTTTCTCGCGGAGAGCGATCAGCCCAGCCTGACCTGCCAGCATTTCCAACGCAATCCGAAGGATCCGGTTGAGCAGCTTATCCAGATCCAATTCTTCGGTCAGGGCGCGCGCAATCTCTAATAAATATTCACGCTGGCGGATGCGTAAATCAGGCAGGAGCATGATCTTAGAATTCCTTCTCCGCTATTGTAATGGCTTCTTCCAAAATAGCGAGACCTTCGTCCAATTCCAGATTGGTAATACACAGAGGCGGGCTGATTCGAATAACGCTTTTACCGCAACCAAGGGTAAGTAATCCGCGTTCGAATGCGAGCTCAACAATCCGGTCGCGTAGATCCGAAGCTGGTTGACGGCTATTCTTATCCTGAACAAATTCGATTCCCAGCATCAATCCGATTCCGCGAACCTCACCGATCGAAGGATGACGAACTGCGATCTCTTCCAGGATATCCTTGGCATACACACCGGCATCGGTTGCATTCTGAATCATACCGTCTTCCAATACTTCCATCGTGGCTAGCGCCGCAGCGCAGGCGATCGGATTACCCCCATATGTATTGCCGTGAGAACCTTTTGGCCAGCGCACGATACTCTTGCGGGCAATCATCGCTCCAAGGGGCATACCGGATGCGATTCCTTTGGCTGTGCAGACGATATCGGGCTCAACCCCGAAATGCTCGATAGCCCACCATTTGCCGGTTCGGCCCATCCCAGATTGGACCTCGTCAACGATCAACAGGATTCCATATTTGTCGCACAAGGCGCGTAAGGCGGGGAAAAATCCTGGTGTCGGAACAATATAGCCGCCTTCGCCTTGGATCGGTTCCACCAGAATGCCGGCTATATCGTCACCGGGGATCAACCTGCCGATAACCTGTTCTTCGATATAGCGGACGACTGTCTCGCCGTAATCTTCACCCGGATTGGATGCTAATATGGGATGGTAGGGATCGGGGTATGGTGCGTGAAATACGCCATTCATCAGCGGGAAAAATCCTTTATGGTAGGTTGATTTGCTGGCCGTAAAAGTGACTGCCCCCATTGTCCGGCCATGGAAACCACCTAAAAATCCAATGAACTGGCTGCGTCCTGTGGTATAGCGGGCAAGCTTGATCGCCGCTTCCACACTTTCGGTGCCAGAATTTGTCATAAATGAGATTGCTTGTTCTTCGAATGGAGCGATCTCATCCAGTTTTTCCCCCAATTCCACCCATTTTGGGTGGTAGAAATCCGATGAGATGTGAATGAACTTTTCTGCCTGCTCTTGAATTGCTTTTACTACTTTTGGGTGACTGTGACCGGTCGAGTTTACTGCGATGCCTGCCGCAAAATCCAAAAATTGATTTCCATCTACGTCCCACACCTGACAACCTGATCCATGATCCATTACGAATGGGTATCCTCGTGGATACGATGGAGAAATGACAGCCTGGTCGCGATCCACGAGTTCTTGAGCAAAAGGCCCTGGTAACTTCAATGGTTTCATACACAACCTCCTGTATTTGGAATATGGAATTGGAATTGCAGATACGGGTGAAGCTGAGATGGAATAGTACGCTAGATTGATTATAACATTTGCCAGGTTGAGTAAGTTTTTGGAAGGGGGAATCGAATACTGAAAGAATTACTTATACATACTAGTTCCATCATCGTCAAAGTCCTTAAATGTCCCGTTTTTTGACTTTTGATTTAATGTATGCTATTCTATGGAAATCCTTTTCCAGGAATGTGTGTATGCAGCGAGAGCGTGTATCAGAAAATGTATATTGGTTCCAAAGTGAGATCTATGCCCAGGTGACCGCCGGCGTGATTGCCGGACCGCAATGGGCAGTCCTGATCGATACTCTGGCTATGCCTGAAGAGACACTGGCAATGCGAGATTTTATTGAAGCTGAGCTAAAGGTTCCGGTCCGTTACATCATTAATACACATCACCATGGTGATCACTGCTGGGGAAACAGTTTTTTCCCGGGGGCGACCATACTCGGTCATTCCCTTTGCCGTCAGTTACTTTTGGAGAAGGGTCCAGCTGCGCTTGAAACTGCCCGGAAACAAAATCCAGCCTATAAGCAGGTTAAGATCGTCCCGCCACATCTTACATTTGACAGTGGATCGATCTCCCTGCGGGTTGGCAAGAAGAATCTCATCCTCATGTCATTAGCTGGGCACAGTCGGGATGGGATCGGGATATTGGTGGAAGAAGATCGGGTCTTATTTGCTGGCGATGTTTTCATGCCGCTCCCGTATGTGGTAGATGGCGACCTGGATGAGATGACCGAGACGATCAAGCATATTGGCAGGATGGGTCTTGAGAATGTGATCCAGGGACATGGCGATATTATCTTACGGGGTGAGATCGAAGATTCGGTCAGAGAAAACCTGAACTACCTGGCAGCTATTCGCAAAGCTGCGAAAACTGCCTTACGGCGGCGAGCTCCATTGGATTTTCTGGCTGAAGTAGACATTAAATCCTGCGGGAAATCCAGAGTATTACTCACAGGCTTGGCGATCGAATTGCATAAACGCAACCTGCGCCATCTGTATCTTCAGATGAAAGCGGAGGAGACCCAGGAAGTGATCGAGGATCCCGTCGAAGCCGAAGAGACCGTCTGACAAATTGCATCCATTCCTAATATAAAAATCGCCTCCGATATCGGAGGCGATACTGTTTCAACTATGTATACTAACTTGTTTGCTTTCTTTTCCTGAGCCAGGCGCGTAATCCTACCACCCGCTCCGTTCCTTGAACCAACCGCTTGATATTGGGGATCAATGCAACAACCAACAGGATCATCCCACCGATCGCGAATCCGACATACTCCCAGGGGCTGCTGCCGTTGATTGCCCGGACCAGAAAGATGATCGAAGAACTGATGCCAATGGAAAGTGTGGCAACGGATGCATAACCGAGGATCAGCAGGGCAACCAGGACTATCGGTAGAACGATCCATAAGGTGGGAGTAAATAATCCAACCGCAGCACCCAAGAAAGGCGCTCCACCAGCACCACCTCGCAGGATCACCGTGCCATCCTGGTCCCTCTCCAATAGATGGATCGAGTAATTGTGCCCGGCGATAGCCAATAAACCAGCCACCGCGGACACCCAGGGAAAATCCGGGAGGATATACCGGGCGATCGTGACTGCCATGGCGGCTTTGGCAAAGTCCATAATGGCGGTGACAACCCCGGCTAAAAACCCTGCCGCGCGACCGGCATTCGTGCCACCAGTCCGACCACTTCCGATCATTCGGATGTCTTTGCCACTAAACGCTTTAACAATGATAAATCCAAAGGGGACCGCGCCTAACAGGTAAGCGGACGCAAGTGTAATGAGGGTTTTCCAGATGTCCATAGGCATAAAGTATAACACTCCAAACTGATTTCAGTTTCCAGTAGATATATACCAATTTAAATTTGGGAAGGGTGAAAATGGTCAGATCGATAAAACCTGATTCAAAGGATTTGAATGTCAACCGGTGCAGACAGGCCATCCCGAATTAGAAATGCTTTCAACAGCCAATGATCACGATCCATATACCAGATCAAGGAGTAGGTATCTGGATAATACGATTCCTCGATATCAGTCGAGGAAGGAAAGGTTGGTCCTTGAGGATGGCTGTGATAGATGGCGAGCATTACCAATCCCGATCGCTCGATCTGCATCATCGCCTGAAACTGCGATTGTGGATCCATACGGTAACGTATTGGGCTGTGCAATATGTTCTCAACCGGGTAATGTTTGCGAACCAATCCGGTTCCATCCGCAGCCAGGATACCGCAAGCTTCTTCGGGGGCATTCTTCCGCACCCACGACCTCATTACCGATTTCATATATGCAGACATCCGGATCGGTGGTAGCACTGGCCAAGGATTCATCGTATCGGGTAACCTTTCACGCCAGCAGCAAAGTCAGGATTATGGTTGCCACGATGGCGCCTGCCGGTTCGATGAAGTCCTGCCGGGAAAGTGGATGATGGATCGCCCTGTCTGCCAGACTGATCGCCGCATAGAGGACCCCGACCAGGAGGAAACCAAACTGAAGAAAATTGAAAGGCAGGTAGTGGAGTGCGATGGCAATTTGTCCGCAGAGTAATCCAATCGCGATAGACCAACCATATAACCAGCGTCCCTCAGACGATTGATAGAGGGACCGCAGGGTCAACAATCCGGCGGTGAACATCACTGCTGGAACAACCAGATACAACCGTGTTCCAGAAAAGCGCAGACCCGCGGTAAGGACAACAAAAAGCGCATAGGATAAACCGGCCAGACCGATCAATGCGACCTGTGCCCGGCTGCCTATAGGCTGTACTGAGAAAAATTCGCCCCAGAATACGAGTGTCAGTAAAATACCACCCAGGATGTAGACCATCCACCAGGCAGCTCCGGAAGGAAGGGCGTAGAGGGGAACACCGATCACCCAGGCGGTCAGGGCTGGGAGCAGCCAGTGCTGAATCCGCTGGCGGGGTTCAAGCGCAGGATAATCTGCCAATAACCAATCCATCCCGGCAATGGCGAGAACTGCCACTCCCAGCCAGATCATATTTCGGAAATTGATGGAAAGAGGTAGGAAAAAGCCGGGTAATTAAATCGCGAACTGGTTCCCAGGCTGGCGAATGAACTGACTCACCGCATATACCAGTAAGATGGTAGCGATCAATACACTCATCCTGGAAGAGTCAGGCTTGATGGATTTCTTTTCCATAGCTGTAATTCTACCCGGATTCAGCTTGTGGTAAAATTAAAATTTGTATGAACACCCTTGCCTGGAAGAACCTTCAAGACCTCCGTCCAAAAATCATCCCCAGCCTCCGGGCTGGTTTTGATGCTGTTGCAAACCATATCTGGTTGATTCTGCTCCCGGTTCTCGTTGACCTACTAATTTGGCTGGGTCCGCACCTTGCTGTTCAAAAATTGATAGAGCCATTACTGCTTCAGATGAGCCAGATGCCCGTAATGGAAAACAGCGCCATGACAGAAAGCATCAATGCCGCGCAAGCTATCTGGTCTACCATCTCAGAACATTTCAACTTGACTATGGCATTACGATCCTTTCCGGTAGGGACACCCAGCCTGATGTCAAACTGGCTTCCATTGGCTACCCCATTTGGCAAGCCAATCGTTGTGGAAGTACAATCTACAGTAGATGCAATTGGTTGGTGGCTCATTCTAAGTCTGATCGGGTTGATGATCGGAAGTCTCTTTTTCAGTCTGGTCGCCCGGGTAACCGGGAAAGATAAGTTACCGATCAACGCAGGCAGCCTGGGTTGGGTGACCTGGCAATCTCTCTTGATGGTGATCTTCGTAGTGGCTGCCATCGCATTACTGAGCATCCCTGTTTTGGTAGTTTTGGGTTCTCTCACCTTGATCAACCCTATATTGGGACAGGGAGCACTCTTTCTGGGTGGGTTACTGTTGGTCTGGTTAATTGTTCCACTGATCTTCACTCCGCATGGGATCTTTGCCTTGCGATTGCCTTTTATCCGTGCTCTTGCGACCAGCGTCCAAGTCGTTCGATACACCTACTCCGGGACTGGATTCTTCTTACTTCTCCTGGTTGTGATCAGCCAGGGGTTGGATATGTTATGGCAGGTACCCAAAGAAACGTCCTGGTTAACGCTGGTCGGAATAATCGGCCACGCATTCGTCAATACAGGCATATTGGCTGCCAGTTTTGTTTATTTTCGCGATAGTCTGCGCTTTGTGCAGGAATTCCTCGTCCAAGCACAACAAATGCAACAAGCCATGTCGGATGTAGTGAAGTAAGGTCGGGAGGTTAAGAATGGCAGATTCCACCGCAAACAATTACGGTGCAAAAGATATCCAGGTTTTGGAAGGTCTTGAGGCTGTCCGTCGCAGACCGGGAATGTATGTCGGCGGGACGGATATGAAAGCCTTGCATCACCTCGTTTATGAGGTGGTGGATAACTCTATCGATGAAGCATTGGCCGGGGTCTGCGACACGATCAATATCACCATCCATCCGGATAGCAGCGTCACCGTTGAAGATAACGGTCGTGGTATTCCAGTCGATATCCACCCGGAAAAGAAAAAATCTGCCCTTGAAGTGGTCATGACCATCCTGCACGCCGGCGGCAAATTTGGCGGCGGCGGCTATAAAGTAAGCGGTGGGTTACACGGAGTCGGTGTATCCGCGGTGAACGCGCTTTCTGAATGGTGCGAAGTGCGGGTAAAACACGACGGTCAACTATTCTTCCAACGTTACGAGCGCGGCATTCCCCAGGGTCAGGTCAAACCGATCGGGAAATTTGACCCCAAAGCCCACGGAACCATCACCACCTTCAAATTTGATCCGATCATCTTTAAGGAACCGGATATCGATTACCGGTTCGACACACTTGTCCAACGCTTTCGCGAGATGGCATTCGTTACCCGCGGCGTGACCATCTGCTTCCTGGATGAGCGCTCCGGACGTGAAATGACCTTCCATTTTGAAGGTGGTATCAATTCTTTTGTCCGTTACCTGGACCGCAACCGGGAGAAGCTCCACTCCGTGGTCTACATGGAAAAAGAGATCGAAGGAGTCGGGGTTGAAGCTGCCATCCAATATACCGACTCATACGCCGAATCAGTTTATTCCTTTGCGAACACCATCAACACCGTCGATGGCGGAACCCATCTGACAGGTCTGCGCGCCGCCACGACCCGTGTCATCAACGATTATGGACGGCGTTCCGGCCTTCTCAAGGAATCAGACCCAAATTTCTCAGGTGATGATACCCGCGAGGGGATGACCGCCATTGTCAGCATCAAACACCCGGATCCACAGTTTGAAAGCCAGACCAAGGTCAAGCTGATGAACCCGGAAGTACAGACCTACGTCCAGCAGGTGGTGGGAGAAGGATTTAGCCGCTTCCTGGAAGAGAATCCCCAGGCAGCCAGAGCTATCATCCAGAAATGCCTCACATCTGCCCGCGCGCGTGATGCGGCTCGAAAAGCCCGCGACCTGGTCATCCGTAAATCCGCGTTGGAAAGTTTGACCCTGCCAGGCAAACTGGCGGACTGCTCCGATAAAGATTCCTCCAAGACGGAGCTGTATATCGTCGAGGGTGACTCGGCGGGTGGTTCCGCCAAGCAGGGACGCGACCGGCACTTCCAGGCAATCCTTCCCCTGCGCGGTAAGATCCTCAACACGGAGCGCGCCCGCCTGGATAAGATACTCTCAAATAACGAGGTGCGTGCCCTGATCTCGGCACTTGGAACCGGAATTGGTGATAATTTTGACGTCACCGGATTGCGCTACGGCAAGATCATCATCATGACCGATGCCGATGTCGATGGCAGCCACATCCGCACGCTGCTCCTTACTTTCTTCTTCCGTTATATGCAGCCCATCATCGATGAAGGACATATGTATATTGCCCAACCACCCCTGTATAAGATCAGTCATCGGGATAAAACCCGCTATGCCTACACCGACCAGGATAAGGAACGCATCTTGAAAGAGATGGGCGTGAGCGCTGAAAAGGCGAGCATCTCACGTTATAAAGGTCTTGGTGAAATGAACCCCATCCAGTTGTGGGAAACCACCATGAACCCGGAGAACCGGACCCTGCTGGTGGTGGGGATCGATGATGCCGCGGAAGCGGATCGAACCTTTGATATGCTCATGGGCGAGGCTGTCCCACCCCGGACACGCTTCATCACAACCCACGCCAAGGATGTAAGAAATCTGGATATCTAGTATGGGGGGCAAGAAACCAGAAACCTGAGACCAGATATTAGGTTATGGATACAGGTAAACCGGCCGGAAGGTCGGTTTTATTATTTCCTTTACCATCTTACCGTAGGTTGGGTTGAGGGTGATCATCTACAACCCAACACCAGGCTACAATTTGCGAATCCGCTCTTCCGCGGTGGGGATGCCATTCTCCACGGAGTGCCAGGTTCCATCCTTGAACACCTCATAATCGCGAAAACAACAGGGGATGCCCTTCGCTTTCCAGGGATCAAGATTGTCCATCAACTGGAAGTGCAGGTGGGGTGCGGTCGAGTTGCCGGAATGCCCGACATTGGCCAGATGCTGTCCGGGAACGATCTTATCCCCCGCTGCCACCCGCACCGATCCGTTTTGCAAATGGGCGTACAGAACAAATCCATCCGCAGATTCGACCATGATCGAGTTGCCGGTGAGGACGCGGAGATCGGGCATCCGTCTGGAATTGAAATCCCTCGCGTTTTTGAACATGTTGAACAGATCACGAGCGGGGTGGGCGGGGTCGCGCTCGAGAGTGCCATCCTGCGCCTGGACGACCGTGCCGGCGGTCGCTGCATAGATGGGTTTGCCCCAGCCATAACATTTATTCAAAGGGACACCCAAAATCAGGTAATGAAACAAACTCACCTGATAAAACTGCTTGCTGGTGCCGTCCGGTTCCACACCAAGGAAGTCGAAGGCATACGTCTGCCCTAGTTGATCGGTGCCGTGACTGGGGATCCTGGTACCGGGGGTGTTGGGGGCGATCCACTCACCCCGGAGAGGAAAATCGACAATGACTGGAGTATCCATGGAAGCGTCCTGTGATAATGGATTCGTATCGTTAATTGTACTTTGAAAATATATCGGGATTCAGTTAGTCGCCCAGGACCTAACCTATCATCTTATTATTACCCTATACAAACAATCGGAAACCTGAGACCAGAGAACAGAAAGAGTAATAATTAAATAGGCAACCGCTTATCTTCCACTTATATCTAATTCTCCTATAGACATAGCAATCATTTCATTGTATGATTAACTTGTAGTATTTTCATTAACGAGGTGGGATATGGCGATTGACAAGTCCGGATTGGATATATATATTCCCCCATGGCAGGCAGCCCGCCAGCTCGGAATGGACATGGATTCGATCACTCAAGCTATCCACCAGGGAAAACTTCATGCCGCAGTGATGACGGATGGCACGATCGGTATCAGCCAGCAGAGTGTGAATGCCCTACTCCCCAGGGAAGCCTTGCCCGAGTACCAGGAGAACAAGCAATTACAGGGAGTACCCATCAGCATCAATGAAGCCGGGCGGAAGTACCATCTCAATACTTCCACCCTGACCCGCTGGATGCAGCGCGGATTGATCGCGCAATTGGGGAAAGCAGGCAATAAAACCCTTTTGGATGAAGCAGATGTAGCGTATTGCGCCAGGGTGTACGAACAGAACAAAGGTCAGGGCAAATGGGCGTTTGATTCATCCGGTCGCCCATACAAGAATTAGTATTCTACTCCATGTTATTACTATTATGTAGTATTACTGTACACTCGTATAATTCTCAATAAACGTAATATATTATTACTACATGTATCGCTATATTTGTAGCGTTATCACTCTTATACACCCATTTTCAATGAATATTGGGAGTCAATCCCACCAATTATGCTGTGAACGAACACCTCGAGCAATTTCCCGTTTTTACTTGACTGTGTAATCTTGTTTATCCATAATTATTGGATTGTGCAGCGAGTGGACTAGCCTCTGTGGTTTCCTTTGAAAGTCCCCCGTCCCCTATTCTTCTCAGATAATTCATTTCAATGAAAGGATGGCAAGTATGAATTCTCAGTTTTTAACGATGATCTGGTGGGTGGTAGGCGCAGGTGTTCTGGGGTTTGTGATCACTGAGCTATTTGTAAGTGTGATGAAACTTTCCCGGAACAAATTCCTCATTCCTTATGTTCTCTTCGTGTCCATATTTCTATACGCATTTATCACTCTCAATCAGATCGATCTTGCCGCAATACTTGCCAAAAACTTGCTCTGGGGGATTTTGGCTGGTCTTCTGACAAGCATTATCCTGGTCAGACACGTCCGATCACAACCCCGCTCCCGAAAACCGGGTGATCAAAGCCTGGCTTTCGACCTTGGCTGGGCGGGATTGATTTATGGATTTATCGATGGGGCGTTCCTGAATGTGATGCCAGTCATTGCGATGTATGTTGCAACCAGTGGGTTTAGCTGGGCTACGACCATTTTTGGAAGAATCGCAGTTGGCGCAATCGGATTGGCAGCCAGTTTATTGGTTGCTTTGCTGTACCATTTGGGTTATCCCGAATTTCGGACCAAGAAAGTGCGTTTTGTTTTCCTTGGCAACAGTGTCATAACTCTGGCTTATATCCTTGAGTGGAAATCCACTGGGAAGCCTTCTCAGCCACCCGCTCATGCATATGGCTGCCGTTTTACAGGGTCCGGAAACAACGGTCCAACTTCCCCCGCATTACCAGGCTGAAGGTAATCAGGTATAACTTGTAGATTGGAATTTATCCGATCACATTCCTGTGCTTCAATCGATCCTCGCCATCGAGGGTCGATTTTGTTTCCTGTCTTTTATCGCCAGAACGCGTTTCATTTCCGGGATCCATTCGGGTATATCCACCTACTTAGACAACCGTTGGTTCAGGTCGATCATCCCTGTTACACTACGAATGGAAACAGGATATTTCAGATTTTATGAAATCCAATATTAGTGGAGTGGATATGAGAAAATTATCGGTATTCAACCTGGTCACCCTGGAAGGATTCTTTGAAGGACCAAACCATGACATCTCCTGGCACCGTGTAGATTCTGAATTCAATGATTTCGCCGGTGATCTGACCGGGTCTTCAGACACATTGTTGTTCGGACGGGTAACCTATCAGCTTATGGAACGGTACTGGCCAACCCCGGATGCTCAGAAGACTGACCCAGTCATGGCTGGCTTGATGAATCACACTCCGAAAGTCGTTTTCTCCAGGACTTTACAGGCGGTTACCTGGGAGAATTCAACGTTACACCATGGAGACCTGGTTAAAGAAATCAAACAGCTTAAGCAATTGTCAGGGAAAAATATTACCATCCTTGGCAGCGGCACGATCGTTTCGGCGCTGGCTCCACTCGGATTGATCGACGAATATCAATTCTTGCTCAATCCAATCATCCTGGGCGAAGGTACACCTATGTTCAACGGAATAAAAAATAGGATCAATTTCAAGCTGGTGCAATCCAGGGCATTTCATTCTGGGAATGTGTTACTTGTATATCAGCCTGGGTAAGCCATTTCTCAACTATAAATTAGGAAATTGGTTGTGCTTCAGGTCAATCACAACCAATAGGTAAAGGAATACTATGACAGAAATCCCAACGATAAGGATCAAGCGTCAGGATTTATATGATCAAGCTCTACCAAGCGGATTGGCAGCTCCGGCAAGGAGGGCACTGATTGAGGCAGGGTATACGACCCTTGCTTTGCTGGCGGGTGCCAGCGAGGCTCAGATCGAACGTCTGCACGGAATAGGACCGAATGCACTCAATCTATTGCGGTCTACCCTCCATGCAAATGGTTTGTCATTTGCGAATGAAAGCAATGGTCACGCAGAGATCCGTTCCGTAGTTAAAAACCCAATCTGACCTGTTATTGATATCTCTGAAATCGATTATTCTCCTGAAATAGCTTCCACCATTTCCTGGGTCTTGATGGAATCCCAGGCATTGGTAAGGGGTTGCTCGCGGGTTGCGACGCAATCCAGAAAATGCTGGATCTCGCTCCGAAATCCGCGACCAGTGGTGGTATCTTTCCCGGAATCATAATCCTCGCGCCAGATTCGCTGCTCATCACCTTGGGAGATCTGCAACTGGCGAAACGCGTCCACCTCCATGGTCAGACCCATCTCCTGCCAGTAGATACTGCTCACGCCATTGTCCAGCCCGCATGGAAGTGATGACCTGAGCGATCCCACCACCATCTAAAGAGACAATGGCGGTAGCGCCGGTGAACTCTTTCTCGGCACGCAACTCGGTGTGAATGACCTTACCTTCCCCGCAGTAATAACGGAGTGTATCCACCAGGTGGATGGTATCGTCGTATAAATGTCCGCGGACGGTATCATGAAATGGTTTGACGCGCAGTTTGGTAAAGATGGCTTGTTCCACTTTTCGATTGCCCCAATATTCTTTCGCCCTCTGGTGGAGGGGTGCAAACCTCCGGTTGAATCCAACCATCAGAATTCGCTGCCTTGTTTCAGCAAGTTCGGCTAATTCCTGAGTCTGACTGGCGTACAGGGTGGCTGGCTTCTCCACAAACACATCAATACTTGAATTGAGTAATGTTTTGACAAGATCAAAATGGGTGACGGATGGAGTCAGCACAAAAGCAGCATCCGGTTTCCAAGAAAGGATCTCATCGACATCCCGGGCTGTGTGTTGGATTTTCCAAACAGATTGGGTTCGCTCAACCGTGTCTTTGGTTCGCGCATATATTTGAATTTTAATATCCGGTCGGGTGGACAGTAATGGGAGATAATATTTCTGGCAGATCCCTCCCAATCCTAGAATGGCAATTTTCATTTTTTAGTCTCCTTGGTTTTTATAACAGGACGACCGATAATTATTCGATTCTCAAAAACCGCCGGATCATCAAAAATGTTTCCCGCATACCATCATACACTCCCGGCAGACGATACATTGTCTCTATGCCAACGAAGAGCATGATGACCACGATCGGAACGAAGTACCAGTATCGTTTGATGTGAGAATTAGATACCAGCCATTGTTTCCGGGTAAACCACCAGGATATCGCCACAGTCGCCGAGGATAGAACGAGATTGATCCACTGATTATTCTTGGGAAGGTCCATCGCTTTAATTAAGATGGCAATAAGGAGGATCAGCGGTAGATGAACCAGGTATGCATACAGGGAGTAACGCCCCAAAGGTAGCAGCAACCAGCCTGTAATTCTGTGTATCCAATGCCAGTAGCGGGTCACCAGATGAAGCATGACTGTAAAAAAACAATAGAAAGCGACTAATCGGGCAGGTCCTAAATTGACCTTGGAAAATGCTTTTGTCGATAGCCAGCGTAAATTCTCAGCGGTGATACCAAAGCTGGCAGCCACCGACGGATTCTTGATCAGATAAAAAGAAAAAATTGTCAAAATTACGCCAACAACTGCCAGAATAAGCCATCCGCGCGGTATCGGACGGGTAAGCACTTTATTCTGCTCATATGGCTGATACCCAACCAGTAATCCGCTGATCATCAATAGTTGGGCGGCAGAGAAATTTATAAAATTATTACTTTCAGCCAGAACCGGAAAGTTCCCTGCGCTTGGGGAAATCAAATAGGCTACATAGAATACAACGGAGGTCGTCAATATGATCCACTTTTTCTGCTTCTCGAGGAAAACTAGAATGAGGGGAAGGAAGAGGAAGAATAAGGCATATACCTGAAGGATTTCTGTGTATGGGTAATGTAACTTGTGAGTCATCGCTTCAATGACAATTTGAAGGGGTTGGGACATGGATAGATCTCTCGCCCATCTCAATTGTAAATGTTCGGAAATAAACAGAAAGATCAACGATGTGGTGAGTGCAATCAAATACAGATTGACACATCTGCTGGCAGCCTTCTTTACTCCTTCCCCAAGGCCATTTTTGTGGATAACCCTGTAATAAACAATACCAGCCAATAACCCGGAGAGGAATAAAAATCCTTCCGCACCAGATACCAGAAAACCGGTCCCGCCCATGATCCAATGGATAAGTGAATAGCCAGCGGCATGATCCACGAGCATCCGGATAATAAAGTAGCCTTTTAATAGATCCAGGCGCAGGTCTCGTGAGCCGGGTGTCAGGTAAGGTTGTTCGATTGTGTTTTGGGTATCGGAGGCCATTGGATCCTTTGGAGAAATGTAATGATTGTATTTTACTTGATAGTCGCTGGAAAAGAATCAACCTGAGACAACAGAGATGTTGCGTTCACAATAAAAGCATGATACAACAAGCAGTATGGTAACCAGATCAAAGCAACCAGCTCCCGTAGAAACTACACAGAACGAGCCGCAAGCAGAAGTGATCTCATTGGTTGCACACGAGCTAAAAAATCCTCTCGTCTCAATTCGCGGTTATTCAGAGTTGCTCCTTTCTGGCGCAGTCGGTGAGATTAACAAGCAACAGGCGGATTTTCTAAAGACCATTCTGAATAATGCAGATAGGATGGCTGAACTGATATCCGATTTGTTAGATGCCGCCCGGTTGGATTCCGGACGGGAGAAAATTCAACTAGGTTCAGTCCAATCCGCGAAGGTTATCCAGCAAGTAGTTACAACCCTGCTGCCGCAACTGGAAGAAAAAGGTTTATTGTTATGTACGGATCTCGAGTTTGACCTTCCGCTTGTGCAAGCAGATGAAAATCGTCTAATCCAGATCTTTACCAATCTGCTCAGCAATGCGGCAAAATATACATTACCCGGTGGAAAAATTGTAATCACTGCCCATCCTGATGAAAAAGAAATTGTGTTTGCTGTTCAGGATTCTGGAATTGGGATCAAATCATCTGACCAGAAGAAGATATTTCAGCGATATTTCCGAACAGATGATGCCCAATCGAGAGATATCCCCGGAACTGGATTAGGGTTGTATATCTGCAAGATACTGATCGAATTACATGGCGGGCGGATTTGGTTTGAGAGTGAATACAATAAAGGCACCACTTTCCTGTTTACCCTCAACAGAAGTTTCCCATAATTAGATTACGTCTTTTCCTATTCAATTCAGACTATAAAACCCAGTTGTTATCCAAAATATATATTGTTTGTATATACTTTGTATATTAATTACGTGCAAATTTCCTATCAATGTGTATACTATTAATATCTCATTTATTCGTTCGATTACTGGTTTACCCGGGGAAAACACTACTAAATATGACCATAAAGATTGTTACAGACAGCACCTGCGACCTGCCCGAATCAATCATACAGGAATTGGGGATCACAACCATTCCATTATTCATCAACATGGATGGGCAGAGCTACCGTGATTCGGTTGACCTGACCAGGGAAGAATTCTATCGACGGCTTCCCGCCAGCCATCCACACCCGACCACATCTGCACCCGGGGTGGATACCTTCGTGGCTGCCTACACCAACTTATTCCAGAATGGTGCCGACGAAATTGTATCCATTCACATTTCGAAATCTCTGAGTAACGTCTGTCATGTTGCTGAATTGGCTTCACAAGAAATCAAGCAACCGAATAAAGTGATCGTACTCGATTCGGGCCAATTATCCTTAGGGCTTGGGTTGATCGTGCGCAACGCTGCCATTATGGCGAATCAGGGGACAGTTCTCGAAGAGCTCGTTCCGGCTATTGAAGAGATCCAGTCGAGGACGTTTGCCTACGCAAGACTGAATACCCTCGAATATCTCCGGCGTGGGGGAAGGTTGTCGTATGTGAAGCAAACCATCGCCAGCCTGTTGGACATGAAGCCCATAATGAAAATGGTCAGGGGCGTGGCGAAGATGGAGGCAGTCAGGACTCGACGAAGGGCAGAAGACCGTCTGGTTGAATTAGTTCTTGCGCTTGGTCCTCTGGATCAAATCGGATTCACCCACTTTAATGCCAGAGACGAGGTGGATCAACTGAAAGAACGGCTAGAGCCAATCATTCCAACGAATTTTCCCGTTCTGATTCAGGACGTAACCCCTTCCCTCGGGGCACACGTAGGACCCGGCGCTGTTTGTGTTTCTTGCATTACCTCAAATCCACCCGAGGAGGGCTCAGGTGGACGATTATCAGAAATAACGCGCGTGATCCGGTCATTCACCGGATAAGGAGGAGAAGATGACCTACCTTTCTGTTTTAGGTTGGACCGGAATATTAGTGTTTATCCTGATGGTGTTTGTATGGTTGCTATCTCTGGTTCTCAAGAATACCAGTGTGGTGGACATATTCTGGGGACTGGGATTCGTGTTAGTCAATTTATCCTGTCTTCTTTTACTTCCAAGTGAGATCGGATTACCTCGATGGATTCTGACAATTCTTGTAACCATCTGGGGTTTACGGCTTTCAATTCACATCCTGTTGCGAAATGCCGGGAAGGGAGAAGACTTCCGCTATAAAAAATGGCGGGAGGAAAACGGGAAACGCTGGTGGTGGTTTAGCTTTTTTCAAACCTTTGTTTTCCAAGGAATTTTGATGTGGGTGATCGCCATTCCTTTGAGTGCTGTCCATTATTATTCCAGATCTTCAACTCTGGGTCTATTGGATTACCTGGCCATACTTGTTTGGATCATCGGATTCTTCTTCGAGGCAGCTGGAGATGCGCAACTGATCCAATTTAAGAAAAACCCGGAGAATAAGGGAAAGCTGTTGCGAACAGGAGTTTGGAATTATTCCCGACATCCCAATTATTTCGGTGACGCCACACAATGGTGGGGATTCTTCTTGATGGCTGCCTCTGTAGGTGCTTATTGGACCATTTTCAGTCCCATTATCATGACATTTCTGTTGGTTCGGGTATCGGGTGTCGCATTGCTTGAAAAGACTTTGATCAACCAAAAACCGGGTTATCGGGAATATGCTGAGACAACGAGCCCGTTCATTCCCTGGTTCCCCCGTTCACCCCGTAAACAGGATAAGGAGACCTGATATGAAAATAGCAAAACTGGTATCACTCCTGGGCGTTTTAGCTATGACCGGAATCATTCTTTATGCATTTGTTAAAGGTGATTTCGCAAAGGACGGAGCACTCATCCTATCAGTACCCTGGGGTATTGTATCTCTGGTAGATCTATATGTGGGATTTATCCTGTTTTCCGGATGGATCATCTATCGGGAAAAATCCCCCGTCCGGGCTGTCATTTGGGTAGTGCTGATGATGGTTCTAGGGTTTTTTACAGGCGCCCTATATACTTTTATCGCTTTACAAAAGAGCAAAGGCGACTGGCATACATTTTGGCATGGACATCGGTCCACCCTTAGATCAAGACATGGGGGTAAATCAGAACCATCTCAGTTGTAATGTTGACCAAGAAGTTTACTGAACGAAAAACTCATGCTCAATTCCTTGCCAGGTCTCTTCTTTGTTCACCCTGAGGAAGGACCCGAGTATGGGATGTACCGCCTTGATCTGTTCCGCCATCCGCTGGGCAACCCGGCGGACCGCGAAATGAGCGCCAGGTGCAGATCTCAATTGCGTGAATGAAAATGCTTCCCGGAAATTGAGAGTCAATAATACCCGCCGGTAAAACGCGTTGGGGACCAGGTAGGAAGCAACATTTGGATTGGTTCTTGCGATATTCACATACCCTTCGCGGGCAAGTTCCATAGCCTCACGATAATCCGATTCAAAGCCGGCATCCACCATCAATCGCGGAACCGAATACCCGAGATCACAGGTTAATGTCTGGGGAGTCTGTGTCATCATGCGGTGTCGTTTAACTTCATAGTAGGCGCCCTGATCCATCCGCAGATCAAAAGTATAGCTGCTGTGTTCGGTCTCCCGGATAGGATAATCGAACCTGTCCATGAGGTTTAGGTATCGGCCGGCAAGTGATAATCGCTGGGATTGAGACATAGCATCCACGCGATTCAGACAATCTCTGTACGAATCATTCCCGTCCCGATAGAGGATAGCTGCCAGAAAGCGTTCTTCGCTGTCTTCAGAATAATTGACCAGTTCACACCAATCAGTATCTGCCAGCGATTTCTTGGGTACAAAGGAATGACTGCCCGATTCCACTTCAACCAGGTATGGTTTCTGATGGGCATATTTCACAAGTGTTGGGACTTCTTGAATAGCTACATTTTTTATCTCTTCACCAATCGCGCGTACTTCCAATAATGGGTGACTGAGCAACTTGGATATCAAATGTTCCAATACACGGGCGTTGGCAGTCAACCCTACATTGGCAAGTGCTGATGCAGGTAATAAATACCGGCAGGAATCAACATATACTGATTTCAAACGTCGTTCGTACGCAGACTCATTTTCATCCGAGTTCCGCGAACATTGTTTCGCTATAATATCCCGGCATAAGGGAAGTGATCGTTTGTATGCCTCGAATAAACCAGTGCATACAGCACGAAAATCTTCTTCCGATCCTGCTATTTTGACTTCTTCCGGAACGAAATAAGCTTCGGATGACCATTTCTGATAGCGGGTGGATTTTTCGGTAAAAGAGGCTAACCGGCTCAACTCGATCATCTCTACAGCCAGGCGGGAGACATTTTCAATAGCTATGTGTAAGACCGCATGTTCCGCAACAGATGAATGCCCGTAGCCCACAACCCATTTCTCATTGAATTCAGCGCTTTTGTCTTCCGTTAGTTCGCGGGCAATTTCCATGAATGATTCGGGCGACCGTGAGGTTTTCGCGAATGCGACCGCAATTGTCTCCGGGCTGAACTCACGCGGATTAAGGACATATACCTGGCGATCGAATCCTGTCATGAAAGTTTCTCCCTGGCTAGACGAATATCTGCTTCAATTTGTTGGATGAGTTCCTGGACAGATGAAAACTTTTTCTCATCTCTCAAACGTTCAATAAACCGCACCCGTAATGTCTGGTTATAGAGGTCTTCCTTGAAATCCAATAGATGTACTTCCAGAATAGGGATTGTTTCTCCTGTTTCAAAGGTTGGACGGATTCCTATATTGCTAACAGCCGATGCCGTCTTTCCGGACCAATCCACCTGGCAAACATACACTCCACTTTTGGGTAAAAGCCTCTTGGGGGGAAGTGATACATTGGCAGTAGGAAAACCAATGCTGTGACCGCGTCCGTCGCCATGGTGAATATCTCCCAAAACTGAATACTGCCGTCCAAGCATCGCGTTTGCTTCCGGGATCTTACCCTCGCTCAAGAGTGATCTAATCAGGCTGGAAGATACTATCTCCCCTTTAGAAGTGAACGGTTCGATCTCCTGCAGCCGGTAGCCGATCTCGTTGCCGATTTCAGCCAGAACATTCACTGTTCCTGAGCGTCCTTTGCCTAAAGCAAATCCTTTGCCAACCAATAATCGCCTGATCGCGATAGATCTTCCGATATATCGCATGAATTCTACGGCGGTCAATGAAGCCAGTTGCGGATCGAATGGGATGGTGATCACATAATCTACGCCCAGCTTATCAAGATACTCTGCTTTTTCTTCTGGGGTTGTTAAGTAAAATAATTCGGGCAGACCTCGTAACACTTCTGCCGGGTGTGGATAAAAAGTAAGCACACCTGCTTTCATGCCTGTTGAATGAGCACCTTCCACCAGGTCGCGGATTAATTGCTGATGGCCGATATGAACCCCGTCAAAAGATCCAATTGTCAACCAGCTGTCGCCGAGGTGATTTTCAGGTAAGCCTTTGAAATGTTGCATTCGATGTATCCGGCTGAAGCGCGATCTACAATATCATTGCTTGATCAGGAAAAGAAGACTTTTTTGGGTTGCCATTCGTTCGACTCTGGATCAGCTTCGAGAAGAGCAACCAGCTCCCCTTCTTCGCTTACTCCCCGCGCCCATCCGGTCGAACCTTCCAGTGCAGGAACCCGGTGACCATGGCGAATTGCATCCACCTGGGCAACATCAAGTTCAACCGCTGGCCAATCTGTCAAAGCTTCCGCAGCGGGGATCAAGTACTGATACCAATTCCCCTGTTCGAATGCTTCCCTCAATTTACGCAGAGGTACCGCATCTCGTAGAGTAAATCGTCCGCTCTTGGTTCTGCGCAATCCGACCAGATAAGCCCCACAACCAAGTACCTTGCCCATATCGTTCGCAAGAGAACGCACGTAGGTTCCTGAAGAGCAGTACACGTCAATCACTGCCTCAGGTGGAGCCCATTCGAGTAATTCCAGACTATACACATTGATTTTTCGTGGAGCGAGTTCCACTTCCTCGCCCTTGCGAGCCATCTCATAGGATTTTCGACCATGCACTTTTACCGCGGAATATGGTGGGGGAACCTGTTCGATTTCGCCAACAAATTGTTGCAATGCCGTTTCGAATTGTTCTTCAGATATCTCAACCGTAGAAGAGGCGGTTACGCGGCCTTCCTCATCAAAGGTATCTGTAGTCGCCCCTAAACGAACTACCGCTTGATAGCGCTTGTCGGATGCTGACACATATTCACTCAATCGCACGGCTGGTCCTACCAGTATCACCAACACTCCAGAAGCCCGTGGATCTAGAGTACCAGTATGACCTGCACGTCTAATTTTTGTACCGTTTCGAATCACCTGTACAACATCATGAGAGGTCATGCCAATGGGTTTATCTACTACCAATACACCGGAGATGGCATTTTTAACATCAAATTGATTATCATCCATCATCTCATCTCCTGCCCTTTAGATTCATTCTAACCATTATTTTGGATCGTTTCCAGTAAATGTAAAGTTGCCGTGAGAACTACCGGTTGTACTTCTTCAAATGAACCGGGAATATCCGCACCCGCTGCCGCTGGATGTCCACCGCCGCCAAATTGAAGGGCGATCTTGGATACATCCACCCCGGGGATTGAACGCCAACTGACTTTCACTGTCCCGTTGCGTTGCTCCACAAAAATCAAGGAAATATCAAAATCATCAATCGCAGAGATCACGTTGATCAAGTCTGCATCATCATTACCCGCATATCCGCTGGTTTCCCGGTCTGCAAGACGCAATGACCCCCAGACCAATCGGTCTTTTCGCTCCAGGCTCGATAGCCCTGCACCCCAATACCGGGCGGCGAAGAAGGATCTGCTTAGAAGGGCACGATTATACTGCTCGGGCAGATCGGCACCTTTTTCCATCAGATCTGCGGCATGTCGTAACGCTTTGGGAGACATGTTCGAGGTTCTAAATCCAAGCGTATCGGCAATGATTCCAGCCATAAGAGCATTGGCAATATCAGTGGAAAAGGGTAATCCCCACTCACCAAAGTGTTCACTGATGATTTCAGAGGTGGCTACCGCTTCCGGTACAACCAGGTTTAAGGTACCGAACAACAAATTAGTGACATGATGATCGATATTGATATCGGGATTTCGGTAGCTTTTAATTATGGAACCCACCCGTTTCAGATCAGAACAATCCACTGAAATGAGAAGATCCACCTCTCCTTCAGCCTTTTTCGAAATCAATTTCGCACCTTCGAGATGCCTGAAACTGGCTGGAACGCCATCTTCCAACACCATCTGGACTTGCTTTCCGATCGCGATCAATCCGAGACCGACAGCCAGTAAGGATCCCACAGCGTCGCCGTCCGGGCGGATATGAGATACCACTAAAACTTTCTGCGCGTTCTGAAATCGATCGCGGATATCCTTGTGAATGTCATTCGTCATTCTTGATGGCTTCCTCTGAAGGCGTTGTTGTCTGTTTAATTTCATTTAACAGTTTTTCGATTTGATCGGCATGCTCCGGAGTGGGATCCCAATGAAATCGTAAGCGGGGAAAAGTTCGCAAATCGATTTGACCAGCAAGCTGGCTTCGCAGAAAACCGGATGCGTGATTCAATCCAGCCAACACTTCTTTTGATCGTTCTTTGCCTTCTACAACCGAAACAAATACATCGGCATAGGCGAGCTCTCGATCTACCCGGACGTCATTAATATTTACCCCATCCAACCTGGGGTCGTTCACCCGCTGAATGATCAATTGTGAAAGAATCTGACGGATACGATCGGCGATTCGATCAAGACGTATCTTGGAAGGCATAGTTCACCTCAGTCTAAAAGCGCACTCTTTACAGCGCCTACTTTTTCAACTATATAACAGACCAAAGTATCTCCCGGAAGAAATTCAGAGAAATTCTTAAGGGAAACGCCGCAATCAAATCCGGTGCGGACTTCTTTCACATCTTCCTTCTCATGTTTCAAAGAAGCCACATCTCCTTCATGAATCGTCTGACCGTTTCGAATTACCCTGATCTTCCCATTCCGCTTCATTTCACCGGAAGTAACACGGCAACCTGCAATATTACCTAATTTTGTGATCTTAAAGACAGCTTGAACCACTGCCTGGCCGAGGACCTCTTCTCTGAACTCAGGTGCCAGCATACCTTTGAGCGCTTTTTCCACGTCTTCCATCAACCGGTAGATGATGTTGTACAGGCGAATGGAGATTCCTTCTGCTTCTGCCAACCGACGGGCGGGTGTTTCAGCCGTAACATTAAAACCAATCACGACTGCAGCGGAAGCTGAAGCCAGCAAGATGTCATTATCGGTGATGTTACCGGTGGAGGCATGCAGAACATTCACTTTAATTTCGCCTTTATTCAGGTCATTTAGTGAATTAACAATCGGCTCCAATGACCCTTGCACATCCGCTTTAATAATTAGATTTAGTTCTTTCAGAGCTCCCTGTTCAAACTGCAAGAACAGATCTTCCAACGTGGTTTTTGGTGCCTGAACCGCCTGTTGGGCATTCTGTCTGATCACCTGTAATTTGGCACGGGCATCTTTTTCGGATGGAACCACTTCGTAGATATCTCCAGCGGTTGGAACATCGTTCAATCCCATCACGGCAACCGGTGTAGAGGGACCTGCCTTACGAATTCGGCGGCCTTTTGAATCGAACATCGCTTTGATCTTGCCATAGGCAGAGCCAGCAACGACGACGTCTCCCATTTCGAGCTCGCCATTCTGCACGAGCAATGTCGCAATGACACCCTTGGATCGGTCTAATTCCGCTTCGATCACGGAACCGATCTTTTTGCCATGTGGATTCGCTCTGATATTGGTTGATTCAGCTACGATCAAAATCGCTGCCAACAGATCATCGATGCCGGTTTTTTGTTTCGCCGAAACCGGGATGACCATCGTACTCCCTTCCCACTCCTCAGGGGTGAGACCGGCATCGGATAATTGTCGTTTGACAAAGTCCGGGTTCGCGTCCGGACGGTCTATCTTGTTCATCGCCACGATGATGGGTACCTGAGCAGCTTTGGCGTGGGAGATCGCCTCTTTGGTTTGGGGCATCACGCCATCGTTCGCTGCGACAACCAGCACGACGATATCCGCGCCTTTGGCACCGCGAGCACGCATAGCAGTAAAAGCGGCATGTCCGGGCGTGTCAAGAAAGGTGATCGGCTGACCATTATGTTCGACCTGGTACGCGCCAATGTGCTGCGTGATTCCACCTGCTTCACCTGCCGCAACATCTGTGTTACGAATGGCGTCCAATAACGTAGTTTTTCCATGGTCGACATGACCGAGTATGGTTACAACCGGAGCTCGCGCGACCAATTGGTCGGGAGCTTCTTTTTCGATTTCGACTTTCCAGGAAGCGAGTTCACCCGATTCTTTTGCGACGGTTTCCTCTGTCGCTTCCATCGATGCTTCGAATCCAAGCTCTGAAGCGACAATCGCCGCAGTATCATAATCGACAAGTTGGTTAATGTTTGCCATTACCCCATTGCTCATCAATGCCTTGATCACCTGGATAGGATTTGCTTTAAGTCTTTCCGCCAGATCACGGACACTGATGCTCGATGGGAGCTCAATCGGGGTCGATTTCACTTTCTCGCTCATATGACACCTCCAAATTATTGACTTACTTTCCTACCGGCATACTGATAATCAGGTTAAGTGACCATCTCAGGTCAGTAACCATCTCGTTGAGCGAGATCGGTTATAGTAGAACCGAATATTTGCTCAGGCAGGATTCTTATTCGAGTCTGGTGGTTCATCTTTCATAACCACCAGTGCGGGTTTAAGTGTGACCGCAAAATCAGCTAACCGTAGACGGTCTTCTTCCGTTAATTCTGTTCGTAGTGCACTTGCCAGAGGACCTTTGAGGGCTTTCTCCCAACAGGTTAAATGGTCGTGCAGGTAAGCGCCCCTACCATTCAGTTTTCCGGTACGATCCACAAACACGCCTTCGGTAGTTCTAACAATTCGGATCAAGCTCCGTTTGAATAGAACCTGCCTGCAGCCTACGCATGTCCGCTGCGGGATATGTTTGCCTGGGTGTGATGATTTTCCAGTTTTACCAGCCATCTTTCAACCCGCTCTTCTATCAGCTCGATAGATTTACCAGTCTCCCCATGTGTCACCGCCTCGTTTATGCTTTTTATGGACGAGGACAACATCACGATCGGGGTCATATTCAACTTCGGTATGTTTCTTCTTTTTCTTCTTACCGCCCGCTTTCTTGGCCGCATCGGATAAGTCTTCTTCTTCCTCCGGTGGCGTGGTCACTTCAAATACTTCCGGGCGCATGGCAAAGATCTTATCCAGATCAGCGGGGAGTTCTTCTTCCACTTCTTCGATTACAGGTGCGCCGACTGGTTCGGGTTTCACCTCAACAACTTCAGGTATCGCTTCAGTTACCAGTTCAACAGTGGGAGAAACGACTACTGCATCCAAAACCGGTTCTTCAACTACCTCAGCAGCTTCTGCAACTGGTTCTTCTTCCACCGGTATCAGTTTTCGAGCAGCCAGGGCTTCTTCTATCTCAGACATACCCTTCGGGCTCATTCCCTGCAAGGCGAGGACAATATCACTATCCATTCGAATTTGAACTGCAAGATCACCTGCGGTCATGAAACCAGCATCCAATAATATCCCGGTTACATGGTCTGAGAGTTTGAGTTCATCGACTGGGGTCTCAAATGCACTGGGTGGCAGAAGTTGAATTACCTGCTGACGTTTCAAATCTTCAGGTTTCTTTTCAGCCAACCTGCGGATCGCGGTTTTCCGTTCAACCCGGTCAATGAAGCGGGTTAGCAGATCGGTTTCATCGATCCCAAGCGGGCGTCCTTCCCGTTTCTTGGCAAGGGCGGCTTCCACGAGGGGAACCATATCCGCTTCTGCTTCTGCGATCGCGGCATATTCTGGATCATCGCGCAATTTAGTGAGTGAATCCTGGGCAGCTTCATCCAGTTTCTTGATATCAATTCGCCATCCGGTTAGTTTAGCTGCCAGACGTGCATTCTGACCATCCCGGCCAATAGCCAGGCTGAGTTGATCCTCGGGGACAACGACCGTTGCCGTTTTCCCGCCATCTGCCAGATCGTTCAGGTACACCCCGTTGACACGCGCCGGGCTGATTGCTTTTGCAATGTAGACCGCCGGATCGTTACTCCACTCAATGACATCGATTTTTTCGTCGTGTAATTCCCGAACAATCGCCTGAATGCGTACTCCTCGAATGCCCACACAAGCGCCTACCGGATCAATGCCTTGCTGGGTTGCCGCTACAGCAACCTTGGCACGTTGACCAGGTTCGCGTGCGATGGAACGGATTTCGACCACACCATGATAGATCTCAGGTACTTCCGTTTCGAGCAGACGCCGCAGGAAATTGCGATGTGCCCTGGATAGGATGATCTGAGGACCGCGGGATGAGTCTTTTACTTCCAACAGAATTGCACGGACTCGTTCGTGAACGCGGAAACGCTCACCGGGGATCATTTCTTTCTTGGGAAGTGTTCCCTCTGCTTTTAGGTCCATCCCGATGGTGGTAGCCATGGCATTGACTGCCTGAACAACTCCATTGGTGATCTCGCCGATTTGTTTATTAAAGTATTCCATCTGTGCAGAACGTTCCGCTTCGCGGATGCGTTGCTGAATGACCTGGCGCGCTGTCTGTGCAGCCACCCGGCCGAAGTCGCGCGGGGTAGATTCGACGATAACAAGATCGCCTAATTCTGCCTCTGGAGTGACCAGCCTGGCGGCGTCCAGCTCCACTTCGGTTGATTCATTTTTTACTGATTCGACCACTTCTTTTTCGGCGAAAACAGTGACGCGACCGGTCTCTGGATCAATTTTCGCTTCGACATGCTGTGCATTGGAGGCATTAACAGCACGGCGATACGCGGAAACCATCGCTGATTCCAACGCTTTCAGAATCACTTCCTTTGGAAGTTGTTTTTCCTCCAGCACTTCATTGAAAGCCAGCACGAATTCGTTCTTCATTTCTTACTCTCTCCACATTGTTACTGAGGTTAATAATACGCAGAAAAGTGGGGGTCACCCACTTTCCAATGAAGGCAGTATCGACAATTACCATTAACAATTCTATTTTAATGCAGAACAGGAACAGACGCAAGGGATAATACGCTGCACATATCTTTTTTTTATGCAAAAATCGGATAAATCGGTATCTCCATAGCATAATTTTGAATATTAATCATACTTTTGGAAAATTCGGAGATCAACACTGTATAATAATTATCAATTCAAAGAATGAGGAGTCTATGAAACCCGACTTTCTCTGGTGGCGAGATGGTGTGATTTACCAGATCTATCCCCGTTCATTTTGCGACAGCAATGGTGATGGAATTGGCGATCTGCCAGGAATTATCTCCAAACTGGGTTACCTGCAAAAGTTGGGGGTGGATGCCATCTGGTTGTCACCGATCTACCCCAGTCCGGATAAAGATTTTGGATATGACATCAGCGACTATGAAAACATCGATCCGCAGTATGGCACACTATCCGATTTCGATCAGCTTGTGAAAGAAGCGCATCAAAGGGAGATCCGGGTAATTTTAGATGGGGTTTTCAACCATACATCCGATCAGCATCCCTGGTTCCAACAATCCCGTTCAAATACACAAAATCCTTTTCGCGAATGGTATTACTGGCGTCCTCCATCCCCAGGAGGAAGCTATCCAAATAACTGGCAATCGGTCTTCGGAGGGGACGGTTGGGAATATGATCCTTCTACCGAAGAGTTCCATTTCCACCTTTTTTTGAAAGAGCAACCCGATCTTAATTGGCACAATCCTTCTGTTCCTCACGCAATTCTAAAAGTGATGCAGTTCTGGCTGGAGCGAGGGGTTGATGGATTCAGGTTGGATGTGTTCAATGCCTACTATAAACACAAAGACCTGCCGGATAATCCACCCAAACTTGGTATCCGCGGATTTGACCGTCAGCGCCATATTCATGATATTTCTCAACCAGAAATGATGCCATTTTTATCTGATTTGCGGAGTCTTCTTAATGCCTACCCGGAAAGGTATGCCATCGGGGAGACCTTTCTGGAGCCGCCTGAAAACACAGCCCGATACGTAGGAGAAAATGCTCTCCACGGGGCATTCAATTTCGATTTTCTCAATCAACCCTGGAAGGCAGACCGGTTTCTCAAATCAATTCAAACATGGGAAGAATCACTGGGAGAAGACCGTTGGCCAAATTATGTATTGAATAACCACGATGAGCCACGATCCACAACTCGCTATCGGATGCCGGACGATGACGCGCAGGCCAAGCTGGCTGCCATGCTGCTACTTACGCTACGTGGTACTCCTTTTCTCTATTATGGAGAAGAGATTGGGATGCGCGATATCCGCTTATCACGAAAAGAAATTGTCGACCCACCTGGAAAAAAATATTGGCCAATCTATATAGGCAGAGATGGTTGCCGGAGCCCAATGCAATGGAACAATACTCCACATGCTGGCTTTAGTTCAGGGAATTCCTGGTTACCGATCCACCCCAATTATCGAAACCGAAATGTGGAAAAACAAAGTACTGATCCTTTTTCACTACTGTGTTTTTATCAGAAAATGATGCAGTTCAGGAAGAACAATCCGGTTTTACAGCATGGGAGATGGCAATCGCTGGAAAACAATGCAGGAAACACCCTGACTTATTTTCGCGAAGACGCCGAAACGCGGTTATTTATCGCGCTCAATTTTAGCCCTAAGGATATAAAACTTTCTCTGCCAGATTTGGATAAGGCATGGAAATTCAAATTTAGTAATTTACAATTTGAAACTTCCAACTTCTCAGGCCAAATCAGAATAACTGGTTTCCAGGGAGCAATTTTTGAACAGGAGATCCTAACGCCGTAACGATGGGGATTTTCTAAGTTGGAGCCAAGGATTTTAAATGGATACCAGTGATTTTTTAAGAAAGTTCGGTCCAATCCTAAATCCATATGTATTGGGTGAAGATATCGCCCGTCACCGTCCCCTCGATCGTTACCTTCCACCATTACCTGTAGGGATGGCGGCAAAACTTCTACCAGATCCCGTGACTACTTCCGGATGGCTATTTGATCCATTCGGACAATCTCCCGATCTATTGATCGAACTGGCTCGGGCAGGCTGGAAAATACTTGTTTGCCTGAACAACCCGATTCTCAGGTTGATGCTTGAATTACTCTCGCATCCACCTACACCAGACGAAGTATCTCATTGCGCTGCGATACTTGCCTCTTCTTCCAAAGGCGGCCAGCGATTGGAGCAACATCTTCAAGGACTGTATACTACCCAATGCAGAGACTGCCGGTGCAGCCTGACCGCGGATACCTATCTGTGGGAGCGTGGCTTTGAAAAACCATATGCGGTCGTGTATCGTTGTCCCAATTGCGGTAGTCAAGGGGAATTTCCGTTATTACCGGTTGATGAACAAGCATTAGCGGAGAGCCAGCGAAATTCGCTTCCCCGGGCATGGGCAATTGAAAAGATTGCTCCACCGGGTGATCCACTCCGTGACGATGCCAGCGAGGTTGTAAACAGCCATCTCGAGCGTCCATTATATTTCCTGTTCACGTTGCTTAATCGTCTTCAATCCATTTCGCTTTCCGTAAGGGAGAGACAGATCATCAATGGCATTTTGTTGGATGTTCTGGATGATGCCACACCGATTCATCAGATTGGTCATTCAATCCCGCGTCCCCGCCAATTTATGATTCCAGTGCGATTTCATGAGCATAACTTATGGAATTCATTTGAACAATCAGTTCAGCATTGGAATAATACGGAGGAAGCGGTTCGATTAACTACCTATCCGGAGCTGCCAGATGGGCCGGGTATATGCCAGTATCTCGGACGCGTCCGCGACCTGGCGGAAAAACCTTTTCCGATGCCCATTCACGAAGTGTTCACTATCCTGCCCAGACCGAACCAGGCATTCTGGACATTATCCGCGATTTGGTCTGCCTGGCTGCTTGGTCGGGAAGAAGCCAGCCCGATGGCACAGGTTATCGCTCGCAGAAGATATGATTGGAACTGGCATACCAATGCCCTGACCCAGGTGTTCCATATTGTCTCGAAAATTGTTCCAGCCCAGACCCACATCCAGGTTTTACTTCCTGAGTTGGAGCCACCTTTCCTTGTCAGTGCATTTGATTCAGTACCTCTGGCGGGGTATGAATGTGTAAACGTAGCCATTCGCACTGAAGATGAGCTTGCGCAGACAGCCTGGAGAACCACTCCGAAAAATAAAGATCAATCTACTTCCATATTATCGCCACACGCCCAAAAATCTTCCATCGATTATCTGGTTGAAAAAGGCGAACCTGGAGAATATATGGATATGACCTGTGCCGCCATCCTGGGTATCCATCAGGATGCCCAGCTTCCTGTCGATCTACCTATGACCACATTGTTGCAACAGTTAAAGGCTGCATTTTCAAATCCGATCCACTTCAGACATTTTGGACACGGTGAACAAACATTGGAAAGCGGTCATTGGATGCTGAAAAATCCGCCTGAAGGAAGCATAAGCCAGGCGGATCGTCTCGAAGAAGCCGCAATCAGACTGCTTTCTTCCGGTCGATCAATGACCATTCGGGAATTGGAAACCGAATTGCGAACACAAATTAAACCGATATTTTCTCCTATACGTGAATATCTGCTGCATATCCTTGAATCATATGCAGAAGAGGAATCACCCGGTTTGAATAAATGGATCATCAAAGTAAATGAACATCCGACGCTTCGAAAATCGGATCAAAAAACAATCCGTGGGATGATCGCCAATCTGGGAAAACAATTTGGATTGGATCCCTGCCATACCGACCAGAGTGTTGACTGGTGTGATATAGCCTCGGGAACTCCCTTGTACCGGTTTTACATTTTAGCGAATGCTCAATTCAATCAATTCATAACAACTGGAGAATTGTCTCCCCCATTGCAAATACTCGTCATACCCGGCAGTCGTTCCAACCTGGCCGCATACAAAAGGCAGCAGAATCCATGGCTTGATGAGCAATTACGGGATGGCTGGCATATTATCAAGTATCGGCATATCACCCGGCTGGTTGAAAACCCAATGTTAACCAGGGAAGTTTTCGATTTGTTGTTGGATAACGATCCTACAGAATATCAACCTTTACAGATGCAGTTGTTATAAGGAAGTGCGATTATCCACCAGGCAAGGTTGGTGTCTCACTGGGTACGGGTGTATCTGTCGGAATGATCGGAGTATCCGTCACAGTTGGAGGGATCACTTCTGTTGGTGTTAGCGTAAGGGTGGGCGTTGGAGTATCGGTTAAGGTCGGTGTCTGGGTGGGTGTTGGTGTAGGTACCTGAAGGTTCAACTGGATAGTTTTCTCCGCATATCCACCTGTTTTATTAACCATGCGCAATTTTAACGTGATCACACCTGCGGGAATTTCTTCTAGATCCCAGCTATAGATCACCTCGGGGTCACGGTATCGATTCGTATCCTCGTCAACCAAGACTTTCCATTTTGTTGGCTCATCACCAGTTCCATAAGACAGACTCACATTTTTATACCCGTCGCCATCCGCTTCGATTTCAATTTCGAGCGGACTTTCAGTTACCCTTTGATTTTTCGATAGTCCTACAAATCTTAATGTCGCATGTGGGTCATCTGCGTTGCATTCACGCCCGGGCGTAAACAGATATGGCTTCTTAAATTTCATTGATTTCGCCCAGGATATTCCCTCATCCGTTTGTTTAATCCATTTTCTTGCCGTCGGGTCTTGAATGTTGATAGTAAACATTTCTTCAGTGAAATCACCACACACATCTGAAGCGCGCAGACCAGTCCAGGTGTCGATGATTTGGTTTTGCCAGAGATCCTGATCCTTCCCAAGGGGGGGTTGATCTCCCGTAAAGATCTCATCCCTGGTTTCCGGGCACCATTTCGATGGTTCAGTACCTGAAAACTCACAAATTTCCCGGGTAATAATTGCATTTGGCCGTGAGAAATCAGTTGGATTATTGCCTGTAAGGTGCTCGATACCAAATTTCATGACGGAAGCCCAAATTGGCGCTGCACCGGTTAGACCGGTTGTATTCTCCATCGGCGTATAATCCGCATTTCCGATCCAGACTCCCATTGCCAGGTCAGGGGTATACCCGATCGTCCAATTATCACGGAAATCATTCGTCGTACCGGTCTTGACCGCTACTTTGAAAGGCAGGTTGATCACTGAGTTAGCACCAAACATCGGAGTACGCGCTTTGTTATCGGATAGGATAGAGGAAATCAGATAAGCATGTTCAGGTCTGACCACTTGTTCCAGACCTTCCGGTTTGTATTCGTAGACCACGTTACCCAAATAATCGACGATCTTGGTTATGGCAACTGGCGGCACCCGAAGGCCACTATTCCCGAATGTAGCGAAGGCGCTTGTCATTTCGAGTAGCGTGACTTCACCTCCTCCGAGTGTAAGAGAAAGACCGTAATCGTCGCGGTTTAGAGTGGTTATCCCCATTTTTCTGGCGAATTCAATCATCCCTTCTTTTTGAGGGGTGGCAGGATTATCGTAGATTCCCACAAAGTTTAACGTTTTTACCGCGGGGATATTGAATGAGTTTGCCAGTGCATCGCGCAGAAGAACCGGCCCGTGGAACCGTCCATCATAGTTGACTGGTTTGTACGGATCACGGGTGTCATCCGGATTTCCGGATGGCGGAAACTCGGATTCGACATCCCATAACAACGTTGCTGGAGTCCAGCCTTTCTCAAATGCGGCGACATACGTCAGAGGTTTGATGGATGATCCGGGTTGTCTGGGGCTGACTGCCATATTGACCTGACCGGAGATTGCCTCATTATAGAAATCAGCTGACCCAACCATCGCGAGTATTTCCCCAGTTTGCGGTCTGATCGCAACAAGAGCACCATCCTGGACGTTTCGATCTGCCAGGTCTTCCACCTGTTTCGTAATGGTTTTTTCCGCCTGCCGTTGAAGTACTGGATCGAGCGTTGTATATACTGTAAAACCGGAGCGATAGATCGTCTGTGGGTCGTATTTTGCTTCTAATAACGTACGAATATAATTTACCCAGTGAGGATGTTTCATTTCATAAAGGATGGGCTTGAATTCGTACACCGAGATCTCATCAACTGCAGATATCACCTCTTTTTCGGTGACACAAATTGGTTGAGCACTATTGCTCACGTCAATGCAATCATCCTGTTTGCTCATCTCCAGCATAAGCAATAGGACCTGTTTTAATCTGCCGATTGTCGTCTCTCTGTTGGTATGAATATCGTATACTGCGGGTGCTTGAGGCAAACCAGCAAGAAAAGCAGATTGAGCAAAGTCCAGCTGGCTGGCAGAAGTATTGAAATACGTTTGTGCTGCAGCTTCCACACCATACGCCAGATTGCCATAGTTATTTTCATTCAGGTATAACTCTAAAATTTCATCTTTTGAATAGCGCCGGGTAATTTCAGCGGCGAGCACTATTTCTCGCGATTTTCTTTGCAAGGTCTGAGCGTATCGCTCTTCCGGTGTGAAGAGCAGGGTTCTAGCCAATTGCTGTGTGATGGTGGAAGCGCCAGAGGTGATTTCTCCACGTGTGTAATTCTGGAACATCGCTCGCGCAATGGCGAGGGGATCAAATCCAGGGTGGGTGTAATATTCTCGATCTTCTGTTGCGATCGTTGATGCTATGAGGTAAGGAGATATTTTATCAAGCGGGGTGTAAGTCCTCCGTCCGGCATTTGGATCGAGAATTTCGTAGAGGGTATTTCCGTTTCTGTCCAATATTCGAGTGGTTTCAAACTGGGATGTATGGGATTTTAGATCTGCTGTGCTCGGCAATCCCTGAGCAATTCGGAAATATTCAAAAACAAGGAATGATCCAATACCGACGAATATCAGGATAATTACGAATAAGAATCCGATGATCGATCTAACCAGACAACCAGTCCAGTTGAAATCGGATGGTGAATTACCGCTTCTGCCGCCTCCAATTGATCCGCGGCCTGTGTCATCGAATTTGCGGGTGATGGCAGGGTCTTTTTCCGAAATCGGTCTTATGGGAATAAACCCGGGTTGAGCCGATGGGGGCGGAGTTTGCGCCCGGGGTCTGTTTAAAGGGGTGGGGGGAGTTTGTTCAATGGAAGTAAGATTCCGTTTTACGGGAACTACTTTGGTCGCATTAATATCAATTTGATCTACATTCCGAGGCAGCGGCATACCGGATCTATCTACGGCAGGTTTTGAAAAAACCGGTGTCGGAGTTTGAGAGATGGGGGGTGGTGGATTTGGCAGCTTCTTTCTCGGTGGGGTCTTCTCTGTCACTAAGGGCGCAGGCGGAATCATACCTGGACCCAGGCTGGATTTGGCCGACTTTGATGATTGCTGCGGTGCAGATTTTGTGGTCGAAGGAGCCGCTGAATTTGATTCAGCAATTTCCGGTTCGTTCTCCTGGTTTTCGGAAGACATTTTGGAAGGTGGAGTAACTTCCAAGTCTTGGCTCTCAGATGCATTTAAATTGGCAGGGATGGTTTTTAAACTCTCATCTAATAAACGGGTACCACCCGATTCGTTTTCTTCAATGGCATCATTCTCGTTTTCATGATTTTCTGTTTGGGCAACCAAACGGCGAAATTTCTCTTTTGCATCCGCATCATCTTGATTTGATTTATTCGATCCGTTTGGAATTTTATAATCTGATTCGGTCATAAAAAGCCTCTAATTCGTTCAATCCCTTTGACCCGTAAGACACTCACTCGTAAAATGATAGTATGTCCGTTAATAATTTTAACAATTTGCTCGGATATCATCCAATTTTATCAGCCGATTCCCGTTTCACCCAGACAGATTTCGCCAATGATCAAAGCTGGGAGATCTGTGAAGATTCACAGGCGCCGCTGCATCTGCTCGCAGAAACCAGTTTTGGCTTGCGGGCTAAGATGGCACAAGTGTTCCCGGTTCTCTTGGATGCAAATAACTTGCCGTTTCGCGATCCTTATCCCAAGCTCAAACTTGAAAAGATCCTTCCGGATCTGGTACTTTACCGGATCGGGCTCTTCTCAGATATGGACGTCGAGCTGATACTATCCGTTCCCAATTCACAGACATTATGTGGGCTGTTTACCATCAAGATGTCTGGAACAAAAGAAAAAAGGATCCGCGCTGGCGTCATGGTCCGCTTGTTACCAATTCAAAATGGACAGATCATGGGCGTACAACAGGTTAATGATCGGACTATCCTGACCGGGAAGACCGAAGACCTCTTCCCGGTGTGTGTGGTCGCGGGTATTCCGATCGACGTACACCGTCCACAACCCGGATTGGTAGTCGATGTGGTTGCGATTCCTGACCATCCAGTTCATATCCGATGGGCGATCAGTTCAAAAAATAGTAAAGCGCAATCTCTGGAAACTGCCATACAATATAGCCAGAGTATCCAGGTTTCCTCAATACATAGGAGCATTCGGGATAATGAAATTGGCGGGATGCAGATCGAGACAGGCAATCCTGAATGGAATGAGGCATTCCACCTGGCTAGTGTCCAAAGCCGACGTTTGATCTTATCGAAAAACGATGTCCTTCCATTTCCCACAGCAGTCAATTATCGCCAACCGGATACAGGTTATTCCGCCCGCGGAGATGGCTCCGATTATTTACCAGATCTACAGGGTCTTTCAACGTGGGAATGTTACTATGCGATCCACAACCTTTACCTGCCAGAACATCCCAGGCTCGCCGCAGGTTTATTTTCAAATTTCATCCAATTGCAACAGGGCTATGGAAATGTAGACTTCCAACCCGGATTAGGCGGGTATAGATCTCGTATCCTAGCCCCACCCATCCTGGCTTCTTTGCTTCATGAAATCTATCAATCGGACCAACAAATAAAACTAGTTCGGGAAAGTTATCCAATTCTCGTATATTTGATAGAGAGGTGGATAGATTCGGACCATGACCGAGATGGGGACCACCTGCCGGAATGGGATCATAACCTTCAGACCGGCTGGGAAGATAACCCACTCTTTAACCGCTGGGGTACTAAAAACAGGCCGATCCCGATAGAGTTGGTTAAGTCGCCGGAATTAGGTGCAATCATTTTCCGGGATCTTTCCGCATTGCAGGTGTTGGCTGGAATTTTAGAGAAGCCGAATGATGTCCTTCGTTTTCGAAACCTGGCAGAACAAACAAATAAACAAATGAAATCAATGTGGGACAGGCGCCGAAAAATTTATCGTTACCGGGATCGGGATACTCACGACGTGCCTTCCGGATATATGGTTTTCTCTGAAAGGGGAAATGGCATTTTTTATCCAGCAAAAACTTTTTCTCCATCCCAACGGCTAATTTTGGAGGTTCAGCTTCAACATCCCAACGATGGAGCGTATGATTTTCGATGTGTGGGGATGGATGCGCAAGGCATGCATATGATCGAAAAGATGGAAGAGAAACAGGCTTCAAGTGGTGAGAACAGGCATGTGATCACCTCCCGACATCATTTCTCTCAATTGACTCAAGTCAGTATCACCGGTCTGGCTGATGACGCTCGCTGGTCGATCCACTTAATGGATTTACAACAAATTGATCTGACTAATTTCCTGCCTTTATGGGCTGGAATTCCCGACAAGGCTGAGGCAGATGCTCTGATCACCAAACGGCTCATCCCTGATTGGCTCTCGCCAAATCAGGCTGGATTACCTATGGTGTTTAATTCGAATTTATCAGACAAAACAAATCATGCCAACCTTGCTCATCCCCTCTTCCAATCCCTGGTTTTGGATGGATTCCTTCATTACGGCTTTCAAACTGAAGCCAGTGTGCTTGTAAATGGTTTGATGGAAGCTATAATTAAAAATGTAAAAATATCTGGGGCTTTTTCGCAATCCATGGATGTGAAAAGCGGAAAACCTTATGGATCGATTAATTCCATTTACGGTCTTCCTCCCATTGGATTATTTATTCGCAGCCTTGGATTGGAAATATACGGACCAGATAGGATGAATGTTTGGGGAACTAATCCTTATCCATGGGATACTGAAATCTCCTTCCGTGGAACGCGGATTTTTCGGGGTGGAAAGGATGTGGAGATAACGTTCCAGGATGGACAGACGATCCATCTGAAAGGCCCTGAAATGCAACACGTTACACGGCGAACTGATCAAGGAGGAGTATGACTGAAGGGCAGCAAACCTTATTGTTGATTGCAGTGGTTCAGGCGCAAGATAGTGACAATGCCGCAAATGCCTTGCATAAGATCGATATATCTGTGACAAAACTGCCCAGTGTTGGCGGATTCCTCGGTAGAAGAAACTCCACTTTATTAATTGGTGTCCAGGCATCCAGAGAGCGGGAAGTGATGGCCGAGCTTCAAAAGAACTGCCGCCAAAGAGTCGAATATATATCTATCCCGCTGGAAAGCGCTCCCTTACCCCTGCCGGCTCCGACCCCTGTCACCATCGGCGGTGCAGCGGTTTTTTCTATCGATGTCGAACATTTTGAGGTGATATAGCCATGAAACTTATCATTGCCATTATTCAAGATCATGATGCAGAACCGGTTTCAAAAGCGCTTACATCGATGAGTTTTAGAGTAACACTCATTGCCTCAACGGGCGGATTTTTGAGGAGAGGCTCATCCACTTTGCTCATCGGAGTCGAAGACCATCAGGTTGAACAAGCGCTTCAAATCTTGCGCGACACCTGTTCCCTCACTGGAGAGCCTGGGCAGAAGCGTGCAACCGTCTTTGTCTTGAATGTTCAAAAGACCGCTTTTTTATAGGATCGATTCTCCATAACCACTTTTGGATTTGGGGATTACGGTGAATATTACTCTCGTTATATTCATCGATGTGGTTTTATATAATCGTGCTACACTGATTTCAAATAAAGCTCATTGTTCTAAGGAGGAATTATGCAATTCGGAAAAGCTTTTTCATACGTTTTTGAAGACAAAGACTGGTTTAAAAAACTGGCAATTATGGGTCTCATCAGTTTGATCCCCATTCTGGGTCAAATCGTCCTTGTTGGATGGATGATCGATATCATCAAGAAAGTGATCCGACACGAACCGGTTACATTGCCTGATCTGGATTTCGGTGGGCAACTTTCCCGCGGTTTCAGCGGCTTCGTGGTTGGGTTGGTGTACGCACTTCCCGTCATCGTGCTTTCAATAATCCAATCCATTGTCATGGCGGTCACAACCGGTGGGGCAAATAACGACAACACCGGAGCTGTAGGCGGTGTGATGGTGGCAGTCTCCATTTGTTTTGGTCTCGTTTACTTCCTCTATTCCCTCGTCCTGTATTTCATCTATCCGATAGCGTACGGACGTTTGGCGGACACCGGTAAAATTTCTGATGCCCTAAAATTTGGCGAAGTCTTTGGACTGATTAAAAAAGCACCCGGTGCGGTATTCATTGCGCTTCTCGGTGCTCTTGTGGCTTCATTAATTGCCCCGCTTGGAATAATTGCCTGCGTGGTAGGGGTACTTCTTACTCTTGTGTATAGCTCCGCGATCACCGGACATCTGTTCGGTCAGGCATACAATGTAGCTACCGGAAATTAATCCAAACCGAAAAACTACAACAAAACAACCTGTTGAGAAAATCAACAGGTTGTTTATTTATTCATGAAATTCTTCCACCTGATAAGTGCTTACATCCAGGTGAGTTTTGGTCCAATAATTTCCGGGAGCACCCATCTTCAAACATAATTGTGATAGGAAAGAGTTCGTGTCGGGGATCTTCTCCCAAACCTGGGGTAGAAATGTCGCCCGGTGTCTACCCTCGCGCAGGATCACACCATCCACGTTCGGACGTAATAAACCCGGCAAATCTTGAGGAGAATCATAGTTCAAAGAGATTGGAGCCGTCAGCCGGGATATTTCGATTCTGATCATTTCAAGTTCATACGCCTGCACAGGTGAGAATCGATAATCCTCAAGAGCGGCTGCGATTGCATGCTCTTGAACATCATCGACTAACGGTTGATACGCTTCCAACGCACCAATACACCCCCGCAGATCTCCTTCGATGGTTAGGGTTACAAAAGCCGCACCGTTAGCTAAGAGTAGAGGGGAGAGACTACTCCGGTTGATAAGCCGCATGGAAAGTCCGCGAACCGCGTCCTCCATTGCATCACGAGCTACCTGGAGCAGGTATTTCTTCTCGGTCGGGGATAATTGGTTCTCTGGCATTATTTGTGCAAGGATTGATATGTTCGGTTTGAGTAGAGTAAAGGTCTTCCCTGGTCACTTGTTTTTACTGCCAGCACTTCTCCAAAGAAGACCGTATTCTGCCCAAAATTGACAGTTTGGATCACTTTACAATCAAAGAAGGCGATCCCACCTGTAATAAATGGTGCTTTCGTTTCAAGTGTGAATGTATCGACACCAAAGAATCGATCGCCTTCCTCGGGAACACGACCTGCAAAGCATTCAGAAATTGCTCCCTGGGATTCTTCCAGGATGGTTATTGCAAAGATTCCAGATTGCTGAATGAGTTGATGGGTTCTAGCCTGATTGTTTAAGGAGATGCAAATAACTGGAGGAATAGCTGAGACCGAGGTAAACGAGCTTACCGTCATCCCATGGTGATTTCCTTCATATTCGCTGGAGACAATGGTGATACCGGTAGCCCAACTACGCATCGTTTGACGGAATAACTTTTCATCTACAAGCATGGTACACCTGATTTTCAAAGGATATATCCTTTATACAAGCGGGTGCGGATAACGTCAAGCCGATCAACCTGAAGAGAGCGAATTAAACCCGCTATTGCAAATGGATTGCCAGGGATGCATCTGGTACAATCAGGAAAAGGTAAGCATTATGATTCAGTCACCTGCTCCATCAAAAAAACCACCCATCATGAGCGCCAGGCCGCCGAAATTTAATTTTTGGACGTCGCTTGGTACCACCCTGAGCGTGGCAATCCTGGTGGCGACATTATTTACCGTTTGGACGCCAGCCAGCTTGTTCTCGAATCGTTTGGCGGAAAGTTTATCGAAAGCGGTCAATTCAAAGCCGGCGCCGGCTCGAAATTTACCGACCGCTGCTCCTTACACTGCGCCACACATCGGCCTGGTCGCCGGTCACTGGGGTGAAGAAAAACCGGGATTCGTTTGTCAGGATGGGACAAAGGAAAGCGACGTCAATCTGGCGATTACTACTCTGGTCCGTCAGAAACTGGTGGAACAGGGTTTTTCGGTCGATCTATTCAAGGAATTTGACCCAGGACTGAGACAATATCGTGGATTATTGTTGCTTTCCATACATACAGATTCCTGTACCTATATCGATGATACAGCCACCGGGTTTAAGCTGGCTTCATCCCTTTACTCCGATGGATCCGATACAAAAATTCAGCGTCTTAGTACCTGTATAGTCAACCGTTATTCTGCCGCGACCAAATTGTCATTCATCAACATCACCACAGACGACATGACCAAGTTCCACGGCTTTGAGGAAGTCAATATCGACACACCTACCCTCATTATGGAACCGGGATACCTGAATCTTGATCGGGAGTTGTTAACGAAATCACCTGATCTCGTTGCGCAGGGAATAACCGATGGCTTGCTCTGTTATTTGAAAAACCAACCACTTCTTCCAACACAGACACCAGCCACATTGCCATGACACCGAACCAGGATCAGGCCAGATATCTACTCCAACAGGCAAAAAACGCACTAAATCAGCGACGAATTGATGATGCCCGCTTATTATCCAGGCAGGCATCTCAATTAGCTCCTGAGTTGGAGGAATCCTGGTTGATGATGGCAGCCGTGTCGTCACCCCAGGCTGCCCTGGTCTATCTGAACAAAGCCTTGCAAATAAACCCCAATAGCGACCGAGCTAAACGGGGATTAGTTTGGGCATTAAGCAGGCAGGAACACTCTTCCGAACCGACATCTTCTCCAGTCGCCGCCCCCGATCGATTGACGTCCCTTCAGACGCCTTCCCTACCGATTACACAGAATATATCTCCTACCGCTCTCCATCACCCAGGTACATCGAGGTTGGCGAGTTTTGAAACCGCATCTGCTGTTCCAATCGCAATGGAGGAGATAACACCATCGATTAAGATACCTGCGATAGAAAAGGGCAACCTGTATTCCCGGCAGGTATTCGTTTGGCCATTTTTACTGCTCGTTATACTCCTCTGCATTGGCGTTGCCGGTATTTTCATTATCAAACCATTATTCGGTGGTGCTGCGAGTGAACAGCATTATGCGCGATACCAGGGTGAAATTGTCAAACCAACCCTTACCTTTACCCCGACACCGACCTTCACACCAACACCCCTCCCAACAAATACTCCGACTCCGACGCCCAAACCAACGAAAACGCCGAAACCCACCGCTACCGATACGCCGGATATTATCGAAGTGTCCAGATATGAGGCGGATGGGATACCCGATGTGGGAAGAAACGAACACTGGATAGATGTTGATCTTAGCTCACAGAGTGTTTCCGCATATAGTGGAGAAGAGCTAGTCAATACCTTTATCGTGTCAACGGGAACATGGCAACACCCAACAGTTACCGGGACGTATCACATTTATGTGAAATATCGATTTACTGACATGTCTGGTCCTGGGTATTATCTCCCGGATGTGCCGTACGTCATGTATTTTTATGAAGGGTATGGTTTGCATGGTACTTACTGGCATAATAATTTTGGGGTACCTATGAGTCACGGTTGTATTAATTTCCGCACAGAAGATGCCGCCTGGTTGTATGACTTTTCGGATGTCGGTACACTGGTCCATGTTCACTATTAATTTCTGATACAATCCAGACAAACATAGGGATAACATAATGTCAGGTGAACCTTTATTTAAAGGATTAGTTGTCGATGAAGACGATCAACCGGTGGCAATAGCCAGGGTTGGCGAGGAATCATTTTATATTGTCAATGACTCGGGGTTTCTACGTCATGTTCCATCTGAACAGGTAGACCGTCAAGTGCTGGACATGATGCGTTCACAGATTGAAGGCAATGAAGACCTCCTATCCGAACAGACAGCCAAAATGCTGGGGCAGGAAGATATTTTTAGTCGTGCTCTGATCGCAAACCAACTTAAGAATCTCGACCAACAATTTGATTTGATGCTCCAAACTGGTATACCGGAAGAAGGACGTGCTTATATGGGGATGATGGGATTCAAAGTGATCATTAATCTCCATGGAGAAGTAATCAAAGTGATCCAACCTGCCGCTCCACCCGATGAAGACGAATAATCTTCACAGCAGAATCATCCAAACCGAACAAATCGTGTTATACAATATTAATATGAGTCCAAATTTGGAGGAACTCAGATGACCTCTGAGTACGTAATTAACGTAAGCGAGACCAATTTCGAATCAGAAGTCCTGGCTTATTCGCAGAATATACCAGTTCTTGTTGATTTTTGGGCTGAATGGAGTACCCCCAGTAAGATCCTTGGACCGCTGTTGGAAAAACTGGCAGATGAAGGTCATGGAAGTTTTCGATTAGCGCGGTTGGACGTGGATTTTAATAAGAGTACTCCCATCCGTTATGGGATACGATCGATCCCCACGGTAAAAGCCTTTATGAAAGGCCAGGTTGTTGCTGAATTTATGGGGCTTCAGCCAGAGGTGAAAGTCCGCGAATTTATTCGAACCATATCTCCAAGTCCGGCTGATCTTCTGATCGAAAAAGGATTAAGCCATATCCGGGGGAAAAACTGGAAAGAGGCAGAATCGACTTTCCGGGAAGCGCTCGCGCTTGATCCGGGGATGCCGGCCGGTTTATTGGGTTTGACCAGATGTTTGTTATCTCGCGGGGAAGGTACGGATAGTCTTGCCATCTTAAAAAAATTCCCGACCAGCCATGAGTATCCGTCTGCCGAGGTTCTATTGCCCCTAGCGGAAGTCTTTTCATCACTCGATGAATCGAATATTAATTCGGATAATCCACTGGAAGCTGCCATGTGGAATAATGTTCGGCTGGCACATCGTGGGAATTTCCCAGCAGCCCTCGATGGATTTTTGGACATCCTTCGAACGAATAAAGGATTCAAAAAGGGAATGGTCCACCAACTCATCCTAGCCATTTTGATGGTAATCGGCGATGATGACCCGGAAATGCGTGCCTACCGAACAGAATTGGCATCTATCCTTTTTTAACGGAATAGAGTAAATAAAATCCACTCGAATTAATCCTCGAGTGGATTTTTGTATTGATGGGTAAAACCAGGTTATTTCACTAGAATCAGATCACCCCAGGTGGTTGGGTCTGTCAGTATCCGTTTTGAGGTGCTTGAGACCATGGATTGCTGATCCTTACCCTTCTTTAAATCGTCATCGGAAACGGAAGCGGCAAAACCAAGCCGCAATCCGGTGTAAGGTTCAATTCCCAGGGTTTTCCATCGGATCCCAAGGGTGACGCGATAGCCGTCTGAGGTCGGTTTGACTCCCACGATTGCCTTGGATAACGACCCTGTTTTGGCTGATGGATACCAGAGGTAAGCTTCCGGGTTTTCTCCGACCTCGTTATTTCCCGGTGAAACCCCGATCTGATAATCATCCCAATCCAGCCACTGTTGCCAATAATCGTACTGAACAGCGGTATCGATCAATACTTCAACGCTATCGCCCAGGTAGATGTTTTCATTTTTAGATAATTGCACATATTTGTCATCCGTCACCTTCCAGGCGATGTATAGATAGTCTTCATCCCATTGAACTTTGTACGATGAGGATAGGTCGTCCGAACCATCCCAATGTTCATCACCAAAGACCACCGCATCGGCGGAGTATTCATCCGCGATCCAATCTCCCCAACCTCCATCCATGGCTGGCTGCTTTTTTACATATTGTGCTTCTGTCCGAGGGCCAGATCGGTGCGTGGGTGGTACCGGAGTGGGTGGAATGGGTGTTTTGGTAGAAGTAGGCGCGGCAGTGGGAGCAATTGTCGGTGGAACCGGTGTGGCTGTTGGTGGTTGAGTTTCGATAATGATCTGGATCGGGGTACTGGTCGGCATGATGACGGTTTCGGTTGGCAAGAATAACGCCGTCATTGTCGTATCCGGAGTAGGAAAAACAAACGGAGTGGGAGTGGCCATAAACGGAAGGTTGCATGCCAGCGTGGTGATCCCGAGGACAATACAAACTATCAGGATTCCAAATGTTTTAGATTTCATAGTTCCTCCGAAAAACATACCATATCAGCTATCTCATCTCCACAACTATGCAACAAATAAGCCAAATCCAAGGATAAGACGTCGAAAATAAATAATAGGTTCCTGTGGATCTGGCTGTAAAATTGTCCAGGAGGAATTATGCTAAAAAACCTACGCTCATTGAAACTGCACAGAAATGTCTGGGCTTTCACATTTACCTCATTTCTCACAGATGTGTCGTCTGAAACAATACAATACCTGATTCCTCTCTTCTTATATAGTGTGCTGGGGGTGAAAACATCCATCATCGGTCTGGTAGATGGTGTTGCCGAGACCACCGCCAGTTTGATGAAAGTGATCTCCGGGTCCCTTTCGGATCGTCTTCAACAACGGAAGCCGCTAGTCGTTTTGGGATATTCCCTATCGTCCTTTGCCAAACCATTCTTTTATCTGGCTGCGACCTGGCCGGTCGTTCTGATCATTCGTTTCGTAGACAGGTTGGGAAAAGGTATTCGCGTTGCCCCACGAGATTCGCTCCTGGCTGCGAGTGTGGAAAAAGAACGCAGAGGATTGGCTTTTGGAATTTCACGGGCAGGTGATGCAGCCGGCGCTTTCGTGGGAATATTGATTGCGGCAGGGATAATCTGGTTCACCCAACAGAATTCCCTTTCGCTTACCCGCCACACCTTTCAAATTGTGGTGATCGCCAGCATGATTCCGGCGATTCTCGCAGTTGTGGTTCTTCTGTTGGGTGCTGTTGAAGTTCCGTTCACGGCACTGTCGACAAACCAGAAGAAAATCTGGGAGACGAGCAGGATTGGGAAACCGTTCTATATATATCTCACCGCCGCTATCCTCTTCACCCTGGGTAATTCATCCGACTCATTTATCCTCTTGCGAGCTCAGGAAAGGGGATTAACCCTCATCCAGGTGATGTTGATGTTGATGGCTTTTAAAGCCGTCTATTCAATCCTGTCAGCGCCGCTGGGTAAGTTATCCGACCGGGTGGGGCGCAGAAAACTATTGATCATCGGATGGGCAGCCTATATCCTGATATATCTCGGATTCGGTATAGTGTCCTCTGGATGGGCGATATTTATCGTATTTGTTTTATATGGGATCTATTACGCACTATGCGAAGGGGCTGGAAAGGCATTCATCGCCGATATGGTGCCTGAAGACCACCGTGGCAAGGCGTACGGGCTGTACTATACCGCCATCGGCATTGCAGCACTGCCCTCCTCCCTGGTCGCGGGCATCCTCTGGCAGGGGGTGGGATCCTGGAATGGACTCGGTCCTTCCGCACCGTTCATCTTCGGATCGGCGATGGCTGCGGTTGCCCTGGTTGTACTGGTCGTTTGGGTCAGGGAACATCGCCCTAAAAAACAATCGGTAGCGAGTAACCTCTGTGAAGTGATACTCCTCAAAAACGTCCTGGCTACAATTTATACCGATATAAGAATGTGTCGATTATTTCATCCAATAGCTCATCAGCGTTCTTCAGGCTAGCTCCATCCGTAAATAAGGCCGGGTAGGTTAAACAACCTTCAACCATTCCATAGAAAATTCGTGCGGCAAGTTCTGGAGACCGAAAAATCAGTTTTCCATCCTCCTTTGCGTTGTTCAACCACTGGATTAAAGCCTGGTGGGGATTATGCTGACTTCGAGTGGCTTTGCCAAACTCAATATCCATCAAGAAGACAGAAGTAAACAACTTGGACAGCCCTCGACGGATTGGATCATTGATCACATAGAGTTCCGCCCGGGCAAATTTTTTCAACTGATCGCTCAACGATTGGCTGGTCGAATACTGAATGGGTTTATTTTCGTCACGCTGTTTGAGGAAATCCGCCACGATCGCCTGGAAGAGGACCTCCTTGCTACTGAAATGATTGTAGATGGTACGTTTTGATACTCCCGCTACTTCCGCAATTTTATCCATGCTGGATGCTTCAAAACCATTTTCGATAAATACTTCTATCGCTCCTTCCAGAATGGTCTTGTGTTTATGAGTTGTATCCCTTTTTTTCCTGGTTTTTATGTCATTTGTCATATCCGTACTCCATAATTATATTACACTTGTTAGTGTAATATAATATTGACATATATTATATTACACTGTATAGTGTATTTTAGTTTGATAAATAAAGCAAGTCCTAGAAATGAAATTTGGAGAAAAAATGAAAGCGATCAGAAATAGATTTACAGTTGCATTGGGATTGGCTCTTCTACTTCAAGCCTTTTCCCCCCTCATAAGCGGAGCTGTCTTGTTCGATCCCCTGGTGAAAGAAAATGATATCGCCAAGACGATGCTTAATATTACTCAACACCAACTTGTTGCGAATCTTTCCATTTTGTTGAATATTATCGCAGTCATGGGGGTCTTTTGGTTGGGCGTTCTCTTCTACGATTTACTCAAGAAGGTAAATACGGTTTGGGCAACAACCGGGATGTTGTTCTACGTTTTAGAAGCCATCATGGTTGTCATCAGCGAGATTGCCGCTTTCGCCTTGATTCAAATCAGTCAGACCTACTCGGCTACCATGGATACGTCCCTTGAACTCGCGGGACAGGTGTTGCTTCAGGTGAAGGATTTCTCATTCAGTATGGCGATGCTGCCGTTCGGAATCGGTGCGATCCTTCTGTACTATTTGTTGGTGAAAAGCAAAGCCCTCCCGACCTGGTTATCGATCTATGGATTGGTCACGACAATCCCTGTTATGATCGGCTCGACTATAAGTGCGTTTGGCATCGATGTTCCCTTGGTCATCTATGCGCCATACATCCCCTTTGAGTTCTTTATTGGCTTTTTCATACTGATCAGAGGTTTATCGGAAGGATCACTGGCAGTATCACAGAATTAATACTTCCATCCTTCCATGATCAGCGCCCAAAACATATTTTGGGCGCTTGTCTTTTATTCGATTGCATCGAAAGAATTTAGGGAAGTGTTTCGCCCGAACCACTTTCCTTCAACTCTCCATCCGACAGGAGGACAATGCTCTCTACATGAAAGGTTTGGGGGAAAAGATCGAATGGTTGCACCTGATCCAACGTATACCCGTTCTCAACCAGACGGGCTGCATCCCTGGCTAAAGTAGAGGGATCGCAGGACACGTAGATCAATCTTTCCGGTCTCATCTTCAGCAAAGCGGACAAAACGGCATCTGCCAGACCGGCACGTGGTGGGTCTACGATCACCACCTGGGGATGAATATCCAGGTAGGGAAGCACATCTTCCACAGCACCCTGGTATAACGAGATTTGGTCATAGTCTCCCAGGTTGGCAGCGAAATCCTCGCAAGCGGACTCGGATAATTCGATCCCGATCAAGGCTTTTACTTTAAGCGCCACAAACTTACTGAATAATCCAACCCCGCAATAGAGGTCGATCAGGGTCTCGATTTCTCCTTCCGGGAGTAATCCAAGCACATACTCCACCATCCGGGCGGCAACATCGGTGTTGACCTGGAAAAAGGAATTGGCGGATACCTGGAAATTTTGGCCAGCCACAACCATCTGGGTGAGGGGACTTCCCGCCAGGACCAGGTTTCCGGCTGCGCTATGATGGAGAATGGAATAAGGCAGATCCAATTCCACGATGGGTAAGGATTCAGGCCCAGTCTCCAGGGTCATTAAGATATCGTCCTCGGCACCAGCCCGGATGGACACTCTCTCCAAAGGAAGCTGCGGATCGAGCGAAAGATTTTTCCACGCCTGGTCGATGGATTCCAATGGCAGGTGGCATTCATCAATCGGAATTACCTCATGCGACCGCGAGCGCTGATATCCCAACCTGCCATCCAGGGTCCGATGGAATTGGATTGTGTTACGGTAATTCCACTCCGAGGGTGATGCTATAACAGGCAAAACTCGTATCTGATCGGCCAGTCCTGCCCTGCGAAATTGATCTGTGACAATCAACCGTTTCTGCTCCAACTGGTATGGGTAAGACATGTGTTGGAGTTGACAACCGCCACATTGTCCAAAATGTTTGCAGCGGGGAACTATCCTGCTTGCGGATGACTCGAGTACCTCCACCAACTCCGCCCGGGCATATTTTTTCTTGTCTTCTGTGATGATAATGGACACTCTTTCACCGGGAATGGTAAAGGGAACGAACACCGCCTTGCCATCGGTCAGTCGTCCAACTCCTTCGCCTCCGAAGGTCAGTCCATGAATGGTTATTTCCTGCGCTGGATCCATTTTCTCGCTTCCTGTTTCTGGTTCTCATTCCATCTTATCATCAATTCGATGGTCATAAACAGAGTAGAGAATTCTTCGCCCCAGAGGGGGCTCAGAATGACATCAGCAGGAACCATGTCATGCTGAGCTTGCGAAACATCTCTACCATTGTCTCTTAGCAGGCAACTCGTATAGGTAGAAAGATTTCGCCGTGCAAATGGAATTCCGAATGATTCGAAACAATGTCTTCCAACCTGGAACATTAACCAAAAACAAGACGAAGACATTCAAGTCTTCGTCTTTGTTTTATAAATGAAGATATTTCTACAACGTCTTCAGATATTCTTCCATGAATCCGAGAAGTTTTTCCACATCCGACAGGCTAACCTCACCCATGTGCGCGATGCGGAAGGTCTTCCCTTTCAGGTCGCCATATCCGTTCGCGATTCGCATTCCCTTTGGTTTGAGGAATTCGTTGAGGGCTGCGATATCCATGTTTCGGGTGTTGTTAATCGTAGAGACCGTCTTTGACCGATATCCTGCGGGAGCCAGAGGTTCCATTCCGTGAGATATCGACCAATCCTGGGTGCGTTTTGCCATGGCAGCGTGACGGGCGAAGCGGTTTTCGAGGCCTTCCGCCAGCATTCGATCCAATTGGACATCCAGCGCCCAGATGAGCGACATGGCCGGTGTCATTGGCGTGGAATCTTTCACGCGATGTTTTTCGAGCAGCAGCAGATCAAAATACCAACCACGGAATTTTACAGTTTCGGCTTTCTTCATTGCTCTTTCAGAAGCCGCGCCAAAGGCTAATCCCGGTGGAAGTGCAAAACATTTCTGCGATGAGGTAAGCAGGAAATCCAGACCCCAGTCGTCAAATTCGACTTTCGTACCAGCCAGGCTGGAAACCGCATCCACCAAAATCAATGTTTCGGGACTCACTTTATGGACAACATCCGCCAATTCCTTGACAGGATTCTCAGCACCGGTGGATGTTTCGTTATGAACGATGGTTACTACTTCGTAATTTTTGGCTTTTAGCGCCTCTGCCAACTGGGCAGGTGTAATTACTTCACCCCAGGCAACTTCCAATTTATCTGCCTGTTTATTGTTTGCCACCGCAACATCGTACCAGCGTTTGGCAAAAGCACCGTTTACGCAGCATAAAACGGTCTCATTGGCAAAGTTACGAATACCCGCTTCCTGCAATCCTGAACCCGATGATGTGGAGATGTAAACTGGGCGCTCTGTAAAAAAGACCTGGCGTAATTTCTCGTCACATCGGCGAAACGTGGCTTCAAAATCCTTGCTCCGATGTGGAATCATGGGTTTCGTCTGTGCCGCCAATACTTCATCCGCGACATCTACTGGACCTGGAACAAACATTCGGGACATACCATTCTCCTTTGTGTCTCTGGTTATCTGGTAAAAAACTCCAGTACATTAACTGGAGACTTCAACCACCCTGAATCACTTTAAAATGAAAGTTAGAATGATAAGCACACCAATAAACATCGCAGCAAGAAGACCGATCCGTTTAATCCCTTTGATCACCGGAGTGTAATCGGGATTGAATTCTGTTGATCCAGAAAAGCGTCGCTGAGGAGCAGCCTGTTCAACAGGGGTAGACGATACGGTGGATACACCGGATGATACTTGTCGTTTCTGTTTCTTGCTCATATGTACTCCTTAAAGGTTATTTTTGTAACGCCGCGGAAATCACGATCCGCTGGTTATCTACGAGATATGGGTAACAGGAGACTAACGTAATTATTGGCTCACCCGATGATCCCATCAGATCTACCCGGGTTGGTTCAACCACCTGAGTATTTGTCACCGTATACACATACTGGCGGGCATTCGTGAAGAGCGTGATCTGGTCGCCAGTTTTTAACTTATCCAGGTCGCGAAAGATCTCTCCAAACACATCATTATGCGCAGACAGGATCAGATTTCCATCTTCTCCTGGGTCCACACTGCCGATATGCTGCCCCACCCCTTTTTTGAGCTGCTCCCAACCATCACCCTGAACAACAGGTGCATCCACTTTGATCGCAGGGATCTGAATGCGGGTTGCCTGTTCCGGACTGGCGGTGGGGATTGGGATGTTTGCCAGGCTTTGCACTGCAGGGCGCAGATGAGCAGGTATTTCCGCTTCATTAGGTTGCGCTCCTCCGGCTGAGGTCGGTGGAGTATGCCCTGACGGTAAAACGACTGCCGAAATAATGGCTGTCGGTGTCAGGGCAGGTTGTTCTAGCGCTGATGACACCTCGGCATTCAAATTTCGCAATATTCCAAAAGCGGTGTACATGATAAAGATCAACCCCGCCACCGCTGCCACTTCCACCAGAAGTAAAAGACGGTCAAACACGGTTTTGTGCTTCGATCGAGGTCTCGACAGTCCCTGATGGACTTCGCCTGCCGTTTCCACAAATTCACTGTGAAGACTGTGCAGGGAGGATGGCTGCAGATCCCGCGCGACCTGTATCACTCTACCCGTTTTTTGATATTCAGCGAGGCGTTCATGATGATCACCGCGCTGCTTTTCCATCAACATACGGCGCAGATCCGCAGTGGAATATTCTTCGACGGGTCTCCTCTTTCGGGTTGGCATAGGCGAGGGTGGAGATTTCTCCGGTTGAATTATACTCCAAATGAAAGAAAACCCTGGACAAAAATGTCAGACAATTACATTATTTAAATCAAGATGATAGCCTATCTACCATTTTGATCTGTGGAATTATAGAAGTCCCAGGATGTGTAAAAATGACCATCTCATCCTATCCTTGTGCTTTTTCCCGTCATTATGTATAATACCATTCGCTTCGGGCGGGTAGCTCAGTTGGTTAGAGCACACGGTTGACATCCGTGAGGTCGTAGGTTCGAGCCCTATTCCGCCCACACTACAACTCCACTTTCTGGTGGAGTTTTTTATTGAAACCGTGTCCCATTGAGGGATGATAAGGTCGTAGGTTCGAGCCCTACCCCCGGCAAAATCATCCGCGGGCAGGTGTTCCGCCCACAAGGAGACTCCAGATAAATCTGGAGTTCTTTTGTTGACTTTGTGTCCCACTCATCTAATTGTGCCCCCTTCCTAAGGGGGCAGGTTGAGCGCAGTTTGCGAAATCGGGGGATTCAACAAAAACCCTTTAACCGCAGAGAACGCGGAGAAAGCAAAGGTTTTTAGGATTTCAAATTAGTGACCCGCGAAGTTGAGTAATGTCGTATCCCCTAGCGAGGACTCCCGCTACGCTCATATCCCCTTTTGGGGATTTCCGTTGCTCTCCTAGATTCAAGCCTATACCTCCAGCAGAATCATCTGCGAGCCTGTATACCGTCCACAGAAAAATTGTTTGGAGAAATCAGATTGGTTGAGAATTGATTTTCAAGAATTATTCTGGTTTAATATTTTGGGGAGGGAAAATGAACACAGATCCAATTGTGACAACCAGAAGCCCGCGCTTTGACGTAAAGGAAGTGATCCGCTTTGTACTTGTCCTTTCACTGCCGTTTGTGTTTTTTCTGATCGCCGACAAATGGGATTGGTGGAAGGCATGGGTTTACATCCTCATTACATACGTATCATCCATGATCTGCCGTTGGATAGTCTTACGAAAAAATCCCGATCTCTTGACCGAGCGGGCAAAATTCATTTCGAGTGAAGGCATTCAAACGTGGGATAAGTATCTGGTCCGCCTGGTGGTCTATGTCCCATTGCTCATACTAATCATTGCTGTACTGGATCTGCGCTACGGGTGGTCGCCTAAAAGCAGTCTGATCTTCACTGTAATCGGCTTGATCATGATCCTCATCGGGGTAACCATTAGCGGGTGGGCATTCGTCGTCAATCAATTCTTCTCTTCTGTTGTCCGCATCCAATCAAACCGGGGACATTTTGTGATCGATCAGGGTCCATATCGCATCATCCGGCATCCCGGTTATTTCGGCGGCTTGCTATCCATGGCTGGATTGCCGCTTTTCACAGGATCAAGTTGGGCATGGTTGCCTGCTGTTATTGGGATTGCCGCCATCGTCATCCGGACGTATCTGGAAGATCGATTTTTACAGAAGGAATTATCGGGTTATCAGGAATATGCATCCAGGGTAAAGCAGCGACTGATCCCCTGGATCTGGTAGCAGGGATTTGTTTTCACAACCTTACTCCTACTTATGAGTGAATGGAAGCGAAATTGGGGAATTTACCCTTCCTGTTCACGCAGAATGACCGCACCGACTTTGGATACCGAGGTGACAAACTTCCGGGAAGCTTTCCCTGCATTGCTGAACGCCTTCTGCATGGCATTGGCGACCTGGTCCAACCCCTCCAGCCCAAAGGCGATCACAGATGGACCGGCTCCTGAAAGGACAGCAGTCGCAGCACCGCTGTGCCGGGCTGCCTCTATCGCTTCCGCGGCACCCGGGATGAGCGGCAGGCGGTATGGCTGATGCAGCTTATCCACCATCACTTCGCCGAGCAGATCGAGATCACCTGTTTTTAACGCCTGGATGACGAGGGAGGTCATGGCGAGATTTTCCACCGCGTCTGCGAACAGCACTTTTCGGGGCAGAGCAGCCCTGGCAGCTTTCGTGGAGAGGATCACTTCCGGTAGGACGATTGCCATCTGAAGCACATCACCACCAATCGATCCATCCCAGATTGGGCGCTGGATCACCCTGCCATTAACCAGGCTTGCAACGACCAACCCGCCTTCCAGAGCTGCACTGGCATTATCCGGGTGATGTTCTATTTCAGCCACCAGGTTGAGAACCTGCTGGCGTGTCAGCGGATCACCCAGTAAAGCGTTGGCGCCCAGCACACCTGTCAGAGCGGCAGCGGCACTAGAACCCAATCCGGAGCCGATCGGAATCTGATTGAAACAGCGGATCAACAGTCCGGGTTCCGGTTTCTTACCCTGCATCTCGATACACGCGGAGTGCGGATTGAAGTATCAGATTCGATTCATCCTGTGGAAGTTGCCCTGCTCCTTCCCCGGTCACAACCGCGAGAAATCCGCTGCCTTCCAAAGAAAAGATGGTCTCATTCCAGATATCGAGCGCCATTCCCAGGCAGTCAAAACCAGGACCGAGGTTGGCAGTAGTAGCCGGGACACGAACGGATAAGGTCGTCATGGTACCTCCTTGGGAAGAAATCAAAAACCTGAGACCAGAGACCTGAAACCGGTTATCAACGACAGTGCACTCCCTGGTTTCTGGACTCTGTTCACTTGATCCCAATCAATTCTTCCACTTTATGAATATCCAACGGGATGGATTGATAAGTAAATGATTTGATTATGATATCGGGGTCTTTCAGCCCATGCCCGGTGCAGACGGCAACGATGCGTTTTCCTTTTGGGTTGAAGCGTCCGGCTTCGATCTCATGATTCAAACCAGCGATCCCTGCTGCGGAAGCCGGTTCCACCCAGACGCCATCGCCAGCCAGCAGTTTTTGAGCAGCCAGGATCTCATCATCGGTCACAGCAATGATCCGGCCGCGCAATTCTTCAGCAGCTTGAAGCGCCTGTTCTCCACGGGCAGGTTTCCCTATGCGAATCGCTGTGGCAACCGTTTCCGGGTGATCCACCGGATGACCAAGTACCAACGGAGCTGATCCGGCAGCCTGAACACCCAGGATTTGTGGCAGCCCCGTATGCTTAAGTTGATGGTATTGCTTGAAACCCATCCAATAGCTGGTGATGTTTCCGGCATTGCCTACCGGCAGGCACAGCCAATCGGGAGCGCTGGCAAGGGAATCGCAAATCTCGAAGGCAGCAGTCTTCTGCCCTTCCAGGCGGTAGGGATTGAGCGAATTGACCAAAGCGATCGGATGTTTTTGAGTCAGCTCGACCACCAAGGTTAGCGCATCGTCGAAAGATCCCTGGATCTGAATCACCTGGGCTCCATAAGCTACAGCGCCTGCCAGTTTGCCGGCAGCCACCTTGCCTTCGGGAATCAGGACGATACATTTCATCCCAGCTCGGGCGGCGTAAGCAGCAGCAGATGCGGCTGTATTTCCTGTCGAAGCGCACATCACCGTTTTAACTCCACGTCCGACTGCCTCACTGATGGCAGCGGTCATACCGCGGTCTTTGAATGAGCCGGTTGGATTGAGGCCTTCGAATTTCACCCACAGGTCGAATCCGCCGCCGAGTTTGTCTGCCAGCCCTGGCATGGGGATGATGGGTGTATTCCCCTCCAGGATGGAAATTCCGCCTGTATGGGCAGGAATATCCATCAGGTGGCGGTACTGGGAAAGGACTCCGGCATAGGTCATGGCAGCCTCAGGGTAGATGGTTTAACTGGATTATAGCTGTTAATCATCGTGCAATCTGGTTAGGTATTAGTCCACGATGAACAATCGCGCCCCAATATCGGTATGGGAGCGATGTGGCTCCGCACCATCAGCCACCTGGTAACTCATCCCAGGAGTCAGGGTAAAAGTGCGACCATCTTTCAATTCGGTCACCAGCTCTCCCGAAATCACGAGCAGGATGTGTCCCTTCTCGCACCAATGGTTTGCCAGATACCCGGGCGAATACTCGACCATCCGGATTCGAATGCCGCCGTCTTCAACCATCCGCCAGAGCGCCTGTCCGCTTTCACCCGGGTGAACGGAAGGAGCAATTAAAGACCAGTCTGTCGTATGAAAGGGGGTGTTCAGAATTTGCATTTACTCTCCTACTCCGGCATTCTCGAAGAATGATGCTCGACGATCTGCCATTCTTCACCTGTCTTCCGGTACACAAAAGTAAACCGTGCTTGAATGACTGATGATGGTTTATCTACAGGGGAAAGGGTGAATTCATAGACACCCGAGTTGATTGCATGGTCACCGAAGATCCGGACATTGGATTCTAGTATTTTTCCGGTTGGTCTACTGAGAAGGAAATGAGCGAAGTAATCAGCGATTTCTGATGAGTTATGCCGCACCTGGTTGGAGACAGTCGGCAGCAGGATCGCATCGGGAGCATAAAGGGCAGCTACATTTTCTGGGTAGCCTGATTTTAGCGCTTCGTTCCATTGATCAAAAAGGGAGTGAATTGTGGTATGGGCAGTCATGGAATCCTCGGTAACTGGTTTCCAGATATCGTATCATGATTTCGAAAATCAGAAACCTGATTCTGCATCTCATACATTGCAAATCTTCAAGGCAAAAGATATAATATAGCCTACAAAAGCGTTGACTGGGACGAGTAATCGATCCAACCGCTGACCAGGAAGGAATCTCCAAGACTGGAAGAGATCCACAGCGAGGACGATGAAAACCACCCGCGAGCTGAACCCTGAACCTTCGGAAGTAGGGAATCCGGCTGCAACCGTTATCTGCATTGATGAGATTGGAAGAATTAGTCATTCAAATCCTAAATCAATGGATGGGATCTCCAAGAAATACGTAGAGATTTCTCAGAATGACAGAATCCTTTCAAATCTGGGTGGAACCGTGTGAGTGAATCTCTCGCCCCAGTTATGGGCGAGGATTTTTATTTTAATGACCCTCACCCAACCCTCTCCCTTACGGGAGAGGACTTGAGCAACTTGATATCAGCGTTCTCCGCGTACTCCGCGGTAAGTTCTAAGGAGGTAAGAATGGAAGAAAGATACGAAGAAAGTAAGCTATACCGCATCCGTCACTCGGCAGCGCACATCATGGCGCAAGCCGTGTTGGAAAATTTCCCGGGCGGGAAGGTGACCATCGGACCGCCGATCGAGGATGGATTTTATTACGATTTCGACCTGCCCCGTCCGCTCACCCCGGAAGACCTGGAGAAGATCGAAAAACGGATGCGCCAGATCATCGCAGCCCACCACCCTTTCATCCGAAAAGAAGTAAGCGCTGAAGAAGCCCGCACGATCTTCAACGACCAACCGTACAAGATCGAATTGATCGATGGGCTGGAGAATGGTGGGCAGGACGAATACGGTAACCAGATCAAAGAGAAGCCGATCATCTCTACCTACACGCATGATACCTTCACCGACCTGTGCCGCGGTCCGCATGTCGAGAACACCGGACAGATCAATCCGTCCGCCGTCAAGTTGATGTCGGTGGCGGGTGCATACTGGCGCGGAGACGAAAAACGTCCCATGTTGCAGCGCGTGTATGGAACCGCCTGGGAAAACCCCAAGCAGTTGGAAGAGTATCTGTGGAAGCTGGAAGAAGCCAAGAAGCGCGACCACCGCAAGCTGGGCAAGGAATTGGGTCTGTTCTACTTCTCTGATGATGTCGGTCCCGGACTGCCGCTTTTTACCCCCAAGGGCGAGATGCTGCGCCACCTGATGGAATCATACGTCCGCGACGTGCAGACCAAATATGGTTTCCAGCATGTCTGGACGGGCAACCTGGTGAAGGAAGATCTGTACAAACGCTCCGGGCATTATGATAACTATAAAGATGTCATGTTCCCGCCCATGGTGGACGAGAATATCGTTTTCCGGCTGAAGCCTATGAACTGCCCCAGCCACATGACGCTGTTCAATGAGATGGGTCGTCATTCATACCGGGAACTGCCGATGCGGTTCGCGGAATTCGCCACGCTGTATCGCTACGAGAAGACCGGCGAATTCAACGGCCTCACCCGTGTTCGTGCGCTGACCCAGGACGACTGCCACACCTTCTGCACCGAAGATCAGATCGAGAGTGAATTCTCGCTGGATTTGCAGGTGATCCGGGAGGTATTGAACCGTTACCACTTCAGTGATTACAAGGTGCGTCTCTCCCTGCGCGGTGAAGGCGGCAAGTATGTGCAGGATCCCGAAAAATGGGATAAGGCGGAAGCTGCTCTGTACAGCTGCCCTGAAGGCCAACAAGGTGGACTACTTTGAAGCGGAAGGCGAGGCAGCCTTCTACGGACCCAAGGCGGACTTCATGGCGCGGGATGTGCTCGGGCGTGAATGGCAGCTTTCCACCATCCAGGTGGATTTCATCCAGCCTTCCCGCTTAGGCTGCATTTATATTGCCGAAGACGGACAGGAACATACCCCGGTTGTGTTGCACCGCGCTGTTACCGGAACCACCGAACGCTTTATGGCTGTCATCATTGAGCACTTCGCCGGAGCGTTCCCGGTCTGGCTCTGCCCGGTCCAGGCGGTTGTCATCCCCATCGCCGACCGGCACATGGATTTCGCCCGCAAGGTGGAAGCAGAACTGAAGCTGGCAGGCGTTCGTGTCACCGTGGATGAACGCAGCGAGCGCATGAATTCCAAGATTCGGGACGCGCAAAAACAGAAAGTACCGTATATGCTGGTGGTAGGCGACCAGGAGATGGAAAAGGATCAGATAGCCGTGCGTCTGCGCAATGGTGAGAACCCTGGTCCGATGGGCACGGCCGATTTTCTACGTTTGTTCAAGGATGCGGTGGATAAGGGTGACTAACCTAAAGCGAAATCAGAGACCAGAAATCGGAAACCAGAAAAAGCAATATCTGCACCTGGTATCTAGTCTCAGATCTCTATAATAAATTGACAATTCAGCTTAAATCATGGTATCATCTAGACTACCTGACCGGTTCCCCGAACCGGTATTTAGATATAGTACAAAAAGAGGAGATCGCTATCAGTACAATTAACTTTCGGGTAAATGAGCTAATCCGTTCGCCTCAGGTTCGGCTAATTGGTGCGGATGGAGAAAATGTCGGCGTCGTGGATACCTATGTAGCGATGCGAATGGCAAGGGAAGCGGATCGCGACCTGGTGGAAGTGGCGCCCAATGCCGATCCACCCGTCTGCAGAATTATGGACTTCGGAAAGTTCCTGTTTGAAAGGGAAAAGAAGGAACGGGAAGCCAAAAAATCGCAGACCAAGATTGAGATCAAAGAGATCCGATTACGACCCAAAACCAATGTTCATCATCGTGGTTTCAAAACCCAGGATGCCCGCAAATGGCTGCAGGATGGGATGAAAGTGCGAGTATCCATCAAATTCCGCGGACGGGAAATCACCTACCCGGAATTGGCTCTCGAAGACCTGAAAGAAATTGCTGAAGAATTGGCAGATGTAGGAATAATCGAACAGGCACCGCTTCTGGAAGGCAAGATGATGGGGATGACACTCGCTCCTGCCAAGTTTGCCAAGAAAAAAGTAGAGGCAGCGCCTACAACTCCTGTGGCAACCCCGGTGGCAACACCAGTGCCCGCGCCTACTGTCCCGGCGGTACCGGTTACCCCTGCTAAGACACCTGCAGTAAAAAAACCTGCACCCAAAACACCGGCAGTTGAGGTAGAATCTGCTGAAGTAAAACCTGAAAAGGAATAACCATTCTCGCGAGAGAGTGATGTTCAAGGTTGGGTCATCGCTTGCCTAACCTGCGATGTAAATCGCGAATATCATATCGAGAGGAGTAATGCTGTGCCCCGCAAGTTAAAAACCGGTAAGTATAAGTTAAAGACCCACAAGGCAACCTCCAAACGGTTCCGCCTGACTGGGGCGAATAAGCTGATGCGTACCAAAGGTGGAAAAAGCCACCTCCGCCGCCGAACTTCAGACCGCACCCTGACCTTATTGTCAGAGATGCTGCCTGTTTTAGGCGAAGGTATCATCAAGCGCGTTCGTCGTCTTGCTCCCTATATGAGCAAGAAGGACTGATCGCATTGTATTGTCCCCAATTGGGGAGTTGGACCTAGTTCTAATTATTGCGGCTGCTGGATGCGTGCAACAGGTTGAAAAGAAGTATCGGCCGGCGTCCAGGGGTACGTAAAGGAGTAATATATGGCTCGTGTAAAGGGTGGACCGCAGGGTCACCTACATCATAAGACAGTACTAAAACTGAACAAGGGCTACAGCGGCTCTCGTCACCGCCTGTACAGGCGCGCGAATGAAGCCATGCTGAAAAGCATGTTCTACGCCACACGCGATCGTCGTGTTCGCAAACGCGATCTGCGCCGATTGTGGATCGTCCGCATCAATGCGGCTGCACGGTTGAACGGTATCAGCTATAGCAAGTTGGTCTTCGGAATGAAAAAAGCCGAGATCACGATCAACCGCAAAATGCTGGCAGATTTAGCTGTACGCGATCCGCAGGTTTTTGCCGCCGTGGCTGCGAAAGCGAAAGCAGCATAACCTCATTCTTTTCAAGCGATACCGGGTGGATCCTGATCCATCCGGTTTTTTTTATCCTGATAAACGGATCATCTCTCCATATCGGGGGTTAACATTCCAGTAGAATTGGTTTATGATGATTTTGTACGGTTGTAGTAGGTAGGAGGAGTATGGAAGCCTTAGGTTTATTCACTGCTTTTGGATTATCAGCCAGCGCCGGGCTGAATGCGTATATTCCTTTACTCGTTATCGCCCTTATAGCCCGGTTCTCAAATGTAATTCATCTAAACCAGCCCTGGGACGGTTTGACATCCTGGTGGATCATTGGCTTGTTGGTTATCCTCAACCTGGTGGAATTTTTCGCAGATAAAGTCCCCGCGATAAACCATGTGAATGACATTATCCAGACGATCGTCCGTCCGATTGCCGGAGCGATCGCTTTTGCAGCCGGGTCAGGAGTGTTTTCTGAGGTACACCCGGTATTCGCGCTGGGGTGTGGATTATTGATTGCGGGAGGCGTTCATGCCGTCAAAAGTGCAATCGTGCGTCCGGCAGTAACCGCCACCACAGGGGGAGCCGGCAATGTACCCGTCAGCATCGCGGAAGATGTCACTTCCACCCTGGTATCGATCCTGGCAGTTATTGTTCCGGTGTTTATTGCTGCCCTCATTATTCTGGTTACCAGTTGGATTGTCTACAAATTATGGCTGCGGATTAAGCTGAGAGAAGCGTAGTCCATCCTGAATATTCAGGTCAAAGAAAGAGATCGATGGTCGTTCCATCTCCAACTTCTGAGATGATTTCGATGCGCCCACCGGCCATTTCAACCCGTTCTTTCATACCCAATATGCCGTAATGCCCCTCATGGGCTAATTGGTCTACCTTGGCGGGGACTGTGAATCCCGTTCCATTGTCTTCGATTTGGACGCGGACTCCGCTTTCCAGAAAATGAATGAAGATGTGGATACTGGTCGCCTTAGAATGGTTTCGAATATTGGTGAGTGCTTCTTGAACCACCCGGTACAGGATCAACTCCTTTTCCGGTTCCAATCGATTTTCCTGCCCTTCCATCTCGATCTTGATAGGTAAGCCTGTTTCATTTTGGAACTCTTGGGATAGGGTTCGAATGGCGGTTACCCACCCCAGGTCATCCAAATAAGGCGGGCGTAGTCCGCGAATAAACTGGCGAAGTTTATCGATGACCTGTTGGATAGGAATCGTTGTTGATTCTACCTGTGCGCCGCGCTGCATTTGCTGCTTCAAGGCGATCAGGTCCTGGATCACATCATCATGGAGATCACGGGCAAGTTTCTTCCGTTCCGCCTCCTGGCTGTGTGTCAATCCACCAATATATTGTTCCAGGTTCAGTTTGGCTTCATTCAGGCGAGTATACATATCCCGAAGAATCGTTTGCAGCGATTGAATCTCCTGGATCCCGCCAACTGGTTGGGTGAAGGCATCCTCCGGATTTGCCTCTAATCGGGTGGTTTGATTGGAAAGATCCTGAAGAGGCTGGATCACCCAGCGTATCGTGAAGAATAAGCCCACCACTGCCAGAAGTAAGACCGGGATCAGGATGAGCGGAATTGATTGGCTCACCTGAAGGGAAGGTGTGGAAATATCCTCCCAGGCTTCGTCCATCATTAAGACCCAATTGACCGGCTCAATGGGAGCATAAGCGATGATATGCGAGCCATGGCTTCCGCCAGGGTATACAACACCACTCTGTCCAGACAAGCCGTCCAATACTCCCTGATGATAAATATCATGGTCACTGACCGGTGAGCGACCAGATTCAAATAGCAGCAGATGGTCTGAATCGTAAATTTGAATCGAAAACTGATCTGGGTTTGCGGAAGCAGCCAGCGATCGTTCTATCAGACCTGCCAAATCAACGCCACCTACCAATACATTGGATCCATCTATGGATTGAGCCATCCATAAGGCGGCTGACTCTCCGGTCTCCAATCGATAAGCAGTCCCCCCGATCCCAGATTCATTGATGATTTGACACAACACTTTAATGGTTTTTGGGTCAGGCCTTATTCGATCATTTTGGGGTTGGAGAATCGAGCCGTCCTCGCAGGCTGCACGAAAAAAACCTTTATCGAAATCGTTGATCCAAGGTTCCACCTGCTCAAAGACGGTCCCCGCGTTCACCGCCTGGATAGCTCTCGTCAAATCTTCCTGGAGATTATACAGGTTATTTTCCATGGTCTTTACGGTACTTAGAACTGCCCTTAGATCGCGGCTGCCCGCTAATTGCTCCATCGCCTGATGATGGAAGCTCTGACTGATGAGGATAACCACGATCAGCACAATCGAAAGCGGTATAAAGAAATACAGGAAAAGACGAGGGATGGATCCTGTCCAGGTGGATGGCTGTTGTGTCTTCATCAACTTCTCAGTTTGCTAGGGACGGTTTGTTCTGATCTCCGTCCATTTCGATCAACCCTAATTGAATGGCTTTCATCACCGCCTCAGTACGACTTTCCGCGTTTAATTTGGTAAAAATATTGGCGAGGTGATTTTGGACTGTCCGGCTGCTGATCTCCAACTCGGTGGCGATTGCCTTATTGGTTAGACCACTCGCCGCCTTTTTTAAAACCTCTAATTCGCGCTCGCTCACATTGGATTTTGAATTTCCAATGGATAATCCGACGCTTTCGAACATGGATTCTTTCAGCGTGGCATCCACCACCTGTTTACCATCAAATACTTCCAATACCCCCTGGATGATCTCGGTGGGATTTGCGGTCTTCAAAACATACCCATTTGCACCTGCCTGCAAAAGTGCCTGGACGTATGGCGGGTCGTCGTACGCGGTCAGGATAAGGATTCCAACGCTTGATCCCCTGGTACGGATCTCACGGGTAGCCTGGATGCCATTCATAACTGGCATTTGGATATCCAGCACCACCACATCCGGTTGGTTGGATTTCAACAGATCCAGTAACTCCAGCCCATTGGAAGCCTCCGCAATCACCTTGATCCGTGAATCCGATTCGAGAAATTGTCGAATACCAGCTCGGACAACGGCGTGATCATCTATAAGCAGGACCTGAATTGGCTGGGATGGTTTTTGCATGTGTCCATCATACCCTGTCCGATTCTAATTCGCAACATAAAACATAGAGACGACATGTTTCGTCTCTATGTTTTGGAGGAGGAGATTGATAATGAAATTTTTAGTGGTGAGAGATGGAATTAGCGCTTACCGCCATCCCAACTCATAAATGGCATATTGACCACGATCTCGCTTTTTTCAAGGGTTAAGTCGCCAGAATCGCTATTCTTGAGGATGTCCGCTTCGGAGGTGACCAACTTCGGTGATTTACCATCAACCCAGGTAACAAATGTGATGCGGCGCAGGGGTGAATACCCATCGGATCCGGGTGGGTTATTGAAAACATCGCCCTGGAAGCCAAGCGGACCTTTCCCGGTAACTCCATTGGTAAATACATATACATCTGATAACATTTCTTCGCTTGCTTTTGCCAGGGATGGAACTACCAAGACCGGTGATTTCATCATCGCCGTTAGTTTTTCTGCCACGCCGGAATCGGATACCTCGGTATGCGAGAAATAGATTTCCTTACCTTCAGCATAAGCCATCCCCGCCGGAATGGAAGCGTAAGGAATGGAGCCGGTACCTCCTGCTGCAGCGCAAGCTGTGAGAACAATACTTCCAATAAGGAGAGACAAGATTGCCAGTTTCTTCATCGTATTTTCCTTTCAAGGTTGAATGGTTGGTTTTAGGATGTGAGTTTTAATTTGCGTAACCGTAAGCTGTTGGTGACGACAAAGACGCTGCTCATGGCCATTGCCGCAGCAGCAAGTATGGGGCTCATTAGTCCGATGGCTGCAGCCGGTATCAGGATGACATTGTAGAAGAAAGCCCAGAACAAATTTTGTCGGATCGTTTTCAATGTATTGCGAGACAACTCGACCGCTTTAGGAACCCCACGCAGGTCGCCGCTGATCAAAACCACCGGCGCGGAAGCCATCGCTACATCCGTACCAGTGCCGATCGCTATACCTACATCAGCTTGCGTGAGAGCGGGGGCATCATTGATCCCATCCCCCACCATGGCGACAAGTTGTTTCTTCGATTGTAATTCCTTGATCAGATCGATCTTTCCACCTGGCAGAACATCAGCATATACCTCATCCACGCCCACCTGCCGGCCAATCGCTTCTGCAGTTTGGCGATTATCACCGGTCAACATCACCACCCGAAGATTCATCGCCTGCAGGCGTTCGATCGCATCGCGGGAACCGGGCTTGATTGTATCTGCGATTGCCAGAATACCAACCAATTTGCCATCAATCGCAACGAGCACGGTCGTCTTGCCTTCATTCTGTAAACCACTTAGGACTGATTGAGAGGAAGAAATATCCAGACCCTCTTCCGTCATCATCCGACCACTGCCAACGATCACTTTTCGACCATCCACAATTGCCCTGGCGCCCCGACCTACAACCGCCTGGAAATCGGACACATCTGTAAGGGATTGGTCTTTTTGGTTCGCCTCCGCAACTATCGCTTCTGCCAGTGGATGTTCGCTGCGTTTTTCCACACTTCCCGCTATTCGCAGCAGTTCTGCTTCCGTGAAGGAACTGTCCATGATCCGTATATCCGTAACCTGAGGTTGCCCGCGAGTTATGGTTCCAGTTTTATCCATGACGACCGTACCGATTTTTCCAGCCCGCTCAAGCGCTTCACTGGATTTAAGTAGGATTCCGTGTTCTGCACCTTTACCTGTTCCTACCATGACTGCAGTCGGAGTAGCCAGACCCATGGCGCAGGGGCAAGCGATCACCAGAACCGCAACCATATGGACAAGTGCGCGGGTAAATGGGGTAAGATCGCTGTTGATCGCCAAAGTTGGACCAAATATCATCCAGGCGGTAAATGTGAGAGCCGCGAGAACGATCACGACCGGCACGAATACAGCCGAGATCTGATCCACAAGTTTTTGAATAGGAGCCTTACTACCCTGCGCTTCTTCCACCAATCGGATGATCTGAGCCAGCGCGGTGTCTTTGCCGACTTTTGTCGTTTTGAATTGGAAGGAGCCCAAACGGTTCATCGTAGCGCCAATCACCGGATTTCCTACCACTTTCTCCACCGGAATCGATTCACCGGTTAGCATTGATTCGTCCACCGTGGAAGAGCCATTTACTATGACGCCATCCACAGGGATCTTCTCGCCCGGACGGACAAGGACGATATCTCCTACGACCACATCTTCAACTGGTATTTCAAGCTCATTGGTACCACGAATTACCCGCGCAGTTCGAGCGTGCAATCCCATCAATTTCTTGATCGCTTCCGATGTTTTCCCTTTCGCGCGTGCTTCCAGGAATTTGCCCAGTTTGATCAAGGTGATGATCACCGCGGCGGTCTCGAAATAAACGTGACCACTGATCAAACCAAAAGTGACTGGCAGGGAATAGATAAACGCTGCAGATGAACCCAGCGCAACCAGGACATCCATATTGGCGGATCCATTACGGATGGATTTATACGCGCCAATGTAGTATTGCCGGCCTACATAGAATTGGACCGGAATAGCTAAAGCCAACATGACCCATTTTATCCATGCAGAGTGAGAAATGGTCATTGGCAGAAAGCCGAGGTCTCCAGCCATGGACAGGATGAACAAGGGAATAGTGAAGATCAACCCGACGATCAGGAGATGTTTTTGTTCATCCATCTCCTTCTGGCGGGCAGACGCTTCTACATCTTCCCCTGTGGTTTCGGTGTCATACGTTTCAAAACCGGCAGCCTTGATCCCTGACCGTAACTCCTGTTGGGTTACCACAGTTGGGACGTAACGTAGGATAGCCTGAGAGGTCACCAGATTGACCCGGGCATCCACCACACCCTCACGGGAGCGGATCGATTTCTCGAGACGACGCGCATCATTATCATCTCCCATATTTTTTATCTGGAAGATCGCTTCGCCTTCTGCTATTCCATAACCTGCTTTTTCAACCCGGTTGATCATGGCGGGTAAGTCCGCAAGGGCAGGATCAAACTCTACTGTCGCTCGCTCCGAAGATAGGTTAACACTTGCGGTTTGAACACCTTGAACCTTCTTCAGGCTGCGTTCAACTGTGGCGACACAATTCGCACAGGTCATCCCGGTGATTGGTAGGGTAATAAGTTTTGTTTCAGCCATGAAGCCTCCGTAATGATTAGATGCAATTATCGGCAATTAGTTGCCAGACGTCCACAACTATAATGCTGCCAATGACGCATCTCAATAGGCATTAATACCTATTGAGACAACACCCTGACACTGATAAACTGACACGGAGACAGGGAAAACCTGTTTGCATGTAGGAGATGATTATGACAGAAATATTATTAGCCTTTGTAACAGGACTTACGACCGGTGGATTAAGCTGCCTTGCAGTGCAGGGAGGGTTGCTAGCCAGCTCGATGGCCCAACAGCTTGAGAACGATTTGGGAAACAGATCGAAAAAGAGTGCCAAAGGTGGAATTCATATCGCGGCCCCCATCTTATGGTTTTTAGCAGCCAAACTGGTTGCTTATACCTTATTGGGTTTCCTTTTGGGGTGGGTGGGGTCATTAATTCAATTAGCTCCCCTGCCTCGAGCGATCTTACAGATCGCCATCGGCATATTCATGCTTGGACAAGCCCTCCGAATACTCAATGTCCATCCGATATTTCGCTGGTTTAATATCGAACCCCCAGCCTTTATTCGGAAGTTTATTCGACGACAATCGAAAAAGGGCGATGATTTTTCAACGCCGGCATTTCTGGGTGCCCTTACAGTATTAATTCCTTGCGGCATTACTCAGGTCATGATGGCTTCTGCGATGTCCACCGGAGATCCAATCACCGGAGCTGCCTTGATGTTCGCCTTTATATTAGGCACTTCTCCTGTCTTCTTCGTGGTCGCGTACTTTGCCACACAATTGGGCTCTAAAATTGAAAAGTATTTTATGAAATTGGTTGCGGTAATTGTTATGATCCTGGCGATTATGACCATCAATACTGGATTGAACTTGATCGGTTCGCCCATCTCCCTTAACCGAATATTCCAGAACCCAAGTGAAGTGAAGGCGCAATCGAATTCGCTTGAGAGCGCATCTCTTCTTCCAGTTCCTCTCAATCAAACCAATCCGGCCGCAGGCTGCAATTGCGGGATGATGAAAAACCGAAATGGTAGCCTCGGAGCTGGATCGATCTTTACACAGCCAACCCAGGCTCCCGCGCCAGATACCACATCACCTGATAGCTCTGAATGGAACGAGGTCACGGTTCAAGTACTGAATTCCCGATACTCACCGGATGTGGTAAATATAAAAGCCAATCGTCCCACTCACCTAACCCTCGAGAGTAAAGATGTCTTCTCATGCTCACTCGCTTTTGTTATCCCAACCCTTGGAAAACAGGTCATTCTGAATCCAACTGATAGTCAGACCATTGACTTGCCTGCTTTCTCCGCTGGAGACCAAATTCCATTCTCCTGCTCTATGGGAATGTTCACTGGCGTAATCTTAGTCGAATAAGGATACAACATGATTCATAAAGAATACACGATCCCAAATATGGAATGTTCAATGTGTGTTATGCACCTGGAAGCAATTGAAGACGAGTTGGAAGGTGTAAAAAAAGTGGAAGCAAGTTACCCAAAGCAAAAAATGGTGGTTGATTTTGATGAGACGGTTGTAAACGAAAATCAAATCATCGCCGCGATTGAAGAAAAGGGATATGTTGTTACCAGGTGAATTTTTAAGCTAATAATGACATGTGAGTTATGCTACAATCCAGGCATGAACGAGTGCCTGGATTATTTATTGGTAAAAGCGACCAAGCTGGAGATCTGCATTGGCAATCTCGTGGAAGAAGAAGTGGATGCGATCGTTAACGCGGCAAATTCTCACTTACAACATGGCGGAGGAGTTGCCGGCGCCATTATTCGACAGGGCGGAGCCACCATCCAGGCAGAAAGCGATGCATGGATAGCCCGATATCAACGGGTATCCCATTCGAATCCAGCCCTCACAAATGCCGGGAAGCTTCCGAGCAAGTATGTGATTCATGCGGTCGGTCCCATCTGGGGCGAGGGTGATGAAGACCGCAAACTGATGGAAGCCATTAAAGGGGCACTGGATCTGGCAAACTCTATGGAATTACTTTCCATCTCATTTCCGGCGATCTCCACCGGGATCTATGGATTTCCAAAGGATAGAGCAGCCAAAATTATGTTTGGAACCATTCATGAATGGATCATGAAAACCGAAAAATGCTTTTTGAAACAGATCCGGGTGTTGTTAATCAATCAGGAAATGTACAACATATTTCACGCAGCATTCAAGACGCTCTGATGATCAATTCGATTCAAAATCCACATATCAAACTGGTGAGGGATTTGCTCAGCCAATCGAAAGAGAGGCAACAATCTCAGCGATTTGTGGTTGAAGGGATTCGTCTGTATGAGGAAGCTCATTCTGCTGGTTGGCAGACGGATTTTATTCTGTATTCCGAGCATCTGCCAGACCGAGGAAAGGAATTGGTACATCTGGCTGAGAACGCTGGAGCGGAAGTCCTTGAGGTGGGGATTGACCTGTTGAATCGGATCAGTGACACGAAGCAATCCCAGGGAATCATTGTCGTCTTAAAAATGCGAACCATCCCTGAACCTAAAACACTCTCGTTCGCACTGATAATGGACTCAATTCGAGATCCCGGGAACATGGGATCCATCTTGCGAACAGCCGCTGCTGCCGGGGTTCAAGCGATCTGGATAACACCTGACACAACCGATCCATTCGGTCCAAAAGTATTGCGGGCAGGAATGGGAGCCCAATTTCGACTTCCAATTTCTACCTTAGAATGGACTGAGATTTCCAAGAAAGCAAGGCTGAACAATTTGTTTGTGTATCTAACAGAGATGACAGGCGGAATACCCCTCTGGCAGGCAGACTTAAAACAGCCGGTTGGCATCATAATCAGCAATGAGGCAAACGGCGCGTCGTCCATGGCAAGAGAGATGTGCAATGGAAGCGTGTTTATCCCCATGCCAGGAAATACCGAGTCATTAAATGCCAGCGTTGCCGCGGGTATATTGATTTTTGAGACCATTCGTCAGCGGGAGAATTCATGAAGATCCGATCCATCACCGCGTTCATTCCACAGCCGACATCCGAATCGATCCAACGGGCAGTCACAGAATGCATGCAGATAAAAGAAAAAATCCAGGAGCATGGCTTTGAAGTGCAAACTCTGCGTCTGGCTACAGCTCCGTTTTCGAGCTGGGTGGCGATCGACAGATCCCCTTCCGGAATTATTAAAGAATGGGAACAACGGATAAAATCCATTGGTTTCGATTATCTTTCGGTTGGGTCGCTGCCAGCAGATGAGATCTCGGCAGCCAAATGGATCCCGGACATCCTGAATCAAACCGATTCCACCTTCTGTACTCTCCACCTTGTCAAAGACCAGCACTTCGTTTCGAACACTGCCATTCGGGAGGCTGCTGAGATCATCCTGCGGAATAGTACTGCTGATTCGCTTGGTTTTACCAACTTGCGATTCGCTGCCCTCGCAAACGTGCCCGATGGATGCCCTTTCTTCCCTTCCGCCAGCGCAGGATTGGATGATCACACATTTGCCCTGGCAATAGAAGGAGCTGACCTGGCCGTGAAAGTGTTCACAGAAGCGGCAACTGTTGCAGAAGCCATCACTAATTTAACTACGCGCATAACAATTTCTGCAAATGATCTTTCGCAAATAGCAGAATCAGTTGTCGGGGAGAGATTCACAGGGATCGATTTTACCCTGGCTCCATTCCCTGATCCGCTGCGCTCAATTGGCACTGCATTAGAGAGGTTGGGGCTTTCAGGCTTTGGTCAACCCGGTTCCCTGGCGGCTGCCGCCCTTTTGATGAGCATTCAAGACCAATGTCAATTTAAAAAAGTAGGGTTTAACGGTCTGATGCTACCGGTTATGGAAGACTCAACCCTGGCGTTGCGAAATGAGCAGGGCGATCTAAGCATTGACCAATTACTTCTCTATTCCACTGTTTGCGGAACCGGACTTGATTGCATTCCATTACCTGGAGATATTCAGCCAACTGTCATCGAGGCGATCCTGCTGGACGTGGCAGCGTTATCATGCCGGCTGCACAAACCACTCACCGCCCGTCTAATGCCAGTACCTGGAAAGAAAGCCAGTGAGATGACATCTTACCAATTTGATTATTTTGCAAACAGCCGGATTATGGATCCAGGTACCAAGGGAGTGGCTGGTATTCTGCATTCGAGTCAGGACATTCCAGTATTTCCCCGACAATCTTAATCGTTGCAAGTTTACTTTACAAGTTCATTTTACTTGCTTGAAATTAACGATGATCAGGTTCTTTTCGCAATCTGCGGTTGTGTCGATATAAACTTTATCCGATAACGCCCCACCAGCTTGATTGTATAGCTGCAGCCAGAGCGTGTGATATGTTTCCGTTGGAAAATCATTTATGGTGATTTCATAACCAGCCGGACCATACCTGTTCACCGTACCGCTTAAGCTTGTGATCGCCTTTACCCTTCCATGGAGGGATCCATAAAGCTGAACTCGCAACCCCAATACCGGAGCGTCGTCCAGTCCAATGACCTGGCCGGCAACACCCAGCCATTTGCAATCACTTTCCGGCCGCATGATGCTGCTGGAAATTGCCACCGGATTTCCGGATTGCACTTCGTAGGAATAGGGTCCGATCGGTCCATTTGTGGCGGATGGCGTGACCATTGCCTCTTCGGTCATCATTTGTGATCGACTTAATGTTTCAGTGGGAGTTGGCGTTTCCGTCGGTACGGGCGTAACTGTCGGTGTAGATGTTGCAGTTGGAAATGGTGTTTTTGTGGCAGGTCGAGTCGGCGTTTCACTTGGCGTGCTGGTTGAGGTAGGAAATACAATCGTGGGAGGAATGACCACTGGTGGAAATGGATTGATTGCTGCCAGTGGATTTAGGAAAATCCAGAAAACGATGATCAAGATCAGGATGGTTCCACCAAATAAAATGGTTGTTAAACGATTCCACAACTGATCAGGAATGGGCTTTTTTCCATCAACTACGATCGGTTCGTCTTCGGGAAGGTCAATATCCGATTGGTTTGGCGGTGCGATCACTGGATATATGTCTCAATTTGGCTGGCTAATAGGCGATCTTGTATCCATTGTTGGAGTGCAGCATGCTGCAGAGTCGAATACGCATCCGGTGTCAAAGGGTGCTGTGCATCCCGCTCGATAACCTGAATAATATGGTATCCCGCATCCGTTTGGATGACATCGCTGACCCCACCCGGCTGCAATGAAAAAGCAGCGTCCTCCACTTTCGGCTGGACGAGATAACCACGTGGAAACCATCCGAGATCTCCCCGTGTTATGGGATCATATTGCACAGCCAGTGTTGCAAAATCTGCACCAGATCGGATCTGTTGTAATACCGACTGGGCATTTCCTTCTGCAAGCAGCAGGATCTGGCGGACATGCACTTGATCTGCTGCGGTGGGGACTGATGATGTGATTTGATCCCTCATCCAGGCAACCGAGATTGCCTGTCGCAGCGAAATCTTGATCTGATCAAGAGTATATCCAGTAGAGGCCATCCAGGAATTGAGTTGTTCAGTTCCCCCCATCTGATTCGACAGATCATCCAATTTTTGTTGAACTGCCTCATCCGTTACTGTAAAGTTTTTCTCCACTGACCCCTGTTCCAACAGTTTCAATGAGATCATTTCATCGAGGACCACTTTTTCGGGTGATTCCTGATCAGGTAGTGCTGATTTGAATCGGGCAAGTTCCGCCTGATAATCTGCCAGCGTTATCCCTTCACCGTTGATCATTGCCGCTAGGGGTTCCGTTGTAATGGTTGGCGTAATCGCTTCAGGAGTCACTTCAACCTGACCTGGTGAAGGCACTGCCGGTGTCGGGGATTTATCCTTTGGAGAGCACCCACTTGCTATGGAAACAACCAGAAAAAGGCTGACAAAGAGTAAGGTTGGACGCATAGTGTAGATTATACCCCATCCATATGGGTATAATAATTGCATCAAGTCGTCTCGGGTATTCCCGGTTCTATTATGCTGAGAGTAAGGCATCCTCGTGCCATCAAGAAAAAATGAATAAGGTACATTCGTACCAGGAGAAGAATATGTCAAAAACTTTAAAGGTGATTCTGGTTCTGATTATCGTAATGGCGATTGCAGTGCCTACTGGAGTTGGGATTGTCAATGCGAATAAGATCCCTTCTTTTGAAATTGTTAGCGTCGTCCCAGATGAGGTAGTGACCATCGAGACAAGTGATTTTCCAGAGGATATGAAGTTTGATGTTCTCATCGGTCGGTATGGAAATTTCGGCATGGATGGAACCAAAGTGGCTACGCAGGATTCCGGAAAAGGTGGAGCCTTCACCGCAACATATACTATTCCCGCGGATCTAAAAGGTGTTGAGAAGTTATCAATCCGTCTTGAAAATAAGGAGACCGGATACTATTCCTACAATTGGTTTGAAAATGCAGTCATGCCCGCCAAAGATGAAACCGCAACCGCCATCCCTGCCGCCATCCCTGCAACCGCCGAGGAAGTAATATATCAACCCAGTTTCACCATTACCAGTGTCGAAATGGATAAGAATATCAGCGTGACTGGAAGTGGATTCCCCGTCGATCTGGAATATGATGTACTCATGGGGGTTTATGGATCGAGCGGAGTCGGAGGCGTGAAGGTTGCCACCCAGAACTCAGGTCCCAAGGGTGAATTCAAGGCAACCTATACTATCCCGGCTGACTTTCAGGGCGCTTACAAAATAGTGATCTGCCTGGAAAGCACGAAATCGGATTACTATGCCTATAATTACTTTTTCAACGCTTCCTATCCTCTCCCGGATGCACCCAGTGTAGTGGAAGCCACAAAAGTAGAGCCTCCAGTCGCAACAGTTGCCAGTTTGGGTTATGAAGGATACCCATCCTTCACGGTCACCTCAGTCAAAAAGGACGCATCTGTCGCGATCCAGGCAGAAAACTTACCAGCGGATGATACTTTCGATGTGTATATGACCGACTATATGGATGGTTCCGCAAAAATTGTAAAAGCGGGAACACTGGAAACCAAGAATGGTGGCAGCGCGGTCGCAACTTTTTCCATACCTGCTGAAATGAAAGGCGTGACGCAAATATCTGTCCGGTTATCTGGTCTTAAGAGCGGATTCTTTGCCTACAATTTCTTCTTCAATTCGGATTTCCCTGCCCCAGAATCAACGCAGGCAGCCGTTCCAACAGAAGCGCCAGCTCCTACACCTGCCCCAACTGCGACTCCCTAATTAATATTCCGCAGTCAAGAATAACCTTGCCAGAAATGTCTATGGCAAGGTTATTTTATTACCCATGCTACAATTCAAAGATATTCCAGAACAAGTAGGATCCAGGTATGAAATCATCCAAAAAGACGATCCTGATCAGCGTATTAATTCTATCTATCCTCGCTGGGATAACCTATTTTTGGGCAACTGCCATGGTCGATGCCATCTACGCGTACCGTTCTCCCATTTCATCTACTACCTCACCATTTATTGAGAGTACCAGTGAACCACTCACCCGACGTGTGGTTATTGTGTTGGTTGATGCCTTGCGGCTAGACACTGCAGACGATAAGGAAATCATGCCGTTTCTGAATCAATTGCGAGAATCAGGCGCCTCAGCGATCATGCACAGCCAAACTCCATCCTTTTCTGCGCCCGGGTATTCCACCTTGCTGACGGGATCCTGGCCATACATCAATGACGGTCCGGCTTTCAATTTGGAATATGAGGATATTCCCATCCTTACCCAGGACCAAATCTTCGCTGCCGCGCACCGCGGAAATCTGAAGACTGCGATTTCCGGTTATTACTGGTTTGAAAAGCTGGTTCCTTCAGAAGACGTCACCAAATCCTATTACACCGCAGGGGAAGATCGCCATGCGGATGACGACGTGGTTAGTCATGCCCTCCCCTGGTTGGATGATCCATCCATCAGCCTGGTGCTTATCCACATCGACCAGGTGGATTACGCAGGTCATCATGAAGGGGGTGCCAAGAGCATTGCCTGGAAAGAAGCAGCTCGACGGTCAGACGACCTCATCAAGGAAATCACGGAAAAACTGGATCTCACTCAAGACACCATCCTTGTGATCAGTGACCATGGGCAGATCGATCCGGGAGGACATGGCGGACATGAAAACGTCGTACTAACCGAACCTTTTGTGATCAATGGATCAGGTATCCTCCCGGGCAAGTATTACGATATCCAGATGATCGATGTCGCACCCACAGTTGCGGGTTTACTTGGTCTTTCCCTCCCCGCATCTGCACAGGGGAAACCTCTCTTTAGAATTTTGAACATGTCAACGCAGGATCAGGCATCCTACCAGGAACAACAAACAATTCTGCAAAACAACTTGTCTGCGGTCTATGCCAAGGCCATTCATATCCCTGATATCACAACCGGGTCCGACGCGATCAGTACGCTACGACAAATGAGGCTGACAAAAGAGAGAATTGCACGAGGAATCCTTCCCCTTAGCTATATTGTGGGGCTCCTATTCTTCTTTTTCTATCGAAAAACTAATATTGGGTCTGTTCTTGTGGGAAGTTTGGTTTTCTTGCTGATATTCAACTTTCGATATCTACTCCTCGATGGCAGATCCTATTCCTTCTCGACCATCGATACCCCAACTAATTTGATCCTGTATATCGCTGTCACTTCATTAGTTGCCCTGGCAGTTGCCAGCCTGGTCTATCTGTGGATGAATCGACGACGAGGATCAACGATTGCGGATACCATTCAAGCGGAGCTATCTTTCGCGATCAGTTTGGATTGTCTCTTGCTGATTCCCCCGATATGGCATGCCTGGTGGAATGGGATTCTTCCCACCTGGACTTTGCCTGATTTCAGGGTTTATTTCGTTGGGTTATTTTTCCTTATCCAACTTCTGATCGTCTCTGTCGCGGGAATCCTATTCGCTTTTTTTACGGGTTTATTCCAGCGTATCATACACAAGCCTGTCCAGTAAATCAGTTCAAAGTCAATTTCATCAGCGGCTGCTCTTCCTGGCAACGATGGAAGCAATGGCTTTTTCGTGACCATGATCGGACTCAAACCAGCCCTCCCGGTAATCCAGGATGTCCCAATCTTGAAAATAAGCTTTTAATTCACCGGGACGTAATAAATGCTCTGGGGTAATATCCGGTCTGAATTTCAACATCTCGGCAGTCAGAGTCTCAAAAATAACCAACCCGCCTGGAATTAACGTTGTTCGATACTGATCCATCAATCCCCAATCCAAAAAGTAAAAATGGCTTATGAGGGAAAAATAATTCTCGGGCAGGGGGAAATTACTCAGGTCTGCCCGAATCACTCTTACATCTGGAAATGAATACTTCATGTGGCGTACAGCCATTTGAGATAGGTCTGAAGCGAAGACCCGATAACCACAACTCATCAAGAATGGAAGGTTGCCTCCCAAACCTGCAGCAACCTCGAAGCAAGCTCCGCCGTGACCTAATAGTGCGGAATGGTCGACCAACCATTTCCGCGGGGTGCAAGGTTCATTGCCAATTCTTTTTAAGTATTGTTCGTCCCAATCTGTTTTCGTCATCCATCCACCTGAATGCAGCCTATTTCGAGGATTATAATAAAACTAGATCAATGATGATTCAATCCTTATGATAGCAGATACCCCCAATCAGACCAGCCAGGGAACTTTTGCAGCCTTGCAACAGCCAAATTATCGGCTGTGGTTTTTTGGTCAAATGGTCTCTCTGATTGGAACCTGGATGCAATCCACTGCTCAGGGATACCTAATTTACTCTCTGACAGGGTCAGCAGCTTCTCTGGGTATCATTTCGTTTATATCTGGTGTGCCAACCTGGATCTTCACGCTGTATGGTGGGGTTATCGCAGACCGGATATCGCGCCGGACACTTCTCATTATCACCCAGATCATGATGATGATGCTGGCATTAATCATGGCAGCGCTTGTATTCACCAATTTGATCCAACCCTGGCATATTGGCGTGCTCGCTTTTTTCCTTGGGGTGGCCAACGCGTTTGACGCGCCAACCCGATTATCCTTCATCCGTGAATTGGTAAACCGGGATCAGATGACCAATGCCATCGCGCTCAATGCGACCATGTTCAACATCGGAACGATCATTGGTCCCGCAATCGGCGGCTTGACCTACGCCGCATTTGGCCCTGGTTGGTGCTTTACCATCAACGGTATTTCATTTCTTGCTGTGATCTACAATCTTGCCCGAATGAAATTAGAGAAGCAGATTGCCTCCAGCACCACGAAGAATACCCTGGCAGAATTAAAAGAAGGAATAAAATATGTTCGGAATCATAAGGTGATCCGAGCATTGATCTTCAACCTGGGTTTCATCAGTATGTTTGGATTTGGACTGGTTGCCCTATTACCTGCCTGGGCGGTGGCAATTCTGCATGGTGATGTGACAACGAACGGCTGGCTGCTTTCTGCGCGTGGAGTAGGATCCCTGATCGGAGCGCTGATCCTGGCATCATTAGGTGCCAGGCAGATCCGCGGAAAACTTTGGGCGGTTTCCAGCCTGATCGTGCCGGTGATGTGGATCCTCTTCTCCTGGGTTACCAATCTGGCTATGTCTCTGGTATTGATCGGTGTGGTTGGTCTGTTCATCATCATGACAGTCAATCTGACTAACGCAATGGTTCAGACACAGGTGGAAGATTCGCTTCGGGGTAGAGTCATGGGCATTTACACCATGATCTTCTTCGGATTGACCCCGGTGGGTTCCCTATTGGCTGGATTCCTGGCGGAACGGGTGGGTGAACAATGGACAGTCACTATCAGCGGGATTGCCCTGCTGGCAGTCTCCGTTTTTTCCTGGTTTAAAATGCCTTACCTGAGAAAACTTGGTTGATCTGTCTGTCTGGCAGATAATGCACGTCTGCCAGAGCCAATTCTGATTAATACTTAAACAACCATTGATATCTGCGATAATCCACATTTCGGGCTAAATACTGTTCCAGAATTATATCGCTCGGTATATTGTTGAACGAATCAAAGAGATTACTCTCATAATTCGAACTGTATGGCATAGAACAAACCCCCGTGATTGGCGTAAGTGCGTTGAATTCCGCTGACAATCCGGGTCACGCCGAAAATGGAACCGACAATGAGCATAAGACTGAGGACACCAAAAGCGATCCATTTCCGAAAATCCTGCTTTGGGAAGGGATAATTGAATATTGTCCGGATGGCTACCAGTGCCAGGATCGTCAGTGAGGGTATGGACGCCCGCATACAAAAATCATTGAAAACGCCGCTATGGTAAAAAGGAATCAGCAGGAGGGGAATTAGGGCAACCAGAAGAATTGGTCTGACCATGGCGTTTTTCCAATTGAGAAGTAGCAGGAGAACGCCCAGTAGTAGGAATTCGAAAACGATAAAGAGTAAATAGGTCGGAAGCCAGTTTTTGGTAAAAGACCAGATCCAACCGTTGTATCCGACGGAGGACCGGTTGATGGAATAATAAACTATCATAATCAATCCGATGACCACCGATGGGAGGATATTTGTAAACGTGAGGAATTCTTTCCATTTTCTTCGGTCAGACAGGAAGAACCAGACCATGATCGGTGTTAAGCCGAGGAATATCCATGGCGCCCACAATAAGGTCAATGCCCAGATAAATCCAATATATCCCCGCCCGGATTGTTGAACCAGGCACCAAAGAACCATACCAGTGACTACCCAGGCCGGGATAGCCTGCTGGGGAACGAAGAAAAGCAGGTCAGAATTTCCCTGGTAGCTAAGTGTCTGACTCCACGGTCCGATATAGCCTGCCAGCACTGGCAAGCGGCCAAATACACTCAACCACCCAAGGATATCCATCCCACCAAAGAGGATGAATAGGATAACCATCCAAAAAGGGTATTTTCCTTTGGTAAATGAGAGAAAAAAATAAAAGGCAATCAACACGCCGAGCAGGGTGTAGAAAAATTGAAATATATTCGCAGCATCGAAACCAAAAGCCTTACCGAATAAACCCGCCGGCAGGTAATACCCGAGATAATAGACCAACACATACGCATCTTTCGCGGTCATATGCTGAATGATCGGCCAATCCTGGTTGATCAAATGTCCCAGGATTAGGTTATGCTTTTTATAATCCCCCACCTGATCTGCAAAATGCCCAACACCTGAAAAAAGGATCCAACCGATGATCACGATTATCGCAAGCATCAATCCAATTTGATTGACCTGCCATCCAGGAGATTGTGTTTTCTTGTTTTGATCGATCTTTTGCCATGTAATTCCATATGCGATTATAAGTACACCTATGGAGAGAATCGCTAATGGAAAGCGTAACCAACCTGCGATAAAGATCAGGTATGGGATTAACAGATATAGCGACAGCCAGCCTGAGGATTTTCCCATCCCAATCGGATGGAATCATCCAACTGCGGTTGATTATTCGGTCAGGAATTGGTGTCGCATGTACCCCGCATAATTGATCCGATCCTTTCCCATCCATTCTAATCGAAGAGCATAATTAGTATATAGCAGATGCCATTACAATAACCTCATATAAAAAACGCGCCTGCGGGGGCGCGGAGAGAGATATCGCCTGGATTAATTATGAACGCTTCCCGAACTCTCTGGCATATCGATATAGTGCAATTACATTTTCCGGCTGGTATATCCGGTTCGAGGTGATTCGCCGGAGCAAGGATATATCCACCATCTTTTCCAAGTTGCTGTATTCGAAGTTTCACCTCATCGGCGACTTGCTGTTCACTCCCTCTCAGCGCATCTCTAATGTCAATTGCACCCATAAAACTGATCTGATTCCCGTATTCCTCTTTGATTCTATCCATATCCATGCCAGGGATCGGTTCCAATCCATGGAATACATCCACACCGAGAGAAATGAACCGGCTAAGGAACGGTTCCATGTTGCCATCCGAATGAAAGAGCACTTTGCACCCCGGTGCAGCCTGATGGATCATATCGATCATCCGTTTATAAGAAGAGTAAAAAAATCGGTCAAAAGTTCGAGGGGAGATAAACGGCCTGGACGAAGCATAATCGTCACCGGGGAGTTCGATGATATCCAGATAATTCCCCACTTCAGTAAGATAGATCTCCAACAATTTACACAGGGTGTCTGTTACCTTTTGAATCAATACCGTTGGCAGCTCTTCTTCATAGGCTAGATCATTTAAAAAGTTTTCGGTTTTTCGTAAGGCGCAACATCGTGCGAACACCCCATGCGAATCAAACGCCCTCCCCACCACGGCGAAATTTGTCTGTTCTTTCAAAAACTTTGCCTGCGACGAAAATTCCTCCAACTGCATATATTTCCACACAGTAGGAAAAGTATAGGAATCAACATCTTCAACCGTTCCAGTAGCCAATGGATGCTCGACCGCCGACAAGTACAGCCCGTTCTGTTCGTACCGGATCCCCCAGGCATCCCGACCTCCACCCAGGGTTGGTCCACCAAGGTCGGTGAACCCGCAATCAACATATCGAACATCGATATCCAATGCGTCCAGAATCCGCTCATCATAATAATTGATCGTATGATGTTTATTGCGTCGAAAAGGTAGTACTGGTGAGTCTAGCTGTAGCAACTTGATTAATTGGAAATAAAGCTCATCCGTCACTCCATAGGCGCTTCCCCAGAGCGCAGTTGGAATAAAATCTGGCTCCTCATGATTGATTGCAGTGAGTACTCTCTCGCGATGATCCATTCCCGTCCTTAAAAAACCCTATTCCCACTTACAACATCGATTCACACACAACCAAGGATATCTTAGCATCAAAACAAGATTCCCATCTCTTAAAAAATCTTCTAGTTGGAGACTATCCATTACAAACCCATATTCAGATCAAAACCTATGCAAGTTAAACAGCGCATAAATTATCGGCAGCCCAGCTAGCAAGACCCATAATTCCGGCATTATTCCCGAGCTGTGCCGGAACAATCTCCACCTGGTTTACCGGTACGACCGAGACTCTCTCCTGAACAGTTTTTCGAATTGGTTCAAAGAGCAATTCACCAGCCGAAGCCACACCCCCGCCCAACACCACTTTCCGGGGACTGATGGTGACCAGAATATTCGCGATGGCAATACCAAAATACATGCCCACTTGAGCATAGATTTCGCGAGCAATTGTGTCTCCCTGACTGGCGGCTCTGGCAATGATATCCGGTGTGATCTTATTCAGGTCATAATTGACCAGTCTACCAATATCAGTCGTCAATCCTTGCACGATCGCCTTGAGACCTAACGCTGAGATGGCCGGACCGGACGCAAAGGCTTCCAGGCATCCATAATTGCCACAGCCGCAACGTGGACCGTTGTAATCAATGGTCTGATGACCTAACTCACCAGCCGTTCCTCCGATACCCATGTGCAGCTTCCCATTGACAATTAACCCTCCACCAACGCCCGTTCCAATGGTGAAACAGGCAATCGTATCCGCACCTCGACCCGCGCCAAACTTCCACTCACCGAACGTGATGGCTCTTGCATCATTGAGAATTGCCACCGGCAATCCTGTCTGCTCTGCGATGGTTGATCGAACCGGTATATTTGTCCATTTACCCGGTAGATTTGGAAGAAAGACTGTAGTTCCACGTTCCAGGTCTAATAGCCCTGGCAGGCCAACCCCAATTCCGCCGATCTCAGCCATTATCACATGATTTTCTTCTACCACATGTAACGCCAGATCGGACATTCGTCGCATGACGGCGGTATGACCATCCCGCGCAATTGTGGGAATGGACTGACTTGCGATCACTTCTCCTGCATCGAGGTCAACAATCCCTGCTTTGATGTTTGTACCGCCGAGATCTATGCCAATAAACTTCTTCATGCGGACTCCTGGTTGATGGACTTGTAGGTTGATATCGATGCTCCCACCGGTTCTGGACTTGCAAATTCACTTTTCATAAATCCTATCATCGGGGATATTTCTTCCCTGATGTCGGGATTTCAATTTATCGAATATATGGGCGTAGAACATCCCGGGCAATAAGGAAACCGGCTTTAACCAATTCTTCAGTTTGTTCAAAAGCGCGGTCCTCATGTTCAATGCTGACCACATAGTTGTATCCAAAACGATACAACGCGCTGATGAACTTTCCCCAGTCCATGTCACCCAGACCTGGCAGCCGGGGCACATTCCATCCAAATCCGGTCGAGAAAGCGCCATTTTCATATAAACCTTCCCGATCGATGTGCAAGTCTTTGGCATGGACATGAAATATTTTACTTGCGAACTCCCGCACCACCCGTTCATAATCGATCATTTGCAGGATGAGGTGGGATGGGTCGAGGTTAAGTCCAAAATTCTCATCGGGAATGATCTCCCACATCTTCTTCCAGATCGCAGGTGTACTTGCCAGATTGTGACCACCCGGCCATTCATCGTACGAGAAAAGCATGGGGCAGTTTTCGATGCCGATTTTGACATGATGCTTTTTCGCAAAACTTACAATATCTGGCCAGACTTTGGCATATTCCTCGAAATTCTGCGGGACTGTTCTGTCTTTGTCTTTTCCAACAAACGTACCCACAACGGATACATCCAGCATTTCGGCTGCGACGATCACCTTTTTGAGATGATCGATCACCCGTCCGCGATAGTCCAGGTCTCGAGAGAGTGGATTGGGATAATACCCCAACGAAGAAATGAACAGGTTCTTTTTGGCGACATACTTTTTGATCTGGTTGGCACGGTCTTTATCGATAGGATGTTACATCGATCGTGGTGACCCCTGCATACCGCCGATTTGCTTTTTCAGGAGGCCAGCAGGCCAACTCGAGTGATTCAAACCCATTATCGGATGCCCAATCGGCAAATCCTTCCAAAGAATATTGAGGTAATGCGGCACTAAAAACACCCAGTTTCATTTTTTCCTCCAGAAATGTGATTCAATACTTTTTCAAAAATTCTGCTTTAGTAAATGAAGGCTGATTTCAACCTTTACGCTGTTTGAATTCGTCCAAAATCGCCGCAGTGACCAGTAGCACCAGAACGGGTCACTCCTGCGTCGATCATATCCAATAAGGCATCTAGGGTTCTTACTCCACCGGCGCACTTTACCTGCACCCGATCAGAAACTGACGCACACATCAAGCGGACGTCTTCGAGTGTGGCACCTGATGGTGCGAATCCGGTTGATGTCTTCACAAAATCAACTCCAGCCTCTTCACTCAGGTGACAGGCTGTCACTTTTTCCGCATCGGTCAGATAAGCATTTTCGAGAATCACTTTCACGAGGGCTTTTCCTTTGGCCGCTTTACAAACAGCTTTGATTTCTTCTCGAACGTAATCCAACTTACTTGATCGAAGGGCACCGATGTTGATGACCATATCCAACTCAACTGCGCCATCTTTTAATGCTTGTTCGGCTTCTGCAACCTTAACGGCTGGTAACCGAATTCCCATGAGGAAAACTAATCACAGTACCAACCGCTACGTCGGTTCCGTTGAGAATGGATACAGCCAGTTGTACATCCGCTGGTTTAACGCAAACAGATGCCACATTATATTTCTTTGCCAACTCGCAACCGTCAACGACCTCTTGTTCGGTCAACTCAGGCCGCAATAAGGAGTGGTCAATCACTTTTGCCAATTCTTCGCGGGTGATGGTTTTACTGTTGAATGATTTTCTCACGTGAACCACCAGAGATAATAAGGGGATACCTGAATTATACGCCACTCACCGGGACTTTTAAGGATGTCTCATTGCTTCAACCTTAAAGAAAGGATTGAGCAGAATTCCTGATTGCGTTGACGCTGGAAAAAGGTGGTGGTAAAATGACATCCGCTTGGGTGCGTAGCTCAATGGTAGAGCAGTGGCCTTTTAAGCCATTGGTTAAGGGTTCGAGCCCCTTCGCACTCACTAACTCTCTTACACATCCTTATGGGTGTGTTTGTTTATTCAGCAGACCATACCGAATGACCTATGTTCGAGCCCTCTCGCTGTGCGTCCAATGGATCGCACTCACCAACTCTCTAACACATCCTTATGGGTGTGTTTGTTTATTCAGCAGACCATACCGAATGACCTATGTTCGAGCCCTCTCGCTGTGCGTCCAATGGATCGCACTCACCAACTCTCTAACACATCCTTATGGGTGTGTTTGTTTATTCAGCAGACCATACCGAATGACCTATGTTCGAGCCCTCTCGCTGTGCGTCCAATGGATCGCACTCACAAACTCCAAGACACATCCATTATGGGTGTGGTTGTTTGTTCAGACAGACCAACCGGAATGACCTATATTCGAGCCCTCTCTCCTTCCACATAAAATCGCATTAAAACAAAACGCACCTGATTTACATCAGGCACGTTATTCATCGTTGATAAGATCAGCTGACTTGTTTTTTTCTACGGAAAGCACCGAACAGGATGAAAAGACCCAATAGTATGAGCGCGGCCGGCCAAATCTTTTCGACATTCACGATATTGCCAAAGGCAGCGCCGAAAATACTGAACATGATCAAACTGATGACGATATTCCACAACCCACCGATGATCGCTCCGCCCTTTCGACCGAGCACTCCAAATAAGATCAAGCCGATACCCACAAATCCGGGTATGAGCGCCCAGGCATAAGACCAGCTGCCCCAGTCACCGGTAAGATTCTGATAATAAAGGAGTCCGCCAATGCCAGTGATGATCGTGCCGGGAATAAATAAACCAGGAACCCAACCAAGGATGGCAGCCACATAGAACAGCAATCCAAATGCGATGATCTGAATCGGCCAGGTGATATCACTATAGGCAAATTCCTTCACGGCAGGCGATAAGGCAACCGCCAGATACCACAGTCCGACACCAATAAAAATAATTGCAGTAGAGATTCTTCCTTTGTTCATCGTTCGCCATCCTCTTCAGATTCTAATTGTTGTTTCCATTGATATACGTACAACACTAACTATAGTCGCAAGGTTACATTTGGCAAGTAGATTTCAGATCTATTCCGAGTAATTTCAGCCTAATCACAGCATGGAGGATGCTTACTCTCAACAAAGTCAATTCGTACCATCCATTATTTCTGTTGATTTGATATAATCGCTCCATCCAATCCTCCACGGGGGAAATATGACAGCAGTGCAGTCCAGTGTTCACCCTCATACTCCAGCGAAAAGGCTCTTCAACGGGCTGAAGGATGTCTTCCCACTGATAATAGGGGCTTTTCCGCTGGGGGTGATCTATGGCGCGCTGGCGATGAAAGCCGGGTTATCTGCCCCTGCAGCGCAATCGATGTCTGCATTTGTATTCGCCGGATCGGCTCAGTTCTTGATCGCTCAAATGGCAGCAGCATCGGTTCCTGCAATTGTGATGATCCTGGCTGTCGCGGTCATAAATCTGCGTCACGCATTGTACGGTGCGTCTGTTGCTAGATACATCCAAAACCTTTCACCGTTTTGGAAGAGTGTGCTAGCTTTTCTCCTAACAGATGAAGCCTTTGTGGTGGTTATCACCAACTTCGAGAAAGAAGAAAATACTCCAAATAAGCGTTGGTATTTCCTGGGTGCCGGTTTGAGTATGTGGGTATTTTGGCAAATAGCGACGGCAGTCGGTATTTTTCTGGGAGAGATCATACCTGCATCCTGGCCATTGGATTTCGCCCTGCCGCTCTCTTTTATCGCCATGGTCGTTCCAGCATTACGAGATCGGGCATCCACCGGTGCTGCGCTCGCTGCCGGCATCATCGCCGTTCTGGCATTCAGCCTACCGTATAAACTCAGCATCATCCTGGCAGCGTCGGTGGGCATCCTGGTTGGCGTCCTTTTGGAGAAAAAACCATGACGATCTGGGTTGTCATTGTAGCCTGTGCCATTATCACTTTTTTGATCCGGGTGTCTTTCATCGCGGCTTTTGGGAAAAAGGAAATTCCCATCTGGCTCCAGAGAGCATTAAAGTTTGTTCCCCCGTCTGTTTTATCGGTAATAGCCTGCCAGAGCGTTCTCTTCCAGGGTAGCCACTTGGATATAAGCTTGAACAATACAAGATTGATTGCCGGTATTATTGCTGCCCTTGTCGCCTGGTGGACAAAGAATATTCTGGTCACCATTATCGCAGGAATGGCTGCCCTGATTTTGATCCAAATAGTACTTTGATTGGTTTTTCCCTCTCCCATTTTTTCCAACTAGAAGTATATGCAATTAGCTATACCCCTTGAATCATTGTTTCAATTTGCTACAATAAGGAGTACGCGGCTGGATTCGTAACGCGCATAACCTGTATTCAAACAAGAGGCAACCAGGCCGAGAATCAATCCAGACGGGGATACGGAGGTTCAGATGGACAAGAGGAGATGGATTTCGGTTGTAGGAAGAGGGATGATCTTATTCATCCTATTGGTAAATGTACTCTTTACGAGTGCATTCGAAGGCCAGGCATCTGGTTCAAATTGTACTGACACCCACTATATTAGCTATGGCGACACACTATATAAGATCGGTCTGTGGTATGGGGTCCCGTGGCCGGATATTGCCGCCGCGAATGGGATATCTTATCCATATACCATCTATTATGGTAAAACACTCTGTATCCCAGATGCCACATCCAGTGGATCTTCCGGTGGTATAGCCGTCTTAGTAACTTCGGTAAAAACGAATGACTATGTCAATATCAAAGCAACCAATTTACCCAAGAAAGAAAATTTCGATGTGTCGATCGGAAAATGCTATAGTTCATCCAAGACACTGGTTGGCAGTTTACGAACTGATGGGGACTCTGGGACTTTCTATGAAAAATACGATATCCCGGGAAAATATGAGGGTGTATCCTGTCTGACATTGTATCTGGAAAGTATAAAATCATCCAGGGAAGCGTTCACCTCGTTCACAAACACGACCAGTACCACGCCAAGTGTCAGCTCTTCATCGGACATGTATTTCAAGATCGTCGATGTGGAGAAGAATAAATCCATCACCATTAAGATGTATAACCTGGTTAAAAATAAACGCTACAAAGTCTTTATAGGACCTGCTGGAAGTGGTGCTCCATCCGGCTATCTCCGAGATGCTTTTACCGCGAGTTCTTCCGGGACACTAACCGCAACATATACCATTCAGTCTGCGTTCAAGAATCGCACGAAATTGGATATACGGGTTGAAGGGATGACGATAACCGCATCCATGGTCCAAACGTTTAATAACACAACCTATTGATGATGTTTTGGATTTGCTAAAAGAGGTCACTTGTTAGTGACCTCTTTTTATTTGCAGTTGATCACCTGACTATACGCCACATTACAGGTGTACCAAAAACCGTCGAAATCAACCAGGACCTCCATGGATTCATTCAGGTCATCATAGGTTTTCAACGCGATATGGTACGGCCTATCGATCACTTCCACCAAAGGCTTCATCGACAGAATTTGCAATTTACTGGCTTCTTTCCCATGGTCAAACAGTGCTTTGTTCGCTCTGGCCACATCTATGGTATTGGATGTCAGATTCAATGGACGCCGCAAGGGTTTATTGTAGACCTCATCCATCATAAAACCCATCCCGACGAAAAAAACCAACCACAACATTACGTTTAAAATCGTCGGACCAATATACATACCCATGTGAATTTGATCCACAATGGTAGGAAAAAGCAGGCTTATAACGATGCCCAGCACGATAACCACACATATGCTAAAAATAACTCTGGTGTCTTGAAGCGGAGGGATAGAGTAGTTTATTTCCGCACCAAGTAGAGGATTTAGTTGACGAATAAGCCATTCCATCCACCGAAATGGAATAGCTGAAGCTACCAGAGAACTGGCAATTGCCCAGCCAACCCACAGGATAAACGAGATGATTCCTCTCCCGGATTTAGCAGAAATATAACCGCATAGTCCTGCCACTCCGGTGATAGCAATCGTCGCGGGAAGAACTTTGCCCCAGGGAAGAATGACGTGCGATCCCGCAAGAGAGATCGCATCCACGCCCCATGCCATACACGAAAAGACGAAACCGCCCAGTAATCCGGCAGTAAATCCTACTTTTCCGATAGCCTGAGATGGATTGTGAATGGTTTGTAGAGGTTCCATTGGCATATTATACCAAGATACGATCTACCTTTTAGGGTACAATTGCTACACGATTCTCCACTAATTACCATAAAAGGTCCAGCTTGTTCGAAATAATATTCCTCGGTACTTCCGCTTCAGCACCTTCAATCCACAGGGGACTTTCCGCTCAGATTGTTACCCACAATGAACATCGATTCTTAATTGATTGCGGTGAAGGCACTCAGAGGCAAATCTTACAATCCGGTTTGGGTTTCAAACACCTGAATCGGATATTGATCACACACAGTCATCTCGACCATATCCTTGGGTTAGCCGGTTTGATTTCAACCTATATGCGCTGGGAGGCGATCGACCAGCTTGATATCTATGGTGGAAAAGCCTCGCTAGAGAGAATTCGGGATCTAATTTACACAGTCGTTCTGAGAAATGCGCCTCCACCCATGGATATCCAACTTCATGAAGTAAATACCGGTGTCATCATCGAGGAAGATGACTTTCAGGTTTCTGCGTTCCCGGTTCAGCACCGAGGACCAGATTGTTTTGGATACAAGTTTGTTGAAAATAGCCGACAACCGTTCCTCGCAGAAAAAGCGGAAGCCCTTGGCATACCCAATGGCCCTATGCGGCGGGATTTGGTGAATGGAAAATCGATTACCTTGTCGGATGGAAAAATAATCACACCAGCCGAGGTAATGGGGGAACTCCAACCGGGGGTGAAATTCGTCCACGTGGGTGATGTGGGGTACACCGAAAACCTGGTGGATGAAGTGAGGGATGCCGACGCTCTGGTGATCGAAGCGACCTACCTGGAAGAAGAAGCGGCGATGGCAAAACAGTTCGCCCACCTCACCGCTGTCCAAGCCTCACAATTAGCAGTCAAAGCGGGCGTAAAAAATCTGATATTGACCCATATCTCACGCAGATACCGTGAAAAAGATGTGTTGGCTGAAGCGCAGGAAATATTTCCGAATGTTAAAGTGGCACGAGATTTTGATCGTTTCTCCATCCTTCGGGATGGCGAAAGAAATCCTAACGAATAATTCTCCGATAGAGAAAAATAATCCCAAGAGTAACAACAAGAATCACTGCACTTAGACCGATAAAAAATGATCGCACCTGGTCGGTCCAAATCTGATTATTCCAATTAATAATCAGGTAAACAGCAACACCAATGAAGCAAAGGGTGCTGCTCATTAATGCCATGAGTATGGTTGCGAGGACAGGATTCGCAGGCCGGGGATTGTTTTTCATGCATATATCCAGAAATCAGTGTTTGTGATGCTATTGTTTATTATAAATGAACATTGCCTCGATTTTAGTCAGCCATTGTCTTTAATAATGGGACAAGTCTATTGACAGTAAGCTAAAAGATCGTAAAATCAACCCTAACATGTCACATATCGCTTTTACCCCCCGCAAAGATAAGCAGCCCAAGCGCCATACCCCCAAGGTAAGGTCAGTTTTGCTTATGCGGTAAGCGATTTTTCCAGAATCAGAGCAGAGAAGGTCTTCCTTGAAAATTGTTGAGGAAGACTTTTTTTATTTCTGACATCATTTCGTAATTCACGGAGGAGGCTCAATGGCATTGGGAAAGATCAAACATTTTCTAACGGATCACTGAAAAATCAAACCTAACCCTTTTAAGGAGAGAGAATAATGAAACCAAATTTTCTTGTAAGAATTGCTATTTTGATCGCTTTGAGTTCGGTTTTGTTGACCGCTTGCGGAGCAGGCGTAGCAAACCAACCAACAAATACCCCGCGGGTTGTCCGCATTGTCACTGAAGCTGCTTATCCTCCATTTGAGACAGTCGACGAGACCACCAAGGAATTGGTAGGTTTCGATATGGATCTGATCCGCGCCGTGATGGATACGACTGGATTGCAATATGAAATTATCAACATCGCCTGGGATCCGCTACTCACCGGTATGGCTCAATGCCAGTATGATGCCGCCATATCCGCCATTACGATCACTGAAGAACGTCAACAAGCGATGGGATTCTCGAATGGCTATATCAACGCCGGACAGATCGTGACGGTAAATAAAGCCACCACCGATATTTCTGGCCCGGCAGACCTGGTTGGCAAAAGAATCGCCGTTCAATTGGGAACAACAGGAGATATCGAGGCTCACAAGATTGAAGGCGCCGAAATAAAAACCTACGATTCGGTGGACCTGGCATTTCAGGATCTAAAAAACCGACAAGTAGACGCGGTGGTTGCCGATTATCCAACCTCCCTTGCATTCGTCGATGCGAATGTCGACGATATCGTCACGGTTGGTGAACCCTTCACCGAGGAAGTATACGGAATCGCCGTTTGCAAGAAAGACACCGCCTTGTTGGAACAGATCAACGCTGGTCTGAAAACAGTTTCAGACAAAGGGCTTATTAAAGAACTTGAACAGAAATGGCTTGCTGATCAATAGAATATTCGGATATGTAGAAAAAGAGACCGATGGTAGACATCGGTCTCTTAGATATCTTTATATTTGAAATCTTTATTCTACTTTTACGATCTGAACTTCAAATGAACCACCAGGCGCTTCCACTTTGACCACATCCCCAGAGCGGTGGTTCAAGAGCGCTTTCCCGAGGGGAGATTCGTTTGAGATTCTTCCACCGCGCGGATTCGCTTCAGCAGCCCCGACTATAATATATGTTTCCTTGTCAGAACCTTCTTCTTTGATGGTTACTTTTGTTCCAACCTGTATATTCTCGTGCTTTTCTTCATCCGTAATCACACGGGCTGTCGCCAGCAGGATCTCAAGTTCTTTTATGCGGCCTTCGACAAAAGCCTGTTCATTTTTAGCATCTTCATACTCGGCGTTTTCAATCAATTCACCGCCCTCCATGGCTTCATGGAGGCGATTTGCTATTTCCTGTCGGCGGACTGTGCGAAGGAATTCAAGTTCTTCCTGTAGCTTGTCATACCCTTCACGAGTGAGGAAAGTTATCGGCATAATATATCCCTATCTGGTTGAATGATTGTTACTGAACCCACCTAGCGGTTCGATATGAACACAAACAGCGCCCCGAAGGGACGCCATCGATAAACGCTGTTACGGTATATTACCATAATCCAATTTATTCTGCAATAGGATTAATACAGTCAGTTCAACCTGATAAAGCCTGCATTGCTCAGGTTGCACAGAGGGTGGATGAACCAATTCCAGTTACCAGAAAGTTTATTCAAGAGGTTCTGGCCATTGTATCTTCAGATAGGGTGTATAACCATGTTTTTCGACTCCATATAACCTGCCAGAAGAATCCTGACTACAACCTGGTTCGTCCGTTACGGTAAGCTCGGTATCATATACACCAAAGGGAATAAAGACAATGGATCCATTCTGACATACCCAGGTTTCAACAAGGTACGGTTCCTGCTCTGAATCGTCCCCGGCTCGTAGCTCCAGCGGAATCCAGGAAATGGTTACTTCATTCCCTTTTCGGGTAGCAATCACCGAATCGAGCGCATTGTAATAAGGTGACCAGGGTAATTTAATATTGATTGGATCGATCGGAGGAATTGTTGTTTGATCTCCCTGAACATCCATAAACTGCAAATTCATCCAACAGGGATTGGTTCCCCCAATGGCACGGATTTCAATGTATCCGGTATCTTTCAGAATGCCAGTAATCTCCAACCTGTTGCCACCTAACAAACCATATTTATATAAATATGCTTTTGAGGGACCATAAAAACACATCACGTGCTCCTGGTTCACTACGCCCCGAAGAATTTTGTAAGTGGGGACAATCGTTGGTGTTACGGTGACTGGAGTTGTGGAAGTCATTGTCGGATGGACGGTTGAAGTCGGAGTTGATGTGTTTGTGGGGGGTAAAGATGTGGCAGGGATTGTTGATGTTGGACGAACTGTTAATGCAATAATGGGAGTGCTGGTAAGCAGCGGAATTTGTGTTTCTTGAATTGTCTGCAATGAACAGCTTGCCAGTAACCTCGCAAGTAGCAAAACGAGGATGACCGCACCAGACTTGTGAAATATCCTACGGCCAGGGGATTTTCGCAGGTTCAGAATAGCCATGTTTCTCTACCGTCAGAATTTCACCGCGCGAAGGTTCCCCACAGTCCGGATCATCTTGGACTGTGTAGGAAGTCTTATATTGATTGGGGAAAGACACCGTCCACCACAAATAAGCCCCGTTCTGACATACCCAGGCTTCTATGAAATAGCCACGATCTTTGTCCTTGGTCATGTTGACCTGCTTCCAGGTGATCGTCACCATATTTCCATCACGAACCGCAGAGACATTTTTCGGCGGTCCATACTGGTTGTAACCGATTGTTTGCAGATTTGGCTCGGTGTAGTACAAAAGAGTGACATCTCCGGTGACATCCACAACAGATGGGGAAACCCAACAAAAGTAATCCAGCTTATCAAATTTGATGTAAAGCCAGGAGCTATATTCAAAACGCCCGCGGACAGTACCTTTGTCCCCAGCATAGAGGTCCGCCGCATGTAGATATGCTTTCGAAGGACCGTACCGGCAATGTGCTTGAGTGTTGACCTCCACCGCAGGAAAAGCATAGGTCGGGGTTGGTGTGATCGTTGGCGTATCCGTGACCGTGGGTGTCTGCGTATTTGTCGGTGTCTGAGTCAGGGTAGGCGTGGAGGTGTGCGTGGCTGTTTGAGTGGCTGTGAGGGTTGATGTCGGAGAAGATGTCCACTGAGCAGCCGTGGAGGACAACTGCTGCGATATTGCTTGCGTGCTAGGAGCGCATGCAGAAAGTAAGACGGTCATAAGAAATAGAAAGACTCCGCGAAATTCGGATCGATATGTCACTCATTTATCTGATTCTATCACCCCTATGGTTGAATTCTGAACGGGTGTATCGGTCTGGCTATTTCAGCGACGGGTAGGAAATTAACTTCCAAATCGATTTTTACACAATTCGAATCCGATCGCCATCAATTTCCCATACTTCCGTAGCAAATTGATGGATGAAATAACGGTCATGAACAACAGCCAAAACGGTCCCTTCAAAGCTGGAAAGGGCTTGCTCAAACCGATTGCGTGATGGAATATCGAGGTGATTGAGAGGCTCATCGAGGATCAGAAAATTACAACCCGAAGCTGACATCCCTGCCAGCATCAATCGCGCTCGCTCTCCATAGGAGAGCTGCGAGACGGGAATGAAGACGGCATCTCCAGTAAAGAGATATTTATGCAAGAAGGAGCGGGCTTCTGTCTCGTTCAAATTAACCTGCAATTGGATATATTCAAGTGCATTCGATCCTGGCGGCAGGTTTCCCTGATCCTGCTGCATATATCCGGGTCGGACCTGCGATCCCAACCGGAGGTTCCCGTAAACGGGTGGCAACTCACTTAGAACCGTTCGTATAAAAGTGGTCTTCCCACTGCCATTCGGCCCAAGCAGACAACAACGGGAGCCATATTTCAATACCATATTCATTTCTCTCAGGAGCGTTTTCTCGGAATATCCAACCGCCAGGTTTTCACACACCAGCACGTCCCTGCCAGAAGCAATAGAACCGTTGAATTCCACCTTCATCTGCCAACCTATCCGCGGCTTATCGATTTTTTCCTCGGTCAGGATTTTTTCGATCTTATCTTCGATCTGGGTAGCCCTGCCAATGGTAGCTTTGCCACGATTAGCAAAAAAGCCACGTGCGAATTTATCTCCCGAATCCGCCTTCCCCCCGACTTTGAATTTGGCAATTCCGCGCAGATGAGCAGCCGCCTCCCTGAGCTGATTAATTTCATCCATCTGATCCTGGTAAGATGACCACTGGCGTTCCCGCTCACGGGCTTTTTCTTCAAGGTACTGCGAATAATTGCCTGAATACAACTTTGTCTTCCGGCTGGATGGATCCAATTCCAGGATTGCCGAACAAACATAATCGAGGAAGACCCGATCGTGGGAAACCACCAAGATGGCACCGGGGAATCCACGCAGCCAATCCTCCAGCCATTCCAACATGGTTATATCGAGATGATTGGTTGGTTCATCGAGGATCAGGAGATCAGGCTGTAGGAGAAGGGTTCCCGCAAGCGCGAGGCGGGTTTTCTGCCCACCACTGAGATGATTGACTGGAAAATAAAACGGTACTTGATCCAGTCCAAGCCCTGAAAGAATCTTCTTCAAGGTAGGTTCGAGATTGGATTTTCGTTCGATCTGAAGGAGAATGCGATTGTACTCCTCCTGGATCACGATATTACAGGGCTGTTTCGCCAATTCATGGGATAGGTCAACGAGATGGGCATCCAACCCGGATTCGATCTCCGCAATCTGGTCAAGATATTGTTCAATTGTCACATCTTCTGGAAATGAATAGCCCTGAGGTAGATAGGCTTTGGTCAGTCCCGTCGGGGTATACTGGAAGGTTCCTGAATCCGCTTCTTCTTCTCCAATTAATATCCTTAGAAGAGTACTCTTTCCACAACCATTCGGACCGACCAGGCCGAATTTTTCACCATCCTGTAAGGAGAAAATTACCTCATCAAGGATTGTATTTAATTGATACGATTTGGAAATCCGATTTACTGAAAGCATTATCAACCTCTTCAAAAAATATAACCGGGGGCAAATGCCCCCGGCCAGGATTAAATCCATTCACACCGAGACAAATACCCGATACCAATAGATTAGAGGTTGCTGTAGATCATTCCTACATGCTCCTTTGAGTAATAAACCAATTATATCAATGAACCTGTATACACCGCAATTAAAAAATCTGTTCCCGTTTAGTAAACGGGAACAGAAGTAAAGCGATAGAAGTTAACCTGTTACTTTGGACGGGTCATTCCGGTGACGGACCCACCGAGGTCTTTGATGCCGTCGTAAAGGAACTGCATCACATACTTCGGATTGTGGATGTACGCACCCGGATCTTTTACCAGATAGTGGTAATTGTAACCAGCCGCAAACAATTTGGGTGAGAAAAGATTGTAAGCAATGTTGACACCCTTGTCGTCCTTGTCCGGTTTCCCATCCGCATCTTTATCGAGCAGGATGTATGGGCGAGCATTCGCATCGTAGACGAAGGCAGAACCAAGTTTGGTGGTGGCGTAAGATTGCATCGCCGCCAACATTTTTTCTTTCATGGTTTCAACTTCGCCATAGATTCCTTCGGTGATATCACCATCGCCATCATAGTCGATCTTATCCATGCGGATCTTGGTTGGATCATTCACCTGGTGGCAGCCCGCGCATGCATCCAGCTTGGGTTCCAGCGCATGGACATCATGGCAACTGGAGCATGTCTGGAAGTTTTCTACATGCATGAACTTACCAACATAGGTCTGACCGGGATATTCATAGACGCCCTTTGCATCGGTTCCAAACAGGGTGGAACCAGCTGCAAAATAGTGGACATTGATGAATTTGAGCTTATCAGAAGCGGTATCAGCAGCCATACCATCAATGGCTTTTGCGACCGCTGAACCTGATTGGCGTCCCTGGTGGCAAGTGATGCACAGGTTGTTGGGATCTCCTTCACCAAAGGTGACCGCTAATCCGCTCGGGAAAGTGACTTCATTGAGTTTATAGAGACCAGGCCAGTTTGCTTCATCATGACAAGTGCTGCATGCGAAACCATTGCTGGTTGGCACCATGATGTTGGTTCCATTCTCAATGAACTGCGGCATGCCGGAAGCAGAGTGGCATTTGGCACAATCAGCTTCTACCTTGCCTTCTTCATCCCAGTGGCGGAAAGCTTCACTGTTTCCAGCGAAATGACCGCTATCGTCGCGGGACATCTTGGTCATATCGACCGGGGCGGCAAGCTTCATGTTCAGATCTTCCATTGAGTCGAAGAGCAACTGAACAATGTACTTGTTTCCATGGGCATACGCACCAGGATCCTTGATGGAAAGTTGATAGTTATAGGCCGCTTTCAGCAATCGAGGAGTCCACGATTTGTATGCGTTCGGGAAGACAGCTTCCGCTTCATCGGTCTTGCCATCAGCGTTGGTGTCGATGAAGAAGTACGGATATGCCTCTCTGGTGTAGACGATGGCTGACTTGGCTACATCCTTACCATACGCCTGGATCGCGCCATAGAGGGCAGTCTGGAGACCTTCGATCTCGTAGAACATACCTTCCTTGACATCTCCATCTCCGTCGTAATCACGGAGTGAAGATGGCTCACGGACGTTCTTCAGATCTTCGACCGCCTTCACATCGGAGTGGCAGCCAGAGCATTCCTGAACCTTGACTTCCAGAGAGTGAGAGTCATGGCAGGCTAAGCAGGTATCAAGGCCTTCGACGTGATCGTTCTTGGCGTCGTACGATTTGCCTTCATATTGATATCCACCTTTTACCTCGCCACCATACAAGGTTGCTGCTGCAGCGAAGTAGTGGATATTTGTGAAGGATGCATCCGCTATTACAGTATCAGGTTCTTTATCTTTCGTGGCTTCATCCACCTGAACCATGGAGGCCATGCCCTGGTGACAGGTCATACAAACGGCTTCCTTGCCAAGTCCCTTCAACTCAACGCCAGAGGGGAAGACGACTGAGGTCAACTTTGCAGTCCCTTCATTATGGCAGGTATCACAGGTGATGACGGTGCCAATGGCTGATGCTTTATCTACAGCCATGGCGGCGCTGCCATCCGCGCCTACGTAATCTTTGAAACCGTCACTGCTGTGGCATTTAGCACAGGTTGTAGGAATCTCTTTTGGATCTTCCTCGTTCCAGTGGGTGAATGCTGCAGCTTTTGCATCTGCATGCCCGGATGCTTGCCAGACGGCAGCAAAGGGCGCTTCCACACCGGTGCCAGCCTCGGGCTGAGCAGGCTGGGCTGGACAGGGTGTGGTTGCCGGGCACTTCGGCGGTTCTGCAGTGGCGGCTGGTGCTTGGGGCTTGCACGCAACAACAATAAAAGCCAGCCCAATTACCAAACCTACAATGAACAATATTTTCTTCATAGTTCGCATTCTCCTAGACTTATTTTATGTTCTAATCTTTCCTGTGATCTTTCGTAACACCACCTCCTTTAAATGGAAATAAAAAAAGACGAGGGAAAGCTACTTCACTCACAATAGATTATAGCCAGAGGCGTAGATTAATACAATATTAAAATTGGATGACAATTCTCTTAATTTTGGGGTGTATTCAGCATGCAAATTGTCACAAAAGGACAAAATTGGTCTAATTTAACCATTTTCTCTCACTTCAATTTAATCTCCATATGGCAAAATGACGCAAGGCATATCCTGCTTATTGTTATTGTATTTAACATCATTCTTGGAGAAAAAACGTTATGAATTCGACGGATACCCATGCCAAATCCGCACTCCCTTCATCAGGGGCGAAATGGAAGTTTATTGCAGGAGGATTACTTATCCTCGCGGCAGTCGTTTATCTGATCATCTCATCCACGCAGGCAAATGCGCAATACTTTCTAACCGTTGATGAGTTACACCAAAAATCTGGGCAGATGGCTGGTCGTGAGATACGGATCTCAGGCGCGGTAATCGGCGAATCTATTGTGTATGATCCTCAAACACTCGATTTATCATTCGAAGTTGTCCATATTCCCGCTGATAATAAGGAAATTGAAGCTCAGGGTGGACTTGCAAATGTCCTACATGAAGCGATTCTAAATACCAGCGCGCCCAGATTAAAGGTTGTTTATAATGGACCCAGACCCGATCTTCTTAAGAATGAAGCGCAAGCCATTATGACGGGAACCCTTGATCCAAACGGGGTATTCCATGCAGAGGAATTACTGTTAAAATGTCCCAGCCGGTACGAAGAAGCTCTTCCAAGCCAATCAGTCAAATCCAGTAATTAACCGGTATGATTTGTTCAGGTCTGTTCTAATGTTCATATTACGGAATAAGCAACCCCGCTTATTCCGTTTGCATTTATAGATATAACTGGTCCATATGGAGAGTTCATGATTGTTCAATTTGGATATGGGGTACTGGTTATCGCGCTCGCATTAACTGTCTTTGCGGCATTCGCTTCTATCTTTGGCGGAACTAAAAAGGATCGGCGCTGGGTAAATTCCTCCCGGTTGGCGATGATCATCATTTTCCCGTTGATCACCATTGGGGTACTTACCCTGATCTACCTTTTAGTTAAAGGGGATTACACGGTTTCGTATGTTTATTCGGTAACCAGCAGCACAATGCCAATTTATCTGCGCATCACCGCCCTGTGGGGTGGACAATCCGGCTCCTTGCTCTTTTGGAGCTGGCTGATGTCAGCGTTTGCTTTTGCGGTTTGCTTACGCAATTGGGACCGCGATCGGGAATTTTTACCCTGGGTCATCTTCGTACCCGCAATTACGCTTGGCTTCTTCCTCAGCATGGTGATCTTTATCGAAAATCCCTTTGTACGATTCTGGGCAAATGGCATGGGTCAACAATTTGAAGCCATGTTTCAACCTGCCGGTGCTGATCTGATTCTCCCTCCTGATGGACGCGGTCTAAATCCACTCCTGCGCCACCCTGGTATGATCATTCACCCGCCCATGCTGTATCTCGGGTTTGTATCATTTGTCATCCCATTTGCCTTCGCCGTCGCTGCCCTGGTCACCGGACGGACTGATGATCGTTGGATCCGACTGACCCGCCGCTGGACCCTGGTCGCCTGGTTATTCCTCACAATAGGATTAGTGCTGGGGATGCGCTGGGCGTATGACGTTTTGGGATGGGGTGGGTACTGGGGCTGGGATCCGGTGGAGATCGCCGCCCTCATGCCCTGGCTTACCGGGACCGCCTTATTGCATTCGGTGATGATCCAGGAAAAACGTGGGATGTTCAAGCAGTGGAATATGCTCCTGACCATTCTCACCTATGATCTCGTTATCTATGGTACATTCCTCACCCGTTCGGGCGTATTGTCTTCCGTTCATGCGTTCGCTCAATCACCTGTGGGACCGCTGTTCTTTGGGTTTATTGCTCTCACCCTCCTGGTGTCGGTCGGGTTACTGATCTACCGCTGGAAAGATCTTCGGGCAGAGGCGTCTCTCAAATCAGTGCTCTCCCGCGAATCGCTCTTCCTGGTTAATAACTTGCTCTTCATGGGAATATTTATTGTCTGTTTCTGGGGTGTCAACTTCCCGTTGATCTCTGAACTCGTCACCGGGCAAAAAGTGACCGTTGGACCTCCCTTTTATATTCGGGCAACTGGTCCACTCTGGGGAGGAATTTTGCTCTTGATGGGAATTGCTCCACTCTCCGCCTGGACGATTACATCCGCCAAAACGTTAGGAAAATCGATCTGGAAAGCGCTGGCGTTATCCCTCGTGATCCCGCTCATCCTCGTTGCCACCGGCATGCGAAGTGTCGCAGCCATACTTGGGTTTTGGTTGATCACTTTGGTCATTTTGGTCACCCTTTACGAATATGGACGCGGTATCCGCGCTCGAGCCCGTTCTTCCCATGAGAATGTCTTCCTGGCGATCTGGAATCTTACTCGCCGCAATCGTCGTAGGTATGGCGGATACATCATTCACCTGGGTATTGTCTTCATGGGATTGGGTATTATTGGGATTGAGGCGTTTCAAACCCAAACCCAGGGAACACTTTCACCCGGACAGGAATTGAAGGTCGGCGATTATTCGGTCACCTATAAAGAATTAGCAGAATTTGATGCAACCGATGGACGAAATGTCGCCCGAGCAGTCCTATCTGTCAATAAAAACGGCATCGATGCCGGAGAGCTGTATCCCCGCCGAGATTTTTTCTATGATGCTCAACAAACGATGACCATTCCAGGCGTTCGCAGCACCATGGAGGATGATCTTTATGTCATCCTGGTCGACTGGCAGCCGATCTCCACTAGAATGGCTACCTTTAAGGTCTACCATAATCCTCTGGTAAATTGGCTCTGGCTTGGCAGCCTCGTATTAATTTTCGGTTCACTCATTGCAGTATGGCCGACACCTGATAAGGATTAACATCGAACAAGTAGTGGAATGAGGAGATTTATGAGAAGGAAATGGTTCTGGTACGCGTTTCTTACTGCATTGGTGCTGGCAGGAATCTCCATCTCGCAAGCCGCCGCCCAGGAAAAAACGCCAATAACAGACGACCAGGTGAATGAAGTCGCGCGACAACTATACTGCCCGGTGTGTGAGAATACCCCGTTGGATGTATGCCCAACCACTGCTTGTGCACAATGGCGCGCGCTCATTCGCGAGAAACTGGAATTGGGTTGGTCAAATGAACAAATTAATACGTATTTTGTGACTCAATACGGGGACCGAGTCTTATCAGAGCCTCCCCGCCGGGGATTAAATTGGTTGGTCTATGTCATACCGCCAGTGGTGATCCTTATCGCAGCGCTATTTCTCGCTTTGCTGATCCGGAGAATGAAAAAGACTGCTGAGCATGTTACAGAACAAAAGAATCAACCAATTTTGCCCGATGACGATTATCTGGCACGAATTGAAAAAGAGATCCAGCAGAGAGAAAAATAAAGAATGAACAATTCCACACCAGACAATCAACCCGAGATGAGCCCGCCCCGCAGACAACTGCCAATCGCAGCGATGGTACTGGCAGCACTTTTTCTCGGTGGTTTTTTATTATTTCTTTATTTCGGATTGCAACGAACCTATCAGGGTCCAGTCAGGGTAAGTGAACCAGTCAAACCATTCGTAATTCAAACTTTTGATGGCGAAGTTATCAATACATCAGAACATGCAGGCAAAGTCATATTGGTTAATTTCTGGGCTTCCTGGTGCAAACCTTGTGAAAGTGAAGCACGTTTCCTACAAAATGCCTGGGAATACTACCAACCTGGGGGAGAAGTCCTCTTCCTTGGAGTGGATTACGTGGATACTGAGCCAGAAGCGAAGGCTTCCCTGGATAAATTCGGGATCACCTTCCCAAACGGCCCTGACCTTGGAACACGTATCTCGCAAGAATTCCGAATTCGCGGCGTGCCGGAAACGTATATCATCAAAAAAGACGGAACCCTTGGATATATCCAAATTGGTCCTTTCAGTTCCCTTAATGATATTCAGGACAAAATCGATCCACTTCTTACTGATTAGAGAGATAGGAGTAACATGGAAACTGGTGCCATCCTATTGTTAGCTGCGGTTCTGTTGATAGTAAGCGCGGTCGTCATCCGTCCCTGGATGCCATCAATAAAAAATACGGGCAGGACACGTCAAACCCGTCCATCAACAAACCAACAATTTTCGGTTTGGCTGGCAGAAAAAGAACGGCTATTGAACATGATCCAGGAATTGGATTTCGATCACGAAACAGGGAAAATCCCGGACGAGTTGTTCAACGAGCAACGATCAGAATTGGTGCAATCGGCCGCACAGATATTGAAACAACTTGCTGATAATGGGTATACTGAGCCAACCTCCTCTAAGCCTATCAACGATACTACTTCGCGACCTGCAAATGTCCGTGAATATGATGATTTAGATGAATTGATCGCAAAGCGCAGGTTGGAAAAAAACGGGAAAGCAACCGGGTTTTGCCCAAAATGCGGAAATCCGCTTCAAACGAGCGACCGTTTTTGTCCGAAGTGTGGAACGACCATCCAAGTGGCTAACTGATATATGAGATACAAATTTCTTTATTTTTTTCCCTTCACTGCGCTGATTCTTGCCGGCTGTGGTTTTTCCCTGGCTGGTGATGTAACCCCTCCTCCTGGCTATACGCCTCCCGTCTCCGTGGCGGTGGAAGCGACATCATCGGTATTTCCCATCATCCCTGCGAATCCGGAACGGGGAAAAACCGTTTATCTTCAAGAGTGTGCCGGATGCCATGGCGTAACCGGGCAGGGGGATGGTAATCAATCTGGAAATCTGCCTAAACCGCCCCAAATCCTGAGTGATCCGAAGGTGATTGCCAATACATCTCCGGCTCAGTTGTTTGCCTTGATCACCGATGGTGTATCTGAGAACAATATGCCCGCATTCAACACGGTGTTGGATGACCGTGCTAGATGGGATGTGACATCCTATTTGTTTCTAATGGGCTCAAATGATGCCGACCTCTCGGCGGGAAAAGTGATCTATGATAGTATTTGTGCCGCGTGCCATGGACCGCTTGGAAAAGGTGATGGTGAAAGTGCCCGTGGGTTACCGCTCCAACCTCCAGATTTTACAAATCAACGAATCCTATCGCCCCGTACAAATCAGGAACTTTTCCAGATCGTAACCGGCGGTTCTGCGAATGTGATGCCATCCTTTGATAAGTCATTGACTTCGGATGAGCGACAACAGGTCGTCCAATATATCCGCACATTATCCTTTGTGAATGTGGTGATCCCGACGAATACGCCTGTGCTGACAACATTAAACCCTACTGGTGAGCCACAAGAGATCACGCCTCAAGCGGATAACGGATTACCTCAGAGTGAGATACCGGTTACTCCAGAGCAGGTGAGCATTTCCGGCAAGGTGGTGCACAATTCTGCCGGTAACCTTCCCGTGGATCTGGAAGTCTCCCTACATATATTCGATCAAATGACCGAAACATCCACTGCAAAAACAAAAATGATGCCAGACGGCAGTTTCGACTTTGGCAAGGTTGAAATGAAAGACGGCAGAATATTCATCGCATCAGTAACGTATGATGAGCGGGTATTCAATTCACAGCCATCTTTCCACCCCGGATTAGTTCAAGATGGGGAAGACTTTGTTCAACCCGAGATCGTTTCCCTGGATGTGCATGTATCTGATTCGACCACAGACACTTCTGCCCTCAGTGCGGACCGGATGCATCTCTTCATCGATTTCCCCCAGCCCGGAACGATGCAAGTCGTAACCTTATTTCTGATCTCAAACAACGGAAATGAAGTGGTTGTACCGGCAAAAGATGGTACTGGAGGTTTACGGTTTCTTCTCCCTGAAGGTGCCACCAATCTTCAATTCGATGATAGCACTTTGGGCGAACGATTTATGCCGATTGAGAATGGGTTTTTTGATACAGTTGCGATCCAACCCGGAAAGAGCACCCACCAGGTATTATTCGCCTATGATTTGCCCTACGAAAAGAAAGCAACCATCGAAGTCCCGATTACCATAAATACCAGCTCTGTAAGTGTGATGATCCCGGTGGAAGGAGTCAGCTTGAAGAGTGGCCAATTGGTCGATGGTGGTGTGCGCAGCAGCCAGCAAATGTCATTTCAGGTTTACAATGGTTCTGATTTTACCGCGGAAAGCAACTTGACTCTAAACCTCTCCGGATCACCGAAGTCAGCAGCCAATCCACAAAAACTAAGCATTAATCCGATCCTGTTTGGATCTGGAGTCTTGATTCTGGTTATCACGGGTATACTTTATTATTACTTCTGGCGAAAAGATAAAGCGACACTACAAATTACCAATGCAAATGACACCCGGGATAAAGAAGCGATCATGGATGCTATATTATCCCTGGATGAACAGTATAAAGCTGGGAAACTGAATGACCAGGTATATCAACAGCGCCGGTCGGAACTGAAAGAACAATTACGGAAACTGATGTGATTCAAGTCGATCATCTTGTGAAACGGTTCGGGGCAAAAACCGTCCTTTCCAACCTGGATTTTCAGGTAAAAGAAGGTGAATTTGTCGCTCTCATGGGTCCCAACGGTGCCGGAAAGACAACTTTTCTTCGAATACTATCTTCCTTGATGAAACCAACGTACGGAACGATTATGGTGGCAGGATATCAACTACCAGCCCAGAGTGCCGCTGTTCGCAGCCGGTTGGGGATAGTATCCCATCTACCCCTTCTTTATGGCGATCTGACCGCTGAGGAAAATCTGCACTTTTTTGGCATGATGTATTCCGTACCAAATCTCAAAACTAGAATAAGTTCAGTTCTAGACCTGATTGGATTAGCCAACCGAAAGGCTGATCTGGTTCGTACTTTCTCGCGTGGTATGCAGCAACGATTAGCCATCGGAAGGGCAATTCTCCATGACCCGGCGGTTCTCCTTTTGGATGAACCACACACCGGGTTAGATCAAGATGCTTGTGAGATGCTGGATCGCCTTCTTCGTGAGGTAGCTGCTACCGGACGAACTGTGGTGATGACTAGTCATGACTTAGCCAGGGTCCAGGATCTGGCGCGTCGATTCGATGTTTTATCACGCGGAAAAATCCTGGCTTCTATTTCGGTCAATCAGCTCCCGAAGGATGGCTTGCTAGCCTATTATCGCCAGGCATTGGAGGGGAAATGACCACCGAGACGCCATCCAAGCCTTCTTTCTTTCAAGCCATGGGAGCAGTCGTCTGGAAAGATCTGACCGCGGAACTTCGAAGCCGGGAAATCTTCTCGGCAATGCTGGTGTTCGCTTTGCTTGTCGTTTTGATCTTTAATTTCGCACTGGAATTGGAAGCGGGTACCAGGGCAACTGTTGCCGCAGGCGTGTTGTGGGTTACATTTACATTCGCTGGAACCATTGGGCTGAATCGATCTATGGCTTCAGAGAAAGACCGTGGTTGCCTGGATGGGTTACTGCTTGCACCAGTCGATCGCAGCGCGATCTACTTTGGAAAAATGGCGGGCAATTTAATCTTTATGCTCATCGTCGAAGCGGTTGTGATTCCGGTTTTCAGTCTGCTCTACAACATAAACCTGATCAATCCTGGGTTGGTGGCAGTAACATTGCTTGGATCAATTGGATATATTGCGGTGGGGACATTATTATCTGCCATGGCTGTCCAAGCACGAACACGCGATATTTTATTACCCATCCTACTCTTTCCAGTGGTCATCCCCGTTGTGGTGGCTGCCGTGAAAGCCAGTACAGGATTCATTCAGGGAATTCCTCTGGATGAAATTACCCCCTGGATCAATCTCCTCGTGGTGTATGACATTATTTTTCTGACTGCGGCCTGGATGATCTTTGATAAGGTCGTTGAGGAATAATCTCGAAAGGAAAGCCTATGCGCAATTCAATGGATCGGTTGAAAATCCTGGATATCATCTCTGCCCTTCTTCTCCTTGTGGCAACATTGATGGTCTTTTTCTATGCCCCTATTGAGCGTGTGATGGGGTTAGTGCAAAAGATCTTCTATTTTCATGTGGCAACTGCCTGGGTTGGAATGCTCTCGTTCATCGTTGCCGCTGTCGCCGGTGGGATCTATCTCAAGCAGGGCACCAAGAAATGGGATCAGTTGAGTTATGCGTCGGTCGAGATCGGTATCGTTTTCGCACTCGTTGCGATTGCCACGGGTTCAATCTGGGCGCGACCGATATGGAACACCTGGTGGACTTGGGATCCCCGTCTCACTACAGCGGCAATCATGGCGCTTGTTTATGTCGCTTACCTCATGTTACGCCAGGGGATTGATGACCCAGAAAAACGAGCACGGTTTGGAGCGGTATACGCCATCATTGGCGCCCTGAGTGTTCCACTTACTTTTCTTTCAATCCGGATATTTCGCACCATTCATCCTGTAGTGATCGGAGTTCCAGGCAATACCACTGCAGCCTTCGAGATGGCACCCCGTATGTTGCAAACCTTTTTATTCGGTTTACTTGTCTGGTCGATCATCTTCATCGATCTGTTGTGGCACCGTATGCGTCTTGCCAACCTGGCTGATGAAGTGGAACATGCCCGGATGAGCAATCAGGATCTATAGAAGGAGAAAATCATGGATCAACCTGCCCAGACTACTATCTATATGATTGCCGGTTATGTGATTATTTTTGGCGCGCTGATCGGGTATATCATCAGCCTGAACACCCGTTGGAAAAAACTCACCGAGGAAAAGAAATATCTCGATCAAAAATAAATATATTTGCATGGAGAAATTAAACGATGCCCGGTCAATCCGCCGGGCATCTTGCTAGGTAGTAGGGAACCGGTCGTTGATTCTACCGGAACGGGATAGATAGACTTTTATCCCAGCTAATTCTTACTTATAATGAACAATATGTCCAACGAAAGTGACTTATCGCAGCCAGTATTGCGAAACAAAATTTCTCCTCCCAGATTAAAACCCAACCGGATCCATCGGGATCAATTGGTAAGACTGGTGGAGGATAGTATCTGGCGTAAACTCACACTTTTTTGCGCACCTGCCGGATACGGAAAAACATCGGTCATTAATGAATGGGCGCAGACCACCCGTTATCCGATTGCCTGGATTCAAATAGATGACGAGGATAATGTCCTGCACAATTTCATCCAGGCATTCGTCGCATCCGTTGGCTTGAACTTCCCTGATTTCGCAACATCGCTGACACACGTATTTCAACATTCGTTACTGCCTACGCCAGATCTACTCGCTCATACGCTATTGCATGAATTGGAAAAACTGCCCCAACCGTTGGTGATCGTAATTGATGATTATCACCTGATCCATTCTCTTGATATTCATTCTCTGATGAAAGAATTGATTGCCCATTTGCCAGAGGATGTTCACCTATTAATGGCAACCCGCGAAGAACCGCCCTTTACTTTAGCTCGGATGAGAGCAAAAGATGAAGTGCAAGAAATCAGGGTGTCTGATCTACAATTCAGCACAGACGAAATTGATCAATTCTTGAATCAGTTACACCACCTCGGACTGGACATGATACAAATTGAGACTTTGTTCACTAAGACAGAGGGTTGGCCAGCTGGAATTCACCTTGCTGCACTATCCTTGAGGGATGGGAGTGACTCCAGGAATTTCATTGATCATTTTTCCGGTTCAAATCGTTTCATCCTCGATTTCTTAATGGAAGAAGTGTTGGATCATCTTGAAGAAAAAACCCGCCAATTCCTGCTGCGTGTCTCCATTTTGGATCAGTTTACCTCATCCTTGACGGACAAATTAACGCCTGAAATCCAAAATCCTCCCCGATTAATCGATCTGGAATCGGATAATTTATTCATCACCTCAATCGATCCAGAAAGAACCTGGTACCGATTTCATCCGTTGTTTGCCGATTTATTGAGATTGCGACTCAGGGAGGAAGCGGGTGAAGAAGGAGTCAAACAACTTCTCCATATTGCAGCCGATTGGGAAGCGGAGAACAAACTTTACCCAGAATCAGTCCAACATTACCTCCGATCCGGGGATAAACAACAGGCTACTAACACAGCCATCGTGTATGCAAGTTTATTGCTCGAGTTGGGTGAATCTGCCCGGTGCATAGCCTGGTTGGATCACCTTCCTCCAGAATGTACCGGGTCATCACTTGGTCTTCAACTACTATATGGATACGGCTCGATCTCGAACAGCCGTTTCGATGAAGCGGGTGTTCATGCTGCCTTAGCTCAAGGATCGTTGGATCAAGTTTCCGCATATTTACCGGTAGAACAGAAATCAGACATACAGGCAAGGATCCATATTATCCAGGCACTCGTTGCTTCTGAAAAAGGTGACCTGGAAACTGCGCGGAGACTCTCTGACCTTGCGGTACCTCATCTATCCATTACCGATCCTGTCCGAACCAGTTTGTGGTTGGGTTTAGCCGCCGGTTATCAACATACAGGAAATAGCCAGGAAGCGATCCAAAGTCTGCAGAAAGCCATATCAGAATGTACAATCCCGGAACAAAATGGGATCCGGTTAATTGCTCAGAACAATCTGGCGATGATCTATATCGAAATGGGCGAGTTTGACAGGGCAGATGAGATCAGTAAGGCATCCCTATTGAAAACTGATCCACGGAATTTGGAAAAAGATCCGATGATCAGTATCTCGTATCTTTATCAAAGTTTCATCGCGTATGAGAAGAACAATATCGCACAAGCCGAGATGATGACCCAGATTGGAGTAGACCTCGCAAAGAGATGGGGAAACTTGGATGTGATTTGCAGTTTATTTCATCTCCACTGCCTGAGTGCATTGGCTAAAAAGGATTTAATCCTCGCTAAGGAGAGGTTCCTCCAATATTCGGAATTGGCTGCAAACATCCCATCCTCTCAAACCAGCCATGATATCTACCTGGCAAACCATCTACGCTTTTACTTAATGACTGGAGATTTCGCTGGAGCAAGAATATTCTTGGATCAGTCATTCAATAACCTGGAACGACCAACCAAGAGTTTAGCAGAAAACCTGTGGTATGAACGAGCGATCGCGGAATTCTGGCTGGATCATCGGCTGCTGGTGAATACACGGAAGAAACTAATTGAAATTCAGCAAAGGACGAAGGATGGTGGACGAGTCATATTGCATCTGCAAATATCCCTCTTGCTGTTGGCGGAGGAATGCCTGCTTCCAGGTCAAGGGCCTAATCCGCAGGAAATATCCAAACTTCTGAACCAATGTAAAGAGATTGGTATATTTCGCAGTCTGGTAGACCTGTCGACCGTACTCCACCCGATCTTTGAAAGAGGCTTAAAAACCGACGAGAAAGATCTCTCGGTGTATATCCAATCCATCCTGAATGAATCACAAAAACCAACAGAAAAACTGGTTCAGCCCGGAATGAAGAGTGGTGTGGATCAACTTTCTGATCGTGAAATTGAAGTGCTACACCTGCTGGCAAGTGGACTTTCCAATACAACCATCGCGGAACGACTGGTGGTATCACCAGGAACCATCAAGCGGCATCTGCACAATATATTCGCGAAGCTTGGAGCATCATCCCGACTGGATGCCGTTTCCCGTGCCCGAGCGCAGGGTTATCTCCCTTAATCAAAATCCTCGTACGAAAAAACCAGATTAAATCAACCTACGGATGTATCCGATGGTACATGACGATGTTCCTGGTTGACTCGTATGATCATCCTATCGAAATGATGGAGGATCAATTATGGAAGAATCAGTATTATCAGTAAAGCAATTCACCAAGAGCTATGGTTCGAACCTGGCGGTGAATAACATTACCTTCGAAGTAATGAAGGGTGAGATTTTCGGTCTTCTTGGACCAAATGGCTCAGGAAAGACAAGCACACTCGAAACCCTGGAAGGAATTCGGTTGCCAGATAGTGGATCCCTGCGGGTACTCAACCTGGATCCATCCCGACAGACTTCTGAATTAATTCAGCGGATCGGAATCCAGCTCCAATCCTCTGCGCTACCTGCAACGATGACTGTGGAGGAATCGATGCGCTTCTTCTGCGCATATCATCATGTCCAACCGCGATTCGAATTGCTCGAGAGGATGAACCTGGGAGAAAAAAGAACTGCCGAGTATGGTTCCCTTTCTATCGGTCAGCAACGCAGGTTAGCCTTAGCCCTGGCGATCTCGCACAACCCGGAAATTTTGTTTCTGGATGAACCAACTGCCGGTTTGGATGTTGCTTCCCGGGTGGAGCTGCATGCCATTATGCACGAATTGAAGGCAGCCGGTACAACAATCATCCTGGCGACCCATGATATGGCAGAAGCAGAGAAGATGGCTGATCGGGTAGCTATCTTATTAAAAGGGAAACTGGCAGCTATAGGCACTCCCCAACAATTGACAGCCCAGGGTAATCGAGAGACACGGATCTCTGTCAATACGGAATTGAGCTGTCTTTCCAAGAATGGCGTTTCGTTTCCTGGAATCAGGAGTCATCGCATTCAGGATGATTACAATGTGTACTTTACTACACAAACCGGACCTGCGGTTTCGAGCCTTATCCGCTATATCGAAGAAATGGGTGATACGTTGATTGACCTTCGCGTTGAACGCCCCACTCTTGAAGAACGATTTCTGGAAATAACGAATCAATAAACCGAATAAATGAGGATACGATGAACGCTTTCACGACTCACCTTCTATATGAATTTCGCGCAACCTTGCGCGATAAAACACAACTTCTTATGAACTACCTGTTTCCGCTCTTCTTCTTTGGGATGATGGGTTTGCTCATGGCAAAAGTCAACCCGACATTCAAGGAAACGATGATCCCAGCCATGATATTGGTTGCGGTCATGTCTTCAACACTACTCGGCATGCCAGGACCAATGTTAAGTTCCAGGGAAGCTGGCATATTTCGAAGTTACAAGATCAATGGTGTCCCATCCATTTCCATACTGCTTATACCAATTCTGAACGCTTTGCTTCACATGGTTTTGGTCTCAGCAATAATTACAGTGGCCGGGTACCTATTATTCGATGGAGTGCTTCCTTCCAATTGGTTCCTATTTGCAGTAGTATGGCTGGTCTCCTTTCTGGCATTTTCCGGGCTGGGAATGTTGATTGGCGTGGTTGCCTCTAACTCCCGGGCTACAATTCTGATCGCACAATTGATTTTTGTCCCCTCTATGATCCTCGGCGGTTTGATGATGCCCACGTCTATGCTGCCAAAATCATTAAGTATGATCGCCAATTTATTGCCAACCGGCCATGCGATGAGTGCTTTCGCAAGCCTAACATCTTTGCAATCGCCTCAGGTGAATGGTTTTCTACAACTTGGGTTGTTATTGACCACAGGAATCCTTGCCCTCGGACTCTCTTCTTACTTGTTCCATTGGGACAATTCGATCAAGCGAAGACGACCCGCCTTGTTGGGTTTAGTCGTCCTCATCCCATTTGTCATCAGTTTGGCACTTTGAGAATAACCGGAGGAGGGTTCGAACCCTCCTCCTCCATTTTTGGATCGATTATGCCCAGCTTAAATTTTCAAATCGCACTTGTAATTGAGCAACAGGTTGATCAAAAGATCATCTCCTGGTTGGGGGACCTAGATGCTACGTATGTGGATAACCAAACCCGATTATATGGCTCGATCTCTGATCAAAGCGCACTTTTTGGGTTGCTTAATCGCATTCGAGACCTGGGTCTTCGGATTGTTGCACTCCATTTTTGTCGTGAACCACACTCTGATTCCTAGATTCACATACTATGTTCACAATTCACCACTTCTCAACTGCCATTTCTTGATTACAATTGAATCATTATGCAATGAGGAGTGGGGCTAGTGAGAAATAGTAGAAAGTTACAATTTTTGTTCACTGTCTGTATGGGAATACTGTACGTCGCTGTCTCGTGCAAGCCCCTGGTCACTCCTGCACCTATTCTTTCCGTTCCAACGGTTCAAAATCAGGTGGTCCAACCCGCAGCAACCCTGGCTCCTCCTTCGCTTACTCCAGAACCGACCCACCTCCCAACAATCGAGATTTCAGCTAAGCCTACGGAGATTTTGATCGAAGAAGTGCTTATCTCTCCTCTAGGGAAAGCCAATTGCAGGTCTCTACCATTTGGTACCTCAAAAATTATTGGTTACCTGCGAACCGGTCAAATTGTAAAAGCGAACGGAATGGATGTTGGTGGGGATTGGATATCCATTGAAAATCCAGATAAAAAAGATGGCTCCAGCTGTTGGGTGTCAAAAACGACCGTGAAAACCTCCGGTGATCTAACCACCTTGCCGTACATATCTGCCGTACAGAAGTAAATAGACACGGCAATGTCCATACTCCAGTTTATTTTCGGCTGTTTATATGGGGATAAAAGAAAAGACCCCTAGAGCAGCAGCAATGAAGTCAGAGGGCTCTAGAAGTCATCTCTTCCCAGCAAACGAATTGCTGGAAAAACTGGGGGAGGAAAATTACTAACAATAAACCAAACCAGTATTATGCTTCAAGAACGAAGTATAAACGTACCCGTATAAATTTAACAGTGACAAAATACCCCAACCTGTCATAACAGGATGTGATGATTATCGCAAACTTATCAATATGGCCACTTTTTGCCATGAATACCTTGATATAAATTGAGCACAATACAAACACTTGCTCTCACAGAAAACTCCTATATAATGGACATATCAACCTATCCTGAAGGAGGGAACTATGGCTGAAATAGCATATTGTGTTAAATGCAAACAGAAACGTGAAATGGTCGATACTGAAAGAGTAACCATGAAGAATGGCCGTCCAGCACTAAAAGGGAAATGCAAAGTCTGCGGCACCGGTATGTACAAGATTTTGAAAGCCTGATCCGGATATTGCCTAGCAAAAAAATACACACCCAACAAATGGGCGTGTATTTTTTTTATCCATTATTGCGCTAGTCTTCCGGACCTTCCTCTGGACCACCGATCGAGTATCGTTTGGATGGAAACAATGCTTTTACACCTTTTCCGAACAACCGCAGAAGTGCGAAAACAGGTTTGAGTAACCAATCCAAAACTGTATTGAAATTCGCCATACCTTCAGCGATCCATTTCAACGCTGGCTTCAGTTTTCTTAGAGCAGGCGAGTGGGCATATAGGAGACAAAGCAGAATGGTAGCAACCGAGATCCCAAACCGGACATAACTATTCAACTCAAAATGGAAGAGATCTGCCAGTAAGAGCTCCACACCGATATTGAATACCAGGAGGTAGGCAGCCGCTTTGAGAATTGGTTCCCGTTCAACGGCGTAGCTGAATACACCCGCCGCGAAACGCATCATGAGTATTCCGATGGCCACACCTACCATAACAACCCAGAGTTCCTTCGATAATGTTACTGCGACGACCACATTATCAAGGCTGAAAACAAGATCGGTGATCTCGATGGTAAGTACTACATTCCAGAAGCTATTTCCTTCCAGATGATGGACATGGGCATCCGCCTCAGATTCTCCCTCGGCAGGTCTACCCAGGTTATCGCATCCCAGTTTGATCAAATAGATCGCCCCTACCAATTTGAGCCAGGGATTCTGGATGACCACATTTGCCAACAGGAGCATCAATCCCCTACCGAAATATGCCCCAAGCAATCCGACTCGGAGGGCAGCCGTACGCTGTTGCCCGAGGAACTTATTGATTCGATATCCGAGTCGCCTTATAGAGGATGGCCACGTGACAGGCCGGTCATCCGGCAGATGGACCACCATGGCACCGAGCACTGCGGCATTATCGATCGATAAAATACCCTCCATAAATATGAGCTGGAGGATGATCAAGGGGATTGTATAATCCATGTAACCTCATTGGGAAATCCGTGCAGGGATAAATAAAAATAACATAACCAGTATAACTGATATAAACACCTCGAGAATGTATCCTTTGTAATAATTGCGCTAATCTAATATCTTCAATTTTTGTGATGCGCGCTTGACGCTCGTACCTTGATGGGATAGGATTAAACAATTGGAACAGTTGGATAGAGAAAACACGCAAATGGATGACCTAAAACTTGTAAACGACGCCATTCAAGGAGACCTGGACGCTTTCAACCGGTTGGTACTGGCGTACCAGGATATGGGGTTCAACCTTGCCTATCGCATGTTAGGTGACCCGGTCCTTGCAGAGGATGCCACCCAAGATGCATTTTTATCTGCGTATAAACATCTGAATACATTTCGGGGCGGTAGTTTTAAAGCCTGGGTCATGCGGATGGTTACCAATACCTGCTATGATGAGCTCCGCCGACAACAACGTCGTCCCACCACCGCATTGGAACCCGTGAATGAAGATGATGATGAAATTGAATCCCCTGCCTGGTTGGCAGACGGGAGTCTCTCCCTGAAGAGACTATCGAAACAGGCGAGCTAGATCAAGCCATCCAACATTGTCTCGGTGCACTTTCTCCAGAATTCCGTTCTGTGGTAATTTTGGTTGACGTCCAGGGAATGGATTACGATGAAGTCGCAGTCGCGGTCAACACCCCGCTTGGAACTATAAAAAGCCGTCTTGCCCGAGCCAGGTTGCGAATGAGAGATTGTTTGCAGGGATTCGGGGAACTATTGCCCTCTTTTTTGCGTCATGACAGGGAGGGCGTAGTATGAGCAAAGTGTTTTCCCCACAAGATTGGCAACAACTATCAAATTATCTGGATGGTCAATTATCAACAAAAGACCGCCAGGCAGTTGAAGAGCTCATTAATTCATCAGATATCTGGAAAATAAATTACCAATCTCTTGCACAGACCAGGCAGTTGCTTCGTGCCGCACCTAATAGACGCTCTCCCCGCAACTTTACCCTATCTCAAGCACAGGCTGACCGAGTTCGCAGGCCTCGGTTCGCATTTTTCTCCTTCCGTTTTGCATCGGCATTATCCACCGGATTGGCCGTAGTCGTATTTCTGTTTAGTTTTCTCCTGAAGACTTCGACCTCCGCATTGCCTGCAATGCAAGCAGCCCCAGCCATGGAGAAGGCTTCTCAATCTGAGTCTGCTGGTTCCACACCGGCAGGACCAATAATTATTTGGGGTCCTCCTGGGACAATTCCTCAATCCTACGGCGCAACTGGTACCGGTTTCGGACGTGGCGGTGGCGGTGGAGGTGGTGCGGAAGGACCCGGCGTCATACCATATGGCGTTGGCGGTGGTGCCGCTGATTCAACCGGAGGGATGGGCGGCGGTGGAGCGCAAACATTCTCATTGGAAACGCCAACCGAAAAAGCGGTAACCGAAGGTTCCCCTGAGGTCGCTCCAGAGGTTCCTCCAGAAGTTGTCACTGAACTGGCTCCGGCATTGACACCTGAACCAACTCCTGAAGCGGCTCCCAACATGGCTGCAGCGCCAGCAACCGTAGCGGAACCAGGTGTCGCGGCTGTACCTGCACCGGATACGGTGGCCGCACCAGCCCCGATCGCACCGGATATGGTGCCTCAGCCGACTCAATTACCTGGACCAACTCCAGCTTCATCCGAAATCCAGGTTGCCCCGCAACCTGCTCCGGAGATTACCGGATTAGGTCCGATCCTGGGGGTCCAGCCTTCTGATCAGGTTCGGGAATTAGTTCAACCACCTGTAGTGGCGCCGCAACAGCCAACAGCCCCGAATCGAAATCCATTATGGGTGGCATCAGGTGCCCTTTTACTGATCGGCATCGTTAGTGGTCTGATCGCTTTATTCAAATCTCGGAAAAATCAAAGATGAGCCCGACTGAGGCTAAGTATTGTCTTCGTTGTGGAACTAAATTAGAGACTCAGATTTATCAGGATGGGCATCCCCACCCGGTTTGCCCTTCATGTGGATGGGTGTATTTTCCAGATCCCAAAGTGGCTGCAGCAGCGCTGATAAGGCGCGGGAAGACCATTCTTCTGGTTAAACGGCATTTTGACCCACTGAAAGGGCTCTGGACATTACCGGCTGGTTTTGTTAATGCCGAAGAAGATCCTCAAACTGCAGCCGAACGGGAATGCCTTGAGGAGACCGGGCTTGTGGTTCACGCGCTGGAATTATTCCATGTGACCACCGGTCGGGATCACCCCCGCGGTGCAGACGTTGTCCTGGTCTATCTTGTGGAAGTAGTTGCCGGGACGTTAGGTGCTCACGACGATGCCGATGAAGCGGTTTTCTTCCCCCTTGATTCACTCCCTCCGATTGCTTTTCGCGCTACAAAAGAGGTAATTGCCAAATTGGCATCCAGCCAGGTCAGCTAGTTGAATGATTCCTGCAATCCAGCTTTCCAGCTTTTGAAAGATGTGACATACTGACTTAACAATGGGTTTTTAATGACGGACATCGGCTGCCCTGCAACAGCCGATGTCCTTTTCTAAGGAGGAGAACAAGTTTTATGCTCTTGAAGATTTGTTACCACTACCGCTAGAGGTTAATCTCGATCTATCAAGGTGCATTGAACTATCATCATGTTAGCCCTATTTTAATTTTCAATTCTAAACACAACATTAAATATATACTAAAATTTTGTTAATTTTGGTCTGAATTGGGCAATTCAGGATGATCGTCGTAACCAGGAATGAAATAGGCAGGTCATTAATAATCCCAGATATGACAGCAATTCTCCTCTGGTATGACCTTTATCGTGAGGAGTGTCACATCGGTAGTACCATTACTAATTCCTTATCTGTGGCTCAAATTTTGTCCTTTTATACAAACGCCCTCGACCTAGCTGCAAGACCATTTCGGCATGAATCCTGCAGACTTATTGTTGACAGGTAGGTTCATATGCCAGCCAAAAAAACCAATACCAGACAATCCAAAATACCACTCAAATCTACCAAATCCTCCATTCGCGCGGATAAAGTCAAAGGAACCACATTCAGGGGAGTCTACACGCCGACTGGCAAGTCCCGATCAAAAAAATCGGCAACCGTCTACGGATATCAAGTCTCCCCTGAACGGAAGATGGACATAATCGGCGTGTTCCTTCTTCTGGCAGGATTATTAGCGGCATTGAGTTTTTTCGCTGGCAAAGATAATCCGATCACCGCCTGGGTGTCGGGAATTTTGCGTTGGATGACCGGCTGGGGTGTCTGGATCATCCCACTGGCAATAATGATCCCGGGCATTTATCTCATCCTGCGACGGGTTGAATCGTTACCCCGGTTACCATTTGAGCAAATTGCAGGTCTTGTTTTACTCTATCTGAATATCCTGACCTTTTTCCATTATTTCGCCGGTGGGGCGGTGGATCCATACCTTCTTGCGGAGGATGGAAAAGGTGGCGGTTTAATCGGCGGAATAATTATTCAATTGCTTGTCGCGGGATTAGGTGATATTGGCGCCTTCCTGGTGCTGTGTGCCTGGCTTCTCGTTGCTCTCATTTTCTCTTTTGATATCTCTTTCCAACAGATTGCTAATGGGATTGGAGGTTTCTTCGGGATCGTTAAGGCATCCACACCCGAAGGGACCAATCTATTTGATGGATTAAGAACCGGTTTCAGCGAGTGGAGAAATGCACTCAGGGAAACCGTTACCATAGACACAGACAATTCCCCATACGAAGAAGAAACCATACAGGATGGGTTCCAACCGATCAAGAGCACTGTCCAACCAGTCGGAGGTATCGCATCCCCTGAGATCGTGCCATTGATCGAAATTCCACCCGCAGATCCAATCTGGAAGCTGCCAGAGCCTGAAAAGATCCTGGAGCATGGTTCACCCCAGGTCGAAAATGAGAAAATGGATCTGGAACGTGCCCGTATGATCGAAGGCACGCTGGCTGACTTTGGCGCCCCGGGGCATGTGGTGGAAATACTCCGCGGTCCATCGGTCACCATGTTCGGGGTGGAACCAGACTTTGTAGAGAACCGCAGCGGAAATCACATGCGGGTGAGAGTCTCAAAAATTGTATCGCTTCAGGATGATCTGGCACTGGCATTGGCTGCCACTCGAATCCGGATCCAGGCGCCAGTACCCGGGCGAAATTATATTGGGATTGAAGTCCCCAACGACCACAAAGCCATGGTCCGTCTGCGCGATGTAGTGGAAAGTCCCTCCTTCAAACGGATCAAGACTTCACTGAAAATTGCGCTGGGTAAAGATGTATCCGGAGTACCCATCGCCACCGATCTATCAGCCATGCCCCACTTACTTATTGCCGGAACAACCGGCTCAGGTAAATCTGTTTGCGTAAATGCCATATTGAGTTGCCTTCTCCTCAACAATACTCCCGATGATCTCCGATTGATTCTGGTAGATCCAAAACGGGTGGAATTCACCAATTACAACGGCATTCCTCATCTGCTCGCCCCGGTTGTGGTTGAGGCAGACCGGGTTATCGGCGCACTGCAATGGATGATGCGCGAAATGGATGCCCGTTACCATAAGTTTTCTGCCGCCGGTGCTCGCAATCTGGAAGATTACAATGTCCGGATGTTATTACGGGGCGAGAAGAAGCTGCCGATGCTGGTCATCGTCATTGATGAATTGGCTGATCTGATGATGCTTGCTCCCGCGGAGACACAGGCAGCCATCACCCGGTTAGCGCAAATGGCGCGCGCAACTGGTTTGCACCTGGTTGTTGCCACCCAACGACCCTCGACTGATGTCATTACCGGTTTGATCAAAGCGAATTTCCCGGCTCGAATTGCCTTCTCGGTTGCCACCATGATCGACAGCCGCGTTATTCTTGACCAGCCCGGCGCAGAACAATTGCTAGGGCATGGCGATATGCTATTTCAAGCCCCTGACGCGGCTGCGCCCGTCCGCCTGCAAGGTGTCTATGTTTCGGATAGTGAGATTCAACGGCTTGTAGATTATTGGCGAGGGATCGTTATCGACCAGGCTGAAAACAGTGTGGATGAAGGGACACCGGAAGATCTGCCTCCAGCGAATATGCTGAAGCAAGTTGATTTTTGGAGCGCGGGATCCGGAAAAAGCAATGATGATCCTCTCCTCAGCGAGGTAACCGAGCTGGTCCGCCGGGAAGGTCGCGCGTCCATCTCGATGCTGCAACGCCGGATGCGGATTGGATACACCCGGGCAGCCCGTCTCATCGACCGTATGGAAGAGTTGGGGATTATAGGCGCTTCCCAGGCGAATTCTCAGACCCGGGAAGTATTGGATTACGGGCAGACCATTCCACCAGAGGATGATGGAGCTTGAGATAAAGTAAGAGGCAATCTGTCATTTGCAATCAAAAAAAAGCTCACCTTTGTTGTGAGCTTTTTGTGTAGCTGTAAGCGGCTGCTTGCGCCCTCGGAGCCTGGTGTTTAGGCGGAGAGCGGCTGCTTGCGCCCTCGGAGCCTGGTGTTTAGGCGGAGAGCGGCTGCTTGCGCCCTCGGAGCCTGGTGTTTAGGCGGAGAGGTGGGATTCGAACCCACGGTGGTCCAAAGGGCCACAACGGTTTTCGAGACCGCCCCGATCAACCACTCCGGCACCTCTCCAGCACGCGAATTATATCAGAGAAAAGAAATGAGGTGGCGTCGGTCCAGGCTGCCACCTCACCGAACTGACTAGTCACCTCGTTATTCAGGTTCGATAACGAGTGGATTAGCTCCCGGCCAATGCAAAGTATATGTTTTCAAGGCTTCCGGAACCCGAAACCCAATCGTAAAATCTTTATCTACCCATCCCCCCATTGTGTGAATGGATTTGGATCCGTCATCGCCTTCGATAAAGACCCCTTCGGGCACCTCGCGTATAGCCGTATCGAATGCGGCCAGATCGATCTGACTGCCGTCTGCCCGTTCAAGGACCACCAACAGGATCTTTTCGCCGGGGGCAGGTTTGGCGCCGTTCGCCTCAGCCACAATTCGGGCTGAGATAAATTTATAGTCCCCAGACGAGGTCGGGAGGGTATTGTCGAGCGATGGAACTGCGGTTGGGGTTGCTGTGTTTATTGCTTGAGATGTACAGGCTGATAGACCGAAAAAACAGATCAGCAATAGAGATATAAATCGAATACTCATGGTACTCTCCTTTCATCGGCAGAGTATAACAGATAAATGTAGAGGGATTTTCGGTAATCTGCGCGAATCCGGAGGGATGAACCGGAGGAAGATGTTCTATCGGGAGATGATGGGTGGGTAAACAAATCCAACTTAAGAAGAAACCCTAGATCTCGAATGTATCATACAGTTCGGGATAGATCACATCAGGAAGATTCTTCTCTTTAAAGATCTCAATCAGAGGCAGGCTCGACTTAGGCTCTCCGTGTACCATGAGGATCTTCTTTGCGCTGTTTTTTACCTGTTCTGCGTAATTAACCAAACCATCCTGCCCCGCGTGCGCGGACAGCCCACCTATTGTCACCACTTCTGCTTTTACCTGATATTCTTCTCCAAAAATTCGCACACGAGGTTCACGGTCTGCCAATCGTCTGCCCAGGGTATACGGCGCCTGCCATGACACGATCATGATCATATTACGCTGGTCTTCAATATTATTCTTCAAATGATGGAGGATTCTTCCGGTTTCTGCCATGCCGGATGCAGAAATGATCACCATCGGTTCATGCCGGTCATTCAGTGATTTGGATTCTTCCACCGAACGAACATAATGCAAGGAATCAAAGTTGAGGGCAGGATGGCGATGTTCCCGGATAAACTGGTGAGTCTCCTCATCAAAGTTTTCAGGATGCTTGATAAAAATATCCGTTGTATTTACGGCTAAAGGGCTATCCACATATACTGGGATGCGTGGAATTTCCTGATGTTCCATCATTTCATTAAGCGCATAGACCAGCTCTTGGGTACGGCCGACTGCAAAAGCCGGGATGATCACTTTGCCACGCCGGTTGATCGTCCTCAGAAGGGCAGTGCGCATTTCGATAAAGGCGTCCTGCGGGTCTGCATGGCGTTTATCTCCATAAGTGGATTCCATTAGTAGATAATCACAGGTATCCGGCAGTACCGGGTCGCTAACCAGAGGAAGACCCGGTCTGCCGATATCTCCGGAGAACCAGAAACGGGTTTTCTTACCCTGTTCCTCGATATTTAAAACCACCGCCGCTGAACCCAAAATATGACCCGCGTCCACCAGCCTGGCAGTTACACCGGGGATCGGTTCAAATTCCTGGTCATAGAGTTTATTTACAAGCTGAGGTTTGACCATCTCGGCGTCGGCAAGTGTGTAGAGTGGATCCACCGGAGCTTCGCCACGGCGTTTTCGTTTCTTGTTCACATATTCCACATCGCTTTCCTGGATATGCCCGGAATCGCGCACCAGGAGGTCAGTCAGGTCAGCAGTGGCAGGTGTGCAATATATAGGACCCCTGTACCCATTCTTCATCAAATTGGGTAAATTGCCACAGTGATCGATATGAGCGTGGGAAAGTATCATCGCATCCAGATTGCGGGGATTGAAATGAAACGAACGGTTTCGTTCGTATGTCTCTTCTCTTCGACCTTGAAACAGGCCACATTCAAGCAATAAGGTGTTGCCATTGATTTCAAGTAAATACTGACTGCCAGTTACAGTTTGTGAAGCACCAAAGAAATGGATTTTCATGAAGCTCCCCTTGATGATCGTGGATGGATTGCACTGAATATTTGTTCCCCATAATTGTGAAAACGCCAGGGGTATGGCATCATTCGAGCGGAAAAATCTTCCCAATGCCGTGGGGGATTCTGCGCCAGGTCATATAATAAATCCCGGGGTAGGATGACATCTGATTCTACCTTCATCTTTTCTGCTGCTGCTTTTCTAAATATTTTCAGGCGTTCCAATCGTTTTCTAAAAGCCGGGTCTGATGGATGTTGGCGTGGTGGTTCGAGCGGGAGGCTATTTCTTCCTTTTTCCACAACGGTTAAGATCGTCTCCGCATATTTATTTAATTGAATCGGACTTAAGTGGATTTTATTCCGCAGGGTTGTCATTTGACATATCTTACTTTGCGCAATCATCAATAATTGTTCGCTGCTGATGATCTTGAAGGGAGGACGGTTAGCCCTGTCAGCTGCTTCCTCGCGCCAGAGGAGCAAGTGTAAAAATATAGCAGCCTCTTCAGGATTTAAGTCGCGCGCCCCGTGAATTCGCCAAAGTTCATCCTCAATTTTATTTTCCAAAGGAACTGAGGTGCGAGTCATCCTGGCGAAGTCCTCAATTGCCAACTCCCATAATCCGCTTGCGCGAAGTCTGTCTTCCAACACATCACGCAATTCCATTAAGAAGTGAGTATCCATCCTGGCATAGGCTAAATATTCTTCCGGCAATGGACGTCGTCCCCAGTTGGCTTTTTGCAGGTGTTTATCCAGGTTGATGCCAAATTCGGTATTCAGTAGACTGTTCAAACCAACTTCCCGAATACCCAGGATTCGGGCAGCCACCATCGTATCGAAGAGGTGATCAAATTGAATCCCATAATCCCGCTTCAAACAGATGACATCATATTCAGAAGCGTGGAATATTTTCTCGATCTGGTCAGATGCAAAGAGATCTGACAGCACGGAAATATCTGGCAACGCCATAGGGTCGATCAGAAAATCAGAGCCGGGGATCGAAAATTGGATCAGGCAAACCTGTTCCTGATAAGCATGTAAACTGTTGGATTCGGTGTCGACCGCAACGCGTTTCTCACCCGTGAGGATTCGCGATGTCTCCAGTAAACCTTGTGGAGTATCCACCCAGATGGGTGGAGGCAATTGTGTGTCCATTGAGTTGATTATAGTCCAGTTGGCGCACTTGATTCTCGAAAACTGGAAATATCGATTCGATTAAATAAAACAGTCCGTCTTGAGGATAAGATGGACTGTTTTTCACATAATTTATCAGAGAATCACTAATTAGTGCATGTGTTCTATCGTCCTCGATATCGTTAGGAAAGCACGCTATCCAATCGGGGAGTTGACCATCACCACCAATTACGTTTGGATTGGATGCCCTAATGCGACATGAGCAGCTTCCATGATGATCTCACTTAAGGTGGGGTGGGCATGGATATTTCCCGCGATCTCTTCCGCAGTCAATTCCATTTTTTGGGCAAGCGTTAATTCCGGCAATAATTCTGAGACCTCTACACCGATCAAATGTGCGCCCAGGATTTCACCATACTTCGGATCGATGATCAGCTTGCAGAAACCCGCTGTCTCTCCTAATCCGAGCGCTTTGCCATTCGCCATCAAATTGAATTTGCCGAGCTTGTATTCCAGTCCCTTTTCCTTCACCTGGGCTTCAGTCAGCCCGAAGGAGGCAATCTGCGGCTGGCTATAGGTAGCCCGGGGGACCATGGTGTAATCGATCGGTGTGGTTTTCATCCCGGCGATGGCTTCTGCACAGAGAATGCCCTGGGTGGATGCCACGTGCGCCAATAGCAGTTTACCGGTCACATCCCCAATCGCCCAGACACCAGGAACGCTGGTGGCCATCCGGTCATCCACTTCCACATGGCCACGTTCGGTCAGTTTCACACCGATACCTTCCAGATTGAGATTTGCCGTGTTGGGTTTAAATCCTATGGCAACCAATGCCTGTTCTGCGTGGAGAGTTTGTTCGCCTTCAGCGCCTTTGACCACGACAGTTGCGCCTTCTGTTGTGGATTTCACCGATTGGACTTTATAACCTGCCAGGACTTTGATACCCCGTTTATTGAAAGCCCGGGTCAATTCCGCGCTTACCTCTTCATCCTCGAGAGGAGCGATGCGCGGTAACATTTCAACCAGAGTGATTTCCGAACCGTAGCTGCTCCAAACTGTGGCAAATTCCAATCCGAGCGCGCCTGCACCGATGATGATCGATGATTTCGGTAATGTCGGCTGCAATATGGCTTCAAGATACGTCACTACCTGTTTGCCATCCATCTCCACACCAGGAATTCCGCTGGCATGTGATCCAGTGGCCAGAATGATATTTTTCGTTTTGTGGATCACTTTCGATCCATCTGTGGCTGAGACTTCCACCTCGTTTTTTGAAGCCAGGCGAGCGGTCCCCATATGAATGTCAATATTATTCTTTTTCATCAGGAAGCCAACGCCTTTGGTTAATCGATCGGACACCTGGCGGCTGCGCTTGACAGCGGCGCCGTAATCCAATTGTAAATTCTCGAATGAGAAACCGAAATCTTTTCCCCGTTCCCTCAATAAGTGGGCTACCTCGGCATTTTTCAATAGTGCCTTTGATGGTATACACCCAACATTCAGACAGACTCCACCCAGCCATTGTTTGTCGATAATCGCTGTTTTCAATCCCAATTGAGACGCCCGAATTGCGCTTACATATCCTCCCGGACCAGCGCCAATGACGATCACATCATAATCGCTCATATTTTCTCCCTTTCTATGGTTCAATTATAGATTGGATTTGTTGGTTGAAGCGATAATTGTAAAAGACCACAAGAGACCTTTACAGGATGCGTAGGATTCAGTACATTTAACCGCAGGAGAGAATGATGGCATTTTTTGATTTTCCACTTGATGAATTGCGGCGCTACAAACCGGATCGAGATGAACCAAAAGATTTTGAAACCTTCTGGAATCAAACCCTTGATGAAGCGCGAGGATTTGCGCTTAATGCCCGATTTGAGCCATATCCAGCAGACTTCCCCCTGGTCGATGTCTTTGATGTAACCTTTCGTGGGTTTAGTGGGCAACCGATCAAAGGTTGGTTCCTCCTCCCGGCCAGAACCAATACACCGTTGCCATGTATCGTGGAATACATAGGCTATGGTGGTGGACGGAATTACCCGGCAAACTGGCTGGTATATCCAGCCATGGGATTCGCCACATTCGTCATGGATAACCGGGGACAGGGATCCACCTGGTCGCACGGCGATACACCAGATGCCGAACCCGCCGGAAGCAATCCACAGCACCCCGGATTTATGACGCGCGGGATAATGGACCCCCAAAACTACTATTATCGGCGTCTGATAACCGACGCGGTCCGCGCTGTTGAGGCTGCTCGTTCCAATCCGCTGGTGGATTCGAAGAAGATCATCGTTACCGGAGGAAGCCAGGGCGGCGGGTTGGCGTTGGCTGTTGCCGGATTGGACCCTTCCATATTCGCCTGCTTACCCGATGTGCCTTTCCTGTGCCACTTCCGCCGGGCGGTAACATTGGTGGATAGTGATCCATATAATGAGATCGCCCGCTTTGCGAAAGCTCAGCGGGATAAAGTGGATCAAATCTGGCGAACCCTCTCCTACTTTGATGGAATGCACTTTGCCTCTCGGACAACAATGCCGGCGCTATTCTCCGTTGGATTAATGGATGACATCTGCCCGCCCTCGACCGTCTTCGCTGCGTACAATCATTATGCTGGCGAAAAGCAGATCAAAGTATACGAATTCAATCAACACGATGGGGGTGGTGAGCACCACCTTCAGGAACAGATGCGGTTTATTCGCAGCCTGGTTTGATTTCGTGCCAGATGCCCAACAAATCACACGGATCGAATACGATCATACTATGAGTCAGCCGGGTTCCTCTCGTTGGAACATTCTTCTTCGCATCACAATCATGATGGTCGGCGTATTACTTGGCGCCACCGCCGTGATCATGATCAAAGCCGGTGATGAACATCCACTATTAGTAGCCTCCTTTCGGTTGCTGGTCGCTGCTATCGCGCTTACTCCCTTATTTCTACGCGATCTACATTATCGGGCAACCCCATACGGTTGGACAGAAATCTCCTGGACGATCGCACCAGCCGCAGCCCTGGCAGTTCACTTCATCACCTGGATCATCGGTGCACGAATGACCTTTGTAGCGAATGCCAGCCTGTTGGCAAATCTCACACCGGTGGCAATGCCATTCTTTGTCTGGATTTTCTTTCGGGAGAGGATCAACCGTCAGGAGGTGTATGGGACGGTCTTAACCTTGGGTGGAGTGGTTCTACTTACAGTATCCAACCTGCGGGTGTCACCTGCTAATGTACCCGGAGACTTGATCTGCCTGGGATCCATGCTTGCCTTTGCCTGCTATCTGGCACTCGGCAGAAAGAATGGACAACGAATTACCCTCTGGCAATATATGGTTCCACTGTATTGGATCTCCGGTACCATGTGTCTCCTCGTCGCACTATTCTTTGTAAATCCGATCAAGGTCTACACTCTCAAGAATATCCTACTCATCCTTGGTTTGGGCTTGATCCCAACCGTGTTTTCACACAGTATATTGAACTATTCACTCAAGACCTTTCGAGGACAGGTGGTAAGCGTAAGCAACCTGACCCAGCCGATCTTCTCGGGTTTACTTGGATACCTGATCTTTCGTGAGATTCCCGGACCATCATTCTATCCTGCGGCGGCGGTCATCATGGCTGGAATCCTGGTGGTTTTGTTTTCAACCAGGGAAAGGAAACATCTGGTTTCTCCTCAGGCAGATGAATAACAGTAGGCTTTTGTATCCCATCCGTTCATACGAAGTGGATTTTAGCTATCTGCTTCGTGACAGAATCAGCGTATTGAAGGAATAACCGATAAAGGGGTAGTATGTCCGGGTACACCCGCTTGCCCTCGTAAACCGTGCGTGATAGACTCATCCTATCTTAAGTCTCCAGGAGGAGCTGATGCCTCCCACCCTTTATCTGATAGATGGTCATGGTCTGGCTTACCGGACTTTTTTCGCACTTAATCCAACAGGAACAACCGACGCTCGATGGCTGACATCCAAAGGTGAACCGACGGCTGGTGTGTATGGTTTTGCCAGTGTATTAATGCGTTTATTAGAGCAGGAAAAACCTGATTACATCGCGGTGGCCTTTGATACCGGTCGAACGTTTCGCGACAAGATCTTCCCTGAGTACAAAGGGACCCGGGCAAAAATGCCCGACGACCTGCGGACTCAAATGGAACGTATTCGCCAACTGGTTGACTCATTCAACATACCCCGCCTTGAACTGGAGAATTATGAAGCTGACGATATAATTGGCACCATTGCCCGGGAAGCGGAAGAGAAAGGATTGGCTGTCAAAATTATCACAGGAGATCGTGATCTGTTGCAACTGGTCACCGAACGGGTGATTGTCAACCTGGCTGGAAGCAAACTTTCCGAGGCTAAAGATTACTTACCCAAAGATGTACAAGCCCATCTCGGAGTTCGTCCGGATCAAGTGGTCGATTACAAGGCACTGGTTGGTGATAAATCCGATAACATTCCAGGTGTAGCGGGAGTGGGTGAGAAAACCGCAATTAGCCTTTTGGACAGCTATCAAACCCTGGATGGCGTCTACGAAAATTTGGATAAGATGACTTCCGGTCTGCGTGCCAAGCTGGAAAAAGATCATGACATGGCATATACCAGCCAGGACCTGGCGCGGATCAGGGTGGATGCACCAATTCACCTCGAATTGGAAAAAGCCACCACCGCCGATTACGATCTCAACAAGGTGGAAGAGCTGTTCCGGGTGTTGGAATTTCGTTCTTTATTGCCTCGCCTGTCTTCTCTTGGGAAGGCAATCCCTAGTCAGGGATCAGCCCAGCAATTGAATCTATTTGGCGAGGCGTTGACCGGCCTGGGGACCACACCAGTTTATGAATTGGAGACTGTGATCGTGGATACACCCGAAAAAATGAACGCATTGGTCAAGCAACTTGAACAGGCGAAACTGATATCTCTGGATACCGAAACCACCTCCACGGATCCGATGCGAGCAGAGCTGGTTGGAATATCCTTATCCATCGAGCCGGGAAAAGGGTTTTACATTCCCGTTGGGCACACGGCTGCGGACTCAAAGCAATTATCTCTACAAGAAGTTCAAATTGCATTGCGCCCCATTTTTGAGAATCCGGATATTCCAAAAGCCGGGCACAATATTAAATATGATGCGCTGGTATTGAAACGGAACGGCATCCAAATCCAGCACATAACCATGGATACCATGCTCGCAGAATGGCTGGTCAACCCCGCCTCACGCAATTTGGGTCTGAAAAATTTAGCCTGGGTCCGGCTCGGGATCGAGATGACCCATATAGAAGAACTGATTGGGAAGGGTAAAGCCCAACTTAATATGGCAAATGTGAACATCGCTGCCGCCGCGCCTTATGCCGCTGCCGATGCAGAAGTTACCCTCCGACTGATTCCACCTTTGGAAAAAGAACTTGAGGATAATAATAGTCTCAAATTGTTAAAGGAGATGGAGATTCCCCTCATTTCAGTACTGGCTGATATGGAAGAAGCAGGTATTTTGGTCAATGTCGATTTCTTCAAGAAATTTGCCGTTGAGCTTCAAGACAAGATGACTACTCTTGAGTCCCAGGTGTACCAGGCTGCAGGATCACCATTCAACCTGAATTCGACCCAACAGCTATCCCGGGTTTTATTTGACCGTCTCAAACTTGTACCACCCGGGATGGGGAAGAAGACAACCGCTGGAACCTATTCAACATCAGCGGATATCTTGGATGAGATGCGCGGACAACACCCCGTTGTGGATGCCATTCTGGAATACCGGGAGCTTACAAAACTGAAATCCACCTATGTGGATGCCTTACCTCTCCAGGTGAATCCTGTCACCGGACGGATCCATACGTCTTACAACCAGACGGGATCTGTTACAGGTCGGATCGCCTCTTCGGATCCGAATTTGCAAAATATACCCACACGAACTGATCTCGGTCGGCGGGTGCGGGAAGGATTTATCGCTGGACAAGGGCTGGTGCTGCTTTCCATTGATTACAGCCAGATCGAACTCAGGATTGTTGCCCACATGGCGAAAGATGAAGCGATGTTGGACGCATTTCGGGCGGGGCAGGACATCCATGCGACTACTGCTGCCGCGATCTATAATATTCCCCTTGAGCAAGTAAAGAAAGAACAGCGCCGCCATGCGAAAGCCATCAACTTCGGACTCATTTACGGCATGGGAGCATTCGGTCTCAGCCGATCAGCTGATTTGACGTTAGCCGAAGCGGAGAATTTCATCAGCGCCTATTTCACCCGATTTCCGGGAGTCAAACGGTATCTGGATGGGATTCGGAAAGAGGCGGCGCAGCGCGGATATGTCGAGACACTGTTGGGTCGCAGACGTTACTTTCCGGGGCTTACTACTCAGCAGAACAATAATCTTCGTCTGCGCGAAGAGCGGGAAGCGATCAATGCCCCAATCCAGGGTACTGCGGCAGACATTCTCAAGTTGGCGATGTTGCGGATCCCGAACGCCCTCGCGTTAAATAAATTGCATGGGCGAATGCTTTTACAAGTCCATGATGAGCTGGTTTTGGAATGTCCCGAAAACGAATTGAAACAGACTGCGCAGGTGGTTCAACATGAGATGGAAAATGCCTTCAAATTAGATATTCCACTCGAAACAGAAGCCCGTTCCGGGATGAACTGGGGTTCAATGAAGGTTATGGTTGCAAAGTAGCGAAAAAGACTATTCCATGTTATATTTTTATTGCAGGATGTTAACATTGGCATTGATGGGGTAATCATACGATGGCTGGACGGCAGGAAATTTTCCAAGAAGCAATGAACAAAGGCCATTCAGCGGCCTGGGACCAACAATGGGATTTGGCTGCTCGTTATTACCGCCAGGCCTTGGATGAATTTCCAAACCACCCCACTGCCTTGAGCAGTCTGGGAATGGCCATGTTTGAACAGAAAGATTTTCAAGAAGCATTGAAGATCTATACCAAAGCCAGCCAAACCTCACCAGAAGACCCCCTTACAGCAGAAAAGATAGCGCAGGTTTGTGAACGACTTGGAAAACTACCCGAGTGTATTCAAGCGTCACTCAAAGCAGCCGATCTCTTCCTAAAAGCACGAGATATGGAAAAAGCGGTTCATAACTGGAACCGGATCTTACGCCTGGACCCTGACCATCTTGGTGCTCATTCGCGCCTGGCAACCGTCTTCGAGAGAGCCGGCAGAAAATCTGACGCCGTAAACGAATACCTCTCAATGGCAGCGGTCATGCAGCAAAGTGGAGTGGTAGAAAAAGCCACCCAGGTAGTCGAATACGCCTTGAAGATCATGCCGGGAAATACCAAAGCCGAAGAAGCCCTGCAACAATTACGCACCGGTAAACCATTGGCAAAACCAACCCGCCCACGGGGAACAGGACCCTTCCAATATCAGACGGGAGGCCTTCCAAACGCATCCGGCGGTCTCATCAAGAAGACGGATAAACTTACCACCCCCAAGGAACAAGCTAAACAGCCGCCCAAACCTGTTGAAGAACGGGGTGATCCCATCACTCTGGCTAAGAAAAAAGCGCTGCTCAAACTGGCGGATCTCCTGTTCGAACAGAATGAGGACAACAATTCTGGCCAGGTCGCCCGACGCGGATTACAAGCCATCATGCGCGGAACCGGTACGCTATCGATGGAACAGGTGGAACGCAACAAGATCATGATGCACCTGGGACAGGCTATCGATGCCCAAACCAATGGAAATGATTTACTGGCTGCGGAAGAATTGGAAAAAGCAGTAGATTCAGGGTTAGACCATACAGCGGCATATTTCAACCTGGGTTTATTACGATATCAGAATGACCGGCTTGAAAGCGCGATCAAATATCTACAACATCCCATCAAACACCCTGATTTCGCATTGGCATCTCATCTCTTACTTGGGATGTCATTCCGTAAATTGAACCGTATGGTGGAAGCAGGTGTGGAATATTTGCATGCACTCAAGTATGCCGATTCGATTATCACAGGCGGAGATCAGGCGGATGAATTGATCCAATTGTATGATCCGCTAGTTGAGGAACAAGCCAAATCAACAGATATCGCTGCAAGCACGAAATTATGTGACACGATCGGAAATCAACTTCAGTCCGTTGATTGGCGCGAAAATCTGGGACGAGCCCGCGAACAATTACCTGAGCAACCTACCGGAAGCCCACCGTTACCTCTGGCTGAGATTTTCCTGGAGCTGAGAAGTCATCAGATCATTGAATCGTTGACCGCTGTCCGATCTCTTGCAAATAGAGGTCTCTATCGCACCGCTATGGAAGAATCTTTCTTCGCCCTGCAATATGCGCCGACATATCTTCCACTCCATATTCAGATGGCAGATATGCTCGTTCAGGACGGCCTGGTTCAGGAAGCACTCGAAAAATACCTGGCAGTGGCAAACACATTCAGCTCACGGGGTGAGTTCACCCAGACGACGAGTCTACTACGCCGCGTTGTCGTCCTAGCTCCCATGGACCTGGCCGCGCGCAGCCGGCTCATCGATCAGCTGGTATCGCAGGGTGCCATTACGGAAGCATTAAAAGAATACATAGACCTGGCTGAGATATACAATCGCCTGGCTGAAATGGAAATGGGCCGTAAGACCCTCACGATTGCTTTGCGATTAAGCCAGCAATCCAGCAATTTCCAAACTCAAACGATCGATATTCTGAACAGAATTGCAGATATCGATATGCAGCGTCTCGATTGGAAGCAGGCGCTTCGTTCCTTTGAACAGATCCGGACGCTGGATCCCGGAGATACCAAATCCCGTTCCAACTTGATCGATCTCAATTTACGGATGGGTCAGGATAGCACCGCCCTTGCGGAGCTCGATAGCTTTATTGCCTACCTGGAGACGACCGGACAGCAGCGCAGGGTGATACCCTTTATGGAAGAATTGGTGCAAGAAAGATCAGATTACCTGGAATTGCACCAACGGTTGGCTGAATTATACAGACAGGCAGGCCGTATCCAGGAAGCCGTGGTGGAATTTGACCGGGTAGGCGATTTGTTAATGGATGCAGGCAACCGAACCGGAACCATCGCAGTAATTCAAACGATCATCTCTCTAAATCCACCCAATGTTCAGGAGTATCGGTCGGTCCTGGATAAATTGCAAAGCGGAGCGTAGAGAAAATACTCAGAATAAAGAGGACAGGTGACTGCCCTCTTTTGATTTATTAACAAGTATTCCATTGGCCAATTCCTTGAACTTAAACTTAGCTCAACACACTCCATACATCATTTCACGTACCCGCAGCGCTTGTTTTCGTAAGCGATCGTCGCTACCCATCAATCCATTCATCTTCTCGCAGGCGTACATGACAGTCGTATGATCCCTACCGCCAAACGCGTGTCCAATTTGAGGCAGTGAGAGTCCGGTATCCTCGCGCATGATATACATCGCCAGTTGACGGGGTAAGGCGATATCTGCCCTCCTGTCGCGGCTTACCATCCGGTCGATGGATACTTTGAACACGCTGGCAACTGTCTGAATAATTTGGTCTGGTTCGATATGGTACGTGTGCGGGAGTAGATCAGTGAGCGCAGAATTGACCAGAGAATTGTTGATGGGCAAACCGCTTAGGTCCGCAAAGGCGAAAACACGATTCATAGCACCTTCCAATTCCCGAATATTGGATTGAAACCGCTTCGCGATCAACTCCAGGATGTCGATCGGAACATTTCGGCCACCCTTCTCTGCTTTTGCCCGCAAGATCGCCATCCTTGTTTCCAGGTCGGGAGGCTGAATATCCGCGATCAGTCCCCATTCAAAACGGGACCGCAACCGTTCCTCGAGTGTCATCAGCGATTTGGGTGAGCGATCGGAACATAGCACGATCTGCTTTTCTGCGCTATGGAGGGAATTGAACGTGTGGAAAAACTCCTCCTGGGTTGATTCTTTTCCGGCGATGAATTGGATATCATCGATCAGGAGAACATCTGCCTGCCGGTATTTATCGCGGAACTCGGGTGTAGTGTGATTCCGAATGGCCTGGATGAGATCATTGGTGAATTCCTCAGATGTCACATACAAAACTTGAAACCCATTCTGGATGCAGCGATTGCCAATCGCCTGTAAGAGGTGGGTCTTTCCTAAACCAACACCGCCATACAGAAAGAGGGGGTTATAGGCTTTAGCGGGTTGGTCGGCCACTGCCATCGATGCGGCATGAGCCAGCCGGTTCCCCGGACCAACTACAAAGCTATCAAACGTGTAGCGTGAATTTAATCTGGCAAGTTGTGGTGAACGCGTCGCAGATGCAGAGGATGGAGCGGTTTGAACAGCCGCTACTATATCCGAGACCTCAGCCTCCAGCGGAACATCCTGCTCTTTTTGGCAGACAATGAACTTTACAGCTTGAGGATGATTCATGATACCGGTTAAAACCCGGTTGATCGTAATTGTCATACGTGTTTCTAGCCAATCCCTGGCATACGCATTTGGTACTCCGACAGTAAATTGACCGTCCTGGGTATTAAGTAAGCGGCTATTCTTGACCCAAGTATCATAAGCTGCTTTTGACATATCCATTTGTAGTTGTCCAAGGGTAGCCTGCCATGCCTGTTCTGCGTTCATAGATGCTCCAGGATTTAGATTTAGGCTTCACTGAACCGGACGGAAATTGGGTACTTAAATACCACGCCTGGCTCTTTAAGAGAGGTGAAGAACAATTAATAGTGCATTTGTGGGAGTACTACTTGGGGAGGAGTGCTGGTCTCCTGCCCCCCCTCTTGCAGGGATTACATCCCTCTATTAGGGACAAGCTGATTCTAGCAGAGACCAGAAGGAGTCGCAATACAAATAGGCGACGTGAGTCTAAAACAATCATAAATTTTAAGGATTCTTAAGCTTAAGGAATCGCTTTCTTTTACAAATCTAAGGTAAGTATTCAGATAGTCGTTTTTTGGCAATCCCTAGCCGACACTTTCAACATACCCCCATATATGGGGGGTATTCGATACTAATTACTTTTTCCCTATACGCACGGAAAATTTGTTCTAGGTTTTAATTGAATCTTTTCGCTTTGATTCTATGGCAATGGCGTACCGAAAATGGAATCAGTCCTTTTTTAACGCAACCATCATCAACCCGGCAGCCTTACGGCCGATCTCGACCGCGAAATTTGTTCCGCGGTCCCATGGGTAAACCTGGCTCATACTTGCGAAGAATAACCCGGCTATCGGTGTTTGAATGGCTGGGATATTTTCTGAATGATTCACAAAAGGGACCGGCTGGGCATATTTGGTCCGGTTCAACCATATCTTTTTGATCCAGGTCTTATTAAATCCAGGGTTGATCCGCTGGATGCCCGGGAGGAATTTATGCAATAAGGCTTCTTCGCTGAGTTGGAAATTCTCATGATCCGGTTCCAGATAGTCACCAATATAAACGATCCGATCCCCGCCAAAGTGTTCGGGCGGCAGGAAGTTGGTATGCTCGACGATCGCGAGGAATGGGAATCCAGCCGATTTGGGAATGTTATACCAGTAATAGCCTTCGGTAGAGAGTGGCTGGTTCAACGACAAGACCATCACCACCGCTCCCAGGCTTTTCAAGTCCAGCAATCCCCGGAGATAATCCTCAGGTAGATCTGGCGCCATCTGCGCCATCAAACCCGGCGAAGTGGTAACCAGGCACTGGTCATATATTCCATCCACTCCATTCGCCCGGATCATCACTTTCCCATCCGTGGTTGGCGTGATCGTTTGGATCGGCGTTTTGAGTTGTATGACAACACCCAATTCCCGTAGTTTATCTGCAAAGATATTACAAAACTGTTGAAAACCGCCTTCAAATGTTCCCAATCTGGTGGTACGGCTGTGCAGGCGAGCCCACATCCAGGCCATATTCACCTGGCGTGCAAACCGCTCACCGAATTTTCCGATCAGCATCGGTTCCCACATGGATTTGTACACGGATTCCCCTGCCCATTTACGCATCCATTTTTCAACAGTGGTCGTTTCGAGCGCTTTCCAATTGGTCGTGAGCCGGAGAAAAAGACCGACCAGGCCAAACCGGATCTTATTAATCCCCCATCCCAATCCCGGGAACAGGATCATCTGCGGGATGGCATCGAAGGGATAGAATTTCCCATTGTGATACATTACGGTGTAGGGACGGGGGAAGAGTACTTTATCCTGCAGACCCAATTCGCGGATCAAACCCAGGATATGTTTATCTGTCTGGAACCAGTGATGATAGAATTTCTCCACCGACCAATCCCAATTCGGCTCCTTGAATCCACCCGCCAGACCACCTACAACATCTGATCCTTCATAAATGGTGACCTGGTTACCTGCACGGATGAGATCCCATGCGGCGGCCATGCCACCCATCCCTGCACCTATAATGGCAATATTCTTCCCGGTCATCCATTCTCCTTGGTCAGTAGTATCCGTTGTCATACTTTCGTCTGATTCTTCGGGAACTTTGCCCCATTTCAAACCTTCACGGGCAAAGTAGTACGCGCCTAAGGCAGTAATTGGCAACCAGAGGGCAACATGAAGAACCAGGGTATACCCCACCGCAATGGAATTGGGAACGGAATAAGCAGTTAGAAGAGCAATACCCGGTGCGTCAAATGTGCCGACATACCCTGGAGCAGAAGGAATGGTCGTTGCCAGATTGACAATACCATTCATCAGCATCAAGGCAAAAAAACTCACCTCAAAAGGAAAAGCGTGCATCACAAACCAGTATTTTCCGGTCTCCAAAAGCCAGATAATTGCAGATGTGAATAGGATCATCAACGCATCCAGCGGGGATCGGAGTGATTCCAGACCACCCAGAAACGATGCACTAATCCCCTTGATTTTTTCCTGGAAACGGTGTGGAAGCAAGGTGTAGGATAAACCAATCGGTAATTTTTCGGGATTGATGCGGGAACATTGCCGCTACTAGAAACACCACCAACACTGCAATAAAGACAATTGCGCCATAAATGGCCAGATTTCGGATGTTGCCAATAAATCCGGATGAAGAAGTGAGTTTGGCAAGTTCTCCCAAGTTCAGAAAAACAAAAGCCAGCATTATCACCCCATCAAAAACGCGTTCTACAATAATGGTCGCCAGCGAAGCCGAGATGGGAACTCCCTCACGGCGTTTTAAGACAGCAGCCCGAAGCAATTCACCAGCCCGGTAAGGGTAGATATTATTGCCCATATAACCAATGGCAACAATCAGGAAACATGCTTGCCGTACTGATCTTTTTTAATGGGCTCAGCAGATAATGCCAGCGCCAGGCACGAACCCAAACCCCCAGGAAATAGACTGCAATTCCAGGAAGGATCCACCAATACTTTGGCAGATTTGATGACATCCCATGCTTCGAGAATATTTAATTTTCGCAGAGAAAAATACATCAGCACGATGCTGATGGCGATTCCCAGCCAAAATATCCACTTTTTCATGGAATTAATTCTACCATGTTATACTTTTGAGCATGCCGCTGCTCTCCGCCGTGTCGCTTGGTAAGGCTTTTGGCCCGCAGGACCTGTTCAGTCAGGTCTCTTTTGGGATTCCTCATCGAGCACGAATTGCGTTGGTTGGACCGAACGGGATCGGCAAGACGACCCTGCTCCGGATCTTGATGGGATTGGAAGATGCGTCAGAAGGCAAAGTCCAACGGGCGAAGGGGTTGAACATCGGATACCTTCCCCAGGAAGCCCAATTTGAACATACTGAAGCCACTCTTTGGGATGAATGCCTGCGACCTTTCGCTCACCTGGTTGAGAAACAACGATTATTACACAACCTGGAAGAAGAGATAACCCGTTCACCCGATCAAGCTGATTTACTTGTGCGATACGGCAAGCTCCAGCATGATTTTGACCATCTGGGCGGATATACCTACGAATTGACGATCCGGATGACACTCACCGGACTTGGATTTACACCGGACGATTTCATTCGTCCGTTCACACAACTCTCGGGCGGTCAACGCACCCGTGCGCTTCTCGCCCGGTTGATCCTATCCAATCCTGATATCCTCTTGATGGATGAACCAACCAATCATCTCGACATCGCCGCGGTGGAATGGCTGGAAAAATTCTTCAAAGATTGGCCTGGCGCTGTATTCTTCGTTTCACATGATCGCTATTTCATTGACCAGGTCGCGGATCATGTCTATGAGCTGGCTCCTGAGTTTGAGATCTTCCGCGGGAATTATTCCGCCTATTTACAGCAGCGTGAAGAGCGATATCGCTTGCACATGCGCGAGTACGAAGAATTGCAGGAATTCGTAGCCAAAGAAGAAGAATACATCCGCCGGAATATGGCCGGGCAGAATACCAGACAGGCACAGGGACGTTTGAAGCGGCTGGAACGAATGCTCGAAGAAACCCGCCTTACTCGACCGCGACAGCGACGCAGCCTACACCTGGCAATGAACAGCTCCGGACGGTCAGGTGATCTGGTCATCCGAACATATTCGCTTGATGTGGGGTACGCCGATGAAGGCCAACCACTCTTTCATGTTCCGGATCTGATCTTGAAACGGGGCGAGTGCGCCGCGGTGATCGGTCCGAATGGGGCGGGAAAGACCACTTTCCTTAAAACCATTCTCAACCAACTTCCACCTTTTTCCGGAGAAGTCGATCTGGGTTCCTCATTACAAATCGGTTATTTCTCCCAGGCGCATGAAGGTTTGAACCCTGACCTTAACCTGATCGAAGAGATCAACACTGTCGCACCGCTCATGCTGCCCGGAGAAGTGCGCAGTTACCTTGCTAAGTATCTCTTTACAGGGGATGATGCCTACAAACCGGTGGAAGTATTATCCGGGGGTGAGAGAGGCCGGCTGGCGCTTGCAAAACTTTCGCTAACAACGGCAAATCTGCTCCTCCTCGACGAGCCTACCAACCATCTTGACCTTGCGTCACAGGAAGTACTTCAGACCGTACTCAACGACTACCGGGGTACGATCCTGTTGGTATCCCATGACCGCTACCTGATCGATTCACTGGCTTCCCAGATCTGGGCGGTCGATCCCGAGTCACGGACGTTGACCGTCTTCCCGGGCAGTTACAGCGAGTACAAGTCTTTCCTGGCCGGGCAGGAAACCCTGCAGGTCCAATCCGGGCAAGGATTTATTACACCTGCCGATCCTTTGACATTGGGGAAAAAGAAAACAAAAGAATTATCCACCTGGAAGAAGAAGAAACTATTGGATGATCTGGAACTCAGGATCACCGAACATGAGACCGAACTCGCTCGACTGAACACCATCCTGGCGAATCCACCCGCAGATCCACTGGTGGTGGAACAGGCAGGAAGAGAGTATGTTCGGATTGAGCGGGAATTGGCCAGACTGATAGAAGACTGGGTTGCCTATCACCCATAAAACGGTTCGATCAGGCAGCGGATCCGTTTTGTTCGATGGGTTGGTCCACCACCATCGGCTCATCCCCGTTATAACGGAATAATTGCGGGAAGCGGGAAATTACCAGCCAGACAGCCAGCACGCAGCCGATCCCGCCGGAGATGATGGCGGCGGGTACGCCGAACGCCTGCGCTACGATTCCGCTCTCCACCTCACCCAATTGCGGGCCACCCTTGAAAAAGATCATATTAATGCTTAGCATCCGTCCACGCATTGAGTTGGGTGTTTGGAGCTGGCGGAGCGTGTTGCGGATGATGGTATTCAGTCCGTCTGCTGCGCCGATCACGATCAAAGCCGCCATCGTGATCCAGAAAGATGTGGATAACCCGAAAACGATCGTCGCCAGTCCGAAGATCACCACTGCACCGGTGAGCAACAACCCCTGCCGGACGAGATGTCTCCGTTGAGACACGAATAACGCGATCGACACGGTCCCGACCGATTGGGCAGCCGATAACCATCCATACTGTATGGCGCCCACGTGCAGAATATCCCTGGCTACAAATGGAAGCAAGGTGTTTGCAGATGAGAAGAACGAAGCGACAAAGTCAACGATCATGGAAGATAGAATGATCGGTGAGTTTCGGATGAATTTGATCCCGGCTTTGATATCCAGGATTGTCTTTTTGAAATGTAGCGCTGTGCGTTTGATCTTACTCTGGACGGGTCCCATGGCGATCAGTGCCAGGATGACTGCCAGGTAGGAGATGGCGTTGATCCAGTATGCCCACTGAATGCCCAGGTAGGCAATGATCAACCCGCAGATGGCAGGTCCAAGGATCGAACCGACATTGGATGAGATCGAGTTCATGCTGTAGGCGCTGGGAAGGTCTTCCCGTGGGACCAGCGAGGGGATGATCGACTGGCGGGCTGGCAGGTCAAATGAGACCGCGATAGACTGGATCACGACCAGTACATAGATCGTCCAGAGGGTGGTCTCGCCCAGAAAGGTCAACACCCCCAGAGCAATCGCTACAAAGATCAAGGCGGTCTGGGTGGCAATCGTCAACTTGCGTCGATTGAAATGATCCGCGACCACACCCGCGAATAATGACAGAATCATCACTGGCAGAAAGCGGGCCAAACCGATGCCGCTGATGATCAATGGCTGGTCAGAGAGGGTCCGCAGGTGCCAGTAGATCGCCCAGAGCTGCATCTGGGAACCAATGGCGGAGATCATGAACCCGATCCAGTAGAGAAAATATGGACGGTGCTTCAACGCGGGTGGAATATGCATACAGGGATTAAGTTCCCCAATCCCGGAGATATAAGAAATCGTAACCGATTGTCCGGTTGGACAATTTCGCGATAGGCGGCATAACCCGCTTGAATTGAAATTTCCGGATCCGGTCTACGACCGAAAGGACAAATTTCTCATCAAATCCGGCCTCTACACAATCCTGGGGAGAATATCGCTGGTCAATCAGCAAGTAAAGTAAAAGGTCTACTTCAGCGTATGTGAAGCCAAGCTCCCCTTCATCAGTTTGCCCAAGCCATAGATCAGCCGTTGGAGGTTTGGAAACAATCACTTCCGGAACTTTAAGTGCCCTGGCTAACTGGCGCAATTGGGTCTTATACAGGTCCCCCAATGGATTAATGGCACAGGCTGAATCGCCATAGAGAGTTGAGTAACCCAGCAATATTTCAGTCTTATTACTGGTTCCGATGACCAATCCACCGAAGCTTGCAGACTGATCGTACAGAATGACCATTCTGAGTTTGGCCATGATATTACCCTTGCGGGTTTTGCTCATGTCCTGAAAACGGTCGATCAGGGGATCAGCCATATCGGAAATGGGAATGGTGATAGATTGGACACCCAATTGATCGATCACAAGTTGGGCATGGTCGAGTGAATCCTGTGAGGATGATTTATAAGGCATGCGAACCGCCAGTACGTTTTCGGGTCCTAACGCTTCTGCTGCTAGAAAACAGGAAACCGCGGAATCAACCCCACCAGAAAGACCAATGACAGCTTGCGTAAACCCCATTCGATTCAATTCTGTGCGGATAAAGCTGGTTAAGATCTCGCGCGCCAGTTTGGTATTGATGGAGATATCTGGTTGTTGTTTTGAGAGTTCGATCATCTTACCCCTCTTTCCCGACAATTCGGTTCATCTCTCGCATTACCAGGGCAGTTCGCTCATCTCGCAGGATAGGTAATCGGGTGCGGGTGCGGTGCAACTGCCCCAGATCCAATTCAGCAAAGGTAAGTGACTCTTCCGCATATGGAGCCTGGGCAAGCAAGGTCCCATCCGGGTCGTAGACCGTGGAGCCGCCCCAGAAATGGAGACCGTCTTCAAACCCAACCCGGTTGACATGGCTGACAAACGTGGTGAAAAGACTGGCATATGCCTGGTTGATATGTTCCACCCAGCGGGCAGATTCCAACTGAGGTGAACTGTTTAATCCGCGCCCTGGTGATGCGGATGTAAAAAGCATAATGTCTGCCCCATCGAGCCAGAGCAGATAAGGTGGTGAAGCATGCCAGAAATCTTCACATATGAGGATGCCTGCCCTCCCGAAGCGGGTATCAAAGGCACGGATACTGTCTCCCCAGGCGAAAAATCGGCCTTCATCGAAGAGTCCATAGGTGGGTAGGTATACCTTATGGTGCACATGCTTCACTTCTCCACCAGAAAGGTAGGCGGAGGAAATATAGAAACGGTTGCGTGCATCTTCATCTACGAAGCCAACCACGATGTCAATTCCCTCGCTTGCATCAAGCAATTGTTTGAATAAGGGATTATCGCTGGTAGGCCGCATGGCTACGCTAGGGACAAGATCCTGTAAGACATACCCGGTGAGGGAAAGCTCGGGAAATTGGATCAGGTCCGCTCCCGAGGTTTTTGCGTGTTGGATCAGTTCAAGATGGCGGTCCAGGTTGTGGGTTGGATCACCCAGACGAGTATTGATCTGTGCTATGGCGAGTGTAATTTTCATGCAATCGTTTGCCCTATGATTGAGGTGCTTTTATTATACGGCGATTAGAGTTTGCAAGGTAGGCTGACGTGTCACTGCGAACGCGCAGACTCCATTAGGGGAGGAATGCGACACGATCTCATTGACATAGCCGGTCTCCAAAACGGTGTTGAAAAGATGTGGGCATCAGGGAGTAGGAGGCGTGGCCTCCTACTCCCTGAAATATAAAAGCCCAGGCCATTCCTCGTGTTTGAGCATTGAGCGAAAATGCCCGGGCGCTATCCCGCGACCCCTTTCACTGGAAGGGGAGAATATAAAGAATAGAACCGGTGTCGTAACCCCCGCTTCTATGAACAACCACCCTATGAAGAATAAAATGCTACCCTTGTCATTGCGATCGCGTAGCATCCCATTGGGAAGGTTGGCGCAGCCTGACGTGGGAATTTCAGCGCGGCCAACGAACGCGGGGAAAGTGGGGCAGAGCCAGGAGCACCAGGGTAACCCCAAGATACACCCCCGCGGCCAGACGATCCGATACGACGCCCCCCAATGGCGCGACCGGATCCGTTCGAATATATGAAAAGAGGAAGAGCAGCGCCATCTGAAAAATAAAAATCCAACCAAAATGGAAAAACTTTAATTTCTGGCGTACAGAGTACCAATCCACAAGACTCCCTGCCAGGATGGTTGCAACCGCCCCAATCCCAGCCAGAGGCAGCCGGGTAAAATACCTCCCCAGCGCGCCAGTTATCCAATGCGATGAATCAAGGGGCGATCCGGCATACAATCCATCCGCCCCGCATCCCAGCCAAAGAGCAGTCACCAATACCGTCCAAAGTGGTGAGAAATCCTCCAGGATTTCAAGGAGAGAATGACCCTTCCATCCGGCATAGATCAAGAGAAACACACCCGCGCCAAGCGGAGCGCCAGTCCAATCTAGCCCACCTTCCCAAAATCGTCCGATTTCCGAAATATGGAATTGATAATGTGATAAGTGAAGAAACACAAAGGCAATTCGCGAACCAAATAGGCTACCCGTAAGCAAAGTAAAAGCTGCAGGAATAAGATCTTCCCGTCTTACTTGACTGGAACGACCCTCAAAGCGCCTGGGGGCGTCTGCGATGCGCCACCAGGACCATAACAATCCAAGCGCAGCACCTGCGCCCACCAAAACCGGATACAGAGTTGATTGGGTAAAATCCATGAAAAGATTATAGCCTGTCAACCTATCTCTGACCAACCAGCACCCATCGTCTTGAATAAAACTGCCTGCCTTGCACGGAGCTATCCGTGATGTTATGATTAATCCAATATGCCTTCCAGGAAATCATCGATCCAACGTGTTCGCCGAATCTTAATTCTGATTATTCTCGCTACCCTTCCGTTTTATTGCCTGGGTGTGGTAAGTTTGCGGGTTCTTTCTATCGATCGGAATAAGCGAACCGCAACCCCCACAATTACGAGTACTACAACCGCTACCGAGACTTCGGGACCCACCTCGACATATACACTTGTCCCATCGATGACGCCTTCAATCACTTATACGCCATCCCTCACCCGTACGCCGACCCAGACAGATCTACCCACAGAGACACAAACGGATACTCCCATTCCGCCCTCTACTACTCCAACCAATACTGCGGTTCCCCCAACCATTGCCCCGACAGATACTCCAATCCCTCCCACAGCCATATCCACAATTCCCATCGAGACACCTTCTCTCCCATGAGGAGAATTTGATGCAATTCAGATCATTACGTACAATTTCAATCAGCTTATTTATCGCCACTGCGATTCTGAGTTCCTGCAGTAACCCGGCAAATAGTCTTCCGCAACCCACAATGACACCTTTGTCTGAACCGCAGACAACCATTTCGGCAGCAACTCCTGGTCCCTCACCGGAGACTAAACCTGCCACCCATTTGGTTGTCTGGTTACCTGATCAAGTGCTCGAGCGAAATTCCCCGTTGATGCTGGAGTTGATCCAGAAACAGACAGCCATATTTAGTAGCAAGCATCCCGATATTACGGTCGATATCCGAATTAAAAGCAGTATAGGCTCTTCCTTGTTATTGGATACATTACAAAATACCAGTCTGGCAGCGCCCGCATCTTTACCTGACTTGATTTTGTTAAACCGGGAGGAAATGGAAGTAGCTGCGCTCAAAGGATTATTGATCCCATTTGACGGAGCTACCGATATTCTGGCGGCGAACGACTGGATGGAACCCATTCGCCAATTGGCAACCATCCAGGGAAGCACCTTTGGCATTCCTGTTGCCTCTGATGCCCTGGTTTATTTATCCCCCGCAGGAGAGAAAAAAACCCAACCGCCTCTTACAGAGGGCAAACCGATCCTATGCTTTTTAAATGATCCGAAAGCGTTCCTTCCCCTCAGCATCTATCTTGCTTCAGGTGGATCGTTGATTGACGAAATCGGAAACCCGGCTTTAGACAAAGCTGCCTTTTTATCTGACCTTCAGCAGCTAAAAAACGCGAGAGATACAGGTGCATTACCATCATGGGTCATGGATATTTCCGAACCGGCGGATGTTTATCGCTATTTCAGCTCGGGTCGTGGAAATCGAATGGCAGCCTGGTATGGTGAGACTGCCGAATCAATCTTGTCAGTATCGGAATTATCTCAATTCACTGACTCCACGGGCAACCCAGCCACCCTGGTGCGAGGATGGTTTTGGGCAATGACACAGCCGGATAATTCACAACGAATAGTCAGCGTTGAGTTGGCAGAAACCCTGGCGGAAGAATCCTTTCTGGCAGAATTACAGCAAACCGCCCGATTATTGCCTGTCCGTCAATCACCTAAAGTTCTGGAAAATCCATCCCTGGTTGCTCAGGCAGAAATTGTAGCAACTGGGCGACCCATACCCGATGGCTTGTTTCTTGTAACACTATCTCCAATCTTTCAAGATGCGATCCGCCAGATCTATACCGGGTTGTCCACTCCGGAAGAGATTGTGGATCTTGAAATGACACAATTAAATCGTCCGTAAGGTACATTATGGCTCATACGCCTACACCACCCCATGCTATCATCCGTTGGTTCCTTATAAGCCTTCTTATTTTTGGTATAGGATGGTTATTCGTTACTATGCAAACAGGGATCGTCTTGGCGAGCCCCCAGTACCAGGTTTCGGCTACTGGAATCGCTGCTCAAACCACATCGACTATTGTACCAACTGAGTTTTCAGCGGAAGTGGTTCGCGAGGGTCAACCGACAGGTATTATTGTCGGGGCAATTGGTATCGTGCTGCTTATTTTGCTCGGAACCGCCCCCTTCTTACTCAGAAAAAGAAATGACCAGGAATAATTATTTTCTGGTTAGCGCGACGTCTACTTATACTCCATCATACTAAATCGACATTCCTCCCGAACTCGCTCATCTAAGTCATTCGATTGGGCTTTCTGCAATACATCGATGGCGTTTTCCCCGGGGAGTCGACCTACTGCCCAGGCTGCGTGGATCCGGATGATCGGGTCGGATTCTTTTTCCAGGATCTTTTCCAATTGACCAATCCCTCTTGGATCACCCGAATTCCCAAGAGCGATACATGCGTTACGCAACAATCCCTTCCGCTTTGGACGTAATAATGCGGTGCGGTCATACACCTCTCTGAAACCCTCCTCGCTCATCTGAAGCAACCCGACCAAATCCGGATATGGGCTTGGGATCGCCTGGTTGTACTCTTCTGGTAGACCAACCTGGCGCCGGTTCCATGGGCAGACGATCTGGCACACATCGCAGCCGAAGATCCAATCACCCATCTGCGGACGCATGTCTCGAGGAATGACACCTTTATGCTCGATCGTCAGATAGGATATGCAGCGGCTCGCATCCAGCGTGCGATCTTCGCGGATGCAACTGGTGGGACAGGCATCCAGGCAGCGCCGGCAGGTGCCGCAGCGATCCGGCGCTGGCGGCATAGGCACAGCAGACAGTGGGTGGACTTGCTCGATGGGTATGTCGGTGAAAAACTCACCCAGCAGGAAAAAAGAACCGTTATTCGGGTGAATAAGGCACCCGTTCTTGCCGATCCATCCTAACCCCGCTTGGGCAGCCATTTGACGCTCCAGGATCGGAGCTGAATCAGTGTATCCCCGCCACTGGAATTGTCGCCCAAGCCTTTCGGAAAGCTGACGGACCGAAGTTTCGAATACTCCAGGCATCGTCAGATGATAGTCTGCCTGCCAGGCGTATGAGGCAATCCGTCCGTGGGGTAAACCATCTACCGGGGGCTTGATCAATTCAGGGTGAGGGTAGGGTATTGCAATAGAAAGTATGCTCTGGGCTTCAGACCAAAGAAGGAGGGGATTTTCGCGGGGAGCAAGATGCCGTTCTGTGGCAAGATATGACATTCCGCCGTATAGACCATGTGATAGCCAGTCCTTGTATACGGCCAGATACTGTCGTTCAGGAGGGATCCAACCCGAATGGGTTATGGTCTCGCTAGGCATGTCACCATTGTATTCGGAATTAGGTCTATTGTATAAAAAAAGCCGAGGTGAATGTCACCTCGGCTTACGGATACTTTTGGTTCTGATTACGGTGTTACAGTAAACTCAAAGGCAGTAGGAACGTTGGATCCACCAGGTTCGTTAATGTACACCTGAACATCTTTTGAACCTTCAGACATGGACGCAGGGACTAGGCAATCAGTAAAGGAGAATGATTTATCCCCATTACTTTCAAAGGTGTAATTGCTACCACAATTCATTGCAGTGCCGTCCATCCGCAGGGTCCAGCGAACATATTGTGATTTTCCTGAACCGAGTCCAGAAATTGTGACTTTGCCAGTCACGGTTACAGTTTCGCCTTTTGCTCCTGATGCTGGAGAAACATCACTCACAACGCTTGATAGTTTGATTCCGGTAGTGGAGGCAGAACCGCCACTCTTGTCCACTTTGATATTTACATACCAGCCAGCGCCGTTCGGACCACCGATACCAAAGAAATTACCCTGGTCGTCCTGCATCTTCCAGGTCTGGGTGTAGGTACCTTCCTCTTTGGGCGCTTTCATCTTCACGGTTACTTCCAGTATGCCTCCTGGGGTGACATTCGCTTTTACCGGGAATTCGCCATCGCCAGTGATAACCGGTGAGGTTGGGTCATTGCTGAATGGTACAGCACTATAGAGAGACGTCCAGGTGCAGGATCCGCTGTTCTGGATCTTCCAGGTTTTCGTAAACTCAGTTTCGGGTTTGAATACCGTTCCATCTGCGACATTCACATCGCTCAGGAAGAATACCTTATTGCATTCCGTGGTGCCAGCCGAGGTTGGGAGAGGAATGAGGGTATTGGTGAGCGCGCCTGGTGTCAAATTCAAGGTTGGAATTGCCAGGGTTGGAGCTGCAGTCACCATGGGGGTGGCTGTTGCCGGTTCAGGGGTATTGGTCGCGGTAGCAGGAGGGGGAGCCATTTGGGTGGTGAGTGCTTCCACAGTTTGCGCGGCGATCGTGTTGATCTGATCCGGTCCAATCTGGGTTGGGTTTGCTGCTGACAGGTTGCATGCGCTGAGGAGGACCGACAGCAACACCAACACTGTGATGGCAGTTATGTTCTTTTTCATACTATTCTCCTTATATAGCCTTGCCACTTACACTTCAGCAAGGGGTTAATTGGTGTAATTGTAAACGAAAGTGTGATTCCTATCAACCTTGCCCTCTCTGGGAGCTAACAGGCACAATCCGGCCTTGTATTCAGACGTACAAGTTATCAAATAAGTTCCAGCCTAATATCTACATTCCACATGAAAGGTGGTTTTACCAAAAGTCTGCCCGTTTGGGCTGATGATCCGGATACGCGCCCAGGCGTAATTGATCCCCTTAGTATAAGTAACCGAATCATAGACATCCTGCTCGTAGGCGCCAAAAAAGTTGAGGGTCTTCGGTTTATTACGCACACCCTGCGATCCAACCCAGGTGTACTTCACCACTCCCGCTTTATTCGTTTTGATCTTACCATAAAGAGTGATGGTGTACCCTTTCCGTCCACACGCCCCACTGAAGTTATTGGGGACGGCATACGCCAGCGCGGAGACCACTTTGAATTCATCTGTGCTCTCTTCGGCAACGATAATACGGGTCCAAACTGGGTCGCCTTTTTCACCCAGCCCAAACCGGACTCCTTCTTTGTTTTGCAATTTCCAGAAGCCCAGCTTCTCGCCTTCTTCGATCGGAGCCACCATCTTTACATTCAAGGTGAGTTGTTCACCGGGAGCAATATTCCCTTTTGGAAATTTGATCTCGGTAATATTCGTCATCGCTTCGCCTGAACTCAAAAACCATTTTGTAGTCAGAGGTCCAAGGGCATGTGCCAGTATTCCGTAATGTCCAGGATTGGGTGAAGAAAGTTCCCGGAGCTATGATCGCCCCATCAGGGATCGTTTCAGACACGAATTCAGCATTGATACATTTCGCCCATTCTGTAGCTATGGTCGGAGTAAGGGTGGAGGTTTTGGTGGGAGGGATCGGTGTACGAGTCAGGGTCCGTGTCGGTGTGGAAGTAGGACGGGTGGCAGTAGGCGGGATCGGTGTCTCAGTCCATTTTCCGGCGAGATCTGTGCTCACCGCCTGAACGGTCAAAGCAGCAGCAGTATCGGTCAATTGCCTGATCTGCGATTCAGTCAAAGGTCGCGGACCACAACTGGAGATCAGGATAGCAAGGCCAATCAGGATTAATAAAACTGTCAATCCTTGAATTGGAATCTTACGCATAATTTTCGAATCCATGCCCCTGCCTTTCTCTTTCCCGTAGATTTCATTATAAGAGAGGTCTGAATCCATTGCAACCGGGAAACAACTCATCAGAAACCCCTCTTGAAATCCTCATTCAGCAGGTCATAATAGAAATATCATGGGTTAGAAGAAAGGAAAAGGATATGAAAAAGCGGGACATGATTAGGTCTTTTCCGGTTATCCTCACACTTATCAGCATAACAATGGCTTGCAGCTTCTTTGGATATTCTTTACAGCGAAATCAAGAGGCGCCGTCCATACCACCTACAACCCCACCGATTCCGATCGTAGAGAGTCCTTTACCACAGCTTCCGAGCGAAACATCAACGCCGGAACAGGCGACGGTCGCACCGACCACGGCCGTCCCTCCGACCGCGACCGAGGAGCCAACGGTAACCCCATCTCCAACAATCACCCATCTCGAGATTCCTGCAGATAACCCCCCTGTGGGAGGTCTCGTTTACGATGTGACATCCAAGGACACAGCTCCGGAATTACGAGCTCCATACGGGGATTCGTATCAGATCAACCGTCTGGAAAGACCTTTCCTGCAGAATATGAAATATGTACCCGATCTGGATATTGTCACGTATCGGGTTTCCTGGGATAAAGATTGGATTTACGTCTCAATCGCTCTGGTAGGCAATGATCCAAATAATGAGCTTGGCATCGATTACGCGGTCGAGCTCGACACAAATGAAGATGGATTTGGCGATTACATTATCTGGGCGCATCCACCGTACGTGCCAAAGTGGGAAACAAGTCCAGTGCAGATTTTTGCGGATAAGAATAAAGACACTGGCGGATTAAGCCCGATGAAATCAGATGCGCCATTCAAAGGGGATGGCTATGATACCCTGATATTTGAGGATGGCATGGGTGACGATCCGGATCTAGCCTGGGTTCGCATAAACGCGGGTAGAGATGCGACTGTCCAGTTTGCATTTAAGAAAACATTGCCTGGAAATACGTATTTGTTGGGTGTGATTGCAGACGCCGGATTAAGAGATCAAACCAAATTGGATTACATTGACCGATATACTGAACAGGAAGCCGGTTCTCCCGTCCGAAGTAATAAGAATTATCCATTAAATGAATTGTTCGCCGTGGATAATGCCTGCCGACAGGCGTATGGATTCACGCCGAGCGGGGATGAGCCTCAATTATGTCCTATTGACGAACCAACACCGAAGCCAAGATCAACCATTAGTGTCTGCCCTGCACCACCAAGCTGTATTGGACAATGGTATAAGTGGAATTCAGTCACCTGTACCTGCGAATATATCCTTTATTAATCGCTTTGATGCACTGGAGAGCGGAACTACTATTTCCGCTCTCCTTTAATTTAATGGAGAGGCAGTGTGAAGAAGAAGGTGCTGCCTTCACCCTCCTGGCTTTCAAGTCCGATCTTCCCGCCATGCCCTTCAATAATATGTCGGGCAATGGATAATCCCAATCCTGTGCCTCCCCCGGATCGGGCACGATCCGCCTTATAGAACCGCTCAAATATGCGCGGAATATCCTGCTCAGGAATACCAACACCGGTATCCTGAATCGAAACCTCAATGGCACTTTCCATCTTGCGGACTGTGACATCGATCTTTCCACCGGGCGGTGTGAATTTAATAGCGTTATGAAGCAAGTTAAGCAAAGCCTGCATCACTCGATCCGAATCCATATTCACTTCTGGTAGATCAGGTGGGATTGAGGTTGCCAGAGATAATCCCGCCCGTTCAGCCTGGTGGCGCATCCTTTCAACCGCTTGGTTCACCATGCTATCCACCCGGGCAAGTTTTTTCTGGAATGGCGCTTTCCCAGATTCAATACGAGAAAGCTCCAACAATTCCTGAACCAATTGGGTCATGGTGTCAATCTCTTTTTCCATCAAAGAGAGGAATCGTTTGGCTGCCGGAGGATCATCGATCGCACCTTCTTGAAGTGTTTCGGAGAGAGATTTAACAGCAGCCAACGGTGTACGAAGCTCATGGGAAACGTTACTAATGAAGTCTTGCCTGACCGTTTCAAGACGGCGCACCCGGGTCAGGTCCTGGAAGAGGAACAGAGCCGCGCCCTGCATGGCGTCACGCAGGGGTGTAACGATAACCTGCATATAAAGTTTTTCGGCGCTCAAGTCGATGGTCATTACCTGCTGCTCGCCCGAGCTTCGACTGGCTTTCCAGAGATCCACGATCTGATGATGTCGAAGCGTTTCCGTCAATGTATGACCAACAGCCTGAGATTCCTGGATATTAAACAATTGGGATGCGGCTGGATTCAGAAGTTGAACGATTCCATCCTTGTCGGCGATCACAACGCCATCAGACATGGCATTCAAGGTTGCGAATAATTTGTCCTGCTCCGTCTCCAATTCAAAAAACTGCAAACGTAGATCCTCCGCCATCTTCTGAAACGATCGGCTGAGCGTTCCAATTTCATCTCGTCGATCCAGGATCGCGCTGGAGGAGAAATCACGGCTTCCCACCTGGGCTGCTGCCTGTGTCAGCTGCCGGATCGGTCGGATGGTATATTCACTTATCCAGAAGGCAAGGCCGATGATCAACAGAATAGCTGCCAGGGCTATCCAAAGGAGGATCCGATCTAAATGCTGCATGGTGGATTGGATACTCGATAGGGACATCGAGAGGCGAGCCACCCCAATGATTTTCCCAGCGTCAGTGATCGGGACTGCGGTATATAGGAAATGACTCAACAGGGTATTGCTGAAACGAATATCCCAGGCTGGGGTGCCGCCAACCGCTTGTTTCACTTCCTGCCGATTTAGATGATTCTCCATAAAAGCAAAATCGGCTTCGGATTCACCCACTACTTTGCCATCAGGCAGGATGATAGTTACACGGACTCCCAGTATTTTAGCAAACTTTTTAGCCTGCTCATCCACTTTTGCCCAATCACCCTGCTCCAGGAGTGGGACAATTTCATGAGCTACCAACTGACTTTCAGCGAGGAGACGGTCCTTCTCCACCTTCTGAAATTCGGACTGGAGTCTAATCGTCAGAAACCACGCCATCCCGCCAATGGTAACAATTGCTAGAAGAATATAGGGAATTGCAATTCGCCATCGAATACTTTTCATGGATTAATCCTCAAACCGGTACCCCGCTCCGCGAACGGTCACTATCCGGACCGGATTGCCGGGATCATGTTCGATTTTTTCCCTCAACCAGCGAATATGCACGTCCACGGTGCGTGTTTCTCCGGCGTAATCCCAACCCCATACTTCGGATAGGATTGTATCCCGACTGACTGCCTTGCCTGCATGACTGGCAAGATATACGAGCAGATCATATTCCTTTGGCTTTAGGGGTACCGTTACATTATTGAGCTGCATCTCGCGCCGGTCGAGGTTGATCTCCAATTCACCGGATCGAATAATCCGTGAGTTTAATGCCGGATCGGGGATCAAATCCTCTTTCATCAATCGGACTCGGCGAAGCATTGCTTTTACACGTGCCACCAGCTCACGCATCGAAAACGGCTTTGTCAGATAATCATCCGCACCCACTTCCAGTCCGACAACCCGGTCGATCTCATCATCCCGGGCAGTCAGCATGATCACCGGAGTGTTCATCTCTTTCCGCAAGACCCGACAGACTTCCAATCCATCCATTCCCGGCAACATGAGGTCCAACACGATCAAATCCGGGGTTTCTTTTCGGGCGAGTTCCAGTGCAGATGGACCATCGGCGGCAATAAGGACTTCATATCCTTGCTTCCGCAGATTATATGCAACTGTCTCCTGCAGGGAGATCTCGTCGTCTACGACCAGAATTTTCTCAGCCATTGGTTTGCGTCATCCTCATCAATAAGTGTAGCAAATCCTTGGCGATCTGGATACGGGAAAAATGTTGAACAATATACTGCCGACCATTCTCACCCATTTTGTTGGCTGATTCGCGATCATGCTCCAACTGTAAAATTGCATCTGCCAGGACGTTGGCATTTCCGGGTTGGCAGAATACCCCGGCTTGCGCGTTTTCTACGACTTCGCGGATGACTCCATCAATGGCAAGCACGACCGGTTTTCCAGCAGCCATCGTGTCAAAGACCTTATTCGGATAGGTGGTTTTATATAACTCCAGCGGTTTAAGGATGGCGATGCAGGCGTTTGCCCCAGCGATCACCGCAGGAATATCCAGCTTTCCAACAGAGGGTAGGAATAGGACGTTTGTCAGGGCATCCTGTGCTGCTTGTTGCTCCAAGGATGGTTTTTCTTTCCCGTCCCCAACAAATACAAATTGGATTTCCGGATGATCCAACAGCAATTTGGCGGCGGATAGAACCACACCCAGGTCATTGGAGAGTCCATGCGCGCCGGTGTACATCACCACGAACTTATCTTCGAGACCATAGCGAGTGCGGAATTCACGTCCATCCGATGCACCGAACATGGCAGGATCCGCCCCATTGGGGATCAGCTCCACGCGGCGGGCACCTTTGTGGGTGACATGCGCCACAAAACCAGGTGAGTTGACCATCACCACATCCGCGCGATGGTAGAGAAATTTCTCCAGCCATTCCGACAATCGCAATAAGCAGGCGGTTTTTCAAGACACCCACGGCGATCGCAAACGCTGGCCACAGGTCGCGCACCTCGAACAGGAATTTCGCACCCTTCAACCTTGCCAGCATCCAGGCTGTCACTCCCTGGAACATGGGTGGAGAAGTACCCCAAACCACATCCACGTGATCTACCCCCAGCCCAATCAAAAACGAAGAGATCATGAAGCTGAAAAAGCTGAACACACGATGAATGAAACTGCGATGAAGCGCGGAATAGGTGTATGCGCGCAGAATGGTTATCAATTCGCCATCCGACTCTTCGGTCCGCCAGGCGATTGTTTTTGATCTGGATTTTCCCGTCAGGTAGCTGATCGGACTGGCAATGATGGTGATCCGATGCCCGGCCGCTGCCAATTCGCGGGCAAATTCATGGTGACGGGTACCACCGGGTTCATCGAGGGAGGCGAATGCCTGGTGGATGAGCAAAATATGCATCTAATTCACCTTCTCGATATCCGAGAGCGGAACATAGGTGAGATGAATTTCTGTGATCAAGGTAACGGGGGTTTTAACCTCAGCATATACGCCTATCGATAAGGAAGGTTGTTTGACGCCATAGGTTGGTGAGAACCAACCCCAAGTCGGATGGGCAGGGTGATTCCCTATCAGACATTCTCCAGCCCGATACAGGCAAATCTCAATGGGAGAATCAGCCGTTTGCATCTCAAAATTCATCGCGATGATCTTCTCACCCCGGGTAAGGACCACAGAATTGGCAGAGTGCGCCCATTGCCAAAGACCTTCTTTTGGATCACCAGGAGGAAATGCATCTGGCAATAGCCATTGCAGCCTGACCTGGTGGCGTTTCTTTCCGATGCCAGTGGGAATTAACTTGTCGCGAATGACCCAGGTATCGTACGGATTCCACTCAACGGTCCGTTGGTGAATGATGCCCTTCTTCTGATACCCATCATTGGAGGCAGTGATACCCCGCCATCCGTCGCCTATGCGCAACGATTCGCCCGCTTCAGCCTGAGCCCAATCCACCCACAGGAATTTCCCCGCTCGCGTCATCTGGTCCAACCCATCGATGCTCAAGGTATTGTGCACATCGGTTCCAGCCAGGGAGTTCTCCCACGGCGGGTCTGCGTTATAACGAAAGGTTCCCGCATCTCGCAGCACATTTTCACCCTCCCACCATAGATCAAGGTGTAGCTGGTCCGCCTGAGATGGTCGTCCGCTATAATTAGCCGTTCGAAAAAAGCCGATGGATGTCCGGCTGTTCAGTTTTTGATATGAAAATGGAGGTTGCCGCCTTGGCTGCTCCGTTGATGATTCTTTCAACGCAGGAACCAGCCAGGCTGACATTTCGGATACGGTTGCTCTGTTCTCCTCGCAGAATGCCCTCATCGCCGCATCAGCAATATCCCGATAGGCTGTGACTGGGTCTGAAGTGAGCGGCAGGATCAGGCTTCCGTCGTTGGCTCCCAGATTGGGCGCTTCGCCAGTGGGGCTGGCAATGATCTCATCCAACCAACGTGCAGCCAGGGCAAGCTTACGTTTTACCGGAGGAGTCCATTGAAATTCCCCTGCTATGGCGTTCATCCACAATGCCAGGGTAAGCATCAGCCGGTGGTAACAAACACTGTGTTGGATATACGTGCCATCATCCGAGATCTGCTGCAGAATAGCAGCCTCAAATTCACGCCAGCCATCCCTGCGCCAACGCCGGGCATGCGGATGGTCCGGCAGAACGCATCCGGCTGTAAACATCCCGGCCGCCTCGCTGAGCCAGTGATTGTTGTTCTGCGCCCTGGCATAGACCATCGTGACCGGGATCCGCTGGGCATGAATCTGGATCTGGTGAGCGAGCAAAACAAGCCGTTCATTGGTTGTCGACTCAGCGTCGAGAAATTCTCCCGCACAGGCTACCCAATGGATCATTCTAAGTCCGACTTCCTGGGCGGATTGCCAGTTTGGACCTTTATAGGGTGGGTTCAATCTGGAAAATTCTTCGACTCTTCTCCCAGAAGCAATCCACATAACGGGGTTCCCTGGTGAGGTGATAGGCACGAGCCAGTGGGATCGCCCAGCCAAACCGGTTCGGCTCCCAAATGTCTTTAATGTCCGAAGCGGATTGGTCTGTGGGGAACTTCCATTCGGTCCAAACAAGATCGGAATTTGGAAAGGTGAGATCCAGAGGCGCCGGTTCGGCGCCAAATGGATGAAAAGATCCAGAGAGGACCAGGTCTGCGTCCGACAGGATCGAAGATTGATGGTCCTTGAGAATGGAAGATAATAATTCCGGTCGGGCAGGATGAAACACCGGCACGAACTGTCCGGGGTTAATGTTCGACTTCGCAATAGCTTGAAGAGAACGGCGGTAATGCCCGGTGAGCAACCCAAAACGATATAGTAGATATTGGCTGGATTGCCTGAGCCCCAATTCCTGCGCTGCTTTTAAAGACCGGCCAAACCGACCGAGCATCTCCCGGTTATCCTACCGTTACATCCGCAGTGAGATGACCGCTGCGCAATTGTTCCACAAGACGAATGGTCAATTCCGCGACCGAGAATAGATCCCCGTATGGGATTGGCGGTTTTCCCATGCGTACACCATGCCAAAAATGCCTGCCAGGACGCGGCGTGACCTTTATCCTGCCGCAACCCGCCTCGATGGGTGGTTTTGGAGCCATTCTTCCAAAGGTCCAATCGGCGGAAGTCGTCCAGAATGGCGATCCGGCCGCCTGTAAACACTTCCAGATACTCTTTGGGAGCGGAGCGATCTCCGTTCGCCAGATATGACAATGTTCCAATGGAGCCATTGGCAAAACGGGCAGTGATCAGGACATTATCTTCGCGATAAGTACCACCATCCGGTAAGGCTGCAATAGATCCAGAGACCAGTTGAGAACCAGATAGCCAGGTCATCAGATCAAGGAAGTGACAACCTTCACCGATGATTCGCCCTCCGCCTACTTGCGGATCGTGCAACCAATGGGTTAATGGCAACGGACCGGCATTGACCCGGTAATGAAATGCCATCGGTTCGGCTGATTCAGCCAGGAACGATTTCATTTGGACAGTCAATGGTGCGAACCGCCGATTGAATCCGGCGGCGTAGATTGGCATATCCGGCCGGGAAAGGGTTTCCTTCAGGTCAGAGAGTTGTTCCAGCGTTAGGGCGACCGGTTTCTCGCAATAGACATGTTTACCTGCTTTCAACGCCTGAATGGACTGGGACAGCGTGCAGGTCATGGCGGGTGAGGATCGCAACCAGATTGATCTGCTCATCGGTCAGGATGGCAGAATCTTCGCTACAGGCGGTCTGGAAACCAAATTTGTCAGCGGCAGTGCGGGCATGAACACCCGCAGCGGATGCAATCGCAACCATTTCCACCCCGCCAGTTTTTTGAATGACCGGCAGGAAGGTGGCGTTGGCGTAATTACCCGCGCCGAGAACACCCAGCCGCAAATCCTGGCTGGCTTGGGAGGCAGGTATTGTCGCCACAGTCACTTTTCGCACGGGAGTCGGATCATCCCTCTGCTGGGTACGTGATTAAAACCGCCAGGAATGGATCGAGGGTTTTGCCGGTGATCAATTCATACGCCGCTGGCGCCTCTTCGATTGGGAAGCGGTGTGTGATCATTGCACGTACATCGAGTTTCCCGTCCGCCATCAGGTCCACTACCGCTTGCAGATTTCGCCCCTCCGTCCAGCGGACATAGCCTGCCGGATAATCGACACCCTGTTCTTCATAACGCGGATCATATCGGCCAGGTCCATAGGAACGTGACACGATGAAATTCAATTCTTTCTCGTAGTAGGGTTTGCGGGGTAGATCCAAGCCCACGGCTCCGACTGCCACCACATTGGCTTTATCGCGCGCCAGGACAGCCGCCAACTCGACCGGGTCGTCGCCCTTCGCATCTGCACAGATCAGAATGTGGTCAAAGCCCAACCCGTGTGTCAGGGATCTTCCAACCTCTTCCGCGGACGAGCGCTGCACTGCCTTAATACCCATCTCTTCCGCCCGTTTTACCCGTTCGGAGGATAGGTCCACACCCAGCACTTCACAACCGGCAGAGCGGGCAATTCCGGCGGTCAATAATCCCAACAGAGCCCAAACCAATGATCGCGATCCGATCCCCGATCTGGGGTGTGGCGAGCCTGAAACCATGTAAAGCTATCGCTCCCGAGGGTGGCGAAACAGGCTTCTTCGAGATCCACTGAATCAGGCACATGCGCGAGCAGGTTGACGGGTACCAGCACCATTTCCGCGTGGACGGCGAATCCGCCCCCGGCGCAAGCCACCCGATCTCCCGGTTGATATCCATACACCCCTTCGCCGACTTCCACGATCGTCCCCGCGGAAGAATAGCCAAGTGTCATGGGCTGATCCAGCCGGTTGAACGCGGCTTCCATGGTAGGCAGGATCCCATCACGTCTGGCTTTGGTGATGACCTGTCTCACCAGGTCCGGGCGGGAGCGGGCTTTTTCGACCAGGTTCTTACCGGCGAATTCCACCAACATCCGTTCTGTTCCGGCAGATACCAATGAGGCAGCATTGCGGACGAGGACAAAGCCCGGTCTCACTACCGGTGCGGGGACATCGGTCACAACGGTATCCCCACTTTTCATGTGCTGAAGAAGTTGTTTCATAGTGGTCATTATAGCTTAATATAATTTTGATTTCTTATTACAATCAAGGTACCTTAAAATATGGGATGGACATCCTGTTTTGAAGAGTAATACGCCGAGGTTCCCATTGGAACAACTACAAAAGACTAATCTGAAGGTACTCATCGCATTCTTCCTGCCTTTGATCGTCCTGATCGGGTATTGGGCTGGTAAACCTCTGCCCCGGGTTTATGAAACAGGCTACTCGGTACCAACCAATGCGCTTTACTCCATCTTCCTGCTGATAATAGTCCTTGTCGTTGCGGGTGGTTTGGGATCATTCATTATCAACAGATTCAAATCGTTGGAGTGGACAACAGCCGAGAAGATACTGGTGAGCTTGCCGACCGGTCTGGCTGTGCTGGCGTATTCAGTTTTTATGCTTGGTATCCTTGGTTTATTATCACCCCTGGTTTTCGTTTTGCTTCTATTAGTTGCCGGATTACTCGCATGGCGACAATGTATATCGATCATTCAAGGGATTCCAACGGCAATTTTCAGTCTTTATCGCACTTGGCGGGGGATGCGGATTGAGTTAAAAGTCTTATGTGTGATTGGGGTCTTGATTCTTTTGCTTACCCTGTTGCTCTCCCTCACCCCGCCGTTCGATTATGATTCGCTAGCCTACCACCTGCAAGGACCACGGCTCTTCCTGGAAGCTGGGCGTATCCAACCCATTTACGAAAATTGGTTCACCTTCTATCCCTTCACCTGGGAGATGCTATACATGCTGGGTCTCGGATTAGGCAGCGATATCTTCGCCAAACTGATCCATTTCTCCACCCTGCTTCTTTTCCTGCTAAGCGGGTATGTGTTCGGACGACGACTGGTGTCGCCACGGGTTGGATGGATGAGCGCCGCGATTCTCCTTGGCATCCCGATCCTGCCGTTGTGGGGCAGCACCGCCTACACCGACATCGCCTGGGCATTGTTCCAATTCATGGCGGTCGGCCTGGTCTTATTATGGAAGAAAGAAGGCAAGAACGCTTATCTCATCCTGGCGGGGATGATGCAGGGTTGGGCTATGGGCAGCAAATATCCCGCCCTGGCCTCTGGCGCGGCGATCGGGTTGGTGGTGTTATGGATGGCATGGCGGCAGCAATCGGAGCGTCCTCTGTGGAAACGGATCGGGCAGGCTGGCTTGTTTTTTGGAGGGATCGCACTGCTGGTGGCGTCCCCCTGGTATGTAAAAAACCTGATCCAAACCGGTGACCCGGTTTACCCGTTGCTGTTCACACCCAGGGGAATGGATCCGCTGCGGGTGAAGCTGTGGTTAGAGTATGTATACAGCTTTGGGGTTGGCAAGGAATGGTACCACTACGTGCTGTTACCGATCCATCTTTTTACGGAGTACAAGACGGTTCGGCACCTTCATCGGCGCGGTGGATATTCCCAGCCCCGTATTTTTACTGGTGTTGGCATATCCATTTCTCCGCCGACGGTATAAAGATTATCGTTTGGATTTACTCACTATTGGCGTTTATTCAATTTGTGATCTGGGCGGCAGGTTCTCAGCAAACAAGATTTTTGTTGCCGATCTACCCAATACTGGCGATTCTTGCAAGTTCCATGATGATCTACTTATTCGATACGTTTCAAGGAAGACTATTCCGATGGATTGGAATGATCTTCCTTCCTGGTTCTCTCCTCTTGTTTACCATGCTTGTTTCCAGTCGGGCTGTATATCAATTACATTCGGAATTTGTATTACTGGGCGGAGAGACGAAAGAACAATTCCTGGCCAGAATGTTGGATGATTATGAGGGCCTCGCATACATCAAAGAAAATCTGCCCGTTAATGCGCGGGTACTGATGGTCTGGGATGGGCGAGGGTACTATTGCGATCGGCGCTGCATTCCGGATATGGACCAGGTCGGGTGGGCGTCTAGTTCGCAATATAGTTCTAATCCTCCGAAGGATCATCAATATCGTTTTGGAAACAGTCACTATATATTTATTAATACGAATGATCGTGTTTATTTTTTACAATCCATGATACCCACGGTTCATGAGCATGCTAATAGGCTACTTGATTTCTTAATTTCCAACAAACATATAAACCTGATATATGACGACCAAGATGTCGAGATCTATCATGCAAAATAACTGACAACAATACAGGTGATAATACCTTACCCGAATATATTGAATAGATGATATAACGCGGGAGAAAAGATAATTAAACTGAGAGTAGAATTGAATAATTGAATCTCCTCCAAAGTCAAAAGACAAGATGGATAATTTGAACTCTCCCTCAGAATCAAAAGAATAATCAGGGAATAAAGATGTCCTTTATATACAGTTGGTCCAGCCAAAGCAAATAAGATGTAAACCTGGGTTAATGACAAATGCAGAATAGATCGTTAATGGATCGATTAGGAGTATGGGGCCGATACCTGCCGGTGATCATTCTTCTCATCGGTGTTGTGATCCGCATCTGTGGGTACACCTCATCGGCTATTCGGTACGACTGAAGCCTTATCGCTATTTAGAGCCACCACTCCTTTTTCGAAATTCCTGGGAGACCACCAGTATTACTCTTCTTTATTTCTGTGGGAACTCATCCTGCGATTGATCGTTTTCGACAATCATTCCTTATGGCTGCTCCGTCTGCCTTCGCTTGTACTTGGGATTGGCTCATTGTTTCTGTCTTCCAAACTCATGGGTTTGATGCGGTTCAATCCATATCAGAAAACGATCGCGATGGCATTAATCGCCTTCTCGCCAGGATTAATATGGGTTTCACAGGATGCTCGTGCCTATGGATTGCTCATATTTTTTTATCTTCTCGCATTATATTACGTCGAAATAAACAAACCTATCGGCTTAATCGCAATTGCCGGACTATCCGCCTACACACACGCGATCGGACCCGCGTTCGGGATCAGTGCACTAATCTACTTCCTGGTGAAATATCCAAAAGGAATATAAAAGATTTTTAGTTATGCTTGCGGTTGTCATTGCTACATGGATTCCATGGTATTGGTTATTCTTTAGTATTCAACCAACGCCAGGGTATATCTTCAACTTTCTGGCTGGGTAAAATCATTTTTACCGAGTTTATTAATCACGTTTTTAAAACTTTCTATTTACAAAATCCGACAGTGATCACCTTTACTTTATTTCTAATCGCATTAACTCGAATCTCGTTTTACTTACTTATGTGGTGGTAAAAAATAAGTAAAGAATCGATGATCTTTTACCTCCCATTCGGGGGTCATCCTCATCGAGAGCATTGTCTGGCAGAATGTCTTTTTCTATCGGACAGGATTAACTCTTGTAATTCCCTTCATGCTTTTTATCGGGATGACAACATTAAGATCGAAATTTAATCCAAGGGAATTAATAACAATTTTGTTTTGTTCGTTTATCCTCGTATCGAGTATAGCTAGGTGGAATTCAACTTCCAAAGGTGCGACAATTGATCAAGTATCAAAGTACATTGCCCAGAATTGGGAAAAAGGAGATATTATCTATTATGGAACTGCCACCGTTGGACTACCATTCCATTATTATCTGCAAGGTAAGCCAGAGTTTATTATTAATGGAATAACCAATGAAAATCTGTCTCCACCTACCGTCAATATTTTCAAATCAAAATCTCTTGATAGAATTCCGCACAAACGAACTTGGCTGATATATCCAAAAGATACTGTTATTCCACCTGAGCAAATGAAACGCTTAGAATCATATGCTAAGAAAGGAAAACTGTTAATGAGGATTGAAATATTCGAAACTCCGCAGATCGAAGTAGTCCTGATTAATTCTGATTAATAACGAAAATATCTTTGTGATCCAAAATGGGGCATTACTTATCTTCTAAGAATTTCTTAGGATATCATCGCAAATTGAAGTAATGTCATCGAGACATTGCCCCATATATAGTTCCATCTTAAAATTGCAAAAATTGGTAATTGGCAGGATGATTCAATTTCTTCTTGATTAGGTAAATTCCATTTCCAACCAATCAGATTGAAATAAACTAAGGATGCTCTGTTCTCACTGATCTCTTTGCACATGGCCAAAATTGCATCATCTGTCAAGGTTTAACTCCATCAACTCTGAAGATCTTTTGAGGTATTGAGAAAGATATCTTTGGGGTTAAAAACCGATTGCCTCTGATCCATTTGAGAATAACTGAATATTATCTGGAAGTAGCTTGATAAATGCTATACTCTCCGAATC
>CAVRIZ010000009.1:0-11224 GCA_963721445.1 uncultured Chloroflexia bacterium
GTCACCTTCACACCAGCATCATTGTCGCCGTTCAGATTAGATGACTCTTCTGTTGCAATTGCAGTCACGTCTTTGTCTGAGCTAGCATCTATTGTTGGGCTGCTGTTCGCGTCTTCTGTTGCCTCTTCTGACAGAGAAGGTGTTGGCACAATCGTTTGAGGAGTATCCGTCGCAGAAACATCTGTTGCCTTCTGGGGTGGATTGGCTGAACACGCAGCCAGTATCATCGAGATCATGATCAAAGGAACTATTTTCCGCATTGTTTATTTTTCCTGTTTTCCAAAGGTTGTGATGTTTTCCCACTTGTGTCCTGTTATACCGCCTTTGATGGGTATCTGCAATATGAAATGTTGGGCTTCGGACTCCCCTCTCGGCTGGTTCAGCCTCGGGGGCTCCAAGAGCGAGTAGTTCGCTTCCATCCTCCACCCAATCAACAACTCCACCAATTCAGCTCCACTTCCAGGCAATCCCGATGGTCAGAAGATTGAACCCCAATCCGACAGCGATCAGGAACTTATCGTATGCAGATGGATAGGTGGGCAGTCCAACCAGGTTGAAAAGGAAGAAGAAACCGGCAACGATGATATTGACCCAGCGGTTGACCGGTTGAGGGAGTATCAGAGTCAGAACAATCATCAGGATCGGGGTAAGCATCAAGACAGCTACACCCATCCACATTCCCTGGGTGAAATGCACACCCCCCATCTTTCCAGGTAAAATATCGCCGCTGTACAGTCGAAGGACATCATCCAGGAGATATGAAAACATGAGGGCAACCCAAATGGCCGATAGTTTGATTGGCATGGCTACCATTTTTCTTTCCCTTCAGTAGATTTCTGATCTACCACCATGATGACAACGCTGCCCCGTTTCCGTCCCGTATCTGCGTAACGATGAGCTTTGGCCGTCTGCTCGAGGGGATAGCAGCGGTCGATCACCGGTTTGAGTTTCCCGTTCTCAAGCAGGTCTTTGAGGAAAACCAGATCCTCCCGGCGATCAGGTGCCACCCCGGCGATCACTTTCTTACCGCCGGTAAGCGCGGTCCAGGCCATTTGGGGAAATACCTCCACGCCACCAGCCCCGGCCAGGTATAGCCCGTTCGGCTTGAGGGAGGGTTTATATCGTACCGAATGAAGATTTACCGGGAACCATGTCAAAGATGACGTCGTACGTCAGGCCATTCCGGGTGAAATCTTCGTGCGTGTAATCGATGACATGGTCCGCGCCAAGTGACCGCACCATCTCCAGGTTCCTTGTGCTGCAAATACCCGTGACTTCAGCCCCGTAGTATTTGGCGAGTTGAACCGCATATACGCCGGTGCAACCCGAAGCGCCAATGATGAGAACCTTCTGCCCGGGTTGCAGTTTTGCTCTGTCTCTTAGAAAATAGAGGGCGGCGGTGGCGCCAAACGGGATGGAAGCCGCTTCTGCATAGGTCAAATTGGTCGGTTTCAGGATCAGATTGGTGTCTTCAGCCATGCAGATATATTCGGCATACGCGCCAAATTTTATACTCGTACCAAAGACCTGATCACCAACCTTTAACTGTTTGACATCCTTGCCTACATCCACAATTTCACCCGACAACTCAACACCAAGGACAGGTTGCCTGGGTTTCCGAAACCCGAACGCCAAGCGCGACAACAAACCATATCCAGGCGGGATGAAGGTAAAACCGCGTGCGTTGCAGTCCCCAGCGGTGACGGATGTGGCGTGGACTTTGATCAACACATCTTTGTCACTGGGGGTAGGCTTTTCAACTTCCTGGAGATGCAGAACATCGGCAGGGCCGTACTCGGTATACACAATTGCTTTCATGGGATTCTCCAAATCTCTTGTATGTCACCAAATACGTGATTTACGCTTCAGGGTTACGCCATGTGATGGCATACCAGGTAATGAACAAAGTGCAAACAATTTCTATGCTCGAAAACATGATTGTGAAAGGTAGCGGCGCTTCCCCAGTGATTGACCAGGTAACAAATGCTGTGTGGAAGATACCGGCGATGATGTTTGCCCAGCGATTTGCACCGTATTTCAAGATCCTGGATAGGAGAACCATTGCGATTGCAGTTTCCATCATGATCGCGAATGCCAACACAAGCTCCTGTGGCATAAGGAAGGTTTGCTTCAAGGCAGTCGAATTAAAAAATACTGTAAATACATCCGCATAAAGATAGTTGAACAGCGCGAATATCCAAAGGGTTGATAACACTACTTTCTTATCTTTTATTACCGAGGTCATCCTGTTTGTATTCATTTTTTGTGTCCTTTTATTGAACGATTGGTATGATTTTGATTGAACTGAGCGAGAATAAAATTGTGATCTCTACCCGGTTACCGGGTATTGAAATGGGCAAAAATTGATATTGAGGTCAATACTCCTTTCCATGCAGCTAAATTACATCTTGGCATCTGATTGATCCGCCTGGCCTTCCCTTGAATGTCTCCGATGTGGGAGTGTAGTCGTTTGGCCGGGTTCAACAGGGGTGACCGAGATCAACGGCAAACCTAAATCGCGCACTTTTTTGAACAATCCATGCAACGCAGCCTGGTCTACTACCGGACCAGTTAATAGCGTATCGCCATTCTCATCGTGCGTGATGGTCAGGCCTTCGAACCAATCCACCCATTGAGAACCCAGATGACCTTTGATCTTGATCTGATAACTTGTTGGCTGAGTTCGAGCTGGTTCCATGAACACAACTATACCGGCAGGAAGGTATTGTCGGGTAGCGACTTAAGTATGGTTCGGGAGTATTGTTTTTGGGGGAAGGAATTACAGCAAGCCGAGCTCGCGGGCGCGCGCTACTGCTTCAGAGCGATTCTTTGCCTGCAATTTGCCAAAGATGCGCAGGTTGTGTCCTTTGACCGTACTCAACGCCAGGACAAGGCGCTGACTAATTTCGGTATTTGTGAGTCCCTGTGCGACCATGCGCAGTACTTCCAGCTCGCGCTCACTCAACGGCTCGATCATCTCCGAATTTTTGGAATGAGTCATTGACTGCTTCTTATCTGTCAGTTCGAAGGCGGAAAGCAATTTTTCCACATACACATGCAATGGATTGCCCTGGCTGTTCGATTGTCTCATGATCTGGGTCTGGTAATGGGATAGCAGCAATCGCACAGCCTCGCCTTCATCCACAAAGAGCCGAAGATAGCCTTCCGGTTCGGCCAGTGTCAGGGCGCGCTCCAATGCCACAAATGCCAGGGGATGATTTCCCTGCGCCTGGTGAGCGAGCGCCTGTACCACCAAGATTTCAATGATGCTGTCGATCCGACTTTGGGCTTCGGCTGCTTTTAAAAGGCGCTCCAATAAACTGATTGCCTGAAGGAAAGAGTACCTCCCCTGACGGCCTTTATTTTCGGCCAGTAGAATCCGGGCCAGGGTTATATGCTCGAACTCGCCCAGGTAGCTGATCTCATCGTCTGCTGTCAGCCCCCGCTTACGCGCCCATTCCCGGGCTTTCGTCCAGCCGGCCTTGCTTGAGATACACCTTCGCTTTCAAGGCTTCGGTCGGGCGGACATCCGGTATCGGGGTCTTGACATATGCGCGACTGGCTTCATCTAACTCGAGCAGTGTTGCTTCCAAGTCTCCCCGGGATTCATTGCGCCTGGCTTGGGCGATATGCCAGCGGTAGGACCAGTCGACCAGCGTTGTTTGCTTACTCATCTCTCTGGCTTTTTGGAGGTGTTCCGCAGACGCTGCGTCTTCCCCCATCTCATGCCGGATCATCGCCAACCCTAAATGATGGTGAGCGGTGATGCTCTGGGCATCTTTGCCATGTTTTGAGGCAATTTCTAACGCCTGCTGGTAGGTTTTAATGGCTTCGCGGAGACGTCCCAGGCCAATTTGGATATCCGCCAAGGCAAATGCGCTGGCAACGAAAAACACAATGTTGCCCACCTTTTGCATACTATCCATCCAATCGCCCAGGGCAATACGAGCGGACTCCAGGTCTCCTCTTGTCCAGTGGGTGACCTCCAACATGATCGTTGCCTGAGCCCGCCTGAAAAGGTCATCATCAGGGATGAGTTGGAGCGCCAGTTCGGCATATTTCACCGTGCCAGAAAGATCGCCCTGAACCTGTGCATTGTAAGCGCGGGTCATGGCAATAATTGCCGGTAATGGTTTTAGCTGCGCTTCATCCACCACAATTGACTCTTCTGATGAACCATTCAGACACCGTTCGACATCCTGCAGGCAAGTCTCGCTGGCCTCAGGTTCGCCGGCATCCATGAACGCTTGGGCCATCTGGGTACTGAGTACCGGGCGGATACGAATGATCTCTTTCGGCAGGTTCTTGACCCAACCCAGCCAGGCAGCCGATTGGAACCGACCCTGCATACCTTGCCAGGCAGACTCAGCCAACCCTGCTGCCCGATTAAAATTACCAGCAGTAAAAGTGTGGTGAAAAGCTTTGGCAAAATCCCCAAACTCTTCAAACCATATACTGGCGCGGATATGAAATTCTGCGATTTCGACGGGTGGAAGCCTTTGTCCCAACCGTTGGCGCAGCAAATCAGCAAAGAGATGGTGATAGCGGTACCAGCGCCGCTCGTTATCCAAGGGGACAATGAACAAGTTGGCGTGGTCGAGATATTCCAGGATTTCCTGCCCCGAAGCAGAGGGAGAACCCAAAACCGCATCACATAGTGGACCCGACAAAAGGTCGAGGATGGATGTATGCAGCAAAAAAGTCTGGATGTTTTCAGGTTGCTGGTGCAAGACTTCTTCGATCAGGTAATCCAATACGAAATGATGGCTGCCGGTGAAAGATTCGATGAAGGTTGCAGGATCTTGGAGACCATTCATTGAGATCGCGGCTAATTGTAAGCCGGCGATCCAGCCTTCAGTACGGGTCTCAAGTGCGGCGATTTCTTGAGCGGAAAGGTTCATACCCATCATCCCATTGAGAAAATCAGCGGCTTCGGCGGGGGTAAAACGCAAATCGGAAGCACGAAGTTCAGTTAATTGACCCCGAGCGCGTAAGTGTGCAAGGGGAAGGTGTGGGTCTTCACGGGTAGTGATGACTAGATGCATCTGTGGTGGCAGGTGTTTGAGGAGAAAACTGAGAGCTTCATCAACCGGTTTGGAATCAACCACATGGTAGTCATCCAGGACGAGGATGAAATTATCCTGCAGAGCAGCCATCTCATTGAGCAAGGTTGTCAGAATCGATTCGGTCGGTGAGGGTTGGGGAGATTCTAGAGCAGCCCTAACCCCTTTCCCAATGTTTGGTGCGATTGTCTCCACCGAAGTAACGACGTATATCACAAACCGGGTGACGTCGTTATCTCTCTCATCCAATGACAACCAGGCTATAGGGTGTCCAAATATTGCAGCCCATTCGCTGACCAGTGTGGTTTTACCGAACCCAGCTGGAGCCGAGATAAGGGTTAGTTTGCTTTGGAGACTTTCATCCAGGCGATCGATTAGGCGGGGGCGGAGGACAACCTTTTGTCGAGGTGGGGGAATATAAAGTTTGGTGAGGAGAAGGGGTTCAGACATTCTATAAATTAATTATACATCACGCCTTAAAGGAGCGGGTGGGTAAATAAAGGAATAATCAAACCGAATAAGGATAACCATTAAGAACCCGCGTGGAGGAGCCTTTTTACGTATGCCAATCGACTAAATGATATGATATCAGACTGCAGCTTCCTGAGGTTTGCGAAGCATCCCGTGATGAAGCAAGATAAAGGGTTATATGACAGGATTCAGGAGCATTACTCATAACCCGGAGGTACTAGGTTCGAATCCTAGCCCCGCTACTAAAAAACGACCAGTCCTGGTCGTTTTTCTTTTGTTCATGTAGGAAGGACGAAGCTATAAGGCTGAAATCCAACTATCAATCCCAAGGGGGCGGACATGGTTATGGGTCGTTCGGGTAATATTCAGGAGCCACCGTGTTTGTTGAGAGTTGGGTTTTACATAGATCGCTCAACCCAACCTAACACTTGTTTTGGCGGGAATCGGTCAAAAGACCAGTGGGAGCAATCTTTTTGTCCGGTTTTGATAATTCAAGTAATTCTTCACCCAATTGTTCAAGCATAAATCTTTCCTCTACTTTTATTCGATAGAGATATGCAAGCGTAATCGGAACCATCATGGCTACTATTGATAACCAATTGGATATCGAAATGGAGATCCCCAGGAAAATGATTATTTGTCCAAGATACCCGGGATGTCTGATGAATTTATATAAGCCGGTTTCGATTATTTGATGGTTCTCGACTTTTGCGACTGAGTATGTGAAAAACTGCCTAAGAGTCAGTATGGAATGAATTCGTATCATCAACCCAATTACAAACAATGTCATTCCAATAACAAATAAAGTATTCCAATAATAAATCCTACCCAGTTTTGTTGTACCTATTGCAAACGACAGAAAGAATCCAATCGTTATTAGAATATATAACAACCGTAAGCTGCCTTTATCTTTTGAAGCAGTGACTTTGTTGTTTCTTCTCTGTCGTAAATTCAAGAATACTTCAAAGAAGCCATACAGGTAGGATACGGCAATAATACTGATTATTTTGGGGTCCATCGTTTGCTTTCCTTCTTATGTGAGACGATCACATAATGTATACGAGTAAAGCCCTGATAAGGTTGAATTAATTATTGGTATTCCACCTGATAGGTGCAACTTTTGTTGACTGGTTGGGGAGAAGTGGAAACATCATTAACTATAGTTCTTCCTCGATATTAAGATCAATGGGAGAGTTCCCTTTCCAATATAATGTGTAGGTTTTCGGTAAAGGTTGGAATACTGTGAATCCCATTACAAATTCATCCTCATTAAGCCAGCCTCCCATCCCGCTATAAAATAACTGTGAACCATCATCTCTAAGGATATAGATTTCGCTTCGATTATCTGTGACCATAGATTGAAAAGATTCGACTGAAAACTCGCCCATAACCAACTTTTCCATTCCAGGTCGAGCCAATTCCACCAGCAGAAATTTATCTCCGGGAGGAGCCTTTGTATCACGTGCTTCGTCGACCAGGCGTGCCGAAACAATAATAAAATCACCCATGGTTGTATTTAGAAGCGGAAACTCAGTATCCGTAGTTGAAGTTGGTGTGCTTACTACTGCAGTATTTTCAATTTTTGGCGTTGAGGTCATGAATGACGATGGTGTACAAGCCGTTATGATACTTGCGATTGCAAGTATTATGACTTTCGCTTTGGTTTTCATCTTAATCCCTTCAAGTATTTTTAGTAGATTGGATAATGTTGGAGACAACCTGCATAATGATCTCATTCCCATCAAGAAATCAGGATCTATTATCTATGGATAAGGCTGATTCAACCAGAGTTTATGGAGTCCATCACCCCTTGCCCACAAATTTGTGGAGACGATCATGTCCAAATCACCGTCCCCATCCATATCGGCAATTGCTACTCCAGAGCTGTTGAATGAGGCCACCTTGATCATGCTGTCTGAAAAGTTTCCCTTTCCATCATTCAACCATATTCTTGGACCAGATCTTCCAGCTACCCGTTACTGCATCCAGATCGCCGTCGCCATCCAAGTCACCTAATGCGGCGGTCAGGCTGTAGAGCAATCCCAGGTTTTGTCCACTGTCTGAAAATTTCCCTTTACCGTCGTTTAACCATACTTTGTTGGCAGGGTCAGCCCCGCCGTGACTTGAATTGGCGATAAATGCGTCCAGGTCTCCATCCCCATCCAGATCATCTAAAACCGCGGCATATGCGTTCGTGAATCCCAACCGTTGAGTGCTGTCAGAGAATTTGCCTGTGCCGTCGTTCAACCATAATACCGGGGCATTGTCTGTCGCCTCGCCATTGTTGGCAACTAATGCGTCCAGATCCCCATCTTGATCGACATCACCAAGGGACACGGCTGTGCCAAACCAGCTGCCCAGTTTTTGACCACTATCGCTGAAAATACCGCTACCATCATTCAGAAATACCTGATCGGGTTTTCCATTCCAGTTGGTGACGAAGGCATCCAGGTCACCGTCACCATCCAGATCGCCCAACGCCACCGACGAACTCTCCGAGCTTGTCAGGTTTTGATCGCTTACGCTAAAAATTCCTTTGCCTTCATTCAACCAGACTTCGTTGCCTGTCTCCTCAGTGATGAAGATGTCCAAAGACTTATCACCATTCAAGTCTCCGAAGGCGCCGCCAGTACTGGGCTTGAATTCCTGGTCACTCTTTGCGAGATTACCCACTCCATCATTGAGCAACAGCACGCTGTTCTTATCCGTATTGCTGATCAGGGCATCGTTATCCCCATCGCCATCCACATCTCCAACCACGACTGACGCGCCATCCCCCTGGCCGAGATCCTGCCCGCTGTCAATAAAAGTAAACGGGGCTGCTGGCGCCGGGCTGGGTAAAAGTGTTGGCGTGGATGTGGGTCTCGGTGTTGGTGCTGGTGTAACGGTTATTTTGGGTTGACATGCGCTCAGTATTGCAAGGATCAATATTGGATAACTCAACTGGATTACGATTCTTCGAAACATGATTTCTCCTTTTTTACTGGATATCGAGGACGAAAGGCATACGAACAAAGGCAAGAGCAACCATCAGAGTGAAATTCGAAAAATTCTCTGTATATCACTGGTTATCTGGCGAGGAGGCAAATACCCCACCAAGGATTCCGGTGGAGTTGGACCGGTCTAGATCGGTTATCTGGGCTAACTCCTCTTTCAGATAACTTATTTCCATCTAATATTTCGAATTTGCCTGGCTCCATTCGATAAACCCTTATGTCCGAGTCGTTATTATGATTTTTGCCACATCTATTTTGATCATCACCTCAAGTCGATGGATATGCAATTTCTTTGAGATGAAGAACATCGGCAGGCTGTATTTACGGTACGCAATTGCGCTGCTTACTAATTACTCTAAACAGTGGAATACGTAATCTATACGGATAGAGCAGATTTCACGATAGGCCACAAGTCTGTCGGTTTTGCACTAAACGTATCGTTAAACAAGATTGCTGCAGTTACGACAAAAGCAAAAAACCCAATAACAACACCGATTTGTAGCAACGATGTTTTCTGAATCGCTTGTTTCGCCTTCAGATCACAAGTATCACCAGGACAGTATTGAGTTTTTTCTTTATGAAACATTGGATAAAATTTACACCCCAAACATATGCCGAAAACAGATTCAAAGAACAAGAAGGTCAGGCAGATTTGACAAATAATCCCAGTAACGAAGCTAGTTGAATTCATTACAACCAATAGCAAAAATATGATCGAGGCTAGCACCAGACCGATCGTCCAGGCAAACTTTTTTTGCGCCGCTCCGACATATTCGGGCGTTTGTCCACCTACTATCAGCCTCCCGATTATTAATGAAGGGGAATACTTGGGGCTGATCATTACCCGTATAATGAAATCCGCTAGAAAGAACGTATTGACCAATTTTATTAATAGAAAATTCTCTTTAAATATGACCAGCATCCAGGCCAGGAACATAAAGAAATACAGGATCCCTGCCGAGGCTCTTATTTCCCGTTCGTTTAGTACAGGGATGTTATAGCCTTCTACGGTTTCCCCAAATTGTTTTGCTTTATTCATGGTTTTTCCTTTTATTAATTACGCGAATGATTTGATTGATTTGGACTTTTTCTAAGGATATAGATTGGTTGAGAATTATGTCTTACGAATCTCCTTTGTGACTGGTTCGACGGATTTAATTGAGAAGAATATCCAGCCGATAATGCTTACATTTTGGGTATGCTTTGCAGGGAACCCTGATCGTAACTTGATACTTCCGTTGCATACTGTACAGGAGTATAGAGGCAACCGGGTATCGGTGAATAGACACTTTAGTGTTGGTTGGAGGTGTTGTTTTATTGGTAGGGGATAGAAGATAAGAACGGACTCTTACGTAATAGAAGTGTTGAACCTTCGTATGTGTTGTTCGTGGAAAAAAAGGTATCTTCGTTACAATAAACCAATTTGCAGACGGCACCGGATATCCGATGGGTTCAAAAGGGCACACGTTCCCATGCCTCAACGCATATATTGCCGATCAAAATGTATGGAAATCAAATATTCTACTTTTCCACCAATGTATATGACATAAAAAACCAGCAGCTTAGGTGAGATAATTAGTCCCTTATATAGGAGAAATCAAAATTTATCGTGAAAATTAGTAAAATCATCCCTTTTACTGAATCTACTAGAAGTTATTTAGGTAAAATTTAGGACATTGGTTGTTCCAATCGGGTATAGTAATACTTAAGACAACTTGATTGATAAGCACAAATTGTTAGCGATAGCCAAAAAATCACATGATTGTTAATTGACCAGAAAAAGCCCGGTCTCCAATAAGAAGGGATAATGAGAGTGGACTTATGGTGAACTGAGGTAGATCGGATAATGATAGCGGTTCGCTGATCAAAAAGTGAATTATGTCCATAAAAACAGTTCTCAAAACGGAAAAACAATTAATAGCAGGAAAACGCCAATCTGCAAGCGCTCCTAAAAGTAGCCAAGCGGACAATACGAGATATTCAAAGACGTAAGGCTGATTCATTTGGTAGTCAGGGTGATTATGTTGGGAAGAAAAAACCGATAATCGGTGCCGATCGAGTTTACAAGTTTCTCATCGATGAGATGAACCAAGGCGTTCTGACCCTGACGAAGAATGGGGAAATATTGTACGCAAATCATCGCTTTGCGGAGATGCTCAAGACATCCACCGAAAAAGTGATCGGATCGACGATTGAAACCTGGGTCGCACCCGACGATTTGCATATTTTTAAATCAATGCTTCGGAAAGGATCCAATGGAAACCACCGCAAACAAATTGGACTTATCGCCAGTGATGGAACATTGGTACCGATACTCCTTTCGGTTAGCCATTTACTTGGTAATGTGATGTCCGTTTCGTTCGGTCTGGTAGCAACAGAACTTACGGAACAAGAATACAAAGAAGAAATTGTGGTATCTGGTACATTAACACCGGGAATTGCTGACTTCATCCAATCAATCAAATACTGAGTTATTGAACATGTTTGAAATCCAGAACCGTACAGAGCAGGCATTGTACGAAAATGAGAAACGATTTCGAGCTTTAGTTGAAAACAATGTAGATGCCATTACGTTATTGAATGCCAATGGTGTCACCCTATACGATAGCCCGGCTGCACCAGGGATGTTGGGCTACGGCCCTGAAGATTGGATCGGCCGAAATGTTTTTTCCCTAATCCACCCCGATGATTTAC
>CAVRIZ010000010.1:0-21371 GCA_963721445.1 uncultured Chloroflexia bacterium
TACTCCATTCTCCCTTGCCGATTCAATTCAGATCCAATCTGATGCGGTGGTCAGTAAAACGATCATCAACAAACCTACCGGCACAGTAACTTTATTTGGCTTTGATGAAGGTCAATCGCTATCAGAACATACTGCCCCGTATGATGCACTCGCTATCTTGATCGACGGGGAAGCTGACATCAGCATTTCTGGCGAATGGTTTCATGTGATTGCCGGGCAGTCCCTGCTGCTGCCGGCCAACAAGACGCACGCGTTGAAGGCGGCTACGCCTTATAAAATGTTACTGATCATGATCAAGGAATAATCAGCTCCTGTTTGCCTTATTGGTAGGAAATGACAGATCAAGAAAGAAAATTATACAGGTATGCACTAGGGCTTGGTATCTTCACCATCGTCGCGAACCTGATCGAAGGTGTGGTATCAACCATCCTTGGATTCTCAGATGAGACCCTGGCGCTTTTCGGTTTTGGAATCGACAGCTTCATCGAGGTGATCTCCGCGATTGGTATTACCTGGATGATCCTCCGTATAGGAAGAGAACCGGAATCCCCACGAAGTAGCATCGAGGTGAAGGCTTTACGGATCACCGGTATCAGTTTTTACTTGCTGACAGGAGGATTGATTCTTTCCGTTATCCTAAATTTAATTAGGGGAACCGGCCCTGTATCAACTTTGTGGGGAACAGTAATCTCGTTGATTTCCTTATCAGTCATGATCTGGCTGATGAGGCAAAAACAAAAAGTTGGCCGGGCGTTAAATTCTGCGCCAATTCTGGCGGATGCAAACTGTACAAAGACCTGTATTTATATGTCGGTAGTGCTGCTCGCTTCAAGCTTGCTCTTCACAGTTACAAAGATACCCTTTCTGGATTCGCTGGGAGCAGTCGGTCTGGCATATTTCTCGTATACGGAAGGTCGCGAATCTTTTGAGAAGGCTGCCGGGAAAGTGTGCGAGGACTGCGAATGATCAACTTGATTTGTGCTGGTACTATAAGCGAATCAAGGCAACCTGCCAGTATTCCTAAATTTGAATAATCTGTCCATAAAGTTTTTTTCCCCCCCAGTGCAGATATTGACCTGGGTTTTACGTGTGACCCATGAACCTGCACTTAACCCATCCTTAACCATCTGACACCACCAGACTTAAACGCCATGTTTATCGATAGTTTGGCAGCATTTCTAATTGTGGTAATCCTTTCGCATCAGCGCCATCTACCAGATCCGATAATTTTCTGATTTCCCTTAGATGTTTAGCCATCAAGGTCTGAAGGGATAAATCTCCTCAATTCGTAATTTCTTGCCTTGGATTGATCGGAAACCAAATATCCATCCTTTTTATTGTATTGATTTAATCACGGGTAGTGCAAATCCAATCCATGCCGATTAATTGCCTATTGACAAGTATCAACAATATTGTTAATATAAAATTGTTGAATTCAGTAATAAAACAACAAAAAACAATAAATTTCAATAAAAGGATTGCTAGTGACTACCTTTAGGCGTCGACAATCATTATTGGATGTACTGCGCAGACAACCTGGACTTCGCGTCCCCGAGTTGGCAAAGGCGTTAGATGTTTCAGAAGGCACCGTTCGAAACGATCTTAATGCGCTTGAAGACGAAGGGAGATTGAACAGGGTTCATGGGGGAGCAGTATTAAAAAATCAGGATCCGTTCCAAAATAATTCATTCATGCGACGCTATGAACTAAATGTGGCTGCCAAATTAGCTATTGCTAAAGAGGCAGCTTCGTTAGTTATGGATGGCGACTCTATATTATTGGATGCAAGCAGCACCTGTTATTACTTTGCGCGAGGATTATCTGAAAGACAAAACCTGCGTGTGGTGACAAATGGGTTTGAAGTAGCACGGGAACTCGCCCAAAATACGTCCAACAATGTGATCCTGATTGGCGGTGTTGTTAACTACAATTCTTCATCCGTCACCGGCTTATTGAGCGAACGGATCATCGAAGACCTGTGTATTCAAAAAGCTTTCCTATCCTGCAGCGGTTTCAGTCTAGAGCGGGGAATGACAGAAGTCCATTTGGAAGAAGCACAACTCAAACGAAAAGTAATTGAATCAACGCAGCAATTATTTGGGTTAGTGGATTCGTCCAAGTTCGGGAAAGAAGATCTGACTCCTTTTGCCAAAGTTGTGAAAATAACACACTTGTTTACTGATTCGGGCATCACTGATGACTGGAAATCGCGATTAATGGAAGCAGATATTCCTTTTACGGTTTGCCTGGAATAACAGATTCGCGGAGTTGGGAAAATTATGGCTGAAGAAAACCATCGCAGTCTACTTGAAGTCCAGCAGATGACACGCCGTTTTCCAGGTGTTCTCGCCCTTAACCAGGTTGATTTTAATGTCCGAGCGGGTGAGGTGCATGCTCTGGTAGGGGAAAATGGGGCTGGCAAATCCACCATGATCAATATCCTCGCCGGAGTATTACAGCCAAGCAGCGGGAAAATGCTTTTGGATGGAAACCAGGTCGTATTCCATAACCCTGCGGATACTCAGCGAGCTGGCATTAGCGTTATTTTTCAAGAATTCAACCTTGTTCCCCATTTGAGTGTTGCAGAAAATATTTTTATTAACCGCGAACCAACCCGAAATGGAATGGTCGACTGGCAAAAAATGAATCAGCGCTCAAGTGAAGCACTTAAACGGCTGGAAATTGATATTGACCCCCGCGTACCGGTATCTTCACTCTCTGTAGCCCAACAACAACTTGTCGAAATTGCGCGGGCATTGGCTTTTGATGCCCGCGTCATCGTTATGGATGAACCTACTGCAGCCCTTTCGGAACGTGAAGTGGACCGATTACTGGAAATCGTACGATCCATGGCGAAAGAAAATGTCGGTGTTATTTACGTTTCGCACAAACTGGAAGAGGTATTCCGGGTCGCGGACAGGATCACGATTTTGCGAGATGGAACGCATATCTTAACAGATGAGGCTTCCAATTTGGATGAAGCAAAAGTGATTTACGCGATGGTGGGTCGTGCATTGGTTCATGGAAAAAGTCCCGATCGTCCTGTCGGTGAAGTCGTCATGTCAGTAAAAAATCTAAATGTGGAAGATTCAGTTCACAATGTGTCCTTTGAACTCCACGCTGGAGAAGTGTTGGGTTTGGCCGGTTTAATGGGCAGCGGAGCAAACGAAGTAGTCGAAGCCCTATTCGGACTGAGAAATGCCAACGCCGATGAAATTATCCTGCATGGAAAAGCGTTAGCGATTGATAATCCGCGCAATGCCATCCATTCGCGGCTGGGATATGTTCCAAACGATCGTAAAAAAGCGGGTCTCCTTCCCGATCTTTCCGTAAAACAAAACATCAGTATTGGAATATTGGAACGTCTTCAAAAACTATTTTGGATCGACGGCAAACGCGAAGCAGGAGCCGCCGAGACATATCGTGGAAAACTCAATGTAAAATGCTCCAGCCTAAATCAAAGAATCAGCAATTTGAGTGGGGGCAATCAGCAAAAAGTGATGCTGGCGAGGTCTCTGGCTGAAGATTGTAAGGTGATGCTTCTTGCAGAACCTACTCGGGGTGTAGATGTGGGCGCAAAAGCAGAGATCTATTCCCTGATCGACTTACTGGTTGATTCCGGGATGGCTGTTTTATTACAGTCATCTGAACTTCCAGAAATCATTCGACTTGCGAGTAGGGTAATGGTTTTCTCATCCGGCCACTCGCGTGGAGAATTGGCCGGTGAGGAACTGACACAGGAATCAGTAATGGCATTGGCAACCCGCGTCTAGGAGCAAGGAATGGAAAACACCCTAAAGAAGATCTGGAAATCATATAGCATCGGTGTGGTTGTCGTCGTCGTCGGCATCATTCTCAGTTTGCTGTCTCCCCGTTTCCTATCCCTCGGCAATTTACTCAATGTGATGACCAATGCCAGCCTTGTGGCAATTCTTGGGTTGGGTATGACCCTCGCGATCGCCAGCGGAAACTTCGATCTATCGGTTGGATCAACCGCTGCTTTTGCCGGATGCATTTCTTTCAGCCTGGTACCGATCATCGGTGTTCCGGCAAGTATTGTAGCCGGTTTGGCTGCGGGAGCGTTGGTAGGGTTGATTAATGGTCTGATCATCACGGAATTAAGAGTACCGGCTTTTATCGCAACACTCGGGATGTTGACGATCGTCCGAGGCGCCGCCCTAATATATACGGATGGTAAAGATCTGTATTTATTTGGGCAGACGGGCTACAAAGTTCTCTCGGGGGAATATCTGTTTGATATTCCGACACCCATTTTACTATCGGTCGGTTTAGCCATATTACTTGGGTTTATTGTCAGCCAAACCCGATTTGGTCGCCATATTCTCGCCATAGGCAGTAATCTTTCCGCTGCACAGCGCTCAGGAATTCCAACCAATCGCGTGCTGTGGGCGATCTTTTCGATTGTTGGTGCGACAGCAGCACTTTCGGGCATGATCATCAGTTCTCAGGTGTTGACTGCGAATGGACGGCTTGCCACCGGGTTGGAACTATCAGCTATCGCGGTGGTTGTTTTAGGTGGAACAGCACTTTCAGGCGGACAAGCCACAATGATTGGTACTTTGCTCGGTGCTCTCTTGATTTCGATGGTCAATAACGGATTGAATTTGTTGAATGTGCCCATCTTTTACCAGGAACTCACTGTGGGTGTGCTGATGCTTGGCGCACTTGGCAGTCAATATCAGCCAGGGTTTTGATATTCGTCGTTTGGTCCGGAGGCAGGTATGAGCATTGCTAAATCGACAAAGTCCACTTTGTCTGCGAATCTCGATTGGGATGTACTGTGGGAACGGTATGGTATTGCCACTGTTTTTCTCATCGGTTGGATTTGTGCTTACCTCTTTGTCCCAAAATTTAGCAATCCGGATAATATGCTCAATGTCATCCGTCAATCCGCATTTGTTGGCTGCGCAGCCGTGGGTATGACTGTCGCCATTATTTCTGGTACCTTTGATCTCTCAATCGGTTCAACCCTGGCTCTTTCAGCATACCTGGGGTTGATGGTCGTGGCGAAGACTGAATCAATTCCCCTGGCTATGTTGACCGCTATTGCGACTGGGATGGCAGTTGGAACCGTTAATGGTTTCCTGGTAACCCGAATAAAAATCCCAGCCTTTATTACCACCCTTGGCATGCTATTTATCGTCCGCGGGTTGAGTTTCATTATTTCCAAAGGCGGTGAGCCGATCCGCTACAGCGGTAAGACGTTTACCTGGTGGGGCAATGGCAATATTTTAGGTATTCCCACACCGCTGTTAATTTTTCTCCTCTGTGCTGTAATTGGTTGGTTCATCCTGACCCATACTCCATTTGGGCGTTACGTTTTCAGCATCGGAACGAACAGCAATGCAGCCAGAGTGGCGGGTGTACCGGTCAATCACACAACGACCTGGATATTTATAGTCGTAGGATTGTTCACCGGGATATCCGCTTTTCTGATCGGATCCCGGTTGTATTCTGCCGGTCCAGGTCTTGAGCCTGGTTTTGAATTAAATGTTATCTCTGCTGTTGTCCTTGGGGGGACCCGGCTTGCGGGTGGTCGTGGCTCCATGTTGGGTACTGTGGCAGCCTGCCTGCTTTACGCAACGATGGCAAATGTACTCAACCTCATTCACGCCGACGCATTTGTTCAACGTGTCGCAGTTGGTTTGATCCTGTTATTGGCATTATCGATCGAGGGAATTCGCCAGCGGTTGTTCGAACGTGCCAGCCGCCGGATTTCGACCATAAAATCTGAAATAAACGCTTGATCACAATTCAGGAGGTGAGACCCAAACAGAATGAAGTCGCTTGTACAAAGTTTCGATAAACCACAAAAATAATATAAGGAGAGAAACATGTATTCAAAGATTTTCAAATTATTTGCCACCATCCTCGTCTTAACCTTTGTCATCACAGCTTGCGCTCCTGCAGCGCCAGTTGCCACAACGGCACCCGTTGAACCCGCTGTGAAGAAAGTCATCGGGTTCTCCGTGTATGACATGCAGTATGGTTTCTTCCAGGACATGGAAAAAGGCACCAAGGAAGCTGCGACCGCTGCGGGATATGACTATATTCTTGTCGATGAGAAATCCAGTGAATCGACCATGGTTTCCGCTACGATCGATCTGATCAACCAGGGCATTGATGCACTCATCATTTCCCCATTCAAGCCCGATGCGCTAGGACCGATCGTGGATGCTGCCAAAGCCAAAGGCATTCCAGTAGTAGTGGATGACATTGGTGGTGGCGGATCGGCCTATGATGCGATCGTCATCTCGAACAATGAAGAAGGCGGCGTAATGGCTGCAGTTCAGATGGACAAACTGATCAGTGCTGCGGGCAAGCCCAAGAAAGTGGCTTCCATCACCTGTGAAGCGAGCGCTGTATACGCTGCCCGACGTAATGTTGGGTTTGAAGCCAAGATCAAAGAACTTGGGTACGAAGTGGTTGCCACCCTTTCGGGTAACAGCCAGCAGGAACAGGGCTACAAGGTCATGCAAGACATTTTGACCGCTAATCCAGACGTAGCCGGTGTGTTCTCCTGCAACGATCCGATGGCTGTTGGCGCTGCCCAGGCTGTGAAAGACTCTGGCAAGAGTGGTGCGACCGATATCTATGTTATTGGTTTCAACGCTGACCAGATCGCGCTCGAGTCCATCAAGGCTGGAGACATGGCTGCGACCGTACAACAGGTCCCATTTGAGATGGGCAAGACGACGGTTGCCCTTGCCACCAAACTGATGAATGGCGAGAAACTGACGTATGATAATGCTGAAGCCCGTGAGATTTTTGTCCCGGTCAACCTGATCACTGCTGAATCCCTGGGCGTGAAACCCGCTGTGAAGAAAGTCATCGGGTTCTCCGTGTATGACATGCAGTATGGTTTCTTCCAGGACATGGAAAAAGGCACCAAGGAAGCTGCGACCGCTGCGGGATATGACTATATTCTTGTCGATGAGAAATCCAGTGAATCGACCATGGTTTCCGCTACGATCGATCTGATCAACCAGGGCATTGATGCACTCATCATTTCCCCATTCAAGCCCGATGCGTTAGGTCCGATCGTGGATGCTGCCAAAGCCAAAGGCATTCCAGTAGTAGTGGATGACATTGGTGGTGGCGGATCGGCCTATGATGCGATCGTCATCTCGAACAATGAAGAAGGCGGCGTAATGGCTGCAGTTCAGATGGACAAACTGATCAGTGCTGCGGGCAAGCCCAAGAAAGTGGCTTCCATCACCTGTGAAGCGAGCGCTGTATACGCTGCCCGACGTAATGTTGGGTTTGAAGCCAAGATCAAAGAACTTGGGTACGAAGTGGTTGCCACCCTTTCGGGTAACAGCCAGCAGGAACAGGGCTACAAGGTCATGCAAGACATTTTGACCGCTAATCCAGACGTAGCCGGTGTGTTCTCCTGCAACGATCCGATGGCTGTTGGCGCTGCCCAGGCTGTGAAAGACTCTGGCAAGAGTGGTGCGACCGATATCTATGTTATTGGTTTCAACGCTGACCAGATCGCGCTCGAGTCCATCAAGGCTGGAGACATGGCTGCGACCGTACAACAGGTCCCATTTGAGATGGGCAAGATGACCGTTGACCTTGCCACCAAACTGATGAATGGCGAGAAACTGACGTATGATAATGCCGAAGCCCGTGAGATCTTTGTCCCAGTCAATCTAATAACCGTTGATAATTTACCCAAATAGCTGTTGATTTTTACTTCATCTTCCCGGTAGCGTCCGGGAAGATGAAGTACGCAATTATTATTCTTTTTATAAGACATTTTCATAGTTCGAAGGAGTACCGTGTGTCCTTCCAAGTAGCTCAAAATGTAAGAGATACTCCACGCTTCTGGGTGATCAAATCAAGGGTATCAAGGGAACCGATTGAACTGGCAAAAATCCCACCGGTAAAGGAAATTTAAACCATGGCATCTACTAGGACAAATGTAAAAATCGGTTTATTCGGGATCGGACTCGATACGTATTGGCCACAATTCAAGGGACTGAAAGATAAACTGGAGGGCTACCAGGATCGGATTCGAGCCGGGCTGGAACGGGATGGCGCAACAGTGGTGAATGCCGGTCTGGTGGATAATCTCGATAAATCCGCGGTTGCAGCGGACCTGTTTGTCAAAGAAGGTGTCGATTTAATTTTCCTTTACATTTCCACGTATGCTTTGAGTTCCACGGTATTGCCAGTCGTTCAAAAAGCAAAAGTCCCTGTGGTGGTCTTAAACCTCCAACCGGTCAGCCATATCGATTACGACACGTTTAATAAACTATCAAGTCGTGAGGAAAAGACCGGTGAATGGCTTGCTCATTGCCAGGCTTGCTCAGCACCGGAAATTGCCAGCGTATTCAATCGGGCGGGGATAGACTATCACCTCGTTACCGGGACACTTGACGACTCGGAAGCCTGGAATGAGATCAGGAATTGGGTGGCCGCTGCCTCTGTTGCAAAAGTGCTCCGGCAAAGTCGGATTGGTCTGTTGGGGCATTATTATGGGGGAATGCTGGATGTGTATTCCGATTACACCCAACTGAGCAGTGTTTTTGGCAGTCACTTTGATCTGGTCGAGATGGACGAATTAAAATCCATCCGTGATGATCTGCAAGAAAAAGATAGAGATGAGATGTTGGCAGAATTCCGCCGAACATTTGATATCAGCCCCATGTGCAGCGAAGATGAACTGCGTCGAGCCGCAGGGACGAGTGCAGCTTTGCACAAAATGGTGGAGAAGCACAGGTTGGGAAGCCTGGCCTATTTTTATGAAGGTCAACCCGGAAACGAATCCGAAGATATTGTAACTTCCGTCATCGTGGGAAACACACTCCTGACCGCAAAACATGTGCCGGTGGCTGGTGAGTATGAAGTGAAGAATGTTATCGCCATGAAGATCATGGATGCATTCGGTATGGGAGGTTCTTTCTCCGAATTTTATGCACTTGATTTTGACGATGATATCGTGATGCTCGGGCATGATGGACCAGGTCATGCGGCCATCGCAGAAGGGAAAGTCCAGGTGGTTCCATTAACGATCTATCATGGCAAACCGGGTAAGGGGTTGTCCATCCAGATGAGTGTTAAAAACGGACCGGTCACCATCCTCTCAGTCTGCCAAAACCGGGAAGGCAAGGTTAAATTACTCGTGGCAGAAGGCGAAACAGTTCCTGGTCCGATCCTCGATATCGGTAACACGAACAGCCGTTACCGATTCTCGATTGGGGCAAAGGCATATATTAATGCCTGGGCTAAATCTGGCCCATCTCATCATTGCGCCATTGGTATTGGTCATGGCGCAGATAAACTGGAAAAGCTTACTGCCATACTAGGAATTGAATTTCAACGGGTGTGTTGATGAGATCGAATTACCTGGCCGTTGATCTGGGAGCAGAAAGTGGACGTACCATTGTTGGTTCGCTCGATGGTGATCGCCTTTCGCTCGAGGAGACAACTCGTTTTCTCAACTACGCAGTCCGCCTGCCTGATGGCTTACACTGGGATGTATTGCGTTTATGGTCTGATATTAAGACTGGTATCGCCATCTCTTCTGCGAAGTTCGATAAACAACTCAATAGCATTGGCGTAGATACCTGGGGCGTGGACTTTGCCCTGCTCGATGACCATGATTCGCTGCTATCCAATCCATTTCATTACCGTGATATCCGCACGGATGGCATGCTGAGCGAAGCCTATAAACGAATGTCCCGTGAAGAAATATACGCTCACACCGGCATCCAGTTCATGCAGATCAACTCCCTGTATCAATTACTTGCAATGTCCATGCAAAGATCGCCGCTCCTTGGAATGGCAAAATCATTCGTGACCATTCCCGATCTGTTTAATTTTTGGTTAAGTGGACAGATCGCGAATGAATTCACGAATTCAACCACGACCCAATGCCTTGATCCGCGTGATCGATCCTGGTCAAAACCCATTCTTACTGCGTTCGATCTGCCTGATCACCTTTTCAAGCCATTAATTGAACCCGGCTCTGTGATCGGAAACCTGCTTCCTACCGTAGCGGACGAATTAGGGGTGCATCAGTCTCCGATTATCGCGCCAGCCTGTCACGATACGGGTTCGGCAGTCGTCGCTGTACCTGCGAAGAATCAGAATTTTGCCTGGATCAGCTCAGGAACGTGGTCCATATTAGGCGCAGAAGTTCCTCAGCCATATCTGAATGAAAAAGCATTACAGTACAACTTCACCAATGAAGGCGGTGTTTTCGGTACCTGGCGGCTCTCGAGAAATATTATGGGCTTATGGTTGTTACAGGAAAGCCGCCGTGAATGGAAAAGGGCAGGGGAAGAATTATCGTATGACGAAATGACCAGGCTGGCTGAGGAGTCTGAGGCGTTTTACGCTGTGGTCGACCCTGATTTTATTGAATTCCTGCATCCGGGCGATATGCCAACCCGAATTCAGCGATTTTGTTCCGATACAGGTCAGCGCGTACCGCTAACAAAAGGGCAGATCATTCGGGTGGCTCTGGAAAGTATTGCGTTGAAGTATCGCTGGGTATTGGAGCGACTGGAAGAAATCATCGGTTACCGACTCGACCCGATCCATATTATCGGTGGGGGTACCAAGAACTGCCTGTTGAATCAGTTCACGGCTAACGCTACTGGACGATTGGTTGTCGCGGGACCTGTAGAAGCAACCGCCATTGGTAATATCCTGATGCAGGCTATTGGATTGAAACATCTGGGATCACTCGCAGAAGCGCGAAGTGTCACTCGAACCTCATTCAATCCGCAAGAATACGAACCAAACGATAGCGCGGATTGGGACGAAGCCTATTCGCGCTTTCTTAAAAGTAATGAAGGAGTAAAAAATGTTACAGGCACCTTATCCGGAACTTAGATGATCTCCTTGATATGATCGGCGCGGCAGGTAAACGACTCTCTGAAATTGAGGCAAGCGAAGGCGCCGCAGGAAATATTTCAGTGTGCGTCCGATGGCCAATTGAACCCCGGTCCCGCTTCCCAATGGTTGAGGATATCGTCCTGCCCCAATATGTTCCTGAACTGGCAGGTGCTACTTTTCTGGTCAGCGGATCCGGTCGGCGTCTTCGGGAAATTGAGGATGAACCCAGCGCCAATCTCGGTTGCATCGCGGTAAACCCGGACGGTCGGACTGGCAAGCTGTATATTTCATATCATCGCCGATTTGAACATGTGACCAGTGAATTCAATTCTCATTTAGCTGTGCATTACGATCAAATTGTCTCCAACAATTCAAATTTTCAGGCTGTGATCCATGCGCAGCCTCCCCATCTTACCTACCTCAGTCATATTCCACGATACCAAAATGAACAATTTCTCAATTCCCATCTCCTGCGCTGGCAACCAGAGTTGATCATCAATCTGCCGGAAGGGATTGGATTTGTTCCATTCCAAATACCCAGTTCGCCCGAACTCATGGCAGGAACCGTTGATTCGCTGCGAAAACACCGGATTGTCATCTGGGCAAAGCATGGCGTGATGGCCCGTTCGGATGTCTCTGTCAAACGCGCAGCCGACCGGGTGGAATACGCAGAAACAGCGGCAAAGTATGAATACCTCAATCTATCCACCGGGGAGATTGGTGAAGGACTGAGCGTAGACGAAATTCGGAATATTTGTAAAACATTTGGTGTGAAACAGAATATATTTTAGAGGCAACTATGACCCCTTTTGAAACCAATATTGAGAATGCTTATATCCTAGCCAGGGAGCGCTATGCGGCAATGGGTGTGGATACAGAGCAGGCCATCTCCAGGCTGGAAAAAGTTTCCATCAGTCTGCATTGCTGGCAGGGTGATGATGTCGGTGGCTTTGAGAATTCAGGAAGCGATCTGAGTGGTGGGATTGCTACAACAGGGAATTACCCCGGTAAAGCACGCAATCCAGAAGAATTACGTAGCGATCTCGATTTAGCATACGGATTGATACCTGGTTCACACCGATTAAATCTTCATGCCAGTTATTTGGAATCAGCTACAAAAGTGGAACGAAACTCGATCGAACCACATCACTTTTCGGCTTGGAAAGATTGGGCAAAAGCCCATGGTCATGGGATTGACTTCAATCCTACCTGTTTTTCACACCCGAAATCAGCCGATGGATTTACCCTCTCACACCGTGATGAGAACATCCGCCGATTTTGGGTTGAGCATTGCATAGCCAGCCGCAAGATCGGTGAATACTTTGGTCGGGAATTGGGAACACCAACGGTGACGAATATCTGGATCCCGGATGGTTTCAAGGACACACCGGCAGATAGGCAGACACCTCGCAGATTATTGCTTGAATCACTGGATACGATATTTGCGGAAAATATTGACTCCCGCTATAACCTGGATGCGGTGGAACCGAAGTTGTTCGGTATAGGATCTGAAAGCTATGTGGTAGGTTCCATGGAGTTATATACCGCTTATGCTGTCAGCCGGAAGATCTTATTAACCCTGGATACTGGTCACTTTCACCCGACCGAATCGATCTCAGATAAAATATCCTCCCTATTACTTTATCTCGACCAGTTATTATTGCACGTCAGTCGGGGTGTTCGCTGGGATAGCGATCATGTGGTTACGTTTACTGATGAATTACAAGCGGTTACACAGGAAATTGTTCGTAACAACGCTCTCGAGCGGATACACATCGGACTGGATTATTTTGATGCCAGTATCAATCGCGTAGCTGCTTGGGTGATAGGTTCCCGCAATACGATAAAGGCATTACTGATGGCGTTATTGGAGCCATACGAAATGATGAAGAAATTTGAAGCGGATGGTGACCTGACCAGCCGGATAGTGTTGCTGGAAGAATTAAAATCAATGCCTTTCGGCACGGTCTGGGACTACTATTGCACGAAGAAAAATGTTCCGGTTGGCATGCGGTTCCTCGATCAAATTAAAGAGTACGAAAGAAATGTATTGATTCAAAGGTAGTTTTGCATTAATCAACTAATTCAAAGGAAGAAATATACATATGACAGACACAATCCTTACCGACCTCATAGCAATGTCGCGAACCCTGGGTGATCCAGCTTTGGACTATACAATCCTGGGAGAGGGGAATACCTCTGCCCGGGTAGATGAAGCAACGTTTTGGGTTAAAGCGAGTGGTGTTTCATTACGGACTATAGAGCAATCTGGTCTCGTGCAAGTTTACTTTAATCGAATTTTAGATCTATTACAAAAAGATCATTTAAGCGATGCGGAGGTTCTTAACGGACTCCAGGCAGCCTGTGTGGATCAAGCCGGCACTGCCATACCTTCCGTGGAAACATTCCTACATGCCATGATGCTTCAATTGGATGGAGTGAATTTTATCGGTCACACACATCCGACAGCGGTCAATACGATTCTCTGCTCAAAAAAAGCCGCTGAGGCTTATTCCGGATCCCTCTTCCCAGATCAGATCGTTTATTGCGGTCCGGCTCCGGTATTTGTCCCCTATACCGACCCGGGGTTGCCTCTGGCTCAGGCTGTTCGGGAAGCCATCAACAAATATGCAGATAAGTGGGGGCTGGTACCAAAGGTCGTTTTGATGCAAAATCATGGTTTTATCGCCCTGGGAAAATCAGCCTCTGATGTTGAAAATATCACAGCCATGGGGGTAAAGGTGGCGCGAGTCATTTCCGGTACCTATTCCATGAGCGGCCCGAACTTTATTACGACTGAATTCGCCGAACGCATCCGAACCAGACCGGATGAAGAGTATCGTAAAAAGATATGGGGAACCAGATGAACTATTCAGCGCAGATCACCGCGCTAGAAACTGAGCTCAACCATTTTGATTCAACAGTGCGTTCGCATGCCCTGTCTCAATTGGTTGACCTATCCGCCAACGGGCAGATCACTTTTCCGCCGGTTCGGGAGGTTGCCAATTTACACTGTCATTCGTTTTACTCCTATAACGCTTTTGGCTTTTCTCCATCCGCGTTAGCCTGGCAGGCCAGGAAAAATGGTTACCGTCTGATGGGGATCGTCGATTTCGATGTGCTGGATGGGGTGGACGAATTCCTCGATGCCTGTCAACTACTCGACCTGAGGGGCAGTGCCGGGATGGAAACCCGTGTCTATCTACCTGAATTCTCCACGCGTGAGATCAATTCGCCGGGTGAGCCGGGTGTGAGCTATTACATGGGCGTGGGTTTCACAAGCAACCAGGTTCCACCTGAAGCCAGACCGATCCTTGCGGGATTTCGTCAACGCTCAGAGTTACGCCTTCAATGGATGGTTCAGCGATTGAATGATTTTCTTGATCCGGTTCGCATTGATTATGACGGGGATGTGTTGCCTTTGACCCCGGGAGGTAATCCCACAGAGCGGCATCTTGTCCAGGCATATCTGCTTGCTGCGCAACAGGAGAGAACCGACCTGACCAAATTCTGGTCAGATAAACTGGGCATGCCCGTCGAATTTGTGATGGGCAAAATTCACGATGATGCCAATTTTCAAAACCTGGTCAGGACCAGGTTGATGAAACAGGGCGGCGCCGGATATATTGATCCCACTCCGGATACATTCCCGACACTTGGCGAGGTGAATCGGCTGATCCAGGCCTGTGAAGCCATTCCCTGTGTGGCCTGGTTGGATGGACTCTCTCAGGGAGAGCAGGATATTGAAGAACTTCTTGGTCTTTTGATCAACCAGGGAGCGGCTGCATTAAACATCGTCCCTGATCGAAATTGGAATATTCCTGATAAACAAATCCGTCAACAGAAAGTGAAGAAATTATACGAGATCGTCGCTCTGGCCAATGATCTGGATTTGCCATTGAATATAGGCACAGAAATGAACAGCTTCGGTCAACCCATGTTGGATGATTTTGATGCGCCGGAATTACAAAAGGTTCGCAAATCGTTCATGGATGGCGCGGATTTCATGTATGGACATACATCCATGCAGCGCGCTCTCGGTTTAGGTTATCAGAGTAAATGGGCGCAAGCCCATTTCCCATCCCGTCGTGACCGAAACAATTTTTACTCTCAGATGGGTAATAAAGTCCCTCCGGGTTACTCGGGGATGAATAGATTGAGGAGTATCGATCCCAATGAGACACCGGACCGGTTTATTCAGTTGTTCCAGCATAATAACCATCCCGGTCGATTTGGCCAGTTGTAAATTTAATTTGTAGCGGTAGGAGACCTAATGCCCGACGCACTCGAGAATTACCGAAAAGGAAAATCACCCATTCCAACCAGGCAACATTTGTGGCCTCTGTATGGTGCGGGCTTTGAAAATCTGGGGAAAGACGGGACTCCAATCGAAGTGCCTGTACCGGAAATTGGTCCCGATGAGCTTCTGGTTCGCCATGACGCGGTCGGACTCTGCTTTTCAGATATCAAAGTGATCACGCTGGGTCAAGACCACCCCAGAATTTATAAGAATATGGCGACCGACCCGGTTGTTCTTGGACATGAGGTTGTGCTGACGGTCGTAAGAGTCGGAGAGAAATTGCAGGATCAATACAAAGTAGGCGACCGATTTATTGTCCAGGCGGACATTTTTGTCGATGGCGTTGGATATGCTTACGGATATGAATTGCAGGGCGGGCTGTCCCAGTATAACAAGATCGACCAGCGTATCTTAAATGGGGACGATGGTAATTATCTGATCCCGGTCCAATCAAGCACTGGATACGCGGAGAGCGCGCTGACCGAACCCTGGGCATGCGTTACTGCTGCCTATGAACTAAAATACCGCACTGGTCTAAAACCGGGCGGAGTGACCTGGATCATAGGAACTGAAGAAAGTCGCAAAAATAATTACACGTTCAGCGCCGGATTCGATGAAAGGTCACATCCTACCCGACTGCTTATTTCTGGATTACCCTCCGATTTCGCGGATTGGTTAAGATCCAGGGCAACATCACTCGGCATTGAAGTGGTTGAAGTGGATGATATTCAGCATCCAACCGTGGATCAAGTGGATGATATCGTAGTCCTCGACGCCGATCCCGACCTGGTTGAATCAGTTAGCCCTCACCTGGCTGATTTCGGAATCCTGGCCATCATCTCCGACCGTTCATTTTCGCGACCCGTGAATATGGATGTGGGACGGATCCACTACAACCGCTGGGTGATCGTGGGTGGCATCGGTCTTGATATCGCGAAAGCTTACTCCGATGTGCCGGTACGATCCTCGCTCAAACCGGGCGGAAGTGCCTGGTTTGTTGGCGCTGGTGGCCCTATGGGGCATATGCATATCCAGCATGCCATCCAGGAGCCTGGTCATCCCGGGACAATTCTTTGCACCGACGTGAGTGACATGCGACTGGACGATCTTTGCACGGCTTTTTCCGGAGAGGCACAGTCTAAGGGAATCGAATGGCATTGTTTGAATCCGATGAACCCGGAAGAATATCAAAAAGGGTTCGATGTTTTTCAAGGTGGTTTCGATGATATTGTGATCCTCGCTCCGATCCCCAAATTGATCAGCGAGTCATCCACTTACCTTGCACCGCGAGGTGTGATGAATATTTTCGCCGGGGTGAACCGCGGAGTGATTGCCAGCTTAAACCTCAACGATACAGTCTTACGCGGGACTCGGGTAATTGGCCATTCGGCATCCACGATCGAAGATTTACGATTCATGCTGCATAAGGCGGAAACCGGAACATTAACACCCAATCGTTCTGTGGCTGCCATTGGATCTCTGAGTGCTGCCCGGGATGGATTGATAGCCCTGAGGGACGCAAAGTATCCAGGGAAAGTGGTTATTTTTCCCCAGACCAGGGACTTTCCACTGACTTCGCTGGCAGAACTCAAGGAGAAGTTGCCTAGTGTTTGGAGAAAGCTTAAGAATGAACGTGAGTGGTCGGTTGAGGCAGAAGATGAATTTCTTCGTTTGATGCTGCCAGAATAGATTGGTTAAAAGAGGAATGGCTTATGGATAAAGTATTGCAAAATCAAGTCGCCCTTGTCACCGGAGGCGCCCAGGGATTGGGGGAAGTCATCTGCCATAGAATTGCGCTGGAAGGTGCAGATGTGGTTGTCGCGGACCTTAATCTGGTCGGCGCTGAGAAGGTGGCTGCCGAGATCGCCGCGAAAACCGGGCAGAGAACTCTGGCTGTAGGTGTAGATGTGACCAAAGAAGACCAGGTGGAAGCCATGATCGACCGGGCTGTAAAAGAGTTTGGTCGCCTGGATATTCTGATATCCAATGCTGGCATCCTTATTTCCGGGGCTATTGAAGAATTCCCATCGCAGAAATGGCAAGCCGTCATTAATGTTAACTTGATCGGCTATTTCCATTGCGCAAAACAGGCGTCAATTCAAATGATCAAACAGCGCAGCGGTGTGATCATCCAGGTAAATTCGAAATCCGGTAAGAAGGGAAGTTACAAAAACTCAGCCTATGCTGCCAGTAAGTTCGGTGGTATCGGTCTGACGCAGAGTATGGCGTTGGAATTGGCGGAATACGGGGTGCGAGTAAACGCCGTCTGCCCGGGGAATTTACTCGATTCGCCTTTGTGGATCGATTCACTATATGAGCAGTATGCTCGCAACCAGGGATTGACCAAGGAAGAAGTTCGCCAGAAGTATGTCAGCCAGGTTCCATTGGGCAGGGGATGCACGTATGACGATGTTGGTAATGTGATCGTCTTCCTGGCGTCCGAAAAAGCGAGCTACATGACTGGCCAGGCTATAAACGTTACCGGCGGCCAGGAAATGCGATAAGTAGACCATTCCATTTCGAGGAGAAATATTAATGAGTATGAAAGACGTCCGCACTATCGAACAAGTATCTGCGCTCATCGAAGAACAATCACTGACCAAAGAACAGTTGCTGGGTTATCTGCGTCAGATGATGGAGATTCGTGCGCTTGAGAATAATATTGCCAATTTGTTGGGTAAGGCTGTCCTGAAAGGTGCTTCCCACTTGTATGCCGGGCAGGAAGCCGTGGCAGTAGGTGCTGTGGCTGCCCTTAAGGATGGTGACTTGATCACCAGCACTCATCGTGGTCACGGGCATGCTCATGCTCACGGGGATACCTATGCTCAAACTCCAGAGGCAAAGCAAACGCATTACAACGAGATGATGGCTGAAGTATTGGGAAAATCAGGTGGCTATTGCAAGGGCAAAGGCGGCTCGATGCACATTGCCGATGTGGTTCATGGCAATCTTGGCGCCACAGGGATCGTAGGTGGGAATATCCCCGTGGCTGTTGGGGCAGCCCTGGCACAAAAGATCAAAGGCTCGGACGCCGTTGTTCTGTGCTTTTTTGGCGATGGAGCATCCAATACTGGCAACTTCCATGAATCACTCAACATGGCTTCCTTATGGGATCTACCGGTTGTGTTTGTGGTTGAAAATAATATGTATGCCATGTCCGTCCCCTGGGCAAAAGCCAGCAAACTACCCCATGTCGCCAATAGAGCCTGTGCCTATGGTATTCCCGGTGTGACTGTGGACGGGATGAATGTCCTGGAAGTTCGCAAAGCGGTGGTGGAGGCTGTCGACAGAGCGCGTTCTGGCAAAGGGCCTACGATTGTTGAATGCCAGACCTACCGCTACTATGGTCATTCACATTCCGATCCACGCGCATACCGTACTCGCGAAGAAGAAGCAGAGTATAAAGATCGCGACCCGGTCAAACGGCTGCATACAGACATGGCAGCCATAGGTATGCTTAGCGAAATGGAGTTCGAAACCGCCGAGGATCTGGTCCAGAAGAAACTGGATGAGGCTATGCGTTACAGTGAAAAATCCGCTGAACCGGATCGTGACCAGCTTTATACAGATGTGTTCGCCCCATCTAAGACCACTCCAAAGGATGTGGAAGATGAATTAAAAGTTACGCGATCGGGTGCGAACTGATCCCAATATGCGGCAGATCAGCTATGCTCAGGCATTGGTGGAAGCGATGCGCGAAGAGATGTTGCGCGATAAAAATGTGTTCATCCTTGGTGAGGATGTCGGACTGTACGGTGGAGCGTATGGGGCCACCCGCGGATTGATGGAAGAATTCGGGGAAGGACGTGTGATCGATACCCCCATTTCCGAAGCCACTATTGGAGGGGCAGCCGTTGGTGCGGCCATGTCCGGGCTGCGGCCGGTGGCCGAGATCATGTATGTAGACTTTACCCCCCTGGCTATGGATCAGGTTGCCAACCAGGGCGCCAAAAATCGCTATATGTTTGGCGGCAAGACCAGTGTGCCGATGGTGATCCGCACCGAAGGTGGCGCCGGGAGAGCAATTGCCGCGCACCACTCGCAAAGTCTCGAGAGTCTATGGACGCATTTTCCCGGAATTTACGTGGTTATGCCGTCCACCCCTTATGATGCGAAGGGCTTGCTCAAAACCGCCATCCGTGACGACAACCCGGTGATGTTCATTGAACACAAGATGCTCTACAAAGATAAAGGTCCTGTGCCTGAAGAAGACTATATCATCCCATTTGGGGTAGCGGATATCAAACGGCCGGGTAAGGACCTGACCATCGTCACCTACTCCAGGATGGTAAGCCGATCACTGGAAGCAGCGGAGTTACTGGCTAAGGAGGGTATTGATGTGGAGGTGATCGATCTGCGTACACTCAATCCTCTCGACATCGACACCGTGATAGCGTCCATTAAAAAGACTGGCCGTTTTGTGGGAGTGACGGAATCATACGAGAACACCAGCTTCATCAATGAAGTCATGGCAAGGATCAATGATCTGGCTTTCGACTGGCTGGATGCACCCATGGTGCGGGTGGCTGCTGCCAATGTGCCGGTTCCACGAGCAGAAATTTTGGAAGATATGGCCATCCCGAATGTTAACCGTATCTCAGAGGCTTGCCGAAAGGTGATGAGCTGATGGCAGAAGAGCTATTTATTCCGCAATTAGGGCAAACTGTTGAAGAAGTTGTGCTGATCAACTGGCTTGTGGAGGATGGCGTTAAGGTGGATATTGGTACACCTGTCCTGGAAGTCGAGACGGATAAGGCTATCTTTACCCTGGAAGCTAATGCCAAAGGCTATCTACACAAAGGTCCCCATCCGATGGGCGAGACCGTCCCCGTATTGACCGTCGTGGCGGTGATTGGTAAACAGGATGAGTTTTTCAGCGCCGGATCGACTCCTTCGGCGGGTGAACCTGTATCTACTGAAGTAAACATTGAAATGCCAAAACCCATAACAAAACCTGCGCCAGTCTCTGCCAGCCACCCATTTCCAGGGGAGGAGCGACAATTTGTCTCCCCGCGAGCAAGGAAATTGGCAAACGCCAATCAAGTGGACCTTTCGCGCGTATCTCCACATGGCGGCGGGGGCATCCGTGTGATCGAGAAAGATGTGATCTCATACTTGAACCAAGTTCCAAAAGCCACACCGATTGCGGCAGCCATGGCCGCCGAGCTGGCTATGAACCTGGTTGGTATAGTGGGTACCGGTCCCAAGGGCATTGTCACCAAGGCTGATGTGGAAAAAGCCAGTCATGAGAGAGCATCCGTGATCGAGCCGTCTGTTCCATCGCTCGCAACCTCAGCATCAACCACGGACCAGGAAGTAACTAAGCGAGTGCCATTGAGCGGTGTTCGGGGGATCATCTTCGAAAGAATGGGAACCAGTGTGCACACTACCGCCCGGGTGACCCTTGTTAGTGAAGTGGATGCCTCTGAATTGGTCGCAACACGCGACCGATTGAAGGATAGCGCAGCAAAGGTTTGGGGATTTACACCTGGGTACAACGATTTGATCGGATATATTGTTGCGCGAGCACTGGGTGAGTTCCCACACATGAATGCCAGAGTCAGTCCGGATGGAAAGTTTATCGAGTATTTGAGACATATCAATTTGGGAATGGCAGTGGATACCGAGCGTGGATTGATCGTGCCGGTAATTTCAGATGCAGATCAAAAAAATCTTCGTGAATTTGGAATGATTTTTCGCCAGTTAGTTGAACGCGCGCAGGCAGGACGTTCTTTGCAAGGAGATCTACTCGGTGGCACCTTCACGATCACAAATCTTGGAGCGTTTGATATCGATGCCTTTACACCCGTGATCAACTCACCTGAAGCCGCTATCCTTGGTGTCGGGCGTATTCATGAAAAGGTGGTACCTTTCCATGGAGAAATTAAGGTCCGCAAGATGGTAACATTAAGCTTGGTTTTCGATCACCGAATCAATGATGGGGCACCGGCAGCCCGCTTCTTGCAAAGAATCAAACAATACGTAGAGAATCCATTGCTCCTTCTGGGGTAACAAATTTCTATTGTTGGTCCATTTGCCCGGCCAACATTTGGTGAAGCATCCATTAATCGAAATTGGGATGCTCACCTGAAGCTTTGACCGATTCCCATGCGAGGTAAAAGGAAGGTTTTTTTTGAAGGTCGAAATGTAGGCGGATGCTGCCAGGAAAGTGTGCGAGGACTGTGGCTGATTAGCCTGC